>CAVPUJ010000001.1:0-2069124 GCA_963708915.1 uncultured Actinomycetota bacterium
ATCTTCCATCCATACCTCGTCGCCGGGATCGAGAAGCACTCGCGCCAAGAGGTCCAACGCCTGCTGCGCGCCCGATGTCACGATGATCTGTTCAGCAGAACAACGTACTCCGCGGGAGTGGCCCACATATTCCGCGATGGCTCTTCGCAGCGGTGGATGCCGCATCACCTTGCCCATACAAAGAACGCGGTGCTTTGCGAAAAACGCGCGCCGCAATCCGCGCCCACAGTTCGACTGGAAACAGATCGATAGCAGGCTCGTAGCCCCGAAACGCCTTACCGATGGAATGCGAAGCTGGCTGGAAAAATGTGGCTTTAAGAAGACTCTGCGTGCGCTTTGCTATAGTCGCTCTGGAGATTACCTGCTGGGAAGATTTTTGTTTAGCCGGAGAGGTCATCTCCCACCCTGGCGCTGGTACGACAAATGTTCCAGCACTCACTTCGGACGAAACGAATCCCTCAGCCTGAAGTTGCTGGAATGCTGCCACGACTGTACCCCGGGCAAGGCCGTATTGTGCTGCCAGGTTTCGTGGACGGCAATCGTGCCCCAGATTTCAATCTGCCATCAATAATTGCGGAGCGCAGCTCAGTATAGAGCCAGCGCCACATCTCCTGGCCATCCTTCTTTGGTTCTAAGACCAGGTCTTGAAATGTCTCGATCTTCGGCACTGTTTTAGGCACCTATCATGGACTAGTCGTCCAGACGATTATGGACCTTCCGGCTATTCCATTTCAATATCGCACGTCGAAAAGCTCCAGGCAAATGACCGGACCCACGCCGTCACCATCGGCTTTCGACGTGGCCTCTTGGAACTCGAATAGAAGCAGAACAACGCTCCTATAGAAAACTTCAGGCCTCCGGCTGTTCTGAACGTCAGCCAATTTGTCCGATTTGATGACTAGCCTACAAGTGTTCCGCGCTCTCGACCTTTTGCGTTGGCGATTGGAGTGTTTCAGTGGCATCCTGTCGCAGCGACATCGAGCACAGGAGCGAGGAGCGAGTCCTATGGGCCAGAAAACAGAATTTTCCACCCATTCCCAGGACGCTTCTCGTGAGAGAAGTACCTACGTTCGAAGAAAAGAGGCGGAAGATGTTGCGTTAGCGATTCGCCTGTCGATGTGGAGGCACTTGCGTGACATAAATCGCGAAGCGAAAGCTAGGAATTCCTCAGTTTTGATTTGCCATTTCCTAGCAGGGTCCCTAACCACGATCGTCGCGATTCTGCTGCATCTTGGAAGGCTATGACACCCGGCACCACAAGGCACACTTCCGTGCCGCATCCCTTACTGCTCACGATGGTGAGCCTTGCACCGATCCGGATGGCCCGCTCTCGCATTCCTTTCAATCCATAATGACCCTCTTTGTGGTCACTGAAGTTGGAAGCAGTGGCGCCAGGACCGTCATCTGCTATGCGTAGAGTCAGGTCATCCATGTATCGCAGTTGAACGTCAAGATGTGTTCCGCCTGAATGGGCATGGGCATTACGGATGGCTTCGTGCCCTATGCGGTATACCTCATCGCGCACGATCGGATGGAGTTGACGGATATTCCCGTATGCAGAAATCGTGGTCGCCAATGAATCAAATGGCATAGTCTCAAGCACACGTTTGAGTGCGTCAGCGAGATCGTTGGTACTTGTTGCGGGACCGCGAAGAGAGTCTAGGGCTGCGCGGCCTTCCTGCCCGGCTTGTTGAAGCCATCGAGACAATTGCTCGAGCGCTTTCCGCATCCGTACCGGTTCGGACGGCATCTCTAATGCGTCGTCAGCAACGAGCTTGCTGCCCTGAATTGTCTGCAAGAGGGTGTCGTGTAAGTCTCGAGCAATGCGAGTACGTTCTGCAAGCCGCTCATCAAAGCGGGTGGCGATCGTCTCAGTAACATACCGTATTCGAAGGCGATGAATTAGCCATACAACCAGCATGGCCAAAACCACGCAGGCAGCCTGAAATGTTCGGGTTTGATACCAGGCCGGCGCGATGCTGAAGGTTAGCGTCGCCCCTTCTTCGTTCCACACGCCATCATTGTTCGAAGCGATCACGCGGAACCGATAATGGCCAGGCGGAAGATCATTGTAAAACGCCTGTCGACGGGCGCCAGCATCCTCCCATGTCTTATCACGATCCTCAAGCTTGTAGCGGAACGCAACCTTCTGCGGGTTTGCAAAGCTCAGCGCGGCATAGTCAATTTGCAAATCGCCGGTGTTCGCTGGAAGGGCAACAATGTCGGTTGCACCGTAACTTCTATGGTCGGCAACAACGTTCTGAATATGTACGGGCGGTGGTATGGGGTTGCCTCTTATGTTGGCAGGGTCAATCGTCTGCAAACCAGAGTAATTGGCGAACCATAACTCGCCATCCGGTAACTTGGTTGCGCCTTCAAACGGTACCCATGCAGGCTGTGCACCATCAGCTGCACCTACAGTGTACAGTTGCGGAGTGCTGTTGCTGTCCTTCCACCACTTTTGAAGTTCCGCATTCGGAATCCCGACAAGACCGCACTGCGTGTACAACCATAATGTGTCCTGATCGTCGGCGATCAATGAATAAATGACATTACAGGGTAGGCCATTCTTGATCGTCAGAACTTGTTGTGATCTATCCTTCCAAGCAATTAGACCGAAGGAGGTAGCTCCGAACACCGCTCCATCCGAAGTTATCAATATCTGATTTACCATCGACTCGGAACTCGGGGTTGAACTGTTCTTGAATCGAAAAATATCCAGCCTATTGGCTTTTAGCCGAGCCAGATCGCCACTCAGCAGACCCAGCCAAAGGCTCCCGTCTGATGCGGCTGCAACCTTGCGAGCGGCAGGCATCTGAGGTTCAGGAAATTCTTCCTGCACTTTAAAATTACTGATCCGAACGAGGCTTCTCCGTGGACCAGTGGTCTCCGCCCAAACGTTCTGGTTGCGATCCTCTGCAATGCCAACGACGAATCCGACCGGGCTCCCATCCCGTTTCGTAACGCTCCGAAACTTCCCCTTCTCGTAGACGAAAAGCGAATTGTCTACTCCGACCCAGAGCCGACCGGCATGATCTTCAAGCAGCGATGTAACTTGATTTCCGGGGAGGCCCTTGTGCGATTGAATCGAACTGACGTGTCTTCCCCGAATGGACACTAAGTTTTCAGGACCTCCGGCCCATATCGTTCCATCCCGCGAGGCTAAGACAGAATCCACTTCTTCCATGGGTAGTCCTTCGCGGCCTGTAAAGCTCGTCACCCGGAGATCTCGAAAGCAATCAATGCCCCGGCTCGTGGCAATCCACAAGTCACCTTCGTGGTCCTCATAGAAAGTATTGACGAAATTGCTCGAAAGACCGTCTGCAGCCCCGAAATGATCGACGGTGTGGCCGTGAATCCGATAGATCCCCTGCGATTCCGTTCCAACCCACAGGGTTTTCTGCCTATCCAGAAACAGAGTGTTAACGATTAAGCTGCTGCTGTCCAGTTCTGGCGTGACGAATGGGGTTAGTACATCATTTACGACTTTTTGCAGGCCCAGGCCGGGTCCTCGGATCGCAAATCCTAGCCATACGGAGCCATCCGGCGCTGCAGCGATTCCTGTCACGCCATCAGACCGGTTTCCTTCGAGGCCTTGGGGAGAGAATGTGCGAACCGAGCTACCATTCCAGCGTACAACCGTGCTCGGATCGCCAAACCAAAGATTCCCCGATGTATCTTCAGCGAGTGCGTTTCCCGTGTCGAGCGGGAGCCCATCGGGCTTCCCGTAGCACTTTATTCGCTCGCCGAGTACCTTGCAGACTGCACCATTCTGTTGGAATCGTTGAACGCGGGAAAACCAGATCTCTCCGTTCTGTCTTTCGATAATTGAATTTACGTGTCCGTCTGCAGCCGGAGGGGTAACTAGTTCCCGGTTGTTCCAGTGCGCGAGCCCGGAATCGGTTCCGATCCACAGGCTCCCGTCGCGAGAGCCCAAAAGTGTCCAGATTCTGGACGGAGGTAGTTGTGCGCCGGCAGGAGGATCCCACTTCGAAAGGCGAACACCGTCAAATCGCAGGAGCTCGTTTTGTGTCCCAATCCAGAGATAGCCATCCCTGGTCTGAGTAATCGCGTGTGGAGCACCACTGAAGAGACCATCCTGCAACCTCCATGCAGTGTGGGCGTACTGGGTGATTCTCTTATTCGGATCAACTGCCATTACCTTTGACGTGAAGAAGATGAGTAGCCACAAAGGAAGCAGCCGCGACGCGTTCACCGTGATGAGCTTTGGTAGCACAGGCTGCTCCGAAATCGACAAAACCTAAGATGCCCTCAGCCGGCACCTTCTGATGTGCATGACGGCTGCAACGCGAAGTTGCTTAGGACGTCAGGGTACTCGCAGTGGCAGATCATCGCCCCACCAGAACGTGCGGCGACGGACACTGGAGTTTTCTATAGGTGTCACAGGTCAGACCTCTAGCAGGCCTCGCCGAATCGCGATGGACACGGCATGAGCTCTATCATTGGCGCCAAGTTTGGCGACGAGATTTTTAATGTGAAAGTTCACGGTGGCCTCGGCAATCGAGAGGCGGTCGGCAATCTGCTTATTGCGGTTCCCCTCGCGAATCAGCTGAAGCACTTGCAACTCTCGGTCAGTCAGCGACTCTTCGCCCATGTTCTCGGCAAGACGAGCCGCCACTTCAGCGGAAACATATTTGTGCCCGCGACACACCGATCGAATGACAGTGAGGAGCTCGTTTTTCGGCGTCGTCTTCAACACATAAGCAGCGGCGCCTGCTCGCATTGCTTTCTGAAGTTCTGCGTCGCTGCCGGATGAGGTGAGGATGATGACTCGTGCCTCCGGAAACTCTTCCCGAATCGCGATGAGTGCGTCGGTACCACTTGAGCCTGGCAACCTGAGATCCATCAGCGTGATGTCAGGTCTATGTCTGCGAAATTCGGTCACCGCCTCGGCCGCGTTGGAGGCCTGCCAGATCAATTCCATGTCGGGCTGGGAGGAAATGATGGTGACGAGCCCCTCGCGAAATACTGGGTGATCCTCGACGCTCAGGATGCGGATTCGCCTTGGTTCATTCATACGTGTCATCCCACACGCATGCGCCGCATTTTACTCCGTTTGTCGTTTCGGTGAAGGGATTTCTGCGCCCGCAGGTTGAGTCGGCAAGCCAGCGTGTAGGCATGGTGCTCGCAACCTTTCTGACAGCGGAGAGTGCGTGCCAGCGATGACCCTATCTAAAAAGGTAGGACGAATACTCCGCGTAATGGGGTTGTCGGGTGGAACCCGTCCGTTCATGCTTATGAGTGAAACGGGCTTCGAGTGTGGAGCGAGCAGACTGGAAGATATCTATGGCACAAGTAATTGAGTTTGAAACCCTAGCGCGGTTTACTCCGACAGTAAAGTGGACACCGAACCACCAGCGGGGAAAGGTCATTCCGTTTATATCCCAGAGGAAAGCATTGTATAAGCCAGTTTGTGCCGCGTATGAAGAGCTCGATTCGGAGTCTTCTCGGTGGCCCGACCGCGACGAAGCTCTCTATCGGGCCTCGCTTGAGTATGCTCAGCCGCTAATACTGGAAGAAGAGCCATTGTTGGAGAACTCTTCGAACATCAATGGCGAAGAGCTCTTCGGGGTCCTCATACTGGGCCTGTTCTCCGACGGTAGCCCATTTGGATCATGAGACGGGGATGGAATACCTCTTTTCAACCGGCTCATTTTACTGTTTCTTGCTTTGTTCTGGACGAACGGCATGAGCGTTATCAGAGCGCGTCACACCGGACGGGTTGTCGGCGGATTCAATGGCGCAAACGCCCGGACCTTGCTTCCGCCATTGGATAGGAAAGACGTATCAGCGAGTTACGAATCATTGATTTCCTGAATCGGGCGAAGCGTCAATGGAAGGATCGGTTTGTGCGATGTTCCATTTGGATTATCTCTCTTGTTTCCTCACCGTCCTGGCGACGGTCCTGCTCGCACGAAAATCTTGGGTCGGACTCCTTATCGCCATTGTCAACAGCTTGATCGTCTGTGCAATTGCACTGCAGACGTCAGAACTTGGCTTTATTCCAGCAAATCTGTTTTGCATCTGCACATACGCGTTCAGCATACGGTCGTGGCTCAAGGAACAAACACACACACAACGAGAGCGATAGCTAAGGAGCACGGGAGGCGGCATGAATAGGAGGTGGAATTTCTTAGGCACCTATCATGGACTAGTCATCCCGACGATTATGGACCTTCCGGCTATTCCATTCCAATATAGCCTGACTGTGGAAGGAGAATACGTCGTGAAGATGAGATTGGAGCCGGCGAAGGTTTCACCCGCTGCTTACCATGCGATGCTCGGATTAGAGAGCTTCGTAAGTAAGTCATCGAAGCTTGAGGTATCTCTCTTGGAACTGATCAAGATGAGAGCCTCCCAGATCAATGGGTGTGCCTTCTCCATTGATATGCATTCCAAGGACGCGCGTGTGAATGGTGAGACGGAGCAGCGTCTCTACGCCTTGTCTGCATGGCGAGAAACGACCTTCTTTACCAACCGCGAACGCGCGGCTCTCGCATGGACCGAAGCGCTAACCCTTATCACGGAAGGCCGCGCACCGGATGAAGTCTATGCCGAAGTCCGGAAGGAGTTTGGCGAAGAAGAACTGGTCAACCTCTCATTGGCGATCATCACGATCAACGGTTGGAATCGACTTGCGATAGGTTTCCGCAAGATCCCAGGTGAGTATCAGCCACACAAGATCGGTTAAGCCGGTTATCGCAGCACATCATCCCGAAAGGACAGAAGCGATGCATAACATGAAGAAGCTCATCCTCTCTGTATTTATCTTTACCTTCGGATTTGCCACGGCAACGCATGCCCAGCAAGTGAATACGCTCTTTACGAAACAGCTTCCGGAAGCACCGGGTAAAGAGATTGAAGTCATTACTGTCAATTACGCCCCAGGAGCCGTCGACGCGATCCACCGGCATGATGCGCATGCGGTTGTCTATGTTCTCGAAGGGGAAGTTGAGATGCAGGTTCGCGGAGGCACGCTTCAGCGGCTTGGTCCCGGGCAGGTATTTTACGAATCACCTGAAGACGTTCATACCGTAAGCCGTAACGCGAGTAAGACGAAACCAGCGAAGTTCGTCGTATTTTTTATCAAAAATGAAGGAGCACCGATTCTCACTCCCGTTCACTAGCTTCGGACGCGAGCAATCGCAGTTCGCCGATGAAACCATTTTGCCTGAAGCAATATTCCTTACGTGGAGGCACGTATGAATTCAAAAACCGCGCAACTCACCGAGACTGGGACAGAGATTGTCCGTCTGTTCGCACGGTTTGCGCTAGGAGCTTCCTTTCTATCCGCTGTGGCTGATCGTTTTGGCTTATGGGGGCCATATGGAGCAAAGAACGTATCCTGGGGAGATTTCGCTCATTTCGTGGAGTACACGGGCGCGGTGACGTCTCTCTTCCCCAGTTCATTGACGGTGTCGTTTGCATGGGCAGCTACCGTCGCGGAGACACTCTTTGGGATATTGCTCATCGCAGGCTTCAAAACACGAATGGCCTCCGTCCTCTCCGGTCTTCTCCTTTTGTCATTTGCTATGGGCATGGCCACAGGTCTTGGCATCAAGACGCCATTCGACTATTCGGTCTTCTCGGCGGCCGCTGCAGCATTCTTACTGGCGTTCTGGGAGCCTGACCGATTCACGTTGGACAAGCTTCTGAATCGATCACGAAACTGAGCGGGAGATCCGATCACGAACAACACTAACTTCGATAGCGTGAACGCTCCGCGTAATAGACACAGCGAATTCAAGGAGCGAGAGCTCGATCTCCAGGAGAGCCGTTTGCTGTCCATGATGTGACCAGATGCCATCGCGAAGATGGTTCAGTGTGCGGTAGAGTCGTTTACCGTCGTTCGATTGAGAGATATAGCTTGGTTTGATTGGAAGTGCGATATGCCACCACCGAAACCCGTACGGATATTGTTGGTCGATGACCACCCGATTTTTCGCGAAGGGTTGAGTATGGTCATCCAATCGCAGCCTGATTTGCTCCTTGTCGGTCAGGCGGAGAACGCGGAGGATGCTCTTTCTCAGTTTCGTCGCATCCGCCCAGACGTGACGATTATGGATCAGAGACTTCCGGGCGCGAGCGGTACCGATGCGCTGATTGCGATTCGGAAGGAAAGCCCTCGAGCGATCGTGATGATGGTGACCACTTCGAAACAAGATATGGACGTACGCCGTGCGCTCAATGCGGGGGCTGCCGCCTATGTTTTGAAGAACACCCCAAAAGCAGAGATGCTGCGCGTGATCCGTTGGGTCTCTGAGGGCCGTAGACACATCCCTTCCGAGGTAGCGAGCACGATCGCAGAACATCTAGGACAGGAGGAGCTTTCTCCACGGGAGATCTCAGTCCTGAGGCTGATCCGAGATGGCTATCAGAACAAACAGATCGCCCACACGCTTAGGAATTTGCGAAACGACGGTCAATTTCCATATCAGGAACATCGTCGACAAGCTCCAGGCAAATGACCGGACCCACGCCGTGACCATCGGCTTTCGACGTGGCCTCTTGGAACTCGAATAGACAGGAGAACAACGCTCCTATAGAAAACTTCAGGCCTCCGGCTGTTCTGAAGGTCAGCCAATTTGTCCGATTTGATGATTAGCCTACAAGTGTTCCGCGCTCTCGACCTTTTGCGTTAGCGATTGGAGTACGAGAGACAAAAAGAAGGGAGAATGTTATGAGTGTTACACAAACTGTCGAAGCCTCGAAGATCGAGGCTATACCAGCACCATTTCCAAAGACCAAAGGGAATGCTACCCTCAAAGTCTTAAATAGTGAACCGTCCTTGGGTCCAGCAGTGGCCTTACTGAGAATGGAGCCAGGGAGCGAAATTCCAAGACACCTACACGAGCGAACAACCGAAATGTCGTACGTCCTTGACGGTGACTTCATAAACGAAGGCATCTCGTATCCGAAGGGCACGGAATTCAATATCAAGCCAAATACCATTCACGGTCCCCATACGACGAAGACAGGATGCTCCGTCCTAGTCACGTTCAGCTATCCATCTGTTCTCGATGATTTTAAATTGGCTTAACAGCTCGTCGTAGGAGTGGTATTTTCACGAGCCCGTGATCAAATCGGGAGCCGTCTGCCGGAATCGCCAGGCGGCGCCCGCTCGACCGAGCGCCCCTCCGTTCCGATCGTGACGGTCACAGCTTGGCAGATGCTTTATGACTATGCCCGGCTGGTCGACAAACCGTGCTGATCCATGGGCAGCCCGGAAACGTGGTCGCCTACGCCGTCCAAATGGCGAAGCAAGCCGGCCTTCATATCGTCGCGAGCGCCGGTACTGCCGATCTGGACTACGTTCGAGGCGTGGGAGCTTCCTCAGTTGTGAACTATAAGAAAGAGCGCTTCGAACATTCCGTGAGAGGAGTGGATGTTGTCTTGAACGATCCCTCGGCGGCTAAAGCCTGGTGGAATATTAGTCTCGGTTGTTTCACCGGTTCCGGCGTTAACACAAAACCGCCTCCGGATTCGTGCAGCCTACTTTCATGTAGATGTGACTATGGCGCGTTCGAAAAGGATCGCGGATGTCGCCGCGAATGAACTTTTCGAACAAAAGCGTGGAAGCTGAAGCCAATCCGGCGTCGAGCCGTCGGGTAAAAGCGCCTCCACTGAAGGGAATGGAGTGGACGGCCATGAACAAAGACGACGCTAATGAGAGTCTCTCAGGTCTCATTGGAGAATTGCTCTATAAGAACCAGTTACTTCGTGAGGCCATTGCATCGAAGGACGAGGTTATCGAACTGATCATCAACCATTTGATGAGTGCGTCCACATCCGCTTGCTCGTGTGGTGTTGCTAACCAACTAACGTTCGTCCGGAATACTGCTCAAAGAGCGGGATGTCGAGTTAGCGAGCCGACAAAGGAACTGCTTCAACGAATTCTGCAATATTGTGAAGTACCGATCGACAATGCGGCAAATTCTCGCTCGGAACGTCGCGATCAGAGCTGCAGAAAAATGGAGGTTGACCCCTATGATTTCCGTGGTTTCTGAAGAACGATGCACATCCTAACATGACCGATAGTGCGGCCCTGTTTGAGGGCGGTAAATCGACACATTACGAGGAGATAATTCCTATGAAACTGAGATGGTACGGCAACAAAGGATCGAGCAGCAATCTTGCAGGCAAGAACTCGACACGGGGAGGTAACCGATGAAGGCGATGGTGGTGACGGATCAGGCTGCGGGAAGGGCCGGGGTGAAGCTGGTGGAGCGGCCCGAGCCGCAGGCGGCGATAAACGACGTCGTTGTTCGAATTCATGCGTCGGGATTCACCGGGGATGAGCTGACGTGGCCCTCGACCTGGACCGATCGCAGCGGCCGTGACCGGACGCCTTCGATCCCCGGACACGAACTGGCCGGAGTGGTCACCGCTCTCGGCTATGGCACAACGGGGCTGTCGATTGGACAGCGGGTGTTCGGCCTCACGGACTGGTATCGCGACGGCACGCTGGCGGAGTATGTGGCTGTCGAGGCCCGCAACCTCACACCTCTGCCAGGCGACGTTGATTTCACTGTGGGCGCGGCTCTCGTGATGCCGGGCTTGACCGCGTGGCAGGGGCTGTTCGAGCACGGCCGACTTCAGAGCGGGGCAGAGCGTCCTCGTGCACGGTGCGGCCGGCGTAGTCGGCTCGATGGCGAGCCAGCTCGCACGTGAGGCCGGTGCGTACGTCATCGGCACCGGGCGCACGGGCGGCCGTCAGACGGCTCTCGACTTCGGCGCACAGGAGTTCGTCGACCTCGATAAGGACACCCTGGAAGACGTCGGCGAAGTCGATCTGGTGTTCGATGTCCTCGGCGGCGACATCGCGAAGCGGTCTGCGGGCGTGATTCGCGCCGGAGGAACGCTGGTGACCGTCACCGGCCCGACCGAGGTGCGGCCCTCTGGCGGCCGGACTATCGACTTCGTGGTCGTATCCGATAGCGCCCAATTGAGTGAGGTCGTCCAGCGCGCCCGGAATGGTCGGCTGCGGACAAACATCGGCGACGTGGCTGCCCTCGACGATGCCGTTGCCGCGTTCAACCGGACCGAGCGGATAAGGGGAAAGACGATCATCCGCGTTCGTCCGTAAGGACTCGGAGATTGCCTGAGCGCCCACCCCATATATTCTCCATAGCTTCGCGAATAGTGCTTGAGCATCGACAATGCTCAAGCACAGCGCGTCAGATCCGATTTCGGGTGAGTTGCGCAAAGTCGCTCGTATTCGACATGTCGAGTGCGCTTGAAGCGCGGCAGACTGCGATCGATTGGGGCGTCGCCAAAGCAGTGGCGGTCGCCATACCCTTGCGTATACCGGGTACAAGTCAGTCTCGTGATTTCTGCGGAACATAACCGTTGATCGAATCTCGCACTACGAGTTGACTCCCAAGGCACGATGGAAAGCGACATCCAGAGGAAGTGGGTTGGACGCCAATGCAAGCCAACTCAATTTCGATGAATTGGAAACGAGCACGATGCACTGAGGACAAGGTTGACGGGGGCAGAGCCTTCGAGCAGGCCGCTCGAGTTCACAACACTTCGCGGCAATGGAGCCGGCGATAGCTTACCGACTATTCTGACGTTCACAAGGATCGATCAAAGCAATCTCATACGCGGAGATAATATGGATAGCACAGTCACAAATAGCACAGCGGAATCCGAGACCGAGCAAGGCTCCGCGAAACACGGACCAAAGCTGTATGGTGGTATTGCCGCTCTGGTCTTGGTTGTTGTAGCTGCCGTAGTGGCAGCACCAAAACTGTCTCACGAGGCGCCTGTCAGTGCAGCAGCCCCCTCAACGGTAGTCACAGTCGCTCAGCCGCTGCAGCGGGATCTTCACGGACGCCTACAGTTCTTGGGACAGTTCTCGCCCGTGGATCAGGTCGAATTGCGGGCACAGGTCGGGGGCACACTTACCTATATCGGATTCAAGGATGGCGACGTAGTCCGGAAGGGCGCTCTCCTGTTCACGATCGATCCCACTCCCTACCAGATCAAATTTGACGAGGGCACGGCTCAAATTGCGACGGCTCGGGCCAGACTCGAACTGGCAAAGACCGAGCTCGCCCGTGCTCAGACGCTGCAAAAAACGGATGCAGGAACTGCTCGAGAACGTCGAGCAACGTTCTGCGGAGCAAAGATCGGCCCAGGCGGCACTGGACGAGGCCGAAGCGCAGGTCCGCGACGCGAAATTCGATCTCGATCGAACTCATGTCTATGCGCCGTTCTCAGGACGTATGGGAACCCACCTCGTGTCGGTCGGAAATCTTGTATCAGGAAACCGAGGCGGCGGTAGCTCGACCACGCTTCTGGCGACCATCGTCTCAATCGATCCTATCTATCTCAACTTCGACATGAGTGAGGGTGACTACCTCAACTTCCAACGCGATCGGGCATCGCATGAGCGCGCGCTGGCCGAACAAAGTTGATATCGCCCTGAGCGATGAACAGCGGTTCGTGCGCAACGGCACCTTGAACTTCCTCGATAACAGCCTCGATCGTGCGAGTGGAACAATTCATGCCCGTGCCACTGTGCCCAATTCGGATTTGTTCTTGACTCCCGGGGAGTTTGGTCGCGTACGAGTGAACCTCCCGTCTTCACACCAAGTGCTACTTGTTCCCGATGCCGCCGTATCGGTGGATCAGACGGATCGCGTGGTTCTAGTTGCTGGAGCGGATGGTGTGCTCAAAGAAAAGAAGGTGCAGGCAGGCGGTCTCCGTTACGGCTTGCGCGTCATCTATTCCGGACTTGCTCCCTCGGACCGAGTCGTAATCGGCGGACCGCCGGTAACGCCAGGGAGGAAGGTATCGGCCAAAGCGGGCACAATTATCGCCGGTTCCGATGAAGGGAGCGACGAAGAACAGCCATGACAGTTGCCCATTTTTTCATCGAACATCCGCGTTTTGCGATTGTCATCAACGTGTTCATTGTGTTGGCCGGGTTGGCAACCATGTTCTCGTTGCCCGTCACGCAGTATCCGAACATTGTTCCCCCGACCATCAAGGTCACGACACTATATCCCGGCGCTTCCGCCGATGTTATTGCTCGCACCGTTGCAACGCCGCTTGAGCAGGCTATCAACGGTGTGGAAGGCATCGAGTATATCAGCAGCCAGTCCACAGGCAATGGGCAGCTTACGATCACGGTGATTTTCACGATCGGAAGCAATGCTGACAACGACCTGCTCCTTACCCAAACGCGCGTCCAGAATACGCTTGCGCGCTTGCCTCAGGAAGTTCAGCTCCAAGGCGTGCAGGTAAAGAAGACGATCGATGACCTCCTGCTGGCCGTACACGCCTATTCGCCGGATGGTTCCCGTTCGCCTCAGTACATTTCGAATTACATGATCCACATCCGGGATGAGATTGCTCGCCTGCCCGGTGTCGCAGACTTTCTCTTGTTCGGCGATCGGCAATACGCCATGCGTATCTGGATCGATCCGGATAAGGCTGCCGCATACAACATCAGCGCGACTGAGATTCTTGCAGCGCTTCGCGCACAGAATGCGCAGATCTCCGCTGGCGTGCTGAATCAGCCGCCGGTAGCGACGAAGGGTGCTTATCAACTCAACATCGAAGCGTTGGGACGTCTCCGCACGCCTCAGCAGTTCGAGGATGTGATTGTAAAAACGGACAACCAAGGCCGTATTACCAGGATTCGCGACATCGGCCGCGCCGAAGTGGGCGCTGCGGACTACAACTCACTGGCGTATGCAGATCGATATCCAAGCGCCCAATGGGTAGTTGTTCCAACACCCGACGCAAACGCTGTGAAACTGGAAAACACGATTTGGAAGCGAATGGCCGAGCTTAAGAAGACCTTTCCTCCAGGTGTGGACTACTTAAGGATCTACGATCCCGCCACATTTGTGAGTCAGTCGATCCACGAAGTCATCGTAACGGTCTTTATTGCCGTAGTGCTCGTTGTCCTGGTCGTCTATATCTTCCTTCAGAGTTGGCGCGCGACAATTATTCCGGTTGTAGCAATCCCGGTCTCGCTGATAGGCACGTTCTCGATCTTGACGATACTGGGCGGGTCCGTCAACAACCTGTCACTGTTCGGATTGGTGCTTGCCGTCGGTATCGTCGTCGACGACGCCATCGTCGTGGTTGAGAATGTCGAACGCAACATGGCACTAGGCATGTCGCCGCGCGAGGCCGCCCACGAGACAATGACAGAGGTGTCAACCGCGCTCATTGCTATTGCTTTGACGCTCTGCGCAGTCTTCGTCCCAGTTGCCTTCATCTCAGGCATCCCAGGACTGTTCTTCAAGCAGTTCGCAATCACGATCGCTGGTTCGACAATCATTTCCTGTTTCGTTTCGCTCACGCTCAGCCCCGCGCTTTGTGCAATCCTCCTGAAGCCGCACAACGAGGGATGCCTGCACTGCGAGCCGACGGGACTGACCTTACTGCTTCGCCCATTGTTCGATGTGCTTCAACAAGGCATTTGATTGGTTGTCGACAAGCTACGGCAATCTGACGAGCCGCTTTGTACGCGTAACCGGAGTAATGTTTCTGATCTACCTCGCTCTAATCGGCTTGACAGGTTTCCAGATGTTTCGGATGCCCACCGGCTTCATCCCTCAGCAGGACGTCGGGTATCTTGTACTCGTCTGCCAGCTACCTCCGGGATCGAGCTTTGGAACGAACCGATGAGGTCGTTCGCCAGGTGAATGAGATCGCCCTCAACACCTACGGAATCAAACATACATCCGCAAACCCCGGATTCGATGTAACGACGAATACAATGGCTCCGAACGTTGGCACGGTATTCACCACGTTGCCATCGCTCTTTGGAGAGCACCTAAGAGGAGTCAATGCCGCGTCCATGGTGGCGACCCTACGCAAGGAGTTTGCTGGCTTCAAAGGCGCTAACGTCCTTGTGGTGAACCCGCCAGCGGTAAAGGGACTTGGCACGGCTGGCGGCTTCAAGATGATGCTTGAGGATCGCGCCGAATTGGGTCCCCAAGCTCTTGCCGATGCGACAAACAAACTCGTCGTCGCGGCCAGGAAAGATCCCGCATTTGCCGCGGTCTTCACACTCTACAATGCTGGGTCTCCGAGTGTTTATGCGGATATCGATCGCGAAAAGGCTGAGAAGGTCGGCCTCTCCACCGCCGATGTCTTCCCGACCCTCGAGCTCTACATGGGATCGCAGTATGTGAACGATTTCAATCTCCTCGGACGCACCTATCCAGTCTTTGTGCAGGGCGATCAACAATTCCGTCAAACCCCGGAGGAGATCGCACGATTGAAGGTTCGTAACGCAACGGGCGAAATGGTTCCGATAGGTACGGTGGCGACCTTCAAAGAGAAGACCGCCCCTTACCGCATCCCTCGCTATAATCTCTATCCTGCCTCGGAAGTGATGGGCGAGGCCGCTCCGGGTGTCTCGTCGGGAGAGGCACTCAAGCGCATCGAGAAGCTCGCCAAGGAAAACCTTCCCCCCGGTATTACTTTCGAGTGGACGGATCTGGCGTACCAGCAGTCGAAGAAAGGTATCCCAACGGCTGCTATCTTCGGCGCTTCTGCACTATTTGTGTTCCTGGTGCTTGCTGCACAGTACGAAAGTTGGAAGATCCCTCTGGCGATCGTGCTGATCGTACCGATGTGCCTGCTCGCGGCAACGACGGGGCTCAATCTCCGGACATTGCCGATTGACATTCTCGCGCAGATTGGCTTCGTCGTGCTGCTCGGCTTGGCTGCTAAAAACGCCATCCTGATCGTCGAGTTTGCCAAACAGCGGCAAGATCACGACGGAGTGGATCCTCAAGAAGCGGCTGTGCATTCGGCACATGTGCGTCTTCGACCAATCCTGATGACGTCTATTGCTTTCATCGCAGGCGTGGGGCCGCTTACAGTCGCACATGGCGCCGGCGCGGAAATGAGGCAATCGCTTGGAACGACAGTATTCTTCGGAATGCTCGGTGTGACCATCTTCGGGCTTTTATTTACGCCAGCCTTCTATGCCCTCGTGCGCAAAAGCAAGGTCAAGAAACACCGCAAGATCCACGCATCTTCTCTGACCACCACAGTGGGTCTCATATTGTTGCTGAGTATGTTTCTCCAGGGCTGCTCCGTTGGTCCGAAGTACAAGGCTCCTCCGCCGCCTGGAGCTGAGCTTGCTCCCTTTCACAACAAGTTGGAAGCGCCGAACTCCCGCGAGATGCCCGCTCCATCGCTCGATGAGTGGTGGAACGGGTTCAAGGATCCGATGCTCTTAACGATTGTTCAGCGGGCTTTGAATCAGAACCTTGATCTCGCCGCATCTCTCGAACGAGTCAACCAGTCACGGGCTGTTAGCTTCAGGGGCCGGGGCGAGACTGTTCCCGACTGGGGAACTCGATGCCTCCGCAACCGCCGTGCACCAGAGTCTAGAGGGAAATCTGGGTAAGATTGCCCGCAATGACCCAGCTTTCAGAAGGAACATTCACGAATACACAGTTGGACCGTCCGCAAGCTGGGAGCTCGATGTGGCGGGCGGGATTCGGCATAACGCAGCGGCCGCTCGAGATGAAGTGCAAGCCGCTGAGGCGAACCGGATCGGCACTCGTATTATCGTCGCCGCTGACGCTGCCGACGCCTATTTGCAGGTCCGTGGCTATCAGGCTCGAATCGCAATTGCGAAAAGCCAGATCGAAACGGACGAACATCTGTTAAAACTCGTGCAGAACCGCTACGAAGCGGGCGCTGCGACGAAGCGTGAAATCGAACAATCGCAAGCTCTCTTGCAGCAAGCCCGCTCCACGCTTCCGCCGCTTCGACTGGCTCTTGAGAAGCAGTTGAATCGTCTGGACGTCTTGATGGGTGCGCAGCCCGGTACTTACGCACACGAGCTCGATACCGTGACGCCGGTACCATCCATTCCCAGTATCGCTAATCAGGAACCGACAGATGTTCTGCGCCGCCGACCAGACATCATCGCAGCTGAGAGGCGGCTCGCGGCCTCGAACGAGCGGATCGGAGTCGCCCTTGCTGAGTATTATCCGAAGATTTCTCTAGCGGGTGTGCTTGGCTTCGACAGTCTGAACTCGGGAAGTTTGTTCACTTCAGGTGGTTTCCAGCCTGCTGCGGTCGCGGGTTTGCGGTGGCGACTTTTCGACTTCGGCCGGGTCAATGCAGAGGTCAAACAAGCTCGCGGCATAAATGCAGAGGCACTGGTCGACTACAGGCAAGCTGTACTGAAGGCCGCCGAGGACGTTGAAAACGCCCTTGCATCGCTCTCCGAGACGGAGGCTTACAGCGTCGAGGTTCAGGCCGAGGTGCGGTCGTTGACACGTGCCCGCGATCTCTCACAAGATGCGTATCGGGCCGGGTCGATCACCCTCACTGATGTACTGGATGCGGATCGTCAGCTGCTAACGGCACAGGATCAATTGGCCGCAAATCGAGCCGATGCAGCGCGCGCTGCCGTAGGAGTGTTCCGTTCGTTCGGAGGTGGTTGGCAACCTCCGAAGTAGTGTTCGCGGAGATTTGAGGCGACCTCCTCCGCCTCGCTGTCGCTGTCTTATCGGAAGAACGGAACTGTTTCCCGGACCGCTGAACGATTAGCCATCAGCCAACCTGCTCTGAGTAAGCAGATCGCTGAACTCGAGAACCGCGTCGGATTCACGATCTCAAGCGGGACCAGCGCCACGTTGAAGTAACTCGGAGCTGTTCACGTCTTCGCGCGAGGCTGCACTTGGAGCGACTGACTTCAGGCTCAGGTGCGGACATTGTCTCTTTGCTGAGCGAAATCCCAACCCGGAAGCTCACGAGAACCAACGATCAGTCTTACCCCGTCCCGCAGGCGAATGTAGGTCCGCGCCCAGGAGGCGAAAACCGAAACGCGATTTCGGAAGCCGATGAGAAAAAATATGTGGACGCCCATCCATGTCAACCACGCAAGAAAACCACTCCAGTTCGCTCGAAGGGGCCAGAGAATCTTCGCAACCGCTGCCTTCCGCCCGATCGTCGCAATGTCACCTTTATCGAAGTAGCGGAAGCCCGGAAAGTTCTTGACGACCTCTGGAGCTTGCGCGAGGTGCTTAATGCGTCTTCCCGCGTATACACCCATCTGCATCGCAGGCTGTGCTACGCCGGGGATCGCAGTGCCATCTTGCTCCAGATACGCGAGATCGCCACAGACGAAGACGTTAGGCAATCCTTTAGGATTCAAGAACTGGTCTACCGGAACCCGACCGCGCTTATCGACGTCAAGGCCGAGCATTCTTCCCAGAGGAGACCCTTGAACTCCAGCGGCCCAAAGCGTGCAGGCGCTTTCAATCCTTTCGCTACCGACCATCACATAGCCAGGTCGGACATCTGTGACGTGAAAGCCGGTACGAACTTGAACGCCTAAGGCTTGGAGTTGTTGCACGGCTTTCTGGCGGAGGTCCTCCGGATACGCTGCCAAAATAGAGGTCGAACCTTCGAGGATGCAGACCTCTGTTGACGATGTGTCGATATGCCGGAAGTCTCGCAGCATGTAGAGATTCGCAATATCGGAGATCGCTCCGGCAAGCTCAACCCCCGTGGGACCACCCCCGATGATGACAAATTTCAGCGGGGCGTGGGAGCCGATTTCGACCATTTGCCGTTCGGCGAGTTCGTAGGCGAGCAGCACCCTTCTGCGGATCTCAGTAGCGTCTTCAATGGTTTTGAGGCCGGGCGCGATGCGGGCCCACTCTTCTTTTCCGAAGTAGCTGTGTGTTGAGCCGGTGGCGACGATCAGAAAGTCGTAGGGAAGTTTGATACCAGTCTTCAAGCCCACAGTTTGAGCGACAACATCAATCTGACAAGCTTCCTCCATGAGCACTTCGACATTCTTGTGATTGCTGAGGATGGAACGGATCGGCTGCGCAATATCCCCCGGACTTAACACGGCGAGAGCGACTTGGTAGAGCAACGGGTGAAATGTGTGATGGTTATTGCGGTCGATAATCGTGACATCAACGTCAGCGCAGCCCAGGGTCTTGGCCGCATTCAGCCCCGCAAAACCCGCGCCCAGGATGATGACCTTCGGACGAGATTTGGAACTTTGGGAGTCAGTCATTTGGTCGGCCTCGGAATCGACAATTCAAAATGGGTTATGCGTCAAGATCAGCTTCGACTTTATGGGGAGCAACGCCCAGTTCGACCATTGAGATCGACGGTGGTTCACCTATGGATTTCTCTAGGCAGTTCGACTGATCGAAATGTGGCCTATCGGAAATGAGATTTCGAGCTGATTGGTCCCGGACCTGATAGCGGCGGAACGGGGTAAGCAAACCAAACTACAAAGCCTGACTGAATCAGAGTCGAGCCTGAAGATAACTGTAGGAATACTTCAACGCCACATTGTGATCATGGTCTGGAACCAGATTACACCCCGGCCTTTCTTAGGGCTTAATCACACCAACATTATCAACCCAATGTGTGATGTGGGCTGGTAATAACGAGGGGACGCGAGTCCCCACTGGAGTCGCAATGGATACTAAGGTTACAGTCCGCATCTCACACCCCGGCGTTGATAGTGGGCGCACCATTAGCACTGGATTCACCAGTTTCGATTCTCTGGTAGATGCTCTCCGCTTATCACTCAAGTATGGTTACATGGTGGAGATTAATCCGGAGCACGAAGTCGTAACAGTGGAGAGTCCAGGTGCTCCGCTACTCTCCGCGTCTAACTCAGTTCAGCTAGTGGAAGGTGCATAATGGATCACACAATCGCCCTAGTTTTGTCCGGACTGATTCTTGATCTGTCTCACGCATTTACCATTCCTTCGCTCAAAAATTGTCGAGTTCTTCTTCGCCGGTGCGGACTCATCGAGAGAGTACAGCTTCCAAAACCGAAACACCCCTCTTTATCTCACTTGCATTACACCCTGCGAAGCCCAGCATCAACGCGGGCTTCTGCTTGTACTTGCTGACATATGAGGAGATTGGGACTACTTCCAATCCCAGCTGTTCCGCCCGTCGTGTCAACACCATTTCGGGGACACGTGTTTTGATCCAGGCCACGGTACGCATCCCAGATTGTGCGTGGTCAACTTCGAGCAAACCGGACAGACGCCGATTCGCTTCTTCTGCAAGTAGCTGCGAACGATCGGAGTAGACCTGCCTCATCTTTCTAACGTGGTGGCCGAAGTGACCTTCATTGATGAATTCCGTCAGCACGGCCTGATCTAACGTCGGAGCATGGCGATCCATGAAGCTTCGTGCGATTCTGAAAGCTTCGACTGAGCGTTCCGGAACGACGATGAACCCAATGCGAAGAGCGTTGAAGAGCATCTTCGTAAATGTTCCAACATAAATGACCGATCCAGATCTATCGAGGCTGTGCAGTGACGCAATCGGCTTCCCGGAATAGCGATATTCCGCGTCGTACTCATCCTCGATAATCCATGCCCCCGCACGCGTGGCCCAGGAGAGAAGTTCGACTCGTCTCTCTGCTGACATGACAGTTCCAAGGGGAAACTGATTGGCTGGTGTTACATACACCACACGGGCGGCGGGAGATGACTTTATCGCTCTTGCAACATCTATACCGTCCCCATCAACTGGAATGGGAATCACACTCGCGCCAGCGCTCTGAAAGGCTTGAGAAGCTCCAGGGTACCCGGGATCTTCCATCCACACCTCGTCGCCGGGATCGAGAAGCACTCGCGCCAAGAGGTCCAACGCCTGCTGCGCGCCCGATGTCACGATGATCTGTTCAGCAGAACAACGTACTCCGCGGGAGTGGCCCACATATTCCGCGATGGCTCTTCGCAGCGGTGGATAACCACCTGCATCACCTTGCCCATACAAAGAACGCGGTGCTTTGCGATAAACGCGCGCCGCAATCCGCGCCCACAGTTCGACTGGAAACAGGTCGATAGCCGGCTCGTAGCCCCGAAACGCCTTACCGATGGAATGCGAAGCTGGCAAGCAAAAATGTGGTCTTAAGAAGGCTCTGCGTGCGCTTTGCTATAGTCGCTCTGGAGATTACCTGCCGGGAAGATCTTTGTTTAGTCGGAGAGGTCATCTCCCACCCTGGCGCCGGTACGACAAATGTTCCAGCACTCACTTCGGACGAAACGAATCCCTCAGCCTGAAGTTGCTGGAATGCTGCCACGACTGTACCCCGGGCAAGGCCGTATTGTGCTGCCAGGTTTCTCGTGGACGGCAATCGTGCTCCGGATTTCAATCTGCCATCAACAATCGCGGAGCGCAGCTCAGTGTAGAGCCAGCGCCACATCTCCTGGTTGCTCTTCCTTGGTTCTAAGACCAGGTCTTGAAATGTCTCTATCTTCGGCACTGTTTTAGGCACCCACTCATGGACTAGTCATCCCGACGATTATGGACCTTCCGGCTATTCCATTCCAATATAGCCTGACTGTGGAAGGAGAATACGTCGTGAAGATGAGATTGGAGCCGGCGAAGGTTTCACCCGCTGCTTACCATGCGATGCTCGGATTAGAGAGCTTCGTAAGTAAGTCATCGAAGCTTGAGGTATCTCGATCTACGGAGTGGAAGCCTGAATCAAAACCAAGACTCGGAATAAGGTGAGAAGTTGGAGTGCCCGGCTTGAATTGTGCCAGTGAATAAGAGACACACTGGAACGAGGAGAGCAAATGGCGAGAGGCAAAAGATATCAGCCCGAGCAGGTGGTGAATCTGCTGCGACAGATCGAGGTAGCGATAGCGAACGGGAAGACGACCGCTCAGGCGTGTAAGGAAGCGGAGATCGTGGAGCAGACGTACTTCCGTTAGCTGAGTCTGGACAAGCTGGTGTTGAAGGACATCGCCTCGGGAAACTTTTAAGCCCGGAGCAGCCAGTATGGCCGTTACGGCTACCGTCGCATCACGGCGCTGCTGCAGCGAGCTGGCTGGCAGGTGGGCAAGGATCGAGTGGAGCGCATCTGGCGTCGCGAAGGGCTGAAGGTACCACAGAAGCAGAAGCCACGCGGACGGCTGTGGCTCAACGATGGATCGTGCGTGCGGCTGCGGCCGGAGCACGCGAACCATGTGTGGAGCTACGACTTCGTGAGCGCGACGGACGCACGACGGAAGGACGGTGCGGATGCTGAACCTGATCGACGAACACACGCGGGAGTGCCTGATGATCCGGCCGGAACGGCGGTGGAGTCAGCGCCAAGGTGATCGAAGCGCTGGCCGACGTGATGGTGATGAAGGGCGTGCCGGAGCATCTTCGCTCGGACAACGGTCCGGAGTTCGTCGCCAAGGACCTGCGCAAATGGCTTGCCGGACACAGGAGCAAAGACGCTGTACATCGAGCCCGGCATCTCCGTGGGAGAACGGCTACTGCGAGAGCTTCAACTCGAAGCTGCGAGACGAGTTCCTGAACGGCGAGATCTTCTACTCGATGAAGGAACTGCGCGTGCTGGCCGAACGCTGGCGCGTCCACTACAACACCGTCCGACCACACTCCTCGCTGGGCTACAGGCCACCAGCGCCGGAGGCATGGCTGGCAAACAGCTTGGGGCATGGAGAAGTGGAAACCGCTACGCGCTTCCCACTTCTCCACACCCCCGACGGCGACTACTGAACTCATGAGATAGCTGCGCTACACTAACAATCTCACTGGTACAAAAGATCGGGCAATCCAATTCAGGATACTTATCCGATTCATAGATCGCACCGGTTGCTGCCGCAGGTCGTATGGTCGACAACGGCAAAAGAATCAGATAAGCACACTAGGATTGTGCGCCGGGAGGTTGTCGCGGCCACCCTCAAACGCGATAGTTGGACCGCTGTAGCTCTTCTTAGGTGTTATTGAGGCTTCGGTGCAGGCAGCAGCTGTCAGCGGATATGCCTCTCTATGGGCACGAGTTGGCTGTCTCTTTGAGCGACTGGTCGACGGGGCAGATGTTTTCGTAGGCACGTCAACGTTGTTTCAGTACGTCGTGCTTGTTTCCAATTCATCGAAATTGAGCGGGCTTGCATTGGCGTCCAACCACTTCCTCAGAGCGTCGCCCTCAATCGTGCCTTGGGACGTCAACTCGCGAGCGAGAGATTCGATCAGCGTTTGATCCGTCCGTAGAAGCCGCGAGGCCAACTTGTACCCGGCATGCGCAAAGGGATTGGTCTCTGTCAGTGCTTTTGTTACACCCCAATCGACCGCAGTCTGCCGTACGTCAAGCGCACTCGACATGTCGGATACGAGCTCTTTGCGCAACCCATCTGAAATCGGATCACTGATTGCCTGGTCCACGATCGATCCAACGTAGATGAAGGCGAACGCTCTGCCTAGCAGCTTCGCGTCATTGTGGAACGAGTCACGCTGGCCCTTCCAGTCGCATACGATACCGCTGGGGTGCTCGCTACTACTAGTAGCCGAAAGCAGCGCGACCGGAAGTCCTGCACGGTATGCCATTACGGCTCGTGCGGCGAGATGTTTTGCGCTTTGTTGTTGTAACGCTATGTTTTCTGGCATTGAATCAACTCCTTGCATTTCTCTTTGACAATCACTTCTATTTCTAGACCGGTGCGGTTTTGCTACTCTTGAACCAGCAAGCGATCCAAGAGAACCAGCGAGGAACTCGGCATCGCCGAGGATGATGGACGTTTCGATCGATATGGCTTCCATGTACGGTTAGATTCTCAATCAAGGACGCTCGAAGGAACCTGAAGATTTCTACTGGCTCGCGAGGGTCACATAACCCTCTTCAAGAATTCAATTTGCACCTCTGATGTGAAATCCCCGCCCTCCAACCCTTTAGATCGAAGAGAAGAGGATGTTACGCGTTGGACGAAAAGGTCTGCTCTCTTCGGCGGACGCACCAAGGTCCGCCTTCGTCAAAAGGTCCAACTTTCAATTGTGGGTCCTCTCCATTACATATTTGATGGAGAGGACCCCACTCTAAAAAGAGATCTCTTGGCAACGCCCTTTCAGTACTTATTTCTTGTTTATTGTTCGGTCGAGAAACTCATGCATCAACGACCCAATCCGATCCACTTCTTCTTCCAACGCGAAATGGCCCGTGTCAAGAAGATGGAGCTCTGCGTTGGGAAGCTCTCTTTTATAGAGCTCAGCGCCCTCGACCGTAAAGATTCCATCATTTTTGCCCCAGGTGATCAGCATGGGCGGCTGTTGTTTGCGGAAATACTCCTGCCAATCGGCATAAGCATCCAAATTCCTTTTGGCGTTGTAGAGGATTGAAAGCTGGATATCCTTGTTCCCCGGCCGATCCTGATTCGCCTGGTCGATTACCCAATTGTCAGGGCTGATCCTCGACGGATCGCGGACGCCATGCAGATAATGCCACTTGGTTCCTTCAATCGTCAGAAGCCAGTCGAGTAGAACTTGAGCGTTCTTTTCGCTCCGATCTTCCCAATAGTCGAATAATCCCTTTGAGAACTCCTTATCGAAGGCTTCAAAATGGGCCTCCCCATTTTGGACGATCAAAGCGGTCACTCGTTCGGGATGCATGACAGCTAACCGGAAGCCAATCGATGCACCTATGTCCGAGAGGTATAGCGCATATGAAGAAAGATTCAGCTTCTCGGTGAACTTTTCGGTCACAGTCGCTAACCGCTCGTAGGAATAATCGAAATCGTTGACCGACGGTGCAGAGCTTTCGCCATATCCAGGGAAGTCTGGGGCAACGACATGATATTTGTCCGCAAGCATGGGAATCAGATTGCGGAACATATGAGAAGACGACGGAAAGCCGTGCAAGAGCAAAACGGTGGGAGCATCTCGGGGACCGGCTTCGCGATAGAAGATTTCCAGCCCCTCCACGTTAAGCGTGCGATAGAAAACGGTCGGCGTAATCGTGTTCGACATCCAAATTCTCCTTCGGCACGTGAATCGCACCTTCGAGAAGACTAAGCCGCCATAACACGCAACTCCCTATAGAAATGTTTAGGTCTCGAACGATAAAAGGTTGTAACTGCAGAAAACAGTAGGCCACGGGCTGATTGAAGAAGTAGGCGCATCGCTCCTGCGACACCAGTCTAAAAGTCGATAGTGGGCATGTTGCTTGTATTTTCTAGAGAATATTGATTGCCCTAGCCGCGAGTAGAGCCACCGTGGTAAATGAGATCAGCGCCTGAATCATCATCAAGGATTTGGCCCAACGCGATAGGACTGGCGAATCGGTTGGCGAAAATGCCGTGCTCGTGTTGAATGCCAAGAACAAATAATCAACAAACCCGGGACTCCAGCGATCTTCACCCATTTCGCGTCTAGCCTGTTGATCAAGGGTCATTTGCGGAAAGAGGAATGCGCCGTCAGTGTGAACGCCGCGAAGCTCCGCTCGCGTGGGCCCCCGGCGTCAAGTCGCCAATACCAGGAAGCAAAAACGAGGATATTTGTAATCCATAAGGCTGCTGCGGACCGCAACATGTCCTGGGGCGGCTCTCTTCGTGCTGGGATTGCTGCGACGAGCAAAAAAAGGGACCAAATCATATCAGCTGTGACGACAGAGGTCACCACGTAACCCAGAATCTTTTTGAGCGTTTCGAACCCGCTGTAGTGCGCCCACACAATTGGAATCATCAGCATCCCTACAACTGCGAGCAGCGCCCAACTCGGACCCGCAGAAAGGGACCGTGGCAAGGCTAAACGTAGTCCTCCGACCGAGAGAAGGGCGACCGCTGCCGGCCATCGCGGCTCGAGTTGCAGGGACGCATCCTTCGTAAGTGTTTCTGATTCAGACTGCACGGCCGCATCCTCGAGATCAACTAGATTCAATTCCAGTTATAGCTTGGTGTGTCATTAGGGCTCGGTGGCGGCGATGACCTCTACCTCGACCAGGAACTCGCGCCGCACAAACTGCGGTACAAGCAGGAGCATCGATGCTGGCTCAGCATCACCGAGAAATGCAGTTCTCACCCTCGCGTAGGCGACAATATCCTCGGCGCGGGTGAGATACTGTGTGACTTTGACCACGTCGGTGAGATCCATGTTCGCCTGCTCGAGCACGCTGAGTATATGTTTCCGAGCGAGTTCAATTTGACCTGTAATGTCGGCCTGGAGTGTACCGCGGATCTCCAACCCCGGCGTGCCGGACGTAAATAGCCAACGCAAGTTCTGGCGTACTTCGACTGCGTCACTATACTTCCGATTTGGTGAGAAACGCTGATGTCGCGGATTTCTATGGCTCATTAGGCTGCGTCCTCCGTTTTACTCAATCCTCTATGTGGAACATTTCCAGTGGAGACCCCAACGACGGCCTTGTTCCTATTTGGCTTTCAGCCCCGCCGCCCGGGCTTCCGAGAAAGACACGTGATCAGAGTGTCCCACTCGGTGGGCTGTTAGGGAATACCGCTAGCACAGGGCAGCGGCTGCAGAAAACTATGGTTGTGTGACTGTGAAAAGCATGGTGCATCGGACCACATGAAATTGCAGACTGATCTTGCAGCATTCGAGCTGTCTGTGAAGAACACAAAAAGAACCATAAAGCGTACTTCGTTCTCTTTCATTCACTTGAATCTCTTTCCCACGGCTACGTTCGAGTCTCATCCAACGTAGTTATTGACTTAATCATCTGCCACACACTGCCTGAGCTGTGTGCTGTCGTTAACGAGATGTACGCCCGAGCTTACAAAGGGGAGGGCGACGAAGTCCCTGAAGACCTGGTTGCAATAGTTAACTCGCTGAGTGCTACAGGTGAGGGCGAATAGGCTTCAACCGGTCGCTGTACTGAGAGAGAAATACCGCCGGATCTTATTATCGCTTGAACGTGTTCCCGACCACTGTCCGAGTGTTGCGCTCGTGATGATGGTGACCACATCGAAAAAAATATGGACGTACGCCGTGCGCTCAATGCGGGGGCTACAGCCTATGTTTTGCAGAACACCCCAAAAGCAGAGATGCTGCGCGTGATCCGTTGGGTCTCTGAGGGTCGTAGACACATCCCTTCGGAGGTGGCGAGCACGATCGCAGAACATCTAGGACAGGAGGAGCCTTCTCCACGGGAGACCTCAGTCCTGAGACTGATCCAAGATGGCAATCAGAACAAGCAGATCGCCCAACGCTTAGGAATGTGCGAATCGACGGTCAATTTTCATATCAGGAACATCGTCGAAACGCTCCATGCAAATGACCGGACTCACGCCGTGACCATTGGCTTTCGACGTGGCCTCTTGGAGCTCGAATAGACAGGAGAACAGAGCTCCTATAGAAAACTTCAGGCCTCCGGCTGTTCTGAAGGTCAGCCAATTTGTCCGATTTGATGACTAGCCTACAAGTGTTCCGCGCTCTCGACCTTAGACGCGCGTTTTCCTGACGAACGCAGGCTAATGAATGACGAATCACCGGCATCACGACTGTCCTCAATGATGGCCGAGCCAGAGGATGCTCGGCTCACAGGGCAGACGCGCAATTTCGAACGTCGCCTCCTGGTGCTGAATGTAACGCGACAGGGGAATGCTATAGGGGCTCCCACTAGTTGGTTAGCACGAACCTTCAAGGTCTTTCACGAAGACCCAACAAGAACGAACTGCTCTGCTGCCCATTCTTTGAGTTCGATTTGCATGTGGGAGACAACTCTACGCAGATAGTTCTGCAAATCACGGGTCCAGAAGGAATCAAGCAATTCATGAAAGCTGAGCTTTCAGAAATGATTGGATATGGGTTCCAAGGAGCATTCTCAATGGCGCAGTCTTCTGCTAGTTCAATTGGCAAATCGAGGTTTTCAAAATCGGATCGCATCAGATTGATATTGAGCTTTCGGCTCGGGAGGCATTTGTTAAGAAATGTTGAGGTTCAGACGGACTTTTCCAGACGTCTGTTAAAGATGCGTATATGTGCGTTCATGCTCACTGGAACATGCCTGCTTCTCTGTCTGCCCGCTTTCGGGCAGACGAATCTTACCGACAGTGCTCGCCATTCGTTCGGGACCAGTGAAGATAAGGATGATACCGTTGCCATCCTGGAAGTGGGAGCGGCAACCAGTTGGAACTTCAGCGGAGGCGCAGCAGCCTTCGCGCCCAATCTCGCGGCAGAGTGTACACCCATCAAAAACTGGCTCGAATTAGAGGCAGGCGTCTCCCCCTTCTATACCCGGAACTCTACGGAGTGGGACACCGACCTGCTCTTCAAGAAGCCGTGGACGATCTCTCGCAAGGCTGAGTTCATGCTCGGCATCGGACCTGAATGGGTTCACCTGAAACAGGCTGGAAAGGTAACGAACTCCATCTCTGGAGAGGTGGCGGGAGACTTTATGTTCTGGCCAACGGGAAAACACCGATTCGGGTGGTATCTGGAACCGGCTTACGATTACAGCTTCGCGGGCGGTCATCAGCAATCCGTCGGCATGTCGGTTGGCCTGCTAATCGGTATTCGGTGAGCTTCCTCCATTGGATGAACGTCTCGACGTTGGAGATTTTCGATAAGCTTCGCCTCTAGTGCTCCGGCGACGATCTCAAAGCTCTGTTCGATCAGAGGCCAAACGAGCGAGGGCGAGAGGACTCCCTGAGTGCGGATACTGTCAGCGAGTTCTCGGAGCGGGGGCGTCTTCGAAGATGCGGCGCGGGTTGGTGGTGGATTCGGTCAACAGGTTGTAAGGAGTGAGTTGAACATTGAGCCAATCTGTTTCGGCAGCCGTTAGCTTGCCCGTCCGATAGCCGTCCAATACCGCGAGCTGAGGAGGATTTCGAGGGACTGAGGGAGCCACCCGTTCCCTAAAAATCAATGAGATACCTCAGTTGGGCATACTTTCACGGCGGTAACACGGGTTCGAATCCCGTCGGGGACGCCACATCATTTCAAACACTTAGCGGACAGCCCCTGTTTTCGCCGAGGAACTTTTTGAGGAACACTTAAGCCATCTTTCGGCCTCGACTTACAGCCTTCCTGCCCGCACCATCTCCACCACCTTCTGCTGCGCCGCCCGTTTCGCCGGCGTCTGCGCCTGCGCGTAAACGTCCATCGTGATGCGCGATGAGCTGTGCCGCAGCAGTTCCTGCACCACCTTCACGTCTTCTCCGTTGGCATGCAGAAGGGTCGTATAGGTGCGCCGGAAGGTGTGCCATCCGACCCGTTTATTGATCCCGAGTCGTTTGGCCACCGGCTGGATGTAGTAGCGCATGATGGTCGACAACCATAACGGTTGCTTCCCGCGCTTCTCTCCCGCCCGGCTGCTGTCGGAGGCGAAGACGAAGTCATCCAAATCCCGGTGTGGTGTGACTTCATACCAGGCGAGCAGATCCCGGGCCGTATAGGGATCCAGAGGGATGCGTTTCTGTGAAGCCTCGGTCTTGCACCGGCCAACGATTTGGTTCACGACCGAGCGTTGGACGTTAATATCGAGAGCTGCAAAGTCGAAGTCACGCCACTTGATTCGAGCCAGCTCGCCACGGCGTAGTCCACTCGCCATGTCGAGAAATACCAACACGCGCTCTCTTAATTGCAACTCCGCAACGATGGCCTGCAATTCCGGGACTTCGAGGATGTCCGGGATGCCCTGCCGCTTGGAGCCCTGACGAACGCCAGCGCCCGGCAAAGCGAAGCTCGCATTTGCTATGGCCGCGAGAAGCACGAAACCTGCTCCAGTCTTCGAATCAAGCACGGCGACGCCTCGCGGAACTTTCGGAGCAAAAGGAAGTAGTGAGGACGCCACGTTTTTCCATTCGCACGCTAGGTCCGTTCCACACGAAGTGTCACAAGATCCCATCCAGCTATCGAGACATCGCCGCTCACGGGGCGCAAAGGTTCTTCCGCCAGATTACTCAGGAACGTTTGGCCGATATTCTTCGAAGACCAGGTGAGATGAGCGCTCACATCTTCATCGGAAGCAGCAAAGAGGCGCACGATCCAGGCCTTGCCGTCATCGCTGGGCTTCAGTTCGGTCAATAAAACGCTCGCAGGCTCGATCTTGAGCATCGATGTGGAGACCAAGCTCGTGATTGACGGAAGGGCTTACCAAAAGCGGCTGCGAGAGCCCCGTCGCAAAGCGGCTCGCCGCGGCGATATCTTCGCTCTCGTGAGGGCGCAAGGCATAGCGGAAAGTCACCGGTCCGGACTGATATGCGAGATAGTTTGTTCCCCAATGGTTGTTCATCACCCAGGAGTAGAAGGTCTGAGTGGGTTCAATGTGTTGACGCCACAGTGCGGGAACCTTCTGTGAACCAAGCATGGTGGCGGTAATTCCGCCAACTTCCACCAGCGGTGCGTCGAGCGTGGCCCACGTTACTCCGAAGCTCTCATTGGAGACGTCGATCCATCGGCCGACGGGGAGCCAGTTTTTGCACGAGCCGGGGAGCTGGTCGATCTCTGGCTGCATGGCGCCGAGAGGAATATCCAGCAGCATCTTTCCGTTCGGGACAGAAAACGGAAACGCGAACTGCACGCTCTCTTTCGAGCCGTGCTGTGCAAAGTCGGAGCCCTGGTCACCCTGGCCGGGATGCGGATTAAGCGGCGCACGTTCTTTGTCGACGATGTTGCTGATCTCGACGAAGTTCGTCTCTTCGCAAAGCCGGATGCGCCGGGTAAGGCTGCCTGCACCCCGGAGCGGACGAATCGATGCGGATCGAAGCTACCAGCGGTCCATTTTCTTCCACGGTGATCGTAGGCTTGCCGCTGCGGCCGAGATGCGCGAAATCTACGCCGGAGAGAAACAGATACTGGTTCACCGCTCCGTGATCCCGATTGACCAGGTTTTCCCTGCTGCCATTGCGATAGAGTTCGACGATGTCTCCTGTTTCCGGGTCGACATGGACGCTCAGGAACCGGTTCGTCAACACGTTGTTCTTGATCGTGACCGCGTGATCGGAACGGTGCGCAGGTCCGGAAGAGGTCTTGTAGCTGGCTGTGGCCAGCGCCGGTATATCGCTGACAAGAATCGCGAGCTCACCGCTGCTCAGTCTTTGCGACGGAACGGGTCTGCCATCTGCGGTGGCCACAGAATCGCCTGCAGAGGAAAGCTGGCGGGAGAGATACACGATGCCGGTTCGGCTCCATGAAGACGTATTGTGCACATCGATGGAACCTTGCACTGTTGCGTCGGAAGCGGGTAACGATGCAGCTATCAGGGCTTCGGAACGGCTTTCCGCTTTGACCGCAAAATCCCGCTTGTAGTCCCACTGCTTCTTTGTGAATGGATTCTCCGAGTCGGATACGCTGCACCACGCGCCCCATGTGTGTTCGGAATACATGAGCACGTCCCGCCATGCCGTCGCGTAGGCTGATTCGTCATAGCTTCCGGGCGCCAGCATGGATGCCAGCGTGGCAGCCTGCGTGAGCCGGTCGGCGGCGTTTCTGCTCATGGCTGTCTCGAGCGCTGAGGAGCCTGCGCCATCTTCCCAATACGGGGTCAGGTCGCCGCGATAGGAGGGCAGCTGATGGCCGTATCTCTTTTCAAAGGCGGAAAACGCCGTACTGGTAGACGCGATTGAGAAACGAGGCCACTCGTACTTGGCATTCCAGTCGCGAATGAAATCGCTGATCTCAGGATCGGGCACGGCGTTATCTCCATGGCCTGACCAGCGAATGTAGGAGATGTCGTAAGGGTAGATGACTTCGTCGAGGCGGTCCTGATATCTTCCCACCCACTCTTCGTTGAGCTTCTTGGTGATGTGCGAGAGCGCGTAACCAGTCCATGGAATCCACATCAGAATCTTTTCGCGGCCCGAGGGAGAAACCCACCAGAAAGGCCGATCCTGCCAGGCCTCCATAAATGTGCCGATGCGATCGAAGAAGTTGGGCGCGCCGGAAAAATAGCGTATGCCTGCCTGAGACATGGCGGTTACCGTTCCCCACGAGTATCCGGGCACGTCGCTCATCATGGCGGAATCGACTTTGATGCCGCACTGCTTTCCGAGCTGCGTTCCGTACTTGAAGAGTCGCAGCAATTCTTCGGGACGGCAGAGTCCGGTGAGCTCATTCGCATAAGATCCCTGCGGCGAGATCTGGCCCTTGCGAATGGCCTCGATGAGGGCTTTCTTTTCGGCCTCCGACCGCCGCTGCATGAAGAAGTCGCAGCCCCATAGAACTTCGAGATTCCAAATGAAACGCGCTCCTTCGGGATAGCTCGCTGTCTTGTTCGCAAGCTCCATGGCAAGCGTGATGTTCTGCATCTGCTTTTCTTCCACCGCCGCCTGCAGGTCGGTGTAGCCGAGATCATGATGCGAATGGGGCAGGACGTAGACCAGCACCTTCCGGGCCGGCTTTACGGAGACCGTTTCGGTCAGCGCGATGTTGTTTACCTCGACAGAGATGAGAAGAGACCGCGTCTGCGGTGACGGCTCGAAATAGACCTCGAAAGGACCGGCCGGGCCTGAGGCGCTTCTGCGATCAACTTCAACGCCATCGATTTTGGTGACGACTTCGCCATGTGTTCCGGGACGAGGAGAAATCAACAGCGGCTGCAGGAGCTTGCCATCCCGGCGCGCCAGCGCACGTATCGGTGTGGCGAGGTTCAGCGCGGGCTCGGACGCTGCCGAGGATGACGCTTGCGGCCACGCTCCCTTGGGATAGAGCAGGCCTCCTGTCAAGACTCCAAAATGTTTAAGAAGCTCTCTTCTCTCCACAATGAACAGTCTTTCCGCGGCCAAGATTTCGCCGATACTCTTTGCTGCTTTCACTCAAGCAACATTGCAAACGCTTGCAACGCAACATTTATAACATCCGCAAGATCAACGAGATCATACTTGGTGGAACGTTTGCCAACATGCGCGTCAAATCTCACTTGCGAGAATTGCTGGAGCAGGGTTTCGAGTTGGCCGTGGTGAAAGACGCGATCGCAGCGCCGAAACACCCGGAATGGGGCTATGGCTATACGGCAGCGCTAATTAATTATGCGTTCCTCGCACACGCGGTCCTGACAACGGACGAAGCGGTCAAGGCGATTGAGCGTGGGCAGCGATAGCCCTCACACGCATTGCGCCTGTAGTGCCTGTAAGGATTAGGTAGATCATCCACTTGCTCGTAGCTACCGCCAGGATACCGGATAGAACAAGGAGTGATAGCGGTCAGACGCCCATGCACGTATAGCCGGTTTTACGTCCAGGTGGGCTGGATTTGTAAACACTGGGCGACTTGTCGTTCTTAGACCAATCTCCAAACGCGCGCCCCTCGCTAGGACTCGAATCTAGATTCGTTACCATGAACGCATGGCGATCCAACGGATCGAGCACGTCGGCAAGAATTGTTGAGTGCTGTGTCGCGCACGTAAGCCGAGCTGCGGCGCATGTGCGTCGCTCTCATTGAAAAATTGTCCCTAGGGGTTCGGGGCATTCCGGAGGACGACGATATCTGAGATAGTGTGCACGCGGCTGACTGCCAGCGCGGTGCCATCAGGCGAAAGACGAAAGTGAGAAATTACGTCGGACGAGTAATTTGTTACGACGCGTCCCGGGGAGCCGTCGAGTGGCTGAATCCAGAGGTTCCCAACGCCATTCGTCTTGATCGCATATACGACCGAGTACCCGTCCGGGCTGAATCGCGCACCGCCACTGTACAACGATCCTGCACTGATGTTCGGATTGGGGACAAGCAGGCGCGGAGCGGATTGAGTTCCGCCTTGGAGGTCGAAAATGGCCAAGCGTGGCTGCGCCCGGTTCGAAGCGCGATCCACAATGTCCACCAATGCGAGCATCCGGTTCCCACGGGGTGAAAAGCTCAAGGTCCCAAACACGCGGTCGAGGTTCGTAATGGCCCCCCCAACGGCTTCGGATTTTCCTCCTTCCGTGGGAACGCGCTTTAGACGTTGCATTCCATCAAGGTAGTACACCCATTTGCCGTTCGGAGAGCATGCGGGAGACATATCGTAGTGCCCGTTGCTAAGTCTGGTTGGATTCGACCCGTCCGGGTTTAGCCTCCAAATTTCGCCGCTGCGATTGCCCGTCCTGGATTCGAGGTTGATCACGATAGCGCCGGTCGCGCACTGCGCCAGGCCGACAATAGCCCTCGGCGCCTCGGAGAGGAGTTCCGTCGATTTTCCATTCGAGACGTCGACACGGAAAAGTCTGGATCCGTCGGAAACGAGCAGATGATCCTTACCCGACCAGTCGAACGAGCGTACATTCGCCAGAACGTCCGGAATCACGTCTTTGCGGGCTTCCAGACCATGCGAATTCAAATCGAAAAGATCTATGTGAGAGAACGACCTGGTCTGCACGGCTGCCGCAATCTTCCCGTCAGCAGAGAGGCTGAGACTCGAGTAGCTGTTCGCGTCGCGGGTTACCGGATAAAGTTTCCCGCCTCTCAGAGAAAATGCGCTGATCTGAGATGAACCTGGCTCTCCACCTCGCGGTGACTGCACAAGCAGCAGCCACTTGCCGCCTGGCAGCCAGTGAATATCGAAGGTCAGCAGGTCCGGAAAATGCTGCAATGCGCTGAATCGCCCCGTCGTTATGTTCAACACCCGGATAATGCCCGGTTCGTCGGCCATTTTGGCGAATGTAAAGACAATTTGCTTGCCGTCGGGCGACCATGTATTGAAAGGCGGGTACCCGTCGTTGCCGAAACCATTGATCTTCTGATCCGTCAGGACGGTTTCGTTGCTGCCGTCCAGATCGGCCGTCAGCGCACGGTATCTACCCTCGTCGGGATCATTGGCTCTTACATATGAGAGCCGCGATCCGTCAGGCGAAAAGGTGATGTCGCTGTCGACATCGCGCATAAGTCGTTCTGGGCTGCCGCCAAGAACAGGCATGCGGAACACGTCCCATTCGTTGCCGATACTGTTCACGAGCCGGCGGAAGTAGACGTAATTGCCATCTGGCGAGAACACCAGCGATTTGAAGCGCGTTCCTTCGGGCGACAGAATTCTCCATATCGCTTCCGGTCACGATATTGCGCAGGCGGAGGCTCTTCATCCCCCTCTCATCCTGCACGTGTAAAACGTACTTGCCGTCCGGGGAGATGGCCGCCTGCTCGGCGCGCCCGGTATCGGTAATTTGTGTGATGGTGAAGTCCCGGAACGGCTGTGTGTATCTGTGCGCGTCAGCAGCCAGAGCGCCGCGGAGGCCAGCATGCTCGCGACGGCCAGACTAACTCCCACTGTCCGCCAGATGGAGTTTCGCCCTGAAGCTTGGTCCTGTTCCGGCGCTGTTTCTGCCGGAGAGTTTAGTTCGGCTCTAAGCGTGGAGAGTTCCGCGCCCATTTCCGCCGCCGTTCGATATCGACGCTCGCGGTCCCGTTCCATCGCCTTGTGGACGATCGCTTCCAACTTGATCGGGAGCTCCGCCCTACATACACGGATGGGAGGCGGCGGTTCGCCAAGAATTGCCTCGTATGTGGCAGCTATGTTCTCTCGTTCAAATGCACGGTGTCCGGTACACATCTCGTAGAGAACGGAGCCGAAACAGAATAGATCAGTCCGCTCATCCAGCGTCTCGCCAAGAATCTGCTCTGGCGATAAATAAGCGGGTGTGCCGGTGAAGGAACAGTCGGTTTCGGCTTGAGTATCACTCCCGGCAGTTCCACCCACATGCAGGATCTCTGCTACTCCAAAGTCGAGGATTTTTACCTCATCATTCGATGTAATGAAGATGTTGGCAGGCTTGATATCGCGGTGCAGAATACTCCGAGCGTGTGCTGCCTTGAGCGCTTCGCTGATCTGAATTGCCAGGTTCAGAATCTCCCGGGCGCAGATTCCAGCGGGTCGTGTACGCTGCGACACTATCCATTCCCGTAGCGTTCTGCCGTTGAGCAATGGCATGACAATGAATGGCCGGCCCTCAAATTCGGCGAGTTGATAAATCGGGCAGATGTTGGAATGTTCCAGGACTGAGGCCATGCGTGCCTCTCGCTTCATGCGCTCGAAGGCGGCCGCTGTATTCACCAGTTCAGCGGGGAGGAATTTTATGGCGACTTGGCGGTCCAACTTGAGATCTTCAGCCCGATACACCACTCCCATACCGCCGCCACCAATCAATTCAAGAACGCGGTAATCTCCGATCTTGCGGCCTAGGAGAGAACCATCCGCTGCAATCCTGTGTTCGTCTGTTGAGGCACTCTCGGCGGAATCGGACCTCAGTTGAGAGACAACAAAGAGATACCCTCGCCCGATCACCGTCTGAACGAATCTGGGCTGCTCAGGATCGTCCCGCAGCACTTGCCGGATCTTCCGGATCGCGCTGTTGATGCTGTTGTCTGTGTCGAGGAAGACATTTGTTCCCCAGATCCGTTCTGCGATTTCCTCTCGGGTGACCAGGTGACCTGCCCGTTCGATCAGCAGGATCAGCATCTCCAAAGGGATCCGTTCCAGTTTCAGCACGCGGCCGGCGCGTCGAAGCTGGAAATTGCGGCAATCAAGTTCGAAGTCTTCGCCGAACCGTACCTCGCCCTGGATTCTTGCTGATCCTGCCGCCATTCCATGCCCCGCGGAGTGAGGCCGACATTTTACCTCCGTCCGGCCATTCGGGCCAACGCTCGCATTTTCAACAGTATGGCGGGACAGAAGAAAGTCATACGAACGTCAGGCGTTCGCTATTGCCGGAAGCCCGGGTCCCGATCACGATCACGCGCAATGGAGGCACGATGTCGCTCAACGTCTTGAAGTCGAAGCGCCTTGTGAGAACTCGCGTCATCGGGGGAGTAGCCGCGACTGCCGCGGCCGCTACAATTCTTCTCGTTCTCGGTTTGGATTCCGTTCGCGGTGAGCAAGCGAAGGCTCCCGGAAATTCGGTGATTTTCAACCTTCAGCCTTATCTGGATCGCAGCGGGTTCGTGGCCACCTACAGCGAGAACGGAAATATCAGCCAGAAGAGCGCATTCTTCCAGAGTCTCGGCACCAACGGTCGCAGTTGCGCAACATGCCATGTGGTCAGCCAGGGCTTCAGCGTCAGTGTTACGGGCGTCCGCGAGAGGTATACCACCAGTCGGGGCAGGGACCCCCTTTTCGCTTCTGTTGACGGCGCAAATTGTCCTGGTGCGGGGCCCCGGGATGAAGCCGACCATTCACTGCTTCTGAAACACGGACTGATCCGAATCGGCCTTGCCGCACCTGTTGTTTCTACGCAGTTCTCCGTGCAGCCCGAGTACGATCCTTACGGCTGTGCAACCGACACCAGCACCGGACAGCAGATCCTATCCTTCTACCGCCGGCCGCTTCCTACCACGAACCTCAGATTCCTGAGCACGGTCATGTTCGACGGACGTGAAAGCGCCGCGCTTCCGCTGAATGACCCCGCCACATTTAACGCCAATCTGGAAGCAGATCTCACGACGCAGGCATTGCATGCAGTCCAGACTCACGCGCAGTCTGCCGCCGACCCAACCGCCGCCCAACTTGCCGATATCGTCAGAGTGGAACTCGGCCTTTATACGGCGCAGTTCTGGGATTTCCGTGCCGGGCTGCTCTCCGCATTCGGCGCCAAAGGCGGCCCACTCGCGCTCTCACGCCAGACCTATGCCCCAGGGATAAACGATTCGCTCACACCATCCGAATTCGATCCGACGATCTTCACGCTCTTTGAGCCTTGGACCAACCAGCGACGCGCTTTCTCCGCCGAAGAAGCCGCGCGCACCGAAATTGCTGCCGGTGAGCAGATCTTCAACAGCTTCCCGATCCACATCACAGATGTTCGCGGCCTCAACGACAATCCGGCGCTTGGTAACCCCTCTACGATCACTGGAACTTGCGGGACGTGCCATGACGCGCCTGGGGTGGGCGATCACTCTCTGCCTTTACCCCTCGATATCGGAACTGGACACTCTCCCCGGTACGAAACGAATCCTCAGATCAGGAATGCGCTGGCTCAATTGAACTTCCCTGACCTGCCGGTTTACCGGATTAGCGGTTGCACCGACCCGTTTACCGGAGAAGGCACGATCTACACTACAGACATTGGGAAGGCCATGCTGACAGGTCAGTGCACTGACCTAAATCGTATCAAGGGCCCTATCCTGCGAGGCCTCGCGGCACGTGCTCCTTATTTTCACAATGGTGCGGCCACCGATCTGAACCAGCTAGTGAACTTCTACAACGAGCGCTTCAATATGGGGCTGACCGATCAGCAGAAAGCTGAGTTGGTGGCGTTCCTCAACTCGCTATAAAGGAGCGGGGCACTCCCGAATGACCGCTAAGTGGAAGGGATATTCAACTTCCTGTTTTGCCGACAATCCGGGAATCAAGAGACAAGATGGGTTTAGCGACACCCACGCGGACGCATCCCGTGCATCGATGTCAGCCTTGACCTGCAAATGCTTGCGAATAACACCTTGATGGTTTGCAAGTATAAGGTTTCTGACTTAGGAAAGTTCTAGACCTGTGCTCTTGTCCGTTGCGCTAGGCAGCCAGTTCTACAGGACGAGCTTTCGGCCATTGAATCTACATCATTGTGTCCCTTGCGATGGTGTCATCGGATGAATGACCGAGATCAGGCCCTGTTGATTGGCGACGAGTCGCAGTAGCTCCGTTAGCTGCACCTGTTGTTGCCTTGATAGTCCCACCAAAAGCGCCTCTTGATGCTCATCCGCCAGCCGGCAGGTGGATCGATATAGGGCTTGCCCTGCTTTGGTCAGGTACAGGGCATAGTTACGCCGGTCGCTCTGGTGCGGCCGGCGCTCCAGCAGACCTTTCCGTTCGAGCTCGTCGACGTATCCCACCATTCGGCTCGGGAGTGTTCCGAGAGCCCTGGCAAGTGCCTGCACTGACTTATGCCTGGCGTACCGGCCAGGATTTTGAGAATGCCTGCGTGCGCAGGAGCGAGCTCCAGCACGGCCAGCCGACTGGGTGAGCCGGGCGGTCGCGTGTGCACCGAGCTGGGCAAGCAAGGATGCTGTGCCCGATGCGGACCTCGTCTCCGATGTTGTCCTTTTGGTCGACACATGTCACAGGTATCTCTTCTGTTGCATGGGGGCAGTACGCAAGTGTTTTGGCCATGGGATTCATCATTTCCGAATCGATTTGTATGTCTCAGTCATGGTTGTTCACGAGTCTCGCAGGAGCCCTGCGGGGTCGATGTGCAGGGCTCGGCGTGCGGGTACCCAGGTGGCGATGAGGCCGAGCAGCATCATGGTGAGGACGACTCCTGCGAGCACGAGCGGGTCGCGTGTGCTGGCGAAGGAGATGAGATGCGCGAGGACGCCGGCGGCGAGCACTCCGCCGATGAGGCCGATGCACGATCCGCAGAGCAGGATGAGGATGGGACGGCTGAGCGTGGAGCGCATGACCTGGAAGCGCTGCGCGCCGAGCGCGATGCGGATGCCCTGCTCTTTCATGCGTTTCGAGACGGAGTAAGAGGCCATGCCGAAGAGGCCGGTGACGGCGAGTAGGGCAGCCATGAGGCCCATGACGCCGAGCACCGTGGCGGCGGCGCGGGTGAGCATCATGGAGCGGTCGATGGCGTCGTTCCAGGCAAGTACTGGGATCGGAGCGGTGGTGACGATCTGGGAGAGCACGTGATGGAGCGAGCGGGTGATCTGGTCCTGCGGCAAATGCGAACGGACGAGCACGTATATCTGGCTGGAGACGATGAATTCGCCAATGCCTTGCGCGTAGGTGAGGAACATGGCGGGCTGCGGATCTTCACCGAGACTGTTGTACTTGCCGTCTTCGACGACGCCGACGATTTCATATCGCGCCTTGTCCCACATGGCATAATGCCCGCCGATAGCACGAGTGGTGGTGCCGGAAAGTTGGCGGGCGAAGGTTTCATTGACGATGGCGACGGCGGGTGAGCCAGGCTTGTCGTCGGCGGTGAAGTTGCGGCCGGATACAAGACGGGTTCCGGCGAGCTGCAGATAGCCGGGAGAGACCAGGTAGACATTGGACGAGAAGGCCACGCGCGAGGGTCACGAACTGCGTGGTGGTTCCAGGATAGACAGACCAGCAGCATCCGTTCATGAACGGGAGATTGTCGGAGGTGGCGGCGGAGGTTACTCCAGGCAGGGTGGCTGCCGCGTCCAGTAGACGTCTCTGGACAAGGCGTGATTGCGCATCGGGGACGCCGGCGGTGTTCTTCAGATCGACCTCGGCGAAGGTGACGCCGCGCGGCTCCATACCGAGAGGCACGTGCAGGAGGCGCATCATACCGCGCACGGAGACGAGCGACGCGGTGACGAGCAGGGTGCACACGACGATCTGGAGGATGAGCAGGACGTCGCGCACGGCGAAGCGGCGGAAAGAGCCGGCAAATACGTAACCGCTCTTGATCGCCTGGATGACATCGATGCTCCAGACCTGCCGCGCGGGCAGGATGGCGAAGAGGATGCCGCTGAGGACGGAGAGGGCGATGGCGACGAGGTAGACGCGCGCATCGGGCGCGATGAGGAAGCGGGTGGGGAAGTCTCCGGCGCGCCAGTGGGCGAGTGCGCCGAGCAGCAGGCGAGCGAGGAAGGTGCCGACGATGCCGCCGATGAGAGAGAGGAGCACGGCTTCCGCGAGCAACTGGCGCGCGACCATCCAGCGGCTGGAGCAGATGGCGAGACGGATGGCGAGCTCGCTCGAGCGGTCGGCGGCGCGCGCGGCGAAGATGCCGGCGAGATTGGCGCAGGCGGCGAGCAGGACGAGCACGGCCAGCAGAGTGATGCCGAAGAGCGCGTTTTTCATGGGGTCGTGCGTGTCGCCCGCTGGCCCGGGGCGGCGCACGCTGAGGGTGAGACCCTCGTCCTTCAGATTCTCTTTTTCGCCATCTGGCGAGCGATGGTGTTGAGGTTCTCCGTGGACTGCTGCGGCGCGACGCCTGGCTTGAGGCGGCCGAGGAGGATGAAGCCGCCGTGATCGCGGCAGCAGAAGTCGTCCCAGCCGGTGACCTGCTCGGCGTTGACGACGGGGATCCAGTAGTCCGGCGAGAAGAAGTAGTCGGTGCCGTGAAAGTCTTCGCGGGCGATACCGAGGATGGTGAAGGGATGTTGACTGAGCAGGACGGTGCTGCCGATGACGCCCGGGTTGCCGGCGAACTGGCGGCGCCAGAAGTCGTAGCTGAGCACGATGTAGGGGGCCGAGCCGAGGCCGTGTTCGTCGAGGCAGATCGAGGAAGGCGTCCGAGCGCGCTCGTGGGCATGTCCGGTGCCCTGCTGAGGATCGTGAGCAGCGACGTGGCGGGCGAGCCCCCGGATCCCCACGCCATCGTCTGAGCCGGCCCTGGGCGCAGCCCGGCGAGTCGCGGACGGTGGCGCGGCCGGTCAGCCAGCAGCGGTGGGTTCGGTGCGCCGCAGCATGGCGTCGAGCCGGCCGGCTGCCGTGAGCCGGCTGATCTGCTCGAGACGGACGAAGGTGTGCTCGAACTGCTGCGGAGGTGAGTCCGTACCGGCTCATGTCGGCTGCGAGCTCGTCGATCCCCGCGGCGACCGTCCACGCCGGCCGGAAGCCCGGCAGCTGGCGTCGGATCTTGCTGAAGTCGACTCGGTAGTCGCGCTTGTCCGGCGAGGCACCTTCGGCGAACGTGACCGGTGCGCCCGTCCTCGCCGCCACCTCGTTCGCGATGGTGCGGATCTGCACCACGTCCTCGTCACGGCCGACATTGAAGGCCTGGTCGTGCACGACCTCCCGGTCGGCCTCCAGCACCGCGAGGAACGCCCGCGAGATGTCCGCGGCATGGACCAGCGGGCGCCACGGCGAGCCGTCGCTCTGGAGCCGGACCTCTCCCGCGGTGAGCGCGGCGCCGGTGAGGTTGTTGACCACGATGTCCGCCCGCAGCCTCGGGCTCGAGCCGTACGCGGTGGCGTTGCGCAGGTACGTCGGGCTGAAGTCGTCGTCGGCGAACTTGCCGATCAGCTGCTCGGCCATCACCTTGCTCTGGCCGTAGGGCGTCACCGGGTTGAAGTCGCTCTCCTCGGTGACCGCCCCGTCGCCGGCGGCGCCGTACAGGCTGCACGATGAGGAGAAGACGTAGCGGGAGACGCCCGCGTCGCGCGCGGCCTGCGCCAGGTGTGCGGCGCCGTGGGCGTTGACCGAGTAGGTCGCGTCCGGGTTGAGGTGGCCGACCGGGTCGTTGGAGACGGCGGCCAGGTTCACGACGGCGTCGAACCCGGCGACGTCCTCCGGCCGCTGCTCGCGGATGTCGCCGGTGCGCGACTCGTAGCCGCCCGGTCCGGGCCCGAAGTCGCAGCCGTCGTACCAGCCGGCGTCCAGGCCCACGACCTCGTGACCCGCGTCGAGCAGCATGGGCACCAGCACGGCGCCGATGTACCCGCGGTCTCCAGCGACGAGGACGCGCATGTGACGGACCCCTTCGTCAGCTCGTGTAGATGGCGTACTGGAGCAGCTCGTCCGGGACGCCCGCGTCGTAGGGCGCGACCACGTCCGCGGGCAGGCGCTCCAGGTCGGAGACCCGCAGGTAGTCGCGCATCGTCGTGCCGGTGCAGTGCGAGTCGACGTTGGCGGCGCCCCGGCCCGCCTCGACGTCGGCCCGGTGCACGACGCGGAAGTCGACGCTGATCCGGGTCCGCCCCGAGGTGTTGGGCACCGAGGAGTGCAGCTGCGCCCCGGAGAAGACCATCACCCCACCGACAGGTGGCACGGGCCGGATCTGCGGGTCGAGATCGATCGGCTCCTCCGGCTTGGGCTGGTCGCGGGTGTCGACGCCGATCTGGGAGGCGGCCAGCGCACGGCTGTCGCGGTTCCACGCGTAGTAGTTGTACCGCTCGCTGCCGTTCGCCAGGCCCTGGTCGAAGTAGTGCGGGTGGAAGGCGACCACGTTGTCCGGCGACACGTCGTAGACCGGGAGCCACCAGTTCAGCTGCATCATCGGAGCGGAGTACCAGGTGTCCCGGTGCGGGTGGAACGCATAGGCGATGCCGGTGGTCAGGTAGTTGTCGGACGTGGAGGTGCGCAGCCGCGGCACGTCGAAGTACGTCAGCTCCGGGTCGCAGCCGTGCTCGACGAGGATGGCCCGCAGGTGCGTCTTCGACTCGGCGTGGTGGATGAACGCCGGCTTGAGAGCCGCCAGCACCTCGGCGTACTCGACGACATCCATGTCGTGCTGCGCCGTCTCCGGGTCGCGGCCGTCGAACGCCTCCTCGATCATGCCCCGGGTGAAGGCCACGAACGCCTGGATGGCCGGCGAGTGCGTGTGGACGACGATGTCACCGGAGTAGAGCGCATGGCGCCGCTCGTCATCGGTGCACGCCGGATCGACGATCACACTGGTCACGGGATACCTCCAAGGACCTGGGCTGAGGGTCAACACCCTGATCAGACCCGACTCCCGAGGTCCGGAGCCGTGATCACCTCGGGCATACCTGACATTGGGGACCTGCCGTGCCGTCGCCGCGGGACGGGTCCCTGGACAGCGAGCGGTTCGCCGCGATACTTCGGGGCGTGGATCTTCAGCTGGCGGGTCGACGGGCCGTCATCACCGGGGCGAGCCGCGGCATCGGGCTCGCGATCGCGCGGGCGCTGGCCCTCGAGGGGGCGGTCGTGTCGATCTGCGCACGCGACCCCGGCGGCCTCGCGGACGCGGTGGAACGGCTCGGCCGCGAGGGCCTGACGGTCCACCCCTACGTCGTCGACGTGACCGACACGGCACAGCTCGAGGCCACCGTCGTCCAGGCCGCCACCGAGCAGGGCGGCCTCGACCTCGTCGTCGCCAACGCCGGTGGCTCACGAGGCGGCGGTCTGCAGACGTCCACGGCCGAGGACTGGAAGTACACGCTCGACGTCAACGTCGTCCACGCCGCCACGGCGATCCGCGCGGCCGTGCCGTGGTTGTCGGCCTCCGGCCACGGAGCCGCCCTGATGATCGGGTCGATCAGCGGCTGGAAGCCTCGGGCGAGCTCGTCGTACGCCGTCGCCAAGGCCGCCGAGATCCACCTCGCGGCGGCTCTCGCTGTCGAGCTGGCTCGTGAACGGATCCGGGTGAACACGCTGAGCCCTGGATCCGTGATGTTCCCCGGCGGTCGTTGGGCCCGGACCCACGCCGCCGACCCCGACGCTCATGACCGGTTCGTGGCCGACAACCTCCCCGCCGGCCGGTTCGTGAGCCTGACAGAGGTGGCCGACGCTGCCTGCTTCCTGCTCAGCCCACGGGCGAGCGGCATCAACGGTGCCCACATCGCCGTGGACGGGGCCCAGGACCGGCCCACGGACCGCACCGTCTACCCCTGACCGGTTTGGTCGGGCTCACCCCTCGGCGTACACCAAATGGAGTATGCGTCGCCCGAACGCACCGGAGGCCGTGCCGATCTTCCTAGTCTGACGCAGACGCGCCCCAGGAGGCAGCGCGGAGCTTCATCGGATGGGGGCCATGAAACTACGCGTTGACGACATCACCTGGCGAGAGATCGACGGCGACCTGGTCATTCTCGACCTCCGCTCGTCCACGTACCTGACGGCCAACAGCAGCGGGTCGGTGCTGATCAGGCATCTCACCGAGGAACGGACCCCGCAGCAGCTGACCCAGGCCCTGGTCGACGCCTTCGAGGTCACCGAGCAGCAGGCGCAGCGGGATGTGCAGCTATTCCTCGACGTCCTCGGAGAACGAGGCCTGCTCGAGCACGCCGGCCGCCAGCGCCACCCAGACCCGGTCGCCGCTTCCGGCGACAGGTGAGTCCAGGAGAGTGAAGGAGGTGAGGCAGTGCAGGCACGTTACGAGCCACCAGAGCTGACGGCGGTCGGATCCGTCAAGGATCTGACCATGGGTGACGGCATCTTCGGTCATGACGACACGTTCGTCTTCCATTGGGGGCCGTTCGATATTCCCATTCCGTACGGCAACAACTCGTGATGCTCCGCGAGGACCGGGGGGCTCGTCGGGACTCCCGTCGTCCCCCCGGTCGTCGTCGGAGTCCGACGAGTGCTGACCCCTTCCTCAGGCCGAGCCGCCTGGAGGTCGCGACCGGGTGGAGGTACGGGTCCAACCCGGCGACGCCCTGTCCTGAAGGCCACGGCACACCACGGGACGCGCTCGACGACGTCATCCGGTCGTCGTTGGTCCAGGGCCCCTGTTACGTCAGCTTCTCCGGAGGCCGCGACTCCTCGGCCGTGCTGGCAGCGGCGACGGCGCTCGCCCGCCGCGAGGGCCACGCGCTCCCCGTCCCGGTGACGCGCCTCTACCCCGACCTTCCCGACACCGACGAGTCCTCCTGGCAGCGCGCGGTCGTCGACCACCTCGGGCTCACGGAGTGGGTACGCCTGGAGCTCCGCCACGGTGAGTCCGACCTGCTCGGCGAGGCGGCTCGCGACGCGCTCAGGAGCCGAGGGGTGCTGTGGCCCCCGGCTCTCCAGGCACACGGCGTGATGTTCGAGCACCTCCGCGGGGGCTCGCTGCTGACCGGTGAGGGCGGCGACGCGGTGCTGGGCGGACGGCGCATCACGCCCCTGGCGGCGCTCATGGGCCGTCGGCGCCCCGACAAGACGCTGGTGCGGTACGCGGCACTCGCGACACTCCCGCGGCGAGCACGCCAGCGGATCGCGCACCGGTTCTTGCAGAACAGCGTCCAGCGCCGATGGCTCCGTCCGGCCGCCTTCGAGCGGCACGTCCGGCTGGCCGCGACCGACGCCTGTGCGGAGTCGTTGCGCTACAGCTCCGCCACCTGGTCCATCACCCGCCGCCGCTCCTTCGCGACCATCTCGCACAACCACACAGCGGCAGCCGCCGAGTACGGCATCCGGGCGTCGGACCCGCTGTTGGACCACCACTTCGTGGCCGCTCTCGCCCGTGCGGGAGGCCCCATCGGATATCCCGGCCGGACCGCGACCATGCTCGCCCTGTTCGCCGACGTGCTTCCGCAAGCAGTCCTGTGCCGGACGACCAAGGCGTCGTTCAACCACGCCCATGCCGGCGCGGCCACCCGCGAGTTCGCCCGGACCTGGGACGGCAGCGGGGTCGACGAGCACCTGGTCGACGTCGAACGCCTCCGGCAGGTCTGGCTCTCGGACGAGCCGACGATGGCGACCGGCGTGCTGCTCCACAGCGCCTGGCTGACGAGCGTCGGACTCGCGCCATGACACGCCGACGCCGGATGACGCCACGCGTCCGCCCCGCCGACGTGCCCGGCCTGTGCGCCGTCGTCGTCGTGGCCGTCGTCGTCGAGGTGGGCCTGCGCACCACCACCCTCCCGCGCCTCGCCTGGGCGCTCGGCGCTCCCCTCGCCGTCGACGGCTTCGACACGTACGCCGCGCCGACCGAGGCGGTGCCGCTCCCCCGGTGGGCCGCCCATCGCCTGGAGGCGTCCCGGCGAGTCCTCCGACACTGGCCGTTCGGCGACACCTGCCTCCGCCAAGCCCTGGTGTGCGGCTGGCTGTTGCGACGCCTCGACCCCGTGCTCCAGCTCGGCGTGGCCAGGGTGGATGGTGACGTGCGTGCCCATGCGTGGCTCGTCGTCGGCGGCTCCGTCATCGACCCGCGACGAGCGGTGGGCTCGTACCAGCCGCTCGCAGCAGTGCGGACGAGGACCGCCCATGAGTGACCTGGCCCGCGTCTACGGACTCACGGTCCGGTCGGAGGTACCGCTGCACGTGCAGCGCCCCGCGCCGGAAGGGACGCGCGTCGACCTCGAGATCTCTCTCGGGAGTGCGGTGGCACCGTCGGAGGCGACGCCGCCCGGACGAGTGCTGCTGGACCTGCGCGGGAGCCGGCGCTTCTACGCCGCCACCGAGCTCGACCGGGGCTTCCGTCTCCGGTTCTTCGGGTCGTGCGACGTCGTCCTCGACCGGACCCTGACGCGGGCCACGGTGCACCCGATGTCCGGCGCCGACCCGGACCTGCTGCCCGTGCTCGTCAGCGGGACCCTGCTGGCGTTCGTGCTCACCGTGCGAGGCGAGACCGTCCTGCACGCGAGTGCGGTTCAGGTCGGCGACGTGGCGCTGGCCTTCGTCGGAGCCTCAGGCATGGGGAAGTCCACGATGGCGACACTGCTGTGCGCCGACGGTGCCCGGCTCGTGACCGACGACGTGCTCCGGCTGGACACGACGAGCGCCCCTCCTACCTGCTCGCTGGGAGCGACCGAGCTACGTCTGCGCCGGAGCGGAGTCCACCTCGGCAACCGGTTCGGGAGTGCGCCGCGACTCCGCACGACCGGTGATGACCGCGAAGCGTTGGCCGCGTCTCCGGCGACCACCGAGCACCTTCCACTCGCTGCGCTGGTCGTCCCCGTCCCCGACCACACGCCGGAACGCCGTGCTGCCGAGATCACCAGGCTCTCGCGCAAGGAGGCGATGGTGGTCCTCTCCCAGTTCCCTCGACTGCTCGGCTGGCAGGACGACGAGATCCGCCGTGCCAGCTTCCACCAGCTCGCGGACGTCGTCGACCGGGTGCCGGTCCACGCCGCGGTGCTGCCCTGGGGTCCGCCGTTCCCGGAGGACATCGCCTCGAGCGTGCTCCGGGCAACCGGGCTGACCGCGACCGCGGGTGCCGACGTCGGCGCCGCGGTCTGAGGTCAGGTGCTCAGCGTGTCAGGCTGGCGGTACGCGCAGCGGCCTCGACGGCCGAGAAGTAGGCCTGAAGATCGTCGCGACCGGCCGGCGACCGCCGGTCGGCCGCGGCGGCCGGCCGCAGCCGGTTCACCGTCCCGAGGACGGCGTTCTGCAGCGCGCTGCCGACCGTGGCCGTCGCGCCTGGTCGGGCGGCTCGTGCCACGAGACGCGGCCACGAGGCCTCGGCGCGCTGAGCCGGTACGGGCCAGGCGAGGTCGACCGCGGACAGCAGGACCCCCAACGTGCGGGACAGGCCGAGCCGGCGGTCGAGGTCCTGCGGGACCGGAGTGCCGAGAACGCGCCGGGCCCGCGCCAGCACCAGGCCGACCTGCGCACCGGCACCCCATGACCGTGCACGTCGCGCGAGCCGGTCCCAGTCCCGGATGCGACGCGCCGCCTGGTCGACGTCGAGGAGATGGACCAGGCGAACGGCGCCCGACATCGCGGCATGGTGACAGAGGTGGACCAGCGTGTCGGTGGTGTCGAGAGTGCGGACGTCGACGGGCCCGATCGTGAGAGGCGTGCTGACGGCCAGGACGTCGACGGTCGGGATGCGGAACCTGCGGCGCAGGTTCTCGGAGAGGACGAGCGACCAGTGCAGGTCGACGACCGCCCCGCCAGGGCGGCCGAGCTCGATCTCGCCGGTCACCTCTCCGTTGAGGAGGTCGTCGCGCGTGGCCAGGACCTGCCAGCCCACGTCCAGCAGGCGTTCACACGCTGGGCGCAGATCCGCCGGGCTGACGAGGATGTCGAGGTCGCCGTACGACCGCAGGCCGCTGACGGGGTGGAGCGACTCGGACAGGACCGGTCCCTTGAAGGTCGCCCAAGGAATGCCAGTCAGGGTGAGGCCGACCGCCTCGAGAGACGTGATGACCCGCACGTGGTGCATGAGCGCGTGGTCCCTGTCCTCACGGACGAGAGCAGCGAGGTCGGGTCGCGCATCGCGGAGCGCGACGTGCGTCAGCGGAGCGATGCGGTGGAACCTCACCGCGCGGACCAGCTCGTCCTCGATGCCAGGCAGGTCGGGCACCTCCGGGCGCCGACCCCTGCACACGTCGACAGCCACCGCGTCGACCGCCCGCCGAACGTTTGAGTACCGCACCGGAGCCTCTGCTTCCACTCCGCTCCCCACGCGAAGCGTTCGCCACGTTAGCCGAACGCGATCGGACCACAGCCGCGAACCAATGAATGGGTCGCAGTGACCAGCGGGCCTCGAGGACAGGAGCCAGCCGTGACCGTCGGCGTCGAACCGGCCGATCCTCTCGCCCTCCGCCTCGCTGCGCGCTCCGAACGCAAGTCGCTCGGCAGGCTCTGGCGCCTCGTGCGCAGCAGCCTGGCCCTGGTCTGGTCGTCGGGCAGTCGACTGCTGGTCGCCCTCGTCGCCGTCCAGCTCCTCACCGCGGTGGCGTTGGCCGGCCAGGTGATTGCCGTCCAACGGGTGCTCAGCGCGCTCCTCGACGCAAACGGCGACGACGTGCTGGACGCAGCCCTGGTCCCGGTGGTCGCGCTGGCCGCCCTCTCGGCCGTCACGGCCGTCGCCAGTGCCGTCCAGGGCCAGCTGCAGCGGCTCCTCGGCGAGTCGGTCGCGCGCACCATGTGGGGCAAGGTGCTCGGCGTCGCCACGGGGGTGGGACTGCGGTACTTCGAGTCCCCGGAGTTCTACAACCGCCTCAACCGGGTCCAGACCAATGCCGTGGTACGGCCCTATCAGGTGACGACGGGCCTGCTGTCCATGGCCGGCGCCCTCGCGGCGAGCCTCGGACTGGGCCTCACGCTCTTCGCCATCTCGCCGGTCCTGCTGCCCCTCGTCGTGATCGCAGGTGTTCCCCTGCTGGTGACCAGCGGCCGTGAGTCGCGGCTCGAGTTCGACTTCTCCGTCCGGCAGACGCCGGCGGTCCGACTGCGCGGCTACTTCACGCTGCTCCAGACCGGACGGGACGAGGCCAAGGAGGTCCGCGCGTTCGGCCTCGCGGGATGGCTCTCCCGGCGCTTCGACGCGTTGTACGTCGCCTACTTGAGCGATCTCCGGGCCCATGTTGTCCGCCGCGGCCTTCTCAGCCTGATCGGGCAGCTGGGCTCGGCCATCGTGCTCGGCGGCACCCTGATCGCGCTCATCGTCCTGATCGACCGCGACCAGATCGGCGTCGCCGAGGCCGGAGCGGCGATCGTCGCCATCCGCCTCCTGGCGACGCAGGTGCAAGCGCTCTTCCGCGGGGCGCAGTCCATCTTCGAGTCGGGGCTCTTCCTGGATGACCTCGAGCAGTTCCTTCTCCTCGGCGAGACCGCGCTCGAAGAGGACGAGGGATCCGAGCCTCCCGAACGGTTCGACCTGGTGCAGGTCGAGGACGTGAGGTTCCGCTACCCCGGTGCCCACCGCGACGCGCTCACGGGCATCGACGTCGAGCTACGGGCCGGAGAGGTCGTTGCCCTCGTCGGTGAGAACGGCTCGGGCAAGACCACCCTGGCCAAGCTGCTCGCGGGCCTCTACGAGCCCGACGAGGGCCGCGTGCTGTGGGACGGGCACGACGTGGCGACGTTCCGGCCATCGAGCCTTCGGCAACGCATCGCGGTCGTCTTCCAGGACTTCGTGCACTACGCACTGCCCGCCACGGACAACATCGCGCTCGGCAGCGTCGACCGTCCGGTCGAGCCGGCGAGGGTGCGGTCCGCGGCGGCGGCGGCCGGCGCGGAGTCGATGATCGACGCCCTCCCGAACGGCTTCGACACCGTCCTGTCGCGCATGTTCGCCGGCGGCACCGACCTGTCGGGGGGCGAGTGGCAGCGAGTGGCCCTCGCCCGCTCCTTCTACCGCGACGCCCCGCTCGTGATCCTCGACGAGCCGAGCGCCTCGCTCGACCCCCGCGCGGAGCACGACCTGTTCGCCACCCTCCGGGACGCGCTTCGAACCCGTACGGCGCTGTTCATCTCCCACCGCTTCTCCACGGTGCGGGGCGCGGACCGCATCTACGTGCTCCACGAGGGCGAGATCGTCGAGCGGGGCACCCACGACGAGCTCATGAGCAGCGACGGGCGCTACGCCGACCTCTACCGGCTGCAGACCCAGTTGCAGATCAACGGCGAGTCGACCACGACGTAGAGCAGGCACGGGGACGGCATTCCCCCATTCGGGGTACGTCGCCCCCACGGTCGGGTCCCGGGCGCCTGCACGCCCCTAGCGTCACGAGCATGAGCGCCCCGAAGTGTCGCCTGTGCGGTAGCGACCTGACGCAGACCTTCGTCGACCTGGGTATGTCCCCGCCGTGCGAGAGCTACGTCGAGGCCGCTGCGCTCGACGTGGGCGAGGTGTTCTACCCGCTCCACGTGCGGATCTGCTCCTCCTGCCTGCTGGTCCAGCTGCCGGCGTACGTGGCAGGAGAGGACATCTTCAGCCACTACGCCTACTTCTCGTCGTACTCCGACTCCTGGGTGGCGCACGCCAAGCGTTACGTGCAGACCGCCCTCGTCCGGCTCAACCTGGCCGAGGACTCGTTCGTGGTCGAGGTCGCCAGCAACGACGGCTACCTCCTGCAGCACGTCCGCGACCTCGGCATCCGCTGCCTCGGCATCGAGCCGGCCGCGAACATCGCCGCGGTCGCGCGTGCCAAGGGCATCGACACCGTCTCGGAGTTCCTCGGTGAGGCGACGGCCACCGCGGTCGTGGCCGAGCACGGCAAGGCCGACCTGGTCGCGGCCAACAACGTGTTCGCGCACGTCCCCGACATCGTCGACTTCGCGCGCGGCCTGCGTGCCCTGCTGAAGGACGACGGCACCGTCACCATCGAGATCCCGCACCTGTTGAGGCTGATCGAGGACCGGTTGTACGACACGATCTACCACGAGCACTACTCCTACCTGTCCCTGATCACCACCCAGCGGGTGCTCGCCGAGGCCGGCCTGTCGGTCGTCGACGTGGAGGAGCTCTCGACCCACGGCGGCTCGCTGCGGACGTGGTCGATGCCGGTCGAGCTGGGCATCGAGCCGAGCGAACGAGTGGCCAAGGTGCTGGCCGACGAACGGGCCGCGGGCCTCGACACCGTGGAGGGGCACGCGGGGTTCGCGGAGGTGGTCAGCGCCGCGCGTGACGAGCTCGTCGAGTTCCTGATCGCGGCGCGTCGCGAGGGCAGGTCGGTGGTGGGGTACGGCGCCCCGGGGAAGGGCAACACGCTGCTCAACCACGCCGGCGTTCGCGAGGACCTGCTCACCTACACCGTCGACCGCAGCACGTTCAAGCAGGGGATGTTCCTGCCGGGCACGCACATCCCCATCCACTCCCCCGAACGGCTCGCCGAGACCACGCCCGACTACATCCTCATCCTGCCCTGGAACCTCCGCGACGAGATCGCCTCCCAGCTGGAGTACACCCGCAGCTGGGGTGCACGGCTGGTCGTCCCGCTCCCCCGGCTGGAGGTCTTCTAGACGTACGGCGCCGCTGGGCGAGTGGCGGGGGGCCGGTCGGTCAGCGTGCGCCGTACACCACCCAGCGGTGCGCCAGCTGGGGCCACGCGTCGCGCAGCTCGCCGAGCAGGTCGGGCAGCATCAGCAGGACCTGGTCGGGGTCGCCGGCCACGAGCGCTTCCGGCGCCACGATCGGGATGTTGGTGCCCGGCATGCGGCGCCCCTGCTTGGCCGGCGCCCCGTCTGCGATCCCGGCCACGGCACCTCGTCCCAGGCCCGCGGCCGCCAGCACGGCGACCGCACGGGAGCCGGCGCCGTAGAGCCAGGCGCCGTCGCACTGGCTCTCCACCCACCTCCGCATCCAGGCGACGTCCTCGACCTTTGCCGTCGCAAGGTGGGCCATGGCAGCCGGGTCCAGGACGCCGGCGGCCAGCTCGTCCCGCTCCAGCTCGGCGACGGCGGCGGCTTCGTCGGCCGGGCCCGCGCCGGTGGTGGAGGCGAGCAGGAGCACCGAACCGCTGTAGAGGTCGTAGCGGCGCGCGGCGAAGACGGACAACCCCGCGTCCTCGAGGAGTCGGCGCGCTGCGGGGATGCTGTGGTACGCGAAGTGCCCGTGACGCAACGCGTTCCACTCGCGACGACGCAGCGTCGCCGCATAGCTCGGGAACTGCAGCACGAGCGTTCCGCCCTCGGTCAGTGCCTCTCGACGAGCCAGCAGCGCGGCCGCCTGGTCGGCGTCGTGCATGAGCCCGTAGACGTCGACCACGACGTCGGCTCGAGGGCCCCGTGCCGGACGAAAGCCGCCGGCCAGCATCGCCGTGCTCCACGAGCCGCCGTGCGGGCTGGGGAACTCGATGAACTCCCCGGGGGTGAGCAGACCAGCGGCGAGAAGCTCGTCGACGGCCTCGTAGGCCTGCCGCACAGCGGCGCGGGGTTCGATCGCACGTGGCTCATCCGGAACAGTCGTGTCGTCACGCAGCTGCGCCAGGCCGCAGTCGGCACACCACCACAGGGCGAGCGGGTGTCGCGCGTCGGGACCCGGGTCCGGGACCAGAGGGAAGTGGTCAGCGGCCGGCTGGTTGCCGAGGTCGAGCACGACCTGACCGCGGGCGGAGCGGCAGCCACGGCAACGGTGCGCCTCAGCTGGCGACATGGCGGGAAGTCAGGTCACGCCACGAGCCAGCGGCCTGGTCCCGCGGGCTGAGGATGTCCACCGGGAGCGGCCAGGCGATGCCGAGGTCAGGGTCGTCGTACCGGACGGAGAGATCCTCCGTCGGATCGTGCGGCCGGTCGATGCGATAACAGATGTCGGCGACCTCGCTGAGCACCTGGAACCCGTGCAGGAAGCCGCGAGGCACGTACAGCATGCGGAACTGCTCGTCGTCGAGCCGGAAACCCTGATGCCGTCCGTAGGTCGGTGAGCTGGGTCGGGCGTCGACGAGCACGTCCAGGATGACCCCCCGGGCGCAGCGGACCAGCTTGGCCTCACCTGCGCCTGCACGACCGTGCAGGCCGCGCAGCGTCCCGTGGCCCGAGCGCGACTGGGACTCCTGCACGTACGCCGCGGGGTCGAGACCGTGCGCCGCCGCCACGCCCGCGTCGAAGGTGCGGGTGAAGAACCCACGCTCGTCGCGGCGCGGCTCCGGGCAGAAGAGGAGGACGTCGCTGAGGTCGGCCGTCTCGACGCGCATCCGGGTCACACCTCCAGCATCGCCTTGGACACGTGGAACGCCTCGGCGTACGGGCGACGGCATTCCATCCCGCGCAGTCGCATCAGCCCGAGGAAGACCTCGTCGTCCCACCAGTCGTGCCCGTGCTGGCTCGGGAAGTGCCGATTGAGGATCCCGACCTTGTGTCGAGCCTGGTCCCGGGTGAGCCCGACGTAGTGCGACGGCCTTCCCATGTCGCCGTCCCACTTGGGGAGCTCGAAGTGCAGGACCAGAGCATCTCGCCACACCGTCGTCACCATCAGTCCCAGGGTGCGGTGGTCCTGGTGGGCGTCGTCCACGCGAGGGGCGAGCACCAGCTGCGGGCGGGTGTGCCGGGCGATGTCCTCGAGGTGCTCCTTCGCGGCCTCCCAGTGGCTCGGCAGCCGGCCGTCGGGCAGTGCGGCGAAGTGCGTCTTCACCGACGGCAGGATCTCCTGCAACGCGCACGTCGACTCGGCCGCCCGGTCCGGCGTCCCGGTCAGGACCGCGACCGTCAGCCGCAGGTCGGTCCGTTCCGCCAGCCGCTGGAGGGTCCCGCCGCACCCGATCTCGACGTCGTCAGGGTGCGCGCCCACGCAGAGGACCTCCAAGGGTCCGTCGGGCAGTCGAAGGGCGTCCATCGCCCGGATCATCCAAGCCTGTGCCGCACAGCCACGGGCGCCACCGTGGACATACCGCAATTGGGGGAGCTCATCCCCACGGCTCCAGCGCCCGAAGCTCGTCCAGGGCCGCGACGGCGCCGAGCTGGCTGTTCACGCCTAGCTTGCGCAGGACGGCCTTCACCTGACTGCGCACGGTGACGGGAGAGACCCCCAGCAGCTGGGCGATGCGGGCGATGCGGTCCCCCGCGTGGAGCATGGTGAGGACCTCGTGCTCCCGTGGTGTCAGGGATGCGATCCGCCGGTGGACCATCGCCCGTCGGTCGAGCAGCTCCGCCCACTGACGGACCAGCTCTTCCTGCTCGCGGGGGTCCATGTGCACGGCCCCCGAGGTAGCCCCGTCGACGGCACGGCAGACTGCCTCCAGACCGGTCGTGTTGGGCAGCACGAGGCAGGCGCCCGCCTCGAGGACCGCCCCCCAGGTCGGCCCCCTGGGTGCTCGTGTCAGCACCACCCAGCACAGGGGCGCGCGCGCGATCAGGAGCCAGGCTGCCTGCAGGCGCTCCCAGGTGTCGAAGTCGGAGATCAGCAGTCCGCCCTGCTGACCCATGGACGCTGGGGCCAGACGCCCTGGTTTCCGCTTCTCGGTGGGCCACCGCATCCTGGTGGCGGCGAAGCCACGGAGGGCAAGTGATGCCGCCACCGCCTCGGCAACCATGTCCAGCTCGGAGGTGATGACAACGGACGGCAAGGCCGGCACTGACCCGGCCAGGTGTCCCCTGACGTCGTCAAGCTCCGCTGTCGGCGCCTCCACTGCAACATGGTGAGTCGTGGAGCCCGTACGGGCGTCCTTCGACGAGGGAGACCCCACTATTGGGGACGGCAGCCCGCTGACGACACCGCAGCGGCTCCTGCTTCGGTCTCCGATCATCAATATCGGGTAAAGGGTCTCCCTGATGCGGTATGCGCCGTCGAGGGACTAAGTTCAGCCCTGGAACGACGTGGCACGGGGGTGTCAGATTTTCGTGAGCGGGGGCTCTCGAGACCTGGGCCAATCGTCGTCGGGGGGACCGATGGGCATGACCGCATGGGGTATTTCGCGTTCTGGCGATCGACCGGGAGCAGGGGCGCCTCAGGGTGCCGGGTCGAGGTGTCGGGCATGACCATGACCACCTCAGACGCGCGACCCCGCAGCGCTCGGGCGCAGCTCCGCATCCTGATCGTCGAGGACCACATGCTCTTCGCGGAGTCGTTGGAGCTCGTCTTCTCGGTCGAGGGCTACGACGTCCGTCGCATCGACGTACCCGACAACGCGAGCTCGCCCGGCACCTTGCTGTCCAGCCTCGTTCGGCTGCGGCCGCGCATCGTGCTCCTCGACCTCGACCTGGGTGGCTTCGGCGACGGCGTTCGTCTGATCGCGCCCCTGGCCAGGGTCGGGGTCAACGTGGTGGTGGTGACCGCCTCGACGGACCGCGCTCGCTGGGGGGAGGCCATCCGGTGCGGCGCGCGCACCGTGCTGTCGAAGGGTCAGCCGCTCAGCGCCGTCCTGGCGACGGTCCGCCGGATCAACGAAGGACAGCCGGTCATGACCTACGAGGAGCGCGAGGAGCTCCTGCGCGAGTGGCACCAGCAGCGCTCGGAACATCAGGTGACGATGGCCAGGCTCTCGCGGCTCACCGCCCGCGAGTCGCAGGTCCTGGGAGGTCTGATGCAGGGCAGCACCGTCCACGACATCGCAAAGCTCAGCGTCGTGTCCGAAGCCACCGTCCGGACCCAGGTGAAGTCCATCCTGGCCAAGCTGAAGGTGTCATCCCAGCTGGCAGCCGTCGGGCTGGCGCACCAGGTCGGCTGGCGGCCTCCGGCTGGTTGACGGGTCGGACAGCTGGGTGTCGAGCTCGAGCGATCTCCCGAAGGTGGCGACGGCCGCCAGCTCCGTCGGTACCTCGAGCTTGCGCAGAAGCTCGCTCGTCCAGCCGCGTACGGTCGAGGAGCCGACCCCGAGGACCTCAGCGATCTGAGCGACCGAGCAACCCTCGTACGTCATGCGGAGCACCTCACGCTCACCAGGGCTGAGCATTCCGACTCGCTCCGCCGTGCGGTGGTGGTACTTCACCTCTTCCCAGGCTGCCTCGAGCTCCCTGCGTTCGTCGGCCGGCGTGCCGAGCTTGCGCAGACCCACCGACTCGAGCAGCTCGCTGACGGACTCCAAGCCGATGTCCACGGGCAGCACGAGGTCGACCCCTGCGGCGAGCAGCGCTCCCCACGCCGGGCCGCGCGGAGCGCTCGTGAGCGCGAGGCAGGGCACGCCCACGCGAGCCACGACGGATGCGGCCTCCTCGACCCGTGACCATGGATCGAGCTCGCAGATCAGCAGGCCGACTTCCACCAGTGGCTCCTCGGCCTGTGGCCGCCCTGGCCCCGCGCTGGCATCACTCGCCCAGCCGAGGACCACGGCATCGTGCCCCTGGCTGGTGAGCGCCACCTGGATGCTCTCCGCCAGCAGAACTTGGTCGGAAGCCACCAGCACGTGAAGTCGTCCCAGTGTCGGCAACATGGCCTCTGCTCCCTCAGAGCGGACTCGGCCGGGCCACGATGACCCGGCTGGGTGTCCTTCGCTCCCTCTCTTGGCGGGATGCTAGCCACCACTGGCCCCCGGGAACCGAGAGACTGGACTTTTACCCAGCATCGGGGGGCGAACTTGCCCCCCTGTTGCGCGAAGTGCAACACCACCTCCACGCACGGCGCCGGCAAACCCCTTTGCCCTTCCTGCAAAGTGCGTATCCCTCTTACCCAGATCGGCGCATGACCGCGGCCCTCGCCGCTGCCTATGGTCGCTACACGAGAGTGGGCGGCAGGGCCGTGTGGCCAGCGGGACTCATCCGGATTTGAGGCGGGGGGCCTTGCATGACTGCGCCGGCGACCGAGGGCTTGGTCACGCTGATCGTGGGGCCGGCGGCCCTCGTCGCGGCGCTCTCCTGCTACGCCGCCTGGCACCTTCGTCCGCGCCCAGGACTGGCGTTCGCCACGATCGGCCTGACGGTGCTCGCCTTGCAGGAGATCGCGCGAGCGGAGGCGCTGCTCGTCTCGGGGGAATCCGTCACCGGGTGGCGGGTGTTGGTGGGCGAAGTCTGGCCGTTGTTGGTCGTCGTCGTGATCGTCGCCGCCACCCACCACTGGGGCTTTCGGCCGGACCCGGCAGCCATGGGGTTCGGTCTCGGTGCGCTGGTGGCCGCATCCCGCCTGGCCGGGATGGACGCTCGGACGGAACACGGCCCACACCCGGTCCCGTGGGCCGTGTGCGTCGTCTTCGGAGTCGTCGTCCTGGGCCTGGCACTGGCGGTCTCGCGCGGCGGCGAGCTCGCTCCGGAGATCGAGCCGGTGCCGCGCTGGGCCCGCTGGCTCACGTCCCTGGCCATCGTGATGGTGGGAGCGGCTCATCTCACCTCCTACTTCGGCGGCACCGCGATGAGGAGTGCCGTGGTCGTCGTCGCAGCGACGGCGGGCGCCGTCCTTCTCGTGGGCACCTGCCTGGCTCTCTTCCTGGAGGAGGTCGAGGCCGCCGAGCGCAGCCGCGACACCCTCAACGACCAGCTCCAGAGCGCCTGGCGCGTCGACAGAGCTCATCGCGCGCGGATGCACGAGATCCACTCCACGATCGTGGGAATCGCCTCGGCCAGCCACCTGCTCCGCTCGGTCGAGGAGATCAGCGTGCAGCGGCGCATCCACCTGGACGAGATGGTCAGCGCCGAGCTCGGCCGCCTGCAGAGGCTGGTCGCGCAGACGGATCCGCACGAGACGAGCCTGACGGTGAGCAGCGAGGACGGTCCGGCGGACCCCTTCGCCATCGACCTGGATGCCACGATCGGCCCCATCGTCCTCTCCCATGAGGCCCGGGGACAGCGTGTCCGCTGGTCGCCGTCGGGACATCGCGTGAAGGCACAACCCGACGCGGTAGCCGTGATGTTCAACGTGCTGCTCGACAATGCGGCCAAGCACGGCCGTTCGACCGCGGAGGTGACCGTGGAGCCGCACGGCAGCTACCTCGAGGTCGCGGTCCACGACAACGGCCCAGGGGTCGACCCGTCCCTCCGCACCCGACTCTTCGAGTGGGGTGCTCGAGGCGCCGGCTCGACCGGGCAGGGCATCGGGCTGCACCTCGCGCGCGATCTGGCGCAGCAGCAACGGGGCTACCTCCGGACACGTGACCCCGCGAGGGGTGGCGCGACCTTCGTCCTGGGTCTGCCGCTCGAGCCCACCGACGACCAACGCGTCGACCTCCCCGGGGACGACGCGTCGACACTCACACCGGGCATCGCCTAGCGGATGACGACCGGGCAGATCGAGAAGGCTCGAGACGAGGCCTCGTCCACAGGGTCAGATCGTTACCCCGGGTGGGGGAAGATTGCCGCCAGAGTCGGTTCCAGGTGCGACCGCCGCCCAGAGTGTTCCCAAGCCTCCCCGGTCTGCACTCCACACCCCCTCGATGCGGGCCGGGGCGGCCCCACCGCCGCCCCTGCCTCGGTGAGCAAGGTCCGCCTCAGTAGGCGCCTGCGGAGCCGACCACGGCGCGGAAGGTCCGCACCAGGATGGCGAGGTCCTGCACCATGGACCAGTTGTCGACGTAGTAGAGGTCGAGGCGCACGGTGTCGTCCCAGCCGAGGTCGGAACGCCCGGATACCTGCCACAGTCCTGTCATCCCGGGTCGTACGCGAAGCCGCCGGTTCATGTCGCCCTCGTAGCGGGCGACCTCGTCGGGCAGCGGCGGCCGCGGACCGACGAGGCTCATCTGGCCGCACACGACGTTCCAGAGCTGGGGCAGCTCATCGACGGAGAAGCGACGGATCCACCGTCCGGGTCGGGTCACCCGCGGGTCGTCGACCATCTTGAACAACACGGAGTCGCTCGGACTGCTCCCCACGAGGGCACCACGCAGCTGCTCCGCGTCCACGACCATGCTGCGGAACTTCAGGCAGTGGAAGGGCTGCCCGTCGCGGCCGATGCGGATCTGCCGGAACAGCACCGGTCCTCCATCGTGCGCCTTGACGGTCAGCGCGGTGAGCACGGTCACCGGCAGGAGCACGACAAGGAGGCACACGGCCCCGATGACGTCGAAGACGCGCTTCGCCCACCGCGCGGCGTGGAGGGAGCGACAGGACTCGAGATGGACGAGCGGCAGACCTGCGACGGGGCGCACCTTCAGGCGGCGGCTCGCCACATCGGTCAGGCTCGGGACCACGATGCACTGGACCGGCAGGCCCTCCAGCTCCCACGTGGCGCGCCGGAGCTCCTGGGATGTCCCGAAGGCGCCTTCGGTGAACAGGATGACCTCGGCGGCCAGGTCTTCGACCACGGCTGCGGCGGCATCGGTGTGTCCGACGACAGGGATGCCGGCCATGGTCTCGATCGCAGGCACGCCCGGCGCCGTGAGCGCACCCAGAACGGTGTAGCCCAACCACGACTCGCGGCGCAGGACGGCAGCCACCTCGTCGACGTGAACCGGGTCCCCGGCAATGACCAGCCGCTCGCACAGGTGGCCGTGCTCGCGGGTGCGGTGGATGACGCGCCTGAGCGCCAGACGACCCAGGATGAGGAGCGGCGTACCGATGGCAAAGGCGAGCAGGAAGAACCCACGCGACAGCGGGATGTTCGTCAGGTAGCAGCCGATGCCCACCAGACCGGCGCAGAGCATCGAGGCCCGGAGGATCCGCTTGTACTCCTCGGTTCCGGCTCCGAAGACTTCGCGGGAGTAGCCACCGACTCCTTGCACCATGGCGAGCCACGCCACCAGCATCGGTCCAGCTGCCACGAGGACGAGGCTCGAGACGTCGTCGCGAGCATCGAAGATGGGCAGTACCTGACGACCGAGCATCGCCGCGACGGTGGCGATGCCCAGCAGGAGAAGGTCGACGACGACGGCCGCGACGGGCACCAGACGGGCGGACAGATACAGCTCGGGCCACGCGTGCCGACGCTGCGAGGTCTCCAACACCGCCATGGACGGGTACCTCCTCACGTGGGCGCGCGGGCCGCGAAGTTGCGTGACTGCGGTCTGGAAGGTGGCACGTCACGGGCACCGTCCTCGGAGCAGCCGGGGAGTTATCCCCAATGTCGGGCAGAGTTCCGCAGCGTCGACTTGGCTTCGATGGACCGGCCTCTAGCGTTCCAAGATGGTCTGGGACATTCACGAGTCGACTCGGCCCGACGGCCGGTGGGTCGCTGTCAAGGCAAGGTGGAACGCGCTCGGCAGCATCGCCGACGTCTCGTTGGACTGTGGACGAGGCGTCCACGCGATCGGCGTGGAAGACCTCGTGCGGCGCGAGATGAACGCGTTCAGCAGGCCACTGAGAGGGCTGTTCAGGTGGGACAACGGGGTCCAGGAACCCACGGTGTTCCTCACCTGGTGTGATGCCGGGGAGACGTGCGAAAAGCTCATTCGGCTTGCCCAGGACGATCGGGACGTCCATCCCTCGCTGCGGCACCCGAGCACCAGGCTGCGGGCTCTCCTCCATGCGCACTCGTTCACGACTGCCTCGTCGGCCTCCAGGGCGCACGAGCCCGACGCTCGTCGGGGGCACTCGACAGACAGGGGCGACTCACCCGCGGTCTGAAGTGATGTGGCCCTACCGCCTCGAGAGGCGTTGCCTCTGCGCGCCGGGTTCGAGCGTCACGCTGGGAGCGACGCGGGCTCCTTCGGGCCTGGAACCGGGAGCAAGGTGGTGATCACGAAGGCCACCACCACCGCGACCACGACCTGTGGGGTCACCGAGATGCCGTCGGTGCCGAGCAGCAGAGTGGCGAGCAGGGTGGAGGTCAAGGGCAGCCGCAGCATCGCGGCGCACATGGCTCCGATGCCCATGGCGATCGCGGGCGCCAGACTCATCCCGGGCAAGCCGCTCGACGCGATGCCGAGCACCGCACCGATGAACATGGCCGGGAAGATCGGTCCGCCGCGGAAGGCGCTCAGCGACAGCCCGTACATCAGGGTCTTGCAGGCGCCGAGCAGGATCAGCACGCCCACCGAGTAGTCGGCCGCGTGTTCGACCAGCTCGGGCAGCGCGTCCTGGCCGGAGAACAACACCTGCGTGAAGCTGTTGTCGGAGATGAGCTGGTAGGTCATCGCGGTGAGGCCGATGAGCAGGCCGAGACCCGCCGTCACGAGCACCCGGTTCAGGTGGACGACGGGGCGCAACGACAGGCCGATCCAGCGGATCAGCCAGCCCAGCAGCGCGCCGACGGCGCCCATCGCGAGCGCCCAGGACATGGTGGCCACGGTCGGTTCCACGGCCGGCGGCACCGACGAGATGGCAAGCGAGAAGTTGCCGAGCCCGGTCCAGTTGTCCAGGCCGAGGAACACCAGGGCGCCGATGCCGGAGGCGAGCAGGCCCGGAAGTGCCACGAGGCTGAGCGTCATCCCTCCGACGCCGGCCGCTTCCATGATCAGGAAGGCACCGAGAATGGGGGAGCCGAGCAGGGTGCTGATCGCCGCGAAGCTACCGGCCGACGCCATGATGGTCAGGGCCATCGGTGGAGCGTCCTTCTTCAACAGGTGCACGGTCAGCGCTGCGAGGCCGCCACCGATGGCGATCAGCGGCGCCTCGGGGCCGAGGACGGCGCCCAGGCTGAGCGTGGTCAGTGCCGCGAGGACGATCCCGGGGAGCTCCCTGTCGACGGGCGGACCACCGTCGGCGTGGAACCCGAATGCCGGGGAGTGGCCGCCGTTGCCGGGCAGGTATCGGATGGTCAAGCCGGTCAGCACGCCGCAGAGCACCAGCCAGGGCACCGGCCACCACGCGGGTACGCCCCCAGAGAAGACGTCGGCGGGAAGGTCGGTGAACACGAGCGTCTGGATCTTGGTGACCAGGGCCAGGAAGCCGTAGGCAGATCGCCGAGATCGGAATGCCGAGGACCGCCGCGAGCACCAGAGCCGTCAGGTACGGCTTGGAGCGCATCACCGCGACCGGGTCCATCGTCGGCGGAGCGGGCCCCTGGTGAGGCGACAGCCGTCGCTCCGGCGGGGCCGACGGGTCGTGCGGCACAGTCATCAGGTACGCCTCCCTGACCGGGACGAACCCGACCTTTGCCCACGATGTGATCGGTGCAGCTGGGTCACCTGGCTGCCGGCACCCGTCGAACCATATCGATGCAGGGCGAAGACCAACATAATGCCCACGAGGGCAACCACGGGACAGCCGATCTGCCTTCGGCGTGGCTTCAAGCGTCTGACTCATGTCGACCCCGTCACCGGTGCGCCGACCCGACGCCTCGGACGCGGCCGGCGAACCTCGACGACGCCCGCCCCCGACGCTGTGACCGGTTGTCACCTGATGCAGGCCGGCCAGACACTGGACGAGGAAAGGGCCCTGAACCAGCGTCTCGGCTGATCAGGGCTCCCCTGTGTGTACCCCCGACCGGATTCGAACCGGCGCTACCGCCTTGAGAGGGCGGCGTGCTAGGCCGCTACACAACGGGGGCCTGGACGTGCTGCTGTCGCTCGAGAGCAACGAGGAGAGACCTTACCGAAGCCGTTCACGCTCGACAAAATCGGCAAACAAAAACGGCTCCAGATGATCGGAGCCGTGATGTCAGGCCACACACATGGCTGGGGTACTAGGACTCGAACCTAGACTAACTGGACCAGAACCAGTCGTGCTGCCAATTACACCATACCCCAAGGAACACGGGCTTTTGAGGGCCGCGGAGAACCTTACAGGCGGCCGCGCGGGGCCACCAAAACGGCCGGGAGCATGCGCGGATCGGTGCGGTTGGTGAGCCCCATCCGGCGGGCGACGAGCAGCGCCAGGCCGAGGTACACCAGGGACTGCGTGAGGGTGACCGGCAGCGTCCACCAGCTGCCGCCGGTGGGGTTGAGGGCCGAGCTCATGTCGGTGAAGGCCAGGGCCAGGCCGAAGGCCAGCCAGTTGTTGAGCACGTGCATCGCGATGCCGGCCTCGAGGCCACCGGTGAGCACCACGAGGGTGCCGGCGACGAGCCCGAACGCGAACCGGTCGAAGAAGATGGGCGCGCTCTGGCCCAGACCGTGCGCCAGGCCGAACAGGAACGACGAGGCGACGACCGCCACCCAGCGCGAGCGGAAGAGCCCGCCGAAGGCCTGGGTGAGGTACCCGCGGAAGGCGTACTCCTCCCCCGCGGCCTGCAGCGGTGTGAGCACGGCCACCACGATCAGGAAGTCGCGGGTGGTGTCGGTGAAGCTGTTGAGATGTCCGCTGAGCTCGGTGCCCTCCCCCTGCGCGGGCAGGAGCGCGGAGACGAACAGGGTGGCGATCAGCGCCACGACGGCGACCCCGAGGCAGGCGAACAGGTAGTGCCAGCGGATCCGGGGGCGGATCGAGGCCAGCCAGCCAGGACGCAGGCCGTGCACGACCTTGACGACGGCCCAGGTGATCGGGATCGCGGCCGCCAGGCTGAGGTTGAGGTAGGCGAGGCTGGCGGGCGTCACGTCGGCCGTGTCGACGAGCGCCGCCATGCTGTCGGCGAGGTCAGCACCGGTGGCCAGGTAGTAGAGGGCGAACGGCACGAGCATCAGGAGCGGACCGACGATCACCAGGCCGGCCAGCGCCAGCAGGAGGCCGAGGACGTACCGCCACCAGCCGGGACGGCCGGCCGTGAGGATCAGGTGGTACGGCAGCCCCAGGGCTCGCTCGTACGCCGGCGGGGCGGCGGGCTCGACCACGGTTACGCCAGGGCCGCGGACAGCCGCGAGAGGCTCCGGTCCCGACCGAGGAGCTCGAGCGACTCGAACAGCGGCGGAGACACCTTGCGGCCGGTGACGGCGATGCGCACCGGGCCGAAGGCGTTGCGGGGCTTGAGCTCCAGGCCGTCGACGAGCGCCACACGCAGGGCCTCCTCGATGGCCGCCGTCGTCCAGTCCGGGAGGCCGGCGAGGGCGTCGTACGCCGCCTTGACGACGCCGCGGCCCGCCCCATCTGCACCGCCGATGTCGTCGGTCACGACAAAGTCAGCCTCGTCGACGAGCAGGAAGCCCAGCATCTCGACGGACTCGGTGAGCTTGTTGATCCGCTCGGCGACCAGGGGCATCGCGGCGTCCAGGACGTCCTGCTGCTCGGCGGTCGGCGGGTCGGCGACGAGGCCGGCGGCGGCGAGGTACGGGACCGAGCGGCGCCCGATCTCCTCGACCGACAGCAGCCGCATGTGCGCGGCGTTGATGGCCTCGGCCTTCTTCATGTCGAAGCGCGCCGGGTTGGGGTTCACGTCGCCGATCTCGAACGCCGCGACCATCTCCTCGATCGAGAAGATGTCGCGGTCCCCGGAGATCGCCCACCCCAGCAGGGCCAGGTAGTTGAGCAGCCCCTCGGGGAGGAACCCGGCCTCGCGGTAGTTGAGCAGGTTGCCCTGCGGGTCGCGCTTCGAGAGCTTCTTGTTGCCCTCGCCCATGACGTAGGGCAGGTGGCCGAACCGCGGCGTGCCGTCGGCGATGCCCAGGTCGGTGAGGGCGGTGTACAGCGCCAGCTGGCGCGGCGTCGAGGACAGCAGGTCCTCGCCGCGCAGCACGTGGGTGATGTGCATCATCGCGTCGTCGACGGGGTTGACCAGGGTGTACAGCGGAGCACCGTTGGCGCGCGCCACCGCGAAGTCGGGCACGTGCTCGGTCTGGAACGTGATGTCGCCGCGCACCAGGTCGTCCCAGGTGAGCTCGCCGTCGGGCATCCGGAAGCGGCTGACCGGCTGGCGGTCCTCGGCCCGGAACGCCGAGACCTGCTCGTCGGTCAGCTCACGGCAGAACCCGTCGTACCCCTGCAGCTTCGAGCCTGACGCCTTGCGGCGCGCGTCGACCTCGTCGTTGGTGCAGTAGCAGTCGTAGGTGTAGCCCGCCTCGCGCAGCCGGGCGAGCACGTCGAGGTAGATGTCGTGGCGCTCGGACTGCCGGTAGGGACCGTAGGGGCCGCCGACCTCGGGACCCTCGTCCCAGTCGAAGCCGAGCCAGCGCATCGTGTCGAGCAGGAGCTGGTAGGACTCCTCGCTGTCGCGCGCGGCGTCGGTGTCCTCGATGCGGAACACCAGGTCGCCGCCGTGGTGGCGCGCGAAGACCCAGTTGTAGAGGGCGGTCCGGGCCAGGCCGACGTGCGGGTTGCCGGTCGGGGACGGGCAGAAGCGCACCCGTACCTTGCTGTCACTCATCGAGTGCTCACCTTGTTCGTCAGGCTGCCGAGACCGGCGATCGAGACCTCGACCTCGTCGTCGACCTGCATGGGACCGACACCCTCGGGGGTGCCGGTGAGGATCACGTCGCCGGGCAGCAACGTCATGGCCGCCGTGATGTGCGCGACGAGCGTGGGGATGTCGAAGATCAGGTCCTTGGTCGACCCGTCCTGCTTGAGGTCACCGTTGAGGTAGGTCCGCACGGACCGGCCCTCGGCGAAGTCGTGGGGGTCGAGGTCGGTCTCGATCCAGGGGCCCAACGGACAGAAGGAGTCGAACCCCTTGGCCCGGCTCCACTGGCCGTCGGACTTCTGGAGGTCGCGGGCCGTGACGTCGTTGGCGATCGTGTAGCCGAAGATCACGTCGGTCGCCTGCTCGACGGGTACGTCGCGGCAGATGCGGCCGATCACCACCGCGAGCTCGCCCTCGAAGTCGACGCGCTGCGACTGCCGCGGGTAGAAGATCGGGTCGCCGGGCCCGATCACGCTGGTGTTCGGCTTGAGGAACATCAGCGGCTCCGGCGGAACCTCGTTGTCCATCTCCGCGGCGTGCGCGGCGTAGTTGCGGCCGATCGCCACGACCTTGCTGCGCGGGATGACCGGCGCCAGCAGCCGGACGTCGGCCACCCGGTGCTGCTCGTCGAGCGGCTTGATGCCGGCGTACATCGGGTCGCCCGCGAGCGTGACGATCGTGGCGTCCTCGGACAGCTCGCCGTGCTCGTCGAGGTCGCCCGTCACGACGCCGTACAGGGGGTCGTCACCCGTGGTGAACCTGGCGATACGCACGTCCCGACCCTACCGACGGGGCCTCGGGGCGAAGAATTCTCCGGCTGGCCGGGGAAATCTGAACTTGGCGTGCCTCCCTAGCCACGCCAAGCTCAGGGAACCCACGCCAGGTTGCTCGCCTACCATCCCGACATGGAGACGACGACACCGGAGGCGGCCCACCGCGCGCGCCTGGCGCCGTACGTCGAGCCGCACCTGGCCCGCCGCCGCGACGGCGAGAAGCACCCGGTGCACGACTTCCTGTTCACCTACTACTCGTTCTCCCCCGCCAAGCTGCTGAGCTGGGAGCCGGGCTGGCCGGAGAGCGGGACGGTCGAGCAGGCCGAGCGCTTGCGGCCGCTGGCGCGCGGGATCCGCAACCTGCTCGTGGCGACGCGGTCGCGGCCGGCGCACACCGGCTGCTTCGGGCTGCACGAGTGGGCGATGGTGCACGGCACGTCCGCGACCCGCCACGAGGTCCCACTGCGGCTGGGTCGCAGCCGGCACCGACGAGGTCGTCGAGTCGCACCGGATCGCCTGCTCGCACTTCGACGCCTACCGCTTCTTCACCGACTCCGCGCGACCGCTCAACACGCTGTCACCCGGCCGCGACGACCGGGCGGCGTACGAGCAGCCGGGCTGCCTGCACGCGACCATGGACCTCTACAAGCACGCGTTCCGGCTGTGGCCGCTGGTCGGGTCGGAGCTCGTCGCCGACTGCTTCGTGCTGGCATGGGACGTCCGCGAGGTCGACATGCGCGCGTCGCCGTACGACTTCGCGGACTGGGGCTTCGCCCCGATCCGGATCGAGACCGCCGAGGGGAAGCGTGAGTACGCCGCGTGGCAGCGAGAGTTCGCCGAGCGGGGCGCTCCGCTGCGAGACCGTTTGGTCGACGCGTGCGACGACCTGGTCGCAGCGGGGCGATGACGAAGCCCGGCGTCCGCAGCGGTCTGCCGTGGCTCCGATCCGGCCCCCTCTACCGCGTGCACAACGACGCCGAGGGTCTGCTCGACGACTTCGTCCGGGAGCAGGGGTACCAGCGGATCGACCTCGACGGGCGGCTCATGACGTCCCGTGCGGCCGCGCACCGGGCCATCGGCACGGCGTTCGGCTTCCCGGACTGGTACGGCAACAGCTGGGACGCCTTCGACGACTGCCTGGGCGGGTTCGTGGTCGAGAACGACGGTGGGCTCTTCGCGGTGGTGTGGCACCACGTCGATGCGATGGCCAACGCGGCCCCGGCCACCACCACGGAGGTCGGGTGGGCGTTGCTGCTCGCGGCGTTCGGCGAGATGCCGTCGCTGCCGCCGTCGGTCCCGGCGCGGATCGACCTCGATGTCTTCGTCCTCGGGGCCGGCGACGACTTCGACCGTCCCTAGACTCCGAACCATGCGCGCGATCCACCACTTCGACCTCTGGGTGCAGGACCCCGCCACCGCCGTCCCCGAGTGGAGCTGGCTGCTCGTGGCCTGCGGGTGGGAGGAGGACTTCGTCGAGGAGACCAGCGGGGCGTGGAAGCACCCGGACGGCACCTACACGTTCCTCGAGCGCTCCCCCGACCTCCTCGACGAACGGCACGACCGGCTGCGACCAGGCATCAACCACCTGGCGTTCACGGTCCCTGACCTCGCGGCGCTGGACGCGCTGCGATCGGAGGCCGGCGGGCACGGCTGGTCTGAGCTGTACGCCGACACGTACCCGCACGCGGGCGGCGACGACCACACCGCGCTGTACCTGGAGAACTCGGAGTCGTTCGAGGTCGAGGTCGTCGTCGAGGCGTGACCGTCGTGCGCCGCGTCCTCGCCCTGCTGCTGCTCCTGGCGGTGCTCGCCCCCGAGTCCGCGGTGGCGAAGCCGGACCCGCGCTGGGTGTTCTACACCGACGACAAGACCTGGTACACCTCGCCGTGGTTCGGCGGGAAGCACCGCATCATGATCCCGTTCGGCTGCACGGAGGCGCCGTACTACTCCCCCGACCCGCGGTGCGAGGACGGGCACGGCTTCCACCACGGCATCGACGTGGCGATGGCGTGCGGCACCAAGCTGTATGCCGCCCGGCGCGCGACCGTCGTCGACCCGGCATCGCTGGGGCCGGCGTACGGCACGACACCCCTGTTGCTGCGCACCGAGAAGTGGGACCTGGTGATCGGGCACGTGCGCAAGAGGTACGTCGAGCCGGGCGACGTCGTGCCACGTGGCCGGCTGGTCGCCCTCGCGTCCGACAACGGTGCTCCCGACGGGTGCCACCTCCACTTCGAGAAGCGCACACCGGGCGGAGGGCTCGACTCGGCGACGTACCCGAAGGGGCTGCTCGACCTCGAGGCCGTCGTACCGTGATCCTCATGAGCGACCGGGTACCCGACCAGGTGCTGGCCAACTTCCTCGACGCCGACGGGCGGCTGCACACCATCCCCTCCAAGCGTCACAAGCTCCTGGTGGTGCTCGACTACCTGGCGCAGCGCTTCGAGCCCGGCGTGAGGTACCCGGAGACCGAGGTCAACGACATCCTCGTGGGGTTCCATCCCGACTACGCGGCCCTGCGCCGCTACCTCGTCGACGACGGCTTCCTCGACCGGGCCGACAACACGTACTGGCGCAGCGGCGGCTCCGTCGATGTCTGAGACGTTCGCGGGCAGGACGTTCCGCGGCGAGGACCGGTACGGCGACGAGCTGGTCGACGTCGTCTACGAGGGGTGCACGTTCAGCGACGTCGACCTGACCGAGGCGACGACGAGGGGCGTGGTCTTCCGGGAGTGCACCTTCCACAACTGCCGCTTCAACGCCTCGACCCACCACAGCACGGCGTTCATCGCGGCCGACTTCCGGCGCTGCAGCTTCTTCGACGCGACGTTCGACGGGTGCAAGCTCGACGGTTCGGTGTTCGCGGAGTGCACGATGCGGCCGCTGAAGGTGATCGGCGGCTCGTGGCGATCGATCACCCTGCGCGGCGCCAACCTCGGCGGCCTCCAGCTCGGCGGCCTCGACCTGCGCGAGTCGGACCTGTCGATGACCGACCTGACGGCCGCGGTCCTGCGCGACGCCAAGCTCGACGGCGTCACCGTGCGGGAGACGAACCTGACGAAGGCCGACCTCCGCGGCGCCTCGCTGGCCGGCGTCGACCTGCGTGAGGCCACCCTGAAGGGCACGCGGCTCGACCTGTTCGGCGCGGTCCACCTGGCCGAGCTGTACGGCGCCGAGGTCGAGCCGTGAGCGGGCTCAGCTCTCCGCGAAGGGCTGGTTGAGGAACCACCGGTGGCCGAACGGGTCGGTGAAGACGGCAACCCGGCCGGCCGGCGGGCTGTCCTCCGGCCCGCGCGTCATCGCCACCCCGGCCGCGTTGACCCGGGCCGCGGCGGCGTCGCAGTCGGCGCACCGTCAGGTGGAGGGTGACCGCGGCGCCCCGGTCCGGGGCCGGTGGCGCCACACCGGCCGACTCGAACGCGTCGGACATCATCCAGCGTGCTCCGTCGACGGCGAGCTCGCAGTGGCCGACCCGTCCGTCGTCCATGACGATCGGGTCGTAGGCGAGCTCGGCGCCGAGCGCGTCGACGTACCAGGCGATGGCGGCACGGCAGTCTCCGACACAGATGTACGGCGTCAGCTCGCTCATGCGGCCCAGCGTGTCACGCGGCCGGCTTGGCCTCCACCCGGTGCGAGACGAGGGTGTCGAGGGCGCCGAGCAGCCGACCGACGAACTCCGGCTCGGCGAGGATGTCCTCACGGTCGATGGTCGACTCGGAGATGGCGATGTCCGCGACGACGTGGGCGCCGGCGACCGTGGCCGAGCGGCGGGCGTCCTCGTGCGACCACTTGCCACCGAAACGGGTGGGCGTCGCGCCGAGGGCCGCAAACGGCTTGCCGCTCAGCGCGCCGACGCCGTACGGCCGGGACAGCCAGTCGATCGCGTTGTTGAGCACGGCGGGCATCGTGCCGTTGTACTCGGGGGTGATCGCCAGGACACGGTCGGCGGCGCCGACCTGCTCGCGCAGACGGCTGACGGGCGCGGGGACCTGGCCCTCTACGTCGATCTCCTCGTTGTAGAACGGCAGCCCACCGAGGCCGTCCACGATCTCCACGACGGTCCCCTGGGGTGCCTGGTCACGCAGGGTCTCGGCGATCCGGCGGTTGATGGACTCGGTGCGGAGGCTGCCGAGAAGGACGACGACACGGGTATCAGTCATGACGGACTAAACGGACCGCAGTCCGCTTCTATTCCGATCGAGGAGGGACCTGCCCCACAACTAGTCTGTGCCGCGTGCACGACCTGTTGCCGATGTTCGACCAGCCGCCGCGCGAGCGCAGCGACGCGGCGCGCAACAGAGAAGCCCTGCTGGCGGCCGCGGCCCGCCTCGTCGAGGACCACGGCGTGGACGCGGTGACGATGGACTCCGTCGCCACGGCGGCCGGGGTCGGCAAGGGCACCGTGTTCCGCCGGTTCGACAGCCGCGAGGGCCTGATGGCGGCGCTGCTCAACCGGTCCGAGACCGAGTGGCAGACCCAGGTCATCACCGGGCCACCACCGCTCGGCCCCGGCGCACCGGCCATCGAGCGGCTCCACGCGTTCGGCCACTCGCGGATGGAGGTCAACCTCCAGCACGCGGAGCTGATCGGGGCCGCCGGCCGCGCCGGCGAGCGTTCGTACGCCGCCGTCTCGTTCGCCGCGATGCACGTGCGCTACCTGCTCAGCCAGCTCGACGTCCGCGGTGACATCGCGTTCCTGGCCACCGCGCTGCTGGCCCCGCTGGAGATGGTCGTGCTCGTCCAGCAGACCGAGACCGAGGACATCCCCCTCGATCGCATCCAGCACGGCTGGGACGACCTCGTACGGCGCGTGGTGTGCAGCGAGGTCAACCGGCCGTAGCGGGATAGTCCCTGACGTTTGGGCCCCCTTCTCGGCGTGAGAGGGGCCCAAACGTCAGGGACTACCGCCTCACCAGCCCGGTGGGTGCCGGTCGTGCCAGGGCGCGGCCGCCTCGACCTGGGCGGACAGGGAGATGCAGCAGCTCCTCCTCGGCGGGCCGGGCCGCCAGCATCACGCCGACGGGGAGGCCGTCGGGAGTCCAGTGCAGCGGCAGCGAGACGGCCGGCATGCCCGTGACGTTCCAGGCCGAGGTCCAGGGGGTGAAGGCCTTCTGCGCCTCGAAGTCGGCCGACGGGTCGTCGTCGTCGCGGATCGCCCCGACCGGCAGCGGCGGCGCGGCCAGCGTGGGGGTCAGCACGGCGTCGTACGGCGCCAATGCCGTCAGCGCTCCGGCGGCGAGGCGTCTCAGCTCGCCGATCGCCAGCCCGAACTCGGGCCCGGTCACCGCCCGGCCGCGTTCGCTGAGCCACCGGGTCAGCGGGCGGAGCAGGTGCTCGGACTCGGGAGGTACCACCGACAACGCGGTCAGCACGGCCCAGCAGGTCTCGAAGACGGGTACCGCGTCGGGAGCCAGCGGAGGCGGCACGTCCTCGACGTCGTGGCCGAGGGCGACGAGCAGCTCGGAGGCGTCCTCGTAGGCCCGGAGGCACTCGGGATCGATGGCGGTGTCGGCGACCAGTGGTGTGCTGAACCTCGCGATCCGGAGCCGTCCCGGGTCGCGGTCGCACGCGGACAGGAACGACGACGAGGGGGCTGGTGCCCAGGCAGGATCTCCCACCCGACGACCGGCGAGCACGTCCAGCATCGCCGCCGCGTCGCGGACGTCGCGGGCGATCGGCCCCGCCGTCCCCAAACCCACCGGGTCGCCGTACATGGGGTGACCGCTGATCCGGCCGCGGCTGGGCTTGAGCCCGACCAGGCCGCAGCACGACGCGGGGATCCGGATCGAGCCGCCACCGTCCGAGCCCTGGGCCACGGGCACCAGTCCGGCGGCCACCGCCGCCGCCGCCCCGCCGGACGAACCGCCCGCCATCCGGGTGCGGTCCCACGGGGTCACCGCGGGCGGCAGACCCTCGGGCTCGGTGTAGCAGGGCGAGCCGAACTCCGGCGTCGAGGTCTTGCCGAGGCTGACCATGCCGGCCGACTCGATCGCGAGGGTCACCGCGTCGGAGACCTCGGGCACGAACTCGGCGAAGACCGGCGACCCGAACGTCGTCCGGACGCCAGCCGTCATGTTCAGGTCCTTGATCGCCGTGGGCACTCCCCACAGCGGCTCGTCCGCGGCCGGTTCGTCGGCCGAGAGCTCCGTCATCAGGCCGGCTGCCCGGTCGCGGGCGAGCTCCGGGGTACGCGTCACGAACGCGCCGACCTCGTCGGCCCGCGCGAGGTAGTGGTCGACCAGCTCGAGCGGTGACACCTCGCGTCGCCGGACCGCCCGGCCCTGCTGGAGGGCGGTCAGGTCGTGCAGCTCGCTCACGCCGGCCACGCTAGCGGCGTCGCGGGAACCAGGCGCGGCCTCAGGCGTGCTGGTGCTTGCGCAGCCCGAACGTGAGCCCGTCGACCAGGGCCCCCCACGACGCCTCGATCACGTTGTGACCGACACCGACCGTGACCCACGAGGACTGGCCGTCGCTGGTCTCGATCAGCACCCGGGTGACCGCGTCGGTGCCGTGGCCCTGGTCCAGGATGCGCACCTTGTAGTCGATGAGCTCGAACTTGGCGACCTCGGGGAACGCCTGGCCGATCGCCTCGCGCAGGGCGGAGTCGAGGGCGTTGACCGGGCCGTTTCCCTCGCCGGTGACGACGTACCGCACGCCCTCGGCCCGGAGCTTGACCGTCGCCTCCGAGACGGCCTCGTCGCCGGGCCGGGTCTCGGTGATGACTCGCCAGGACTCGACGTCGAAGTACGACGGCCGCGCGCCCTCGACCTCCTCGGCCAGCAGCAGCTCGAAGGACGCGTCGGCAGCCTCGAAGGTGAAACCGTGCGCCTCCATCTCCTTGACCCGACCGGTGACCCGGGCGACCAGCTCGCGGTCGCCCGAGAGGTCGTACCCCAGCTCGCGGCCCTTCAGCTCGATCGACGCGCGGCCGGCCATGTCGCTGACGAGCAGCCGCATGTCGTTGCCGACGCCCGCCGGGTCCATGTGCTGGTAGAGGTCGGGGTCGACCTTGATCGCGCTCGCATGCAGCCCGGCCTTGTGCGCGAACGCCGACGTGCCGACGTACGGCTGCCTCGACGCCGGCGGCACGTTGGTGACCTCGGCGACGGCGTGGGCGATCCGGGTGGCGTCACCGAGCCGGCCGGTCGGCAGGACCTGTCGGCCGAGCTTCACCTCGAGGTTGGCCACGACCGCAAGCAGGTCGGCGTTGCCGGTGCGCTCGCCGTAGCCGTTCACGGTGCCCTGCACGTGGGTGGCGCCGGCGTCCACAGCAGCAAGCGTGTTGGCGACCGCGCAGCCGGTGTCGTTGTGGCAGTGGATGCCGACCCGTACCTCGGCGGCCTCGACGACGTCGTGCACGACGTCGGCCACCCAGCCCGGCAGCATCCCGCCGTTGGTGTCGCACAGGGCGATCACCGAGGCGCCCGCGCCGTACGCGGTGCGGAGCACCTCGAGGGCGTAGTCGCGGTTGAGCCGGTAGCCGTCGAAGAAGTGCTCCGCGTCGAGGAACACCTCCTGGCCCTCGGCCCGGAGGTGCTCGACGGTGTCGCGGATCATCGCGAGGTTCTCCTCGAGCGTGGTCCGCAGCGCGAGCTCGACATGCCGCTCGTGCGCCTTCGCCACGAGCGTCACCACGCTCGCGCCACTGTCGCGGAGCGCGGCGATCAACGGGTCGTCGGCCGCCCGGACGCCGGCCCGACGGGTCGCCCCGAACGCCGCGAGCTTCGCGTGCTTGAGGTCGAGCTCGTCCTGGGCCCGCCGGAAGAACTCCGTGTCCTTGGGGTTCGCACCCGGCCAGCCGCCCTCGATGTAGCCGACACCGAGGTCGTCGAGCTGCTTGGCGATGGAGAGCTTGTCGGCGACCGAGAGGTTCAGCCCCTCCTGCTGCGCGCCGTCGCGCAGCGTCGTGTCGTAGACGTGGAAGGCGCCCTGTAAGTCGATCTGCAGGTCCATGGCTCGGTCTCTCGTTGTGGTCCGGACACAAAAAAACCTCTCGAGGACGAGAGGTCGGCGCGTCGGGGTCTCCGACGCGCTAGGTGATGATGATGCGGTGCTGCTGCACGGACTCATGGTGACATGCGTGGGTCACCGAGCGGCAGGAAGTCTCACGATCCGGGTCGCCCGCTTGCGGGAGCCCAGTGCACTCCGGCCTCCGACACCAGGCCGAGCACGAGGGCGACCAGCAGCAGCGCGGCGAGGGCCATGGCCCAGGCGGCCGTGGTCCGGCTCAACGGGACCACCAGCCGCGACAGCGGACGGCGTACGCGCGAGCCGCCGGGGCCGAGGTAGAGCCCGCCTGCCAGCGCGACTCCGCTGACGAACAGGGTGAGCTTCATGTCGACCGACAGGGCGTAGCAGAGCAGCCAGGCCGCGACGGCGAACCCACCGGCCCAGAACCAGAGCAGCACGGTCGTGGGGATCGAGCGGAGGAGGTGCCAGGGAGCGGACAGCGGCGCGACCACGGCGTCGTACCACTTGGTCGTGCCGCGGACCCGCTGCCGGTCGCCGGTGGCGCTCGCCGTCATCGAACCGCTGCGCAGCAGCCAGACCAGGAGCAGCACGAGGCCGGTGGCGAGGTACGGGTACGCCGCGACGGCGGCTCCGACGGTCACTGCCGCGGCGACGAGCAGCACCGCCCGCCGTGCCCGCTCAGCGCGTGGCGCGGGGGTCGGCAGTGGCGGGCCGACCCACCCGTCGGGCGGAAGCCTGCGGTGGTCGTGCCAGTGGTCGTCCCAGAAGTCCTCCTGCACGACGCTCGCGGCCGGGACCGGCGACGGCGGCGGGGGCCGGAGACCCGGCGGTTGCGGGTCGACCAGAGTCGGCCGCACCTCGGTCAGGTCGTCGGGCCTGACGTCCGGCAGCACGCCGGCCATGGCCGCGATCGCCAGCGGCATGGTGAACAGGTCCTCGGTCTCGTCCGGGGGGCCGTCGGGCAGCGGGGTGCGCGGGTCGTGGTCGGGGTCGAGCAGGTCGCGGATGCGCTCCAGGGTCGGCCGCCCCGCGGGGTCCGGGTCGAGGGCGGACTCGACCAGCCGGCGCAGGGCGTCCGGCAGTCCGGTGAGGTCGTGCTCGCCGCGGCGGACCCGGTCCATGATCGCCATCGCGGGGCCGGAGCCGAACGGCGACTGCCCGATGCCGGCGTAGGCGACCGTCGCGGCCCAGGAGTGCACGTCGGACGCGGCGGTCGCGTCCTCGCCGTAGAGGATCTCGGGGGGCAGGTACCCCGGCGTGCCGAGCAGCCAGCCGGTGTGGGTGAGCCGCGGGTCGTCGGCGACCCGGGCGAGCCCGAAGTCGATGAGGATGGGCGTGCGGCCCTCCATGAGCACGTTCGACGGCTTCACGTCCCGGTGCAGCACGCCGGCCGCGTGGACGCTCGCGACGCCCTCGGCCAGGGACCGGGCGAGCCAGATGAGGTCGGCCCCGACGATCGGGCCGTCCTCCTGGACCTGGTCGTGCAGCGAGTAGCCGGGCACGTAGCGCGTGGCCACGTACGGGATCGGCCCCCACGGATCAGCGTCGACGATCTCGGCGACCCACTTGCTGCGGATCCGGCTCAACGAGGACACCTCGCGGGCCAGCCGGGCGCGCGCCTCGTCGTCGCCGATGATGTGCGGACGCAGCACCTTGAGGGCCACCCGCTGCCCGCCGGGCTTGCGGGCCAGGTGCACCACGCCCATGCCGCCCTCGCCGAGCCGCGTCAGCAGCGTGTAGCCGCCGACGGTCAGCCCGGGCGGCGCCTGCGGGCGCTGCTGCCCGGGCGAGACGGTCACACCGACGAGCGTAACCGGCGGATCACCGAATCACCGGCAGCCGGGACCTGTACGAAAGGGCCAGCCGAGTGGTCAGCAGACGCGATGCATCCAGCCGAACGTGTCGTCGGCGCGGCCGTACTGGATGTCGACCAGCGCCTGCCGGATCTGCATCGTCAGCGGACCGGCGTCGCCGTCGGCCGCGCCGACCTCGCCGCCGTCCCACCTGAGCTGGCCGACCGGGGTGACGACGGCGGCCGTGCCGCACGCGAAGACCTCGACGATGTCGCCGCTCGCGATGCCGTCACGCCACTCGTCGACGGAGAGCCGGCGCTCCTCCACCTGGTGGCCGAGCTTGCCGGCGAGCTCGATGATGCTCGAGCGGGTGATGCCCTCGAGGATCGTGCCGACCTCGGGGGTCACGATGTGTCCGTCGGCGTACACGAAGTACATGTTCATGCCGCCGAGCTCCTCGACGTACGTGCCCTCCTGGGCGTCGAGGAAGACGACCTGGTCGCAACCCTGGCCGGTCGCCTCCTGCTGGGCGATCAGCGACGAGGCGTAGTTGCCGCCGGTCTTGGCCGCACCCATCCCGCCGCGACCCGCGCGCGTGTAGTCGGTGGAGAGCCAGAGGTTGATCGGCTTGACGCCCTTGCTGAAGTACGCGCCCGCGGGGCTGGCGATGACCATGAACGTGACGTGCTGGGCCGGTCGCACGCCGAGGAACTTCTCGGTGGCGATCATGAACGGTCGGATGTAGAGGCTCTTCTCCCCCGCCGCGTCCGGCACCCAGCGCTGGTCGGCCTCGACGAGCGCGTCGACCGCCTGCACGAAGTCCGCGGGCGGCAGCTCGGGCAGCGCGAGCCGGCGGCTGGAGCGGACCATGCGCTCCGCGTTGGCCTCGGGACGGAAGGTCCAGACCGACCCGTCCTCGTGCCGGTAGGCCTTCATCCCCTCGAAGATCTCCTGCGCGTAGTGCAGCACCGCCGTCGCGGGATCCAGGGTGAGGGGGCCGTACGGCGTGATCCGCGCGCCGCTCCATCCGTCCGGCGTCCACTCGACCGTGAACATGTGGTCGGTGAAATGCGTTCCGAAGCCGGGGTTCGCCAGGATCTCGGCGAGCCTCTCGTCGCTCGTCGGGTCGGAGGTACGGGTGGTGCTGATGTCCATGGAGATCTCCACCGATCTGTTCGGGTGCTGGGTCGATAGTAGGACGTCCAACTGAGTGAGGGTTCCTGCCCCTTTGAGGGCGTTGCAACGGTCCCGAACGTCCGGGATACCCGGTCGACCGGGTATCCCGCCCGGGCCCTACCCGACTACTCGGGCGGCGATCGCGTCGCCGACGGCCGAGGTGGAGCGCGGGGCAGCGGAACCCGAGGCGGCGAGGGCGGCCCGGTCGGCGAGGACCGCCGCCTCCACGGCAGCAGCGGCAGCCGCGTGGCCGAGGTGGTCGAGCAGCAGGGAGACCGAGAGGATCGCGGCGGTGGGGTCGGCGACGCCCTGGCCGGCGATGTCGGGGGCCGAGCCGTGCACGGGCTCGAACATGGAGGGAGCGGTGCCGTCGGGGTTGATGTTCCCCGAGGCCGCCAGCCCGATGCCGCCGGTGATCGCGGCCGCGAGGTCGGTGATGATGTCGCCGAAGAGGTTGTCGGTGACGATCACGTCGAACCGCGCCGGGTCCGTCGTCATGAAGATCGTGGCCGCGTCGACGTGCAGGTAGTCGACGGTCGACGTCGGGGAACTCCGACGAGACCGATGAGACCAGTCGCGACCACACCGCCCCCGCGTGCACGAGCACGTTGGTCTTGTGGACCAGCGTGAGCTTGCGACGCGGACGTCGGGACGCGCGGGCGAAGGCGTCGCGGACGACGCGTTCCACGCCGTACGCCGTGTTGAGCGAGACCTCGGTGGCGACCTCGTGCGGCGTGCCGACGCGGATCGAGCCGCCGTTGCCCGTGTAGGGACCCTCGGTGCCCTCGCGGACGACGACGAAGTCGACGTCGCCGGGGTCGCGCAGCGGCGAGACCACACCCGGGAAGATCCGGGACGGCCGCAGGTTCACGTAGTGGTCGAGCTCGAACCGCAGCCTCAGCAGCAGCCCACGCTCGAGGATGCCGGCGGGGAGGCGGGGATCGCCCGGCTTGCCGCCGACGGCACCGAGGAGGATCGCGTCGTGCCCACGGATCTCGCCGAGCACGGAGTCGGGCAGCACCTCGCCGGTCGCGAGGTAGCGCTCGGCCCCCAGGTCGTAGCGGGTCGGCTCGACCTTGACACCGTCGGGTGCGGCCACCTGGAGGACCTTGAGGGCCTCGTCGGTGACCTCGGGGCCGATCCCGTCACCGCCGATGACGGCGAGACGCAGCGACGAGGTCGAGTCGGGAGAAGTCACTGGAGGGAGGCTAGTTGTCGTCGGGGCGTTCGCCCCCGTTGTCCCGCAGGTCGAGCGAGGCCTGGACGGCCTCGTGGCTGTGCGGGTTCTCGGGCTCGTGGGACGCGGGGCCCCACTCCGGGTACATGTCGTACATCGCCATCACTCCTGGAAAGCCGGCTGGAAGAAGGGATGCAGCGAGCCCCGGGCGGAGGATGGGAGCGGGTCACCCGGATCAGCGGGAGAGCCGGTCGGACATCGACCAGGAGACTTGCGGATCGCGCCGGCTCGTGGAGCCCGCCGCGGGACTGCTGCTACTGCCTGCAAGACCCGCAACACCGAACTCCGCGGCGAGGTGGCCTTGCGCTCAGGCCTCGCCGCGGCAGTCGATGAGTACGAACACGCTCCGCATGATGTCGACACCCTAAGCCGCGCTCGAGCGGGCGGTCAGCCCGTTTTGCCGAAACGTTCAGCATCCGAGACGGCTGGCCCAGCATGAGAGACTGCCCGCATGTCCGCCCCTCCCGAGCTGCCGGACGTCGTGCACCGGGCCTTCGCGGTCTCGCGGAAGGCCGGCTACGTGTCGTTCTGCCGCAACGAGACCGGTCGCCTGCTCGCGGCGTTGGCCGCCACGCGTGGCGGCACGCTGGCCGAGTTCGGCACCGGCTGCGGCGTCGGCACGGCCTGGCTGCGCTCCGGTGTACGCGACGGGGCGCGCATCGTCACCGTCGAGCTCGACCCCAAGCTGGCCAAGGCCGCGGCCGAGATCTTCGAGGACGACCCGCAGGTCGAGGTCGTCGCCGCGGACTGGTCGACCCTGCTCGACAAGGGCCCGTTCTCCTTGCTGTTCCTCGACTCCGGCAAGCCCTCGGCGGTCGGCCCCGAGAAGGTCTGGGACCTCGTCGAGGAGGGCGGCATCGTCGTCCTCGACGACTTCACCCCGTGCGAGCACTGGCCGCCGACCTACGCCGGCCGCGTCGACACCCTTCGCGAGGAGTGGCTCAGCGACGAGCGGTTCGCGGCCGTCGAGGTGATGATCGCCCCCGACGCGTCCGCCGTCATCGCCACGCGGCGCTAGAGGGACCGCTCCCCCGCCGACGCCACGCCCAGCCAGGTGTGGGGGTTGCCGTCCCAGCACCAGCCGAGCTTGGGAGCGCGGTCGCTGATCCACAGCGCCGGGACCCGCCGGTCGTGGCGTCGCGAGCCGGACAGCATGAAGCACTTGTTCTTCTCCAGCAGCCGCGGCTCGTGCGTCACGACCGCGATGCCCTCGTCGATGGTCAGCGGCGTCCGGCCGCGGTCCCGGATGACCGGCAGCGCGTCCTCGGGCCGCACGCCGCAGAACTCCTCGCCACGGTCGACGTCCACCAGCAGGTACGCCGCCCCCGGGACCTCGAGCTCCGGCAGCGGGTCGTAGGTGGCCAGGTCGCCGGGAGCGTGGTTGCGGTCGACCACTCCCTGTCTTCCGCGCAGCGACAGCAACGGCACGGTGCTGGAGGGGTCGACGAGCTCGCGGGTCACGACCACGACGTACGCCGCCCGGCCCGGGACCTCCTCGCCAGCAGCGGCGTCCAGCGCCTCGGCGGTTCCTCGCAACGGCTCGAGCCGCTCGCGCAGACCGTCGTCCTTCATCCCCATCAGGGCCGGGTACCCGAGCTCCACCAACCGGTCGACCTGCTCCGTGAACGTCACGGGGCGCTCAACGCGCAGCGCCGGGCCGGAGTTCCCTCAGGAGAGATCGACGCCGCGCACTGACGCGGCCTCGATGGCCGCCTCGATCTCGGCCATCGGCTCTCCGCCGATCGCGGAGTCCACCGACAGCGCCACCAGCGCCTGTCCCCCGCGCTGGTCGCGGGAGACCTGCATGCCGGCGATGTTGATGCCGGCGTCGCCGAGGATCCGGCCGACGGTGCCGACCATGCCCGGCCGGTCGACGTAGGTCAGGAAGGCGAGGTGGTCGGTCGGCTCGAGGTCGACGTCGAAGCCGTTGACCTCGACGATCCGCTCGCGCTGGTTGATGCCGACCAGCGTGCCGCTCACCGACACCTGCGAACCGTCGGCGAGCGTGCCGCGCAGGGTGATCAGGTTGCGGTGGTCGGGGCTCTCGGCCTCGGCGATCAGCCGGACGGCCGTGCCGCGCTCGGCCGCGAGCAGCGGTGCGTTGACGTAGGACACCTGGTCGGCGACGACGTCGGTGAAGACGCCCTTGAGCGCGGCCAGCTCGAGCACCTTGACGTCGAACTCGGTGATCTCGCCGCGGACCTCGACGTCGATCTGCTGGGCGACCTCGCCGGCGAGGCCGGTGAAGATGCGGCCGAGCTTCTCGGTGAGCGGGATGCCGGGGCGGACCTCCTCGGCGATCACGCCACCCTGCACGTTGACCGCGTCGGGCACCAGCTCGCCGGACAGCGCCAGCCGGACCGACCGGGCCACGGCCACGCCGGCCTTCTCCTGGGCCTCGTCGGTGGACGCGCCCAGGTGCGGGGTGGCCACCACGTTCTCGAGCTCGAACAGCGGGCTGTCGGTGCATGGCTCGGTCGCGAACACGTCGAGGCCGGCGGCGGCGATGCGGCCCTCCTTGAGGGCGGCGTAGAGCGCGGCCTCGTCGACGATGCCGCCGCGGGCCGCGTTGACGAGGACGAGCGACGACTTCGCCTTGGCCAGCTGCTCGACACCGATCAGGCCGGCGGTCTCGGGCGTCTTGGGCAGGTGCACCGACATGAAGTCGGACTCGGCCAGCAGCGTGTCGAGCTCGACGAGGCGGACGCCCATCTGCGCCGCGCGGCCGGCCTGGACGTACGGGTCGTAGGCGATCACGGTCATGCCGAACGCCGAGAGCCGCTGCGCGACGAGCACACCGATGCGGCCGAGGCCGACGATGCCGACCGTCTTCTCGTAGAGCTCGATGCCGGTGTACCTCGAGCGCTTCCACTCGCCGTTCTTGAGCGCGGCATGCGCGGGTGAGAGGTGGCGGGCGGCCGCGAGCATCAACGCGACGGCGAGCTCGGCGGCGGACACGATGTTGGAGGTCGGGGCGTTGACCACCATCACGCCTGCCTGGGTGGCGGCCTTCACGTCGACGTTGTCGAGACCCACCCCCGCGCGAGCGATCACCTGGAGCCTTCCGGCCGCGGCCAGCGCCTCGGCGTCCACCTTGGTCGCCGAGCGGACGAGGATCGCGTCGACGTCGACGATCGCTGCGAGCAGCTCGCCACGGTCGGACCCGTCGCAGCTGCGGATCTCGAAGTCCGGGCCCAGCGCCTCGACGGTGGCGGGGCTCAGCTCCTCGGCGATCAGCACGACGGGCCGGGTCTGGTGCGAAGTCACAGCGAGAACCTCTGTCTGGAGTCACGGAGGGCGAACGACGGAGACCTGCCGAACGGCGGTCGGAGCACGACGCTGTGCCCGCGCAACCCTACCCGAGCCGGGCCCGCGTCCCCGACCCGTCTCGTTCGTAAACCGCGCGACCCACGCCACTCCCTGTTGCCATGCTGCGGGCATGACGTCCATCCCGATCAGCACCGAGCGCCTGGTGATCCGCCCCTGGCGCGAGGACGAGGCGCCGCGCCTCCTCGACATCCTGCGCCGCGACGAGGTCGTGCGGTGGCTCGGCCATCCGAAGACCCTCGAGACGGTCGAGGAGGCAGCGGCGAAGATCGCCGGGATGGCGATGGACCTGCCGCTGAGCGAGTGGGCCTTCGAGGTCGCCGCGACCGGCGTGCCGGCCGGCTCGGTGATGCTCGTGCCCATCCCCCGGTCCGAGCAGCCGGACGGCAGCTCGCTGGTGCAGATCGGGTGGTACGCGCACCCGGACGCCACCGGCCACGGCTACGTCACCGAGGCGGCGCGAGCGGTCCTCGCGTACGGCCTCGCCAGCGGCCTCTCCGAGATCCGGGCCCTGACGCACACCGACAACTACCCGTCGATGCGGGTCTGCGACCGGCTCGGCATGACCTATCTCGGCGTCACCGAGGACTGGTACGACGACGCGCCCAGCTCGCACTACGTGGTGCGGGCGGGCCAGTGGCCGACCCGCCAGGTCGTCACGCGCTGATCAGGCAGGGGCGGACTCCGACCACGCCTGGTCGAGAGCCTGGGCGAACAGCTCGGTCGGCTGCGCGCCGGGGATGCCGTAGCGCCCGTCGATGACGAAGAAGGGCACGCCGGTCGCGCCGTAGGCGCGAGCCTGCTGCACGTCGGCCGCGACCTCGGCCGCGTAGCGGTCACTGCCCAGCACCTCGTCGACGGCCGTTGCGTCGACACCGGCCGCGACCGCGGTCCGACGGAGCACGGCGTGGTCGCCGACGTCCTCGCCGCGCTCGAAGTGCGCGGCCACGAGCCCCGCGTTCAGGCGCGCCTGGACGTCGGGGCCGCCGCTCGCGAGCGCGAGGTGCAGGAGCCGGTGTGCGTCGACGGTGTTGCTGTGCAGGGTCGTGGCCATGTGCATGACCAGACCCTCGTCGGCGGCCAGGCCCTCGGTCCGGGCCATCATCCGGACCGCCTCGTCGCGCGCCACGCCGTACTTCTCGGCCAGCACCTCCACCATCGGCTGGCTGCCGCCGACCGGCGCGCTCGGGTCGAGCTCGAACGAGCGGAGGACGACCTCGACCCCGTCGGCGTGCGCGAAGTCGGCGAGCGCGGCATCGAGCCGGCTGCGGCCGATCGCGCACCAGGGACAGACCACGTCGGACCAGATCTCGACCATCATGTACTTTTCAACCATCCCGGCGCGGGTGGTGTTCCCGCCCGCGCCGGGGTAGCCGCGGCGCCCGGGCTGCGCTCAGGCGAACAGGGCCTGCCCGACGTACTCCCCCGGGCCGACCCCCGGCGGGACCGCGAAGATCGCCGACGAGGTGAACTTCAGGTACTCCATCAGGGCGTCCGTCTGCGCCATCCGGTTCTGCAGCGGGATGAACTGGGTCTCGGGGTCCCGGACGAACGCGATGAAGAACAGCCCGGCGTCCAGGCCGCCGAGCGCGTCGGAGCCGTCGACGAAGTTGTAGCCGCGGCGGAGCATGCGTGCACCGTCGTTCTTGGTCGGGTGCACGACCCGGATGTGCGCATCCCTCGGGATCACCGGGCCCTCCGAGCCCGGCATCGTGAAGTCGGGCTCGGTGAGCTCCTCGCCGCCCGACAGCGGCGCCCCGGAGGCCTTGGTACGACCGATGAAGCCTTCCTGGTCGGCCAGCGGCTGACGGTCCCAGACCTCGATCGTCATGTTGATCCGCCGGGTGACCAGGTAGCTGCCGCCGGCGAGCCAGCCGGCCCCGTCGTTGGCCGCGTCGTCGCCGTCCTGCACCCACACGAACTCGTCGAGGGCTTCTTCCTCCTCGGCCTTGACGTTGGCGGTGCCGTCCTTGAAGCCGAACAGGTTGCGCGGCGTGGACTGCGCGGTCGACGTGGTCGACGTCCGGCCGAAGCCGAGCTGGGACCAGCGGACCGCGACGGTGCCGAAGCCGATCCGGGCCAGGTTGCGGATCGCGTGCACCGCGACCTGCGGGTCCTGGGCGCAGGCCTGGATGCACAGGTCGCCGCCCGACCGGGCGGGGTCCAGGTTGTCGCCCGGGAAGTGCGGCAGGTCCTGGAGCGCCTCGGGTCGACGCTCCTCGAGACCGAAGCGGGTGAACAGCCCGGGACCGAAGCCGAAGGTGATCGTCAGCCCGGCGGGTGGCAGCCCGATCGCCTCGCCGGTGTCGTCGGGCGGGAGGTCCGCTGCCCCCTCGGTCGGGCCCCACCGGCCCGGCTCCCTCGCCGCGCGTCATCCGCTCGGCCGCGTCGGTCCACGCCTGCAGCAGCGCGACCAGCTCGTCGCGGGAGTCGGTCCTGATGTCGAAGGCCGCGAAGTGCAGCCGGTCCTGGGCCGGGGTGACGATGCCGGCCTGGTGGGGGCCGCGGAACGGGTAGGACGCCGCGACGGCGTCGTCGGTCGGCGCCGCCGCGGGCCCGGGCGTGCCCGCGGCCTCGTGCCCGACGACGTACGCGCCGGCGACCCCGACGGCGGCCGCGCCGCCGCCGATCAGTCCGCGCCTGCTGACCTTCACGAGCTCCCTACCCGAGCACGGACGCCGTGAGGTGCGAGAGCGGCTCGGAGAGCGCGTTGACGGCGTCGGAGAGCTCCTTGACCTGCTCGGGGGTCAGGTCGTCGTAGAGCGTGAAGCCGTCGCCCACGCGTTGCGCGTCGAGCAGCGCCTGGAGCTCCTCGAAGCGGGTGTCGAGGGTGGCCGCGAGGTCGGGGTCCGTCTGCTCGAGGATCGGTCGCACGCCCTCGTAGCCCACCCGGGCGCCGTCGACGTTGGCCTGGAAGTCCCACAGGTCGGTGCGCGACCAGTACTCCTCCTCGCCGGTGACCTTGCCGGTGGCGACCTCCTCGAGCAGGCCGCGCGACCCGTTGGCGATCTGGTCGACGGTGAACTCGAGCTTCTGGATCCGCTTGTCGAGCGTCTCGGTGTTGGCCATCAGGTCGTCGGCGTACGTGGCCCGCTCCTGGGTCGTGAGAGGCGTGTAGTCGTCGGCGCGCTCCGGCCACAGGTCCTTCTCGATCCGGTGCCAGCCGGTCCACTTCTGGCCCGGCTCGAGGTCCGCCTCGCGGGCGTCCATCCGCGGGTCGAGGTCGCCGAACGACTCGGCGACGGTCTCGATCCGCTCCCAGTGGACCCGCGCGTCCGCGTAGGTCGCGCGCGCCTGGTCGTCGTCGCCGGACGCGTAGGCGTCCACGAACAGCTGGGTCTTCAGCAGCAGCTGGTCGGACTGGTCCTGCACGTACGCGGCGTAGTTCGACTGCGCCTGGTCGATCAGCTCCTGGTCGTTCGCGCTGACCACCACCTCCTCGTCGGACTCGGTGACGGTGAAGTCGGCGCGGATGCCCTCGCCGGTCATCCCCGGCTTGCAGGCGGTGACGTACGTGCCGGCCGGGGCGTTCACGACGAGCTGGCGGCTGGAGCTGGGGGCCGACGTTCTCGACCTCGGCGACGATGCGGAGCCCGTCCTCGCCGAGCAGGTAGAACTCGGTGACCTGCGTCCCCGCGTTGGTGACGTCGAAGGACAGGGTGCCGGCCGGAGCCTCGGTCGCCGACAGGTCGCACGAGGAGTCCGTGGAGCTGACGGTCAGGGCCCGCGAGGCGCCCGCGACGTCGTCGCCTCCCCCTCCGGACGGGGCGTTCTCGGTGCACGCGGCGAGCGCAGGGACCGCCAGGACGACGGCCAGCAGCAGGGTGGGACGCATCACGATGCCTGTTTCCTTCGGGGTGGTCAGACGGACGGAGCCGGCACGCGCGGAGGCTGGGTGGACGCGCGGCGGCGTACGGAGCGGAGGAAGAGCGTCATGGTCGGCACGACGTAGAGGACCCACGCGAGCGCCTCGAGCTTGGTGGTCACCGGCGAGAAGTTGAAGACGCCCTTGAGCAGGGTGGCGTACCAGGTGCCGGGCGCGATCGTGCCCGAGACGTCGAAGGCCAGGTTGTTCAGGCCGGGCAGGAACGCCGGCCTCCTGGAGGTCGTGGATGCCGTAGGACAGGACGCCGGCCGCGACGACGATCAGGAAGACCCCGGTCCACGTGAAGAACCGGGTCAGGTTGATGCGGACGGCGCCGCGGTAGATCAGGTAGCCCAGCAGCACGGCCGTGGCCAGCCCCAGCGCGGCGCCGAGCAGCGGCTCCCAGGTCGGCGCGGCGCCCGCATCGGTCTGCGTGACGGCCTGGGTGGCGGCCCAGAGGAAGAGTGCGGTCTCGAGCCCCTCGCGCCCGACGGCGAAGATCGCCGACGACCGCGAGCGACCAGACGGTGCCGTCGGCGGCGTCGTCGACGCGACCGCGGAGCTCGCCGGCCATGCCGCGGGCCGCGCGCGCCATCCAGAAGATCATCCAGGTCACGAAGACGACCGCGACGATCGACAGCATGCCGCCGATCAGCTCCTGCGCCTTGAAGGTCAGGCCGCGGGGGCCGTAGGTCAGCAGCGCGCCGAAGGCGAGGCTGACCACCACCGCCACGGCCACGCCGAACCAGATGCGGGGCAGCAGGTGCCGTCGTTCGGTCTTGACGAGGTAGGCGATCAGGATGCTGACGACCAGCGCCGCCTCCAGCCCCTCGCGCAGGCCGATCAGGTAGTTCGCGAACACGGCGGCAGCCTACGCGCATCGCTTAGGTTTGCCTAACCTCACCCGCGTTATCCCGGCAGGCGACAGAGAACCTCGCCGTGGTGGACGGAGAACCAGCCGTCGGGATCGGCGGACCAGGAGCGCCAGGCGGCCGAGATCTGCTCCAGCTCCTCGGGGGTGGACCGGCCCTCGCGGAGCAGCTGGTCGGCCAGGGCGGAGCCGAGGATGCGGTCGGCCCACATGCCACCCCACCAGTCGCGCGTGGCGATGGTCGCCCAGCACCAGGTCGACGACGAGGCGGTGACGTCGGCGAGGCCCGCGGCGTGCGCCCACGCGAGGAGACGGCGACCGGCGTCGGGCTCGCCGCCGTTGGCCCGCGCGGCCGCGACGTACAGCGACAACCAGCGGTCCAGCTCGGGCGGCCGCGGCCACCACGCGAACGAGCCGTAGTCGGAGTCGCGGGCCGCGACCAGTCCCCCGGGCCGCGTCACCCGAGCCATCTCGCGCAACGCCTGCACCGGGTCGGCCACGTGCTGGAGCACCTGGTGCGCGTGCACGACGTCGAACTCATCGTCGGCGAACGGCAGTGCGTGGACGTCCCCGACGCGTACGTCGAGCCCGGGCACCCCGGACCGGGTGACTTCCGCGGCCTCCTCGTTCACCTCGAGGGCCACCACCTCACCGGGCGCCACGAGGACCGCGAGGTCGGCGGTGATGGTGCCCGGCCCGGAACCGACGTCGAGCAGCCGCTGGCCAGAGCCGAGGTGTGGCAGCAGGTAGGTCGCGGAGTTCGCCGCGGTCCGGGTGCGGTGGGACCGCAGCACCGACTCCGCGTGGCCGTGGGTGTAGCGAGGCTCAGCCACCGACACGCTCCCCCGACAAGAGGCGTACGACCGCAGCCACCGGGCCTTCGATCGGCCCGCGCCGCCAGGGCTCGACCGGGACCACGGCGCGCCAGACGAGTGCCAGGGCAGCCGAGCCGAGCACGAGCACGGCCACGTTGAGCCACGAGTCGTCGGTGGCATAGGGGTGCAGGGTGCGGACGTCGTACCCCAGCCACCAGACGTGGAGGCAGTACAGCGTCAGCGACATGCCGCCCATCGCGGCGAGCGGCACGGCAGCGCGCGGGAGCAGGCCGGCCGCGCCGGCGACGACCAGGGTGATGGCGACGACGAGCAGGGCGTCGAAGGCGAGCACGCGGTAGGTGACGTCGTAGGCCTCCATCGCGAAGACGCCGGCCTCGTGCGCGCCGATCCACACCGCGGCCGCCACCCCGCAGGCCAGCCCGACCAGCAACCGCTGGGGGTGGGTGACGCGGGTCGGGCGCAGGACGTACCTGGTCAGCAGGATGCCGATCGCCGCGAAGAAGACCATCGCCACGATCTGGTACGGCCAGTCCGCCACGAGGAACCTGGCCAGCCGCAGCGTCGACTCCCCACCAGGGAAGGTCGCGTCGGTCCAGCCACTGGTGGGGCGGTAGAGCTGCGGCGCGACCAGGAGCGAGCCGAGCCCGACGCCGGCCACGACCGGCGAGGGCGCGCGCACGAGCGGCACCATCAGCCAGGTGAGCACGCCCAGGTGCGCGAGCACGAGGAAGATCTGCGCGCCCCAGCCCTGCATGACCTGGGCCGCCGCGATCAGCACCGCGCCCCGGACCAGCGGCCCGACCCACCACGCACGACCGGACCTCGGGCCGAGCTCCGCACCGACGCCGACGAGCAGGGCGAAGAGCGGGTACGTGGCGTACTCGCTGAGCGTGACCACGTGGCCGGGCCCTGCCGTCGGGGCGCAGTGGGCGAGGTACATCGAGACCAGCGCGACGCCACGCACGGCGTCGACGCGGAGGTCGCGCCGGGTGCGGGTCGCGAGCACCCCGGTGACAGTCACCGGAGCATCATCGCGTGGCGGTGCCCTCCGTGTAGTCGTCATCGTGCGACTTCACCCAGGCCATCAGCTTGCGGAGCTCGCGACCGGTCTGCTCGATCGGGTGCGCCTCGCCCTTCTCGCGCAGGGCCCGGAACTCGGGGCCGCCGGCGTCCTGGTCGTCGATGAACCGCTGCGCGAACGAGCCGTCCTTGATCTCGGCCAGGATCTGCCGCATGTTGTCCTTCACGTGCTCGTCGACGACCCGCGGGCCCGGAGACGTAGTCGCCGTACTCGGCGGTGTCGGAGACCGACCAGCGCTGCTTGGCGATGCCGCCCTCGTACATCAGGTCGACGATGAGCTTCAGCTCGTGGAGGCACTCGAAGTACGCGACCTCGGGCTGGTAGCCGGCCTCGGTGAGCACCTCGAAGCCGTACATGACCAGCTGCGAGGCGCCGCCGCACAGGACGGCCTGCTCACCGAACAGGTCGGTCTCGGTCTCCTCGGTGAAGGTCGTCTTGATGCCGCCCGCACGCAGCCCGCCGATGGCCTTCGCGTAGGACAGGGCGAGGTCCCAGGTCTTGCCGGAGTAGTCCTTCTCGACCGCGACGAGCACCGGCACGCCGCGTCCGTCGACGTACTCGCGCCGGACCAGGTGGCCGGGACCCTTCGGGGCGACCATGAACACGTCGACGCCCTCGGGCGGGGTGATGTAGCCGAACCGGATGTTGAAGCCGTGGCCGAAGACCAGGGTGTCGCCGGGCGTGATGTTGGGCTCGACCGACTCGGTGTAGAGCTGCCGCTGCTTGTGGTCGGGAGCCAGGATCACGATGACGTCGGCCTCCTCCACCGCCTCGGCGGGGGTCAGCACGCGGAGGCCCTCGGCCTCGGCCTTGGCGCGGGACTTCGAGCCCTCGGGCAGCCCGATCCGGACGTCCACGCCGGAGTCGCGCAGCGACAGGGAGTGGGCGTGGCCCTGGCTGCCGTAGCCGAGCACGGCCACGTTCTTGCCCTGGATCAGGGCCAGGTCGGCGTCGTCGTCGTAGAACATCTGGGCCACGGTGGGCGCTCCTTCGGGGTGGTGGTGCAGGGGTTCAGGCGGTGGCGGTGGCGGACGGAACGGGTACGGCGACCGGTCGGAGGGTCCGCTCGGAGATCGAGCGGGGGCCGCGGCCGATGGCGACCATGCCGGACTGGACGAGCTCGCGGATGCCGAAGGGCTCGAGCAGGCGGCGCAGGTCGGCCAGCTTGTCGACGTTGCCCATCGACTGGATGACCACGGTGTCGGGCGAGACGTCGACGACCTTGGCCTGGAAGAGCTCGACGACGTCGAGGATGCGGCCACGGGTGTCCGCGTCGGCCTTGACCTTGACGAGCAGCAGCTCGCGGTTGACCGAGGCCGAGCCGTCGAGCTCGACGATCTTGATCACCTCGACCAGCTTGTTCAGCTGCTTGGTGACCTGCTCCAGCGGGGAGTCCTCGACGCTGACGACGATGGTCATCCGGGACACCTCGTCGTGCTCGGTCGGCCCGACGGCGAGGGAGTCGATGTTGTAGCCGCGCCGCGCGAACAGGCCGGCGATCCGGGCGAGCACGCCGGGCTTGTTCTCGACGAGCACGGACAGCGTGTGGCGGCTCATAGATCGTCCTTGTCGAACTCGGGGGCGAGGTCTCGGGCGTACTTGATGTCGTCGTTGCTGGTGCCGGCCGCGACCATCGGCCAGACCATCGCGTCGCGGTGCACGCGGAAGTCCACCACGACCGGCTGGTCGTCGATGGCCATCGCCTTCTCGATCGTCGCGTCGACCTCGTCGGGCGACTCGCACGACAGGCCCACGCAGCCGTAGGCGTCGGCGAGCTTGACGAAGTCGGGGATCCGCCGGTCCGGCCCGGTGTGGAGGTCGGTGTTGCTGTAGCGCTCGTTGTAGAACAGCGTCTGCCACTGCCGGACCATGCCGAGCGACTCGTTGTTGATGATCGCGACCTTGATCGGGATGTCGTTGATCGCGCAGGTGGCCAGCTCCTGGTTGGTCATCTGGAAGCAGCCGTCGCCGTCGACCGACCAGACAGTCGTGTCGGGGCGGCCGACCTTGGCGCCCATCGCGGCGGGCACCGAGAAGCCCATGGTGCCGAGGCCGCCGGAGTTGATCCAGGTGCCGGGGTGCTCGTAGCCGACGAACTGTGCCGCCCACATCTGGTGCTGGCCGACACCGGCGCAGTAGATGGCGTCGGGGCCGACGATCTTGCCGAGCCGCTCGATGACGTACTGCGGGGCGAGGGTGCCGTCGTCCGGGTCGTCGTACCCCAGCGGGTAGCGCTTCTTGATGCCCGCGAGGAACTCGACCCACTGCTCGTAGTCGCCCGTGTGGCCGGCGTCCGCCTCGGCCTTCAGCGCGACGACCAGGTCGGAGATGACCTCGCGGCAGTCGCCGACGATCGGCACGTCGACGGCGCGGTTCTTGCCGATCTCGGCCGGGTCGATGTCGGCGTGGATGACCCGGGCGCCGGGCGCGAACGAGTCGAGGTTGCCGGTCACCCGGTCGTCGAACCGGGCGCCGAGGCTGATGATCAGGTCGCTGCGCTGGAGCCCGGCGACAGCAGCCACGGTGCCGTGCATGCCCGGCATGCCGAGGTGCTGCACGTGGCTGTCGGGGAACGCGCCGCGCGCCATCAGCGTGGTCAGGACGGGGATGCCCGTGAGCTCGGCGAGCACCCGCAGCTCGCGCGAGGCGCGCGCCCGGATGACGCCGCCCCCGACGTACAGGACCGGTCGCTTCGCCTCCAGCATCAGCCGGGCGGCCTCGCGGATCTGCTTCGCGTGCGGCTTGGTGACGGGTCGGTAGCCGGGCAGCTGGATCTCGGACGGCCAGTCGTACGTCGTGCGCGCCTGCAGGGCGGACTTCGCGACGTCGACGAGCACCGGGCCGGGGCGTCCGGTCGAGGCGATGTAGAACGCCTCGGCAATGGTGCGCGGGATGTCGGCCGGGTCGGTGACCAGGAAGTTGTGCTTGGTGATCGGCATGGTGATGCCGCGGATGTCCGCCTCCTGGAAGGCGTCGGTGCCGATCGACGCGGCCCCGACCTGGCCGGTGATGGCCACCAGCGGCACGGAGTCCATGTGCGCGTCCGCCAGTGGCGTGACCAGGTTGGTCGCACCAGGACCCGAGGTGGCCATGCACACGCCCACCCGACCGGTGGCGGCGGCGAAGCCCTGGGCGGCGTGACCCGCACCCTGCTCGTGGCGGACGAGGATGTGGCGGATGGTCGAGTCCATCAGCGGGTCGTACGCCGGGAGGATGGCGCCGCCCGGGATGCCGAAGATGTCGGTGGTGCCGGCGGCTTCCAGCGCCATGATCAGGCTCTGCGCGCCAGTCACGCTGGTGTCCTGCTCACCCATGTCCGTTGGCTTCCTGTCGGGTCGATCGGTGACTACATGAAAAAACCCCTCGGCCGATGAGGCGACGAGGGGTGACGCGAGGTCGAGACCGGCTGGGGACTAGTCCTCGCGTCGGGTGCGTACAAGCGTCGTGCACATGCGACCACGGTAGCCGCCGGGTCCGAGGTCCGTCATCCGAGTCTCGCCCGCGTCCCAACATGCGGGATCGTCGTCCCGGATGTTGGCGTCAGGCGATCTCTTCCGCGGCGGACTGCCAGGTGCAGACGCAGACGCGGTTGCCCTCGGCGTCGGCCAGGATCGTGAAGGAGGGAGCCGCCTCGTCGCTCACCAGGACGCCGCCCGCGGCGAGCGCCGCGTCGATGCGCTGGTCGGCGACGGCCGGGTCGACGTGGATGTCGAGGTGCCAGCGCTGGCGGGGTTCGTCGTGGGCATCGGTCTGCTGGAACCACGTCGTGGGCATCCGGCCGTCGGGGTCGACGATCTCGAGGTGCTCCTCGTCCCAGTCGTAGCCGAGGACCGCGGCCCAGAACGGGCCCGTGGCCTTGATGTCGGCCGTGTCGAGGCAGAGCTCGAGGTTCTGGGTCCTGGTCGGCGTCGCCGCGACGCCGAGCTCCTGGGCGATGGCACTGATGCGTCGGGCCAGCGCGACGTCGCGCTCGGTGACGCCTCGGGAGTCGTGGCTCCAGAGACGCACCAGGACCGTCGGCCACGTCAGCGTCACGTCGGGGTGGTGGTCGGCCTCCTCGGCCGCGGCGCCGATGCGCGCGACGAGCTCGAGGCCGGCCGCGAAGCCGTTGGTCTCGTACCTCGCCTCGAGGGCGCGCACGACGAGCACCCAGTCGGCGAGGCCCTCGTGCTGGATCTGGGCGGCGGTGAGCGTGGTCACGGCAGCACGGCCTGTCCGATGGGGCCAGGGTTCGTGGCGACCTCCCAGCGGAAGCCCGCCGGGTCGGCGAAGTAGCCGGTGTAGCCGCCCCACTCGCGCTCCTCGGGTTCGCCGACGTACGACGCCCCGGCCGCGCGGGCCAGGTCGAGGGCGGCGTCCACCTCCTCGCGCGTGGGCACGTTGTGCGACAGCGTGATCGGCACGCGGCCGTCGCCGCGGCGGATCGGGCCGACCTCCCCCTCGAACCCGGCCTCCGCCCACAGCGAGAGCACCAGCTTGTCGCCGACCTTGATCATCAGCACGTCGCCCTGGACCTCGAGGGCGGCCTCCCAGCCGAGACCGTCGACGTAGAAGGCGCGCGCGGCGTCGAGGTCGGGCACGGCCAGGGTGATGAAGCTGACGCGGGGATCCATCAGTCCGCCTCCCGTCCCTGCCAGGTGCAGACGCACACCTTGTTGCCCTCGGGGTCGGCCAGCACCGTGAACGCCGGGGCCCGGTCGGTGCTGACGATCGTCCCGCCGGCCGCCACCGCGGCGTCGATCCGGGTCTGGGCCTGGTCGGGCGGGACCGTCACGTCGACGTGGAACCGCTGGCGTGGCGCTTCGTGGCTGTCGGTGTCCTGGAACCAGAGGGTCACCTGGCGCCCGTCGGGGTCGACCACCTGCTCGTCGTCGTCGACGTCGTAGCCGAGGACCGCGGCCCAGAACCGCACCGCCGCCGGGGTGTTCGCGGTGTCCAGGCCGAGCTCGAGCTTGCTCAGCTTCTGTGGGGTCGGCGTCACCCCGAGCTCGGCCGCGAGCTCGCTGATCCGACGGGCCATCGCGATGTCGCGACTGGTCACTCCGCCGGCGTCATGACTGACCAGCCGGACGTGGACGAGGGGCCAGGTGAGGGTGAGGTCGGGGTGGTGGTCCGCCTCCTCGGCGGCCGCGCCGATGCGGTTGACGAGCTCGAGCCCGGTCGCGAACCCGCCCGTCTCGTACCTCGCCTCGATCACGCCGAGCAGGTACTCCCAGTCGGCGAGCTGCTCGGCGGCGACCTGCTTGCGGGTCAGCTTCGTGGTGTCAGGAGCCATGTCGCCGACTCTGCCACGACCGTCGGACACCGGGAACCGCGTGGGGCGGCGGTGAGCTGGGCACGGTTTCCGGCCTTCAAACCGTGCCAGGGTCACCGCTGCCTCGAGCCGACGCGGGCGGCGGTGAGCTGGACACGGTTTCCGGCTCGCAAACCGTGCCAGGGTCACCGCTCCCGCGGGCCGGACGCGGTCAGGTCGCCGAGCCGCCGACGCTGGGCACCGGACTCGTCGAAGTTCGCCGGGTCCAGCCAGGCCTCGTGAGCGGCGCGGATGCGGGGCCACTCGTCGTCGGTGATCGAGAACCAGTCGGTGTCGCGGTTGCGGCCCTGGTAGACCATCGCGTGGCGGAACCGGCCCTCGTAGGTGAAGCCCAGGCGGGCCGCGGCGAGCCGGGACGGCTCGTTGAGGGAGTCGCACTTCCACTCGTACCTGCGGTAGCCGAGCGCGTCGAAGACGTGGTGCGCCAGCAGGTACATCGCCTCGGTGGAGGCCGGGGTGCGCTGCATCGTGCCGGCCAGCACGATGCCGCCGACCTCGACCACGCCGTTGGCGGGGTCGACCCGCATCAGGGTGGCGATACCTTCGGGGCCGCGGCCGCGCGGGCAGATCGCGAACGTCACCTCAGTCGGGTGGGCGAGCAGGCCGGCGACGACGGTGTCCAGGGCGGCGGGCGTGGCCGGCATCCCGGCGATCCGGTAGGTCCACGACGCGGCGTTCTCGGGCCCGCACAGCGCGTCGTACAGCGCCGGCGCGTGCTCGTGCTCGAGCCCGCACACCGTCACGTACCTCCCGGTCAGCACCACCGGCACCGGCGCGGGCGCCGGCTCCCAGTCGACCGCCTCCCCGATCGGCTGCCCGTGCTCGTTCGTCCGCGTCACGCCAGCAGCTCCCGGACCGCCGCGATGCCCCGGTCCACCTCGTCGTACGACGTCGACAGCGGCGACAGGCCCACCCGCAGGCCGCCGGGGTCGCGGTAGTCGGGGATCACGTCCTGCTTCCAGAGAGTGGCGACGACCTCCCGCATGGCCGGGTGCGCCAGCGTCACGTGCCCGCCCCGCTCCGACGAGACCCGTGGCGAGGCGACCACCACCCCCAGCGGCGCCAACACCTCGTCGGCCAGCGCGATGGCGTGCTCGGTGAGCCCGACCGACTTCTCGCGGACGGCAGCCATCCCGACCTCGTCGAGGAGCTCGACCATGTCGCCCACGGCGATCATCCCGACGACCGCCGGCGTGCCGGACAGGAACCGGCGGATGCCAGGGGTCGGCGTGTAGACGGGCCCCATCAGGAACGGGTCGGTCGCGCCCATCCAGCCCTGGATCGGCTGGGTGAGCTCGTCGAGGTGCCGGGCCGCCACGTAGCAGTAGGCCGGCGCACCGGGCCCGCCGTTGAGGTACTTGTAGGTGCAGCCGACCGCGAGGTCCGCCTCCCAGTCGTCGAGCGCGACGGGCACCGAGCCGCCGGAGTGGGACAGGTCCCAGAGCACCAGCGCCCCCGCGTCGTGCGCGATCCGGGTGAGCTCCGCGCCGTCCGCCAGGTAGGCCGAGCGGTAGGCGACGTGGCTCAGCACCACCAGGGCCGTCCGCTCGTTGGCGGCCGCGACGAGCAGCTCGGCGGTCACCCCGGCCGAGGTGTCGACGTCGATCCACCGCAGGGTGAGGCCGCACTCGCGGGCGACGCCGTCCGCGACGTACCGGTCGGTCGGGAAGTTGTCGCGGTCCAGCACGATCTCGGTCCGCCCCGGCCGCGCGGCCACGGCGGCCCGCATCAGCTTGTAGAGCAGCACCGTCGTCGAGTCACCGACGGCCACCTGGCCGGGCGCGGCGCCCAGGCACACCCGGCCGATCTCGTCGCCCAGGGTGAGCGGGAGGTCGAACCAGCGCTCGTCCCAACCGCGGATGAGCCGCCCGCCCCACTCGTCGGTGACGAACGCCGCGAGGTGCTCGGCCGTGACCGCCAGCGGCCGCCCGAGCGAGTTGCCGTCGAAGTAGACGAGGTCGCCGGCGGCCCCGACGAAGCGGTCGCGGTAGCCGGCCAGGGGGTCGAGGGTCATCGGTCTCCTTCTCGTACGACGCGGGCGTGCGCCAGTCGCTCGGCCAGCGGCTCCGGCCCGTCGGGCACCTCGGTCCGGCCGTCGCCATGGTCGGCGAACGGCCAGGGGTCGGTCAGCGCCACCAGCACGTCGTCGTCGGAGAGCCCGGCGTCGACCAGCAGCCCGATCTCGCGGAGGTTCAGCGTGGGTGGCAGCGGACCGTTGCCGAGATCCGTCCCGTAGAGCACCCGTCCACCGGCCGCGTGGAAGCGGGCGAGGTTGTCGACGGCGCGGCCCTGGTCGGCCGACGGGGTGCCGTAGCCGTGGATGTCCAGGGTGCTGACCCACGCCTGTCCGGCGTCGACCGCCTCGGCGACGACCTCGTCGTCGAGCCGGTGGGTCCACGGCGTGTGCGCGACCGCGGCGATGCCGCCGGCCAGGCCGAGCTCGACCATGCCTGGTCCCTGGCAGTGCGCGACCACCGGGAGCCCCGCCTCGGCGGCTGCCTCGACCACCGCGCGCAGGGTCGAGCCGTCCGGCACGGGGCCGGCGTCGCGGTTGAGGGTCACCTTCACCACCGACGCACCGAGCGCGACCTGGTGGGCGACGGCCGCGGCGGCGTCGCGCGGCCCGGCGACCTCGCTGGTGCAGCGCGGGGGTGCCCACCGGCTGGCCCCGGGGTAGCCGCCGGGCGCGGTCACGAACCGGCCGGCGTACGACGTGGCCACCGAGGCGCCCGAGGCCAGCGCGACCACGTCGTCGGACCAGCCGAGGTCCACCACGCGGCCGATCCCGGAGCCGGCCAGACCATCGGCGTCGACGAGCCCGAGGTGCACGTGATGGTCGGTGAAGGCGGGATGGAGCACGGCTCCAACCTAGGGCTCACTGGTAGGACACGAAGCGCACGGTGGGCCGGATCGTGCGGACGCGGGCGGGGCTGAAGAGGTTCACGTCCTCGTCGTAGAACAGCTTGAAGCCCATCGCGAACTGGGCCGGCCGCGCGACCGCGTGGTACGTCGCGAGCTTCTGGCCCTGGCTCCCGAAGCCGTCGACGTGCTGCACCGTCGCCAGCCCGTCGCGAGTCCGGACCCGATCGATGTCGCGGATCATCGTCGAGCGGAACTGGTGCAGCACGAACGCCTTCTCGGGCAGCTCCTCGCGCTCGACCAGGTCGGCCAGCCACGCGGAGACCTTGTTGACCTCGGCGGCTCCCACGCTGCCGATGACACGCCCGGGCACCTGCCGCGGCCCCATCCGCCACTCGGGGTCGAGCGCGAGGCCGACCCAGGGGTCCTCCAGCGCCCAGGCCCAGCGCTTGGCCACCGTCAGGAAGTCGGCACGCCCGGGCTGGATGTCCAGCACGACCAGGGCGCCGTTGCGGTGCGCCGCCTCGATGTACGCCCGGACGCTGTCGGCGGCGATGTCGTGGCTGAAGTCCCCGCCGGGGCCGGCGATCGGATCGGCCACCGTGACGATCAGCTCGTACACCGGCTGGATCCGCTCACCTGGGAACAGGAAGGGACGGGCCGCCCGCTGCAGCCGGCGCTGCATCTCGTCAGGAGCGGCCTCGCCGAGCACGCCGAGCGATCCCGTTCCGGCCGTGCCGTAGTAGGCCACCAGGAACCGGTGCTTCCCGAAGACCCGGGTGCCACCTCCGGGGAGCTTCGGCACGCGGCGCGCGGCCGGGCTGGCGGCGAGTACGTCGGCCTCGGCGGCGACCTCGACGAGCGCGTCGGCCGAGGGAGCCGGGCTGCTGGGACCGGCGGGTCGCCGCTCGGCTCCGAGCACCCCGAGGCCGGTCAGCAGCAGGCCACCCGCCGCGGCACCGGCGAGGAGCCGACGCACCGTCGAGGAGGTCATGGCCGAGAGGCTAGGCCGCGCGGCGGCCCGGGCTGCGCACGCGCGCCGTGCCCGGTCAGGCGTGCCAGGGCAGGGCGGCGGAGGGGTCGAGCTCGGCGGCGGCCAGGTCCGGGACGTCGACGGGGGCGGCGCGTCGGGCCACGACCGTGGAACGTCCGGAGGCGGCTCGACGCACGACCAGGCCGCCGTCCTGGTCCCTGGCGCGCAGGTCTCCGTCGTGACGGGCGGCGTCGACGAGCAGGCCGGCCACGTCGTAGCCGAGGGCGGTGACCGCGTCGGCCCGCGCTCCCGTGCCGCGCTCGAGGGTGACGACGAGGTCGGGCACGTCCGTGCGGTGCCAGGCCGAGGCGGCGTACACCGGGCCGCGCCGACCCAGGTCGACGAGCGTCCGCTCGTCCACACCACGACCGACGACGACGATCTCGGCCGGCACGCGAGCCTCGTGCAGGGCGTCGACGATCTCGTGCAGCTGGTGACCGGTCGCGTGCACCGCGATGACGCGGGCCCCGGACACGCGGGCGACCAGGGCCCCGGCGGAGGCACTGTGGGGCCACACCTCGACCGAGCCGGCGACGTGGCCTCCGGCCTCGATGTAGCCGGCTCGCAGGGACAGGACGGCGTCGCCGGCCTCCTCCTCGTGCGTGACCAGCTGGAACAGGCCACCGTCGAGGTGGCGCCCCGACCACTGGCCCAGCACGTAGGCCTCTTCCCAGGTGCGCTCGGTACGACGCAGCACCCCCGGCCGGTGCTCGACGGGGTGCTCGGCCCGGTCTCCCTCGTCGGCCACCACCAGGCCGATCCCGCGGGTGGCGCAGAGCGGGCCGACGAGGCCGGCCACGCCGGTCGAGGTGACGACCAGGAAGTCCGCTCCCCCCTCGAGCAGTCCGGCCGCCGCGTCCAGCAGGGCGGGCCCGAACGGCGCCGAGCCCCGGGCCGTGATCACGGCGTCGAGGTCGCGGGCCGCGTCGAGCCCGAGCCTCAGGCCGTCCAGCAGCAGGGCGCCGCGGCCCGGCCGGTCGACCGGGTCGGTGACGAGCACGCCCACGTGCACCGAGCGGCGCGGGGTGTCGGGCCGTGCCAGCAGGTCAGGAGCGGGCGGGACCAGACGGAGGACGACCGGTGCGACGTTGCCCAGCATCCTCGAGCCTCCAGGTGAGCGCGCGCGACGGCGTACCTCACGAAGGGGGCGCCGAGGGCCACCGGGTGAGTAGGTCGGGGGCCGTGCTCAGGACGCTAGGACAGCCGGTCGGACCCCGGAGCGGAACTCCGCATCCTTCACCTTCCGGTCCAGTCCGGTTCCCCCGAGTGGGCTCATCTGCAGGCGAGGAACCCGCCGAGTCGGCGCATCTGCAGGCGGGAAACACGTCCAATCGGCGCATCTGCAGGCGAGAGACATGTCCAGTCGGCGCTCGTTCGACCCGGGTACGACCTGCAGATGCGCCGACTCGACGCTCCTACGACCTGCAGATGAGCCGAGTCGAGCCCTGTCTTACCTGCAGATGAGCCGAGTCGGCTCAGCCGCAGACGGCTCCGTGGGCGGCGGACTGCACGAGCTTGACGTACTTGCCGAGCACTCCCCGCGTGTACACGGGCGGCAGCGGCTCCCAGCCGTCCCGGCGCGACTCCCACTCGGCGGTGTCGTCGATCTCCACCTCGAGGGTGCGGTTCTTGACGTCGAGGACGATCGGGTCGCCGTCGCGGACGAAGGCGATCGGCCCGCCGTCGACGGCCTCGGGGGCGATGTGGCCGACGCAGAGTCCCGTCGTACCGCCCGAGAACCGGCCGTCGGTCACCAGGAGCACGTCCTTGCCGAGCCCGGCGCCCTTGATCGCGCCGGTGATGGCCAGCATCTCGCGCATCCCGGGCCCGCCCTTGGGGCCCTCGTAGCGGATGACGACCACGTCACCGGGCTTGATCTCGCCGGCGGTCAGCGCGTCGAGGGCCGCCCGCTCGCGGTCGAAGACGCGGGCCGTGCCGCGGAAGACGTCGTCGTCGAAGCCGGCGCTCTTGACCACGGCGCCCTCGGGCGCGAGCGACCCCATCAGGATCGTCAGGCCACCGCTGCGGTGGATGGGCCGGTCGAGGGTGCGCAGCACGTCGCCGTCGAGGTCGGGCGGGGTGAGCTCGGCGAGGTTCTCGGCCATCGTCTTGCCGGTGACGGTGAGCACGTCACCATGCATCAGCCCGGCGTCCAGCAGGGCGCGCATCACGACGGGGATGCCACCGACCTTGTCGACGTCGTTCATCACGTAGCGGCCGAACGGCTTGAGGTCGCCGAGGTGCGGGACCTTGTCGCCGATCCGGTTGAAGTCCTCGAGCCGCAGGTCGACGTCGGCCTCGCGCGCGATGGCGAGCAGGTGCAGCACGGCGTTCGTCGAGCCGCCCAGGGCCATGACCACGGCGATGGCGTTGTCGAACGCCTCACGGGTCATCACCTGGCGGGCGGTGATGCCCTGGCGGAGCATCTCGACCACGGCCTGGCCGGACCGGTGGGCGAACCCGTCGCGTCGACGGTCGACCGCGGGCGGCGCGGCCGACCCGGGCAGTGACATGCCCAGGGCCTCGCCCACGGCGGCCATCGTGTTGGCGGTGTACATGCCGCCGCACGCGCCCTCACCCGGGCAGATCGCCCGCTCGATGCGGTCGACCTCCTCGCGGGTGATCTTGCCGGCGAGGCAGGCGCCGACGGCCTCGAAGGCGTCGATGATCGTCACGTCGTTGCCGTCGACCTGGCCGGGCATGATCGACCCGGCGTAGAGGAACACGCTCGCCAGGTCGAGGCGGGCCGCGGCCATCAGCATGCCCGGCAGCGACTTGTCACAGCCGGCCAGCAGCACCGACCCGTCGAGCCGCTCGGCCATCATCACCGTCTCGACGGAGTCCGCGATCACCTCGCGGGAGACCAGCGAGAAGTGCATGCCCTCGTGGCCCATGGCGATGCCGTCGGAGACCGAGATGGTGCCGAACTCGAGCGGGTAGCCGCCGGCCGCGTGCACACCGTTCTTGACCGCCTTGGCCAACCGGTCGAGCGACAGGTTGCAGGGCGTGATCTCGTTCCACGACGACGCGACACCGATCTGCGGCTTGACCCAGTCCTCGTCACCCATGCCGACCGCCCGCAGCATCCCTCGCGCGGCGGTCTTCTCGAGACCGTCGGTGACGTCGCGCGAACGAGGCTTCATGTCGGGTGCATCGGGCATTGGGCGAGCCTATCCGCGCGCGTCAGCGGTACGCCGGGGCGAGCGCGAGCGCGAGATCACCCCACTGCCGCCGGGTGTGCTCGAGCACCTCGCCGGCGAACGCTGCCGCGGCCGTGCCGGACTCCGCCACGAGGGCGAGCCGGTGCTGCATGCGGGGGCGGGTGCCGGGGCTGGCCGGATGAGGTGTCTGCTCCTCGCGCAGGGCGGTCCGCAGGGACCACGACACCGACACCAGCGCCCAGACGGCCCGAGCGGCCTCCACGTCATGGGCGAACGCGTCGCTCGCGACGTACGGGATGCCCTCGACGGCAGCCCCGCGGTAGGCGTCGAGCGCCCGCTCGGCCGACGCGTCCGGGATCCGCCACGAGCACCAGCAGGTCGGCCACGGGACGGCGAGGTACGCCGCGTCCCACGCGGGATGGCGCACCTCCGCCCACTCGAAGTCGATGAGGCGGCAACCGTCGGGCAGGAGGAGGTTGTTGTCCGGGCAGACGTCCGCCGGGCTGAGTGCGTGGTGCTCGGGGTCGGCGAGCACGTCCGCCAGGGCGCCCACGTCCGGCGGTCCCGTCCATCCGTGCGCGTCCGCCTGCTCGGTCCAGACGACGGTGGCCTCGTCGAGGCTGCCGTCGATGCCGGCGTCGAACCGGTCGACCGGTTCGTCGTCGGCGACCGCGCTCTCGGCCTCGGCGAAGGCGCGGGCAATGGCCGCCCGGTCGGCGTGCGTGCCCGCATGCACCCGGCCCAGCGCGGTGGCCCAGGCGACCAAGCCGTCGTCGGCGGCCACCGGGTCGGTGCCGAGCAGGTGGTCCGCGACCCCGGGCGCCGAGCCGAGGTCCTCCATCACCACGAGCGGCGGGTCGGCCGCCACCCCGAGCAGACGGGGCGCGACGCCGACCGGGCCGGCGGCGGCCAGGCCCACGCGCTCTCGGGCCCACGAGAGCCGGCTGCCGCCGGCGTAGGACTTCACCACGACCGTGCCCGCGCCGTCAGCGGCCCGGTGCACCCCCGAGCGGTCGCTGCCCCCGAGCACGCCGAGGTCGCGCAGCTCCCGTCCCAGTGCGGCCGACGCCGCCGCGACGACGTCCTGGCTCACAGGGCAGCCGCGCGGACCACCATCACGTCGGGCAGGTCGGCGACGATCTGTCGCCACGAGTCCCCGGAGTCGGACGAGGCCCACACCGCGCCGTTGCGCGTGCCGACGTAGATGCCTGCGCTCGCGTGGTCGTCGGCGCTCATCGCGTCGCGCATCACGCCGACGTAGAAGGCCTCGGGGAGTCCGTCGCTGAGCTCCTCCCACGTCTCCCCCGCGTCCCGGGAGCGCCACACCCGGGCCTTGCCGTCGGTCGGGTAGCGGCCGGCGCTGTCGCTGAGCGGGAAGACGTACACCGTGTCGGGCTCGTGCGGGTGCACGACGATCGGGAAGCCGAACTCGGCGGGCAGGCCGTCGGCGATGGACTTCCAGAGACCGCCCTCGTCGTCGGAACGGTAGACGCCGCCGTGGTTCTGGAGGTAGAGCCGCTCGGGCCGGGCGGGATGACGGGTGACCTTGTGCACGCACTGGCCGAAGTCGGGGTACTGCTGGCCCTCCGGCAGGAACTCCGCCTTGATGCCCTGGTTGCGCGCGTGCCACGACTGGCCGCCGTCGGTGGTCTGGTAGACCCCACCCGTCGAGATCGCGGCCGTCACCGACTGAGGGTCTGTGGGGTGCGGCAGGACCGTGTGGAACGCCTGGCCACCGAAGCCCGCGCCCCACTCCGGCCGCTCGGGGTGGTCCCAGAGCGCCTGCTCGAGGGCGAACGTCTCACCGCGGTCGGTGGACCTCCAGACGGCACCCGGTTCGGTGCCGGCGTAGACGACGCCGTCCTCGGTGCCGGGCACCAGCTGCCAGACCCGGGCCAAGGTCTCCTCGCTGCCCTCCGGGAAACGGATCGCCCCGTTCGGCGTCTCCTGCCAGGACGCGCCGAGGTCGTCGGAGCGCCAGACCTGGGGACCCAGCCAGCTCGAGCTCGCGCCCACCAGCAACCGGGGTGTGTCACCTCGGGTGTCGACGAGGCAGGAGTAGACCTCCTCCATGTCGAAGTGGGGGCCGGTGAACTCCCACTCCTCGCGGGCCTCGTCGGACCTCCCGATCCACAGACCCTTGCGGGTCCCCACCATCACGATCGTGCTGTTGCTCATGCTGTCTCCCTCCGGATATCGAGGCGTCTGGAATCGTAGACCCGGCTGCGGACACCGACTCATCGCTCACCCGGGCACGGGGCGCCATGGATGGCCACCCCTAGATTGGCCCGGTGCGTGGCAGCCGGATCTCTCCGATCTGGCTGGTGCTCATCGGCATCGCCTCGGTCCAGTTCGGGGCGGCGGTCGCCAAGGACCTGTTCGGAGAGATCGCACCCACCGCCATGGTGTGGCTGCGGCTGGCCACCAGCGCACTGGTGCTGGTCGCCGTGGCGCGACCGCGGCTGCGAGGCCGCAGCCGCGCCGACTGGCTCACCGTGCTCGCCTTCGGGCTCACCCTGGGGTCGATGAACTGGGCGATCTACCAGTCGTTCGCCCGCATCCCGCTCGGCCTGGCGGTGACCATCGAGTTCATCGGCCCGCTCACCCTCGCCGTGGTCATGAGCAGGCGACCCCGCGACCTGCTGTGGGTGGCCCTGGCGGGGGCGGGGATCGGCCTGCTGGGCTTCGAGAAGACCGACCTGGACCCGGTGGGCGTCGCCTTCGCCCTCGTCGCGGGCGGCGCCTGGGCGGCGTACATCCTCCTCAGCGTGCAGACGGGCGCGCGCTGGCCCGGCCTCGACGGGCTGGCGATGGCGAGCGTCGTCGCCACGGCCATCCTGACGCCGTTCGCGATCCCTGCGGGCGGCTCCGACCTGCTCGAGCCGCACATCCTCGCCCTCGGGGCGGCGGTCGGCCTCCTCAGCTCGGTCATCCCGTACGCCGCCGACCTGGTGGCGCTGCGCCGCATCCGGCCCGGCGTGTTCAGCATCCTGATGAGCCTCGAGCCCGCGGCCGCCGCGATCGTCGCGATGCTGGTGCTCGACGAGTTCCTGAGCCCGGTGCAGTGGCTGGCCGTCGCGGCCGTGACCGCCGCGAGCGTCGGCGCGACCCGCGGCTCGGACGCGATCAGCGAGCCCGTCCCGAACTAGCAGCCCGAACTCGCGGGTGGGCCGGCAGGCGCGTCGCCCGGAACCGCCGTGTCCCCTGGGTGACCATGGCTCCATGACGGCCTCCAGTCCCGAGTCGGCGAGGACGAGCAGATCGGACCGCTCGAGCCGGTCGGTCGAGTCGGTCGTGGAGTTCCACCACATCCTCAGCGACGACGGCACCCGCCTGCGCGCCTGGACGAACGACCCGCTCGGGCGTATCGACGGGCCGACCGTGCTGCTGTGCAACGGCCTGGGCGTCAGCCCCTGGACCTGGCCGGCCCTGCTGCACGCCGACTGCGGGGTCCGGGTCGTCTCGTGGAACCACCGCGGCACCGGTGGCTCGGCCCGCCCGGACGACACCAACCGCGTCGGCATCGAGGAGTTCGTCGAGGACGCCCTCTCGGTGATGGACCACTTCGGCGTCGACCACGCGGTGGTGATGGGCTGGTCGATGGGTGTCAACACGGCCTTCGAGCTCGCGCTGCGCCACCCCGAGCGGGTCACCGCGATCTTCGCGGTCGCGGGCGTGCCCGGCGACTCGTTCGCCACGATGCTCGGTCCGCTGCGCCTGCCGCACGGCGTGGCGCGGCGGCTGACCGTGTCCCTCTCGCGGGCGCTGCGCACCACCGGCCGGGTGATCTCGCCGGTCACCACCCGCCTCCCGTTCGGCGGTCGCGCGGTGACGGCCCTCACCCACTCCGGTTTCATGCTGCCGACGCCCGACAACGAGCTCACGGCCCGTGCCGTCCGCGAGTTCCTCGCCATCCCGGTCGAGTGGTACTTCCACCTCGCCCTGCGCACCTCCGAGCACGCCCGCGTCTCGCTGAGGCGCGTGCAGGTGCCGGTGATGCTGGTCGCCGCGACGTACGACGTGCTGGCCGGTGCCCGCGACATGCGCACCGCCGCCGACCGCCTGCAGGACGCGACGTACGTCGAGCTCCGCGCCAGCCACTTCGTCCAGATGGAGCAACCGGAGGTCGTCCACGACCTCCTCCTGGGCTTTCTCGAGGAGCTCGACGGTTAGGGTTCGCGCCTGGTCACGTTCTCGAGGGGGACCCATGCATCGCTCTGCCATCGCCGGACTCGTCCTGGCGGTCACCGCCGCAGGCGCGGCCACGGTGCCGACCGCGTCCGGCGCCACCGCGGCCTCGGCCGACGGGCCGAAGGTCATCGAGGTCACGACCGACACCCCGCTCGGCCCCGTTGGCACCGCGACGCCGCACCACCCGGGAGCCCCGGTCAACCCCGGCCCGTACTCCGTGGAGCAGCCCGACGGCTCCCGGATCACCATCTCCGCGTGGGGCGACTCACGCACCAGTGGCTACCAGACGAGGGGCGGCTACGCCGTCACGAAGGACGCGTCCGGCACCTGGCGGTACGCCGTCCGGCTCGACGCCGCGGGTCAGCCCGTCGCGTCCGGTCTCCAGGTCGGCAGGGCCGCGCCCCCGGCCGGCGCGCGCGGGCTGCGGGCGAAGGTCGTCGAGCGCGCCCGCACCGCTCGGGCAGCCGCCGATGCCCGGGCGCCCCGGCGGGCGCCCGGCACCGGCAACGGACCGCAGCCCGGCCTGGTCATCCTGGTGTCGTTCGCGAACCAGGCCAGCGTCGGCAGCACCGAGGACCAGTGGGCCCAGGACTTCTTCGGCGCCGGCAGCAGCGTCTCGGGCTACTACCAGGCCAACAGCTTCGGGAAGTTCGCGCTGGTGCCCGCGGCCGAGAGCGCCGGCGCGGCCAACAACGGGGTGGTCGGCTGGCTGCAGCTCCCCTACGACCACCCGAACTTCGGCAACGACTACGGCGCCTCGGAGACCAAGCTCGGCGCCGACGCCGTCACGGCCGCCGACCCCTACGTCGACTACGCGTCCTTCGACACCGACAAGAACGGCTCGCTCAGCGTCTCCGAGCTGCACGTCACGGTGATCGTGGCGGGCTACGAGACCTCGTACGGCGGTGCGGGCAACGTCTGCGGCAACAGCGTGTGGGGCCACCAGGGCGGCCTGTACGACGCGGCCCCGAAGCTCGACGGCACCGTCGTGAACCGCTCCGGCGGGACGATGTTCGGCGAGTGGATGTGCACGCCCGGCAACGCGCCCGGCCAGAAGTCGACGATCGGGGTCATGGTGCACGAGATGGGTCACGACATCGGCTTCCCCGACCTCTACGACACAGACTTCACCAGCGCGGGGGTGGCCAAGTGGAGCGCGATGTCGACCGGCAGCTGGAACCGGGTCGGCACGGCGTTCTCCGGGACCACCCCGGCCGGCATGGACGCGTTCTCGAAGTCCTACCAGGGCTGGCTGGCGCCGACCCCCGTGGTCGGGGCCGTCAACGGCGCCCCCCTGCCGTCGTCGGCGACCAGCCCCACGGCCTACCGGCTCGGGGCGAACCCCGACGACGTGGACTGGAAGTTCGAGGTGCGCAAGGGCGCGGGCGAGTACTTCCTGGTCGAGAACCGGCAGCTGGTCGGCTGGGACGCCGGCCTCCCGGCCTGCGGCGTGATCGTCTACCACGTCGACGAGGGCGTCACGTTCGGCAGCAAGGCCAACGCCGACGAGAGCCACCGCCTGGTCGACGTCGTCGAGGCCGACGGCAGCCTGGCCATGAACACCTACGGCTATCTCGGCTCGGCCGCCGACGTGTTCCCCGGCTCCAGCGGCCACGTCGACTTCACCGACGCGACCAGCCCGGCGGCGACGCTGTACTCCGGCCAGTCGTCGGGTGCGGCGATGCACGTCAACGGCGGTTGTGCCGACCCGATGAGCGCCAACCTCTTCACTCCCCTGCCGAACGACTCGTTCGCGACGGCCATCGGCCTCACCGGCACCGCCGGTGCGGTCACCGGCGGCAACAACGGCGCCACCAAGGAGGCCGGCGAGCCGGCCGTCGCGGCCAACGCTGGAGGGGCGTCGGTCTGGTACCGGTTCAGGGCGCCGGCCACCGGCACGTTGCGGCTCACGACCGAGGGCTCGACCTTCAACACCCTGCTCGGGGTCTACCGCGGCACGTCGGTGGCCGCCCTCCAGGAGGTCGCGAGCAACGACGACGTGGACCCGACGACCGGCTGGAGCCTCCTCGAGGCCAAGGTCAAGCGCGGCGTCACCTACCGCATCGCCGTCGACGGGCAGAACATCGGCGCCGGGCCGGCCCAGGGCCTGGCATCGCTCGGCTACCGCTACTGGCCGGCCAACGACGGGTTCGCGCAGGCGACCAAGCTGTCAGGCAAGAAGGGCAAGAAGGCCAGCTCCAACGCCGGCGCCGACCGCCAGCGCAAGGAGCCCCGCAGGATCGCGGGCAAGAAGGCCGGGCAGAGCGTCTGGTACGTCTACAAGGCCAAGCGGGCCGGCCGGCTGACCATCGACCTGTCCGGCTCGAAGTTCAACACCGTGCTCGGCGTCTACACCGGCAAGAAGATCACCCGGCTGCACCAGGTCGCGGCCGACGACAACGCCGGCAAGGGCAAGAGCAGCCGTCTGTCGTTCCGCGTCGCGAAGGGCACCAAGTACCGCGTCCTGGTCGCGGGCGTGAAGAAGGCAGAGGGCAAGTTCACCCTGCGCTGGCATTCGTAGGAGGGGTGATCAACGCCCGGCGGGACGCACGGCGCAACGTCGTGAGCACCGCCGGGCCGAGGACCGCGATGGCCACGGCCGTGGTGATCGCGCGGCCGGTGTCGAAGCTGCCCGTCGAGGTCAGCAGGGTGTAGACCGCGAAGCGCTGGAGGTTCTCCGCCAGCGGGGCCCCGGCGATGAAGTCCAGCGAGCCCTCGTGTCCGGGCACCGCGATCCCGAGGGCGAACGGCCAGCCCGAGAGGTTCATCAGCAGCCCGAAGGCGTACGCCGACACCACGCCGTACGCCGCCAGCATCACGATCTCGTTGCGTCCGGTGACGCGGCGCGGCAGCAGCCCGGCGCCCATCCCGACCCAGGCCGAGACGAGCATCTGGTACGGCAGCCACGGGCCGACCCCGGCGGTCACCAGCGCCGACGCGAACAGCGACGTGCAGCCGAGCGCGAAGCCGAAGCCGGGGCCGAACACCCGGCCGCCGAGGATCAGCAGGAAGAAGACCAGCTCCACCCCGGCCGTGCCGGCGGACAGCCCGCGCAGCACCGCGTTGCAGGCGCTGAGCACGCCCAGGATGGCCAGCGTCCGCGGGTCGAGGCCGCCCTCGGAGAACTCGGCCAGCACGACCGCGATCACCAGCGGCAGCAGCGCGAGGAACAGGAACGGGGGGCTGAGCGTCTCCCCCTCAGGCAGGCGGACGAGCAGCGGCCAGCACAGCATCACCAGCCCGGCCACGGACGCCACGCCCAGGACGGCGGCGGATCGGCGGGTCAGCGGGACAGCAGCGGCTCGTCCCGTGGTCGTGGTGTTCACAGCCGCGCGACGACCTCGTCGACCCGCAGCCACGGGGAGCCGAGGATCTTGGTCACCTGCGGCGCGAAGGCCGGGGACTCCGCGACCACGCGGCGTACGGGTCCGGACGAGACGACCTCGCCCTCGGCCAGCACGACGACGTGGTCGGCGACCTGCGCGACGAACTCGACGTCGTGGGTGGCGATGAGGACGGCCTTGCCGTCGGCCGCCATGGCCTTCAGCGTGGCGGCCAGGGCGTGCTTGACGGCGTAGTCGAGCCCCCGCGTCGGCTCGTCGAGGAGCAGCACGGGCGGCGCGCCGGCCAGCACGAGGGTCAGCGCGAGCGCGAGGCGCTGACCTTCCGACAGGTCACGCGGGTGGGTGTCCCCGTCGATGTTCGGGACCAGCCGCTCGAGGTCCTCGGCCGTGGCGCCGCTCGTCGCCAGCTCGTCGGCCACCGTCTCGAGGTAGAGCAGGTCGGCGGCGTTCTGCGGGACCAGGCCGACGAGGGTGCGGCGCTCGGCGTCGTCGAGCGCCGCGGGGTCTCGGCCGTCGATGCTCACCACGCCCCCGCGTCGCTTGCCGCTGCCCTGGAGGGCCCACATCAGCGACGACTTGCCCGAGCCGTTGCGTCCCATCAGGGCGGTGACCGTGCCGGGCCGCAGCCTGATGGAGACGTCGTGCACGGCCAACGTAGAACCGTGGGTGACGGTCACCCCACCGGCTCCCAGGCCCCCGGAGGGAGTCTCGGCGGCCCTGGGCGCGTCGACGAGGGCGGGCGGCGGGCCGAGGCGGTCCCGCAGGCCGTTGGCGCGCCGGCGGGCGTCGCGGACGGTGAGGGGCAGCGGGACCCAGCCCGCGGCGCGGCCGAGCTCGACGATGGGTGGCGCGACGGGCGAGTCGGTGAGCAGGTCGACGGGGCTGCCCACGCGCAGGCCGCCGTGGCCGTCGAGGACCACCAGGGTGTCGGCGAAGGGCACGACCCGCTCGAGCCGGTGCTCGGCCAGCACCACCGAGACGTCGAGGTCGTGGACCAGGCGCGTCAGGGTGGCCAGCACGTCCTCGGCGGCGGTCGGGTCGAGGGCCGAGGTCGGCTCGTCGAGCACGAGGATCCGCGGATGCATCGTGAGCACCGAGCCGAGCGCGACCCGCTGCTGCTCGCCGCCCGAGAGCCGGCGCAGGTCGCGGGCGCGCAGGTCGGCGATGCCCAGCAGGTCGAGGGTCTCCTCGACGCGGCGCCGCATGGTCTCGGCCGGCAGGCCCAGCTGCTCCATGCCGTAGGCGAGCTCCTCCTCGACGGTGTCGGTGACGAAGCCGGCGGCCGGGTCCTGGCCGACGTACCCGATCAGGTGCGCGCGCTCGCGCGGCGGGGTGCGGACGATGCTCACACCGTCGAGCAGCACGTCGCCGGTGAGCCGGCCACCGGAGAACCTCGGGATCAACCCGCTGAGGACTCCGAGCAGCGTCGACTTGCCCGACCCGGTGGGCCCGGTGACGAGCACCAGCTCGCCTGCACCGATCGCGAGGTCCACGCCGTCGAGGACTCGGGACTCGTCGTAGGTCAGGCCCACGCCGCGCAGCTCGATCATCGGACGGCCACCGCGGGCAGGGCTGCCGGTGCCTCGGCGCGGACGGGGACGGGAGCGGCCAGGCCTCCCGCGAGGGCCAGGCCTGCGACGAGCAGCTGGGTGAGGGTGAGGGTCGGCCAGCTGTCGAGGGTCGGGTACGCCGCCAGCAGGTCGCGCCGGGCGGCGACGGCGATGCCCGCCGCGACCACCCCCGAGCCCAGCACCAGCCACTCCGGCAGCCGCCAGGGGTCGGGTCGGTAGCGGCTCCGGGTCACCCGGCTGCCGGCGCCGACCAGCCCCGTCAGCGCGACGGCCGCCCCCACGGCCAGCATCGGCAGCGCGAGCACGCGGGGGGCGGTGCGGTCCAGGACGGCGTACGTGCCGACGCACAGGCCGCACAGCCCGGCCAGCATCAGGCCGCCCGTCGCCCGGCGGCGGCCGGGGGTCAGCCCGGCGGCCCGGCCGTAGCCGCGTGCGTCCATCCCGGCCGCGAGGGCCAGTGACCGCTCCAGGGCGTCCTCGAGGACGGGGACGACCAGGCGCCGTAAACCGCCGACGCGACGGGTGTCACCACCGCGCAGCCGCTGTGCGGCGCGGACCCGACGCAGGCTGTCGGCCAGCTGCGGCAGGATCGTGATGGCGACGACCAGCGCCGTGCCGACCTCGTAGAGCGCGGCCGGCATCGAGCGCAGCAGGCGCTTGGGGTTCGCCAGGCTGTTGGCCGCCCCGACGCAGATCACGATCGTCCCGAGCCGGAGTCCGTCGTACAGCGCGAACAGCAGCGACTCCCGGGTGACCGGGCCGAGCAGGTGGACGCCGAGGGCCCAGCCGGGCAGAGGTACCTCGGGCAGGTCGAGCACGACCAGCCCGAGGTTGCCGCCGCCGAAGACGACCCGGAAGACCACGCGGGTGGCGACGATCACCGCGGCCAGCGCGACGTAGATGCGGAACGACCGGGACCACGGATGGTCGCCCCGGCGGGCCGCGACCACCAGGGCCGCCACGCCGATGACGAGCAACAGCATCCAGATGTTCGTCGTGCACGACGGCGACGACCGCCAGCCCGATCGCCCAGCCCCACCAGGCCACGGGATGGAGGTCACGCGGCAGCCAGACCAGCCCCGGGTTCACGGCTGCTGCCTCCGCCGGACGATGGCAACCCCGCCCGCGGCGCCGAGCAGCGCGACCACCACTGCCGGGGCCACCCACACCGGGAGCCCGTCGTCGTCGCCTGCTTCGGTCGTGTCGGTGGTGTCGGTCGGGTCGACGGGCTCCTCGACGACGCCGCCCGCTTCGGTCTGCTCGTCCGTGGATGGTTCGGGGGTGGGCGCGCTGGTCGAGCCGGACGGGGAGGGCTTCGCCTTCTTCGTCCGGCTCGGGGTGGCCGTGGGCTCGGTCGGGCTCGACGAACCGCTGGGCGTGGCCGTCGGGCTCGGGGTGGTGGGCGTCGCCGTCGGGGTCGGCGACGGCTTCTTCGTCGGCGTCGGCGTCGGCGTGGGGCTGGGCGTGGGTGTGGGGTGGGGCGCCGGGTCGGCCTGGGGCCGGACCGTGCCGGCGGAGCCGTCCCAGACCATGGCGACGTACCCGCCGGCCGGGATCGCGAGGGAGCCCGCGCCGAGTGAGGAGTAGCTCCACTCCCCCGTCTTCCCGTCCGACCACCACAGGCCCCAGTAGGCGTCGGCGGGCGGGGTGTTCACGCAGGGGTCGTCGGCGGGCAGCCCGTCGATGCGGCAGACGAAGCCGGGGAACCGCTGGACATACGTCAGCGCGTGGCCGGTGTCCTTCAGCAGCCGGTCGGCCGTCTGCCCACCGCCCTCGGCGGCGCAGCCGGTGCTCGTGCCCGAGCCCAGGGCGCCGTACTCGACGACGACCGTGACCCCGGCGCTGCCGGGGCAGGCGGCCGCGGAGGCGGCAGCAGGGGTGACGAAGGAGCCCAGCCCGCCGGCCGCCGCGGTCACCAGGACCGCGACGGCCGAGCGGAGCCGGACGTGGGACACGGTCAGCTCGTGACCCGCACCGAGACGTCACGGTGCTCGGTGCCGACCCAGATCGTGTACGTGTGGCTGCCGACCTCGTCGAAGACGAGGGTGGTCCGCGTGATCGGGTTGCGGCCCGGCCACCGCTCGAAGCCTTCGTTCGTGCTCTGCCCGCAGACCCGCTCACCCGCGGCGACGCCGGTCAAGCGGATCGTCCACGGCTTGCCCACGGCGACGGTCCTCGGAGCGGTGACCGTGAGGTCACCCGTGGCCCGAGGCGCCCAGCGCAGCACCGGGAGTGCCTGCGCCGATGCCCGACGCCACTGGTCGCTGGTCTTCTTGGTGATACCGGCGCCCTGGCCGACCGTGAGCGTGTCGAAGTCGTAGGCGATGGCGCCGACGTGCTTGGCCAGCTTCTGGCTGCACGGGTTCGCGACGCACCTGCTGGGCGCGTACCGCGGCGGCGGCCAGCGCGGCCGCATCCGTGGCGCCGGTCTCGCCGAGGGCCCACCCGGCCAGGCCGGTGCTGTTGGTGTTGGCAGCGAGCGTGGCCTTGCCGGTGTCCGTGAAGCCACCAGAGGTGAGCTGGGTGTCCTCGAGCCACGCGACGGCCCGCTTCACGGCCTTCTTGGCCGGAGAGCCCTTCACGTCCTGGAGCGCGAGCACCGCCAGCGCGGTGGCGTCGGTGCTGGCGCCGCGCTCGGCTCGCGGGGCGCCCTGGCAGGACTGGTCGGTGCGGGTCTTGTCGACGGTGAAGTACTGACGGAAGTACCCCTTGTCGCACTGCTGCGCGAGCAGGAACGCCGTCGCGGACGACGCCTTGGCACTCTTCACCAGGCTGAGCGCCTGGGCGGCGTACGCCTGGCCGATGACGTTGGCGTAGTCGCCGCCGAACTCGTCGGTCGGGTCGAAGGCGTCCTCGATGCGGCCGGTGATCGGCGCGGTGGTCGCCACGCGGGCTTCGAGCTGGGTGACCAGGTCGACGCCGCCGAAGGCGTGCGGGTTCTTGTCCTGCGAGAGCGCAAGGACGGCAGCCTTGGCCGTGGGGCCGGCGTACACGCTGGGTGCGAACGCCGTGTAGGAGGCGACGTTCTTGCCGACCGCCTTGGTGATCGCCTTGACGACGGTCGCCTTCTTGCCGGCGGCGTCGAGGCCGAGGGCGACGTCGATGGAGAGACCGATGTCGTCGAAGTCGTACTGGTCGTTGTGGACGAGGCCGTCGGTGACCTGGTCCGAGAGCCAGCCGGCGCCGGCCTTGACAGGCTTCGGGTCGTAGGTCGACGCGGCGTTCGCCGGCGCGAGCCCGACCAGCCCCGTGATCATGGTGGTCGCGGCGAGCGCGGCCAGGGGACGAGTGATGCGCATGCTTTCCTTCCCGCTGCGACAGCGGGCAGGTCGCCGGACCGCGTGTGGACCCGACAGCCACCCGCCGCGTTCCTCGACAGCGTGTGTTCAGGACGCCCCGTTGTGGGTGCTCCGGCTCGCCGTTCCGCGGTCTCGCGAGAGACGACGGGCGGCCTACGGTTGCGGGTCAGCGCCGGACTTCGACCGGCTTTCCCCGACAGCGGGCGTTGGTGGTGTGCCCCCGGTCGGGAGCGCGCTCAATGTACCCCCGGCACCCGTCCCGAGTTCAGTTGCGCCCCGTGATGCGTTCAGTTGCGCCCCGTGATGCGGTTCAGTTGCGCCTCGTGAGGGGTTGAGTTGCGCCCCGTGGCGGGATCGTCGCGTCATGAGGCGCAACTCAATGCATCACGACACGGAACTCAACGCATCACGGGGCGCAACTCAACCTCGAGAGGAGGTCAGGTGAGCTTCTCCAGGATCAGCTCGCGGACCCGGCCGGCGTCGGCCTGGCCGCGCATCTGCTTCATCACGTCGCCGATGAGGGCGCCGGCGGCGGCGACCTTGCCGTCGCGGATCTTGTCGGCGACGTCGGGGTTGGCGGCGATCGCGTTGTCCACGGCGGCCGAGAGAGCTCCCTCGTCGGAGACGATGGCGAGGCCGCGGGCCTCGATGATCTCGTCGGGCGTACCTTCGCCCGCGACCAGTCCGTCGAACACCTGGCGCGCGAGCTTGTCGTTGATGCGACCCTCGTCGACCAGGGCCTGCACTCGCGCCACCTCGGCCGGGCTGACGCCGAGCGCCGCGATGTCGGTCTCGGACTCGTTGGCGCGGCGCGCGAGCTCGGAGAGCCACCACTTGCGTGCGGCGGCCGGCGAGGCACCGGCCTCGATGGTCTGCTCGACCAGACCGAGCGCGCCCGCGCCGACGGTGTCGCGCATCTCGAGGTCGGAGTACCCCCAGGCCTCCTGGAGCCTGGCCCGTCGCTCGTGCGGCGGCTCGGGCAGCGAGGCGCGCAGCCGCTCCACCCAGTCCCTGTCGGGCGCCATCGGCACCAGGTCGGGCTCGGGGAAGTAGCGGTAGTCCTCGGCGTCGGACTTCTCGCGCCCGGACGTGGTGACGCCGGTGTCCTCGTGCCAGTGCCGGGTCTCCTGCAGGATCGAGCGACCGGACGTCAGTACGGCGGCGTGGCGCTGCACCTCGTACCTCACCGCGCGCTCGACCGAGCGCAGCGAGTTGACGTTCTTGGTCTCGGTCCGGGTCCCCAGTGAATGTCCGGTGTGGCGGGGGCCGTCGGAGAAGTCAGCGCCGGTGTCTCGCGGGGCGAGGGAGAGGTTCACGTCGCAGCGCAGCGAGCCCTGCTCCATCCGTACGTCGCTCACGCCGAGGCCGAGCAGCAGGTCGCGCAGCTGCGCGACGTAGGCCTTGGCGACCAGCGGGACGATCTCGCGCGTGCCCATGATCGGCTTGGTGACGATCTCGATGAGCGGGATGCCGGCGCGGTTGTAGTCGACGAGCGAGTAGTCGGCGCCGTGGATGCGACCGGTGGCGCCGCCGACGTGCAGCGACTTGCCGGTGTCCTCCTCCATGTGGGCGCGCTCGATGTCGACGCGCACGGTCTGCGGCCCGTCGGGACCCTCCACGACGACGTCGGTCCAGCCCTCGAACGCGATCGGCTCGTCGTACTGCGACGTCTGGAAGTTCTTCGGCATGTCCGGGTAGAAGTAGTTCTTCCGTGCGAACCGGCACCACTCCGCGATCTCGCAGTTCAGCGCCAGCCCGATCCGGATCGCCGACTCCACCGCGATCGCGTTCACGACGGGCATCGACCCGGGCAGACCCAGGCAGGTGGGGCAGGTCTGGGTGTTGGGCTCGGCACCGAACTCGGTCGGGCAGCCGCAGAACATCTTCGAGTTGGTGTTCAGCTCGACGTGCACCTCGAGCCCGAGGGCCGGGTCGAAGCGCTCGAGCGCCTCGTCGTACGACATCAGCCCGGTCGTGTGCTCCGTCATGACAGACCCTTCGCCTGGTCGAGCAGCGGCCCGCCCCACTTGTCGATCAGCGCCGCCTCGAGGGCCGCCCCGACGCGGTAGACCCGGTCGTCCTGCATCGCGGGCGCCAGGATCTGGACGCCCGGCGGGCAGGTCGTCCTCGTCGGCCAGGCCGCTGGGCACCGAGATGCCGGGCACGCCCGAGAGGTTGGCCGGGATGGTGGCCAGGTCGTTGAGGTACATCGCCAGCGGGTCGTCGATCTTCTCGCCCAGCTCGAACGCCGTCGTCGGCGCGGTCGGCGAGAGCAGCACGTCGGCGTGGGTGAACGCGTCGGCGAAGTCCTGGCTGATCAGGGTGCGTACCTTCTGGGCCTGCCCGTAGAAGGCGTCGTAGTAGCCGCTGGACAGGGCGTACGTGCCCAGGATGATGCGGCGCTTCACCTCGTCGCCGAAGCCGGCCTCGCGGGTCGTCCGCATCACCTCCTCGGCGCTCGGCGCGTCGACGCCCTCGGGGTACTTGCGCAGCCCGTAGCGCATCGCGTCGAAGCGGGCCAGGTTGCTGGACGCCTCGGCCGGGAGGATCAGGTAGTAGGTCGCCAGCGCGTGCACGAAGCTCGGGCACGAGACCTCGACCAGCTCGGCGCCGGCCGCGACCATCAGGTCGACCGACTCCTGGAACCTCGCGAGCACACCGGCCTGGTAGCCCTCGCCGCCGAGCTCCTTGACGACACCGATGCGTACGCCGGTGAGGTCGCCCTCGGCGCCGCGCCGGGCCGCGCCGACGAGGTCGGGCAGCGGGGCGTCGATGGACGTCGAGTCCTTGGGGTCGTGGCCACCGATGATCTCGTGCAGCAGCGCCGCGTCGAGCACGGTGCGGGTGACCGGTCCGGCCTGGTCGAGGGAGTTGGCCAGCGACACCAGCCCGTACCTGGACACTCCGCCGTAGGTCGGCTTCACCCCGACCGTGCCCGTCACCGCGCCCGGCTGCCGGATGGAACCACCGGTGTCGGTGCCGATGGCGAGCGGCGCCTCGTACGCCGCCACCGCCGCCGCCGAGCCGCCCCCGGACCCGCCGGGGATCCGGTTGAGGTCCCACGGGTTGTGCGTCGGTCCGTAGGCCGAGTGCTCCGTCGAGGAGCCCATCGCGAACTCGTCCATGTTGGTCTTGCCGAGGATCGGCAGGCCGGCCTCGCGGAGGCGCGCGACGACGGTCGCGTCGTACGGCGGCACCCACCCCTCGAGGATCCGCGAGCCGCACGTGGTGGGCAGGCCCTGGGTGGCCATCACGTCCTTGACCGCGATCGGCACGCCGTCGAGCGTCGAGCGCGTCTCGCCGCTCGCCCGTCGGGCGTCGGAGGCGGCGGCCTGCTCGAGCGCGCCCACGCCGTCGACGTGCAGGAACGCGTGCACCTGCCCGTCGACCTCGGCGATCCGGTCGAGATGGGCCTCGGTGAGCGCGACCGAGGTCGTCTCACCGGACTCGAGGGCGGCCGCGAGCTCGGCCGCTGTCTGCTTGGTCACTGCTCGTCCCCCAGGATCCTCGGCACCTTGAAGCGCTGGCCCTCCTGCTCGGGGGCACCCGACAGCGCCTCGTCGGCGGTCAGGCCGGGCGTCACCACGTCCTCCCGGAACACGTTGGTCAGCGGGAGCGCGTGCGAGGTCGGAGGAGTGTTCTCGTCGGCCACGCCGCTGATGGAGGCGACCGACTCGAGGATCACCGACAGCTGGGGCGCGAGGTGGTCGAGCTCGGCGTCGGTCAGGTCGATCCGGGCCAGGTTCGCCAGGTGGGCGAGCTCGTCCCTGGAGATCGAGGGGGTGTCGGACATGCCGACGATCCTAGGAGAGGGCCGCCCGCGAGCTTTCTGCGGTCCGTTTCGCCGACCTGTCGATTTCGTGGCACCACCGGCGCCGTACCTGGTGAACACTTGCCCCGGAACCGTCCGAGGGCCCGACGAGAGGGATCCACCATGAAGTACGTGTTGATGTTCACCAGCCGCCCCGACCTCAACGCCTCGGTCGACCCCGAGCTCGGCCAGGCGGTCTACAAGAAGGTCTACGAGTGGTTCCAGGAGCACGGCGACAAGTTCGCCGACTCCGGCGCGGAGCTGCTCGGGATCGAGACCGCCACCACCATCAAGCACGGCGAGGACGGCCCCGTCGTGGTCGACGGGCCGTTCAACGAGGCCAAGGAGATCGTGGGCGGCTTCAGCGTGATCGACGTCCCCGACATGGACGCCGCGGTCGCGCTGGTCAAGACGTGGCCGCACCTCGAGCTGCCCGGTGTCGCGGTCGAGATCCGGCCGATGGTCGAGGACTACAGCCAGTTCGAGTGACGCCCAGCACGCAGGCCGACGGGCTCCTCGCGCGCACGCTGCGCGAGGAGTCCGGCCTGCTGGTGGCCCGGCTGGCCCGGCAGTTCCACGACTTCGACCTCGCCGAGGAGGCCGTCCAGTCCGCGGTCCTCGAGGCCCTGGAGACCTGGCGGCGGACGGGCGTCCCGGACAACCCGGCCGCCTGGCTCCAGACCGCCGCCCGCCACAACGCGCTCGACCTGGTGCGGCGGCGGACCCGCCAGGACGCGCTCGCGCACCGCGCGCCGGAGGTGCCGGCGTACGACGGCCGCTCGGCCACCGACGAACGTCTCGCGCTGCTCTTCGCGTGCTGCCACCCCGCGCTCGCCCCCGAGGTACGGCTGGCGCTCACCCTGCGCGCGGTCGTCGGCATGACGACGCCGCAGATCGCACGGGCGTTCCTGGTCAACGAGCGCACGCTGGCGCAACGGATCGTCCGCGCCAAGCGCAAGATCGTGACGACCGGGATCGCCCTCTCCGTGCCCGCCGACGACGTGCTGGGCGAGCGGCTCGCCGACGTCCTGGCGGTCGTCGCGCTGATGTACAACGAGGGCTTCGTGTCCTCCGACGGCGGCACCCAGGACCGCGACCTGGCGGGCGACGCGGTCTGGCTGGCCGGCGTGGTCGCGACCAGCCTGCCGGGCGAGGCGGAGGCATGGGGCCTGGCCGCCCTGCTGACGTTCCAGCACGCCCGCGCCGCCGCGCGGTTCTCCGACGCGGGCGACCTCGTGCTGCTGCCGGACCAGGACCGCTCCCGGTGGGACCACGCCGCCATCGCGGCCGGGGAGGAGATGCTCGAGCGCGCGGCTGCGCTGCACTCCCCCGGACCGTTCCAGCTGCGCGCCGCCATCGCGGCCTGCCACGCGACCAGCCCGTCCTGGGCCGAGACCGACTGGCTCCAGATCGTGACGCTGTTCGAGGTGCTGACCCGGCACGACCCCTCGCCGGTCGTCCGCCTCAACCGGGCCGTCGCGATGTCCCAGATCGGTCCCCAGGAGGTCGAGCCATCGCTGCAGGACGTCGACGAGCTCGCCGCCCGGCTCGACGGCTACCACCTCTTCCACGCCACCCGTGCCCAGCTGCTCACCCGGCTCGGCCGCGACGACGAGGCCGCCGCGGCCAACGCCCGCGCCCTGGCCCTGACCACCAACGAGGCCGAGCGCCGTCTCCTGGCGACCCGCCTGCACCGGCACCCCCTGACCGACGGGTCGTAGGGTCCGGGCGTGCCTGCCGAACCCGAGTACCTCACCGAGTCCACCCTCGTCGGCTCCGAGCGCGACCAGGTCGAGGCGTTCCTCGAGGACAACCGCGCCGAGGTCCTCCACCTCCTGGACGGGCTCACCGAGGAGCAGGCCCGCCGACGCCTGGTGCCCTCGAAGACCAGCCTTCTCGCCCTCGTCAAGCACGCCACGTTCGTCGAGCAGGTCTGGTTCCCGGTCTCGCTCGCCGGCCGCTCCCGCGAGGAGGTCGGCTGCCCCGCCGACGCCGACGAGTCGTTCGACCTGACCGACGAGGACACGATCCCGTCGGTGACCGCTGCCTACCGGGCCGCCGCCGAGGAGTCCCGCCGCATCGCCGCGACGTACGCCCTCGACGACCTGGCCCTCCACAACCGCCGTGGCCCGCTCACCGTGCGCTGGATCCTCGTCCACATGGTCGAGGAGCTCGCCCGCCACGTCGGCCACGGCGACATCCTCCGCGAGCTGATCCTCACAGCCCCGACGGACCAGCCTCCAGCAACACCTTGAAACCGGCCTCGTCGAGGACGGGGACGCCGAGGCCCTCGGCCTTGTCGGCCTTGGAGCCGGGGTTGTCGCCGACGACGACGTAGTCGGTCTTCTTCGACACCGACGAGGACGCCTTGCCCCCGCGGGCGAGGATCGCCTCCCGGGCGCCGTCGCGAGAGAAGTCGACCAGGGAGCCGGTGACCACGAGGGTCAGGCCCTCGAGGGTGCGCTCGGTGGACTCGTCGCGCTCGTCCTCCATGGTCACGCCGGCGGCGAGCCACTTGTCGACGATCGCCCGGTGCCAGTCGACCCCGAACCACTCGATGACCGACTCGGCGATGGTGGGTCCGACGCCCTCGGCGGCCGCCAGCTCCTCGCGCGAGGCGCCTCGGATCCGCTCCATCGAGCCGAACTCCGACGCGAGGGCCCGCGCCGCCGTCGGCCCGACGTGCCGCATCGAGAGCGCGACCAGCACGCGCCACAGCGGCACCTGCTTGCGCTCCACCAGGTTGACGAGCAGGCCCTCGCCGTTGGCGCTCAGCTGGCGACCTTCCTCACCCTTCTTGGGGGCCCGGGTGAAGAGGTCTGTCTTCAGCAGCGCCGGTCGGTCGAGGTCGAAGATGTCGCCCTCGTCGGTGAGGACACCGGCACCCAGCAGGGCGTGCGCGGCCTCGGACCCGAGACCCTCGATGTCGAAGGCACCCCTGCTGGCGACGTGGTAGACCCGCTCCAACAGCTGGGCCGGGCACTGCTGCGTGTTGGGGCAGCGGAGGTCCTTGTCGCCTTCCTTCTGCTGGGCCAGCTTCGTGTGGCACGACGGGCAGACCGTGGGCATCTTCCACTTGCGCAGCCCCTTCGGCCGCAGCCCGAGCACCGGCCCGACGATCTCCGGGATCACGTCGCCGGCCTTGCGCAACACGACCGTGTCGCCGGGGCGGACGTCCTTGCGCTGTACCTCGTGGGCGTTGTGCAGGGTGGCGCGCTCGACGGTCGAGCCGGCCACCTTGATCGGCTCCATCACCCCGAACGGCGTCACTCTGCCCGTGCGCCCGGTGTTGACCTCGATCGAGATCAGCTTGGCGTTGACCTCCTCGGGCGGGTACTTGAACGCGATCGCCCATCGCGGCGCCCGCGACGTCGACCCGAGGCGACGCTGCTGCGACACCGCGTCGACCTTGACCACGACCCCGTCGATCTCGTGCTCGACGGAGTGCCGGTGCTCGCCGTAGTAGTCGATGAACTCGCGGACCTCCTTCAGCGACCCGAGCACCCGCACCCGGTCGCTGGTCGGCAGGCCCCACGCGCGCAGGGCGTCGTACGCCGCGGACTGGGCGGTCGGCTCGAAGCCCTCGCGCGCGCCGATGCCGTGGCACACCATCCCGAGCGACCGGGTCGCGGTCACGCGGGGGTCCTTCTGCCGCAGCGATCCCGCGGCCGCGTTGCGCGGGTTGGCGAACACCGGCTTGCCGGAGTCGGTCTGCGACTCGTTGAGCCGCTCGAACGCCTCGGTCGGGAGGAACACCTCGCCGCGGACCTCGAGCAGCGTGGGCACCGGGAACCCCTCGCTGGCCGCGAGCCGATGGGGGATGGACTCGATGGTCTTGACGTTGGGGGTGACGTCCTCGCCGGTGCGGCCGTCGCCACGGGTCAGCGCGCGCACCAACCGGCCACCCTCGTACAGCAGGTTGATCGCCAGTCCGTCGACCTTGAGCTCGCACAGCAGGTCGGGGTCCTTGACGCCGTCGCGCTCGATCCGGGCGTACCAGGACGCCATCTCCTCGTCGGTGAACGCGTTGTCGAGGCTCTCCATCGGCCTCAGGTGGTCGACCGCCGTGAACTCCGTGGACACCGCGCCGCCGACCTTCTGGGTCGGGGAGTCGGGCGTGCGCAGCTCGGGCCACTGGTCCTCGAGCGCCTGCAGCCGCCGCAACCGGACGTCGTAGTCGGCGTCGGACAGGGTCGGGTCGTCGAGCACGAAGTAGCGCCAGCGCGCGTCCTCGATCTGCTCGACGATCTCCTGGTGCTCCGCCCGCGCCTCTGCGGGTGCCTCCTCGACGTCATCGCTCACGAGAGACATCTTGCCTGCCCGCACGGACATCCGATCCGAAGGATCGACCGCTCCGAATACGGTCCATGATCGTGACACGCACTGAACCGCACCTGACCCGGTACGACGCCGGCGTGCGGCCCCGGGCCGTCATCGTGATGCTCCACGGCGGCAAGGCCCGTGGGCAGGAGGTCGTGGACGGTCGCAGCCTGTCCTGGCGCCGTACGGCGGCCATGCAGCGCGACATCGCCCGCGCCGCCCAGGAAGCGGACGTGAGCACGTGGCTGCTGCGCTTCACCCACCGCGGCTGGAACGGCGGCGCCGACCGCATCGCCGACGCGCGCAGCGCGCTCGACGCGGTGCGCGAGGAGCTGGGGGACGTGCCGGTCTGCCTCCTCGGGCACTCGATGGGCGGCCGGACCGCCGTCCACGTCGCCGACGACCCGAGCGTCCACGGCGTGGTCGCGCTGGCCCCGTGGCTACCCCCGGGCGAGAGGGTCGCCGCCCTGCGGGGCAAGCGGCTGTACGCCGCCCACGGCAGCCGCGACCGCATCACGTCGGCTCGCACCACCCAGGACTTCGTCCGCCGCGCCTCCCTGGTCGCCGAGGTCGCCGAGTTCACCGACATGGGGCCCCTCGGGCACTACCTGCTGCGGGGCCGTCGGGAATGGAACCGCGTCGCCCTCGAGTTGTCCCTCCGGGTGCTGGCTGAGAAATTCTGAAAAAACTTCCGATGAAACGGAATTGTTTCATCGGGTCCGGTGGTTGTACGGTCTGACGAAACGAAACCGTTTCGTTTCATCCGTGTGAACAGGACCCATCGTGACCCCGCTCTCCCCCATCGCCCCGACGGCCGCACCCGCGCCGGAAGGCACCCGTCCCCGCGTCGAGGGCGACCGCGAGCAGGAGATCTTCGACGCCACCCTGCAGGTGCTCGAGGAGGTCGGGTATGACCGCCTCACCATGGACGCCGTCGCCACCGCGGCCCGCGCCTCGAAGGCGACCCTCTACCGCCGCTGGAACGGCAAGGTGGCGCTGGTCATCGACGCCCTGATCTCGCAGAAGGGCCAGCCCCAGGTCCCGGACACCGGCAGCCTGCGCGGCGACCTGCTCGAGACCTTCTGCGGGGTGGGCGGCCTCACCGACCACAGCGCGGTCGCCACCTTTGCCAGCGTGCTGACGGCCATCAGCCGGGACGCCGAGTTCGCCGCCGCCTTCCGCGAGCGCGTCGTCGGCCCGAAGGCCGCCGCCGGACGCCTGGTGTTCGAGCGGGCCCAGGCCCGCGGCGAGCTCCGCGAGGGCGTCGACCTCGACCTGCTCGCCCCGGCCCTCGCCGGCATCTGTCTGCACCGCCTCTTCCTGATGGGCCTGCCGCCCGACCAGGACACGATCCGCCGGGTGGTCGACCAGATCATCCTGCCCGCCGCGTTGGCACCTCACGTGGCCTCACCGACCCTGCAAGAGAACTAGGAACCCACATGTCCGACGACCTCAAGATCGACGACGGCGCCGCACGCGACGACGCCGTCGCCGGCCCGCCGAAGGGCCACCAGCGCCTGGGGCTGGCCCTCGTGCTCATCTCGATCGCGCAGCTGATGGTCGTCCTCGACGCCACCATCGCCAACATCGCCCTGCCGTTCATCGGCAAGGACCTCGACATCAGCGGCCCCAACCTGACGTGGATCGTCACCGGCTACTCGCTGGTGTTCGGCGGCCTGTTGCTGCTCGGCGGTCGTCTCGCCGACCTCTACGGTCGACGCCGGATCTTCATGACCGGCCTCGTCGTCTTCGCCGTGGCGTCGCTGCTCGGTGGTCTCGCCCAGAGCGAGCTGCTGCTGCTGTCCGCTCGTGGCCTCCAGGGCTTCGGCGCCGCGCTCGCGTCGCCCGCCGCCCTGGCCCTGATCACCACGACCTTCCCGGCCGGGCCTGCCCGCAACCGGGCGTTCGCGATCTACGCCGCCATGTCCGGCGCCGGTGCGGCCGTGGGCCTGATCCTGGGCGGTTGGCTCACCGGCACCGACTTCACCCTCTTCGGCCAAGACATCCACGGCTGGCGGATGACCTTCCTCATCAACGTGCCGATCGGCATCGTGACCGCCATGCTCGCGCCGCGCTTCCTCCCCGAGTCCGACACCCGCCCGGGCCACCTCGACATCCCCGGCGCCATCACCGGCACCGCGGGCCTGCTCGCGCTCGTCTTCGGTCTCACGCACGCCGGCAACCCCAACTACGGCTGGTCCGACCCGTGGACCGTCACGACCCTGGTCGCCGGAGCGGTGCTGCTCGCGCTCTTCGTCGCGGTCGAGTCCCGCGTCGCGCACCCGCTGCTGCCGTTCCGGATCTTCGCCAACCAGACACGAGCCGCGAGCTTCGTGGCGATGGCGTTGCTGCCGGCCGCGATGTTCGCGATGTTCTTCTTCCTCAGCCTGTTCATCCAGAACGTGATGGGCTACAGCCCGCTGAAGACCGGCGTCGCGTTCCTCCCGTTCAGCGTGGGCATCGTGCTCAGTGCGGGCGTCGTGTCCAACCTGGTCGCCCGGATCGACGCCCGCTACATCGCCGGCATCGGCACGTTGATCTCTGCGGCGTCCCTGTACGGGTTCTCCCGGCTGGCCGTCCCCGACCTCGACACCGACGTCGTCTCGGCGGTCCTGAGCGGTCAGCCGCTCGGCGCCGACATCAACTACTGGACGCAGCTGTTCCCGTTCATCTTCCTGATGGCGGTCGGCATGGGCGCCGTGTTCGTGCCGCTCACCCTGACGGCCGTCCACCACGTGCGCACGGAGGACTCCGGCATCGGGTCGGGCGTGCTGAACACCATGCAGCAGATCGGCGGCGCGCTGGGTCTGGCGATCCTGGGCACCGTCGCGAGCCACGCGACGACCGCGCACACCGAGAAGATCGCGCCGGGCGTCGCCAACGGGCTCCAGCAGGCCGACCCCAGCGTGCTGGACGGCCTGATGACCAGCCTCGGTGTGAGCTCCTTCCAGGACCTGGTGGGACAGGTCGCCTACCTCGGCTCGTTCACCCAGGGTGCGACGGCCGCCTTTGCGGTCGGCGTCTTCCTGATGCTGGCCGGATCCGCGGTGGTCTGGCTGTTCCTCGACGTCAAGCACGAGGAGCTGGCCACCGACGGTCCCGCCGAGGGCGTGCACGTCGGCTGACACCGCCGACGCCGTCGTCGGCAGGGCCCCCGGGGTGGATTGATCCGCCTCGGGGGCCCTGTGCCAGACTCGCGGGGTTTTCCCGGAGGGTCTTCGCCGTCGGCCCTCCGTCATCCTTGCCCTGATCGAGGCGGTGTCCACCAGAGAGGGAACTCCCCCTGTCGACCGACTCCGAGCCCACCACCCCCATGACCGGGGCGACCAAGCTCATCATCGCGCTGGTCGTGCTCGTCCTCGTGGCGGCCGCCGCTTTCACCTACCTCCAGTTCTTCCGCTCCTCACCGCAGACGGTGGACGCGACCCTGCTCCCCCAGGTCGCCCAGCCCGGTCCGGACCCCGCCTCCAGCGACGAGGCCACGGGTGCCGTCGCCGCGACCGTCGAGCCGGCTGAGAAGGGCCGCCAGGTGGTCCTCGAGGTCAGCACCGACGGCTCCTGGGAGGAGCAGACGACCGCCGAGCAGGACGCGCACGGCCGGGTGGAGTTCCTCCTGCCGGCCGACGGCCTGAGCGCGGGGACGTCCTACCGCGTCTCCTCCCCCGGAGGCGACGGGCTGGACGCGGCCACCAGCGCCACGCTGGCCGGCGATGCGTGGGGCGACCCCGAGTTCAGCGACGAGTTCCAGGGCGACGAGCTCAGCGCCGACTGGGCCAACCGGGGCGAGGACTACAACCCCGACGGCCTGCGCGTGTGCTCCAAGGGATCCGGCGACGCCGTGGCCGTCTCCGACGGGACCCTCGACCTCAGCGTGATGCTCGACCCCGAGCGCGCCGGTGAGAAGTGCAAGGCCAAGAACGGCTCGGGCGAGGCGATCGGGCCGTTCGACTACCGCCTCAACGGTCACGTCATGACCGGCCGGTCACTTCTTCAGGTACGGCGTGCTGGCCGCCAGGATCAAGTTCCAGGAGCGCCAGGGCCAGCACGCGTCCCTCTGGATGCAGCCGGCGATCTCGGAGAGCTCGACCAACTCCGCCGAGGGCGGGGCCGAGATCGACGTCATCGAGTGGTTCGGCGACGGGGTGAAGAACGGCGGCCTCGCCAGCTTCATCTACATGCTGACCGAGGACGGCCCCGAGAAGGTCGGCGGCTGGATCGACAACCCCGACCAGTACCTCGCAAGCCAGGACGACAGCTGGTTCGACGACTACCACGTGTTCTCCGTGGAGTGGACCCCCGACGAGTACATCTTCCGGATCGACGGCCTGGAGACCTGGCGGACCGACCAGGGCATCTCGCACCAGCCGGAGTTCCCGATCCTCAGCGTGCTCAGCTCCGACTACGAGCTGGCGAACCTGGGCAAGGCGTCCAACCTGCCTCAGACGATGCAGGTCGACTGGCTGAAGTTCTGGGAGGCCTGACCCGCCCGGGACTGCACGATGGGCTCTGGCCGCGGTCGCTGTGAGAGACTGCCGCGTCCGGGCCGTCGCGCGCGTGAGCCTCCCGTAGCGGCAACCGGCCTCGGATTTCCACGGAGCAAGGCTCCGGTCCAGCCAACCCAAGCCCAACTCCCCACCGACTGAAGGAAGGCGCATGCTCTCCAACCGCAAGAAGATCGCCGTGAGCGCGAGCCTGATGATGGCGACCGCCGGCATCGTGGCGTCGGCACAGACCGCCGCCCCGGCGACGACGCCGTCCCCGGCGTCATCGCGCCAGAAGGCCGCCGTGACGGTGTCGATCGTCCCCGGGGCCATCGGCCCCGGCGGGGGGCTGCAGAGCTCCAAGAAGGCCAAGTGGGCCGTCATCGGCAAGTACGGCACCGGCAAGGCGGGCAAGAAGGTCGTCCTCCAGAAGCAGTCCGGCTCGAAGTGGGTGACCGCCGACAAGTCGGTCGTCGACGACAAGGGCGACGTCATCTTCGCCGTGCCCAGCCCGGGGAACAGCCCGGTGACCTACCGGGTCGACGGTCCGGGATCGGCCAGTGCTCCGGTGAGCACCGACGCCTGGGGCACCGAGGCCGACTTCGTCGACGAGTTCGGCGGGTCCAAGCTGAACCTGGACAACTGGAGCTACCGTCAGGGCTTCTACGAGCCCGCCTCCAAGCGCGAGTGCTCGAAGGGCGACCCCAAGGCCGTCAAGGTGTCCGGCGGCACGGCCCAGCTGAGCGTGCTGGTCGACAAGAAGCGCAACTCGCTGTGCAAGCCGAAGAAGCCCGGAAAGAACGTGATCTTCGGCAAGTTCAAGTACCGCTTGAACGCCAACATCGGCACCCAGTCCAAGCACTTCATCACCTACGGCGTCGTGTCCGCCCGGGTCAAGTTCCAGCCGCTCCAGGGTCAGCACGCCTCGCTCTGGATGCAGCCGGAGTTCGTCACCGGCGGGAAGGACGCGTCCACCGCGGGCAGTGAGGTCGACATCATCGAGTGGTTCGGCAAGGACGTCCCCAACGGCGGCCTGACCAGCTTCATCTACGCCCCCAGCTACCAGGGCAAGAAGATCCCCCTCGGCGGCGGTGGTGGATGGATCAAGAACCCCGAGCAGTACCTCCAGGACGCGAAGGACGACTGGTACAAGCGCTACCACGTGTTCTCGGTGGAGTGGAGCCCGTCGGGCTACGTCTTCCGCATCGACGGCCAGGAGACGGGACGCATCAACAAGGGTGTCTCGGGTGTGGCCGAGTACCCGATCCTGAGCATCCTCAGCTCCGACTACGAGCTGTCCAAGCTGCCCGGCAAGGACGAGAAGAAGAACCTGCCCCAGACCATGCAGGTGGACTGGATCCACACCTGGCAGGACCCCGCTCACTACACGGTGCCGACAGCGACGCCCGCGCCGTAGCTGGCACGACGTCGAGGGCCCGGTCACCGTCAGGTGACCGGGCCCTCGTCCGTTCGGTCAGTTCCTTCTGGTCAAGCTCGTCACCAAAGTCAAAAGTCACGCATTTCCGCTGTCCGCCCGCTGGCGTCGTGACACACTCGCCGCGGGTTCAGGAGATGCGTCTCCTTGGGTCGACCCATCCCCCCGAAACGACCTGGAGGAAACAACCGTGCCGACACGTACCCCCCGACGTGTGACCACCGGAGCGCTCCGGCGCCCGATCGCCGCCGCGCTCGTCGCGCTGGTCGCTTGCAGCGCCGTCGCCACCCTCGGCCAGACGTCCGAGGCCGCGCCGCAGCAGGCGACCATCACCGTGCTGCCCGGGATCGTGCAGCCGGGCAAGAAGATCGCCAACGCCGACAAGGCCCTCGCTGCTGTCGTCGCCACGTTCAAGCCGGCCAAGAAGGGCCGCGCCGTGGTGCTGCAGAAGAAGGCCGGCAGCAAGTGGGTCGACGTCGCCACCGGCGTCCAGGACAAGGCCGGCAAGGTCGAGTTCGCCGCGCCCGCCGGCTCCGCGACGAGCCCGGTCACCTACCGCGCCGTCGCGCCCAAGGGCTCCGGGCTGGGCTCGATCGCCAGCCGTGCGGTCGCCACCTCGCAGTGGGGTGCGGCCACCTTCACCGACCAGTTCCCCGGCACCGCACCAAGCGCCAACTGGGTGCACCGGATGCAGTTCTACCAGCCGTCGTCGATGCGCAACTGCTCCAAGGGCGACCCGTCGGCCGTCGCCGTCTCGAAGGGCACGATGCGCCTCAGCGTGCTGCGTGACCCGACCATGCCGGCCGGTTCCTGCACGGCGTACAAGCAGGACGGGACGGTCATCGGCAACTTCGACTACCGCCTCAACGGGCACGTGTCGACCGACGGCCACCAGTTCCTCAAGTACGGCGTCGTGGCCGCCCGCATCAAGTTCCAGCCGCGCCAGGGCCAGCACGCGTCCCTCTGGATGCAGCCTCAGGACCCGACGTACATCCCCAACGCCTTCGAGGGCGGCGCCGAGATCGACATCATCGAGTACTTCGGCGACGGAGTGCCGAACGGCGGCCTGACCAGCTTCGTCTACAACCCGACCACGGCAGGCGTCTCGCAGAAGATCGGCGGCTGGATCAAGAAGCCGGAGCGGTTCCTCAGCGACAAGAAGGACGGGTGGTCCAAGCGGTACCACGTGTTCTCGGTCGAGTGGTCTCCCACGGCGTACGTCTTCCGCATCGACGGCCGCGAGACCGCGCGCATCACGCAAGGCATCTCTGGCGTGCCGCAGTTCCCGATCCTCAGCCTCCTGAGCTCCGACTACGAGCTCAAGAAGCTCAAGGGTGAGGGCAACCTGCCGCAGACCATGAGCGTGGACTGGATCCGCTTCTGGCAGGCACCGGCCGTCACCCCGTGACCGGCCGGGCCCGGTCACCACGTCATCGACGTGGTGGCCGGGCTCTGGCCGCCCCCCTCAGCGGCCACGTCCGGACAGATGCTCCGGCGAGCCGAAAAGTTCGGCGCCACAGCGTTCGGCTGGATCAGGTCAGGTTGGCCGCGACCTCGCGACACAGGGCGAGCGCCTGTCGAGCCCACTGCGGAGAGGCGCCCGCGAGGCCACAGGCCGGCGTGACGAGGAGCCGCTGACCGACCACGTCCGGGTCGAGGCCGAGCCGGTCGAGCCAGCCGAGCACCTGGTCGGTGAGCTGCTGGCCCGTGGGAACCGTGGCGGGGTCGACCGCAGGGACGAGGCCGAGTGCCACGCCCTCTCCTGCTTCGAGGGCCTCGCCGAGCACGTCGTGGTCGGCGGAGACCAGCACGCCGGTGTCGACCGACAGCCCGCGGGCGCCGGCGCCGCGCAGGAGGTCGAGCGGTGTGCCCGCCGCACACGAGTGGACCCAGGGCTCCGCGCCGGACTCGGTGGCCGCCGCGAACAGCCACTCCAGGTGCTCGGAGAGCTCGGGCCGGTCCACCGAGCGGTGCCGGCCGAACCCCGACGCGGTGGGTACCTCGGCGCGCAGCACCGCCCCGAGCGCGGGTTCGTCCACCTGGAGCAGGAGCGGGCCGGCGCCCGGCACCCGGCGACGGACGTCGGCCAGGTGGTCGCGGACCCCCTCCGCCAGCGCCTGCGCCAGCTCACGGCGGTTGCCGTGGTCGGCGAGCACCTTGTCGCCGCGCGGTCGCTCGACCGTCGCCGCCAGCGTCCAGGGGCCGGTGACCTGCACCTTGAGGTGCCCGCTGAAACCCTGGAGCGCCTCCTCCAGCATGTCGAGGTCCTGCCCCAGCTGGCTGCGGGCCCGACGCTGGTCCAGGCCCGACCCTCCGCCGGTCAGCCGCCAGCCCGCGGGCTGGAGGTCGGCGCCGAGCTCGGCGACCATGGCCAACGCCCGGCCCGTCATCGAGGCGGTGGCGCCGCGTTCGGGGAGCTCGGGCAGGTGCGGCAGGTCGGGCAGCTCGCCGACGACGATGCGCACGGCCTCGTCCGGGTCGGTCCCGGGGAAGGAACCGACTCCGGTCGCGAGGGTCACCCTGAGACCCGGGCGACCTGGGCGACCCGGGTCCGCGCCGTGGCCGTGATGGTGGCCGAGCCGACCACGCGCGTGCCGTCGTAGACGACGGCGGCCTGTCCCGGCGCGATCCCCTGGGCCGGGTCGAGGAGCTCGATGCTCACCCGGTCACCGTCGTCGCTGGTGGTGACCACGGCGCGGTGCTCGGCCCCGTGGGCGCGCAGCTGGACGGTTCCCTCGAGGCGGGTCGGTACGGCGCCACACCAGCGGCCGCGGTCCGCCTCGAGCCGGTCGACGGTGAGGGCCTCGCGCGGGCCGACACGGACCGTCCCCGACACCGGCTCGATGTCGAGCACGAAGCGTGGCTTGCCGTCCGGCGCCGGTCGGCCGATCCGCAGGCCCTTGCGCTGGCCGATCGTGAAGGCATAGGTGCCGTCGTGGCGACCCAGCACCTCGCCGGTGACGTCGTCGACCACGTCGCCGTCGAAGATCGATGACCGGTCACTCCCTCGTTCCAGCAGCTTCTCGCGCAGCCAGCCGGCGTTGTCGCCGTCGGAGACGAAGCAGATGTCGTGCGAGTCGGGCTTGTCGGCGACGCGGAGCCCGCGGCGGTCGGCCTCGCGACGTACCTCCGGCTTGGGCGTGTCCCCCAGGGGGAAGAGTGAGTGCCGCAGCTGGTCCTGGGTGAGCACCCCGAGCACGTAGGACTGGTCCTTGCCGGCGTCCTCGGCGCGGTGCAGCTCGACGGTGCCGTCAGCGGACGTGCGCAGCTGCGCGTAGTGCCCGGTGGCGACCGCGTCGAAGCCGAGGCCGATCGCGCGGTCGAGCACCGCGGCGAACTTGATCTTCTCGTTGCAGCGCAGGCACGGGTTGGGCGTCCGGCCGGCGGCGTACTCGTCCATGAAGTCGACGACCACGTCCTCGTGGAACTGCTCGCTGAGGTCCCAGACGTAGAACGGGATCCCGATGACGTCGGCGGCCCGGCGGGCGTCGTGGGCGTCCTCGAGGGTGCAGCAACCACGGGCGCCCGAGCGGTACGACGAGGGGTTGCGGGAGAGGGCGAGGTGGATGCCCGTGACGTCGTGCCCGGCCTCGACCGCTCGCGCGGCCGCCACGGCCGAGTCGACGCCGCCCGACATGGCAGCGATGACGCGCACGTCAGCGCACCACCGGGTGACGGGACGCGCGGGCCCGGTCGACGCACGGGCCGATCGCGGCGACCAGGGCGTCGACGTCGGCGTCGGTGCTGGTGTGGCCGAGGGAGAAGCGCAGCGAGCTGAGCGCGTCCTCCTCGGGCAGACCCATCGCCATCAGCACGTGCGACGGCTGGGCGACACCGGCCGAGCACGCCGACCCGGTGGAGCACTCGATGTCGCGGGCGTCGAGGAGCATGAGCAGCGAGTCGCCGGCGCAGCCGGGGAACCGCAGGTGGGCGTTGCCCGGCAACCGCTCGGTCGAGTGTCCGTTGGCGATCGCGTCGGGCACCACCTGCTGGACCTCACGGACCAGCCGGTCACGCAGGACGGCCAACCGCTCGGCGTGCTCGGGCTGGGCCTTGACCGCCGCCTCCACCGCGGCCGCGAAGCCCGCGATGGCCGGCGCGTCCAGCGTGCCGGAACGGATGTCGCGCTCCTGTCCACCGCCGTGCAGCATCGCGGTGACCTCGAGCTCGCGGCGGACGAGCAGGGCGCCGACCCCGAACGGCCCCCCGATCTTGTGGCCGGTGATGGTCATCAGGTCGACGCCGGTCGCCGAGAAGTCGACGGGCACCGCTCCCACCGCCTGGATCGCGTCGGTGTGCACGGGGATGCCGTGCGGGGCCGCGAGGGCGACCACCTCGTCGATCGGCTGGAGGGTGCCGACCTCGTTGTTGGCCCACATCACCGAGATCAGGGCGACGCTGTCGGGGTCGCGGTCGACGGCGGCGCGCAACGCGTCGAGCTCGAGGCGGCCCGTCCCGTCGACGGGCAGCAGCTCGACCTCGGCGCCGATCTCGTCGGCCAGCCAGATCAGCGGGTCCAGCACGGCGTGGTGCTCGACCGCCGTGGACAGGATCCGCGTCCGGCGCGGGTCCGCCTCGCGGCGAGACCAGAACGTGCCCTTGAGGGCGAGGTTGTCGGCCTCGGTGCCGCCGGACGTGAACACCACGTCGCCCGGCCGGCAGCTCAGGGCCAGCGCGATCGTCTCCCGGGCCTCCTCGACGACCCTGCGAGCCCGGCGTCCGCTGGCGTGCAGCGAGCTCGGGTTGCCCACGTCGGAGAGGTGACGGGTCATCGCCTCGATCGCTGCCGGCACCATCGGGGTGGTGGCGGCGTGGTCGAGGTAGACCGGTTCGCCCGTGAGGTCGTTCATCGCATCCGCAAGAGTACGGCGCCGCGGTCGCGGCTCACCAACCCGCGCACGATCGAGTGACGCGGATCGCAAGCTCCAAGCCGACCGTGAGTGACGTCAGCTGCAGGTCATCACGCCGTCGACGAACCAGCCGTCCGGGCCGCGGAAGACCGAGACCGAAGCGAGGATCTCGTTGGAGCCGGGATCGACGACCCACACCTGGGCGGGACCCTTGCCCGCGTCGGGGGCCATCGTCAGGACACCCTCGGGGAGCCCGGCGGCGGGGCTGTTCTCGACGGCCTCCTGGGGGGTGCCGTACCCGGTGGGCATCCGGCCGTAGTCGACCGAGACGACCGAGCGCGAGCCGCAGCCGGTGGCCGGCCACTGGGCGAGGGACGGGTCGAGACCGGTCGAGGCTCCGGTGGACCCGGAGACCCCGCCGCCGGCCGTGTCACTGGCTGGGCCCGATGTGGGGATCGGGTCGTCGGCGGCGGTGGCCCCGGGCTGATCGGTCGCTTCGGTTGCCTGGCCGCAGCCGGCGAGCCCGAACAGGACCGCACCGGTGAGGGCAAGCGCGGAGATCAGGGATCGGTTCATGGTGGTCCTCCCGGGACGAGTTGGTTCGCCACTCGGACGTACCTCGGAGCCGTCCGGTTCCTTCAGGAGAGCAGAGCCAGCCAGGCGTGGTCGGGATACAACCGGGCGACGCTGTCGCGCAGCCACGCGCGCGCGTCCGCGCTGAGCAGTGGCAGGCAGCGGTCGAGGTCGCGGTCGTCCTTGCGGCGCGCAAGGACGGCCTTGTACAGCAGCGCGATCTCGGGGTTGACGTAGCGGATGCCGTCATCGGCGACCCACGTCACGTCCTCGAGCGGCGCGACGTGGTCGGGCATCCGCTTGTTGGTCCACAGGCCGTCGCGGTCGGGCGTGATCGGCAGGTCGATGACCCAGGGGTCCTGGGCGCTGCGCCGGACCCAGATCTGGCTCTCGTTGCTGATCGGCTCGGGGAAGCGGTCGTCCAGTGGTCGCAGGGTGCCGCCGTGGTTGCTCCAGAGGTGCCACTCGTCACCGACGTGGGCACGGAGGGCCGGCACGTCGCAGGCAAGGATCGAGAGGTCCACGTCCTCGTGCTCGCGTGGCGCACCCGTGAAGGCCTCGATCGACCAGCCGCCCACGATCCACCACGGCCGCGGAAATCCGGCCATGAACTCCGCCAGCTGCGGAGGGTCGAACGGTGCCAGCGCGCCGTACTTGCGGATGAACGCGCGCTCCTCGGCCTCCTCCTCGGGAGTGAAGGCCAGCGGTTCGCGCTCGCTCACAGCAGAACCAGGTCGTCGCGGTGCACGACCTCGCGCTCGTACGCCGCGCCGAGCTCACGCTTGAGGTCGTGCGACGAGCGCCCGAGCAGGGCGGGCAGCTCAGCGGCGTCGAAGTTGACCAGACCCCGGGCGACGGGTCGGCCGTCGGGATCGGTGAGGTCGACCGGGTCGCCCGCCGCGAAGCTCCCCTCGACGCCGGTCAGGCCCGCCGCCAGGAGGGACGCCCGGCGCTCGACCACGGCGCGCACGGCGCCGGCGTCGAGGACCAGCCGGCCACGCGGGTCGGTGGCGTGCGCCAGCCAGAGCAGCCGGGTCGGCCGTCGCTTGCCCGTGGGGTGGAACAGGGTGCCGACCGGCTCGCCGGCCAGCGCGGCCGCGGCGTTGACCGCCGAGGTCAGGACCACGGGGATCCCCGCTCCGGTGGCGATGCGCGCGGACTCGACCTTGGTCACCATCCCGCCCGACCCGAGGCCGGCGGTGCCGGTCGAGCCGATCCGGACGCTGTCGAGGTCGGCGGCCGCGGTGACGTCGCTGACGAGCGTGGCGGCGCCGTTCGCGGGGTTGGCGTCGTACAGGCCGTCCACGTCGCTGAGCAGCAGCAGCAGGTCGGCGTGCACGAGGTGGGCGACGAGCGCGGCCAGCCGGTCGTTGTCACCGAACCGGATCTCGCTGGTGGCGACCGTGTCGTTCTCGTTGACGATCGGCAGCACCCCGAGCTCGAGCAGCTTGGCGAAGGTCTGGTGGGCGTTGCGGTAGTGCGCCCGCCGGGTCACGTCGTCGAGGGTGAGCAGCACCTGGCCGACGACGACGCCGTGCCGGGCGAGCTCCTCGGTGTAGCGGTGCACGAGCAGCCCCTGGCCCACCGACGCGGCGGCCTGCTGCGTGGCCAGGCCTCGCGGTCGGCGCTTGAGCCCGAGCGGGCCCAGGCCGGCGGCGATCGCGCCCGAGGAGACCAGGACGACCTCGGTGCCTCGGCGGCGTACGTCGGCGAGGACGTCACCCAGGGCGGCCAGGCGCTGGGGGTCGAGCCCCCCGGCGGCGGTGGTCAGCGAGGAGGAGCCGACCTTGACGACGACACGCTTCGCGTCGACGACCGCCCGGCGGGTCACTCGTCGTCCTCCACGCGGTCCGGGTCGTCGCGCGCCGCCGATCTCGTAGGCCATCGGCCCGGTGCGCGGCTTCAGTCGCTCGTCGAGCCGGCGGGCGACGTCGGCGCGGGACTCGTTCTCGGCCTTGTCGCCCATGGCCTCGTCGATCTCGCGGCGGCGTCGGGCCGCCGGGCGAGCCTCCTCGAAGCGCTGGTCCTCGCCGCGGCGACCGAGGATCTCCGCACCGGCCTCGATGCTGGGCTTGAAGTCGAAGACCACGGCGTCGTCGAGGTGACCGATCAGGACCGCGTCACCCTCCTGTGCCCCGGCCGCGACCAGGCGCTTCTCGACGCCGAGCCGGTTGAGGCGGTCGGCCAGGAAGCCGACGGCCTCGTCGTTGGCGAAGTCGGTCTGGCGCACCCAGCGCTCGGGCTTGTCGCCGCGCACCTGCCAGCCCACGTCGGTCGCGGTGACGGTGAAGTCGTCGTTGCCGTCGGCCGACTGCGGGCGGATGATGATCCGCTCGGCCTCGACGTGCGGGCGCGCGGCCCGGGCGGCCTTCACGATCCCGGCCATCGCGAACGTGAGCTCGCGCATCCCGGACCCACTGGCGGCCGACACCTTGAAGACCTCGAGGCCGCGCGCGCGGAGGTCGTCGACCACCATGTCGGCGATCTCCGAGCCGTCGGGTACGTCGACCTTGTTGAGGGCGACCAGGCGGGGGCGGTCGTCGAGGCCGCCGTACCGCGTCAGCTCGTTCTCGATGATGTCGAGGTCCTCGACCGGGTTGCGGCCGGGCTCGAGGGTGGCGGTGTCGATGACGTGCACGATGGCCGCGCACCGCTCGACGTGCCGCAGGAAGTCGTGGCCCAGGCCGCGGCCCTCGCTGGCCCCTTCGATGAGGCCGGGGACGTCGGCGACGGTGAACGTCGTCTCGCCGGCCGTCACCACGCCGAGGTTGGGGATCAGGGTGGTGAACGGGTAGTCGGCGATCTTGGGGCGAGCCCGCGACATCGCCGCGATCAGGCTGGACTTGCCGGCGCTGGGGAACCCCACCAGGCCGATGTCGGCGACCACCTTGAGCTCGAGGCGGATCTCCAGCTCGTCGCCGGGCTCGCCGAGCAGCGCGAAGCCGGGCGCCTTGCGCTTGGAGCTGGCCAGGGCGGCGTTGCCGAGCCCACCGCGCCCACCGCGCGCGATCACCAGCTCGAAGCCGGCGCCGACCATGTCGGCCAGCACCTCGCCCGACCGCGCGTCGTGCACGACCGTGCCGTCCGGCACGGGCAGCACGAGGTCGCCGCCGTGGCTGCCGTTGCGGTGCCCGCCGGCTCCTTGCGCGCCGTTGTCGGCCTTCCGGCGCGGACTGTGGTGGTAGTCCAGGAGCGTGGTGACGTCCGGGTCGACCCGGAGGATCACCGAGCCGCCGGGACCGCCGTTCCCGCCGTCGGGACCCCCGAGAGGCTTGAACTTCTCCCGGTGCACCGAGGCGACGCCGTTCCCCCCGCGGCCGGCGCTGACGTGCAGCGTGACGCGGTCCACGAACGTGGGGACTGCCATGGGAACGACCGCTTTTCGTTGGTTGAGGTGCGAGGAGCGCTAGGGACGAGCCTCGAGACCACCTGAGATGCACGAAGGGCGCCCCGGAGTCGGGACGCCCTTCGAGAAGTCAGCTGGTGACGAGCGTCGTCACTCGCCCGGGACGATGTTGATGACGCGACGCCCGCGACGGGTGGCGAACTCCACCGCACCGGGGGTCAGCGCGAACAGCGTGTCGTCGCTCCCGCGGCCCACTCCGGTGCCGGGGTGGAAGTGGGTGCCCCGCTGGCGGACGATGATCTCGCCGGCGTTGACGACCTGGCCGCCGAAGCGCTTGACGCCGAGCCGCTGGGAGTTGGAGTCGCGACCGTTCTTGGTGGAGGCCGCGCCCTTTTTGTGTGCCATCTGGATCAGTCCTTGGTGAACGGTGAGCAGTCGCTCAGAGGGAGATGTCGGTGACCTTGACCTGGGTGTACTTCTGGCGGTGACCCTGGCGCTTCTTGTAGCCGGTCTTGTTCTTGTACTTCTGGATGATGATCTTGGGGCCCTTGGTGGCGCCGAGCACCTCGACCGTCACGCCCGCCTTGTCGAGGCCGGTCGCGGTGACCGTCTCACCGTCGACGACCATCACGACCGGCAGGGTGAACGACTCGCCGACCTTGGTGGTGACCTTGTCGATCTCGATGACGTCGCCGACGGCAACCTTCTGCTGGGTGGCGCCTGCGCGCACGATCGCGTACACCGCGGTCTCCTTCGTCGATACTGCTGGGGCTCGCTCTTCGAACTTGTGTGGCCGCGCCCTGCGCGCACCACTGGCTGACAACTTCTCAGTCAGGGCGAAAGGCGCTTGTCGCGGGTCGGGCACGCGTCAACGCACCAAGAGTCAATAGTACGGACCCCGCTGCAGGAAGCGCAAAACGATACGTACTTCGGCGCTCAGCGCTTGCGAGAGCCTCGACGCTTGACCGGGACGTGCAGCGCCGGACCGGACTCGTGGTGGTCCTGCTCCTCGCCGTCCGCGCCGGCCTCGTCCACCAGCACCGAGCCGGTGACAGCCTCGGGCGCGGGGACGACGGGCGGCGGCCCGGCCGGGCGGCTGGCGGCCCGACGGCGGGTCCGCGTGACGACCTTGGGCGGCTCGGGCGGCTCTGGCGGTCCGTCCGGCTCCGGCTCCTCCTCGACGGGGGCCTCCTCGACGGGGGCCTCCTCGACGGGGGCCTCCTCGACGGGGGCCTCCTCGACAGGTGCCTCGTCGGCCGGCGCCCACGCCTCGGCGACCGCAGTCACCTCGTCGGTCACCTCCGTGGTCTCGGGCACCGCCGAGGGCTGCTCGTCGGGTGCTCGGTGTGCTCGGGGTGCTCGGCGTGGTGCTTGGCCATCGCCGCGACGTCCTTGGGTGTCGGCGGGGTCGCGGCCCGACCGTTGCCCTGCCCGTTCGACTGCCCGTTCGACTGGCCGTTCGACTGCTGGTCCCCGCGGCCCCGGCCACGACGGCCGGTCCTGCGACCGCCGTCGTCGTCGGAGCGACGCGGCTCGACGGGGGTCTCCTGGATGACGACGCCCCGGCCGTGGCAGTGGTCGCAGTCGTGGCTGAACGCCTCGAGCAGACCGGTACCGATCCGCTTGCGGGTCATCTGCACCAGACCCAGCGAGGTGACCTCGGCGACCTGGTGGCGGGTGCGGTCACGGCCCAGGCACTCGACGAGGCGGCGCAGCACCAGGTCGCGGTTGGACTCGAGGACCATGTCGATGAAGTCGACGACGATGATGCCGCCGATGTCGCGCAGCCGGAGCTGGCGGACGATCTCCTCGGCGGCCTCGAGGTTGTTCTTGGTGACCGTCTCCTCGAGGTTGCCCCCGGAGCCGGTGAACTTGCCCGTGTTGACGTCGACGACGGTCATCGCCTCGGTGCGGTCGATGACCAGCGAACCACCCGAGGGCAGCCAGACCTTGCGGTCGAGGCCCTTGCTGATCTGCTCGTCGAGCCGGAACGCGGCGTACACGTCGCGGCCGTCGTGGTCCTCGGGCCGGTAGCGCTCGAGGCGCTCCTGCAGGTCGGGCGCCACGTGCACGACGTAGTCCTGGACGGTGTCCCAGGCCTCGTCGCCCTCGATGACCATCCGCGTGAAGTCCTCGGTGAACAGGTCACGGACGACCTTGAGGGTCAGGTCGGGCTCGCCGTACAGCAGCTGCGGGGCGCTGCCCTTGGCCTTCTTCTCGATGTCCTCCCAGCGGGCCTTGAGGCGCTCCACGTCGCGGGTCAGCTCGTCCTCGCTGGCGCCCTCGGCGGCCGTGCGGACGATGACGCCGGCGGTGTCGGGGACGATCTCCTTGAGCAGGGTCTTGAGCCGGCCGCGCTCGGTGTCGGGCAGCTTGCGGGAGATGCCGCTGGTGGTGCCGTCCGGCACGTAGACGAGGAACCGGCCGGCCAGGCTGACCTGGCTGGTGAGCCGGGCGCCCTTGTGGCCGATCGGGTCCTTGGTGACCTGGACCAGGATCTGCTGGCCGGAGCTGAGCACCGACTCGATCTTGCGCTGCTGGCCGTCCTGGTGGCCGAGCGCGGACCAGTTGACCTCGCCGGCGTACAGCACGGCGTTGCGGCCCTTGCCGATGTCGACGAACGCCGCCTCCATCGAGGGCAGCACGTTCTGGACACGGCCCAGGTAGACGTTGCCGATCAACGACGTCTGGGACTCGCGGGCCACGTAGTGCTCGACGAGGACCTTGTCCTCGAGGACGCCGATCTGGGTCAGCTCGTCACGCTGCCGGATCACCATCACCCGCTCGACGGCCTCGCGGCGGGCCAGGAACTCGGCCTCGCTCACGATCGGCGCGCGACGGCGACCGGCCTCGCGGCCCTCACGGCGGCGCTGCTTCTTGGCCTCGAGCCGCGTCGACCCGGACACGGCCGTGATCTCGTCCTCGGCGTTGCGCACCTTGCGGACCCGGGTCACGGTGTTCTGCGGGTCGTCGCCCGTGCCGCCGTCACCGTCGTCGCCCGAACGGCGGCGACGCCGGCGGCGACGCGAGGTGCCTTCGGAGGTCCCCTCGTCGGCGGCGTCGGCCTGCGGGGACTCCGGCCTTGGCGCCGTCGCTCTCGGTCGCGTTGTCACCGTCGCTGTCGGCGGCGTCCGCGCCGTCGCCGGACTTGCGGCGTCGGCGGCCACCACGGCGGCGCCGGCGACGGCCGCCGCCGGCGTCGTCGTCGGTGGTCTCGTCGGCCGTCTCGTCCGTGGTCTCGTCGGTGGTCTCGTCGGCCGGGGCCGTACCAGCGTCGACGCTCTCGTCGGTCTCGTCCTCGTCCTCGTCCGCCTCGGCCGCGGCTGCCGCCTCGGCGGCGAGCTGGGCCTTGGTCGGGCGGCGGCGGCGCGTGGTGGTGGTCACCGTCGGCTGCGGCACCTGGAAGAGCGGGACGGCGGCAGGTGCCTCGTCGGCGGTCTCGGGTGCGTCCTCGGCCGAAGCGTCGGCCGGAGGAGCCGCGGCCGCCTTCTTGCGAGTCCGCTTGGCCTTCGGCGGCGCCTCGGCCGCGGGCTCCGCGACGACCGGCTCCTCGACGGGAGCGGCGGTCTTCTTGGCCGCGGTCTTCTTCGCCGCGGTCTTCTTGGCCGCCGCCTTCTTCGCCGGGGCCTTCTTGGCCGCGGCCTTCTTCTTGGGCTTGTCCGCCCCTGGGTCCGCGGTCCCACCGGTGTCAGCAGCGTCGACCACGGCGTCGGGAGTGGGCGTCTCGTCGAGCATGAAGTGCTCCTCTGGCCCGGAGCGGCGTACCGCCCTGGGCCGTGTCTGGCCCGGCCACCCGCAGACTCAGGGCGGCCACGCAAAGTCTTCTTTCGGCGGCGACACCCTCCGCGGTATGCGTCACGGGAGGCCTGGCGTCACCTGCCGCGGTCGCTGGGCCGGAGTTCCGAAGTGCGACTGTCACCCGCACTCCACGGCCGCGTCGCGGTCTGGCGACGATCGGTCCTCGGGTGTGCCAGCCCCGCTCGGGTTGCGGGCGGGACGGGCGAGAACGTCGTCGGGTCGAGCCGGCTGGGAGCCGGTCCGGCCGCCGTCAGTATCGCACAGCGCGATCCGGGTGCGACCATTCCGGCGTCATCCGAGCGGGTCGCCGACCTCGCCGGTCTCCGGGTCGAGGGGTCCCTGGCGCAGCCGGGTGAGCAGCGGCGGGGTCTCCGGTCGCAGCCCCGCCACCGTCGCGAGACCACTCAGGACGTCGTCGGGACGGACGGCGGGCACACCGTGGCGCAGGGTCAGGTCGAGCTCGGACCAGCCGGGCCCGGCCTCGTGCGGACCAACCGTCAGCGCCACGACGGGCGCGCGACTGTCGAAGTGGCGCAGGCCCTTCTTGGTCATCCGTTCGACCGGGACCGCATCGAGCGCGAGGTAGGTCGCCACCGCGGTCGCGACGTCCTCCTCGGGCAACGCCACGACCACGCGCCATCGGCTCGCCTCGAGCCGGTCGGCCAGGGCGCCCGGACCGGCCACGACCACCTCCAGCACGTCCAGCCCGTCGGGGAGCGAGTCGACCAACGCGCGTCGTACGTCGTCCGGGTCGGTGGTCTCGGCGAGCGCGATCTCGAGGTACTCGGCCTCGCTCGCGGCCCCGGTGGGCGAGGCGCCCGCGTAGGAGATCCGGGGGTGCGGGTTGAAGCCCGATGAGTAGGCCATCGGGATCCGCGCGCGGAACACCGCGCGCTCGAAGGCACGGCTGAAGTCCCGGTGGCTGGTGAAGCGCAGCCGACCGCGCTTGGCGTAGCGGATCCGCAGCCGCTGGACGGGCGGAGGGTTCTGCTCTCGGGGCTGCGGCACGGGCGGAGAATAGCCTCCGCGGCGCCCTGGTTCGGGCTTCGGGGTGGCCGGTCCGAGGGGTCCGCTCGTGTATTCTCCCGCCGGTGGAAGACGTCGCGTTCATCGTGCCCGTCTTCAACGAGGAGCAAGTGATCGGCTCGGTGGTCAAGGGCATCCTGGTGCACTGTCCGACCGTGGTCTGCGTCAACGACGGGTCGACCGACAACTCCGAGCGCGAGATCCTCGACGCGGGCGCCTACCTCGTCTCCCACCCCATCAACATGGGCCAGGGCGCCGCGCTCCAGACCGGCCTCGAGTTCGCCCGGATTCTGCCAGGAGTGCGCCGGTTCGTGACGTTCGACGCCGACGGCCAGCACCGCGTCGAGGACGCCATCCGGCATGGTCGAGACCCTCGATGAAACCGACGTCGACATCGTGCTCGGTTCGCGCTTCCTCGGCGAGGTCAACGGCGCCTCGCTCCTCCGCCGCACAGTGCTCAGGACGGCGGTGCAGTTCACCAACGTGACGTCCGGCGTGAAGCTGACCGACGCCCACAACGGGCTGCGCGCCTTCAACCGCCACGTGGCCGACACGATGAGGATCACCTCCCCCGACATGACCCACGCCAGCGAGATCATCGAGATCATCGCCCGCAACGGCTACCGGTACGTCGAGGTCGCCGTCACCATCGACTACACCGAGTACTCCATGACGAAGGGTCAGTCGGTGCGTCAACGCCGTCAACATCGCCTTCGACACCCTGCTCCGCAAGGTGAGCAGCCGATGATCCTGGTCCAGATCCTCCTCATCGTCGCGGCCGTTAGCCTCGCAGTCATCGGGTTGCGCAGCCGGACGAGCTCACGGGGTCAACGCGTGGAAGAAGCTGTCGTTCACCGCGCATGATGCTCGTCGTCGTCATCGCCGTCGTGTCCCCGGCGCTGGTCGCCCGGGTCGCGCAGCCTGGTCGGCGTCGGCCGCGGCACCGACCTCGTGCTCTACGTGATCGCGGTCGACGTTCGGCTTCTACGTCGTCAACCAGTACCTCCGCGCCCAGGACGCCCGCGAGCGAGCTACACCGTCTGGCGCGACGGATCGCGGTGGTCGAGGCCGCCGAGCAAGCTACGGCCTCTCGCACCATGCCTCATGGACCGCAGGAACGGTCGAGCCTGCCGGTCGAGCAGGCTCGCGACCGTCCTGAGTCCGACTGACCTGGATGACCATCGATGTCTTCGTCCCGTTCTGGGGGGCGCCCGACCTGTTGCATGCGTGCATCCGCAGCGTGCTCGCCCAGACGCGACCAGGACTGGCGGCTGACCGTCGTCGACGACTGCTATCCCGACACCAGCGTCGGGTCGGCCGCGAACGCGATCGGTGACCCGCGGATCCGCTACCTCCGCAACGAGACCAACCTGGGCATCACCGACAACTATCGGCGCTGCCTGGAGCTCGCCGAGCGGGAGTGGATCGTGTTCCTCGGCTGCGACGACCTGTTGCGCCCCGACTACGTCGGCACGATCCGCTCGCGCCGTGCTCGGCCGGGTCGACGTCGACATCGTCCAGCCGGGCGTCGACGTCGTCGACGAGCACGGCTCCGTCGTCAGGCCCCTGGCCGACCGGGTGAAGCAACGCGTCTTCGCGCCGCGCACGACCGGCCCGACGACGCTGGGCGGGGAGCGGCTCGCCGTCATCCCTGCTGCGCGGCAACTGGTTGTACTGGCCCTCGTTGGCGTTCCGGACCGAGGCCGTGCGCCGACAACAGTTCCTCGACGGCTTTCCTCTCGTCCAGGACCTCGCCCTCGTGCTGGACATGGTCGCTGGACGGCTCGCAGCTGCTCGTCGTTCCCGACAAGGTGTTCGGCTACCGCCGTCACGCGTCGAGCGCGTCGTCGGCCACGATCGTCGACGGGGGCCGGTTCGCCGGCGAACGCGCGTACTTCGACATCGCTGCCCGGCAGTGCGACGCCCACGGGTGGCCCCGCGCCGCGCGGGCCGCCCGAGCCCACCTGGCGTCGCGCATGCACGCCGCGATCCAGCTGCCGGCCGCGGCCCGGACTCGGTCGGCAGACTCAGCGCGGGCGCTCGCGCGTCACGCGTTCGGTCGCTGACTCCTTCAGCGCGGCACGGAACACCGAGAGGGTCTCGGAGGCCACTCGCGCCCAGCTGAACCTGGCCGCCTGCGCGACCCCCTCCTCGACGACCGCCTGCAGTCGCTCGGGCTGGGTGGCGGCGACGGTGATCGCCTGGGCGATGCTGGCGCTGTCGTACGGGTCGAACCACACGGCCGCGTCGCCCCCGACCTCACGGAGGACAGGGATGTCGGAGGCCAACACCGGGAGTCCTGCCGCCATCGCTTCGAGGACCGGAAGGCCGAATCCCTCGGCGAAGGTCGGCATCACCATCGCGCGCGCCCGTTGGTAGAGATCGGTCAGCTCCTGCTCGGTCACCCAGCCACGCACCTCGACCCAGGCCTCCACCCCGGATTCCGCGATCACCGGAAGCAGCGGGTCGGCGGCGGGGTCGGCCGAGCCGGTGATCACCAGTCGAGGACGCACCTGCTCGTCCACGAGGGCCAGCGCCCGGACGAGCCCGTCCCAGTTCTTGTAAGGCCGGCGCTGGCCGCTCGCGACGAGCAGATTTTCCCGTTCGCGGATCGGCGTGTCGGCGAAGCGATGGGCGGTCGCCGCGAGGGGAACGACGTGCAGGCGTTCGTCCGGGAAACCCAGGAACCGGACGATCTCGTCGGCTGAGCCGCGGCTGTCGGTGATGACGTGGGCGGCGTTGGCGGCACCGCGACGCTCCATCCACTTCACGGGGCGCGTGTAGAGCGGCGTCACCATGAACTCCGGGTGGCTCCAGTAGAGCATGTCGTGAATCGTGATCACCGTCGGCATAGGCGTCCACATCGGCGCCAGCGTGGCCGGACAGTGGACGAGGTCGGCTCGCCGCCGAGCCGCCCACACGGCCGAAAAGAAGAGCTCGCCAGCAGCCCACACCACTCTGTTCTCGCCGCTGATGCGGGAGGCGATCACCTCGCCGGGGAACCACGAGAGGTCGAGCCGCATCCCCTCCCGGCTGGCCAACGCGACGAACTCGAGCCCGGTGTCCATGGTCCCGAGCTCGCGGTAGAGCTCCCGGGTGTAGGTCTCCATCCCACCCTTCGTGCCGGTGTAGGACAGCATGTCGACCAGCACGAGGGGGCGGCGAGCTCACCCGGGGTTCTTCCGCGACGACACGAGCCGGGAGTCTAACCGCGGCGTCCGGGGAGCCGGACCAGGTGCAGTGGCATCCCGACCAGGGGCGCGACCACCAGTGCGGCGACCACCCGGGTGTCCATCGACAGCGGCATCGCCAGAATCGCGGCCGCGACAGCCGTCGCCCCCACCCACCCGACGGCGTAGGCGGTGTGCCGGTCGAGGGCGAGGCTCGCCGCGCCGGTCAGGGTCAGCAAGGAGATCAGGCCGGCCGCGACCACCAGCAGGCTGAACGTCGAACCGGCGACGTCGTAGTCAGGGTTGAGCAGGCGCAGGATCGCCGGCCCGAGCAGGTAGGCGAGCACGACACCGACCGCGGTGGCCGCCGCGACGACCAGGGCCGGCACGCGAAGCGAGGCGAGCCCTCCGGACATGACCTTCGTCACGGCGATCGACTGATACGCGCCCAGCGGCACCAGCAGGGGCGCCCGCGACAGAGAGACGGCAAGGATCAGTGGTGCCGCGCCGCTGAAGGTCTCGTCGGGCGTCGTCAACCGCAGCAACACCGGGAAGCCGACAAGCAGGAGGGCCGACGCGGCAGCGGCCGAGCACGTCCGCGCGACGTTGCCGAGATAGGGACGAAGCACGACGTCAGCCCGTGCGTCGAGCACGCTCCGATAGCGCCGGGAGACGAGGACGAACACGACCCAGGTGCCCGCGGCGAGGGAGCTGGCAGCTGCGAACCCGCCGACGCTCGCGGTCGTCGCGGCCACCAGTGCGACGGCGGTGACCCGGACGGTCGGCTCGGCGGCCACCAGCGTGGCGTAGCGCCCCCACTCGCTCCGGCCGGCGAGGGTGCCGGCCACGCCGCAGTGCAACGAGAAGAGCGCGACCCCGACGAGCATGACGGGCAGCAGCACCTGCCAGCGTTCGCCGAACAGGTGCTCGGCCCACCACAGCCCGCTGAGGCCCAGGACCACGACGGTCAGCAGGCCGATCGCAGCGGACACCGGGATGATGCGGGCGCGCCTGTCCGCCAACGGCTCCGCGGAGCCCCGGGCCGCGAAGACCGCGCGGGTGGTCTCCGACGAGATGCCGATCAGTACGCCGAACACGCCGAACAGCGCCCCCCAGAACACCAGGAAGTCGGCGTTCTCGACGGGGTCGAGGAAGCGCGCGGTGAGTACGAGCACGACGTACCCGGCGATGCCGCTGACAACCGCCGCGCCGAGCACGACGACCGTCCGACCAGGGACGGCGGCGGGTGCCGCTGCCTCCGCCGGAGGGTCGTGGGAGGCCATGACGGGTGATCCTAGGGCGCTGTAACGACGGGCGCGGATCCGGCTCCAGGGCCGTCCGTTGCTAATCTGCCGGCCATGTCCGCGGCGCGCACGCCCCTCGTGGAGACGTCCCGGCGGGCCATCTCCTCGGTGCGCCTGTCCGACGTCGTCGCCAGCCGACACAACAACTTCGACCTGCTCCGACTGCTCGCTGCGTGGGCGGTCCTGGTCTCGCACTCCTTCGCGGTGGTCGGCGAGCCGGAGCCGCTGCACCAGTTCGGCACGACGCTCGGCTACGTCGGCGTGCTGGTCTTCTTCGCGGTCAGCGGCCTGCTGATCCGGCGCAGCTGGGAGTACGACCCGTCACCTCGCGACTTCTGGATCAAGCGCGGGCTGCGTCTGCTCCCCGCCCTGGCGACGGTGGCGGTGCTCACGGCCTTCGTGCTCGGGCCGCTGGTCACCATCGGTCGATGGCCGCCTACTTCTCGTCCTGGGAGACCTGGATCTACCCCGTCCGCCTCGTGCTGATGTTCCCGTTCGGCGCCGGCCTGCCGGGCGTCTTCGAGGACAACCTCTCGCCGGCGCGGTCAACGGGCCGCTGTGGAGCCTGCCGGTCGAGGTCTTCGCGTACGCCGTGCTCGCCGGGCTCGGGACGGTGGGGCTGCTGCGCCACAACCGGGTCGTCCTCGGCCTGGCACTGCTCGCGATGGCCTGGGGCGCCGTGTGGGTGCCGCTCACCCCGATCGTCGGCGCCGTCCACGTGCTGGCCGCCTTCGCCCTCGGCAGCGCGGCCTACTCCTACCGCGACCGCATCGTGCTGAGCTGGCCGGTCGCCCTCGGGCTGCTCGTCGCTCTGCTACGCCGCGGGACTGGGTCCGACGTCCGTCCGGGTCGTCGTCTGGACCGTCGCGGGGGTCTACCTGTCCTACTGGTTCGCCTACGCCCTGCCGCTCGATCGGGCGGTCGGTCACACGGTTCGGCGACGCGTCCTACGGCGTCTACATCTGGGCGTTCCCGGTCCAGCAGACGATCGTCCAGGTCGGCGGCGACGACCTCGGCCCGTGGACCGTGATCGCGATCGCGACACCCATCGTCTACGTCCTGGCCCAGCTCTCCTGGCACCTCATCGAGGCGCCGGCGCTACGTCACAAGCCGAGACGCCGCGAGCCCGTTGTCAGCCCGTGACGTCGACGGCGTAGACGTAGCGCGGCACACCCGCCCACGAGAAGGTGTCGACCTCGGTGAGGCAGTCGCCCGAGAGTGGCGCCGAAGCGACGACTGGCGTGGCTCCCGGCATCTTGTCCGCTACCGCGCAGGGTGATCCCACAACGCGCACGACATCCGGCCGCGGGTTCTCGACCGTCAGGGTCGGAGAGTCAGTCCACCCGAACCACACGAAGGCGGCGCGGTTCCACAAGGTCTCGTCCGTCCCCTTCGGATCAAGCTGCCGCCACGCCGTCTTGTCCGGCCCGGCGAGCTTGTCGACCCGACATCGACGGGACGCCGGTAGCCATGAACAGCGAGTCGATCTCGACGGCGTCCGAGGCCCACACGGTCCCATCGTCACGCGCGTCCTCTCCCCAACCGAGCATCTGGTTCGCCACTGGGGTGCCGCGCAGGTCGCCGAGCCCGACCATCACCGGGTTGACGTCCCACACCAACACGAGCGCACACGCCCCGGCAAGCACGTACCCAGCCGTCCGTTGGGGCCACCGGGTCACGACCAGAACCACCAACCCCACCACGAGGCTGGACGTCCACACAGCCGCAAGTGAGGTCTCAGGGACGTTCTGGGCGCGCAACAGCGAGCCGGCGTAGGCCGCCACCGCAGCGCAGGCCGCGCCCGTGATCGCCGCGAACCGCCAGCCGTTGAGCGTCCCGGCAGCGGGAAGCACCAGGCACACCAGGATGACCGCCAGGAAACCGAGGACGTCGGCAGACCGTCCGGGTGGCACCAGGTTGACCAGCGGGATGTGGCTGCCGACGGTGCCGAAGTCGACCGTCGCCCAGGCGAACCAGAACGCCGAGAGCGCCAGCAACGTGATGACGGCAGCCCGGTGGCCCGCGCTGTGGAAGGTGACGGGTTCGGACCAGCAGCAAGATCGCCCACACGAAGCAGACCGCGAGGCTGGAGGAGATCTCGCTCGCGTTCGTCCCGACCATCGGCATGGTCTCGCTCAACGGAGCGAGCACGGTGGCGCCGAAGATCTCCTGGAACGGTTGGGGAGCCCCGGTCGAGATCCGCTGGCCGGGGTACACGGTGCCGACGACCGCCGCCAGCGTCTCCCGACTCTCGAGCACGATGCCGAGGAACAACAGGCCGGTCGCAAGGCCGGTCGCCCCGACGGCCGCCAGCGCCCTGCCCCGACGGTCGCTCGACGCCACGGCAGCGACGACCGCCACGAGCACGACGGCCGTGACGAGGATGATCGACCAGGGCTGGTACCCCATCGGAGCGCGGGCCAGCATCAGCGCCGAGACTGCGCCCCACCCGACGGACACTCGTGTCCTGGACTGGACAGCAGCGCGGACCGCGAGCAGGAGGGCCGCCGCACCCGCCATCGCGAACCCGAGGATCCATACCGGGGCGATCGACCACCACGCCGTCGCCGGCGCGAACGCGATCAGTGCTGTGGCCAGGTACCCGACCCGCCGGCTTCCGGTGATCTGGGAGAAGAACGACGGCGTGGCCAGGACGAGGAGCAGCAACGGGAGCCACCAACGGGCCGCGAGCAGCATCGCATCGGGCAGCCACGGCCCGAGCCGGAGCAGGGCGCCGTCGAACAGCACCACCGAGACACGCGGTCCGGACGGGAGGATGGCCATGAACTGCTGCTCGGCGGCCAGCGGGTTGAGGTCCTCGGTGCTGCCCGTGGCCATCACGCCGAGGATCACGGGCGTCACCGAGAGCCACTCGTCGGACCTGATGGATCGCGCGTCGCCGATCATCGTGCCGGACGGGTCCGCAGGATCCTCGCGCAGCTTGCTGATGCCGATGGACGACTGCGTGATGCCGGCGAGCACCACGACCAGGTAGAGCGCCACCGGCACGATCACGTGCCACGGGTACGCACGCCACGGTGGTCGTGGGTTGGCCATCAATGCTCCTCCGAGGCTTGGGCGGCGGTCGCGGCACTCTACGGTCCGACCGCGTCGCTCGTGCGGGCAGCCGCCATCGTAGGGTCGGCGTCGTGACTGACGACGGGCCCCCGGTAAGGACCGGACGCGATCCGCCAACCTGCTGCTGGCCCTGCTCTTCCTGGGTGCTCTGTCGTGTCCGTGGGGCTGCTGATGGACACCTACCCCTACCCGTCGCCGATCGACGAGGTCGTCCACTACGACTACATCCACGACGCTCCCCACGTGCCCGTGATCGGCGAGAAGCTCTCGCAGAGTGCCATGCAGGAATGGGCGTGCTCGCACCTCCGGCCCGGAGTACGTGCTGCCGCTGCCGCCCTGCGGTACCGGCCCCTACGACCCGGCTTCCTTCCCCGGTGCGGGTGTAGTCGACGGCCGGCGGATCCGGACCGGTCTACTACTACCCCACGGCGGCCTTTGCCCGTCCCGTCGCGGCGGTGACGGGCTGGTCGCTCTTCAGCGTGTCCCGCGGCTTCGGGGCGGTCTGGCTCGCTGCGCTGATGATGGTCAGTCTACCTGATCGCCACGCGTCTCGGTGCGCGCCGCCTCGCCGCCGCGAGTGCGGCCGTCCTCGTGGGGACGGGCGCCAACATGGTGTCGTCGGCGGGCACCTTGGGTCCGGACACGGCCACGGCAGCGGTGTCGGGGCTCGTCATGCTCACCGCCCTGACCTACGACGGCACGCGACGTCGGGCCGGTCTGGTTCCTGGTGGCCGTGGCTCTCGCGGCGCTCACCAAGTTCACGGCCTTCGAGGCGGTCGGCGCGGCCGTGGTGTACCTCGTCGTCCTGCCGCTGCTCTCACGCCGGCAGGTGGGCGGCGGCTCGGACGTCGGAGACCAGGAACGACCACCCCCGCTCCGGGCGTCGATGCTCCTCGCAACAGCCGGCCTGGCCGTGTTCGTGGTCCTGTCGTTCCTCTGGGGACTGCGCCTGAACCTGACGGCAACGGCAGAATCCGAGGCCAGCCCGATGTACAGCATGTTGCACGCGGAGAGCATCGACTGGAGCAGCATCGTCGAGCCGCTTCTGTACGTCTTCACCAGCCCGGCCACCGGCAACTGGCAGCCGGCGTCCTGGCACGACCCGACCAACAACGTGATGTCAGTGGCCACCGCCGGCTTGCTGATCTGTGGCGTGCTCGCCGCTGCCCTCGCGCTGCGCTCTGCACCGCGGCTCAGTGCCTTCGGCATCGGCGTGCTGGTGCTGACGGTCGCCGGACCGTTCCTGCTGGTGGCGCTCAACTTCTACGTCAACCACCTCTACTACATGCTCTCCCCGCGTCACGGGTACGGCCTGCTGGCCGGACTCACGGCCTGCGTTGCCCTGCTGTTCCGCGGCCCCGGCCCCAGCCGGGCGCTGGCGCTGCTGGCCGTCGTGGCGATGGTCAACCTGCTCACGTGAAGGCGCCGAAGATGGTCGCCGTTCTCGCGGGCATGGCGGTGGCCGCTCTCGTGCTGGTCGGCCGGTGGACGGGAGTGCTGGACGGCGTCGTCGGGCTCGCGTTCGCCGCCCTGGTCATCGCCCTCGCACCGTTCTCCCGCCGGCTCTCGCGGCGCCTCCTCGTCGGCGGCGGCCTCGTCATCGGCTGGGTGCCGCTGCTCTGGTGGCTGCCCGCTCCCGGACACGGCGTTGGGCTGGGTGACGGTCGTGCTCGCGGTGGCTGCTGGCGCGTTGGCAGGGTGGCCGTTCCTCGGCGAGGGTCCCGCCCGACGGGCTCGATACCTGCTGCCGCGTCTCTCGACGGTGGACGCGCTGCCGCCCCTCGCCTTCGCCCTGGGGATCTGGCAGACGTGGCCACTCGTGCACGCGGCCTCCGGCGACCGCTCGCTCAACCTCCTCATGAAGAGCCACTGGGACCACGTCACCCACTACGACATGGTCGAGATGATCCGTCAGCACGGCCGGGTGGTCCCCGCCCTGGATGCTGCGCCGGACGGGTCGCCGTGGGTGGGTGCGTCGTATCCGGAGCACTTCCACACCTTCGTCGTCGGCCTGATGGAACTGATCAGCGGACCCGAGCCCGGCAACCCGTCGGCGGAGATGCTGGCCTACGGACGCGGGCTGGGTCTCGTCATCGCGTTGCTGGCCGCGTTGCTCGTCGCCGGCGTGGTGTCCCTGCCCGCTCTGCGCCAGCGGCCTCTGGTGACTTGGCCGATCGCGGCCCTCGTCGCCGCTGCGTTCGTCGTGGGCCCCGGCTCGGTGGCTATCAGCAACTCCTGGCCCAACTTCGTGTTCGCCGCGGGTACGGCCGGCCTCGCGACGCTGGTGGCAGCCGCCACGTTCGGTCGCGCCCGGCTCCTCAGCGTCCTCCTGCTCGGCGGTCTGGTCGTGGCCACGGCGCACAGCTGGCTGCCCATGGCGCCGCTCGCCGGAGTGGCGGCGTGTGTGCCCGTTCCTCCGGCTCCGCCGGGTGCTCGCCGGGACGTCGCGAGGACAGCGGGTCGCGCTCGTGACTGCCGTGGGGATCACCGTGCTGCTCAGCCTCGCCTCGCTGCTCGTCCTGCGCAGCTCGGGTGCTGGTGAGGTGGTGACCCTCACGCCGGCGCCGCCGCAGTACTCGATGTCGCGACTGCTCATGGTGACCCTGGGTGCGCTGCGCGGCAGCCGCAGCGGCCTGGAGCCGGCACCGGGACGCAGGGTCACGTCGAGCCGTCGAGCTCGCCGCCGTGCCGGTGACCGGGCTGTTGCTGACCCTCGCGCTCGGCATCTACCAGGTCAGCGAGGTGGGTGCGCTCACCTACTACTTCGGAAAGGTGGCGGAGGGCGTCGCGCTCGTGCGTACGCCGTCCTGGCGACGGGCCTGGCCCAGCTCGCCGTCCGAGGGACCCGGCGGGCCGGAGGGCGCCGAGCCGAAGGTGCTCCCCGTCGGCGCAGCCGTGCTGGCGACGGTGGCGGCAACACAGTTCTTCGGCTACGTGGGCCCTCAACCCCCGACGCCGGTGACCGACCTGGCTCCGATGCCGGTCTACCGGGCCGCGGGCGTCATCCTCACTGCGGGTCCGTCGGGAGAGTCCCTGCGTCTGCTGGCAGCGGGGAGGATCGCCGCCCAGCGGCCGTTCGGCACCACGAGCTACGTCGCCGCCGTGCTAGGAGACCCGATCCCGAGCCTCGCGGCGCAGTGGCAGCTGGCGTTGAGCCAGACCTGGTCGGACGAGTCCGGAAAGGGACCGCCAGGCATCCTCGCGGAGTACGGCGTGGCGTTCGTCGACATGACGGCAGCGACCGAGGCCACCCGACGGATTCTGGAGGGCGACAGCAGGGTTGCAGTCGTGGTCGCGCCGGAGGTGCTCGCTGAGATCCAGGGCGGGCTGCCTAGGTCAATGCGATCCCGCGTCATCACCTGGTGAGGATTCGCCCGTCGTGTCTGGTTCTCGGGCGCGACACTAGAATGGCCGGTCGGCGTGCAGGTGGCACGCCCTCGAGCCGCCGGAGGTGCGATGAGGTCTGCTGCTCCAGAGCAGGGTGCGATCGGGAACGTCCTCGTCACGGGAGGCGCCGGCTTCATCGGCTGCGCGCTGTCGCGACTCGTGGGCGACCGCGCCGAGCGCTGGGTGGTCGTCGACAACCTGCATCCGCAGGTTCACCCCACCTCCGACCGACCGGCTGCGTTGCACGAGTCCGCCGAGCTGGTGATCGCCGACGTGGTCGAGGCCGGCACCTGGGGCCGGGTGCTCGCCGACTTCCGCCCGGACGTCGTCGTCCACCTGGCGGCCGAGACGGGCACGGCGCAGTCCTTGAGCGAGAGCACCCGCCACAGCTCGGTCAACGTGGTCGGCACCACCCAGCTCCTGGACGGGCTGACGCGCGCCGGCCACCTGCCGTCCCACCTGATCCTCACCAGCAGCCGGGCGGTGTACGGCGAAGGCCTCTGGCGCCGCACCGACGGCACGGTGCTGCACCCCGGGGCGCGTACTCACGCCCAGCTCGAAGCAGGTCAGTGGGACTTCCCGGACGCCACGCACGTGCCCAACTCCGTGGACGGCACCACACCCGCGCCGTCGAGCGTGTACGGCGCCACCAAGCTCGCCCAGGAGCACGTGCTCGGCGCCTGGGGCGGTTCGCACGATGTTCCCCTGTCGGTGCTGCGCCTCCAAAACGTCTACGGGCCAGGTCAGTCGCTCACCAACCCCTACACGGGCATCGTGTCGCTGTTCTCCCAGCTCGCCCGGCAGGGTAAGTCGATCCCGCTCTACGAGGACGGGGAGATCACGCGCGACTTCGTCTTCATCGACGACGTGGCGGCGGCCTTGGCTGCGGCAATGGCCGCACCGCCGACGGGACCGGTGCGAACCCTGGACATCGGCGCCGGCGTGCGCGCGACGATCCGCCACCTCGCGACAACGGTCGCGGCCTACCACGGCGCGCCCGAGCCTCATGTGACCGGTCAGTTCCGCGACGGGGACGTCCGTCACGCCGCCTGCGACGTGACGAGCACGGTGGCCCAGCTGGCGTGGTCACCCGAGTGGTCGTTGGCAGACGGTGTCGGTGCCCTCCAGGAATGGATCCAGGGGCGACTCGGGTAACCTCCGGTCTGTCCGATCCCGGGAGAAGGGCCTGCATGCTCCAGCAACGCCTCGTCGTCAAGGCGCCCCGCGTCGCGCACGCATTGCGCAAGGCCCGCGACCTGAGCCCGCTGGGCCAGTTGCGCGCGCTCGAGGCCAACCGGGTGCTGATGGGCACGATCATGGGGCGCCTGGTTCCCGACCAGCCGGCCTCCCTGACCGATACGGAGTTCACCGTCTTCTCGCAGTTCGGCGAGGACGGGATCATCCAGCACCTGGTCCGACAAGCGGTCGACGTGCCGCCCGTCTTCATCGAGTTCGGCGTCGAGAACTACCGCGAGTCCAACACCCGGTTCCTGCTGTGGCACGACAACTGGCGCGGTCTGGTGATCGACGGCAGTCCCGAGTTCGTCCGCGACATCCAGGGCAGCGAGGAGTCCTGGCGCTTCGACCTCACCGCCGTCGCGTCGTTCATCACCAGCGAGAACATCAACGCCACGTTCGCCGACAACGAGTTCTCCGGCGAGATCGGGCTGCTCAGCATCGACATCGACGGCAACGACTACTGGCTCTGGGAGGCGATCACCGAGGTCGACCCGGTGATCGTGGTCGTCGAGTACAACAGCGTCTTCGGGCCCAGTGCGCGGGTCACGGTGCCCTACGACCCCGCCTTCCAACGGACCGCCGCTCATCACTCCAACCTCTACTTCGGTGCCTCGTTGTCGGCCCTGCGCGAGCTCGGCGAGCGCAAGGGATACGCGTTCGTGGGCTGCAACAGCAATGGCAATAACGCCTTCTTCGTCAAGGCTGACCGCCTCGGATCGCTGACGGCGTCTCCCGCCGGCCAGGGGTACGTCGAGTCGCGGTTCCGTGAGTCTCGCGACGAGCGGGGCAACCTGACCTACCTGTCCGGCGCACGACGGCTCGCCGAGATCGAGCACCTGCCCGTCGTGGACCTCTCGGTCGGCAGCGAACGGACGCTTCGCGAGGTCATGGGGGCAACTGGCTCATGAGTGCCGACACCGCGGTCCCGAGGCTGGCCGGGCGGCCGTGAGCGCGACCGATCCTGCGGACCTCGCCCAGCTGACCGAGGCCCTGCGGCTCGCGCGCCGCGAGCTCAAGCTGTCGCACGGCCGCCAGGAGGAGGCCGAGGAGACGCTCCAGCGGGTACGCAGGCAGCGAGCGCACCTGCGCGAGCAGACGCGGCTGTTCTCCGACGTGCTGGCCACCGTTCTGTCGGAGCGATACTGGGCCGACCAACGGAGCGGGTTGGTCGGCAGGCTGGTCCAGGGCCGCACCGATGCACTCGAACGGGAACGGGTGGCGGCCATCGAGGCCAGCGACCTCTTCGACGGCGCCTGGTACCTCCGCCACCAGCCCGACGCCGTCCGGGAGCTGCTGTCGCCGGCGGTCCACTACGTCCGAACCGGCGCCACGACGCGTGCCGAACCTGGGCCCGAGTTCAGGACCATCCAGTACCTCGAGGACCACCCCGAGGCCCAGCACAGCGACCTGCCGGCCCTGCTCCACCACTTGGGACACGGCTCCTCGGACCATGGCTGACGCGGCGGCGTACACCGCGGCGTACACGTCGCGGTGGCTGGCCTTCGTCCGCGGCTACACCGAGGCTGTCGCATCGGACCGGGCCGCATTGCTCGCCCGGTTGGTCGAGCGTGGTCTCGATGGCGGCCTGGCCGCCTGCGGCACGGACCCCTCGGACGACGCCGCCAACGCCCTGGTGGATCCGGCAGACGGATGACGTGCGCGCACGACCTGGTGGTCGCCAGCGGCGACTTCGACGACTTCGGCTACATGTGGCACAACCGGGAGCTGCACTGGCAGTTCTGCGGGCACCACGAGGGGCTGCAGCACTTCGTCCGCTACCGGCTGGCGGGACCTGCGCAACCCGTCTCCGGCCTTCGACGTCTGGTGGTACTGGACCACCCACCTCGACCCGGCCGGTGAGCAGGTCAACCCCTTCGTGCACTACCTCGCCGAGGGACGGCATCACGGCCTGGCGCCACTGCCGCCGGTGCTGCCCGTCAGGGAGGTGCCCCCCACCCTCGACCGGCGGCCGAGGCGCGCGTGTCTCTTCGCGGGCTTCGACGGCGACGGGATCGTCGACGACTACGTGGTCGCGTACGTCCGGGAGCTGAGCCGGCACGCCGACGTCTACTACCTGGCCGACTGCCGCCTTGAGGACGGCGAGCTCGACAAGCTGGCGCCGTACACACGCGGCCGGTGGACGATCCGCCACGGCCGTTACGACTTCGGCTCCTACGCCATGTTGGCCCGCGACCTGGTCGGGTGGGACACCCTGGCCGGGTACGACGAAGTGCTGCTGACCAACGACAGTTCCTACTTGTTGCGACCGTTGGACCAGATCTTCGACACCATGGACGCCCGGCCGGCGCACTGGTGGGGCCTGCAGGCCACCGACGACGACTTCACACCGCGAGACCAGGAGCGGCTGGGACGCCGGCTGCGGGTCGATGATCTGGCGGAGGAGTCCCGACGGGAGCGACCGTGGCGGATGTCCGACTGCTTCCACGTCGGGTCGTACTTCATGGCGCTCCGGTCGGACGTGATCGCCGACCCGGAGTTCCGTCGTCGCCTCGAGACGGTGGCTCCCCAGTCGGACAAGAACTCCATCATCCGCAAGTACGAGATCGGCATCTCGTCCTACCTCACCCTGGCCGGGTACCACGTGGAGACCTTCGTCGACGGGGTGCTGCCGTTCCACCCGATCTATCGGGAGTCGGCATTCGACCTGCTCGATGAGGGCTTCCCGTTCGTCAAGCGGCAGTTCCTGCACGAGAACCCGTTCCACGTGACCCGACCTCCACAACTGGAAGGAGCGCGTGCTGGCGGCTGCCCCGGATGCCGACGTCGACGCCATCGAGCGGAACCTGTGGCGGGTCTCCCCGTCGTTCAACCTCCATCGTGCCCTGACGGTGACGTGGTGGCCAACGGCTACGTCCATGCCACCGAGGAGCTCATCGGTCCGGACAACTTCGACGATCTCGAGCGCTTCATGCCCAGGTTCGACCATTGGTGGGCCTTCGCCGTGAATCCGCGCACGCGCCGGCTCGAGGGCAACGCCCGATCCGTGTTCGAGGCGGTCCGCCTCGACCCGACCATCAAGAAGGTGCTGATCGGCCCGACGGAGAACCCCGGCATCGGCGGCGCGAACGTGGCCGCCGTCCTGAGCGAGAGCCAAGGAGCCCACGTGGTATCTGCTCCGCGCCGGCACCATCTTCGTCACCGAGGGTCCGCGAGCCGACCTGCCGCACCCGCTTCGCGCCGGCAAGCCACCGATTCGTCGACGTGCGGTCACACGTCGTCGCCACGGACCTTCGGCGCGGGTCTGGAGCGCGGGACGAGTGCGGAGGCCCGGCTGCGCCACAACCAGCGTCTCCACGACCTCGACCTCACCCGGGTCGTGTGCGCGTCGTCCGAGCGCCAGGCCCAGGCGCTGCGACCGTGCGCGGCATCCCCCTTCAAGCCCGAGATCCGGGTCACCGGCTCCCCCCGAACCGACCTGCTGCTGCTGCCCGGAGAGCGCGCTCGCTCCGGACCTCGGGCACAGCTCGACGTCCTGCGTCGCGCCCGCGCCGGTCGACGGCTCGTGGTGTGGGCCCCGGCGGACCGGGCGTAGCGGCGTCCATCCCTGAGGTGAGCGTGGAGCAGCTCGGGTGGCTGCCGCGGCCGCCCGGGAGCACGACGCCGTCGTCGGCGTCCGTCCGCCGCGTCGCGACCTGCCGAGCCGGCCGCTGCTCGGCCTGGACCCCGCGACGCTTCGTGCGGCGGGTCTGCTCGTGCTTTCCCACCGCATCGCTGCCGCGACACCGAGATGGTGCTGCGGGAGGCGGCGGCTCTCGATCACGGACTACACCGACGACCTGATCGACTACCTGGTGCTGGACCGGCCGGTGGTGGCCTTCGTCCCCGACCTGGAGGCGTTCAGCGAGGACCCCGGCCTCGCTGCTCGACGTCCGCGACCTGACACCCGGGCCGGTGTGCCGCGACTGGGACGAACTGCGAGCAGCCTTCCCGGCGCTGCTCGAGGAGGCATCCGCGGATCAGCGGGCCCGCCAGGCTCGGGTGCGCGACCCGCTGCACGACCACGTGGACGGAAGATCGGGCGCCCGGGTGGCCCGGCGCGTCCAGGAGATGTACCTGCCGGTGGACGCATGGTCGGAGGAGTCGCCACCTCAGGCGTGACCGCGGAGTCGCCAGACCAGCCGCCAGCCGCTGAGGTCGTCAGGGTGGGCGAAGGCGAGCCTCACGGCCCTGTCGTACGCTCGCCTGCCACTCGGCGTCGAGCGGCTCGAACACCGTGTCGAGAGCGGTCAGCAGCTCGTCGAACGTCCGGCTGACGGGGCCGGGCAGGTACGCGTCGGGAGAGAAGTACGCCTCGTCGGTCGGCGACGTCGGCGGCGGCGACGGTGACGGTGACGGCGACCAGTGCAGCAGGCGGCGTCCCGTCAGCAGGAAGTCGACGGCCTCGTCGGCGTCGTCGGTGACCACGGCATCGGCCACCCGCAGCACGGTAGAGGCGTGTGGCACGCTGCGTGCCGCGAGACCGACGCCCACCACCTGCCGCAGCGCGTAGGTCCAGCTGTTCAGGCTGTCGACGACGTCCTCACGGACACCCACGATGACGTCGTGGCGGGCCGCCCACGCGGCCAGGTGGTCGAGCTGCGCGGAGTCCAGGCTCGGAGGCAGGGCTCCCGGCCGCGGCCAGAAGACCACGAGGCGCCGTTCGGAGAGCCGGGATCGGAGCTCGGCCTCCTCGCGGGCCAGGTCCTCCGGCAGGCGAGGCCCGGACGACGAGGTCGTGGCGCGGAAGGCCCGGTCAGCCACAGGCGCTCGAGGCCCGCCCCAGGTGAGGCGGCGGCTCGCGCCAGCGCCTCACCGTGCGACGCCACGGCGCGCACCGCCAGTCGGGACTCCGCCTCCAGCGCCGCAGGATCGAGACGGAGCGGCCCGATCGGCAGGCCCCCGCCCACGTGCACGAGCTGGTGCCAGGCAGCGGGCATCGGCAGCGTCCAGCTGCTCGTCGGCGTTCCCGTCGAGAAGCACCAGACCGCACCGCGCCAGCTGCCTCGGCCCTCCCCGTGGCCGAGCGGCAGCACCACCACGTTCTCGCCGTCGAGGTCGAGGCGCCGCGACCGGGTCAGCACGACCTTGCGGATCGACGGGTCGTCGCGCACGACCTCGAAGAGGGCCCGTGCGCTGGGGTCGCAGCCGATGGGTCGCCGGCGAGACCGGGAAGGCCCACCAGTGCGGGAACTTGGGCGCCTCCTCGTCCATCCAGCGGAAGCCGTAGCCCTGCCAACGGCCTGTCGGGCGCACCTTGTGCCCGTCGCTCGTCCAGCGCGACGAGCAGGACAGGGCGCACGCGTCGTAGGGCGAGACCCGGTCGATGCTGGCCCGGATCACGTCCATCGGCGCGTCCGGGGCCGCCTGCGCAACCAGTCGCGCCACGGCGAAGCCCGGCACGTCGCGCGGGTTCTCGGCCAGGAAGTTGCGCTTCACCAGCGGGAAGCCGACGGCGACGTGGTCGAAGAAGCGTCGCGAGTACAGCGGGTGGAACGGGTAGAGGTCGTCCGACCAGGTGTCGAAGTCGAACCCGGAGTCCATCAGGTAACGGCCGATGCCGATCTCGTACTTGTCGACGACCAGCTGCTTGGTGCGCTGTCCGCACACGGTGTCGAGCCGGAACCGGAAGCCGGGATCGTCGAGCACCGGACGGCGCAGCACCTGGAAGTACGAGCTCAGGTGGAGGTAGAGGACGTCGGTCCAGCGGCGCGGGCCGACCAGCTCGTGCTTGGCCTCGGCGAGCGGCATCGAGACCTCGTCGCCGACGTCGTCCTCGTTGAACTCCATCGAGGTCGCCTGCAGGCTCCACCAGTCGCACGCGCGGGCGTCCATCTCGGCGAACACCTCGTCGAGCGGCCGGACCAGGAAGCAGCTGTCGTTGGCGAGGACCACCTCGTCGTAGCCGTCCAGGACCTCCCAGCCGACCAGGTCGCGGGCCAGCATCGACCAGGAGCCGAAGTCGTAGGCGGCGTGCGGGATGCTCCACGCTCCCTGCACGACTCCCTCGAGCTTGTCGAGCTCGCCGGGGTCCAGGACGCCGTCGGCCAGGTAGAAGACGTCGCTGAACCGGCTCAGCTCGCGCAGGTAGTGCACGACGTACTCGTCGACGATGCCGTCCCGGTCGTAGGCCGCGAACAGGCAGACCCGCCGCGGGGTGCGTCCGTCATAGTCGGTCGGGACGCGTTCGGGCGGTGGTCCCGGGACCGGCTCGAGACCCTCGTGGCGGCCGACGAGCAGGTAGTGCAGCAGGGGGTTGACGTCCTCGGCCGTGGGGTCGAGGTAGGAACAGGTGTAGGACCAGAGGTCGAACTCCAGGCTGGGGGCCCTCAGGTTGCGCCAGCCCTCGTCGACGAAGTGCTGGAGGGGGTCGACGCGACGGGTGGCGAGGCGGTTGGCCTCCGCGTAGCCATCGGCGTCGAAGGCGCCGCTCGCCCGGACCACGGCCGCCGCGCACCGGAGCTGGGCGCCGCGGTCGGGCTGGCGCTCGTGCTGGGGTTCGGGGAGGCCGTCGGCGAGGCAGCGCTCGACGAGGCGGCGGGCCCGGGCCGGATCGTCGCGGTCGACCCGCTGCCAGCGGTGCACGAAGCCGAGCCAGCGTCGCTGGAACTCGGCGCAGCGGCGCTGCCCCATCTCGATGTCGGGCATCGTCAGGTACCGGCCATCACGACGGGGGCGGGTAGGGCTCGCCGCGTCGGCCCGCGTCGGTGAGGAGGTAGTGGATCAGCGGGTGGGTGCCGTCGGCGAGCAGCTGGGGATGGGCGTCGAGGTAGCGAGCCGTGTCGAAGTCCGGTCCGGGCGCCCGGATCGGCCGCGTCGGGTGGCGCAGGAAGTGCAGCGTCGGCTCGTCGCCGGAGCGGACGACGTCGTGGTACTGGCGCAGGTACCAGGCGGCGTCGAAGAGGGGTGAGGAGCGGATCAGCTCCAGCTCGCGTTCTTCCTCGTCCGTGGGCGCGCCCTGGCGTCGAGCGAGCAGGCTGTGCCTGCGGCCCTTGAGGCTGCCGTCGATCCGGAGGCGGTCGGCCAGCGCCGTCGACAGGAGGTCGGCCGACTTCTCGGCGTTGTTCCGGGCGGCGCGCACCTTGGCCAGGCGGGTGCCGGACTTCTCCTCCGTGCGTCGGGCGGTGGCCAGCTCGTCGCGCAGCAGGGCCACCTCGGCTTGCAGGCGGACCAGCTCGTCGTCGTCAGGCACGCGGGCGACGATAGCGAAGGTCAGCCCTTCATCGCCGCCGACGGGTAGACCGTGCCGACCCGGACGCCGTCGAGCCAGGCCGTCAACCGCGCCGCCTCCGCCGCGAGGGCGCGCTGGGCGGCCTTCGCCACCGTCTCGACGTAGCGGACCTCGACGACGCCGGCGGCGTCCTGCACCCAGCAGCCCACCACCCGTCCGTCGACCCACGCCGTCGTGCCGGCGTTGCCGTTGGTGTCGAACAGGTGCGGCACGTGGGGGGCGTCGAGGTAGAAGCCGCGGGACTTCCAGCCCATCACCGTCGGGTCCAGCACGGGCAGCAGCGCCACCCACGACCCCACCTGGGTGACCGGCTCGAGGTCCTGCGGCAGGAGCCATCCCGTCTCTCCCCCGTCGAGCGAGACCGGCACGGCCTCGACGTCGGCCAGCGCCTGCCTGACGATGCCGACGGTGCCGCCGAGCCACCACTGGATGTCGGCGGCGGTGCCGGGCCCGAACGTCCCCAGCCAGCGCCGCACCATCTCGGCCCAGCCCTCGGCCGCGGGCCACGGCTCGGGTACGTCACCCAGCCAGGCAGCCATCGACGTCCACTGCGGTCGGGACACCCGCCAGTGCCCGCCGTTGCGGCCGCGCGTCACCAGCCCTTCGACGCCGAGCTGGGTGAGCACCCGCGGCGACAGCGCGACATTGGCGCCGTAGGCCTTGCCGACGGCGACGTCGATGCGGCCCTCGAGCTCGGGCAGCTCCTCGCGCAGTGACTTGGCCGACCGCTCGCTGCCGTCGGCGAGCCGGGCGAGCACGGCGGCACACGCCCGGTCGACCCACGCGGCGCCGTCGTCGGCGATCCCGCCGGCCTCGACGTCCTTGGCGAGGCGGGGCCGGAGCTGGGCGGCGACCCGGGCGGAGGTGCTGCCCCAGGCGGCCGGCAGCAGGTCGCGCGGGAAGACGAAGACGGTGCGACGCATGGCCAGCTGCTTGACCAGGCTGCGCTCCTCGTAGAACGCCCGGTCGACGTCGGCGACCGTGAGGTCGTCGACCCGGGCGTGCAGGGAGAGATAGACGGTCGCCGGCTCGGTGGCGTGGAGCACCGTCATCGCCTGGGTCGCGGCGACCGGGTCGGCGTACCTCGCGCCGGGCGCGACCCCGTGCCGCGTCGCGATCCGGGACCGTCGCTCGACGTCGGACACGTGCCGCACGACGTCTGCTGCCATGGGCGCCATCCTGCCGGAGCCCACCGACACCTCGACTACCGTGACGTGATGAAGGCGGCGGTCGGGACGGTGTGCCTGCTCCTGCTCGTCGCGTGCTCGACGCCGACGGAGAGCACGCCCGCCGCGAGCCCGTCACCGGCATCCTCGTCCGCACCGACGTCGGAGGCGACCACGCCGGCAGAGCCGGAGCCGGCCAGCTCCGAGCCGCTGGTGGTCGCCGTGCACGTCCGCCGGCCGCCCGCCGACCTCACCCAGCGCCAGGTCGGCCTGCTTCTCGACGGCGGGGTGACCAGGTGGCGGCAGCTCGGGCTTCCCGGCGGGTCGTTGACCGTCACCCACAAGCCGTCGGCCCTCCGGTCGCTCCCGATGGACACGGTTGCCGTGGTGCCGGCCAGCAAGGTGGGTCCCGGGGTCCGGGTGCTGTCGGTGGAGGGCGTGCACCCGCTGCGCGACCCGGCCGACTACCCGATCCGGGCGGCCGGCCCCGAGCCCGGCCGGGTCACGACCCTGACGGTGGTCGGCGACATCATGCTCGGCCGGCGGGTCGGCGAGCGGGCCGCGGCGGAGGGCGACCCGTCGTACCCGCTCCGGCCGATGCAGCGCCGCCTCCGCTCCGCCGACATCACCGTCGGCAACCTCGAGAGCACGCTGTCGACCGACGGCTCCCCCACCCAGGGCGGCGACTCGTTCGCCGCCGATCCGCGGGTGGCGAAGGGGCTGCGAGCGGCGGGCTTCGACGCGCTGTCGATGGCGAACAACCACGCCGGCGACTACGGCGACCGCGCGCTGGTGCAGACCGCCGACCTGCTTGCCGACGCCGGGCTGCGTCCGTTCGGCGCCGGTCGCAACCTCGCCGACGCCCGGCGGCCGGTCGTCGTGGAGCGGCACGGCGTCCGCTTCGGCTTCGTGGGGTTCAACACCATCGGCGAGACCCCCGAGGCCGGCCCGGGCCAACCGGGTGCGAGCTCGGTCAGCATGCCGATCCGCACCGGTCCGCTCGACCGGACCGAGCTCGACCGCATGCTCCAGGACGTGCGACGACTCGCCCGCCGCGTCGACGTGGTCACCGTGCTGCCGCACTGGGGCGACCAGTACACCGAGCACCCGTTGTCCATCCAGGAGTACGTCGCGCGGCGGCTGGTCCGCGCCGGCGCGGACCTGGTGGTGGGTGGACACCCGCACTGGGTGCAGGGCGCATCGCAGGTCGGCGACGGCCTGGTCGTGCAGTCCCTGGGCAACTTCACCTTCGACATGACGACGCCCGAGACCAACGAAGGGCTGGTCCTCGAGGCGACGTACTGGGGCGACGAGCTCAAGGGCGTCGACTTCGTGCCCTACCGGATCGGCGCCGACCACGCGCCCCGCGTGGTGCCGGACGGCGCGGCGGAGCGGATGTTCGCGAACTTCTGGCGGTTCAGCGACCTCGGAGCAGCCACTCCCAGATGACCCGGCCGACCCGTCCGAGCTGGGCCGGGTCCACGACACCGGGGACGTCCTGGGCGGAGTGGTAGGCGTCGTAGGGCGTGCTGCCGAGCCGGGCGGCGGGCATCCCGGCGTCGGCGAACGACTCGTGGTCGCTGGCGGCGTCATCGGGGTCGACGGCGACGCCGATCCCGAGCCGACCGGCGGACCTCACCAGCGCCATGCGCGTCGCGATCGGCGTGCCTCCCACGGACGCGACGGGCACGAGTCCACCCACGCCGACGCGGTCCATGGCCACCATCCCCCGCAGGTGGCGGCGCTCGGTCGGCGACATCTCGGCGACGTAGTGCTGGGAGCCGAAGTGGTGCTCGAGGTCGCCCGTGCCGCGCGGCTCCTCACCGCCGAAGGCCACGAACACCACGGGCAGGTCACCCGGTGCCACCGACCAGCGGCGCGCGGTCTCCAACAGCACCGCGACGCCCGACGCGTTGTCCTCGGCCCCTGGCGCGACCGCGACGGTGTCCAGGTGCGCGCCGACCAGCAGGTACGGCGTGCCGGGACCGAGGCCGGGCGGCCGCGCCACGACGTTGAGCGACGTACCAGCAGCGACCGGCACCCCCCACGAGTCGCCGGCCGGGACCGGGAAGGCCTGCCGCGACACGTCGTACCCCAAGGCGGCGAAGCGGTGCTCGACCCACCGGGCGGCCCGGCGGAACGCCGGCCCGGTGGCCAGCCGCGGGCCGACCTCGTCCGCGAGGAGGCGGACCGTGCGCATCGCCCGCGCGGTCGAGAACGCCGGGGCCGTCGGCTCGGCGGTCGGCTCGGGGGTGGCCTCGGAGGTCGGCTCCGCCGGTGCCGACGACGCGACCGGCGTGGGTGACGGGCTCCGGGTGGGATCCGGCTCGGCCCGTGACGAGGCGTCGCTCGTACAGCCCGTGACGAGAAGCGCGGCCGCCGCGATGCCGACGTACCCCCGCATGGCCCGACGGTAACCGCCCGCCCGTGAGAATGGGTCCATGAGCCGGCGTACCCACGGGCTGGTCGCGCTGCTCGCGACCGCCACCCTCGTGGCGCTGCTCATCGCCTGGTGGGCACCGGGTCGGGACCCCGCCGAGCCCACCACGACGCCGACCCTGCCGACGAGCCCGACCGCCAGCGCCTCCTCCTCCGACAGCACCGCGTCGAGCAGCGCGACGGCGCCGACCACCGCCCCACCGGCGGTGGTGGTGCCCGGCGCGACCATCTCGCCCTGTCGTCGGACCGGCGGCACGGTGCCGCTGACCGTGGTGACGTTCAACATCCACAGCGGCATCGGCCGCAACGGCCTCCAGCTCGCCCAGGTCGCCGGCGAGATCGCGGCGGTCGAGCCCGACGTGGTGCTGCTGCAGGAGGTCGACCAGAACCGGCTGCGCAGCCGCTTCGTCGACGAGGCGGACTACCTGGCCACCGCGTTGGGGATGCAGCACGTCTTCGCCTCGAACGTCGAGCGCGACGGACTGCGGGCGGGCGACCCCGTCAGCGACTACGGCACCGCGGTGCTCACCCGCCTGCGGATCGACAGCTGGACCCACACCCTGCTGCCGAACCGACCTGGTCGCCAGCAACGCGGCCTGCAGCACCTGGTGCTGCGGCTGGGCGGTCGGCCGATCAGCATCTACAACGCCCACCTCGACCACACCACGCCCAGCCTGCGGCAGCAGCAGATGCGTCTCGCCCGCGACATCATCGGCGTCGACGGCGACCCGGTCATCTTCGGCGGTGACTTCAACGCGTCGGCCGGCTCGGCCACCCTCGCCCTCGCTCTCGACCCCGCCCACACCGACCTGGTGGACCCCTGGCCGCTGGTCGGCGACGGCGACGGCCTGACCGCCCCCAACAACGCACCCCGCAGCAGGATCGACTTCCTGCTCGCCGACGACGACTGGCGGCCCACGGTGATGGCGACGTGGCAGTCGGCCGTGTCCGACCACCGGGGCGTGGTCGGCCGTTTCCTGCTGCGGTCGCCTCGCGTCTGTCGCTGACTCCCTAGAGCCGCAGGAAGATGCCGGCGGCGGGCTTGGGCTCGAAGTACGTCGTCTTCGGCGGCATCACCTCACCCGCGTCCGCGACCTCGCTCAGCGCCTCGATCTCGGGCGGTGCAAGGGTGAAGAGCGCGCCACCGTCGACGTCGCACCGTCGCGTGAGCTCGACGACGGACGTGCCGGAGGGCACGGTCTCGACCTCGCCGGCGCCGGCCAGCCGGTCGAGGACCCGGGTCTGGAGGATGGCGACGTCGAGCCCGGCGGCGCCGGCGGGGCGGTCGGCCAGGTAGGTCACGTCGTACCAGCGGCCGTCGACGTACAGGCCGATCGAACCGGTCCTCGGGGTCGGCTGCCCGACGACCGCACGTACCTCGAAGCCCGGGCTCAGCAGGCCGAGCAGGGCCTGGGGGTCGACGGGGCCGGACACGCGGCGGTGGAAGGCGGAGAGCCGCAGCCCGTCCATCCGATGCACGACTCCCAGCAGGCCCGCGTCGGCGGGCTTGCCGGCCAACCGCCACTCCTCGAGCCGGGCCGCCACGCGGTGGTGGCCGTCGGCGATGTAGAAGTCGGCCGCGCCCAGCTCCTCGACCAGGGCCGCGGTCGTGGGGCCCTCCGCCAGCCGCCAGACCGTCTGCTGGAGCCCGCGAGGACCGACGAAGTCCAGGATCGGGGTCGTCTGCTGGACCTCCTCGATCGTCCGCGTGAACTCCGGGCCCGGCGCGGTGCAGCAACGTCACCAGGGCGGGCGGTGCCGTCGTGGTGGTGTGGTGCCAGACGAGCGCGTCGACCCTCGGTGCGAACACGGCCTCGTGCCCGCGCACCCGGCCGTCGGCGATGGCCTGCACCGAGATGTCGCACACGACGCCGATGTGGGTCGCCGACCCGTGGCTCTGGCGGTAGACGTAGAGGGCCACCCCCGCTTCGTCGTAGGCCGCGTCGTCGACCGCGACCCGGTAGAGGTCGACGCCCGACTCGTGGAGCAGACTCCGACATGGCGGTCACCGTGCGCCGGGCCCAGTCCGGCCGGACCACCCGCGCAGGAAACAGCCGAACGCTCCTCACGAGCGGCGACCGGAGCTCTCGCTCAGCATCACCACGGACACCCCCAGCACGTGCGGGACCTCGCGCAGGGCGTCGAGCAGGTCCTCGGACGGCTCCCCCTCGACGTCGATGAACGCGACCGCCGCCTCGCCGCCGCGGAAGACGCGGTTCACCATGTGCTCGACGTTCAGGTGCGCGGCGCTGAGCCGGTCGAGGACCTGGGCCAGCACGCCCACCCGGTCGAGGTGACGCACCGTCAGGGTGACCGACCCCAGCCGGTCGGGGTCGAGGTTCACGCAGTGGCGGGCCTCGCCAGACATGAACGCGTCGACGATCTCGGTCACGCCCGCCGCGATCGCGCGCTGAGCCTGCGCCGTCGAGGCGCCGATGTGGTGGGTCGCGACGACGTTCGGGTGCCGGGCGATCGGTGAGTCCCACGAGCCCTTGCCGTGACCGGGTTCGTCGGCGAACACGTCCAGGCCGGCCCGCAGGTCGCCGGCCTCCAACGCCGCGAGCAGGGCGTCCTCGTCGACCACGTCGCCGCGCGAGGTGTTGAGCAGGACCGCGCCCTTCTTCATCCGGGCCAGGAAGTCAGCGTCCACGAGGTGCTTGGTGGCAGCGTTGGACGGGACGTGGAGGGTGACGATGTCGGAGGTCGACACCAGCTCCTCCAGCGTGTCGCACATCGTGATGCCCAGCTCCTCGGCCCTGGCCTCGGCAGCCGTCGACCGGTCGGCCTTGGCCAGCGCCTGCACGCGAATGCCGAACGCGACCGCCCGCTCGGCGACCGAGAAGCCGATCGAGCCGAGGCCGATGATGCCCATGGTCGACCCCAGCAGCCCCTCGGCCTTGCTGTAGCGCTGCTTGTCCCAGTGGCCTTCGCGGACGTCCCTCACGTTGTCGGCGATCCGGCGGTCGATCGCCAGCAGCAGGCCCAGGGTGAGCTCGGCCACGGCGGCCGCGTTGCGTCCGGGCACGTTGCAGACGAACACGCCGTGGCTGGCAGCGGCGTCGGTGTCGATGGTGTTGGTCCCGGCCCCGGCGCGGATCACCAGCACCAGTCGGTCGGCGGCCTCGAACACCGCGGCCCGGACCTTCGTGCTGCGCACGACCAGCCCGTCGAACCCGGCGATCCGCCCGGCGAGCTCGTCGGCCGCCAGGCCGGGCTCCATCACGCAGGTGTGCCCGCGCGCCTCGAGGTCGACCAGGGTCTGCTCGGGCATCTTGTCGGCGAACAGTAGGTGCACGACGCGACCTCCGGGACGGGCTGGCCGCCGGGGGTCGGCGGGTGGGGTGGCGTCACGCTAACGCGGGGGCCAGCCCGGCGCCATGGCCACCTACCGTTCCAGACCGGCGACCTCGCGAACGGCGCTCGACACCCACGTGGGTGCAGAGGCCGCCAGCGATCCCGAGACGTCGGGCACCACGCGCACGACCCCCCTCGTCGACTCGGAGGCCAGCAGGTCCTGGTCGGTCAGCCACGCCTGCCACCAGACCGCGCGGATTGCGTCGGGGAGCGGGGGCAGGGCGTTGACGCCGAGGGCGGGGGTGAGCACGACCGTGGCCGTCTCACCGAGAGCCGGGCCTGGTGCCTCGAGGAGGGCCGCCACCTCGGCCTCGCTCGCCGGATAGCTGATCTGCTCCCCGTTGCGGGACAGGGTGTCGGTCCGGTACGCGCCGCGCAGCTCCTTCATCAGCGCAGGCTCCCCTGACGTGGGCGCGCCCAACGCGCGGACCTCGGCCCGCGACACGTGCGGGCCGCGAGGGTCGAGGAACACCAGTCCGGTGACCAGCTCCGGATGGTCGCTGGCGAAGACAGCTCCGGAGAGCGCGGTGAAGCCGTCGGTGACGAGGACGATCGAAGGGCCTAGTCCGCCGGCCTCGACCAGCGCGGCGAGATCGTCGGACAGGCTGCGGGCCGTTCGCGGGAAGGTGTCCGCTGCCTGGGACCTCCCCGTGCCGGCCCGGTCGTAGGTGCAGACGCGGAGCTCGTCGGCGAGGTCGGCCCGTACCTCGTCGTAGGTCGCCGCGTGCCCGCCGAGTCCCGTCTCGAGGACGACCGTGGGCGTGCCCGCCGGGGAGACTCCCCAGCACGACAGTCCCAGCGACCGCCCTCCGATGTCGACCATCTGGTGCCGGGGCGTCCGGTCCGGGTCGGGTGCGGGCTGCGGGCGACCGGCTCCTCTCGCCCCGACCACGACGACGACCAACGCCGCGACCGCCGCCGCGACGGCGACGCTCGCGAGCCGCCGGCGCCGGACCTTCGCCTGCTCGTGCTCCAGACCGGTGAGGACCGATGCCGTCCACTCGGGGCGAGGAGTCACCTCGGCCGAGACGGCGTCGAGCTCGCGGCGCACGACCTCCTCCACGTCGGGGCTCACACCAGCTCACCTCCTCCGACGGCTTCCGGCACGACCAGGTCGCGACGCAGCGCCGCGAGGGCCCGCGCTCGATGGCTCTTCACGGCCCCGGTCGAGCAACCGAGCAGCTCGGCGATCCGGAGCTCGGGCAGGTCCTCGTAGTAGGCGAGCACGATCACGGCTCGCTGACGCACGGGCAGCCGCTGGATCAGCGGCCAGGCCTCACCGCACGACGGCGTCTCGCCCTCGACCGTGCCCACGTCGGGCAGCTCGCCGAAAGGGATCTCCGAGGTCCACCGACGGCGGCGCCACCGCAGGAGGAGTCGCACCATCGTCGTGCGCACATAGCCTTCCAACGCCTCGAGGTCGCGGACCCGATGCCGACTGCGGTACGTGGCGAAGAGGGCCTCCTGGAGCAGGTCTTCGGCGTCACCCCGGCTGCCGGCCAGGAGGAACGCCGTGCGCAGCAGCGCCGTCGAGCGGGCAGCGACCAGCTCGGCGAAGGCGGCGTCGGGATCCACCGGTGCACTCCGTTCCGAACTGACGCTTTCCACACAGGAGCAACCGAACGGCCCGAGCGGGTTACCCGCCACACACATCGTCCTCGCTGAGCACCCATCGTGGAAGTGGTAACCCGTCGGGGGGACCCGATGTCTCCTGATCACTGACGACGTGCACCGACGACGAGGGAGGCCCGATGCGGGTCACGCGCAACGGATTGGCCGGTGTCGTGGCGGTGCTCGCCCTCAGCGCGTGTCAGGGGGACGGCAGCTCCTCGTCGGCGGCCGCGGCGTCGCCCGCAAGCGAGCCGAGCCCGACCAGCAGCGGCGGCGAGCTCGTCTTCCAGACGAGGGGATCGATCTGGGTGCAGACCCCCGACGGGAGCAGGCGCAACGCGGCCCCGGGGGTGCAGACCGACAACCAGCACCCGGACTGGTCGCCCGACGGCAGCCAGATCGCCTTCGAGGCCAACTTCAACACGATCTGGACCGTCGGCCGGGACGGAACGGGTGAGCAGGAGAGGTTCACGTGTGAGGCCCCGTGCGCGAACGCCTTTGAGCCGGCCTGGTCGCCGGACACCACCACGCTGGCGTTCATCCACATCCTGGGGGACGGCACGCACACCGTCTCCTCACAGCTGATGGGCCTCGACGTGCAGAGCGGCGCCACGTCGGTTCTTTACGAGGACACCTCCGGCGACGTCTGGGAGTACACCCCGCGGTGGTCCGGCGACGGCACCCGGCTGGTGGTGGAACACGACGTGTTCGCCAGCAACCTTCTCGACGAGGAGCAGACCCTCTCCTCGGAGCTGCGGGTGGTCGATCCCACGACCGGGACGGCGACCCCGCTGAAGGGCACCGTCGGCGCCGAGGCACCGGACTGGAGCCCGACGGCCGACCTCATCGTGTTCAGCGACGACGGCAACCTGTTCACGATCCACGCCGACGGCAGCCACAAGAAGCGACTGACGCGGTTCAAGGCCAGGCGCGAGAGCGCCATCCAGCCCACGTTCACGCCCGACGGGACGGGCGTGGTGTTCACCTGGGTCAAAGGTGTGCCGGGCAGCGGCGTCGAGTCGACAGTGGCCGCCGTGCTGCGCCTCTCCGACGGCACGGTCACCGCTGTCCAAGGCGCGGACGGAGCGACCCACGCGCGCCTCCAACCTTGAGAGGTGTCAGGCCCCGTCGTCGGCCGTGAGGCGGTGCACCCCGGGTCGTGCCATGACCGCGTCCGTCGACCGGGCCGCCTGGCGGGCCAGGAGGCGCAGCCACGGCGGTGCGGTCGGCGATCGTCGTACCCGCGCGACGTCCAGCACGCGGGTGGCGCCGGTCGTGGTGGGGTTCAGGATCAGGGTCGGCGCGTAGCGCGGGTCCTCGACCCGGAACCCGCCGTCCGGCCGCTCGGTGAGGGTGAGCCGGGCCACGATGCCGCGGAACGTGTCGGGGCGCTCGGGCTCCTGCTGGGCCACCATGTTGCCCAGCCCGTACAGCACCCACGTGCCGTTGACGCGGTCGAACGGCTGCACGACGTGGGCGTGGTGGCCGTACACGAAGTCGACGTACGGCGAGGCCGTCAGGTCGGCGAACACCTGGAGCTGCTGCGCGTTCGGCTCGTGGCTGTACTCGGTGCCGGCGTGGATCGCGACCATCACGACATCGACACCGTCCTGGTGCATGGCCTTGGCCTGCGCGATGGCGCGCGGGACGTCGATCGGGTTGACCGACCACGGCGCCGTGACCGGCAGCCCGTTGCTGCCGAAGGTCATGGAGATCAGCCCGATCCGGACCCCGTCGACCTCCAGCTCCACCGGCCGGCCGGCACCGCGTGGCTGCGCGTACGTGCCGGTGTGCGCCAGCCCGCGTGCGTCGAGGGCGTCGACCGTGCGGACCAGGCCCCGGAAGCCCGTGTCTACCGAGTGGTTCGAGGCGGTCGTGCACGCGTCGTAGCCGGTGGTCACGAGGCCGTCGAGCACCTCGGGGGGTGCGGAGAACACGGGGTAGTTCAGGTACGGGCCACCGGGTCGGGACACGGGTGTCTCGAGGTGGCAGATCGCCAGGTCTGCCGGTGCGACGAGGGGCTCGAGGTCGGCGAACATCGGGGCGAAGTCCGGCACGGTCTCCCCCTGCGCGGCGGCATCGCGTTCCGCGGTCTGCCACACCCCGGTGTGCACCAGGACGTCGCCGGTCAGCGCGACGGTGACGCTGCGTGGCTCGGGAGACTCGAGCCGCTCGGGATCGGGTGCCTCGGACGTGGAGGTGTCGCTGGTGGTGGGCTCGGCGCTCGCCGTCGGCTCCGGCACGGCCTGCGGGTCCACCGCCCCCCGACACCCGGCGGCGGCGAGCACGAGCATCAGCAGGACGAGGACCGCGCCGGCCAGGCGCCGGTGTGGCCTGACAGCCGGGAGCGACACGGGGGCAGGCTACTGGGCGCTACGGGCGGTGCCGGCCTCGGCGACCGCCGGAGAACCCGCCGCCGCGTGGGTCAGGTCGCGACGCCGCTCGGCGTACTCGCGGGACCGACGGCTGGAGAGGGCCAACAGCGTCAGGATGCTCAGGCTGATGGCCGGCAACCCGGCTTGCATCGTCGGCGAGTCCGCGCCCGAGAGATCGGCGATCATCGCCCCCAGGATCGTGACCCCACTGAGCACGATGAGCACCAGCCTGGCCCAGGCACTGCCCCTGAGGATGGCCACGCCGAGGACGAGGTCGACGGCCGCCGCGAGGAACAGGGTGAGGGACGCGAACGGTTGCTCACCGCTGACGGCGTCGGCGATCCGGTGGCCGACCGTGTCGACCCAGCCGGGAGCCACGAGGAGGAGGATCCCGACGAGGAGGTACAACCCTCCGCTGAGCAGCGCGACACCCGCACCGAAGGTGGTCGGAGGCGGCCGCCTGCCGATCAGCTCCGCAGGCGACGGGACGGCTCCGTCCTCGAGCACCGGTGGCGTCGGCATTTCGGTGAGGTCCACGACGGGTAGATGACCGTCGGTCTTGAACGAGTCGCCGCCGCCGTTGCGGGAGTGGTAGCCGCTCGAGAAGTTCCGGATCACCTCCACCTCGACTGCAGCGCTGGCGGAGGTCAGGCTCTCGACGATGTAGTCGCGCTCGGTGTCGATGTCGGCGGCGATGCGGTGCGTCACCTGGAACGTCATGTAGGACAGCCCGACGCTGCGGTCGAAGGTGCCGGCGGCCAGCCAGTCCACCGAGAAGCCGCCGGGCAGGTACCAGTCGGCGGGCGTCTGCCAGAAGCGCACGTGGTGACGTTTCGCCGGGTTGCCGGCCACCTCCTGCTGGTAGGCGAAGTCCTGCTGCTGGTCGAAGAGGTGCAGCGGGCTCACCGGCGCCTCGGCGTACGTCTTCCGGGTCAGCGTGGACGTGACGATGCGGAGGCTGCTGCGGATGTCGACGTCGTCGGCCCTCGTCCAGCCGGCGGCCGCCATGGTCGCGTGGATCTGGGCCGCGTTGCCGCGCAGCGCGAGGTTGACGGGGTCGCCGAGCAGGCCGTCGCTGGTGCGCGTGCGGCCGATGAAGTAGCCCGGCAGGTAGAGCCGGGTGAGGATGCGGTGCAGGCGCGGGAGCAGCAGGTAGGCCACCATCAGCCAGAACACGAACAGGAGCAGCAACGGCCAGCCGGGCTGCAGGCTGGCCCGGAGCAACAGGAACGCGAGCCAGACCAGCGCCACGCCGGCAAAGAGGAAGGCCGCCCCGTCGACGGCAGAGAGCACGCGCCTGCGCTGGATGTCCCCCGGGTCAGGCATGGTCGCCATTGTCCCCCGCGCAGCGTCGTCGGCGCGCCGTTTCCCGGCCCGGGTCGCTTGAACATCGGTTCAAGCACCCATTGAACAACGGTTCAAACGGTGGCAGGCTGCGGCCATGTCGCTCGACTTCACTGCCATCAACCCCGCGGCCGCTCGGGCCGACGCAGCGTCGCGCTCCCCCTCGGGAGACCTCCCGAGCCGGGCGCAGTACGTCGTCGTGGGCGGCGGGGTGATCGGCACGTCGATCGCCTACCACCTCGCGCTCCTGGGCGCGCACGACGTCGTGCTCCTGGAGCGCAAGCAGCTCACGTCCGGCACGACGTGGCACGCGGCGGGCGAGGTGGTCTCCGGCGGCACGACCGAGGACGCCCTCGTGGATGGCGCGCTACTCGGCCGAGCTCTACGCGCGGCTCGAGGAGGAGACCGGGCTCTCCACGGGGTTCCGGCAGTGCGGGTACCTCCAGCTGGCCACGTCGGCGCGCGCCGACGAGAGCCTGCGTCGCGAGACGGCGTACATGCGCTCGGTCGGGATGACCAAGGAGGTGCTGACGCCGCGCGAGGTGGCCGAGATGGTGCCGCTGATGCGCACCGACGACCTCGTCCGCGGCTTCTGGACCCCCGACGAGGGGCGGGCCAACCCCGTCGACGTGACGATGTCGATGGCCAAGGGGGCCCGGCAGCGCGGGGCCCAGATCTTCGAGAACACCGAGGTCACCGACTTCGTCCTGGATGGTGCGCGGGTGGTCGGCGTCCGCACCGAGCGCGGCGACATCGAGTGCGAGAAGGTCGTCATCGCCGCGGGGCTCTGGGGCCGCGAGGTGGCGGCCAAGGCCGGCGTCACCGTCCCTCTGCAGGCCGCCGAGCACTACTACCTGCTGACCGAGCCCATCCCCGGAGTCACGCCTGAGTCGGTGCCGGTGATCGAGGACGGTGAGGCCTACGGCTACTACCGCGAGGAGGGCGGCGGCCTGCTCGTCGGCATGTTCGAGCCGGTCGCGAAGGCGTGGGCGCTGGACGGCACCCCGCGCGAGAGTGCCTTCGCCGTGCTGCCGCCCGACTGGGAGCGGATGGGCCCGTTCCTCGAGGTCGCCATGCAGCGCTTCCCTGCCCTCGAGGACGCCGGCATCCGCACGCTCTTCTGCGGCCCCGAGAGCTTCACCGACGACCTGTCGCCGATGCTCGGCGAGTCCCCCGAGGTGGACGGCCTCTACCTCGCCTGCGGCCTCAACTCCGTCGGCATCCTCTCCGGCGGCGGTCTCGGCCACATGATGGCGCAGTGGCTGATCGAGGAGCACCCTCCGCTCGACGTCACCGCGGTCGGCGTCGACCGCGCCCACGAGTTCCAGGCGACCCGGCAGTTCCGCGAGGAGCGGACCGTGCAGCGTCTGGGCTTCCTGCTCAACGACCTGTCCTGGCCCAACGCCCAGAACGAGCACGCGCGCGACGTCCGGCGGTCGCCGTACCACCCCCAGCACGTCGCCGACGGCGCCCACTTCGTCGCCACCAGCGGGTGGGAGTACCCCGACTACTTCGCGGGCGCGGGCGTCACCCCGACCGTGGAGTGGGGCTTCGAGCGGGGCGAGGCCTTCGAGCGCACCCGTGAGGAGCACCTCCAGGCCCGCGAGAAGCTGGCGATCTTCGACCTCTCGCTGATGTCGCACCACCTCGTGCAAGGACCGCACGCGATGGCCGTGCTCAACCGGATCTGCGCCAACGACGTCGACTCGGCGGTGGGTCGGGTCGTCTACACGCAGTGGCTCGACGACCGCGGCGGCATCATCGCCGACGTCACCCTCACCCGCCTCGCCGAGGACCAGTACGTCGTGATCAGCGGCGACACCATCCACCGCCGGGTGCCGGCGTGGATCCGCCGCCAGACGCGCGAGGGCGAGTTCGTCACCGTCACCGACGTGACCAGTGGCCATGCCCTGCTCTCGGTGCAGGGCCCGAGGTCGCGCGAGCTGCTGCAGCGGCTCAGCCCGGACGACTGGTCCGACGCCGCCTTCCCGTACCTCACCGCCCAGAAGGTCGAGCTCGGCTACACGCCGCTCTGGGCGTTGCGGGTGACGTACGTCGGCGAGCTGGGCTGGGACCTGCTGGTGCCGACCGAGTTCGGCGCCACGCTGTACGACCAGCTCCGCGAGGCCGGCGCCGACCTGGGCTTCCGACCGACCGGCGTCGGCGCCCTCGAGACCATGCGGCTCGAGAAGGCGTTCCGCGACATGGGCCACGACATCGACTCCACCGACACCCCGCTCGAGGCCGGGCTCGGCTTCGCGGTCGCCTGGGACAAGCCCGGTGGCTTCGTCGGACGCGACGCCCTGATGAAGCAGCGCGAGTCGGGCCCCCTCACCAGCCGGCTGGTCAACGTGCTGCTCGGCTCACCCGACCACGACCTCTACGGCGACGAACCGGTCTACTGGGACGACAAGCCCGTCGGCCACGTCCGCAGCGGCGGTTTCGGGCACTCGCTGGGCGCCGCGTGTGGGATCGCCGGCATCAGCCGCGACGAGGGCATCACGGCCGCCGACCTGGCGGCCGGCTCGTTCGAGATCGACGTCGCGGGCACTCGGGTGCCCGCGCACGTGTCGCTCAAGCCGTTCTTCGACCCGGAGCGTTCTCGCATCCTGGCCTGATCAGGCGATGGCGGTCAGGGGACGAGGATGTTGAAGAAGACCCCGTCGACGAGCACGTTGCTCGCGCTCGCGGTCAAGATCTCGAACTCGTCCGCCCGGCACAGCGAGGCGGGGGGACCCACCTGGGTCACGAATCCGGCGGAACCGCCCGACAGCCCGAGCAGGACCGCCGTCGTGTCGGGGAGGACGCCGGCAGGCGCGGGGACGCAGTACCTGCCCACGCTGAGGCGACGAGGAGGCGAGGTGAAGCCGTGGTTGGCGTCGTAGAACGGGTTGATCTGCGCCGCGACCTGCGCGGACGCCTTCGCCGTGCCCGCCGGGCCCTGGGGGCCCTGCCCGCCGGCCGGCCCAGCAGGCCCAGACGCTCCCGTCGGACCGGTGGCCCCCGTGAGTGAGGACTTCACCCCGGACGAGAAGTCCTTGGTGGTCAGGGTCTTGTCCTTGATGTCCTTCGACGTGACGGTGTTGTTCTTGATGTCATCGCCCGTCACGACGCCTGCGGCGTAGGACGCACCGCTCAGGGCGACGACGAGGGCCAGGGTCGACGAGACGGTCGCGTAGCGCCCGTGGGTGAAGAGGGCCATGGAGGAGTCTCCGATTCGTTGAAGGGCCCGCGCTGAGTCCCGCGCGGTCTTGCAAGATGGCACCGGAGCACGTCTCCCGAGCCACGGTGTCCACCTCAGGTCCGGCCGGACCTGTTGAGCTTCAGGGTCCGCCGATTGCTGGGCCATGCCCAGGGGGGGCTAGACCAGCTCAGGGTCACCGGACCGGTCGCGCACCGGACCCGAGATCCTCCTCCGTCACCCCGCCTGGGAGCATCGAGCAGTGCCGTCGACCCGTCGTACCACGCTGGTGCTCGTCGGGCTGGTGCTCCTCTCGCTGAACCTGCGGCCGGCCGCCGTCAGCGTCGGCCCGGTGCTCGCCGAGGTCCGCGACGGGCTCGGCATGAGCGCGACGTCCGCCGGGCTGCTCACCAGCCTCCCGGTCCTGGCTTTCGCGTTCTTCGGCGCCCTGGCCCCGGCCCTGGCCAGCCGGATCGGCCTGCACAGGGTGACGCTGCTGGCGGTCCTGTGCCTGGTCACCGGGCTCGGTGCCCGTGCGCTCGTGGACCACGAGGCCGCGTTCCTGGCCTGGTCGATGCTCGCTCTCGCAGGCATGGCCGTGGCCAACGTGGTCCTGCCGTCGCTGGTGAAGCTGCACTTCCCCGACCGCATCGGCCTGGTCACCGCCATCTACACGACGTCGCTGTCGATCGGCCTGACCGCGGCCCTGTGGCTGACCGTGCCCATCGCCGAGCGCTTCGGCGACTGGCGCCAAGGCCTGGGGGCGTGGGCGCTGATCGCGGCCGTCGCGGTGGTGCCGTGGCTCGGCCTGGCGGGTCGCGACCGTCAGCTCGAGCGCCCCGAGCGCACGATCACCTACGGCCAGGTCCTCCGCACCCGGCTGGGGATCGCGATGGCGCTGTTCTTCGGCTTCCAGTCGTTGCAGGCCTACGTCATCTTCGGCTGGTTCGCCTCGTTGTGGCGCGACGAGGACTTCACGGCGGCCCAGGCGGGCCTCCTCGTCGGCCTGCTCGCCGCGACCGCGATCCCGCTGTCGCTGTGGGCGCCCACCCGCCTGGCGAAGTCGCCGGACCCGCGCCGGCTCCTGTTCGCCTTCATCGGGTGCTACCTCGTGGGGTACGTCGGGCTGCTGGTCGCGCCGCACGAGGGCGCGATCGCCTGGGCACTGCTCATCGGCGCCGGCACGACGACGTTCCCGCTCGTGCTCACTCTGGTCGGCCTCCGGGCCCGGACTCCCGAGGGCACCGCGGCGCTGTCGAGCGTGACCCAGTCCCTCGGCTACCTCATCGCGGCGGCGGGACCGTTCTCGTTCGGGGCGCTGCACGACGCGACCGGTGGCTGGACCTGGCCGCTGGTGGGTCTCACCCTGCTGGTGCTGCCGCTGTTCGCGCTGGCGGCGTACGTCGCCAGGCCGGCTGCGATCGAGGACCAGCTCAGGCGACCAGCCGCTCCCGCAGCGCGCTGAGCTGCTCCTCGGTCATCCCGCCGGACCGCAGGTACGCCTCGACTCCTCCGTGCTCGACCTCGAGGTGGTCGAGCACGTCGAGCATGAACTCCACCGGCGTGGCCTGGTGACCGCGCCAGAACTCGCGCTGCTGCTCGTCCTCGATCGTGGCGAGGTACGCCTCGACGTGGGGTGCCAGCCGGTCGCCCGTCGTGGCGTAGTCGGCCGCGATGACCTCGCGGTCGGCTCCGGCCACGCTGAGCGCGAGGGCGACGACGAGACCCGTCCGGTCCTTGCCCGCCGCGCAGTGCACGAGCACGGCCCCCGGCCCGGCCTCGGCCATCGAGCCCAGGGCCGCTGCGAACAGGTCGGGCCGGGCGTCGAGCATCTCGAGGTAGAGGGCACCCATGGTGGAGTCGATGTCCTTCTGGTCGGCGGGGTCCTCGACGGGCAGGTTGACGTAGATGTCGTCGTCGGCGAACGGGTGCGGCTCCGGCGACTCGTTCGGCCGGCGCAGGTCGACGATCAGCGAGACCCCGGCGTCGCGCAGCCGGTCCGGCTCGGTGAGCCGCGTCAGCGACTCGGTCCGGATCAGCGCACCCTCACGGATCGCCCCGCCCTCGACAGGCAGGCCGCCCAGGTCACGCGCGTTCGCGAGGCCGGGCCAGTCGAGGTGCAGCGGTGCGTAGTCGGAAGCGCTCATGGGTCCGAGCCTACGAACGCGCCGCCCGGCCGTGTCGAGGCGGGTCAGGCCGCGCGCAGGATCTCGTTGGTGAACCAGGTCGGGTGACTGCCGCCGAGGTGCCGGCTGCTCACCACGATGCCGACCTCGAGGTCGAGGGCCAGCTCGACCCGGTCAGGGGGCTTGCCGGGGAGCGTCGTCCACGCGTCACCGTGCTCGAGGAGCTGGCTGATGTCGGAGAACACCAGCGCACAACAGGAGCACACCGGGTCGTAGCCGGGCTCGGCCCGGGCCGTGAAGGCCACGACGGGCCGGCCGAAGAGCTCCTCGTGTTGCGGGTCGATGATCTGGACGCCGGACGTCAGCTCGTACGGGTCGAGCATCGCCGACCACTGGTAGTTCGTGGCGTAGGGCTCCAGCGGCCGCACTGCCCACGACGACGGGGGCGCCCCACGCTCGTGGATCCGGTGGCCGTCCGACAGCCGGACGCCGTCGAGCTGGCCGTGCCGCAGCGTGGCGCGGACGTCCATCCAGTCCGAGCGGTGCACGAGCTCGAGCTCGGTCCACCTCTCCGGCACCGACCGCGCCAGCTCCCGGACCTCGTCGGGCGTCACGGTGCCAGGCTAGGGCCGAACACCCAGCGGAGGGCGTCGGGCAGCAGCACGCCACCGTGGTTCGGGCTGTGACCGCCGTCGCCGAGCACCAGCCGGAAGTCGTGGTCCGTCTCGGCGAGCGCCGCGGTCACCCGCAGGGTCTCGGTCAGCCAGTTGTCCTCCGGCTCGTTCCACCCCAGGTCGCGGTGCCCGGCCTGCAGGAAGATGCGCAGCGGCGCGCGTGGTGTCCGGCCGATGAGCGCCGGGTAAGGGTTGCCGTCGGGCATCTGCGCGAAGCTCGGCAGGAAGCAGATGACCCGGCGGAAGACGTCGGAGCGCAGCCACGCCGCCGTGAACGCGCAGCTGCCGCCGCTGCTGAAGCCACCGATGCCCCAGCGGTCATGGTCCTCGGTGACCGACCAGCGGCTCGTGACCTCGGGGACGATCTCCTCGAGGAGGAAGGTGGCGTAGCGGTCGTCGAACGCGTCGTACTCGGCGTTGCGCTGCCTGTTCCTGCCGCCGTCGGGGGTCTCCACGTCGGCGAGGACACCGGGGTCCACGAAGACCGCGATGGTGACGGGCAGGGCACCGCGGTGGATGAGGTTGTCGAGCACGGTGGCGGCGCGGAGTTCTTCCTCGGGGTCCAGGGAGTACTGCCCGTCCTGAAAGACCATCAGCGACGCCGGCTCCTCGGCGTCGTACTGGGCCGGCACGTAGACCCAGAACGTGCGCGAGGTACCCGGGTAGATCGTGCTGTCGTTCCACTCGAACGCCGTGACCGTGCCCGCGGGCACGCCGTCCTGCACGCTCGAGTCGGGACCATGGACGTACTCGACGTCCGACTGGTCGAGTGGGAGGTCGCGGTACGGGACCCGGGTCGTCACCCCGGCAACGTACCTGCAGGACCCTGTTACCCAGGTACCCTGGTCCCATGACAGTCACCACGGACCGGGTCCAGCTCGGCGTCCGCATGGAGAAGAACCTCGTCAAGGTGCTCAAGGGGCTGGCCGAGTTCAACGACGAGAGCCTGGGCGAGCTGCTCGAGCGCATCGTGCTGCACTCGTTCGATCCCGTCCCCGGGGACGAGGGCGAGTCCTGCGCGAGTCCGCACAGCAGACGGCAGCTGGAGGTCGTGGAGACCCTGCGTTCGATGTACGCAGTGTCGCGCGATCCGCACGTCGCCCGGACGTTCGCCCGCGACGAGGACGACGGCACGCCCCGGGAGCCTCGGTGAGGTCGCAGCTCCTCCTGATCGGCGGCCGGTCCGGTGTGGGCAAGTCCACGGTTGCCGCCGAGGTCCATCGCCAGCTCTCTGAGCACGGCGTCCACCATGCCTGGATCGAGGGCGACAACCTCGACATGGCGTTCCCGGTGCCGTGGCAGCAGGGCCACCAGCTGGCGGAGGCGAACCTGGCCGCCATGTGGTCGAACTACCGGGCTCACGGCTACTCGCGTCTGATCTACGTCAACACGGCGAGCGTGCTCGGACACGTGATCGACGCGCTCACGACGGCGATGGGCGACAACCCGAGCGTGTCGGCCGTGCTTCTCGGGTCGAGCGATGAGGTGGCCGAGCAGAGACTCGTCCAGCGCGAGGTGGGCGGCGGCCTGGAGCACGCCCTCGGACGAAGTCGTCAGGCCGCTCGCGAGCTCGAAGCCTCCGCACCAGCCGAGGTCAGCAGACTCGACACGGATGGACGTTCGGCGACCGACCTGGCCGCCGAGATCGTCCAGTGGTCTGGGTGGCGGGCGACCTAGCCGGGCCGGTGAGGACGTCATACGAAGTGGTCGCCATGGCAACCGGAACGGATGACGTCATGCGGCGCCACGACCTCTCGGCCACCTGACCCCGTACCACTGCTCGGCACCGAACTCCTCGAACCGCTCCACCTCGGCGAAACCCAGCCTCCGGGCCAGACGCAGGGAGGCGACGTTGGCGGTCTGGGTGCAGAGCACCAGGGGCTCGCCGGGGAGCGCGACGTCGGACCAGGCCAGGACCGCCGCGCAGGCCTCGGCGGCGTACCCGCGTCCCCAGGCGCTGGGCAGGAACAGGTAGCCCAGCTCCGCCTCCCCACCCTCGGGCGTGGCGTGTCCGGGACGCGCGGCGTCGCGTCGGTCGATGGTGACGACGCCGATCATCGCCCCGTCGAGGTCGACGACGAACAGGCCGGGGCGTCGCCGAGGCTCCGCCGGAACCACCCGCTCCAGCTCGTCGCGGGGCTGCGGTCCGCCGAGGTACGCGCGAACGTCCGGCGACGCGTTCAGCTCGATGAGCGCCGACCGGTCGCGAGCCTCGGGCTCGCGGAGCACGAGTCGCTCCGTCGTGATCGGCGCAGGCGGCCAGCCTTCGACCGGCCCGAGCTCAGCCACGAGGCGAGACCCTCAGACGACGCTGAGCGGCAGCAGCCGCTTGCCCGTCGGGCCGATCTGGATCTCGGTGTCCATCTCGGGACACACACCGCAGTCGTAGCACGGCGTCCACCGGCAGTCGTCGATCTCGGCGGACTCGGGGTCGAGGGCGTCCTCCCAGTCGGCCCACAGCCAGTCCTTGTCGAGGCCGGAGTCGAGGTGGTCCCAGGGCAGCACCTCGTCGTAGTCGCGCTCGCGCAACGTGTACCAGTCGAGGTCGACGCCCGTGCCGGCCAGGGCCTTCTCGGTCGCGGCGACCCAACGGTCGTAGGAGAAGTGCTCGCTCCAGCCGTCGAACCGTCCTCCGTCGCGCCAGACCTCCTCGATCACGCGGCCGACACGGCGGTCGCCCCGCGAGAGGAGTCCTTCGATCGTGCCGGGCTTGCCGTCGTGGTAGCGGAAGCCGATGGCGCGGCCGTAGCGCTTGTCGGCCCGTACCTTGTCGCGGAGCTGGCGGAGCCGGTCGTCGGTGGTGTCGTGGTCGAGCTGGGCAGCCCACTGGAACGGCGTGTGCGGCTTGGGCACGAACCCACCGATCGAGACGGTGCAGCGGATGTCGTTGCGGCCGGTGACCTCGCGGCCCTTGGCGATCACCTTGGTGGCGAGGTCGGCGATCTCGAGGACGTCCTCGTCGGTCTCCGTCGGGAGCCCGCACATGAAGTAGAGCTTGACCTGCCGCCAGCCGTGGTCGAACGCCGTGGCGACCGTGCGGATCAGGTCCTCCTCGGAGACGGCCTTGTTGATCACCTTGCGCATCCGCTCGCTGCCGCCCTCGGGCGCGAAGGTCAGGCCCGACCGTCGTCCGTTGCGGGAGAACTCGTTGGCCAGCGTGATGTTGAAGGCGTCCACACGCGTGGACGGGAGCGAGAGCGAGACGTTCTGTCCCTCGTAGCGGTCGGCGAGGTCCTTGGCCACCTCACCGATCTCGCTGTGGTCGGCGCTCGACAGCGAGAGCAGCCCGACCTCCTCGAAGCCGGACATCCGGATGCCGTTCTCGACCATCGCCCCGATCGTCTCGATCGAGCGCTCGCGCACGGGCCGGGTGATCATGCCGGCCTGGCAGAACCGGCAGCCGCGGGTGCAGCCGCGGAAGATCTCCACCGAGAACCGCTCGTGCACGGTCTCGGCGAGCGGTACCAACGGCTTGGCAGGGTACGGCCACTGGTCGAGGTCCATCAGCGTGTGCTTGCGGACCCGGAACGGGATGCCGGGCTTGTTGGGCACGACCGCCTCGATGGAGCTGTCCGCGGCGTAGGTGACGTCGTAGAACTGCGGGACGTACACGTTCTGGCTGGCCGCCAGCCGACGCAGCAGCTCGGTGCGGCCGCCGGGCTTGTCCTCGGCCTTCCACTCGCGGACGACCTCGGAGATGGCGAGCACGATCTCCTCGCCGTCGCCGAGCACGGCCGCGTCGACGAAGTCGGCGATGGGCTCGGGGTTGAAGGCCGCGTGGCCGCCGGCGATGACGACCGGGTCGTCCTCGCCGCGGTCGACCGCGTGCAGCGGGATGCCGGCGAGGTCGAGGGCGTTGAGCATGTTGGTGTAGCCGAGCTCGGTCGAGAAGCTGATGCCGAACAGGTCGAACTCGCCCACCGGGCGGTGCCCGTCGACGGTGAACTGCGGGATGCGGTGCTCGCGCATCACGGTCTCCATGTCGGGCCACACGGAGTACGTGCGCTCGGCCAGGATCCAGTCACGCTCGTTGAGCACCTCGTAGAGGATCTGGACGCCCTGGTTGGGCAGCCCGACCTCGTAGGCGTCCGGGTACATCAGCGCCCACCGGACGTCGGCGCTCTCCCACTCCTTGACGGTCGAGTTGAGCTCGCCGCCGACGTACTGGATCGGCTTCTGCACGGTCGGCAGCAGCGGCTCGAGGCGGGAGAAGACGCTCTGCGACGTGGCGGACATCAGCGTGAGGACCTTGGGATAGATGGCAGATGGACCGACGGCCGAGCCTACGCCGCCGTGCACTGGTGACTCGAATCTTGGACCCAGCCCAAGCCCCGAGGCGTGACCTATGCTCTGGCACCATGTCGGCGGATCGGGAAGAGCGAACGCCGTGGGGAGCCTTCCTGGCAGCCGTCGCAGCCGCGGTGACGCTCCTTTGTTGGGCGCTGTCCTCACCGCCGGGCTCCTCGCCCGACGAGACCTTCCACCTGAACTCGATCTGGTGCGGTCAGGGCCTCTCGGAGGGCCAGTGCCAGGGCGAGCCGGGCGACGACCTGACCCGGATCGTGCCGCACCAGGTCGCGACTCCCCAGTGCTTCACCAGCAACGGAGCGGCGAGCGCAGGTTGTCGAGCCGACGACTACGACGACCCGATGACGCCCGACCTCAGTGCGGAGCTCGGCAACTGGCGCGATGGCGGCTACCCACCCATCTACTACGGGGTGATGAACCTGTTCATCCAGGACACCCTGGACGAGTCGGTCACGGTGATGCGAGGTGTCAACGCCGCGCTGGTCGTGCTCCTGGTGGGTGGACTGGCCTGGCTGCTGCCTCGACGTCTACAGTTCCTCGCGCCCGCGACGTTCGTGATCACCGCGGTTCCCCTGGCCCTGTTCATGTTGAGCTCCATCAACCCCAGTGGGTGGGCGACGCTGAGCGCGGGCGTGCTGTGGTTGGCCGTCTACGGTGCTTACGAGTCAACGGGCTGGCGGCAGCCGGCCCTGCTGGGAGTTGCGCTGGTAGCAGCACTGATGGGCGCGGGCGCACGGGCCGACGCCGCACTGTTCTCCATCCTCGGAGTGGCGTTGGCGCTGCTGCTGCGGCTCCCTGTCCTGCGGCGACAATGGAAGGTCACGCTCTCTGGGCTCGGCATCCTCGCCGTCTCGGCAGCGCTCTTCCTCACGTCCGGGCATGCAGCCGTGAGCACCGAAGGCTTCCCTCAGACCGGGCCCCCGGCAGGCGACGGCTGGAACCTGCTGCTGACCAACGCCGGTCTGGTGCCGTACCTGTGGACTTCGGCCCTCGGGGTCGGCCCGCTGGCCTCGCTCGGCTGGTTCGACACCCCGGTGCCGTGGGCGGTCGGCGTCGCCAGCCTGTTCTCGTACGCCGCGCTGCTGTTCACCGGCTGGAGCTCCATGTGGTGGCAGAAGGCCGTCGCCCTGGGTGTCGTGCTCGCCGCGCTCGTCGGCTACCCACTCATCCTGCTGCAGGAGTCGGGCCGGCATGTCGGGGACATGGTGCAGCCGCGCTACCTGTTGCCGATGATGCTGATGTTCGCCGGGGTGAGCCTGCTGCCGCGAGGCGAGCGTCGGCTCAGGCTGACGGTGTTCCAGGCCGTGACCCTGACCGCCGCCCTCAGCGTCGCCCAGTCGATCGCGTTGTACGTGAACCTGTGGCGCTACACCAAGGGCGTCGCCACGTCCATGGCCTCCCTCGGTTCCTATGACTGGTGGTGGGAGACCCTGTTCCTGTCGCCCACTGCCGTCTGGGTGATCGGGTCAATTGCCTTCGCCGGCGTCACCGGATACGTCCTGCCGCTGCTGGCCCGCCCCTGCGATGCCGCCTTGCCACCTTCCGGCGAGGCCACGTCGCCCTCCGCAGCCTGATCGACTGGGTGTGGCGGTGCCACCCGCCCGCTGGAACCGGAGCCCACCTAGGGTTGCCGAATGGCTGAGGCGACGGACACGCGTACCTCCTGGACGTCGTGGACCACCCTCACACCGGTGCTCGCCATGGTCGTGCTGGCGGCCTCGTGGGGTCGGTACCCCGGCACCGTGATCGCCTTGCTGATCGGCGTGTTCCTGGTCGGCGCCGTGCTCGCGGCCGTGCACCACGCGGAGGTCGTCGCCCACCGGGTGGGCGAGCCGTTCGGCTCGCTGATCCTGGCGGTGGCGGTGACGGTCATCGAGGTGGCGCTGATCGTGACCCTGATGGTCAGCGGCGAGAAGGACACCTCGGGGCTGGCGCGCGACACCGTGTTCGCCGCGGTGATGATCAGCGTCAACGGCATCGTGGGCGTCTCGCTGGTGGTCGGGGCGCTGCGCCAGCGGAACCCGAACGCGCTGGCCGTGTTCAACGCCGAGGGATCCGGCTCGGCGCTGGCCACCGTGGCCACCCTGGCCACCCTGACCCTGGTGCTGCCGCGGTTCACGACCTCCGAAGCGGGTCCGGAGTTCTCACCCAGCCAGCTCGCGTTCGCGGCCGTGGCGTCGCTGCTGCTCTACGCCATGTTCGTGTTCACCCAGACGGTCCAGCACCGGGACTTCTTCCTGCCGGTGGAGCACGGTGACGACGGACTCCCCGACGACGACCACGACGGTCACGCCGACCCGCCGTCCGCCCGGGTGGCGCTGATCAGCGCGGCGCTCCTCGTGGTCGCCCTCGTCGCGGTCGTGGGGCTGGCCAAGGTCGAGTCCCCGTCGATCGAGGACGTCGTGGCGGCGATCGGGTTCCCCCACGCCTTCGTGGGCGTGGTGATCGCGCTGCTCGTCCTCCTGCCGGAGTCGATCTCGGCGGTCCGGGCGGCCCGCCGGGGGCGGGTCCAGATCAGCCTGAACCTCGCCTACGGGTCCGCGATGGCCAGCATCGGCCTGACCATCCCCACCATCGCGGTCGCCTCGATCTGGCTCGACGGACCGTTGGCGCTCGGCCTCGGCGAGACCGAGATGGTGCTCCTGCTCCTGTCGGTGATCGTGGGCGTGCTCACCGTCGTGCCGGGACGGGCGAAGCCGCTGATGGGCGGCCTCTCCCTCTCGATCCTGGCGGCGTACATCTTCCTCACCATCTCGCCGTAGCTCAGACGCGCGCGGCCATCCGGACGGCGATCGCCTTGGAGCCGCGGGACTGCTCGTGCGAGCGGGTGGCGATGTTCTGCAGCAGGCCGACCGCGAGCATGCCGGCGAACAGCGACGAGCCGCCGTACGACACGAACGGCAGTGGTACGCCGGTGACCGGCATGATGCCCAGGCACATGCCGACGTTCTGGAACGTCTGGAAGCCGAACCAGCAGGCGATCCCGGCCGCGGCCACCCGCCCGAACACGTCGGGCGTCGTCGCGGCGATCGTCAAGGCCCGCCAGATGACGATGCACAGCAGGGCGATGATCAGCCCGGCCCCCAGCAGGCCGAGCTCCTCGCCCGCGACCGTGAACACGAAGTCGGTGTGCTGCTCGGGCACGAAGCCCGACTGCGTCTGGGAGCCGTCGAAGAGCCCCTGCCCGAACAGGCCCCCGTTGCCGACCGCGATCCGGGCCTGCTCGGTGTTGTAGCCGGCGCCGCGCGGGTCGAGGTCGGGGTTGGTGAACGCGAGGAAGCGGTCGACCTGGTAGGCCTTCAGGAAGCCGCCCGCGACCATGGCCACGGCCGCGGTGACGCCGGCGGCGACGAGCAGGGCCAGCCAGCGTCGCGGCGTCCCCGCCACGGCGAGCACCCCGAACACGGTCGCCGAGAGCACCAGCATGGTGCCGAGGTCCGGCTGGAGCATGATCAGCGACGCGGGGATCCCGGCGATCACCAGCATGCCGATCACCGTGCCCAGCCCCAGCGGCCCGCGCCGGCCCTCGGTGCGTTCGGCGACGAGCAGCGCCATCCCGACCACCACGGCCAGCTTGGCGAACTCCGACGGCTGCACGGACATGCTGCCGAGCTGGATCCACGACCGCGAGCCGTTGATCGTCGCCCCGTTGGTCAGTACCAGCACCAGGCCGCCCACCGAGGCCAGGTAGGCCAGCGGCGCGAGGATCCGCACCCACCGGTGGTCGGTCGCCGTCACGACGGCGAGCAGCACCAGCCCGATGCAGATGTTCACGACCTGCTTCTTCAGGTACGCCGCGGGGTCGCCCATCGTCAGGTCGTCGCGGTGCGAGGTGGCCGACCACACCAGCAGCGAACCGATCGTCACCAGGGCCAGCACCGCGAGGAGCAGCACCCAGTCAAGACCGGGCCGGCGCTGGGCGAAGGTCGACGTGCTCATCGGGACACCTTCCGTCCGGGCGGCAGGATCGAGCCGTCACCCAGGAACGTCGGCAGGCCCTCGGGCGGAGTGGTCCCGGGGATCGCCGCGTTCTTCGGGTCGACGGTCGTCCCGCTGATGCCGTAGAGGGCCTCCCAGATGGCCCGCACCGCCGGGCCCGAGGTGCCCGAGCCGGTGCCGGCCTGGCTGACCATCATCACGACCACGTAGTTCTCGTCGTAGGACGCCACCCACGACGTCGACTGCTTGCCGTACACCTCGGCCGAGCCCGTCTTCGACCGGATGTGCACCTGGTCGAGCGGGAAGTCGATCATCCGCCACGCCATGGTGCCGGTCTTCGCCGTGCCCAGCAGGGCCTGGTCGACGTACCGCATGCTCGCCGCCGAAACCCCCACGTGCCCCTGCACCTTCGGGGCGATCCGCTTGAGGATGGTGCCGTCCGAGCTGACGATGGCCTTGCCGATCCGCGGCTCGTAGAGCGTGCCGCCGTTGGAGAGCGCGGAGTAGGCCCGGGCGAGCTGCAGCGGCGTGACGAGCGTGTCGCCCTGACCGATGGAGTAGTTCACCGCGTCGCCGGCCCGGTAGTAGCTGCCCTCGAGGCAGAACTCGTGCGCGAACACGTGCAGGAAGTCGCGCTTCCCCTCGGTGTTCTGGGCGTCGATCTTGCAGTAGTAGCCCTTCATCGACTTCCAGTACGCCAGCTTCCAGTGCCGGTCGGCGATCCGCCCGCCGGACTCCCCCGGCAGGTCGATCCCGGTCTCCTTGCCGAAGCCGAACTTCTTGGCTCCCTCGACCAGCGGGTCCCTGGCGTCGACGTCCTGCGGGTCCGTGCCGTAGCGCTGCCAGAAGCTGAGGCCGACGCGGTAGAAGAACGAGTCGCACGAGATCTGCAGCGCCTTGGCGAAGTCGATGTAGCCGTAGGACGCCGACTCGTAGTTCTTGAACCAGCGGTTGCCGACCTGCACGCCCGACGAGCAGTCGAGCCGACTGTCCGGGGTGAAGCCGTTGTTGAGCGCACTCACCGCGTTGAACGGCTTCCAGGTCGAGCCCGGCGCGAACTGTCCCTGCGTCGCCCGGCCGAGCAGCGGGTCACCGGCCCGCTCGGAGTACAGCTCGCTCAGCTGCTTCTTGCTGACCCCTCCCACCCAGACCGAGGGGTCGTACGTCGGCTGGCTGGCCATCGCGACGACCCGGCCGGTGTCGGCCTCCATCACCACCACTGCCCCCGAGTCGGCGGCGTAGTTGCGGCCGGTCACGTCGTCGTGGGTCGCCCGGGCGAGCTTGATCGTGTCGGCGAGCTGGCGCTCGACGATGCCCTGGACCTTGGCGTCGATCGACGTGACGAGGGTGTCGCCGGGCTGGCCGGCCACCTCGCCGTCGTCGCCGAGCACCCGGCCCATCGAGTCGACGGCGACGGTGCGGTAGCCGGGCATGCCGCGCAGCCACCGGTCGTACTCCTGCTCGACCCCCGCGCGACCCACGACGGAGGCGCCGTTGAGCGAGGCGTCGCCGGCCTCGGTCGCCACGTCGTACTCGTCGGAGGTGATCGGGCTGAGGTAGCCCAGCACGTGCGCCAGGTTGATGCCGAACGGTCGCGGGTAGCTGCGCACGCTCTGCTGCTGCGCGATCACGGCCGGGTAGTCCTCGGGTTGCTCGAGGATCCGCAGGGCGAGGTTCTTGTCGATGTCGGCGGCGATCGGCACGGGCTGGTACGGCGACCCGTTCCAGCAGACGCCGACCTTGCTGCCCGCGTCACCGCACGACAGCAGCTTCTGGCGGATCCGGGCGGGTTGCATGTCGAGCACCCGGGCCAGCCGCTTCACGACCACGTTCGACCCGTGCCGGCCGAGCTTGCCGAGCAGGGTCCGGTCGACGCTGACCACCCACGACGTGCGGTTGGCCACGAGCGGCCGGCCCTGGTCGTCGACGATCAGGCCACGCTCGGGCTGGACGACGATGTCGCGCAGCGACTGCGAGGCAGCGCGGGCGTGGTAGGTCTCGCCGCTGACGACCTGCAGGTAGTAGAGCCGGGCGAACAGGGTGGCGAACAGCGAGAACACCAGGACCTGGATGACGAGCACCCGCAGCCGGCCGCGCTCGGACCTCATGGCGTCGCCCTCACGCCGGCTGTGCCCGGGCCGGCTCGAGGAGCGTGAAGACGCGCATCAGCACCGGCATCACCAGCGGCGCCATCAGCACGTCCCAGAAGACCCCGGCCACGATCACCGGCAGGACGTCGCCGATCGAGACGGGGGGGTCCTGCAGCACCAGCCCGGTGATCGCGTAGATCGACGTGCCGACGAACGACGACGCGGCGACGGTCGCCACGACGGCGACGGCCGTGGGCCTGAAGCCCTGGGCGCCGCTGAGGTCGGGGCTGGTGTCGGGACGCAGCCGGCCGGCGACGTAGCCGACCACGACCAGCGCCAGCGCCCAGCGACCGGCCACGTGGTCGGCCGGCGGCACCAGGTCGAGGAGCAGGCCGGCGACGAAGCCGAGGACGGCCGCCTGCTCCGGTCCACGCACCAACGCGCAGGCGACCACCACGAGCAGGCAGAAGTTCGGCACCACGCCCTGCCCGAAGAAGTCGGGGACCAGCGGCGGGACGATGGTCACCTGGAGGACGAGAGCCAGGACCAGGAGGCTGGCCGTGACCAGCCAGCGGAACACGTGGGTGCTGGTCATCGCAGCCTCCCGTCGGCCTCGACGACGGACCGGTCCGACGAGGTGCCCGAGGGCACCACCACGCCGACCACGTCGAGGGCTCCGAAGTCGACGAAGGGCTCGATCACGGCCCGCTGCGAGGTCTGTCGCAGGCTGCTGAAGACCTGGGTCACCCGGCCGACGGGAACCCCGGTGACGTAGGGCGCGCCGCCTTGGCTCCCCCACGTGACCACGACGTCGCCCTTGGCCGGCACGACGGTGTCGTCGACCAGCTCGAGGTCGAGCCGGCCGCCGCGGCCGAGGTCACCACGTCCGTGCAGGAAGCCCATCTTCATGCTCTCGCCGATCCGCCCGCCGACCACCGACTCGGCGTCGACGAGGAGCAGCACGGTGGCGGTCGTGCGCGTCACGCGCAGCACCCGGCCGACCAGGCCGTCGGCGTTGACGACGGTCTGGTCGGGGGCGACGCCGGCCCGGGAGCCGGCGTCGATGGTCACGGTGCGCGAGAACGACTGGCTCGCGCCGATACCGACCACGCGGGCCGGCACCAGGGCCTGCCCGAGGGTGCTCGCGGCGCTGGTGAGGCCGTCGTACTCGGCCAGGCGGTTGCGATCGACGTCGGAGGTGACGACCTGGTGGCGGAGGTCGGAGTTCTGGGCGGCGAGGGTCGCGATCTCACGGCGCATCGACGACCGGCTGCGGAACCAGTCGGGCACGGCGGTGAGGGGTCGTACGGCGCCCGCCGCGGCCGACTCGACGGGTCCGAACACCTCGCCCACCGCCCGCCGGACCGGCTCGACCGGTGAGCCGGTGCCGCCGTGGAAGTCGAGGGTGATCAGGGTCGCGCACGCCAGCAGCAGCGCAATGAGCACGGAACGGCGCGGCCGGGGCTCGCCCGGGCGCTGGGGCCGCCCCATCAGCGCCGCCGTCTGCGGTCCGGGACGAACACCTGCTGCAGCCCGGCGAACTCCTCCACGCACTTGGCCGCGCCCATCGCCACGCTGGTCAGCGGGTCGTCGGCGACGTGGACGGGCATGCCGGTCTCGTGACGGATCCGGTCGTCGAGGCCGCGCAGCAGCGCGCCGCCCCCGGTGAGCACGATGCCGCGGTCCATGATGTCGCCGGCGAGCTCGGGCGGCGTCTGGTCGAGGGTGCTGCGCACCGCGTCGACGATGTCGGTGAGCGGCTCCTCCATCGCCTGACGGATGGCGGAGCTGGAGACCTCGACGGTGCGGGGCAGGCCGGAGACCTGGTCGCGCCCACGGATCTCGGCGTCGGTGTCCTCTGGCGTCGGCCAGGCCGAGCCCAGGGTCATCTTGACCTCCTCGGCGGTGCGCTCGCCGAGCATCAGGCCGTGCTCCTTCTTCATCCACGACACGATCGCGGCGTCGAGCTCGTCGCCTGCGGTGCGGATGGACATGCTGGTCACCACGCCGCCCAGCGAGATCACGGCGACCTCGGTCGTACCGCCGCCGACGTCGACGACCATGTTGCCGGTGGCTTGGTGGATCGGCAGCCCGGCACCGATGGCGGCGGCCATCGGCTCCTCGATGATGTAGACCTGCCGCGCGCCGGCCTGGTAGCCCGCCTCCTTGACCGCCCGCTGCTCGACGGCGGTGATCCCGCTCGGCACGCAGATGACCATCCGGGGCTTGGCGAAGTAGCGGCGGCGATGCACGGACTGGATGAACCACCGCAGCATCTGCTCGGTCGCCTCGAAGTCGGCGATGACGCCGTCCTTGAGCGGGCGGATGGCCTCGATGTTGTCGGGGGTGCGGCCGATCATCCGCTTGGCCTCGTGGCCGACGGTGATGATCTCGCCGGTGGCGGTGTTCATCGCGACGACGCTGGGCTCGTCGAGCACCAGGCCCTTGCCGCGCACGTAGACCAGCGTGTTGGCCGTGCCGAGATCCACGGCCATGTCACGGCCGATCAAGCTGCCTGCCATGCGTGCTGCCTCGTCTGTCGACGTACCGGGGAAGGTTGGGTCGAATGGAACAGACGAACAGCGCTCGACCCGCTTCCGAGGCTAAGCGGGGGTACGCCGGATGGCCGGTCGCCACGCCGGGCCGTTGCGATTGGTCACAAACGCCACCCAGGGAGGCCGTTCTGTTGGCGTTTGGGACCAAACGCCACCCGTCAGAGGTCGGGGAACCAGATCCCGATCTCGCGGGCGGCCGACTCGGGCGAGTCGGAGCCGTGCACGAGGTTCTGCTGGACCGCGAGGCCCCAGTCGCGACCGAGGTCTCCCCGGATGGTGCCGGGCGCGGCGACGGTGGGGTCGGTGGCGCCGGCCAGCGACCGGAAGCCCTCGATCACGCGCTCGCCCTCGACGACGACGGCGGCCACGGGCCCGGACAGCATGAACTCGACCAGTGGCCCGTAGAACGGCTTGCCCTCGTGCTCGGCGTAGTGCTCGGCCAGCAGCTCCGGCGTGGCCGCGCGCAGCTCGAGCTTCACGAGCGTGTAGCCCTTCGCCTCGATGCGGCGGAGGACCTCACCGGTGAGGCCGCGGCGGACGCCGTCGGGCTTGACCAGGACCAGGGTGCGTTCCATGTGAGCGACCCTAGCGGCGCACGACGGAGGAGTGCGTCGCTAGGTAGTCGCCAGGTTGAGCAAGCCGTGGGGCCGAGCTTGCGAGACCCCAACCGGCGCGTCGAAACCCGGTGAGCTAGGAGTCGGCCTTGGCGAAGCCCAGCTGCTCGGCGCGACGGCGTACGTCGTCCGGGACAGGCCCGCGCGAACCCTCGTCACTCACGGGCGGCCCGGCGACGCGGTACAGCGGGATGTGGCCGCCCCAGGGGTTGTCCGCGATGTCGTCGTCCTCGTCGTCGGGCCCGCCGGTGCGGACCTTCAGCGACGCCTCCCACAGCGCGAGCGCGAGGACCTGGGTCGCGGCGAGCTCCTTGCGGCTGGGGCGACGGATGGTGGCAGCCCGGCCGGGCACCATGTGGTCGACCATCAGGTCGAGGGCGTGCATCCGCTCGTCGGGGTCCTCCACGACCCGGGCCTCGCCGAGCACCACGGCCGTGCGGTAGTTCATCGAGCTCTCGAAGCCCGAGCGCGCCGCGACCAGCCCGTCGACCTCGGTGATCGTCACGCAGACCTTGCTGTGCCGGGCGGCCACCAGCCACTTGGCCGCCACCGATCCGTGGAAGTAGAGCGTGCCGTCACGGTCGGGACCGTCGGCGTCGACGGCGTACGCCGTGGGCAGCACGAGCGGGTAGCCGCCCGCGTCCACCCCGACGTGCGCGACGAGCGCGGTGTCGAGCAGGTCGAGCAGCTCCTGGCGGTCGGTACGGGCCTTCTCGGCGAGCCGGCCGAGCCTGGTGCGCTCGGTCGGCGAGAGGGGCTCGGTCACGTGAGGTGGCCGTTCGCGTAGGCCGCCGCCCGGTCCCGCTCGATCTTGCGGCCGAGGAAGTAGGCCGTCCCCCACAACATCGCGAAGACCGCGCCGAGGGCGAACATCATCGGGACCAGGAATCCGAGGCCGATGGCGACGACCTGGATCACCCAGCCCAGGGCGTACGCCCACTCGCCGCGCAGCATCCCGGCCAGCACGAAGCACGCCGCGGCGAGGCCGAGGCCCACCCAGAGAGCGGTGCTGGTGTCCACGTCGGCGATCGAGATGAGCACGGGCGTGGTGAGGCCCAGGGTGACGCCCTCGAGGGCGAGGATCGCGGCGCACATGCCGCGCCGGGGCGAGCGCCCCGTCGAGGCCGCTGCGTCGGTCACTTGGGACCTCCGAGCAGGTGGCGGGCCTCTCCGACGGTGACGACTGAACCGGTCACGAGCACGGCACCGGACCCCATCGAGGAGCCCGAACCCTCCTCGGCCAGGCCAGCTGCCTGGTCGATGGCGTCGGGCAGGAACGGCTCGACCGAGACGCGGTCCTCGCCGTAGATCTCGCGCGCCGTCACGGCGAGCTGCTCAGCCGGCAGGGCACGCGAGGTGGAGTTCTGGGTGCAGACCACGTGGGCCAGGTGCGGCTCGAACGCCGCCAGCACCCCCTCGTGGTCCTTGTCCGCCATCACGCCGATGACGCCGATCAGCGGCTCGAACTGGAAGGAGTCCTCCAACGCCGCCGCGGTGGCCTCGGCGCCGTGCGGGTTGTGCGCCGCGTCGAGCACGATCGTCGGGCTGCGCCGGATGACCTCGAGGCGTCCGGGCGAGGTGACCTCGGCGAACGCGCCGTGCACGATCTCGGCCTCGAGCGGCTCGCTGCCGAGGAAGGCCTCGACCGCCGTCAGCGCGACGGCGGCGTTCTGCGCCTGGTGGGCGCCGTACAGCGGCAGGAAGACCTCGTCGTACCTCGCCCGCGGCGTCTGGATGGACACCAGCTGGCCACCGACGGCCGGGGAGCGGGTGACCACGCCGAAGTCGACGCCCTCGCGCACCAGCGTCGCGCCGACCTCGTGGGCCCGGTCGCGGATCACGTCGGCCACGTCGGGCAGCTGCTCGGAGACCACCGCGATCGAGCCGGGCTTGATGATCCCGGCCTTCTCGCCGGCGATCGTCACGGGGTCGTCGCCCAGGAGGTGCGCGTGGTCGACAGCGACGGGCAGCACCACCGCGACCGCTGCGTCGGCCACGTTGGTGGCGTCCCACGTGCCGCCGAGCCCGACCTCGACCACCGCGACGTCGACCGGCGCGTCGGCGAACGCGGCGTACGCCATCGCCACGACGGTCTCGAAGAACGACAGCGGGTGCGGCTGGTCCGCGTCGACGAGCGCGATGTACGGCGCGACGTCGTTGAACGCGGTCACGAACTGCTCATCGGTCAGCGGCTCGCCGTCGAGGCTGATGCGCTCGGACATCCGTTCGATGTGCGGGCTGGTGAAGCGACCGGTGCGCAGCTCGAGGGCGCGCAGCAGGGTGTCGATCATCCGCGAGGTCGACGTCTTGCCGTTGGTGCCGGTCAGATGGATCACCGGGTAGGTGTGCTGCGGGTCGCCGAGCAGCTCGGTGAAGGCGCGGATCCGGTCGAGCGAGGGCTCCATCCGGGTCTCGGGCCAGCGCGACAGCAAGGCGTCCTCGACCTCCGCGAAGGTCTGGGCGAGGCGCGGCTGGTCGTTCACAGCGCCACTCTAGGAGCCGGTGACGATCCGCAGGTTCACCTGGTCGACCACGGCGCGGTACCCGAGCGCCTGGTAGACGCCGTTGGACGTCGGGTTGGCCTGGTCGGTGTAGAGGCAGACCCGGACCCCGGCGTCGAGGAAGTGCTGTGACACCTCGGCGACCGCAGCTCCCGCGTAGCCCTTCCGGCGCTGCTCCGGGGGTGTGTACACCGGGCCGATCCTGGCCACGCCGAACGCCGGCGGGTTGGCGCCGGTGAGGTGCACCCGCTCTCCCGCCTCGTCGAGCCAGAACCAGTAGGTGCCGCCCTCGATCCGGCGCCGTAGGTCGGCGGGTTCGATGACCTCGCGGCCGTGCGCCGCGGGGTCCCGGCCCGCCTGCACGTCGGCGTCGTGCATGAACCGGTCGACCCACTCGACGGCCAGGTCGAGGTCGTCGAGGGTCGCCGGCCGCAGCCGGCCGGGTACGCCGACCGGCACGACCAGCTCGCCCAGCTCGAAGAGACGGGTGTGCTGGGCGACCTCGACCCGGTCTCCCTGGAGGCGGGCGAGCTCGGCGGCGCAGACCTCGGCTGACGGCAGCGAGCCGTTGAGGCCTCCGACCGACTCGCCCCGGGCGTGCAGCGCACGGGCCAGGGCCAGCGCGACGTCATCGGCCATCGGCAGCACGAACAGCGGGTGCGGCGGCGTCCGTGCGGTCCGCATCGCCAGCCCGGCGATCGCCCCCTCGGCGTCACGGACGACGGCCCACCACTCCGGCCAGCCGGTCGGCGACGGCTCCCCGGCGGCCCGGAGGTCGCGGTACCGGCTGGTCACCGTCGCGACGACCGTGGTGATCACCGGGTCGGCGGCGAGCAGGGCGTCGGCCGAGTCCAGGAACGTCTGCGGGTCGGTGGTGAAGTCGACGCGGAAGGTTGGCTCGTCCGTCATGCCATCGAACGGTATCGATGCGACGCGGACAGGATCACCCCAATATCCTGGGCACATGACATCGACCCCAGAGCAGGCCCGGTCCACGACGAGCGCCGAGCGGCGTTCCGTCGTCGTACCGGACAAGCCTGCGCTGGAGGGTCTCGAAGCGAAGTGGTCGGAGCAATGGAAGGCCGACGCGACGTACAAGTTCGACCGGACCCGCTCTCGCGACGAGGTCTACTCGATCGACACCCCGCCGCCGACGGTGTCCGGGTCGCTGCACGTCGGGCACGTCTACTCCTACACGCACACCGACCTGGTGGCGCGCTTCCAGCGGATGCGCGGCAAGGCGGTCTTCTACCCCATGGGCTGGGACGACAACGGCCTGCCGACCGAGCGCAGGGTGCAGAACTACTTCGGTGTGCGGTGCGACCCGTCGCTGCCGTACGACCCTGACTTCACGCCGCCGGAGAAGCCCGATCCGAAGCGCCAGGTGCCGGTCGACCGGCCCAACTTCGTCGCGCTCTGCGAGCAGCTCGTCGTGGAGGACGAGAAGCTCTACGAAGGGCTGTGGCGCACGCTCGGGCTGTCGGTCGACTGGGACGAGCACTACACGACGATCGGGCCGAAGTCGCAGCTGGTCAGCCAGGTGGCCTTCCTGCGCAACTTCGCGCGCGGCGAGGCCTACCTCGCCGACGCCCCGACCCTGTGGGACGTGACGTTCCAGACGGCCGTGGCGCAGGCGGAGCTGGAGGCCCGCGACTACGCCGGCCACTACCACCGCGTCGCCTACCACCGGACTGGTGATGCGGGCGGGACGCCCGTGTACGTCGAGACGACGCGACCCGAGCTGATCGCCAGCGCCGTGGCGCTGATCGCGCACCCGGACGACGAGCGGTACCAGTCGCTCTTCGGGACGACGGTCACCTCGCCGGTGTTCGGCGTGGAGATCCCCGTCGTGGCGCACCACCTCGCCGAGATGGACAAGGGCGCCGGCATCGCCATGTGCTGCACGTTCGGCGACCTCACCGACGTGCAGTGGTGGCGCGAGCTCCAGCTGCCCGTGCGGACCGTGATCGGCCGTGACGGGCGGATCATCCGCGAGACGCCCGCGTGGATCGGTGGCGCCGGCGCGGCGGCGTACGACGAGCACCTCGCCGGCAAGACCGTGTTCAGCGCCCGCGAGGCCATGGTCGGGCTGCTGCGCGAGTCCGGTGACCTCGACGGCGAGCCGACACCGACGACGCGGAAGGCCAACTTCTACGAGAACGGCGACAAGCCTCTCGAGATCGTCGCGACCCAGCAGTGGTACATCACGAACGGCGGCCGCGACGAGGGTCTCCGCGACGAGCTGCGCAAGCGGGGCGACGACATCGACTGGATCCCGCCCCACATGCACCACCGCTACGACAACTGGGTCGGTGGTCTCAACGGCGACTGGCTGATCAGCCGCCAGCGGTTCTTCGGGATCCCGTTCCCGGTCTGGTACCCGCTCGACGACGAGGGCGAGCCCGACTACGCGCACCCGCTGCTGCCGCGGGAGTCCGAGCTGCCGCTCGACCCGTCGACGCAGGCACCGCAGGGGTACGACGAGGACCAGCGCGGCAAGCCGCGCGGGTTCGTCGGCGACCCCGACGTGATGGACACCTGGGCGACGTCGTCACTCTCGCCGCAGATCGCGGGCGGCTGGCTCACCGACGAGGACCTGTTCGCGCGGGTGTTCCCCTACGACCTGTGCACGCACGCCCACGACATCATCCGCACCTGGCTGTTCTCGCGGGTCGTGCGCGCGCACTTCGAGCAGGGCGTGGTGCCGTGGTCGCACGCGATGATCTCCGGCTTCATCGTCGACCCCGACCGCAAGAAGATGTCGAAGTCCAAGGGCAACGCGTTCGTGCCGAGCGACGTGCTGGAGCAGTACGGCGCCGACGCGGTCCGCTGGCGCGCCGCCATCGGCCGCCCGGGTGCGGACTCGCCGTTCGACGAGACCCAGATGAAGGTCGGCCGTCGGCTGGCGATGAAGGTGCTGAACGCCTCCAAGTTCGTGCTCGGCTCGGTCGGCGCCACCGACCCCGACCCGGCGCTGGTCACCGAGGCCGTCGACCGGGCGTTGCTCGCGCGGCTGCTGACGACCTGTGGGACCGCGACGACCGCGTTCGAGGCCTACGACTACACGACCGCCCTCGAGGCCACCGAGCGGTTCTTCTGGGAGTTCTGCGACGACTACCTCGAGCTGGTCAAGGAGCGTGCGTACGACGAGTCCGACCCGGCCTCCGCCTCCGCGCGCGCGGCGCTGGCGTGCTCGTTGCACACCGTGCTGCGGCTGCTGGCGCCGTTCCTCCCGTACGTCACCGAGGAGGTCTGGTCCTGGTGGCAGGAGGGTTCGATCCACCTGGCGTCCTGGCCTGCTGCTCATGACGGCCTCGAGGTCGACGCCGACCCCGCCCTGCTCGACGCCGTCGCCGCCGCCCTCGTCGGCATCCGCGGCGCGAAGTCCCAGGCGAAGGTCTCGATGCGCGCCCCGCTCGCCCGCGTCGAGGTGACCGGTCCCCCGGCCCTCGTCGAGGCCGCCTCCGCCGCCGCCGCCGACCTCCGTCGCGCCGGCCACGTCCAGGGCGACCTCGTCTTCACCCCGTCGGCCGACGCCACCGAGATCTCCGTGGCCGCCGAGCTGGCGGACTGAACCCCGATTCGTCTGCGGATCCATGCGAGTTTCCTCGCTGGCGCTCGCAGACGAATCGGGGTGGCCGGGCAGGCTGTGGATAGCAGCCGACGCGCTCGTCGTCCGAGAGGCAGCATCGGCACATGCCTCGCGAGCCCCACACCGATTCGTCTGCGCCGTCCAGCGGCGGAAGTCGCATGGATCCGCAGACGAATCGGGGACAGCGGCTGGCTCGGGTGCAGTCGCTCGTCGAGCTGCAGTCGGGCGTGCTGGCTCGACGACAGCTGACGGCAGCGGGATGGTCCGACCGACAGATCGCCCACGAGGTGGACTTCGAGCGCTGGCAGAGGCCGACACCAGGAGTCTTCGTCACCAACACGGGTGCGCTCACCGAGCTGCAGCGTGAGTGGATCGGCGTCCTGCACGCCGGGCCCGGCGCGGTCCTCTCCCACCTGACGGCCGCCCGCCGAGGTGGCCTGCACTGGGTCGGGCGTGACGTCATCGACGTGCTGACGACCAAGGGCGACCTGGTGGCACCTCTCGACGGCTACTTCTTCCACCAGACGCGCCGGCCGTACGAACGCTGGGTCATGCCGGTCGCGGGACCGCCGCGGCTGCCGATCGAGCACGCCGCCCTGCTCGCCGCCGAGCGCGATCGCAACGTACGACGCGCCATCGGGTTGCTGGCCGCGTGCGTGCAGCAGGGCCTCACCACGACCGACCGTCTCGGGACGACCATCCCCGCGATCCGCAAGCTGCGCCACGGCAGGACCTTCGGCCTCGTCCTCGGCGACATCGCCGGAGGCGCCCAGTCGTTCGCCGAGATCAAAGTCGGGAAGGTCTGCGCCGAGGCGGGTCTGACGCCGCCCGACCGGCAGGTCGTACGCCTCGACAAGGAGGGCCGGCGGCGCTACCTGGACTGCGTGTGGGTGCTACCGGATGGACGGGTTGTCGTCCTGGAGGTCGACGGGTCGTTCCACGCCGAGGTACGGGCCTGGTGGAAGGACATGAAGCGCGAGCGGGCAGTGGTGGTGCAGGGCGACACGGTGCTGCGCTGCTCGAGCATGGAGCTGCGCCTGGAGGCAAGCGACGTGCTCGCCGACCTTCGTGCGGTCGGCGTACCGTCGCGGGAACGATTCGTCCACGCCTCGTGAGCGCGGAAATCAGCATGAACCCGCAGACGAATCGCGGAAGACCTCAGGCCGACTTCTTCTTCTTCGCCTCGGACTCGCGGAGGATCAGCTCGGGGGCGACCTCGTCGTTGACGACCTCACGGCTGACGACGACCCTGGCGATGTCGGCGCGGGAGGGGACGTCGTACATGACGTGGAGGAGGACCTCCTCGAGGATGGCGCGGGCGCCACGGGCGCCGGTACCTCGCTCGAGGGCCTTGGCCGCGACGGCGGCGACGGCGTCCTTGGTGAACTCGAGCTCGACGTTGTCGAGCTCGAAGAGCTTCTGGTACTGCTTCACGAACGCGTTGCGAGGCTCGGTCAGGATGCGGACGAGCGCCTCGACGTCGAGCTTGCGCACGGTCGCGATCATCGGCAGCCGGCCGATGAACTCGGGGATCAGCCCGAACTTGGCGAGGTCCTCGGGGCGGACCAGGGTCAGCAGGTCCTCGTCGTCCTTCTCGGCCTGGCCGCGGACCTCGGCGGTGAAGCCGAGGGACTTCTTGCCGACCCGCTGCTCGATGATCTGCTCGAGCCCGGAGAACGCCCCACCGACGATGAACAGGATGTTGGTGGTGTCGATCTGGATGAACTCCTGGTGGGGGTGCTTGCGGCCCCCCTGCGGCGGCACCGAGGCAGTGGTGCCCTCGATGATCTTCAGCAGCGCCTGCTGGACGCCCTCGCCGGACACGTCGCGCGTGATCGACGGGTTCTCGGCCTTGCGGGCCACCTTGTCGATCTCGTCGATGTAGATGATGCCGGTCTCGGCCTTCTTGACGTCGTAGTCGGCGGCCTGGATCAGCTTCAGCAGGATGTTCTCGACGTCCTCACCGACGTACCCCGCCTCGGTCAGCGCCGTGGCGTCGGCGATCGCGAACGGCACGTTGAGCATCCGGGCGAGCGTCTGGGCGAGGTACGTCTTGCCGCAGCCGGTCGGGCCGATGAGCAGGATGTTGCTCTTGGCGACCTCGACCTGCTCCTCCTTGGAGTGCTTGCCGGACAGCGGCTGGAGCCCCGCCTGGACCCGCTTGTAGTGGTTGTAGACCGCCACCGCGAGGGTCTTCTTGGCCTGCTCCTGGCCGATCACGTAGGCGTCGAGGAACTCCGAGATCTCGCGCGGCTTGGGCAGCTCGTCGAGGGTGACCTCGGCGCCCTCGCTCAGCTCCTCCTCGATGATCTCGTTGCACAGGTCGATGCACTCGTCGCAGATGTAGACGCCGGGGCCGGCGATGAGCTTCTTGACCTGCTTCTGGCTCTTTCCGCAGAAAGAGCACTTCAGCAGGTCGCCTCCGTCACCGATGCGTGCCACGGGCGGTCATCCTCCGATTCGGCCGAAGTGGGGATCTCCGGCGGGGGTACGACGGGTGGAGCGGGTCGAGCCAGCCCTTGGACGTTACCCCGTGCCGACCCCCGACGGGGGGACGGACACGGATCTTCGGCGTCCGAGGGTGCACGGTCTAGGCGAGGACCGGGGTCCTCTTGCGGGACTCGAGCACCGCGTCGATCAGGCCGTACTCGACGGCCGCCTCCGCGGTGAGGATCTTGTCGCGCTCGATGTCGCGGCTGACCTCTTCGATGGTCTTGCCGGAGTGGTCGCTGATCATCTTCTCGAGCAGCTCGCGCATGCGCAGGATCTCGTTCGCCTGGATCTCGATGTCGGAGGTCTGGCCGAACGTGCCCTCGGTGTAGGGCTGGTGGATCAGGATGCGGCTGTTGGGCAGCGCCAGGCGCTTGCCGGGGGTGCCGGCGGCCAGCAGGATCGCCGCCGCCGAGGCCGCCTGGCCCAGGCACACGGTCTGCACGTCGGGCTGGATGAACCGCATCGTGTCGTAGATCGCCGTCAGGGCCGTGAACGAGCCGCCGGGCGAGTTGATGTAGATCTGGACGTCCTGGTCGGGGTTCATCGACTCCAGGCACAGCAGCTGCGCCATCACCGCGTTGGCCACGTCGTCGGAGATCGGCGTGCCGAGGAAGATGATGCGGTCCTCGAAGAGCTTGCCGTAGGGGTCGATGCGGCGGAAGCCGTAGGACGTCCGCTCCTCCCACTGGGGGATGTAGTAGTTCATGGGGTTTCCCTTCAGTCCTTGCGGGCCGGGCGGCCCTCGTCAGCGGCCTGGAGGGCGCTGTGGATGACCTGGTCGACGAGGCCGTACTCGCGGGCCTGCTCGGCGGTGAACCAGCGGTCGCGGTCGGCGTCGGCGATGACCTGGTCGATCGGCTGACCGGTGTGCTCGGAGATCAGCTCGAGCAGGATCTTCTTGATGTGCAGGGACTGCTGGGCCTGGATCTTGATGTCCGAGGCCGAGCCGCCCATGCCGGACGACGGCTGGTGCATCATGATCCGCGCGTGCGGGAGGGCGTAGCGCTTGCCCTTCGAGCCGGCGCACAGCAGGAACTGCCCCATCGAGGCGGCCAGGCCCATGCCCACCGTCGCGACGTCGTTGGGGATGTAGTTCATGGTGTCGTAGATCGCCATGCCGGCGTCGACGGAGCCGCCGGGCGAGTTGATGTGCAAGAAGATGTCGGCCTCGGGGTCCTCCGCCGAGAGCAGCAGCAGCTGGGCGCAGATGGCGTTGGCGTTCGCGTCCCGCACCTCTGAGCCGAGGAAGACGATGCGCTCCTTCAGGAGCCGCTGGTAGATGTGGTCGTCGAGCCCGTAGCCCGAGCCAGCACCGTTCATCTGGGGCGCGTCCATGGTCCCGTTCCTATTGCCAGTCACGCTGCGACACTAGCCGCCCCGACCCCCATGACCACGGCGAACCCACCCCTGTTCGCCAACAGCGGATTTACGCTGGATCACTCGACGGGCTCTCCAGTCCGAGCGCCCGGCGGGTCATCCGGTTGCGCGTGTCGAGCAGGTCGTCGAGCGCTGCGTCGAGGTCGTCGGCCGAGACGCGTACGGCGTCCCCGCCGGCCACGTCCTCGCGGTCGGCCGCGACCACCGCGGCCCGCCGCAGCAGCTCCTTGAGGAACGACGCCGTCACCCCGTCGGTCCGGTCGAGCACCGTGTCGAGGCGCGAGTCGTCGAGCGAGAGTCCACGCCGGTACAGCCCGGTCAGCCGCCGCCGAGCCTCGCGGTCCGGCAGGTCGATGTGCACGGCCTGGTCGACCCGCCCGGGCCGGGACGCGAGGGCGTCCTCCAGCAGGTCGGCGCGGTTGGTCGTCAGCAGGAACACCACGTCGGCGTCCTCGTCGAGGCCGTCCATCTCGTTGAGGAGGGTGAACAGCAGCGGCATCGCGCTGCCGCTGTAGTGGTCGCGCTCCTCGGCGATCAGGTCCACGTCCTCGACCACGATCATCGCGGGCTGGAGGGTCCGCGCGATCGAGCACGCCTCCTTGATCGCGTGCAGGGTGTCGCCGCTCAGCTGCACGATCGTGGTGTCGGCCAGCTCGCCGACGAGGTACCTCACGGTGTGCGTCTTGCCCACGCCCGGCGGCCCGTACAGCAGCAGCCCGCGCTTGAGGTGCTGGCCGGCCGACCGGAGCGCCTCGCGGTGCCGGGCCACGCCGACGACCTGCCGGCGGACGTCGTCGAACGTCGCCTCCGGGAGGATCAGCTCGGCCTGGCTCAGCACCTCGCGGCGGTGGAACCGGAGGAACGAGCCCTGCCGGCCGAACATCGTGCGGCCGAACGAGACGACCTGGCCGCGGTAGACGTTGTGCTCGACGGCGAGGTCGGCCAACCGGGCGGTGATCTCCGCACCGGCACCCTCCCGCGAGGCGATCACCTCGACCGTGGTGTTCTCGCGGCCGTCCTCGGAGTCGGGTCCGCGGAAGAGCAGGGCGCTGCGACCGTCGGCATCGCTCACCAGGAGCACCGCCACCCGCAGGCACTCCTTGGTCTGCCCCTCCGCCCCCGTGGGGAGCGAGGTGCGCAGCACGTTGCCCGGCCGCGGTCCGTACTTGGCCTCCTCCGGCAGCTGCCCGAGCAGGTCGGCCAGCCCCATCGAGCCTCGGTGCCGGTAACCGGCCACCCCCACCAGGCGGTGCTCGCGACCGGGCTCACCCAGCCAGGCGTCCAAGGCAGCCTGCACGTTGACGTGCTCGTACGCCGGCCACTGCTGCTCGGCGACCGGCAGCCGGTCGGCGGGGAGCCCGAGGTGCTCGGTCAACATCGTGCCGAACTGCGGCCGTTCGGCCTCGCGCGCCTGCTCGACGAAGCGGGTCATCAGCCGCCGGCCGTAGCGACCGACGTCGGCCAGCTCGGGCCCGGGTTGTTCGCTCATGCCCACGACCCTAGGGACGCCACCGGCCGGACGGGAGCGGATCCCGTCCGGCCGGAAGGCGACTGCGTCTGCTCAGGCGGTGGTGAAGGAGAACTTCAGCGCCTGGGCACCGGACTTGCCGGGCTTGGCGTCGAACGCGTTGCCCGCCACGTCCTTGACCTTGGTCGTGACCGTGACGTTGTACTTCTTGTTGCTCTTCAACGCCTTGTCCGGCGTCACCACGATCATCTTCTTGGACGAGTTGTAGGTGACCTTGGCCTTGACCTTGTCGGAGCTGCCCTTGGCCTTGAGGAACACGGTCTTCTTGGTCACCGTGCTGCCCTTGAGCGCCTCGCTCACCTTGACCTTGACCTTCGTGGTGACCTTGACGCCCTTGGCGTTGTTCTTCGGCGTCGTCTTGGTCACCGTCGGACCGGTCGTGTCGGGCAGCGCCAGCGTGATGGTGTCGTTCGCCACCGCCGACTCGTTGCCGTCGGCGTCCTTGAACTGGGCGTACACCGTCTTGACGCCGTCACCGGCGGACAGCGACCACGCTGCGGTCGCGGCGAACGCCTGGTAGGCCGAGAAGGTCGCCCCGTCGTTGCTGAACCTCATCTGCGTCACGCCGCTGGCGGGCGCCGGGTCGATCGCGTCAGGTTCAGCGTGACGTTCTGGGACGAGGTCGCGCGCGGCGCCTCCGTTGACGTCGACCGTGCCCGTCGGGACCTGGGTGTCGCTCCAGGTGAAGTCCAGCGACCCACCGCTGACCGAGGAATAATCGCCGCCGAGGTCGTCATCGGCGAACAGCCGCCACTCGCCGTTGGGCTCACCCCGTCGAAGACCGACAGCACGCTGCGCCCGTCGCGACCGGCGCCGGCGCCGGAAGGCGTCGATGCCGCTGTTGGTGGGTTGTAGGAGCCCACCGACGATGGGATCGTGGCCGGGCACGGCCGGCGCGCCTCGTCGTCGAGGGTCACGTTGACGTCGTCAGGTCGTCGTAGCTGCCGCCGACGTCGCTCAGCAGGTCGCCTGCTGCCCACCCGGGCCGACGAGCAGGAGGTCGATGTCGTCGGCGAAGTCGGAGTCGATGCCGTGCGCGTGACGTTCACGTCGCTCACCGGGGGCAGACCCGGAACCGCGATGGTGCTCGGGTACGGCTCGGTGGCGGAGTCGATCGTCAGCGACCAGCCGCCGATCAGGACCCGCCGTCGACGGGGTCGTCGTCCAGCACGAACAGCTTCCACGTGCCGGCGGCGGGCGTCCGTTGAACACCGACAGCGACGTGTTGTTGTCCGTGAGCGGGGCCGGGGCAGGGTACGGGTCGTCGTTCCCACGTTGGTCGGCTGGAGCTCGACGCCGTCGGTTCCGACCCCGTTGTCGGGCAGGCGGCGGCGGCGTCGTCGTCGAGCGTGATGTTGTCGGCGGTGAGCCGTCGCTGCCGCCGACGTCACTCATCAGGATCGACTGCTGTCCGCCCGGGCCGACCAGCAGGACGTCGAGGTCGTCGGGAACCGCGTGGGTGAGTCCGCGCAGCGTCCACGTTGACGTCGAGGATGGTCGCCGCGTTGCGTGACTCACGATCTCCGAGGGGTACGCGAGGCTTCCTGGTACCGTCGAGTAGGGATGTCCGTGGCCGTGGTGTCGACGGGCGTGTAGCGGCGTCGCCGATGACCGATGTCGGTGTCCTGGGAGAAGGTGGTCTGGGCGGCCGAGGCAGGCGACGCCAGGGCACCGACGCCGCCGAGCGTGAGCGCGATCGTCAGGGAGGCGCGAGCCAGCGCACGCGCCGAGAACGAGTGCTCATGAGGCGGACCCTAGGCGTGGCATCGTCGACCAGGAACCTGGTCTAGACACCCTTCGGCGTGAGCAACTACGACGCATCTGCCGCGGCCCGACGGTCTCGCCGAAGCGCAGGACGCCGACCGGACGGATGTCCCGTCCGGTCGGCGTTCGCGGGCGGATCAGGCCGTCGTGAAGGAGAACTTCAGCGCCTGGGCGCCGGAGACGGTGGGCTTGGCGTCGAAGGCGTTGCCTGCGACGTCCTTGACACCCGTCGACACGGTCAGCTGGTACTTCGTGCCCTTCTTCAGGTCCTTGCTGGGCGTGAGGATGATCTTCTTCTTGGCCGCGTTGTAGGTGACCTTGGCCTTGACCTTCTTGGACGAGCCCTTGGCCTTCAGGACGACGGTGTTCTTGTTCACCGAGCTGCCCTGCAACGCCTCCGACACCGCGACCTTCACCTTCGTGGAGACCTTGACACCCTTGGCGTTGCTCTTCGGGGTCGTCTTGGTCACCGTGGGAGCGGAGGTGTCGGGCAGGGCCAGCGTGATGGTGTCGGAGACCACAGCGGACTCGTTGCCGTCGGCGTCCTTGAACTGCGCGTAGACCGTCTTGGTGCCGTCGCCCGAGGTCAGCGTCCACGCCGCCGACGTGGCGTACGGCTGGAAGGCCGAGAAGGTCGCGCCGTCGTTGCTGAACCGCATCTGGGTCACGCCGCTGGCCGGCGCCGGGTCCGTCGCCGTGACGCTCAGCGTCACTGCAGCCGCACTCGTGGAAGCCGCGCCACCGTTCACGCTGACGGTGCCGGTCGGGCTCAGCGTGTCGGTCCAGGCGAAGTCGAGCGACCAGTCACTGATCATGGTCACGTCGCCACCTGCGTTGTCCATCGCGTAGAGGCTCCACACGCCGTTGGGGCTCAGGCCGTCGAACACGGAGAGCGGCGTGGCACCGTTGGAGTCGGGCGCCGGGGCGTCGTAGCTGTCGGCCTGCGTGCTGTAGTTGCTGGGCCGGTAGGCGCCGCTGACGATCTGGGTGTCCTCGTCGGGGAACGCCGCAGCGGCCTCGTCGTCGATCGTGAGGTTCAGCCCGTTGACCACGAACCCATCGCCGGCGTCACTCATGATCGTCGACTGCTGGCCGCCCGGACCCACCAGCAGCAGGTCGATGTCGTCGAGGTAGGTCGAGGAGACGCCGCCCAGCCTCACGTTCACGTCGGAGACGGCCGGCAGCCCGCTGACAGCGATCGTGCTGGGGTACGACGTGGTCTGCTGGTCGATCTGCAGGTCCCACCCGCCGGCGATGTCGCCGACTGCAGCACCGTCGTCGTCGACGACGTACAGGTTCCAGGTCCCGACCGGGCTGGTCCCGTTGAAGACGGAGAGCAGAGTGTTCCCGGTGTCGTCCGGAGCCGGGGCGGGGAACGAGTCGGTTCCGTCGTAGTTCGTGGGCTTGAAGCTCGAGCCCACGGCCGGTGCGCTGTCGGGCAGCTCGGCGCCCGCCTGGTCGCTGAACACGAGGTCTGCGTGGGAGAAGTCGTTGGTGCCGCCGGCGTCGCTCATCAGCGTCACCTGCTGGCCACCCGGCCCGACGAGCAGGATGTCGATGTCGTCGGGGTAGGTGTGGCTGATGTCCCACAGCCTCACGTCCACGTCGGTGATCGCACCAGCGTGGGTGACCTGGATCGGTGAGCCGTACGGCGTGGCCGCCGCGTTGTCGTTGATCGTGATCGGAGTCGTGTTCCCGGGAGAGAAGTTGTCGCTCCCGATGAAGATGTCGGTCCCCTGCGTGAACGTCGACGTCGCCGCCGAGGCAGGTGACGCGAGGGCGCCGATGCTGCCGGCAGCCAGGGTGAGGGCGAGTGACGGCGCGATCCAGCGCCGCCGAGAAGGAGAGGTCATGCGCGCAGGCTAACGGCGCACGACCTCCCCCGAGGCAGAACGGCCGATCAGAGGCGTGCGGCGTCGGTGGTCGGCTCGTCGACGACCTCGACCGACTCGTCGCCCGACTCGTCGCCCGACTCGTCGACCGTCTCGTCGACCGGCTCACCGATGGTGCCGTCGGGGCGGAGGTTCTTCAGCTCGACCACGTTGCCGGAGGCGTCGGTGACCGTCGCCGACTCCACGATCTGCGCGAGCGCCTTGCCCCGGCGGATCTCCTGGACCAGCTCGGGGATGTGGTTGTGCTCGAACATGTGGTTCGCGAACTCCTGCGGGTCCTCGCCGGACTGCTGGGCGCGCATCACCAGGTGCTGCTGGAGCTCGCCCTGGTCGACACCGAGCTCTTCCTTGGTGGCGACCTCGTCGAGGAGCAGCTGGGCCACGACGGCGTCGCGGACGCGGCGCTCGAGGTCGGCCTCGAACTCCTCCTCGGTCTGGCCCTCGTCCTCGAGGTACTTCTCGAGGGTGATGCCGGCGTAGGCGAGCTGCTGCTCGACGTTGCGGCGACGCGAGTTCAGCTCGTCGGTGACGACCGTCTCGGGCAGCGGGATGTCGACGCGCTCGAGCAGGGCCTCGAGGACGGCGTCGCGGGCGGCGGCGGCCTGCTCCAGGCGCTTGCCGCGGCCGAGACGCTCGCGCACGTCGGCGCTCAGCTCGTCGGCGGTGTCGAACTCCGAGGCCAGCTGGGCGAACTCGTCGTCGAAGTCGGGCAGCTGCTGCTCCTGGACCTTGGCCACCTTGACGGTGACCTCGACGTCCTGGCCGACCAGGTCGCCCCCGACGAGCTGGGACGTGAAGGACTTCTCGTCGTCGGCGCCCATGCCCTCGAGGGCCGCGTCGAGGCCGTCGAGCATGCCTCCGCGGCCGACCTTGTAGGACATGCCGGAGAGCTCGGCGCCCTCGACGGTCTCGCCGTCCTGCTGGGCGACGAGGTCGATGACGACGAAGTCGCCGTCGGCGGCCACGCGCTCGACGTCGACCAGGGTGCCGAAGCGCTCGCGCAGCGCGGCCACCTGCTCGTCGACGTCCTCGTCGGTGACGGCGACGTCCTCGACCTGCGCGGTGAGGTCGTCGTAGGACGGCAGGTCGATCGTGGGCTTGATGTCCACCTCGGCGGTGAACTCCAGCGTCTCGTTGTCCTCGAGCTTGGTGACCTCGATCTCGGGCTGGGCCAGCGGCTGGAGGTCGTTGTCCTGGAGCGCCTGGATGTAGAACTGCGGCAGCGCCTCGTTGATCGCCTGGTCGAGGATCGCCCCGCGGCCGACCTGGCGGTCGATCACCATCGGCGGCACCTTGCCGCGCCGGAACCCCGGGATGTTGATCTGCTGGGCGATGGTCTTGTACGCCTTGTCGAGGCTCGGCTTGAGCTCCTCGAAGGGCACCTCGACGGTCAGCTTGGCCCGGGTCGGGCTCAAGGTCTCGACGGCGCTCTTCACAGGGTTTCTCCTCAGGGGTGTCGGTGGTGGTGAGTCAGTGCTGCTCAGTCGGGGCGACAGGACTCGAACCTGCGGTCTCCTGCTCCCAAAGCAGGCGCGCTAGCCACTACGCTACGCCCCGCCAGAAGGCTGCCCGGAGCGCGTCCGGGAGCCACCTGAGAGCGGATGACGGGAATCGAACCCGCGTAGCCAGTTTGGAAGACTGGGGCTCTACCATTGAGCTACATCCGCGCGGCTGTCCGACCCCTTCCCCAGGGGTGAGGAGAAGCCGTACGAGCGGGTGTCATGGTGCCACAGGAGCGTGGCCCGACCCCAACCGGCGAGCGGCCCCCGACCTGCTCCCGACGTGCCTACGGGCGCCGGTGGACCAGCAGCATCGCGCGGTCGTCGTCCTTCGACCCGAGCTTCTCGACCAGCCGGTCGACCCGGTCGGCCTGGCCCGCGTGCAGCGCCTTCTCGGCCTCGCCGATGAGCCGGTCGATGCCCAGCTCGATCTCCACCTTCGCGGTCTCCACCAGACCGTCGGTGTAGAGCAGCATGGCGTCCCCGGGCCGCATCACCCCGCGCACGCTCTCGAACTCGGCCCCCTCGATCAGCCCGAGGACCGGACCGTCGCTCTGCAGGGCCGACCACCGGCCGCTGCCGGCGGCGAGATGGACGGCGGGAGGATGCCCGGCGGTCCAGACCTCGAAGTGCCCGCTGGTCAGGTCGAGCGAGAGCTGGACGGCCGTGGCGAACCCCTCGTCCCACTGGTGCCCGAGCAGGTAGGCGTTGGCGGCCGTCAGGAACTCGTGGGGCGGGATGGCGGTGATCAGCCCGCCGAAGGCACCCGACAGCAGGAGCGCCCGGGTGGCCGCCGCGTCCCCCTTGCCGGACACGTCGACGACGGCGACGTCCAGACGTTCCCTGGTGGCGGAGGCGACCACGAAGTCCCCGGCGAACAGGGTCCCACCGGCCGACCGCAGCGCCGTCTCGGCCACCCACTGCTGCGGCAGCTCCGGAAGCCGGCCGTAGCGCTGGATGCGGTCGCGCAGGTCGACCAGCATGGACTCGCCCTTCGCGCCCGCCACGCCGAGCCGCGCCCGGCGGTGCGACGTGACCAGCACGATGACGCAGAGCAGCAGGATGATGGAGACGGCGACCCAGGTGCGAGGCGTCGGGCTCTCGATGAACGGCAGCGCCACCAGGACCAGGACCCCCAGGAGCCCCACGAACGGGTACATGTACTGCGGGCTGAGGAAGAGGCTTGCCAGGATCAGCGGGATCACGAGGACGTTGATCGGGACGTAGTCGGAGAAGGCGATGATGCCGACGGTGCACAGGATCGAGAACGCCACCAGGGCCATCAGCGGGCCCTTGGGCGGCGTCCCGGGTTCGTCCAGGGACTTCCAGGCGGCCGAGATGCGGCCGGGCACACGTGCGGGGACGACGGATCGCGACTTCGGCGCTCCACTCATGGTCGTGATCCCGTCCGGTCGTTGGCGATCACTGTACGGCGCGTGACCGGAAGCGCGGCTGACAATGCGCACACCAGAAGAGATTCCTGCCGACCAGGACCTCGGTCCGCACACGGGACCCGCAGACGAGGCACGCCTGCCCCGCCCGGCGGTAGACGTAGACCTCGCCACCGTGGTCGTCCGCGCGCGGCGGGCGACCCATCGCCTCGGGCGTGTGCTCGGGCCGCACGGTGTCGATCGTCCCGGTCTCCACCCCCTCGGCCATCAGCACGACGAGGTCGTCCCACATCGCCCGCCACTGCCCGACGCGCAGGGTCCGTCCCGGGCGCAGCGGGTGCATGCGGTGCCGGAACAGCACCTCCGCTCGGTAGACGTTGCCGACGCCAGCCAGGACCGTCTGGTCCATCAGCAGGTCACCGATGGGCCGCTGGCTGCGGCTGATCCGCGCCCAGGCGCGCATCGGGTCGGCGTCCGTGCGCAACGGGTCCGGCCCCAGGCGGGCGATCACCTCGTCGCGCCGGGCCGTGGTCACCAGGTCGCAGACGATGGCACCGCGCAGGTCGGCGTACGCCGCGGGCGTGCCGTCGGCGGTCGCGAGCCGGAGGCGGACCTGACCGACCGGCAGGGGTACCTCGGCCACGTCGGGGTGCACGTCGAGCTGGCCGATGAGGCCGAGGTGGATGTGCACCACACGCTCCCCCGCGAGCTCGCAGAACAGGTGCTTGCCGGCGGCCTCGGCATCGACCAGCACCGAGCCGTCGACCAGGGCGGCCGACTCCGCGAACCGGCCTTGCGGGCTCGAGACGCGTACTCGCCGCCCGCCGAACGCGGACCTGACCTCGTGCGCCAGCCGGTGGAGGGTGTGCCCCTCAGGCATGAGCCGACGGTGTCGGCGGCAGCGGCGGCAGCTCGCGGGTGCGTTCGTAGTCGACCAGCATGCCGATCCGACGGGCGTGCCGCTCCTCGTCGCTGAAGGGCGTGGCCAGGAACACCTCGACGAAGCGCGTCATCTGCTCGACGGTGTGCATCCGGCCGCCGACCGCGACCACCTGGGCGTCGTTGTGCTGGCGGGCCAGGACGGCGGTCTCCTCCGACCAGACGAGCGCGCAGCGGATGCCGGTCACCTTGTTGGCGGCCATCTGCTCGCCGTTGCCGGAGCCGCCGATGACCACGCCCAGGCTGCCCGGCTCGGCGGCCACGGCCTCGGCGGCACGGAGGCAGAAGACGGGATAGTCGTCGAGGGCGTCGTAGACGAAAGGACCGTGGTCCACCGGCTCGTAGCCGTGCTCGGTCAACCAGGCCGTCAGGTGGGCCTTGAGGTCGAGGCCGGCGTGGTCGCAGCCCAGGTGCACGCGCATCCTGGGAGTGTAGGGAGCAGCCCCCGCACCGGTGACAGTGCCCGACTCAGCTCACGCTGCCGAACAACGGCTTCATCGCCGTGGCCCCGACCACGTCAGGGCCGCCCAGCCCGCCCTCGTACCTCACGGTGACGTACTTGTCGATCCGAGGTGACGGGTGATTCGTCGGTGTCCCTCAGTCCTTGCGCGTCATGACCCATTCGTAGGTGCCCAGGACGTCGTCCTGGGGTGACACCTTGCAGGTTCCGAACACCTCGTAGGTGACACGTGTGGTCGCCGGTGCGGTCAGCCGGCTGGCGCTGCCGGTGAAGGGCTTCAGGCTGTAGTGGTTGGTGGTGCGGAACGCTGATACTGCGATGGGCTCCTCCTCGCCCGTGACCGTGTCGACGCACGGACGCTTGACGTCCCGCTCGACCTTGTCCGGTCGCGTCACCCGCAACCGGTCACCGTTCCAGGTGAACGGAAACTCGCGGCCGCTCGAGCTCGTGATGGTGCCGCTGCATTGGCTGTCCGAGCACGCCACGGCCGGGAAGGTCCAGGTGACGGAGTCGCCCTTGGTGTTCAGCTTCCTCGTCGTTCCGTCGCGCTGAACCACGGTGCGGTCGAAGATGACGAGCTTCCAGTCGCCGCTGGGCTGCGACTCGGCGAGCACTTCGGCGGGCGTCGGCTCGCTCGGGGCGGCCGACGGGGTCGCCTCGTCGTCGACGAGCGCGACACGATCGGGATCGGCATCATCGCCTCCCCGCAAGGCCAGGACCGCGACCAGCACCAGCAAGGCCACGCCCACGCCCACGGCCGTCAGCACCCGCGGGCGCAGCGACTTGGTCGGCAGCCGACTCGCCTCGTCGACGCGCGACTTCGCGTCGTCGGCGTGCGCCACCTGGTGGGCAGCAGCCACCACCACGCGGGAGGAGCCGCGCGCCTCTTCCCAGGCCATGGCCTGTCAGCCCGACGAGGACGGACCGGTCGGATCGTCCGAACCGTTGCCGTTGCGCTGCTTCCACTTGTCGGTGGCGCTGGCGATGCCGGCATCGGCCCCCTTGTCGAGGACCTTGTCCTTGATGGTGTCCGCAGCCTCCTCGAAGACCGCGGTCACCTGCGTCCCGGCCCCCGCGACGACGGCACCCGAGCCGGCCGCGAGGAGCTCCTCGGACGAGACATTCCCCTTTTCACCCATCTGCATCTCCCCCCAGAGTGCCAACGTGGCCTCACAATGACGTCCATGGGGGACACGCCCGACCACCCCGATCCCGACCACCCCAATAGTGGGTACGCACCTCGTGGGGTCCGAGTCGGAGTCGAGCACGAGTACGGCGTGTGGGCAGGCCCTACCCAGCTGGACTTCCGCCGCTGGCTGCCGGCCGTCACCGAAGGGCTGCGCGCCCTCGACCCCGGCGATCCCCGGGCCCGCCGGCTCCCCTCGGGGGTGGCGCTCACCGCCGACGGCCGGGAGGCCGAGCTGGCCACGCCCCCGATCCCCTGGGACGGGGGCGCACCGCACCACCTCGACGCCCTGCTCGCGGCCGAGCGCGGCGTGCTGGCCAGGAGGGTCGCAGAGAAGATCGGTGCGGACCGGCTCACGGGGTTCTCCACCCACGTCAACGTCAGCGTCCCGGACGACCGGGTGGTGAAGGTAGGACGTCGCTTCGTGGCCTCCTGTGGACTGGCCACGGCCCTGGTCGGCGAGCCGCGGACCAGCGCGGGCCTGCTCGTGCGGCCGCGGCGGGGACGCCTGGAGATCTGCGGTGAGTACGCCGAGGGCGAGCACCTCGTTGCGCTGGTGACGTTCGTCGGCGCCGCCGTCCGCGCTCTGGGCACGGACGCCGCGCCGCCGCCACTGCCGGAACCAGTTGTCGTCCCGTCGCGGGAGAAGTTCGGGTGGTTCCTGCCACCAGAGGGGCCGTACGCCGACCTGCTCGAGCTCGGTCGGCCGTCCGGCGGAGACCTGCTGGCCGCTGCCTGGGCGTGGGCGCGTCCGTCCTGCGTGGCCGATGGCGTCGACCCCGGACCGGTGGACCGCCTGGTCGCGGGCGCTCCTCTGCGGCTCGAGGAGCGCACCGGCGCGGAGGTGTGCACGACTGCGGCCGTGTCGCCGCCGGGAGACACCGCCCGCACGAACACCTCGCCCCGGCGCCTCGCCGGCGGTGTGGAGGCCGAGACGCTGTGGCTGACGTGGGGCCACGCGGTGTGGGTCTTCCGCGACGACGACCGCCACCTCCACGCCGTCGTACCGACGGAGCAGGAGCCGGAGTTCCTCGCCCGCCTCGACGCGGGCGAGTTCGACGAGACGGTCCGGCGGGAGCTCGGTCGACGCATCCGCAGGCGCCGGCTCCTGGTCCACGCGCAGGTCGACGGCCTGGGGTGGTGGCACGAGGTCCGACCGGGAGCTCTGGTACCGGCGGAGCGGACCGCAGAGGGCGCGGTGCCCCGGGTCTCGGTACGTCGCGCAGCCCGGCAGCACCGAGAAGCGAGTCGGGGCCACTAGGACGTCGCGGCAGCCCTCAGGTACGTCGCCACGGCCAGCATCGTGGGCTCCGCGGCGTCGAAATCGAGGTGTCGGTAGTAGCCGTGGATCTGCCCCAGGCAGCGGAACCCGGCGACGCGGACGCCCGCTTCGGCCAGCCGCAGCACGAGCTCCTCCCCCTCGTCGCGCAGCGGGTCGTGCTCGGCCGTCACCACCAGCGTCGGTGGGAGGTCGCCGAGGCGATGGGACAGCAGCGGGGCGAGGTCCGGGTCGTCGCGGTCGGCGGCCGTGGCGGCGTACTGGTCCCAGTACCAGGCCGCCTCCTCCGGTGAGAACCCGTCGGCGTGGGTGAGGTACGACCCGAATCCGGCGGTCGGGTCGAGGAACGGATAGACGAGCGCGAGCGCGGTGACGCGCTCGGGACGCCGCAGGGCCGCCACCAGCGCGAGGTTGCCGCCGGCGGAGTCGCCGTGCAGGAGCAGCGGTCCGGCCAGCCCGGGTCGGGTGGCCACCCACTCGAGGGCGGCGTCGACGTCGTCGGGCGCCGCCGGGAACCGGTGCTCGGGCGCGCAGCGGTAGTCCACGCTGAGCACCCGCAGCCCGGTCCGGTTGGCCAGGCGCCGGCAGAGCGGGTCGTGCACCTCGACGTCGTGGAACACGAACCCACCGCCGTGCAGGTGCACGACGAGACCGGGGAGGGCGCCGGCAGGGGTGTAGAGCCGGGCCGGGACGCCGTGCGCGTCGACGTCCTCGACCCTCGCCACCTCCTCCCGCGCGGAGGCCAGGGCCTCGGCGCGGTTCGCCGCGCGGGTGGCGGCGATGTCGAAGCCCGGCGTCGAGTACGGAGTCGCGGCCGCCGACTCCTCGGCCGCCCGGCGGGCCCGTGGATGCAGTGCCATGGGCCCGATTGTCGGGCAGCGGCCACCCGGCCGGCCCGTAGGCTCACGGCGTGGTCCGGGTCACGCGTCTCGCCGCCGTCGTCGTCGCGATCGTGAGCCTGCTGGCCGGTTGCAGCGGCGACGAGGAGAGCGAGCCCTCCGGCAGCCCCGAAGCGGCGAGCTCGTCGGCCCCCGCGGGCGGTGACGACGGGCACTACCAGCCCACCGACGAGGACCGGCAGCAGATCCGGGCGCTGTTGAAGACCCGGGCGAACGCGCTCGAGCAGGGCGACCGCCAGGCGTTCCTCGCGACCGTCGACCCGGACGACGCCAAGCTCGTCGAGCAGCAGACCACGCTCTACGACAACCTCCAGCTGCTCCCCGTCGAGTCGGTCTCCTACAGCGTCGACGACGGTGCGGGGTACCCGACCGCCGACGTCGCCGGGGGCGACCCGGTCTTCCGTCCCGAGGTGATCGAGCGGGTGCGCCTCGACGTCGACACCCGGCCGGTGAGCAACACGCTGGAGAACACGTTCGTACGGCGCGACGCGGGCTGGCTGCTCGGCGCGGAGAGCGTGCCCGGGAAGTACCGCCAGGACAGCGAGCCGCAGTCGCGACCGTGGGCGGGGTCGGTGCCGATCGCGGTCGCCCGGTCGGGCCCGCTGCTGGTGGTGACCGACCGCGACAGCGAGGTGGCGCCCCAGTCACTGGCCGACGACATCGCCGACGACATCCGGTTCGACGCCGAGGCGTTGGGGATCGCGCCGTCGTACGACGTCCTGGTCGACGCCACCACCGTCGGCGACGCGCAGCCGATGAACAGCGTCGACGACGCGGAGGCGGCGGCCGTCACGTTCCCGGTCGGCTCGTTCACCACCGACGGCGGAGGTCGTCAGGCCGGGATGCGGATCAAGGTCAACCCGGACGAGGCGGCGCGGGTGGCGGCGGACGACCAGGTGATGCGTCACGAGCTGACGCACTTCCTGACGCTCGAGCGGCTGGCCGGCGCACCGACGTGGATCAAGGAGGGGCTGGCCGAGTGGACCTCGACCGCCCCGGCCACCCTGGACGACCTGGTCGTGGACGGCGACGCCTACGAGCACGTCATGGACGTGCCGCACCGTCTGCCCACGGGCGGTCGGTGGGGGCTGGACCCGCAGGCGGACTACCTCATCGGCCGCGCCGCCGTCACGCACCTCATCGCCGAGCACGGGGCCGACGCGGTGCTCGCGCTCGGCGCCGCGTACCGCCAGGTCCCCGGCGACGACCCCGACGAGAAGACCGACGGCGTGCTGCGCAAGGCCTTCGGCACCTCCGAGGCCGCCCTCGTCTCCGCCACCTGGGACGAGCTGGGGACGCTGCACCAGGGCTGATCCGGGCTGGATGAGTACCCGGATATCCGGGTACTCATGCAGATGTCCGCCGCTGCACCACTGCAGCTCGACTGATCGGTGCCCTGGCGCACACTCACGCCAGGAGCCGCGGGCACGAGCTGCAGTGGTTCGCGTACAGCTGCCGTTCACGGACGCGCACGACGTCCACCAACGTGGCGTGGACCTCGCTCGGGTCGCCCATCACCAGGTCCCAGTCGAAGCGGACCACCACCCGACCGTGTCGGGCGAACGCGGCGTAGCGGCGGACGTCGACCCGGAACGCCTCCGGACTCCCGTGGAACTCCCACGAGTCCGCCTCGATCACGATCCCCAACCGCTCGTCGACCAGGTCAGCGCGACCCACTCCAGCGACCCACACCTGCGGCCGCACGGCCAGTCCCCGAACGTCGAGCGCGATCGCTCGGAGCGCCGACTCGAACGGGTTGGCAGCCAACGCCGTCGCCTCCCGAGCGACTCGCAGCGCCCGCTCCCGTCCCGTGCGCGGCGAAGCGGCCGCCGCACGGAGCAGCTCGGCCCTGGTCGTCAGGCCGCTGCGCAGCGCCGAGTCGGCCACCGAGAGCGAGGCGCCGAAGTCGAGGGTCCGCGCACAGTCGATGACGGTGCGGACCGGTGAGGTGACACCGCCGACCGCGTCCTCGGTCCCGAGGTCGGCCCAGTGCACCCGGACCTCGGCCGCGGTCAGAGGTGAACCCGTCCGGTCCAGCCGGCGCCCGCGCGGGACCGTGACCTCCGGGATCCGCGGCGTCCGCTGGAGCTTCCAGCCCCAGTGCTGGGCAGCACTCAGGTGCGAGACCACTCCCCCAGACGCGGCCGCCACGAGCCGAGCACCCTCCACGCCCGGCAGCGAGAGCACCTGTCTTGGCGACCGCACCACGCGACCCTCGGCCACGGCGTCGCGCAGCTCGCTCCGGGTCGTCAGCGCCCGCACCTCGCGCCAGGGCGCGATGCCGCCCACCCGCGCCAGCGCCTCCACCGGATCCACCCCTCGACCCTGGCAAACCTCCACCATCGGCGTCGGCCGTCATCCACAGGCCACCGCACGTACGGCAGTTCGCGCCGCCACCCGTCGTACCCACGCCTGACTCACGACGCAGCCATGCCGAACTGCAGTAGTGCGATGGCGGCCAGGTTCAGATTTCCCCGGCCGGCCGGGGAAGTCTCGTCAGTACCCGACCCGCAGCACCCGGCCGGTGAAGTCGCCCTCGAGGGACTCGAGGTACGCGCGGGCAGCGTCGGCGACGGGGATGGGCGTGGCGCCGGGGAACATCGCGCCGTAGGCGTCCCACGCCTCCTCGAACACCGTCGCGCTGACGGTGTTGATGCGGAGGCCGCGGGGCAGCTCGATCGCGGCCGACCGGACGAAGGCGTCGATGCCGCCGTCGACGGTCGACGCGACGGCGCTGGTGAGGACGGGCTCCACCGACAGGATGCCCGACACCAGCGTGAACGAACCGCCGTCGGCGACGTGGGGCAGACCCAGCCGCACCAGCTCGACCTGGCCGAGCAGCTTGTCCCGTACCCCGGCCAGCCACTGGTCGGAGGTCAGCTCCGCCAGCGGGCCGTACGGCGTCTTGCCCGCCGTGCACACGACCGCGTCGACCTGACCGATCGAGGCGTAGAGGCCGGCGATCGAGGCGGAGTTGGTGAGGTCGACGAAGTGCTCCCCCGACCTCGAGGCAGACACCACCTCGTGCCGCTCGCCCAGCGCGGCGACGACGGCCGTGCCCAGCCGGCCCGAGGCCCCGACCACCAACACCTTCATCTGGCGACCCTCATGACGCGGCCAACCGGGCGCGCTCCTCGTCCACCACGGACGGGTCGAGCTTGGTGAAGATCGGGGTCGGCTTCTCGACCGCTGCACCGACGGTCACCGGCCGGGACTCCCACCGCGGCGTCCGCGAGTAGTCGCCGGTGATCACCGGGTAGGTCAGCAGCCCGGCGCCCTGGTCGGGGTCGAGCTCCTCGACGTGCTCGATCCGAGGCATCGGCTGGAACTCGCCCTCGCCGCCGAGCGCCTGCCACACCTTCGTCGACGAGTGCGGCAGGAACGGCGAGAGCATCGTGTTGCAGTCGAGCACGCACTGGGCGGCGACGTGCAGCACGGTGCCGAGCCGCTCGCGCTCGTCGTCACCCTTCATCTTGTAGGGCTCGGTGGCGGTCACGTACTTGTTCACCTCGCCGACCACCCGCATCGCCTCGGCGATGCCGGCGCGCTGGCGGTGCCGGCCGACCAGGTCGCCCACGGTCTCGAACCCGGCCCGGACGGCTGCCAGCACGGCCTCGTCGACCGGCTCGAGCTCGCCGAGGGGCGGGACCGCACCGAAGCTCTTCGCGATCATGGTGGCGGTCCGGTTCACCAGGTTGCCCCAGCCGGCGACCAGCTCGGAGTTGGTGCGCTGCACGAACTCGGCCCAGGTGAAGTCGGCGTCGGAGGTCTCCGGCCCGGCCGCGCAGATGAAGTAGCGCAGCGCGTCCGGCTGGTACCTCGCCAGCATGTCCCCGACCAGGATCACGTGACCGCGGCTGGTGGAGAACTGCTTGCTCTCCATCGTCATGAACTCGCTGGAGACGACCTCGGTGGGCAGGTTCAGCCGGCCGTACGTCCCCGGCTCGCCGCCGCGCGAGCCCTCGCCGTTGTAGGCCAGCAGCTCGGCCGGCCAGATCTGGGCGTGGAAGACGATGTTGTCCTTGCCCATGAAGTAGTACGACAGCGCCTCGGGGTCGTTCCACCACTCGCGCCAGCGCTCGGGGTCGCCGGTGCGCCGGGCCCACTCGACCGAGGCCGAGAGGTAGCCGACCACCGCGTCGAACCAGACGTACAGCCGCTTGGTCGGTTGCTCGCGCCAGCCCTCGATCGGCACCGGGATGCCCCAGTCGATGTCGCGGGTCATCGCCCGCGGTCGGAGGTCCTCGATCAGGTTCATCGAGAACTTGATGACGTTGGGTCGCCACGTGCCGGACGCCTCGCGTCCCTGGAGGTACGTCGTCAACGCGTCGGCCAGCGCCGGCAGGTCGAGGAAGAAGTGCTGGGTCTCGACGAACTCGGGCGTCTCTCCGTTGATCTTCGAGCGCGGGTTGATCAGGTCGGTCGGGTCGAGCTGGTTGCCGCAGTTGTCGCACTGGTCACCGCGCGCGTCGAGGTACCCGCAGATCGGGCAGGTGCCCTCGATGTAGCGGTCCGGCAGCGTGCGACCGGTCGACGGGCTCCGCGCGCCGAACGTGGTCTGCTCGACCAGGTAGCCGTTGCGGTGCACCGTCTCGAAGAGCTCCTGCACGACCGTGTAGTGGTTCCCCGTGGTGGTCCGGGTGAACAGGTCGTAGGACAGACCGAGGTCGACCAGGTCGTGCACGATCACCGAGTTGTTCTTGTCGGCCAGCTCGCGAGCGGTCACGCCCTCCTGGTCGGCGGCCACCAGGATCGGGGTGCCGTGCTCGTCGGTGCCCGAGACCATCAGGACGTCGTGGCCCGCCATCCGCATGTACCTGCTGAACACGTCGGAGGGCACACCGAAACCGGCCACGTGGCCGATGTGGCGCGGGCCGTTGGCGTACGGCCAGGCGACGGCGGACAGGACATGGGTCATGGGATCAGCCTATTGAGGTCGCGCCAGGGGTTTGTCGCCGCGCCCGACGAACCTCGACCAGCGGTACTAGCTGAAGTCGAGGTCGCCCGTACGCGTGCGCTTGAGCTCGAAGAACGAGGGGTACGCCGCGAGCGTGACGCAGGCGTCCCAGATGCGGCCGGCCTCCTCGCCGCGCGGGATCGCGGTCAGCACCGGGCCGAAGAACGCGGAGCCGCCGAAGGCGATGGTCGGGGTGCCGACGTCGTCGCCGACCTGGTCCATCCCCTTGTGGTGGGACTTCTTGATCGCCTCGTCGTAGGAGTCGTCGCTCCAGGCCCTCACCAGGTCGGTCGGCAGCCCGGCCGCGGCGAGCGCGGACTCGGCCATCTCCGGGGTGATGCCGGACTTGTCGTGGTGGATCCGCTCGCCCATCGCGGTGTACAGCGGGAGCAGCGCCTGCTCGCCCACGTGCTCCTGGGCAGCCATCAGCACACGGACCGGACCCCAGCCCGGGGCGAGCTTGTCGCGGTACTCCTCGGAGACCTCCTTGCGCTGGTTGAGGTAGGTCAGGCTCATCACGTGCCACTGCACGTCGATGTCCCGCACCCGTTCGACCTCGAGGATCCAGCGGGAGGTGATCCATGCGAACGGACACATGGGGTCGAACCAGAAGTCGGCCCCCTCACGCTGCACGAGTGCTGAATCGTTACCAACTACAGGCTTGTCCGAGAGGGAGGTCATGAGTGGGTAACGGCCCCACCACCGATGCTGTTCCGCCGTGTCTCGAATGGCAGGATGCCGAGCATGCCTGGAACAAACCTGACCAGAGAAGAGGCGCAGACCCGCGCCGAGCTTCTGTCGGTCGAGTCGTATTCAGTCGATCTCGACCTGACAGTTTCCGACAAGGTGTTCGAGAGCACGACCGTGCTCCGTTTCACCTGTAGCGAGCCCGGAGCCAGCACGTTCGCCGACCTCGTCGGGGCCACCATCCACGAGGTCGTGCTCAACGGCGAGAAGCTCGACGCGTTCGACGTCTACCGCGACAGCCGGATCCGCTTGGACAACCTCCAGGCCGACAACGAGCTGCGGGTGTTCTGCGAGCTGCCCTACAGCCACACCGGCGAGGGTCTGCACCGCTTCGTCGACCCGGCCGACGGCAAGGTCTACCTCTACAGCCAGTTCGAGGTCCCGGACGCGCGCCGCGTCTTCACGACGTTCGAGCAGCCCGACCTCAAGTCCACGTTCACCTTCACCGTGACCGCGCCCTCGCACTGGGTGGTCGTGTCCAACGCCCCGACCCCGGCACCCGAGGAGGTCACCGACACGACGTCGGTCTGGCGCTTCCCCACCACCAAGCGGATGTCGACGTACATCACGGCGCTGATCGCCGGTGAGTACCACGCCGTGCACGACACCTACGAGGGCAAGAACGGCACCATCCCGCTCGGCCACTACTGCCGCCAGAGCCTGGTCGACCACCTCGACCGCGACGAGGTCGTGAAGATCACCAAGGAGGGCTTCGAGTTCTTCGAGGAGGCCTTCGACTTCCCGTACCCGTTCGAGAAGTACGACCAGCTCTACGTGCCGGAGTACAACATGGGCGCGATGGAGAACGCCGGCGCCGTCACGCTGCGCGACGAGTACCTCCCCCGCAGCCGCCAGGACGGCTCGTTCTACGAGTTCCGCGCCTCGGTGATCCTGCACGAGATGGCCCACATGTGGTTCGGCGACCTGGTCACCATGAAGTGGTGGGACGACCTCTGGCTCAACGAGTCGTTCGCGGAGTGGGCGTGCTACCACGCGGCCGTCCAGAACACTGAGTTCACCGAGTCCTGGACCGGCTTCACCAACGCCCGCAAGAACTGGGCGCTGCGTCAGGACCAGCTGCCCTCGACCCACCCGATCGCCGCCGACAACCACGACCTCCAGGCCGTGGAGGTCAACTTCGACGGGATCACCTACGCCAAGGGCGCCTCGGTCCTCAAGCAGCTCGTCGCCTGGGTCGGTCTCGACGCCTTCCTCGCGGGCCTGCGCCAGTACTTCAAGGACCACGCCTACGCGAACTCCGAGTTCACCGACCTGCTGACTGCCCTCGAGAAGTCCTCCGGCCGCGAGCTCGACTCGTGGGCCAAGGAGTGGCTGCAGACGTCGGGCGTGAACACGCTCAGCCCGGAGTTCGAGCTCGACGCCGACGGCGCGTACTCCACGTTCCGGGTGCTGCAGACGGCCGCGGCCGACCACCCGACGCTGCGTCGCCACCGCATCGGCGTCGGGCTCTACGACCTCGCCGACGGCCACCTCGTCCGTCGCAGCCACGTCGAGGTCGACATCGAGGGCGAGCTGACCTCGCTCGACGAGCTCGTCGGCCAGCGCCAGCCCGACCTGCTGCTGCTCAACGACGGCGACCTGTCCTACGCCAAGATCCGTCTCGACGAGCGCTCGCTGGCCACCGTCGTGGCCGGCCTGTCGCGGCTGGACGACTCGCTCGCGCGGGCCCTGTGCTGGGGCGCCGCGTGGGACATGACCCGCGACGCCGAGATGACGGCGACGGACTTCGTCGCGCTCGTGCTGGCCAACATCGGGGCGGAGACCGACGCGTTCGGCGCCTCGCGGATCCCCGTGTACGCCGCCCAGGCGGCGTACCAGTTCGCCGCACCGGCCAACCGGGCCACCCTGGTGGACCGGTGGGAGTCCGGGCTGCGAGACCTGGTGATGTCCGCGGAGGCCGGCAGCGACCACCAGCTCACCTTCGCCCGCAGCTACGCCAGTGCCGCACACTCCGACTCGGCCTTGGACGACCTCCAGGGTCTGCTCGACGGCAGCGTGGTGATCGACGGTCTCGAAATCGACACCGACCTGCGCTGGGCGCTGGTGATCAGCCTCGCGAAGTCCGGCCGCTTCGGCGCCGACGAGATCGCGCAGGAGCTCGAGCGGGACAACACGATCTCCGGCCAGGAGAACGCCGCGTCGGCGCTGACGTCCCGGCCGTCCGCCGAGGCCAAGGCGGAGGCCTGGGACCAGGCGACGGTCCAGGAGAACGTCCCGAACGAGACGCACCGCTCGATCTGCCTGTCGTTCATGCGCTTCGGCCAGGAGAAGATCCTCGCGCCGTACGTCGACAAGTACCTCGAGGCTGCCGACGACATCTGGGACCGCCTCGGCACCCAGAAGGCGTCCACGGCACTGGAGTACGCCTTCCCGAAGCCGATGGCCAGCCCCGAGCTGCTCGACAAGCTCGACACGTGGCTCGACACCTCCGAGGCCCACCCCGGCGCCAAGCGGTACGTCCGCGAGGGGCGCGACGACGTCGCCCGCGCGCTGCGTGCGCAGGACATGGACGCCGCTGGTTGAGGAGGGACGCTGAATCAACGCCTGGCCCGTCACGAAACCCCGCAACCGGAGAGCTGACCTCTCGCCGGGTCTCGTGACAGGGGCTAGCGCGCCTTCCCCGACCTACGCGTGATCACTCGGCGTGCAGGGTGTGCGGCGCCCGCGCGTGGGCGCCGAGCATCGTCACGCCGCGCTTGAGGCCGCCGACGCGGTCGCCGGCGGCGAACGCCGTCTGCATCTCGAGGATGGCGAGCTGGACCTCGTGGTCGGTGAGGGTGCGCCGGACCACGCTGCCGGTGACGACCTCGATGCAGCGGGCGTTGGGGTCGACCATCACCAGGATGCTGTAGGACGGCGCGACGAGCGCGGCGTGCAGGCCCTCGGCGTACGCACGGGGCTCGCCGTCGGCGTGACCGACGAAGACGGAGAACTCGAAGCGGCTGGTCTCCTCGGCCGCGCGGATCGCGCGGTCGATCTCGAACTTGTCGGCCGCCGAGAAGTCACCAGCTGCCACTGGCCCCACCCGTCTGGTCGCCGGAGCCGCTCTTGCTCGCCTCGAGGGCCTTCTCGGCGTCGCCCCGTCCACCGAACCACTCGTCGTCGGCGCGAGCTCCGGCCGGGGCGACCGACTCGCCGCGCACGATCGGCGGCACGTAGACCGCCAGCGCCAGGAGCAGGATCACCAGCAGCGGGATCCCGACCAGCACGAGCAGCGTGTGCATGAAGTCGACGGCTTCGGGGTCGCTCCACCCCTCGGCGCCTTCGGCGCTGGCTGCGCCCGCCGAAGCGAGCGGGAGCGCCACGGCGATGGAGATGACCGCCAGGGTCCGCAGGAGAGTCCTGTACAGATGGTGCGTCACGGGGGCGAGCCTATCGGCCCGAGAGGTCTCGACATACTGGGAGCCATGCTCCCTCTGGCCAACCCGTGCCTTGCGGACGAGTCGACCTGCCAACGCGTCTACGAGTGGACGGGCAACGAACGCGCCGCCCAGCTCGCGGGCGTGCTGATCGGCAGGCCCTTCGCGATCCTCGGGATCATCATCATCGGCCTGGTCGCGCGCTGGCTGCTGCACCGCGTGGTGGACCGGATCGTCGCCCGGGCGGAGGAGGGGGTGCTGCCCGACCGGCTCAACAAGATGAGCATCGGCCGCGGTGTCAGCGAGGACGGCGACAGCGCTCGCGGCCGCCGCATGCAGCGGGCCCGCACGATGGGCGACCTGCTCAAGAGCATCATCACCGGCGTCGTGGTGGCGATCGTGCTCACGATGATCCTGGCGGAGCTGAACTACGACATCGGCCCGATCATCGCCAGCGCGGGCATCGTCGGCGTGGCCCTGGGCTTCGGTGCGCAGAACCTCGTCAAGGACTTCTTCGCGGGCATCTTCATGATCTTCGAGGACCAGCTCGGCGTCGGTGACTCCGTGGACCTCGGCGAGGCCAGCGGCACGGTCGAGGCGGTCAGCCTGCGCGTCACCCGGCTCCGCGACGTCAACGGCACCGTCTGGTACGTCCGCAACGGCGAGATCCTGCGGGTCGGCAACCAGAGCCAGAACTGGGCGCGGACGGTGCTCGACGTGTCGTTCCCCTACCGCGAGGACGTCGCCAAGGTGCGTCGCGTCCTCCAGGAGGTCGCCGACGACCTCTGGCACGACGACGAGTTCGACCACGTGATCATCGAGCAGCCCGAGATCTGGGGCATCGAGGCCGTCTCGGCCGACGCGATCACCATGCGCGTGACCCTCAAGACCGCGCCGCTGGAGCAGTGGCGGGTGGCCCGCGAGATGAGGGCCCGGATCAAGGCCAGGTTCGACGCCGAGGGCATCTCCGCGCCGTACGCGCACACGGTCGTGGTCAACCAGAGCCACGACGACCAGGCCGCCCCCGAGGGGACCACCCCCGGAGCCTGACCTCCCGTTTGGGAGGATGACCCGGTGACGACGTTCTACGACGAGATCGGTGGCTACCCCACCATCGAGAAGATCGTCGCCACCTTCTACGCGGGCGTGGCCGAGGACCCGATCCTGCGGCCGCTGTACCCCGAGGAGGACCTCGGACCCGCCGAGGAGCGGTTCCGGCTGTTCCTGGTGCAGTACTGGGGTGGGCCGACCACCTACTCGGAGGCCCGCGGGCACCCACGGCTGCGGATGCGGCACGCGCCGTTCGCCGTCACGCCGGCCGCGGCCGAGCGCTGGCTGGTGCACTTCCGCGAGGGGCTCGACGCGGCGCAGCTCACGCCCGAGCAGGACACCCAGTTCTGGGACTACGTCACCCACGCGGCCCAGTTCATGGTCAACACCTTCGACGAGGTCTGAAGCCCCAGGTCAGAGTGTGGATCGCCCTCGTCGGAGGGCCCCGATGCAGCGCTCATGCAGCACGCCGTAGGGCGTGCATCCCGTTTTCTCGGGTCGTCTCGACCCCGGCGAGTTCCAGGACGCGTTTCCACACGTAGTGGTTGACGGTGGGCTGACTTCACCCGGTTTGGGTCAGCCGCGAGTTGCCGGGCCGGGGCGAGGATTGAGTTGAACAGCGTGCCGTGGCGTGGACGGAGGAGATGTGTGCGGCTTGGAGCGGACCAGTTGAGCACGCGCCGACGTGCCGCGCAGTTCGGCTGGCTGACCGTGGGTCTGGCCTCGGCCGCGGTCGGGATGCTTGTGGTGGCGTTGGTGGTCGCCCCCCAGCGGGACGCGGGTTTTGATGCGGACACGGTTCTTCTCCCGCTCAACGTTGAGTTCGCTTACCCCGGCGGAGCTGCGTTGGCATCTGCGGCGCTGCTGGTGGCATCGACGTTCTTCGGGCTGGCGGCGCTGCAGACGGCAGCGGTCATGCGCGTCCTCGCACCAGACCGACACATTCCACCTCCGCCTCCGTCCTCTGTGCGCCGCGCGCGGCGCGTCCTGCTGGGGCCGCTCGACAGCGCGGTCAGGCTCGCCGAGGATCCGCCTGCCCTGCCACCTTCGGCGCTTCTGGGTCCTGAGGCCCTACCCGCCGGGACTGTCCTTCGGAGCACGGTGTTGATTCCTGCGCACAACGAGGAAGCCGTACTCGGGCTGACCCTGCAGTCGTTGGCCGAGCAGTCGCGCCCCCCGGACCGGGTCGTGGTGGTTGCGGACAACTGCACAGACGCGACGGTCGAGGTGGCCAGAGCGCATGGGGCCGAGGTGTTCGAGACGGTTGGCAACTCCGAGAAGAAGGCCGGTGCGCTCAACCAGGAGCTGGACCGTCTCCTGCCGAGCGCCGAGCCACGAGATGTGGTGATGGTGATGGACGCGGACTCGACCATCGCGCCGGAGTTCATGGAGGTCGCGCTCGGTCTGCTGGAGAGTGACCGGGACCTGATCGCTGTTGGTGGCCTGTTCTACGGCGAGGACGGCGCGCGGCTGGTCGGGCAGTTCCAGCGGAACGAGTACACGCGCTACCAGCGCACCGTGGCGCGCAAACTAGGCCGCGTGTTCGTCCTGACCGGTACCGCGTCGGTGGTCCGGGCCTACGCGATGCGAGCCGTCGCAGATTCCCGTGGCCCGTTCCTGCCCGGCCCCGAAGGACAGGTCTACGACACGCTCGCGCTGACCGAGGACAACGAACTCACCTTGGCCTTGAAGACGCTGGGTGCCCGGATGACCTCGCCGCCGGTGTGCCGGGTGACGACCGAGGTCATGACGGCCTGGCGTGACCTGTGGCGGCAGCGGCTGCGCTGGCACCGTGGCGCGCTGGAGAACATCGGCGTCTACGGCGTGACCCGGGCGACCGCCTCGTACTGGGCCCAGCAACTGGGACTGGCATACGGGGTCGTTGCCTTCCAGGCCTACTTGCTGCTGATGACGGTCAGCCTGCTGGCAGCAGACGGTCTGCGGTGGTCGCCGTTCTGGGTCTGCATCGGGCTGATCTTTCTTGTCGAGCGGATGGTCACCGTGTGGCGGGTCGGCTGGCGAGGTCGCGTTGTCGCCGCACCCATGTTCCTGGAGCTGGGGTATGCCGTGTTCCTCCAAGCCTGCTTCGTCACTTCCTTCATTCAGATTCTGCTGGGGCGCAAGGCAGGCTGGAACTATGTGCCTCGGCCCGCCGCCTCCGCGCTGGTCACACCAGGGCTGTTCGCGGCACTGATCACCGCGTGGGGGATCGCACTCCCCGCGTCGGTCCTCCTGACCGACTGGTACGCCGCGCTGGCCCTGTGGGTCGGGATCAACACCCTGATCTTCGCCTTCCTCAGCATCCTCCACCTCCTGCCACCGCTCCACCGCCTTCGACGACGCGCTGCGATCTCCTCGGAGCCGAGTCGATAACTGGCAGGGCCGATGGCCCGCCGAACGGGCGGTCGTGCTGATCTCGAGGGTGCTGCTCTGCGCGTCGCACAGCCGCGCCGCGGGTGGTTCCCTTCACCCCCGCCCTGGGCGTAGGTTCGATTTTCCGAACTGTTTCGGGTGACTCACACGGGAGCAGTGATGTCATCCCGTGGCTTGTGTGGGTCGGCCGGGGCGCACTCAACGATGGAGGACCCCGTGACCAACCTTTCCATGCCCAAGAGCCGAGGACTCGCGCTCGTCGCCTGCGCGAGCATCCTGGTGCTGGCCGCCGGTGGTGGAGGAGCCGTAGCCGGCTCGCTCATCACCTCGAAAGACATCCAGGACAAGAGCATCAAGAAGGTCGACCTGGCCAAGAACTCCGTGGTCAGCACCAAGGTGAAGGACGGCACCCTGAAGCTGAAGGACCTGGACAAGAAGGCCAACGACAAGATCAACAAGGGCGGGCCGGCAGGGCCCGGCGGGCCCGGCCGGTCCGGCAGGGGGCGCAAGGCCCGGGCCCAAGGACCGCAAGGACCGCAAGGACCGCAAGGACCGAAGGGGACGCCGGCAGCGCGACCTACGTCGGCCCCAACTGGAGCATCATGACCGCAACGTCATCGGCAAGGCGACTCCTACTGCGCTCGGCCCGTCGCTGCGGACCGGCCCCGCCGATCTCGAGGCCCCCGAAGGGGATCGGCAGCCTCGGCATCCGCACCGGAAGCTGCCAAGACAAGACGGCCTTCGGCAACCAGGTCGACTTCGTCGGGCATCCCCTTGAGCGATATCACCACGGTGAAGCTACTCCGTCGTACACCCGAGCGAGAACATCGCGGCGGCGGCGCAAAGAACCGCCCAGCTGTCGGCGTTCGAGGTCAACCCCACCTGGTCGGCGAGACAGGCTCCGCGACGCTGTTCTACGTCACCACGGTGGCTAGCGCTGCCCGGCTGGAGTCAACAGGACGGGTGATCATTGACTCCGGCTGCCCAGTGGTACTCACCGGCGACAGGGCACGTCCATGGGCTGCAACGCAGGTGGACTAGTGCACGCTCGCCGACGACGGCGAAGGCCGCCACTCCCAACGCCACGCTGTTGACCGCCCAGATCACCATGGGTCGCGGACTCCGCGGCATTCAGCGGACGCGGTGGACACGCTGAGATCAACAACTGTCGTCTACGACTTCGAGCCCATCGGCGTCTTCCTTCAGACGTCCTGATGCGCTCGAGCCGCAGTGCCGCGTTCGGCCCTGACCGGACGGCCGCGGCACGTGCCGGCCCTTCTCCTGAGCCCGACTCGTTCGTCGTGAGAAGGTCCGGCGTCGCGCGTGACGCGTAGCCATTCAGCCAGCCACCGTCGACTCGCACAGGCCGGGAGCGGCGAGCAACCGTTCGCGGACGTCGGGCGGTGGCGCCAACGGGCGGCTGGTCTCGGGGTCGACGAACACCATCGCGACCCGGGCGCGCGCGAGCAGCCGGTCGCCGTCGACGATCTCCGAGGCGATGACCATCGACCGCTCGCCGACGTGGGTCAGCCAGGACCACGCGTCGTACGGCTCGGGACGGAACAGGATCGGCACCTTGTAGTCGACGTCCGTGCGCGCCGTGACCATCCGGACGGGCATGCCCTCCTCGACCAGCCCGTTCCAGAGCCGCGCCGAGAGCAGGATGCGCGCCTCCATGAAGTACTCGAAGTACTTGACGTTGTTGACGTGCCCGAAGACGTCGACGTCCGAGAAGCGCACGTGGACCGGGTAGTGGCCGACGTCGTCGCGGCGGGAGTCGCCCCGGAGGCGGAGGGGGTCGGCCCATGGCGGGGAGTCCTCGACGTAGTTCGCCAGGGCCGAACGCTCTCCGTCGCTGAGCCGACGCGGGCGCTCGGACTCGAAGATGAACGGCGTGAGGACCGTGGTGGCCCGGAGGTAGACGCGTCGTCCGTCGGGGCGGCCGGGCTCGTCGTGGAAGACCTCGTAGGCCATCGTGAACGACGCCGCCCGGATGTCGGTGACCCAGCACTCGATGCTGACCGGCTGGAACCGGTAGGTCAGCGGGGCCCGGTAGTGCACCTCGTGGTGCACCACGACGAGGGCCTCGGCCAGCTGGTCGGTGCCCTCACGGGCGGCGTGCACGCGGAGCATGTCCACGCGCGCCTCTTGGAGGTAGTCGACGTAGATGACGTTGTTGACGTGACCCTGCAGGTCCATGTCGGCCCAGCGCATCGGGCACTGGTAGACGTGGCGCACGGCTCGACTGTGCCAGAACCGTGCGCCCGCCGCCGACGTGGTCAGTGGCCGAGAGCGAGATGCCCGTAGTACGCACGGATCGACTCGTGCCGCGAGGTACGTGCCCTGCGGTGGAACGCGAGCCGGTTGCCGAGGGCGGCGGCCATGAGGACGAGCGCTGCGAACGAGGCTGCGGAGACGAGGACGAGCAGGGTGACGATGACGCCGGTGCTGATGATGGTCATGTCCAGACCTTCCTTCTACGGATGTAGTTTCTACTAATGTAGAAGATACCTCGCACCCGGTCTATTCCCCAGGCGGGTCGCTCGCGACGAAGTGAGCCGGGGTGCGTAACCTGGCCGCGTGTCGTGCCCCAGTTGTGGCGCGGAGGCCAACCTCGGGCAGCGTTTCTGCGGAGCGTGCGGAACCGCCTTGAGCGCGGTGTGTCGAGCCTGCGCGGCGCCACTCGCTCCCGGCCTGCGGTTCTGCACCGAGTGTGGGGCGTCGGTCGAGGCCGTGGCTGCGGAACCCGAGGTCGCTGCGCCGGCGCCCGTCGGCCCCGAGACCGAGCGCCGGCTGTGCTCGGTGCTGTTCGTGGACCTGGTCGGGTTCACGCCGCTGAGCGAGGGACGCGATCCCGAGGAGGTCCGGGAGCTCCTGTCGCGGTACTTCGACGTCGCCCGCACTGTGGTCACCCGGTACGGCGGCACGATCGAGAAGTTCATCGGCGACGCGGTGATGGCGGTCTGGGGCACTCCCGTGGCCGTCGAGGGCGACGCCGAGCGTGCGGTCCGGGCGGCCATGGAGCTCGTCTCCGAGGTTGCCGACCTGGGAGCCTCGATCGCGGCCCCTGGCCTCGCGGCGCGGGCCGGCGTGGTGACCGGCACGGTGGCGGCCACCATGAGCGCCGAGGGCCAGGCGATGGTCGCCGGCGACGCCGTCAACACCGCCGCGCGGGTGCAGTCGGCGGCGACCGCCGGCACGGTCCTGGTCGACACCACCACGCGGCGGTTGGCCGGGCTGGCCATCGAGTTCGACCTGCACGGCGACGTGGAGCTGAAGGGCAAGACCGAGCCGGAGACGTTGTGGCAAGCACGCGAGATCGTCTCGGGCATCGGCGGCGCCCAGCGCTCGGACGGCTTGGAGGCGCCCTTCGTCGGGCGAGGCGTCGAATTCGGCCTCCTGAAGGACGTGCTGCACGCGACCAAGGACCAGCGACGGCCACGGATGGTGCTGGTCTCCGGCCCGGCCGGTGTCGGCAAGACGCGGCTGGGGTGGGAGCTGGAGAAGTACGTAGACGGCCTGGCCGAGAACGTCTACTGGCACCGTGGCCGCTGCCCGACGTTCGGGGAGGACACCGCGTTCTGGGCGCTGACCGAGATCGTCCGCGCCCGCCTCGGCGTCGGCGAGGACGACGACCGCGGCCAGATCGAGGACAAGCTCGCCACCATGCTGGCCACCCTCTTCGACGACGACACCGACCGCGTCTTCGTGGCCACCCGCCTGGCCCCGCTCCTCGGCCTGCCGTCGACCGGTGGAGAGCTGCCCCGGGCCGAGCTGTTCGCCGGCTGGCGGCGCTTCTTCGAGGGGCTCGCCCGGCGCCAGCCGGTCCTGCTGCTGGTCGAGGACCTGCACGACGCCGACGAGGGGCTCCTGGACTTCCTCGAGCACCTCGTGGACTGGGTGCGCGACCTGCCGGTGCTCGTCTTCGCCTTCGCCCGCTCCGAGCTGGTCGACCGGCGCCCGAGCCTGGGCACCGGTCGGAACCGGACGCTCGTGACGTTGAGCCCGCTGGCCGAGGCCGACATGCACGCCCTGCTCGCGGGGCTGGTGGCCCAGCTCCCACCCGCGGCAGCGGCCGCGATCGAGGCCCAGGCCGAGGGCATCCCGCTGTTCGCGGTCGAGACGGTCCGGTCCCTCATCGACCAGGAGGTCGTGGTCGCGTCGGCGGAGGGTTACTCACTCGCCGGTGACCTCGGTGAGCTGGCCGTGCCCGAGAGCCTGCACGCCCTGCTGGCGGCCCGCCTCGATGCTCTGGATCCCGTCGCAAGGTCCCTGGCGGCCGCCGCCGCTGTGATCGCCGGTCCGTTCATGGCCGACACCCTGGTCGCGGTTGCGGCCATGGACCCAGACCTCGTGCACGCCGGCCTCAAGGAGCTCACCCGTCGCGACGTGCTCCAGGTCAGCGCCGACGTGCTGTCGCCCCAGATCGGGTCCTACAGCTTCACCCACGGCCTGCTCGCCCAGGTCGCCTACCAGACCCTGTCGCACCGCGACCTCAAGGACCGGCACCTCCGCATCGCGACCCATCTCGCCGGCTCGGCCCGCAACGAGAACGACGCCCTGGCCGAGGTCGTCGCCCGGCACTACCAGGAGGCCCTCGAGGCTCGCCCGAACGACGACGACGTCGCCGATCTGCGGGACGCCGCCACGGACTGGTTGATCCGGGCAGCCGAGCGAGCCCGGTCGACGGGCGCACTGGGGACGGCGTCGCGACTGTTCGCCGCCGCGGCCGAGCTCGTCGACGTCACCGGCGAGCACGGCGCGCTCCACTCCGCCGCGCTGTGGATGAAGTCGGCGGAGGCGGCCTACGACCGTGGTGACAGCCCAGGCACCTTGAAGGGCACCGAGCGCGCGGCCGAGCTCCGTGAGCGGCAGGGCCGCCCGAGGCTGGTGGCGTTGAGCCACGCCCTCCGTGGGCGCGTTCTGGCGCGCATGGGGCGTGGTGAGGAAGCGCGTTCCGTGCTGACCGCAGCTGTTGCGGTGCTCGCCGACGAGCCCGGACCCGACACCGTCCAGGCCCTGACCCACCTTGCGGCCACCTACTCGATGTCAGGACTCGAGGAGAGCGGCGACATCACCGATCAAGCCCTCGAGCTCGCCCAGCGGCTCGGCGCCGACGACTCGGTGCTGGCCAACCTGTTCAACTCGCGCGGCATCGTCCTCGGCGCGCGCGGTCGCCGGCACGAGGCGATCGCCCACTTCCGCGAGGCGCTGAGGCTGGCTCAGGCCTCGGGGTCGATGGTCGAGGAGGTCGGTCCCACAGGCAACCTCGGGGACGCCATCATGCGCGACGACCCCCGCCAGGGCCTCGACTACGCCCTGCGCGGCCAGGAACAGGCTCGGCAGATCGGGGCGCGGTACTTCCTGGGGATCAGCGTGCTGAACGCGGTGATGTGCCTGCTCCGCATCGGCGAGTGGGACCGCGCCGCCGCGACCGTGGACGCGGCCATCGACGACGACGGCCTCGGCGACTTCACCGACGCGAGACGGGCTGCGGCGGTCGTGTGGGCGCTACGTGGCGACCCGACCCGAGCCCGCGAGATCATCCCGACGGCCGAGGGCGACGTGGTGCAGGACCCACAGGAGGTGGCCTACCACGCCTACACCGCCGCCGTCGTGTGCGACGCCGAGGGCGACGTGGCAGCAGCCCTCCACCACGCCAGGCGCGCCGCGGCGACCGTCTCGGCCCCGGGCATGGACCCTTTCGTCCTCGCCTGGCCCCTGGCGGCGCGGCTGGCCCACGAGCTGGGGGACCGCGCAGCCCTCGACGGTGTCCTCGCGCTGCTGGATGGCTACTACCCCGGCGAGATCCCGCTGATGGTCCGGGCGGAGTGCCGCCTCGCCGAGGCCCGGTTGGTGGCGGACCCCGTGGAGAGGGTGGCGGGCATCGAAGGTGCGGTGACGGACCTGAGGGCGGTCGGCTCGCCGTACCACGTGGCCCTTGCCCTACTCGACCTCGCCGAGGCGCAGCACGACGCGGGCAAGGACCCGTCCGACGTCATCGCCGAGGCAGCGACGATCGGGGCGACGCTGGGATCGCCTCAGGTGGTGGAGCGAGCGGAGTCGCTCAGGCCTCGGCGGCCCGGAGACGCGCGCACAGCACCTTGAGCAGCACCTTGGCGACCTCCGGCTCCTCCTCGAGGACCGGGTGGAAGGACCACGAGGGGATCGAGATCGTGGTCATCTCCGTCTCCGCGTGCACCGTCGCCGACCGGGGCTGCCCATCGATCATGGAGATCTCGCCGAAGTAGCTGCCCGGCCCGATGTCGGGACGGTCCTTGCCGCCGACGCGGACCGACGCGGTCCCCTCCTTGATCAGGTGGAAGCCCGCGGCACCTCCGCCCTGCTCGGTGATGTCCTTGCCCTCCTGGTGGCGCACGATGCGCGCCTGCGAGGCAAGCGACGTCAGGGACTTCTTGCCCAGCCCGGCGAACAGGTCGGTCGCGCCCAACGCCTCGACGATCTCCGGATCTGCCGCCATGCCAGCCCCCCGTCTTGTCATGCTCCTGTCGGTTCGCTGCGCCAACGTATCGCCCACCCCGAGAGCGAGCAACGGCGATAGGGTCCGAGGGATGCCCGATCTCTCCCCGCGCAGGGAACAGCTCATGCGTGCCGCCACGCGCGTCACGGCCGAGCAGGGCCTGCGCGGACTGACCCACCGGGCCGTCGACCGCGAGGCCGGGGTCAGCATGGGCAGCTGCTCGGCCTACTACCGGACGCGGGCCGCCCTCCAGGAGGGCCTGGCCCAGTACGTCGCCTCGGCCGTCGCCGCCGACGTCACGGCCCTCACCGAGGAGCTCCGTGCCTGCCCGCCCGACGACGACCGCAAGGTCGAGCTCACCTCACGCATGTTCCTGCGCTGGCTCGCCGAGCGTGACGTCCTCCTCGCTCGCCTGGAGCTGGAGCTCGCCGCCACCCGTGACCCGCGGCTGGCCGCGGTCCTGACCGCATGGCGCGCCACCCTGGTCGGCGTGGTGGCCGCGATCGCATCGGAACGCGGCCTCGACGACGCCGACGAGCGGGCGGAGGCCCTGGTCGCGTCGGCCGACGGCATCCTCTTGGCCGCTCTGGTGCGGTCGGTCCGCGGGCGGCGGACGTTCGTCACCTCGGCCCTCGGGCGGCTGATGGGACGGCTCACCGAGCCCGTCTAGGGTGAAGGCATGCCCGAGGCCGTCATCGTCGCCACCGCCCGCTCCCCCATCGGCCGCGCCGGCAGGGGGTCTCTGAAGGATCTGCGTCCCGACGACCTCGCCGCCACGATCGTGCGGGCCGCCCTGGACAAGGTGCCTGCCCTCGACCGGCACACGATCGACGACGTCTACCTGGGCTGCGGCCTGCCGGGGGGCGAGAGCGGCTTCAACATGGGTCGGGTCGTGAACATCCTCAACGACATGGACGACGTCCCTGCCGCCACCATCACCCGCTACTGCGCCTCGTCGGTGCAGACGACCCGGATGGCCTTCCATGCGATCAAGGCGGGCGAGGGCGACGTGTTCGTCTCCGCCGGCGTGGAGACGGTCTCGCGCTTCGGCAACGGCACCTCCGACAGCTGGCCCGGCACCCACAACCCGGTGTTCGCCGCGGCTGAGGAGCGCACGGTCGAGGCGGCCCAGGGAGGTACGTCGTGGGCCGACCCCCGGACCAACGGCGCGGTGCCCGACATCTACATGGCGATGGGTCAGACCGCCGAGAACCTCGCCCAGTCCCGCGGCATCAGCCGCCAGGAGCTCGACGAGTTCGGCGTGCGCAGCCAGAACCTCGCCGAGAAGGCCATCGCTGACGGCTTCTGGGCGCGCGAGATCGTCCCGGTGACGACACCCGACGGCACCGTGGTCTCGACCGACGACGGCCCCCGCGCGGGCGTCACCTACGAGGCCGTGGCCGACCTCAAGCCGGTGTTCCGGCCCGACGGTCTCGTCACGGCCGGCAACTGCTGCGCCCTGAACGACGGCGCTGCCGCCGTGGTCGTGATGTCCGACTCGCGGGCTGCCGAGCTCGGGCTGACCCCGCTCGCTCGCATCGTGGCCACCGGGGTGAGTGCCCTCTCCCCCGAGATCATGGGTCTCGGCCCGGTGGAGGCGACGCGGCGCGCGCTGGCGATCGCCGGCATGACGATCGACGACATCGACCTGGTCGAGATCAACGAGGCGTTCGCGGCGCAGGTCGTGCCGTCCTACCAGGACCTCGGCATCGACCTCGACCGCCTCAACGTCAACGGTGGGGCGATCGCGGTCGGCCACCCGTTCGGCATGACCGGCGCCCGGCTCCAGGCCACGATGCTGAACTCCCTCGACTGGCACGACAAGACCACGGGTCTGGTCACCATGTGCGTCGGGGGCGGCCAGGGCATGGCGCTCATCCTCGAGCGGATCGCCTGACGACCATGTCCGCCGCGAAGGAAGCCCGCTGGCTCGACGAGTCGCAGCAGCGGTCCTGGCGGGCGCTGATGATGGGCATCACGCTGCTGCTGGACCGCCTCGACGCGGACCTGCGGCGCAGCTTCGACATCTCGCTGGCCGAGTACGAGATCCTGGTCCGGCTCTCGGAGCTGCCGCAACGGCAGCTGCGGATGGCCCAGCTGGCCGACGCGATGGCCCACAGCCGCAGCCGGGTGACCCACACCGTCAAGCGCATGGAGAAGGCCGGCCTGGTCCTGCGCACCTCCTCGGCCGATGACGGGCGGGGCGTCGTCTGTGCCATGACCGACGAGGGCTACGAGCTGCTCGAGGCCATGGCGCCGGTGCACGTCAACGGTGTGCGCGACTACGTCGTCGACCTCGCCACCGCGGAGGACTTCGAGGCGCTCGGCCGGGTGATGAACGCCGTCGCCGACAAGCTCGTGGTCGCCCACCCCGAGAGCGAGATCCGCTAGTCCGGGTCGTCGCCGAAGTCGACGGTGACGGTCTCGAAGCCCTTGTGCCGTTGGGCCGCCGCGTACCCGCTGTAGGCACGGCGGTCGGCCTCCGTGAGCCGGACCGAGTCGGTGAACGGAGTGAGCAGGGCGCGCGGCCACAGGTGACGGTCGAGGACGACGTTGAGCTCGACGCCGAGCATCCCGGCCACCGACACCAGGAAGATCGCGGCCATCAGGCCGAGCACCACCGCGAACGTCGCGTTGACGCCGTTCGCACCCGCGACCACACGCGTCACGTAGATCGCACCCACCTGCTGGAGCAGGAGCCACATCACCGCGGTGAACATGGCCCCGGGCAGCGTGGTGCGCTGCCGCTCCGGCCGCGCCGCAGCCAGGCGCATCAGCACCCACAGCAGGCCGCCGGTGACCAGCACGCTCGCCACGCGGGCGAGCCACCGCAGCGGCGACGCCTCGAACCAGGTGATCAGCGTGGTGTTGCTGATCAGCACGGACAGCGTGGTCAGGGCGAGCACCGCCAGGCCGCCGAACGCGACGATCAACAAGCCCCGGACGCGCAACAGGATCGGGTTGAGGCGGCTGTTGCGCGGCACGGACCAGGCGATGCTCGTGGCGTTCTGCACCGCGGTACCGAGACCCATAGCGCCGTACGTCGCTGCCAGGGCGCCGACGATCACCGCCGTCGTGGAGCCCGTGAGGCCCTCGGGCCGGCGGAACTGGTCGCCGAGGACCGGGAACTGGCTCAGGGCCGAGTCGAGCACCCGCTGCTGGAGCTCCGGGTCGCCCTGCAGCAGGAAGCCGAGGATGGAGGTGGCCAGCAGCAGGAGCGGGAAGATCGCGAACAGGGCGTAGTAGGTGACGATCACCGCGAGGTAGGTCGCCTGGTCGTCGACGTACTTGTAGATGACAGCGATCGGCACGCCCAGGACCGGGTGTCGGCGCTGGAACCGGTCGACCGGACCGATCCCACCGCCCTCCCCCATCGCCGACGGCCGACTACGGCCGGGTGAGGCGACGGTGGGTGACGCGGTGCGGGCGAGCGGCCTCGATGCCGAGCCGCTCCACCTTGTTGGCCTCGTAGGCGTCGTAGTTGCCCTCGAACCAGAACCACGCGGCAGGGTCCTCGTCGTCGCCTTCCCACGCGAGGATGTGGGTCGCGACGCGGTCGAGGAACCACCGGTCGTGGGACGTGACCACGGCGCAGCCGGGGAAGTCGAGGAGCGCGTCCTCGAGTGACTGCAGGGTCTCGACGTCGAGGTCGTTGGTGGGCTCGTCGAGGAGCAGCATGTTGCCGCCCATCTTGAGCGTCAGCGCCAGGTTGAGACGGTTGCGCTCACCACCGGAGAGGACGCCGGCCTTCTTCTGCTGGTCGGGGCCCTTGAAGCCGAACGACGCGACGTACGCGCGGGAGTTCATCTCGAAGTTGGCGACCTTGATGAAGTCGAGCCCGTCGGAGACGACCTCCCAGACGTTCTTGTTGGGGTCGATGCCGCCGCGGCTCTGGTCGACGTAGGAGATCTTCACGGTCTGGCCGACCTTGAGCTCGCCCTCGTCTGGCTGCTCGGTGCCGATGATCATCCGGAACAGGGTCGTCTTGCCGACGCCGTTGGGGCCGATCACGCCGACGATGCCGGCGCGGGGCAGGGTGAAGGTCAGGTCGTGGATCAGGGTGCGGTCCTCGAAACCCTTGCCGAGGGCGTGTGCCTCGAGGACCACGTCGCCGAGCCGCGGGCCGGCCGGGATGTTGATCTCGGAGGTGTCGATCTTGCGCATCCGGTCGGCGTCGGCCGCCATCTCCTCGTACCTGGCGAGACGCGACCGGCTCTTGGTCTGGCGGGCCTTGGCGTTCGAGCGCACCCACTCGAGCTCGCGCTCGAGCATCTTGGCGCGCTTGGCGTCCTTCTGGCCCTCGATCTTGAGGCGGGCCTGCTTGGTCTCCAGGTAGGTGGAGTAGTTGCCCTCGTAGGGGTGGGCCTTGCCGCGGTCGAGCTCGAGGATCCACTGGGCGACGTTGTCGAGGAAGTACCGGTCGTGGGTGACGGCCAGGACGGCGCCGGGGTAGGACGCGAGGTGGCCTTCGAGCCACTGCACGGACTCGGCGTCGAGGTGGTTGGTGGGCTCGTCGAGGAGCAGCAGGTCGGGCTGCTGGAGGAGCAGCTTGCACAGCGCGACGCGGCGGCGCTCGCCACCGGACAGGTTGTCGACGAGGACGTCCGGCGGCGGGCAGCGCAACGCGTCCATGGCCTGGTCGAGCCGGCTGTCGATGTCCCACGCGTTGGCGTGGTCGAGCTCGGTCTGCAGGTCGCCGGTCTCCTGCATGAGGGCGTCCTGGTCGGCGTCCGGCTCGCCCATCTCCATGTAGGCGTCCTCGAGACGCTTCATCTTCGTCTTGATCTCGTGCACGGCCTCCTCGACGTTGTCGAGCACCGTCGTGCCCTCGGTCAGCGGCGGCTCCTGCTGCAGCATCCCGACGGTGGCGCCCGGGTCGATGATGGCGTCGCCGTTGTTGGCGTGATCGAGGCCCGCCATGATCTTGAGGAGGGTGGACTTGCCCGTGCCGTTCGGCCCGACGACTCCGATCTTGGCGCCGTGCAGGAAGGACAGGGTGACGTTGTCGAGGACCACCTTGTCGCCGTGGGCCTTGCGCACGTTGCGCAGTGTGAAGACGTACTCAGCCATGATCAGGAACCCTACGGGCGCGCGTGTCACCACCCCAAAACCCGTGGTGCAGTGAGACCTCCGGCGCCGCCACCGCGTCGATACTCATGACGGCACAGGGACGACGAGGAGGCGGGCAGACCGGATGAGCACGGACGAGGAGTTCTCGGCCTTCGTGGCGGCGCGCGCCGACCACCTGTACCGCCAGGCGTGGCTGCTCACGGGCACCCGGCAGGCGGCCGAGGACCTGGTGCAGACCGCGCTCACCAAGACGTACGCCGCTTGGTCGCGGGTGTGCCGCGCCGACGACCCCGTCGCCTACGTGCACGGCGTGCTCATGAAGACCTTCCTCTCCGACCGGCGCCGCCGGTGGAGCGGGGAGGTCCCGCACGGCGACCTGCCCGACCGGCCCGCCCCCCACGACCCGACGGACACCCAGGTCGACCGCCTGGCCCTGGTCGATGCCCTGGCCGGCCTCGGGCGCACGGACCGAGCGGTCGTCGTGCTGCGCTACTGGGACGACCGGAGCGTGGCCGACACCGCCCAGGTGCTCGGGCTCAGCGAGGCCGCCGTCAAGAACCGCAGTCTCCGGGCCCTGCGCCGGCTGGGCGACGCCCTGTCCGACGCCCTGTCCGACGTTCCCGAGACCCACCCCGTCCCCGACCACATCCGAGGGAGCCAGCGATGAACGACGCTCACGAGACCCTGGTGCGCGACGTGCTGCACCGCGCCACCGACGACCTGACCGCCCCGGCCACCAGCCTGACCGCGGCCGCGGTCGTGCGTGGCCGCAGCCTCCGTCGGCGTCGGCGCGCGGTCGCTGCGGTCGGCACCCTCTGCGCGGTCACCCTCGTCGCCGTCCCCGTCGCGACCGCCCTCGGCGGCTCGAACCCCACCACTGGTCCGCAGCTCGCGACCGACCCGACGCCCACCCCGAGCGCGACGCCCACGCCCGAGCCCACGCCTCACCTCGTCGACAACGACGCCTGGGCCCAGATGCCGGCCGCCGAGATGGCCACCACGTTCGAGGCTCTGGCGCCGGCCGGCGTCGGACTCACTGACGTGATGCTCAGCAACGAGGATCGTGCCCCCGGCGAGCCGGAGACCGACAGCCCGGGCTACCTCCGCGCCGACCTGACGCTCGACGGCCAGACGGTCGGCGGCGTGAACGTGATCCTCTACGTCACCGGCCAGCGGGCGAACCAGTACTCCTGCCCCGGCACCCTGACCTCGCCCGACGAGTGCGTCGAGATCAAGGACGCGGACGGCCGGGTGGTCGGGCGTCGATCGGTGTCGACGCCGGGTCAGGTCGTGATCAACGAGGTCGTGCTGGTGCGGCCGAACGGCGGGCTGGTCTACGTCGCCGCCTCCAACTCGGCGGACGACAAGCCGGGTGCGGGTTCGACCGTCGCCGGCCCGACCGTGTCGCTCACCCTCGACGAGCTGCAGGACATCGCCGAGGACGACGCGTGGCTCGGTTACGAGCCGGCAGTGGACTCGACGAGCTGAGCCCGACGCGGCCTCAGGCCGCGGGACCGTCCGCCCGGTGCCGTGGCTCGTACCGGGTGAACGCTCGGCGCAGGTTGGCCCTCAAGTCCGGCCAGGCGGTGGTGTCCGCGGTGTCGCGGACGCGGTCCTCCACGGCGGCTTCGTCGATCGCGTAGTCGATGGTGGCAACAGACATCCGGATCACCTCGTGTGCGCTCGGGGGCTCAACGCTTCTCCGTGATGACAGTCCCATGGACAGAGCAGATGTGCGGTCTTCCGGAAAATGACTGACGTTTCCATCGGCCGAGACGGGGTTTGACGGCGTGACACTTGCCGGGATGTGACCCACGGGTCTAGCCATCCACGCCGATGCACCGATGAGTCCGCACGACGGATCGTGTCGGAACAGGCATGACCGCGACCTACACCTTCGACATCTTCTCCAGCATCGACGGCTTCGGCTCCTACGGTCCGCCCGGGGACTGGGGTGGCTACTGGGGCAAGCAAGGTCCCGAGCTGCTCGCGCACCGGCTCGCGGCGTACGACGGCGACCAGCGGATGGTCTTCGGAGCCACCACCTACCGCGCTTTCGCGGAGATGCTGGCCGCGAGCAGCGAGGGTGACGACGTCCGCGACCCCTGGGTGGACCGGATGCGGGCCCTGCCGGCGTACGTCGTCTCCTCGACGCTGCAGGGTCCGCTCGACTGGCCGGACGCGACCGTCGTCAGCGGCGACCCGATCGAGATCGTCGCTCGGCTCAAGGAGGACTCCGACGTCCCGCTGCGATCGCACGGCAGCCTGACGCTCAACCGAGCGCTGATGGCCGCCGGCCTCGTCGACCGCGTGCAGCTGACCGTGTACCCGGTGATCTCTGGCCAGACCGGGGACGAGCCGATCTTCGCCGGCGCGGCCGACTTCGACCTCGAGCTGCTCGAGAGCCGGACCCTCGACACTGACATCACCGAGCTGGTCTACAGGCCCACGCTCCGCACGTGGGACGCCTGAGCGGTCCCGAGTGATGAGTTGTCGCTCTCGCACCCGTCATACCTACGACGGGACACGATGAGGCGGAAGGACGACTGATGAGCGTGGACACGCGGCTGGAGGACCTGGACGTGAGCGGCCCGGAGGTGAGCGGCATGGGCGACGTCGACGAGCCGACGTTCTCGGGGCTGGCGCAGCGGCACCGGCGCGAGCTGCACGTGCACTGCTATCGCATGCTCGGGTCGTTCGAGGACGCCGAGGACACGGTGCAGGAGACCTTGCTCCGCGCCTGGCGTCGGCGGGAGACCTTCGAGGGACGCTCGACGTTCCGCGCCTGGCTCTACCGGATCGCCACCAACGCCTGCCTGGACCTGCTCGCCGCTTCCCGCCCGAGGCCCGCGACAGGGGGCGAGGTGCTGTGGCTGCAGCCCTACCCGGACCGACTGCTCGACGAGCTGCCCGCCGGCGACGCGGACGAGCCGGAGACCGTCGTTCTCGCGCGCGAGACGATCGAGCTGGCGTACGTCGTCGCCGTCCAGCACCTCGCGCCGCGCCCGCGGGCCGTGCTGATCCTGCGGGACGTGCTCGGCTGGCCGGCGAGGGACGTCGCGGACCTGCTCGGAGACTCCGTCAACTCCGTGAACAGCGCGCTGCAACGGGCCCGCGCCGGCATGCGGGAGCACCTGCCCGCCCAGCGGCAGGACTGGACCGGTGGCGAGGAGGACGCCGGGACGCGCGACCTGGTACGCCGCTTCACCGACGCCAGCGTGGCCGCCGACATCGACGGACTCGCCGCCATGCTGCGCGACGACGTCCGCTGCTCGATGCCGCCCACGCCGGGCCTGCACGTCGGTCGCGACGCGGTCGTGGACGACTGGCGCGGGAGCGGCTTCGAGGGCATGCAGGGTCTGCGTGGCGTCCCGACCTCCGTGAACCGGCAGCCCGCGATCGCCTTCTACCAGTGGCGGCAGCACGAGGACGCGTACCTGCCGCTGACGCTCGACGTGCTGCGTGTCACCGGCGGGGCGATCAGCGAGATCGTCACTTTCCACGACGACCGGTTCGCGCGTCTCGGGCTGCCGGCCCGCCTCCCGGCCGATGGCGCACGAACGACACCGAGGCCGCTGCCTCAGCGTCCGGGCGGACCGACCGCACCCAGCCGCTCCGCGGGATCGCCGCCACCACGAAGCCTCCGCGTTGCGCAGCAGTCGGAGCACCTGACAGGGTCCATCGATGCTGAGTGAGGTGGCCGACGGCGTCTGGGTCCGGCAGAGCGAGTGGGTCTGGAGCAACGCCATCGTGGTGCGCGGCGACGACGGGCTGGTCCTGGTCGATCCCGGCATCTCGGGTGCCGACCTGGACCAGCTCGCCGACGACGTGGACCGGCTCGGCCTTCCGGTGGTCGCCGGGTTCTCCACCCACTGCCACTGGGACCACCTGCTGTGGCACCCACGGTTCGGGGACGTGCCGCGCTACGGGAGGGCTGCCAACGCCCAGACGGCGGCCGTGGTCCGGGAACGAGCCCAGGCGATGGCCGCGGAGAGCGCCTCGGGCGTCCCCCTCGAGCTCATCGGGCTGCTCACCCCGCTGCCCGAGGACGGCGGACCCGTGCCCGGCACGATCATCGAGCACGAGGCGCATGCCATCGGCCACGCCGCGGTCCTCCTCGCGGACCGAGGGGTCCTGCTCGCCGGCGACATGCTCTCCGACGTGCTGATCCCGATGCTCGACGCGCGGCGGCCCGACCAGGTGACCGCCTACGTGTCGGCCCTCGACCTGCTGGGTGAGGCCGCCGAGCACGTGGACGTCGTCGTCCCCGGTCACGGCGCCGTCGCCGAGGGTGCGGAGGTGGCGGCCCGTCTGTCCGCCGACCGTGCCTACGTCGATGCCCTGCTGCGTGGAGTGGACCCTGTCGACGCCCGGCTCGAGCAGGACTGGCTCGCGGGTCCCCACCAGTCGAACCTGGAGCAGGCCCGAGCCGCGTCCGACTAGCGTCGGGGCGATGCCGACGAACCCCGGACCGCGCCTCGTGGACCACCGTGTCCCCGTCGGCAAGACCCGTCTGGACGTGGGAGCGCCGGTGATGTCGAGAAGGCGTGGGCGGCTCCGTCCTTCGCGCACAGACCCGACCAGCCTCGGAGGATGGACCTCATGCCCCACATCAAGCAGTTCGACCACATCGGCATCACCGTCGCGGACCTGGACGAGGTGACGGCGTTCTTCGTCGACCTGGGCCTCGAGATCGAGGGCCGCACCGCCGTGGAGGGGGACTTCATCGACGTCGTGACCGGCATCCCGGACTCGCGCAGCGAGATCGTGATGCTCCGGCCGCCCGGCGGCGGGACCGGCCTCGAGCTCGCGACCTTCGTCAGGCCCGAGCACACGCCCGGCTCGCCGGAGGCGATGGCCACCGAGCTGGGGATGCGCAACGTCTGCTTCGTCGTCGAGGACCTCCAGCAGATCGTCGACGGCCTTGCCGCCGAGGGCTACGGACTGGTCGGAGGACTGGGTCGCTACGAGGACACCTGGCTGATGGCTCACGTGCGCGGGCCGGAGGGCATCGTCGTCGCGTTGACCGAGCGGATCGGCTGACGTCGACACCTCACGCCGCGGGCTCCTGGACCGCCTTGGGTGTCCGGGTGAACTGGCTGGTGCCCCGCGTCAGGTCATGCCCGACGTGCACGGCCTCGATCTCCAGGCTGCTCTGCTGCTCGCCGTCGCGAGCGGTCCACGTGCTGACGGTCAGCCGACCCTGCACCACCACCGGGTCGCCGCGCCGCAGCGACTGCCGGCAGTTGTCGGCGAGGGCGCGCCAGGCGGTCACGGCGTACCACTGGGTGTTGCCTTCCACCCACGTCTCGGTCTGCCGGCGGTAGCGCCGGGGCGTGGTGGCCACCCGGAAGCTCGCCACCTGCACGTCGCCCACGACGCGGGTGGTCACGTCGTTGCCCAGCCAGCCCTGCACCGTCACCGTCGTCTCGTACATCGCGTCTCCTGGTCCTCGTCCGATCTCGTCAGCGCCACGGTCGTGGTCACGAGGTCGAGCGAACGCCGCGGCGCCGACAACGGGGCCGATCACCGACGTACCCCTGGGGACGAAGGCTGCGGGAGCGACGGCTGTGGACGGAGACCGGGCCCGTCGAGCGACTACTGGAGCGCCTGGTCGATCCCCCGGCGCGCGGTGTCGTACCCGGCCAGCACGTCCTGGACGGGCTTGACGACGAGCTCGTCGGCGACCTCGGCGATCGCGGCCCGCAGCCGCCGGTCGGCCGCGCGGGCACGCCGGCGCGCGGTCGCGCTCACCAGCAGGCGGCAGAACAGCGCGAACAGGATGCCCAGCACGACGCCGCCGACGAGCAGGAGCAGCGGCAGCGGGTAGCCGGCGATCTCGGGCGTCGCCGGCATCTCGAACGTCAGGTAGCGGGTCGCGAACATCGCACCGAGCCACGCCGCCCCGACCAGCGCCGCCAGCAGCAGCAGCCACTGCAGGACGCGGACGAACCCCGCCCACACCGGGATCCGGGCCGCGCCGAGCTCGGTCGCCCCCAGGGCCCGGTCGAGCCCGTCGTTGAGGTCGTCGTGCCGCGACAGCGATGCCTCGCGCAGAGCCTGGCTCCAGGAGCGCGACAGGTCGCTGGACACGTTGTCGGCCAGCGTGCGCACCGCGGAGTCGACGCGGGCCCGTTGGACGGTGGTCGGAGCCGGGACCGAGGTGCGAGCCCGGCCCGAGAGCTCCTTGCCGGAGGAGCCGAGGTCGAGGTGCAGCCGCTTCAGCGGGTCGGGCCGCAGGCGGGAGAACCAGGCGACGACGGGCCAGCCGGTGGCGCGGTTCGCGCGCAGGCGGGTGGAGTCCTCGACCGCCTTGACCACGGTCGGGACGCCGGCCGAGTGTGCCAGCGCGTCGTCGAGCTCGGCGACCCGCTCCTTCGACAGCTTCGGCGTCGGTGCCGTACCGGTCGCCTCGCCCATCCGCTGGGCCGCCCCTCGCAGGTCGGCCTCCAGGCGGGTGCGGACGACCTTCTTCTTGGCGACCCGCGTCGCGATCTCGCGGCGCAGCTCGTCCATCCCCTGCCCGGTGCGGGCGCTCGTCGCGATCACCGGGACGCCCGCGAGGCCGTCGGCGTCGAGCAGTCGCCGGACGTCGGCGAGCATCGACTCGAGTCGGCCCGCCGGCACGGTGTCGACGTGGTTCAGCACGACCAGCATCACCTCGCGATGGGTCGCGAGAGGGGCGAGGTAGCGGTCGTGGACGGCCGCGTCGGCGTACTTCTGCGGGTCGAGCACCCACACCATCAGGTCGGCGAGCTGCACCAGCCGGTCGACCTCGAGGTGGTGGGAGACCTCGGTGGAGTCGTGGTCGGGGAGGTCGAGCAGCACCACGCCGCGCATCGCGTCGTCCTCGCGGGTCGCGTCCAGCATCGAGCTGCGCACCACCCGGTGCCGCGGCGGGATGCCGAGCCAGTCGAGGAGGTCCTCGGCGCCGTCGGCCCCCCAGACGCAGGCCGTGGCCCACGACGTGGTGGGCCGGCGTACGCCGACGGCCGACAGCTCCAGCCCGGTGAGCGCGTTGAACGTCGAGGACTTGCCGGAGCCGGTCGCGCCCGCCAGGGCCACCACCGTGTGGTCGGCCGAGAGCCACAGTCGGCTGGAGGCCCGCTCGAGCACGGTCTGGCTGTCGTCGAGCAGGGCGTCCGGGAGACGACCGCGCGACGCCACGATCGCCGCGTCCAGGCCCTCGATGCGCGCGCCGATGTCGGTGCTCCGGGAGACCAGCTTCTTGGCCCCCTCCAGCAAGGACGTCATGGTCTCCCCGTAGCGGTCGATCGGCGGCCGGCGAAGCGGTCGGTTGTCGTGTGAAGTGGTGCCGAAAGACTAGTGGGAGAGGGGGTCCCGGCCACGTTGGGACTCATAGCGGACGTCGTCGACCCGTCGCGCCGCCGCCCGCAGCTGCTCGGGTGTCTGCCCGTCGAGAGCCAGGGAGTCGAGCAGGTCGACGTACCTCGCCCGCTCGGCGTCGACGAGCTCGCGGACGCGGACGGTGAGCGATGACCGGGCCCGTTCAGCCAGGCCGCGGACGGCCTGGTCCCCGAAGACGGCCTCGAGCAGCTTCTGCCCCAGCACGGCCGACCCGCCGGCGATGCCGACCTCGGCACCGGTCAGCCCCGCGGTGTGGGAGAACACGACGACCATCAGCGCCACCGACAGCCCGTTGACGCCGTAGGCCAGGAACCGCGCCGTGCCGCGCTTGTCGGCGCCCTCGGTGCGCACCATCTCCAGCACGTCCTGCTGCCAGTCGCGGACGGCACGCTCGGTCTTGCGCCTCAGGTCGCGAGAGGCGCGACCGAGGTCCTCGCCGGCGTCGGCCAGCAGCGCCTGTCCCGGCGCGAGGGACTGCCACGACCCCTCGGCACGCTCGGCGGCCGCCTCGGCGTGCTCGAGGATCAGCGTCTCGAGGCCGGACTCGACGGCGACGGTGACCCGCTCGGCCTGCTGCGGCTTGCCCTTGATCGCGTTGACCACCCGGTCGCGCAGCCAGCCCACCTTGGTCTCGAGCCCGCGCAGCAGCTCGCCCGTCCCGACGAACTCCTGCCAGCGCGCCAGCACCTCGCCGCGGAGCAGGGTGCCGTCCTCGGTGGCGTCGACGATGTCGTCGACGGCCTTGTCGTAGGCCCGGTTGGCGTCCTCGCGCAGGCGTACCTCGGCGGCGACCTGCTCGGTCACGGCGTCGGCGACCTCGTGCGTACGGCGGGTGAGGGTGCGGATCGCCCCCTCGAGGGTCTGCTTGACGACGGCCGCACGAGCGTCGGAGTCGGCCGCGAGCTCGATCAACCACGCACTGATCTCAGCCACCGCCTCGGCCGGCAGCAGGCCGTTCTCGTCGACCTCCCCCTCGGTGACGGTGAAGAGCGGGGAGTCCTTGAGCCCGCGCGAGGCGAGCATCCGCGCCAGGTGGGCAGCGACCGTGTCGACGGCCTCGGGTGGCGTCCGGTCGAGGACGATGGCCACGGCTGCGGAACGGTCCGCGGCCTTGCGCAGGAAGTCCCACGGCACCTGGTCGGCGTAGCGGGCCGCCGAGGTGACGAAGATCCAGAGGTCGGCCGCAGCCAGGAGCTGGGCGGCCAGCGCCCGGTTGGCCTCCTCGACCGAGTCGACGTCGGGCGCGTCGAGGATGGCGAGCCCCTCGGGCACGGTCGCGTTGGGCACCAGCTGCAGGGCGGCGGGGTCGGACGTCGTCCGGTGCACCCTCTCGAGGTCGGGCAGGAGGCGGTCCTGGCCGAACCAGCCCGCGTCTGCGGGGTTGTGCACCAGGACGGGCGAGCGCGTGGTCGGGCGCAGCACCCCCGGCTCGGTGACGCGAGTGCCCACGAGGGAGTTCACCAGGGTCGACTTGCCGGCGCCGGTCGAGCCGCCGACGACCGCCAGCAACGGCGCGTCGAGGGTCATCACGCGCGGGATGACGTAGTCCTCGAGCTGGTCGACCATCTCGCTGCGCGTCGCGCGACGCTCGGCCACGTTGGGGAGCTCGAGCGGCAGCACCACGTGCTGGAGCGCACTGCGCAGGCGGACCAGCGCCGTGAGCATCTGGGTGCTCTCGGCGGGCGACTCGGAGCCGGCGTGGCTCATCGTCGGGGGCTCATCGTTGGGGAACCACCTGTCCGGGGAACGCGATGAAGGGGCGCACCTGCGCGATCTGGGCGACGTACTCGTGGCCGCGCTCGGCGAAATCGGGAGGCGGCGTACCTCGAAGGTAGCGGCTGTGCAAGAACCCGAGCTCGACCACCGCCTGCTGGTAGTCGCGCATCGCCTCGAGGCCCTCCTCGCCGCCCATCGCCCGCGCGAACTGGCGGCTCTGCCGACGGGCACCGAGGTCCACGACCCAGCCGATGTCGGTCGCCGGGATCAAGCCACGGTCGGCAGCGTCGCTCAGTGAGGCGGCGAGCATCCTGCTCTCGGAGCGCCGTGCCCAGACGGCGAAGCCGACGGCGCCGAGGAACGCCGGCGCCATGAGGACGACGTAGATGAGGATGAAGTTGCGCCCACCGAACAGCGTCGAGGCGTTCCAGATGGCATGGGCCGCCACCGCGCACAGGTAGCCGACCAGCGGCGCCAGGAAGCGCCGGGTACGCGACCGGCTGGCCACCGCGATCCCCACCCCGATGCCGGTGAACGTCGTGAAGAAGGGGTGCGCGAACGGGCTGAAGAGGCACCGCACCACGAAGGTGGCGGTCAGCGCCGTCGTCCCGCCGGGGCCCGTGCCGTCGGTGCCGTTGTAGGCCGCAGCGAGGTAGAGGATGTTCTCCACGAAGGCGAAGCCGATGCCGATCATGCCGGCGTAGACGATGCCGTCGAGCACGCCGTCGAGCTCGGCCCGCCGCCACCACAGGAGCAGCAGCAGGAATGCGCCCTTGGTGGCCTCCTCGGTGAAGGGTGCGCCGACGGCCAGGCTGAAGTCGTCGTCGACGCCGACGACGAACCCCCCGATGCCGAGCAGGATCGCCGCGCCCGTGGCCACGAAACCGCCCCACAACAGACCCGCCGCCAGAAGGCGGCGGGGTTCGGGTTCGTAGCGGTCGAGCCACATGTAACAGACGATGAGCGGGACGACAGGGACCGTGGCCAGCACGGTGGCCAGCGCCAGCGTGCGGGGGGCTCCGCTGAGCGCCAGGACCAGCAACATCCCGGCCGCGCCGAGGACCACCAGCACCGTCACCACGACGGTGAAGGCGATCGTGTCGCGGCGCTTCCCTGGCATGCCGGAAGCCTAACGAAAGGGGGCGGCAGCGCCGGGTCGTACGGGCGTAGGCTGAGAGCCGTGAGCGATGAGACCGAACTGACCACCGAATCGCACGACCCGGCAGTGCCCGAGGCCTACTCGACGTTCATGCGCCAGGGCTGGGGCGACCGCGTCGTGGAGCTGCCCGCACATCCCATCACCGAGCCCGCCGCCGCCCGTCGGCTCAAGCTGGCCGAGATGTTCCCGGGCGAGCGGCTGGTGCTGCCGTCGGGCACGTTCAAGGTGCGGTCCTACGACACCGACTACCGGTTCCGACCCGACACCGCGCACACCTACTTCTCCGGCAACCAGACGTCCGACGCCGTGCTCGTCATCCAGGACGGCGCGGCGGTGCTGTACGCCCGGCCGAGCTCGAGCCGCGACACCGACGAGTTCTTCCGCGACCGCATGTACGGCGAGCTGTGGGTCGGCCGCCGCCCGTCGCTGAAGGAGATCTCCGACTCGCTGGGCCTCGAGGTACGTCACATCGACGAGCTCGCGCCGGCCCTGGGAGGTACGGGCAAGACGCGCGTGCACCGGGGCGTGTCCTCGCTCGTCGACACGATGGTCGCCGGTGACGACGCGCTCGACGCCGACTTCGCCCGGGTCGTCTCCGAGATGCGGCTGATCAAGGACGACTGGGAGCTCGGCGAGCTGCAGACCGCCTGCGACATCACGGCGCTGGGCTTCGAGGACAGCGTGGCCGAGTGGAGCCGCGTCCTGGAGTTCGGCGAGCGGTGGATCGAGGGCACCTTCTTCCGCCGCGCCCGCGCGATGGGCAACGACATCGGCTACGACTCGATCGTCGGCGGCGGCTCGCATGCCACGACGCTGCACTGGATCGAGAACACCGGCCCGATCACGCCCGGTTCGCTCGTGCTGCTCGACATGGGCGTCGAGGGCCACAACCTCTACACCGCCGACGTCACGCGCACGCTGCCGGTCGACGGCACCTTCACGCCGCTCCAACGCGACCTCTACACACTCGTCTACGACGCCCAGGAGGCAGGCATCGCCGCGGTGAAGCCCGGCGAGCCGTTCAACTCGTCGCACCACGCGGCGATGGTGGTGCTCGCGCACGGGCTCGAGGACCTCGGGCTGCTGCCGGTGTCGGCGGAGGAGGCGCTCGACCCGGAGTCCAAGGTCTACAGCCGCTGGACCCTCCACGGCGTCAGCCACATGCTCGGCATGGACGTGCACGACTGCGGCCAGTCCTCTCCCGAGGCCTACGCCAAGGGCACGTACGCCGAGGGCATGGTGCTGACCGTCGAGCCCGGTCTGTACTTCCAGGAGGACGACCTCCTCGTCCCCGAGGAGCTGCGAGGGACCGGCATCCGTATCGAGGACGACCTGGTCGTCACCGCCGACGGCACGCGCAACCTGTCCGACTCGCTGCCGCGCACGGCCGACGACGTCGAGGCGTGGTTCGCCGAGCACCGCCGCTGACCCAGGACGCGCGCCGCCGGGGTGGTGTGTGCTGCGAGAATGGCGAGCCGGTGGGCCACCATGGTCACCGCCCAGCCCTCGTAGCTCAGCTGGATAGAGCAGCGGCCTTCTAATCCGCCGGTCACAGGTTCGAATCCTGTCGGGGGCGCAAGACGTTTTCGCAGGTCAGAAGTGGTTTGGGTGTCTTCCAACTGGCTTCACATACCGCCGGTATCGACCGATGTGGCACAAATCTGGCACACAAGGTTGAGCGTGAACGGGCAAATCAGGGTGCAGCGGATTATGTGTCCGCTGGTCATCGCATAGCTCGCGCACCCTCGTCGCCGCCGCCACAGCGGGGCCAGGCGCGGCGGCGTGGGTCCCTTCGTCTGAGGTCAGCCAGTTCCGGTGCATCTGCCCTTACTTTCGAGCGCGCGGTCACCGCGTCACTCCGCCCACTTAGACGCAGCCGTTCAAGGTCTCACGGGGGGTCTGATTGACACGTGCTCGCTGCGGCGTCGCTCTGAGTCGGCAGCTCAGCGTTCATCGCCGGCTCGTATCGTCGCTCAATCGTCGGCGAGCGCCGCAGGTACTCGTCGAGGTAGTCGCGCACGTAGAGCTTCGTACCGTTTAGCCACGCCCGCCTGGTTAGCATCGGGGCCCAGTGGGGGTGCGGGAAACGGAGCACAAGCAATTGGAAACGAAAGACTTAAACGCCCATAATCACAAGGTCCGGCCCTCGACGCATCCTGGTTTGCTCCTAGGCGATGCCCGCACCTACTGGGTCGAGCAGGGTGATCGGCCAATAGAGGTAGGGAAGCAAGCGCGACGCTCGGCCAACGCGCCCGTCCCGTGATAGGCGCAGGTACGCATATCTGTGGTCAGTCTTGTGTACGCGCAGCGCCAAGTGGCGATTGTCTTCCCACGCTAACGGCTGGTGGGCTGGGCCGAAGAAGGACTGCACGAGCGTGCCCGTGCGAGCGTCACGGATCGAAACGTCTACGGGGTACATCTCTTCGTAGTTCTGTCCTATGTTGACCGCGTACCTCCCATTGGGGGAGAAGATCGGTGCGCCGCCGATGGCCGTCCATGGTTTCCATCCGGCGTTGGGATCGATTGGCGCCACCTTCCAGCGCCAATAGTCGCCTGCCGAAGGCCCAATCACCGCGCCCGCTACGAAGTTGACCTCAGAGGCGAAACGCAAACGGCGAGGCAACCTCGTCACGATCCCGGTACTGATGTCCCAGGTCGCCGCCATGTGAGCGCCCAAGGCCGTGTTCGATGACGCCCATACAAGCCCCTTCCCGAAACCCATGATCGACGTCGAGTAGCGCACCGCTCGCTCAGCGGTCACCTCTCCGCCAGGAAGTTGCGCTACCACCAGCGAGGGCCGGGTACCCTGGTCGCGGTGCCAATACGCCACTCGTGTCCCGGTTGTCTCGACCTCCCAATCGGGGTTGCTGGACAGCTCGTCAACCAAGACGTGGTGCGTGCCGTCCGTGCGGATGAATACGAGATCCGCCCGCGTTGTCTGTGAGATCGCTTCGGGAAAGAGCGTCACGACGTATCCGCCAACGGCGTGCTGGGCATCGCTGATGAAGCCTTCGAGCGGCGGTTCGATCGGCACCGTGTTGTCAGCGCTGTGGATTAGCTGGCGCTCCAAATCGATCCACGTGCCTCTGAAGTCCGGACCTCTTGCGGCAGTGGCCACGTCAAGAAATGTGGGCTGTCCGTTGCCGGTGGGACCCCCCGTGCCAAGAAGTTCCGGCTGACCGGGTGCTTTAACGACCGTCGACGTATCAGTGAAGCACAGCTTGGCCTCGCCCGCCGCGGCGGGCGACCCCGTCGCGAAGACGGATGAAGTCCAGACGGTGGCGATCACCAGCGAGAACAGCGCCAGGCGTCGAATCATTGAATTTCCCCTCCGATTCAGCGCTCGCACAGGATGCGAACCTCGGTCTTGCATCGATCGAACCCGCCACCGCCCGTGGCAATGTCGTGCCCACGCCCGCCGATCAGAATGTCGTCGCCGTCGTCGCTTCCAACCAAGTGGTCGTTGCCGGCCCTCCCGTACATGACACCACCCAGGCCATGGTTCGTGAGCCGGTCTGCGCCGCGGCCACCGTCGAATCGGCCGCCGATTGCGCCGCCGTAAACCTCGACTTTGTCTGGTCCACCACCCATCCGCACATCGACCTTCCATCGGTCATCCACGAAGAACGGGAACACAATCCCTTCCGGCGAACTGCTGCCGCGAAACCTAAATGGTCCGTTTATGATTCCGAGGGCTGAGAAGTCTTGGAAACTGCTCCACTCCATCACGACTCCTTCGCCGACTACGAGTTGCTCACGACGATTATCGATCGTCAAGGCAACGCCGCGCGGGTGATCTGGAACGAACAGGATTTCGTCGCGACCCGATCCGCCCTCAAGAGTTGCGGCTGATACGGAGCCGGTCACCCTGAGCAAGTCAACGCCCCCGCCTAGCGCGACTACGTCCTCACCGACGCTCTCCCCTCCCGTCGATACGACGTCGTTTCCGCCACGCGTGTGGATGACGTCTCGGTCGACCTCGCCTGCGGCTTCGTGGTTAGCGTCGACAAGCTCGTCGGAGGAGCTTCCCAGAAATCGATCCGCTCCCGTACCGAGGGAGATGAAGAAGTCCGGGGCCTGCCCGGTGGAGCACACCAGGTCGTCCCCGCCCCGAGCGTCGACCCCATGGGCACCGTTCGTGATGATCACGTCGGGACCCTCCGTGCCAGTTACCTCTTCCTCGCCCGGCGTACCAACGATCGTGGGCGCCTTACCGAAACACAGCTCCTGTCCCACCGCGGATGCGTTCGCCGCCGTGGACGAAGCGGCTGCCGCTAAAGCGGCAAACAACGTAAGGGATAGAAGCATGGTGCGAAGTCGCATGGCGTCCTCCTAGCAGGCGCATTTCGCTGCATCGGTACGGCATTCTCCGAGATATTGACCCGGCATGGGCATGCCGGGTCAACATCCGGTGTGTTGGATCAGCGCGCGGCTCGAGCCTCCCGCAAGGTGGTCAGGTCCGCGGCGCTGGGCATTGTTGTCCTCCTGGCGGTGCCGGCCGGCTTGCCGTTGGCCCCCCAGCACATCGCGTAGCTGGTGGTGTCACCGCTGGTGTCGCCGGACGACTCCGTGATGCCGATCGCGAACACCCAGCCGCGGGAGTCAGACGAGGGGGCGCTTGCAAGCAGGTAGCCCGTACTGGTGCCGTCGAAGCCGCCGCCACCGGTCAGTGACGAACCGGTCGGGCAGTATGCGGTTGATGCGACGGTGTCGGGAATTCCGTTGCCCGACAGGTCGAGCGCGAGCCCCGTTGCGCTCACCTGGCCGGTACCGCCGACCGAGGTTGCGCCGACTTTCACGAACTGCTCCGACGACAAGCCATCCAGAGTCTCCGCGTTCAGGGCGCTGCCCTGCTTGATGAAGTCACCCGACGAAAGGCCGTCCAACTTGTCGGCATTCAACTTGGCGATTTTCTTGGAGTTGCTCACCTTGAGCACTGGAGTGTTCGACTTGGCTTTGAGCGCGAGCGCAGCACCCTTGGTGGACTTCAGCGTTGTGGTCGACCCCGCCTCGTTGTTCTTGCCAAGGATCAGATTGCCACCGGTCGCGGCGTATGCCGTGCCCGAACCAACTATGAGTGCGAATACCGCCCCCAGTGCGAATGGCATTGTCTTGCCCTTCAACATGACTTCCTCCATCTCTGTTACAAAGCCCTGGGATGGGGCTGACCCACGCTAACTCCAAGGATGAGATGGGTCATCCCCCTCAAGGGGGCTGGGCAGGAGAGCGCAAACGGGTAGATAATGGTCCAAGCGGCTGCGGCTTTGTCAGGCTTGCGAGACACACAGTCCGTCACCGGGCCGACCCGGCTCTACGCCCGGCTCCCCAGGTGACCCGCAGGGGAACCACGCACATTCAATGGGCTTGAGTCGCCTTGGCAGCCGACAAGGTGCGTCATACCGCCGCGTTCGACGTTCGACGGACCAGTGGAGTGACCCGATCAATGGAGGATGGCGAACTCACCTGCCGGAGCCCGCGGCCGCTCACCCCGTGAGCGGGTTTGATCGCACGGCCGACCTGTTGCGTATCTGTCGTGTCCGCCGCACTTCCTCAATGAGATACACGTGATCGAGGGAGCGTCCATGGACACGACACTTTGCCCAGAGTGCGGCACCTTGGCCGAGGTGCTGTGGCGTGACGTCATCGACAGCACCGAAGGCCCCGTCGAGCACGCGAAGATCGGCTGCATAAACCGCCATTGGTTCCTGTTGCCGTTGTGCAAGTTGGAACGGCCGACATCGCCCGAGCCGAGCCGACACGGTAAGCCGGCCGTACTACGAGATTCGCGGCGCGCAAGTTGAGCTCTCAGATCTGAAGCGGGTCGTAGATGTCCCAGTGCGTCCTATCGCCGCGTGCGGGACGCGCCCATCAGAACGTGCCTCAACGTCGTCAGCACTCCGTCCTCCGTTGGGGCAGCGGGTCGGTGGTGGCCGCGAACTTGTCGCAGCTGGGTATCCGGCCCCGCAGGCACACGTGTCGGCTTGGCTGGCGGTGTTCAGTCCTCGAGCGTCGGGGTTGTCATCGAGATCGCCCGCTGGAGCGCCTGAGCCGGGTCGCCTTCGTGGTAGGGGCGCTCGGTGGTCTCGATGTTGTCGAGGAACTTCTGGTAGACCACGGCGCCGTACAGCGGGCCTAGTGGCCTGACCAGCTCGGCCGCGCGGCGGGCGTCGCAACCGGGCACGTGACGAGACCATTCGCATTCCCAGATGTTGATCGCGCCCAGCTGGTCGTGCGCAGTGAAGTACTCCAGAGAGGGCCTGAGGTCGAGCATGGGGTGGCCGATGCCACAGTCGCCCCAGTCGAGGATCCGGTAGTGGCCGGCCGTTCCGCGGACGTTGCCGGGGTGGAAGTCGCCGTGGACCAGCGTGTCCGGTATGCCGCACGCCTCGAGGTCTGCGAATCGCTGTGGGAGTCCTTCGATGAGGGCATCCAGAGCGCGCACGCCCTTCTCGTCCAGCTCGTGGCGGTTGCGATCGACCACGGAGTAGATCCGCGGCAGGGTGGCCTGCGCTCGCTTGTCGAGGAGTCCGAGAGCTTCGAGCTCGGGCACGCGGCCGGTCCAGGAAGCCTGGAGGTCGATGAGCATGCGCGCCATCACGTGCAGCTCCTCGCCGCGGGCCTCGTACTGGTCCTGGCCCGGAACGTCGGCCAGCAGCACGCGATGAGGAGCCGCACCCAGGACGGTAGGCACGACGTCCTGGTCGAGCAGAGGCATGATGGCGGCCTCGGAGGCACAGAACGGAGGAGTGACCTTCAACCACACCGGACCCGCGCTGGTCGCGAGCCGCCAGATGCTCGACAGGTTCCAGGTGCGCACCTGCACCGGCGCGGCCGCCAGGGCGATGCCACCCTGCCCAAGCGTGTCCGCGGCCCAGTCGAGGTCGAGCTGGTGGCCACCGGGCTCGGCATAGCTGAGCCGGTTCTGATGTGGCAACAGCGGGTCGTCGGGCCATGGACCGAGCTGGAGGTGCGCGGGGGCGATATCCACCTCGGCCAGGTAAGTGACGGGGCCGCCGCCGGGAAAGCGGGCACCCCTAGGCACCTCGAGGATCCGAAGAACCCGAACCTCGACACCGAGCACATCGCGGGCACCGGCAACGACACCCTCCACGTCACGCCACCACGTGCTCTCCACCGTGAACGGAGCGGCCGCACCGATCAGCTCGCCCTTGGCAGTACAGAGCACCAAGGTGACCTCGAGACCCGACACACCACCAGACGCTAGAGAACACACCAACTGATCGCCCAGCCATTTCCTACGGAGCACCCGGCAATGCTGTCGATTCCCGCTGACGTTTCCTCAATCCTGAGGACGAGCCGCGGTTGACGTGGGTGACCGCTGACGAGCAACGAACGTGCGCCGGCGCTACTGCTCGAGTCCGTGATCGGGCGGCCACCGCCTCTTCTCGGGAGAGACAACCCGTGCAGATCCCGAGATACCGCCCGCCCCTCAAACTGAGGGGCGGGCGGCTCTACGTTGAATGGTGCTCGTCCCAACCCCCGGTCGCGCCCCCCGATCCACGCCCGCAGGCTGGTCGTCTTGGCCACGTCTCGGGACGAGCCAAAAGCACCAACCCTGGAGACAATCGAACGTTGAAACGGCTTTCAGGTAATCACCCCGAGGGGCGAATTCTTGGCCCCCATCGGCGCGTAGCCTGGTTTCTGCGCACAGCTGCACCACTGCCCGGGAGAGACAACCCGCGCAGATCCCGCGATACCGCCCGACCCCCGCCGGGGTCGGGCGGGTCGTCTTCGTGGCGGCAGTCGGCGGCATCTACAGACGACGGGGGTCGCCGTCCCGTCCCAGCGGACCGTGACGGCGGCCCTCGTTCACGACCTCTCCATCGTGGAGAGTGAGGAGCTATGACCGCCTGCCGAGATGCCCTGGTGCGCACTTCCGCAATCTGCATCCCTAGGGGTGCGCGTATGCAGCGGTCCGCACCGGGTTACCACGCCGCAGGGAGGTGCCCTGGCATCTGGCGGATGGCTCGTGGAGGTCGCTCGCCCGGCGTCCCCGACGATTTCTGCAGTCGTTCGGGGACGCTGCCCTATGCGTAAACGCTCCGGCTGAGACGCTGCGTCACGTCCGCTCGATGCGTTGCGTGTTCTCGTTCCTGAAGGGGTGTCAGGGGGGACCTACACAGTCCCTAGGCGTCGTCCGTCTCTCTGCAGGGGGACGTACGGCCTCTTTGCGGATCGAGGGGGACGCTCATTCGAGCAACCGCCAGACGCGCTGTCATCGGTGCGGGCTCCCGCGGTGGCACGTGTGTGGCACACGCGAGCGACAAGGAACCGTTGCCAGCGGCGACTTTCGAACGTTATGGAGCGAGACCTGCCCTTCTGCAGGCCAAGCTCCCCGCGCAGAGCACGAACGGGAGCGGACATCCCATCCGCTGGTCCTACCCGCCGTCCCTCGGCCGGCAGGACGTTGACCCGGACGGCCCCGTTGCACACGTCGGGGTTGTCGTCCTCGGCACGAGCAGCGACCACCTCGTGGTCGACCTTCGGACCACGAGGCGCACGTCGGGGACGCGCTCGCCTTCGGCGTCGGGTACGGCGCACTCCTGCGGGCGGCCACCTCACTCTTCGTCCGCATCGTGGAGCACCGCACAGCCCGTCGGGGTGGACCTGCACCGCCCCGAGACATGAGGCTCGGGGCGGTGCGGGCGTGATCCAGTGCCGTCAGGCGCCGGAGATGATGCCCGGCAGCGCTGCTTCGAACATCTCGACGAACTCCTCGGCAGGGAGGACGTAGCTGCGCGGCTTGGCGGCGGCGGCCAGGTCCGAACCCCAGTCGGCGGCGCGCTGACGCTGCAGTGGGGTCCCGTGGTGCCCGGGGTCGTCGAAGTAGCAGTCGCCTACGGTGTAGAAGCTGAGCAACGCGTCAGCGACCCGCTTGCTGTTGAGGGCCAGGCCCTTCTTGTGGGTGGCGAAGTAGGAAGCCATGGCGTCGGCCATGAGCTCGGTGCGGCGCGTGGCCTCGGCTGGGTCGGTTGGGCCGGTGTCGAAGACGCCGAGCTCGTACTGGACGTGGTGTCCGAACTCGTGCGCCATGATCACGCGCACGCCGACGTCGCCCAGACCGATGGCGTCGTAGGCCTCGATGATGCCGTCACCCATGATCAGCTTGTCAGGGAGTGAGGCGATGAAGGGGTCGCTCTCACCCTCGCCGGTGAAGGCGAAGGCGTTGAGCGTCCACAGCGGGTTCTCGTAGAAGTCGCCCTGGTCCTGCATGAAGGTGGCGACCTCCTGGGCCTCCTCCTGGATCTCCGCGGGCGTCATCGGGGCGGCCTCCCCGGTCGCCACCATCTCGGTCAGGGTGGCCGCGATGCGGTCGGCGTCGAGCAGCACGTCACCGTGCATGGCCATCAGCTGGACGTCGGAGGTGTCGACGTTCCAGAAGCGCTGGAGGTCGCGGAAGGTCTTGGTGATCTGCTGGGCGTGGGACTCCAGCGCGTAGTCGGGGTCACCCTGGGTGCCGAAGAACAGCGCGTCGTAGGTCGGGACGGTGAGCAACGTGTCCTGGTGGTCGACCAGGAAGGCGAACTGCTCGTCCGTCATCCCGCCGACCAGTTGGTTGACGTAGTCGTCGAGCAGGGTGGTCGTGCACTCGCTGGGCTCGACCGCCCGCTGCACAGCGGCTTCGGCGGGGATCTCGACGAGGTGCCGCTGGGTGGTCGCAGGTGCTGGGGCGGCCGCGGTGGCGGCCGTGCTCAGCCCTGCTATCGGGAGGAGTGTCGCGGCGGCCAGCGCCGCGACCACTCGGATCGGTGTGATCACGCACTTCTCCTTCATGGGGACCGTGGCGTGTGGACCAGGTCGGTTCGAACTGCCACGCTAAGCGGCGTCCGGCCCGCGACCCTTCACCCAGAAGGGCGACCCACGTCCTCACTCTAGGAAACCCTCAGCGACGTCAAGGACGCCTGTCGCATGCCTCTGGTGTCTGAATCTTTCCCCCCAGATCGGCCGCCTAGCGCAGACCGCGCCCCCTGGGAGGTATGTCTACTCGCTGGCATGGCGCAGTGACGTCACCCCTGGGGACGTGGCGGCTGGGGCCGGTTTCCCTCCCCATCCCGCGCTCGCCCGGTGGGGGGTCCGGGCGGTCACGGCGTCCGTGGAGAGCCGCCCACAGTCTCGGGTGCCGTGGGCGGCCCTTGAGCAGGATCACACGAGCGGCCATGTCGCGCCTCCGCCATGTTGCGTAATTGCGACACATCCCGACGGCGCACGAGAAGACTGCGAGAAGACACCGCCCGACCAGAGTGCTCACGATTGGTGGGCGGTGCTCCCGACCGCGAGGCGTGAGAGTTCACCCTGGCCCGCCACCTGGTACCCCGTCTCGCAGACACATCGACCTCCAACGGGGTAACGATGAGCAACAATCCGCAGAGCCCGTGACTGGCCGCACCAGACGGCCGAGTCGTTCGCCGATCTCCGACCAGGTACGGGCCTCGACCTCCTGCATCCTCGCTGCCAGCCACGAGGCTTCTCCTACGGCGGGTGAATGCGAAGCGCATGCGGCCTGGCGGTGGTTTCTATGAGGCTTTGGGTCGCGCATAAGTTCCACGCTTCGAGCGCTTGCACGACGGCTGACGGATCTGATCAGGCGACTGCCTCGCAGCCGGACACGTGGTCCTCGGGGTCCGCACTGACACGGTCCTGACCGGTACCGCAGCTGATGTCGTCGACCTGTCCGTCACGAGCGTGGATCACGTCGTCGCCTTGGCCACCCCGTATCCGGTCGCGGCCCGCGCCGCCGGAGAGGTCGTCCGCTTCGGCACGCCCACGAAGGGTGTCAGAGCCGCGCCCGCCACGCAGATCATCCGCGCCGCTCCCGCCGACCAGGCAATCGCGCGCAGAGCGGCCGGCCAGGCGGTCGTCGCCACCGAAACCAAGCAGCCGGTCACCGGCCGAGCTGCCGATCAGGTTGTCGGCGCCGGGCGTGCCGGCCACTGTGTTGGCGCACGCACCGGGGGTCAGGGTGATCGAGACCTGCAGTTGCTGCGCGGTCGTCCCTCCCGGGTTTGATGCGGTAAGCGTCAGCGTGCCGACACGAGCTCGGCCGGTTGGGGTGCCGCTGATCGTGGCCGTGCCGTCGCCGTGATCGGCGAAGGTGAGGCCTCCGGGGAGCGTGCCAGCCGTCAACCGCAGGCTCGGCTTAGGGTCGCCGCTCGCGGTGATGGTGTACGTGCCGGGCTGGCCGCGCTTGAAGGCGACCGCGGCGGAGCTGGTGAAGCTGGGCGCGGAGCCTGGGGTGGAGGGCGTCGGAGGCGGCGGGATGACCCAGGACAACGTGACCGAGCCGTCTCCTCTAGATGGCGCCAGGGTCAGCGTGCCGTCGGCCGGCACCAGCGACGACCCGCCCGCGCCTGCGTTGGACCCGGTGCCGCCTCCACCGCCGTACAGCCCCGCGCCACCCCCACCGCCACCAAAGGAGATGCAGCACGGCTGCTGGTTCCCGGAGTGGCCACCCTGACCGGCCGAACCGTTCTCGCCGGCGGCCGAGCCGTAGGCGCCCACGGCCCCAGGGCCCCCAGCGCTGCTGGTACCAGGCTGGGCGGCAGCCCCCGGGCCGGGGCTGCCACCGCTCTGACCGGCCGAGCCACCCTGATAACCGTTGTAACTGGCCCCACCCCCCGCGCCCGCGACAACCAGCCGGGACGCCAGGGTGGACGCCAACTCGCTCCCCGGCACGGTGCGCACGTCGGAAGCCCCGCCACCGCCGCCGCCCGGGTAGGTTGCGACGGCACCGCCACCACCCCCGTTGAAGCCCCCGGGGACCGACGCCGTCCCGGGGGCACCCCCGGAAGCACCGGCCCCGCCGACGCGAACGTAGAGGGTCTGCCCTGGCGTGACCGCGATGGTCGCGTCGACGACGGCGCCAATTCCTCCCAGCCCGAACTCGGTGCCGCCCCCGGAAGCCCCAACCACTTCGACGGTGATGGCGGTGATGCCGGCCGGGACGACGAAGCCCTGCTCGTCTCCCGTGAACGCGAAGGACGTGGCGCACCGCTCGACCGCGGCGGTCGTCGTGCACTCGACGGGTCCGGCCATGGCCGGCGACGTCACCGCGCCGACCGATGAAAGGCCGATCAAGGTGAGGGCGACCACCACAATCTGCGCCCCGTAACGGGTCCAGGACTGCATCAGTTCTCCTCCGAGACGACCAAGAACGAGACTACCGTTGCCCGTTTTCCACGAGCGCCACCACGACGCGGAATGGAGCGCGCCAACCACCTCCGCCACGCATTTACCTCGCCCCCGAGCCCCCGAGCCCCCTCGTGACTCGAGCACCGACGCCCAGTAGGCGTCCGCCGCCTGCTCCGAGGACGACGATGAGTCCAAACGGTCATCTGCAGCATGGGCCAGCGACGGGGTAGGGGCACCTGCGCCCGGCAGGGACGTGGGCAACATCGCCACCCCTTCAGAACACAGCACCGGGCGCTCCGAGGGCAGTCGCCTCGGGCGGGGCCAACGGCCCGTCGGCAAGTTCTTCGCCACGCAACCCGGGCTCGAAGTTCCTCGTCTTGAGCCCGTCGAACGGCCCGTCGACCTAGCGTCCCGTAGTACGCCTTGCCCATCTTCAGACGAAACCGAGGCTTCCAAACAGCACCGTCTAGTACTTGCCGTCGAGCCAGCCGGTCAGCAGGTGCACCACGCCGTAGCACCAGGGCGAGGCGGATGCCCCGCTCCAACCACGCCCGCACCCGGGACCACAGTCGCACCTCCCGGGTGTTCGGCGCGCTCGCGACTGCGCCACCACGTCCGGCAGCGACGGGCCCGCCGGGCGCGGCGCTGCCGGTCGCCGTGGGTCACGTCCGTGCGCCGCTCCGCTGGACCGAGCCGGGTTGCGAACCGTTCGACATGGCGTTGAACGACATCTGGACTGCTGGGGGTGCCACGCGATCGTCCGGTCGGGACGACCGGCCGAGCAGGCGTTCGTAGACCTCGGTGTAGCCGCGGCACATCGCCTCGGCGGAGAACTTCTGGGCGTGCCGTCGGCAGTCCTCCGGATCGATCTCCCCGATCCGCTCGGCCGCCTGGGTCATCTCGTCGACGTCGTCACAGATGAAGCCGGTGACCCCGTCGATGATCACCTCGGGAACCGAGCCGCGACGCAGCGCGATCACTGGCGTGCCGGCGGCCAGCGACTCGATCATCACCAGACCGAAGGGCTCCGGCCAGTCGCTGGGGAACAGGGTGGCCCGTGCACCGGCGTAGAACTCCGGCTTCTGGAGCTCGTCGATCTCTCCGATGAAGTCCACATCGTGGCCTATGTGGGGCTTGACCTCCTGCTCGTAGTACTCCTCGTCGAGGGGGTCGACCTTGGCGGCCATCTTGAGCGGAAGCCCCGACCGACGAGCGATCTCGATCGCGGCGAGCGGGCCCTTCTCCTCTGCGATCCTGCCTACGAACGCCAGGTAGCCCTCGGAGTCGTGAGGTACCTCGGCGTACGCCGAGAGATCGAGCCCGTTGTAGACGGTCGCCGCCCAGGTCAGGTCCAGGTCCGCGACCGCCCGCCGCTGATCGTCACTGATCGAGACGAGCGGGACCGATGCGTAGCGCGGCATCAGGTCGCGGAGGAAGTCGAGGTCGAGCCGGCCGTGCATCGTCAGCACCGTGGGCACGTCGGAGAACCGCTCGAAGGGGAAGGTCCAGATGTCCAGGTGGGAGTGCACGACGTCGAAGTCGTCGGCGCGCTCGTAGACGTCGGCGAACATCTCCAGGTGCAGGTGGGGCGCGAGGTTCACCAGCTCGTCGGCACTGAACCGGGTGCGCAACGGCTCGCCGTACGCCTCCAGCGTGGCGGCCGTCTCGGATCCCTCGGGGGCGAAGAGGGTGACCTCGTGCCCTTGGGCCACCAGGCCGTCGCAGAGGCCGGCGATCACTCGCTCGGTCCCGCCGTAGGCACCCGGGGGGACCGTCTCGTAGAGCGGTGCGACCTGGGCGATCCTCATGAGCGGTCCTTCTCGTCCGTGACGACAGGGCGGTCGTAGCCGGGCATCTCAGGCCACGCTCGGCAACTCGGGGTAGCCGAGCACGAGCCCGCCTCGCTCCAGGAGACGGCGGACCGTGCGCCCGCCGACGATCCGTTCGTTCCGGTGGGGCTCCGGCGGGGAGAGCTGCAGCCGGGAGGCGGCGTCCACCGCCGCGCACAAGGTGGTCACGTGCTGCTCCAGAGCGACGATGCGCTTCTGGAGCTTCTCGATCTGTTCTGCCTGTTCACCTGCGGTCATGGATGTCCTCCTGATCGGGTCTTCCGGGCGTCTGCCCTGCCTCCATGACGGCCCGGCGGACTGCCCATGACGCGAACCCGAACCGATGGGGGCGCAGCGGGTGGGGAGTGCAGGGGCAACGATGGGTCCCGTGTTGCCGATGGGTCGGCATCACCCACCTGGTGGGCTACGACGAGGAGGCAACTGACGGGTCGATCGGCAAGATCGACGAATGACCAACGATGCCTCCAGTTCCTACGTGGTCGTGGACACCGGGATCTGGATCTTCGGCAAGAAGCGTCTGATCCCCGCGGGCGTGGTCAGCACCGTCGACCACGACGCCGAGAAGGTGTACGTGACCATGACCAAGGAGGAGGTCAAGTCGGCTCGCGACTACGACCGCGACAACTGGAACGACGAGTCGCGAACCCGATACAGCGATGACTACAGCAGCTACGCACGCTGACCTGGAGCTCCCGGTCCCGCAGGGCCGCAACCTGATCCCAAGGTTCGCAACCGCGCATCTCGCCCAGGTGCGAACCGCCGCCTCGCACCGGCGGTCAGGCCGCCTCCCTCGTCCAGTCGTCCTCGTCCTTGTCGTGCTAGGCGGCGCCCGCGTACTTCAAGAGGTCGACGAACCCGAAGAGGCCCGTCGTGGGCGCGATGGGTGGCGTCGGCTTCCAGGCGGCGTTGAGGTACAGGTACGAGTTGGGGTCGCGCTGGAGCAGGCCCACCAGCACCTCCGCGACGATCCGGCCGCCCACGGGACCGAGTCGTTCGGCTTTGTAGGGCGGCAGCTCGGCTTCCTTGAGGATGTAGAACCACAGGGGTGCTTCGCGGCCCCAGCGGGGGTCGTTGCTGAGACCGAGGATGCCGTTGGACAGCACGGGCACGCGCATCGCCTGGGCGACCTGCTGCCCTGAGGGGATGCCTACGTGCTTGCCACGCAAGACGTTGCGCACGGCAAGGCTGGTGGTGGGGTCCGGAGGCGGTACGACCGCCGCGGGGAGCGCGCTCAACGGCAAGGAGAGCCGGGTGTCGATCTTCCGTGGCTTGCGAGCTGGGAAGCTCGGATCGACCGGCAGGATGTTCTTCCACTCCACCACCAGGTCCGCAGGGATCGGGCGCCCGCCGTTGAGGTTGAAGCCGCCGTCCGCCCCGAACACGGGGACGCCTCCACGATCGAGCGAAGTCTGGTTGATGACGTAGAAGGGGCGCACCATGCTGTGGCCGAACCGGTAGGCCGCGACGGCGAACTCGACGGGCATGAACGGCCGGCCGCTCTTGTTGGTGGGCCGGTAGTAGCCGAGGTTGATCACGGGCGGCTTGCCGGCGACCTCCTTGTAGACAGAGCCCGCTGCGCCGACGAGGTCGTCGCCGACGATCCTGGGCAGGAAGTCGTGGGTCACGGCCCATTGGTAGTGCCACCGTGTCAGTCGACGCGCCGTCTCGAACACCCACTCGGGACGGATGCCCTGCGACCGCGCCTGGTCGACCAGACGGTTGTGGAACCGGGCGAACGCCTGGTGCAGCTGGACGAGGATGAGGTTCTCGTCGTTGCGCGGCTCGGGGATGACGGCTCGTCCGGCGCCGTTACGGGGCACGTCCAGCACCCCGTTGACGTTGAGCCCGAGCAACAGCTTGTCCGGGTCGGCGGGATCGTAGAAGCCGGGCTCCTGCACCGGCCCTCGCCCATAGATGGAGTCGAGGTCATAGCGCGGGGTTCGGAAGTTGACGCGCGCGTCGGGGTCTACCTGCTGCAGCTCCAGAGGCGTGTTGTCGAAGGTGATGTCGTGGTCGATGAACTGACCGATGAAGGTGAACCCGGCGAACAGGCGAGGGGAGGTGTTGAGGTTCTCGTCGTCAGGAATCGTCTGGTCCTCCACCATGGAGGACGCCAGCCCGGACAGCAGGTCATCAGGGGGCGCAAACGGGGGAAGCTTCTTGAACATCGAGCCGAAGCGGCCCTCGGCCAGCCGGTCCTTGCTCGTGAGGTACATCCCGCGCAGCGGAACGCCATGCACAGTCGCTCCCGCGTCAGCCGATGCCCCAGGCACGGACGAGGCCGCCGCGCTCCGGCCGACCACCGCCCCTGCCGACACGCCTGCCAGGCCGGCGAGAAAACCTCGACGTGGAAGCCGATGCCTCGGTCTGCTCGCCGGTTCGTGAGGTGCACTCTCAGGGTTCATGACCAACCTTTCCTGTACCACCGGTCAGTTCGCGTCAGCTGACAGTGAGGTTGCCGCCGGCGAGCGTGCCTGCGCGGACGTAGAAGACGCTCGTGGGCTCGAGCTGGGAGCTGACGACCGTCGCGCTCGAGAGCCGGATGGAGAAGGAGTCGCCCTTCGACGGCCCGCGACTCAGGTCGTTGTCACGGACGATGACCTCGAAGCGACACCATGGTGTGGCCGCGGTCTCTGAGGCGGGGCACGATGCCGGGAACCCTGCTGGAGCCGATGTGGACGCCCGGAAAGTACCCAGGAAGATCAGCTCGTTGGGAGTGGGGGGCGGGTTCTGACCGATGCAGATCGTGGACTCCAGCACCGGGTCGATCCGGTCCGCGTCTCCGTGGATGGAGAACGAAGAACCCAACGGATTCGCGCCATGGTCGGTGTAGGACAGCTGGATCCGCAAGCGACCGGCCTGCGGGTTGGGGCTGACGCTGTTCGAGGAACGCTCGCAGCTGAAGCTGAAGCCGAACGAAGCCTCGCCGGTGAAGATCGGGGCGACCGGCGCCAGGTAACCCCCGCCGCGTCCGGTGCAGCCCACCAGCGCCGCCACCAGCAACCCGGTGGCGACCAGCAAGAGACCCCGACTTCGCAACACTGACGGCTTTCCCATGGTGGGATCTCTCCCGACCACGCGTTCCGTCTCGAGGCCCGCCCACCCCGACGAGAGCGGGATGGGCGGGTCGGGTCGGTCTCCCTCCCCATGCCCGGCGAACCGCCCCGTACGGGGGAACGAGGCCGCCACCGAACTCATCGACGCTACGTCGACGCCTCGTGCACGTGGCACACCCTTGCGGGCTAGGACGCGGAACCGCACCGGACGCCCCCTCCCCTTGGGCGGGGAGGGGGCGCCGGCCCCCAGATTGCCCCCGTGTCAACTGAGGTCGCCCCATCCGGCTCGTGGTGGGCAGGCAAGAGCCGTGATGCGGAGTACTGGTCGCCCCCGCGTGAGTGCAGGACGAGGCAGGCACGGATCCGGTTCATGGGAACTCTCTTCCGTCTTGGCTTCCCGGGGCCGATGGATGCCGACAGAAGGAGAGTCCCGCGCCGTGCTTAGCGTCTGCTTAGCGCCCGCTTAGGGGCACGGCGAGCCCGACCACGACCCCCCGACCACGCACTCACCAGTCAGGAGGTGGTTCAGCGAGCCACCCAGCGCGAGGTGCCGACGGTCCGGACGACCATGATCACGTCGGGGGAACTACCGGGACCCTCCGCGTCGACCACGTTGCGGCTGCTTCCGGCGAGCCCCCGTCGATCAACGCAGGCGACCTGACCCTCCGGCTGATCCCCGTTGGGGAGACAGGGCTGGAGGGCGACGTACGGGGCGCCGTCGCTGGCCCGCCGGAACACGTTGATCGAGGTCCAGTCCCGACCGTTCAGGATCCGTTCGTCATAGCGAAGAGACAGGATCGCGGGAGCCTCGGCGGTGGCCGAGAGGCCGGTGGCATGCGCCTCCACCGGATAGCCGATGTCGAGCGCCGACGACGTGGTGGAGAGCTCCCGGATCAGAACCGATGCGCCGGTACTGTCCTCCGACGGCACGTGGAACTGGACGTTCTGCCGGTCGACGCCGAACGTCTGCTCCAGGCAGCCGGGCATCGGGGGTCAGGCAGCGACCCGATCCGTAGCCGGCACCAGCGGCGACGCTGGCAGGGGTCGGGGACCCCGACGGAAGCAACAGCGTTCCGCTGCCCACCGTCACTGCGCCCGGGGCGGGCTGGGAGTAGGCGCCGGTGAGGAGGCGTGGTGCCGTTCCCGCCGCTCTTGATGATCAGACCCTGGTTGACCACCGTCCCCAGCTCGGCGATACCGGAGTCGTTCGCTCCCCTCGACGTAGTCGCCGTCGTCCTCGAACCGAAGCGTGCCGGTGCCCGGGGTGGTCCGCGGAGCGCGGCAGCAGCTCGACGCGGGTACCGTGATCGGCGGCCAGGAATCCATCGTCGTGGACGCGGACGAGCCCGTGCACGGTGAGCTCGAACTCGTCAGCGAGGTTGACCCTGCCACCCGAGACGTCGATGACCCCGTCGTCGTCGACCACGATCCGTCCGGTGGCTCCGATGATGGGAAGCCCGGGAACGCACCGCTCTTCTCCCGGCCGGTAGGGCCCGGCGAAGAGAGCGCACTCGCGGGTCGTGATGGTCACTGGGCCCGACGCCCCCAGGCTCCGCAGCTGCAGCGTGCCGGAGACGTCCACCCGACCGGGTCCGCCGATCGTGGCGCCGATGACCTCGACGCGCCCGCGGATCGTGGACGGGGTCAACGTACCGCCGTAGAGGAAGAGCTTGCCGCCTGCGTCGACCGTGAGCTCGGCGTCCGCGGCGACGTCGAGGGCGACCAGCTGTGCCTCCTGTCCGGCGCCGATCACGGGTGTGCCGCCGGCCGGGATGCAGACGTAGGGGTCGCTGAGGCGTACGGGGGCGATGCCGAGGGACCAGTTGGCGTCGTTCTCCCACTGGTCGTCGGCGTCAGGATCAACCCCCAGTCCTTGCCAGACATCGGGGGTGAGGCCCGGAAGGGCGTCGCAGTCGAGGATGGTCGACGACTGGGATGCTCCCGCCGGGGCGAGCAATGATGTTCCTAGCACGATGGCAACGACGTATCGGCCGAATGTCGACATGGGCTTTACCTCCCCAGTTCAGCCCCTGGAATCGGAACGAGCCTGTTGATCAGCACGTACCCCCAGACCTGCGAACCAAACCGGGAACGGGTGGAAACCTTGGTCGGGGTGTCGGCCACTAGCCTGACCCTGTGGAGTTCCGGCTGCTCGGTCCGCTGGAGGCGTCCGAGGGGGGTCGGGACGTCCGCCTCGGGCCGCCGCGGCAGCGGACCGTTCTGGCCATGCTCGCCTTGGCCGCACCGGACGTGGTCTCCACCGATCGCCTCGTCGACGGACTGTGGGGAGAGGACACTCCGAACAACCCCTTGGGCGCCCTCCAGGTCTACATCCACGGTGTGCGGAAAAGCCTTCGCCAGGCCAGCGAGGTCGACCTGGTCGAGCGGGTGCCCCCCGGGTACCGACTGGCGACCATGGCGGACCAGACCGACGTCGGTCGCTTCACGGGCCTCCAGCAGCGGGCTCGCGAGGAGCGGCTACGGGACGATCCGGCCGCGGCGGCCGCGACGTTAGGGGAGGCGCTCGGCCTGTGGCGTGGGCCGGCTCTTGCCGACGTGCGAGGAGCTCCCTTCGCCGGGCCAGAGGCGGCCCGGCTCGACGAGATGCGCCTCATGGCGCAGGAGGACTTCTACGACGTACGCCTCGCGCTCGGACAACACGCCTCTGTCGTGGCAGAGCTGGATCGGGCGGTGCTCGAGCACCCGATGCGGGAGCGGCTCTGGGGTCAGCTCATGACCGCCCTCTATCGATGTGACCGGCAGGCCGAGGCGCTGGCAACGTACGCCAGCGCGCGGGACCGGCTCGCCGCCGAGCTCGGCATCGACCCGGGCCAGGCGCTGCAACAGCTCGAGGTGGCGATCCTGCGGCAGGACCCTGCGCTGGCCGCGCCGGCGTACCAGGGGCCCGCCTCGTCCGTGGCGGTCGCCGACGAGATGAGGATCGCCCGGGCGACCGCCAAGGTGCCGGCCGTGGCGCCACGTGAGCCTGCCCGGCTCCCTCGGCCCTCCACCCCGACCTTCGGACGTCGCGAGCTCGTCGCAAGGATCCGCGCCCTGTTGTCCGACGGACAGGTCCGCTCGCTGACGCTGACGGGGCCGGGGGGATCCGGCAAGTCCCGAGTGGCAGCCGTGGCGGCGGCGACCGTCGCCGCGCAGTTCGATGGGGTCGTCCACCTGAGCACCACGGAGCGCACCGACGAGGCCCAGCTGACCCGCGAGCTGACTCTCGCGGTGACCGGGAGCGATGACGAGACCGCGCTGGGCGGCCTGGACTCCCGCATCCTGGTCGTGCTGGACAACCTGGAGTCGATCGCCAACGGTGACCGACTGGTGCACGACCTGGTGGATCGGACCTCCTGTCTGACCGTGCTGTCCACGAGTCGGCTGCCGCTGCGTCTGCGTGCTGAGCACGAGATCCCTGTTCCGCCACTGGAGGTGCCGCCGGAGGACGCGTCCTCGGAGGAGATCGCTGCCGCGCCGGCCGTCGAGATGTTCGTCGACCGGGCGCTCGCCGTGGCGCCGGACTTCCGGCTTCGGGACCATGCCGACGATGTCGCCGACCTCTGCCGCTTCCTCGACGGTCTTCCCCTCGCCATCGAGCTGGCGGCGGCGAACACGCGGCTGCTCACGCCGGGCCAGATCAGGGCAGCGCTGGAGGGGGATCTCGGGCTCCTCGCCGCCCACACCAGTGACCTTCCGGAACGACAGCAGACCCTTTCCGCCACGATCGAGTGGAGCTACGAGAGGCTCGACCCTGCTGCGCGCACGGTCGCGGACCGACTCGCCCTCTTCGAGCGCGGTTTCACCGTGGAGGCGGTCGAGGCGGTGTGCGACGACGTGCCCGACGTGCTGGCTGCGCTCGCCCAGATCGTCGAAGCACGTTTGATCCGCCCGGCCGACTCACGCGTCGAGGTGCGGTTCGTCGTGCTCGGCACCGTCCGGGCGTATGCACGGACCCGCCTCGAGCACCAGGAAGATCTCGAGAAGCGCAAGATCGCGCTCGCCGACCATCATGTTGCGAGAGCGCGCGCCTGGGCCGGTCAGCTCAACGGGCCTGAGGGCCCCACCGTGGTCGGGAGGTACGACGACACGGCTGCTGATCTGGACGCCGTGCTCGACTGGGCGTCTGCCACCGGCCGTACCGACCTTGCCGTCGAGCTGGCGACGACGAGCACGGACCTCTGGATCGCCTCGGGACGCCTCACCGACGGATTGCGCCGCTCGCAGGCGCTCCTCGAGTCCCCTGGTCTCTCGTCCGTTCACCAGGCAGGGCTGCACCTCACCGCAGGGAAGCTGGCGTATCACCTGACCCATTGGGACCTGGCGGCCAGGGAGCTGCGGGCAGTGCTCGCACTGCCCGACTTGGACCCGACCACCGCGACTGCTGCCCGCTGTCATCTCGGTGGCGCACTCGTCGTGACCGGGTCGGTCGACGAGGGCGCCACGCTGGCGTCAGCCGCGCTGGCGGAGGCCGAGAGCATCGGCGCCTATCCGGTGGCCGCGATCGCACTGTCCGTGCTGGCCATCGCTCGAGCCATGGCAGGCGATGCGGTGGGGGAGCGAAGTTTCTACGAGCGCCGGCTCGCGGTGGTCTCGGAGCACGGTGACGTGGCGCGGATCGCCGACACCCTCAACACCTTGGCCGAGATCGCCCTCGACGAGGCGGATGCTGCGACGGCACGCGCCTACGCGTCCGAGTCGTTGGTCATCGCCGGTTCGGCGCTGATCCTGGAGGCCCGTGACGCGACCATCACCCTGGCGCGGGCGGCCGCTGTGGACGCCGACCCTGCACGGACGGCACTCCATCTCGGGGCCGCCCTCGGGTTGGCGGACCGGACCGGACAGTCGCTGGCGCTCGCCCAGTGTCTTCGGGTCGGAGGATGCCTCGCGGTGTTGAAGGAGCATCCGGAAGACGCGGTCCGCGCCTTCGCGGCAGCCCAGGAGGTGTCCCCGTCACCCTCCGGCAGCGACGAGCCCATCGAGGCCGACTTCGCGGCGCGGCTCAGCGAGGCCAGATCTGCGATCGGGGAGGACGGCTTTCGTCGGGAGTGGCAGGTGGGCCGCTGTCTTCCGGCCGACTCTGTCCGAGCTCATGTCGAAGCCCTGCTCACACCTCCGGTTCCGTTCACATGAGCAGGTGCTTGTCGGGATCGATGCGATTGCGTCCCGTGCCGCGTCTTCACCCTTGCCGACCCGCAGGCCTGGTGGTCGACGTCCTGGACGACAGCGGCGAGAGAGACCGCGGCGACGGCTGACGGGTCAAGGGCTTCCACGACGAAGATCTCGGCGTCAACCTGTCTGGCTTCCTGCTCGAGCTCGGCCAGGGCTAGCCCCGACAGCATCGCGAGATCGGTGGAGACGCGGGACCCCAGCGGCCACCCGATGGTCACACTGCTGGCGGCGAAGTACTTCTCTGTGAGGGACGCCTGGCGAGGTCGTCCGGGCGGTCTAAGCCCGGCGGAGAAGTGAGACTGCGCGAACCCATGGCTTGCCCGCTACAACCTGCGGGTACCACTGAAGCCCGCAAGGCAGGCAAGGCCCGAACTGCCGACGGCCGACCCCTGACGGACGAGCGGATCGTCTCGAAGGCGGTCCTCGAAGAGTCCGAGGACCGCCTGTGCGAGGACGGTGCGCAGTGGCACAGCCGGCTCACCACTTGTGCATCGTTCCCTCGGCCAGGTTGTAGTACATCCCGATGTGGGTGTAGAAGTTCATGGCCCCGAAGAGCAGGAACACCGCGCCACCGACAATCCAGGCCCAGACGGCCCAACGGAGCAAGTGGAGCCGGTGGGTCCACAGCGCGATCGTGAAGAGTAGGGCACCCACGGCGACAATCCCCCACAATCCGCCGAGGAACAGGGCCTCGAGGATCGGTAGATGACCGAAACGACCGCTGATCGGCTCCTCCGGCGGAGCCGCGCCGAGCTGGAAGCGGACGAAGCTGATCGCCAGCACTGCCATGCCGAGCCCGAGGGCGCCGACGAAGATACCTGCAGGTTTCAATGAGCCGATGGCAGCGGCGTTGGCGGTCTCGACGTCGCCCTCGAAGAGCGCTCGGTGACGCCACAGGTAGACGGCAGCCAGGAGCAGCAGGGCACCGAACCCGGCCGCCGGCTGGCCGAAGGCGATGTTGGCGTACTCGAACCCTCCACCTCCGTACGGCCACGTCACCGTGGTGTGCACCCCCAACCCCACCAGCAGCAGGCCCGTGACTCCGAAGAACCCAGCCCAGCCTTCGCTGTCGACGCGCTTGTTGCGGGTCAAGTCACCCAGGAACGCAGCAAACCCGAGGAGTCCCGCGCCGGCGGTGATGGCGATCAACTCGTTGTAGACGATCATGCTCTCCACTTCCTTCTCTCTACGGATGAGGCTTCATCCGCATGTGTCGATGTCTCTTGGTCATGGGCTGCGCGGCACCGGCTGCCCGAGGGGGTTGCCGTGCCGTTCGCCTGAGCCTTTGCACCAGCTGCGCGCACGCTGCCGTCTGGTCCCGTCTCGGATCGCGACACGGCCCAACCGACTGCCAGTCGGACCACTCCTGTGATCACCAGCCCAGTGAGGCCCACGACAAAGGCGACGAGCAGCACCAGCTCTAGTTGCTCCGTCACGACGACACCCCTCGCGAGGCTGATTCCTCACGCGTACGTCGCGCCTCAGCGCGCCGCTGATGAGGCAGCAGCTCGGCGGCGCCGAGGGTCCCTACCGTCAGGATGCTCGTCGTCATGAGGGCCATGGCGATCAGCCACACCAGGTAGCCGGTCTCAGTCATTTCCTCTCGTCCTCCTTCGATTGTCGGTTACTTATAGAACGCGACGCGTATCGTATCTATTCCTTGCGACGGAGCCACGCCGCACGACCACGGCCCTCGCCCGGCGCACGCTGCGTGTCTGAACCCCTCGACCGAGGAGTCCCTGAGAGCGACACGACGATGCCCATCGCGTTCCTCGGGCACGGCAACCCGATGCATGCGCTGTAGCGCAACCGCTACACCGAGGCTTGGCGAATCTTCGGAGAGTCTGTCCCGCGACCGCCGGCGATCCTGGTGATCTCGGCGCACTGGTACACCAACGCCACTGCTGTGACGGCAAGCCGCGACGACGACTCGCAGGTTGTGCACACGTTGCCGCTACCTTTCACCAGGATGCTGGCGTCACGTAGCGGCAAGGCTTCCGACCCAGCTCCAGATGGTGCTCGAAGCCCTTGAAGGCATTGAGCGACAGCTGGACGACGGGATCGAGGCATCGGGGAAGGCATGAAGGGGCGCCGACCAGGTGCCGTGGTCGATCCCCAGCTGTCATGTCGCGACCCAGGCCGGCTTGCAGACGTCAGCGACCCGTTCGGCAGCCTCGGAGGTGCCAGAGCGGGGTACTGCACGTCGGAGAGCTCTCGGGGGACCCGTAGAAGTGGTGGATGGTCGCGCGAGGCGGCCGAGGGGTGCGACTGGGCGCTCCGGATCGACGAATCGGTTCGTGATCTGCTGGAAACATACCCACGCTGACGTGGCGGCGATCGACCCTCACAGGGACTTCAGCCGGGCGGTGCCGACGCCTGACCACTTCTTGCCGTTGCTCTCGATCGCGGGCCTTGCTGGCACGCAGGGGTTCGATCTTCTCGTCGAGGGTCACGCGCGGGGATCGATCTTGAAGACCGCCTACACCGTGGGACTCGACTGCGACACCAGCGGCGTGTCCGCCGCTGGTCCGGCTGCAGCCCTGCCCGAGGACCTCCCGACGATGGACAGCAATCTCTGAGCCCGCTCTCCTCCGTCCCCATCGCTCCTTGGCGCGAGCCGCGGCAACAATCAGGAGTGCGTGTGCCAGGACCGTCGCGGCGAACACTCCGATGATCACGATCCAGTTCAACTCGGTGAGCGGCGACGACATGACGGCATTCCTTTCGTGGGTGTGTACAATGAAAAACGCTACGAATCGCGTATCTATTCCGAGAGAGGGGACCATGCCGAGGCCATCACGGACTGGCCCGCCTGCAGGGCCGCCTGCGCGCGCCGGGCGTCCCCGGCAAGCCGACGTGGACCGACGGATGGAGGACGCGGTCCTCGGGTTGCTGCGTGAAGGGGGTCCGGATGCCGTGACCATGGAGAACGTGGCCGCGAGGGCCGGAATCGCCAAGACCTCCATCTACCGCCGCCACGCCAACCGCAGCGAGCTGCTGACAGCGGTGCTGGAGGTAGCCATCGGTACGCCTGAGGTGCCACGCGAAGGAACAGTGCGCGAGAAGATCAGGGTTGCTCTGGGCCAGGCCTGGCGCCAGATGACCGACGTCCTCGGACCGGGGGGCCTCGCAGCGATCGTCGGGAATTCCGACCCCGAGTTCACCGACCTCTTCCGCGCGGCCCTCCGCCCCTACGACAAGGCGCTGGTCGCCCGCATCAGGGGCGACGCCAAGGCCGGACGGCTCCGCCGTGACCTCGACGCCGAGGGAGTCGTGAGCCTGATGTTCGGCGCCTACCTCGGCGAGCTGGTCAGGCATGGTCGGGTGACCTCGGGCTGGCTGGACCGGAGCATGGAGATGATCTGGTTGGTGATGACCTCGACCGACACCCCCGGCCGAAACGAGGGAGGACTGCCAGAGTGAAGCGTCCGAGCGCCGCAGTCGGCGCGTCCGAGTCGACGCCTCGACTTTCCCTGGTCGCCCAGCTCTCCGGACCGACCCGCAAGTTCCTCGGCACCGAGGCCGGCAGCGCGGGGTTGCTGCTCCTGGCGACCCTGGCCGCTCTGCTGTGGGCCAACTCGGCTTGGTCGGAGTCCTACCAAGAGCTCTGGACCACCCAGGCGGCCGTGTCGTTCGGGAGCTGGGAGCTTTCGATGGACCTGGAGCACTGGGTGAACGACGGGCTGATGGCCCTGTTCTTCTTCGTCATCGGCCTGGAGGTCCGCCGCGAGTTCTCCGTCGGGCAGCTGACCCGACCACGGCGGGCGGCCATCCCGGTGCTGGCCGCGGTCGGCGGCCTCGTCGTCCCCGCGCTGATCTACGTCGCGCTGGCACCCGGTGGTGAAGCCGGACGAGCCTGGGGACTAGTGATCGGCACCGACACGGCCTTCATGCTGGGGGCGCTGGCGGTGGTGGGGCCAAGGTTCGCCACCCAGCTGCGGATCTTCCTGCTCACCCTGACCGTCATCGACGACATCGTCGCGGTCAGCGTCATCGGCCTGTTCTACAGCGGCTCCCTCGACCCTTGGGCCCTGGTCGTGATGGCGGCCCTGGGCGCCGTCATGGGCCTGATGAGTCGCTACGGCGTGGCACCCACAGGGCCCTACCTCCTCGTCGGTCTCGCACTGTGGGTGGCGGCGGTGCAGTCCGGTCTCCACGCCTCGATCGCGGGCATGCTCGGCGGCCTGCTCGTGGCCGCCCACCTGCCTCACCGGGAGGCCGTCGACCGTGCGACGCGCCGGTTCCGCGCGTTCCGCCAGTCCCCCGGGGTGGAGTCGGGTCGTTCGGCCCACCGCGAGCTCGTCCGTGCGGTGTCGGTCAACGAGCGTCTCCAGCTGAGGCTGCATCCCTTCGCCAGCTACGTGGTCGTGCCGATCTTCGCCTTCGCCAACGCCGGCATCGACCTGCGCGACGGCGTTCTGCTGGACGCCCTGGGCTCGCGGCTCACCTGGGCCGTGGTGGTGGCCCTCGTCCTCGGCAAGCTTCTCGGCATCGGTCTGGCGTCCTGGGGCGGCGTCCGCACCGGGTTGGGCGGCCTCCCCCAGGGCGTCGGCTTCGGACACGTGTACGGCGGAGCCGCCCTCTCCGGGATCGGCTTCACCGTGTCCCTGCTCATCGCCGGCTTGGCGCTCTCCGACCCCCAGCAACACGACCAGGCAGTCGTCGGCATCCTCATCGCCGCGGTGCTTGCGACCGCGCTCGGCTGGGTCGTGTTCCGCGCCGCAGCAGTCTTCCGGGGCGAAGGCGACGCCGACCTACCGAGGGTCCTGGACCGCCCCGTCGACCCCGCCGTCGACCACATCCGCGGCCCCATCGACGCCCCCCTCACCCTCGTCGAATACGGCGACTACGAGTGCCCGTTCTGTTCCCTGGCCACGGGCGTCGCCCGCGAGCTGGCGGAGAGGTTCGGCGACGACCTACGCTTCGTGTTCCGCCAGCTTCCCCTCCCCGACGTCCACCCGCACGCCGAGCTGGCTTCGCAGGCCGCCGTTGCGGCTGGAGCCCAAGGGCGCTTCTGGGAGATGCACGACCTCCTGTTCGCCCACCAGGACCAGCTGGAATACGAGGACATCGCTGGATACGCCGCCGACCTCGATCTCGACGTCGAGCAATTCCTGCGCGACCTCCAGGACGACCACACCGCAGAGCACGTGCGTGCTGATGTGGCGAGCGCCGAGGCCAGCGGAGCACGCGGGACGCCGACGTTCTTCGTCGGCGATCAGCGCCACACTGGCCCCCACGACACCGAGACACTGGCACACGCCCTCGAGTCCTCACGACAGGCCTCAGTCCTGCCGCCGCGGCGCCGAACGTCCGGCTGAGTCAGCGGCTGGGCGTGCGAGTGAGGGGGCGCGGCCGAGGGGTTGTGACACCGGACCCACCGCCGTCAGGGGCCGGGACCTCGAGCGTGGCCTGTTCACCGGCTGTCACCGGCAAACCGCATCCGGAAGAACAGCACCCGATGGATACGGAACTCCTCCGGGCGCGTGAAGCGGGCCCAGCGACATCCACAGCCGAGCGGTCTCGAAGAGGAGCTCGAGGCGGTACTGCGCCTCGAGCTCCACGTCCTGGTGGCTGCCAGCAGACGCGCGATCGCGTTGGATAGGCCCGTTCCCTCGCGGAAGACCGACCGGCGTAGTGCCGATCCTCAAGAGGAGCCCGGCTTCCCCGATTCTGGGTCGTAGAGCGCCGTCAGCCGCCCGTCGGGGTCGAGTCGCGCGAGGAGGGCGTCTCCGATGCCGCGGAGCTGCTTCAGCTGGGCGGGGGTGAGCGGGTTGAGGACGTGACGGCGCACTGTGTCCACGTGGCCGGGTGCGGCGGCGACGATGACGTCCCAGCCGGCGGGCGTCAAGCGGGCGTTGGTGGCGCGGCCGTCCTCCGGGCATGGGAAGCGCTCGACGAGGTCACGACCCTCGAGCCGGCTGACGACGTGCGAGAGCCGGGGCAAGGTGGCGTTGGTGCGCTGCGCCAGCGCCGTCATCCGCAAGGTCCGCTCCGGAACCTCGGAGAGCATCGCGAGGACGAAGTACTCGAAGTGGGTAAGCCCCGCGTCGGCCCGCAGCTGAGCGTCCAGGACGCCTGGCAGCAGCTCGACGACCGCGATGAGCCGCAGCCACGCGGCCCGCTCGTCCTCGTCCAGCCACGTGGGGTCCCCGCTGTCGTTCATGACCACAGAGTACGCGATTACTTGACGAAACAACTAAGTCCTGTAGAGTGTTACTTGAAGCAACAACTAAACCCCACTACGCAAGGAGCACTCCATGGCACACCTCACCATCCTCGGCACCGGCAACATGGGCCAGGCGATCGCCTCCGTTGCCGGCAAGGGCGGGCACAGCGTCCAACTGCTCGGCGAGAGCGACCTCGGCACCGCCGTCACCGGCGACATCGTCGTCCTCGCGGTCCCCTACCCCGCCGTCGCCGACGTCATCGCGCAGCGCGGAGAGAGCCTGGCCGGCAAGATCGTCGTCGACATCACCAACCCGCTGAACTTCGAGACCTTCGACTCCCTGGTCGTGCCCGCCGACAGCTCCGCCGCCGCCCAGATCGCGGCCGCGCTCCCCCAGTCGCGGGTGCTCAAGGCGTTCAACACCACCTTCGCCGCCACGCTGGCCGCCGGCACCGTCGGTCCCCTGACCACCACCGTGCTGATCGCCGGCGACGACGCCGACGCCAAATCGACGGTTGCCGGTGTGTTCACCTCCGGTGGCCTGGACGTCATCGACGCCGGTTCGCTCAAGCGGGCACGTGAGCTCGAGGCCGTCGGCTTCCTCCAGCTCACCCTCGCGGTCAACGAGAAGGTCTCCTGGACCGGCGGGTTCGGCATCGCCGCCTGACCTTCTCCCTCACCCCTGCACACCCGAAAGGACCCTCCATGACCGTCAACGCCGTCCGCCTCAACCACGCCGTGCTCTTCGTCTCCGACCTCGAGCGCAGCCTGGCCTTCTACCGGCAGGCCTTCGACATGGAGGTCGTCGCGCGCGAGCCCCGGGCGAACGCAGCCTTCCTGCGGTTGCCCCGCTCGGGCAACCACCACGACCTCGGCCTGTTCGGCGTCGGGGCACAACAGCCCCGCCCCCGCGGATCCCTCGGGCTCTACCACCTGGCCTGGCAGGTCGACACCATCGAGGAGCTCGAGGAGGCCCGGCGAACCCTGGTCGACCTCGGCGCTCTCACCGGCGAGTCCAGCCACGGCGCAACCAAGAGCGTCTACGCGCACGACCCCGACGGCAACGAGTTCGAGGTCATGTGGATGCTCCCCAAGGCGCAATGGGGAGAGTACGAGAACGCCGCACCGGTCGACCGCCTCGACCTGGCCGGTGAGCTCACCCGGTGGACCGGTGTCCGCACCGCCGCCGAGCTCGTCCCGGTGGACCGGCCGTGACCACGTCCGCCCCACCGGTCGTGGCGACGTACGGCGAGACCGACCCCGCCGCGCCCCTGGTCGTGCTGCTGCACGGCCGCGGGTCGAACGAGCGCGAGATCCTCTCGCTCGCTCCGCACCTCCCCCAGGGCGCCGCGTACGCCGCTGTGCGGGCGCCGATCGGCGAGGGCGGCGGGTTCGCCTGGTTCGCCAACCGCGGCATCGGCCGCCCGGTCGCCGAGTCCCTCGCCGCGACCATGGGGTGGTTCCGCGGCTGGCTCGACGAGGTCGCCCCCGCCGGGCGTCCCGTGGTCCTGGTGGGCTTCAGCGGCGGCGCCGCCTTCGCCGGCGGTCTCGTCCTCGACGAGCCGGCGCGTTACGCGGGCGCCGCGATCCTCTACGGCACGCTGCCCTTCGACGCCGGGGTGCCGGTCGAGCCCGGGCGCCTCGCCCACCTGCCGGTCTTCGTCGCGCAGGGCGACGCCGACCAGGTCATCCCCGGCGAGCTGCTGGACCGTACGTGGGAGTACCTGCTCGGCGAGTCCGCCGCACCCGCGACCGCCCATCGCGACGCCGGCGGGCACGGGCTCACCCCGGCCGCCGCCGACGCCCTGCACGACTGGCTCACCAACCGGCTGCGGTTCATCAGCCACCGCATCGCACCCACCGCCGGCCCACGCCCCTACGTCGCCTGGCCGACGCTGCCCGACGGCCGACTGCCCCCGCGACGCGGCGCCCATCCGCGAGTCACCTGGGACATCCCCCAGCAACAGGTCAGCGACAACGCACCCGCCGACCTCCAGGAACGGCTGCTCGTCATCCTCCGCGACCTGCCCGGCGTCGGCGTCGCCGAGTCCCGCATCTCCGTGCCCGGGGCACGGGCCTTCACCCTGGCCGAGCCCGGCGGCGACCAGGACGCGTTCCTCGTGCCATCGGTCGGGGAGTTCGCGCACCTGCACCCGTCCTATGACGGCTCCCTGCACCTCGCCCTGCCCGCCGACCTCGCCGCCGACCTCGTCACGCGCGGCTGGGGCCGGATGCACATGTGGGCCGGCACCCGCCTCTCCCCCGGCTTCGTGATGGTCTACGGACCCCGCGACGAGGACGAGCTCGCCACCGTCACCGGCATCGTGGCCGCCAGCCATGCCTACGCCTCTGGCACGGAAGCGTGGGTTCGCTGAGAGATCAGCGGAGGGCACGATCGGCTTGATCGCTGTCCCTGAGGCGGCGTCGTCGGCGACCTGGGTTGACTTCGTCGTAGTCGTAGAACCGAGTGAGCCGGTCGAAGGGAACCGACCCTGCAAGTGCAGGTCGATGAGCTGGGGTGACGCTGCGAAAAGTTGGAGAGCCGGCGCGTGCGGCCGCTCGTTTCAGAGTCCCTGGGCGAGGCGGTGGTAGGCCTGGTTCCAACGCAACTCGCGCTGGAACTCACGGAACGTGGTGTCCTCGTCGATGACGACGAGCTCGATCCCCGCGATCTCGGCGAAGTCGCGGAACACCTCAATGCCGACCTGCGTGGTCATCACGGTGTGGTGGGCTGCGCCCGCCGCGAGCCAGCACGCGGCCGACGTGGCGAAATCCGGCTGCGGCTTCCACACGGCACGACCGACGGGGAGGTTGGGCAGGTCGGGTGCGTCGACGTTCGTGACGGTGTTCGCGACGAGCCGGAACCGGTCTCGCATGTCCGACATGGCGACCACGAGCGCGGGGCCGGGGTCGGCGGTGAACACCAGACGGACGGGGTCGTCCTTGCCGCCGATGCCCAGCGGGTGGATCTCCAGCCGCGCCTTCTGGCTCGACAGCGTCGGCGCGACCTCGAGCATGTGCGCGCCGAGGACCTTCTCATCGCCCGGGGCCAAGTCGTAGGTGTAGTCCTCCATCAGCGACGCGCCGCCGGGCAGGCCCGCGCCCATCACGTTCGCTACGCGCACGAGTATCGCGGTCTTCCAGTCACCCTCCGCGCCGAACCCGTAACCGTCGGCCATCAGCCGCTGCACAGCCAGCCCCGGCAGTTGCGTCAGCGCGCCGAGGTCCTCGAAACTCGTGGTGAACGCGCCGAAGCCGCCCTCCTCCAGGAACGCCCGCAACCCGACCTCGATCGCGGCACCGTCGCGCAGCGACTGATGCCTCGCCCCGTCGGGGAGCAGTTCGCCCACGACGTCGTATTCGTCGAGGTAGATCTGCACGAGCGCGTCGACCTCCGCGTTGGTTGCGGCGGCGACCCGCTCGGCGAGCTCGTTCACCCCCCACGTGTTCACCTGCACTCCGAACCGCAGCTCCGCCTCGGTCTTGTCGCCCTCAGTGACCGCGACATAGCGCATGTTGTCCCCGAACCGGGCGAGCTTCAGCGACCTGGACGCCGCCCAGCCCGCCGCCGCCCGCTGCCATTCCTCGACCTCCTGCCGCACGACCGGGTTGGACACGTGCCCGACGACCGTCTTGCGCGACACGCCCAGACGGGTCTGGATGTACCCGAACTCGCGGTCGCCGTGCGCGGCCTGGTTCAGGTTCATGTAATCGAAGTCGATGTCCGCCCACGGCAACTCCACGTTCGCCTGCGTGTGCAGGTGCAGCAGCGGCTTCGCCAGCGCATCCAACCCCGCGATCCACATCTTCGCGGGGCTGAACGTGTGCATCCACGCCACCACCCCGATCACCTCGTCCCGCGCGTTTACCTCCAGCGCGAGACGGCGGATCGAGTCGGAATCCGTCAGCACCGGCTGCCACACCACCTTCACCGGCAGACCCGACAAACCCTTCGCCACCTGCTGCGACTGCTCCGCCACCTGGCGCAGCGTCTCCTCGCCATACAAGCTCTGGCTGCCGGTGACGAACCACACCTCATACGGATCGAGCGACGTGGAAAGCGGAGTGCGGGTCATGGGGAGCGTCCTTTGCGGCGTGTGAAGGGAACGGTGAAGTCAGAGCTCGGCGACGTTGAAGTCAGAGCGCGGCGACGGTGAAGTCAGAGCTCGGCGACGGCGGCGACTTCCACCGCGAGTCCGGCACGGTACCGAGCGAGGTAGGCGGCGAATCCGGGGACGTCTTCGGGGTCAGGGTGGAGCGTGTCGATCTGAGCGTTCGCGAAGACCCGGTCGCGGAGGTAGGTGTCGAGGTCGACCTCCGGCGCGGTGGAGCGGTAGGCGGCGAGCACCGCCATGCCCCACGGGCCGCCCTCCGATGCCGTCTCGCCGACCGCGACGGGCGCGCCGAGGGCGCCGGCCAGGAACCGCAGAGCTACCCCGGCGGTGCGGAATATGCCGCCCTGCGCGTACATCCGGTCCAGCGCGACGCCCTCCTGCTCCAGCACGCGCATGCCGAGGATGAGCGTGCCGAACACGCCGTACAGCTGGGCACGCATGAAGTTCGCCAAGGTGAAGCGGCTCTCGGGCGTGCGGACGAAGAGCGGACGTCCCTCCGTCAGCCCCACGATTGGCTCGCCAGCGATGTGGTTGTAGGCGAGCAGGCCGCCAGCGTCGGGGTCGCCGTCCAGCGCCTCGCGGAAGAGCACCTGGAAGATCTCGTCGCCGCTCAGGCCGCCACCCGTGACGCTTGCGAAGCGCTGGAACAGTCCCACCCAGGCGGCGAGCTCGCTCGCGCCGTTGTTGCAGTGCACCATCGCGACCAGGTCGCCGGACGGAGTCGTCACGACGTCGAGCTCGTGGTGCACACCGCTGAGCGGCCGCTCCAGCACGACCATCGCGAAGATGCTCGTGCCCACGCTGACGTGGCCCGTGCGGGGAGCGACTGACGCCGTCGCGACCATGCCGGTGCCGGCGTCGCCCTCCGGCGGGCACAGCACAGCGCCCGACTTCAGCGTGCCGCTCGGGTCCAGCAGCGCAGCACCGGCGTCGGTGAGTACACCGGCGTCCTGCCCCGCGACGAGGACTTCCGGCAGCAGCTCCTCGACTCGCAGACCGTGCGCGCGCTGCGTGACGAGCCTGTCGAACTTCTCCAGAAGCGCGGCGTCGTAGTCGCAAGTTGCCGGGTCGATGGGGAACATGCCCGACGCGTCGCCGACGCCGAGCACCTTGCGGCCCGTGAGCTGCCAGTGCACGTACCCGGCGAGGGTGGTCAGGAAGCGCACCTTGGCGATGTGCGGCTCCTCGTCCAGGACCGCCTGGTGCAGGTGCGCGATCGACCAACGCAGAGGGATGTTCACCCCGAACAACTCCGACAGCACCGTCGCGGAGCGCTCCGTGTTGGTGTTCCGCCACGTCCGGAAGGGCACCAGCAACTCGCCCGCCTCGTCGAAGGCGAGGTAGCCGTGCATCATCCCCGACACGCCAATCGCGCCGACCGACTCCAGCGCGACACCATATTGACGCTGCACCTCCGCGGCCAGACACGCGTACGCCTCCCGCACACCTGCCCACACCGCTTCCAGCGAATAGGTCCAGCTACGCCCGACGAACTTGTTCTCCCACTCGTGGCTTCCCAACGCGAGCACCGTCGCGGGGTTGTCCGCATCGACCAGGCACGCCTTGATCCGCGTCGAGCCGAACTCGAGGCCCAGCGCCGTGCGACCTTCGCGGATCGCGGCGGCCGCAGCGGCGGCATCCAGACTCGTCATCGGCAGGTGTCTCCCGACTGCCCGTAGACGTTCTGGTACCGGTTGAACAGGCTGTCGATCGCCTCCTGCGGGATCGGGATCAGCGGCCCCGCCTCGCGGGCGATGTGCACCGTGCGCGCGACATCCTCGACCATCACGGCCGCCTTCACGGCATCCTTCGCGTCCACACCGATCGTGAACGGGCCGTGGTTCTGCATCAGCACCGCCCGCGACCGGTGACCCGTCAGCGTCTCCACGATGCCGCGTCCGATCGAGTCGTCGCCGATGATCGCGAACGGCCCGATCGGGATCGGCCCGCCGAACTCATCCGCCATCGCCGTGATCACGCACGGGATCGCCTCGCCGCGCGCCGCCCAAGCCACCGCATAGGTCGAGTGCGTGTGCACCACTCCGCCGACCTGTGGCATGTTCTGGTACACGTACGCGTGCGCCGCCGTGTCCGAACTCGGCGACCGGTCGCTGCCCGAAGTCCCCGGGACGACGTTGCCGTCCAGGTTGCACAGGATCATGTTGTCCGCCCGAAGATCGTCGTACGACACACCCGACGGCTTGATCACGAACAGATCCGCACCCGGCACACGGCCCGACACGTTCCCACCCGTCCATACGACCAGCCCATACCGGAGCAACTCCGCGTGCAGCGCAGCGACATCCCCGCGGACCTTCCGGATCGCCGCCTCGATGTCGGGCGCGAAACTGCCCAGGCCTGCGGCCTTGATCGTCTCGTCGGCCATCAGCCTGCCCTCCGACGCGTCAGCACGCGCTGGAGGAGCACGAAGACGAGCAGCACCGCACCAGTGATGATGGTCAGATACTCGGGGTTGATGTTGCCGTCCTTGGTGATGATGAGGCGCAGCGCCGCGAGCACGAACACGCCGACGACCGAACCCAGGACGTAGCCGTAGCCGCCCGTGAGCAGCGTGCCGCCGATCACGACCGCCGCGATGGCGTCGAGCTCCCAGCCAACGCCGGTCACGTTCTGCGCCTTGCCGCCGACCTCGGCGGTATAGACGATCGCTGCGAGGCCCGCGAGGGCGCCGGAGACGACGTAGATCCGGATACGCGCGCGGGCGACCCGCAGACCCATCAACTGCGCCGACGACTCGTTGCCACCGATCGCGTAGACCGTGCGGCCCAAACGACTGCGGTGCATGAAGAAGTAGCCGCCGACAACGACGAGGAGCGCGATGATGAGGCCTGGCGTGACCGTGAAGTCGTTCACCTTCGGTCCGTCGAAGATCTTCCAATCCGTGCCGAGCAGGAGGATCGGGGAGTCTTCGGGAGCAATGACCGGGGTGGTCGACAGGATCGAGGCCAGGCCACGAGCGAGGAACATCATCGCGAGCGTCGCGATGAAGGGCTGCACGTCGAAGTATTGGATCATGACGCCCGAGATCAGTCCGAACACGGCGCCGAACACGATCATCAGGAGCATGGAGAGCCAGCCGTTGACGCCGATGTTCATCAGCATCACGCCGGCCACGGAGCAGAAGGCCACCACGGCGCCGACCGACAGGTCGATGCCGCCCGAGATGATCACGAACGTCATGCCCACCGCGAGGATGATCGTCGGCGCGAAGCTCACGAGGAGACTCGACATCGTGCCCGCGTGGAACACGCGGCCGTACGCGATCTCCGCGTAGATGAGCATGGCGAAGAGCAGCACCAGGGCGGCGAGCGTCGGGATCAGCGCCTGGCTGCGTTCCCATGCGGCCGAGACGCGTCTGACCTGCTGGGGTTGCCTGCTCTCGGGCAGTCCACCTATGGGCGGGACGGACTCGGCAAGACTGCGCGCGCTCATGCGACGACCTCCTTCTCCTTCGAGGCGGCCGGCGGCGCGGGTTCGGGGGGCGATGCCTTGGACTTCGCGCGTCCGAAGGCGAACGACCGGATCCGCTCGGACTGAAGCAGCACCAAGACGATGATGACGAGCGCCTTGAACGCGGGCGTCGCCGCGGCGGGGATGCCGAGGAACAGCACGGTCTTGTTCAGGGTCGCGATGAGGAGAGCGCCGATGGTCGAGCCCAGGATCGAGAACTTGCCGCCGGCGAGAGACGTCCCGCCGATGACGACCGCGAGGATCGCGTCGAGTTCCATGAGGTTCCCGGTGCCAGAGACACTCACCGTCATGACCTCCGAGACGCTGAACAGACCGGCCACAGCCGCGAGGGCGGCGGACAGGATGTACACGCCGAAGAGGATGGGACGGGGACGGATGCCGGCCAGCCGGCTCGCGTGCGGGTTGATGCCGATGGACTCGATCATCAGACCGAGCGCGGTGCGCCGCATGAAGAAGGCGATGATGACGACGATCAGGACCGCGATCACGAAACTGGTCGGCAGACCGAGAATCTGACCGTTCGACAGCTGGCGGAACGGCTCGTTCGTAGCGTTGGTGTTCTGCCCGTCGGTGATGACGCGGGCGATACCGCGCGCGGCCAGCATCATGATGAGCGTGCTGATGAACGGCTGCAGGCCGACCACGGCAACGAGGAGGCCGTTGATCGCACCGAGCACGATCGCCAGTGCGAGCGCCAGCCCGATCGCCTCGAACATGGCACCGGCCGATGTCGAGTCGCTCACCGTGGAGAGCGTCTCCATCGCCACTGCGCCGCCGACGGCCATCATCGAGCCCACCGAGAGGTCGATGCCCCCTGTCGCGATGACGAACGTCATCCCGAGGGCGATCATGATGATCGGTGCCGACACGCGCAGGATGTCGAGCACGTTGCCGGTGAGCAGCCCGGTGGTGGGGTTGACACCGAGCGCAAGGTAGGCGGGGTTCTTGATCGAGTTGATCAACAGCAGCACCGCAATGCCGATGATGGCCCAGAACCACGGGGTCCTGAGTGCGGTCTTGACGCTACTCATCACGCGCGGCCCCTTCGTGTGCGGAGTCGCCTTCGGCCACCTCGTCGGCGAGGACCTCTGCCTGAGCCTCCGCCTCCGCCCCTGATTCGGTGGCGATGACCGAGACGATGCTCTCGGCGGTCACCTCCGGGCCGTTCACAACCTCGCCCACCTTCTGGTGGTCCTTGAGAATGACGATCCGCTCCGAGAGGCGCACGACCTCTTCCAACTCGGAGGAGATGAAGACGACGCCCATTCCGCCTTCGGCGAGCTCGGCGACGGTCTCCTGGATGTCGGCTTTGGCACCGACGTCGATGCCGCGAGTGGGCTCGTCGAGCAGCAGCAGGTCGGGGTTCGTCGCGAGCCACCGGCCCAGCAGCACCTTCTGCTGGTTGCCGCCGGAGAGCAGGCGGATCGGACGGTTCGGGTCGTTGGGGCGCACACTGAAACGCTCCATGTACGTGGCGACGAGCTGGTCGACTTCGCGAGCGGGCACACGGCGCAACCATCCGCGGTGGGCCTGGACGGCGAGCATGATGTTCTCGCGGACGCTCAGGTCGCCGACGATGCCGTCTTCGCGACGGTTCTCGGTCGAGTACGCGATGCCGTGCGCGAGTCCGGCGACGGGCGAGTTCAGCGCGACCTTCTTGCCGCGCACCTTGACCGTGCCGGAGTCCGCCTTGTCGGCGCCGGCCATGATGCGCGCGAGCTCGGTGCGTCCGGCGCCGAGGAGGCCCGGCGAAGCCCACGACCTCACCGGCGTGCATTTCGACATCGGTGGGCTCGATCGAACCCTTGCGGCCGAGGCCCTGCGCGGCAAAGATCGGCGTCCGCGTGCGATCGCGCACCTCGGTCTGTCGGTTGGAGCCGAGCGCGCGGAGGGACTCGAGGTCCTTGCCGATCATCTTCGAGATGAGCTGCGTCCGGTCGAGATCCCGCTTGAGGTACTCGCCGACGAAGCGGCCGTTGCGCAGCACCGTGATGCGGTCGCTGATCGCGTAGACCTGATCGAGGAAATGGGAGACGAAGAGAATGGCGACGCCCTGGTCGCGGAGGCGCCGGATGACACCGAACAGAACCTCGACCTCGTTCGCATCGAGGCTCGAGGTCGGCTCGTCGAGGATGAGCACCTTCGAGTCGGTGACCATCGCACGGCTGATGGCGACCAGCTGCTGCAGCGCGATGGAGATCGAGGAGAGCGGGGCACGGGGGTCGAGATCGCCAAGACCCATGCGCGCGAGCGCCTCACGCGCCTGCGCGTGGGTCTTGCGCCAGTTGACGCCTCCGATGCCGCGCACCTCATGGCCGAGCATGACGTTCTCACCAATGCTCAGATTCGTGCACAGGTTGACTTCCTGGTAGACGGTGGAGATCCCCGCGGCCTGGGCCGACGCCGTGCCGGAGAAGCTGCGCACCTCCCCGTTGACGATGATCTCGCCGGAGTCGATCTGGTAGACCCCGGTCAGCGCCTTGATGAGCGTGGACTTGCCGGCGCCGTTCTCGCCCATGAGCGTGTGAACCTCGCCGGGGAGAAGCCGAAACCTGACCTCATCGAGTGCTTTGACGCCCGGAAAAGTTATGGACGCGTCGCGGACCTCGACGATCGCGATTGGTTCCATCATCGCTGGGACTCCTCGTTGCTGCGTGCGCGGATTCGGGCGGAGGGAAGCGACGAGCGGGGGCCGCCGAAACGGCAACCCCCGCTCGCATCATCGCTCCAATCGTCCACGTCGACGTCGGATCAGAAGCCCTTGCCTGCGTCCAGCGCGGCCTGTCCGGCCTCCGGCGAGTCGAAGATCTCACCTGGGACGATGATGGTCTTCTCGACGCTGTCCCCCGCGAGGGCGTCGTGGACGGCGTCGACAGCCAGGTCGCCGAAGAACGGGTTGTACTGCGCGACGAAGCTCAGGTCACTGGCGGCGAGCGCCTCAAGCGCGGGGGTGGTGCCGTCGATCGTCGCGATCTTGACGTCGGTGCCGGGGACCTTGCCCGCGGCCTTCACGGCAGCAGCTGCGCCGATGCCCATCTCGTCGTTCTGCGCGAAGATGAACTGAAGGTCGGGGTTCTCCTTCAGCACGGTCTCGATGACCGACTTGCCCTCATCAGCGGTCCAGTTGGCCGTCTGCGCGCCGATCTTGTTCCAGCCCTCCTTGCCCTCAACGGCCTGGTCGAAGCCCTCGTTGCGCTCGTTCACGACGGAAAGGCCGGGAACGCCCTCGAGCGTGTAGTACTTGGCACCGTCCGGGTAGGTCTGCACGGCCCAGTCACCGACCGAGCCGGCGACCTTCACGTTGTCGGGGGCGATGCGCGTGACGTAGAGGTCGTCGCTCGAGTCGACGCCCCGGTCGAGCAGGATGACGGGGATCTCGGCCTCCTGGGCGAGCTCGAGCGAGTCGTCCCAGCCCGACGCCTCGGTCGCGGTGAGGAGGATCACGTCGACCTCGTCGTTGACGAACGTCGAGAACGCGTCGAGCTGCGACTTCTGGTCGGTCGGGCTTGCAGCAGGAGCGTACTTCAGGTCGAAGCCGGCCTCCTCGGAGAACGCGTCCTTGATGGCCTGCTCGTTGGCGTCGCGCCAGCCGCCCTCGGGTCCGACCGCGACGAAGCCCACCGTCGTGAGCTCGCCGCTGCCATCTCCGCTCGCCGAGCTATCGCCATCGTCGCCCGAGCACGCGCTCAGTCCGACAATCAGTGCGCCAGCTGCCGCGAGGGTCAATACGCCGCGGGATGCGCTCCTACTAGCCGCCATTTCTTCTCCTCCTTGGGGCCTCCGCGCGCGGTGCGCTGAGGGTAACCACGTGTCACGAGTCAGACCCTCGGGTGCTGCTGGGGCGACCACTGTGCGCGCTAACAGGGAACCCAGAACAGTCCATTTGTTAGCAGTAACACATGGGTGACAGGAGTATCGGTGAACCGGAGCCGCAGGTCAACAGCAAACCGAGATGGGTTCCCGGAGGACTGCCTTCAGCGGGGTCGACGGGTCACCCACGAGGACGTCGTTGCCCAGTGGCCTCGCTCGGCTGCTCGACCCGATCCAAGCGATCGCGCCTCAGCCGCTCCCACGCAACGTCTTGTCGAGGTCACTGGCGAGACTGCGGTTCGGCGCCATGGTCGTCAGGGGCGCGAGCTCGGCGGTCCGGTCGATTCGCGTACGACAAGGCCCGGTTCGATCATCTCGCGCAGGGCCCAATCCTCGTCGTTGATCGCGGCGATGATCGAGCGCACTGCCAAGGCTCCGAGAGCAGCGAAGTCCTGTCGCACGGTTGTCAGCGGTGGAAGGAAATGCGCCGCATCGGGTACGTCGTCGAACCCGACGACGCTGATATCGCCGGGGACGCTGAGTCCCCGCTCCGCGAGCCCGTGGATGAAGCCGAGGGCCATCTGGTCGTTCGCTGCGAACACCGCCGTCGTATCCGCTATCTCGTAATGACGACCGAAGTGGTAACCGCAATCTGAGTTCCAGTCTCCCGGAAGGGCGGGCCGTCACCGGAAGTCCTCGACGCTCCAGTTCCTCCCGCCAGCCCTGCTCGCGGGCTTGCGCGTCGAACCAGTCGAGAGGACCCGCAAGGTGGGCGATGTGGCGATGACCCAGTTCGGCCAGGTGAGATACAGCCAGCACTGCACCCGCATATTGGTCGACGGCAACGGTGTGCATGGAGGATTCTTGGTCAACTTTGACAACGAGCGTCGGGAGCCCGGCCCGCTGTTCACGGATGGCAAGCATCGAGGAGGCGCGCGGGGCGATCACGCACAGTGCATCAACTCCAAGAGAGATCAGTTCGACTACGCCGGTGTCCGTTGGCAAGTTCTCGTCGTCCGAGATGGAGAAAGAGGCAATCGCGTAGCCTTCCGCTCGCGCGGCGGCCTCAATCGCCCGCAGCGTGCTGTTGGGGCCGTACTGAACCGGCGAGTCAACGATGACCCCGATGCGCATGGTGCGCCGAGTGGCAAGCGCCCGAGCGATCGAACTCGGGGTGTAGTTCATCTCCTCAATCGCGCGCAGTACCCGCTCGCGCGTCGACTGACGAATATTCGGTGAGTCGTTCAGGACTCGCGACACTGTCATGTGCGAAACACCGGCGTGCTTCGCGACGTCGTAGATGCTTGGTCTCTGCCAAGCCCTAGCGCTGTCCTCAGCCATCGCGCTCACCACGCTCTCTGAACCCTTGTTGAGAGGGATCAACACACCTGTCCGTTCCCTGGGGTCTGCTGCGCACGGGTGACAGGTTCGGTCAGGCCGCCTGACTGGCGGTTGTGGTCATGATCAACTCGTATTCGACGGGGGTCCGACGCGGCCCACCGAGCCGACCATGGTGTGGCGGTTGAGGGCGTGAACGAACTTCCTTGACCAGAACTGGGACCCGCGGTCGGTGTGCAGCATACTGCCCGCCGCGGCGGCACCCGCGCGGCGTAACGTCGAGCGACTGCCCTGCCGAGCGCGGGCGACGGCCAGGCGGGACTTCATCCGTGAGTCGATGGAGTAGCCGATGATCCGGTGGGAGTAGACGTCCTTGATCGCGCAGAGGTAGAGCTTGACCTCACCGGTCCGATGCTCGGTGATGTCGGCCGGCCACAGCTGGTTGGGGGCGTCGGCGATGAAATCGCTACGGACCAGGTCGTCGTGGACCGGTGGGCCGGGCTTCTTGCTGCGTGAGGACCTCATGCTCCAGCTACAAGATCATCTCGATCCGGGTCGCGCTTTGAGGTGCACTCGATAGGTGAGCATGCTGTGCACGCCGTCGTTCGACACCTTGACCCCGGCCTTGGGGTCCTTCAGTGCGGGATCGAAGACGAAGCCACTCGGAGCGTCGAAGGTGAGCGTGTAGATGTAGTTGATGTTCTTCTTCGCCACGGAGTCGAAGTTGCCGCCCGTCAGCTGCCAATCGGCGAAGAGGAAACCTGACCATGGGCTGGTGGTCATGATCGCCGTTCGCGGTTGCTCGATGACGTTGCCGACGGCCGGCACCTCTGGGTAGCTGATGATGGGTTCCACCTCGGTGATCGTCTGCGTAGCTGGAACGTCTGGCCCGTTCACCCAGATGGGGTTGGTGATGGCACGTCGGTTGCCGGAGGAAGTAACGGCGGCGAGAGCGAACCACTGCTTGCCTTGGACGCCATCCAACGTGAGGGTGAAGTCCTTGGACGTGGCCAGGTCACCACCGGTGTACGTGGTGCGGGAGATCAGGTTGCTGAGTCCGTTGAACCCACCTGTCGAGGTGCCGGCTCCGGAGCTGCCGAAGACGTAGATGTCGGTGATGTTGTTCAGGGCTGACACATTGAAGTCGGCCGTGAAGGTTCCGTCCTGGTCCGCCCGGTATGTCTCGCCGAACAGCTTGCCAGTGGTGGGTGTGATGAACGCGCCATTGGAGACGAAGCTGTGACCGGCCGCTTGGTTCCTGCTGAATTCGAGCGAGAACGCGTCGAAGTCCGCAGCACTCTTCTCCTTGCCGTCCTCTACGTGGACATACGACCGTTGCCCACCGCTGCCCGTTCCTTGACCGGAGTCGTGGATGTCGGTGGAACCATGGATGTAGTGGGGCCTGTTCACCTCCACCCCGCGGTGAGTTCCGCCGGACAGGAACGCGCTCCAGAAGTCGAAGGCTTCGTTGATGGTGGTGGTACCGAACCCTTGGATCTCGATGCCGTCGAAGTCTCCGCTCATGCCACCGGGCACGGTGTGGTCGTCGTCCGCGAGGAAGAGCCCGTAGGAGCTGTTGGGGTGGTTGACGCCGATGGCGATGCCGTTTTGGTGGGCGTCATCGAGGATGCCCTGGTGGTTGGTGTTGGTGTTGATGATGGGATTCACCTGGTCGCAGTCACGGAAGCGGTCGTAGGCGTACGCCGTGAGCGGCATCATGTTGTGGTGGGCCCAGCTCGGCGTGATCTCCTCGTTGGGCATGTATCCGGTGGCGCCGAGCTTGCGCGACCAGGTGTAGACGGGGCAGTTGTCCAGGACGAACTGGTGGTCGGCCAGGGACAGCACCTCAAGTCCAGCGGTCGCCTGCGCGTTGGCCGACACCGCGGGCGGGGAGAACGCATCCATTCGCCCGCCGTGATGGTGGTTGTCGACTCCGAACCAGTCCGTGGGGGCGCTGAGCGGCTTGTTGATGAGGACGGTCTGGGTGGGCTCGGTTGCTGTGTTGCCGGTGATGGTTCGTGAGAACGTCGTGGTGTTCGTGGTGTAGGAGTAGAAGCCGTAGCCCTCACCCCAGGCGGTGGCCGAGTAGCTGCCCGGGGCGACCATCGCGGTGACCACGCCCTTGTTGATCGAACCGTCCGGGTTGCGGTCCGAGAAGTAGTAGTTCTCTCCGGTGTAGATCATCTGGGGCAGGGCGCCTACCGAGATCCGTCCCCAGATGGGATCGCCGTTCTGGTCCTTGAAGGTGAACGTCACAGGCACCTTGTCGGCGCCTGTCTGCAGAGCGACACCCCCCGGGGGAACAGTGGCGCTGGTGAAGTTGGCGCTGGGGGTCCCGGGGACGGTGCCCTTCTTCTCCACACGGAGGTTGTAGGTCTGGGTGGTGTTCTCGTTGGGCAGGTCGATGCTGTAGTGCCCGTTCGCGTCGCCGATCACCGAGCCGAACAGCGTGTTGCCCCGCGACACGATGACGGTGGGATACGGCGCCGGAGCTCCGGAGGTGCTGGTGACGCTCCCTGAGACGTTGAAGGTGTCCATACCCTTGTAGTCCGCCCAGAAGTCGTAGACCTTCTGCCAGGATGCGCGGTCGTCGATCATGAGGTAGGACTCGTAGAGCCGGGTCTCGCCCGCAGCGTAGGGACGATCGGCGGCCGAGAACTGGAGCTCGCGGTAACCCCTGGCACCGGTGAACCCGCTGAAGGGGTGCGTCCTGCCGTCCGACCCGAGGTTGGTCCCGGGAGAGATCAGGGTCGTCGAGAACTGGGATGTGGGCTGTCCGCTGTCGTCCGTGACGAAGTTGAAGGTGTTGGCGGCACTCAGCGCGGACACCGCCTTCGTGTCGATTCCCACGCTGCCCTTGTTCGAGATGACCACCTCGTTCAGCGCCTGCGTCGAGAATGCGGCCCCGTTGTTGTGGATCGTGTCGAACCAGTAGGCGTAGTCATTGCCCGGCGCGATGCTGTAGTAGGAGACCACGTCGAGGTCGCGGGGGGTGGAGACGCCGTTGAGGTTGTAGGGGACGGTGAACTTCCGCGTCACCTGCACCGCCGGTAGGCCGTTGACGTCGTCGATCGCCTTGGTCTCGAAGTTGTAGTTGACCAGGTCGAACGAGACCATGCCGGCATTCGACGGGGCCCACGCGTCCCAGGTGTTGAAGAGGAACTGAGCCGTCAGCACCGTGTCATCGCCGAAGGTGGCGCTCTTGAGGTCGGTGCGTCCATCGGGCACCGTGACGCGGCCGGCGTCCAGGATCGAGCCGCCGGGGTATCCCCAGGGGTCGTCGGTCCCTGCCGCCAAGACGATGCCGACCCGGTCGTTCATGATGAGGATGTCGTAGGGGTGAACGCCGAAACCCCCTCCGAAGATGGGAGTCTTCCCGTCCGCCTCGTCCCCCAGGTAGGACTCGACGGTGCCGATGTACAGGTCTTGCGTCGAGACGCTCCCATTGGCGATGGCTGCATCGATGGAGAACTTGATGGGGTTGTCGGGGTCGTCCTGGACGACCCTGTCGCCGTCGGCCGAAGGAAGCGCTGCCTGAACGCCAAGCCCGTCGTTCGCCAAGGCTGGGGCGGTGGCGACACCGAGACTGAACAGCAGCGCCAGGATGACGAAAACACGCGATCGGGCTTGGCTGGCAAACTTCATTCTCGGCTCGCTTTCGGGGGGTGCCGCTTTCACTTGTGTCGCTCCGCTAGTCCGAACCGCCGGTTGCGTATAAGGCAACAACGCGCGCTTCGTGCAACCTCTTGCACAATGCTCGATCCATTGATCTTCGTCAAGGGAATGCGAAAGGCAGGCGAGGTCGCTTCTGTCGGCCGACGGACCGATTGTGCTGAGTCTCTGCCGGCTTGCTACTGCGCGTTCCTGAATTCAGGATCCGTGCAGGATGTCAATGGGGTTGTTCGCCCCCGTTGGTGGCCAACTCAAAGTCCCCACCGCTTCACAGACATCGGCGGTGCTCGGTAAACCCCGGGACAATCGGGCGGTCTTTGGACCTCTTTGGACTTGGTTCGCATCGGACTTTTCCGCCGAGTGCGAACGGTGTCGCCCCCTCATCAAGAATTGCGTCGAGCGCCCGAAGGGATCGGCATCTTGGCGTCGTGGCGAGTGGGGTCGTCAGGCCATGCTAAGAGGCATGAGATTCACCGAGCACGAGCTCACCGCGGCATTGACGGGGGCGGCGAAGTCCCTGCTGGCGTCTCGCAAGGACGTCCGCAAGCGCGGTGTCGACATCGACACGGCCTGGGAAGCCATGGGTCGATACGAGCGGTTCCAATTGCTCGATCTCCTCGGCGACCAGATCCTGCCGGTGCTGGTGGCCCTGCCGGACGTCGATGTCGCACCTGGGACACGACCTTCCTATTCAACGAAGCAGGTTGGTCAGGTCGTCGCCGGCCTATTCGAGGACGAGCAATCCCGTCTGCGACGCGCCGTCATGGTCAAGGCGCGCACCGCGCTGGTGCAGACGGCGCTCGCGCACGTGCCGCCGCGAATCGATCCCGACGCCCTCGGCATCTCCAACGGCTCGTAGCGGTGGGCGCGCCGCTCCGGCGGTGCGTCATACCGCCACCACTGACACGCGTGACCGAGTGGTCCGATCGTCCAACCGCTCAGCCGTCGGCGGCTCGCGCACTCACGCAACTGCTGGCGACCGCGGTCTGGTGATGCCCGTTGACAGCTAATGAAGGAACCCCCGGCTCGCGGCTGTATGGAGAGCGTCGGCCTCCTCCGAGTCGACTCCGACATGGACCGTAGGTTTGCCGACCGATCGGCCGGGGAGGGTGAGACAAACAACCCGAGCCGACAGCGGAGGAACCCATGCGCTTCACCAACACGATCAAGGCAGGATTCACGGCGGTGATCCTGGCAGTCGCGGTCGTCCTGGCCCTGGTCAGCCCCGCAAGCGCGAAGCCAGCGCGCGACATCACCATCAACTATGAGCAGATCGGCACCACCAGCTCGCTGCACCTCAAGGGCGACGTCAAGCCCGACTACAAGAACAAGACAGTCATCATCCAGGAACGCCGCGGCGACAACTGGGCCAAGCTGCGCACCGGGAAGACCGACGGCTCGGGGCACTACAAGGTCAAGATCACCCTTCCCCACGACGGCAAGGTCCACAAGTACCGCGTCGCGTCGAAGAAGACCGCGGACTACCGAGCCTCCTTCAGCAAGGTCGTGGCTCTGCACTACGTATGAACCGCGAGCTGCTGCCAGCACGTGAGCACCCTTGACCGCCATGAAGGAAACCCCGGCTCGCGGCTGTATGGAGAGCGCGCCCCAAGGAGTTGGCCGCCGGCGACCGACCGTCCAACCGGCTACCCCAACCGTCCTATGCCGCAGACAGCGCGCCCCTGCGGCCATCCGGACAAGGGGCGATCCCCTCGTCCCAAGAACGTGCAGTCTGTAGTGCTGACCGATACAGGTAAGTCCTTGAGGCCTCACTATCGGCTGCCCGGTTAGGCGCGCCGACGGTGGCCGTCTCCGGCGTCGTCGATGTCGAGCTCTTGCAGCACCTTGGCGACGTGCGACTCGACGGTGCGGTTGGTGATGAACAGCCGCCGCGCGAAGGCCTCGTTGTCGAGACCCCGGCGGATAGCGCATGCTGCGGCATCCGTGCCGCCGACAGCCGATCGCGTAGCGTGGTCGCGTGCCTCAGTCACCGGACCGGGTCTGCGTCTGGCGCATCGTGCTGATTCCGGCAGCTCTGGTCGCCACAGCCACGCACGTCCCGATCACCCAGGACCATCTCGAGGAAGCGCCGTACATCGGTCTCCTGTTCGTGCTGCTCGAGGCCGCAGGACTGGTACTGGCGGTGCTGCTGCTGCGCCGTGACGACCGACTGTTGTATGTCGCGTGCGCGGCTGTCGGTGGCCTCGCCATCCTTGCCTACATATTCAGTCGTTCAATCGGCCTGCCGCAGATCGGTGATGACGTCGGCAACTGGGCGGAGCCGTTGGGCGTTGTCGCTGTCGCCGCGGAGGCGGTGCTTCTGTTCGGTGGGCTCGCTGCCGCGTCCGGCCGTCTGGTGTTGATGATCGATCGCCGGGTGGCCGTCGCGAGTGTCGCCGTCTTGGTGGCGCTCGGGATGGGCGTGACTATCGCGGCGAACGCAGCTGAGCCGTCGATGGCTGACCACGCCGGCTGACCTGGCTGCTCGAGGTCCGCCGTGCTCTGCTGTGGGTTCTTGACCGCTATGAAGGCAAGTACGGCTGAGGCCTAGCCGCGCCGGCCCCAACGCGGGGCCGAGCGACCCCCGCTCGACCAGCGTCTAGCGACCCAGAATGGGCTGCTCGCACCTGGGCTCCCTCGCCCTTCACCTCTTCGCCGACACTGCGCACCCAGGGTGGTCTTCCCGGTGCGGCCTCACCGTGGACGCGCACCGCCAGCGGCGAACCCTCCAAGCCGGCGCGGCTGTCTCCCCAGTTCGCCTGCCAGACCCCTCAGGAGGATCCGCGACCTGAGAACGCGTCGTTGCGGACCGGTCGCTGCGCGACCTCACGCATCGTGTGGCACCGAACCGGTGGCGCGCCGGTATGTTCGCGCGATGAGCGAGTTGAGCCGCCGCGTCGACGAGAGGGCCGCCGAGACGGACTTCGCCGGGGTCGTCCACCTCGAGCGATCCGGGGCGGTCGAGCTCAACGCGGCGTACGGACTGGCCGACCGAGGCCACGGCATCCCCATGACCGCCGACAACCAGCTGGGCATGGCGAGCGGGTCGAAGACGTTCACGGCCCTGGCGGTGATGCGCCTGGTGGAGGAGGGGCTGCTCGGTCTCTCCACGACCGCACGTCAGGTCCTGGGCACCGACCTCCCGCTCATCGCGGACGACGTCACAGTCGAGCACCTCCTCTCGCACCGGTCGGGCATCGGCGACTACCTCGATGAGGACGAGCTCGACAGCGAGGACTACCCGATGCCGGTGTCCGTGCACCGGCTCGTCACGACGGAGGACTTTCTCCCGATCCTCGACGGGTGCCCGACGAAGTTCCCGGCGGGCGCGCGGTTCACCTACTGCAACGGCGGTTTCGTGGTGCTCGCCCTGATCGCGGAGCGCGTCTCCAGTCGGTCCTACCAGGACCTGGTGCGCGAGCTGGTCTGCTCGCCCGCGGGCATGGCCGACACAGCGTTCCTGCGGTCCGATGCTCTTCCCGGGCGGGCGGCACTGGGCTACGTCGAGGTCGCGGGCCAATGGCGGACCAACGTCTTCCACTTGCCTGTGGTCGCCACGGGAGACGGTGGGATGTACACCACCACCGCCGACATGGCTCGGTTCTGGACCGCCCTGACCGCTGGGAGAATCGTGCGCCCGGAGACACTCGCCGACATGCGCACGCCGCGCAGCGCGCCCGGCCCAGGCGAGTCCCGCTGTTACGGCCTCGGTTTCTGGCTGGAGCCCGACTCATCCGTGATGACCATGTCGGGCGCCGATGCAGGCGCCTCGTTCTGGTCGAGCCATCACGCCGAGCGAGGCACGACGGCGACGGTCATCTCGACCACGATCAGCGGCGCCTGGCCCGTGATCGAGGTCGTGGAGTCAAGTATCTGAGTCGGTCGTCTCGCACCACGCAGCCCGTGTGGACCCCCGTGGACCGCGGGCGCCTACACGGTGCCGCACCGGCGTACCGCGGGCAAGGCCCGCGACGCCAGACAGCATCGAGGAGCTCGGGACGATGGGTCACGACTCGACCCTGGCGACGCCCTCTTCTGCCGCTGATCGTGCCCGGTCCTGCCGATGAGCGAGCGGTTCGGCGGGGCTCAATCGTCACCGCGCCAAGGAAAGCCCTCCGGGTCGGCCGCGGCACGGGCGGTCACGGCTGCCTCATCGTGGCCATGGATCATCTGGAGGAACGGGAAGTCAACGGGCTCTACCCGAAGCGCCGCCAACGGTCTCACAGGCTGCACACTCGCCCACTGCTGCGAGGTGGTGAGGTGCCCTCGGAAGTCGCCGTCCGGCTGGCGCTGGAAGCTCTCGCGTGGCAGCACGTACACCCAGCCGGGAGTAAACGCCGAGGGGTCCTTGACCGCGTCGGCGTCGATCGAGAAGTAGTAGTGCGTTTCGGGCCGACCGTCCATCGAGAAGCATGCATTGATCAGTCTCCCGGCGACCGTTCGCTCGACAACCGCGAAGAACAACGCCCAGATTCCGTCGGACGCACCGAACACCGCGTGCTGTCCGCCGAACTCTGACGGGTCGCGGGGTCGGCGTGGTTCGAACTCCGCGATGTCGCCCACCGAGGAGCCGTGGAGCAGGACGGGTTTGGTGTCGGCCAGCCAGCAGAGGAACTGCCACTTCCGTGCCGCCAGGCGATAGTCGATCACTCGGTGGCCAGTCGGCTTGATCTGCTCGGCATACAGGCGCTCGAAGTCGTCCACCACAGCCCCACGCGGCATCGGCGGGCGGCTCACGTAGTAGTCGGGCAGGTCGGCCACCGCGTCATTGTGCATCCCGTCTCTGTTCCGGGCGACCGAAGCCAGGACGCACGGCCAGTCCCGTTCGCTTGTCGGGAAATGCGCTCGAGCGGTAGGCAGCCTTTTCGCTTCGGCTCCCGCGAGGCAGTCTGCCCGCAGACCAAGATCACGGTTCGCAACCGGCTTGACCGATCGGACTGCCGGTGCTCCGATGTGCCGCATGGCGGGAGGGATGGTCGGACGGGACCGCGAACTCGCCGCGGTGCTGGCCCATCTGACTGCGCCCGAGGTCGGGGTCACGCTGCTGGTGGGTGACGCCGGAATAGGCAAGTCGCGGTTGGTCGCCGAGGTTGTCGCCGCGAGCCCGGAGCGCCTGACATTGGTCGGCGCCTGCCTGCCCATGCGCCATGTCCTCCCGCTTCTGGGGGTTGTCGACGCATTGGATACTCGTGATCCTTCCGCTCGTCGCTCCTTGACGCGGGCCGCGCGCTCGCTGCCGGCCTCCCTTCGCCCGCACCTGGCCGGGGTGATGCCCCGCACCCTTCCGGAGGAGATCGAGCCGGCCGACGACGTACGGCGCGACCAGGTCTTCCTGGCCTGCGAGGCACTGCTCACCCGGGTGGGCGAGGACCAGCCGGTGACGCTGGTCGTCGAGGACGTGCATTGGGCCGATCCCGACACGCTTGACTTGCTGACGTACTTGGCGGGCGCCCGACACAGCGCGGCGGTCCATCTGCTGGTCACCTGTCGGTCCGACGAGAGCCGGCTGCCCGAGGCGGTCATCGAGTGGCTCGACAGCCAACGGCGCTCCGCCGGCGTGCAGGAAGTCGTCCTGGGGCCGCTCGGCGCTCACGACGTTCTGCGCCTCGTCGCCGCACTACCCCATCCCGACGGCACCGACGTCGACCGCCTCGCTTCTCAGGTGTTCGCCCGGGGTGAGGGCAACCCATTCTTCACCGAACAACTGGTTGCCTCGGCGGCGGACGACGAGGGGGTACCGCACCGCCTGGCCCGGCTTCTCTCGGCACGCGTCCGCGCCGTGTCGCCGGCTGCCCAGGAGGCGATTACCGCACTGGCAGTCATTGGGCGCTTCATCCCCCTCGACGCCCTCCGCGTTGTCACGCTCCAGGACGAGGAGGGCTCCATCGCGGCGGTCCGCGAGCTGGAGGCGGCGTCGCTGGCAGTGCGCACCTCGAACGGACTCGGGCCGCGACACGCGCTCCTGGCCGAAGCGCTCCTCGAGGAGTTGCCCGGGCTGCCGGCGGCCTACCACGGCCGCGTGGCGGCCGCCCTCGAGTCGCTCGACGACCCCGCGACCATTCCGGAGGTCGCCGAGCACCTGCGGCGTGCGGGCGACGAGGAAGGCGAACTACGGGTGACGCAGATCGCGGCGCAGCGGGCCTGGGACCTCGGCGCTTACGCCGACGCCGCGCGTTGGTACCGCCGCGTCAGCGAGCTTCATGGCCACCAGCCTGGTCGAGGGCTGACACTCAGCGAGGCCGAGCTGACCCGCCGGACGATCCGGGCGCTGGACCTCGGCGGCGCCCGGTTGGAGGCCACGGCCTTGGCCGAGCGGGCCTTCGCCGAGTTCGGGCAATGGCCCGACGTGGTGGCGCGGCTCAAGATCCTGAGCCTCCGTGCGCACCTCGTGTCTGTGGAAGATGGCGAGCGGGGCATGCGGATGTTGGAGGAGCTGGACATCCAGTACGGGACGCTTCCCCCGTCGTCCGACCACGCCCACGTGCTCTCGTGGATCGCTAGCGGCTACATCGCCCGCGGCGACTATCGGACCGCACATGAGTACCTCACCAAGGCGCTCGCTCTCGTTCGTGCCTGTGGCGAGTCAAGCGGTGAGGCGCACGTCCACGCCCGGCTGGGCGGTGTGCTGCGAGAGCTGGGAGATCGCCAGGCCGCCGACAGCCACATCGCGGACGCGCTGCGCCTGGCGGAGGAGACCGACGACAACAACGCCCGACTTTCCGCCCTGGTGGTAGACAGCGACAACAGGCTCAAGTACGCCGAGTACGACGCCGCGGCGGCCAGCGCAGAACGCGGCCTGACTGTTGTCGCGGAGGTGGGGCTCAATGGCTCGTTCCTCGCCCTTGTGCTGCGCAACAATGCCGCCGAGGCTCACCTGGCCCGTGGCCGGACCGATGACGTGGGGAGGCTTGTCGACGACCTCACCGACCATCCGCTGCGCCCCGACGACGATGCGCTCGGCTGGCTGCGCGCGCATGCCGAGGTGCGGCGTGGAGACCCAGCCGCCGCTACGGCGTGGCTTAGTGGTGATCACGGCATGCTGCCCCGAGACTCAGAAACCGCCCGACAGCAGGCTGAGACCTTGGCGTACGCGCTGCTGTGGAACGGGAAGCCCGAGGAGGCAGTGGACGTAGCCACAGACGCATTAGTCCACCTCGAATCGGCCGGGGGTCACGGCAGGCACGCGGGACTCCTGCTCTCTCTCGGTGCCCGCGCTGCCGCGGACCTCGCGCAGGACGGCGACAGCGACCGGGCGGCCGCGGCCCTGGCCCGGCTCGACGAGCTGCGCGACACGATGCCCCTCGACCCGTTCACCGACCTGGAGACCCTCCCCCGGGCTGCCGCAGACGGGCGCCAATGGGAGGCCGAGCGGTCCCGCGTCGAAGATGGTGGTGATCCGGACGCCTGGCTGGTCGCAGCGCGGTCGTGGGAGTCCCTGGGGATGCCACACGACGCGGCGTACTGCTGGTGGCGAGCAGCCCAGGCCCTCGCCGCGACGGATGCGGGGAAGGCAGCGCTCCGCGACGCCCTCCATGCCGCCCATCGACTCGCGGACGGGCACCTGCCACTGCGTGAACAGGTCGACACGCTCGCCGCACGGGAGCGCATCCCGGTCCTGGACGCCGCCGCCCGCGTCGATGACCATCCCGTCCTGAACACGGGACTGACCGCCCAAGAGCTCAGAGTGCTCGGGCTTCTCGCCGGCGGACTCACCAACGCTGAGATCGGCAACGCCCTGTTCATCAGCCCCAAGACAGCCAGCGTCCACGTCTCCAACCTGCTGCGCAAACTGGGCGTCGCCAACCGGACCGAGGCGGCGGCGTGGGCCATCCACCACGGGCTCACCAACTGACGAGGACTGCGACCACAGGAACTGCCGGGGATACCCGGCCCGCAGCGCTGAAGCATGTGATGTCGCTTTGCCTACCCGCGGAGCGGCAGGCCCCAGGGCCGTGGCCGTCTAAGAGCACTCCCGGTGAAGCTAAGGCGTTCGCCAGATTCGTGGACGGCGTCTTAGCCCGAGCGTTGGTGACAGGCAAACAGCCCGCCACCACCTCGAAGGAGACTCGCCATGAGCGACCACGACACCAACCTCTACACGGCCCAGCGCATCGCCCAGCACCGCCTCGACGAGGCTGCCCGACGCGCCGAGCACGCCCGGACCACCAGCATCACCCGCGAACCCCGGAGTGCTCAAGGCACCAGAACTGCCAGCTCCACCCGATGGGCGGTAGCCGCAGCCGTGGTCGCAGGCGTGATGATGACCGCTGCCTGCGGCACCGACACGACTTCGCCCACCGTTCCAGCGAACGCTCCGGTCCAGGCCCGCATCTACCCACCGACAGACGTGCCCGAAGTGCGTCCGGGCTTCATGTCCGCCGACGCCGCCGAGCGTCGCATGGCGCAGAACGAGGTGAAGCTGCGCAGGGTGGGCGGCAACACGACCGACTCCAGCGCCTGCAACTGGACCATCGAGCAGTTGCCGCGCACGCCCGACGCCGTCGAAGGCTGGTACCACGCCTGCTAGAACGCATGCCCGAGTTGTCGGATAGTTCCTGTCCAGCACCGGGCCGACCATCTAGAACGAACTGTCGTTCTGTGGCCGGCCCGGCGCTGACGTGGGTGAACGGAAGACGCGCGTAACCGCCATGTCTGCCAAGCATCCGCTCACAGCCGCTGAGTGTGCGTTCAGTGGCATCCCTTCTTTCATACGCTGCCCGGCTGAATGCGCGGGGAGACCCATAGCTTGAGGATCGTGGCCTACTCACTGCGGTTGACCGCTATGAAGATAGGTACGGCTCGTGCTGCGCACAGCGAACAAACGCTTCTCAGATCCGCAGGGGGCTCTGGCCGCAGGGACGCTCACGCGGCACTGAATGCAAGGCTGGCATGCCGAGTCGCGAGCGTCCATTGATGTCGTGACTTGTCGGACGCAGACGAGTTACCGGGGGTCTGTCGCCTGGTAGCCGGTGGTGCGGATGGTCCTGGCGGGGACGCCCGCGACGATGGTGTCGGCCGGGACGTCGTTGGTGACGACGGAGCCGGCGCCGACGATGGCGCCGTCGCCGATGGTGACTCCGGGCACCACGGTGACCGCGGCGCCGAGCCACACGTTGCGTCCGATGCGGACCGGACTCGGGGTCATGTCGGCGCGGCGTGCGGGATCGATGGCGTGGTTGAGCGTGGTCAAGGTGGTGCCGTGCCCGATGAGGGTGCCGTCGCCGATGGTGATGCCGCCGGTGTCTTGGAAGCGGCAGCCCAGGTTGATGAATACGTTCTTGCCCAGGTGCAGGTTCTTGCCGAACTCGCTGTGGAAGGGCGGGAAGACGGTGACCGAGTCGTCGACGGGCCGGCCGGTGAGCCGGCTGAGGAGGGCGCGCAGGTCGGTCGGGTCGTGGTGTCCGGAGTTGAGCTCGGCCGTGATCTGGAACGCCTCCTGGGCGGCCTCATGCATGAAGCGGTGGTGTGGGGACCCGCCCTCGATGAGTGCGCCGCTGTCGACGTGTTGGAGGAACTCCTGCAGCTCCACTGGTGTCACCTGGCCTGGATGGTGGCGGTGACCGAGCCGTTCAGGGCCGCGAGGCGTTCGGCGGCGTCACCGTCGAGACGGCCGAGCACAACGATGCCTGGGAAGTAGGACTGGTCGCCGTAGTAGAGGACGAGGTCGTTGCTGGGCGCGTAGTAGCCGAGGTCGCCGACCTCGGGGTCGGCGCCCTCGGGCTGGCCCTCGAGGGACAACGGCCCAAGCAGCGGTCCGGTCTTCTCCACCCCACCGTGGTCGACCATGTCGACGGTGACGGGCAGCTGGGCGAGGAGATCGCGGGCGGCGGCGCTGTCATCGAGGATGGCGGTGAAGCGCTGGTCGCTGATCGTGATGCCGATCTGCATCGTGTCCTCTTTTCCGGTCTGGGTGGCGTCGGGAGTGGTGGCCCGGTCGCCGCGACTGGGGTTCCGCGTGGGGCTTGGCGAGCTGGTAGACCCCGACGAGGTCTGACCGGAGTCCGACCCGGGGTCGTCCGACCCGCAGGCACCGAGGGACATCGACACCGCGAGGCCCAGTGCAGCTGCGGTCGGCCGCACGAGGGTGGTGATGGTCATGGCAGCAGGAGCACCTTGGTGGCGGTGCGCTGGTCCATCGCCCGGTAGCCCTCGGCGGCGCGCTCGAGGGGGAGGGTGAGGTCGAAGACCTTCCCGGGGTCGATCGCGCGGTCCCAGATGAGCCGGATGAGCTCGGGCAGGAACCGGCGCACGGGCGCGGGCCCGCCGTGGATGTGGACGCCGGCCATGAACAGCTCGTCGCCGGCGATCGCGACGTCGTGGGAGACGCCGACGAACCCGACGTGCCCGCCGGGGCGGGTCGAGTGGATCGCCTGCATCATGGCTTCCTGGGTGCCGACCGCCTCGATGACCGAGTGTGCGCCGAGCCCGTCGGTGAGCTCCCTGAGCTTCGCGACACCATCCTCACCGCGCTCCTCGACGATCTCGGTGGCGCCGAACTCGCGCGCCAGCGCCTGACGGTCGGCGTGGCGGCTGAAGGCGATGACCCGGTCGGCGCCGAGCTGTCTGGCGGCGAGGATGCCGAGCAGACCGACGGCGCCGTCACCGACGACCGCAACGGTCTTGCCGGGCCCGGCCTCGGCGGCAACGGCGGCGAACCAGCCGGTGCCGAGCACGTCGGATGCCGCCATGAGCGACGGGATCAGGTCGGGGTCGGGCATGCCGGGCGTCGCGACGAGCGTGCCGTCGGCGAGCGGGATGCGAGCGAGCTCGGACTGGGTGCCGATGGTGCCCATGAGCACGCGGTGCACGCAGTAGGCCTGGTAGCCGGCCCGACAGATCTCGCAGGTGTTGTCGGAGGCCCAGAACGATCCCACCACGAAGTCGCCGACCTTGATCGTGCGGACCTCATCGCCGACCTCCTCGACCACGCCGACGTACTCGTGGCCCATCACCTGATGGTCGACGGGCTCGGCGCCGCGGTAGGGCCAGAGGTCGCTGCCACATATGCAGGTCGCGCTCAGCCGGATGATCGCGTCGGTGGGCTCGATGATCGTGGGGTCCTCACGGTCCTCGACCCGCACGTCCCCGGGTGCGTGCATGACTACTTGGCGCATGGCGCTGGCCTCCTTCTCGTCGTGGCTGGTTGCCGGTCTCTGGTGCCTCGGCCTCGAGTGAACCCGGTCGTTCCCGCGTGTGGGAGTCCCTGCCGAGGGGTGCACCAGCAGGGCACCCCTCGCGGCCCCGGAGGCGGCGCGGAGCGGCCTAGGCTCGCAGACGTGGACAACCGACACGAGGTACGGGAGTTCCTCACCACCCGACGCGCGCGCATCAACCCCGACCAGGTGGGGCTGGCCACCACCGGCAGCCGCCGTGTGCCAGGGCTGCGACGCAGCGAGGTCGCGACGCTGGCCGGCCTGAGCGTGGAGTACTACGCCCGGCTCGAGCGCGGTCAGATCGCCGGTGCCTCCTCGAGCGTGCTGGAGGCGCTGGCGAGGGCACTGCAGCTCGACGAGACCGAACGCGCCCACCTCTACGACCTCGCCCGCGCTGCTGACGGGATCCCCACCAGCGGCCGGCCGCGACGTCGTACGCCGAGCAAGGCCGCGTCGCGGCTCAGCCTGCAGTGGGCGCTCGAGGCCATCACCGACGGTGTCGCGTTCGTCCGCGATCCGCACCAGAACCTCCTGGCGACCAACACCCTCGGGCGAGCCTTCTACTCCCCGGTCATCGGCGACGGCGGGAGGATCCCGAACCTCGCCCGGTTCCAGTTCCTCGACCCCGCCTCGCGCGACTTCTACCCCGACTGGGAGCTCTTCGCCGAGATGTGCGTGGCCATCATGCGCACCGAGGCCGGCCGCGACCCCCACGACCGGGGCCTGCAGGACCTGGTCGGCGAGCTCTCCACCCGCAGCGAGACCTTCCGCCGTCTGTGGGCGGCACACGACGTCCGCACCCACGGCACCGGCACCAAGCGCTTCCAGCACCCCCTCGTGGGCGAGCTCACCCTCGCCTACGAGGAGCTCGCCATCACCGCCGAGCCTGGACTCGTCCTGCTCGTCTACACCGCCGAGCCCGGCTCACCCTCCGCCGAGCGACTCCGGCTGCTCGCCTCGTGGGCGGTCTCGGAACAGGCGTCCGTCCGCACCGACCACTCCTAGGAAGAAGTCCCAGCACACCCATGAAGCTCACCCTCAGCTCCGCCGACACCGCTACCGGTCCCGCCGACTGGTTCACCGGCGACGTCTACATCGACGGCATCCGCAACCCGGACGACCAATCTGCGGTCGGCTGCGCCCACGTCCGCTTCTCCCCCGGTGCTCGGACCGCATGGCACCACCACCCCATGGGCCAAACGCTCTACGTCACCGACGGCATCGGGTACGTCGCCCACCGCGGCGGTCAGCCACAGGAGATCCGCCCCGGCGACGTCGTCTACATCGAGCCAGATGAGGAGCACTGGCACGGCGCCACCGCCAGCCGCTTCATGGCGCACGTCGCCATCCAGGAAGCCGACGACCAGGGCGAGGTCGTCACCTGGCTCGAGCACGTCACCGACGAGGAGTACACCGCCGCCCCAGCGCGCGACTGACGGGCCAAGGCGGGAAATGGTCGTGGCGAACTCACGCCCCCGCGGACCCTCTCGGAGTGATCAGAAGAGGCTCTTGACGCAAATCGTCAGGAGTCGCCAAACGCACGCTCACGCGCGATCCGCGCTTCCAGGAACATGCGTCACTCCACCAATGACACGCATGACCGGTGGTCGGATCGCCTGGCGAGTTGATCAAGGAGGGCGCGGGCTCCCCCCTGTCCACGCTGGAGCGGCTCGACAAAGAGATCGTCTATATAGCAGCCGATGGAGCCAGCGATGGGCCTCTCAAACGGTCGGTGGTGGGCAAGTCCAACGGCGTCCCGCTCCGTTGCGCTCCGTAGGACTAGGCACCTGGTCTGGCCATCGCCGCTCATGATCCAGGACCACACACGCGCAAGGTGCTCGTCGCTGACTACGTAGCCCGCCTCCTCGCCGTAGGCGCGGTAGAGGCGCGTCCAGGTGAAGTGCTCAGACGTCGTCGCGGTTGAGACAGTCCACCGGACGTCCCGAGTCACCACGGCTACACGGTGTCACACCGTTTCGGAGGGCCAGAGCAGCAGTGCAGCGTTGCAGCGCACTCACACCGCGATCCGCTCAGGTCTGCAGCTCGTCTCGGGTACGACGGCTGGCACTGGCTCTACGGACCCTCACTCCTCGATTGGCACCGGTTGCCAAACGAGCATGGCCAGGTTTCGATTGACGCCCACCTTCTCGACACCTGACCCGTCGCGGCGCATGAGGAGAACGTCGCCGCTCTCCGTCAGGCCTGTCCGCGCTCTCTGTACGAGGGCGTATTCATCCTTGGGGCGGGAGCCCGGGGATGGCCGTGGGGAGGGCGGTCTGGGGAGGGTCGGGTGTCTGTGTGCCTGTCGTGATCAAGAGCGTGCCGAGCAGGATGACCGCGATCACCAACCCGATCGATGCGGCCACGGCCACCATCACGTGAACCACCGCTCCGGGAGGTGGGGATGCGAAGCTCGAGGCTCTTCGTGTCCTCGGCGCGGCGACTGCCGCCCCGCCTGTCCAGGCCGTCATGACGACGGGGAAGGCGTCTCGACCGGGGCCTTGGCCGGACGCACGGCGTGGACGGAGTCGTCGCGCACGCCGGTGCTGGTCGTCTCGGCGTAGAAGGAGAGCTGATGTCCGTCGAGATCGTGGAAGCCCACAAGTCGGCCCCGGGCCCCGCTGATCACCTCGGTGTGCCACACCTGCAGGCCGTCGAGGTGTGCGGCGCAGGCAGCCAGGTCACTCTCAGCGGGGACACGGATGTTCAGGAACCCGAAGTCCCGAGTTGCCGCGGCAGCCTCGGCATGCTCGCGTAGCGCCAGCATCACGGTCCCGAGCGGCTCGAACGCGATACCGCGGACGACGCCGTCCTCGTCGGGCCACTCCATCTCTTCGCGGAGGCCGAAGACGTCGGCGTACCACCGACGACTGGCAGCCAGGTCGGCGACAGGGATCTTGACCGACAAGATCTGCAGGTCCGGCAGGTTGCTCATCGGGTCCTCCTGAATTGGCTATTGTTCTACTGTAGCGAATACAATCACTACAGTGTCACTGGTGTCAACTAGACTTCATCGGGAGGGTGCATGACGGGTGAATCGGAGGCGCAGTCCTCGCGCGCCTACCACTCGCCTCGACGGCTGGCCGCCGCTCGCGCTACCCGGGCGCGCATCCGGGGCGCAGCTCGCGACCGGTTCGTGGCCGACGGTTACGCCGGAACGTCCATGCGGTCCATCGCGGCGGCCGCTGGCGTCGCGGAGAAGACCGTGTACCTGCAGTTCCCCACCAAGCTCGACCTGTTGAAAGAGGTGGTCGAGACCGCCATCGTCGGTGACGACGAGGCCGTCGCGGCCGCCGACAGGGAATGGTTCCGCCAGATCGTGGACGACCCGGAGCCATCCGCGAAGGTACGCCGGCTGGTCGAGGCGACCAGCGCGCTGCACGAACGCACCGGGGAGGTGTTCGCGATGGCGCGCGGGGCCGCCGCTTCCGACCCGGACGCGGCGACCCTGTGGGGCTTCGGCAAGGCCGGGCACCGCGCCGACATGGGTCTTCTGGCCACCAGTTTCGCGAAAGCGGGGATGCTGCCCACCGGCCGGGACACCGCGTGGGCGACCGCCGTGCTCTACGTGCTCATCGGCCCCGAGACCTGGCACCTCCTACGAGTGGAGCTCAAACACCGTCCCGAGGACTACCGTCAGTGGCTCCGGACGGCTCTCGCTGACAGCTTCCACGTAGTCGGCAGCTGACCCAGGTGCTCGCCGAGTTGCCGGTGTCCGCGACGAATCGGTGTTCAGGCGCCGATGTAGGCCATGGAGAAGCGCGCCGTCCGGACGGCGAGGGCGGCGCCGCTGCCCTGGAGCACCTCGATCCGGACGAAGTCGCCAGCGGCGAGATGCACGATGCCGGTGGCGCATTGGCTGGTGTACGCGGGGCTGGCAAGCGGGGGACCGGCGACCGAGCCAAAGGTTCCGACGCTGTCGTTGACCACGGAGACCCGCCGGTACCCCGTGCCGTTCGGATCCCAATCGACGCATGCTGTCGCGATGTAGGTACCTGCCACCGGCGCCACAAGGCGGGCAGGCTGGGCGTTGGTGCGCATGTCGGACGGGTCGTAGAACTCGTAGTCGGACGTCAGCACCGTTGCCTGCGCCGAGGCCGTGGACTCCGCCGTCAGCCTCATCACCATCGCCATCCGTGGAGTGGTGTCGCCACGCAGGAAGGACGTCGAGTCGAGGCCGTCGAGGGTGCCGGCGTCGACCGCGTCAGCCACCTTGCGGAAGGCGGACGAGTCCAGGCCGTCGAGGGTGCCGGCGTCGACCGCGTCAGCCACCTTGCGGAAGGCGGACGAGTCCAGGCCGTCGAGGGTGCCGGCGTCGACCGCGTCAGCGACCTTGCGGAAGGCGGACGCGTCCAGGCCGTCGAGGCTCGTGGCGTCGACGGGGTCGCTGACCTTGCGGAACGCCGAGGAGTCCAGGCTGTCGAGCAGGTCGACGTTCAGGCCGGTCACCTTTGTGCTGCCACTCACCTTGAATGGCGCCCGACCGGCTTGGGTCACGAAGCTTGCCGCCGGCCCCGTGCCCGAGTTCTTGAGCTTGAGGGTGGCACCGCCGACCGAAACCGGAGTCTTGAGCGTCGTGGTGCCGGTGGCCTGGTTGTTGCCTCCGAGCACGAGGTTGCCGGTGGCTGCCGCGGCAACCCCGGTGCAGGACACGACCAGCGACAGGCTGGCGACGACGAGGGCGGCCGACGGCCGGCGGGAACGGGACATGCTGCCTCCCAGGGCAAGGGTGTGAGTTGCCTCGATGTTGGTCCCGGCTCACGCGCGCGGCAATGGCCCGGACGCGCGACGCACCTGGGGTATCAATCGGCGCGGGCCTCGGCAAGCTCGGCGGAGACCGAGCTCGTGGCATCGTCGGGGACCTCCTCGGGAAAGAGGGTGCGGATGTGGCACGGGCCGACGTCGTTGCACATCAGGCGATGCCCTCCAGGAGGTCCATGACGCGCTCGGCGCCGTCCACCCGCGCGAGCAGCTCGACTCGCGGCTCCGGCCGTGAGTCGCGTGACCCGGCACGCGTTCACGCCGTGCAGAGCGGGCGCAGCCCGGAACAGTTGCCGGGTGAGCTCCGGGTCGAGCTCGTCGACGAGCGCCTGGTCGACGATCTTCTCGGCCTCCGGCCACTACCCGCGTTGCGCCCATCGCTCAGACGCCTGTGACAGTGCAGTACGCCGCAGGGCGATGAACCGGCAGGGCCGCCCGGAACGTCACCCGCATCGCCTGCTTGCCATCGACGAAGAACGTTGAGTGCGAGTTGGAGACCTGCACGTCGAGGCCCTTCATCACCTGGGGCGCGACGAAGTTCGCGAAGTCGCCGACGAGTGCCGTGCCGAACCGGACATGTGGGGCTCACATACCCGGTTCTGCCAGGGCGTTGCTCCGAGAGGCGCTCACGCACCCATGCGCCGTCCACACGGGCTCGACGAGGGCGCGGCTGACATCGCACGCCGAAGCGGCGTCAGTGTCTGCACGGAAAGGATTTCCCGAGTCGCCACCGATGCGGAAGCCCCAGCCGGTCGGGGAGGGTGGAAGTCATCGGTCGCCACCCGAGGCGGCATCGTCGAACGGACGTTCCCCATGACCGCCACCACTCAGTCCGCCCCACGGCCCGGCCCCGTTGCCGTGCCGGGCTCGTTGCCCAGTCGCCGGCTCCATGTCCTGCTCGGGTGTCTCTACCTCGTACTCTTCGGCGGCTTGCTCGCCGCGGGCGGCGACCGGTCGCCGGCGGACGACCCCACGAAGCTCATCGCCGGCTACACCCTGGGTGATGTCACGGTCCAGTTGATGACGTACGCCACCATGATCGCGGCCGCGCTGCTCATCTTCTACGGCGCGGGGCTGCGCTTGGTGTTGTCGAGCAGGACCCATCGGTGGACCGCTGACGCGGCGTTCATCGGTTTCGTCACCATGGCCTGGACCATCGCGGGCTTCGCGGTGACCTCGCTGGCCCTGCACCATGCCGTCGCGAGCGGTGACAGCCACGTCGTCCGAGCGATCAACATCCTCGACACCACGAACTTCCCACCCGCCATGATCGGGCTGATGTGCGCCATGATCGGCGTCGGCGTCACCACGCTCGCGGACGGGGCACTACCCAAGTGGATGGCGTGGGGCTCAATCGTCGTCGGAGCGATGGCGCCCCTGGGCCCCGGGGGCTTCGTTCCGTTCATGCTGTTCCCCCTCTGGGTCGTCGCGGTCGCAGCCATCGTGCGCCGCGACTGATCGAGCCGCACCCCGGCACAGCGACGGCCCGCGTCGCTGCTCGGCGACTGAGGTCGTGGGTGGTGCGGTTGCCGTTCGGGCCATGCGGTGCGAGTTCGACAGGTGGCCTCGCGTGTCCCCTATTACCGAAGGCGGAGGCGGAGCGCCCCACGCTTCGAAAATCAACACCCGAGCCTGATCGTGGCCGTCCGGTCCTGCTGCAGATGGTGCGCGGTCGTACCGATGTCCGGGCGCCGGGTTAGACGCCTAGTGGCTCAGTTCGGGGTCAGATGCCTGCTCGCTACTTCCCTGAGCCACGGAATGAGCTGCACGGTCTGAAGGTCGCCGTAGCGGAGCCATTGCACAGCATCCGTTGACCCATTCGTCTCGGGCCGGGCAGACCCACCAATGACCTCGACCTCATAGATGAGCCGAATCGAGTGAATCCGCACCCCCTCGCGCATCCACTCGGCGACGTCAGTGACAACATCGAGCAGGCCACGCACGCGTACCTCGAGCCCGGTCTCCTCCATGCATTCACGAACAAGGCACTCACCGGGACTCTCGCCGAACTCCAAGCCCCCACCGGGCAGCCACCACGTACCCGGGACGCCCGTCTCAGAGGAGGCGCGGACCAGAAGGATGTTGCCGTTCCCTCGCGCCACCCCGTACACGGCCACACGCTGACGCTCTCTCGGTGCAGGCACGGGAAACATCCTGCCGTGCTATGCCACGAGCGCACTCACATGCCGCGATCCGCGCACGGAAGCCGAACGGCCCACCTGCCAGGACTGCTGGCGCGCGGGGCAGCTGGCTAGAGGTGCCACCCAGCGGTGGGCCGCCGCGTCTAGTGTGCGGAAGCATGGAAGGCATCGTGCTTCGTGTCCGGCTCACTAGCGGTGACAGCATGGATGTCACGTACGAGGATCCCGATGCGAGCAGCGAAGACCAGGTTGTCGACCACGTCGTCTCCACATTGGCTGAGGATTCCGGGGTGCTGCGCTGCAGACACGGCGACCGGCTCGTCGTGCTGTACGCAAGGGGTGTTGCCGTGGTGGAAGTCGCGCCTCGTGGCGCGGTCCTGTAAGCGTCCACGGTCATTCCAACCTGAGTTGTTCTACCTGGTGCCCAACCAGCGCATCCCCGTTCGAGCAGTGGGATGTGACAGCGTTCGGCAAGTCCGAGTGACCTCTCTGTCACGTAAGCCGCAACACCACTCTCATGCCGAAGACCGGATGGTGCCGCTTGCGAACGGTCGCGCTCCACGTGGTCATTGCCGCGTCATCTTCACGCGTGCCATCGTCTGGACCGGAGGTGACACGTGACTGACACTCCTGCGATCAGACTTGTACGGAGCTACATCGAGGCGGTCCAGCAGGCACGGGCGTCCGGGGACGTCGCCGACTTCGTGGCCCTCCGCGAGTTCCTTGCGGCCGACTTCACCATCAAGGCCGCGAGTCCGTGGACCGAGGAGCCGTGGCAGGTGATGCACCGGGGGGCCGACGAGTGGATCACGAGATTGCAGGCACCAATCAACAAGGCCGCGTCGCTCACCACGGAGAACGTCACCGTGCAGCAGGCCGGCGACGACGTGTACGTCGAGCAGCTGTCGACGATCGTCGACGGCGACGGGACCCACGTCAGCATGGTGTGCCACATCTTCTCGGTGGTCGACGGCGTCATCACCGGCGTGCGGGGCTACCGCAACGAGCGCGGGATCCCGACCGGCTGAAAGCCCAGGACATCCGCTTCTGCGGCTGACAGTGCGCGGCCGTGCCGATGAGCGGATCCTTGGATCTCGGCTCCAGTGCCTTGCGGCCGTCAGGCTTCCTGGGAATCTCGGTACTTTGCCCACGCTCCGAAGCCCCAGGGGTCGATGTCATCTGTGAGCGGCTGACCGTCGATAGTTCGTCGGGCCTCTAGTTCCTCGCCACCCCGGGTGGTCATCCGGACATCGGAAACCTCCCAGAAGTTGCGGTTGTGAAGGTCGGCGTCACGCTCCGCTGGCATACCGTCGAAGCCTCGCACGGTCAGGTCGGTCTGCTCATGGAAGTCAACGACCAGCAGGCCCTCATCGGTGTATGCGACGTCCTCGATCTCGATCTCGCACCGGCGAACAGTGAGGACGTTGGCAAACCGCCACTCCCAGAACGGCCGCGTAGCGGCGTTGCGGAAGGTGGTGTTGTCGGCCGTCGTGAACGTGCTATCCGGCCCCAGCCAGTCGAGGAACCCGTCCACGTCCCTCGCACGAAGGACCCTCACGCACCACTGGTAGTGGCGCATGACGCGCTCCTGCATGGACACATCGACATCTCGCGGCATGACCAATACTTACGCACTGGACGGCTGGCAACGCCCTTACATGCCGCGATGCGCTCGGTCGTGCCGATGTGGATGCGGGATCTGAGAGGGAGCGGTCACCGGGGCTCGCATGCTCTCCGCACTTCGGCGACGCAGATATCCCTGCCGTCTCGCCCGTTGGCGCGGTCCCGTCCCGAGCCGCCGTACAGGCGGTCGGGGGTGGCCGCACCGCGCAGGATGTCATCGTCCGGCCCGCCACGAAGCACCAGCTTGTCGAACACCGGGGTCTTGCGGGTCATCAACCCGGTGAGTCTGTCGTTACCTCGACCTCCCCATACCGTCGCGTCGGCTGCCTTCTCGATGTTGACTCGGTCCGAGCCTCTACCACTGTGGACGCGTAGCACTGGGCTGTTGGCGACGATGGCGTCTCGTCGGGGTGTGCCGACGATGTCGAGTCGATGGTGCGTCTGAGCCTCGAGGCGTTCGATGCCGGCCAGACGGGTGGCGACCTCGACCGACCCCTCCACCGTGGTGCAATCGGCGGATCGGTCCATTGTGATGGTGGCGGAGCGGCATGCGGAGTACGCCTCATAAAGCAGGTCATCCGCTCCGCTGCCCATGTCCACCTGGCCCGGCAGGTAGTTTTCGAGCTGGACGGTGTCGTTGCCAGCGCCCGTGCGGATGGCGCCGCCACGGGTGGTAGCGCCACTCTCGAGACCGTCGACGACAAGCGTTTCGTCACCGTCATTGCCAAGGAAGGCAAACGAGTCCCCCTGTGTCTCGCTAGTCCGAAACACCGTGACGTCGGTCCAGGTCAGCATGGTCAGGTCTCCCACGCTCAGGCGACGCCTGACGTTGTCGATCAGCCATGCGTGCGGTGTAAGTGAGCCGAGCCAGAGCGTGTCAGCACCTGTACCGTTGTCGACGAGTTCTCCCGACGGGTTCATGTAGTTCACCCAGTCGCTTCCCGCCCCTGTAGAGACCAAGTCGTGGTTCTCCACCCCACTCGGTGATCCCGTCGTGATGTTGTCGTCCCCGCCACGGGTGTCCACCACGTCCACGTCACTGTCGATACCGTTCAACTTGCCTGTGTCCACGTAGTCGCCGAACTCGTTGCCCACGTAGTGGTCGCTACCCGCTCCCAGGGTGACGCGCGGGTAGAGCGACGAGACGGTCTCGTTGAAGACTGAATCGTCGCCGTCTCCCGCGTCGACGCTCACGCTGAGCCCCGTCGGGTCTGGCTCGCCCCCGCCGATAAGACAGATCGTGTCATCGCCGCTGAGCCCCTGTACCGACCCTGTACCCGGACTCAACGGGGCCATGATCACGTCATTCCCCTCGGTACCGACCGTCATGTAGGGCGCGGCGGTCGGGCCGACGACGGTCGCCTCCCTCCCTTGGCACATCACCGGCTCAGCCCCAGAAGAAGGCGACGCCACGCCTCCAGGGACCACCGCCATCACAAGGGCGACCAGAAAGGCTCTCATACGTCTTACGACGCCGGGAACCGTTGTGGTGTTCGCTCTTGGGCTACACGGAAGCGAACTGCGGCCGAGCCCAACCAGGCCGCGCTTGGCGCTTATCGGTCGATTGCTGACGCGAGGGTCATCGTATGGGCGCCGCGGTGTGTTGACGTCAATTGACCGCCATGAAGGAAACCCGGCTCGCCGAGCTCGCCTCAGGATCTAGCCGTCGGCGACCGACTACCCCCACCGCCCTCCTAACACCGGAGCGAGCGCGTGCCAGGATGCGATTCGTGGAGGCCGGGCTTGTAGCGCGCGCGACCGCCGCAGCGTCCTCACTCGCGGAGGCCGCCAACCTCCGAGTCGACGAAACGGTGGTCATCCAGAACTCGAACGCACTCGCTCTCCGTCTCCTGCCGTGTGACACGTTCGCTCGAACTGCGGTGGTCGGGCAAGAGGTCGCGGCCTTTGAGGTCAAGGTCGCTAAGGAGCTCGCCGCGGTCGCCGCCCCCACCGCATCGCTCGATCCTCGGGTGGAACCGCGCGCTCATGAGCGCGATGGCTTTGCCGTCACCTTCTGGACCTACTACCGCCCGGTGCCTGACCTGGGCTCACCGGCTAAGTATGCGGATGCCCTGTATCGCCTGCACGCCGCCATGCGAGGCATCGAGGTCGATGCACCGCACTTCACGGAACGAATCGCAGAGGCAGAGCGCCTCCTCACGCACCGACACGAAACTCCGGCGCTCGCGGATGCAGACCGCCGCCTGCTGGTCGACACTCTCCACGCCGCCGGTCAGGAAATACGCAGGCACGGGAACGTAGACCAACTCCTGCACGGGGAACCCCATGTTGGGAACATCCTGAGAACCTCAGTAGGAGTGCTCTTCATCGACTTCGAGACGTGCTGCCGTGGCCCCCTCGAGTTCGACCTTGCTCACGTGCCGGACGAGGTCAGCGAGCAGTACCCGGGTGTCGACCAAGCTCTGATTCAGGAATGTCGTCGCCTCGTCCTCGCGATGGTCGCGGCTTGGCGCTGGGACATTCGCGATGAGTTTCCGAACGGGCGTCGGCACGCTGAAGCGATTCTGGGCTTGCTTCGAGACGGCCCACCGTGGCCCACGCTCGGCGCACTCGCGAGTGAGTAGCGGCACGCACGCTCATGCGCGGATAGGACGGCTACGCAGCCACATCCGCGGCGATCCCCCGGCGGAGAGCCTCCGACGCGCATCGGTCTGCGCCATGTTCTGGGATTCGTCTCATCGGACCGACTCACGCCGCTCTCTTGGGATGATCTCATCGGGTGGCACTCTCTGACTGCTCGTCGGCCACCTGCGACCAGTACGGCGCGAGGAGGCGATAGGTCCCTGCTCCATAGAGCAAGCGGTCCGCGTCGGCAATCGTGCTGAGTGCGTGGGCGTGGAGGTCGTCGTCCGGAATGACGTTGCGGTGATCGCAGCGACCGTCCAGCGAGGCACTGATGAGGTGAACAACGCTCATGCCCAGATGCTGGGTTCACAGGTTCACGCCTCTCGCCGGCTGAGACCCGGGACTGACCCGCATCGGCCCCGAAACGTGCACCCGCGGTGGCGTGCAGGTGGGGCCACGCTCGGCAGCCGACCGGCGCCGCTACTTGCCTTGAGGGCGACCTGAGCGGTCGATCACCCGTGGACCGTTCCTGACAGTTTCTGCGCCACCAGGTCCCGCTCGGGTAGACGCGCACGCTGTACCGGGTTCGATCCAGTCGCCGTTCCCGCGGGACGTGGCTGCGGGACTTCCGCCAGGGCGTCGGGTCAGCACGGCGCCGAAGGGTCGAGCACGGGCGAGCGGCGAGTCAGGGGTTCGAGGTAGGCGACGCCGAGACGAGCGCGCCACAGACCGGCGGCAGCACCGCGGGGCGCCCCGGAGCGCCCGGTGACGTTCAGGGACCTGAACGCCACCGGACTGGGTCAGCCGACCGGCACCGGACGGTTCCGCACCGTCGCCGCGACGGCAGGGTTCCTCCGCCACACCGGGGCGCGGGCGAGGAGCACGCCACCGACGACGGCCACGGCGAGGAAGGTCGCGACCCCGCTCTCGTCGGCGACGTAGGCAAGGTCGGTCTGCGAACCGGCGACCACGGCGGCTGCGCCGAGACCGAACGCGGTGTTGACCGCACCGTGTGCCAAGGAGACGGGCCAGACGCTGTGGGTCCGGTCCCAGAGGTAGGCGTAGAAAACGCCGGCCATCGTGAGCGTAGCCACCACCATCGGGGCCACGATCCAGCGGTGGCCGAACGGGTCGTACGTCGTCGCGATCAGGATCAAGGGCAGGTGGAAACAGCCGTGCGCGAAGCCGGTCACCAGAGCGGCCCGGCGCCGGCTCGTGAGCTGCTGGACGCGCGGCAGCATGTATCCGCGCCACCCGATCTCCTCACCGAGGAAGATGACGGCCATGGTGGCCAGGGTGGTCAGGAGGTTGACCGCTTGGAAGGTCACGGCGCCCAGCGTGACGTCCATCGACCGTAGGTCCGCTACGCCGAGGAGAACAGCGACGCCGTAGGCGCTCCCTGCCATCAGGATGGGGGCGAGGCAGGCGATGGGCCACACCGACCGGCCCGAGCGTCGGAGTCCGAAGCTGCCCCACAGCGCGCGTCGCTGGCCCGCTGGCGTGGTCAGGAACGTGACGACGAGGACGGCGGTGATCGGTGCCATCGCGCTCAGGAGCACGCTGATATCGGAGTGCGGCAGCGCCACGGCGAGACCAAGAGTGAAAGAGAAGGCGATCGCGTAGTAGACCGCGACCTCGCTGAGTGGGCGGGACATGAGGACCTCCGTTGGGTGGGCCGGCCGGTCTGGCCGTCCCACCAACTTCGCCGCTCCAGGTCCGTGACACATCTGGCTAGAGGCTCGCACTGTCGAGACTTCAGACAGACCTCAGCCGCCACCGGGGCGGCCCGGACTCACACGAGACGAACGCATGCCGATGACGGCGCGGGGACGAGAATCTAGGGAGAAATGCTTGGCGAGTTGTCGGACTCGTAGCGAGGCGTTCGTTGCGTTGTTGAACGGCGGCCACGGAAGGGCGTCACGACAAGGGCCGGGCTCGGATGACTCCCAGGTGTGGGTGCCACTCCCAACCCGTCGCCCTGGAACCGTAGGAGGAATCTTGAAGCTTCTGCTCACGTCCGGAGGCGTCACGAACACCAGCATCCGCCGTGCGCTGGTTGACCTGTTGGGCAAGCCGACGGCAGACGCGACCGCTATCTGTATCCCGACCGCGCAGTGGGGACACCCCATGTGCGGACCGGTGTCGGCGCGAGGATTCGTGAGCGGCATGCCACCGTGGGGTGGCCTGACCTCGATGGAGTGGAAGTCATTGGGACTCCTTGAGCTCTCTGCGCTGCCCACGATCGGCGCTGAGCGGTGGGTCCCCTGGGTCGAGGAGGCTGACGTGCTGCTCGTCGACGGCGGTGATGCGACGTACCTGTCCCACTGGATGCGGGAGTCCGGGCTGGCCGACCTGCTGCCCGCGATGGCCGACACGGTGTGGGTGGGGGTCAGTGCCGGCAGCATGGTGATGACGCCCCGGATCGGCGCCGACTTCGTCCACTGGCCGTCTGCGCCGGACGACCGCGCCCTCGGCGTGGTCGACTTCTCGATCTTTCCCCACCTCGACGTTTTCCCGAGCAACACGATGGCCGAGGCAGATCGCTGGGCGCGCGACATCGGCGGCCCGGCGTATCTCCTCGACGACCAGTCAGCAATCAAGGTGACCAACGGCACCGTCGAGGTCGTGTCCGAAGGAAACTGGAAGCTCGTGCTGCCCTAGTCATCCCTCCTGGTCACCACACCCTGAGATGCTCGCGCCAGGTCGACGACGCCGAACGCATGCGACCCGGGCGCTCGAGCCGATGAACGGACGGGACTGTGGTCTGGTGCTGCGGAGAGCCGCTGACCTGCTCAGCTTTTCGCACAGGCAACTGCGAGAGAATGGCGCTAGTGAATGAAGTTGCGTGAACCGTCACTCATCTCGTTGGCCTGGGTGGTTGTCCCGTCCTGAGTCATCTCCCGCAGCGTCCATGTAGGCCCCTCCTCCTCGTTCGCGGCCTTCCGCGGGCGAGGAGGTCCGGGTCGGGGTGTTGCTGGGTGTGCCACCGCGCTAGGGGTGTAGTGAAACGCTCCGGGTCTCGTCACAATCAGTGCGTGGGGGAAACCCAGGACGTCGTCTGGGTTCAGATCGTCACCACGCAACGTGTGGTCGAGCTGGGCCTTCGCGCCATGCTCGCGGGTGTCTCGGCCCCGTTCACTCTCACCACATCGGGCCCTGCGGTGGCCGATCCAGACGTGGTTCTCTTCGATGTCATCTGCATGCGGGACGGTGACACCACCGAGCTCGACATCTGGATCAAGGAGACGGACACCACGGTCATCGCGATCGACCGCACCCTACGCCCCGAGCTCGGCATCCAAGCCCGCGCTCACGGGGTGGAGTGGAGCATCGATCTGGGCATCTCCGACGTGGACTTCGTCCAGGTCATCCGCGAGGCGATCACCGGCACCCTCGAGGAGAGCCACATCGCTCAGGAGTGGGACGCCTTCGATGTCCTCGGGCACGACGTGGGCCTGAGTCCGCGGGAATCGAACGTGCTCGCACTGGTCACGCGCGGCTTCAGCAACCAGGAAATCGCCGACCAGCTGTATCTCAGCATCAACTCGGTCAAGACCTACATCCGCTCGGCGTACCGCAAGGTCGGGGTTACCTCCCGAGCGCAGGCCGTTGCCTGGGCCATCCAGCACGGATTCTCCGCCGAGCGGAGCGATCATGCGGCGGAGGGGATCTAGCTTCCCGGGGACCGCCAGGGCAGGCCGAGCACCTGATGAACCTGCTCGCCCCTCCCCCTGACTGGACGGCCACCACCAAGCCTGGCCTTCCGCAATTCGCGCAGCCGCATACTCCAAACGCGAAGAGCAACGCCGACAACGGCTGGCCAACGACGGAAGCCTTCGGAGCCTCTCCTCAAGCCCGTCGCCTCCTCGTCCGGCTCGCTCGTCCACCCACAGCTCGCAGAAGCGCCGAAGTCATGCCACGCGTGGGCCTGGCGCCAGGGCGCCAGGTCTTCAGCCCCGGCCAGCAACGGGTCGGCCGGTGGTGCGAACCCGTGGGCGAGCCCCCAGGCCACCGCTTGGGCGCGGTCGCGTCGAGCTGGGCGCCTACGGACACCGGTGGTGGCGTCTGCGCCCCACCACCTAGCTGGTCTTCTTGGCGGTCGTCCGCCGGGGAGAGGCCTTGGTCGTCCGCTTCCCTGTCGTCGAGGACGCGGCTCGCTTGCGGGGGGCCGTCTTCTTCGCGGCCGCCGTGGGAGACGAAGGTTGGCGGCGGCGGGTGCTCGCCGGCCTTGCGGCACTGCTGGTCTCCGCCTCGGCTGCGGCATGCGCGCCCTCGGCCTCGGCGAGCTTCTGCTGCCGTTTGGCCACGGACTTGCCGCGGCTCTTCGCCTCCTTGACCGCCTGGGCGTGGTCGGAGTCGATGGCCTCCAACCTGACCTGGGCGCGCTTCGCCTCGCTCGAGAGACGGCGGGCGTCCCGTTTCGCCTTCTTCGCGCGGGACTTCAACCGCTCGGCCTCGCGAGCCGCCGACTGACGGTCGCTCTCCGCAGCCGTCACGCGCTTCTCGGTCATGTCCAGCAGGGTGACCTCTTCGTCCAGCTTCGCCCGTTGCTTCTCGACGCGTTGGGCGAGCAGGTCGACGTCCTGGTCCATCTCGTGCTCCTCTCGTCTGCTGCCGACACTGTCAGCGGACGACCGTGGGCGCCTCACCCCTCAGGCTGTGCCGGCGTGGAGGGCGGTTGAGCTCGCCTAGGGGTACGGGGATCGCCTGAGCAAGCAGGAGCAACCGCGATCGTGATCTCGAATGCGGTCCCGTCTGGTTCGGGGCGCCCGCCGGTCCATTCCTCTCGGCGGGCGGCTCGTATAGGGGTATGTGGGTACACCCCTCAGCACACAACGAGAGGGAGGCACGGCATGAGCACGAGTTCCATGAGCACGTCCACAGCTCCGGGTCCGACGGACCCCAGCACCACGGGGACGACGAACGACGAGGGATCGACCACCGACCAGGCGAAGCACGCGGCGAGCGTGGCGACCGACGAGGCAAAGCAGGTCGCCTCCGACGTTCGCGACCAAGCCCGCGGCCTGCTGGACGAGACCAAGAACCAGGTGCAGGACCAGTCCCGCACCCAGCGAGACCGGCTCGTCGAAACGCTGCGCACCTTCGGCGACGACCTCGACGGCATGGCCCAGGACGGCAACGGCCTCGCGTCGGGTGCCGCGCGCGAGGTAGCGCAGCGGGCCCGCACGATCAGCGAGCGACTCGACGGCCGGGAGCCGAGTGAGCTGCTGGACGACCTGCGGTCCTTTGCCCGACGGCGCCCCGGCATGTTCCTCGCCGGCGCCGTGATCTCGGGCGTCGTCGTGGGTCGGCTCCTTCGCGGAGGTCGCGACGCAGCCCAGGCCGAGACGTCTGGCGTGGAGACCGACATCGGCGCAACTCAGTCGCAGGCGTTCGCGCCCGTGACACCGGCGGCCCCGAGCCAGTCGTTCGACGCGTCCCTCGACGAGACCCTCAGGTCGCCTCAGATCGACTCGCCGGAGCTCGGGCGACCCGTCGGGACCCCGTGATGACGGCGTATGACGCGTCCTCGGGCGTGCCTCTGGAGGAACCGCGGGACGGCCGCACCCTGGGCCAGATCGTCGGTGACATCAGCCAGGACCTGACCACGCTGGTCCGTCAGGAGATGGACCTGGCCAAGACCGAGCTGCGCCAAGAGGCACAACAGGCCGGCAAGGGCATCGGCATGCTTGCCGGTGCCGCCGTGACCGCGCTGCTGATGCTCATCTTCTTGTCGTGGGCCCTGACCTGGCTCCTCGACAACTGGATGCCCGTCGAGCTCGCCGCGCTCATCACCGCCCTGATCTGGGCCGTGGTGACCGGTGTGCTGGCCAGCATGGGCCGCACCAAGCTGCGCGAGGCGAACCCGCAGCTCCCGCAGACACAACAGACACTCAAGGAGGACGCAGCATGGGTACGAGCACAGAAGAGCTGAGCAGCGACATCGCCCAGACCCGGCAGTCGCTGACGCAGGACGTGGACGCCTTGCAGGACAGGGTCAGCCCGTCGGCCATCATCGAACGGCGCAAGACGGCCGTCCGTGGTCGGCTGAGCACCGTCAAGGACCGGGTCATGGGCGGCGGTCACGATGCCGTACACGGGGTGTCCGGCACGACATCCAGCGCGGGCGACGCCATCGAGCAACGCGTCGAGGGCAGCCCCCTCGCCGCCGGCCTGATCGCTTTCGGCGCTGGGCTCGTCATCGCCGGCCTCATCCCGGCAAGCAAGGTGGAGGCCCAGGGCGCTCAACGCCTGCAGGAGGCGGTCAAGGAGCACGGACAGCCGGTCATCGACGAGGTTCGCTCGGCCGCGCGGCAGGTTGGCGACCAGCTCAAGGACAACGCGGGTGAGGCGGCCTCGGAGCTGAAGTCCAGCGCCCAGGAGTCCGCCGAGCGTGTCAAGGAGGAGGCCCCCACCTCCTCCACCACCACGAGCGACGGCACCCCGACAGCTCCTCACATCTGAACCACCGCACACGGCGCGACACCGGGCCGGTCACCGCGGACGGTGACCGGCCCGGTACTCATGCCGCGTCCTGGGCTGGGGGCCGAGAGGGAGACGAGACAGCACCTCACGGGCCACCTGTCGGCCATCGTCTGTGGGCACGCCTGGGTCCTGAGTCGCACCGGCCAGACAAGCTGGCTCAGGTGTTCCAGCGCCGGATCGGCCTATTTGTGCACGGCATGGGGCGAACGGACCTGCTTGGCCGGCTCCCTTGACAGTGCGGGCCGGGCGCGTCGGGTGTGCAGCTGATCCGCAGTGACAGCGCCAGGGCCCAGGGCTTCGGCCCGGACCGGCTCGTCCGTCGGAAGCCACGGTGGAACATCACTGGAGATGTCGAGCCAGCCCCGCTGGGCTGAGACCTCCCGCGCGACCCGGAGGAAGTCGACGGTCGCGCTGCTCGTGTCGTCGTCGCGCCACGCGAGCGACCAGGGGTAGTACGGCTGGCACTCGCGAGGCCGCCGAGTCGGGAGTCCGGCGGCGGCATAGCGTTCGGCGTAGGTCAGGAACTCCAGGTGCCGGAGTGGCGGGTCCGCCCGTCTGACGCGGGCCAGGCAGTGACTGAACGCGCCCGGGGTGCCGAGCCACGTCATCGTGATCTCGAGGTCCTGCTCGAGAGCGGTCAGGTACTCGCCATATGCGTTGTACGTGCCGGAGTCGACCGGATCACCGAAGACAGCGAGCGGTTGGTCGACCAGCGACGCAAATGTTGCATCGTCCTCATCGATCGCTCCCACGATGACCATGGGCTCCATGCGTAGCAGCCGATGGCTCCAACCCTGCGGGTGACTGGCAACCATTCCTGGTGTCACACGGAGGATCGCGACGTCCAGCCTGTTGGTCAGAAGTGCCTCGACCTGGGCGTCGCTGACCATGGCGTGCTCGAGCAACGGCGTCTCGGGGAAAGCATGGGCGAACGCGTCGCACACGTCGCGACTGGTGGCGAGCTCATGGATGTGGGCCACCCGAATTCCTGGGGTGCGTGTCGGTCTTTGGAGCCGGTCCGCCATGGCGAGGAGCTGCTGCGCCTCGTCGTAGAACCGCCGGCCGCGAGGCGTGAGGTCGACGTGCCGGCTGTCGCGCACGAGCAGCTGCTCCCCGACCTGGGTCTCCAGCTTCTTGATCTGCTTGGAAAGCGCCGGCTGGCTGACGAACAACTGGGCGGCTGCGCGACCGAAGTGCAGCTCGGAGGCGACTACGACGAAGTAGCGCACGAGGCGCAGGTCGACATCCATGCCGCCACCCCTATCGGTCGGAGCCCGCGGTACACAGAAGCCCGCACTTCCACGATATCGGGAAGTCGAACGATGTCAGGACGTCGCTCGAGGAGCGGCATGGTTATCGATCGGGTCGCGACAGGTATTGGACCGTCGAGGCGACGCCGGTGCAGGCTCGACCTGCGCTCGGGCGCCACCGCAGAGCCGTTCGAGAGAGGTCCACCTCATGCCAGAAGTTCCGACACCCGTCGTGTTCATCCACGGTCTGTGGCTGCACGCCACCAGCTGGGGCCCATGGATGGAGCTGTTCCGGGACAACGGCTACGAGCCGATCGCTCCTGGCTGGCCGAACGAGCCACGCACCGTCGCAGCAGCGCGGGAGCATCCCGAGCTCGTGGCCGACATCGGCATCGATGAGGCTGCACGACACTTCGCCTCGATCATCGAGCAGCTGAGTGCCCCGCCGGTGATCGTCGGCCACTCCTTCGGCGGCCTCCTCGCAGAGAAGCTGCTCGGGGAGGGAGTCGCCGCCGCCGCGGTCGCGATCGACCCGGCCCAGATCAAGGGAGTCCTGCCGCTGCCGCTCGCGCAGCTGCGAGCCGGCCTGCCCGCTCTCGGCAATCCGGCAAATCGTCACCGTGCGGTCTCCTTGACCAAGAAGGAGTTCCGGTTCGGGTTCGGCAACGCATTGAGCGAGGAAGAGTCCGATGAGCTGTTCGAGTCCTGGACCATTCCCTCGCCCGCAAGACCGCTGTTCCAGGCTGCGGTGGCCAACTTCGCCTTGCACTCGCCGGCCGCCGTCGAGACCAGCAACGAGACCCGCGGGCCCCTTCTCCTGATGTCAGGCCTCGAGGACCACACGGTGCCGGACGTCGTCACTCGATCGACCCTCAAGCAGTACCGCAAGTCGGCCGCGGTGACCGAGCTCAAGCAGTTCGAAGGTCGCGGGCACTCTCTCACGATCGACCATGGGTGGCGAGAGGTGGCCGACGCCGTCTTGATCTGGCTCAAAGGTCAAGGTCTCTGACGTCATGGACCTCGGGCTGGAAGGGTCGATCGCCGTCGTCACCGGCGCGAGCAAAGGCATCGGCCTCGCGATCGTCACGGCCATGGTGGCCGAAGGTGCATACGTCGTGGCCGGCGCCCGCAAGCGGTCAGATGAGCTCGATGCGCTCGTCGACGAGGGCCACGCGTCCTTCGTCGAGGTCGACCTCGCCGTCCCAGACGGCCCGGCCGCCCTGGTGGCGGCGGCCATGGAGAGACATCAGCGCGTCGACTTGCTCGTCAACAACGTCGGCGCCGCAACAACCAGGACGGAGGGGTTCTTGTCCGTGACCGACGACCAGTGGCTCTCCTCGATCATGCTGAACCTGATGGCTGCCGTACGCACGACGCGCGCGGCGCTGGTCCCGATGCTCGACGCAGGTAAGGGATCCATTGTCACCACCAGCTCGGTCAACGCTTTCCTGCCCGACCCCGCGGTGATCGACTACGGAGCGGCCAAGGCCGCCCTGTCCAACTTCTGCAAAGCCATCTCGAAGGAGTTCGGCCCGCGCGGGATCCGCATCAACACCATCAGTCCGGGACCCGTCGCCACCGACTTGTGGCTCGGCGCCGAAGGCGTTGCCGCGACTGTCGCGCGGGCCACCGGGTCGGACCCGGCGGCCGTCGCGGCCGGCGCGGCGGCCGCCAGCGTCACAGGCAGATTCACGCAGCCAGCAGAGATTGGTCACTTGGTGGCCTTCCTTGCGAGTGACGCCGCTGCCAACATCACCGGCTCAAACTTCACGATCGACGGCGGACTCATCACGACCCTCTGACACACCCCACATAGGAGCGACTGCATGTCCGACGAACTCGCATCCCCAACACCGTGGCGCCGCGCCCTGACATGGATGCGACCGGTCCTCGCGTTCATCCTCGCTTGCGTCGCTGCCACATGGAGCGCAGCAGCACCTGCGGCGTCTGCGGCGGCCCACGAGCGGCCCACGATCGTCCTCGTGCACGGCGCCTTCTCTGCACCGTCGGCGTGGGAACGCGTGGTCGCCGGACTCCACAAGGACGGGTACGCCACCGTCACACCGGCCCTTGGTCTGCACGGCGTCAGCAGCGACGTCACGATCGTGCGGTCCACCCTCGACGCGATCGCCGGGCCGAAGATCCTCGTCGCACACTCCTACGGTGGCTTCGTGGCCTCGAACGCCTCGGCCGGCCGCTCCGACGTCGCGGGCATCGTCTTCACGGCCGCCTTCGTCCCCGACGAAGGCGAGACCATCAGCGACCTGGGCGCCGGGTACGCGCTTCCAGCTTTCCTCGCACCACCATTCCCTCCCGGACACCTGGTGTTCGACCAGTTCGGTCTCGCCGTGATCGACCCCGCCCGCTACCGCGACGACTTCGCTCAGGACCTCAACCCGAAGCTGGCCGGCGCGCTCGCCGCGGCTCAGACACCAACCGACCTCGGCATCCTCTTCACACCGTCAGGGCCGGTCGGCTGGCACACCATCCCCAGCTGGTACGCCGTGTCAGGGGCCGACCGGATCATCGACCCGAACTCGCAGCGGTCGATGGCCGCGCGCGCCGGCTCCGTGGTCGTCACCTTTGACGATGCGAGCCACGCAGGCGGATTCACGCACTATGCGACGCGGCTGGTCAAGCTCATCGAAGAAGCGGCGCAAGCCGCCGGCTGAGCCGTTTCCTGCCGGCTCGTAGGGCTCGAGGGCCGTGCCATGGGAGCCAGTTGTTTCGCTTCGCCCCTCAGAGGGTTGGGTCACTGGGTGGAGAAGGCTGCGTCGAAGGCCGACGAGGGTGCATCGAAGGCAAGCCGCCGCACGAAGTCCAGCGCCTCCGGGGCGCCGATGAGCCGGTCCATCCCGGCGTCCTCCCACTCGACCGAGATGGGTCCGTCGTACCCGATGGTGTTGAGCATGCGGAAGCAGGCTTCCCACGGGACGTCGCCGTGCCCGGTGGAGACGAAGTCCCAACCGCGGCGTGGGTCGGCCCAGGCGAGGTGCGAGCCCATCCGACCGTTGCGGCCGTTGCCGACCTGCTTCTTGGCGTCCTTGCAGTCGACGTGGTAGATCCGGTCCTTGAAGTCCCAGAGGAACCCGACCGGGTCGAGGTCCTGCCAGACGAAGTGGGAGGGGTCCCAGTTGAGGCCGAACGCTTCTCGGTGGCCGATGGCCTCCATGGCCCGCACCGTTGTCCAGTAGTCGTAGGCGATCTCCGAGGGGTGCACCTCGTGGGCGAACCTGACGCCCTCGCTGTCGAAGACGTCGAGGATCGGGTTCCACCGTGCGGCGAAGTCGTCGTACCCCGCATCGACGAGGTCCTGGCTCGCCGGTGGGAACATGGCGACGTACTTCCAGATCGCGGACCCGGTGAAGCCGACGACCACGTCGACGCCGAGCTTGCGTGCGGCGCGCGCCGTCATCTTCATCTCCTCGGCCGCCCGCTGGCGGACACCCTCCGCATCGCCGTCGCCCCAGATCCGGTCGGGCAGGATCCCGCGGTGGCGCTCGTCGATGGGGTCGTCGCAGACCGCCTGGCCCTTGAGGTGGTTGCTGATGGCGAAGACCTGCAGGCCGTACTTGTCCAGCATCGCCTTCTTGGCCGGGACGTAGGAGTCGTCCTCGACGGCGGCCCAGGGGTCGAAGTGGTCACCCCAGCAGGCGATCTCGAGTCCGTCGTAGCCCCAGCCCGAGGCGAGGCGACACATCTCCTCGAAGGGCAGGTCGGCCCACTGGCCGGTGAACAGGGTGATCGGTCGGGTCATGGGCACATCCCTTTCTCGGTGCGGCGGCTCATGCAGGGATCTCCTGCCAGGAGTCGCTCTCGGAGCTGGTCTCCACCGCCGCGAGGACACGCTGGACCTGGAGGCCGTCGGCGAACGACGGGGTGGGGTTGGTACCCGCGGCGATGTCGCGGACCAGGTCGACGGCCTGGTGGGTGAAGCCGTGCTCGTAGCCGATGAGGTGACCTGGGGGCCACCAGGCGCCGACGTACGGGTGGTCGGGCTCGGTGACCACGATGCGTCGGAAGCCGGCCGTGGCGCCCGGCTCGGTGCCGTCGAAGAAGTGCAGGAGGTTCATGTCCTCGAAGTCGAACGCCAGGCTGCCGGCCGACCCGTTGACCTCGATGCGAATGGCGTTCTTGCGGCCGTGGGCGAAGCGGGTGGCCTCGAAGACGCCCAACGCTCCGCTGCGGAACTCGGCGAGGAAGACGGCCGCGTCGTCCACGGTCACCGGGCCGCGCCCCTCACCCGCAGTTCCAGCGAGTCCGGCGTGCTCGGCTGACGTGGGTCGCTCGCCCACGAAGGTACGGAGTCGTCCCGAGACCCGACCGATCACCTCGTTGGTGATGTGCTGGGCGAGGTCGATGATGTGGGCACCGATGTCGCCGAGGGCTCCGGAGCCAGCCTGGGCCTTGTCCAGTCGCCACGACAGCGGCGCCTCCGGGTCGACGATCCAGTCCTGGAGGTACTGAGCCCGCACGTGATGGATGGTCCCCAGACGACCCTCGGCCACCAGCCGCCGGGCCAGGGCGATCGCGGGGACGCGACGGTAGGTGAAGCCGACCATGGACCGGACCCCGGCGATCGCGGCCTTCTCGGCGGCGCGGTTCATGGCCTCGGCCTCCTCGACCGTGTTGGCCAGGGGCTTCTCGCACAGGACGTGCTTGCCCGCCTCGAGGGCGGCGATGGCGATCTCCGCGTGGGTGTGGCCAGGGGTGCACACGTCGACCAGGTCGATGTCGTCGCGCTCGACCAGGGCCCGCCACGAGGTCTCGGTGGACTCCCACCCCAGACGGCTCGCCGCATCAGCCACCCGGGTGGCGTCGCGCCCGGCCAACGCCGTCATCCGGGGATGCAGCGGGAGGTCGAAGAAGCGAGGCGCGTTGCGCCAGGCCTGCGAGTGCGCCGCACCCATGAAGGCGTAGCCGACCATCCCGACCGACAGCTCGTTGCCAGCGTTGCTCGTCGTCATGGAGGTTCCTTCTGCTCAGGTGATCCGCGTTCAGGACGTGGGATCCGCGGCGGCTCCCGGTGGATGCGGACCAGGCGCCGCCGCGGAGACTGTGGGACTCCGCCGTTATCGCCCGGCCTCAGCCAGCGTCAGGCCGGTGTCCGCGTCGAACAAGTGCGCACGGTCCAGGTCAACGGTGACGGACAAGCGCTCACCCGCCTTCCCGGTGACGGTCGGTCGAGCCTTGACCTTGAGCAGCTCCTTGCCGACCTTGACGTCGACGACCGTGCGGTCCCCGAGCGGCTCGAGACCGTAGAGCTCGCCGGGCAGCGTCGCCTCGCCGCGCTGCTCGACGGACAGGTCCTCGGCGCGCAGGCCGAGGAGCAGGGGGCGGCCCTCCTCTGCCGTGGTCCAGTGGGGCCGCGGCAGCGTCCACCCCTCCGCGCCGACCAGCCGGTCGCCTTCGGCGTGACAGGCGAGCAGACTGATCCGCGGGCTCCCGACGAAGCTGGCGACCCACTGGTTGGCCGGCCGCTCGTACACCTCGGCCGGCGTCCCGACCTGCTGCACCTTGCCCTCCCGGAGGACCGCGACCTGGTCGGCCATGGACAGGGCCTCCACCTGGTCGTTGGTGACGTAGACGAAGGTCCCACCGAGACTGCGGTGGATCCGGGTGAGCTCGGTGCGCATCTCGACCCGGAGCTTGAGGTCGAGGTTGGTGAGGGGTTCGTCCATGAGGAACGCGCGCGGGCGACGGACCAGCGCACGGGCCAGCGCCACGCGCTGCATCTCACCACCCGACATCTGCGCGGGCCGACGCTGCAGCAGGCGCTCGATGTGCAGCAGGCCCGCGACCTTCTCGACGGCAGCGGCGATCTCTGCGGACGACGCACGACGGGCCCGCAACGGCGAGGCGATGTTCTCGTACGCCGTCCGGCGCGGGTAGAGGGCGTAGCTCTGGAAGACCATGGCCAGGTCGCGTGCCGCCGGGGTGTCATCGGTGGCGTCCCTGCCGTCCAGGTGGACCGAGCCCGCGTCGAGCTTCTCCAGGCCGGCGATCGCCCGCAGGGTCGTGGTCTTGCCTGCCCCCGACGGTCCCAGCACGACGAAGAACGACCCGTCCGGCACGTCGAGGTCCACCCCGTCCAGGGCCCGTACCTCGCCGAAGGACTTCCGCAGGCCCTGCGCTGCCACGGCGCCCATCAGGCCACCAGCTCTTCCGTGCTCTTGTCGTAGACGGGCGGGGTGCCGCCGGCGTGCCGCAGGCCGACCGGCGCGTCGGCAGCGAAACGGACGGTCGGTGGCATCCGCACGCGGACGTCGCGCTGGCCGCCGTGGGCGACGACGTAGATGATCTCGTCGCCCAGCGCCTCCGCCGAGACCACCCGTGCTGGGATCGACCGCTCCGCTCCCGGGACCGTGACCTCCAGCGACTCCGGTCGGACGCCCGCGACGAGCGAACCGTCGCGCGGGAGGCCGGGAGGCGGGGTGAGCGTGAGCCCGCCCGCACCTCGCAACATCCCGTCGGCCACGTCGACCTCGATCAGGTTCATCGGCGGGGAGCCGATGAAGGCGGCGCAGAAGAGGCTCGCCGGGCGGTCGTAGACCTCCAGCGGTGTGCCGATCTGCTCCACCCGGCCCTGGTTGAGGATGGCGATGCGGTGACCGAGCGACATGGCCTCGACCTGGTCGTGGGTGACGTAGACCATCGTCGTCCCGAGCTCGGCCTGCAGGTGCTTGATCCGGGTCCGCATGTCCGCCCTCAGCTCCGCGTCCAGGTTGGTGAGGGGCTCGTCCATCAGGAACGCGCGGGGGCGGCGTACGAGGGCACGCGCCAGCGCGACCCGCTGTTGCTCCCCTCCGGACAGCCGCTGCGGCCGGCGGTCGAGAAGGGGACCGAGCTCCATCATCTCGGCCGATTCCTCGACCCGCTGACGCACCTCCGGCTCCGGGAGCCCCTCGGCCCGCAGCGGGAACGCCAGGTTGTCGCGGACCTTCAGGTGCGGGTACAGGGCGTAGAACTGGAACACCATGGCGATGTCGCGCTCGCCGGGCGGCAGGTCGTTCACCAGCGTGCTGCCGATGCGGATGTCACCCGACGTCTGCCTCTCCAGGCCGGCTACCGCGCGCAGCGTGGTGGTCTTGCCGCAGCCCGACGGACCGAGCATGACGAACAGCTCCCCGTCGCGGATGGACAGGTCGACGTGCTCCACCGCCACGGTCCCGTCGGGGTAGCGCTTGTGCAAGGAGGTGACCTCGATGCCCGCCATCAGCGACGCACCGCCCCGAGCGTCACGCCGGCGACGAGGTGCTTGCGCACCAGGAAGGCGAACACCAGCACCGGGATCGCGAACACCGTCGCGGAGGCGGCGACCAGACCCCAGTCCACGGTCGTGCCGCCGATGAGGCCGGCGATGGCCGGTGGGGCCGTGCGCACGTCCTGGCTGGACGTGAGGAAGATGGCGAACACGAACTCGTTCCAGGAGAAGATCAGCGCGAAGACAGCCGTCGCGGCGATACCGGGCACGAGCAGTGGCAGGGTGAAGCGCCGGAACGCCTGGAACCGGGTGTAGCCGTCGAGCATGGCTGCGTCCTCGTACTCCGACGGCACCTCGTCGACGAACCCCTTCATCATCCAGATCGTGAACGAGACGTTGAACGCGGCGTAGATGAGCACCAGGCCGAGCTTGGTGTTGATCAGCCCCAGCTGGCGGTACATGAGGAAGACGGGGATCACGACCACCACGGGCGGCATGAACCGGGTGGACAGGATGAAGAACAGCTGGTCCTTCTTGGCCCGCAGGTCGAAGCGCGAGTAGGCCCATGCCGCCGGGACCCCGAACAGCGTGGCCAGCGCAGTCGACCCCCCGGCCACGATGACGGAGTTGAGGAACGCGACGGACAGGTCCGAGCGGCCGCCGCCGGCGGCGACGAACGCGTCCTTGAAGTGGTCCAGCGTGACCCTGAAGCCGAAGAACTTGGCCGGGACGGCGTAGACGTCCCTGTTCTCCTTGATCGACGTCTCGAGGATCCACAGCACCGGGAAGAGCATGGCGATCGCCAGGGCAGCGAGCAGGACGACCTCGACCACCGCGCGACCCCGACCACCACGGCGCGAGCGTGGCGGATCGTCGGGAACAGGACCGGCGGGCACGGCCTCCTGGATGGAGATGGCCATCAGCCCTCCTTGAGCTTGTTGAGGTAGCGCAGGTAGAGCTGCGCGAGAAGGATGACGACGAGGACCATGAGGATCCCGTACGCCGAGGCGACGCCGGTGTTGAAGCCGAGGAACGCGACCTTGTAGACGTGGAACGACAGCGTCTCGGTGGACACCCCCGGACCCCCGTTGGTGAGGATGTACACGAGGTCGAAGAGCCGGAAGGCCTCGATGGCCCGGAACATCACCGCGATGAGCAGCAGCGGCCACACCAGGGGCAGGGTGATGTTGCGGAAGCGGAACCACTCCGAGGCCCGGTCGATGGACGCGGCCTCGTACAGGTACTTGGGCACCGCCGTCAGGCCGGCGAGCGCGATGAGCATGATGAACGGCGTCCACTGCCAGGTGTCGACCACGATCAGGGAGAGCAAGGCCGTGCGCTGCCGCGTCAGCCACTCCACCTGCCCGAACCCGAGCGAGCCCAGCATGCTGTTGATCACGCCGAACTGCGCGTCGAGCATGAAGCGCCAGAACAGCCCGACCACGACCGGTGACAGCATCATCGGCACCAGGAACAGGGTGGTGAGCAGTCCCCGTCCGTGGGTGCGCCGCGAGATGAGGTAGGCGATGGCGAAGCCCAGCACGGTCTGCAGGGTCACCGCACCGATGACGTAGATCAGCGTCGTGAGCGCTCGCTGGTGCACCTGCGCCGAGGTCACGATGTCGATGTAGTTCTGCAACCCGACGAAGTTGGCGGGCGCGTCCCGGGTGGCCGAGTAGTCGGTGAAGGACAGGTAGAGCGCCCACAGCAAGGGGAAGACGGACATCGCGAGCAGCAGCAGCATCGCCGGGGAGATGAAGGCCACGGCGAGTCCGCGGTCGCTGAGGGGCCGGGACCGCCCCGGTGCAGGCGGCGTCGAGGACGCCTCCTGCACCGGGTGGTCGGTCGTCGTGCTCATGGGTTCAGATCACAGCCCGCCGCCGCCACCGGAGTCCAGCACCTCTTGCTGCTCCGTGGCGATGTCGTCCAGCGCCTCCTCGGGGTCCTTGGCCCCGTTGAGAGCCGCGTTGACGTTGGTGTTCTCGATGTCGATGAGGCGGGCGTACTCGGGCACGTTCCACATGTCGCGCAGGCGGGAGACCGAGTCGGCGTACACCTGGCTGAACGGTCCGGCGTCGAGGAACTCCGACGACTCGAGGGCGTCGGTGCGGGACGGCACGCCGCCCGCTGCGGCCCACTTCTTCTGGATGTCGGCCTGCTCGAACCACTTCATGAAGTTCAGGGCCTCCGCCTGCGCCTCGTCAGAGGCGTAGGCCGAGATGTGCATGCCCATCCCACCGAGGGGGACGAAGTCCGTGTCCTGTGTCGGCAGGGTCGCGAAGCCGAGCTTGCTCTCGATCTCCTCGGGCGTGCTGCCCAGCGTCGACTGCTCGGGGTCGAGGAGGCCGCCGCTCGCGGCGATCCACTGGAACGCGATGCAGGCCTTGCCCTGAGCCACGGCGGCGTTCACCTCGTCGATGAACCAGTTGCCGGAGCCCTTGGCGGTCAGCGGCTTCATCTGGTTGACCAGGACGTCCATGGCCTTCTGGCCGGCGTCGTCGTTGATGACGCCTTCGATCTGCTTGTCCGCCGAGTCCCAGAGGTTGCCGCCGTAGACGCCGTTGACCGTGTTGTAGGTGACCGCGGCGGCGTCGGAGCCGTTGGCCTGGTGGAAGGCCAGCCCGCTGACTCCGGGGTTCTCGTCCTGGCACTTCTGGGCCGCGGCGATCATCTCGTCCCACGTCTGCGGCGGCTCCTCGCCGATGAGGTCCTTGCGGTAGATCATCGTCCAGGTGTCGCCGAGCAACGGCAGCCCGTACATGCTGGCGTTCTCGTCGCGCTGACCGGTCTCGGCCTGCGGGTACTGGCCGTAGGCCGCCAGCAGGTACGGGTCGTAGGCGTCGACGTCGATGTTCTCGTTGACGAAGTCGGTGATGTCGAGGATGTTGCCGTTCGTCACGGCCTCGCCGATGTGCTGGGAGTCCAGGATCGCGATGTCGAAGTCGGTCTGCCGGGCCGCGAACTGCGTGAACATGGCGTCGTGCCAGTTGGCGTTGGGCACCGTGTTGACCTCGATGCTCACGTTCGGCCGGTCCTTGGTGTACTCGGCGTTCGCGAAGTCCTCCAGCGCCTGGGCCGGGGGCCACTCGAACCAGATGAACTTCAGGGTCAGCGGGTCGTCGGTCAGCTCGGGGACGGTCGCCGGTGCCTTGGGGCCGCTCGCCTCCGCGTCGCCCCCTCCGCCGCCGCTGTCGTCACCGCCGCCGCAGGCCGCCAGGGCCGTGGCCATCACGATCGCCGCCGCTGCCAACCGCACCGGCCGGCCTGGAAGGGACGGGCGTCCCCATCGCTGTACGTACCGCATCTGTTCTCCTGCTTCCTGGGTCGGGTGTTGCTGTCGTTCCCGAGGTGTTGCGGTGGTGTTCCTACGGGTGTTGCTGGAGCTGTGGCCATGCTTGTTGCTGGGTTGTTACGGCGTCGTTACTGCGTTGGTGCCGGCCGGCGTCACCAGGACGTCGCAACGTACTGGGTCTCCATGAACTCGAGGAGTCCTTCCGTGCTCCCTTCGCGACCGAGGCCGCTCTGCTTGGTGCCCCCGAAGGGCGCGGCGGGATCCGAGACCAGACCTCGGTTGAGGCCGACCATGCCGCTCTCGATGCCTTCCGCCAGGCGGAGGCCGCGAGCGAGGTCGCCGGTGTAGAGGTAGCTCACCAGGCCGAATGCCGTGTCGTTCACCATGGCCAGCACCTCCTCCTCGTGCTCGAAGCGGACGACAGGGGCGACCGGACCGAAGACCTCCTCGTGCAGGACCCGGGCGTCCAGCGGCACGTCGACCAGCACGGTGGGCGGGTAGAAGCAGCCCGGTCCGTCGACCCGTCGGCCACCCAGCAGGGCCCGAGCGCCGCGCTCGAGCGCGTCCCGCACGAGCAGGTCGACCTTGCGGACGGCCTCGTCGTTGATGAGAGGGCCGCACTGGGTGGACTCGTCCGTGCCCGGACCGACCTGCACCGCCGCCATGCGGGCGACGAGCCCCTCGACGAAGGCGTCGTGGACGGGGGCCTGGACGAAGAACCGGTTCGCGGCCGTGCACGCCTGGCCACCGTTGCGCATCTTGGCGACCATGGCGCCGTCGACCGCCGCGTCCACGTCGGCATCGGCGAGGACGACGAAGGGGGCGTTGCCGCCGAGCTCCATCCCGCACTTCAGGACCTGGTCGGCCGCCGTGCGCAGCAGCAGGCGCCCCACCTCCGTGGAGCCGGTGAACGACAACATGCGGGTGCGTGGATCGGTGAGCATGGCCTCCACGACGGGACCAGGCTCGGAGGTGGTGACGACGTTGAGCACTCCCGGGGGGAGGCCGGCCTCCAGGAGCAGTGCGGCCACCGCGAGGGCGGTGAGCGGTGTCTCGGCCGCCGGCTTGAGCACGGCCGTGCACCCGGCGGCCAGGGCCGGCGCGATCTTGCGGGTGGCCATGGCAGCAGGGAAGTTCCACGGGGTGATGAGCACGCTGACCCCGACCGGCTGGTGGGTCACCAGCAGGCGGTTGGCCCCGCTCGGGGATCGGCCCACCTGACCGCGCAGCCGCACGCCCTCCTCGGCGTACCACCGGAAGAACTCGGCGGCGTAGCCCACCTCGGACCGTGCGTCCGCCAGGGACTTGCCGTTCTCGAGGGAGATCAGCAGGGAAAGGTCCTCACTCCTGTCGTGCATGAGGTGGAACGCGCGCATCAGCAGGTCGGCGCGGACGCGGGGTGCGGTGGCCGCCCAGTCCGCGGCCGCCGCCGACGCGGCACCCACTGCGGCCTCGGCGTCCGCGGGGCCGGCGTCGGCCACCGAGGCGAGAACTCGGCTCGTCGCCGGGATCGGAGACGTCGAGCCGGCGCCCGCTGGCAGCGGGACGCCAGACCCCTGCCACCAGCAGCTCGGTCGGCACCTCGATCGAGTCGACGAGCGTGCGCATGCTCGCGTCCAGGACGGTCATCGGGCACCTGCTGTCGAGGTCAGGTCCGAGGAGGACGACACTGGCCCGGCTTCCCGCAGGGCCCCTCGGTCGCCGGCGTGGGCGGCGCGGATGATTGCCTCGAGCGTGTCGACGTCGAGCGGACGCGGGTTGTTCGCGACCAGTCTCGCGGCCCCCATCGCCTGTTCGGCGGTCCACCGCAGGCGGTCCGCCGGCAGCCCGAGGTCCGCGAGGGTGGAGGGGATCCCCACCGACGTCAGCAGGGCGGCCACCCGGTCGATTGCCTCGTCCGCCAGGTCCTCGGGCGACGCGTCTGCCTGCGCGCCCATGGCCAGCGCGAGGGCGGCCATCTCGGCGACCCGGGCCGGCCGGTTGAACTCCATGACGTACGGCAGCAGGGCGCCGACCCCGACCCCATGAGGCGTGTGCGTGAGGGCGCCGACGGGGTACTGGATGGCGTGCGCGGCCGCGGTGCCGGCCGAGCCGAGGGCGAAACCACCGGCGGTGGCGCCCAGCATCATCGCTTCGCGGGCTGCCATGTCGTCGGGGTGCGCCCAGGCGCGGTGCAGGCTGCCTGCGATCAGCCGCACGCCCAGGAGCGCGAAGGTGTCGGTGAGCTCGTTCTTGCCGACGAACACCCGCTCGGTGGCGAGGGCGGACGTCACCGGGTGCCGCACCGCGGTGAACGCCTCGATCACGTGCGACAGGGCGTCCGCACCGGCGCTCGCGGTCAGGGCCGGGGGGCAGCCGAGCGTGAGCTCGGGGTCGCACACGGCCGTGTGCGGGATGATGTGCGGGCTGGAGATCCCCACCTTGCTCACGCGCTGGGGATCGGTGAGGACGGCCACCGGTGTCACCTCCGACCCGGTCCCGGCCGTGGTGGGCAGGGCGACGACGGGAACCACGGGGCCGGGAACGCGGAACTCGCCGTAGTAGTCGGACGCCTGGCCGCCGTGCGTGAGGACCACGGCCACCGCCTTGGCGAGGTCCAGACAGCTGCCTCCGCCCATGCCGACCACGACGTCCGGGTTCACCCGGGCCGCGAGCTCAGCGCACTGCTTCACCTGGTGGACGGGGACATCGGGCAGCACCTCGGTGAACGTCGTCACCCGCACCCCCGCACCCTCGAGCAGCTGGACCAGGTCGGCGAACTCGCGGGTGCTCCCGAAGCGCGCGTCGGTGCAGACCAGGGCCCGGGACCCCAGGGCCGCGGTCACCGTTCCCAGGACGTGGCGCTGACCGGCTCCGAACAGGACCTGACGCGGTCCACGCAGGACGCCGAGCATGCTCATGGGAGCTCCGGTGGGTAGACGGTGGGCGAGGAGGCGACGACGGTTCCGCTACTGTGCGGTCGAAACTACGAATCCGGTTTCCTATACGATTTGATCCGGGGCAGAGCATGGGCCAGCCGGGTGGCCCCTGTCAACAGGTGCGGCGACACGAGAAGGGAACCCACGAGACGTGGAGGGCGAGGACGGCCTGCCGATCGGGCGGGCTCGCGGCCGGCTGGCCGACGAGGTCTACGACCGGCTGCTCGGCCAGCTGATGTCGTTGCGGATCGTGCCGGGCTCCCGGGTCACGATCGACGCACTGGCGCGAGAGCTGGGGGTCTCCCAGACCCCGATCCGGGACGCGCTGAACCGCATGGAGGCCGACGACCTCGTCGTCCGGGTCCCTCACGCCGGCTACCGGATCCCCCCACAGATCACCCGTGTGCGCTTCGAGGACATGCTCGAGATCCGCCTCCTCCTGGAGCCTGCGGCAGCCCGGCGGGCTGCCGAGAGGGCCACATTCGAGCAGGTCAGCGAGTTGCGGCGAATGCTCGAGGAGATGGCGGAGCTGGTGGAGGGCGACGGTCATGTGGCCTACGGCGCGTTCGGGCTTCGTGACGCCGCCTTCCACGACCTGGTCGCCCAGACGGCCGGCAACCAGGTCGTTCGTGAGGCGCTGGCCCGGCTGCACACCCACGTGCACCTGTTCCGCCTCCTCTACGACAAGCAGGTCACCTTCTTGGCGATGGGGGAGCACGACGCGGTCATCGCCGCGGTCGCCGCCCGCGATCCGGACGGCGCTGCCTACGCCATGCGTCGGCACATCCTGTTGTCGGGAGAGCGCTTCCGTCGCCTGTTCGACGAGGTCGAGAGTGCGGACAACTCGCCGAGGAGGGCTTGACGCGGGAACGTGGCCGGGTAGCCTGTGCGAGTCGGATCCGATCGGATTTGACGTGATGTGGCTCACAGACCATTGAGTGCGAGGAGAAACAGGTGCCCAGAGCGCTGCTCCTGACCGGCGACGCCGCCGAGGAGCTCGACACCATGTACCCCTACTACCGCGTGCAGGAGGGCGGGTGGGACGTCGACGTGTCGTCGCGCACGATGCGTGACGTGCAGCTGGTCATCCACGAGTTCGACCCCAACTCCGATGCGTACGTCGAGAAGAACGGCCGCAAGCTGCCGGTGGACGTGCCCTGGGCCGACGTCGACGTCGCGCTCTACGACGCCCTCATCATCCCCGGCGGTCGCGCCCCCGAGTGGATCCGGGTCGACGCCGACGTGCGGCGCATCACCGAGCACTTCTTCGCCCAGGACCTGCCGATCGCGCTGGTGTGTCACGGCGCGCAGGTGCCGGCGGTGTACGGGCTGCTGAAGGGCCGCAAGACGGCGTGCTTCCCGCCCATCACCGGCGACATGGAGAACGCCGGCGCGACCGTCATCGACGCCCCCGACGTCGTGGACGGCAACCTCGTCTCCTGTCGAGGGTGGCCCGACATGCCGCAGTTCGGCCGGGCGATGATGGACCTGTTCGCCAAGCACGTCGACTCCACCTCGACATGAGCACGGCCGTCCACCTTCGGTGACGGAGCGCCGCACCGTCGTCGTCGACGGCTCGCCCGTCCACGTCCTCGATGAGGGCGACGGTCCCGCGGTGCTGCTCCTGCACGGCTCCGGGCCAGGGACGACGGGTTCCGGAGCGTGGGGAGCAACGGCCGAGGCGCTGGGCGGCTCGTGGCGCCTGGTGGCTCCCGACCAGGCAGGGTTCGGCCGGACACCCCTCCCGCCCGGCTCGCGGGGCGGGCTGCGGCTGTGGACCGAACAGGCCGCGGGACTGATGGCTGCCCTCGGCGTCGAGTCCTACGCAGTGGTGGGCCACTCGATGGGCGGTGCCGTGGCCCTGTCGCTGGCGAGCGCGCGGCCGCAGCAGGTGACCCGAGTGGTCGCGGTCTCGACGATGGGAGCCCCGGGGGCGCCGCTGTCGGCCGAGCTCGACGCCGTCTGGGCCGCCCCGGCTGGGCCTCAGGGGGCGCGCGAGATGCTCGGGCGCTTGGTCTTCGACCAAGCCCTGGTCACCGAGTCGGCCGTCGCCTCCCGCGCACAGGCCATGCAGGCGGGAGCCTCCGCGTTCGCGTCAGTGTTTCCTCCACCCCGAGCACGCTGGGCCGAGGACCTGACCTTGTCGGTGCAGACGCTGGGAGAGGTCGGTGCACACGTGCTGCTGATCCATGGCGCCGAGGACCGCGTCACCCCACTGAGGTCGGCGGCGCTCCCTCTGCTCGAGCACCTGGCGGACGTCCAGTTGCACGTGCTCGGGCGATGCGGGCACGTGCCGGCCGTCGAGCGGCCTGAAGACTTCCGACGTCTCCTGTCGGAGTTCCTGCGTCGGGCTTGAACCCCGATCGCGGAGGCCCGCAGCCGCTTCGTGCACTTCGGCCCGTGCGTGCCGGGTGCCGACCGTCTTGGGAAAACCTCCCACGGGTCGTGGACTCCGGTCACCTGACCACGGGACACTGAGCGCCACATGCTCGACCTGTCGGGGCCCGCACGGACCTCGCCCAACAGGTCAGGAGATCCGATGTCCACGCTCACACCGCGTTCGTTGTCCCGCTCGAAGGCCTCAGCGGCCATCCTCAACGCACTGATCAGCATGGTCGGTCTGGTTGTCTCGATTGCGCCGCTCCACCTGGGATCTGAGGGTGCCAGTGCCAGTGGCGACAACCCTCCGTTCGCCGTCTTGGTCGTGGGCGTCGTCCTCGGCGTCCTGGGGCTCGTCGGCAGCTTCGGCATCTGGCGTGGCGAGCGCTGGGGGTTGATCCTGACCGTCGTGATCCGCGGACTCGACGGGCTGGCATCACTGGCCGGCGTCTTCGCTGATGACACGACGCTGCGGTTGCTCGCGATCGTGAGCGTGGTGGGGGCGGCTGTCGTGATCTTCCTGTTGCTGCGGCCGACCAACGAGAGCGTGGCGACCACCCGAGCATGAAGGGCACCCCGCCTCGACGACCGTGGCCACTCAAACGCGCCTCGGTCGCCGGGGCTGTCCTCACCTACGGCCTGCTGCTGTCGTACTGCGCGGCGCTCTATGTCCTGGTGCTCGCGATCGGTGGGGTCCGTGACGGTCACGCCGGCCGGACCTGGCTGTACGTGGTGGCGACGGTCTCGGTCGTGGCCACGGTCGAGCCCGTACGTCGCTGGCTGCGGAGCAACGTCGAGGAGGTGATCCATGGACAGCACGAGGATGCCTACGGTGCGATCGTCTCGCTGCAGCGTGAGCTCGGTGTCGATCCGTCCGGGTCCTCGCCGCTGCCAGCCATCATCGCCCGGTCCGTGAACCTGCCGTTCGTGGAGATCGCGCTGTCCGGTGAGCCGCTGCAGTCGTACGGCGACCCAGTGCCGGGCACGGAGACCACCCGGCTGCCGATCATGTTCCGCGCCGAGCACCTGGGCACCTTGGCTGCCGGGCAACGCAGGCGAGGCCTGTCGCTCTCGGCTGCCGACCTGACTCTCCTCCGGGACCTGGCGGACCAGGTGGCGGTCACGGTGTTCGCGCAGCGCGCTGCGGTGGAGGTGCAGGAGTCGCGTGCGGGGCTGGTGACTGCGCGCGAGGAGGAACGTCGTCGGATCCGGCGCGACCTGCACGACGGACTGGGTCCGACGCTCGCCGCGATGCAGCTGCAGCTCAAGGCCGTCCAACGGCTGCTGCCCGACAGCCCCGGTGCGGCTTCGGACATCGTGGTGGACCTTCTCGCCGATGCCCGGACCACTGCCGCGGACGTCCGTCGCCTCGTCTACGACCTGCGGCCGCCTCGGCTCGACGAGCTCGGACTGGTGGGCGCCCTGCGAAACCAGTGGACGGTCCCGACGGCGCCCGCGCTCGTCATCGACGTCGACCCCGGACTTCCCGAGCTTCCGGCAGCGGTCGAGGTGGCGATCTACCGCATCGCCACCGAGGCCCTGCAGAACGTGGTCAAGCACGCTGGTGCAACCAAGGCCTGTGTCGTCCTGGAGGGCGACGGTGAGCGGGTGCGCCTCTCCGTCTCCGATGACGGACGCGGACTCCCGGAGCCCCTGATCGCCGGCGTCGGGTTGACAGCCATGCGTGAGCGAGCAGAGGAGCTAGGAGGAACGGTGGACGTCGCGAGGCACGGTGACTGGACGACGGTCGTGGTCGAGCTCCCGATGAGAGCAGCAGGCGGATGAGCCCTTCTTCCCTGCGCATCGTGGTGGTCGATGACCACGAGCTGTTCAGGAGAGGGGTGCGCGCCCTGGTCTCCACGATTGCGGACATGGACGTGGTCGCCGAGGCGTCCGACGGCCTCACCGCACGCGCGGTCGTCGAGGAGCACGACCCGGACCTCGTGCTGATGGACCTGCAGATGCCCGGCGGTAGCGGGCTCGAGGCGATCCGCTGGATCATCGCGAGGCGGCCGGAGACCAACATCCTCGTCGTCACGATGTACGAGGACGACGAGTCCGTGTTCGCGGCGATGCGGGCCGGAGCACGCGGCTACGTCCTCAAGGACATGGACGGCGACGACTTCGCACGCGCCCTGCAGGTGGTGGGGAACGGTGAAGCCATCTTCAGCCGGGCCATCGCCTCGCGAATGATGGCGTTCTTCGCCCAACCCACACCGACCTCACGCCCGTTCCCTCAGCTCACCGAGAGCGAGCACGCCGTACTCACACTGATGTCGCGAGGTCTCAACAACGCGACCATCGCTCGCGACCTGAACCTGACCCCCAAGACCGTGCGCAACTACATCAGCAACATCTTCCGCAAGCTCGCCGTAGCCGACCGCTCCCAAGCCATCGTGCGCGCTCGAGAAGCCGGTCTCCAGTCACCGAACGACGACAAACGCTGATCCCACCTCGGACTCGGTCCCACGGGCTGAGCCCGATGAGCCCCGCAGGGAGAGCGCGGCGAGTTCGGGCCAGACGTAGGTCGTCGGTGACCCCAGGAACATCAGGGACCAGTCGGCCGTGGCTCGGCTGCGGCTCAGCGGTAACCACCGACGACCGAGGCGCCCCTCGCGACCGGCTGGACTTCGCAGCGATCGGCGATCTCGGCGGTGAAGGCCTGGAAAGCCGGGACGTCGCTCAGGGAGTCCGGGTCAGCCACATCTTCGTGCTCGGTGACCACATGGATGAAGCTCACGCCGTCCTCGAGGCGGAAGACCTGGTAGGTGAATCCTTCGGGCTGCCGCTGGGCGAGCTCCTCGAAGACCTTCTCTATCAAGGCCTGGTTCTCCTCGGCCCGATCGGCCTTGGTCTGGTAACGAACGACGACTGGCATGGCTCATCCCTTCGGCCGAGCTGGTCCCGGCCCAAGCTGAGACCGGACGGCCGGGGCAAACTCATCGCGCCGCCTTGCGGGGTCACAACAGCGTCCCGGGGGGACCTCGCGTGGCACCCACAAGCCGCCTCACACGTCGCGCGTTCGCCGACAACCGCTGCTCGTGCGGCGCCCGGCTTCGGCGTCACAGTGCTCTTCCCTGCAGTGCTGAACACGCGCGATTCGGGTACTCGGTTGAAACACGGCGTCCGCGGCGCCACGACGAGAGGCCAGTCGATGAACCTCATGCGTACGAAGACGATCGAACAGTCGATCGCCGACACCGAGGAGTCGGAGCATCAGCTACGCAAGGAACTGGGGCCTGTCCAGCTGACCGTCTTCGGGGTCGGGGTGATCATCGGGACCGGGATCTTCGTGCTGACGGGTGAGGCTGCTGGGGAGAAGGCCGGCCCGGCAGTGGCGTTGTCGTTCGTCTTCTCCGGCATCGCGTGTGCGCTGGCCGCACTCTGTTACGCGGAGTTCGCCAGCACCGTTCCCGTTGCTGGTTCGGCCTACACGTTCTCCTACGCGAGCCTCGGCGAGCTCGTCGCCTGGATCATCGGCTGGGACCTGATCCTCGAGCTGGCCCTGGGGGCAAGCACGGTGGCAGTGGGATGGTCGACGTACTTCGCCGATGTCATGGGCCAGGCCGGGATCACGATCCCCGGCTGGGCGTACGGCGAGGGGCACAACCTCGTCGCCGCCGCCATCGTGCTGATCCTGAGCACGGTGATCTGCATCGGGATCAAGATCACCTCACAGGTCAACCTCGTCTTCGTCGCCATCAAGATCTCCATCGTGTTGCTGGTGATCGTGGCCGGGCTGTTCTTCATCGACTTCGCCAACTACTCCCCCTTCATCCCACCTTCAGGCTCCGAGGCCACCGGGGGGGCCGAGGCCACCCCGTCGTTGCTGCAGGACCTCGGTGTTGCGCCCGGTGCGTTCGGGATCAGTGGGATCTTCACCGGCGCCGCCCTCGTCTTCTTCGCCTATATCGGCTTCGACATCGTCGCCACCGCAGCGGAAGAGACCAAGAACCCCAAGCGCGACATGCCCATCGGGATCCTGGCGTCGCTCGGGATCTGCACCGTGCTGTACGTCGCCGTCTCCCTGGTGGTGACCGGGATGGTCAAGTACGACGAGATCGAGGTCGACGCTCCCCTTGCCGAGGCCTTCCGGTCCGTGGGCCACCCCGGCTTCGCGACGGTCATCTCGGTCGGTGCGTTGATCGGTCTGACGACCGTGATGATGATCCTGATGCTGGGACAGAGCCGGGTCTTCTTCGCCATGAGTCGCGATCGGCTGCTGCCTCCCATGTTCGCGAAGGTCAGTCCTCGGTTCGGCACCCCAGTACGGACCACGATCCTGACGGGGACGGCGGTCGCCCTCATCTCCACGTTCGTGCCGCTGACCGAACTGGCCGAACTGGTGAACATCGGCACCCTCTTCGCCTTCGTCCTCGTGGCCATCGGGGTGCTCGTCCTGCGTCGCACGCGACCCGACCTCGAACGCGCCTTCAGGTGCCCCGGCGTCCCCTTCGTCCCCGTCCTGGCCGTGTTGGCCGCGGCTTACCTCATGCTGAACCTCCCCTCGGCCACGTGGCTGCGGTTCTTCGTCTGGATGGCCATCGGCCTCGGCGTCTACTTCGCCTACTCCGCCAAGCACAGTCGACTGGCCACCGACCCGAACTACTCTCGCGACGCTGACAGCAGCAACCGGGCGAAGCGCTCCGGGTGACACCCTGGCCGCCGCCCGCGGCTCATGCCACGCCGGACCGGCTACCGCCCTCCGGCTTCGATGAGGTCGGAGTACAGGCCGGCGTGGAAGGCTGAGATCTCGGTCCGTTGCGCGCGGCGTGCCGCGACGGACAGGCGACCCAGACCGGGGTGGTCCACGGCAGTGGCCAGTGCCTGCTCGAAGGAGTCCGGGTCGAACCTGTCCTCCTCGTTGACGAAGCTCACGACCGGGCCCTGGTCTCGGTAGTAGCCACAGCTGGGGGCCACCACGGTCGTGCCGAGGTCGCGACACGCTTCCAACCAGCCGGAATGGGTGCCGAAGCGGTAGGGCAGGACGGCGACGTCGAGCGAGGCCAGGTAGGCGAAGAGCTCGGCGTCGGGCATGAAGTCGTGGACCCTCAGGTCGACGAGTCCCGCCGCTTCCGCGTCCCGGAGCGGGCGCTCGAGATCAGCGCAGTAGCGGGCTCCGCCGGGCTCGAGGAGGTCACGGTGCCCGTTGATCTGCAGCACCGTGCCGGGGTGTGCGCTGACGAACCGGAGCAGTGACGGCAGCAATCGGCCAGGGTCCATGCTGGCCCTGAGGCTCTTGACGTGCAGCCCGATCCGCACCTGCTCGGTCGGTCGCGGCTGGGAAGCCAACCGCTCCATGGTGGCGAAGTCGACGACGTGCGGGTGCGGCACGACATGAGCCCGTCGCCCCCACCGTTCGGCGATCTCCTGCGCTGCTCCCGTGGTCAGGGTGACCACGGCGTCGGCGGCAGGTACGAGCACGTCGAGCTGCTCGTCGTGCAGGCTGCGGTCCAGGTGGTGGGGGTTGCGCAGGTCGTGCACGGTGTAGACGAAGGGTGCGTGTCGCCGACGGAGGGCTGCCACGACGTCCCGCAGCCGTTCGGGTGCCCAGGCGTCGAAGCCGAACTGGAGGTGGAAGACGTCGAAGTCGGCGGCAGCGATCCAGTCAGGGTCGAGCATGACCGGTGGCCACCAGGCCTCTTGTGCTGAGCGACGCGGGTCGTCCGGGTCCGGGTCCGGCAAGCGCTCCACACCGTCTGCGTCCTCGGCGGCGATGTGGTGCACGTAGACGTGGTTGGCCGGGACGGAGGCCACCAGGACCCCGTCCTGGACCTCGTCCGCGCGCCTGTGTGCCGTCTGGGTCATCGGACCGTCTCCGTTGCTCGGCTGCGGACCCAGCCACCGTCGGGCGTCGGGTCGACGAGCCCTCGAGCCTCGAACTCGGAGAGCCAGCCGCCCATGGGCCACCGGCCCCAACGTTCGGCGAAGATCGCGCCGTTGCGCAGGATGTCGTCGAGGTGCTGCACCGGGGGCTCCTGCGTGGGGTGGTGCTGGTGATAGGTGCGGGCGTCGCCGACCCAGCCGAGGGGGCGACCCGAGTGCTGCCACGTGTGGGCGAGGTCGGTGTCCTCGGCTCCGTACCCTGCGTACCTCTCGCAGAAGCCGCCGACGGCCGTCCAAGCCATGGCGTGCACCGCGAACGACAGGGACCAGAAGTGGTCGGGGCTTCCCCCGACCCAGTGCGTCCCCCGCGCCGGGGATGGCCGGGCCGGGTGCGGATCGTCGAGGGCGTCGAGGTCGGTGGGGTCACAGTCGCCGGCCGTCACCGGCAGGTAGGTGGTGGGGCCGGACCACAGGACGTCGGGACGCCCCCGTACGACCGCCCGGTAGGCACCGACCGTGGCTGACCCGACCAGGCAGTCGACGTCCAAGCCGACCAGCACGTCGGCGCCGAGCTCCAGAGCCGTCCTGAACCCCAGGTTTCTGGCCGCTGCCAGCGGCAGGCCTCGGGGGTCCTGCGGCGCCCGGACCACCTGGGGATGAGGCTCGTCGATCGTCGTCCACGACTCCACTGCCGGATCGTTCATGGCGACGACCACGTAGTGGTCCGGCAGGGTGCCGGACGCGAACGAGGCGTGCTGGCGCCGCAGGTGCCGGTGCCTGCCGTGGGCGATGGTGACCACTGCCGTCGTCGGCGTCATGCGATCCTCCTGCGCCGCGGCGACGAGAAGGACACCAGGTAGGCGGCCAGCCGGTCCGCCGCACCCCCGTCGCACCAGCTACCCCAGGCCTGCCCGTCGAGGGCGGCCACCGAGGCCAGACGTGCACTCCAACCGCTTGCTGGGAAGCGTTCCTCGACGCGGCACGGCCACGCTCCCGCGGCCAGGGCCCGACCCGTCGCCGTCTGCTCGTCGAACGGACGCGACGCCGGGACGACGACAGCGGGGCGTCGTCGCGCGGCGACGTCGGCCACCGCGCTCTCACCGGCCTGGACGACGACGACCGTGGCCGCGTCGATGGCAGCGGAAGGGTCGTCGCACCACTCCCCCGCGCCGCCCAGCATCGTCCAGGACCAGCCCGGTGCGTCGGCCGCGGCCGCTCGTACCTGGGCCGCTGTGGCGTGGCCACCGCCGCGGCCGGACAGGACGAGGACCCGGCGACGACTCGGGGTTCGCTGGTCCGGACCTGCCGTCTCCAGCCTCGAGAGGGCTCCGAGGTGGTGCAGGCGACCGACGTCTGCCCGGTCGAGACCGTGCACCATCCCGGCGGCGCTCCGCGGCCACGCCGCGACGAGGCCGCTGCTGACGGCATAGGCGCTGCGGTGGGCCCGGTCGCCGCGCCGTCCAGGCAGCACGACCGACACGACCGGGACGCCGTGCAGACGCGCCAGGAGCGCGACCTCCGCCGACACGTCGCTGACAAGGACGTCCGGTCGTACGGACTCGATCCACGACGAGAGCGCGGCCATCCGGCGGCACAGGCCGTCGTCCCGCTCGGGTACCCAGTGGAGGTTTCCTCTCGCGGTCGGGTCGACGACCTCGGAAGCCCTGTCGTCGCGCGCCAGCCTCACCCACGGCCCGGGCCAGTCGGCCGGCGCCGGCAGTGAGGAGAGGCCGGTGATCCCGCCCCCAGCCCGCAGCGCCACGGCCCGGGCCCGATTGAGATGGCCGGCTCCCACGTGGTGCACGTAGTAGCCGATCACGCCGCGGCCCTGGCCACGGTGCTCCGGAAGAGGGCCTCGTACTCGTCCACCATCCGCGTCAGACCATGGGCGTGCACGGCGTGCCGGCGGACCGCATCGCGATCGCAGGTGGCGGCAGCATCGACCGCCCGGGCCAGCGCCTCCACGTCCGGGGAAGTCGCCAGCCGGCCCGACGCGGGCGTCACGATCTCGTTGAGACCGCCACGCCCATAGGCGGCAACGGGCGTGCCGCAGGCCATCGCTTCGGCGGCCACCAACCCATAGGGCTCGTCCCACTGGGGCGTCACCACCGCCACCGCGGACGATCCCACCAGGTCGCACAGCGCTCGCTGGTCCAGGTGGCCGGCGTAGCGGACGTGGTCGCCCAGTCGCGGCTGGATCTCGCGGTCGAAGTACGCGCGGTCCAGCATCGGTCCCGCCACGGTGATCGCCCGACCGGTGCGGCGCACGGCGTCGATCGCCTCGTGCGGAGCCTTCTCCGGGACCAGACGCCCCGACCACACGGCGTCCTCGCCTCCGGGTCCTTGCACCCAGAGGTCCGGGTCGACGCCATTGAGGATGATCAGCGCCGAGACAGCATGGGACCACGCCGTGCCCATCGCTCGGCTCACGGCCACGAAGGTCCCAGCGCCGCCGGCCACCTCGATCGCCGACTCCAACCAGGGGATGGGAGGCGTGTGCAACGTCGTGACCACGGGGATCCGCAGGCTCGGCGCCATCGCGACGGGGAGGTGGTGCAGGCTGTTGTTGAGCACCAGGTCGAAGTCGTCCGCGCCGTCACGCGCGAGGTCCAGCATCAGTGTCAGGTAGGCGTGATGCTCCTCCATCCACAGCCCCGGAGGTGCGGCGACGTCGGCCCGCGACTCGTCGCTGCCGTGGTACGTCGAGACCTGCAAGGTGCCGACGGGAAAGCCGAGGTCAGAGCCGGGCGCGGCGAACACCGACACCCGGTGACCACGGCGGTGCAGCTCGCGGGCGACCGAGTAGGTGTGCGACTCCAGACCACCCGCAAAGGGTTCTCGGATCGGAAAGCGGCTGGACGCGACGACGCAGATCCGCAAGCTCTCCCCCGTCGTGCGCCCGCGCGCAGGCCGGCGCTCCCCCCCAGAATCCCTCACGAGGGGGAGGTACCCGATCCCTGCACTTTGACGCCTCAGCGCTGGGACTGCCCGTGAACGGTTGATCGGCTGTTGTCCGCGCTCGCGGGTACGGGGCGGTCATGAGCAAGTTCGTGCTGGCCCTGTTCGTCGTCGCCGCCATCGCCGTCGGTCTGCTCGTCATCCTGGTGATCGGCATCTTCCGGGTCGACGAGGACGGCGGGGGCCAGGACGGTGCCGGGCGGAGTGTCATCAGCCGGGCTGGGTACTAGACGCGACATGAGCGACAACAGCGACCTTCGTCACGACGACCAAGCCGATGAGGCCGTGCAGGCTGTGGTGGATCGCGTGCTCTCGTGGCAGGCCGGGGCGCCGGAGGAGACGGTCCTGGCCGAGCTCCAGGCGGGCTTGAGGGAGATCGGCACCGACATGCCGGCCGACTGGCTGGCCAGCACGGTCAAGCGGATCAGCCGCGCGGACCCCGCCCAGAAGGACTAGCGAGGACACAACCACCGAGGCGAGCAAGGGTTCTGCGGACCAGACCGGCCGACCTCACCGCTCCCCGGGGGGCGCCGGGCCTGCCTGGTCTGAACCATCCTCGCGAGCGGGGCAGCGTGAACCGCCCTGGTCACCGCCGAGCTCGAATCCAGTCGACCAGGAGCACGGCCGGGAGCGCCGGATCGCCGTCGTTACCGGGCCAGTCGCCCCCGATGGCCAGGTTGATGAGCAGGTAGAAGGGGTGGTCGAAGGGCCACGGTCCCGGCACGTCCGCGGGCGTCAGACGGTGGTGCTCGCGACCATCCAGGATCCAGATGACTGCGGACTCGTCCCACGCCACGGCGTACTCGTGGAAGTCCGCGGACAGGTCCGTACCTGCGTCCATCGCGCGGCCGACACCACCGGCGAGCCCGCTGTACCCGGGACCGTGCAGCGTCCCGTGGCAGCGGCGGGGATCGGCTCCGACGTGCTCCATCACGTCGATCTCGCCACAGGCCGGCCAGCCCACCACGTCGAGGTCTGCGCCCAGCATCCAGAACGCCGGCCAGGTGCCCGGGCCGCCCGGCACCTTGATGCGCGCCTCGATGCGGCCGAACGTGGTGGTGAAGCGGTCCCGCGTCGTGAGGCGCGCCGACGTGACCGTGCCGTCCGCCTCGCGTCGAGCGGTGATGGCCAGGTGTCCGGCGCCGTCGAGGGCGGCGTTGCGCCGGTCGGCGGTGTACACCTGCTGCTGACCGTCTCCCCACCCACCGCCGCCGACCTCGTGGCCCCAGATCTCAGGGTCGGGTGGCGACCCCGCCGGCCCCGAGAAGTCCTGGACCCACACGCGGCCAGTATGACGGCCCCCCGGCCTGGGTACGAGGCGGCGACGGGCCTGGAGAGGGAGGAGAGCCACGTGCGGATCGTCATCACGGGGGCAAGCGGAAACATCGGCTCGGCGCTCGTCGAGCGTCTCGCCGGGGGCGACCACGAGCTGGTCGGGATCGCCAGGCGTCCGCCCGAGCACGGAACCAAGCTCGCCGATCTGGTCGAGTGGCACGCCGCCGACCTGGCCGAGCCGGCGAGCAGTCACGTCCTGGGGCGCGTGGTCCAGCACGCGGACGCGGTGGTCCACCTCGCGTGGGGCTTCCAACCCTCGCACCGGCTCGATCTCCTCGAGGCCCTCGGCGTGGGCGGCTCCCAGCGCGTGTTGGATGCCGTCGCGACGGCGGGCGTCGCCCACCTCGTCCACATGTCGTCGGTCGGCGCCTACTCCCCCAAGACCAGCGATGTGCCCGTGGACGAGGACTACCCCACCGCGGGAGTTCCCCGATCGCCGTACAGCAGGCACAAGGCGGCGGCCGAACGGCTCCTCGACGCGTTCGAGCAGGCAACGCCTGACGTGACGGTCACCCGACTGCGGCCCGGCATCGTGGGTCGCCGCAGCTCCGGCAGCGCCCTCCTGCGCTACGGGGTCCCGGGCCTGGTCCCCGCCAGGGTCCTCGAGCACATCCCAGTGCTGCCGTTCGATTCGGGGGTCCGCATCCCGATGGTGCACACCGAGGACGTGGCGAGTGCCATCGCCATGACCTTGGAGTCGCGCGCGCCCGGCGCCTTCAACCTCGCTGCCCCGCAGGACGTCACTGCTCACGACATCGCCGCCGCGCTCGGCGCGCGGCTGATCCCTGTGCCGGCACGAGTCCTGCGCTTCGGTGTGTCCGCGGGCTGGCATGCGCGACTGCTGCAGCTCGACCCGGGCTGGATCGACCTGGCGAAGCGCGTCCCGCTCCTCGACACGGCCCGGGCGCGCGCGGAGCTGGGCTGGTCGCCCACGCGTACCGGTCCGGAGGTCCTGCGCGAGGTGATCACCGGCATGGCCGACGCGGCGTACGGCGACAGCCCGGTCCTGCGGAGCCGCACGGTCGCCGACCAGGTGGGACGTGCGTTCCGTCAAGGCCCCGTCGCCCATCGTCGGGAGCCGTGAGCCCGACGCCCCGGTCTCGGCCCTGGTCACCAACGAAGGAGACCTGCCCGAGAAGGTCGAGGACGACGAAGTCGAGGTCGGCCTCGGCCCGGAGGGCTGAGCGCGTGGCTGAACGCCTGCTTGCCAAGCTGGTCGAGGTGACCAGTCTCGCGGCGCCTCGACACGACTGCACCCTTCGAGGCGAGGAACGTCGCCTGTTTCTGCCTGCGCCGCACGGCGAGATGATGTCGGCGTGGAGTATGTGTCCAGGGTGCCCGGTCCGCCGCTGGACGGGCTGATCGACGACCTCTACTACCTGGAGGGCGCCCCGCCGTACTCCCGGTTGCTGCTGCCGGCGGCGCCCGCGCCATTGCTCATCGTCAACCTCGGGGCGCCGTTTCTCATCCGCGCAGGCACCGACGTAGACGCCGTGGAGTACGCCGACGGCTGCGCGGTCACCACGCCCACACGTGCGTGGGAGTTCAGCTACCCGACCCCGACCCGGTCCGTGGGCGTCCACTTCAGGCCGTGGGGGCTGGCACCGTTCCTGCCGATGCCCGCGGCCGAGCTGTGCGACCGACCGGCGACGGTGGAGCAGATCTGGGGCCAGCCCGCTGTCGCTGAGCTGCGAGACCGGCTGACCACGGCGGACGGACCGCAGGAGATGCTGACGCTGCTCGAGGAGGAACTGGTGCGACGGCTGCGGGTGATCGACGGTCTTGACCTGGTCCGCCAGATGAGCAGTGCCGTCGCGGCGACAGGCGGGACAGTGCCGATCAGCGACATCGGTGTGGCGGCCCGCGCCAGCAGCACGTATGTGGCGAAGCGGTTCAAGGCCGTCGTCGGTGTGACGCCGAAACGGCTGGCTCGCAGCTACCGCTTCAGCTCCACCGTGTTGGCGATCGACGTCGCTGCACCGATCGACTGGGGAGACGTTGCCGCTGACGCGGGCTACTTCGACCAGGCCCACTTCGTGCGCGAGTTCCGGGAGTTCACCGGACTCACGCCGACCCGGTACGCCGAAGTCCGGCGGCGATTCCTGCGCGAACATCCCGACCACGCCCTGGACGGCTGGCCGCTACCGGCCGATTGATTTCGTACAAGAGCGAGAGTTCACGCCGCACCAGACTCGGGACTCCGAACAGAGGAGGAATCCATGGGGAAAGTGGTCATGAACGCGTCGGTTTCGGTGGATGGTTTCATCGCGGATGAGAACGACGATCCCGGTCCGATCTTCGAGTGGCTGGTCAGCGGTGACGTGCCGTTGGACGACGGTGGCGTTCTGAAGGTGTCGCAGGCGTCGTACGACCACGTCCGGCCGTACTGGGACGAGATCGGGGTGACCATTGCCGGCCGCCACGTCTTCGACATCACGGACGGCTGGGACGGGAAGCCTCCGGCCGGGATCGACCATGTGGTCGTCGTGACGCACCGGCCGGCGCCCGAGGGCTGGGACCCCCAGGCGCCGTTCCACTTTGTCGACGGCATCGAGGCAGCCGTGGCCAAGGCGCAGGAGCTTGCGGGTGACCGCACCGTCGAGGTCGCGGCCGGCGACGTCGGCGGCCAGGCGCTCGCCGCAGGTTTGGTCGACGAGGTACGCATGGACGTCGCACCCGTCGTGCTCGGGTCCGGCAAGCGCTACTTCGGCTCCGTCGACGCGCAGCACCTGCTGGAAGGCCCAGACGTAGTTGTTCAGGGCAACCGGGTGCTTCACCTGCGCTATCGGGTGCGCCGCTGACCGATCTGAGCGGGTACGCGATGAAGTCCCAGTGGGTCAGGCAGGGTGAGCGCCCAGCGTGTCCTGGAGCTCGCGCGAGGACGGACGGCAAGAGGGCTGCTTCGTCGTCCGTTCCGACCCCTGCATTGGTGGCGACCCCCGCCTCCGAGGCGCGCGTTCCGGGAAGGTCCCATCGCTCACCTCCACGCGTCCAGCGGGATGAGATCAGTCGAGGACGTAGAAGCGGATGTGGAGGACGGTCGACTTGTTGCCGGTTCTGTCGTTGGCGATCGCCTGCAAGCGGTAGACACCGGGCGTCAGCTGCAGCTGCTTGACCTGCCCGAGGAGAAGTCGGGTGTTCTTCCCCGGCCGCAGCAGCCACGACCGGGTCGTCACGTCGGTCCAGTGACCGTGATGGCGACGCTGGACCACGCCACGCAGTCGCGCCGTCTCGGAGCTGGTGACCTTCAGTCGCGCCGGTCGTGCCACGGGCAGGTGCCGTGGACGGATCCTTGCCTCGGTGAGGTGGGGTGGCGTGGTGTCCCCGGACTTCGCGGCAGCGGCCACGGTCAAGGGGCGTTGTTCGGTGGTGGTGTTCCCTGACCCATCAGTGGCCGTGACCCGGACTGCGTACGCGGACGGCGCGCCGTACGCGTGCGCAGTCGACGCCCCCGTGCCGGTGGTCCCGTCACCGAAGTCCCAGGTGAAGCTGGTGGTCCCGGACCAGTCGACCGCGGACACGGCCAGCGGCACGGCCACGCCGACGGTGCCGGGACCCGGCGCGGCCCAGGTGATCCGGGGTCCGGCAGCGTCGAGGACGACGGTGCCCGTCACCTCTTCGTGGTCCTGGGACCGCTCCTGGTCGTAGTCGCGGAAGACGACGGTGGCGTCGCCGTTCGAGTCGACGACCAGGTCGGGATCCTCTTCGTCGGCGTTCACCTGGTCCGGGGTGACGTCAGCCTGTGGCAGCGGGCCCGTCGTCGGCACGCGCAGGGACACGAGGTGCGCATAACCTTGCTGGCTGTCGGTCTCCCAGACCAGCGTCAGGGTCCCATCGGGCCCGGCGCCGACCTGGATGTCGCTACGCACCGCGTCGTTGGTCAGCGTGACGGGGAGCGGACCGGTCGCCGGGCTGAGAAGCCGGACGTCGTAGCCGTCCCCCGCATTGCGATACCAGGCTGCTGCCACCTCACCGTTCGGGAGGACCATCGGCTGGGGCTCGGTGACGTACCTGGTGCCCTGGGTCTCCAGAGCCTGCGACTGGAAGTCGCCGCCCGGCTGCCGCACCGCGAGCCACGGGCCGTAGGAGGGGTAAGCACCGGCGACCCACCCCACCGCGGTCGTCCCGTCCACCCCGACCGAGAGCGCGACACGGCTCGCGACGTCGTTGTCCCCGACCTGCAGCGGCGTCGACCACGACGCGCTCGACGGCATCCTTCGTGACACCTCGACGAGGGAGCCGCGGCTCCAGGCGACGGTGACCGCACCGCTCGCGTCGACGCCGACGACGGGGTCGGAGACACCGGCGAGCTGCGCCGGGAACAGGTCCACCGGCTCCCCGAACACGGCCGATCCCGACGGCCGAGTGGCCGTGCGCACGGTCTTCTCAAAGGTGTCCGGATCCCTCCAGTACATCGCCACAGTGACGTCACCGGTCTCGCTGACCACGACCTGCGGGACGTACGAGGTGCCCGCGCCCGACACCGTGACCGCCGGACCGAACACGGACTCACCCGGAAGACGTACCGCTACCTGGACGGTCGCGCGACCGTCCTCGTCGTGCTGGAAGGCCACGGCGGTCAGGCCGCCGGCGTTGGAGGCGATGGCAGGGTCGGACGAATAGTCGGCTCCCACCACCTGCTCAGGACCGAAGGCCGGGTCGCCGACCCGGCGCGAGGCGACGGTCACGGTGTCCGAGGAGCTCTGCCCGTCGTAGCCGTACCCCTCGGTCGTCACCGTGACCCGACCCGCTCCGTCGACGGCGACCTTCGCGTCCGTGGCATGGCTGTAGCCGGCAGTGGCGTCCACCTGGGGCAACCACGTGGGTGTCGCAGTGGCGGCCACGGTCCCGACCATGCTTGTCAGCGCGACGGCACCCAGCAGCGCCGCCGTCAGCATCCCCGAAACCCTCATGCCCGAGATCCTCATGACCGAGCTCCCTCACCAGTAGGTCGCGCCCACGTCAGACTAACCCCGGGGCGTCCCGCCTCCAGCCCGTGTCAACGGTGACCCCGCCCCGACCTCATCGGACCTGAGTCTGTTGGTACATGGGCGTGAGCTCTTCCCAGCGTTGCTTCCAGCCGGGCGCCCCGGCCTCGGAGCTCCAGCCCTCCGGATGCACCGGGCCCGCTACCTCCAGCGACCGACCGAGATCCTCGAGGTGGACCCGCCAACCAGAGGCGTGGAACGGAAGATGCGTCACCGGCAGTCCGCGCTCCTCCACCACCAGCCGGGTCTGGGCGCCCTCCTCGGTCAGCCACGCCTCGATCTGCCCCTCGTCGTCCGTCCCCGGCTCCGTCGTCAGCAGCAGGCGGTGAGGCGCGTCGCACACCTCGACGCGCACCGAACCGGTCCAGGTGCTCGTGAAGACGACCTGGAACGTGCCGCCGACCCGCAGGTCGCCCTCGACGCGGGCGATCCAGCGGGCCAGGCGCTCGGGCGTCGTGCACGCCTGCCAGAGGTCGTCGATGTCGGTGTCGTAGAGGTCCTCGACCCGGACCGCTCCGTGGGTCTCGTCGAGTGTTCGCATCGTCGCGATCGTGGTCATCGTCGTGCCTTCTTTCCTCGTGTGATTTCGGTGTGGAGGGCGTCGAGTCGGTTCTCCCAGAGCCGGCGGTACGGTCCCAGCCACTCGTCGACCTCGACGAGCGCCTCCGGGCGGAGTGTGTAGATCCGGCGCTGCGCGTCCTGGCGTACGTCGACCAGCCCCGCCTCCCGCAGCACGCGCAGATGCCGGGACACCCCCGGGCGGGCGATCGGAAGAGCCTCGGCCAGCTCTCCTGCAGTCACCGAGCGGTCGCGGAGCATCTCCAGAACCGTCCGCCGGCTCTCGTCTGCCAGCGCGTGCAACACAGCGTCCATGGCGCTAATGTAGCAATGTGGGTACGTATCCACAAGGTTACATTCCGGCGTCGCCCCGTCAGAACGTCTTGATGGTCCCCGTGAAGTAGTCGCAGTGCGGCCGAAGACCGGCAGCGCGCAGCGTCTCCACCAGTTCCTGATCGCTCGCGACCTGGTTGACCACCACACCTGCGCACCCCAGTTCCGGGGCCTGGTCCAACGCCGCTGGGACAGCCGTGGCAGCGTTCTCGGGCGAGGGCAGGAAGAGCATGGGTCCTGGTGGGGCGTAGACCGGTGGCGCGCCGACGGTGATCGCACGGGCCCCTGGCAGGGCCACGTCCAGGCGGGCTTCACCACCGCCCGTCCCAAGCTCGATGAGCCACCACGTCTCCGCGACTGTCAGGCCGATGCTCGACGCGAAGGCGGCACGGTCACGCTCATAGGTGGGACACACGAACCGCACATCCTGTCCTCCGCGGTCTGCCGCGAGTGCGTTCCACAGCTCGATGCCGTCAGGTGTCCACCGCCCGTCGCGGACGTGCAGGTCATCGACCAACCACCCGTCTCCTCGCGGGCTCGCGACCAGGACGGAGTCCGCCGTCCGGTAGGCGAGCCCGCCTCCCGCTGTGAGGAGGTGCTCGATGAACGCCCGGTGACGTTCGGACGCGTCGGATGCGGGTCTCCAGAAGATGGGGGCAAGAGGCGTGAGGAGGGCACGGCGCTGCGCCAGACGAGAGATGATCCACTCCAGGTCCGCCAGCGAGGCAGGCAGGGCAGCCACGCCCGAACGCTAGCCGGGTCCGTCGGGCCAACCTCGCCGAAACCCTGCTCGAGGAGCCGATGCCCTATCGTGGGTCCTGTTGAAGGGACGGCTCAACAAGTCGTCCTGGCCGCACACGATGTCGCGGCCTGTATCTAGTACTCCTGGTTTTCGGTTCGCTGGACATCAGCACAGGTAGGTGTCTTCAGCGGCTTCGGGCACAGTGCCCCAGGCAACGAACAAAGGAAAAGATCATGGCTTCAGGAACCGTCAAGTGGTTCAACGCCGAAAAGGGTTTCGGCTTCATCGCCCAGGATGATGGCGGCGAGGACGTGTTCGTCCACTACTCCGCCATTCAGTCCGGCGGCTACAAGTCTCTCGACGAGAACCAGAAGGTCGAGTTCGACCTCGCGCAGGGACCCAAGGGCCCGCAGGCCGAGAACGTCCGCGTCTCCTGACCTGACCACCAAGAGCCCCGACCGCGTCTGCGGTCGGGGCTCTTGTGCGCTGGCGGGCGATTGAGGTCGCCGAGTCCGCGGGCGCCGAGTACTTTCATGGACTTGGATGGCCCACGGAAAGGAAGAGTGCGTGCGCAAGGTCGTGGTGTACACGTTGCTGTCGGTCGACGGGGTGGCGCAGGACCCAGAGACCTTCCTGTTCGACTTCGACGACACGATGGAGGCGAACCTCGCCGAGGTGATCAGGACGCAGGACACCGTGCTGCTCGGCCGCAAGATGTACGACGAGTGGTCCGGCTACTGGCCGAAGTCCGACGTCCAGCCGTTCGCCGACTTCATCAACAACGTTGACAAGTACGTCGCGACGGTCACTCCACTGACGAACGAATGGACCAGGGCAGAGCCCATCCAGGGTCCGGTCGACCGTTTCGTGCGCGAGCTGAAGGAGGGCGAGGGTGGCGACATCGGGGTCCACGGAAGCATCTCCCTGGCCCAGTACCTCCTGGCCCAGGGTCTCGTCGACGAGCTGCGGCTCCTCGTCGCGCCACACGTGGTCGGGAGCGGTCGGCGTCTCTTCCAGGACGACGTCGCCTACTCCCTCGAACTGGTCGGTAGCACGGCCTCCCCTTCCGGCTCGCTGCTGATCCACTACAACGTGATCCCCAGCGCGTAGGGCGCCGCCGTCGAGGACAGCCGGCCTGCGACGCGCCGCTCGTGCCGGTCGCCACAGGGCGGGTACGCCGCGCGGTCAGACCCGCTTCGACCGACGGGTCTCGAGATCGGCCAGCGCCTCGTCGAGGTCGGGATGCGCGAACTGGAATCCCCCCGCGAGCAGGCGAGCCGGGACCGCACGTCGTCCGGTGAGGGCGAGCGCCGGGTCGGTGCGCAGCAGCACTGCGCCGAGGCGGACGAGCAGGGCGGGTGTCGGTGGCGCCACAGCGCGACCCACGCTGCGACGCAGGGCCGCCATCAGGTCCGCGTTGCGCGTCGGCTCGGGACCAGTGGCGTGCAGGACTCCCTCGAGCCCTGATCCCCGCGCGAGGGCGGTACGGACGATGGCCAGCCAGTCGTCGATGTGGACCCAGCTGATCCACTGCGTGCCCGGGCCGACGCGACCTCCGAGGCCCCACCGGGCCAGCCACCGGAGCCGGTCGAGTGCCGGGGCGTCGTTGTCGAGGACGATCCCCGTGCGCATCACGACGAGGCGATCGGTGTTGGCGCCATCGACCGCGGCCTCCCAGGCCCGGGCGACGCCCGCCATCTGGGGTGGGCCGTCGGCGGCCTTCGCCGACTCGTCGAGGACGCTGTCGCCAGCGTCGCCATAGATCGCCAGCGTGCTGGCCTGCACCCATACAGGGACGGGGATGTCGAGGCTGCGGCTCGCCTCGACCAGTGCCCGCGTCGGATCGACGCGGGAGGTGGTGAGCAGCGAGACGTTGGCCGCTGTCGGCCTGCGGTCCACCAGCTCACCGGCCAGGTTGACCACGGCGCTGCCTTCCAGCTCCTCGCGCCACGGCCCGACCGTGCGGCCATCCCACTCGACCTGACGGTGCGGCCCATGGCGTCGGCGACGCGTCAGGACAACGACCTCGTAGCCGGCGCGTGCGAGGTCGGCGCACAACCGACGACCCAACGCCCCAGACCCGCCCGCAACCACGACCTTCACACGGGCGAACCTACGGGGAAGCCCCCACGCCAGTAACCGGACTCGATCAGTTGCGAGCAGGGTCAGGCCGGCCGCCCTGGCGGTCGTCGTGGGCCAGGCGCCAGGCCCGCGTGTGACCGAGGCGTAGCACGTCCGACGCGCGCTCGTGGTGAACGGTCCTCCTCTGCGCAATCTGGGTCGCCGTCGAGGGCACCGAGCCGGTGGGCGTTCGTAGGATGGCCTGCATGAGCAGGCGTGCTGAGCCATTGGCGATCGCGCGGAAGTTGGGCTCGTAGCCGAACACGGTCACGCTTCCCCGGCCGAGCTTCTCGACTGTCTCGAGGGCCGTGCCGGCGAGAGCCTCGGGCTTCGCTGCGAACCCGGAGACGAACATGTGGTTCGGGAAGGCGCCGACCACCCGTGCACCGCGGGCGGCCAGCACGAGGTTGTAGTCGCTGTCCCACGCGATCATGTTGGGTCCACTCGGGGTACGGATCCGCATCAGCGCACCAGGCGACTCGGTCGTCGGTGTGGTCATGCCCACCTCTGAGATCCCGAGAGCCGAGGCCAGCAGGGCACCCTCCTGCCAACCGACGTAGCGACCTCCGCGCGCAACCCAGGCTCCGAGAGCGGCCCGGCCACGGTCTCCGAGCCGGCGATACACCGGCCTGGAGTCGACGTTCCCGACGACCACGACATCGAACTTGCTCAGCGTCGAAGCCGTCACCTGCTCCGGCTGGAGGACCGTGTACGGGAGACGCCAGTCCTCGGCCAGCCGCCACTTGAGCCACCCGGAGTACTGATAGCCGTCGAAGGTCTTCTCGAACTGGTCCAGCACGGCGATCCGCGGCAACCGGCCGGGCGGTCGGGGGGTGGACGGCTCGGTCAGCGTCGCGACGCGGCTCACCGGCGCGACTACCGACCTACCGGTGGAGCCGCCCCGGATGCCGGCGAGCAGAGGCAGGCTCCACCCGCTCACGTCGTAGAAGTACGGGAACGGCACGTAGGTGTCCTCGTTGAGGACGGCCTGCACCCAGTGCTTCTGCGGCTGGGCAAGGCTGATCCAGTACGTGCCAGCAGGGAGGGTCTTGCGACGCGGCGCCGCGCCGTACGGGCGGAAGTCACGGACCACGGTCCGGCGATCCAGCTGGTCCACGAGGACGTGGGCGGCCTGGAGGCGGCTCACCACGCGCCTGGTCTCTCGCGAGTCCCCGAGCAGGAAGTAGCCGCAGACCGGACGGTTCGGGACACGTCGCTGCAGGTGATGGCCCGGGTTGAAGATGCGGTTCGGCTCCAGGCGGCAGCTGCTCGCCCTGTTCCTGTGCCTGGACAAAGGTGTTGCGCCACGTACGCAGCACGCTGGCCCGGTGGGTCGCGCCCGTGTACAGCGTGGTGAGCGCCGACAGGTACTGGTGGCGCACGCGCTGCGGGTACGGCGAGCCATCCCCTTGCTCGAAGGTCATCCCCACCGCGCCCATCTGCGTGGTCGGCACCGTGTCGCCGTACACCTGGGCGAAGAAGTCGTACCCGGACTTCCAGGTCTCGTAGCGCCATCCGCGAGACCTGAACGTCTTGGCGTTCGCCGGGCCGTACATCTGCTGGACCTCGCGGTAGAGCCCGTTCGGGGTCTCGTGGTAGATCGGGTCGGCAACCGGTGGGAAGAAGTAGCTGCGCCCGCTGTTCTCGTGCTCGTCGACGAACAGCTGCGGCGGGTAGTCCCACAGCAGCCGGAGCCTGCCTGCGACCTCCGGCTGCGTGCCGACCAGGCCGTCGCGGTTCATGTCGAACGCGTAGGAGTTGTAGCGGGTGTCGTGCGCCCGTCCGTCCGGGTTCTGCACCGGGATCAGGCCGACGATCGCGTTGTCGAGGATCTCGCTCGCCACGCAGTCCGAACGGTCGGCCAGCTGATGCAGCAGCCTGACCACTGCGTCGCCACCGGACGGTTCGTTGCCATGCACGTTGGCTGCGACCCACAGGATCGTGGGCGTCCGAGCGATGATCTCGCCAGCCTCCTCCTCCGGCGTCGATGGATCGCGCAGCCGATCGAGGTCCTGGCGGATCGTCGGCAGCGCATCGAGCGTGCTCGCGTTGGAGACCAGCGCGTAGCGCAAGGGCCGGCCCTCCCAGGACTGCGCGTAGACCCCCGTCACCACCCGGTCGCTGGCCTGATCGGCGGCCCGCCAGTAGCGACCGATCTCACGATTGGTCGCCTCTCGCGAGCCCAGACGAAAGCCGAGCACGTCCTCAGGGGTCGGCACCGTGCCACCAAGCGCGGGGGCGGTAGTCGCCGGATCGCATCCCTCGACGGAGCTGGTCGGCTGGAAGGCGGGACGAGCGACCGCCACGTCGGCGACGCAGAAGGAGACGAGGCTGGCGGCTATCGCTCCGGCGAGGACTCGGCGCATCACCGGAGCGTAGGGCGCTTCCCACATCTCCGCCACGCCACGGGCCGCTTCGTCGGATCAGCCCTCGCCGACGGCGACCGATCCCGAAGTGAAGCCGTGTCGTTGCCGCCACCGAGACCGCCGTAGCCACCTCCGCACGCCGTGTTCGGCTGGTGCGCACGGGGAAGCTCGACCCGACACTCGTAGTGGCCCATGGCAAGACGTGCGTGCCGGGTGTCGCTGCGGGTACTCCCCTATGGTCGAGAACGGCGTAGTCCGGAATCGCCACTCGATCATGGAGGTGTGGTGGACGAGACCGACTTCGACGCGCTGTACCGCGGCAACCCGGATCCCTTCGGCGTCGGGAACCGTTGGTACGAACAGCGCAAGCAGCAGGTGCTGCTGGCCAGTCTCGGCCAGCGGCGTTACCGACTCGCCTGGGACTGCGCCAGCGGCACCGGCCACCTGTCCGCTGCGCTGGCGGAGCGCTGCGACTCGGTGTTGTCCACGGACGCCGCGCCGACCGCTGTCGAGCTGACGAGGGACCGGTGTCGCGGGGCGCACGTCGAGTGCGAGGTGTCGCGACTGCCCACGTTCCCGGACGCGGCGACCAGGGCCGACCTGACGGTGGTGCCCGAGGTCCTGTACTACCTGCCCGATGAGCCCCGCGCGGCGACCGTTGCTCGTCTGGCCCGCCAGCGAGGCGAGGTCGTGGTGGTCACCTGGCGGCATCACCCGGACGATGCCCACATCAGCGGCGCGGCGTCGGTCGAGGAGCTGGATGTGGCACTCGTCGACGCTGGTTGGGGCCGCACCGTGAAGCACGACGACCAGGACTTCGTGCTGGCGATCTGGACGACCGCGTCACCTGCCACGGCGACGGGTGCCGACTGACGCACCGGACGCCGAGGGACCAGGGCCCCTTGCTACGGTGCCGCCATGGTCGAGCCCGGGTCGCGCTCCGTCGCGGACGTGCCGGTGCGCGTGGCCATCATGAACGACTTCGAGGTCGTCGTGGCCGGCGTGCACCGCATGCTGGCGCCGTACGAAGGGCGTATCCACGTCGTGGAGCTGGTGTCGCAGCTCCCGGTGCACAGCGAGGTGGACGTGCTGCTCTACGACGCCTTCAGCAGGGAGCGGGTCATCGGCCCGGTCGAGCAGGTCATCACCGACACCGACGCTCGCGTGATCATCTACACCTGGCACCTCGCGGCCGAGCTGGTGAGCGAGGCTCTCGCCGCCGGGGCGGCGGGCTGCCTGTCCAAGTCGCTCACCGCCGACGACCTGGTCGAGGCCATCGAGCAGGTGCGCGACGGCGCGACCGTGGTGAGCGCCGACCCCGGACCGGACGCCGTCATCACCCCCGAGCAGTGGCCCGGCAAGAACCACGGCCTGAGCCCGCGCGAGTCCGAGGTGCTGGCCCTCATCGCCCAAGGCCTGACCAACCAGGAGGTCGCCGAGCGTGCCTACGTCAGCATCAACTCGGTCAAGACGTTCATCCGCTCGGCCTACCGCAAGATCGGGGTGACCAGAAGGACCCAGGCGGTGGTGTGGGCGACCGACCACGGCATCGTGCCGAAGAGCAGCAGGACCATCCTCGACGAGCGCTGATCAGGGACTCGGCCAGCCCCGATGCACCAGGACGAGAACCCTCGCGACCAGGGCCGCGGAGATGCCTGCCCGCGCGGCGGCTTCACGAAGTAGGCGCTGGGCGGCCTCCAGGTCCGAACCGGACCGGGCGGCCAGCAGGCCTGTCGCGGTCTCGATCTCGATGCGCTCGCGCATCTGCTGGGGGGCCTCCGCGGCGTCCAGGCGGGTGGAGAAGGAGAGGTCTGCGTTGGCCACCGCTTCCCCAGCCCTGCCGCCGAGGGCCTCCACCAGCTGGTCCTGCCGCCCGGTGAACGAGTCGCGTCCCGAGGCATAGAGGTTGACCCCGCCGACCAGCCTGTCGTCCCGGTACACCGGCAGCGACAGGCTGCTGGCGACACCGGAGGCCGCGCTCACCTGGGAGAAGAGCTGCCAGCGCTCCTCGTCCAACGGATCGTCCATGTCGACCACAGCCGACGCCAGGCGACCTTCGGTGACCTCCACGCACGGGCCGCCCTCGACGTACTGGGCCGCATCGATGCTGCAGACGCCGTCGTTCGAGGCCAGCAACGTGAGGGTCAGCCCCTCGTGGGCCAACCCCAGGGAGAGCCCGACCAGCTCGGGCACGATGGCCTGGGCACTGCGCCCCAGCTCGGCAAGCACCTCGTCGACGTCTGGGTCGTCGAGACTGACGAGCTCGGCCAGCGCCTCGCGCGTCTCCGGCAGCGGCTCCATGCGACCCTCATCCCGTCGGGCCGGCACGGGACCAGCGGCTCGGTGCGCTCGATGCTCCGTACCCGTGATGTGCGACGAAGCGTCCTGAGCGATTGATTGGTCACTCCACGGTACGGGCGACCTGCCGCACTTCTTCCCACCCGTCGAGGTGAGAAGCGCAGGCCGGGACGCCTCAGTGGACCTGTCGGCGCGGGCGCTCGGCTCGTGAGCGACGTGCGGTGCGGTAGGCGGGGAGGCGGAGCCGTGCGACGACCCCGTACTGCTCGAGCCCTGGCAGCCGGTTGAGCACTGGGTCGAAGGAGACCTGCTCGCCGGGCAGCGTCGGCCCCAGCACCAGGTGGGCAAAGGGTTGCCACGGACCGCGAGCCCGCGCCCACACCAGCATCCACGAGTCGTCGCCGCGTGGGAGGGCACCGAGGACCACGGGACCAAGGGCGGTGCGGTAGGGCAACAGGCTGCCGAAGAACAGCGTCCCTGGGTGCCGTCCGGCATGCAGCAGGAAACGACTCCGGGGACCCCACCCGGTCGAGGCGAGCAGCAGGTCGCCGACACCGCCGCGCACGAGCGGCACCCGTAGAGCCAGCCCGTGCACGTCGGGCCAACCCTCGGGCAGGCCGACGGCGCGTGAGCGCCGGACGAGCACCATGTCGCTGTCGGGCTCGTCGAGCCACGGCACACCCGTGGCCGCACCCGTGCAGCGCGAGAGCCTGGCAACGGCGACGGAGCCTTGAGGATGCAGCGGCTTGGGAGCCTGTCGGACGGCTCCGACACCGCGGGTGGCCGCGGCCAACAACGTGCCGGCACCCGACGCAGCGGTGGCGGTGGCTTGCTCGGTGGTCATGCGGCTCCTGGTCGTGTGGCTGTCACGCCGGGTACCCGCTGCTCTCCCGACGATGCGCGCGGTCCACTTCCCGGTCGGACGGCTGCCCGTCGACCGGATGCCATGCGGCGAACGGGGTACCCACCGACGGTGACCACCACCTCGGCCCTGACCGGGCTCCTGGGCACCCACAGCTTGGCCCGGGCTCTGGACCTGACAGGGCAGTCGCACCCGTCCGGACCTCCCGGCCTCCGGCTGGCGATGTCCGAGCTGACGGCCCCCGCGCAGGCCTATCGGCTGGCCCTGGCTCGCCGCCGGCTCCGGTCAGCGCCGCCAGCACCCGCCCCCGGATCCTTGGTCATCGACGTCCCCGGCTGGGGGGCACCCGAGTCTCTGACGTCTCCTCTGCGCGGCTACCTGCGCTCGCTGGGGTACGACGCACGGGGGTGGGGCTTCGGCCGGAACCGGGGCGACGTCCGCGGTGACGTCCGGCGCCTCGAGAAGCACGTCGTCTCGCAAGCGGCCGAGCACGGCCCGATCTCGCTGGTGGGGTGGAGCCTCGGCGGCGTCGTCGCCCGCGAGGTCGCGCGACGTCGGCCCGACCTCCTGAGCCAGGTGGTGACGTTCGGGTCGCCGATCGTGGGCGGTACCGCACACACGGTCGGCGCACGGATGACCGGCCACCCGGCGTCCACGAAGCTGGAGGCGTACGTCGAACGCCGCGACCGCGAGCACCCCATCACCGTGCCGGTGACCGTGATCCTGAGCCGCCGCGACGGGGTGGTCAGCTGGCTCAGCTGCCTCGACCACCACTCCCCGCTGGCCGAGCACGTCGAGGTGCGCTCGACCCACCTCGGCATGGTGCTCGACCCCGATGTCTGGCTGACGATCGCCCAACGGCTGGCCCGCGGCTAGGCAGAGCGGTCGGAGTCCCGCGGCCACTTCGTCCCGAAGGGTGTGCCCAGCTGCGCTCAGAACTCGCTATACCTGTGTCCAGGGGGCGCAGTCCTGCGTCAGGTGGCCGATCCGGGGGGTGAGGCCGCTGGCGTCCCGACACGCTTGATGCTGTCGGGACGCTGCCCTGAGGCCCTGCCACCCGAGCGGTGCGTCAGAGCGCTGGGTCTGGATGGGCACGGAAGGTTGTCGGGTCGCCGATGGCCGGGCTGCTGGCGCCGACAGGTGGCGGTGACGGCTAGCCATCCGCTGCGGGTGATCGGGCTTCGGGTGCGGTCGCTTCAGTCCGACGTTGCCGAGGAACGCGCGGTCCAGAGAACATTGCCGAGCGATACCCCTCAGTCCAGCAGGGGACCGAAGGCCCGCACTCCCTGCTCGGAGAGCACGAAGATCCGGTCCGGTCCGACGACGGGACTGGGCTGGCCACCGAGCCCGCCGAGGTCACCGGCATCCCAGACCTGCTCGCCGTCGATGCGGGAGAGACCGACCATCGAGTACTGCGCCAGCGCCAGGACCAGGTCGCCCACGACGCTGTAGCGGATGTTGTCGCCGTTGTCCGGGACGCTCCAGGCGAGCTCACCGGTCACGGTGTCCACCGCGACCGTCCGGTCGTCGTTGTCGAAGATCCACAGACCGCCGGCGACCACGCCCTGACCCTGCTGGTAGTTGTAGGACGCGATCCGCAGCACCGGTGCCCCCGTGACGGCGTTGGCAACCATCCGTCCGAACGGGGTCACGGCGTACACCAGCCCGTCGACGACGATCGGCGCACCGTTGGCGCTGAACACCGACGAGCACCCGCCCGGGGAGTCGGTCACGATCGGCGTGTGCCAGGCGGTGCTGCCGTCGGCGACGTTGAACGCGTAGAGCTCGCAGTCCTGCTGGGCGAACACGCGGGTGCCGTCGGTGGCCTCGGCGTACCACGTGCCCCCCACGCCAGTGGTGTTCCCGCCCCACTTCGGGGAGCCGTCGGTGGTCGAGAAGGCCACCACGGCGTCCCCGTCACCCGTGGTGAAGAACGTGGTCCCCGAGACCAGCATGGGTTGCGGACCGTTGTTCATGGTGATCGTGCCCGTGGTGGTCCACAGGTTCGCCCCGTCGGTGAGACGGATGCCCTGGACGTGCCCGGTGCTGTCGCGCACGATCAGGCGATCACCGGCGAGGCTGGGCTGGCCGATGAACGTGACCCCCGGTTCCGTCGGCAGCTTCGACCACACGGGCGCGCGGTTCGCGGTGGCACCAGTGGTGTCCCACGCGCTGAGCGTCCCGTCCCACTGCACGGCGTAGACACGGTCGCCCGCGTAGACGGAGTCGATGGTCCCGCCGGTGATCGTCGTGCCGGGAGAGGCGGTCTTCCACCGGAAGGCGAACGACGGTGCGGTGGACAGGCCGAGGACCGAGTTGCCCGGCACGAAGGGGTTGCGGGAGGCATCGCGACCCGTCGTGCCCCAGCTCCAGGTCGCGGGAGCGAGCACCTGGAGGGGATAGCCGCGCTCGACGAACCGGCCGTTCACCCCCGTCGCCCGCAGGGTCACGCGGGACACTCCCGCGACGGTCGGCGTCCCGGTGATGGCCCCGTTCGCACCCAGGCTCAGTCCGGCCGGCAGCGCACCGGACCGCAGGGTCCAGGTGGTCCCGGCCTGTGCCGCGGACAGGTTCGTCGAGTAGGGGGTGCCCGTGCTTCCGAGAGGCAGGACCCGCGTGGAGATGCTGGGAACGGGACCCGCCAGCCCGTAGACCCTCAGGGCAGCCTTCACCGGGTTGCCGAAGCTGCCGCCCTGGGTGAAGACCACCTTGCCGCTGCCGAAGGCGACGTCGTTGCTGCCGTACATGTTGTCGTCGAAGTGCCGGGAGGTCACCGTCCCGCCCGTTGCGCGGTCGAGGGCGACGAGGTCGCTGGCGTGCTCCTGGGAGTAGATCCCGGTGGAGGTGTACCAGACGAGGTCGCCGGTGATGGCGACAGCCGAGAGGCGGGAAGGGACGTCCGCCTGCCACTTCTGGGTGCCGTCGCTCTGCCGCAGGGCATGCACGATCGACGGGTACGGCGGACCGAAGTCGAAGACCGCTTCCCACACGTAGACCGTGTCCCCGTCGGCGCCCAGGACGCGATAGATGTTGCCTTCTGGCAGCGCCGTCCAGCCGGTCGCGCCGTCGGCCGCGGCGTACCGCTTCACGGCACCTTGGTGGTTGGTGTACACCCAGCCGTTCGCGGCGACGAGGGACGACGACACCACGCCGGCGTCGGCCCAGGTCTGGGCGCCGGTGGTCAGCGAGAGCCCTCGCAGCCGGTCGTCGTACGCGACGACGACCGTCGTGGTGCTGACCACGACGTCGTTGATCGAGTTGGCGCCCGCGGGGAGAAGCTGTTGCCACACCCGTTGTCCGTCGGAGAGCCGGTAGACCGCAAGCCGGGTGTTGGTCCAGGCGACGAGGCGGTCCGTGGTCAGCTGGAAGTACTGCATGCTCGCGCCGGGGTCGGTGTCGTGCGCGTCCCAGACCAGTGCGTGCCCGCCTGTGCGCTGGTAGGCGCGGGGTTCACCGCAGCCGACGACCACGATGGTGGAGTTGACAGCGAGCGGGCCGCTGCAGGAGTCGGTGTCGATCTGCCAGAGCTGTGCGCCCGTGGCCAGGTCGTACGCCGTCAGCCGGCCCTTGCCGGCCAGCGGCTCGGTGTTCGAGACGTACAGCACGTTGGCGAAGATCGCCGGCTTGCCGCCGCCCGCCACGTTCCACTCCTCGGCGACGTTCGCGGCGTTGCCGGGCGAGAGTGCCGTCTCGTCGGGCGACCAGGCGCTGTGCCCGGGATCGTGGGCAGCCTGCGCCCAGTCGCTCGTGGTCGCGGCGGAGGTGCTGCCCTGGTCGGTCGCCGCGGAGGCGTAGTTCGGCACTGAGTCGTGGGCGAACACGGCGTAGGAGTACGTCGTGCCGGGCGCCAGGCCGACGTCCACGTGGCTCGCGCCGGGCGCGGCCTTGTCGACGACCAGGGTGCCCGCGCTGGGGTTGGCCGGCGGCGTCGACCCGACGGCCCGCCGGACCATGGCGCCGGCGTAGTCCGCGGAGGCGGGGTTGGTCCACGTGAGCGTCAGCGAGGACGAGGTCGCTGAGCCGACCGTCAGCCCGGTCACCGGGCCCGGGGGCGTGGTGTCGACGACGACGCTCGTCGCGGCGGTCACCGTCGCCGAGGCGGCATAGTTGGGCACGCCGTCGTGGGCGAAGACGGCGTACGAGTAGGTCGTGCCCGCGGTGAGACCCGCGTCCGTGTGGGTGGTTCCCGGGTCGGCCTTGTCGACGACCAGAGCGCCGCTGGTCGGCGAGCTCGGCGGCGTGCTGCCCACCGCGCGGCGGATCATGGCGCCGGAGTAGTCCGCGTCCCCGGGGTTGGTCCAGGAGAGCGTCAGCGAGGTCTGGGTCGTCCCGGTGACCGCGAGGCCGGCGACCGGATCGGGCGGGGTGACGTCGGCGCCACCGCCGGCCAGGGTGTTGCCGGTGACCTGCGCCGCGCCCGCGTAGTTGGGCACCTGGTCATGGGCGAACACGGCGTAGGAATAGCTGGTCCCCGCGGCCAGGCCACTGTCGGTGACCAGGTCTCCCGGAGCGAGCACGTCGGCCACCAGGACGCCGCTGGTGCGGCTGCTGGGCGGCGTGCTGCCGGGTGCCCGGCGGACCATCGCCCCGTGGTAGTCGCCGTCCGACGGGTTCACCCAGGTGAGGGTGATGCTGCTGGTCGTACTGTCGGCGACCTCGAGGAACGACACCACGCCAGGCGGCGAGGTGTCGATGGTCTGGGCTGCCTTCAGGACCACGGTGCGGGCCGCCGACGCGACCGAGGGTGCGCCTTTGGCAGCCGCGGCGACAACCCGGTAGCTCCGCTGGCCGGGCGCGGAGGTGTCCAGTCCGAATGCGACAGTCCCGTCGGCGCCCTCGAGGCCGGTCTCCTCCGCAGTCCATCCGCTGCCCGCCTGTCGCTCCAGCGTGACGGTTCGACCGGCACGCACCGGCGCGAGCGTCGCCGTGACGGAGACCACCGAGCCCACCAACGCCTCGGCGGGGAGGACGAGGGTCGCTGTCTGGGGCTGGACCGTGAGCGCGCGGGTCGGGGTTGTCACGCGAGGCAGGGTCCTCCCGCCGATCGTGACGCTCTTCGCCAGGACCCGGTACTTGGTCGACTTGCCGGGGGTGCCGAGGGTGAACTTGAAGGCGCCCTTCGTCGAGGTCGTCCCGGCGGTCACCTTCCGCCAACCGCTGCCCTTCTTGAGCTGCAGCACCACGGGCCGGACCTTCTTCGTCGGCACGGTTCCGCGCAGCCGGACCTTCTCCCCGGTGATCGCGGTCGCCGGCTTCACCGTCAGGGAGGCCGATGCCGCCGCGCTCCGAGCCGTCCGCTCGGCGGGACGGGCGGTCGCGGTCGTCACCGGCAACAGCGAGCAGGCCCCCACCAAGACTGCGAGGGCGAGCCCTCGCACGGCGAAAGGCGGCAACCGCTTCGCTGACGTGGGTGCCGTCCTCCGTGACAGTCGGCTCATCGCGGTCCTCTCCGTGCTGTGGATCCTCAGGTCTGGTCGATCGACGTCAGGACCCACACATAGGTGGCCTTGACCTCGTCGCTGGGGCTCGGCGTGCAGTCACCGAAGAACTCGTAGGACGTGCGGACGGTCGCAGCGCCGGTCATCCGCTCCGGGGATCCCTTGAAGGGTTCGTACGAGCGGTGGTAGGTAGGTCTTGCCGCCGAGCTTGCGATGGGCTGGACCGCACCGGTGACGGTGTCGACGCAGGCCGACTTCTTGTCGCGCTCGAGCTGGTCACTCCGTGTGACGACGAGCCGGTGGCCGTCCCAGGTGAAGGGGAACGTGCGGCCGCTGGAGCTGGTGATCGTGCCGCTGCACCGGGTGTCCGAGCATGACGCCGCGGGGAAGGTCCATTCGACGGGGTCCCCTCTCTCCTTGAGGGGCTTGGTGGTCCCCCCTCTCGTGGTGACGGTGCGGCCGACGACGACCAGCTTCCACACCCCGGAGGGATGCGATTCCCCGAGAACGTCGGCCGGGCTGGGCCCGGTGGGCGTGGCGGTCGCCGACGGGGTGCTGTCCACCAGTGCGGCCGGCCGCGTGTCGTCGGCCCCGCCGCGGAGGGCTAGGTACGCGACCAGCGCCAGCACGACCACAGCGGCGCCTGCCCCGATCAGGATGGCGCGGCGCGGCGACCGGACAGGGAGCCTCGTGGCCTCGTCGGTGCGCGTCTTGGCGTCGTCCGCGTGCGCCATGTCGCGCGCGGCCGCCAGTGCCACGCGGGAGGTCCCGCGTGTCTCCTCCCAGGCCACGACGAGTCAGCTCGGGCTGGACGGGTCTGCTGGATCGGCGCCGTCGGCCGAGCCGTTGTGTTGCTGCCATTTCTCGGAGGCCGCGGCGATCCCGGCGTCGGCCCCTTTGTCGAGCACCTTGTCCGCGACGGTGCCGGCAGCGTCCTCGAAGACGGCCGTGACCTGGGTGCCCGCTCCCGCGATGACGGCGCCGGATCCGGCTGCCACGAGCTCCTCGGACGAGATGTTGCCCTTTTCCCCCATGTGACTCTCCCCCCAGAGAATATGTGGAGTGGGTGTCAATGTGTGCCTGTTCTGGTGTTCCTGTCCACCCCAGGGGGTAGGGGTCTACACCTCGGGTAGACGCCGAGGAGGTGTTCGTGCTCGCAGGAGCTCCACGGGTCGGTGTCGCCGCGCCGCGCGGCCCGACAGCATCGCTTCGCAGGACGGGTGAGCGCGGACTTCCGCAGGTGGCTGCTCCTGGGGGCCGTCAGGCGGGGCGGAAGGAGTCGTGCTCGGGCGGGGCCTCGTGGCGCAGCATCACGTGGTGGGTGACGGTGTACTCGGCGAGCGCCTCCTGGCTCATGTCCTTGCCGAAGCCGCTGGCCTTGACGCCGCCGTGCGGTGCCTCGGAGGCGATCGGCAAGTGGTCGTTGACCCAGGTGACGCCGGCGTCCATGCGATGCGAGACGCGCAGCGCGCGCTGCACGTCGCGGGTCCACACCGACGACGCGAGGCCGTACGCGCTGTCGTTGGCCAGGGCGACCGCCTCCTCCTCGGAGTCGAACGGAAGCACCACGACGACGGGACCGAAGACCTCCTCCTGCACGATCTCCGAGCCCTGCGCGACGTCGGTCACCAGCGTCGGCGGGTAGTAGGCGCCCGGCCCGTCCGGGACGGTGCCGCCGGTGACGACGGTGGCGCCGGCGTCGCGTGCTCGGGTCACGAAGCCGTGCACGCGGTCGCGGTGGGTGCGGCTCACCAGCGGTCCGATGTCGGTGCCCTCGTCGTACGGCGCCCCCACGGTGATGGCCGCCAGCTGCTCGCCGAGCCCGGCCACGAGCTCGTCGTAGGCCGACCGCTCGACGTAGATGCGCGTGCAGGCGGTGCAGTCCTGGCCCGAGTTGTAGGTCACACCCATGGCCAGCCCGCGGACGGTGGCGGGCAGGTCGACGTCGGCGAACACGACCGCGGGCGCCTTGCCGCCCAGCTCGAGGTGCAGACGCTTGGTGGTGGGCGCCGCAGCAGCCATCACCTCCCGGCCGGCGCGGGAGGAGCCGGTGATCGAGACCATGGCGACCTGGGGGTGCTCGACGAGCGCGGCGCCGACCTCGTTGCCGCCCGTCACGACGTTCAGCACCCCCGCGGGCAGCCCCGCAGCGTGCGCGACCTCGGCCAGCCTCAGCGTCGAGGAGGGCGTGCCCGGCGCCGGCTTGAGCACCATGGTGTTGCCCGCCGCGAGGGCGGGTCCGAGCTTCCAGATGGCCATGATGAACGGGAAGTTCCACGGGGCGATGCCGGCCACCACGCCGAGCGGCCGCTTGACCACGAGGGAGGTGTAGCCGGAGGTCAGCTGACCGGCCCCGGTCCCGTCGAGAGACCTCGCCGCACCGGCGAAGAAGCGCAGGTTGTCGAGCCCGAAGGGCAGCTCGCCGTCGGCGAACACCGGTCGGGGCTTGCCCGTCTCTCGCACTTCCAGGTCGACGAGGTCGCCGGCCTCCGCGAGCGCGTCGGCGACGGCGGCCAGCACCGTCGCCCGGTCCCCGGGGGTCCGGGCTGCCCAGGCAGGGAAGGCGGCCGCCGCGGAGCGGACGGCCCGGTCGACGTCGGCGGCCGACGCCTGCGTGAAGGTCGCGGTCGCCTCCCCGGTCGCGGGGTCGACGAGGTCGACGGGCAAGCCGGTGCCCGCCTCGGGGTGTCCGTCGATGAAGGTGCCGAGCATGGGTCCGGACATAGAGGTTCCTCTCAGGAGTTGAAGCCGACGCCGAGCCGGTCGAGGGTCCGCAGCCACGGCCCCCGTCGACCGGTTCGGTCCTCGCGCGCGAGGGCGGCCCTGGTGGTCTGGACCCCCAGGTAGCGAACGGGTTCCGGTGGGAAGGGCACGGGCCGCTCGCTCATGAAGGCCGGCACGGGACGTCCGTCGAGGGCGTCCAGCATCGCCGTCGCGGCCAGCCGGCTGTAGGCGACGCCGAGGCCGGTGAATCCGAGCGCGTGGGCGACCGAGCCGGAGCGGTCGACGCCGACGTACGGCGTGAAGCGGCTCGAGGTGTCGATGAGCCCCGCCCAGCGGTGGGTGAAGCGCAGCCCCTCGAGCTGCGGGAAGGTCTGCCGGAAGTGCTCGGCCAGCAGCCGGTGCGAGGAGTCGCGCTGCTCCAGCGTCACGTCCGTGCGGGAGCCGTAGTAGTAGATGGCGTCGTAGCCACCCCACAGGATCCGCCCGTCCGCGAGCGGCCGGTAGTAGTGGAACTGGTTGCCCGCGTCGGTCAGGCCCTGCCGGTCCCGCCAGCCCAGCGCCGCCCACTGCCCCGCCGACAGCGGCTCGGTGACCAGGACGTGGTCGTAGACCGGCACGACGTACTTGCGCAGCCGCCGCACCGGGTTGCGGAACGCGTTGGTGGCGACCACGACCTGACGTGCCCGCACCAGGGCGAGCGGGGTCACGACGTGGGTGCCCTCCACCCGGACGACCGGCGTCTGCTCGTGCATCCGCACCCCGAGCCGCAACGCCCAGTCGCGCAGGCCGACGGCCAGGGCGACGGGGTCCATCACTCCCCCGCCGGTGCGCACCCGGATCCCACCGAGGTACGTCGGGGAGTCGACGTCGGCTCGTACGCCGTCGGCGTCGAGCAGCTCGGCGTCCTCACCGTGCCCGGCGAGCAGGTCCGCCAGCGCGGGCAGGGACGCGGCCTGGTGCGACGTGGTGGCCACGATGGTCTTGCCGACCAACGAGAGGTCCGGCGCGATGCCGGCTGCGTGCAGGTCGCCGACCAGACCCGACAGGTTGTCCCGCCCGACCTCCAGCAGCGTGGCGATCTGGTCGGGCCACCGGGCGAGGCCGTGCGCGAGCCCGTGCGTGACCGAGTCGGAGATGAAACCACCGTTGCGCCCGGTCGCCCCGAAGCCCACGTGCTCGGCGTCCAGCAGGACGACGTCACGGTCCGGCGAGCGCAGCTTCGCGGTCACTGCGGTCCACAGCCCCGTGAAGCCGGCTCCCACGACCACCAGGTCGGCCGTGGTCGGGTGCCTCAGGGGCGTGGTGACCGGCGCCAGGGCGTGCAGGTCGTGCCAGTAGGAGCACGGTCGGGCGTCGGCCAAGGAGGCGAGCGCCACCGTCGTCATCGGACGCTCACGGGACGATCCGGGCGGACTCGGCCCGCCAAGCGAGGTCGACCTCGTCACCGCGCTGCAGGGTCGAGACCCCCGGCTGAGTGACGACCAACGGCTGCCCGGACACGGTCGAGACCCGGTCCGCGGACACGGCGACGACCGTCGTACCGCCACTGAACTGGGTGTCCAGCACCCGGCCGGTGAGCACCGCACCGCCACCGGCGCCGCGGGCTGCCACGGTGACGTCCTCCGGGCGCACCACCAGGTAGCGCCCCTCACCCGTTCCCGGCAGGGTGCCCGAGCCGGCGACGGCGAGCCCACCGGGCCGCGGCTCCCCCTCGAAGAGGTTGCTCCGGCCGATGAACTCCGCGACGAACCGGTTGACGGGGTGCCGGTAGAGGTCCTGCGGTGACGCGACCTGCTGGACCTGGCCGTCGTCCATCACCGCGACCCGGTCGGCCATCGAGAGTGCTTCCTCCTGGTCGTGGGTGACGACCATGAAGGCGATCCCGACCTCGTGCTGGAGACGCTTGAGCTCCAGCTGCATCTGCCCGCGGACGTTGCGGTCCAGGGCAGAGAGTGGCTCGTCGAGCAGCAGCAGCCGCGGGCGGTTCACGATGGCGCGGGCGAGGGCAACTCGCTGGCGTTGGCCGCCGGACAGCTGGCTCGGACGCCGACCCTCCAGGCCGCGCAGCCCCACCGTCTCGACGACCTCGGCGACCCGGGACGCCACCTCCTGCTTGCCCACACCCGCGCGCGCCGGGCCGTACCCGATGTTCCGCTCGACGCTCATGTGCGGGAACAGGGCGTAGGACTGGAACATCATGTTGACCGGCCGGTGGTGCGCGGGCAGGGCGAGCAGGTCGGCGCCGGCCAGCCGGATCGATCCCGAGGTCGGGTGCTCGAAGCCGGCCACGGACCTCAGCAGGGTGGTCTTGCCACAGCCCGACGGGCCGAGCAGGGCGAAGAACTCGTTGTCCCGGACGTCGAGGTCGACGCCACGAAGGGCGTGCACATCGCCGTAGTGGGCGTCGAGGTCACGGACCTCGAGCAGGTCAGCGGTGTGGGCGTCAGTCATCGGTCTCCTCCGTACGCCGGAAGGCGAGCGCGGCGGCCACCACCGCGACGACGCTCACGAGCAGCAGCAAGGTGGCCAGGGCGTTGATCTCGGGGGTGATCCCGAAGCGGACCCGCGCGTAGATCTCGATGGGCAGGGTCGGACTGTTCGGCCCGTTGGTGAAGAACGCGATCACGAACTCGTCGAGCGAGAGCGTGAAGGCCAGGAGCGCCCCGGCCAGCACAGCAGGTGCGATGGACGGGAGCGTCACGCGCAGGAACGTCGTCAGCCAGCCGGCGCCGAGGTCCTGCGACGCCTCCTCCAGGGAGCCGTCGAGCTGCAGCAGGCGCGATCGCACCACCGCCACCACGAACGCCGTGCCGAAGGCTGCGTGCGCGATGGTGACGGTGCCCAGGCCCAACGGGAGTCCCACCCACACGAAGAAGGACAGCAGGCCGATGGCCAGGACCAGGTCGGGCAGGATCGCCGGCGCCATCGCGAACGCATCGAGGGCCGTCGACCGGGTGAACCGCACCAGACCGACGGCGAGCATGGTGCCCAGCACGGTCGAGAAGATCATCGCGCCGAACGCCACGAGCAGCGAGTTGACCAGCGCCTCGCCCAGGTCGGCGTCGTCGAGCAGCTCGCCGTACCAGCGGAACGACAGGCCGGTGAGGTTCAGCGCCGACCGGCCGCTGTTGAACGACGTCACCACCAAGGTGGCGATCGGCAGGTAGAGGAAGGCAAGACAGCCGCCCAGGGCGACCCAGAGCCAGCCGAGCCTCTCCCGCCTCATCGGCGCGCCTCCAGGGAGTAGCGGCGGCTCACCATCGACTGCAGCGCGAACAGCAGCACCAGCAGGACGACCATGAACAGCGCGAGCGTCGCGCCGAAGGGCCAGTCGCGCGCCTTGAGGAACTGGTCGCGCACCAGGTTGCCGACCATCACGGTCTTGCCGCCGCCCAACAGCTCGGGGACGACGAAGTTGCCGAGGCTGGGCACGAACACGAAGATGCAGCCGGTCACGACCCCCGGCAGGGAGAGCGGGAGCGTCACCTTGGCGAACGTCGTGAAGCGGCTGCCGCCGAGGTCGGAGGACGCCTCCCGCAGCTCGCGGTCCAACCTGGCCACCGAGGCGTAGATCGGCAGGATCATGAGCGGCAGGTACACGTAGACGAGACCGGCGACGACGGCGCCCCGCGTGTAGAGCAGGTTCAGCCTCTCGTCGATGACCCCGAGACCGACCAGCCCGTCGTTGAGCACGCCCTGGGTGTTGAGCAGCACGATCCACGCGTAGGTGCGGATGAGGAAGTTGGTCCAGAACGGGATGACGACCAGCACCAGCATGAGCGACCGCCAGCGTGAGGGCAGCTTGGCGATGGCGTAGGCCACCGGGTAGCCGATGGCCAGGGCGATCACGGTGGCCGAGGCCGCGATCCCCAGCGAGCTGACCAGCACCTTGCGGAAGGTCGGCTCGAAGGCTCGGGTGAAGTTGTCCAGGGTGAAGTCGTACTCGACGCCGCCGAAGCGCCCTCGGTCGAACACGGTGTAGCTCAGCACCAGCAGCACCGGAACCGCTACGAAGACCGCGGTGAAGAGCAACCCGGGACCGAGGAACACCGCTCTGGTGGCCAGGCTGCCTCGGTGCGAGGCAGTCCGGCTCACGACGCAGTGACGTCCGTGGTGAGCTCGGTGTACTTGGTGGAGTCCTCGCCGAGGTCGATGAGCCCTTCGTTCTCGGCCAGCTCCGCGGGCGTGACGTCCAGCTGCGGGAACTGCTTCTTGAGCTCCGCCGGGACAAGTGCGGACGCCGCCTCGTTCGGCACGTTGTAGTAGACGTTCTGGGTGACCCAGGAGTGCATCTCGGGGTCGAGCATCATGTTGATGAACGCGAAGGAAGCTTCCTTGTTCTCCGAGCCCTTCAGCACGACCATCGTGTCGGTCCAGAGGTCGCTGCCCTCCTCGGGCACCACGAACTTGATGTCGGGGTTCTCGGCCATCCCGTAGCCGCACCAGCCGTCCCAGGCCTCGGTCATCACGGCCTCGCCGGAGATGAGCTTCTCGTAGAAGGTGGTGTCGTCGTAGCCGAGCAGGTGCTTCTTGGCCTCGACCAGCTTCTCCTTGATGGCCTCGAGCTCGGCGTCGTCGGTGGTGTTGACCGAGTAGCCCAGCGCCTTCTGGGCCGGGAGAGCCAGCCACCGCTCCGTCGACAGCATGGTGATCTTGCCGTCGTAGGCCGGGTCGGGCTCGAGGAGGTCGTTCCAGGACGTCGGCGCCGGGTCGACCAGGTCGGAGCGGTAGCAGATGCCGGTCGTGCCCCAGGTGTACGGCACGGAGTAGGAGTTGCCCTCGTCGTAGGCCAGGTCGGTGGCCTCCGGGTAGAGATTCTCCAGGTTGGGCACGAGGTCCTCGTGGATCGGCTCGAGGAGGCCGGCGTCGTTCAGGGCCTGGGCGTACTGGCCGGAGACGAACGCGACGTCGATGCCCCCACCGCCCGCCGTCAGCTTGGCCATGACCTCCTCGTTGGTGGCGTGCTCGGTCGCCGACATCGTCGCGCCGGTGGCCGCCTCGAACTGGTCGGCGACGTCCTCGGGCATGTAGCCGGCCCAGTTGGAGACGGTGATCGACTGCGTGCTCAGGTCGGCGCTGGGGTCGAGCTCGGCGGGTTCCGCCGTGCTGTCGTTGTCACCGCCACAGGCGGCGAGGGCCGCGACGAGGACGAGGGCCCCGAGCCCGGTCGAGGTACGAGTGGTGCTGCTGCTGCGGGCCATGGCCCCTCCTGGGCTACCGGAACCGGACGATGGGCGCCCACTTTGCACGCATGTTCAGAATTCGGCAAGGGGTCGGGTCCGAATGTTCGCGCCTGGGGGATGTGATCCATGTTCGCTTGGCCCGAATTTTTGAACATGCCTTCAATTTCTCGGGCCGCTCTGCCAAGGTAGCCGCCATGTCTCGGTCCCCCGGGCGGCAGGCCCGTCGCGACGCCTTGGTCGGTGCCGCACAGCGCGCGATGCTCGAGCACGGCGCCGACGCCAAGCTGGTCCACGTCGCTGAGGCCGCGGGCCTCACGTCCGGCGCTGTGCTCTACCACTTCCCCGACGTCCAGGCGCTGCTGCTGGAGGCCAACCGGGCCGGCATGGAGCGCTTCTACGATCAACGCGTCGCCTCCCTCGCGGCGCTCGACGACCCGGTCGAGAAGCTGGTCGTCACCGTCCGCACCGGCCTGCCCGTCGACGGTGACGACGCGTCGGTGCGCCTGCTCTGCGAGCTGGGCGGTGCCGCGGGCCGACAGCCCGTGTACGCCGCGCTGCTGACCTCGCTCTACGACCGCCAGGTCGCGATGTACGAGGTCATCCTCGAGCAGGGCTCCGCGCGCGGCATCTTCACGCTGACGCACGCCGCCCGCACGATCGCCCGCAACCTGGTGGCCCTCGAGGACGCCTACGGCTACCGGATCATCGCGGGACACCCCAACATCGACAGTGACGCCGCCGCCGAGCTGATCCTCGAGTACGCCCGCGTGGCCACCGGCCACCCCCTGACCCCGGAGAGCCAGGAGACCTCATGACCGAGAGACTGACCGTGCTGTTCCTGCCCGAGTCCGCCCACGGCCCGACCAACCAGTGCATCGGGCTCGGCAAGGTGCTGCTGGACCGTGGGCACCGGGTGGTCTTCGCCGCGGAGCGGTCGTGGGAGGGCAAGCTCGCGCCGCTCGGCTTCGTCGAGGCGCTCGTCGATCTCGCCCCCGCGGACCCCGATGCACCAGCTGGGGCCGATCCCGACGCCGGCGAGGAGGCCGCCGGCCAGTTCTGGATCGACTTCATCAACGAGACGTCGCCCGAGTTCCGCAAACCGACGCTCGAGCAGCTGTCGTCGTTCGTGCAGCCGACGTACCAGGCGCTCATCGACGGCGCGATGCACGCCGAGCCACAGCTCAAGGCGATCATCGCCCAGCATCGTCCCGACGTGCTGGTCGAGGACAACGTCGTCGCCTTCCCCGCGCTGGTGACGTCCGGCGCACCGTTCGTGCGGATCGTGTCGTGCAACCCGTTGGAGGTGCGAGGCGACGGCGTGCCGCCGGTCTTCTCCGGCTACCCGGCTGCCGACCCGTCCCAGTGGGGCCCGTTCCTCGCGGAGTTCGACCGCACCCACCAGGAGACGTGGGAGCGGTTCGACCAGTGGGTGCAGCAGCAGGGCGCGCCGCCGCTGCCCCGCCGCGACTTCGTCCACACCTCCGAGACGGCCAACCTGTACGTCTTCCCTGAGGAGCTGGACTACGTCGACGCTCGGCCGCTCGGCCCGACCTGGCACCGGATCGACTCCAGCGTGCGCGAGACCGACACCGACTTCGTGATGCCCGAGGGCTTCGCGCGGCGGCCCGAGGGTGCCGGCCTGATCTACCTGTCGCTCGGCTCGCTCGGCGGCGCCGACATCGGCCTGCTGCAGCGGCTCGTCGACCTGCTCGGCACCACCCAGCACCGCGTGGTCGTGAGCATGGGCCCCCGGGCGGACGAGATCCGGCTGGCCGACAACATGGTCGGCGACGCGATCGTGCCGCAGACCCGGATCATCCCGCAGGTCGACCTGGTGATCACCCACGGTGGCAACAACACCACGACCGAGTCCGTGCACTTCGGCAAGCCGATGATCGTGCTGCCGCTGTTCTGGGACCAGTACGACAACGCGCAGCGGGTCGACGAGCTCGGCTACGGCGTTCGCCTGGCGACCTACGACTTCACCGACGACGAGCTGCTCGGCGCCGTCGACCGGCTGCTGGCCGACACCCAGATGCGGGCGCGGGCCGCCAGCACCGGCGAGGCCGTCCGGGCCCGCGACGGGCTGCGGGTCGGCGCCGACGTCATCGAGCGCGTGGGCCTCGAGCACCTGCGCGGTCGCGGCTGAGCGCGTGGATCCCTCTGCAGCCTTTCCCCTGACCGTCGGCCAGGCGGGTCCCGACCGGTTCGTGCGACCGCTGGGGTCCTCGCCGAGCGCGCGTCTGGTGGCCTGGTGGGCCGAGGGCCGCGACGTACCTCCCGGGTTCCGCTGGGCACCGGGGACCCACGCCGCCGAGGCGGTGCCGGCCACGGAGGAGTACATCGACGTCGACCAGACGAACCGGTCGGTGATCGTCGGCGACCGACTGGTGCTGAAGTGGGTGACCACGCCCCTCGTCGGTCCGCATCCAGCCCCCGAGCGGTTGCGCCGCCTGGTCGACGCGCGCTTCGAGGCGATGCCTGAGGTGTGGTTCGGCGTGGAGTGGCGCACGGACGAGGGCGACTGGGTGCCGGCCGTCACCGCGGTCGAGCTGGTGCCCGGCGCGACCGACGGGTGGACCTGGTGCCTCGACGAGGCCCGGACAGCGCTGGGGGTGCGGGCCGGCCCCGGGCTCCCGTTCGCGCACCGGCTCGGCGGGGTCACGGCGACGATGCACCTCGCGCTCGCCGATCCGGCGACGGGGCTGGTCGCGACGCACGGCGACCTGCACGTGGGCCAGGTGCTCCGCGACGAGCACGGCCGGCTGTTCGTCATCGACTTCGACGGCAACCCGACGCTGACCCCGCGCGAGCGCGTCCTGCACCGGCCCGCGGCGTACGACGTCGCCGGGCTCCTGGTCTCGCTGGAGAACGTGGGGCACGTCGTCGCGCACCATCACCCCGAGGTCTCCGAGGAAGCCGTCGTGGCGTGGACCGACGGCGTGCAGGCGGAGCTCCTGACCGGTTACCGCGAGCGGGCCGGGATGCTCCTCGACGAGACGCTGCTCGAGCCGTACGTCGACGACCAGATCCAGCGCGAGCTCGACTACGCCGACGCCTACCTCCCCCGCTGGCGGTACGTGCCGGAGGCGGCGCTGCGGCGGAGGGGGCGACGATGAACCCGGACCTGTTCCTGGCCGATCTGGGGGAGAAGCCCGAGCGGCTCCGCGCCTGGAAGCTGCGTGGCGCTTGGGGTTTCGTCACGAGACCGGGACGGGTCGTGCTGCTCGGCATGGGGTCCTCCCACTTCGCCAACCTGGTGGGGGCTGCTCGACTGCGGGCGGCCGGGGTCGATGCGGTGGCGGAGCTGGCCAGCAGCGACCTGCTCCCCGCGATCCGCCCGGACGACCTGGTCGTGGCCGTGTCCGCGTCGGCGGGCTCGGCCGAGACCCTCGACGCCGTCGAGCGGCTCGGCGTCGACGTCGTCGCGGTGGCCAACCAGCCCGGCCCGCTGACCGAGCGCACCGGCCGTACGGTGTGGATGGAGGCCGGCGAGGAGCGCGGCGGAGTGGCCTGCCGGTCCTACCAGCACACCCTGGCCCTCCTCCTGGAGCTGGTCCGGCACCTGACCGGTGGTCGCGACGTCCCCCTCACCGACGCCGCCACCGCGGCCGAGGACCTGCTGCACACCGAGCCGGCCTGGCGTCCGCGCGCGGCTGAGCTGCTCCTCGGACCCGACGGCACCCACGTCGTGGCGCCCGCCCGCCGCATCTCGTCGGCCTACCAGTCCGCGCTCATGCTGCGCGAGGGTCCCCGCCTGCGCGCCTACGGCTGCGAGACCGGCGACTGGAGCCACGTCGACGTCTACCTGACCAAGACCACCGACTACCGGATGCTCCTGCTGGGTGGGTCCCGGTGGGAGGAGCCCTTGCTGGAGTGGACATCACAGCGCGGCAGCACCGTCGTCGGAGTGGGGTCCGAGGTGCCCGGGGCGGCGTGCTCGGTGCGCTACGCGCACGACGACGACGATGACGTGCGGCTGCTGGCCGAGACGACGGTCGCCGAACTGGTGGCCGCGAGGGCCTGGGCCTGACCCTCGACGCGGTGCACGGGGAACCCGGTCATGCGGGCGGCCCCTGCCCAGGACACCCATTCCGAGCCGCCCGAGGCATCGACGACGTATCCAGCGCTGGGCCCGATGCTCTGGTGGACGTGGCGATGGCCGTCCGGTCGCGGGGGTACCGGACGGCCGACCACGGCCCCGACAACTCCGTCGGGGGCCCGGTTGTCACGTCAGGTGGCCAGGTTCTTCAGTCGCTTGCGTGCGGTGGCGTCCTCGCGCAGCGGCACCAGGTCTCCGGCCTTGCCGAGGCCGTAGGCGGGCATGTTGCCGTAGATCGCCTCGTACTCACCGGCGCGAACCAGGTACGTCTCGTGCCAGATGCCCGTGCGGTCGGACTTGCCGAGGCGCCTCCAGTAGGAACGCCAGGTCGCGAGGTGCGGATCGGCGTCGTCCTTGGCGAAGCGCTCGAGGTGCTCGAAGGAGCGCCAGTACTGGACGTTCATCAGGCTGATGCCGGAGGTCTGGTAGCCGAGCAGACCCTTCTCGGGGTGCTCCATCAGGTACTTCAGCATCTGCGGCATGCTGCGCGTGAAGCCACCGAGGTCGCGCATCGACCGCAGCGGATGGGTGGGCTGGAGCCTCGCCCCGATGAGGAAGACGACGAAGTCGCCCTCGACCTTGGTGGTCCAGCGACCCTGCCTGACATCGCCCATGGGTGCCTCCCGTTGCCCCTCCGAGTCTGCTCCCGCGACGGGGTCCAGGCAATCACGTTTCCGTGCGTCAGCTGGGTAGCCAGGAGACGTGGTGGACCAGCAGGGCGTAACCGACGAAGGCCCCGATGTCGAGCAGCGTGTGCGCCGCCACCAGAGGCGTGACTCGACCCCAGCGCCGGTAGAGCCACCCGAAGAGCAGGCCCATCGCGACATTGCCGACGAAACCGCCGATGCCCTGGTAGAGGTGGTAGCTGCCGCGCAGCAGCGCGCTCAGCCCGATCGCGGCCGGGTATCCGAAGCCGATCTGCCGCAGCCGGACCAGGACGTAGCCGAGGACGACGAACTCCTCGAGCACGGCGTTCTCGAGGGCCGAGAGCACCAGCACCGGGAACTTCCACCACACCGGCGGCAGCCCGTCGGCGACGACCGTCAGGTTGAGCCCGAGCGCGTGCATCACCAGGTAGAACGCGATGCCCACGGATCCGACCGCGGCGGCCACGGCGGCGCCGCGCCCCAGGTCCCCGACACCGGCCCCGCGGAACCACACGTCCCGCAGGCTGGTGCCGGACCGGACCAGCAGATATCCGGCCAGCGCTACCGGCACGACCGCGAAGAAGATGCCGAGCAGCTGGAACGTCAGGTCGAGCCAGGGCCGCGACGGCGCCAAGGACCCGTGCATGGTCGTGGTCTGCCCCGACAGGCCGCCAGGAGCGGTGGCGGCGCCGATCAACCGGACCAGCGCGTAGATCCCCGAGCGCCCGAGCGAGAGCGCCAGGACGATCACCAGCTCGATCACCAGGAGCTTACGGCTGGGTAGCAGGGCGGAAGCGGCCGGCCGGCTGGCGTCCAGGGCCGTGGGAGATGTCACCCGGCGAGTGTCGCGCCGTGCCCTGAATGTCTGCTGAGCGAACCTCGTCAGGCGGGAAAACTCAGGCTGGCCCTCGGAGTTCTTCAACCAACACTCAATTTCGACTGGTTGAGTCTCCGACGGCGGTGCCTCGGCGATTATCCCCGTGACGCCGGGGCACCGTCATCCACGCGGACGGGACTAGACAGCCCGTCGCCAGGCGAGTCCGCGCGCCATGATGGCCTGGTGACCACACGCGCTGCGGGCCTCACGAGCGCCATCGTCGCGGCCTTGGTCGCCGCGGTGCTGGTGGGCAGCCAGGTCCTCGCCAGCGCCGGCCCGACGACGCCACGCCTCGAGCAGCCTGTGCCAGCGGCATCGAGCAGCTCTCCGGACGACGGCGATGGCGGCAACGCGCACTCGAGGGCGGTTCACGCCTGGGTCACGTGCAAGGCCGTCAACGGGAAGGACGCCTGCGTCAAACCGTCCTCACCCGGCAAGGCCCTCGGGCACACCAAGCACGCGGGAACCGCCCCAGGTCCGGCCAGCGCCGACGGACACGGCCATGGATGGGGTCGGGCGCAGGCGCCAGGTCAGCTCAAGGCCAAGGACCAGAGCGACGACGACCAGGACGCCGGCGAGCCGACGAGCTGATGGCGGAGTCTCGCCCGGGTCGGACCGTTCCGCGAAGCAAGCGGGCTAGACGGGGCGAGGACCTCCCGGCTGCTCCTCGACCTCGACGATCTCGTCCACGGTGTCCTGGCCACCTTCGGGCGGGAACTCGTCGTCCTCCGCGACCGGCTCCCGCTTTCCGCCCTTGATGATTCCTTCTGTTTCTTGGGGCTTCTCAGTCATCGCACTTCCTCCTGTCGGTGTTCTGACGCGGTACCCACGTCCCCGAAGTCCATGACCGAGGTCGACCGCTCCGGACAGATGAGGTGAGGCGCGGCGTGCGCCGCTACCTGCGCCGCGATCTGGGTCTGCCCGCCTCGCGCTACAAAGCCGTGGGTTACTGGATCGAGCGGGCCGAGGAGTGGAACCGGCGCTACGACGCCCTGGACGACGAGACCCGTCGTTCGCTCGAGGCGATGTGGAGCGCGGACCGCCCCGAGGAGGAGATCGAGAGCGACTACGACGAGCGGCTGTCCGCCCTGGGGCTGTGAGCGCCCCACGAGGGCGGCGATCGGACTAGCCTGGGCACCGTGGAACGCGTTGGCCCCGATCAGCCCCAGGACCTGGCCCTCGCGCGCCCCGTGCAGCTGCTGCTCGCGGTCGGCATCGACGGCCACGGGCCGCTGGCATCCGCGACCGAGCTGGCCGAACAGGCCCGCGCGAGCAGCCGCAACGACGAGGATGCCGTGGACCATGTCACGCGGAACTCGGTGATCTTCGGCTCCGCCGGCGGGTTCGTCACCGGGGTGGGGGGATTCTCGTCCGCACCGCTGGCCATCCCCGCCAACGTGGTCGAGTTCTACGTGCAGGCGGCCCGGATGGTCGGCGCCATCGCGATCCTGCGCGGCCACGACATCGGTCAGACGCAGGTTCGCCAGGCCGTGCTGCACACCCTCGTGGCGACCCAGACCGACTCGGTGCTGACCAAGGCGGTCTCGACGTCGCGCGGCGGTGCCGTGCCCAGGAAGCTGCTGGGGTTCCTGCCGGCCGGCGCTCTGCTCGTCGCCAACAAGGCGATCGGTTTCCGCGTGCTGCGCCTGATGATCTCGACGCTGTTCGGGTACCTCGGCCGCGGCGTACCTCTCGTCGGAGGTCTCGCGATCGGGTTCACCGACGGCTGGATGATGGGGCGCATCGCCGAGCAGGCCAAGAACGACTTCCCGCTGACCACCGCTCCGGTGGATCGCTAGTCGTCCAGGCTCCCGAGGGTGAGGTTGACGGTCGTGCCGGTCATCGCGCTGGCTCGGTCGGACGCCACGAACGCCGCGACGTCGGCCATCTCCTCGAGCCTCATCAGCCGTCGCGGATGAGTACGGGAGGCGAGCGCTGCCTGGAACTCCTCCCAGGTCATGCCGGTCGAGGCCGCGCGGGACTCGAAGAAGCGCTGCCGCGATCCCACCGACTCGGGCATCGCCTGGGGTCGCAGGCCGACCACGCGGATGCCCTGCGGTGACAGCTCCGCCGACAGCTGCCGGGTGAGGGCTTCCTTGGCCGCCTGCGCCGGCCCGTACCCACCCGCGAGCGGGAGTCCCGTGCGCGAGTGGAGGGTCGTGACCGTCATGATCACGCCGGCCGACCGGGGGATCATCCGTCGGGCAGCCAGTCGTGCCGTCAAGAAGTACGACGTCGCGTAGCTCGTGACGGGGACCATGAACTGCTCCACCGACTGGTCGACCAACGGCGTCCCCATGATGTCCGGGTCGGTGCTGCCGATCGCGTTGAAGGAGATGTCGAGCCGCCCGGCTCGCTCGACGACGTAGCCGAGGTGGTCGTCGATCGCCCGTTCGTCCAGCGCGTCGATGGTGGCCGCCTCGCACACCCCACCCAGGCTGGTGATCTCCCCGGCGACGGCATCCACCGGGGCACGATGCCGACCGGTCACGAAGACCCGGGCCCCTTCCCTGGCGAAGGTACGGGCCACTGCACCGCCGATCGCGCCACCGGATCCGTAGACCACGGCCACCTTGTCCTCGAGCATCATCGACGTCTTCTCCCGTTCTCCTGGTGTCGTGTCGTGCACCGATGAGACGAACGAGCGGGGCCGGGAAGGACAACCGCCGGGGAGTCGCCGACGATCCGACAGGCCGTGCGGTGGCCCGTGCGTCATCCCTGGTGCGGACGGGCCTACTGTCTGGCCCGTGGAACTCGTGCTGCTGGGCGTCCGCGGCTCGACGCCGGCCCCCGGTCCCGACTACGTCAGGTACGGCGGTCACACGTCGTGCGTGGCCGTGCTGGCTGACGGCGCGGCGATGCCCACCCTGCTGATGGACGCCGGCACCGGGATCCGTTCGCTCCCGTCGCTGCTGGGCTCGGAGCCGTTCCGGGGCTCGATCCTGCTCAGCCACCTGCACTGGGACCACGTGGAGGGGCTGCCGTTCTGCCGGTCGGTGGACCACGACGACGCCCGCGTCGACCTGCACGTACCCGCCCAGGACGGCGCCTCGCCCCGCGACCTGCTGGCCCGGATGTTCTCGCCGCCGTCGTTCCCCATCGAGCCTGAGGGTCTGCTCGGGACCTGGCGGTTCCTGCCCGATCCGGCGAGCCCCTCGTCCATCGAGGAGTTCGAGGTGACCGCGGTCGAGATCAACCACAAGGGCGGTCGCACATTGGGCTACCGGGTGGCGACGGACACGGGGTCGTTCGCGTACCTCCCCGACCACGCCCCGTCGCAGGGCATCGCCCCGGAGGTGTGGAACCTCATCGAAGGCGTCGACGTGCTCCTCCACGACGCCCAGTTCACCGAGGCCGAGCGACCTCTCTCCGACCTCTACGGGCACGCCACGGTCGAGGAGACGGCCGTCATCGCCGCCAAGGCGGGCGTCGGCCGGCTGGTGCTCTTCCACCACTCCCCCGTGCGCAGCGACGACCAGCTGGACCGGATCCTCGACCTCGTCGAGCCACCGCTCCTCCCGACCGTCGTCGCCCGCGAGGGCATGCGGATCAGCGTCGGAGGCTGAGCCGCGCACGGAGTACGTTCCCGAGCATGAGAGCGATCGTCCAGGACCGCTACGGCGCCATCGACGCGCTGGAGGTGCGGGAGGTCGAGCGCCCTTCGCCCGCCGATGACGAGGTACTCATCCGGGTGCGCGCAGCATCGGTGCACCCGGACGTCTGGCACGTGGTGGCGGGACACCCGTGGGCACTCCGGCTGATGGGCTCCGGCATCCGACGTCCGAAGGACCGGGTGCCCGGCACCGACGTCGCGGGGAGCGTCGAGGCCGTCGGAGCCGCAGTGACCCGCTTCCGACCGGGCGACCAGGTGTTCGCGGAGACCATCCGGGGGGTGCAGTGGCGCAACGGCGGCGCCTTCGCCGAGTACGCGACCGCGCCCGAAGAAGGCGTGGCGCTGAAGCCGTCGACGGTCAGCTTCGAGGAGGCCGCAGCCGTCCCGACCGCCGGGCTGATCGCTCTCAACAACCTGCCCCAGCGCCGGGTGCCGTCCGGCCACCGGGTGCTCGTCAACGGAGCGGGCGGCGGCGTCGGGGCCATCGCTCTCCAGCTCGCCAAGGCGTACGGCGCGCACGTCACCGCTGTCGACCACGCCCGCAAGCTCGCGCTGGTCACGTCGCTGGGCGCCGATGAGGTCATCGACTACGCCAGTGACGACTACACGCAGGGCGGTCGGCAGTGGGACCTGATCTTCGACGTCCCCGGCAACCATGCCTTCAGCGAGACCCGCAAGGCGCTCGCACCAGGAGGGGCGTACGTCCTGATCGCTCACGACGCCTTCGGCGCCTCCGGGCACCGCTGGCTGGGCAGCATCCCTCGGCTGCTCGGCCTGATGGTGCGTTCGGCCGTGGTCCCCGAGCTGCGGGGTGGCTCGTTCCGGTCTCCTGACAAGCGCGAGCTGATGGCCACCTTGGCCGGGCTCCTCGAGACCGGGCAGCTCCGCATCGTCGTCGACCGGACCTTCCCGCTCGAGGAGACCGCTGCGGCCCTGCGCTACCTGATGTCCGGCCAGCCCGTGGGACGAGTCGTCATCACGGTCGACGCCTGACCGGGTCAGCCGAGCCAGTCGACGAGCGCGCGTCGTACGTCGGGATGGTTCAGGAGGCCGAAGTGGTCGGCGCCGGGCACGTGCAGCACGTCGGCCTCCGGGAACAGCCGTCCCCCTCCCGTTGCGGAGACCTGGCGGACCAGGAGGTCGCCGAGCGCACGGGCGGCCAGAGGGTTGGCCAGCGAGCCGGAGACCAGTCGCATCCGCGCATGCGGCAGGGCAGGCGCCGCATCGAGGTCGAGGCCGCGTTCGAGGTCGAGGATGCCCACGGAGCGCTGGTCGATGATCCGGCCGAAGGCAGACGTCTCCGGCAGCCGGGCCAGCCCCGCCGAGCCCGATCGCGCCCAGGCCGCCAGCGGCGCCCCCAGGTGGGGTGTCCCGAGCGTGACGACATCGGTGACCAGCGGTGACCAGCGCGCAGGTCCCGCGGCGTCGAGCGCACAGGCCACCCGGGCGACGAGGCCGCCCATCGAGTGGCCCACCAAGGCCACCCGCGCCACCTCGACCGGCCACGCATCGACCACGTCGCCGAGCAGGGCGGCCAGCCGGGCCCCGTTGTCCTGGACGGCCAGGCCGGTGTTGACGCGCAGCATCAGCGGACTCCAGCCGGTCGCCGCCAACGCTTCCGGGTACGTCGTCCCGTGCCGGTCCGCGTGCCGGGCCCAGGCGGTCTCGTCCTCACACAGGCCCGGGAGGAACACGGCGAGGTCCGGCCCCGCCGTGGGGTAGGCCTCTGCGAGGGAGTCCCGGTCCACCACCACATCGCTGCCGTCGCAGCGCAGTGACATGGGCCAGGCGAGCTTCGGCCGCTCCCGGGCCAGGCGGTCGCCGATCAGCCCGATGACCGAGCGACTCAGGAACCGTCCCGGGCGGCTCTCGTCCAGCCGCGGCCCGCGGCCGGTGGCCGCCACCAGGCCCAGGCCCAGCGCCGCCGCCCGCAGGCCGACACCGACGCCGGCGTACACCCCGCTGGTGATGCCGTGGTCCACCAGGCGCGGCAGCGCTGCGGCACCGGAGGTCCGACGCTGGACCGCGGCGTACGCCCGACGCGAGCCGGCCAGGTGCGTGTCCCGGACGGTACGCACGACCAGCTCGTCGGCCACCTCGGCCAGCAACGCCAGGCCGTCGACAAGACCCGGACCGGTTGCGGAAGCCCGATCATCCATGAGTCCACTGTGCCATCCGGTCGCGGCAGGCAGGCTCGTCCACCCGGCCTGTCGGTGTCTCGACCGGCAGGTTGTCGGGAGGTTGTCGGTCCTCCCCCATGTGGCGGGGGTACCGGCCGACGCATCCTTCGAGGGTCCTCACCACCACCCCACCCCCGAGGAGACCGGCATGGTCACCGTCCTGATGACCCACGAGGTCGACGACGTGAAGCTCTGGCTGGCGTCGCCCGACCGCGGTCCGGCGTTCGCGTCCGTCGGCTTCACCGTCGAGACGTTCGTCGACCCGACGGCCATCAACAGGGTCGGCATCGTCCTGGAGGGTCCGAGCCTGGACGAGCTCCAGAGCATGCTCGACACGCCGTACGCGGCGGACGTCATGAAGCGTGACGGGGTCCGCCCCGAGACGATCGTGACGTACGTCCAGCAGGGCCAGGGCGGGACGCGATGAACGGCGTCGTACGCCGGGTGGCACCGCCCGTCCTGCTCGCACTCGTGGCCACCGGCCTGGCCGCCGCACCTGCCGGCGCGGCGCCGACGTGGGTCGCACCGGCCGTCACCCTCGCCGAGGGCACGAGCGCGCGCCCACCCGGGGACCCGCACGTCGTCGTCGACGCGGCCGGCAACGCCACGGTCGCGTGGGTCGAGCAGGTGGGACCCAGCGACGACGACCACGTCCTGGTGTCGACCCACCCGCTCGGTGGTCCGTGGTCGCCGCCCCTGGACATCTCGGGCAGCGGCGACATCACCGATGAGCTCGACCTCGCCACCAACGCCAACGGCGTCACCGCCGCCGTCTGGACCCGGAGCGACGGCACGCACGACGTGCTGCAGGCCGCGACCCGGCTGCCGGGTGGCGGCTGGTCGCCCCCCGTCCCCGTCGGCGACCCGACCGTCAACAGCGAGGCTCCCCAGGTGGTCGTGGACGCTTCCGGCAACGCGGTCGCCACATGGATCGCCGGCAAGGTCCTGCTCGCCGCCACCAGGCCGGCAGCCGGCACGTGGTCGCCCGCCGACGAGGTCTCGGACCCGGCCGTGGGCCTCGGGGTCGACACCTACGACCTGACCGGCACCCCCGGCGGGCTCGCGGCAGTGGCCTGGGAAGCCGTCACCATCGACGACCGGGTCATCCAGGCGGCGGTTCGTCCTGCCGACGGAGTCTTCGGCGATCCTGTGACCATCTCGTCGGGTGACACCAACGCCGATTTCCCCCAGGTGGCGGTCAACGCCGCCGGCCTGTGCACGGTGACGTGGTCGCAGGAGACCACCTCCCCCGACGACCGCGACGTCAAGGCGGCGACCCGATCGGCGAACGGCACGTGGTCATCAGCCGAGGACGTGTCGGCCGCCGGTGGGTACAACGCCGCTCCGGACGTCGTCGTCGACAGCACAGGGACCTCCACCGTGGTGTGGCGCCGGTCGGAGACCGGTGAGCTTTCGCACCTCCACTACTCGTCGCGACCCGCCGGTGGGACCTGGTCCGCGGCGCAGGACCTCACGCCCCCGGAGGCCGGCGTCAGCTTCAACCAGGTCGACCTCGCGATCGACCCGAGCGACCGGATCACGGCGGTCTACAACGTGTTCTTCGGCCCAGGCTCTGTCGTCACCGCCGCCACCCGCGCCCCGGGCGAGCCGTGGGCCGCGGGTGTCCCCGTGTCGCCGTCCGGCGACGGCTACGCCTCCGAGGCCGAGGTCGCCATGGACGACGCCGGTCAGGCCACCGTGGTCTGGCTCCGCACCGAGAACCCACCCGGCTACGTCCTCGAGACGAGCTCCCTCGACACCCAGGGTCCGCTGGCCACCGGACTGTCGATCCCGGCGGCGACCGTCGGCACCCCGGTCACCCTCTCCTGGCCCGCGGTCGACGCCTGGTCACCCATCGCGTCGATCGCGTGGTCCTTCGGCGACGGCGGCACCGGGTCGGGGTCGAGCGTGACCCGTACGTTCGCGGCCGTGGGCTCGTACCCCGTCTCGGTCACCGCCACCGACGCCGTCGGCTACGCGACGACGCTGACGGGCACCGTCGTCGTGTCACCGGCTCCGCCGGTCACCACCCCGACCACGCCCGCCACGCCTGCTCCCAAGCCGATCCTGTCCCAGGTGTTGCTCACCAGGAAGACCATCCACGTGGTCGGGTCCGAGGAGAGGCCCCGGGCCACCAAGCTGAAGCTCTCCCTCAACGTCGATGCGACGGTGGTCGTGAAGCTCAAGCGGACCGCGAAGGTGAACGGCAAGGCCGTCAAGGCGAAGCTGAGCAAGGCGATGAAGTCCGGCCAGGGGGCGATCCGGCTGACGAGCAAGGTCGGCGGCAAGAGGCTCGTTGCCGGGACCTACCGGATCAGCGTCAGGGCCACGAACGCCGCCGGCTCCAGCGCGGTCACGACGGTGAAGCTGAAGGTGCTCAAGTGAGCCCGCAGCGGCCCCTGGGGCGGGTCCACATCATCGGCGCGGGTCCGGTCGGGCTGCTGCTGGCCGCGCTGCTGCAGGAGGTCGAGGGACAGCAGATCCGACTGTACGAAAGGCGGTCCGAGTACACCCGGACCCGGATGGTCTCCCTCGCCAAGTACCTCATCGCCGACTCGGTCGAGAGCTACAAGGAGGACCCGGTCGACGGGCAGGACGTCGAGGCCCTCTTCGACCCGGTCGAGCTCCAGACCCGGCTGGCCTACCGGAGCGCGGTCGCGCCCGACCTGCGGGCGCTCCTGGACGAGTGGACGCGTGGGTTCGTCCAGCTCAACGTCGTGGAGAACCGGCTGACCGAGCTGATCGAGGGCCGCAACACCGGGACCGTCGAGCGCGTGTCCACCACGCTCACCGGCGACGAGGCGCTGGAGCTGGTGGAGCCCGGCGACGTCCTCGTCGACTGCTCGGGCACCCGCGGCCTGATGCGCGACCTGCTGCTCCCCGGCGGCGGACCTCGACGTACCCGGGCGCAACACCCAGCTGTTCCACCTCGAGTACTCCCTCGTGATCACCTTCCTCTACGGCCAGCACTACGAGTGCAACGAGTACTGCAAGTACTACAAGAACATCGAGAGCACCGGCTACAAGTTCATCCCCGCCGTGCACCGCACCTGCTACGAGGACGGCACCACGCCACGTCACCGGCATCGTGAGCATCAGCAAGGAGGAGTTCGAGTCGATGCCGCCGCGGTTCGACGGCGACTGGCTGCGCGAGCACTTCCCGGACATCGCGGCCGTCGATGGACAGGTTCATCGACCAGGTCAAGAGCGAGACGCAACGGCGAGGTCGTCGGCGACCTCGAGATCACCCGGATCCCCCTCGACGTCTACCACGCCTGGAACCACACGAGCCGGCGCTGGCACGAGTCCGGCCTCGACCACCCGCTGGCCCGGACTCCCGTCTTCCTGCTCGGCGACTCGTCGATCGGGTCGCCGTACTTCCAGTCCATCTCGATGGGCTTCGAGTGCGCGTTCTTCCTGGCCGGGCACCTCGGCCAACCGGGACTCCCGATGCCCGTGATCTTCGACCGGTACGAGAACGTACATGTACCAGCAGTGGCTGCGGGTCTACATGCGCAGCCAGATGATCAAGCACAACAAGGACCTGCTCCAGGTGGTCGACGACACGGATGGGCTGCTCGCGAAGCTGCACATCTACTGACCGCTCCGCCGTCCTGGTCGCCCCGTGGCCTCGCGCACGGATCCGGGTGATACTCAGGAAGTGCGGGGCCTTCTGTGTCGGGAGCTGATCGGGCGCGATCAGGTCCTTGACACAGCCCGTACGGCGCTGGCCGAGGCCCAGCGCGGCGCCGGCGGCGTGGTCTTCGTCAGTGGGGAAGCAGGCGTCGGCAAGTCACGGCTGGTGGGCGAGATCGTCACGGCTGCGCGCGAGTCCGGCGTGCAGGTCCTCTTCGGCCGGGGGGTGCAGGCCGACGTCCCGGTGCCGTTCCGGCCGTTCTCCGAGGCCCTGCTGTCGCACTTCCGCAACCAGGGACTGCCCGACCTCCCAGCGCTGTCACCGTTTCGGCCCGCCCTGGGCAGGCTGCTGCCGGAGTGGCGGACGCCCGGCGAGACGACCCATGAACCGCCGGTGGTGCTCGCCGAAGGAGTGGTGCGACTCCTGACCGCGGTGGCCGGGGAGTCGGCCGTGCTGCTGGTGCTCGAGGACCTCCACTGGGCGGACCAGGAGACGCTGGCCGTGCTCGAGTACCTCGTCGACGCGCTCCGGACCCAGCCCGTGCTGTGCGTCGCGACCGTGCGGTCCGAGGAGGCCAGCGCGGCGTTGCGCCTCCTGCAGGGCCTGATGGCAGCCAGGACGGCGACCGTCCTGGAGATCGACGCGCTGGCGACCGACGACCTCGGGCGGATGACGGCCGCCTGCCTGGGCTCGGACGACGTCCCGAGCGGGGTGGTCGAGTACGTGCGGACCTGGTCCGACGGGGTGCCGTTCATGGTGGAGGAGGTGCTCGCCGGAGCCGTCGGCGCGGGTGCGCTCTTGTGGGACGGTGAACGGTGGTCCTTCGACACCGAGGCCGGCCCCTCGCTGCCCGCGAGCTTCGTGGACAGCGTGCGCGGGCGGCTGCGCGGGCTCGGCCCCGAGCCGGCGCGCGTGCTGCAGGTGGCGGCCGTCCTGGGACGACGCTTCGACTGGACACTGCTGCCGGCGGCAGCACAGGTGTCCGACCTCGACGTGATGGCAGCCCTGCGCGCGGGCGTCGACACGCAGCTCCTGGTCGCTGAGCCCGGGGCCCAGTTCCGGTTCCGGCACGCGCTGACCCGGGACGCCGTGCTCGACGACCTGCTGCCCGCCGAGCGCGGGTTCGTCTCGCGCGCCGTCCTCGACGCGGTCGAGGCCGCGCACCCGGGGCTGCCGGGCCAGTGGTGCGAGGTGGCGGCCGGCCTGGCCGAGCGGTCGGGGCAGCACGAGCGGGCCGCCGCCCTGCTGCTCGAGCTTGCGCGCCGGTCGTTGGCAGCAGGCGCGCTGGGCTCCGCCGAGCAGATCCTCGACAGGGCCAGGACGGCGACGAGCGATGCGGCTCTCGAGGCCGACGTCGACGAGGTCGCCGCGGAGGTCCTGGCACTGGCGGGGAAGACCGACCAGGCGATCGTCGTCGGCTCGCGCGTGGCCCACCAGCTGCGCGTGATCGATGGCCCCGCCGCCCGGCGAACGAACGCCCACCTCGGCGTCGCCCGGGCGGCCGTGACGGCGTGCGTGTGGGACACCGCCGACGAGCACCTCGCCCGCGCCCGCGAGTGTGCGGCCGACGCGGCGGACGAGGACCTGAGCGCCCGCGTCGACACCGTGGCCGCCCAGTCCGCGCTCGGCCAGGGCAAACCAGAAGCCGCCCTTCCGTTGGCCGAACGAGCCCTCTTGACGGCCGAGTCGCTCGGTGACCATGAGCTCGCTTGCGAGGCGCTGGAGGTCGTCGGCCGCTGCTGGCGGCTCAGCGACGCCGCAGCGAGCGAGCAGGCCTTCGACCGCGCGCAGGTGATTGCGGAGACGCACGGCCTGGCGTTGTGGCGCACCCGGGCGATGAGCGAGCTGGCCTGGCTCGACACGCTGACCGGTGGTGACGACGAGCGGCTGCGGAAGGCCCACGAGCTGGCCCTGGCGTGCGGGGCCTGGGGCATCGCCGCTCACCTCGAGCTCGCGTACGGCCAGTGGTACCTCCTGCGGTTCCGGATGGACGAGAGCATCGTCCGCCTGCGTCGCTGTGCCCAGCTGGCGGAACGCTTCGGCATGCCCGTATTGCTGGCGATCGCGCATGCCTCGGAGCTGCTGGTGCAGGCCGTGCTGGGGCACGCCGACGATGTGGAGCGGTCTGCACGGGGGGCCCGGGCAGCAGTCAGCGACGAGGCAGGGATGAACGGCATGGTGCTGGCCGGGCTCGGCATGCTGGCACTGGTCGAGGAGGACCTCGACCGGACGCGCGACCTGTTCGCGCGCGCCGACGAGGAGTTCGCCCGCCTGCCGACGACGCCGCAGGACCCGACACGCGGCCTCAGCGTGCTGCTGTCGGTCCACGACTCCACCAGTGCCGAGGAGGCAGCCTCACTGGTGGGTGCCGCCGACACCGCCGACGCGGCGATGACCAAGCTGTCCCGCGGCTATCTCAGGCTCGCGCGGGCGGTCGCCCTGGGCCGCGCCGGCCGCCGTGCCGAGGCGGAGGCGGAGCTCGCCGAGGGCGAGACGCTGCTGCGCGAGATGGCAGAGGGCTGGCTGCACCACGGGTTCCGGCTCGCCGGGCCGGCAGCCATCGTGGACGGCTGGGGAGATCCGGACCGCTGGCTGCTCGAGACGCTGGGCGGCTTCGAGGACCGCGGGCTCACCCGGGGCGCCGATGCCGTCCGGGCGTTGCTGCGCGGTGCCGGCATCCCCGTACCTCGCCGCGGCCAGGCGGCCCCAGGGCTCCCCGCGCCCTGGGCGACGGCCGGGCTGACGGCCCGCGAGGCCGAGGTGCTGGTGCTGCTGGCCGACGGCTTGACGAACCGCGAGATCGCCGAGCGCGTGTTCCTGTCATCACGCACGGTCGAGCGCCACCTGGCCAACGTCGGCACCAAGCTCGGCACCCGGACCCGTTCGGAGCTCGTGGCCCTGGCCGCCCGGGAGACCGCGGGCTAGCCGTTCTGACCCTGGGCCCGGGGTAGTCCCTGTCGTTTGGGCCCTCGAAGCCTGTGGAAAAGGGCCCAAACGACAGGGACTACCCGGCGTTCGGTGCTCAGCGTCAGCCCTCGAGGTACGTCGTCATCGTGGCCTTGCGCACGCCGTCGCGACGCATCCGCTCGGTGGCCTCGGGTGAGCTGATCAGCCGCTGAAGGTCCTCGAGGCGACCGCGAACGGGGCGGTACGGCGCCACGAGGGTGGCGCGTCCGGCTGCGGGCTTGCGTCGCTCGACCAGCAACGCCACCTGGTTGGCGACGTTCGGGTCGACGAACGGGCGGACGGTGAAGCCGGCCGACTCGAAGGTGGCGGTGCGGGTGGGCGAGGCCAGCCAGGCCTGCACGTCGTCGACGTCGTAGGTGATCAGGGCAGTGGTCATGGTGTTCTCCTCGGGAAGTGGTGCGGACCTCGAACGATCCGCTCCCGCGTGCCGCGACGCATGGGGCAGGGCCGACAGGTTCGGCAGGCGGCCTCGCTACCCGGATTGTCGGTTCTCCCCCATGTGGCGGAGGTCCCGCTCACGGCAGTGTCGGGGTCACGAGGCCAGCCGGGCTTCATGACTCGCAAGGAGAGCTCGATGACCGCCGTCCTTCACCACGTCGCGCTGACCGTCACCGACATCGAGGCCAGCCTCGCCTGGTACTCCGACCTGTTCGGGTTCAAGGAGCTCGTCCGCGAGGACCACCAGGGCGGCAACGGTGGGTACGGCGTCGTGCTCGGCCCCGAGGACTGGTCCATGTTCATCGTCCTGAACCAGCACCCGACCAACGCCGGCGAGGGTTTCGACCCCGTGCGCACCGGCCTCGACCACGTCGGTTTCATCGCGCCCGACCGCGAGTCGCTCGACGACTGGGTGGCCAAGTTCGAGGAGCGGGGCGTCACCTACAGCCCGATCTCGGAGCACGGCTGGGGCTGGTCGCTGAACTTCCGGGACCCCGACGACGTCCAGCTCCAGCTCGTCGTGTTCGCCACCTCCTGACGACCGGATCGCGACATGACCACCCGGATGCCCGCAGCGTTCATCGGACACGGCAACCCGATGCAGGCCGTGCGGCCCAACAGGTTCACCGAGGCGTGGGCCGACTTCGGCCGCTCGGTGCCGCGCCCACGGGCGATCCTGGTGATCTCGGCGCACTGGTACACCAACGCCACGGCGGTGACCGCGATGGTGCGTCCGCGGACGATCCACGACTTCTACGGGTTTCCCCAGGAGCTGTACGACGTGACGTACCCGGCGCCGGGACTGCCCGAGCTCGCCGAGGAGGTCGCCGACCTGGCGAAGCCGACCTGGGTCGGCTGCGACATCGACTCCTGGGGCATCGACCACGGGACGTGGATGGTGTTGCGGCACGCGTTCCCCGACGCCTCGATCCCCGTCGTCCAGCTCTCCTTGAACGCGTTCGAGAGCTGGGACTACCACCTCGAGCTCGGCCGCAAGCTCGGTGATCTTCGCGACCACGGCGTGCTCGTCATCGGCAGCGGCAACGTCGTGCACAACCTGGGCGCCGTCGACACGTCGCGACCCGACGAGGGCTTCGCCTGGGCCCGGCGCTTCGACGAGGCAGCGAGGGGCCTCCTCCAGAGCGGCTCCCCGGCCGACGTCGCGGCGCTGGACGGTCACGCCGACTTCGGCGAGGCGGTGCCGACGCCCGACCACTACCTGCCCCTGCTCTACCTCGCCGGCCTCGCCGACGACGAGCCGATGTCCGTGCTCATCGAGGGCTACCAGGGCGGATCACTGTCCATGGCGGCCTACACCGTCGGCTACGAAGGAGTCGTGACCCGACCATGAACGCCGTGACCGTCGCCGGAGTCATCTCCACGCTGTTGTTCCTGGGGAGCAACCTGCCCATGGTGGTGCGCGCGGCCCGTACCCGCGACCTGAGGTCGTACAGCCGCGGGAACCTGGTCATGACGAACATCGGCAACGCGGTCTACACCGTCTACGTCCTCAGCCTGCCCGCCGGCCCGATCTGGCTGCTGCACCTCGTGTACACGGCGGTCTCCGCCTTCATGCTCCTCGTCCACGTGTGCTGGAGCCCCCGCGTCCTCACGACGTGGAACGACCGGTTGCCCGCGCGGCTAGGTCGACGCGGCGGTGACCACGCGAGCGCCACCACCCCCACCTTGTTCCTCGACCTGGACGTCCTGGAGTTCGGCGACCAGGCCTCGGCGTACGCCGGGGCGGCGCACGCGGCGCCGGCGACAGTCACGGTGCGTCGATGACCGCCATCGTGCACCGGGAGATGCACACGAGCTTGTCGTTGTCGTCGACGATCCTGACCTCCCAGACCTGGGTACGACGACCGAGCGAGATCGGTCGGGCGGTGCCGGTGACCCAGCCAGAGGTGACTGGTCGCAGGTGGTTGGCGTTGATCTCCATGCCGACGCATGCCTGTCCAGGTGCGACGACGAACGTGGCCGCGCAGCTGACCAGGGACTCGGCCAGCAGCACCGAGGCGCCGCCGTGCAGGATCCCGAACGGCTGGCGGGTACGGCTGTCGACCGGCATCCGACCGACCAGGTAGCTCGCGCCGACCTCGGTGAGCTCGATGCCGAGGTGGCCGATCGCCGAGCCCGCGCTCAGCTCGTTGGCGTGGTCCAGGTCGGGACGACCGCGCCAGATGGCGTCGGTCTCAGGGGTGAGGAGCATGTCCTCCATGGTTCCGTCTCGACGGCAGCGACACAGCCGTGGAACTACCTCACTTGCGTCCTTGGGAGGATCGTCGGGTGACCGACGCCGCCTCGCCCCTCGACCTGCTCCGCGGACCCGCCTGGAGCAACCGGTTGGCCGTGGCGCCGCTGACCAACAAGCAGAGCCACTCCGACGGGACGCTGGGCGACGACGAGCGTCGGTGGCTGGTGGCCCGGGCCCACGGCGGCTTCGGGCTGGTGATGTCGTGCGCGACGTACGTCGCGGCGGAGGGGCAGGCGTGGGACGGCCAGCTCGGCATCAGCGACGACCGGCACCTGCCTGGGCTCAGCCGGCTCGCCGACGAGGTGCGCGCCGCGGACGCGGTGTCCTCGGTGCAGCTGCACCACGGCGGCCTGCGGGCCGACCCTGAGGTGTCCGGGGTCCCGTCCGTGGCGCCGTGGGCGAACGAGGCGAAGGGTGTCCGCGCCCTCACCACCGCCGAGGTCCACGCAGCGGTCGACGCCTTCGTCGCGGCGGCGGGCCGGGCCGAACGGGCCGGCTTCGACGGGGTCGAGGTGCACGGCGCGCACGGCTACCTGGTCGGCCAGTTCCTCGACGCCCGGCACAACGTCCGCACCGACGGGTACGGCGGGTCGGCCGAGGACCGGTCGCGGTTCCTCCTCGAGATCCTCGAGGGCATCCGCCAGGTCACCGGACCGGGTTTCCAGCTCGGCCTGCGGCTGTCGCCCGAGCGCTTCGGGATCGACCTCGACGAGGCCACCGCCCTGGCCGCCAGGGTGATGGCCGACGGTCACCTGGACTACCTGGACCTGTCGCTCTGGGACGCCTGGAAGCACCCGCACGGCCTGGAGGAGGACGGCCTGCTCCTCGACCACTTCGCCGCCCTGCCGCGCCACGGTGTACGGCTGGGGTACGCCGGCAAGATCCTGTCGGCCGCCGACGTGGCCTGGTGCCTCGAGCGTGCGGCTGACTTCGTCACCATCGGGACCGGCGCGATCATCCACCACGACTTCGCCCGGCAGGCGCTCGCCGACCCCGCCTTCGTCAGCATCCGGCACCCTGTGTCCCGGGCCCACCTGGAGGCCGAGTACACCGGCCCCGCCTTCGTGGAGTACCTGGCCACCAACTGGGACGACTTCGTGCACTGACCGCGTGCTAGGCGGTCTGCTGGCTGGCCGCGACCAGCACCCCGGCCGCGTCGTACCCCTCCACGCGGATCACGGCGCCGTCGGCTGCGGGGACCGTGACCTGGGTGGTGCCGGCGGCGGTGGCCGACGTCGCGACCGGCCGACCGTTGACCCAGACGTCGATGCTGGCGACCCCTCCGGTGGTGACGGTGAGCTTGCGCTTCCCCGCACCGGCGGCCGCGGACACGAAGCGCAGCAGCCGCGGCGTGCGCGCGGCGAGCAACGCGCCGGCCGCCGCCATCAGGTCGACGTTCTCCTCCAGGAGGTCACGCTTGGTGAGGGGGTGCAGCGAGTCGGGCACCACGCCGAGGTCCTCCACCGGCTGGCCGGACCGCGTCCCGACGCGCAGGCACCGCCGCAGCGCGACGCGCATCTGCACGCCCTTGGGCAGCTGCTTGAGAGGCCCGCCGGTCCACTCGGTGCGCAGGTCCTCGTGGGTGACCACGTTCGCGCCACCGGCGCCGGTGTTGGCCTCGACGCCGAGCACCGGGCCGATCTCGTGGTCCTGGAAGCCGGCGGCGAAGATGTCGCAGGCGCTGTAGCACTGCGCGTCGGTGACGAGCACGACCGGACCCTGGTACACCTGGCCGACGCCGTTGACGACGTCGGCGGGGTACAGCGGGAACGCCGTCGAGTACGCCGAGGCCGTGGTCACCGCCTCCTCGAGCGAGGCCATCCACCCCCCGTAGTCGGTGATCGTGGTGGCCATGCTGGTCGTGGTCGGCGAGCTCACGAACTGGAACGGTTCCGGCACGACGCGACGCGGGCTGAGGAGCTGCAGCAGGAACTCCGCCGCGATCACGTACCCACCGCCGTTGCCGCGGACGTCGAGCACCAGACCCTCCGCCGGAAGCACGGAGAGCACGCGGGCGACCTCGTTGACGAAACCCTCGACGTCCTGGTCCTGCATGTGGAAGGTGAAGATCCGCAGGTGCCCGAACGTGCCGCTCGGGGTGTCCACGATCCGCGCCTTGAGCTCGTCGGGGCGGTTGGTCGGAACGGGCCCGGCCGCGAGCGGCGCGTCGACGCCGGCCCTGCGGGCGTTGTCCCTGGCGGCCTTCGCGGCCTTGGCGCCCCTGGCGGCCTTCGGGAGCCTCCCCTGCTTCATCGAGGCCGGGGCGAACAACCGACGCTTCGCCCGGCGGGTCAGCTCGGTGCGGAGGTCCATACCGACCAGGTGGTGCGCCGCGGCGTGGACCCCGGAGGGCAGGGACGGCAGGGTCCCGGGCGCGGTGACCTCGGCGCCGGACTCGAAGACCCGCCACGGCACCCGGGTCTCGTGGCTCGCCCCGCCGACCTCGTAGGTGATGTCGACCCAGTCCTCGTCCGGCGGCAGCGACATGTTGATCGCGCGGAGGGTCATGTTCTGCAGTCCCTGCGTGAGCTGGGCCGCCTTGTTGCTGCCGGCCTCGCGCGCCGCGTTGGCCACCACGGCGAGGTGGATGGGCGTGCCGTTCCAGTGCGTCACCTCGACCCCCGCCTTCAGCTGCGGGTCGCCGGTGATGTGGTCGAACGTCTTGGTCACGACGTACGCCGTCCGCCCGTTGTCGACGCAGCGCTCCAGGAAGACGCCGAGGAAGGCGAACCCGGCGAAGCGGGACGGCAGGATGTAGTTGGTGTGCAGGTCGTGCAGGCCGAGGAAGATCCGCTGGAGCTGCACGTGGAACTCCGTCTCGGTGAGCTCGCCCAGCCGGTGCCGTAGGAGGCGGAGCGCTTGTAGCGGGTCGACCGCGTGCATGGCACGCTTGAGCGGCAGGTGGACGTAGATCTCCTCGATCAGGATCTCGGCCTGGTCGAGCACGAGCCGTCGCTGGGCGTCGGAGAGCGGCCCCTGCTCGATGTGGGTGCGGAACTGCGGCATCGTGCGGACGGTGCCCAGGCCGTGGTCGGCGGTCAGGGCGACGGTGTCGGGGTGGGACATGGTGGGCTCCTCGAGGAAAGTGCTCTTTCCCTTGAGGACCATCGAGAACGACGTCACGTACATCGGAGGTACGTTCGCCGCATGCGCACCGGCACGGCCCGGGGCCTCGCGGTCGCCGCGGTCCTGCTGGCCCTCCACGGTTGCGCCGCGGAGCGGGAGCCCGCTGGCGGGGCCTCCGCGACGCCCTCCGCGACCCCGACGTCCGTCGCGACGCTCACGCTGACGGGGTCCCCGACCTGTCGGTCGGAGACCCCGTCGTGTGCGGATCCGGACGATTCGTGGACGGCGAGGTTCACCGTCCCATGACCGTTCCTACGGAGCGCTCTGGGTCGCGATCCGCTCGACGATGTCCTTCTGCGCCTTGATCTGGCCCGAGGTCGAGGCCGGGTTCATCCGGATCGTCTCGGCCGCGAACATCACGGCCCCGAAGGTGCTGTCGTTCGCCGGCCCACCGACGGAGTCGACCGGCGTGTTCAGCTTCACCGACCCGTTGGCGAAGTTCAGCCAGGCGCCGAGGGCGTGCTGGTCGAAGATCACGTCGGCCGGCGACTTCGCCGGGTTGTTGAGCACCAGGGTGGCGTCGGCCCGGGAGTCGGCGTCCTTGCCCTCGCTGAACACCAGGCTCAGGTAGTTCACGATGTCCAGGTAGCACTGGAGCGTCGCGTCGTCGAACGTCTTCCCCTTCGGGCGGTACTGGTTGAGCCACCACCCGTGACCCTTGCTCTCCGTGGCGTTGCCGGTGATCAGCACCACCGCGGAGTCGCTGCCCGAACCCAGGTCGTCGTCGGTCACGGTGACGTCCAGGTCGTAGGCGCACGCGTCGCCGTAGGCGTGGGTGGCCTCGAGCGAGACGTTGCGTGGGTGGATGCTCGGGCTGAGCGCCGGGTCGGGGTTGACGCCCGGGTCGTTGAGCGAGGTCTGCTCGGTCGGCGTCTCGCCGTTGAGCGCGCTGCCGTCCCAGTCCCACCGGAACCGCAGGTCGTCGGAGCCCGGGTCCACCGAGCTCGCCGGGACGGTCAGGCTCTCGCCCGCCTCCAGGACGAACGCGGAGACGCCGTCGTAGACCTGCTCGCCCGAGGTGTCGATGACCGAGGTCGGGTCGACGTTGGCCACGGCGGCCTGGGCGTCGTCACTGCCGGCCCCGCTGTCGTCGTCGGTGACGTCCACGGTGACGGTGTACGTGCCGTTGTCGCCGTAGGTGACCTGGGCTGTTGCTGTCCCCTCGTCGGCCGTGGCCCCTCCGGTGTCACCCGCGCCCTTGGCGCCCTGCACGGTGACCGCGACGGCCGGGTTCACGTCCGGACGGTACGACGTCCCGAGGTCGACGTTGCCGGAGTACGTGTCCTGCCAGCCCGGGTCGGAGAAGGTGGCCGCGACCGTGCGCGTGTCGTTCTCCTTCATGCCCGCCAGGTCGGCCAGGTCGACGGTCACCGTCGGCGCCACGTTGGTCGTGTTGAACGCGACCGTCGTGGTGTCGGTGTAGCCCGAGGCGTTGCTCACCTGGAGGCCGACCGTGTGGGCGCCGTTGTCGCCGTACGCCCAGGTGGGCGTGGCCGACGTCGAGTCGTCGTAGTCGCCGTCGTCGTCGAGGTCCCAGGCGTACGACAGGGTGTCGCCCGCGTCGCCGCCGGCGGTCGAACCGGTGCCGTCGAAGGTGATGTCGCTGCCCTCAGGCCGGTTGCCGACCGGAGCGATCGTCGCGCCCGGGTCGCACTCGTCCGGCGTGTCGGTGCTGACGGTGAGGCTGCCGGCGTTGGCGCTGTCCGGGTCGGACGCTGCGGTCACGCCGAGCTCGTTGTCGGCGAACACGAACCAGAGCCGGCACCAGTTCGCCCCGACACCCGGGGTGGCGGTGGGGTTCTGGATGGAGTCCGCGACCAGGTACCCGGTCCGGGCGTCGTGGAAGCTGGGCGTGTCGGCCGTGTTCTTCAGCCCGAGCATCATCAGCCGCTCGTGCTTGTCCTTGCCGGTGGCCGCGCCGTACTTGGCGATCAGCGCCTCCCGGACCTCCCACATGTTCATGGCCCAGATCCGGCCGTTGTCGTGCTCGCTCGTGCCGGCGAAGTCGCCGTACTCGAGCGAGTCGTCGTCGTAGGCCACCCCGCGGATGCCGTTGGTGTAGTCGCCGTTGTTGTACTCGCCGTACACCGGGTCGTCGTTGATCGAGGTGGCGAACGCGTCGCTCCAGCCCTCACCCAGCGAGCTGGACTGGATGCCGCCGGCCAGGTTGCCGTTGGAGATGATCCGCCCGCTGATGCCGTGGGTGTACTCGTGGATGATCGTGTCGCGGTTGTTGGCCCGCTGCGTCCGCCGGGCCATCCCGCCGGGGTTGGTGTCGCCGACGTACATCTGCATCCGCGGCTTGGTGCCGTCGGCCCCGTTGGCGTTGAAGTTCGCGTTGTTGAGGCACTTCACCGCCGTGCCACCGGAGTCGCACTGCTCCCCGGTGAAGTTCGCGTCCGACTCGGCCTCGACCGCGTCGCCACCCGTCCCCCCGATGCCGAAGTTGTCGTTCTGGAAGTTGCGGGCGGTCTCGGTGAAGCCCAGGTCGTAGGCGTAGTCGTGGTACCAGTTCGTGTAGTAGAAGAGCTGGGTCACCACCGCGTCCCGGTCGGCACCGGTCAGGGGCAGGTCGGCCTCCGCGCCGGCGGCGCTGGCCCCCCACGGGTCGTTCCAGGTGTAGTTCCAGTGTCGGTCGGCGTCGTGCGGCTGGTCAGCGGCCTGGGCGCTGTTGTCGCCTGCAGCGTCCTGGTAGGCGTTCACGTTGTTGCCCGAAGTCGTGTCGCCGGTGGTGGCCCAGCCGGCAGGGAAGGTGATCTGGCTGCGCGCGGGGCCCTCGGGGTCGTCGCCCTGGAAGACGGTCCCCTGGTTGTCCTCACTGAGCTGGTTCTGCCGCACGAGCACCTCGCCGGTCACGGCGTCCACCAGCACGACGTAGGACGCGTTGGAGGCACGGTCGGCCTGGACCTGCCAGGCCGGACGCGGGCCTTCCGCCGTGCCCACGGTGACCAGCTCGGCCGCCACGGGCGCGCCGTCGTAGTCGGGCACGGCCAGGGTGTTCTCGAACGTGACGGTGCCGTCCTTGGCGCCGAGCCGACGGGCACGTTCCGCCTCGTCGTACGGCGCGACGTCGTCGGTCACCAGCGCGACGGCATCGCCCGCTGTCAGCCGTGCCGCGTCGGCGGCGCCGGCGCCGCTCACGAAGCTGCCGCTCGCCAGCAGCACGCGGCCCTTGCCGTCGACCGTCACCAGACCGCTGCCGCCGAACACGTCGCGCCCCGCGCTGACCTGCTGGTAGCGCAGGAACGTCGCACCGTCGCCGGTGTCGCTCATCGTCAGGCGGAGCGCGTCGACCTCCTGCGCGGTCAGCCCGAACTCGGCCTGGTGGGCCGTCAGGTAGGCGCGCGCGATCGCGTCCGGTGCGTCGTCGCTGGCCTTGGTCAGGGCGCCGTGGTCGGCGACCTTCAGGACGCTGGGCGCCCCGGCCTTGCCGTACCGGCCGTCCTGGTCCGGCAGGCCGGCCTGGCCGGGCTCGCCCGAGGCCGGGTCCTGCTGCTGCTTGGTGGTGACGGCCGTGGCCGACCCCGACGCCGGCGGGCCCACCGCCACGAGCGGCACGGCGACGCTCAGCGCGACGGTGGCCACCGCGGCCACGGACAAGCGTGTGGACATGATCGAGTTCATACGAGCAACCCCCGTTGCTGGAATTCACCCCGGACCATCAGCCCCGAGGTCTGTGCCCCGATGGTTCGTCAGCGGCGAGGGTCTCTGCCATAGCCCATCTGGACTAGTCGACCGGCTGTCGAGGCGCCAGCGGCGACGGCTCGACCCGCAGCACCTTGGCCGCCCAGGCCGGCAGCCACCAGTTCCACCGGCCGAGGAGGGTGACGAGCGCGGGCACCAGCAGCGCCCGGACGACCGTGGCGTCGATCAGGATGCCGACGCCCAGGGCGGTGCCCAGCACCTTGATGTCGGTGCCCGGTGCGGAGGCCAGGGCGGCGAACGCGAAGAAGAGGATGAGCGCCGCCGACGTGACCAGCCGGCCGGTGCGGCCGAGGCCGGTGATGACGGCCTCCTCGGTGTCGCCGCTCTCGTCGTACTCCTCGCGCATCCGCGCCAGGATGAAGACCTCGTAGTCCATCGACAGGCCGAACAGGAACGCGAAGATCACCACGGGCAGCCAGAACGTGATGGCGCCGGTGGCCGACACGTTGAAGATCAGCGTCGGAACCGTGGCCCTCCTGCCAGAAGAAGACGACCGCGCCGAAGACCGCCGCCAACGAGACGAGGTTGAGCACCACGGCCTTGATGCGGCAGCAGGATCGAGCGGAACGTCCGCATCAGCAGCACGAAGGTGATCAGCGCGATGAGGGCCAGCACGTAGGGGAACTTGTCGTAGACCGCGCTGAAGTAGTCCTCCACGGTCGCGCCTGCACCGGTCACCAGGACCTCGCCGTCGACCGCCCCCTCGACCGTGGTCCGGACCGCGTCGACCACCTCGTTGCTCGAGCTGTCCACGGTCTCCTCGACCGGCACGACCTGGATCGCTGCGTAGTCACCCTCGTCCGAGGACACCGCGGCGAGCTGGATGCCGTCGACCTCACGCGGCCGCGTCGGCCGCGGCGTCGGCCTGGTCCGGGTCGACGAGCACCACGATCGGGGTGAGCACGCCGGTGCCGACGCCGGCGTCGCTGAGCGTGTGGAGGGCGTCGTACGGCGCGCCGCTGCGGGCCAGCGAGTCGACGCTGGCGGTGCCGATCTTGAGGTCGGACACGGGGTAGATCAGCAGGCCCAGGATGACCAGCGCCGCCCCGGTGGCGAGCCACCGGTGGCTGACGATGCCCCGGGCCCAGGCGGTCCAGCCCTTGGAGGCGACGCCCTCCTTGCGGATCCGCGGCCAGTCGATCCGCGGCCCGACCTTCGACGAGCAGGGCCGGCAGCAGCGTCAGCACGACCGCCACGCTGACGAGCGGGATGAGCATGCCGCCGATCCCCATGCTGCGCAGGAACGGCACGGGCACGACGACCAGCGCGACCAGGCTGATGGCCACGGTCACGCCGGAGGCGAGGACCGCGTGGCCGGCGGTCTTCATCGCGATGACCACGGCCTCCTCGTTGTCGAGGCCGTGGGCGCGCTCCTCGCGCCAGCGCGAGACGAGCAGCAACGAGTAGTCGATGGCGACGCCGAGCCCGATCAGCGAGATCAGGAACTGCACCACGAAGCTCACGTCGCTGAAGGTGGTCAGCCCCAGCACGAGCAGGAAGGTCGTGAGGATCGAGACCGCCGCGATCAGCAGCGGCAGCGAGGGCGAGGAACGACGCGAACACGAACAGCAGCACGAGCAGCGCGCCCAGCGGCCCCGAGCAGGGTCTCGGCGAGCACGCTCGGCCCCTCGGTGTCACCGCCGGCCGACAGCAGCCCGTACGACGTCAGCCCGCCCTCGAGCCCGGCCTGGTCGGCCGCCTGGGCCAGAGCCGGCTCCAGCTGTGCCTCGATGCCGGGCCCGAAGGAGGTCGGCGGAGGGCCCTGGATCAGGGAGTACGCCGTCAGCCCGTCGGGCGCGATGAACGACTCGTCGCCCGTGGTGGCGTAGTCGGTCACCAGGACGCCGGGAACGGCCGCGGCGGTCGCCTCGAAGACCCCGTTCACGGCGTCGATGCTGCCCGTGACGGTCTGGCCGTCCGGCACCGTCACCACGACGACGTACGTGTCGAACGAGCTCACGCCATAGCTCTCGATGAGCTGGTTCTCGGCGTTGTCGCCCGGCTGTCCCGGCAGCGAGAAGTCAAGGGTCAGCCGGTCGCTCAGCTGGCCGGCCGCGATGCCCCCGAGGACGAACGTGACGAGCCAGAAGAGGCTGACGATCAGCCGGTGTCGCATGACGAGGCGGGCGAGACGCTCCACGGGTAACTCCTGGATGGGCAGGGTGGCACCCGCCGAAAAGGGGCCCGATTTCGCCACGCTACTGTCCCGGACCCCGCAGACGTGCTAAGCCCGTGGGTTATGGACACCCCGACGCTCCTCAAGGAGCTATCACCGACCGTCGAGGACAACCTCAACCGGCACCTGGGGGTGGCCCAGGAGTGGATGCCCCACGAGTACGTCCCGTGGTCGGAGGGGCGCAACTTCGCGCACCTCGACGGGGAGCCGTGGTCGGTCGAGCAGTCGACGCTCTCCCCGATCGCCCGGACGGCGCTGGAGGTGAACCTCCTCACCGAGGACAACCTGCCGAGCTACCACCGCGAGGTCGAGCGCGCCTTCGGCCGCGACAGCGCCTGGGGTGAGTGGGTCAACCGCTGGACGGCCGAGGAGGGCCGGCACGCGTTCTGCATCCGCGACTACCTGCTGGTCACGCGCGGCGTCGACCCCGACGAGCTCGAGCGTGCCCGCATGCAGACGATGGAGACCGGCTTCGACTCCGGCGAGAAGGCGCTGCTGAACGTCTGCGCGTACGTGTCGTTCCAGGAGCTCGCCACCCGGGTCTCACACCGCAACACCGGCAAGATCACCGAGGACCCCATCGCCGAGAAGCTGCTCACGCGGGTGGCCAAGGACGAGAACCTGCACATGATCTTCTACCGCAACATCGTGGAGGCCGCGCTGCAGATCGCGCCCGGCCCCACGATGCGGGCGATCACCGACGAGGTGATCGACTTCCAGATGCCGGGCGCGGTGATCCCGGGCTTCGCCCGCAAGGCCGTGCAGATGGCCCGGGCCGGCATCTACGACCTCCGGATCCACCACGACGACATCGTGATGCCGCTGGTCCGGCAGTGGAAGCTCTTCGAGCTCGAGGGCCTCGACGAGGAGGGCGAGCGGGCACGTCAGGAGCTGGCCGCCGCCATCGCCGAGCTGGACGAGCAGGCGACCCGGTTCGTCGAGCAGCGCGACGCGGCCGACGCGAAGCGAGCAGCGCGCCGGGCGTAGGCGCTGGGACATCGAGGGACATCGAGGGGACATCGAAGTCGACCCCGCTCGACATCCCCCCGACACCGAGCGAGGCCGACTCACCTTCCTGCCTACCCGTCGGACGCCCCTGAGTCCAGTCCGCCCCCAGTCCGGATGTCGGGGTGGTGTGGCTAGCCCGCAGGGACGTGGCTGCTTCGCTCGCCCGCACGGGGGTGCCGCGCGCCACCAGATCGTCGTACCGTCCGGGTTCTCGCCAGGTCCCATCCCCCGTGCCTGACGAGCAGAGCGTGCGCCGGGGCACCATCCCCCTGAAACCAACGACCTGTGGTGCTTCGGCGCACGCTCTCCGAGGTCGTATCGATTGACTGAACGTTCAGTCTGGGCCAGGCTCTGTGCCATGGAACGAGCCGACGTCGTCGTGGTGGGCGGTGGCACCGTCGGCGCCTGGACGGCATGCCTGCTCGCCGAGGAGGGACGTTCGGTCGTCCTGGTCGAGGCCGACACCCTCGGCAGCGGCGCCAGCAGCCGCGCCGCCGGCATGGTCCGCGCACAGGGCGGCACCGAGGCGGCGATCCGGCTCGGGCTGTTCAGCCGGGAGTTCTACGCCTCTCAGCGCGACCGCTACCCGCTCGACTCCGGTTTCGTCGCCCAGGGCTACCTGATGCCGTGCTTCACCGACGAGGAGGTCGCGGCCGCACACGATCGGATCGCGCTTCAGCAGTCGCTCGGGCTCGACGTTCAGTGGTGGGACGGCGACGAGGTCGACCGCCGTGCGACCGGCCTCGCGCCGGGCGCCACGCGCGGGGCGTCGTACGCCGCCGGCGACGGCTACATCGATGCTCCCCGCAACGTGCTGGCCTACACGGCCGCTCTCGTCGCGCTCGGCGTCGAGGTGCGCGAGCACCGGTCGTTCACCGGGCTGCGCGTCGAGGGCGGCCGCGCGGTGGGGGTCGACACCAGCGACGGACCCATCGACGCCGACGCCGTCGTGCTGACCGGGGGGCCGGACCTGGCCGCGGTCGGCGCCGCAGCGGGTGGGCACGTGTGGGCGGGAGGTACGCGGCACCAGGTGGTCGTCACCGCGCCGGTGCCCGGCGTCGACCCACGCACCCTGCCGATGGTCTTCGACGTGACATCGGGCATCTACTGGCGGCCGGGCGAGGAGGGCGGCCTGCTGTGGGGCATGAGCAACCCCGACGAGCAGCCCGGCCGGGCCCGAGAGTTCGACCACGACTACTACCAGCGGATGCGCGCACGCGTCGCCGCGCTGTACCCGGCGAGCGCGGGGCTCGGCGTACGGCGCTCGTGGGCGGCCACGATCGACTACACCCCCGACCACCTGCCGATCATCGGCCCGTTGCTCCGCGACGCGGAGCCGGTGACCGGCACCGTCGTCGCCAGCGCCGGGGGGCACGGGATGATGTGGGGTCCCGGCGTCGCCCGCGCCACCGCCGACCTGGTGCTGCGCGGCCGGACCGACCTGCTCGACCTCACCGACCTCGGCCTCGACCGGTTCGACGCCGACGGACGCAGTCGCCTGGCTGCGGACCCGATCGCTCTCCCCTTCCCGCAGCTCACTCAGTAGAGGACCCATTGATGGACACCCCGCACGTGACCGACGTCGCCACCGCCGAGCTGGAGGACTGGGGTCCGCTCAAGGAGGCCACCGGCCCCGAGATGACCACGCGCGGGGTCGACCTGTGGGTCGACGGGCCCCTGTCCGCCGGGATCTGGGAGTGCACGCCCGGCCCGTCGTACTGGACGCAGGACGAGCACGAGGTGATCCACCTCGTCGCCGGCCGGATGACCGTCACCCCCGACGGCGGCGAGCCCACCGAGCTCGGGGCCGGCGACATGGCCGTCTTCCCCAAGGGCTGGTCCGGCACCTGGGACATCCACGAGACGGTCCGGAAGGTCTACTCGATCTTCTGACCCGTTGAGTTGCGCCTCGTGATGCGTTGAGTTGCGCCTCGTGATTGCTGATTGGCGTCACGAGGCGCAACTGAACCGATCACGAGGCGCAACTCAACGTGCGGCGGCGAGGGCCTCGTCGAGGATCTCGATGGCCTCGGTGACCTCGAGGGCCGACGTGGTCAGCGGCGGGACCAGGTGGATGCGGTTGAAGTTCACGAACGGCAACAGGCCGCGCTTCTTGCACTCGGCGACGACGGCGTTCACGGCCGGGCTCGACCCGCCGTACGGCGCCAGCGGCTCGCGGGTGGCCTTGTCGGCGACGAGCTCGATGGCCCAGAACGCGCCCGTACCTCGGACCTCGCCGACCCACTCGTGCTTGCGCGCGAGCTCGGCCAGGCCGGGACGGAACACCTCCTCGCCCAACGCGGCGGCGTGCTCGACGACGCGGTCGTCCTCCATCGTGCGGATGGTGGCGACGGCGGCGGCGCAGGCCAGCGGGTGACCCGAGTACGTCAGGCCGCCGGGGTACACGCGGTCGTCGAAGGTCGCGGCGATCTCGGGGCTGATGGCCACGCCACCGAGCGGGACGTAGCCGGAGTTCACGCCCTTGGCGAAGGTCAGGAGGTCCGGCACCAGGCCGTCGAGCTCGGAGGCGAACCAGCGACCGGCCCTGCCGAAGCCCGACATCACCTCGTCGGCGATCAGCACGATGCCGTGCTCGTCGCAGAGGCGGCGGACGCCGGAGAGGTACCCGGGCGGCGGGATCATGATGCCGGCGGTGCCGGGGATGGCCTCGAGCATGATCGCGGCGATCGTCTGCGGCCCCTCGAGCGCGATCATGTCGGCCAGGTGCTGCAGCGCGCGCTCGCACTCCTCGGCCTCGGTGGTCGCGTGGAAGGCGCTGCGGTAGAGGAACGGCCCGAAGAAGTGCACCGTGCCGGCCGCGCCGTGGTCGTTCGCCCAGCGACGCGGGTCGCCGGTGACGTTGACCGCGAGGTGGGTGCCGCCGTGGTACGAGCGGTAGGTCGAGAGCACCTTGATCCGCCCGGTGTGCAACCGCGCCATCCGGATCGCGTGCTCGTTGGCGTCGGCTCCCCCGTTGGTGAAGAACACCTTGTCGAGGTCCCCGGGCGTGTGGCTCGCGACCAGCCGAGCCGCCTCCGAGCGCGCGGCGTTGGCGTGCTGAGGGGCGACCGTGCACAGGTACGCCGCCTGCTCCTGGATCGCGGACACGATCCGGGGGTGCTGGTGGCCCAGGTTCGTGAAGACGAGCTGGGAGGTGAAGTCCAACAGGCGTTGGCCGTCCTGGTCCCAGATGTAGGAGCCCTCGGCCTTGGTGATGACCATCGGGTTCAGTGCGCCCTGGGCGGACCAGGAGTGGAAGACGTGCTTGCGGTCCAGCTCGTGGACGCGCTCGGGAGTGAGCTCGACGAGTTCAGACATTTTGGGGGAATCCCAGCTCGAGGCCACCCTGCGGGCGGTTGTGGGGGTCGATCCACCGCGTGGTGACGACCTTGCCGCGCGTGAAGAAGTGCACGCCCTCGGCACCGTGGGCGTGGGTGTCGCCGAGCAGCGACCGCTTCCAGCCGCCGAAGGAGTAGTAGGCGACCGGCACCGGCACCGGCACGTTGACGCCGATCATGCCGACGTGGACGTCGGCCTCGAAGCGCCGGGCGGCACCGCCGTCGTTGGTGAACACCGCGGTCCCGTTGCCGTACGGGTTGCCGTTGACGAGCTCGACGGCCTCGTCGTAGGTGTCGACGCGGACCACCGACAACACCGGGCCGAAGATCTCCTCGCGGTAGATCTCCATGTCCGGCAGCACGTTGTCGAACAGCGTCGGCCCGAGCCAGAAGCCGTCCTCGGCACCGCGGGCCGCCACCTCGCGGCCGTCGACGACGACCTTCGCACCGTCGCGCTGGCCGGAGTCGATGTAGGCGGACACCTTGTCGCGGTGGGCCTTCGTGACGAGCGGGCCCATGTCGGCCTCCTTCCCCTGAGCACCTGCACCGCTGGTCGCGGCCGCGCTGCCGTCGCCGATCACGATGTTGCGGGTGCGGTCGGCGATCCGCGCGACGAGCTCGTCACCGATCGGGCCGACGGCCACCAGCACGCTGATCGCCATGCAGCGCTCCCCCGCGCTGCCGAAGCCGGCGTTGACCGCCGAGTCTGCGGCCAGGTCGAGGTCGGCGTCGGGGAGGACGACCATGTGGTTCTTGGCGCCACCGAGGGCCTGCACGCGCTTCCCGTGCAGCGAGGCCTGCTGGTAGACGTACTCGGCGATCGGGGTCGAGCCCACGAAGCTGATCGCCTGGACCACCGGGCTCTGCAGCAGTGCGTCGACGGCCTCCTTGTCGCCCTGGAGCACGTTGAAGACGCCGTCGGGGAGACCGGCCTCCTTCCAGAGCCGCGCGATCCACAGGGCCGCGGACGGGTCCTTCTCGCTGGGCTTGAGGACGACGGTGTTGCCGGCCGCGATCGCGATGGGGAAGAACCACATCGGCACCATCGCCGGGAAGTTGAACGGCGAGATGATGCCGACCACGCCCAGTGGGTCGCGCTTGGAGTGCACGTCGACGCCGGTCGAGACGCTCTCGGAGTGGCCGCCCTTGAGCAGGTGCGAGATGCCGCACGCGAACTCCACGACTTCCTGCCCGCGCGCGATCTCGCCGAGCGCGTCCGAGAGCACCTTGCCGTGCTCGGAGGTGATGATCTCCGCGAGCTCGCCGCGGCGGGAGTTCAGCAGCTCGCGGAACGCGAACAGCACCTGCGTACGCCGCGCGAGGGAGGTACGCCCCCACTCCAGCGCGGCCGCGTCGGCGGCCGCGATGACGGCCTCGGCGTCGCCGGCCGAGGCCAGGGCGACCTGGCCGGAGACGCGTCCGGTGGCGGGGTTGGTGACGTCGGCGAAGCGGCCGCTCGTACCGGCGTACGAGGCGCCGTTGCTCCAGTGGTCGATCGTTGCGGTGCTCATGGCCCCATCGTCGCGGGCACGGGCGATGGCGTCACGCGACAGACTGTCAGGTCTTCGATGACTTCACCTGTCATGCTGTCCGGCATGCTCACCGTGGCCGACGTGCTGCAGATGCCCTCGGTGCGGGGGGCCGACCCCGAGGTCCTCGCAGGTGCTCGGCAGCTCGACCGTCAGGTGCGCTGGGTGCACACCACCGAGCTCGCCGACATCGGGCCCCTGCTGCGGGGCGGCGACCTGGTGCTGACGACGGGCATCGCCCTGGGCGACCACGACGAGGCGCTCGCACGGTTCGTCGCCAGCCTGGTCGAGTCCGGCGCGGCCGGCCTGGTGGTCGAGCTCGGTCGACGGTGGTCGGCCCTGCCCGCCGCCCTGGTCGACCAGTGCGAGCGGCACGGCCTCCCGTTGGTGGCGCTGCGGCGAGAAGCCCGGTTCGCTGCGGTCGCGCAGGCCGTCGGCGAGCGGCTGGTCGACGAGCAGCTGACCGAGCTGCGGGCCGCCGAGCGTGTCCACGACACCTTCACCGAGCTGAGCATCACCGAGGCGGGGCCGGCCGAGATCCTGGCCGCGGCGCAACGGCTGTCGGGGGCTGCCGTGGTCCTCGAGAGCGGGCAGCACCGGATCGTCGACTACGTCGCCGGTCCGGCCGACCACGCTGCCGCCGCGACGTTCCTCGACGACTGGGAACGCCGCTCGCGCAGCGTCCGGACGTCGGGACGCACGGAGTGGGACGAGAGCTTCGGCTGGCTGGTCACCCGGATCGGGCGGCCGGAGCGCGACTGGGGCCGGCTGGTCATCGGCGCCCCCGTCGCCCCCTCACCCGGCCTGACCGCCGTGGCGGAGCGGGCCGCCGCCGCCCTGGCCATGCACCGGCTGCACGACCGCACCCGCGACGGCCAGCTGCGCCGCGTGCACCACGAGCTCCTGATCGGCCTGCTCTCGGACCCGGCCAACGCCGAGACCCATCGCCGGGCCGCGATCGCCGGCTTGCCGGGCACCGGACCGTACGTCGGCCTCGCGCTGCAGCCGGCCCGCGCCACGCTCCTGGACGACCTGGTCGCGGCGTGCCTGCGGGCGGCCGAGGTGGCCGGCGCGCCCACCCTGGCCTCGGTCTTCGACGGCGAGGTACGCGCCCTGGTCGCGCTGTCGGCCCGCGGCAACACCGTCCGCCAGACGGACCGGTGGGCCGAGCAGGTCACGACCCGCGTGGCGGCGGTCGTCACGGCGGGCTCCCCCGTCGGCGAGCTGACCTCGGCCGACCGGACCCTCCTCGAGGCCTCGCAGGTGCTCGCGGCGCTGCCGCCCGGCGAGCCGGTGCCCGGCGTGCGCCGGCTCGACGACGTCCACCTGCGCGGGCTGCTCACCCTGCTGGCCGACGACCCCCGGCTGACGGCGTTCGCGGACCGCGAGCTCGCCGCCCTGCGCGACCAGCCCGAGCTCCTCCGCACCCTGCGCGCCGTCGTCGAGCACGCGGGCCGCAAGTCGGCCGCCGCTTCGAGCCTGAACATCTCGCGGCAGGTCCTCTACGACCGGATCGCCAAGATCGAGCGCCTCCTCGGCTCGTCCCTCGACGACGCCGAGCTGCGGACGTCGCTGCACGTCGCGCTCCTGACGGAGGATGTACGGCGCCCGTCCTAGCGATCAAGCGCGAGGTCGGGGTCCTGCCCGGCCAGGGCGAGCTCGGCGCGGACGAAACCGGACGCGACCAGGTCGGAGACGACCTCGGCGACGTACGCCGCCGCATCCCCGCCCCGGTCGCGGGCCACGCCGACGGCCTGACGGATCTGCATGAATGCGGGCTCGAGCACCCGGTACGTCGCCGCGTCGCCCACGAACGCCGTCACCGGCTGACGGATGCCGGCCCCCACGTCGGCCGCCCGGTCCACGAGGACGGTGGTGCCCTCGGAGCCGCGGACGACCTCGGCGTGCTCGAGCGTGCGGGTGAGGTAGAGGTCGTAGGCCGAGCCTTCCTTGACCCCGATCGTGACGCCGGGCCGGTCGACCGCGGACGCGTCGCCGAACGGCGCATCGGCCGGGACGACGTACACGCCCTCGATCGCGAGGTACGGCGGGCTGAACGCGACGTCCTCCTCCCGCGCCGGCTCGATCGCCAGGAAGCTCACGTCGACGCTGCCGTCGACCAACGACGTGAACGACTTCCGGGCGGCGTCCACGCAGACGAGCTCGAGCGCGACGCCCAGGCGCCGGGACAGCTCACCCGCGATCGCCACCGTGACGCCTCCCGGTGCGGCCGGCGTGCCGTGGGTGAGCACCGGGTTGCCGAGGTTGATCGCGGCGCGCAGCGACCCGGTCGGAGCCAGGTCGTGCCGACTCACAAGAACGCGCGGAGGGCGTCGACCGACTCGGTCGGGATCTTCGCGTCGATGCCCTGGCCGACCGCCCGCAGCCTCCACTGGTCGCCGTCGCGCACCATGGTGGCCAGCACCATCCCCGTCGTGGGGACGCCGCCCGTGAGCGTGAACCGCGCCAGCTCGAGCTCCTCGTCGCCGGCCACGTCGACCAGGCGGACGTACGAGCTGTTGATCCATTCCAGCGTGTGGCCCTGGTAGCTGCTGACCATGAACACGATGGTGTCGACCTTGGCGTAGATCTTGCCCAGGTCGACCGTGATCTGCTCGTCGTCACCGTCGCCTCTGCCGGTCTGGTTGTCGCCGAGGTGCACGACCGAGCCGTCACGCGTGCTCAGGTTGTTGTAGAACGCCAGGTCGAACAGCTGGTCGCCGGAGAACTGCACGGCCGACGCGTCGAGGTCGACGTCGGGGGCTCCGGTGCCCATCGCGCCGGCGGTGCGTTTCTTGTCCCAGGCGAGGCCCATCCGCAGCGTCGTCAGCGGTCGCTGGTCCTCGTCGGCCAGCACCACCTCTTGTCCGGCGGTCATCTCGATCACGTCCACGAGCAGAAGGTACCTGCCGGGCGCACGCGGCGGAGACCGGCTCAGTTCCTGGGCGGAAGCGTCGCCGAGGCGGTGTTGTCGCCGGCGCTCGAGTCGTCGGCCGGTGCGAGCACCGCGAGCTGGGCCTCGACCGACCCCGAACCGGCGTAGCCGATGTCCAGGCCCACGGTCAGCGGGTCCCCGGGCGACGCGTCCGCCAGTGTGCACCTGACGACGGCGCTCTTGCCCGCTCCGCCCATCGGCGTGATGGCCGCGCACGACCAGCCGCCCTCGCCGGCGCCGCTGGTGGTCACGAACTTGTTGAGGCCCACGATGGTCAGCGTGACCTGGAGGTCGGCCGTTCCGCCGCTCAGGCTGACGGGGATCGCCAGGTGCACGGGATAGTTCACCTGGCCCGTCGGCTGGACCACGACCGACGTCAGGCCGGCGTCCACCTTGGCCGGGCCGGGCGTGGGAGAGGGCGAGCCCGACGGGGTCGACTGCTGGGACGGCCCCACGGTGGGGGTCGGCGACGACGTACCGACGGTGGGTGAGGGTGGCACGGTGCCCGCAGGCGTGGGCGTGGGCGTGGGGGTCGGCTTCGGGGTGGCGGGCGTGGTGCCGGTGCTCGTGGGTGCCGACGTCGGGGCGGAGGTCGGACTGCTCGTGGGTCCTGACGTGGGTCCAGACGTGGGTCCTGACGTGGGGCTGACCGATGGGGTCGAGGTCGGCCCGCCGCTGGTGGGGGTGGACGACGGGTCCGTGGTCGGCGACCCCTCGGTGGTCGTGGAGGTCGGCTCCCCCGAGCTGGTGGCGACGGCCGGGGTGCCGGTGTCCTCCGTCGTCTCCTCGCCGCCCGCGGTGGACGAGCCGGCGGCGTCGTCGGAGGTCGCGGCGATCCTCAACGGCGCGGCGAGCGTGGGATCTGATCCCTGCGGCGCGATGAACACCGCGAGCAGGGACACCAGCGCCACCGTCGAGAGACAGGCCACGACCGCGACGCCCGTGGGACTGGTGAGGCCCAGACCGGCCAGCACCGCCTTGAACCCGGTGGCCGTCGTACCCGCCTCGCTCCCGATCGCGGCGGCGCCTCCAGGAGCCACCGCGCCGGCGGTGACCGCAGCCGCGCCCCCGCCGTGGACCGCGGCGAGGTAGGCCGGTGCAGCCGCGCCCAGCACGATGGGGGCGAGCACGGCGCCGAACCGGGTGTTGACCGCCTCGAGCTCGGCCAGGGCCGCGCGACAGTGCTCGCACTCCTCGAGGTGCTGGTCGACCTGCACCCGTTGAGCCGGGCTCAGCGCCCCCCGGGTGGCGCCGGCGAGCATCGGCCAGACGTCGGCGCACTCGGGTGTGGGGGCGGTGCGCAGGTGCGCGTCGAGGTAGGCGCGACGCAGTCCCTCGCGGGCGCGGTAGCCCAGGGCCGACACGCTGCCGACGCTGATCCCGAGGATGGTCGCGATCTCCTGCCGGTCGGCGTCGTCGACGAACGACAGCCACAGGAAGCTCTGCCACCGCTCGGGCAGCGCGGCAAAAGCCCGCGCCAGTGTGGTCCGCTCGTGGACGGCGTCGACCAGGGCGTCCTCGCCGGTGGTCGGTGTCCGCGCGGCCTCCTCGGGGTCCTCCGCCACGACGACACGACGGGTACGCCGCGACGCGTCCACCGCGACCGTGCGCACGGTCCGCAGCAGGTAGGGCCGGAACGCCGCCTCCGGACCACCGCCGCCGCGGATCCGCTGGAGCAGCTTCTCGAACGCCTCCGAGACGATGTCGTCGGCGCTGGTGTGCTCGGTGAGGGTGCGCGCCAGGGCGAGCGCGGCGGGCTGGTGGCGCCGGTACAGCTCGGCGTACGGCTCGGCGTACGAGTCCCCGGGGCCCTCGCGCACCCGGGCGACGAGGTCGGCGTCCCCCAGACCCGTCGGCTGCTCGTCGACCGGCTCGTCGGCCTGCACATTCAACCCCTGACCTGCTCAGCAACCGGACTGTACCGGGGAGGCGCGAACGGCTTGCGCACGTCATGCTGACGTCGTCGGACCATCTCGCCATGGGGAGCGCGGGGGGTTGCTCCGAGAGGGAGTGTGGCATGGATCAAGACCCGAGCGCCTGGGTGGTTCACCGCCCCGTCGTCGACGCGCCCGTCGGGGACCCGGGCACCGCCACGCGCCCCGAGCCGCCCTGGCAGTTCGCCCACCAGCTCGAGCGAGACCTGATCCGGCTCGGGGAGCTCAGCGTGCTGACGGTCTCCGACGAGCTCACCGCTGCGGGCTGAGGGCACGCGGGTGGCCGCCCCCCGCGCTGTGAGAGGTGACGTGGGGGACGGCGGCCAAGGCGCTCGGTCGGCCCCCCGACGACCCGAGCACATCGGTCCCGCTACGGACGGCGGTCACGCCGTCCACACCAGGAAGACGCTCGCCGGGAGGTCCGGATGACGCCGCGGGCACGGATCGACGCCGGTGGTCCAGACGCGGCAAGGCGGATCCCCAGTCAGCCGGACCCGTGGGTCGTCCAGGGTGTACACGGCGGGCACGATGTCGAGGACGCTGTCACGGCACCGACGTCTCCGGTGGACGTCGCGACCGCGACGCCGCAACGACTCGGAGGAGCCACCCATGAAGTACGTGATCCTGATCCACTCCAACCCCCGACCCTGGGGCCACCCGACCGACCAGCTCACCGACGAGGGCAGGGCGCAGAGCCAGGAGTTCCACGACGAGTCCGGACGGGCGTTCGAGGCGCTGATGGAGGAGATCAACGCCTCGGGCGAGTTCGTGACGGCCATGGCGCTGGCCGACCCGGCGTCCAGCACGCTCTACGGCTGGAGCCCGGAGCAGACGCTGCGCACCGACGGGCCGTACGCCGAGAGCAAGGAGCAGCTCGCCGGTTTCTTCATGATCGACTGCGAGACCCGCGAGCGCGCCGAGGAGATCGCCGCCCACTTCGCGCAGCCGGGCGGCACCGTCGAGCTGCGGCCGGCCATGTGGGGTGACGGTGATGATGGGTGACGACCAGTGAGTCGTACGAGGACGTGTGGCGGGACGCCTCGCCGCACGTCCTCGCGGCGCTCGTGCGCAGGTACGGCGACTTCGACGGGTGCGAGGACGCCGTCCAGGAGGCCCTCCTGGCCGCGGCGCGGCAGTGGCCGGACGAGGGCGTCCCGGACAACCCCCGCGCGTGGCTGATCCGGGTCGGCTCGCGGCGGCTGATCGACGCGCGGCGGGCCGACCGTGCGCGGGCCCGCCGCGAGGTCGCGGTGGCCCATGAGGTCGAATCGGGAGGTACGGGCGAGCGTGACGACTCCCTCGCCCTGCTGCTGCTCTGCTGCCACCCGGCGCTGTCGCGGCCCTCTCAGGTCGCGCTGACGCTGCGGGCCGTGGGCGGCCTCGGAACGGACCGGATCGCCCGGGCCTTCCTGGTGCCGGAGGCGACCATGGCGCAGCGGATCAGCCGCGCGAAAGCCCGGCTGCGCGAGGTGGACGCACCCTTCGCCCTGCCACCGCCGGCCGAGCTGCCCGCGCGGGTGGCGGCGGTCGCGCACGTGCTGTACCTCGTCTTCACCGAGGGCCACACCTCGACCGCCGGCTCCGGTCTCACCGACGTCTCGCTGGCCGAGGAGGCCATCCGGCTGGCCCGGCGGCTGCACGACGTGCTGCCCGCCGAGCCCGAGGTGGCGGGACTGCTCGCGTTGATGCTGCTCACCGACGCGCGACGTCCGGCCCGTCTCGACGCCTCGGGGGCGCTGGTCCCGCTCGCGGAGCAGGACCGCTCGCTCTGGAGACGGGATCTCATCGACGAGGGCGTCGCGCTCGTCGAGGCGGCGCTGCCGCAGGGGCCGGTCGGGCCCTACCAGCTGCAGGCTGCGATCGCGGCCGTGCACGCCGAGGCCGACACCGCGGCCGCCACCGACTGGGCCCAGGTCGAGGTCCTCTACGGCATGCTCGCCGACCTGACGCCCGGCCCGGTCGTCACCCTCAACCACGCGGTCGCCGTCGGCGAGGCGCGCGGTCCGGACGCCGCGCTGGCCATGCTCGCGCCGTTGTTCGACGAGCCCGCGCTGCGCCGTACCCACCGGCTGCACGCCGTGCACGCCCACCTCCTCGAGCGGGCCGGCCGGCTCGACGAGGCCCGGGCGGCGTACGCCGAGGCCGCCCGGCTGGCCACCAACCTCCCCGAGCAGCGGTACCTCCAGGCCCTCGCTTCGCGGTAGTCCAGTACGGTTCCGTCGTCGTTTCCGGCCTGGGACAACGGAATCGGACTGGACTACGCCACGGTGACGGGCTCCGCGTCCCGGAGGACCGGGGGACGGGCGCCGGTGCGGGAGGCCCCGATCCCGGCGGCGACGACGAACCCGATGCCCACAGCGGCGACAGCGTTCGGTACCTGGTGCAGGACGAAGAGTCCGACCAGCACGGCGAAGGCCGGCTCGAGGCTCATCAGGGTCCCGAACGCCGTCGTGGTGAGCCGGCGCAACGCCAGCAGCTCGAGGGTGAAGGGGATGACCGGCAGCAGGAGAGCGAGGCCGATCCCGACGAGCAGCAGCTCGGGGGTCAGCCGGCCGAACGTGCTCGGGCCGGCGACGACCGTGGCGGCCAGGGCGGCGACGGGCATGGTCACGGCCAGCGCCTTGATGCCCTCGACGCCGTCGCCGACGTGCTGGGTCAGCAGGATGTACGCCGCCCAGCACGCCGCCGCGGCCAGCGCGTAGGCCACGCCGACGGGGTCGACCGTGCCCGACCACGGCTGGGTGAGCATCAGCACGCCGACGGCGGCCAGGGCCGGCCAGACCAAGGTGTAGCCCTTGCCCCGCGCCACCGCGACGCCCAACGGCCCGAGGAACTCCAGCGCGCTGGCCGTCCCGAGCGGGAGCCGGGCCAGCGAGGCCATGAAGAGCAGGGTGACCCCCGCGGTCACCAGCCCCAGCAGCACGCAGGCGGCGAACGTCTGACGTGTGTAGTCGCGGCGCCGCGGGCGGACCACCACGAGCAGCAGCACCCCGGCCCAGGCGAGCCGGAGCCAGGCGGCGCCCTCGGGGCCGAGGTCGTCGATCAGGCCGACCGACGCGGCCAGGCCGAGCTGGACGCAGAGCATCGAGGCGATCGCCATCGAGGTGCCGGCCGCGAGCCCTCGTGGTGTCCATGCGTCCATCGAACCCGACCCAACCGTTCGCGTCCACGTGTGATTGATGGACATATCGTCCGTCGCAGGTGGACAATTCCGGATGGACCTCCACCGCCTCCGCGTGCTCCTCGAGCTGTGCCGACTCGGGCTCGATGCACGCCGTCGCCGAGGCGATGCACAGCGTCGACGTCGACGGTCTCGCAGCAGATCGCGACGCTTGCCCGCGAGGCCGGTACGCCGCTCGTCGAGCCCGTCGGCCGGCGGGTCCGGCTCACCCCGGCAGGGCGACGGCTGGCCGACCATGCGGTGACCATCCTGGCCGCCGTCGACGCCGCCCGTCTCGACCTGGACCCCGACGCCGAGCCCTCGGGGTCGGTCCGCGTCGCCGGCTTCGCCACCGCGATCCGCCGCTCGCTGCTGCCGGCGGTCGCCGACCTCGCGACGACGGCGCCGGCCGTCGAGATGCGCATCCACGAGTTCGAGCCGCTCGAGGCGATCGACCTGATCCTCCGCGACGAGGTCGACCTGGCCCTGGTCTACGACTACAACCTGGCGCCGCTCTCCCTCAGCGACGACGTCGTCACCTGGCCGTTGTGGGAGGTGCCGTGGGGCCTCGGCGTGCCCGCCACCGGCCGCCGTACGAGCAGGGCGACCGACCTGACGGAGTACGCCGACCACGACTGGATCGTGAACTCCCGCAACACCGCCGACGAGGAGGCCGTGCGGACCCTCGCCTCCCTGGTGGGCTTCACCCCGCGTGTCGTGCACCGCATCGACAGCCTCGAGCTCGTGGAGGACCTGATCGACGCCGGCCGCGGCGTCGGCCTGCTTCCGCTCGACCACGTCGCCACCCGCGGGGTCCGGGTGCGGGCCCTGGCCGACCCGGGCGCCACCCTCCGCGCGTACGCCGTGGTCCGCCGCGGCCGCGAGGTCTGGCCACCCCTCCGCCTCGTCCTGGACCGACTCGCCGACACGCCGACGACGTCCCCGGTTCGATGACCTGGGCGGGATACAAAAGCCTTGGCCCCGCCAGGTATGAGCTTGCGGGGCCTTTGCCTTGCCCCAGCCTTGCTCCCGCCGCGCGGAAATAGGTGAAGCCCCGGAAAGTATGAGTTTCCGGGGCTTCGATGTCTTCCGGACCGAAGTCCTTCCGACAGGAGAGTTCTATCCCGCCGCCGGCGGCGGTGACAAGACCTCCCCGCCACAATTTCGGGACGTACGGCGTGTCGCGCGCGACGCGCCGATGCTCGGCGTCAGCCCTCGCTCACGTAGCTGCCCGGCTCCCAGCAGCGCGTCGTGACGCCGATCCTGTTCCAGGCGTTGATCGTCACGAGAAGGGCCACGAGCTGGGCCAACGGTTCGGGCTCGAAGTGCCGGGCGGCCTCCTCCATCACGGCCGCCGGCACGTGGTCGACGTGCACCACGGTGACCGCCTCGGTGAGCGCCAGGGCCGCCCGCTCGGCCGGCGTGAACCAGGGCACCTCCCGCCAGACACCGACGGAGTAGAGCCTCTGCTCGGTCTCTCCGGCCGCCCGCGCGTCCTTGCTGTGCATGTCGACGCAGTAGGCGCAGCCGTTGATGGTCGAGGCATGCAGGCGCACCAGCTCGCGCAGCAGCGGGTCCAGGCCCTGGCCGGCCACGGCGTCGAGGCGGCTCATCGCCGCCGAGAACCTCGGAACCAGCGCGTCGAAGTCGAGTCTCGTCTCAATCTCTTCCATGGAAACTAATTGTCTTCCACGGAAGGGAACCGGTCAAGAGTGATCGATCTCCGCAAGTACCCGCGAGCGCACGTCGTCCGGCGCGAACGACGCGCGGACGGCGGCGGACGCCAGCTCACGCAGCCCGGCCTCGTCCAGGTCCAGCAGGTCGGCCGCGATGGCGTACTCCTGGTTCAGGCTGGTGCCGAACATCGACGGGTCGTCGGAGTTGATGGAGATCGTCACCCCGGCCTCGACGAAACTGCGCAGCGGGTGCTCCGCGAGCGAGGCGACGGCGCGCGTCGCGACGTTCGACGACGGGCAGACCTCCAGGCTGGTCCCGGTCTCGGCCAGGTGCGCGAGCAGGGCGGGGTCCTGGGCGGCGGAGGTGCCGTGGCCGATCCGCTCGGCGCCGAGCAGGCGCAGCGCCTCCCAGATCGTCTCCGGCCCGGTGGTCTCGCCCGCGTGCGGCACGCTGTGCAGGCCGGCGGAGCGGGCCGTGTCGAAGTGCGGCTGGAACTGTGCGCGCGGCACGCCGATCTCGGGTCCACCGAGACCGAACCCGACCAGCGCGTCGACGCGGTGATCGAGCGCGTACCCCAGCGTGGCGTCGGCCGCCGGCAGGCCGCTCTCCCCCGGGATGTCGTAGATCCAGCGCAGCACCAGGCCGAAGTCCCGCTCCGCCGCAGTCCGCGCGTCCTCGATCGCCTCGGTGTAGGCCTCGATCGGGACGCCCCTCAGCACCGACGTGTACGGCGTGCAGGTCAGCTCGGCGTACCTCACCCGCTGGCCCTCGGCCATCTCGCGGGCGACCTCGTAGGTCAGGTACCGGATGTCGTCGGCCGTGCGGATCAGGTCGACGACCGAGAGGTACACCTCGACGAAGTGGGCGAAGTCGCGGAAGGCGAAGAAGTCGCGCAGCTGGTCGGGGTCGCTCGGCACCACGCCCGGGTGGCGTTCGGCGAGCTCGCCCACGATCCGGGCCGAGGCCGAGCCGACGTGGTGCACGTGCAGCTCGGCCTTCGGGAGGCCCGCGATGAAGTCCGTCAGGTCCCTGCTCACTGGATCGCTTGCAGCACGGCGTTCACCGCGGTGCCCGGGTCCGGCTGCATCTCGTCGTCGATGAAGACGCCCGGGGTGCCGTTGACGCCGTCCTTGGACATCTGGTCGGTGGCGTTCGTGACGAACTGCTCGAAGACCTTGTCCTCGATCCCCGGGCGGACGTCCGCCTCGTCGGCGCCGGCTTCGACCGCCCACGCGATCAGCTGGTCGTCGTCGGGCCCGGCCGTGTTCTCGGCGGGCTGGTTCTGGTAGAGGAGCGAGTGGTACTTCGCGAAGACGTCGGGCCCGGCGGCGTCGGCCACCACGTAGAGGGCGTTGGCCGCCCGTGACGAGTACTCGTTATCCGAGGCGTGGTCGAGGAAGGAGACGACGTGGTAGGCGACCTGGACCTTGCCGTCGGCGATCGCGGTCTGGACCTGCTCGCCGACCGCGGCCTCGAACTGCTGGCAGATCGGGCACTGCGGGTCCTCGTAGAACTTCATGGTCAGGGGCGCGTCCGCGTCGCCGACCACGACGGAGTACCCGTCGGTGTTCGCCGGAGTCCCGCTCGCGTCGACCGCCTCGCCGGTCGAGTCACCCCGGCCGATCGCGAACGCGGTCAGGCCGCCGATCACGAGCAGCACGGCCACGACGGCTCCCACGATCAGGAACTGGCGACGGCGCTCGGCACGCTCCTGCTCGCGCAGGGCAGCGGCTGCGCGCTCAGCCGTGGACGGTGGTCGGTCGTTCGGCATGGTCGGACCTCTCGGGTGCGGGGGTCGGGCGTCGGAAGAGCAGGGAGTCGAGGGCGAACCGGGTGCGAGGTTTCCAGACCAGCCACAGCGACAACAGCAGGAGGCCGACGTCGCGGGCGATCTCCCACGGGTACTTCGCGGTCGCGTCGGCGTCGAAGCCGCCGCCGCCGAAGCAGCCGCAGTCGATCTGGAGACCGCGTGACCAGGCCGAGGAGATGCCGATGATGAAGGCGACGAACAGCAGCGCGGAGACGACGGCCATCGCCCGCGTGAGCACCCCGACGATCAGGGCGAGCCCGACCACCATCTCCACGGCGGGCAGGAGGTGGCCGACGGTCGGCACGATGGCCTCGGGGAGGATCCGGTAGGCCCGGACCGCTCGCACGCTCTCGGCGCCGTTCGGCACCTTGATGGCCCCGGCCACCAGCCACACCCCGCCGACCACCAGTCGCGCGAGGGTGCCGAACCACTCCTGCACCCCGCCCTTCACACGCCGAAGCCTAGGCGGCGCCGCTGAGTGGATCCTGAGGAGGTATCCGGACCCGTCGGCATGGGTAGGGTGGCCTCTCGTGAGCGACCGACTCGTCTGGATCGACTGCGAGATGACCGGTCTCGACATCGTGGCCGACGCCCTGATCGAGGTGGCGGCCCTGGTCACCGACTTCGACCTCAACGTGCTCGGTGACGGTATCGACATCGTCATCAAGCCCCCGGCCGAGGCCGTGGAGCAGATGGACCCGTACGTGCGCACGATGCACGAACGCTCCGGCCTGCTGGACGAGCTGGACGCCGGTCTCACCCTCGCGGACGCCGAGGCCCAGGTGCTGGCGTACATCAAGCAGCACTGCGCCGACGGCAGCCGGCCGCCGCTGGCCGGCAACACCGTCGCCACCGACCGCTCGTTCCTGAACCGCGACATGGGCACCCTCGAGGCGTTCCTGCACTACCGGATCGTCGACGTCTCCTCGATCAAGGAGCTGTCGCGGCGCTGGTTCCCCCGCGCCTACTTCCACGCGCCGGCCAAGCGGGGCAACCACCGCGCGCTGGCCGACATCCAGGAGAGCATCGAGGAGCTGCGCTACTACCGCGAAGCGGTGTTCGTGGCCCCGCCCGGGCCCGACAGCGACGCGACCAAGGAGCTGGCCGCCAAGCACGGCGGCGCGCTCACCGGGCTCACCGGAGACCGGGTGGCGACCCACGATTCCGAGGACGCCGCAGGATCCGTCTAGACTTCTCGCGGCCCGAGGACAGGGCCTCATGGTGGGTGTAGCTCAGCTGGTAGAGCGCCGCGTTGTGGTCGCGGATGTCGCGGGTTCAAGTCCCGTCACTCACCCCAGTACGTGGACAGCCCCGCCCGGGTGAGAGGTTCCGGGCGGGGCTGCCTCGACAACGAGGGGATGTCGTCAAGGCTACGCCGACGACGGGCAGGACCGGACCAGGGGCCGGATCAGTGGGCCGGATCAGTGGGCCGGGATGTGGCCGAAGCGGCCCTTCTGGAAGTCCTCGTAGGCCGTCAGCACCTCGTCCTTGGTGTTCATCACGAACGGGCCTGCCCACGCCAGCGGCTCACGGATCGGCTGGCCGCCGACGACGATCACGTCCATGGACGGGGTGCGGCTCTCCTGGCGACGATCACCAGCAGGGGCGGCGGCGATCGTCAGGTAGTCGCCGCTGCCGAACACCGCGGCCTGCCCCATCCGGACCGGCTGCGCGTCGACACCCACGGTGCCGGCGCCGGCGAGCACGTAGACCAGGGCGTTGAACTCGTTGTTCCACGGCAGGTCCAGGCGAGCGCCCGGCTCGATGGTGGCGTGCACCAGGGACATCGGGGTGTGCGTGGAGCCCGGGCCACGGTGACCGTCGACCTCGCCCGCGATCACGCGGACCAGCGACCCCGCGTCGGACGACGTCACGAGCTGCACCTGGCCCGCGCGGATGTCCTGGTAAGCCGGGTCGGTGAGCTTGTCGGAGCGCGGCAGGTTCACCCAGAGCTGGATGCCGTGGAACAGCCCGCCGGACTGCACCAACCACTCGGGCGGTGTCTCGATGTGCAGCAGGCCGGCGCCCGCGGTCATCCACTGGGTGTCGCCGTTGGTGATGGAGCCGCCGCCACCGTGAGAGTCCTGGTGGTCGAAGACGCCGTCGATGATGTAGGTGACGGTCTCGAAACCGCGGTGCGGGTGCCACGGCGTGCCCTTGGGCTCGCCCGGCGCGTAGTCCACCTCGCCCATCTGGTCCATCATGATGAACGGGTCGAGGAGCGCCATGTCGATGCCGGCGAAGGCGCGGCGGACGGGGAAGCCCTCCCCCTCGTACCCGCTCGGAGCGGTGGTGACCTGCCAGACCGGACGCGCCTGGTCGCCGAGACCGGGCGCCGTGAGGCGAGGCAGGGTGGTCGGGTCGGCAACGGTCACGGCGGGCATCGGATCCTCCTCAGGTGCTGCACTCTGCAGTCTGCCCTGTCCAACAGTAGTTGAATGTTGAACATTCCCCCAGAGGCGGAACTGTGCCGCCCCCTCGATTTCACCCAGCCCGAGGCCACGGGTAACGTTGTCGTCGCTTCACCGCGCGCCATTAGCTCAATTGGTAGAGCAGCTGACTCTTAATCAGCGGGTTGGGGGTTCAAGTCCCTCATGGCGTACGGACAGGGCCTCCGACCAGCGTAGACGCGCGGTCGGAGGCCCTTTTTCGACCTCAGAAGAAGGCAGGGTGCCTGACGTGGCACAGGCGGAAACCGCCGTCGCCGTGACGATGAGAGGGCCGGCCCAGGCCGTCCAGTCCTGGGTCGCTGAGGGTTGACGAGGAGGCCAGGCGCGGCCATCGTCGTGTCGTTGCGGCGAGCCGGGTTCGCGGTGCTCGGACGCACCCCCCATCATGGTGTCGCGCAACGAACGCACGAGACAGGCTGCACTCGGACCGGCACCGCCTGTGTCTCTCACATCAACGGAAAGAGCACCACGTGTTCAACGACAACGGATCGTTCCTGCTAGCCCTGTTCGAGTTCTTCTTGTTCTTCGCCTGGTTCATGTGCCTGTTCTGGGTGATCAGCGACATCTTCCGCAGCCGTGACCTGAGCGGAGTGGCGAAGACCTTCTGGGTCTTCTTCGTCATCATCCTCCCGTGGCTCGGCATCCTGGTCTACCTGATCGCTCGTGGCCACGGCATGCAGGAGCGTCAGCTGGAGCAGGCCAAGGAGATGCACCAGGCACAGGCGGAGTACATCAAGTCCGTCGCCGGATCGACGGGTGGCTCCCCCACCGACCAGATCGCCTCGGCGAAGTCGCTGCTGGACTCCGGCGCGATCTCGCAGGCCGAGTTCGACGCCTTGAAGACGAAGGCCCTCGCCTGATCCAGAGCAACTGCTAAGACACCGAGGTGTCGCCGCGACCGGGTGTCGCGGCGGCACCTCGGTGTCATTGCCGCTCTTGTGCCGGAGGTTCCGCGAGCCCAGACTGAGGTCCTCTCGCGTCGGGAAGGGCTTCGATGGACGCCACGACCAAACAACCGCTCACCTTCGAGCCTCCGGGACCCGGCCCCTGGGACCTCGACCCCGTGCACTTCCCCCGCCCGGTGACCGCCTACTGGGCCGAGATGCACCCGGCGGCATTCAGCCTGGGGTACGGCGACATGATGACGTTCTACGGCGTCCCCTTCCAGACGAGGGTGACCGCCTACCCCAACGGGTTCTCCTACGGGCAGATGGTCCCGGTGCCGCCCGAGTCCTTCCCCGATCGCGTCCAGCGCGCCGCGGACGTGTTCGAGGGCAAGCTGTGGCGCGACCAGGCGAAGGAGTGGCACGAGGTCCGCAAGCCGGCCTCCGTGCTGGCCCACCACGAGATCCAGGCGGTTGATCCCGATGCCCTGAGCAACGAGGAGCTCGTGGAGTACCTGCGCCGCTGCCGCGCCCACCACGCCACGATGGTCAGGCAGCACATGGCGTTCACCGGCACCGCGGTGATCCCCCCGAGCGACTTCCTCGTCCACGCAGCGGCGTGGACCGGTCTGCCGACGGTGAAGCTGCTCGGTCTCATGCGGGGCGCCTCCCTGATCTCCGGTGGCGGCTCCCCCCAGCACGCGGCCCTGGTCGCTGCCTACCGGGCCGACCCGGCCGCTCGTCAGGCCCTCGACGCGGACGAGGACCCCGGAGCCCTGCTCGAGCGCCTGCGGCGCGAGCCCTCCCCGACCGGGCGGGCGCTCGACGACTACCTCGAGTTCGCCGGTTTCCGGCTGCTGGACGGGTTCGACATCTCGAACCACTACGCGCTCGAGCTCCCCGACGTCCTCCTGAGATCCATCCGCTCGGCGATCGACGAGACCGGCGTGGCCTCGGACGTCGAGCAGGAGGTCGCCGATGTCCGCACCCACGTGCCGGAGGAGCACCGCGAGGAGTACGACGCCCTCCTCGCGGATGCCCGTCTCGGCTACAGCGTGCGCGACGAACGCGGCGTGTACTCCGACATCTGGGCATCCGGGCTGATGCGCCGGGCCGCGCTCGCGGCGGGCCGTCGGCTCGCGGGCGACGGCCGTCTGCACGATGCCTCCGACATCGTCTTCGCCGACATCGACGAGATGTGCGCCCTGGTCGAGGGGGCGTCGGCGCCGACCGCCGACGAGCTGGCCGCGCGGCACGCCTACCACAGGACCTACACCGCGAAGGACGCCCCGGCACACCTGGGCGACGACCCGCCGGCGATGCCCGACCCGTCTCAGCTCCCGCCGCCGATGGCGCGGCTGATGGCCGCGCTGGGGACCGCCATGGGCGAGATGTTCGGAGTCTCCGAGGTGGCGCACGAGGAGACGGTGATCCGCGGCCTCGGCGCCAGCTCCGGCACGCGTGAGGGGATCGTCCGTCGCGTGGCCGGGCCGACCGACTTCGACCGGATCCAGCAGGGCGACGTGCTGCTGACCGAGGCCACCACCGAGGCCTTCAACATCCTGCTGCCCCTGCTGAGCGCGATCATCACCGACAGCGGCGGCGCCCTGTCGCACGCGGCCATCATCTCGCGGGAGTACGGCATCCCCGGTGTCGTCGGCACTCGCGACGCCACGGTCCGGATCGCCGACGGCACCCGCGTCCGGGTCGACGGCGACGAGGGCACGGTGACGGTGCTCGAGTGACCGGCATCGTGCCGCTGGTCGAAGCGGACACCGAGGAGCTGTACGGCGCGAAGGCCGTGGGGCTCGGAGACGCGCTGCGCGCGGGCCTTCCCGTACCTCCCGGCGTCGGCCTGTCCGGACCCCTGGTGGACTCGATCGCGTCCGGCGAGCCCGCCAGCACGGCCGCGCTGCTCGAGGCCGTGCGCGCGCTGCCGACGCCCCTGGCCGTGCGGTCGTCCGCCGTGGGCGAGGACAGTGCCGGGGCCAGCTTCGCCGGCCAGCACATCACCGTCCTGAACGTGCCGTCGGCCGAGGCCGTGGAAACGGCGGTCCGGGAGGTCTGGTGGTCGGCCAACTCCGACTCGGCCATCACCTACCGCAAGCGGCTGGGGGTGTTCGCCAGACCGAGCGTCGGCGTCGTCGTGCAGTCGCTGCTCCAGCCGGACACCGCCGGTGTCATGTTCACGCGCAACCCGATCACGGGCGCGGACGAGCGCATGATCGAGGCGAGCTGGGGCCTGGGCGAGGCGGTGGTCTCCGGCCGGGTCATCCCCGACTCGTTCCGGGTGGCCCGCAGTGGTGAGGTGCTCTCGTCCCGTCCGGGGCTCAAGAGGTTCGCGATCCGCTCCGCCGCGGACGGCGGCACCGTGGACGTCGACGTCGCCCCCGACCTGGTGGAGTCGCTGTGCCTGAGCGACGCCCAGCTCCGGGCCCTGTCCGACCTGGCTGCCGACTGCGAACGGGTCTACGGCCCCGAGCGCGACATCGAGTGGGCGTTCGCCGGCGGGCAGCTCTACCTGCTGCAGTGCCGTGCGTTGACGACGTCGGCCGGCGCCGCGGCGCCGGCGACCGCGAAGGCGCCGGAGGTCCTGGCCGAGTCGCTGCTGCGCGTGCCGCTCCTGTCGAACCTGCCCGAGGCCGACCGCGACGCCATCGCGCGACTGTTCACCCCGCGCACGTTCGCGCCGGGCGAGACCGTGACCAAGGAGGGGGCGGACGCGGCGGCGTTCTACCTCATCGAGTCGGGCACGGCCACCGTCACCGTGGGCGGCGAGTTCCGTCGTACCCTCGGCGCCGGGGAGCACTTCGGCGAGATCGCACTGATCGACGGGGGCGCACGCTCGGCCACGGTGACCGCGGACGGCGAGCTCGCGTGCCAGGGCATCACCTTGTGGGACTTCCAACCGCTGGTGCAGCGCAACCCGACCATGGCCTGGACGCTCCTGCAGACCCTCGCCGGCATGCTGCGCCAGACCTCCCCCCACGGGGGGTCATGAGGTCACTTGTGCTGGGCGAAAGGCATCGTCACGACCCACATCGGCCATCTCTTCGCTTTGGACCACGGCCTCGTGCAGCCGCGACATGACCGCTGACTCCGTGCTGGCCGTGCTGCGCGACCACGCGTCGGCCGAGACGCTCGCCCAGATGGGTCCGCGCTACGGGATCCACACGGCATCGGCCCTCGGCGTGCCGATGGCCGCGATGAAGAAGGTCGCGCGCGACCTCGGCCGCGACCACGCACTCGCCTCCGAGCTGTGGCTGACCGGCGTCTACGAGGCGCGCACGGTCGCGGCACTCGTCGACGAGCCCGCCCTGGTCACCATCGAGCAGATGGACGCGTGGTGCGCCGACTTCGACACCTGGGCGCTGTGCGACACCGTGTGCTTCTCGTTGTTCGACCGGGCTCCGGACGCCTGGTCGAGGCTCGAGCCCTGGGCGCGCGACGAACGAGAGCTCGTGCGCCGGGCGTCGTTCGCGTTGCTGTGGAGTCTTGCCCTGCACGACACGTCGGCCGACGACGCTCGGTTCGTCGCCGGCCTGGCGCTGGTCGAGCAGGACGCCGCCGACGAGCGCCCCCTCGTCACGAAGTCGATGTCGATGTCCCTGCGGGCCATCCGGAGACGCAGCCCCGCCCTGGACGAAGCCGTCCGGGCCACGGCGGAGCGCCTCGCCGGGGCGGACAGCGCACCTGCGCGGCGCATCGGGCGAACGGCTCTCCGCGAGAGCGGTGCCTAGAAGGCCACGTCGTGAACGTCAGGCTGCAGCAGCACGGAGCCGGACCACCTCGGCCCGGGAGTGCCGGACGGCCTCGGTGTCGGCGCCCTTGGCGCCGGCGACGTCGTGGGTGAGGTCGAGGATCGCTCGGCGCAGGTGCTTGCGGGCCCGGCGGGCTCGATGGTTCGGTGCGGACTTCCGGAAGGCCTTGCGCGCCCTCCTGTCGAGGACCGCATCGAGCTCGTCCGTGCTCACCGAGCCGGCCTGGACCTCGGGGGCGAGGATGTCGCGGACGAACTGGTGCTCGCGGGGCGCTGCGCGTCGGAAGGCGATGCTCAGCACGGTGAACCCCAGGACGATGGACCCGAGCATGACCCCGAAGGTCGCCAGGCCGTTGCCCCCGCCGAGGCCGCCGGAGTCGTCCCAGGTGAAGTGGAGGAACATGCCGGCGAGGACGAACGCGATGCCGCGTCCGGTCCGGCGGGGCTGGGCGGCCGTACCGAGCAGGTAGACGACGCCGCTGCAGACCAGCGCGCTGAACAAGGGGTGGGAGACGAAGCTGACCGCGATGCGGGTGAAGGACATCTGCACCGCATTGCCGAGGGGGTCGGTGCCGAAGGCCGTGGCCGTCGACTGGGCGGCGTAGAGGAAGTCCTCGAACATGGCGAAGCCGAGCCCGATGAAGGCGCCGATCACCAGGCCGTCGTTGGCGGTGCGCACCAACCGTGGGGCCAGCCCCAGGAGGAGGATGAAGCCACACAGCTTGGCCGCCTCCTCGGTGAAGGGCGCGATGAAGCCGGCCGCCCAGTTGGCGCTCCAGTCCTGGCCGAACAGCTTGGGGTAGATGCCGAGCATCGCGGTGTTGACGGTCATGGCGAACGCGAACGTCGCCGGGACCGCGCCCCACACCAGACCCGCGACGACCAGGCCCAGGGGCTGGCGCTCCCACCGGTCGATGTGCCGGAACCACAGCCACCACGCGGCGCCGCACAGGCCGCAGAGCAGGGCCGCGACCGCGAACGCCCCGCCGTAGAACCCGATCGTGGGGTCGAAGAACGACCAGATCTGGAAGACGCCGACCCCGGTGAGCCACAGGTAGACCCAGAAGCAGAGGTTGTGGGGTTGGACGAAGACGAACGGCTCTCCCCAACCCGAGATCTCCAGAGCGTCGGCCTGACGCCGCCGGGCCCCCTCCGAGCCGGGGGTGGCGTCCGTCTCCACCGCGTGGCTGCTCATGCGACATCGTCCGAGGAGCGGATGCTGGCGATCATGTCGTGGATGTCGTCGGCCGCCGCCGTCATCTGGGCCGGGGGGCCGTAGGCGGTGATCTCGAGGCCGGTGTCGCCGATGACGAAGGCCGCGACCAGGCCGTCTCCGTTGACGCTGCTGTAGGTCTGGATGACGCCGACGTCACCGGCGGGAGTGGTGATCGTGGCGGGGTCTCCCTCGACCTGGAACGTGGGGTCGCCCGTACGGCTGGTGACCTTCTCGATCTGGTCGAGCAGCTCGGCCGGGGTGCCGTCGAACGTGTCGGGAACGATGTCGAAGGTCACGCCGTCGCCGGCGACGGTCGCCTCCCCGCTCGTGACGGCCGAGCCACCCGCGCCGACCCGGAACCCCCTCTCGACGTTCCAGCCGGTCGCCGGGGTGAACGCGACGGAGTCGGTCAGGGCGAGCTGCTCGCCGGCGCGGACCGGGTCGTCCCACGCGATCGCGTCGTTGACTCGCGGGACCAGGACGGTGGCGACCAGGAACACCGCGACCACGAAGAGCGCGGGGGGAAACGAGCGCTTGTCCAGGCCGAGCAGCCGGTGCTCGACCGGCACCCGACCGGTCGACGTGGTGCTGGACGACATGGTCCCTCCCGAGTTCCCGCAGGCGTGTTCACCAGGGGCCAAGGCTACGCAACGACGGGCCTGGAGCGGATCAGTCCTCTCCGGTCTGGTCCGCGATGCCGGAGTCGAGGCCGGCGCGCACGACGGCCTTGATGCCTTCCTTGGCGTCGGCCTTGGTCGCGTACGGCCCGCTGGTGACGACGTCCTCACCGCTCCCCGACACGAGCCGGAACCGGTACTTGCTCGCGTCGTCCTTGAAGATCTCGAACTTGTAGGCCATGGGTGTCCTCGCGGGAGGTGGGCTGGCGCGCTCCGTGAGCGCGACAGGTCGCCTCGGTGAAGCGACTCGCGCGGAACCTAGCGACACGAGGTGAACGGCAGGTGTCGGACCTCGCGGGTGTGGTGAAGGGCGGCGGCCACGCGGTTGGCTGTGCCGGTGACTCGTTTGGAGCGGGTCCTGCCGATGCTGACGGAGGAGACACGATGAGTGGTCCGGCCGACACGAGCGACCTGTGGTGGAAGAAGGCGGTCTTCTACTGTGTCGACGTCGAGACCTACCAGGACTCCGACGGTGACGGGATCGGCGACTTCCCCGGACTGACCAGCCGCATCGACTACCTCGCCGAGCTCGGCATCACCTGCCTGTGGCTGATGCCGTTCTACCCGACGCCCGACCGTGACGACGGGTACGACGTGACCGACCTGTTCGCGGTCGACTCGCGCCTCGGCACGATGGCCGACCTCGTCGAGCTCCTCAGGACTGCCCATGACCGCGGTATCCGGGTGATCGCGGACCTGGTCGTCAACCACACCTCGGACCGGCATCCCTGGTTCAAGGCCGCCCGGCGCAGCACGACCAACAGGTACCGCGACTACTACGTCTGGCGCTCGACCCCTCCGCCCGACACCTCGGACAAGGTGGTGTTCCCCGACCAGGAGGACAGCATCTGGGCCAAGGACGACCGCACCGGCGAGTGGTACCTGCACCACTTCTACTCCCACCAGCCGGACCTGAACTTCGCCAACCCGGCCGTCCGCAACGAGATCGCCAAGTCCATCGGGTTGTGGCTGGAGCTGGGTCTGGACGGCTTCCGCGTCGACGCCGTGCCCTTCCTGGTGGAGGACGTGGAGACCGCGGGCGACGACGTCCCCGGCGACCCGCACGAGTACCTGAAGGACCTCCGCGCCTTCCTGGGCCGACGGCGCGGCGATGCGATCCTGCTGGGCGAGGTGAACCTGCCCAGGCGGGAGCAGCGCCGGTACTTCGGTGGCGGCTCCGGCGACGAGCTGCACATGATGTTCGACTTCATCACCATGGAGGCCACGTACCTCTCGATCGCGCGGGAGGACGCCCGGCCGCTGGCCAAGGCGATCCGGTCGCGTCCGGCGACGCACGAGGCCTCCCAGTGGGCGACGTTCGTCCGCAACCACGACGAGCTGTCCCTCGACAAGCTCACCGACGCGCAGCGCCAAGAGGTCTTCGCCGCGCTGGGTCCCGAACCCGCGATGCAGGTCTACGACCGAGGACTCAAGCGCCGGCTCCCGCCCATGGTCGACGGCGACCCACGTCGCATGCGCATGATCTACAGCCTGCTCTTCTCGCTGCCCGGCACCCCCACGCTGTACTACGGCGAGGAGATCGGGATGGGCGAGGACCTCGACGCTCCGGGCCGGATGGCCGTGCGCTCCCCCATGCAGTGGACGCCGGGACCGACCGGAGGCTTCTCGAGCGCCGCGCCGGGACGGCTGATCCAGCGATCGACTCCGGGCGGCTACGGTCCCGACCACGTCAACGTCCGCGACCAGCGTCGCGACCCCGACTCGTTGTGGACCTTCATGCAGCGACTCATCCAGACCTATCGCGAGTGTCCCGAGCTGGGGTGGGGCGAGTTCGCCGAGCTGAAGCAGCCCGACCGCAGGGCGCTCGTGCACGCCTGCACGTGGCGGGAGAGCTCGGTCGTTGCTGCCCACAACTTCTCGGCCGAACCGCTCGCGGTCGAGATCTCTCCGTCCCTGCCGGCCGGACAGCCCGTGGTGCTCGAGGACGTGTTCTCCGGCCACCACGAGGAGCTCAACCGTGGCGGCGTGGCTCACGTCGAGCTGGGCGCCTACGGACACCGGTGGTGGCGGCTCCGTCCCGACGCCTAGGTGGCCTTCTCGGTCGGCGTCCGCAACGGTGCGATCCCGAGCTCGATGGCGGAGGCGAAGGACGCCTGGGCGCCGGGCCGCGTCACCGCGTGGGCACCGGCACGTACGGCGATGCGCACCGCCGCGAGCAGGTCCTGGCCCGCGCCGAGGGCGGCCGCCATCGCCCCGATGAACGCGTCGCCCGCACCGGTCGAGTCCACCACGTCCGCCCGCGGGGCGGCCACGACCTGCACGCCATCGGCGTCGGCCACGACGGCGCCCTCCCCGCCGACGGTGACGACGACGGAGCGGCACAGCCGCAGCAGGTCGCCGACGGCGTCCTGGGCACCGGCCGCCCCTCGTACCTCGCGCCCCAGCAGGCCGCCGGCTTCCGACTCGTTGACGACGAGGGGGTCGCACATTGCCAGCACCGCTCCCTCCACCGGTCGGTACGGCGCCAGGTTGACGACCGCGCGACAGCCCACCTCCGCTGCGGTCCGGATCGCCGCGTCGAAGGCGGCGACGGGGATCTCGGCCTGCGTGACCAGGACCCCGGAGGCCGCGAGGCGACGGCGTACCGCCTCGGCGACGGATGCCGGGTCGAGCAGGGCGTTGGCGCCCGGCGCCACCACGATCGAGTTCTCGCCGTGCGCGTCGACGAAGACGAACGCCAGCCCCGTCCGCACGTCCGTGGCAGCCACCCCGGTGGTGTCGACCCCGGCCTCGGCGAGGGCAGCCATGAGAGCGTGCCCGTCGGTGTCGTCGCCCACCCTGGCGACCAGGGCGGTCCGCGCCCCGAGCAGGCTCGCCGCGACCGCCTGGTTGCCCCCCTTGCCGCCGGAACCCACCGAGGCATCGCCCCCGAGGACGGTCTCGCCCGGCCCAGGCAGTGCCTCGATGCGGCAGACGTGGTCGCGGTTGACCGACCCGACCACCAGCACGTCGACCCTGCTGTCTGCGGCGTCTCCTCGGGTCACGGCATCAGTATTGTCGGGCCCCGTGGACTTCGCCCTGACCGACGAGCAGCGCAGCATCGTCGAGGTGACCCGTTCGTTCGTCGAGCGCGAGCTCCTCCCGCACGAGGAGGAGGTCGAGCGCACCGGCACGGTCCGACCCGAGCTCATCGCGCAGATCCGGGGCAAGGCGCTCGCCCTCGGGCTCTACGCCGCCAACATGCCCGAGGACGTCGGCGGGGCCGGGCTCGACGCGGTGACGCTCGTGCTGTTCGAGAAGGAGCTCGGCCGGGCGAGCTACGCCCTGCACTACACCGGTGTCGTCCGACCCTCGAACATCCTGCTGGCCGGTACGCCGGCGCAGCGCGAGCGGTACCTCCTGCCCTGCGTGCGCGGCGAGCGCACCGACTGCCTGGCCATGACCGAGCCCGGAGCGGGCTCGGACATGCGAGCGATCCGCACGCGCGCCGTCCGGGACGGGAGTGACTGGACGATCCGCGGCACGAAGCACTTCATCAGCCACGCCGACGAGGCGGACTTCGTGATCCTGCTGGCGCGGACGGGTGAGGACGACGGCGGCCGGCCGACGATGTCGACGTTCCTGGTGGACCTGGACGCACCGGGTCTCCACGTGCACGAGGGCTACCGCAACGTCTCGCACCGGGGGTACACGAACTCGATCCTGGAGTTCGACGACGTCCGGGTGCCCACCGACGCCCTCTTGGGCGAGGAGGGCAAGGGGCTGGAGCTGGCGGGCGAGTGGCTCGGCTCCACGCGGCTGTCGGTGGCCGCGACGTGCCTCGGCCGGGCCGAGCGTGCCCTGTCGCTCGCGACGACCCACGCAGCGACGCGCGAGCAGTTCGGTCAGACCATCGGCCGGTTCCAGGGTGTCGGCTTCAAGCTGGCCGACATGGCCACCGAGCTGCGCGCCGCCGAGCTGCTCACCCTGTTCGCCGCCTGGAAGCTCGACCAGGGCACCGCGGCCGATGCCGACATCGCGATGGCCAAGCTGAAGGCCACCGAGATGCTCGCGATGGTGTCCGACGAAGCCATCCAGATCCACGGCGGCATGGGGCTGATGGACGAGCTGCCCCTCGAGCGGATCTGGCGGGACGCCCGCATCGAGCGGATCTGGGACGGTACGTCCGAGATCCAGCGGCACATCATCGCCCGGTCGATGCTCCGGCCCCTGGGAGGCTGAGCCCATGGAGAGTCCCATCGAGAGCACGGTGCTGCAGACCCACCGCGAGGACGGCGTGCTGGAGGTCACCCTCGACCGGCCGAAGGCCAACGCCATCGACCTGGCCACCAGCCGCGCGATGGGCGAGGTGTTCGCCGGCTTCCGCGACGACCCCGACCTGCGGGTCGCCATCCTGCGTACCGCCGGCGACAAGTTCTTCTGCGCCGGCTGGGACCTCAAGGCCGCGGCCGGCGGCGACGCCGTGGACGGCGACTACGGCGTCGGCGGCTTCGGCGGCCTCCAGGAGCTTCCGCACCTCGACAAGCCCGTCATCGCGGCGGTCCACGGGCTGGCCATGGGCGGCGGCTTCGAGCTGGCCCTGTCCTGCGACCTGATCTACGCCTCGGAGAGCACCCAGTTCGGACTCCCCGAGATCAACGCCGGCACCCTCGCGGACGCCGCGACGGTGAGGCTGCCCAAGCGGATGCCGTACCACGTCGCCATGGAGCTCCTCCTCACCGGACGGTGGATGAGCGCGACCGAGGCCGCCCGCTGGGGCGTGGTCAACGAGGTCCTCCCCGACGACGAGGCCGTTCGCGCCCGCGCGTGGGAGACGGCCCGCGTGCTCGCGTCCGGACCTCCCCTCGTCTTCGCCGCCATCAAGGAGGTCGCCCGGGTCGCCGAGTCGCTGTCGTTCCAGGAGGCCATGGACCTGGTGACGAACAGCCGCCTCCCCACGGTCGCCACGCTGTACTCCTCGGAGGACGAGCAGGAAGGCGCCAGGGCGTTCGCCGAGAAGCGCCGGCCGGTCTGGAAGGGCCGCTGACCCGTCCCTGCGGGTGAGGCAGGACAAGGCCGCGAGAGGCACGGTGGATCCATGCCAGCCCGCAAGGACCACGGCGCCAGCATCGGCGACGACGAGCTCTACGAGAAGGTCCGCGCCCAGGGCGCCAGCAAGCAGAAGGCTGCGCGCATCGCCAACGCCGCGGCCAACACTTCCCGCAAGGCGGTCAGCAAGAAGGGCGGCGAGTCCGGCTCCTACGACGACTGGACGGTCGCCGAGCTCCGCAAGCGGGCGGCCGAGCTCGAGATCAGGGGACGCTCGTCGATGAGGCGCGCCGCGTTGATCCGGGCCCTGCGCAACAGCTAGGTCGGTAGCGCGGAGGCGACTGCTTCCACCAGCTCGACGATGCGAGCGGCCGACGAGCGGTCCGGGTCCTGGTCCGGGTCGTAGATGGCCATGCTCCAGCCGACGCAGCCGCCGGTGGCCACGGCGGTGGTCAGCAAACGGGTGAGCTGGGGCCACGTCAGCCCGTCGGACTCGTCCTCCACGCCCGGAATGCCTTGCGCGGGCAGCTCGACCGGGTCCAGCACATCGAGGTCGACGTGCAGCCACCACCGGTCGGCGACCCGTGCCACGTGAGCCACCGCGGCCACGGCCTCCTGCTCGGGCAGCGCGGCGGCCTCTCGCCAGTCGCGGAACCAGACGCCCGTGTCCCGGAGCGAGCCGACGTTGAACCGCTGACGCCAGGCCACGTCGCGCGGGCCGAGCACGGCCGCCGCCTCGCGCTCCAGCACTCCCACCCGCTCCGCCAGCGGACCGCGCAGCAGGTGGCCGGTGAAGCCCAGGAGCAGGCCCATCTCGGTGTTGGCCGCTTCTCCGTCCTCGGAGACGTCCAGCGGCATGGTGTCCTCGTGGCCGTCGATGAAGACCAGCCCGATCGGACCCCTACGCCGTAGGGCCGGGACGCTGCCGAGCAGCGTCGTGCAGTCCCCGCCGTACACGAGCGGGAACCGCCCCTCGGCGACCGCGCTCGCCACCCGCTCCCCCACCTGGTCCGTCATGGCGACGAGGGCGGCCTCGATGACCAACGAGGTCTCGGCACCGCGCCGGTCCGGGCGTTGCCGCACAGCTGAGGCTCAGGCCTGGAGCTCGCCCACCGGCACCGCGGCGTCGACCCGGTTGCCGGGCGGCGCCAGCGGGCAGGCCCATGCAGGGTCGTACGCGCAGGACGGCGCGTAGGCGAAGTTCAGGTCGACGACGAGCCGGCCTCCGTCGCTGCCGAGGTCGGCGCCCTTGACCGTGTCGAGCAGGTAGCGGCCGCCGCCGTAGCCACCGCCGGGCTTGCCGCAGCCGGAGTCGTGGAGCGGCAGGAACACGCCGCCGCCGTACGACGTCAGCCGCCACACGTCGAGCTCGCCGAGCCCGGGCAGCGTCACGACGCCGAGCCGCACGAACGGCACGACACCGTCCGTGCCGGTCTGCACGTCCCACGGTGTGGGGTCTGCCGCCTGCACCTCCACCTCGAACCGCCACGCCGCGTCGTACGGCGCCACGGTCAGGCCCGTGAACCCGGTGCGGTGCTCGGGCAGCAGCGGCGTCGCCGGGTGGTGGGCGAACAGGTCGTCGCGATCGTCACGCCACCGGGCGTGCGCGGACGCGGGATCGGGGTCGGCTCGCACGGCGGCGTACGTCGCGAAGACCCGGCGCCGCCAGTCGACCACGTCCAGAGCATCCATGCGGCCGAACCTACGCGAGCGCGGTCCGGCGCCTGAGCAGGGACGTCCGGAGCCGGTGGAGGCGGGGCATCAGGCCGTAGATGACGATCGGGACGGCGATGGTGGCGAGGACGAAGGTCCGTGGGACGACGGCGACGCCCTCCAGCGGTCGGCTCAGGGCGAGGTTGAGCACGACGAGGGTGGGGAAGACGGCCAGCCAGATCATCAGGGCGAGCTGGTGCTTCGTGGGCGGAGGGATCGGTGGTGTGGTCATGCCCCCGAGAGTGTCCGGCTGGTGATCGGGCGACAACATTCGTTGCCATTTCAGGGAAATGTCCCTGGAATGGGCGGGTGGACAGCAATCCGGCGATCGCCGCCACGCTCGACCTCGTGGGGCCGCGCCTCAAGCGCGTACGCAGCCAGCGCGGCGTGACCCTCCACGACCTGTCCGAACGCACCGGCATCTCCAAGAGCACGCTGTCGCGCCTCGAGAACGGCCAGCGCCGCCCCAGCCTCGAGCTGCTCCTCCCGCTGGCGCAGGCCTACCGGATCCCGCTCGACGACCTCGTCGGAGCGCCCGAGGTCGGAGACCCGCGGATCCGTCTCAAGCCACGGCGCGTCCACGGCCGGACCGTGCTCCCGCTCACCCGCCAGCCGAACGGCGTGCAGGCCTGGAAGATCGTCATCCCCGCGCGCCAGTCGACACCGCAGCCCCGCTCGCACGACGGGTACGAGTGGCTGTACGTCCTGTCCGGCCGGATGCGGCTGGTGCTCGGCGCCCAGGACCTCGTGCTGGACGTGGGCGAGGCGGCTGAGTTCGACACCCAGGTGCCGCACTGGTTCGGCAGCACGGGCGAGGGCTCGGCCGAGGTGCTCAGCATCTTCGGACGTCCCGGTGAGCGGATGCACGTCACGGCAACGGACGGACGCGGCTGACCATGCCGAGCCCCCTGCTGGAGACCAAGCTGTACGCGCCCCGGGCCACCGGCCTGCTGGTGCCGCGGCCGCGGCTCGCGACCCGGCTCGAGGCAGACGCGATGCCCCGGCTGTTGTTGGTCTCCGCTCCTGCCGGCTTCGGCAAGTCGACGATGCTCGCCCAGCTGCTCGACGGCAGGCCCGCCACGGCCTGGCTGTCCCTCGACCAGGGCGACAACGAACCGGTGACCTTCTGGAGCTACGTGGTCGCGGCGCTGCGGTCGGTCGCGCCCGGCGTCGGCGAGGCCGCGACCGCCCTCCTCGACGCGCCCGCCCCGCCGATGACGACGGTGCTCACCTCGCTCGTCAACGAGCTCGCCGCCGCTGATCCCCTGGTCCTGGTGCTCGACGACTACCACGTCGTCGAGACGGTCGAGATCCACGAGGCGATGGGGTTCCTGCTCGACCACCTCCCCGCGCACGTCCACCTGGTCATCGCCAGCCGGGCCGACCCGCCGTTGCCGCTCGCCCGGCTGCGCGCCCGGGGCGAGCTGGTCGAGGTACGCGCGGCTGACCTTCGGTTCACCGACGGCGAGGCGGCGGCGTACTTCGACGGCATGGGCCTACACCTCGACGCCGGCGACGTGGCCGCGCTCGAGGGCCGGACCGAGGGCTGGATCGCGGCCCTCCAGCTCGCCGCCCTGTCGCTGCGCGGGCGCGACGACGTCGCCGCCTTCATCGAGGGCTTCGCCGGCGACGACCGGTACGTCGTCGACTACCTCGTCGAGGAGGTCGTGCAGCGCCAGCCCGAGGACGTCCGCAGGTTCCTGCTCGAGACCTCGATCCTGGACCGGCTGTCCGGGCCGCTGTGCGACGCGGTCACCGGCCAGCCCGGCGGCCGCGCGCGGCTCGAGGCGCTCGACCGGGCCAACCTGTTCCTCGTCGCCCTCGACGACCGTCGTCAGTGGTACCGCTACCACCACCTGTTCGCCGACGTCCTGCGAGCCCGGCTCCTCGACGAGCACCCCCAGCAGGTCCCAGACCTGCACCGCCGCGCCAGCGCGTGGCACGAGCAGGTCGGCGACACGACGGTCGCGATCGAGCACGCGCTCGCCGCCGGCGACTCGGACCGGGCCGCCGGCCTCGTGGAGAGCGTCATCCCGGCCCTGACCAAGCAGCGACGCGAGGCCCAGCTCCGGCGCTGGATGGAGGCCCTCCCCGAGGAGGCGTTCGCCCCACGGCCGGTGCTGGCGAACGGCTACGTCGGCGCCCTCATGTCCACCGGTGAGATCCGGGGCGTCGAGTCGCGGCTGCGGATCGCCGAGAGCTGGGTGGAGGCGGCGCGAGCGGCACCCACAGGGACGCTCCCCTCCGGCCTGCTCGTGGCGCTGCCCGACCAGTGGCGCAAGCTCCCCGGCTGGATCAAGATCCACCGCGCGGGACTGGCCCTCATGGTCGGGGACGCGTCCGCCACGGTCGACCGCGCCCGGGAGGCGATCGACGTGCTCGACCCGGACGAGGACCTCGGTCACGGTGCGGCGACTGCGCTGATGGGGCTGGCGTCGTGGCGCCAGGGCGACGTCGTGGCGGCCGAGGCGGCGTACGCCGAGACCATCCGGCGGTTCGAGCGCGTGGGCTACGTCGCCGACGTCCTCGGCTGCGCCGTCACGATGGCCGAGCTGCAGCTGACCCTGGGCCGGTTGCGGGCGGCGGAGCGCACCTTCCGCGACGGGCTCGACCTCGTCGCGCGCGAGACGACCGGGCCCGTCCGCGGGACCCCGGACATGCACGTCGGGCTGAGCATGGTCCACGACGAGCGTGGCGATCTCGCGGCGGCCCGCGAGCACCTCCGGATCGCCCACGAGCTCGGCGACCACCTCGGCCTGCCGAAGCACCCGCACCGGTGGCGCCTCGCCGAGGCGCGCATCCGCGAGGCCGACGGTGACCTGGTCGGCGCGCTCACCATGCTCGACGAGGCGGAACGGGTCTACGACGGCGACTTCTCCCCCGACGTCCAACCCGTCGCGGCCCGGCGGGCGCGGGTCTGGGTCCGTCAGGGGCGCGTGGACCTGGCCCTCGAGTGGGCGCAGCGGCGAGGGCTCTCTCTGGACGACGACGTCAGCTACCTCCAGGAGTTCGAGCACGTGACGCTGGCGCGCGCCGTGCTTGCCGACCCGGCGGCCTCCCGGCGCTCGTCCGCGACCGCGTACCTCGGCCGCCTGCTGGCCGATGCCGAGGCGGGGGCGCGCACTGGCAGCGTCCTGGAGATCCTGGTGCTGCAGTCGCTCGCCCATCAGCGGGACGGCGCCCAGGACGCCGCGCTGGCCAGCCTGGCCCGCGCGCTGTCGATGGGTGAGCCTGAGGGGTACGTCCGCACGTTCGTCGACGAGGGAACCCCGATGCAGACCCTGTTGCGGGCCGCGTCGAAGCGCGGGATCGAGGGCTCGTACGCCGAGCGGCTGCTGCGCGCCGGTGGGTCGGCGCCCGCTCGGGCAGCGACGACCGGCGGGTTGGTCGAGCCCCTCAGCGACCGAGAGGGCGACGTCCTACGGCTGCTCGCCTCCGAGCTCACCGGCCCCGAGATCGCCCGCGAGCTCGTCGTGTCCCTGAACACCGTGCGCACGCACACCAAGAACATCTACGCCAAGCTCGGCGTCACCAGCCGGCGGGCCGCCGTACGGCGCGCCGACGAGCTCGGCCTGCTCTCCCGGCGTCCCTGACGCGCGGGTTCACCACGGGATTCACCACATCTGGTGATCCCCGCTCATCACGTCCGCTCCTACCTTCAGGGACATGAGCGAGGCCTACGAGATCCGGATCAGGGGACACCTCGAGCCGCGGTGGGCCTCGTGGTTCGACGGGCTCACGCTCACGCAGGACCCCGACGGCACCACCGTCATCCGTGGCGAGGTCGCCGACCAGGCGGCCCTGCACGGCCTCATCCAGAAGGTCCGCGACATCGGCCTCCCCCTGGTCTCCGTCACGTCCACAGCCACCCCGAGCAAGGAGCCCCGCCCATGATCACCCTCGAGTCCATCACCCGGACCTACGGCCACTTCACGGCCGTCGACGACGTCAGCTTCACGGCCCGGCCTGGCCGGGTCACCGGTTTCCTCGGCCCCAACGGTGCGGGGAAGTCCACCACGATGCGCATCGTCGTGGGGCTGACCCGTGCCTCGGCCGGCACCGCGACCGTCTCCGGCCGCCGCTACGTCGACCTGCCGAACCCGGGTCTCGAGGTCGGCGTGCTGCTCGACGCGTCGGCCCAGCACGTCGGCCGCACCGGCCGCGAGATCCTCACGATCGCCCAGCGGTTCATGGGACTGCCCCGCTCGCGGGTCGACGAGATGCTCGACGTGGTCGGCCTGTCGACCGAGGAGTCGGCCCGGCGGGTCCGGGACTACTCGCTCGGGATGCGCCAACGGCTCGGGCTGGCCACCGCACTGATCGGCAACCCCGAGGTGTTGATCCTCGACGAACCCGCCAACGGGCTCGACCCGGCCGGCATCCGCTGGATGCGCGGGCTGCTCCGCGGCTTCGCCGACCGAGGCGGCACGGTGCTGCTCTCCTCGCACCTGCTGCACGAGATCGAGGTGATCGCCGACGACCTGGTGGTCATCGGCAACGGACGCATCGTGGCCCAGGGCACCAAGCGCGACCTGCTCGGCGCAGCGGGGTCGATCGTCCGCACGCCCGACCGCACCATCCTGGCCGCGGCGCTGACGGCCGACGGCGTCACGTCGTCGTACGTCGGTCCCGACGGTCTGCTCGCCCAGGCCGAGGCCGACCAGGTCGGCCGCACCGCCTTCAGCGCCGGCGTACCGCTCCTCGAGCTGCGCGCGGCCGACAGCACCGGCCTGGAGGAGATGTTCCTCCAGCTCACCGCCGACACCTCACGCGAAGGAGCCCTCGCATGACCACCACGACCGCCGTTCCCACCGTCACGCACCATCGCATCCCGCTCAGCCGCATCGTCACGACCGAGCTCCGCAAGACGATCGACACCCGGTCCGGTTTCTGGACCGTGGCGGCCATCGTCATCGTGTCGATGCTCGCCACCGGAGCCGTCATCCTCTGGGCAGACCTCGAGGAGCTGACCTACCGGACCTTCACGGCCGCGATCAGCGTGCCGCTGACACTCGCGCTCCCCATCATCGCGATCCTGTCGGTCACGAGCGAGTGGAGCCAGCGCACGGGCCTCACGACCTTCGCCCTGGTCCCCCATCGCGGCCGGATCGTGCTGGCCAAGGCGATCGCGTCCGTCCTGCTGGCGGTCGTGGCCATCCCGGTCGCCTTCGCCATCGGCGCCCTCGGCAACGTGGTGGGCACGGCCATCGCCGGAGTCGACCCGGTGTGGAACCTGACGGCCACCGACCTCCTGCTGCTCGTGCTCGCCGATGTGCTCGGCGTGCTGGTCGGCTTCATGCTCGCGGTCCTGATCCGCAGCTCGGCGGGCGCGCTGGCGACGTACTTCGTCTATGCGTTCCTGCTCCCGACGATCGCGCTGATCCTGGCCGAGTCGCAGAAGTGGTTCCGAGACCTGCAGCCCTGGGTGGACTTCGACTTCGCCCAGCACCCCTTGATCGACGGTGCCGCCACCGGCCAGCAGTGGGCGCAGCTCGCCGTCACCGGCACCATCTGGCTGGTGCTGCCACTCGCGGTCGGGCTCCGGGCCGTCGTGCGGGCCGAGGTGAAGTAGCTAACGCACTCGCCGCACGGGCAGGATCGCGACCCCGGCCAGCAAGGCGCACAGGCCGGCGACGGCGTACAGCACCTCGTAGCTGCCACCCGCGAGGGCGAGGATCACCGGCGCGATCGCGGGAGCGATGCCGAACGGCAAGGCGCCGGCGATGTTCAGCACGCCCAGGTCCTTGGCCACCGTGTCCTCGTCGGGCAGCACGTCCGCGACGAGTGCGAGGTCGACGGCCATGTACAGGCCGAAGCCCAAGCCACTGACGGCCATGCCGACCAGGAACCCGCCCATGTCGGTCGCGGCCGCGACGATGAACAGCGCGAGTCCGTACACGAACGCGGCGGCCACCACGAAGGCCTTGCGACGGCCCGTCCGGTCCGAGAGCCGCCCTCCGAGGACTGAGGCGACGAGCACCACGCTCGCCTGGGCGAGGGTGCCCAGGAAGATCTGCCGTGGTACGTCGCCCTCGGCACTGCCCAGCCGGTCCAGCAGGTAGTAGGCCTGGTAGGTCACGAGCAGGGCGTAGGCGAGGACGAACAGGAACCGGCTGACGAACGCCCACATGAAGTCCGGATGCCGGCGCGGGTCGACGTAGAAGGCGGCCAAGGTGCGCCGGAACGACCAGGGTGCACGTGGTGTGCGTGCCAACGGTCGGTCGTCGAGCACCAGTGCGAAGACCACCACGAACAGGCCCGCGATGGCGCACGGCGCCAGGAACATCGCCAGCTCGTCGCCCGCGAAGACGTTGACGACGTACGTGCCTCCCACCGACGCGAGCGGCAGGCACACGCCGAGGACCCCGGCGACCGTGCCGCGCTGGGCGACCGGGACCTGGTCCGGCAGCACGGCCACCTGCGCGGCGAGCAGCGCGTTGAAGAAGACCTGCGCCACGCACCAGCCGAGCAGGACAACGGCGACGTTCGGTGCGAGGGCGACGACCAGGATCCCGGCCGTTCCGCCGACGAGACCGGCGATCATCCACGGTCGCCGCCTGCCGAACCTGGACGTGGTCCGGTCGCTCAGCCCGCCGCAGATCGGGTTGGCGACCATCGCCACGAGCGCCCCGACCCCCGTGACCAGCGACAGGCTGGCCGGCGCTCGCTCGAGGCCCACCAGGGCGTTGACCTTGAGCGCCAGGGTCACCAGGAGCGGCGCGACGAACAGCAGCGCCGTGCCGAGGTACGCCAGTGCGTACAGGCCGATGAAGCCGCGGCCCACCCGGTGCTCGGCGGCCCGCGACGCGGCTGGCGTCGACCCGGACATCGTGCCCCCTCGCCTGGGCTCCGACGGTAGTCCATCGCCGAGGTTCACCCTCCGGGTCACCACGTGTGGTGATGCGGGCTCACCACATCGCTGCCTACCTTCGCGGTCCTCGACACCCCTTCCTTCTCTCCGAAAGGCACGACCATGGACCGGTTCACCCGCGGCATCGCCTCGGCCGCAGCGAGGCACCCCTGGCGCACCATCGCGACCTGGGTCGTCGTCCTCGGCGCCGTCTTCGTCCTCGCCGGCAGCGGTGGCGGCGGATTCATCGACGCCTTCAGCGCGAAGGGCAGCCAGAGCGAACGCGCTCTGCGGCTGCTCGAGGACAAGTTCCCCGACGCGACGCGGGCCTCGGCTCTCGTCGTCTTCGCGGTCGACGACGGCGAGACGCTGCGGGACCAGCAGCAAGCCGTCGACGCCGTCCTGGCCGACGTGGCCGGGGCCGACCACGTCGTGGCCGTGGCCGACCCCTTCGCGGCCGGGACCATCTCGCAGGACGGCCGGACCGGGTACGCCACGCTCACGTTCGACGAGACGCCGGCCGAGCTCGGCAAGGGCTCCTTCGTGCCCCTGACGGAGCTGGTCACCGCCGCGAGCACCGCCGACCTCCGCGTCGAGCTCGGTGGTGACGCGGTCTTCCTCAACGCTCCCGAGGAGTCATCGCCGTTCGAGGGTGTGGGCATCCTGATCGCGCTGCTCGTGCTGCTGGTTGCGTTCGGGACCGTCGTGGCCGCCCTGGTGCCGATCGGCCTCGCCCTGGTCGCGGTCGCCGCGGGCATGGGCGGCATCCTCCTGCTGGCCGGCGCCATGGACGTCTCGCCGTCGGCGATCCCGATCGCGGGGATCGTCGGCCTGGGTGTCGGCATCGACTACGCCCTGTTCATCGTGGCCCGCTACCGGGAGAACCGCATCGCCGGCCGGGACAACAGCACCGCCCTGGCCGACGCGATGTCCACCTCCGGAGCGGCGGTCGTCTTCGCCGGAGGCACCGTCGTCATCGCGATGGCCTCCCTTGCCCTCATCGGGCTCGGCAGCCTGACCTCGATCGGTCTGGCCACCGCCATCGTCGTGCTGACCGCGGTCGCTGCTGCCATCACGCTGCTGCCTGCCCTCCTCAGCCTGCTCGGCGACCGCATCGACACCGGTCGGCTGCTGCGTCGCCACCGCCCGACCAAGAGCGCCGAGGAGACCGCCTGGTGGCGCTTCGCCCACCGAGTCTCGGGACGCCCGTGGCCGTACCTCGTCGGTGCCGTCCTCGGCCTCCTCGCCCTCGCCGCCCCAGCCCTCGCCATGCAGACCGCCTGGCCGGCGGCGGGTGACGCTGCCAGCGACACGACGTACCGACAGGCCTACGACCTGCTGGACGAGGGCTTCGGTCCTGGGGTCAACGGGCCGCTGCTGGTCGTCGTCGACCTGACGGCCCCCGGAGCGGACGCCGACGCCGTGCGCGGGCTCGCCGAGGACATCGATGCCGTCTCCCGCATCGCCGCTGTCAGCGAGCCGCGGACATCCGCGGACGGCAGCACGGTCGTCTTCTCGGCGATGCCGACGACGGGTCCCGCCGACCTCGAGACCTCCGTGGCGATCGCCGAGGTGCGCGACGTGCTGCCCGACAACGTCTACGTCACCGGCATCACCGCGCTGACCGACGACCTCAACGACCAGCTCTCCGAGACGTTGCCCCTCTTCATCGGCGCCGTCCTCGCCGCGTCGTTCCTGCTCCTGATGCTGGTGTTCCGGTCGGTCGTCGTGCCGCTGAAGGCGGTGGTGATGAACCTGCTCTCGATCGGCGCCGCGTACGGCGTGCTGGTGGCCGTCTTCCAGTGGGGGTGGGGCAGCAGCCTGATCGGCCTCGAAGGACCGACCCCGATCACCTCGCTGATCATCGTGATCATGTTCCCGATCCTGTTCGGCCTGTCGATGGACTACGAGGTGTTCCTCATCTCGCGGATCCGCGAGGAGTACGACCGGATCGGCGACAACACCGAGGCGGTCGCCCGTGGGATGGCCGGGACCGGCCGGGTCATCACATCCGGCGCCCTGATCATGATCGCGGTCTTCCTGGCGTTCGTCGCCAGCCCGGTGCCGTCGCTCAAGATGCTCGGCCTCGGGCTCGCCACCGCAGTCCTCGTCGACGCCACCCTCGTCCGGATGGTGCTGGTGCCGGCGACGATGGCCCTGCTGGGCAAGGTGAACTGGTGGCTGCCCCGCTGGTTGGACCGGATCCTGCCGCGCCTGGTCGTGGAGTCGCCCATGACGCTCGAGCCGGTGCCGGCCCGACCCGCTGACGAGGACCTGCTCGTCGGTCGCTAGGTCACAACTGCATCACGGTCGAGGATCCCCTGTGGATACAGGGGATTCTCGGTCTCGACTGTCGGTGGTCGATGCTTGGCTAGTCCCATGAGCACGACGGTCCGGGAGCAGTACGAGGTCGGCGACCTCGACCCCGCCGGCGTGCTCGAAGCGGCCGCGGAAGCCGAGCAGGCCGAGCGACGCGCCGCGTTCCGCAAGCTCGAGCTCGCCGCGCACTGGGCCGACCTCCACCCCGCCACGGCCGACACCGGTGTCGAGACGTTCGGCGGGCCTGCGCTGCTGGCCGACGAGTCGCTCGGCGGGGACGGCACCCCACTGGTGGCAGCGTTCACCCCCGAACCGTTCGCGTTGGCGTTGGGCATGTCCCCCTCGCGCCGGGGCGCAGCTGATCGCCGACGCCCTCGACCTGCGCCACCGGCTCCCACTCCTGTGGAAACGCGTGTCGCGGTTGGAGGTGCCGGCCTGGCAGGCCCGTCGCGTCGCCCGCCAGACCCACCGGTTGTCCAAGGCCGCGGCGATCTGGGTCGACCAGCAGGTCGCCGACCGCGGCACCTGCGGCCCCGTGATCGTGGACCGGCTCGTCGCCCAGGCCATCGCGACCTACGACCCCGAAACCACCGAGGACCGCGAGGACGCAGCCGAGGCCGGCTGGGACGTCACCCTCACCCACCCCGACCCCACCGACTTCCTCGGCACCTCCCACCTCGACGCCACCGGCGACACCCTGGTCCTCAAAGAGCTCTACGACCACGTCTGCGGCATCGCCCACCAGCTCTACCTCGACGGCGACACCAGCCCGCTCGGAGTCCGCAAGATCAAAGCCCTCGGCATCCTCACCAGCCAACCCACCACCACGGGCAACGCGACGGTCAAGGTCTACGCCCGCGTCGAAGCCCACGACCTCGAACCCGGAGCCCTCGCCGTCGGCCAGGTCGAGAAGCTCGGCACCGCCACCCTCACCAAGATCCGCGACTGGGTCGGCCACCACCAGGTCGTGATCCAACCCGTCCTCAACATGGCAACGCCGCGACGCCATCGACTCCCACGACCCACCCACCTGGATGCGCGACCTCGTCCACCTCAGAGACGAACACTGCATCTTCCCCAGATGCCAGATCGACGCCAGATCCTGCGACCTCGACCACACCACCCCCTACGACCAGCACGGACCACCCGGCCAAACCAGACCCGACAACCTCGCCGCCCTGTGCCGAAGACACCACCGCGCCAAAACCACCGGCCGCTGGAGCTACTGGCGCACGCCCGACGGCGACTACACCTGGCACGGCCCCTACGGCACGACCTACCTCGTCACCGACCGCGGCACCCAACGCGTCTAGCCGGTCACCGGGTCTCGAAACAGTCGCTGCACGACCTCCTCGACCCGGACGCTCAGCCCCGGGTCGCCGACAGTCTCCTGATGGCACGCTCGATCAGGTCGTAGTCGACCTCGGCGTAGGAGAACTTGAGCGTGCCTTTCGCCCCGGCGTGCGGCGCGAGGTCGCGGTCGAGGTCCGGATCGCCCGCGGCCGGCATGGGATAGAGCGAGACGTGCTGCTTCCACGCGGCGGCGTGGACGAGTGACGATCCGTCGACCTGCCAGGTCGGCATGTCGTAGCGGATTGCCCGGGTCGCATCGGGCACCACGGCGAGCACACGCCGTTCGATCTGCTCGACGACCGCGCGCTGATCACCGGGCAGGGACGCGAGGTAGTCGTCGATCGATTCGAACTTCGGCACGTCCCAAGTATGGGTGGGAGTCCAAGACGGCAGGACATGAACCTGCCTCTGTCTCGAGGCTGAGCCGACCACGCCCGTACCAGGTCTCGGGACCCGTCGACCGTGGCCCAGCGCCAGATGTGGTGAGGGCATCCGGCGCCCAAGACTCCAGTCATGACCACCACCCTGATGCCCGAGGCCCCGGCCACGGCCCCCGCGCCCTCGACCAGTCGCCCGCTCCGTGAGGCCTCGATCTTCGTCGGTCTCGTGACCGCGATGATCCTGGGCGTCGCCTTCGCGCTGCCTCACGCCAACATCGTCCAGCTGCTCACCATGGTGTCGCCCCTGGTCGCCGTCGTGCTGATCACGTTCACCCGTACCCCACGCGGCCGGCGGAGGAAGCTGTGGGGCTCGTTGGGTCTGAGGCGACCCGGTCTCCGTAGCTGGCCCGCCGCATTCGTGGTCTCCGCAGCCATCGTCTTCGTCGTCCCGTACCTCGCGGCCGATCTCCTCGGCAGCATCGCGTTCAAGCCGCTCGGTACGTCCAGCGAGGCGTGGTTCAACGGAGCCACCAACCTCGCCATCTCGATCGCCTTCGTCACGGTCCTGGCTCTCACCGAGGAGATCGGCTGGCGCGGCTACCTGCTGCCGCGCGTCCAGATGCTGGTGTCGAAGCGCAGGGCCGCCTTGGTGGTGGGCTTCATCCACGGGATGTTCCACGTGCCGCTGATGGTGTTCACGACGACGTACAACAACGTCGGCAGTCGCTGGGTCGTGGTGCCCACGGTCGTCGTCACGGTCACCGCCGCGGGCGTGTTCTATGCCTGGCTCAAGGATCGTTCGGGCAGCGTCTGGCCGGTCGCCTTCGCCCACGGCACCGTCAACGTGCTGATCGACGGGGTCGCCTACGTCGTCGTCCTGTCACCCGTTGCCTTCGCCCAGACGGCAACGGAGAGCGGCTTGGTCACCATGGCAGCCGCGGTCGCCGTCGCCGGGTTCCTGCTGGTGCGGGGTCGCACCTGGGACCTCAGCTGACAATCCGGGCCTCGCCAGTCACCTCGACGTCCGGCTCCCCCGGCAGCGACACGATTCCCGTGACGCCGTCGGGGAGGACGACGTCCAGGGTCAGCACCCCCTCGTCGAGACGCCACTGAGAGCTCACCAGCCCGTACGGCGTCGCGAGGCTGGTCGTCGCCCAGGTGATCCCGCCGCCGGGCCGCGGGGCCAGCCGGACGCGCGCGTACCCAGGCTCGAGGGGCGCGATCCCACCGATGGTGCGGTGCATCCAGTCCACCACCGCGCCCAGGGCGTAGTGGTTGAAGCTGGTCATCTCGCCCGGGTTGATGCTGCCGTCGGGGAGCATCGAGTCCCATCGCTCCCAGACGGTCGTCGCGCCCATGGTCACCGGGTAGAGCCAGGACGGGCAGGTCGGCTCGAGCAGCAACCGGTACGCCGCGTCGAGATGCCCCGTGTCCGTCAGGGCATCCGTCACGAACGGCGTGCCGGCGAAGCCGGTGGCGACGTGGAAGCCGTTCGCCGCGACGAGCTCGGCCAGCCGGTCGCCCGCGCCGGCCCGGTCGGTTTCGTCGAGGAGGTCGAACGCGATGGCCAGGGCGTAGACCGTCGGGGCATCGCTGGTGATGGTGCCGTCGGCCAGCACGTAGTGGTCGTTGAACGCCGAGCGCAGACGCTGGGCCAAGGCATGGAACCGGACCGCGTCGTCCTCGCGCCCGGTCAGTGCGGCGGACTCGGCCACGATGCGGGCGGTCCGATAGGCGCAGGCGGTGGCCACCACGCCGCTGTGGGCGCGGGACTCGAACGGCCGGTCGGGCGGCGCCTGCGGGTCCAGCCAGTCGCCGAACTGGAAGCCCGTGTCCCACAGCCCCGACGGCGACAGCAGGGACTCGACCCGGGTCAGGTGGGCGGCCATGGAGGCGTACTGGTCCTCGAGCACCCGCCGGTCGCCGTACGCCTGCCACAAGGCCCACGGCACCCACGCGGCAGCGTCGCTCCAGATCGCGGCGGTCTCGGGCGGCGGGAACTCGGTCGGATGCTCCTCGTACTTCAGTGCGTCCGGGACGACGAACGGCACCAGCCCGTCCTGGGCCTGCTGCTCGAGGGCGAGGTCGACCAGCCAGTCGCGCAGGAAGTCGTCGACGTCGTAGAGGAAGGCCGCAGAGGGTGCGAACGCCGCGATGTCGCCGGTCCACCCGAGCCGCTCGTCGCGCTGGGGGCAGTCGCTGGGCACGTCCAGGAAGTTGCCGCGCAGACCCCAGACCGTGTTGGCGTGCAGCTGGTTGAGCAGGTCGTCGGAGCACGCGAAGTGGCCGGTCCGGCGCAGGTCGGAGTGGACGACCACGGCCTCGAGGGAGTCGGTCGTCAGGGTGCCGGCCGACTCACTGGGCCAGCCGCTGACCTCGGCGTACCGGAACCCGTGGAACGTCTTGGTCGGCTCGAAGAAGTCGTCGCCACCGCTGAGCACGAGCCGGTCGGTGGCCTCGGCCGTGCGCAGCGGGCGGACGCCCAGCTCCCCGTCCTCCAGCACCTCCGCGTGCCGCAGCGTGATCTCGTGGCCCGCCTCGCCGCGCACCGTGAAGCGCAGCCAGCCGACCAGGTTCTGCCCGAAGTCCACCAACGTCCGTCCCGAGGGCGAGGTCCAGATCTCGACCGGGCGTCTGCTCTCGTGACGGACCACCGGTGGTCCGACGTACGGCGCCAGCCGCTGCACGTCGAACGGCACCGCCTCGACCCCCACCCACCCCGGCGGCGCAGGACCGGGACGCAACCAGGAGTCGTCGCGCAGCCGCGCGTCGATCGTCTGGCCGTCGTAGAGGTCGTCGGCGAGGATCTCCGACGGACCTGCCGACCAGCTCTCGTCGGTGACCACGAGCTGCCGGTGGCCGTCGGCGAAGACGACCTCGAGCTGGGCGACCAGCCCCAGCCGGTCACCGTAGAAGTCGCGGTGGCCGTTCCAGGACAGCCGGCCGCGGTACCAGCCGTTGCCGAGGGAGAAGCCCAGCACCGACGTCGTGCTCAGCAGGGACGTCACGTCGTAGCTGCGGTAGCGCAACCTCCACTCGTAGCTGCTCCAACCGGGGCTCAGCACGTCCGGACCGGTCGGCACTCCGTCGACGAAAGCCTCGAAGATGCCCAGGCTCGACGCATGCAGCCAGGCCGACACCACCTTGCCGTGGTCCGGGTCGAGGGTCACCTCGCGCCGCAGCGACGGCGCGCCCGCGACCTCCCCGGCGGGCGAGATCATCGACGCGGTCCACGGAAGCGGCATGTCAGGTCCTTGGTGCCGAGGTCGTCACAGCTGCATCATGGCCGCGGCGATCAGGTACGAGGCCGACACCGCCTCGGGGTCATGGAGGTCTCCGGGATCCTGCAACGCTGCTGCGGAGCGTGCCCGCACCGCCGCGCCCGGATCCTCGGCCACGAGGTCGATGCACAACCCGTCGACGACAGCAGAGGTGTCGTGCTCGTCCAGGCCGTCCAGGGCGAGACCGTTGTAGAGGAGGGTGGCCACCTCGAGGAACACCTCACGGGCCATCTCGAGATCCACCTCGGGGCGTGCCGCGGCGACGGCCTCCGCCGTTGCCAGGAACCGGTCGTACGGCGGCTCGACGGCGCTGGGCGACATGAGGCGAGGTTCGCAGCACGACGGGCCCGCGGCAACCGCCAGGTGAGCCCTCGCGGCGGCGATGCCGTGTCACCCCGGTGGATGAAGGCCGGGCCGCTGCGCGCGGATTACGGTGACCGAACGACCTGTCGGGCCACGACCGCCTCTGACCAGCACCTCTCCCGCGCCTCCCGGGTGCGCGTCCCTCTCTGGAGTGTTCATGCCTACACCCATGCCCTCAGCAGCCTGCGACGAGCGCCAGCGCCTCACCGACGAGCTCCTGCACACCGCTGCGACGACCACGGACCCGTCCGCGCGGCACGCCGCCCGCGCCCAGGTGGTGCTGGCCAACCTCGGGGTGGCGCGCAGCATCGCCGCCCAGTTCCGCGACCGGGGCATCCCGCGTGAGGACCTCGAGCAGGTCGCGTACGTCGGGTTGGTGGCGGCCGCCCATCGCTACCGGGCCCGCGACGAGGGCGACTTCCTGTCGTTCGCGGTGCCGACCATCCGCGGCGAGATCCGCCGCCACTTCCGTGACTTCGGCTGGACCGTCCGCCCGCCGCGGAGGGTGCAGGAGATCCAGCTGCGCGTGCTGGCAACGCGGGAGCGACTGGCCGCCACTCACGACTCCCCACCGTCGGTCGAGGACATCGCCCGCGACCTGGGCGAGTCGACGCGGCACGTCGCCGAGGCGCTGCGGCTGGAGGGCTGCTTCACGCCGACGTCCCTCGAGCATCCGCTGCCGAGCGGGACCGGGACGCTCGCCGACCTCCTGGAGGGCGACGACGGCGACTACGACGCCGCCGAGGCTCGCGCCATGCTCGGGCCCGCCGTGAGGGGCCTGCGGGAGCGCGACCGCACGGTGCTGCGGCTGCGCTTCTTCGACGGCCTGAACCAGCGGGAGATCGGCGCTCGCCTCGGCGTCACGCAGACGCAGGTGTCGCGCATCCTGAGCCGCATCATGGGTGAGCTGCGCGCGTCGCTCGACCACCCCGGCGCGCGCGCCGCCTGACCGGCTAACCGCGCCCGAGACGCCAGCGTCGGTGGGCGATGGCCGCCCGCGCAGCGTTGTTGCCGGGCGCCCCGTGCACGCCACCGCCGGGATGGGCCGACGCGGACCCGAGGTAGAGACCGCGGACCGGAGTCTCGGCGCGACCCGTCCCGGGCACCGGCCGGAACACCAGCTGCTGGTGGAGCTGCGCCGTCCCGCCGTTGATCGCGCCTCCGACCAGGTTGGCGTCCAGCTCCTCGAGCTGGCGCGGCCCCAGGACGCGACGCGCCAGGATCCTCGACTCGAAGCCGGGAGCCAGGCGTTCGAGCCGCCGTTGCATGCGGTCGGCGAAGCGCTGGCAGTCGGCGTCGTCCCACACGCCCCTGATGGCCCCGTCGCCTGCGTCGCCCGCGTCGTCGACGCTCTGCTGCGGGACGTGCGTGTAGGCCCAGAGCGACTCGGTCCCAGTCGGCGAGCGGGTCGGGTCGGCCGTCGTCATCTGCCCCACCAGCAGGAACGGGTCGGCGGGCACGTGGCGCGCCGCGACCTGCGCGAGCGTGTCGGTGATCTGCTCGGGTGAGTCCGCGACGTGCACCGTCCCCGGCGCGTACGCCGGCGGCGACGCCCACGGAACGGGACCGTCGAGCGCCCAGTCGACCTTGACCGTCGAGGGGTCCAGCTCGAAGCGCCGCATCGACCGCAGAGCAGCCGCCGGCATGTCGTCGGGCCGCACGAGCCCGCCGTAGAGGCGGCTCGCGACGACATCGGCCACGACCGCGTGCCGCGCGCGCAGCACCTCGCCGTCGGCGGTGCGGACACCGACGGCTCGACCGTGCTCGACCAGCACCTGGTCGGCCGCAGTCGAGACCCTGATCTCCCCGCCCAGGCTGGTGAACCGGTCGGCCAGCGCGCCGGCCAGCGCGCCGGCTCCGCCGGAAGGTACGGGGAAGCCCACCGTCTGGCCGAGCATCGACATCAACGTGCCCATCAGGCCGGAGCCGGGAGCGTCGAGCGGGATGTCCGCGTGACCGGCGTTGCCGGAGAGGAGGAGCCGCGGGTGATCGCCACCGAACAGCTGGTTCCCCAGGGAGGCGACGGGGGTGAGCAGCGCCTTCACCAGGCCCAGACCTCCGGCACGACGCAGGTTCAGCGCCAGCCGCGGCAGCACCCGGACCGGCGGGAACGGCGTGAGCAGGCCGGCCACGAGCTCGTCGCCGATCCGGTCCCACGTCTCGCACAAGGTCAACCAGGCCTGGCCGTCGCCCTCGTGCCGGCCGTCGAGGAGCCGGGCCGTGACGTGCCGGTCCCGGTGGAGCAGCGCCCAGCTGCCATCGGGAAGCGGGTGTCCGAGCACCGCCGGCGCGTGCCGCCACTCGAGCCCGTGACGTTCGAGGTCGAACGACGCGAGGGTCGGTGACGCCGCGGCGAGGGGGTAGAACGAGCTGAACGTGTCGTGCACGAAGGCCGGGTGCACCTCGCGGTCACTGGCGACCGCGCCGCCCACGCGTGGCTGCGCCTCCAGCAGGACGACCGACCAGCCGGCATCGGCCAGTCGGTTGGCCGCGACCAGCCCGTTGGGACCGGCCCCGATCACGACGGCGTCGTAGTCGTCGCTCGTCACGGCCGTCCCCGCCGACGGACGAGGGTCGCCACGTTGCGTCCCATCGCCACCAGCGGACCGGGCTGGCTCCCCCGCAGGCTGTGACCATCTGGCCCGGGAGCGAGGACGTTCCCCGGCCCGGGCGCCACGGACGTGGTGCGGTCGAGCGCGGCCACGCCGAACAGCGGACCGACCAGGGCGTCGTAGACGCCGGGCAGGAACGTGAAGCCGGCGCGCATGAGGCCGTTGGCCGGGCCGACCTGGCGTCGGTCGCGCGGCCGGTCGAGCACCCGGAGGATGGCTCCGGCCACGCGTTCGGGTGAGATCACGGGCGCCGGCGGCCGGCCCCGGACTCCGAGGTAGGTGGCGGCCTGCTCGTAGATCGGGGTGTCGACGCCCCCGGGCGAGACGCACGAGACGTGCACGTTCGAGAGGTCGCGGTTCTCCAGCACCAGCTGGCGGGCAAGCGCGCGGACGCCCCACTTGCTCACGATGTAGGCCGTCATCCCCGGCGCCGCGATGTGACCGAGCACCGAGCCGACCAGCACCAGGTGGCCCCGGCCCTGGGCCCGCAGGACCGGGAGGACGTGGCGGGCCACGTTGGCCGCACCGAGCAGGTTGGTGCGCAGCACGCCGTCGAAGATGTCGACGGGCACGGCCTGCAGCGCCCCGTAGGCCACCACTCCCGCCGAGTTCACCACGGCGTCGAGCCTGCCTTCGCGCTCCAACGTCCGTCGGACGGCGCCGGCCACGGCCGCGTCGTCGCCGATGTCGACGGACTCGACGCTCGTCCCGGCGGCCCCGAGACTCTCGCACTCCTGAGCGACGTCGGCGAGCGCCTCACCGTCGCGGGCCACGAGCACCAGGTGGACGCCGGTAGGAGCCGCCCGGAGGGCGACAGCGCGCCCGATCCCGCTCGACGCGCCCGTCACCATCAGGACGGGCGCGGCTCCACTCACGGGCGGAGCACCACCTTCACGCAGCCGTCCTTCTTCTGCTGGAACATGGCGTAAGCCTCGGGGGCGCTCTCGAGGGGCAGCCGGTGGGTCGCCAGCGACTCGACGCCGAGCACGTCTTCGGGCTCGTCGAGGACCCGACGGATCTCCTCGGTCCACCGACGGACGTGGCACTGACCGAGGCGCATGGTGATGCCGCGGTCGAACATCTCCATCATCGGCATCGGGTCGACCTCGCCGCCGTAGACGCCCGACACCGACACCGTCCCGCCGCGGCGCACGGACTTGATCGCAGCCAGCAGGGCGGCCGTCCGGTCGATCGCCAGCTTGTCGGTGAGCGGTCTGGCGAGCTTGTCGGGCAGGCGACCGACGAGACCGATGGCCTTCTCGGCGACGGGCGAGCCGTGCGCCTCCATGCCGACGGCATCCACGGTGCCGTCCGCGCCGCGCCCGTCGGTCGCCGCGAGCACCGCCTCGACCGGGTCCTCCACGTCGTCGAGGTCGATCACCTCGACGCCGTGGGCGGCGGCCAGGGCCAGCCTCTCGGGCACGAGGTCGACGCCGATGACCCGGCAACCCTTCAGGAGGCCGATCCGGGTGGCGAGCTGGCCGACCGGGCCGAGCCCGAAGACGGCGAGCGTGTCTCCCGCCCCGACGTCGGCGTACCGGACCGCCTGCCAGGCCGTGGGCAGGATGTCGGAGAGGTACAGGTAGCGCTCGTCGGGCACGCCCTCGGGCACCTTGACCGGACCGAACTGGGCCTGCGGCACGCGCAGCAGCTCGGCCTGGCCGCCCGGCACCGAGCCGTACAGCGACGTGTAGCCGAAGAGGGACGCGCCCTTGCCCTGCTCGCGCACCTGAGTGGTCTCGCACTGTGCGTACAGACCGCGCGAGCACATCCAGCACGTTCCGCAGGAGATGTTGAACGGCACGACGACGCGGTCGCCGACCTGCAGGTCGCCGGCCTCGGGGCCGCGCTCCACGACCACGCCCATCGTCTCGTGGCCGAGCACGTCACCCGGGGTCAGGAAGGGTCCGAGCACCTCGTAGAGATGGAGGTCCGAGCCGCAGATCGCCGTCGACGTGACCTCGATGACGACGTCGTTGGGCTGCTCGATGGTCGGGTCGGGGACGGTCTCGACGCTCACGTGGCCGCGTCCCTGCCAGGTCAGTGCTCTCACGCCATGCTCTCCTGTCGGTTCTCCACGACGAAGCAGAGCCGTCGCAGGGTCTCGGTGTTGCGCCACGCCAGCACGGGGGTGCGGAGCGGCTGCGGGACGTAGGACCCGGGGCCTTCGACGGCGTCCTCGTCGAGGGTGATCTCGGTGCCGGCTCCGACGGCGGCCAGCCGGATGACGACCTCGGCCTCGCCCGCGGGCCACCCGCGAGTGCGCAGGCGCAGCAGCTGTTCGGGCTCGGACTCGAGCACCTCGGTGTCGTCGTCGATGAGGAGCGGCCAGATGCCCACCGAGTGGTGCAGCCGCGCCCCGACGGCGGGCCAGTGGTCGTCGACCTCGCGCATCCGCGCGGCCCCGACCACCCACACCGGGTAGAGCCAGCCGTCACCGAGGACGGCCCACACCGCTGACGGCGGCGCGGCCACGGTCCGTACGTTCCTGCTCATGGACGGTCTGTACCCGGGCTCCTGCTTTGCACGCGCAGAGTCGGATGGCGCGTTGTGGGTACTGCACGTGCTCACCCCATGCCAGGAGGCACCGTGCCCAACACCCAGCAGTCCACCGACGCGATCGTCCTGCTCAAGGCCGACCACAAGGAGATCCGCAAGACGTTCGCCGACTTCGAGAAGGCGGGCGACGGCGCCGAGAAGACCAAGCAGCGCCTGGTCGACAAGATGATCGAGCTGCTGACCGTGCACACCTACATCGAGAACGAGGTCATGTACCCCCGCGTCCGCGCTCTCCTGCCCGACCTCGAGGACGACATCCTCGAGTCGTACGAGGAGCACCACGTGGCCGACGTGCTGGTCATGGAGCTGGCCGGGATGTCGGCCTCCGACGAGCGGTTCACGGCCAAGACGACGGTCCTCATCGAGAACGTCACCCACCACATCCAGGAGGAAGAGGACGACTGGTTCCCCGAGGTGCGCAAGGGCCTCGGCCGCAAGCAGCTGCAGGAGATCGGCGCCGAGATGCTCAAGGCGAGGAAGAAGGCCCCCCGCAAGCCCTCTCAGCCCAGCGCCCTGAAGAAGACCATCGACGCCGTCATCGCCTGACGAACGCCGCCGAGGGCGTCAGACGCCCAGCAGCGCGGCCGCGTCGACCGCCATCGTCGCGGTCGGCTCGCTCGTCGGCCATGCCGCCGGAGGCGACGCGTTCGTCGAGGCGGTAGCGATCGTTCAGCAGCAGATCCGGTTGGGGCACGCTCACGCGGGAGGAGGAAAACCCTCCGGGGCGCGACACGACGGCACCGCCCGAGCGGTGCCGTCGTGAGGGGAGCCGGTGTGCTCGAGCTCCTCAGATGCCGAGGTTCAGGGCACCCAGGATCTGGTTGAGCAGGTCGCTGAGCTGACCGAGCAGGCCGGCGAGCGGGCCGCCGTCGAGGAGACCGGTGACCGCGCAGAGCAGGTTGCCCAGCAGGTTCCCGGCGCCCGTGGCGGCGACGATGTCGAGCACCACCTTGTCGAGGTGCACCTGGAGACCGAGCAGGTCGAGGTCCAGCGGACCGAGCACCAGGTGCAGGACGTCACAGGTGGCCGCGCCCTGGGCAGACCGCGCGGTGAGCCCGGAGAGCGACTTGCCGTTGATGGACTTGACCTTGAGCGTGCGCAGCGCCGCGAAGGTCTCCTTGGTGCCGTCCGCGTGCGTGACGACGCCCTGGACGAGTCCCTTGACCTGCTGCTTGCCACCCTTGGTGACGAACTTCAGAGGCGTGAAGTCACCGGTGACCTTGCTGCCGTCCGACGCGGTGCCGACGAGCTTCGACTTCAGCTTGCCGTTGACGTTCTTCGCCACGGTGCCGCGGTCGGCCGTCTGGCCACCGGCTGCAGACGTCGTGGCCTGGCTCCCGATCAACAGGGCGGCGACCATCGTGAGCGTCAGCGCGACGACAGCTGCGACGGGTCGTGCCAGCTCCCTCATCCGTGCGTGCATGTGCGTACTCCCTCCCGACCGCAGACTGGGAACAGCGATTCCATCCCCGAGAGTCCAACGGCCGCCCGCCGACGCTATGCCGAGCGGCGGAGGTGTCATCACCACCCTGGAGGGTGGAAATCTGTCCCGCCTAGCGAGCAGCGGGAGGCAGCTCCGCCTGCGGGCGCGGCAGGGCCGACGCGAGGTCGGCCGGGAGCTGGGCGACCTGCTCGCGGCACCACGAGGAGACGTCCCGCCCGGCGAGCACGGACTCGCGGAACTCCGACCACGGCTCCCAGCGGTGCTCCTCGACCTCGGCCGGATCGGCGCGTACCTCGTCGGCCGAAGTGGCCGTGAACACCGGGCACATCTCGTTCTCGAGCACTCCGTTGTCCATCAGCGCCGTGTAGCGGAAGGCCGGCAGCACCAGCCGCAGGTCGTGCAGCGTGATGCCGAGCTCCTGCCCCACCCGACGGACGACGGCGTCCTCGATCGCCTCGCCCGGTGCCGGGTGGCCGCAGCAGGTGTTGGTCCACACGCCGGGGAAGGTCGCCTTGGACAGCGCCCGCCGCGTGATCAGCAGCCGGCCCGACTCGTCCAGCACGTAGCAGGAGAACGCCAGGTGCAGGGGCGTGCTCGCGTGGTGCACGATGCCCTTGTCCGCCTCCCCCGTCGCCCGGCCGGCCTCGTCGAGCAGCACCACCTGTTCGTTCACGCCGGCTCCCCGACAGGCCGGGCGAGCTCGTTGACCGCGGCCCGGAACAGCCACGGGACGGTGTCGGCCGCGGGCACCAGCGCCCGCCGCAGCACCGGTCGGCCGGTGGTGGTCAGCAGCCCCTGGGTGAGCGCGTTGTGCCGCCACGAGAGTCGTCGCCAGGTTCGTTCGTACGACGCCGGGTCGCCGCCGCGGAGCGCCGACACGGCCGCCCGGGCCTGGGCGAGGCCGAGCGCGATGCCCTCTCCCGTCAGGGCGTCGACGTAGCCGGACGCGTCACCGACCAGCAGCACCCGGCCGGCCACCCGATGGCGGGAACGCTGCCGCAGCGGCCCGGCCCCGAGCACCCGCGAGGCTGGCGCTCCGGTCAGCCGGTCGGCCAACGCGGGGAAGCTGGTCAGGAGGTCGTCGTAGTCGCCGCCACCGTCGACCAGCACCGCCACGCCGACGCAGTCCTCGCCCACCGGCGTCACGTACGCCTCCGCCCGGGGCGACCAGTGCACCTCCACGAACGGCGTCCACGGAGCCATCGCCACGTGCCGGCGCAGCCCGTACCTGCGTCGCCCCCGGCGCGGGCCCTCGAGCCCGGCCAGCCGACGGACCGTCGAGTGCAGTCCGTCGGCGGCGATGACGTACCGCGCTCGCTCACCGTCCACGAGCACCCCGTCGGCGTCCTGGGCCAGCGACCGCACGGTCCGCCGCTCGATGCGTACGCCCTCGCGGTCGGCGGCCTCGGACAGGGCAGCGTGGAGCACGGTCCGGCGTACGCCGCGTCCGGGCCCGGCCGTGAACGGCGCGTCGACGCGACGAGACCCGGTGACGTAACGGATCCCGGTGATCTGGTGGCCCGGCACGTCGATGCCCAGGGCGTCGAGCGCGGCCACCGCTCCCGGCATCAGGCCCTCGCCGCACGCCTTGTCGACCGGAGCCGGTCGCGGCTCGTGGACCACGACGTCGAGCCCGGCCCGGGTGGCGTAGAGCGCGGCCGCGAGCCCGATCGGGCCGCCACCCACGACGACGAGGTCACGCATCGACGGTCCGGTCCGGCCCAGAGTTCGGCAGCGAGGCCAGGGCCTCGTCCTCGACCTTGATCCGCACGGCCAGCAGGCCGGCGTTCAGCACCGTGAAGACCACCGCCGTGATCCAGCTCGCGTGCACCAGCGGCAGCGCGACACCCTCGACGACGACCGCGACGTAGTTGGGGTGCCGCATCCAGCGGTAGGGCCCGCCCGTGACGGGGGCCAGCCCGGGCACCACGATCACGCGGGTGTTCCAGCGCCGGCCGAGAGTGCCGATGCACCACCAGCGCAGGGCCTGCGACGCCAGCACCAGCAGGGTCATCGACCATGCGAGCCACGCGGAGACCGCAGGCTGGCGGACCCACGCCTCGACCAGCGCGCCGACCAGCAGGCCGGTGTGCAGCACGACCATGAACGGGTAGTGACCGAGCCCGGTCTCGACCCCGCCGTGAGCACGGCTCCACGCAGCGTTCCGCACGGAGACCACGAGCTCGACGATCCGTTCGAGGCCGACCAGGGCGACCAGGACCGTGAAGGCGACCAGGCTCTCCACGTCAGTCACCCGCCCGCAGGAGCACGAGCTCGGAGCAGAAGCCCGGGCCCATCGCGAGCAGCACGCCGTACGAGCCCGGCTCCGGCCGCCGGTCGCGCAGGGTGTCCTCGAGCACGTGCAGCACCGACGCCGACGACAGGTTGCCGACGCGCGCCAGCGACTCCCACGTCAGTCGGACCGCCTCACGCGGGAGCTCCAACGTCGACTCGAGGGCCTCGATGACCTTGGGGCCGCCCGGGTGGCACACCCAGAAGCCGATGTCGGACCGGGCGAGGCCGTGGTCGGCGAGGAACTCGTCGACGTCCTCGCGCAGGTACCGCTCGACCATCGTCGGCACCGCGGCGTCGAGCACGATGCGCAGCCCCTTCGCGGTGACGTCGAAGCCCATGGTGCGCTCGGAGTCGGGGTAGAGCCGGCTGCGGGTGGCCAGCACGTCGAGCGGACCCGTCCGCCGGTCGGCGCCGGCCATCACGACGGCGGCGGCGCCGTCGCCGAACAGGCCGCTCGCGACCAGGTTCGGCATCGAGACGTCGTCGCGCTGGAAGGTCAGCGAGCACAGCTCGACAGCGACCAGGACGGCGACGTCGTCGGGATGGCCCAGCAGGTGGTCGTGCACCCGGGCGATGCCGGCCGCGCCGGCGACGCAGCCGAGCCCGACCAGGGGCATCCGCTTGACGTCGGGCCGCAGCCCCACCTGGGCGGCGATCCGGGCTTCGAGGCTCGGCACGGCCAGCCCGGTGACGGTGGCCCCGACGACCAGGTCGACGTCGGACGGGGTCAGGCCCGCGGCCTTCAGGGCGTCGACCAGGGCGCGGGAGCCGAGCTCGACGGCGTGCTCGATGAAGAGGTCGTTGGCGGTCCCGAAGTCGCCGAGCTCGGCGTACTGCTCGAGTGGCAGCACCACGTGCCGCGACTCGACGCCGGCGTTGCGGTGCAGCCGCCGGAGCACCGCCTCGTCGAAGCCGCCGTGGACGGCGACGACCCGGGCGAAGGCGTCGGTGAGCTGCTGCTGCGGGTAGCGGTGCCCCGGCAGTGCGCTACGGACGGACAGGATCGGCATGCGGCTCCTCGAGGTCGTGCCGGAACGGGCTGAAGGATCGGGGGAGCTGTCGGGCAAGCCCGGACGCGAGCCGAGGACCGATCCGGCCGTCACCCAGCCCCAGCTCGACGAGCGAGTCGAAGGCGTGCCTGTCGCGGTCGGCGGCGCGGATGCCGGCGTCGACGACGGCAGGGACTCGGGCCAGCCGGGCGGCGGTCCACGTGTGCTTGAGGTGCCGGCCGAGCAGCCTCCGCACGGCCCGCCGGTGCTCGGCACCCGCCCGGCCCGGGTCTCCGGAAGCCAGGCACCGGGCCGCGGTGCGACCGGCCGACAGGCCGGTCGCGACGGCGTAGTAGATGCCCTCGCCCGTCATCGGGTTCACCAGCGCAGCGGCGTCGCCGACGAGCAGCACCCGACCGTCGGGCTGCTTCCAGCGCCAGCCCGACAGCGGCAGGTGGTGGCCCTTCCAGTCGCGGCCGTCGGGGACGGTCCCGGGCAGCAGCTCCTCGAGCTGCTCGAGCAGCAGCGCCCGGCTCGGGACCGTTCCCCGCGACGGACCCGGGAGCAGCTCGCCGTACCCGACGTTGCTCATCCCGTCGCCGCGGTCGAACGCCCAGGCGTACGCCGGTTGCGCGCGCGGCCCGTAGCGGATGACCTGGGTGCCCCGTCGCGCCTCGACCGTCGGCGCATAGCCGCGGATCGCGATGGCGCGCGGCTCCCGGTCGTCGCCGAGCAGGTGCGGACGCAGCACCGAGTGCACCCCGTCGGCGCCGACGACCACCCGCGCCGACAGCTCGTCGTCCAGGACGACGCGGTCCTCCTGCACCTCGACGCGGCGCACCCGGTGCTTCCGGAGCACGGCGCCGGCCGCGACCGCGTGCTCCACCAGGCGCGCGTCGAACACCTGGCGCGGGACGACGTACACCTCGCGCCGCATCGGCCCAGCGACGCTGGTCTCGCCGCGGGCGAGCTCCAGGTGTCGCAGTGGGGTCCAGCCGGCAACCGCGTCGGTGGCGCCGACGGTGGCGAGCGCGTCGAGCACGTGCGGGGCGATCCCGTCGCCACAGCTCTTGTCCCGCGGGAAGTCGGCCCGGTCGAGCAGCAGCACGCGCAGCCCCGGCGAGGCCTTCAGCGCGCCGAGCACCGCGCACGACCCGGCCGGGCCGGCGCCGACGACCACCAGGTCCCAGACGTCCTCTCTCACAGGGTCACCACCAGCAGCACCACGTCCATCAGGGCGATCCCGACCGCCGCCACGAACGGCACACGCCCGCGACCGCGCAGCACCACGACCCCCAGCGCCGCGACGACGACGAGGCCGGCGATCGCGGCCCACGCCGCCACGTCTGCGCCGAGGAGCACCAGCGCCGACCCGGCGCCGAGCACGACGACGGCGGCGGCCGGCAGCCGCCGCGCTCCCAGCCGGTGCGGCAGCCCACGCACCCCCGTCGCCCGGTCGTCGTCGATGTCGGGCAGCACGTTGAGCAGGTGGGCACCGACGCCCAGGCAGGCCGCCGCCAGTGGCAACCACCAGGGCGGCAGCCCGGGATCGTCACCGGCCAGCCACACGAAGACGGGCAGCCCGCCGAACGCGACGGCGTACGGCGCCCACGACCAGACCGTCGCCTTGAGGCCGAGGTTGTAGGCCCAGCCGGCCGCGGTGCAGCCGAGGTGCACCAGCCCGGCGACCCAGCCGCACGCCAGCGAGAGCACGACGCACAGGCCGACGGCCGCGGCACAGGCCGCGGTCACGGTCCGCGGGCTGATGGCGCCGAGCGCGAGCGGCTTGTCGCTGCGACCGACCGCGCGGTCACGGGCGAGGTCGACCAGGTCGTTGCTCCACCCGATCGACAGCTGACCGCAGAGCACCGCCGCGGTCACCAGGACGACGCGGTCCGGAGTGAGGTCGAGGGCCGTCCCGAGCAGCGCGGCCAGCACGGTGACGGCCAGCGCCGGACCCGGGTGCGCGGCGCCGAGCAGGGCGGGGACGGTCGACGGGTGAGGCCGGGAGTGGGCGCTGACCTCCATGTCGGTCCCCTGTCCGTGATGGATGACCCTCGACGACATTGCACCTCCACCAGGGAGGCTCGGCCCGCTCCGAGCATAGGCGGACGTACCCGAAGCCGGCCGGGCTAGCCTCCGCGGAGTGAACGCCGACGCCGCGAACGCGTGGCTCCTGGCCGCCGTGGCGCTGCACGCTGGCTTCCAGGTGACGGTGACGGCCCTCGTCTACCCGGCCTTGGCGAGCACCTCAGACGACGGCTGGGCCCAGGCGCACGCCCGGCACTCGCGACGGATCGCTCCGCTGGTCGCCCTCGTGTACGGAGCCGCGGTGCTCGCGTGCGCACTCGCGGCCACGGCCGATCCCAGCCTCGGCATCTGGGTGGCGCTCGCGGGCACGGCGGTCGCGATCCTGGTGACGGCGACCATCGCCGCACCGCTGCACGGCCGCCTCGACCGTCGCGACCCAGCGCTGGTGGCTCGGCTTCTCGCCGCCGACCGCGTCCGCTGCGTGTTCGCGTGCCTGGCCCTCGCTGGTGCCCTCGGCGCGGTGCTGGTCTAGCCGACCCGCGCGCGTGCACGCCCCTGGCGGACGAGGTGCTTTACAACGGTTCTGGGCCGCTGCCAGATTGCGGCCAGGGGGTGGCCGTGAGCAGCACCAGGCAGGCACTCGGGCGGACTCAGCCGACCCCGCACCGCGTCGTCGCCGAGATCCGCAAGCGATACGCCGCCGCCGGCGGTGCGACGCCGTTCGCCGTCCGTCTCCTCGACGGCAGCGAGACGATGATCGGTGAGGGCGAGCCCCGCGCGACCTTGGTGGTCTGCACCCAGCAGGGACTGGACGCGCTGAGCAGCTTCGACGTGATCAGAGTCGGCGGGGCCTACCTCGACGGCGACCTCGACGCCGAGGGCGACCTGGCCGAGCTGCTCACCCTGCGCCCGATCTTCTCCGACTTCCACCCGTGGCAGTACGTCACCAGGTACGCCCGCCCGCTGCTGCGCGGTCAGGTGCGCAGCGACCACGACTACATCGCCCACCACTACGAGAACGACCCGGACTTCTACCTGTCCTTCCTCGACCGCCGGCACCGCGCGTACTCCCAAGGCGTGTTCGAGCACCCCGACGAGCCGCTCGAGGACGGCATCACCCGCAAGCTCGACTACGCGCTGGCCGTGATCGACGTGGGCCCGGGCGCCCGGGTCCTCGACATCGGCGGCGGCTGGGGTGCCTTCGTCGAGCACGGCGGCCAGCACGGGCTGCGCGTCACGTCGCTGACCATCTCCGAGGAGTCGCGGCGGTTCGTCCAGGGGATCATCGACGAGCAGCACCTGCCGTGCGAGGTCCGGCGCGAGCACTTCTTCGCACACCGTCCGGACGAGCCGTACGACGCGATCGTCAACCTCGGCGTCACCGAGCACCTGCCGGACTACCCCCGCACGCTGGCGGCGTACCGGACGCTGCTGAAGCCCGGTGGCCGGGTGTACCTGGACGCGAGTGCGGCCCGTCGCAAGAACCACGTGTCGACGTTCTTCGAGAACCAGATCTTCCGCGGCAACGGGTCGCCGCTGTCGCTCCAGGACTACGTGGCCGCGCTGAGCCGCTCGCCGTTGGAGCTGGAGGTCGTGCTGAACGACCGGGTCAACTACGGCATCACCACCCGCCGTTGGGCCGAGAACCTCGACGCGTCGCGGGCGAGCATCGAGGCGCGGTGGGGATCGCGGCAGTACCGGCTCTTCCGGCTCTACCTGTGGGGCTGTGTCGACGGGTTCGCCCGCGACGTCATCCAGGCCTACCGGTTGGTGCTCCGCAACCCCAACTGAGAGCGAGCGGTCCAGACCACTGGGCAGGGTGAGCTCCGAGGGCGTAACCCCGTTACCCCTCCCCCGTTGGGAAGTCCAAGAAAGGCCACAGGTGGGTAACAGCCCATCTGTCGTGACCGATGCCCGACCCCCCACGGGCCGGTATCCCGTCGCGCCCCAGCGGCCCTTCGTCAACGACAACATCCACGGGGAGCAGACATGAAACACGGGATCTTGCCCGCTCGGGCCGCCCGGACCGTCACGGCAGCAGCCGCGGCGATCGCCATCAGCGTCGGTACGGCCTCGGTCGCTGCCGCCGTCACCACCGACTACCACCCGACACCTGTGTCGCGGGACTTCTCCACCTCCGTCGGCGGCTGGACGCACGACACGACCCAGACGCTGTGCGTGCCGCTGGTCACCTGCCCGGTGGTCTCGAACACCCACCAGAGCACCAACGGTGCCGGTGGCAACGGCGACGGGTTCATCCGCACCTCGTTCGGCTCGGTCGCCGGGGTGCTGAGCAGCACCACGGCCACGTGGAGCAGCCCGACGTTCACCTACAACGGAGCCGGCGGCGAGGTGCCCGACACCGTCAGCTTCACCATGGATCGCCGGGTCGACGCCGGTGCGCTGCTCACGCTGCTCAGCGGGGCCCACTACGAGGTGGTGCTCGACAAGACGGGCGGAGCGGCCGGCGACCTCATGCTCACGTCGGGTGTCATCAGCGACCAGCAGGCGTGGAAGTCGCTCACCACCGTCCCCGTGACGCCGGCCTCCCTCACCATCGGCGCCGACTACCGCTTCCGGATCGCCACCGAGCTGGACTACGTCGTCGGCGTGCTGCCCGGCGGCACCTTCGACTACGACAACGTCCTGCTGCGGGCCGGCAAGGTCGATGCCACCGACACCGACAGCGACGGCATCCCGGACGGGTCGGACAACTGCCCGACGGTTGCCAACGCCGGTCAGGCCGACCAGGACGGCGACGGCGTCGGTGACGCCTGCGACGACACTCCGGGTGGCCTCGACACCGACGGCGACGGCGTACCGGACACCAGGGACAACTGCGTGACGGTGCCGAACGCCAACCAGACCGACACCGACCAGGACGGCATCGGCGACGCGTGTGACAGCACCCCGACCGTGCCCGACGTCGACACCGACGGTGACGGCGTGCCCGACACGACCGACAACTGCGACACCACCAAGAACCCGAACCAGTCCGACAAGGACAAGGACGGCATCGGGGACGCGTGCGACAACACCCCCAACGGTCCCGACACCGATGGTGACGGCGTCGCCAACACGAGCGACAACTGCGTCAACGTGGCCAACGCCGACCAGTCCGACAAGGACGGCGACGGGATCGGCGACGCGTGCGACACCAACCCCAACGGTCCCAACACCGGCACGTGCCAGGGCTCGGCGGCACAGGTCCAGGTCGGCGGTTCCCAGGGCGAGACGCTCAGGGGCACCGACGCCAACGACCTGATCAAGGGTGAGAAGGGCAACGACCGGATCGTCGCCAAGGGCGGCGACGACTGCCTCAAGGGCGGGGCCGGCAAGGACACCCTGCGCGGCCAGGGCGGCAAGGACGTCCTGTCCGGCAACGCGGGTCGCGACGTCCTCACGGGTGAGAACGGCAACGACAGGCTGCGTGGCCAGGCCGGCAACGACAAGCTGAAGGGCGCCCGTGACAACGACAAGCTCAACGGCGGCAAGGGCAAGGACCGGCTCAACGGCGGGGTCGGCAACGACCTCCTCTTGGGTGGCAACGACGCCGACCGCCTGAACGGCGGCAAGGGCAAGGACGTCCTCAACAGCGGCCGTGGCAACGACCGGATCTACGCCTTCGACGGCAAGGCCGACGTCATCCGTTGCGGCGGCGGCATCGACCGGGTCGTGGTCGACGCCAAGGACAAGGTCTCCGTGAGCTGCGAGAAGGTCGTCGTCAGGACCTGATCCCGAAGATCCCCCACCCGACGCCGAGGGCCGGCCAGGACGGCCCTCGGCGTCGTGGTGCCCGCAGCACTGCGTGGTCACTGCCCGGGTCGCCAGCCGGGTGGCGGGTCCTCCCCCACCCGGCCGTCGACGGCCTCGCGGATGAGGTCGGCCTGGCCGGTGTGCCGGCCGTACTCCTCGACGAGGTCGCAGACGATCCGGCGCAGGCTGACCTCCTGTCGCAGCTTCTCGGCGAGGGCCACCTGCTGGTCGAGGCCGCCACGGGCGACCCGGGCCGCAAGCCGAGTCCGAGCGCGCTCGACCGCGGCGTCGTACCGCGCGTACAGCTCCGCGGGACTGTCGTCGGCGGCCGAGGAGAACTCCCAGTCGTTGTCGCCGTCCCAGCCGTTCGCCGCCCACTCCGCGGGCATCTCGTCGCCGTCCGTCTTGACGACGATCGCGTAGTCCTCCTGCGCGGCGAGGTGCTTGAGCAGCCCGCCCAGGGTGAGGGTCGAGGGCCCGAGCCTCGTGGCGAGACCGCCGGCATCCAGCCCGTCCGCCTTCCAGCGAAAGGTCCAACGCAGGCGATCGAGGGCGCCGAGCACGTGCTCGGCCTCGCTGCCGCTGAACGGCGGCTCCCACGGCGTGTCGTTCGTGTGCTCGTTCATGGCAGCGAACATAGGTGCGGATCCGGACGGGTGGCGTCCGGAGCAGCACCCGGCTCGACTGTCCTCCGGGGTGAGGCAGGGGACGCCGGAGAGGCGCTAGAACGAACTATCGTCACCACCCGCACAGGGACCACCGTCGCCGCAGTCGTCCTGCTGTTCACCCTCGTCGGCTGCGCCCCGGGAACCCCGGACGCGGACTCGTGGCGGAGTGACGCGGCGCGAGCGGTCGGCGACGTGGCGAGCGCGGTGCAGACCGCGCAGCTGGCCCTGGCGGAGTCGCAGTCGGATCACCTCCCCCACGCCTACCTGCAGTCCGTGCTCGTCGATGCCGAGCGCACCAGCGGCATGGCCACGCAGGCGCTGTCGTCGGTACAGCCGCCGGACGTGGAGAGGCAGCGCTCGTCGGAGGTCCTCGACGCGCTCGACGAGGCGACCGGTCTCGTCACCGACGCGCGCATCGCGGTCGTCGCCGGCGACAGCGAGCAGTACGGCGACCTGGTCACCGACCTGCGCCGCACGGCCGAGGACCTGCAGCACCTGGAGTCGACGCTGGAGCACCCGCCGTCGTGAAGAAGCTCTTCAGCGTCGCCCTGGGCATCCTCACCGCCATCGGCGGGTTCGTGGACATCGGGGACCTGGTCACCAACGCCCAGGTCGGCGCTCGCTTCGGCTGGTCCCTCGGCCTGGTGGTGATGGTCGGCGTGCTCGGCATCTGCGTGTTCGCCGAGATGTCCGGCCGGGTGGCGGCCGTCTGCAGGCGAGCCACCTTCGACCTCGTGCGCGAGCGGCTCGGACCGCGGGTCGGCCTGCTGAACCTGCTGGGCTCCATGGCCGTCACCCTGCTGACCTTCGTCGCCGAGATCGGCGGCGTGGCGCTGGCCCTCCAGCTCATCGTCTCGGTCCACTACGTGCTGCTCGTCCCACTCGTCGCCGTGCTCGTGTGGCTGATCCTGTGGAAGGCGAAGTTCTCCCTGATGGAGAACGTGCTGGGCCTGCTCGGACTCTCGTTGATCGTCTTCGTCGTCGCGCTGTGGCAGCTCGACCCCGACTGGGCCCACCTCACCCACCAGCTCGTCACGGTCGACAAGCCGGCCGACGAGCCCTGGTCCGTCTGGGCCTACTACGCCGTCGCGCTGTTCGGTGCGGCCCTGACGCCGTACGAGGTCTTCTTCTTCTCGTCCGGCGGCGTCGAGGAGCGCTGGTCGGTCGACGACCTGTCGACGATGCGGCTCAACGTCTTCATCGGTTTCCCTCTCGGTGGCGTTCTCTCGCTGGCGATCGCCGGCTGCACGGCGGTGGTCTTCGGCCCGCTCGACGCCAGCGTCGACACCCTCGGCCAGGTCGGTCTTCCGGTCGCCGTCGCCCTGGGCAAGCTCGGGCTGGCGTTCGCGATCCTGGGTTTCGTGGCGGCCACGCTCGGCGCCGCGTGCGAGACGGGGCTGTCGACGGGCTACAGCATCGCCCAGTACTTCGGGTGGCAGTGGGGCAAGTACGTCAGGCCGGCCCAGGCGTCCCGCTTCCACCTCGTGCTCATCGTGGTGACCCTGCTGGCGACCGCCGTCCTCGCCACGGGTGTCGACCCCATCCTCGTCACGGAGGTCTCGGTGGTGTTCTCGGCCGTCGCCCTCCCGCTCACGTACTTCCCGATCCTCGTGGTCGCCAACGACCCGGACTACATGGGCGAGCACGTCAACGGGCGGCTGGCCAACGGCCTCGGGATGGTCTACCTGGTGCTCATCGGCGTCGCGGCCGTCGCCGCGATCCCGCTGATGATCTGGACGCGGATGGGGGCCTGATGGACGCCATCGACGCGGTGCTCCACCTGTTGGACCGGCAGGTCGTCGACCGCGACGGCCTGATGGTCTGCAAGGTGGACGACGTCGAGCTGACCCTGACCCCGGACGGCCGCTGGGAGGTCACCGGGCTGCTGGCGGGTCCGCCGGCCCTGGTGCCCCGGTTCGGCGGCAGGCTCGGCGAGGGGCTCGAGGAGCGGTGGCGCCGGCTCGGCCTGCAGCAGGGCGACCGGCTCGTCCCGTGGCGCATCCCGCTGGCGCTCGTGGACGACCTGGGCAGCGGAGTGACGGTGCTGGCCGGCCGCGAGGGACTGCTGCTGCGCCAGACCGACACGCCGCCCGCGGCCGGGGAGGTGCGCCGCCGCCTCAACGAGGCCCTGCACCTCGCGGCGTACACGACCGACGGCGAGCCGCTCGGACAGGTGCTCGACGTGAGGCTGGTCCGGCTCGACGGCGCGACGATGCGTCTGGAGGCCCAGGGCCTGGTCATCGGCCGGGGCAGGCCGGGCAGCTACCTGGGCTACGACCGGGACGGCAAGCAGGGCCCGTGGCTCTTGAACCGGCTGGTCCGATGGATCCACCGACACTCCGGGTACGTCCCGATGTCCGACGTGGTGAGCGTCGACTGGGACGGTCGCCGCGTCGTGGTCACCGGTCCCCTCCAACCGCTCGACCACTCCTGATCGACCCTCCGCCGGGGTGTGGTCGGGCTCGTCGTGGCCGGGTTAGGAAGGTCGGGTAGGAGTGCCGAGGGAAGGAGCTGACATGGCGGTGACGAGCTTCCAGGACCTGCCGATGGCCGATCGCGACCGAGCGTGGGACGGCGACGCCGCGGAGAAGAGGGTGCGCTCGTGGGCCGGCGCCGACGACGAGCCGAACGAGAAGTACCGCGACGCCCACGTCTGGTACGACGCGGACAAGAAGGACAACTTCACGGCCTACAAGCTGCTGGTCGCCGACGTGGTCGACGGCAAGCTGGTGGCGGTGCCTCACGGGGTGATGGCCGCCGGGAACGTGATGGTCGGCGGTCGCGGCGGCGTCGACCTCCCCGCGAAGGACCGGGACCGGGTCATGAGCCACCTGGCGAAGTACTACGCCAAGATGGACGACACCCCGCCCTGGGAGGACTGACGACCCAGCGTCACGACAACCGCTCGAGCAGGGCGACCGCGTCGTGCGGTGCGTGTCCCTTCACGTCGTTGTCGAAGTAGACGTAGACGTCGAGTCCCTCGTCGACCCAGGCCCGGCAGCGCTCCGCCCACTCGTCCAGGGCTCGGGGCGAGTAGCCGCTGACGTACAGCTCGCGGTCGCCGTGCAGCCGGACGTAGACCAGGTCGGACGTCACCTCCAGCACCTTCGGCCAGCGTCCGGCGGTGTCGGCCACCACGCACGCGACCCCGTGCGTGCGCAGGAGCTCGTACGCCGCCTCGTCGGCGAACGTCGGGCTGCGGAACTCCAGCGCGTGCCGTACCGCTCGGTCCCGCTCGGTGGTCGTGACGGCCCTGTCCTCCGGCACCTTGTCGTCGTGACGCCCGGCCAACGCCGCTGCCTCGCGGGTGGTCCGGGGCAGGAGGCCGAGGAAGGCGTCCAGCACGTCGGCGTCGAAGGTCAGGCGCTCGGGCAGCTGCCACAGCACCGCACCCAGGGCAGGGCCGAGCTCGAGGACGCCAGACGCGAAGAAGTTGGCCAGCGGTGTCTCGACGTCGCGGAGCCGTTTGAGGTGGGTGATGAACCGGCCGCCCTTGACCGCGAACTCGAAGTCCGCGGGTACCTCGCTGCGCCACCGGCGGTAGGACTCCGGTCGCTGCAGCGAGTAGAACGAGCCGTTGATCTCCACGGACGTCAGCCGCGTGGCGGCGTACTCGAGCTCGCGCCGCTGGGGCAGTCCGCGTGGGTAGAAGTCGCCCCGCCAGCCGGGGTACCGCCAGCCGGAGATCCCTACACGCACGGCGCTCATCGGGCCTTCGGGTACCCAGGGCACAGGGGTGCATGCGCCTGACGTGGGTACCTGCCGGTGGTGAAGATCGGATACTTCCTGTCCTGCGAGGAGTACGGGCCGGCAGACCTGGTGGCCCAGGCCAAGGCCGCGGAAGCGGCCGGGTTCGAGGGGCTGTGGATCAGCGACCACTTCCATCCGTGGAACGACGAGCAGGGCCAGAGCCCGTTCGTCTGGTCGGTGATCGGGGCGCTGTCAGAGGCGTGCTCGCTGCCCATCACCACTGCTGTCACCTGTCCCACGGTCCGCATCCACCCGGCGATCGTGGCCCAGGCCGCGGCCACCGCAGCCGTGATGACGGGGGGCCGGTTCGTCCTGGGAGTCGGCACCGGCGAGGCCCTCAACGAGCACGTGCTCGGCGACCCGTGGCCGTCGGTCGACGTGCGTCTGGAGATGCTCGAGGAGGCCGTCGAGGTGATGCGCGAGCTGTGGGCCGGCGGCTTCGTGACGACCTACGGCAAGCACTACGCCGTCGACAACGCCCGCATCTACACGCTCCCGGACGAGCCGCCCGCGGTGTACGTCTCCGGCTTCGGACCCAAGGCCACCGACCTGGCGGCTCGGATCGGCGACGGCTACATCTCCACCCAGAGCGACCCCGACCTCGTCACCCGGTTCAAGGAGGCCACCGGAGGCAAGCCCGCCCAGGCGGGCGCCAAGGTCGCGTACGCCGACACGGTCGACGAGGGCGTCGGGCACGCCCACCGCCTGTGGGCCAACGCCGGGCTGCCGGGTGAGCTGGCGCAGGTGCTGCCCTCGCCGCGGCACTTCGAGCAGGCCTCCCAGCTCGTCACCGAGGAGAGCACGCGCCAGTCCGTGGTCGCGGGGAACGACCCCGAGACGCACCTGGCGCAGATCAAGGAGTACGCCGACAGCGGCTACGACGAGCTCTACGTCGCCAACATGGGCCCGCACCACCAGCAGATGATCGAGTTCTACGGCCGTGAGGTGCTCCCCCGGCTGTCGTAGTCGATCAGGCGCAGCCGATGGTGTGCTTCGCCCGGGGCCAGCGTGCGACGTCGGTCGGGTCGGCGAGGTTCACCAGGTACGCCGCATCGCCCTGCGGTTGCAGCCAGAGGGCGAACCCGCCGCGGCGCCAGCCGGTGTCGGCGCTGTCGGCGGGCAGCCGCACCCGGTCGGCGTACGTCGTACGGAGCTCCGGGTCGAGGTCTCCCGACGGGTCGTTCACGTACTGCCGCATGCGGGTGGAGCTCCGGTCCACCTCGAGGAAGGTGACGTCCTCCCAGCCGCAGTGCTCGGGTCCGCGGAGGGTCATCACCTCGGTCGTCGGGACGGGATCACCGTCGGCGTCGAGCCAGACGCCGTAGCCCAGCCGGTCGGACGCGTCCCCGGTCAGCTCCGAGGGCTCGCACATCGCCCAGGACGACAGCCGCCAGTCGCGGACATGCTCGCCGTTCCCGCGCTCCACCAAGGCGGTGAAGCGGGCCCGCCCGTCGACGTCGTGGACGAACATCACCTGGGACTCCTTGCGCACCGACGCCCGTACCTCGGCCGGGTCGAGCCACCACTGCTCCCCCTGCTGCACCCCGGACTGCAGGGCGGACTCGGGAGAGGGCTGCCACATCCCCTGCTCGGCCTTGACGACCTGACGGGTGGCGTAGACGCGGCCGTCGCACGACAGCGCGTCGCGCACGGACGGCACCGGACCGTCGCTGAACGACGGGCCCGAGCTCATGCCGTAGGCAACGACGAGACCCGCGGCCGCCAGGGCCGCGAGCCCCACGACCCGCACGATCACGCTGACCTCCTCGGTCGCTCCCTTCTCAGCACCTTGCCCCAGGCCCGCGGATCCTTCAGCGTTTTGGCGGCCTGGCCGCGGACCGAAACCGATCCGTGACCATCGGGACAGCCGGACCAGACCAGCCCTCAGCCGGGGGTCGGGTCGAGGAACACGTGGCGTACCTCGGGGTAGGCCTCGCGGATCCGCCGCTCGACCTCGTCGGCCGCCTGCTCCAGCTCGTCGGGACTGAACCCGTCGGCGAGATCGATGCGCGCGGCGACGAGGACCTGGTCGGGGGCGAGCCGCATCGTCAGCAGCTCGATGACGGCCTCCACCCCGTCGGTGTCACGGATCTGCTCGACGATGCCCTGCTGCATGTCGGGCGAGACCGCCTTGCCGATGAGGTACTCGGCGTTCTGCCGGCCCAGCCCGATGGCGATGATGACGAGCAGGACGGCGATGGCCAGGGACGCGACGGCGTCCCACACGTGGCTGCCCGTGATCTCGTCCAACGCCAGGCCGAGGGCGGCGAGGAGCAGCCCGATGAGCGCGACACCGTCCTCCCACACCACGGCGCGCAGTGCCGGGTCGGCGGCCTGCCCGAGGTGGGCGGAGACGCTGGTGTCGGCGGCGCGGGCCTCCGCTCGCAGCTGCCAGACCGCCCGCACGAACGAGGCACCCTCGAACACGAAGGCCGCGCCCAGGACCACGTACGACCAGAACGGCGAACCGGTCTCGGTGGGATGCAACAGCGCCGAGATGCCCTGGTACGCCGCGAAGCCTGCGCCGAGCACGAAGATGCAGACGGCTGCCAGCAGGGACCAGAAGTACCTCGCCATCCCGTAGCCGAACGGGTGCTCGGCGTCCGCGGGGCGCTGGCTGCGACGCAGGGCCGTGAGCAGGAGGCCCTGGTTGAGCGTGTCGCCCACGGAGTGCGCCGCCTCGGCCAGCATGGCCGCGGAGCCCGATGCCAGGCCGGCGAGCAGCTTGGCCACGGCGATCAGCAGGTTGGCCCCTCCCGCGACGAGCACGGTCCGGGTGGACTCCTCCTCACTGCTCACGCCGGCCATCCTCGCGGCCCGAGCCGCCCCCAGCGTCCATCCCTGAGGGCGTGCTCCCCTGCAGGCGAGGGCGGTCAGGCGCGCCGACAGGTGAGCAGCAGGTACTCCCACTCCAGGACCAGGTGGCCGGAGTCGCCCACGTCGAAGCGGGTGGCCAGGGCGTCGAGATCGGCGTCCAGGGCGGCGGCGCGCTCGTCGTCGGGCTGCTGCTTGTACGCCGCGATGGTCGGGCCGTAGTTGGTCTTGAAGTACTCACGGAAGTCGGCCGGCTCGGCGAAGCGGGTGATGCGCACCGTGCGTCGCTGGCAGTGCACGTCGGTGACACGGTCGCCGAGGAGCGCGCGGACGTGGTCCTCGTCGCCCCACATCGGCGGGGGCGAGACGCCGGCCGGCGGGGGCGCGACGTACGGCTTCATGGCCGCGAACATCTGGCCGATGAAGCCGGTCGGTGTCCAGCTGACGATGCCGATCCGGCCTCCGGGCGCGACGACGCGGACGAGCTCGTCGGCGGCGGCCTGGTGGTGCGGGGCGAACATGATGCCGACCGCCGACACCGCGACGTCGAACTCGCCGTCGTCGTAGGGCAGGTGCTCGGCGTCGGCGACCTGCCACTCCAGCACGGCACCCGCGGCGGCGGCCTGCCGGGCCCCCTCCTCGAGCAGCTCGGGGGTCAGGTCGCTGGCGATCACGCGGGCGCCTGCGAGGGCGGCGGGGATGGCCACGTTGCCGGAGCCCGCCGCGATGTCCAGGACCAGGTCGCCCGCCATGATCCTCGTGGCGTCCACGAGCACGGGCCCGAGCTCGGCGATCAGGTCGGTGGCGACGGCCTCGTAGTGGCCGGACGCCCACATGGCGGCGTGCTTCTGCTTGAGCGCGGTGTCGGCAGCGCCCATGGTCTGCGCGGTCTCGGTCATGGCGTTGCTCCTCGTGAGTGGCCCGGTCCGTCCGGGCATGCCCGAACGCTAGGAGCGCGACCGGGCCTCGCAGATCCGCGCCGACGCGCAGCTTCCCGGCCGCGTACGCCGGATGGCGACTACGCGTGCGTACGCGCGTGCAGTCGCGCCACGGCGGCCGTACGGGCGTTGCGGCCGGTCAGATCGAGCTTGGCGTAGGCGTTCTGGAGGTGCCGCTCGACGGTGCGGACACTGAGGGTCAGCGTCGCGGCGATGGCGTCGTTGTCGAGCCCGTCGCCGGCCAGCCGCAGCACCTCGAGCTCGCGAGGAGAGAGCAGCCGCACCGGGTCGGCAGCGACACTGCCGTCGGCCGCCATGAACCGCGACACCTCGTCGACGAACACGCCCCAGGCCGGCTCGTGGTCGAGCACGATGTGGTTGCTGCTCTCGAGAGGGACCAACCGGGCGTCGGGGACGTACGAGGCGAGCGTGCGGGAGTAGCTCGAAGTCGTTCATCCGGTCGTCGACGGAGTGCAGGATCAAGGTCGGCATCGTCAGCCGCGGGAGATCGTCGGTCGCGTCGGCGAGGACCCGCTGCTGCCGGGCCTTGAACAGGGTGTCGGCCGTGACCGCCACCCGCTGGAGCTCGTCGAGCCAGGTCATCTGCTCCTCGGTCGCGCCCGGGATCATCAGCGTGGTGAACACCCGCCGGAACTCCGCGGTCGGCCGCGACCAGCCGACCTTGATGATCCGGTCGATGGCCTCCTGCATCTCGAGGTCCTCACCCGACGGGTGCGGCATCGCGGCGGCGTAGGAGCCGTAGAAGATGACCCGGGTGACGCGGTCGGGATGGGCGGCGACGTAGCGGATCGCCACCGGCCCGCCCTGGGACATCGCCATCACCGCGAACCGGTCGACGCCGCTGTGCTCGACCACGGCCTCCAGGTCGCCGACCCGGGCTTCGAGCGAGAAGTCCTCGACGTCGCGGTCGGACAGGCCGTGCCCGCGTTCGTCGTACCTGATCACCGTGGCCACCTCACCGAGGTCGCGCAGGAAGTGCCGCCACACCGGGCTCTGCCAGTCGTGCTGCAGGTGGCTGAGCCAGCAGGTCGTGACCACCAGCGGCGGCCCGGAACCGTGCACGGCGTACGCGATCCGCACGCCGTCGGGGGCGCGGCAGAACCGCACGTCCTGGTGAGCGCCGCCGATCCCCGCCACCCGGCGATCGTAGACCGGGGCAGCCGGATGTCCCGGAACTCAATTCCCTTCGCTCGTATCAGCGCGCATGCTGGGTGCTCTTGGGAGGAGTGATGACGATGCGGGACACCGCCGAGGACCCGGCGTCCGTCTGGGACACCGCAGGTACGTCGTTCGCACGGTGGCGCGCGGGTGATCCCGCGGCGCTCGACGAGCTGGTCCGGGTCATGAGCCCGATCCTCTGGCACGTCGTCCGGGCGACGGGGCTCGACAAGGAGCAGTCCGAGGATGTCGTCCAGACCGCGTGGTTGGCGTTGGTGCGCAACGCGCACGTGGTCGGCGACCCGCAGGCAGTGGCCCGGTGGCTCTGCACGACCGCTCGCCGCGAGGCGTGGCGGGTCAGCAAGAACGCCGGCCGTTCGACCCCCGTGGACGACGAGTCGCTCGAGTGGCACCTGCCCTCGCAGGGCTCGCCGGAGTCGGAGGTCGTGCTCAACGACGAGCAGTCCCGGCTGTGGGAGTCCATCGGACACCTGCCCGAGCGCTGCCAGAAGCTGTTGCGCATCGTTGCGATGGAGCCACGGCCCGACTACGCGAGGATCGCGGGCGAGCTCAAGATGCCCATCGGCAGCATCGGCCCGACCCGCGGCCGTTGCCTCGACAAGCTCCGCCACGAGCTCGAACGAACGGGAGCGGGACGATGAACCCGACACCTGACCACCCGGACCAGGGCCCTCTCGAGAGCCTCGCCGACGACGCGCTGACGCTCGAGATCCGTCGCCTCTGGGAGATCCTCGACCCGCCGCCCGGCGACCTCGCCGACGGGGTGCTCGCCACCCTCGCGGCGATCGACCTGGAGTTCGAGTTCGAGCTGCTCACCCTCGTCGATGCCCACGACGCCCTGGCCGGCACGAGGTCGCTCACCTCGCAGATGTCCGAGGTCGGCCAATGGTCGCTCGAGTTCGCCGGCCCCGACTTCCGGGTGCTGCTGCGGATCAGCACGGTCAACGAACGTCGCCGCGTCGACGGCTGGGTGCTGCCCCGCCTGCCCATGCGGATCCAGGTCGCGAGCGCCTCGGCCGGCCACCCGGCGTACGACGGGGTGGAGGTCGACGCCCACGGACGGTTCGAGATCACCAACGTCTCGCCCGGCCTGTCGCGGCTGTGGTTCATGCCCCAACCCGGTGAGCAGCCGGGTGGGTCCGACGACAGCCGCTTGCCCATCGCGACGCCGCCTTTCTGGATCTGACGCCGCGTTGCGCTCGCCCTCGCGCTCATCCCCGGGCATGCTGCTGGGTAAGTCACCCGCACCGTGAGTGGAAACCGTGAGGACCCCGATGGCTGAGCCGCAGAAGCCCACACCGAAGCCCAAGCCGAAGCCGCCACCGCAACCCAGACCGCGTCCGTTCGAGGACCCCCACTAGGTTTCCGAGGAGATCCCGCCTCGGCACGCGCTGGATCGAAGGAGAGTCTCGTGCAGGACGACGCCCGTCCCGTCCGACCGTCGAACCCGCCGTCGGTCCGAGACCCCCGGGTCCCGCCACGCCAGGTGCTCGAACCCATCAACGGCCGGGTCCTCAACCCGGCCACGGCAGTGACGATCAAGGGCGTCAAGCCCCGCGTCACCGTCTACGTGGGTCCCCGGCTGCTGGTGACTCGCGGCCCGCGTGACGAGGAGACGATCACTGCCCTCGAGCGCGAGGCCGATGCTCTCGGTTGGCAGGCAGAGGTGAGCAAGGCCCGCACGGTGCTGCGGGGCCCGAAGGAGGACGTGGCCGACATCGTCTGGGAGGCCGTGGACCGCAACGACGCGGGCAAGTACTTCGAGGAGGGTGAGACCACGTCCATGGTCCGGCTCGACCTCCTGGTGAAGGACAAGGAGGCGACCAGCGCGCCCGACGGTTGGGTGCTCCTCCAGCGGCTGCGTGCGAAGTCTCCCGACTTGGCTGACGTCCGTCATGCGGCCCTCGAACACGTCGTTGCCGTGCGCAGCATCACGCCGGACCCGTTCGAGGACCCGCACCCGTTCGAAGACCCGCACCCCTTCGAAGACCCGCACCCCTTCGAGGATCCCCACCCCTTCGAGGACCCGCACCCCTTCTCGGGGGGTTCGTCAGCCGTGGCGAGCTACGCCCGTCCGGGAAGCGGTGGTCGGCAGCCGATGGCGTACGTAGGGCCGCAGCCACTGCGTCGTCCCTCCGTCAAGGGGCGACGGCCGGTCGTGGCAACACTCGACACCGGGTGCGGCGAGCACCCCTGGCTCGACGGGGTGGTCCGCACCGACGTGAAGCTCGGCTCCCAGCCCATCGGCTACGTCGACGACGAGACCGACCCCGAGAAGTGGTTCGACCAGTTCGGTGCGCTCGACGGGGCCATCGACCCGCTGGCCGGCCACGGCACCTTCATCGCGGGTCTGATCCACCAGGCGTGCCCCGACGCCGACATCGTCGCCTGGCGGATCGTCGGCGCCGACGGCCTCGTCGTGGAGAGCAACCTCGTCAAGGCGCTCGAGGACATCGCCGAGCTGGCCCGCCGACACCGCGACGGCGAGCCCGGTGGGCACCCGATCGACGTGCTCAGCCTGTCCCTCGGCTACTACCACGAGACGCCGGACGACGAGCTCTTCGACCCCACGATGTACGGCATCCTGCGGCGTCTCGGCGAGTGCGGCGTCGCCGTGGTCTGTTCCGCGGGCAATGACGCCACCGCGCGGCCCGTCTTCCCGGCGGCCTTCACACCCTGGCTCGACGATGCCGGAAGCGTGCACGCAGAGCACGGCGTCGTGCCGATCGTCTCGGTCGGCGCCCTCAACCCCAACCGCACCACCGACGCGCTGTTCAGCAACACCGGCACGTGGGTCCGCACGTACGCCCGCGGAGCCGCGGTGATGAGCACCATCCCACCTACGTTCCAGGGCGGGTTCAACGCGTCGGCGAGCACGGAGGCCTACCGACGCCGTCGGGCCTCGATCGACCCCGACGACTACAGCAGCGGATTCGCGCTCTGGAGCGGGACGTCGTTCTCGACGCCGTTCTTCGCCGGCCTCCTGGCCGGCCGCTTGGTCGACACGATCGACCCGTCCGACGACGGCCGCGCGGCCGCCGTCGACCGGGCTTGGGCGGCAGTGACGGCGTCGACGAACATGAAACGACCGACCTGACGCCATAGGCCATGATGGTCGGGTGCCGTCTGCTGTGGAGCTGCATCGGCGCGCCATGGCGAAGGTGCGCGCCGGGCAGTTCTCGCACGCGCGCGACCAGCTCGAGCTGGCCAGGCTGACGACCGACGACCGCGACCTGCTGGCGCGGATCGATCTCTCGCTCGCCTATGTGGACGCCGAGACCGGCGACGTCGACGCCGGCGTGGCCAGGTGCCAGGCGTTGGCGTCCAACCAGTGGCTCTCGCCCCTGACCCGCGGCCTGGCCTGGGCTCAGCTCGCGCTGATCCGCCAACGCACGGGTGACGTCGACAAGGCGCTGACCGCCTTCTCGACGGCGATCCCCTTGCTCGCGGACGAACCGGCGGAGGCTGGCCGGGCGCTCCTCAACCGAGGCAGCCTGCACTTGCGCCGGGGCAACCCACAGGCGGCCATCGTGGACCTGACCCAAGCCGATGGTGAGTTCGGTCGGGCGGGTCTGACCGTCCAGCGCGCCAAGGCCGAGCACAACCTGGGCTTCGCCCAGCTGTTGACCGGGGACGTCGTCGGTGCACTCCAGACGATGGACTCGGCGCGCGACGTCCTGGCTCCGCTGTCTGCCGTCTCTCGCGCGGTGTGCGAGCAGGACCGGGCCGAGGTGCTCACCGCGGCCGGTCGTGCGGCCGACGCGATCAAGGCTCTCGAGTCCGCGGCCGCTGCGTACGGCTCGCGCCGGCTGCGCTCGTTCCAGGCCCAGTGCGAGCTGACCCTCGCCTGGTCGCTGCTGCGCGAGGACCCCGTCCGCGCCCGCGTCGTGGCCCGACGCGCGGCTCGGCATTTTCGCAGCCAGGCCAGCCCGGTCCTGGCCACCCGGGCCGAGGCGGTCGAAGTAGTGGCGGAGGTGGGGATGGGTCGCCGTGGGCCTGTTCTCGCCGGCCGCGCCGATGCCGTGGTGGAGGAGCTCCGTCGGCACGGCCACCAGCGCGAGGCCGCGATCGTCGCGCTGCAGGCGGCCCGGGTGTCCGTCCGCCGCGGGCTCCTCGACGACGCCCGCGCACGCGTCGACAAGGTCCGTGTCACCGAGGACTCCCCGGTCGCGACCCGGTTGTTGTGGCGCGAGGTGCGGTCCGAGCTGGCCGAGGCGCGGGGCGATCGCCGGCACGCCCGGGGCCACGTTCGCGCCGGGCTCGCCGACCTGCACGCGTGGCAGTCCTCGTTCGGCAGCCTCGACCTCCAGAGCACCCTCGTCGGGCACGGCCGCGCCTTGGCGCTCCAGGGGCTCCGGCTGGCGCTCGCGGACGGATCACCCGCCCTCGCCTATGAGTGGTCGGAGCGGGCCCGCGCGCTCGTCGCTCGGGTGACCCCCGTGCGACCGCCCGCCGACGAGCAGCAGGCAGGGCTGCTCACCGAGCTGCGGGTGCTGTACGCCGCCGATCCCTCGCCGCGTTCAGCCGACGGCCGACGTCTCGACCAGCTGCGTGACCGGATCCGGGAGCAGAGCTGGTACGGCGACGGGAGCGGCCAGGTCGGCGAGCCCGCGGCGCTCGAGGAGGTGCAGGCCGAGCTGGCCGCGACCGACGCCTGTCTGGTGGCGCACGTCGCGGTCGACGGGTGGATCACCGCGATCGTCGTGACGAGTACGGAAGCCCACACCGTCCGCCTGTGCGAGGCGTGCTCCGGTCGGCGAGGACCTCGACCGGATCTCCGCCGACCTCGACATGGCCGCCTCGCAGCTGGCCGGACCGTTCGCGGCCGCGATCAGGGGCTCGTTGGACGAACGGCTCCGGGTCGTCTCCGACCTCCTCGTCGCTCCGATTCTGCCGCTGGTCGGCGACCGTCGCCTCGTGCTGACGCCATCGGGCCAGCTGGCCGGCACGCCCTGGACGCTGCTCCCGGGCCTCGCCGGACGCCCGGTCACCGTGCCGCCGTCCGCGACCCGCTGGCTGGAGCTCCGCCGGTCGGGCGAGCACCGTCGGCCGCGGGTGGGAATGGTCGCCGGGCCGCACGTCGAACGGGCCGACGAGGAGGTCATGCGGGCATCGGCCGCCTGGCCTCGGGCAACGGTGCTGACGGGCGAACGCGCCGTCGCCACCCAGGTCGCGGACCTGGCCGCGAAGGTCGACGTGCTTCACCTCGCCGGCCACGGCCGTCACCCCGGCGACAACCCGCTCTTCTCCGCGGTCGAGCTGGCCGACGGGCCCTGGTTCGGCTACGACATCGACCAGCTGCCGCACACCCCCGCGACGGTGGTGCTGTCGTCCTGCGAGCTCGGCCGCGCGTCCGTACGCTCCGGCGACGAGGTCGTCGGCATGACCGCCGCCTGGCTGCACGCCGGTGCCCGCTGCGTCACCTCGTCCCCCACCCTCGTGGCCGACGACGTGGCGTGCGAGGTGCTGGCCGGCTGGCACGCCCGGGTGGCCAAGGGCGACGCCCCGGCCGACGCGCTGGCCGACGCGGTCCGCGACCTCGACGCCGACGCGGCCCCGTCGCCGTTCCTCAGCTTCGGCGCCGGCTGGTAGCCGCAGAAACTTCTGGATCCGGCGTATCAGGCGCCGGACCCCCGACTCCTACGTGGGCAGGGGGACCGGTCAGGGGTGTCGAAATCGGGGGATTCGACGCACCCGCCGCGCCAGGAGCGGACCAACGAACTCACAGGCGTTGGTCCGCTCCAACGCGTCTCCGGGCCTTCTACAGGCGGACGGACCCTTGCTCGCCCTCGAGCGGCTCGCCGGTGACCTTCGCCTTCACGAACGAGAGCAACGAGGCCGCGCGCCCGCCGGGCGCCTTCCAGTACTCGGCCGACTCTGCGTCCACGCGGAGCAGCTGCACGTCTGGATCGTCAGCGCCGTCGGGGAACCACGCCTCCACGACCGGGTTCCACATCTCCTTGACCAAGGCGCGGTCGTCGACCAACGTGGCCCGGCCCGCCACCGACAGCCAGTCCGACGAACCGTCGAAGGACAGGTTGACGTCTGGCCGAGCGCCCAGGTCGGCGGCCTGCTCGCTGGAGCGCGAGATGAAGAACCACGACTCCAGGTCGTCGGTCACCTGCTGCGGCGTCATCGGTCGCGCGTGCAGCGCGCCGTCGCCCGCCGTGCTCGTGAGCATGCAGAACCGGGCGTCCTGGGCGATCTCGACGCAGCGACGCCGGGCACGGTCGTCGCCGGACTCAGGCTCCGCCCTTTCGGTCGGGTCCGGCGTCCAGTCGTCGCGCTGGCTGTCCTCCACGATTCCTCCTCGAGTGGACCGATGTGGATACAGAGATGTGGGTACTAGGGATGTCGGTCCGAGGAGCCTCGCAGCCGCTCTGACAATCCGGCCACACCCTCTCAGGGGAGGCCAGTGAGCCGCTCCGGGCACCAAGAGCCACTAAGTCCAGCGATTCGCTACAGTTCATCTCGGGAGGGACCGACATGAAGCGACCAGCACGCCCCGACTTCCTCATCCTGGGGGCTCCGAAGGCCGGCACGACCGCGCTGCACGCGGCGCTGACCCGCCATCCGGACGTCTTCATGTCCTCCCCCAAGGAGCCGAAGTACTGGATGTGCGACGACGCTCCCCCGCCACACTTCCGGGGTCCCGGGCGACCAGCACTCCCAGCAGGAGTGGGTCTGGCGGCGCCGGGACTACGAGCGGCTCTTCGAGCCCGCGCCGGCCACGTCCGTACGCGGCGAGAGCACGCCGTTCTACCTCTGGCACCGCGCCGCCCAGCGTCGCATCTCCGAGCAGCTACCAGACGCCCGGCTCATCGCGGTCGTGCGGGACCCCATCGACCGCGCCTACAGCAACTGGATGCACCTGTGGTCAGACGGGCTCGAGCCGGTGGCCGACTTCGAGAAGGCGTTCGCGCTCGAGCACGAGCGGATCGCGAAGGGGTGGGCGCCGTTCTGGCGCTATGCGCAGCTGGGGCGGTACGGCGAGCAGCTCGCCCACCTGTTCAGCTACGTCGACCGGCAGCGCGTGCTGGTGCTGCGCTACCGCACGATCGTCGACGACCCGCAGGGTGCCGTCGACCAGACGTGCCAGTTCCTCGGGATCGCCCCGGGACTCATCGAGACCATCCCGCACGACAACAGCCGCAGCTTCGTCGAGCCCGGGCCCCGGTCGGCCGTGCTGGGCCGGGTGCTGCGCGCGGGTGCGTGGGCGGGCCAGTTCGCCCCGCCGCAGGTGTGGCGCCGGGCCAGCGCCCCGGTGATCCGGCGGATGGCCGGCGGCGACGCGGTCCGGCCCAAGCTGTCGGCCCAGGCGCGCGCCCGCCTGCTGCCGTACTTCGCCGACGACATCACCCTGCTCGCGCAGCTGACCGGCGAGTCCTTCGACGACTGGTTGTCGACCGAGAGCCGCGGCTCGTTCCGCGAGCGCAGCAAGGCCTCCTGATCGGGGCTTCGTGATCTGGGTCTAGCGGACGAACGTCACCAGGTCGTGCGCGCCGTCGTCGCGGGCAGCCTCGACGTAGTAGCGCGTGCGCCCGTCGCCCAGAGCCACCGCCGAGGCGTAGCGGAAGGCGCCGTCAGAGTACGGCGAGGCGATCGGTGCGACGCCCGCGTCGGCGACCAGGCGCTCGCCGTCCCAGACCGCGACGCCCGTGGTCTCGAACCAGTTGGACTCGGCGTCGGCCCGGCCGTCGTACAGCACCGTGAGGGGCTCCTCGCCGATCACGGTGACGACGCGCGCACCGCGGGCGTCCCACTCACCGGGGCGACCGGCCAGCACCTCGCCGCGATCGGTCCAGTCGAGCCCGTCGTCGCTCGTGAGGTACCTGGTCGTCATCCGGTCCTCGTGACCCGGCTCGTCGAGCGGGTGGCAGCAGAGCCAGAGGTGCCAGCCACGCTCGTCGTGGGTGATCACCGGGTCCTTGACCGCGGTGTGCCGGTCGCCCGGCAGCACGACCTGCTGATGGCCGGCAGGCAGGTCCTCGACCGTGGGCGCGGTGAGGCTGTCGACCCACCAGTGCTTGGAGCCGGGTGTCGCGCAGGACAGGTAGAGGCGCCAGCCCAGGCCGGGCACGGGCATCAGCACCGGCCGCTCGAAGGACTCGGCGCCGAACGCCTCGCGGTTGACCTCCGCGACCGGCTCGAACGTCTCACCGTCGTCGGAGCGCGCCACCACGACCGTGACGCCGCGCCCGTCGGTGAGCGGGCGGCGGACGCGCCAGGCGAGCCAGAAGACACCGTCGACCAGGACGGCGCTCGCGGCACCAGACCAGTTGCCCGCCCCGATGCCGGGTGCCGGCACGACGACGCGCACGTCCTCGCCGTACGACGGCAGATGAGCCACGGTGACAGTCGTCATGACGACCATCATAATGCACCGGATCGCTCGACATTGATCCGACGCGCTGGGTGGACCCCACTCAGAGGTAGAGGCCGGTGCTCTCCGAGTCGCCGAGGCGTTCGGCGGCCACGGCGTGGACGTCGCGCTCGCGCATCACGTAGTACGTCTCGCCCTGGACCTCGACCTCGGCCTTGTCCTCGGGGTCGAACAGCACACGGTCGCCGATCACGACGGCCCGGGCGTGGGGGCCGGTCGCGGCGACGCGCGCCCACACCAGACGTCGCGCGCCCATCGCGGCGGTGGCCGGGATGACGATCCCGCCGGAGGACCGGCGTTCGCCGGCCTCGCGGTCCACCTCGACCAGCAGCCGGTCGTGCAGCATCTTGATCGGAGCCTTGTCGGACATGGACGCGCTCCCTCGGGCCGGCCGGGCGACGGTGGTCAGCGCACGACCCTGCGGGCGACGGCGAAGAACGTCAGGACGCCCACGACGATCCCGGCGGCCTTCAGGATGTTGTCGGTCGCGGGGACTGCCGGTGACGGGATCCACGAAGTGGGCCTTGATGGAGCTGATCTCTCGACTGACGATCGTCTTGGGGTGGGCCCGGTAGACGAGCAGGTCGATCGTCTCGGCCAGGCGGTCGCGGGTGGCGTCGATCTCACGCTCGAGCGAGGACGTCTCGTTGGTCACGCCCGCAGGCTACCAACGTGGCCACCCTCCCGACTGCCCGGATATCGTGCGCGGGTGACCGAGCAACCCACCGCACGCCTCTCCCCCGGCGACACCGGCCCCCGACTTCACCCTCACCTCTGACACCGGCGAGGAGGTGTCGCTGGCCGATCTGCGCGGTCGCAAGGTGATCGTGTACTTCTACCCGAACGCGATGACGCCCGGGTGCACGACCCAGGCCTGCGACTTCAGCGACTCGCTCGCCTCGCTGCAGGCCGCGGGCTACGAGGTGCTCGGCATCTCGCCCAACACCCCCGACAAGCTGGCCAAGTTCCGCGAGCGCGACGGCCTGACCATCACCCTGCTGTCCGACGCGGACAAGTCGGTCATGCAGGCCTACGGCGCGTACGGTGAGAAGAAGCTCTACGGCAAGCTCGTCGAGGGCGTCATCCGGTCGACGTTCGTCGTCGACGAGGACGGCAACCTCACCCTGGCCCAGTACAACGTCAAGGCCAGCGGCCACGTCGCCAAGCTCCGCCGGGACCTCGGCCTCGTCGCCTGACCTCCTAGGATCGGTCCGCACGCGGCCGGAGTGGTGGAACTGGCAGACACGCAGGGTTTAGGTCTCTGTGCCTTCGGGTGTGCGGGTTCGAGTCCCGCCTCCGGCACGGTGCGCTGCTAGCGAAGCGCGGCCGCGATGAGCGGACCGATCTCGCGCAGCGCCTTGCCGCGGTGGGAGATCGCGTCCTTGTCCGCGGGCGCCAGCTCGGCGGTCGTCACGCCCGGTGCCTCGTCGGCCTCGAACAGCACGTCGTAGCCGAACCCGCCGCTCCCCCGGACCTCGCGGACGACTCGGCCGCGCATCTCGCCGCGGACGACGGCCTCGGTGCCGTCGGGGTGGCAGAACGCCACGGCACAGGCGAAGGTACGCGCCGCGACGCTCGTCGGGGACGTCCGCGAGCTGGGCCAGCAGCAGGTCGTTGTTGCGCGCATCAGACTTGGGCGGGCCCGACCAGCGCGCGGACAGCACGCCCGGCATGCCGTTGAGCGCGTCGACGCAGAGCCCGCTGTCGTCCGCCACGCTCGGCAGGCCCGTGGCCGCGAGACCTGCTCGCGCCTTGAGCAGCGCGTTGCCCTCGAACGTGGGCCGGTCCTCGACCGGTTCGTCGTACGGCGCCACGGCGTCCAGGCCGACCACCTCGACGCCGGCGACCAGGATCCGCCGCATCTCGGCGAGCTTGCCGTCGTTGCGGGTGGCCAGGAACAGCCTCACCGGCCGAGAGCCTCCGTCTGCAGACGGGTCAGCTCGCCACAACCCTGCTCCGCGAGGGCGAGCAGCGCGTCGAGCTCGGCCCGGTCGAACGGTGCCCCCTCGGCCGTGCCCTGGACCTCGACGAACTTGCCGTCGCCGGTCATCACGACGTTCATGTCGGTCTCGGCGCGCACGTCGTCGTCGTAGTGCAGGTCGAGGCGCGGAGTGCCGTCGACGATGCCGACGCTCACCGCGGCGACCGACCCGACCAGCGGTTCTCCGGTCAGGGCGCCGTTGTTGCGCAGGTGGGTCACGGCGTCGGCCAGCGCGACGTACGCGCCGGTGATCGCGGCGGTGCGGGTGCCACCGTCGGCCTGCAGGACGTCGCAGTCGAGCACGATCGTGTTCTCGCCGAGCGCCTTGTAGTCGATGATGGCGCGCAGCGAGCGGCCGACCAGCCGGGAGATCTCGTGGGTACGCCCGCCGATACGGCCACGCACCGACTCCCGGTCGGTGCGGGTGTTGGTGGACCCGGGGAGCATGGCGTACTCGGCGGTCACCCAGCCGAGCCCCGAGCCCTTGCGCCACCGCGGCACGCCTTCGGAGGCGGAGGCCACGCAGAGCACGCGGGTGCGGCCGAACTCCACGAGCACCGACCCGGCGGCGTGGTCGAGCCAGTTGCGGGTGATGGTGACCGGTCGCAGCTGGTCGTCGGCCCGACCATCCGACCGGCCGTCTGATCGCTCACTCATGCCAGCGAGCCTAGGGGGTCACTTGACCTCGGCCCGCAGCACCCGCCACACCCCGATGACCAGCGGCAGGACCAGCCAGATGAAGCCGGACACGGCCAGCTGCGCCCACTCCTTGCCGGTCACGTCGGCCTCGATGATGGGGTTCTGGGCGTTTGAGAAGTCGATCCACGGGCGCAGGTCCTTGAACCAGTCCATCAACGCCGAGCCCAGCTCGAAGAGGCCGGGGAAGATGAAGGAGTAGACGAAGTAGACGACGATCGCCGCCGCGGTGTTGAGCAGCAGCATGCCGAACGCGAAGCCCGTCGCCATCGAGAAGACGTAGAGCAGGAAGAAGCAGAAGATCCGGAACGGCCCGAGGTCCCAGGTGACCGGGTTGTCGCTGAACGCTGCGTAGAGGCCGTTGGCGGCGATGGTCAAGGTGAAGCCGACCACGACCGCCGCGAGGGCGATGATCAGGGTGCCCACGAACTTCGCGGCCAGGAAGCGGGTGCGTGAGGGCTCGAGCGTGAACGTCACCATCGCCGTCCGCTGGCTCCACTCGCTGGTCACCGACATCACGCCGAGCACGGGCAGCAGGATGTTCATGGGGATGTTGGCGCCGGCGGCGAAGTCCTCGAACGTCACCGTCTGGTCCTGGGCCAGCACCACCCACAGCTGGATGATCAGGACCAGGGCCGTGAACGCGGCGATGGAGATCAGCAGCCACCGGCCCGCGCGGGTGTCGAACATCTTGCGCAGCTCGACGGACACGAGCCGGCTGAACGGCACGCGGGCGGTCTGGCTGACGTCGAGGGTCATCGGGGCACTCGTCGCGGTGCTCATGAAGGGGCTCCTGCGGTGGTGGCGGCCTGCGCGAAGTCCTCGCGCTGGGTGTCGGAGGTGAGCTCGAGGAACAGGTCTTCCAGACCGCCCTCGACCGGGCGGAGGTCGGACAGCACGATCGACCGTTCGGCGGCCAGCCGGCCGATGTCGACCGGCATCGCGTCGACGCGGAAGCCCGAGCCGACCGGTGTGAAGGTGAGGCCCTTGTCGGTGAGGGCGGTCGTGAGGACGTTGTTGTCCTCGGCGACCACGAGGGTGCCGACGCCGCCCGCGCCGGCGAGGAGCTCGGCCTTCGTGCCGCGGGCCACGATCTTGCCGCGGCCGATCAGCAACATCTCGTCGGCGATCTGCTCGACCTCGTTGAGGAGGTGGCTGGACAGGAGCACGGTGCCGCCCCGGTCGGCGTACCCCTTGAGCAACCCGCGCATCCAGCGGATCCCGGCCGGGTCGAGGCCGTTGGCAGGCTCGTCGAGGATCAGCACCGACGGGTCCCCGAGCAGGGCGTGGGCGATGCCCAGCCGCTGCCGCATGCCGAGCGAGTAGTTGCGGACCCGGCGCTGGGACTCGGTGTCGTCGAGGGAGACCAGGGCCAGCATCTCGTCGACGCGCGACATCGGCAGGCCCATGGTCTTGGCGCCGATGGTCAGCACCTCGCGGCCGGTGCGGCCGGCGTGCTGGGCGGAGGCGTCGAGCAGCACCCCGACGTGGCGGCCCGGGTTGGGGATGTCGTGGAAGTGCAGCCCGCCGATCGTCACCTCGCCCGCTGTCGGCGAGGTCAGTCCGACCATGACCCTCATGGTCGTGGTCTTCCCGGCCCCGTTGGGGCCGAGGAAGCCGGTGACCGTCCCCGGCTTGCACACGAAGCTGATGTCGTCGACCGCCATGAATTTCCCGTAGGCCCGTGAGAGGCCCTCGACCTTGATCATGCCGACCATCCTGCCAAGCCCACGCCGCCGGAGCATCGGACCTCGGCAGGGGTGTCGCCCGACCAAAGTAGGGGCCTGGGCACGACCGCGGACCGCTGCCGCCCGACGGACGACGCGCCACACTGACCGCATGGAACGCCCCGCGCCTGACACCGTGCAACCGCCGGTGACGCGTTGGGGCGTGTTCTTCCGGCTCGTGGGCGTGCTCGCCATCAGCACGATCGGGCTGCTCTCGGTGCCGGACCACCGGCACGGCGCCTGGCTGGCGGTCGACATCGTGCTGGGCCTGGTCGCGCTGGTGCTGGTGTGGTGGCGGCGTCGGTGGCCGCTCGGGATCGCGCTGGCCACCGGCGCGCTCGGCGCCCTGTCGGGGCTGGCCGCCGGACCCGCGGTGCTGGCCGCCGTGTCGATGGCGACCCGGCGCGTGTACTGGCAGGTGGGCGTGCTCGCCGTCTTCACCGTCGCCGGCGGCCAGTTCTTCACCACCATGCAGCCCGACGACGGGGACCCGTGGTGGGTCGACCTCGCTCATCAACTCCGTGGTCACCGCCGGGTCCTCGGGTGGGGCATGTACATCGGCTCGCGCCGCGAGCTGGTCTGGACGCTGCGTCAGCGCGCGGAGCGCGCGGAGGCCGAGCAGGAGCTCCGGATGGCCCAGGCGCGCGGCAACGAGCGCTCCCGGATCGCCCGCGAGATGCACGACGTGCTCGCGCACCGGATCTCCCAGATCTCCCTGCAGGCCGGTGCGCTCGGCTTCCGCAGCGACCTCGACGCCGACGAGCTGCGGGCCAACGCCACCGTGATCCGCGACCTGGCCAACGAAGCGCTGACCGACCTGCGCGGCGTGCTCGGCGTGCTGCGCGACCCGGGTACGGGCGAGCTGGCCCACGCCCCCCAGCCGACCTGGTCCGACCTGCCGTCGCTGGTCGACAACGCGCGAGACGCCGGCCTGCACGTGGTGCTCACGGACCGGCTGCCGCGCGACGCGCCCGTTCCCGACGTGGTCGGCCGCACGCTCTACCGGATCGTCCAGGAGGGCATCACCAACGCCGGGAAGCACGCCCCGGGCGCCGTCGTCCGGATCGAGGTCAGCGGGTCGCCGGAGGACGGCGTCGACATCGTGCTGCGCAACCCGCTCGGCTTCGGGCCGACCCGGACCCCGGGATCGGGCCTGGGGTTGATCGGTCTCACCGAGCGCGCCGAGCTCCGCGGTGGCCGGCTCGAGGGACGCCGCGAGGGGCAACAGTTCGTGTTGCACGGCTGGATACCGTGGGCCGCCTAGTGAACCTCACCCGCCTGCTGATCGTCGACGACGACCCGCTCGTCCGCTCGGCGCTCACCTTCATGCTCGGGGGTCAACCCGACCTCGAGGTGGTCGGCGAAGCAGGAGACGGCCGCGAGGGCCTCGCCCGCGCCGCCGAGCTCAAGCCCGACGTCGTCCTCATGGACATCCGGATGCCTCGGCTCAACGGCCTCGACGCGACGCGCCGGCTGCTCGCCACGGACGACCCCCCGCGGGTGATCGTGCTGACGACGTTCGACGCCGACGAGTACGTCGTCGAGGCGCTCGCCGCCGGCGCCGACGGGTTCCTGCTCAAGGACACCCCGCCGCCGGAGGTGGTCGACGCCATCCGCAAGGTCGCGCAGGGCGACCCGATGCTCTCCCCCGCCGTCACGCGGTCGCTGATCCGGCGGGTGGCCACCAGCAACCGGTCGCCTGCGGCGGTCGCCCGGCTCGCCGAGCTCACCGACCGCGAGCGCGAGGTCGCCCTGGCCGTGGGGCGGGGGCTCAGCAACGCCGAGATCGCTGCCGAGCTCTACCTCTCCGTACCCACCGTCAAGGCGCACGTCTCACGGTTGTTCGACAAGCTCGGCGTCACCAACCGCGTCCAGATCGCGATGTGCGTGCACGACGCGGGGCTGATCTGAGGGTGACAGGGCGTCCCGTTGGAACCAGCTGCCCTGCTTGCCGCCGATGTCTGACGGCTCGGCCGGGCCTACCTCGACGAAGCCCCTCCGCCCAACACCACGGTTGGAGGCAGCGGCCGAGGTCCCCACCCCGTCCTGCGCCGACGAGCACGCAGTAGGCGGCCGGTGACTGCCTGCGTCCTGCTCTGCCAACAAGGCACGGTGTCGTTCGGCGAAGGTCTCGAAGTACCCGTCGCCCCGGTCGGAGATCGACGACGCGAAGTAGGCGCGGTTCGCGGACTCGAAGGCCAGCACCGCCGCGGCGTGGTCGGCACGCAGCCGCTCCAGCTCAGGCACTCGCGGAGGCTATTCGATCTCACGTCCTCCGGTGGAAGGTCGTCGCGCCGTTGGGGTGGTGGTGGACCTGCCAGGCGGGGTCGTGGGCGCGGTGGTGGTGGAAGGAGCACAGCAGCTTGCCGTCGGCGAGGTCGGTACGCCCGCCGCCGGCCCAGGGTTGCTTCCAGTGGTGGGCCTCGCACCAGGCGGCCGGGACGTTGCACCCGTCGGTGGTGCACTCCTTGTCGCGGATCGCGAGGGCTTTGCGTTGGGCCGGTGAGAACAGCCGGGCGGAGCGGCCGAGGTCGAGGACCTCACCCTTCCTCCCGAGGACCACGGGGATGATCCGGGCCTGACAGGCCAGCCGGCGGGCTTGCTCGGCGGTGACCCGGTCGCCGGTGGAGGTGGTCGCGACACCGATCCCGGTGACCAGGGTGTCCAGGTCGAGGGTGACCATCACGCTGGTGGTCGTGCCGCCATGGACCGGGAGGCCGGTGTCGGGGACGTTCTCCAGGAACGCCACGAACGCCTCACCCCGACGGCGGGCGACCGGGCAGCTGCGTCGACCTCACCGAGCGGGCCCCGTCGTGGGGAGGTGTAGGCGTCCAGGTAGGTCCGCAACCGGTTCGCCACATGGTCGGGGACCCTCGCGTGGAGGTCGGTGGACCCGTCACCGCGAGGCGTGAACGACAACCGGGTCGCCGCGTGGGCACGGGTCTCCTCGGCGACCAGTCGTTGGTACTCGGCCTCGTCGGCGACCTCCGGGGCGAGGTGCTCGAGGACACCACGGCCGAGGTGGCGCAGCTCCCGCGGCCCGAACGTTGCTGCTTGCTCGACCAGGTAGGCCTCGGCCTTCACGACCAGGTCGTCCCCCAGGTCGTCGGGGAGCGCGTCCAACGCCTCCACGACCACCCGCGCCTGCGCCAGGTTCAGGTCACCGGCACCCAGAGCCTCGGCGGTCTGCGTCCACCGCGACTCGAGCGAGGACGCGAGCGCCGCGTGCCGGCGTACGGTCCCGTGGTCGTCGCGGGTCTGGTGCGCCAACCACGTGGCCGTGGACCGGTCGCCGGTTGCCTCGGCGATGTCGTCGGCAGCCGCGAGCACGCGGAGCCGCTCGGCCTCGGCGCGGGAGATCAGCCGAGAGATCCCGACCAGGAACTCCTGCTTCTCACCAACGTCGCGGAACTCCGGACCGATCGCAGCCAGCTCGTCCAACGCACGGTCGAGCCGCTCGAGCGGCTCCGCGTACGTGCTGGACATGGAACAATCCAAGCACCCACCACCGACACTCCTCCGGCCTCAGAACCCCTTGTCCACAAGGGATTCAGCGCATGGCTCAGTCCTCGATGACGGCGGCACCCTGCTGCCTCAGCGCCGTGAGTCCGTCGCGCATCGCTTGCAGCTTCTCCGGCGAGTGGCCGACCCAGTCGACGACCTCGCCCACCACCCGCAGGGGGTCGCGGGTGCGGAAGGAGTGCGTCGGGTTGCCCGGGAGCTTCTTGTCGGTGACGTTGGGGTCGTCCTCGAACTCACCGGTCGGTTCGACGACGTAGACGTGGCCGCGGCCGGGGCCGGCACCGAGCTCGGCGCCCCAGACCGCGGCATCGAGGGTCGCGGTGAAGTAGACGTGGTTCATCACGCGGCCCGCTTCGAAGTTCGACTCGCGGCCGGGCACCAGCAGGTCGCCGACGGCGAGGTCCGCCTTCGTGCCGTGCAGGTACACGCCGGGCTCGAAGACCTCGAACGGCACTGGCTCCCCGGTCGCAGACATCCCACAGACCCTACTAACGCGGCGCCACCAGGGCCGTGCGTGCCGAGCGCGGCCCGGTGCCGACGACGTTCTCCGCGGCGACCGCCACCCGGTACCGCCCCGCGGGCAGCCTCAGGACCAGGTGGTGCTGGGCAGCCTCGACGAGGACGGTGTTCACCCGGCTGACGCCGCGGCCGGACCGCTTGGCCTTCCAGACCAGCACCTCGTACGCCGTCACCGCCGCACCGCCGTTCGTCAGGGGCGGCAGCCAGGAGACCCGGATGGTGAGCGGGTTCCCCCGCCTGCCGGGCTTGACCGCCCGGACGAGCGGCGCGGCCGGCACGGCGTACGTCGGCAGCGTCGTGGTGGGCGTGGCCGATGCGGGCGGCGTCGGTGTCGGCGCGACCCCCACCGTCGGTGATGGGCCCGGTGATGGGCTCGGTGAAGGACTCGGCGAAGGACTCGGCGAGGGACCCGGCGTCCCGGAGTCCGCGCAGCCGGTGGCGGCCAGCGTGTACCGGCCGACCGACCCGTAGTCGCTGTAGCCGAGGGACGCGTCGGCGAGTCCGACGCCGTCCACCTCGAGGTAGTAGCTCCCTGCGGCCAAGGACTGGCTGATCGAGGCACCCATCCCGGTCAGGACCGGCGACCAGGTGCCGGCGCGGGCCGTCGCCGGAGCCGAGACGGCAACCACGCCGCCCGAGGCGTCGAGCAGGCGCAGCTGGGTGTCGAGGCCGGGCCCCAGCGGTGCCGGGGTGACGGACGCGGTCAGCGTCCCGACGCACGGGCGGCTGATCGCGAAGACGTCGACGTCGGTGCGGCTGGTGACCAGGCCGGCCGCCGTCGCGTCACCCGTACCGAGCGGGAAGGCCGCCCCGACCGTGTTGCCGTAGTCGTCACCGATGACCGCCGGTCCGTGCTGGGCGATCACCGCGAGGTCGTCCTGCGTCTGGGTCGCGCCGCTGTAGTCGCCGTTGGAGAACTGGGTCAGCGGCGTGTAGCCGGCACCCATGATCGGCGACCAGATCTTGGTGCCGGTGCCGTCCTGGTAGTACGCCGAGCCGTTCAGGCCGTCGTGGCCGAGCCCGAGCGTGTGGCCGACCTCGTGGCTGACGATCTCCGCGACCTGGGCCGCGGTGTACGTCGTCTTCGGCAGTGCGAAGGCAGGCTGGTACCCAGGACCCGAGGAGCCCATCACGCTGTCGAAGACGCCCACGTACGCGACGCCGGCGCAGCTGCCCGAGCACAGCACCGTCCGCATGTCCGGGTCGGTCGTGACGGAGGCCCGCATGCCGTAGGCCGCGTCGTCGACGGAGGTCCGGACGAGCGCGGCGGTGCCCGGGTCCTCGGTCGTGACGTCGACGTCGAAGGGTGCGTAGTCCTCCGCGACCCGGGCCCACACCTCCTGCACCACGTCGAGCTCGGCCTGGGAGAACGCCGCGTCTGCGTCCATCGTGTAGGCCGCGACGTCGATCACGGGATGCGTCACGTCGTTCCACGCCGAGCTCTGCACGCGGTAACCGTCGAAGTCGAGGTAGATCATGCGCGTGGCGGCCGGTCGGGAGTGCAGCGTGAAGCTCGCGGCGTACGGGTAGGCCGCCGCCTCGGTCGCGGGCGCCGTCACCGCGGCCGCCTGGTCGGGTTCGACGTAGAACAGGTGGCCGGTCTCGTCGACCCAGGCCGTGCGGTCGGCGGCGAGCAGCGCGCGCAGGGTGCCGGCGCCCATGCCGCTGCGTCCGGCCGCGAGGTCCAGGTCGGGGCCGAGCGCCTCGACTGCCGCCCGGCCGTGGGCCGGAGCGGTCAACAGCCGCGACGTGCCGCCCGTGGTGGCCCCGGAGGCCCCGGAGGCCCCGCTCGCGAGCGTGCCGGCACACGCCGGGACGACCAGCAGCAGGCCGAGACCGGCGACGACGACCGACGGCGCGCGCACCGGCTCAGGGTGGAGGACAACGCAGTGTCCGGACTGTTGATCGACCCGTCAATCGATTGACAGTTCAGACGTCGAAGACGGCGCCCGCGGCGGCCAGGTCGATCTGACCGGCGAAGTGGGCCTTCGCCTCGGCCACGGCGACCGCCGTGTCGTACCAGGCCGGCACGTGGGTGACCACGAGGCGGCCGACCCGACCACGCGTGGCCGGCGACGCCGCAGTCGGCCCCGGTGAGGTGGAGGTCGGGAGGGTTGTCCTCGCCGGACTGGAAGGCCGCCTCGGCGAGCAGCAGGTCGACGCCGTCGGCGAGCTGGTCCAGCCCGGCGCACGGCCCGGTGTCGGCCGAGTACGCCAGCGTGCGGCCGTTGGCCGACACCCGCAGGCCGAAGGTCGGGATGGGGTGCTCCACGGGCACGGGCTCGACCACGAACGGACCCAGGTGGACGGGCCCACCGTGCTCGTAGAACGCGAACTCGTCGTTCATCCCGATGGCCTCGGGCAGGCCGTACGCCTGGGCCATCCGCTGGGCGGTGCCGACCGGCCCCCACACGGGGATGCGCGGCTGGGCGCCGTCCGGGTGGTAGCGCCTCAGCACGTGGTAGCCGCACAGGTCCAGGCAGTGGTCGGCGTGGAGGTGGCTGATGAAGACGGCGTCGATCCCGAACGGGTCGGCGAACCGCTGCAGCGGGCCCAGTGCACCGCTGCCGAGGTCCAGCAGGATGCGCCAGGTGCGGCCGTCGGGCTCGTCCGCCTCCACCAGGTAGCAGCTCGTCGCGGACTCGGGGCCGGGGTAGGAACCCGCGCAGCCGACGATCGTCAGGCGCATCGCGATCATCGGGTGCCGCCTTGGACCAGCCCGACGAACTGGTGGGCGGTGCCGAGCTCGGGACCGAGGAACCGCTGACCGATCCGCTCGAACTCCTCCGGCGCGCCGGTGGTGAGGAACCGGTGCCGGGGTTCCCCCGACTGCCGCATCAGGTCGGTGGCGACGAGCATCTTGTAGACGTCCTTCGCGCACTCTTCGGCGCTGCTGACGAGCGTGACGCCGTCACCCATCACGTAGGAGATGACACCGGTCAGCAGCGGGTAGTGCGTGCAGCCGAGGATCAGGGTGTCCACGCCGGCGTCGACCAGGGGGTCGAGGTACTCGTGGGCGATCTCCATCAGCTCGTCGCCGCCGGTGACGCCGGCCTCGACGAAGTCGACGAAGCGCGGGCACACCTGGGTGGCCAGCGTGACCTGGGGAGCGGCGGCGAACGCGTCGTCGTACGCCATCGACTCCGCGGTCGAACGGGTGCAGATCACGCCGATGTGCCCGCTGCGCGTGGCCGCGACCGCGCGACGGGTGGCCGGGAAGATCACCTCGACGACAGGGACGTCGTAGCGCTCACGGGCGTCACGGAGCATGGCCGCGCTGGCGGAGTTGCAGGCGATGACGATCGCCTTGACGCCCAGGTCGACGAGGTGGTCGAGGCACTCGAGCGCGTACTCGCGGACCTCGCCGATCGGCTTGGGGCCGTAGGGCTGACGGGCGGTGTCGCCGAGGTACAGCACCGACTCGTGCGGCAGCTGGTCGATCACCGACCGAGCCACCGTGAGACCGCCGAAACCGGAGTCGAAGATGCCGATGGGAGCATCCGTCCCGCGGTCGGTCGGCCAGTCCTGCTGCACGACGCAAAGGCTAGGGGGTCGCTGCGCCCCGTGGAGGCCGACGCGACGGATATCACGGACCTTGCCGCGGCCACCCCGTAACCTGTTGTCCCATGCGTGTCCTCCCCTCCGCGCTCTCGATGGCGCTCGTCTCGGTGCTCATCGCCGCCGCGCCCGTTCCTGCCGCGCCGCCACCGGAGCCGCGCACCTCCGTGGTCGACTCTGTGGTCGACCAGGACCAGGTCACGCGCGTGGTGGTGATCTCGGTCGACGGGCTGAACCCCGACGCGATCACGCAGCTCGGCAAGTCGGACGCCCCGACCTTCCACCGGATCGTCGCCGAGGGCGCCAGCACGTTCAACGCGCGCAGCGAGGTCGAGATGACCAACACGCTGCCCAACCACACCGGCATGGTGACCAGCCGTCGTATCGACCTCGCGTCGGGCGGGCACGGCGTCACCTGGAACGACGACCGCCTGGTGCCGAGGACCGTGCAGGTGGCCGCGGGGCAGCAGGTCGGCTCGGTGTTCTCCTCGCTCCACTCCGCCGGGCTGAGCAGCTCGCTGTTCGCGGCCAAGGGGAAGTTCGCCCTGTTCACCCGCTCGTGGCCGAAGGGCGTCGACCACACCCTCATCCGCGGCAACAACGCCAAGCTGGTCAAGGCGGCCCGGCGGGACCTGCGCACGTCGTGGCGCGCGCTGACCTTCCTCCACATCTCACTGCCGGACGTCGCCGGCCACCACTACGGCTGGTTCTCACCGCAGTACATGGACGCCGTGCGCCAGTCCGACGAGCTCATCGGCGAGGTGCTCACCACCATCGGCAGGACCGACGAGTCCCGTGACCACACGATGGTCGTGGTGACGGCCGACCACGGCGGCTCGGGTCCCAGCCACCTCGACCCGCGGCGGTTCGCCAACTTCCGGGTGCCGTTCCTGGTCTGGGGTGCCGGCGTCACCGCCGGCGCCGACCTGTACGCGCTCAACCCGACGTACGCCGACCCCGGCCAGGCCCGCGTCGGCTACGACGTCGCGCTCCAGCCGGTCCGCAACGGCGACGTCGGCAACCTCGTCCTCGACGTGCTCGGCCTGCCGCCCATCCCGCACAGCGAGCTCGACTACGCCCAGGACCTCGAGGTCACGCAGTAACCGCTAGCGGCCTAACGGGACCAGAGCTCGCTGCCGAGCGGCCAGGGGTTGTGACGGCAGCCGTCGAGCCCCTTGGACTGCTGCATCATCACCGGCGCGAGGCGGCCGGGCCCCGGGCAGCCGAGGTGGCCGTGCCCGAGCCAGTGACCGGTCTCGTGGTTGACGACGAGGTGACGGTAGTCGCGCAGGCTCTTGCCGGCGCCGTTCCACGACGGTGAGGCGTACTTCCAGCGGGTCTGGTTGATGACGACATAGCGACCGGCCCGGCAGCTCCACTGCACGCTGCACACGCCCGAGAACCGGGGCAGCCAGCTCGCCTCCGCCAGGACCAGCGAGAAGTCCGACGCGCCGCGGACCCGCTTGAAGGCGACGCCGGCGTTCCGCCAGCCGCGCGGGTCGGCGTACGTCTGCGCCGCCTGCTGCGCGAACTCCCGCACGCTCGTGGTGATCGAGCCGCGGGTCTCGATGCGGTAGGTGACGGTGCGGCGGACGGGCACGCGGTAGCCGACCATCCCCGCGCTCCGCGCGGTCGCCTGGGCCCACTCGTAGTGCCGCTTCTTCACGTAGACCCGGGCCTTGATCCGCCGCCCCACATCGGCCACGCCGAGCCGGTAGGTCTGCCGGGTCGCGCCGTCGATCTCGGTCTCGTCGCGGAACCACTGGAAGCGGTAGCGCTCCGGCGTGCGGTTCCACTCGCCGCGCGTGACCTTGAGCGTGCGTCCGTACCTCAGCACGCCTTCGATGGTGATCTCGTTGCGCAGCTCCAGCACCGTCGGCTCGACGGCCGTCGGCGCGACCGGTGCCGCGGTGGACGCGGGCACGGGCACCAGGAGGGCGGTGAGGAGAGCTCCGAGGAGCAGCGTGCGCATCCCAGCACCCTAAGGTGCGCGGACCGCTCACCGGGTCTCGTGACGGGCCCTAGCGGGCCTTCCCCGACCAGCGGGGGCTCACGCCCACAATTGGCCGTCCAGGGCGTCCTCGGCCTCGTCGATCGTGCCTTCGTAGGCTCCGGTGGAGAGGTACTTCCAGCCGCCGTCGCACACCACGAACGCGATGTCGGCGCGGTCGCCGGCCCTGACGGCCTTGGCGGCCTGGGCGAGGGCGGCGTGGAGGATCGCGCCGGTGGAGATGCCGACGAAGATGCCCTCGACCTCGAGCAGCTCGCGCACGCGGCGGACGGCGTCGCGTGGCCCGACCGAGAACCGGCCGTCGATGAGGGACTCGTCGTACAGCTCGGGGATGAACCCCTCGTCGATGTTGCGCAGGCCGTAGACCAGCTCGCCGTACCTCGGCTCGGCGGCCACGATCCGTACGTCCGGCTTGTGCTCCCGGAAGAACCGGCCGACCCCCATCAACGTCCCGGTCGTCCCGAGCCCCCCGACGAAATGGGTGATGGACGGCAGGTCGGCCAGCACCTCCGGACCCGTGCCCTCGTAGTGCGCGCGGGCGTTGGCCTCGTTGCCGTACTGGTAGAGCATCACCCAGTCGGGGTGCTCGGCCGCGATCTCCTTGGCGCGCCGCACGGCCTCGTTCGAGCCGCCGGCCGCGGGCGACGCGATGATCTCGGCGCCCCACATCCGCAGCAGCTGGCTGCGTTCCTCGGAGGTGTTCTCGGGCATCACGCACACCAGCCGGTAGCCCCGCAGCTTCGCCGCCATCGCCAACGAGATTCCGGTGTTGCCACTGGTCGGCTCGAGGATCGTGCAGCCGGGACGCAGCAGGCCCTGCTTCTCGGCGTCGACCACCATCGCCAGCGCGGCGCGGTCCTTGATCGAACCGGTCGGGTTGCGGTCCTCGAGCTTGGCCCAGAGACGTACGTCGGGGGTCGGCGAGAGCGTCGGCAGCCCGACGAGCGGGGTGTTGCCGACCGACGAGAGCAGGTCGTCGTAGCGCGTCATTGCAGGAATGCCTCGGGGTCGAACTCGGCCAGCGGGATGATCCGGACCCGGGGCAGCGTGGTGTTGAAGGCGTGCACGTCGGCCTCGAGGTCGTAGACCTTCACGCCCAGGGCCGTGAACTGCCCGCTCGTGAACTCGGGGAAGGCGATCACGCCCACCTGGCGGTCATGGGTGTCGAGCCGCTCGATGTGCGCGGCGAAGTCGGCGTCGTGGCTGACCAGCAGGACGTCGGCGTCGTCGTGACCGAGCAGGGCGTCCAGCGTGCGCTGGATGCCGATGTCGACGACCTTCTCGTCGGGGTCGCCGGCCAGCGGCACGACGCGGTACTTCAGCGCCAGCAGGGCCTGCACGAACGACAGCGGGAGCTGGCCTTGCGTCGCGTTGATGAAGAACAGCCCGGTGACGGGCTGGCCCCACAGGTTCGCGGCGAACTCGGTGACGCGCTCCCAGCGCGGGCGCTCCTCGGGGTTCGGGCGGCGCTGGAGGATCGACGTACCGAGGGTGGCGTCGATGTTCTCGCCGTCGACGACGACGAAGGTACGGCGCTGCGCGTCGCCCGCCATGACTCAGCCGCCGGCGACGGCGGGCAGCACCACGACCTGGTCACCGTCGGTGACCTCGGCGTCGAGACCGCCGATGAACCGCACGTCCTCGTCGTTGACGTAGACGTTGACGAAGCGACGCAGGCCGACGCCGTCCCCGGGGCCGGCCTCGACGAGGCGGTCCTTGATGCCAGGGTGGTTGGCCTCGAGGTCGTCGATCACCGCGGACAGCGTGGCGCCCTCGGCCGTGACGGCCTTCTGCTCACCGGTGAGGCTGCGCAGGATGGTGGGAATGCGGACCTCGACGGCCATGGTGCTCCTTCTTCAGCGGGCTTCAGCAGGCGGGAGCTCGGGGACGACCGCGACGTCTTCCTCGGTCACCTCGCCGTTCACGATCCTGTAGGACCTGAACTCGACGGGACCCTCGTTATTCCCGTGCTCGCGCGTGCTGACCAGCACATAGTGGGCGCCGGGCTCGCTCGCGAGGCCGATGTCGGTGCGGCTCGGGTAGGCCTCCGTGGCCGTGTGCGAGTGGTAGACGACGACGGGTTCCTCGTCGCGCGACCACATGTCCTTGTACAGCGCGAGCATCTCGGTGGAGTCGAACTCGTAGAACGTCGGGCTGCCTGCGGCGTTCACCATCTCGACCAGCCGCTCGGGCCGGTCGCTGCCCTCGGGCCCGGCGACGATGCCGCACGCCTCGTCGGGATGGTCCTTCTTGGCGTGCGCGACGATGCCGTCGTAGGTCGCCTGGTCGATGGTCAGCATGGCGCGCTCAACCCTAGGCGACCTCCCAGGTGAACCAGCACGGGGACCTGAGCGTCGGACAGGCATGGGTCGAATTGCGACGTACGTCGCTGCCACGCTGCTCGCCACCCCGCTCCTGGCCTCCTCGGGGCCGGCCGCGGCTGATCCTCAGGGCGACTGCGCGGGCCGGGCCCCGACGATCGTCGGCACGGCGGGTGACGACGTGATCCGGGGTGGCCCCGGACGTGACGTGGTCATCGGCCTCGGTGGCGACGACACGATCCGCGGTCTGGGCGGGGACGACCTGCTCTGCGGGGGCGAGGGCACCGACGTGGTCCGAGGGGGTGCGGGCAACGATCTGCTGCTCGCCGGCCTCGGGGCAGGCGTGCTGAGCGGTGGGGCGGGCGACGACCGGCTGATCGGCTCGATGATGATCCCCGTCCCGGGCCTGGACCTCGGCGCCGACGGGCAGGGTGTGGCGGGCGGCTCGGGGCGGGACAGCTACTTCATGCGGTTCGTGCTGGAGGGGGCGGGCACGCTGGGCGACGCCACCGGCAAGGTCGACCTGCGGCACGGCGTCGCGTTCGCCGACGACGGCTTCCGGGACGTCACGATGCCGGTGACGGGCATCGAGCAGGTCGAGGTCACCCGTGGCCGATGGACGCTGATCGGCGGCGCTCTCGACGAGACGCTCCTCGGCAGCACCACCCGGGGTGCCCACGTCGACATCCACGCAGGAGGCGGCCGCGACGTGCTCAGGGGGACGTTGAAGGACAACCTGCTCGAGGGCGGTCGCGGCGTCGACACGGTGCTGGTGACCGCCGGCGACGACACCTGTGTGTCCGTCGAACGCTTCGTCGACGGGCTTGTCTGCTAGCGCACGAACCTCGCGGCCTGCTCGCCCGACAGGGCGTCGGCGATCCGCTGGAGCATCGCCGGCGCCATCTCCGGCAGCGCGTCGACCGGGAACCACCCCACGTCGATCGACTCCTCGTCGGCGATGTGCGCCTCGCCGGACACGTAGGTGCAGGCGAAGGTGAGGTCGAGGTACGAGGCCCGGTCACCGTTGGCGTGCACGACACCGGGATAGACGCTGGTCGAGGCCAGCCGGTCGACGTTGATCACGACGCCGGTCTCCTCCATGGCCTCCCGAGCGATCGCCTGCCCGGGCTCCTCTCCGGGCTCGGGGATGCCCGTGATCGGCGTCCACTGGCCGTTGTCCGCGCGGCGGACCAGGAGGATCTCCTGGCCCCTCGTGACGACCGCGGTCACGCCGGGCAGCCACATCTCGTGGTGCCCGATCATCTTGCGGATCTCGACGACGAACTCGGGGATGGGCATCGAGGCAGCCTAAGAGGTGAGGGCCTCGACCAGGGTCTCCTGCAGGTAGCCCATCCAGAGGTAGATGTCGTGGGCCTGGCCGCGGGGGTCGTCATCGGCGAGGGTGGCCCAGTAGCCCTCGTCGCCCTCCTCGACCTCCAGCCGGGTGGCCAGCGCGAGCCGCATGTCGGTGAACGACCGCATCCAGGTCTCGGCCGTGGCTTCGTCGAGCTCGACGTCGATGACGAGCCCGTCCTCGGTCAGCTCGGGTGGCAAGCCGGCCTCCTCGAGCCCGTCGATGAGCGCGACGGCGGCGTCCGCCTTGCCGTCGCGCAGCGTGCCCTCGGTGAACCGGCGGAAGTCACCGGCCGCCTCCGGGTCGTCGGGATAGGCCGTCGGGAACAGCCGGGCGAGCACCGGGTCGTCGGGCTCCTCGGTCGGCCCGGTGAAGTCCAGCAGGGCCTCGAGCGGGTCGTCGGCGTGGTGGGGCACGGCCCGCTCGTTGCGGAGCAGCTCGACCAGCTGTGACGCGAGCGAGCGCAGCAGGTCGGCCTCGAACCCGGAGAAGTTGGCGATCACCAACCGGCTCTTCCGGTGCCGGGTGAACCCTGTCATGAGAGGCCGACGGTGACCAGTCACTGCTTCTCCATCGTCGCCCAGAGCCCGTACTCGTGCATGGCCTGCACGTCGCGCTCCATCTCCTCGCGGCTGCCGTGGCTGACCACGGACTTGCCGTCGTTGTGGACCTCGAGCATCAGCTTCTCGGCCTTCTTCTTGTCGTAGCCGAAGTACTTGGTGAACACGTAGGTCACGTAGGACATCAGGTTGACCGGGTCGTTCCACACGATCGTCACCCACGGCGTGGCCAGCAGGGTGATGTCGTCGGTCTCGGGTGTGGTGGTGGGGTCGACCTGGACCGGACTCGCTGTCGACACGGGTTCCATGTTGGCACACCGCACCCGCCCCTACGCTGACCTCGTGACGTCGACGGCGCTGCTCACCGACCACTACGAGCTGACCATGCTCCAGGCGGCGCTGGGGAGCGGGACCGCCCATCGCCGTTCGGTGTTCGAGCTGTTCCCCCGGCGCCTCCCCGAGGGACGTCGCTACGGGGTGGTCGCCGGCGTCGGCCGGGCCCTCGACGCGATCGAGGCGTTCACCTTCGACGACGAGGCGCTGGCGGCGCTCGAGGGCGTCGTCAACGACGAGACCCGCGAGTGGCTGGCGTCCTACCGCTTCTCCGGCGACGTCTGGGGCTACGCCGAGGGCGAGGCGTACTTCCCGTACTCCCCGCTGCTGATCGTCGAGGGCTCGTTCGCCGAGGCGGTGCTGCTCGAGACCGTGCTGCTCTCGATCTACAACCACGACTCGGCGATCGCGTCGGCGGCGTCGCGGATGACGATGGCCGCGGGCGACCGGCCGTGCATCGAGATGGGCTCGCGACGGACGCACGAGGAGGCGGCCGTCGCGGCGGCCCGGGCGGCGTACCTGGCCGGCTTCGCCAGCACCTCCAACCTGGCGGCCCGGCAGCGGTACGGCGTCCCGAGCGCTGGCACCAGCGCGCACAGCTTCACGCTCCTCCACGACTCCGAGTCCGACGCCTTCCGTGCCCAGGTGACGTCGCTGGGCATGGGCACCACGCTGCTGGTCGACACCTACGACGTCCACGAGGCCGTCCGCGCGGCCGTCGAGATCGCCGGCCCCGAGCTCGGCGCCGTCCGCCTCGACTCCGGCGACCTGGGGGTGCTGGCCCACCGGGTCCGCAAGCAGCTCGACGACCTCGGCGCGACGAGGACCCGGATCGTGGTGACCAGCGACCTGGACGAGTACGCCATCGCCGCGCTCGCGGCCGCACCCGTCGACGGCTACGGCGTCGGCACCCAGCTGGTGACCGGAAGCGGCCACCCGACCTGCGGCTTCGTCTACAAGCTCGTCGCCCACGAGGACGACCGGGGCGCGATGGTCTCGGTCGCGAAGAAGAGCGTCGACAAGATCTCCATCGGTGGCCGCAAGTTCGCGCTGCGCCGCCTCGACGGCCAGGGCGTCGCCGAGGCCGAGGTGGTCGGCATCGGCACCCCGCCCGAGAACGACGGCAACGACCGGCCGCTGCTGGTCGAGCTGGTCCGCGGCGGCGAGGTCGTCGGGCGCGAGCCGCTCGCCGACGCGCGGACCCGACACGCCGCCGTACGGGCCGAGCTCCCGTGGTCGGTCCAGCAGATGTCGAAGGGCGAGCCGGTCATCCCGACGATCCATCTCGAGGGACACCTGGAAGGCTGAGCGCATGGCCCTGGTCACCTGCGACTTCTTCTCCGACGTCCTCGAGGTCGGCTGCTCGATGACCGTCGTGCTCCCCCAGCCCACCGAGGAGCAGATCGGCGTCGAAGGAGATGCGATCCCGCGCACGGACTTCCCGGTGCTCTACCTCCTGCACGGGCTCTCCGACGACCACACCGCGTGGCTGCGCTACACCTCCGTCGAGCGGTACGCCGCCGCGGCCGGCGTGGCGGTCGTGATGCCGGCCGTCAGCCGCAGCTTCTACGCCAACGAGGTCAACGGCGGCCGCTACTGGGACTACGTCGCCGAGGAGCTGCCCGAGATCGTCGGCAACTTCTTCCGGATCTCCCAGGACCCGGCGCAGACGTACGTCGCCGGGCTCAGCATGGGCGGGTACGGCGCGATGAAGCTGGCCCTCACCCACCCCGACCGGTTCGCGGCGGCGGCGACCCTGTCGGGCGCGCTCGACCTCGACGAGCTCTCGTCGCGGGCCGAGCGGGTGGAGCTCTTCGAGCGGATCTTCGGCGAGACGATCCCCGACGACGCCGACGTCTTCAAGCTCCTCGAGGCGGCCGACGTCGACGCCCTTCCCCGCATCCACGTCTCCACCGGCACCGAGGACGCTCCTGGACTGGTGAAGGGCAACCGGCGCTTCGTCGCCGCGCTGGAGGCGAAGGGCGCCGACGTGACCTCCGACTTCCGGCCCGGCGAGCACGTGTGGGCGCTCTGGGACGACCTGCTGCCCGAGGTCATCGACTGGATGCTCGCCCCGTGAAGCGCGCGCTGATCGTCGTCGACGTCCAGAACGACTTCACCGAGGGCGGCTCCCTCCCGGTCGCGGGCGGGGCCCAGGTGGCGCACGACATCGGCCGGCTGCTGCACCACTGGGTGGAGAAGTCGCCGGACTCCCCGGCGTACGACGTCGTGGTGGCCTCGAAGGACCACCACGTCGACCCGGGCGACCACTGGGCGCGTGAGCCGGACTACGTCGACACGTGGCCGGTGCACTGCAAGGTCGGCACCGACGGTGAGGCGTTCCACCCCAACCTCGACCCGCAGCCCTTCGACGCGATCTTCCTCAAGGGCGAGCACCAGGCGGCGTACTCCGCCTTCGAGGGCAGGACGACCGACGGCGCCGGTCTGGCCGACTGGCTGCGGGAGCACGAGGTGGAGGAGATCGACGTGTGCGGCATCGCCACCGACCACTGCGTGCGCGCCACCGCCCTCGACGCGGCCGCCGCCGGCTTCACCACGTCGGTGCTGATCGACCTCTGCGCCGGCGTGGCGCCGGAGACGACGGAGGCAGCGCTCACCGCGATGCGCGCTGCGGGCGTGACCGTCGAGTAGGGCTCAGCTCTGCTCGGCCAGCACCCGCTCGATGGCCGGCATCATCGCCTCCATCAGGGCCTCGAGCGCGGAGTGCGGGCGGACCATCACCCGGAAGTCGTCCACCAGGCCCAGCGAGTTGAGGCGCAGGAAGTCGACACCCTCGATCGTGCGGCTCCCGATCCGCGCCTCGAAGACCAGCGCCAGCCCCATGGCGTGCTCCTCGACGAAGGAGCGCACGTAGCGGAAGTCCTGGAACACGCTGGACACGGCCTTCAGCAGGACCAGGGTGGCGGCCTTGCCCTCGTAGGGCTCGAAGACCGCCGGGCTGCGGAAGGTCACGTTGTCGGCGAGCATCTCGCCGGCCGCGTCGATGTCGCCTCGCTCCAGGGCTGCCTGGAAGGCCTCCGGTGTCATGCCCACACTCCCTCGTCCTGCGGTCGGACCCTCAGCGAGAGCCGCGGCAGGACAGTCTGCCGCCTCCGTTCCCGCCCGTCAGCCATCTCCCCACTTCTCCGCCAGGTGCTTCACCACGGTCAGGTTGCGGTTGGTGGCCACGCCCAGCAGCTTCTCGACGGTCTCGTTGCTCAGCCGGCCACGCGCCGTCGGCGTGACGACGAGCAGGTGCGCGCCCCGGCCGCGGACCACCGCCAGGTCCTCGCCGTGGTCCACCTCCTCCAGCTTGCTCACCGCAGCGGCACTCGGCTTCTCCTTGAGCAGCGAGACGTAGTGGGCGCCGGTGCCGGTGTGGCGCTTCGCGACCTCCGCGGCGTCCTTGGCCACCTGCCTCAGCTCGGCAGGGGTGAAGACGATCGTCGGTACGTCGAAGCCGGCGCGCTTCTTGAAGCTCCGCTCGAGGGTCTGCTCGACCTTCGCCCGCGAGCGCAGGGAGCAGCGGAAGCGGACGTTGCCCGTGTTGATGTAGGTCTCCACGTCGGTGAACCCGCAGTCCTCGACCGCTTCGACGATCGCAGCCTTGGGGAACTTGCGGGTCGGGCCGAGGTTGATGGCGCGCAGGAACGCGACGTACGCAGGCACCGGCACATCTTGCCCGAAGCGCCACGCGCGCGCCGTTCCCGGCCGACACTTTCCGGATGAGGTCTCTCCCCCGCACGGCGGCCCTGCTCGTCGCGGCCGCGCTCGTCGTCCCCGGCACCTCAGCCGACGCCGCGCTGCGACGTGATCCCCAGGTGAGCCTGCTGTCGCTGACCGAGCCGGCGATCCACGCGGTGGGCGTGACCGGCACCGGCCTGCCGAAGAAGACCCACCTGCTGCTCACCCTCAGCGAGCCGTCTCTGGTCCGGGTCCGGGTGAAGGACGTCGATCCCTACGGCCTGAGCCGTGCGTTCAACGTGACCCTGCCCGCCGGCGCCGGCGACGTACCGATCAGCGCGCGGGTCGACGGCACCAAGCTGCCACCCGGCCGGTACCGGATCGTCGTGAAGGCGCACAGCCCCAACGGGTCCAGCGACAAGAAGTACCTCCACCTGAAGGTCGTCGGCGAGGACGGCTGAGCCCGAGCTCCGTACCGGGGTCAGAGGTTGCCGCGGAGGTCCTGCTCGCGCTCGATGGCCTGGAACAGCGCCTTGAAGTTGCCCTTGCCGAACCCGAGTGACCCGTGCCGCTCGATCAGCTCGAAGAACACCGTCGGGCGGTCGCCGAGGGGCTTGGTGAAGATCTGCAGGAGGTAGCCGTCCTCGTCGCGGTCGACGAGGATGCCGCGGCTCTGGAGCTCCTCGATCGGCACCCGGACCTCGCCGATGCGGGCGCGCAGCGCCGGGTCCTCGTAGTAGGAGTCGGGCGTGGTCAGGAACTCCACGCCGTTGTCCCGCAGCGCGTCGACCGACGCCAGGATGTCGTTGGTGGCCACGGCGAGGTGCTGGGCGCCGGCGCCGCGGTAGAACTCGAGGTACTCGTCGATCTGCGACTTCTTCTTCGCGATCGCCGGCTCGTTGAGCGGGAACTTCACGCGGTGGTTGCCGTTGGCCACGACCTTCGACATCAGCGCGGAGTAGTCGGTGGCGATGTCGTCGCCGATGAACTCCGCCATGTTCACGAAGCCCATCACCCGGTTGTAGAACTGCACCCACTCGTCCATGTGGCCGAGCTCGACGTTGCCGACGATGTGGTCGAGGGCCTGGAAGAGCCGCTTCGGCTGGCCGTCCTTCTTCACGTACGTCGAGTGGGCCGGGGCGTACCCGGGGAGGTACGGGCCGTCGTAGCGGCTGCGGTCGATCAGCGAGTGCACGGTGTCGCCGTACGTCGCGATGGCCGCGATCCGCACGGTGCCGTGCTCGTCGGTGACGTCCTCGGCCTCGCGGACGACGCGGGCCCCGGCGCGGATGGCCTGGGCGATGCACTTGTCGACGTCAGGCACCTCGAGGGCGATGTCGGTGACGCCGTCGCCGTGCTTGCGGTGGTGCTCGACCAGCGGGCTGTCGGGGTCGACGGCGCCGTTGATCACGAAGCGGATCGAGCCGGACCGCAGGACGAACGACTTGTGGTCGCGGTTGCCGTGCTCCGGACCCGAGTACGCCTCGAGCTGCATGCCCCACGCCGACTGGTAGTAGTGCGCGGTCTGGGTGGCGTTGCCGACGCAGAAGACGATCGCGTCCCAGCCGGTGACCGGGAAGACGTCGCCGTCCTCGTCGTACTCGACCAGGCCGACGAGCTGCTTGAGCTGCTCGACGGTGAGGTCGGCCTTGAGCTCGTCCTCGGTGAGCGCGCCGCCGGTGCTGGGGGTCTCGCGAGTCGTCGTCATGGGCCTACCGTGCCCTGCGCAGGGCATACTGTGCAACAGTACGTCGAAACGCTAGGCAACTTGCGCAGTCGAGGAGGCTCTCATGGACGCTCTGGACCGCAAGGTGATCGACCTGTTCGCCGCCGAGCCGCGCATCGGCGTCCTCGAGGCGTCGCGCCGGTTGGGCGTCGCCCGCGGGACGGTGCAGGCGAGGCTCGACAAGCTCGCCTCGACCGGCGTGATCACCGGATGGGGACCCGACGTCTCACCGGAGGCGCTGGGATACCCCGTGACGGCCTTCCTGACCCTGGAGATCCGGCAGGGAGCCGGCCACGAGACCGTGGCGGCCCACCTGGCCGAGATCCCCGAGGTGCTCGAGGCGTTCACGATCACCGGCGCCGGCGACATGTGGGCCCGCGTCGTGGCTCGCTCCAACGCCGACCTCCAGCGCGTCATCGACCAGGTCCTCGACCACCCCGGCATCGACCGCTCCACGACGGTGATCGCCCTCGCCACCCAGATCCCGTTCCGCGTCCTCCCGCTCGTCACCTCCCTCACCTGACTCCCCCACCCCGTTGAGTTGCGCCTCGTGATGCGTTGACTTTCGCCTCGTGACTCGTTGAGTTGCGCCTCCTGATGCTTCGAGTTGCGTCTTCGGACGGTCGGCGTCGAGCACGACGCGAAACTCAACGCATCACGACACGCAACTCAACGCATCACGGCACGCAACTCAACGGCTGGGGGGTCAGGAGGTGCGGCGGGCGGCGAGCTCACGCAGCCGGGTGATCCGCTCCCGTAGCTGGTCGGCACTGGCCACGGCCGCCGCCGGGCCGCCGCACTGCTTGCGCAGCTCGGCGTGGGTGACGCCGTGGGGCTGGCCGGTGCGGTGGTTCCAGGCGGCGACGAGGCCGTTGAGCTCGCGGCGCAGCACGGCCAGCTGCTCGAACGTGGAGACCTGCTCGACCACCGGGTCGTCCGCGGCGACCGGGCGGCGACGGTCGTTCTGGCGCTGGTGCAGCAGGGCGCGTACCTGGTCGGGCTCGAGCAGGCCGGGGATGCCGAGGAAGTCCATCTCCTCCTCGGAGCCGACGTGGACCTCGCCGGCGTGGCCGAACGTCGCGCCGTCGAACAGCGCGTGGTCGAACCTGGCCTCCGACCCCAGCGCCTCGAACGACCCGAGCAGGTCGTCGGAGGCGGACTCCCCCGCCTCTGCGCGGGCGAGCAGTGCCGCCTCGGCGTCCATCAGGTCGGCCTCGGTGTCGATGCGGCGGCCGAGCACGTGGTCCCGGACCCGCTCGAGCTCGGAGGCGTAGCCCAGCAGGTTGGGGACCGACGGCAGGAACATCGATGCGGTCTCGCCGCGGCCCCGAGCACGCACGAAGCGGCCCACGGCCTGGGCGAAGAAGAGCGGCGTCGAGGTGGTCGTCGCGTACACGCCCACGGCCAGCCGGGGCACGTCCACGCCCTCGGAGACCATCCGCACCGCGACCATCCAGCGCGCCTCGGAGTCGGTGAACGCCGCGATCTTCTTCGACGCGGCCTTCTCGTCGGACAGCACGACCGTCGGCGCCTCGCCGGAGATCTGCTTGAGGAGGGCGGCGTACGCACGCGCGGAGTCCTGGTCGGTGGCGATGACGAGGCCGCCGGCGTCGGGCACGTGCCGGCGTACCTCGGTCAGCCGGGTGTCAGCGGCGGCGAGGACCGAGGGGATCCAGGCACCGGCCGGGTCGAGGGCCGTGCGCAGGGCCTGGGCGTTGAGGTCCTGGGTCAGCGGCTCGCCGAGCCGGGCCGCCACCTCGTCGCCGGCGCGCGTGCGCCACTGCATCTCGCCGGAGTACGCGAGGAACAGCACCGGCCGCACCACGTGGTCGGCGAGCGCGTGCTCGTAGCCGTAGGTGAAGTCGGCCAGCGAGCGCGGGATGCCGTCGGCCCCCGGTGAGTAGGTGACGAACGGGATCGGGTTGATGTCGGAGCGGAACGGTGTGCCGGTCAGGGCCAGCCGCCGGGTCGCGGGCTGGAACGCCTCCCGGACGCCCTCGCCCCACGACATCGCGTCGCCGGCGTGGTGCACCTCGTCGAGGATGACCAGCGTCTTGTAGTTGTCGGTCCGGATCCGCATGGCCAGCGGGTTGACCGCGACGCCGGCGTAGGTGACCGCGATGCCCACGTAGTCCTTGGACGTCTTGCCCTTGCCGGCGGAGTACGCCGGGTCGATCGGGATGCCGGCCCGCGCACCGGCCTCCGCCCACTGGAGCTTCAGGTGCTCGGTCGGGGCGACCACGATGATGCGGTCGACGATCCGGCGGCCGAGCAGCTCGGCCGCGACCGTCAGCGCGAAGGTCGTCTTGCCGGCGCCGGGCGTCGCCACGGCGAGGTAGTCGCGAGGCGAGCGGTCCATGTAGTCCGCCATGGCGGCCGACTGCCAGGCGCGGAGGGACGGCGCCGTCCCCCACGCTGCTCGCTCGGGCCAGGCAGGTCCGAGCTGGGTCACTCGTCCTTGTCCCCGCCGGTGTCGTCCTTGAAGCCTTCCCAGGCCTCCTTGCACTCGGGGCAGACCGGGAACTTCTCGGGCGCCCGGCTGGGCACCCAGACCTTGCCGCACAGGGCCACCACGGGGGTGCCCATGACCATGGCCTCGGTGAGCTTGTCCTTCTCCACGTAGTGGGAGAAACGCTCGTGATCGCCCTCGTCGGTGGGGACGGTACGGCGGTCCTCCTCGGTGGTCGTGGAGGTCGAGAAGCCGATCGTGGTCACCGGAGGAGTCTACGACCGCGCTGGACAGTTCTCCGATCGACGGGCCAGGGTGGAGGACATGCGCATGATTCTCGGGACGGCCGCCGCCGTCGTACTGACCTTGTCCCTCGCTCCGTCCGCCACGTCGGCCGACCAATCGGCCGCCGCTGCAGGCCTGAGCTGGAAACGTGTCGACCTCCCGCACTCACACCAGAGCCTCCGCGGCCTCGACGCCGTCAACGCCAAGGTCGCCTGGGTCACGGGCGACGAGGGCGGTGTGTGGCGCACCACCGACGGCGGGAAGACCTGGAAGGACGTCCGCCCCGACGCCGAGAAGGCGCTGGCCTTCCGCGACGTCGAGGCCGACAGCGGCGACGTCGCGCAGGTCCTTTCCATCGGGCCCCGCGGTCAGAGCCGGATCTACAAGACCGTCGACGGCGGGAAGTCCTGGGACCTGACGTTCAAGAACGCCGAGGCCACGGCGTTCTACGACTGCCTGGCGATGTTCCCCGACGGCGTCCACGGCCTGGCGATGAGCGACCCCGTCGACGGCAAGTTCCGGGTGATCACCACCGACGACGCCGGCGACACCTGGAAGAAGGTCGACCCGTCCGGCATGCCCAAGGCCAAGGACGGCGAGTTCGGTTTCGCCGCGAGCGGTACGTGCGTGGTCACCGCTGGCATCAAGGACGCCTGGATCGGCTCGGGCGGCACCGCCTCGCGCGTCTTCCACTCGACCGACTACGGGCAGACCTGGACGGTCGCGACGACGACCATCCCGCCGAACGCCGACGGCGGCGGGGTCTTCTCCCTCGCTTTCAAGAACAGCAAGGTCGGCATCGCGGTCGGCGGCAACTTCCTCGAGGAGGACAACGGCAAGCGGATGACGGCGCGTACGTCGGACGGCGGCGCCACCTGGACCCGTGGCGGCAACGTGGGCGGCTACCGCTCCGGGGTCTCCTGGGTGCCGTTCTCGAAGACCGCCATCGCCGTCGGGCCCAACGGCACCGACGTCACCACCGACGGCGGCAAGACGTGGACCGCCATCGGCAAGACCGGCTTCCACTCCGTGCAGTGCGTCGGCACCGTCTCCACCACGTGCTGGGCCAGCGGCACCGACGGCCGGGTCGGCAAGCTGGTCGGCCTGCCCAAGGGCTAGCGCACCGCTAGTTGAGGTCGGGGTCCGCGGGCCGCGTGGAGTGCCAGGCGAGCTCACCGGGCTGGCGGCGGAGGACGTCGCGCCAGAGGCCGACGGTGTCGTCGCGAAAGCAGTCCGGCGGCATCGAGGGGACGACGTACCAGCTGCCCTCCTCGATCTCGGACTCGAGCTGACCGGCGCCCCAGCCGGCGTACCCGGCGTAGATGCGCATCCCGTCGAGGCTGCCGTCCACCAGCTCGACGGGGGTGTCGAGGTCGATCACACCGAGGGCATCGGTGACCTCGCGGAAGCCGACCGGCGCGTCGTCGACGGACCGCAGCCGACCCACGGCGAGAGCGCCCTCCGTCGAGACCGGGCCGCCCTGGAAGAGCACCTCGGGCTCGGCCACGACGTCGGCCCACGTCTCGAGCACGTCGGCCACGGGCACGGTCGACGGGCGGTTCAGGACGACGCCCAGGGCGCCGTTCTCGTCGGCGTCGAGCAGCAGCACGACCGTCTCCGCGAAGTTCGGGTCCAGGAGCATCGGCGTCGCCACCAAGAGGTGACCGGCGCGTAAGTCGGCCATGCGCCCAGTGTGCCCGACGACGTGCAGGGCCGGTCGATGTGACCCGGGTCATAGGGTGGGCCGGGTGACCCGCCGGGCCGAGTACTCCGCCTCGACCAAGAAGACGCTCCTCGACGTGGCCCAGGAGCTGTTCACCGAGCAGGGGTACGCCGGCACGTCGCTCGACGCCATCGTCGCCGGCGCACGCGTCACCAAGGGCGCGCTCTACCACCACTTCGCCGGCAAGCAGGCGCTCTTCGAGGCGGTCTTCGAGCGCGTCGAGCACGAGGCCTCGAAGGCGGTCCACGACCGGATCAAGAACGAGCCGGACCCGTGGCTCAAGGCCCGCGCCGGGCTGCGGGCGTTCCTCGAGGCGGTCCGCCAGCCGACCTACCGCCGCGTCGTCATCCAGGACGGCCCGGGCGTGCTGGGCTACGAACGGTTCCGCGAGCAGGAGGAGCGGTCCACGTTCTCCAACGTGCTGGTCATCGTCGCGAGCGTGCTGAACAACGATCTGGGCACCGGGTCCCTCGCGATGGACGAGCCCATGCAGCGCACGTTCGCCCGCATCTTCTTCGGCGCGATGTCGTCGGCCGGCGAGTCGGTGTCGCTGGCCGAGGACCCCGAGGCCGCCAGCGACCGGGTGGAGGCCGCCATCGGGATCATCCTCGACGGCCTCCAGGCCCTCACTTCTGCCAGGTGACGTTGCCCGGCCCCGCCGGGACCAGCTCCATCCAGACGTGGCCGGCCGGCACGGTGATGGTCTTGCCCTTGGCCTCGAGGCTGATCGTCGAGGTCAGCTTGTCCTTGGTCCACGTCGCGCGGATGACGCGACCGTCGTGGAAGAGCCAGGCCGGACCGCTGCCGACGAAGTGCGTCTCGGGCACGTAGTTGCCCGCAGGGTCCAGATAGCCGGCGTCGCCGACCTCGACCTGGAGCGCCAGCACGGAGTCGGCGGGGAACTGGTCGTCGGGGCCCGCGTTGGAGTTCGGGTTCGTGTACCCCTTGCCGTCGTAGGTCCACTCGGTCGCGTGCCCGCCGGAGAACGCCGCGGCGAGGGTCGTCGCCTTCTTGCCCTCCGGTAGGTCGCTCCCGTCGCCCCACGGCAGGTAGTCGGCGGGCCGGACGGCCTGCTGCTTCGCGGACTTGGCCGTGTCGGTGAGGTGCGCGAAGAGGTTGTACGGCGCCACGCGCGACGTGTCGCGGTAGGTCCCGGCACCGCCCTCCTGCACGAACGGGATGCCCGCGTCGGTGATGCGCCGGATCGTCACGCCGGCTGCCCCGCTGGTCACCACGGTGGCGTGGTCGTCGGGCACGATGCCGATGTCGCTGGCCCGCATGGAACGCACCGGGCCGGCGTTGGCGGGCACGTCGGAGTAGAAGAAGACCGCGAGGCGGGTGATCCCGCCCTCGACGAGCTCCTCGACCACCAGGTCGGCGTGGCTGAGGCCGACCTGGGGGGAGCTCGACGTGCTGTTGTCGATCTTGGTGACCAGGATCGGGTGCTTCTGCGCGGCGCTCTCGCCCTCGGCCACCTCCAGGCCGGTCAGCGGCCAGGTGTCGGGCGTGACCTCCTCCTCGTCGGCGGCGGCCGGGGTGAAGGGCTCGCTGGGGTCGGCCTGCTGGGCCGCGGGCGTCGAGTCGCCACCGCCGCACGCGGTCAGCGCCGCTGCGGTCAGGGTCGCGGCGGCGAGCAGGGCGACAGGGCGCGAGGCCCTGCGCATCGAAATAAGGCGCACGGGGGTTGCTCCGATCAGGGGGCGCAGATCAGCGAATCTGTTCCATTGTGGTTGTCTTTGAGCAGCGAACCGCGCAGCGGCGCGGTGTCGGCGCGTCGAGGTCTAGACGAGCGTGGCGCCGCCGTCGACGTAGAGGACCTGTCCGGTGACGTACGACGCCTCGTCGCTGCAGAAGAACGCGGCCACGGCGGCGATGTCTTCGGGGAAGCCGACGCGCTTGACGGGGTTGCCGTCGGCGGCGGCGGCACGGAAGTCCTCGACGCTCATCCCGACCCGGGCGGCGGTGGCGTCGGTCATGTCGGTGGCGATGAAGCCCGGGGCGATCGCGTTGACGTTGACGCCGTAGGGACCGAGCTCGATGCCGAGGGTGCGGGTGAAGCCCTGGATGCCCATCTTGGCGGCGGCGTAGTTGGCCTGGCCCCGGTTGCCGAGGGCGCTCACGCTCGAGAGGTTGACGATCTTCCCGTACTTCTGGGGCACGAAGACCTTCTGGGCCGCACGGCTCATCAGGAACGCGCCGCGCAGGTGCACGTTCATGACCGTGTCCCAGTCGTCGTCGGACATCTTGAACAGCAGGTTGTCGCGGGTGACCCCGGCGTTGTTGACCAGGATGTGCAGCCCGCCGAGCTCGTCGACCACCCGCGTGACGGCGGCCTCGACCGACGCCGAGTCGCCGACGTTGCAGCCGACACCGAGGTGTCCCCCAGGATCGGCAGAACCCAGCCTGGTGGCGGCGTCCGCGGCCTGGCCCTCGTCGAGGTCCAGGATCGCGACCTTCGCGCCCTCCTCGGCGAACCGCTGCGCGGTGGCGAACCCGATGCCCCGGGCTGCGCCCGTGACGATCGCGACGCGCCCGTCGAATCGACCCATGTGAACGTCCTCCTGCTGCTCGAGAGCCCCCGTCCTCAGCGCGCCACTCTAGGACGGCCCGGATCCGGGTCCGCCACCGGTCCCGCGCCGGTCGGATGCTGCTCGCGCGCGGTGCCGGCGATCGCCGCGACGACGAGGGCGATCCCGACGATGCCCCAGACCCCCAGCCGCTCGTCGAGGAAGACGGCCGCGGCGACCGCGGCCGTGACCGGTTCGCACAGGGTGGCGACCACGGCCGCGCTGCTGCTGGTCGTGCGCAGGCCCGAGTACAGCAGGGCGTAGGCGAGGGCGAAGGTCAGCGCCCCGAGGTAGAACAGGGTGACCAACGCGACCGGGTCGGTCGTGGTGAACGGACCGCCCGCGAGCAGTGCGACGGGCACCAGTCCGCACGCGCCGACGACGGTGGCGGCGGTCGTGAGCACGAGCGGCTCGGTGGACCGGGCGAGGGGCTCGCCCACGGCGGTGGCGACGGCGTACGCCGACCCCGACGCGACGGCCGCCAGCACCCCGAGCGTCGGGTGCGGGCCGGTCTCGCCCATGCCGGCCGAGCCGCTGACCAGGACGAGGCCGGTCAGCGCGGCCACGATCGTGAGCACCTCGACGAGGTCCGGCCGACGGCGGCGCCTGACCGCATCACGAACGGTGAGCGCGATGGGAGCCACGCCGAGGCTGACCACGGTCGACACGGTCACCCCGACCCACACGACGCTGGCGAAGTAGAGCGCCTGGTAGGCCGCGGTCGCCAGCCCGACGAACACCGTGGGCAGCGGTCGCTCCGCGAGGAGACGACGGACGCCGCCCAGCTGGCGCATCAGCACACAGGCGACCAGCAGCACGACGGCCGCGATCGTGGTGCGGTAGGCACTGATCGTCATCGCCGACAGCGGCGCGTGCTCGCGGATCACCTGGACCGCCAGACCGCCGGTCCCCCACAGGACCCCGGCGAGGCAGATCTGCAGCAGACCGGCGCGCTGCCTGAGGGGCGTGGGCATGACCCCTCGATCTTGGCAGAGCGATGCTGGCAGAGTGCGTGGCATGCGGCCGGCCCTGAAGGCAGAGCTGATCCTGGCCGGCGCCGTGCTGGCCCACCTGGTGGTCGTCGAGACGATCTTCGTCACCGGGGGCAGCGGTCGCAACGGTCTGCTCACCATGGCGAAGTTCTTCGGCCTCCAGGTCGCGGCCGTGATGATGGTCCAGCTGGTGCTGGTGGCCAGGCTGCCCTGGCTGGACCGCCGACTGGGCATGGACCGGCTGACCGCCTGGCACCGCTGGGTGGGGATCGCCCTGGCCTGGACGGTCGCCTGCCACGCGACGTTCGTCCTGCTCGGCTTCGCGCGTCTCGACGACGCCACGGTGCCCGACACGTTCCTCAACCTGGCGGGGATCACCGCGTCGCTGCTCGGCATGGGTGCTGCCGCGCTCGTCGTCGTGGTGGTGCTCGTGTCCACACGGTGGGCTCGGCGGAGGCTGCCCTACGAGGTGTTCCGCTACGTCCACCTGCTGCTGTACGTCGCGATCGGCCTCGCCCTCGTCCACCAGGCCCTGGAGGGGACCTCGTTCGACGCACCCCTCGCCAACGCCTACTGGTGGACCATGTGGGCCCTGGTCATCGGCTCGCTCCTCGTGTTCCGGGCTGTCGTACCGGTCCGCCGCAACGTGCGCCACCGTTTCCGGGTGGCCGACGTGGTCCCGGAGTCCGAGGACGTCGTCTCGGTCCACGTCACCGGTCGCGACCTCGACCGCTTCCCCGCGCGGGCCGGCCAGTTCTGCATCTGGCGGTTCCCCGGGCGCTTCGGCTGGTGGCAGGCGAACCCGTTCTCGCTGTCGGCGGCCCCCGACGGGCAGACCCTGCGCCTGACGGCGAAGGCCGTCGGCGCGACGAGTGCCGGCCTTCGCCAGGTGCGCGTCGGGTCGAGCGTCCTCGTCGAAGGGCCGTACGGCGCGTTCACCGCGCTGCACCAGGGCAAGCCCGCGACGCTGCTCATCGCCGGGGGCATCGGCGTCACGCCGATCCGGGCTCTGCTCGAGGAGGTCACCGGCGAGACGATCGTCATCTACCGCGTGAGCAGCACGGCCGACGCGGTGCTGCTGCCCGAGCTGGAGACCTTGGCCGCGCAGCGAGGCGCCGACCTGCGTGTGGTCGCGGGACGGACGGGCAACGGCGACCCGCCCATCCCGCCGTTCGACGCTGCCAGCCTGGCCGCCATGGTCCCGGACGTCCGCGACCGCGACGTCTACGTCTGTGGCCCTCCCCCGATGACGGAGGCGGTGGTGCGCGGCCTGCGGGAGCTCGGGCTGCCGCGCGGCCAGGTGCACTTCGAGCGCTTCGGCCTGGGCTGAGTCGTCGGCCCGGAGAAGTCAGTCCAGGGCGGACCGCACCCGCTCGGCGTACTCGGCCACCTCGGCGTCGTCGGCGTACTTCGTGCGTGGCCAGAAGAAGCCCCGAAGGCCGTCGCCCTTGGTGCGCGGCACGACGTGCAGGTGCAGGTGGGCCACCGACTGGCTGACGGTGTTGTTCATCGCGACGAACGAGCCCTGGGCGCCGAGGCCCTCGACCATCGCGGTGGCCAGCCGCTGGGCGTGGCCCAGGAAGCCGTCGCGCAGCCCGGCCGGCAAGTCGGGCAACGTCACCACGTGCTCCCGAGGCACGAGCAGCACATGACCCTTGAAGACCGGCCGGATGTCGAGGAACCCGACGAAGTCGTCGTCCTCGAGCACGGTCGCGGCGAACGTCTCCTTCTCCACGATCGAGCAGAACAGGCAGTCCACGCCCGTCACGCTAGCGGCGCGTCGGACACGAACCGGTAGCCGACACCGGGCTCGGTCAGCAGGTGCCGTGGATGCGCGGGGTCGGCCTCGAGCTTCTTCCGGAGGGTGCCGAGGAAGGTACGCAGGTAGTTGCCCTCGCGCCCGTACGCCGGCCCCCACACCTCGTGGAGCAGCTCCTCGCGCGCGACCACGTGGCCGCCGGCCCGGACCAGGGCCTCCAACAGGGCCCACTCCTTCGGGGTCAGGTGCACCTGCGTCCCCGCACGGCTGACCCGACGCTGGTCGAGGTCGACGAGGAGGTCACCCGCGACCACCGGAGGCAGGTCGGGGGCGTTGCGGCGGTGGGCGGCGCGGATCCGGGCCAGCAGCTCCTCGAGCCCGAACGGCTTGGTCACGTAGTCGTCGGCCCCGGCGTCGAGCGCCTCCACCTTGTCCGAGGAGTCCGACCGGGCGGAGAGCACGACGACCGGCAGCCGGCTCCAGCCGCGCACGGACCTGAGCACGTCCATGCCCGAGAGGTCCGGGAGCCCGAGGTCGAGCACCACCAGCTCGGGCTGGTCCTCGGCGACGGCGGCCAGGGCGGTCCGCCCGTCGGCCGCGGTCAGCACCTCGTGGCCCTCCGCGCGCAGCGCGATGGCGAGGGTGCGCAGCAGGGTGCGGTCGTCCTCGACGAGCAGGATCCGCATCAGGCCCCCGCCAGCTCGACGAGCATCGTCAGGCCGCCGCCGGGGGTCTCCTCGGCGCGGACCGTCCCACCCTGGGCCTCGGTCAGGCCGCGGGCCACCGCGAGGCCCAGGCCGACCCCGTCGGGCACCGAGTCGTCGGCCCTCCGGAACGGCTCGAACATCGCCTCGCGGTCCTCCAGGGCCACCCCGGGACCGTGGTCCACGATGCGCAACGTGGCTCTCGTCCCGGTCGCGGTACCCGTCACCTCGACCGGGCCGGCGGTGTGCCGGACGGCGTTGCCGACCACGTTGACGAGCACCCTCCGGAGCAGGCCGGCGTCGCACCGGACGGTCGGGAGGTCGGGCGAGACCCGGACGCGCACCGCGTCGTCGACCTCGGACAACGCGGCGACGACGACCTCGCCCGCACCGACGATGGTCAGCAGCGGGTCGACCGCACCGGCCTGGAGCCGGCTCATGTCCAGCAGGTCGGCCACCATCCGGCTCAACCGTGCGGCGGAGGTCTCGGCGGCCTCGAGCAGCTCGGCACGTTCGGGCTCGGCCAGGGAGTGGTCGTGGCGTCGTAGGGTGCCGAGCGCGGCGAGCAGGCCGGCGAGTGGTGTGCGCAGGTCGTGGGAGACGGCGGCGAGCAAGGCCGTACGCGTCCGGTTGCCCGCCTCGAGCTCCCGCGCCGCCGCGGTCTGACGGGCGAGCTCCTCGCGCTGCACGAGCACGCCGAGGTGGGTGGCGAAGGCGGCCAGCACACGGAGGCCCGCAGGGTCCGGGTCCGCGCCGCGCAGCACCAGGACCGTGTGCCGGGACGCGTCGGCGGCCACCTCCCTGGGACCCAGCGGCTGTCCCTCGGGACGCAGCTCGGCCGCCTCGGCCCGGAAGGTCCGGCGCACGACGTCCAGCATCCCCGCGACGTCGTGCTCGCCGGCGAGCAATGTTCGGTTGAGCCCAGCCAGGGCGTCCGCCTCCGAGCGGGCGGCCGTGGCCTGGGCCTGGCGGCGCGACGCCGAGACGACCACCGAGGAGACACCGGCGGACACGAGCGCGTAGGTCACGAGAGTCAGCACGCTGAGGCCGCTGGCCACGTCGAGGGTGTGGAACGGCTCGGTGAACCAGAAGTTGAGCGAGAGCACGCCGAGCACGGAAGCGCCCAGCGCCGGCGCGAGGCCGCCCACGAGGGCGCAGCCGACGGCGAGCGCGAGGAAGAGCATCGCCTCGAACGTCGGCCCGGCACCGCGGTGGAAGGGCAGCAGGAGGGCGGTCAGCCCGGCCGTACCTCCCACCGCGAGCAGCCAACCCAGCACCAGCCGCCGACGGCCGAGCGAGGCACCCACCCGGCCATCATCCGACATGCACCCGGGGCCGCCGCGTCGGGTCGGGCTCCGCCCGGCGCAGCACCTCGCGGGTGACCGGGGCGACCTCCCCCTCCCCGGACATCAGGAAGCGCACCAGGTGCCACGCCGGGTTGCCCTCGGTCCACTCGATGTAGACGTGCGGGGTGACGCCCGAGACGTCTCGCACGTGGAGCGCGAGCGCCGCCAGGGCGTTGGCCACCGACGCGGACTCGATCTCCAGGACCCGGTACTGGTGGTGGCGGACCACGCCGCGCACGGCGAGATCGCCCTCGAAGTCGCTGGGGTCGGTGACCACGACCTCGACGAAGATCACGTCGGGCTCGGCCGGCAGGTCGTGGTCACGCTGGAGCTGCCGGACCTTGTCGGCGTACTCCTCGACGCTGCCGTGCTGCGGCTCGTGGGCGACGAGCCGGATCGTGCGCCGGGAGCAGTCGCGCACGAACACCTGGCTCGTCTCGTCGAGAACGGTGTGGGCAGCCCGGAGCTCGAAGACGCGGCCGAGGCGCGAGACCACCGAGACCAGGACGATGGCCGCGATGAAGCACGCGGCGATCTTGATGCCGTCCGGTCGCTCGATGACGTTGCTGACGGTCGTGTACGCGAAGACGAGGGTGACGACCGCGAAGAAGAGCGTCTGGCCGCGGCGGCGCTGGCGGCGGACGGCCAGGGTCACCGCGACCGCGGCGCTGGTGAAGAGCACCAGGACCCCCGTCGCGTACGCGCCGCCCTGCGCGTCGACGTCCGCGTCGAAGACCCAGGTGATCAGGAACGCCACCCCGGTCAGCACCAGCACGAGCGGCCGGACGGCGGCCGCCCACGAGGGCGCCATGCCGTAGCGGGGCAGGTACCGCGGGATGAGGTTGAGCAGGCCCGCCATCGCCGAGGCACCGGCGAACCACAGGATCGCGATCGTGGCGACGTCGTACGTCGTGCCGACGGCGTTGCCCAGGTACTCGTGCGCCAGGTACGCCAGGGCGCGGCCGTTGGCGTCACCGCCGGCCTCGAACTCCGCCGGTGGGATGAGCAGGGTGGTCACCAGGCTGCTGGTCAGCAGGAAGACGCTCATGATCACCGCTGCCGTCGTCAGTAGCCGCTGGGTGCCGCGGACCCTGCCCCGCGGCGAGGAGACGGTGTCCCCGGCGTCGCCGCGGACGCTCGGCATCACCGCGACCCCGGTCTCGAAGCCCGACATGCCGAGGGCCAGCTTCGGGAAGATCAGCAGCGCGATCCCGATCATCATCCAGGGACTGCCGTGCTGCTGGGTCAGGGCGCTCGTCCAGTCGCCGACCACCCCCGGGTGGCGCAGCACGTGCCACCCGGCCACCCCGATGACCACGACGTTGAGGGCGAGGTACGTGACGACGAGGGCGACCGCGACGCCGATCGCCTCGGAGAAGCCCCGCAGGAACACCCCGCCGAGCAGGGCGAGCAGGACCAGGGTGACCACGAGCTGGTGACCACCGAGCCAGGGCTCGAGGTTGGGGTTCTGCACCAGGTGGGCCCCCGCGTCGGCGGCGGACAGCGTCATGGTGATGACGAAGTCGGTGGCCGCGAAGCCCAGCAGCACGAGCACGAACAGCTTGCCCGACCACCGGCCCAACAACCGCTCCAGCATGGCGATCGAGCCCTGGCCGTGGGGGCTGTGCTGCGCCACCCGCCGGTACACCGGCAGCGCGCCGAAGAGGGTGAGGGCCACCAGCACCAGGGTCGCGACCGGGCTCAGCAGACCGGCGGCGAGCGCCGCGATGCCCGGCTGGTAGCCCAGCGTGGAGAAGTAGTCGACGCCGGTCAGGCACATCACCCGCCACCACGAGTGGCCCTCGTCGGCGGGGGCAGGGGCAGGGCTGGTGGGCGCGACGGGCGCGCGCAGGTCGGGTGAGACGGTCACGTATCCAGCGTGCTCAGCGCGGAAGGGCCTGCCGGGCTTCTTGACGGGATCCTGACGGTGGGGAGGCGGGGGTCACAGCGCCTCCCGCTGCGTGAGGAGCTCGCCGACGAACGCCTCGACGCCGGCGCGCTGGCGGATCGTCGCCGCCTCGACCTCGTCGGCGGCCGCCCGGAACCGGACGGGCAGCTCACGGGCGCAGCCGGCGCCCGTGCAGTCGCGGTACCGCCACCACAGGCGGGTCAGGTGGTCCCGCACGGAGGCGTACGCCGGGTCGTGCACGACGTTGGTCAGCTCGTTGGGGTCGCGTTCGAGGTCGTAGAGCTCGACCGCGCCGGACGCCCAGCGCACCAGCTGGTACCTCGCGGTCCGCAGGCCGATCGTCGTGCGGGCGTCGACGAGGCCACGCGCAGCAGCGGCCGGCGTCCCTCCCGCGGACGCCCGGTCGGCGATGGCCTCGGTGACCACGGGGGCCGTCCATCCCCGGTCACCGTTGCGGATGTTCCACCTCAGCGACCTGCCGTCGGCCCGGTGGGGCGCCCGGGCGCCGGCCAGGTCGAGGATCGTCGCCGTCAGGTCGGGGGTGACGACCGGGTCGTAGCGACGACCCGTCGGCACGCCGGGGCCCGCGACGAGCAGCGGTACGCGCAGCGCCGGCTCGTACGGCAGCGTCTTGCCCAGCCGCTTGCGGTGCTCCCCGAGGAAGTAGCCGTTGTCGGACGTGAACATCAGCACCGTGTCGTCCAGCTCGCCTGTCGACCGCAGGGTGTCGACGAGCCGCGCCACCTCGAGGTCGAGCACGAACAACGACTCGGCCCGCTGACGGGTGACCCGCGCCTCCGCCTCGACCTCGGCGTCGTTGAGCGGCGGCATCTGCACCGAGCGGGGCTTGTCGGAGACGTCGTCCTCGGGCTGCCCCGTGGCGGGAAGACCGGGACTGCGGGCCACCAGGGTGTCCGCACGACCCCGCACCCACGCCGGCCGGGCCGCGGTGGGGAACCACGACTCGGTGCCGTTGTCGCGCTGCACCACGTCGACGTCGTCGGGTTCGTGCGGCAGGCCGTCGTGCGGTGCGAGCGTGGACAGGTACAAGAAGAACGGCTGCTCGCCCGCCGACTCCACGACCGCGTCGCGCGCGATCTTGCCCAGCAGCGTCGTCTGGTACTCCCCTTCGTACGACCGCACGGTCCCGTTCTCGTTCAGCACCGGGTGGAAGTAGTGGTAGGTGCCGGCGCCGACGGGGTACGGCACCTGGAGCAGCCCGTGCCAGTCGCTCCAGCCGGCGGGCACGAAGGTCGCCGACTCCGCCCCGGTCGCCCGCGACGGCACCAGGCCATAGTCGTTGAGGTACTTGCCGACGAACGCCGTGCGGTACCCCGCCTCCTGCAGCGAGGTGGCCACGGTCGCGCTGTCGTCGAAGCCACCGAACCCGTACGGCGCCGCGTTGCCGAGCACGCGGTGGTGGTGCGCGTACTGCCCGGTCAGGAACGACGCTCGCGCCGGGCAGCAGAGCGGGTACGGGCTGAACGTGTTCTCGTAGGTCAGGCCACGGGCGGCGACCAGGTCGCGGACGTGGGGCATGAACCGCAGGTCGTCGGTCCGCATGTCGTCGGCCATCACCACGACGATGTTGGGTCGCTCCGCCGCTTCCCGCGCCCGTTCGGTTCGGTCGGCGGCGGCGGACGCCGGCCCCGAGACTCCTGACAGGGCCACCAGGCCCACCAACGCCGCCACTCCTGAGATCTCTCGCATGCTCCGACGTTCGCCGCGCGGCGGGCCCCGGGCCTGAGGCCGCGATCCCGGACGGCCGGGAGATGAGGGGTGGTGGGCCGGTCGCCGTCAGGCGTCGGGACCGGAGTCCCGCCGCAGCCGGGCCGCCTGGGTGACGAGGTGGTCGCGTTCCCGGCGGTTGGTGGTGAGGGCGGCGGCCGCGCGCAGGTCGGCGTACGCCGCGTCCGCGTCGCCGCCGAGCTCGTGCAGGTGGGCGCGGACGGCGAGCAGCCGGGGGTGGTCCGGGAGCTGGGGCTCCACCTGGGCGACGACCTCCAGCCCGGCGGCCGGACCGCTGACCATGCCCACGGCGACGGCCCGGTTGAGGGTGACGACCGGGTTGCCGGTCACCCGCTCGAGGAGCTCGTACAACGCCGAGATGTGCGGCCAGTCGGTCGATGCGGCGTCGGCGGCTCGGTCGTGCACGGCGGCGATCGCGGCCTGGAGCTGGTACTCCCCCACGCGACCGGAACCGATCGCGGCGTCGAGCACGGCCACGCCCTCGGCGACGGCACCTCGGTCCCAGCGGGTGCGGTCCTGGTCGGACAGCGGGACGAACCGGCCGCGCTCGTCGACCCGCGCGGGGCGTCGCGCCTCGACCAGCAGCATCAGGGCGAGCAGCCCCGCCGTCTCGGCGTCGTCGGGCACGGCGCGGCGCACCATCCGGGTCAGCCGGATCGCCTCGCGGGAGAGCTCCACGCGCTGACCGTCGTCTCGCGACGGGCCGGCGTACCCCTCGTTGAAGACCAGGTACAGCACGCGCAGCACGCTCGGCAGCCGCTCGACCCGCTCCTCGGGCGTCGGCGTCTCGAACCGCGCGCCGGCGCGTCGGATGGTCGCCTTCGCGCGGCTGATCCGCTGCGCCATCGTCGCCTCGGTGACGAGGAACGCCCCGGCGATCTCGGCGGTCGTGAGGCCGCCGACCGCGCGGAGGGTGAGGGCGATGGCGCTCGGCGGCGTCAGCGACGGGTGGCAGGCGAGGAACAGCAGCGCCAGGCTGTCGTCGTCGCCGGCCACCTCAGGCTCGTCGGCGGGTATCTCGAGAAAGACCCGTTCCTCACGGGCGCGGCGTGCGGCGGTGCTGCGGTAGCCGTCGATCAGCCGACGCGTCGCGGTCTGCAGCAGCCAGGCCCGCGGATTGTCGGGTACGCCCTCGACGGGCCAGTGCTGGTAGGCCGCGACCAGCGCTTCCTGGACCGCGTCGTCGGCGCCGTCGAAGTCGGCGTACCGGCGCCCGAGCAGGCCGAGGACCCGCGGCGCGAGCTCGCGCAGCAGGTCCTCGATGGCCTGGTCGGTCACACCTTCCCCGTCAGCCTGCCCGTCAGCTGCCCTGGGCCGACGAGAGGTAGTCGTCCATCTCGGCGGCGTCCGCGGGGCCGTCGTCCATCACCCGCCGGACGTGGATCGGCTGCTGCGTGGGCACGCCGTCCTTGCCGGGCACGGCCGACACCAACGCCGCGATCTCCAGGGCGCGCGCCTCGTCGGCGACCTCGATGACCTGGAAGCCGGCCAGCCACTCCTTGAACTCCGGGAACGGCCCGTCGGTGACGACCGGCGCGCCGACCCCGTCGCCGCGGACGACCTTCGTGCGGTCGGGTCCCACCAGGATGGTCGTGTCGACCAGCTCGCCGCTGGCGACCAACGCCTGGTTCAACCGGCGGTAGTAGTCGAGGTGGGCGGTGACCTCGGCCTCGCTCCACTCCTCCATCGGCGTGGGGTCGGGCCCGGGCTCGAAGGTGACTCCCAGCAGGTACTTCGGCATGTGTCTCTCGCTTCCTCGGTCGGCGCCCCCGTGGCGCCGTTCACGAGGAGGACGGAGCTGGTCGAGGGTTCTCGACATGGTCGCAGCAGTGCCCACGGGCAGACGACGGAAGATCCCCGGCACCAGGTGCCGGGGATCTTCCGTTGTCGAGCTTCAAGAGGTGATCGTGGTGGAGCTGGCGGGAATCGAACCCGCGTCCTCGAGCGTCGAACCAGGTCTTCTCCGGGTGCAGTCAACGGTGGCGGTTTCTCGGCCCCGGCACTCGCGTTGACGCGTCGCCGACGGGCTCAGTCAGGAAAAAGTCCCGGTCACTCCTCCTGACAGGAAGTGACCAGCAAGTCCCCTAGATGAGGCCAGGGTCCGGGACGGAGACGGATGCCCGGTCTGACCCTTCGTTCACCGCTCAGGCGGCGAGAGCGAAGTTACTGCGCTTAGCGTTGGCAGTTATTGGTTTCCAGCGATCGTTTACGAGATGACGCTGGCTCCTCGACCCGCTTCTCCTGGAACTAACGTCCCTAGTCGAAACCGATCAGCCCCTCTTGAGTTGTGACCCCAGCCTAGCGGGGAGTGCCGCGTCCGTTCATTCCGAAAAGACGCGCACCGTTGTCCCAACACACGGCGCGCAGCCATTCTTCCCCGAGGTCGAGCCCCGCGAGCGACTCGAGCTGGTGCAGGTACGGGTACGGGATCGTCGGGAAGTCGCTGCCCAGCAGCACCTTCTCACCGACGTCGACGAGCCTCGGCAGCAAGGAGGGTGGGAACGTCGACATCTCCCCGAAGAAGTCCGTGAACACCATCGTGGTGTCGAGGTGGACGCGCTCGAACCGCTCCGCCAGCGACAGGAACTCGTCGTACTCCGGAGCGCCGAGGTGCGCGACCACCACCGTCAGCCGGGGCCACCGGCCCAGCACCCGCGCGAGCGGCTCGGGCCCCGTGAACGCGTTGGGCACCGGGCCCGACCCGGCGTGCACCACGATCGGCGTCCCGCTGTGCTCCAGCCGCTCCCACACGCCGTCCAGCAACGGGTCGTCGAGGCGGAACGCCCCGACCTGCACGTGCACCTTGAAGACCTCGACACCTTCGTCGACGAGCGTCCCGACGTACGCCGCCGCCTCGGGCTCCGGGAAGAACGTCGCCGACCAGAGGTTCTCCGGCACCTCGGCGGCGAAGGTACGGGCCCAGGCGTTCAGGTACGTCGCCACGCCGGGCCGGTGCGCGTACGGCAAGGCCGAGAAGCGGCGTACGCCGAGGTCGCGGAGCAGCGCGACGCGGTCCTGGACCGACTGCCGGTAGCGGACCGGCCACTCCCGGCCGATCTTGGGGCCGGCCTGGTCGAACTGCTCCCACACCCGCCGCTCGATGTTGTCGGGGAGGAAGTGCACGTGCACGTCGAAGAGCCCGGGAAGCCCGAGGTCCTGCCAGAAGGCGCGAGTCTCGTCGACCGGCTCGGGCTCGCTCAATCCATGCCCTTGAGCCGACGCCCGAGAGCCTGCTCCTTCTCGCGGTCGGCCTGCCGCGTGGCCAGCGACTGGCGCTTGTCCCAGGTCTTCTTGCCCTTGGCGAGCGCGATCTCGACCTTGGCCCGGCCGTCCTTGAAGTACAGGGCCGTCGGCACGATCGTGAAGCCCTTCTCGTTGACCTTGCGCTCGATCTTGTCGAGCTCGTCGCGGTTGAGCAGCAGCTTCCGCTTGCGCCGGGCGGTGTGGTTGGTCCACGTGCCCTGCGAGTACTCCGGGATGTGCACCCCGTGCAGCCAGGCCTCGTGGTCCTCGATGTCGACGAACCCGTCGACCAGGGACGCGCGCCCCTGCCGCAGCGACTTGACCTCGGTCCCGACGAGCACCAGCCCCGCCTCGTAGGTGTCCTCGAGGTGGAAGTCGTGGCGGGCGCGCCGGTTCGACGCGATCAGCTTGCGCCCCTGCTCCTTCGGCATCCTGCAAGTCTCCCAGGCGCTCCAATCGCTGGTCGAGGAGGTTGCGCTAGCAACCGTCACGAGACCCCGTACGCGGACCGCTGACATCTCGCCGGGTCTCGTGACAGGCGCTAGCGCGCCTTCCTCGACCAGCGCTTGGGTCAGAAGTACTTCATGGGGTCGACGGGCTTGCCGTTCTCCATCACCGTGAAGTGGAGGTGGCAGCCGGTCGACCAGCCGGTGGTGCCGACGTACCCGACGGTCTGACCGCGGTTGACGACGGCGCCGGTACCGACGGCGTACCTCGACAGGTGGTTGTAGATCACCGTGATGAACTTGCCGTTCACCAGGCCCACGTTGAGGTAGAGGCGGTTGCCCCAGACCGACGAGTAGTACTCGGTCAGCACCTTGCCGTTGCGGACCGCGGCGAGCGGCGCACCGCAGGGGGCGCCGAAGTCGTCGCCGTCGTGCAGGCCCCAGTAGTGGTAGATCGGGTGGACCCGGTAGCCGTAGGCCGAGGTGACCGGGCCGGTGACCGGGCGCATCAGCAGTCCGTTGGTGTCGACCGGTGCCCCGCCGTGGTTGGCCTTGGCCGCAGCGGCCGCGGCCGCGCGGCGGGCACGTTCGCGGGCGCGCTCACGGGCCTTGCGGATGGCTTCCTGGATCAGCTTCTGGATGCGGGCCTCCTGGCGCTTGGCCTTCGCCAGGGCTTCCCGGTCCAGCTTCTTCGCCTTGGCTGCCATCGCCTCGGCGGCCCTGCGGTCGCCGACCTTCAGCTTGACGTTCTCCTTGGCGTCGAGCGCCTCCTGGGTCAGCTTCTGCATCTCGACGAGGTGGTCGGCGGCCTCCTGGCGCTGCTCGGCGACCTCGGCGGTCGCCTCCTGGACCTCGTTCTCGTGGACCTTCAGCAGGACCTCGGCCGCACGCAGGTCGTCGTACTCGTTGTCCTGCCGCAGGATCAGCGAGCTGTTGGCCTCGCGCTGCCGGGTGATGTCGGACGGCGTCTGCGCGTTGAGGATCGAGGTGAACGCCAGCAGCGAGGGGTCGCCCTGCTCGTAGATGTCGGTGATCGTGTCGACCACCAGCTCCTGCTGGGTCGCCAGGGCCGTCTTGCCGGCGGCCACGTCGGCCTGGGCCTGTGCCAGCCGGGCCTCGGCCGCCGCGAGAGCGGCCTTCATCTCCTCGTCCTGCTGCTGCGCGATCTGGAGTCGCGCCCGTACGTCGCCCAGCTCGGCGCGCGCCTCGACCAGCTCCTCGCGGGTGCGCGACAGGGCCCGGGTGGCGTTCCGGAGCTCGGCGCTCGACTCCTCCAGCGCCTCGTCGGCCTTCTCGACCTGGCGATGGGCATGCTTCTGCTTGTCGCGCAGCTCGCCCGCGCTCGCCTGCGGGCCTGGGAGGGAGAGGACGCCGATCGCGACAGCAAGCGCGGCAGAGACCGCGGCCATGCGTCGACAACCGGTGCGGGGGAAGGAACGCACCTGTTCGCCTTTGGGTGTTCGGGGAAGTGAACACCGCCGACGCTAACGGCTCGACGTCACACTTTGAGGTATTTGCGCGTCAGCACGAGTGTCGGAATCACCGTCAGCATCGGACCGAGGATCGCGATGACCCCGATGGCGTACTGGACCTCGGGCCAGCCGATCCACGGGATGAAGTTGAGCTCCCCCTGGATCCGGTCCTGGATGCCGAACTTCTCGAACGCCACGAGGGCCGCCGCCGCGAAGAGCACGCCGAGGGCCGCGGTCACCACGGCCTCGAGGAGGAACGGGAGCGCGATGTACAGCGTCGACGCGCCGACCAGCCTCATGATGCCGATCTCGCGACGGCGGGCGAACGCCGCCAGCCGGATCGTGTTGGCCACGAGCAGCAGGGCCGCGACCACCAGGAACAGCGCGGTCGCCAGGGCCCCCCACTTCAGCGCGTCGATGGCGCCGTAGATCGGTTTGAGGGTGTCCCGGGCGTCACGGATGCCGGAGACACCGTCGAGTCCCACCACCGCACTGGTGATGCCCTCGAACTGTTCGGGGTCCTGGAGCTCGATCCACATCGACTCGGGCATGTCCTCGGCGGTGATCACCGAGTTCGGTCCGTCGAACTTGCCGGGAGCGTAGGTGTCCTTGAGCTTCTCGAACGCCTCGTCCTTGCTCTCGAAGTGGTAGCCGGCCACCTCGGGGTTCTCCTCGACGACCTTGGCGATCGCCTGCTTCTGCGCGTCGGTCACCTCGCCCACGCACGCGGCGTTCTGGTCGCGGTCCTTGCACAGCCAGACCGTGATCTGGAGCTCGCTGCCCCAGTGCTCGGCCGCCTTGGTCGCCTGCTGGTTGAGCAGCACGCCCATGCCGACGAGGGTCAGCGAGACGAAGAGCGTGAGCACGACGGCCAGGTGCATCGACAGGTTGCGACGCAGGCCTTGGCCCAGCTCGGTCAGGGTGTAACGCACAGGGGATCAGTTCTCTCTCGGCTCGGTTCGCGGTCGCAGTCGCGGTGAGGGGGTCAGTGGGAGAAGCCGTAGCCGCCCTGGGCCTGGTCGCGGACGACCTGCCCGGCGCTCAGCTCCACGACCCGCTTGCGCATCTGGTCGACCACGCCGTGGTCGTGGGTGGCCATCACCACCGTGGTCCCCGTGCGGTTGATGCGGTCCAGCAGCTTCATGATGCCGACCGAGGTGGCCGGGTCGAGGTTGCCCGTGGGCTCGTCGGCGATCAGGATCATCGGCCGGTTCACGAAGGCACGAGCGATGGCGACGCGCTGCTGCTCGCCACCCGAGAGCTCGTCGGGCATCCGGTCGCCCTTGCCCTCGAGGCCGACCAGCTCGAGCGTCTCGGGCACCACCTTGGTGATCTCGGAGCGGGACTTGCCGATCACCTGGAGCGCGAACGCGACGTTCTCGTTGACGGTCTTGTTCGGCAGCAGCCGGAAGTCCTGGAACACCGTGCCGATCTGCCGGCGCAGCCGCGGCACCTTCCAGCTGGCGAGGCGGTTGATCTCCTTGCCGGCGACGTACACCCGGCCGGCGGTCGGTCGCGACTCGCGCAGCACCAGCCTCAGGGCCGTGGACTTCCCCGACCCCGAAGCGCCGACCAGGAAGACGAACTCGCCCTTCTCGACGTCGATGGAGACGTTGTCGAGGGCTGAGTGGCCCTGGCCGGGGTAGGTCTTGGAGACCTTTTCGAAGCGAATCACCGGATCGAGGTTAGACGAGGATGCCTACGGTTCCAGAAACCCCGCGCCGCCTAGGCTTCCGTCCATGTCGCCCGTACGACGCCCGCGTGTGGCCCGCGCCACGCTGGCCGTCGTCGCGACGGTGCTGGCCGCGCTGCTGGGGGCGGGCTGCTCGGGGTCGGCCGACTCGGGACCGGAGCCGACGGCAGCACCGTCCGAGGTCGTCGACGAAGGCACCCCGATCGCGGACGTGGACACCACGAGCCTCGTCGTCGCGCGCGCCCCGTTCTGCGACGCGGTCGACCCGGCTGCCGTGGCCCGGGCCCTGGGCGAGGAGCCGGCCGAGGGCTCGGCCTACCGGAGCGGGCAGCGCATCAAGCTCAGCGACGGGACGAGGGGCGGGGCCGCCGACGTCGTGCACGAGTTCGGCTGCCGCTGGACTGCGGGCGACGCCGTGGCCGAGGCATGGGTGTTCGTCCCACCGGTGACCCGGCAGCGCGCGGCCGACCTGGTGCGCACCGGCTGCCGCGGCGTGCAGGACCCGGCGTTCGGCGAGCCGTCGACCGTCTGCCGCACCCAGGCCGACGGGGTCGCGACCTACACGTTCCGCGGCCTGTTCGGCGACGCCTGGCTGACCTGCCGGCTCGTCGTGGGGGCCGGCCAGGAGGAGACGCTCGACCGCGCCGGCCGGTGGTGCGCCGCGGTCGCCACCGGAGCGTCAGCCACTGGCTAGGACGCCGGCGGGACCGTGATCTCGGGCAGCAGGTCCACGATCGAGGCGATGCCGGAGGCCTCGTCGGCGGCGTCGTCGACGGCCACCGCGATCAGGACCGGCCCGTCGTAGAGCTGGCCCTGCGGCCCGAGCCCCATCACGCAGGCGAACGCCTCGTCACCGGCGTCCACGTCGGTGACGTCGCCCTGGCAGAGCGCCTTGGACTGGACGGCGTACTCGGCCGGGTCGATCTGGATGTCCACGCGGCTGAGCATCACGCTCGGCCCGTCGCCGCTGACCGGGTCGAAGAAGCAGGCGTGGACCGTGCCGGCGGTCTCGGTCGTGTCGGCGCCGAGCACGGCGGTCACCTGCTCCGCCGTCAGGTAGGGGCAGCCCTCCTCGGCCGGCTCAGAGGCGTCGGTCGGGCTCGTCGCGGTCGGCGACGGGGTGCCGCTCGCCGACGAGGTGGCACCGGGCTCGGGTGGGTCGGCCCGGCTCTCGTCGGAGCCACCACAGCCGGTCAGGGCCGTGAGCGCGGTCGCCAGGACCAGCGCCGCCGCGGCCCACCTCGCCCGCATCCAGCCCGCCTCTCGTCTGCCTCGCTCGGGTGCCCGATGCTAGCCGGGGCCACCGTCGGCACCGACTAGCCTGCCCCGGTGTGACGACCTTTGCCGACGTCCTCGCCCAGCGCCTCCGGGCCGACCCCGGTCAGCCGCTGGTGACGTACTACGACCTGGGCACGGGCGAGCGGGTGGAGCTGTCGGTGACGACGTACGCGAACTGGGTCGCCAAGACGGCCTCCCTGCTGGCCGAGGAGCACGACCTCGAGCGCGGGCAGTCGCTGCGCGTCGACCTGCCCACGCACTGGCTCGGCCCGGTGTTCCTGGGAGCGGCCTGGGTGATCGGGCTCACCGTCACCGAGGCCGACGAACCCGACGCCGTGGTCTGCGGGCCGGACAGCCTCGCGCGCTGGGCGTCGTACGCCGACCGCCTGCCCGTGCTGGCGTGCTCCCTGCTGCCGATGGGGGTGCGGTTCGCCGACCCGCTCCCGCCAGGCGTGCACGACGTGGGGGTGGACGTCTGGTCGCAGCCGGACGCGTTCGCGCCCTGGGACCCGCCCGCGGGGACGGATCCCGCGGTCGACCGGGCCGGTGCCGGGTTCACCCACGACGAGCTGTGGAGCCGGGCCACCGCCGGAACCTCTCACCACTCCGGCGGCGGCCGGCTCCTCTCGACGGCGAACCCGGCTTCCCCTTCCGGTCTGTCCGCCTTCACGGAACCGCTGGGGGCCGGCGGCTCCGTCGTGCTCGTCTCGGGCTCTTCCGAGGAGGACCTGACGCGGGTCTTCGAGGCGGAACGGTGCACGGACCGCTTCGAGCCGGCGTGAGGCCGGCCCGGCCAGTGGTTCAGCCGGCCAGGTCGTACCCCTTGAAGCCCTGCGCCAGGAAGACCCGGCCCGAGAAGCCGGTGGCCGTTCCCGGCAGCAGCCACAGGTACCCCGTCTTGCGCTCCCGCACGACGACTCCGGCATGGCCGTTGATCCCCATGTCGCCAACGCCCACCATCCAGTCGTACTTCTTCACGCTCAGCTTGAGCGGCCGGGCGCCGAGGAACCCGCCCGGCCCGTTGCCGGGGTAGAGCGACACCTTCTTGCCCGAGCGGAACAGGCTGTCCGGAGCGCCGTCGCCGTCCCAGCGGCCGACGGGCACCTGGACGCCGGCCTTGATCCGCTTGTACGCGACGTAGGAGTCCTTGAGCCCGCTCATGCCGTTGCCCGGGTAGATCAGCATCGCGCCACCGTCGGGTTGGCCCATCAGGTCGGGCCAGCCGTCGCCGGTCATGTCGCCGACGGCGGCGAGCAGCTTGACCTTCTTGAAGCCCGTGGCGATCGCCGTCGGCGCCGCGAAGTGGCCGGTGCCGTCGCCCCGGTACAGCCAGAGCCTGCTCGAGCTGGCGTTGCGCACGATCATGTCGGCCGCCCCGTCACGGTCCCAGTCGCCCGCGCTGAGGATCTGTCCCGCCTTCGGCACCACGACACCGGAGGCGATCGGCGTCGCGGTCTCGTAGGTCCCGGCGTTGCGGTAGAGCACGAGGGAGTCGCCGCTGCGCGCGAGCAGGTCGGGTGCGGTGCCGCCGTACGCCGAGGCGCCGGCGTTCAGCCCGGTCACCCCACCGATGCCGTCGACCGGGCCGAGCGCGTGCCCGAACCGTCCGTTGCCGCGGTTGGGCTTGACGAAGACCTGGCTCGAGCCGGTCGCGCGGACGAGCAGGTCGACCTTGCCGTCACCGTTGAAGTCGCCGTGGCCGGTGATGGTGTCGTAACCGGTCCACGTGCCGCCGATCCGCACCGGGTCGCCGAACCCGACGCCCGCGGCGACACCCGGCACCAGGTAGAACGCACCCTCGGTGCCGCGCGCGACCAGGTCGGCCCGCCCGTCCCCGTTGACGTCACCCGGACCGTTGACCAGGTTGTACTTGCCCCAGTCGTTGCCGAGCGGTTTGACCGTGAACCCGGACTGGCCGTTGCCCAGGTAGGCGTCGAGCCGGCCCGTCGCGGGATCACGAGCGACGAGGTCCGCGTGCCCGTCGCCGTCGAGGTCGCCGGCGACCGTGACGAGGTCATGTCCGGCGAGACTGTTGAAGGAGCTGGAGGGCTGGCCGAAGCCGCCGTTGCCGTCACCCGGACGGATCTGGGTGGAGCCGTCGGCCGCGGACCGCGCCAGCAGGTCGGCCTTGCCGTCGCCGGTCACGTCGGGACTGAGCAGCACCAGGTCGAACCCTCCCCAGCCGGCGCCCAGCGACGTCGCCGGCCCGAGGTGGGTCATCCCGTTCGTGGGGACGACGTAGACCTGGCCGTCGGACTTCTTGCGGAGCAGCAGGTCGGGGTACGCCGACGCGGTCACGCTCGACTCCAGCTCGCGACCCGCCCAGCCCTGTTGGGCGGCGGCGGCGTACTGGCGGATCAGTGGGATCTGCGCGTAGAGGTACTTGCCCGGGCAGGCCGTCGCGGCTGCGTCGCGGTGCCCGTTGATGCCCTGGAAGTACTTGCTGCCCACCCACTGCTGCGGCGATGCGGCGTCGACGCCGTGGAGGCTGAGCTTCCAGGCGAACAGGACGCCGTACGCCTGGAGCATCGCGGCGGGCGGTTGGGCCGTCTCGAAGTTGCCGATGGCCGACATGGCGAACGAGTACTCGTTGTAGTTGAGCGTGTGCGCGCCGACCACGGGGCGGTCGACGCCGCCGTAGCGGCCCTCCCAGATGCGGCCGAACTTGTCGACCAGGAAGTTGTAGCCGATGTCGCTCCAGCCCCGGCCGGCCGTGTGGTAGGCGTAGATGCTCCGCAGGATCCCGGGCACCTCGTCGGGCGTGTAGTTGTTGGCGTTGACCGTGTGGTGCACGAAGCCCGCGTGCACCTCGAAGTAGTGCAGCGAGCTCTTCTCGCGGATGTTCTCGTTGGCGCCCCACTGGGCGCGCGAGTAGATCACCGGCTGCGGCGTGTACGTCGCCGCCGCCAGCGCCGCGTCACCCTCGGAGGCCTCCGCCTCTGCCGACTGCAGCGCGGCCGCGTTGTAGGCCGAGTACGAGCCGTCGTTGCCGTCCATGGCACTGGTGTCGATCGCCGCACGCTGGCTGACGGTGTGCTTGGCCTTGCCGGGGGCGATCACCGCGAGCTGCATGTCGCTGGGCAGGAAGAGCCGGGCGTCGGCGCGGACCTGGACCTGGTCGACGCGGCCGATCAGCAACGGGTCGGTGCCGGGCCGGGCGTGGCGGCCCTCGGCGCTGTCGGGGTCGGGGCCGTGGTCGTCGTGGTACTCGAGGGTCGTCCAGCCCGACCAGGTGCCGTCGGTACGGGTGCGGACGTCGAAGCTCAGGTCCTTCTCCGACGGCTGGACGCCGTGGGCCCAGGTGACGCCGACCGAGCCGTAGCCGGTGACCTTCTGCGGCACGCTCGTCAGCCGGCTGCCGCCGTTCGGCGCCACTGCGACCCGGGCGTTCGGGGTGACGGCCGCCATCCGCCCCAGCGCCTTGCCGGCGACGGGGTTGGTCAGCGGTACCTCCCGCAGCTTGGCCGACACCGGCCCGCTCGGAAGCTTCGAGGTCTTCAGCGCCTCCTCGCCGTACGCCGACATCAGCGCCACCGGGGCCGCCGAGCCACCGCCCGGGGCCTCCGCCACCACGTCGAGGCTGACCACGCCGATGGCCGGCGTCAGCGCCGCGCACACGACGGCGAGCGCCAGCATCTGCTGGGTGGCCGTCACGAAACGGGCCTGGAAGGGGGTGGGGCCGGAAGGCATGAGGGGCTGCTCCATGTGCTGCGGGGAAGTTCACACGAGTAGCAACTTTCACACGCGTCACAGAGGTGCCGATAGTGGTTCTGAGTAACTACAAACGTGTAATTTCCAGTCGACACGCCGACGGCTTCGAGATTTGTCAAGCGCCGAGTCGGCGGATCTGCAGGTCGAGGCGGCGCCGAGTCGGCGCATCTGCAGCTCCCCAAGAGGGCGCGTCGACGTCACTGAACTGCAGATGCGCCGACTCGACGCGTGCGAGCCCTGCAGATACGCCGACTCGGCGGATCAGACCTCGGAGCCGAGCTCCTCGTCGTTGCCGTCGGACTCGTCGTCGTACTTGACGTACTTGATGCCGGCCTCGACGTCGCCGTCGAAGCCGAGGACGCCCTTCTCGAGGACAAGGACGCGGCTGCAGATGTTGCGGACCGAGCCGGCGGCATGGCTGACGTAGAAGATGGTGACGCCGCTGTCGCGGATCTCCTTGAGCTTCTTCACGCACTTGACCTTGAAGGGCTTGTCGCCCACGGCGAGAGCCTCGTCGGCCAGGAAGATGTCGGCGTCCACGTGGATGGCGATCGCGAAGCCGAGGCGAGAGTGCATGCCGGAGGAGTAGAAGCCCACCGGGGAGTCGAGGAAGTCGTCGATGTCGGCGAACGCCGTGATCTCGTCGAACTTCCGGTTGGTCTCCGCTTCGCTCATGCCGAGAATGGCCGCGTTGAGGTAGATGTTCTCGCGGCCCGTGAGCTGGGGGTGAAACCCCGCACCGGTGGCGATCAGGCCCGCGATCCGACCCCGCGTGCGCACCGAGCCTGTGTCGGGCTCCATCACCCCCTGCACGATCTTGAGCAGGGTGCTCTTGCCCGAGCCGTTGAGGCCCATCAGGCCGATCGCCTCGCCCTGCTGCACGCGGAAGGAGACGTCGTCGAGGGCGAGGAAGGAGTTGGAGACCTGCTGGCGACGGGCCATCGCCACCGTCACCTGCTTGAGGGTGCGGTGGTAGGACTTGGTGAACTGCTTCGAGACGTTCGAGACGATGATCGAGTCGGTCATCAGAGCCTCTCGGGCATCTTGTTCTCGAAGTGGTTGAAGATCCACTGGGCCACGAACAGAAGGACGACGCCTATCCCGAGGGCGATGAAGCCGCGGGCGAAGAGGTCGGCAGGCCCCGCCGTCACCATGGTCGCCTCGGGGTCGCTGGTGGTCGGCACCCAGAAGCAGCGCTGCACCAGCAGCACCGCGATGGCGATCGGGTTCGCGAGGTAGAGGTCGATGTGGCCGGCGAAGCGGGTGGCCACGACCTCGTAGGGGTACATCATCGGCACGCCGAACCGGATGAAGTTGTTGACCACGGCGACGATCTGGCCGGTGTCGCGGAGGAAGACCTGGCTCACGCTGAGCGCCACCGCGAGGGCGAGGGCGAAGATGATGATCAGGAGGTACCCGAGCACCCCGGCGAGGATGTCGGCCGGGTCCGGAGACCACCCGACGAACAACAGAGCCGCGGCGAGGATCACGAACTCCGGCCACAGGTGGTAGATCGAGACGAGGAGTGACGCGAACGGGAACAGCTCGCGCGGCATCGCGCTCTTCTGCAGCAGCGAGGCGTTGCGCACGATCGAGCGGGTGCCGGCCGAGACCGTCTCGGTGAACAGGCTGACGACCATCAGCGCCGAGAAGACGTGGACGGCGAAGTGCTCGATGTTCATGCCGCGCCCGATCATCGCGAAGATGAACGAGTACATCAGGAACTGCGTGAACGGGTTGATGTAGGACCACAGCATCCCGAGGAACGAGCCTGTGTAGCGCGCGGTCACCTCGCGCTTGACCAGCAGCTTGAGCAGGTAGCGGTGGTTGACGAGGCCGCGGAGGCCGCCCACGGGAGCGGGCGAGATCATGCGTACGTCGGCCAGTGCGGCCGCCCGGCTCGCCGCGTCGTGCGGCCGCTCGCCGGCCGGCTCGAGCGTGTCAGTCATGAGCCGCCTCGGCGTCGTCGGCCCCAGCGGTCATCCACGGTGCCAGGGTCTTCTCCCACGCCTCGGGCGAGGTGATGTCGCCGAGCGCGGCGCGGTACTCCTCGGCGAGCCGTGGCCACTCCCGGCGCAGCTCGGCGTGGATCGCCATCGTCTTCTTCAGCAGCTCGCGGTAGTGCGCCGGGTCACGGCGGTAGAGCGCGGCGGACGAGCCGTCGTTCATCGAGACGATCGCCGAGTCGTAGGTCGCCAACCGGTACCACTTGGCGTCCATCGCGGTGAGCTCGGCCTCCGGGTGCTCCTTCGAGAGCTCCCGCACCGGTCGCAGCTGGCGGATCGGTGCGAGCCCCGCGGTGACCAGCTGCGAGAGGCGCCCGGGGATCTCGGTGCCGGGGCCCTTGCCCTTGCGCGGCGGCTTGGTGCGGCGGACCGTCGGGAACGAGTCGGGGTCGGCGTGCAGCTGCGCGTCGGTGAACTGCTTGCGGAAGGCGTTGACCTCGCCGAGCTTGCCCGGCAGCTGCTCGTGCAGGGCGTACGGGCCGGCCAGCACGTCGAGCAGCGCCTGGTGCCGGATCTCGACGGTGGAGTACTGCAGCGAGACGAGGTGCTTGATCTGGTGGTTGAGGCTCTCGCGCACCAGCCGGCCACCGTTGGGGTAGGGCGAGTGGAGCAGCGCCGAGATCATCCGGTTGCGGTGGTGGAAGTAGGCCTGCCAGTCCACGGCGTCGTTCTTGTCGGTCCACGGCACGTGCCACACGGCCGCGCCCGGGAAGGTCACCGTCGGGAAGCCGTGCTGCTTGCCCCGCAGACCGAACTCGAGGTCGTCCCACTTGATGAAGATCGGCAGCGACAGGCCGATCTCCTCGAGCACGACCCGAGGGATCAGGCACATGAACCAGCCGTTGAAGTCGACGTCGACGCGCTTGTGCAGCCACCGCGCCGAGCGGATGTTGCGCGCGGCCAGGTCCCAGTCGGAGTAGCCGTCGAGCGGCGTCTGCCACCAGAACCGCCACGGCTGCACGATCTCGCCGAACGAGTGCAGGCGCGAGCGCGAGAAGAGCGAGAACATGTGGCCGCCGACGATCGTGGGCCGGCGGGCGAGGTCGCCGAAGGTGATGGCCCGGACGATGCTCTCGGGCTCGCAGACGACGTCGTCGTCCATCATCATCGCGTAGGTCGCCGTGCCCTTGCGGACGGACTCGAGCTGGCCGCGGGCGTAGCCACCGGACCCACCCAGGTTGCCCTGCTCGTTGATGACCAGCAGGTCGCCGAGGGCCTTCTCCGCCATCGAGAAGAGCTCGTGGTCGGCGACCTTCTGGGTGCCCTGCTCGGAGACGAACACCGTGTCCAGGTAGGGGCGCAGCGTCTCGTCCTCGCCGATCTGGGTGAGCAGCTTGGCGCAGAAGTCAGGTTTGTTGACCGTCGTGATGACGATGTCGACGGTGCCGTGCTGCTCGCGGTCGGCGGGGACCTCGGCGGTCCACTCGGCCGACTCGACAACGGCGTCCTCGTCGCCGGCGACGACGTCGTACCAGTACCAACCGCCGTCCGCGAACGGCGTCAGCGTCAGGTCGAAGTCGAACGTCGCGCGGGCGTCCCCCCCAGCAGTGCCGTCGACGGTCGCGGCGTCCACACGCTGCGAGCGGCCGTTGGCCGTCGACTTGTAGACCGTCACGCTCGCGCCCCGGCCGGCGATCGCGACCGACAGGCGCACCTCGCTGACGACGCTCCAGCGCCGCCAGTACGACGCCGGGAAGCCGTTGAAGTAGGTGCCGAACGACATCTTGCTGCCCTGACGCACCCGGAACGCCGTGCGCGACAGGATCTGGTCGGGGTGCACTGCCCGGCCGGTCGAGGTGGACTGCCGGATGGCGGCGTTGTTGAGGTCCTTGGCGGCGCGGTCGCCACCGATCTCGTAGCGATCGGCGTCGAGCCTGGCCTCCTCCGGGTCGACGTACAGCGCGAACACGTCGGTGTCGCGGTCGATCGGGAGGATCTGGCGCTGGAGGAGGCGGCGTACCTTCGGCGCGCTCTCGTCCACGGTCTCCGCTGTCGTGGTGCTCATTCGTCGACTCCTCCAGAGGTGAGCGTGGCGCCGTCGGCGAAGTGCGGCTTGAGCTTGTTCTCGTACATCGAGAGGGCCGACCCGATGGCCATGTGCATGTCGAGGTACTTGTAGGTACCCAGCCGGCCGCCGAACAGCACCATCGGCTCGGCCTTCGCCAGCTCGCGGTACTTCAGCAGCTTCTCGCGGTCCTCGGCGGTGTTGATCGGGTAGTACGGCTCGTCGTCGTCCTCGGCGAACCGGCTGTACTCGTGCACGATCACGGTCTTGCCGGGCAGGTAGGTCTTCACGCGCTCGGGGTGGAAGTGCTTGAACTCGAGGATGCGGGTGTACGGCACGTCCTCGTCGTTGGCGTTGACCACCGAGGTGCCCTGGAAGTCGTCGACGTCGACCACGCTCTGCTCGAGGTCGACCGTGCGCCAGGAGAGCCGGCCCTCGGAGCTGCCGAAGTACTCGTCCACGGGTCCGGTGTAGACGATCGGCACCTTGCCCTTGTAGGCATCGGCCACGTCGAAGAAGTCGGTCTCGACCCGCACCTCGATGTTGGGGTGGTCGGCCATCCGGGTCAGCCACGCCGTGTAGCCGTCGGTGGGCAGGCCCTCGTAGGTGTCGTTGAAGTAGCGGTTGTCGTAGTTGTAACGGACCGGGAGCCGGGTGATGATGTCCGGGCTCAGCTCCTTGGGGTCGGTCTGCCACTGCTTGGCGGTGTACCCCTTCACGAACGCCTCGTAGAGCGGCCGCCCGATCAGGCTGATGCCCTTCTCCTCGAGGTTCTGCGCGGCGTCGGTGTCGAACTCGCTGGCCTGCTTGGCGATCAGCTCGCGCGCCTCGTCGGGCGTGTGCGCCTTGCCGAAGAACTGGTTGATCAGCCCGAGGTTCATCGGGAACGAGTAGACCTGTCCCTGGTACTTCGCGAAGACCCGGTGCTGGTACGTGGTGAAGGTCGTGAAGCGGCTGACGTAGTCCCACACCTTCTCGTTGGACGTGTGGAAGAGGTGGGCGCCGTACTTGTGCACCTCGATGCCGGTCGTCGGCTCCTTCTCGGAGTACGCGTTGCCGCCGAGGTGGTGTCGACGCTCGAGGACCAGGACCTTCAGCCCGAGATCGCTGGCACAGCGCTCGGCGATGGTGAGGCCGAAGAACCCGCTGCCGACGACGACGAGGTCGGGGAGGTCGGACACGTAGGGCTCTCCTGACTTGCTCGCCCCGGAACAATTCCTCGAACAATTCCCTGGGCGATGAATAACGGGCAGACAACCCTGTCGAGTCTAGCCAGGCGTGGGTGCCCGACCCGATTCCGCGAGGCGGTCCGCGTGCCCCCGCTGCATGGCCCGAGCGCCTCGGATGGCGCGGATCACATTGCCTGCCTCCGCGCGACCGCCACGCACCGGGCTGAGCGCCACCACCGCGGCGGTGATCGCGTACGGCTTGGCCCGCACCAGCGCGTTCTCCCCGTGACGGAAGTGCACGACGAAGAGGTTGCGGTACATGTAGAAGCCCTTCCACGTCTCCAGCGCGTGCTTCTGCGAGAACGCCAGCTGCCTGACCAGAACGGCGTCGCGCACGGCCCAGATCCGGAAGCCGGCCTTGCGGGCCCGCAGGGCGAAGTCCGCGTCGTCGTAGAAGATGAAGAACTCCGGGTCGGGCAGCCCGATGCGCTCGACCACCTCGTGACGCACCAGCAGACCCTCGAACGCCACCACCTCGATCTCCACGAGCGGCGGCATTTCCGCGCGGGACCCGTACGTCGTCTCGACGCTCGCCGTCTTGGGCTTGATCGCCAGCGGGTTGCGCAGGTCGAAGGTGGTCGCGGACTTCTCGACCAGGTGCCCCTCGAGGTCCTCGCGGACGCACATCAGGCAGTCGGAGTGCTCGCGGTCGACGCCCATCAGGACGGCGAGGCACTCCGGGGCAGGAACCACGTCGTCGTCCATCAGCCAGATGCGGTCCCAGCCACCGGCGTACGCCGTCTCCATCCCGATCCGGAAGCCACCCGCGCCGCCGACGTTCTCCGCGCTCGTGATCACCTGGAGAGGCAGGTCGTCACGGGCGAGCACCTGTTGCGTGTGGTCGCCACTGGCGTTGTCGACCACGATCACGGTGGCGATCGGGTGGGTCTGCACGACCAGGGCATCGAGCATCCGGGACAGCAGGTCGGCGCGGTTGTGGGTGACGACGACGACGGCGACGGTCTCGGCGGGCTCACCCACGGAGGAACCTCCGGTGACCCGTGAAGTCGCCGCGCAGCCCCGCGTACATGGCTCGGGCGCTGAGGCGAAGCCGCCCGACGTCGGGCCGCGTGAAGGCGTAGAACCACGCGGTCTTGGCGACGAACGCGAGCGCCGCGGGCCAGCCGCGGTAGTCGCGCAGGTTGACGAGGTTGTTGCGCGCCATGCAGTAGTGCTTGAGGTCGCTCGGGGTGTGGTTGTAGGTCGTCCGGCCGAACGCCATGGGCGTGCCGAGGTCGTCGGTGGCCGGGTGCAGGAACCGCGCGGCCACGACCGTGCCGGTGCGGGCGCCGGCCTTGCGGGCCCGCCACAGGTACTCCACGTCGTCGCCCCAGATGAAGAACTCCTCGCGAGGGGTGCCGATGCGCTCCACCAGCTCGCGGGTGACCAGCACCCCGTTGAAGGGGATGACCACGTCGTCGATCACGCCGTCGCGGGCCGCCGCCTCGACCTCGGCCATCCGGTGCACCACCGCGGCGCGGCCGGGCAGCCGGATCGGGAAGCAGAGCCTCGCGTGGTCCTGCTCGGCGAGCACCGCGGGACCCCAGAAGTCGTACTCGTCGTGGTCGAGCAGCACCTCGAGGCAGTCGGGCTCCGGGATGCCGTCGTCGTCCATCAGCCAGACCAGGTCGGCCCCGCGGTCGACCGCGGCTTGGAGCCCGACGTGGAACCCACCGGCGCCGCCGCGGTTGTCGGTCAGCGTCAGCGCCCGCACCGGGGCCGGCTGCGTCACGAGCCACTCCCCCGTGCCGTCGGTCGATGCGTTGTCGACCACCAGGATCTCGGCGAGTCCCTGGGTCTCTCGCAGCCTCGCCACCAGGCGCTGCAGCAGCGCGAGCCGGTTGAAGGTGACCACGACCGCGACGATGCGGGGGGTCGCGGGGCCTTCGGTCACGCGGACCAGTCTGTCAGCAGCTGGCGCCGAGGTCGTCGGTCTGGTTGGCGGCGTAGCCGTTGGACAGGTTGCCGACCGAACCACCGGTGACGACCTCGGGCTGGGGTGCCTCCTCGGTCGGCGTCTCCGAGGGGGTGTCGGCCGGCGTCGCTGCCGGCGCCTCGGACGTCGGGGTGTCGGCGGGTGCGGCCGGCGTCGTCTCGGGCTCGGCGCCGGCCGGCTTCGTCGGCGTACGGCCCTCGGCCCGCGCGATCGCGGCGGCCACCATCTTCTTGATCGTCGGGACGTCGGGGTGAGCGGTCACGACCATCGGGGGCACGAGCGAGACGGTGGAGATCTTCTGGCTCCGGGCCTGGAGGGCGAGGGAGATGAAGCGGTCGACCTCGCCCGGCGGGATGTTGGTGGAGATCATCGCGGACGACGCCGTGGCGATCGCCTCGAAGTTCTTCACCGCGGTCTGCGGGCTGACCTGACGGAGCATCGCGCCCATCACGCACTTCTGGCGCGCCATCCGCGAGTAGTCGTCGGAGCCCTCGCGGGCGCGGGAGAACCACAGCACGTCGTGGCCGTCGAGCTTGCGCATGCCGGGCTGGATGTAGCCGGTCACGTCGCTGCCGAGGCCGCCGACCGGGATCGGCTGGCGGACGTTGAGGGTGACGCCGCCGACCGCGTCGACGAGGTCGCGGAAACCCTGGAGGTTGACCATCGCCCAGTAGTTGACCTTGACGCCCGTGATGCCCTCGATGGCCATGATCGTGGCGTCCACGCCCGGCTGCTCCGACTTGCCGAACAGCGCGGTGTGGTCCTGCGCCCAGGTGCTGACGCCGTTGAGGTAGCAGCCGTCGCAGTCGAAGCCGTTCGGGAACTGCTTGGCCATCACCGAGCCCTTGGCGAACGGGAAGTTCGCCATGTTGCGAGGCAGCCCGATCAGCACCGTTCGGCCGGTCTCCTCGTCGATGCTGGCGATGGTCATCGAGTCCGGCCGCAGGCCCCAGCGGCCGGCGCCGGAGTCACCGCCGAGGAGCAGCACGTTGTACCGACCGTGGTGGGCGTCCGAGACGTGGTCGCCGGAGAACATGGTGAGGATGAAGTCGCGCTGCACCCCGACGATGTGGGCACCGAAGAGCAGGGTGCCGGCCACGGAGAAGCACAGCACCCCGTTGACGCCGACCACGGCCCGGCGGTGGTTCAGCGAGAGGCTCAGCGGCTGCCCGAGACGCCAGGCGTCCACGAGGAGGGCGGCCCAGCCGACCGCCAGGGCCATCAGCACGAACCGCAGCAGCAGGAGCAGGGCGGTGTCCGACGCCAGCCAGAAGACGTACTCGTGCCAGACCAGACCGGTGGGGATGCTCAGCACCGCGAGGGCCACGAGGACCAGCCAGATCCGGATGGCGATCCGGCCGACCTGCCGGTTGCCCGCCGCCAGCTGGGCAGAGCCAGGGACGACGAGGGTCATGGTCATCAGCATCAGCGCGCGGCGGTAGCGCACGCGGGCGGCCCGTTCGCGGGTGGTGGCGCGCGACAGGGCGAGGTCGGACCCGGGGGAAGATGCGGGCGGCATCGCTGGGTGCCTCTCTAGCTGGGGAAGGAGCACGCCGAACCTTTCGACCCAGCGCCCCGTCAGTATCACCAGTCACAGCGGCCCCAGCCGCGTTCGACGCGCCGACATGGTCCGTCAGCCCTCAGCGGGTAGGTTCACCGCCATGACGGGTTCCCCTCCCGGAGGTCCTCCGGGCGACGGCGCGCCCGAGGAGGGCACGCCCGAGTTCGAGTGGCTGTACGGCGCCGGGGGCGCCGCCGCGGGCGGCGCCAGCGGCAAGCACCGCGCCCCCGACGACGCGACCCGTCCCGTACCGCGGCAGCGCCGGCCCGAGGACACCCAGGCCAACGAGGCCGCCCAGGACCTGAGCCAGCGCTTCGGCCAGCTGCCTCCCCAACCTCTCCCGGCGGCCGCGCGCCGCCCGGAGCCCCAGACATCGGTTCAACCCTCCCCCCAACCCTCCCCCCAACCCTCCGCCAAGCCCCCCCAGGACACCCAGGTCATGCCGATCCAACCGCCGTCGCAGTCGCAGGCGGCCCTCAGCGGCCGCCAGCGGCGTGCCCAGCTGAAGTCCGAGCAGGAACGCCAGACCGCCGAGCGGTCGACCCGACCGACGCCGCCGCCCCTGGCCCCGCCTCCGGGACAGCGGCAGCGGGGCCGGTTCCGGTTCCGGTTCCGCTACGTGTTCCTGCTCCTGCTGCTGTGGCTGGTGTTCCTGGTCGTGGTCCCGCTGATCGCGTGGAACAAGGTCAGCAAGATCGAGGCGATGCCGGACGGCAAGCGGCCCGGGGACCAGCCCGGGACGACGTACCTCCTGGTCGGCAGCGACTCCCGGGCCGACCTCTCGGCCGAGGAGCGTGAGGAGCTGGGCACCGGCAACGCGACCGGCCAGCGCACCGACACGATCATGCTGCTGCACACCGGGTCGGGCCCCAACCTGCTGATGTCGATCCCGCGCGACTCCCTGGTCCCGATCCCCGGACACGGCACGACCAAGATCAACGCGGCCTACGCCTACGGCGGACCGAAGCTGCTGGTGGAGACCATCGAGGAGGCCACTGACATCAAGATCGACAGCTACGTCCAGATCGGCTTCGGCGGGTTCGTGGGCCTCGTGGACGCCGTGGGTGGCATCGAGATCTGCCCCAAGGAGGACATGGTCGACGCCGACGCCAACCTCCGCATCAAGAAGGGCTGCCAGGACGTCGACGGCGACGTCGCGCTCGCGTACGCCCGGTCCCGACACGCCCAGGAGCTCGGCGACCTCGACCGCGCCGCCCACCAGCGCGAGGTCGTCTCGGCCGTCGGCAACAAGGCCATCTCGCCGTGGTCGGTGATCAACCCCGTCCGTTGGTGGAACCTCAACATGGCCGCGGCCGACTTCGTGGCCATCGACGAGGACACCGGGCCGATCACCGCGGCCAAGTTCGCGGCCGCGATGACGCGGGTCGACGGGGACAACGGCCTCACCTGCGGCGTCCCGATCTCCGACCTCGCGGTCCACTGGGACAGCGAGCGCGCGGGGCGGATGTTCCAGAAGATCCAGCAGGACGACACCGCCAGCATCGGCAAGGAGCTCTGCTCGCCCTCCGGCCTGGCCCGCTAGGAGAACGAACCACCGATCTCGCGGCTGTGGCCGACGAAGGTGGCCACCACCGTCGTGCCGCTCGGCCCCGAGCCGGTGACCTCGACGTCGTACACGCCCGAGCGCCCCTCGCGGCTGCGCTCGGTGGCGGTCGCGGTCAGCACGTCGCCGAGGTGGGTCGGGGCGCGGAAGCGGATCTCGGCGCCGGCGGCGACCGTACGCCGGTCGTAGCTGTTGCAGGCGAACGCGAACGCCGAGTCGGCCAGGGTGAAGGTGAGGCCGCCGTGGCCGATGGCGTGGCCGTTGACCATGTCCTCACGCACGGTCATCCGGACCACGGCCCGACCGGGGCCGACCTCGACGACCTCCATGCCCAAGGACTGGCTGGCCCGGTCGCCGGCCCACATCGCGGCGGCCGCGGACTCGGCGACCTGCTGCGGTCCGGTCACCCCTGGATCACCGCAGGGTCCGTTCGAGGAGCGACTCGAGCGCGCGGTAGTGCCGCTCGGCCGACTCCTCGTGGTAGGCAGGGGTGTCGTTCATCGTGTAGCCGTGCGCGGCGCCGGCGTAGACGTCGTTGATGAAGAGCAGCCCCGCGGCTGAGAGCGCGTCGCCCAGTCGCCCCACCGCTTCCGGCGGCATCGACCGGTCGCGGTCGGCGTGCCCGAAGACGAGCTCGGCGCGGGCCCGAGGAAGACCGAGGTGCGGACTGTCGGGGTCGTCGGTCGCCAGACCACCGCCGTGGAACCCGCCGACCGCGGCAACCCGGTCGGGGTGCGCGGTGGCGGTGCGGACGGCGAGACGTGCCCCCATGCAGTAGCCGGTGGTGCCGATGCTGCCGTCGGCGCAGCGCTCTCCCAGCGCCGAGAGGTACGCGGGGGCGTCGACCGCCAGGTGGTCCGGGGTCAGGGCCCGGACCCGCTCCATCGCGTGGTCGCGGTCATCGACGAGGTCGGCGACCGACCCGTGGCGATGGAAGACGTTCGGCGCCAGCACCGTGTAGCCCCACCCCGCGATCCGGTCCATCATGTCCGCGATCTGGGGACGCAGCCCGTAGGCGTCCATGAAGAACAGGACGCCGGGAGCGCTGCCGTCCTCGGGCCCGGCGAGGTACGCCTCGGCCGTGCCGTCGGGTACGGCGATCTCGATGGTCGTCATCGGGGCAGCTCGGACTGGATCCCGTTGAGCAGCTGCCGGGCCATCACGATGCGCTGCACCTGGTTGGTGCCCTCGTAGATCTGGGTGATCTTGGCGTCACGCATCATCCGCTCGACGGGGTAGTCGCGGGTGTAGCCGTAGCCACCGAGCACCTGCACGGCGTTGGTGGTGACCTCCATCGCCACGTCGGAGGCGAAGCACTTGGCGGCGGCGCCGAAGAAGGTGAGGTCCTTGTCGTTGCGCTCGGAGCGTCCGGCGGCGGCGTACGTGAGCTGACGGGCAGCCTCGACCTTCATGCCCATGTCGGCCAGGAGGAACTGCAGGCCCTGGAAGTCGGCGACCGGCTTGCCGAACTGCTCGCGCTCCTTGGCGTAGGACAGGGCGAAGTCGACCGCGCCCTGGGCGATGCCGACGGCCTGGGCGGCGATGGTGACGCGGGTGTGGTCGAGGGTGCGCATGGCCGTCTCGAAGCCGGTGCCCTCCTCGCCGATCATCCGGTCGCCGGGGATCCGGACCCGGTCCAGGTAGACCTCGCGGGTCGGGCTGCCCTTGATGCCGAGCTTCTTCTCCGGGGCGCCGAAGGAGACGCCCTCGTCGGACTTCTCGACCACGAAGGCCGAGATGCCCTTGGCGTGCGCGTCCACATCGGTCACGGCCATCACGGTGTAGAACTCCGACACGCCCGCGTTGGTGATCCAGCGCTTCACGCCGTCGAGCACCCAGTCGTCGCCGTCGCGGACCGCGCGTGTCTTCATCGCCACCGCGTCGGAACCCGCGTCGGGCTCGGACAGGCAGTAGGAGAACCCGCCGTCACCGGACGCCAGCCGGGTCAGGTACTTCTTCTTCATCTCCTCGGAACCGGCCAGGATCACGGGCAGCGAACCGAGCTTGTTGACCGCCGGGATCAACGAGGACGCCGCGCACACGCGGGCGATCTCCTCGATCACCAGCACGGTGGCCAGCGCGTCGGCGCCCGCGCCGCCGTACTCCTCCGGCACGTGCGGCGCGTGGAAGTCGGCAGCCTGGAGGGCTGCGGCCGCCTCCTCCGGGTAGCGGGCCTCCTCGTCGACCACGGCGGCGTACGGCGCCACCTTGGCCTCGCACAGGTCCCGCACGGCCTCGCGGATGGCCTGGTGCTCCTCCGAGAGCGCGAACAGCGGGCTGTTGTTCTCGGGTCCGGAGCTCATGGGCTCAGCCTAAGGTTTCCCGCGTGAGCGACTGGCAGCGGCAGGAGTGGGTGGACCTGATGCTCGACGAGTGCGAGACGTGGGCGGTGATCGGCCTGCACGACCCGCGGCGGACGGCGTACAGCATCGCCGAGCTGCTGCAGCGCAAGGGCAAGCGGATCGTGCCCATCCACCCTCTGGCCGAGCCCGTGCTGGGCGAGCAGGGGTACGCGTCGCTGGCCGACGTCCCCTTTCCGGTGGACGTGGTCGACGTGTTCCGGCGCTCGTCGGCGGCCGGCGAGTTCGCCGACCAGGCCGTGGCCGTCGGTGCCCGCGGGGTGTGGTTCCAGCTCGGCGTGATCGACGAGGGCGCGTTCCACCGGACGGTGGCTGCCGGCACCCCGATGGTCATGGACACCTGTCCAGCCATCGAGTACCGGCGCCGTCCGTGACCTGGAACGCGATGACCCGAAGATGTCATGACGGATCGCGCGCTCCTCTGCCAAGATGAGGCGTTCGCTGGAAACCCGCTTCTCGGAGTGGGGCACGTTGTCAGGGGGATGCCTTGCGCTGGCGCGCCAAGACCGTCGTCGCGACCATCTTCTCGGCTCCGCTGCTGCGTCGGATCGGCTACCACGTCAGCGTGATGACCCGGAACGTGGACCGCACGTTCTTCATCCGGCTGTTCGGCGGTCTGTTCGTGGTCGTGCTGCTCGCGGCCGCGCTGGTCACGGTCGCGGAGGGTCCCGACGAGGGCGAGACCCACACGGTGGGCGCGTTCTTCGGGAAGCTGGGCAACAGCTTCTACTGGGGGATCACCACGGTCATGGGCGCCGGCGACTCGTCGTACGTGACCTCGCCCATCGGTTTCGTGGTCAGCTGGCTGCTGGTGCTCTTCGGCGTCGCTATCGTCGCGACCATCACCGGTGCTCTGGTCGGTTTCCTCATCGACTTCTTGCTCAAGGAGGGTCAAGGCATGGGTGCGTCCGGGTATCGCGACCACATCGTCGTGTGCGGCTGGAACTCCACGGCGCGCGAGCTGATCGCGGAGCTCGACGGCGACGACTACGACCGCAAGATCGTGCTGATCCACGAGGCCGACAAGAACCCGGGCGGACCGGGCGTGTACTTCGTCAACGGTGACGTCACGAACTCCGACGACCTCCGGCGCGCCGGCATCGAGGAGGCGATGGCCGCGGTGATCTGTCCCGCGGACGCCTCCAACGAGGCCGACATGCGCTCCATCCTCACCGTGATGGCCATCGAGTCGATCGCCCCGGAGGTCCGCACCGTGGTGGAGGTCAACAACCCGGCCCACGTCGAGCACTTCCGGCGGGCGAAGGCCGACGAGATCATGGTGACCTCGCGGATCGCCTCCCGGCTGCTCGCCCGCTCCTCGCTGTACCCCGGCCTCGCCGAGCTGGTCACCGACATCGTGTCGGGCGGCGAGGGCTCCGAGCTCTACCGCGTCAACCTGCCCGACAACTACATCGGGCACTCGATCGACGAGCTGTCGACCAAGCTCCGGGCCGAGCACTCCGCGACCCTGCTGGCCATCGGCCGCGGCGGGCGCGCCTTCGTCAACCCGCCGCCGGACTTCCGCCTCGAGATCGGCGACGACGCCCTCGTGGTCGCCGAGTCGCTCGGCACCCTCGAGCCCATGGACGCGGACTACACCGAGACGGGATAGCCCGGCGCCTGGCACGCCAGTGGTCACAAACGCCAGTCTGCGGGCCGGTTGAGCTGGCGATTGGTCCCAAACGCCAGTCAGAACCCGAGCTTCGACGAACCGCCGGCCTGGCGGCGGACGACCGCGCCCTTCTCCTGCGCCTCGGTCTTGAGGCGGGCCTGGAAGTCGGTCATCTGCTGACGCAGGCCCTCGTCGGACGCCCCGAGGATGCGGACCGCGAGCAGGCCGGCGTTGCGGGCGCCGCCGACGGCCACGGTGGCGACGGGAACGCCGGCGGGCATCTGCACGATCGAGAGCAGGGAGTCGAGGCCGTCGAGCTGCTTGAGGGGCACGGGGACACCGATCACGGGCAGCGGCGTCACGGCGGCCAGCATGCCGGGCAGGTGCGCGGCACCGCCGGCGCCGGCGATGATCACCCGCAGCCCGCGCCCGGCGGCATCGGTGCCGTAGGCCAGCATCTCCTCGGGCATCCGGTGCGCGGAGACGACGTCGGCCTCGAACGGGATGCCGAACTCCTCGAGCGCCTTGGCGGCCGCCTCCATGACGGGCCAGTCCGAGTCGGAGCCCATCACGATGCCGACGACGGGATCACTCATCTGGTCACTCACTTTCGTCTCCGAGCTCACCGGCGAACCAGGCCGCCGCGTGCCGTGCGCGTACCAGGCAGTCCGCCAGGTCATCACCGTAGGCGTTCACGTGCCCCACCTTGCGACCCGGCCGCAGGTCCTTGCCGTACAGGTGCACGCGCAGACCGGGATCACGGGCCATCGCGTGCCGGTACCCGTCGTAGAGGCGTCCCGTCTCCTGCGGCCCGCCGAGGATGTTGACCATCACCGTCCAGGTCGCGCGCGCGGTGGGCGCGCCCAGCGGCAGGTCGAGCACGGCCCGCAGGTGGTTCTCGAACTGCGAGGTGACCGCGCCGTCCTGGGTCCAGTGCCCGGTGTTGTGCGGGCGCATGGCGAGCTCGTTGACGAGGATCCGGCCATCGGTCGTCTCGAAGAGCTCGACGGCCAGCACACCGCTGACGTCGAGCTCGCCGGCGACCAGCAGGGCCAGTCGCTGGGCCTCGCCGGCCAGGGCAGGATCGAGGTCGGGGGCCGGGGCGACCACCTCGTGGCAGATGCCGTCGCGTTGCACCGACTGCACGACCGGGTACGCCGCGGCCTGACCGCTCGGAGCACGCACCACCAGCGCCGAGAGCTCACGCCTGAAGTCGACGAGCTCCTCGGCGAGCAGTCGTACGCCGGCCGCCTCGGCGGTGGCGAGCGGCTCGGCGCAGTCGGTGGCCGCGTGGACGAACCAGACGCCCTTGCCGTCGTACCCGCCGCGGGTCGTCTTCAGCACGCACGGGAAGCCGAACGCCTCGACGTCGGCCACCGAGGCCACCACGGCGTTGCGCGGGCAGGGGACGCCGAGCTCGCCGAGCCGCACGCGCATCACGGCCTTGTCCTGCGCGTGGACCAGCGCGGCCGGCCCCGGGCGGCAGGCCACACCGGCAGCCGTGAGCGCCTCGAGGTGCTCGGTCGGCACGTGCTCGTGGTCGAAGGTGACGACCTCGCAGCCCCGGGTGACGGCGATGAGGGCGTCGAGGTCGCGGTAGTCGCCGACCTCGTGGTCGGGGATCACCTGGGCGGCCGAGACACCCTCCTCCTCGGCCAGCAGCCGCAGCGGGATCCCCAGGGCAGCGGCGGGCTCCGCCATCATCCGCGCCAGCTGACCGCCTCCGATCACGGCGACGGTCGGGGCGCGGGAGGTCACGGGCTTCAGCGTAGTGAGGACGGCTCAGGCCCCTGTCTCTAGGCTCGCGACGTGACGACGGACGACCTGGGCGCCGCCGAGCCGGCGGTCGAGCGCCGCCGCCGGCAACGACCCCTGTGGCAGGAGTTCCTCGTCATCCTGGTCGTGGCCACCGCGCTCGCGATCATCGTCAAGACCCTGCTGCTCCAGGCGTTCTACATCCCGTCGGAGTCGATGGAGCCGGGCCTGGTGCGCAACGACCGGATCCTGGTGCAGAAGGTGTCGTACGAGCTCGGGGGCGGCCCGGAGCGCGGTGACGTGGTCGTCTTCAAGGACCCCGGCGACTGGCTCCCGCCCGATGAGGCCGCCGGACCCACCGGCTCGCTCCCGCAGCTGATGGAGCGGATCGGCCTCTACCCCTCCGGAGGGCACCTGGTGAAGCGCGTCATCGGTGTCGCGGGTGACACGATCCACTGCTGCGACGACCAGGGCCGCCTGAAGGTCAACGGCGTCGCTCTCGACGAGCAGGGGTACGCGCAGGAAGACGGAGCCCCCTGCTACGGCCCGATGATCGGCTGCAACTGGACGGCCGGTCCGGTGCCCGAAGGCTCGATCTTCGTGATGGGCGACAACCGCAGCCACTCTGCGGACTCCTCGTTCCACCACTGCGAGCCGAAGGACGACCCGACCTGTGTCCCGGGCGACGAGTTCGTGCCGGTCGACCTCGTCGTCGGCAAGGTGTTCGTGCTGCTCTGGCCGTTGAGCCACTTCACCTGGTTGCACCGGCCGGACGCGTTCTCCGTGGTGCCACCGCCCCCGAGCGGCGGCTGAGCCGCAGGCGGGTCAGACCTCGACGGAGGCGACGGGCGCGGCCGTCTCGAAGCGCAGGCCACGGCCGCGGATGGTGCTGATCAGCATCGGCCGGCGGGAGTCGTCGCCGAGCTTGCGACGGACCCAGCCGAGGTGCACGTCGATGGTCTTCGACGACGTCCAGAAGCTCGCGCCCCAGACGTCGCGCATCAGCTCGTCGCGGCTCACGATGTCGCCCGGACGGGAGGCCAGGGCATGGAGCAGGTCGTACTCCTTGCGGGACAGCACGATCTCCCGCTCGGCACGCCACACCCGGCGGGCCGATGGGTCGATGCGAACGTCCTGGACCTCGAGCACGGACAAACGGTAGGAAGAATGGCCGCCCGGCGCTCGAAAACGGGCAAATTGGCCTCAGTGGCACGGACCGGCCGGGGGCCAGGTCGGAGGGCCCAGAGACCGGTTCAGAGACCGGTTCAGTGACGCCGGACGGCGACCGGTTCGATGAGCCCGAACCCGCGCACCGGCCGCGCCGGCAGGCGGCGCGTCTCGAACTGGTCGGACGGCAGCAGGTCGGCCGTGGCCTGGTCGACGATGACGCGGTTGCGCCGGGCGACACCGGTGAGTCGGGAGGCCAGGTTCACCGGCGGGCCGAAGACGTCACCGAGCCGCATCACGACCGAACCGCTGGCCAGGCCGACGCGGACGTCGGGCATCCGGCCGTCGCGGCCGACCACGTTGATGATCCCCTCGGCGGTGTCGTAGGCCCGGATCGGGTCGGTGTTCACGAAGAGCACCGCGTCACCGAGCGTCTTGATGACCCGTCCACGCTGGGTGGCGACGACGTCGGCGCACCGCGACTCGAACAGCTCGACCAGGTCGCCGAGCCGGGTCTGCGTCACCTCGTTGGACAGCTCGGTGAACCCGATGATGTCGGCGAAGCCGATCGTCATCTGGGTCGACTGGAGGTCCGAGTCGTCGGCCCCGAGAGCTTCCACGCGGGTGACGGCGGCGGCCAGGTGCCGCCGCCAGACGTAGACGAGCAGCCGCTCGAACGGCTCGCTCATCTCCTGGATCAGGTGCATCCCGGCACGGGCCCGGCTGCCGGTCGCCTGCTCGCTCGCCTCGATCTCCTGCACGCGGTGCACGAGCGTGGCGACCTCCCAGTCGGCCAGCTTGGCCATCGTCTGCCCCACCGCCCGGGTGAGGGTGACTGCCATGTCGAAGTCGATGAGCCCGGCCTCCACCTGACCCACGAGCGTGGAGACGGCGTCGGCGTCAGCGGCGGTGAACGCGACCTCGAGGCCGCGGTCCGGGAAGCCCAGGGCCCGCCAGAGGCGCCGGGCCTCGTCGATGGTGACGCCCGTCTGCCCGGCCACGTCGGCGGCGCTGTAGACCGGCTCCTCGCCCAGGATGGCGAGCTCGAGCTCCTCCGGGCCGGGGCGGGATGAGGTCTCCGGGTCCTCAGATTCCTTCATTGCCCGGGATGCCGTCGTGCAGACGGTGCAGGAGGTCGTTGAGGACGCGCTGCCGCTCCTCCACGCGGGGGATGTCGTGGAGCGGCACCTGGCCGTTCGTGCTGGCGTCGCTGATCACGAGCGTTCCACACCCCAGGAGCCGGTCGAGGAGGTGCTTCTCGTAGGCCACGTCGCTGATCCGGCTGAGCGGGATGTCGTGACCGCGCCGGGTGATCACGCCGGAGCGGGTGATCAGGCGACGGTTGGTCACCGTGTAGCTGGCCACCAGCCAGTTGAGGAACGGCCACACCGACAGCCACAGGACCAGGCCCAGGACGATGATCCACACGCCGGCCGAGACGGTGCCGTTGTCGATCGCCCGGTCCACGAAGACCGACAGCGCCAGCAGCAGGATCAGCGCCAGGAACGGCAGGATCAGCGCCTTCCAGTGGGTGCGGACGTCGAAGACGACTTGCTCGCCCTCGTTCAGCAGGTTCTTCGAGATGGCCACGTGGTCATCTTGGCAGAAGCGCCCCGCTGGTCGAGGAGGGACGAAGTCCCGTCACGAGACCCCCGTACCGCACCGCCGACCGCTCGCCGGGTTTCGTGACGGTCGCTGCGCGACCTCCTCAACCAACGATGGTGGCGTGCACGACGTCGCCGGCGGACACGGGCACCACACCCGCCGGGCCGAGCACGAGGAGGCGGCCACCCTCGTCGATCCCGGTCGCCTGGCCGACGAGCGTCCCGCCGGTCGGAAGGTCGACCCGTACCTCGCGACCGACGGTGGCGCACACGTCGGCGTACGCCGCGCGAAGCGGTGCCAGCTCGCCGCGCCGGAACGCGTCGTACTCGGTCCGCAGGCTGCGCAGCAGCGCCGACAGCAGGTCGGTGCGGTCCACGGCGACTCCCTCGATCGCCAGCGAGGTGGCGCCCTCGTGGGGCAGCTCCGCCCGCGTCAGCCCGACGTTGATGCCGATGCCGGTGACCACCGCCGGGCCGGCCGGGGTGTCGACCCGCTCGGTGAGGATGCCGGCGAGCTTGCGCTCGTTCAGGAGCACGTCGTTCGGCCACTTGAGGTCGACCTCGGCGCCGAGCTGGCGCAGGGCGCGGGCGGCGGCGTACCCGGTGAGCAGCGGGAGCCACGGCCAGTCCGCCTGCTCCACCCTCGGCACGAGCAGCACCGACACGGTGAGCGCGGACCGGGCCGGCGTCTCCCACGTCCGGTCCAGGCGGCCGCGGCCGGCCGTCTGGTGCTCGGCGACCACCACCAGGCCCTCGCCGGCCGCTCCGCTGCGGGCACGCTCGGCGACGAGAGCGTTGGTCGACGGGGCCGCCTCCACCACCTCGACGGACCAGTCCGCCGGGCTGACCAGACGGTCCAGGTCCAAGGGCGGGCGCTCGTCAAGGGGGTCGCTCACGGGACTAGCCTCTCCCAGGTGAGCGCATCCGTGCACCCCGAGCCATCGATCGGCGAGGGCACCGACGTACCCCCCGACGACTCCGGCATCGACATCCACACCACCGCAGGAAAGCTGGCGGACCTCGACCGCCGGCTCGACGAGGCGGTGCACGCCGGGTCGGCGAAGGCGATCGAGAAGCAGCACGCCAAGGGCCGCAAGACGGCCCGTGAGCGGATCGCGCTGCTGTTCGACGAGGGGTCGTTCGTCGAGCTCGACGAGCTGGCGAAGCACCGGTCGACGGCATTCGGGCTGCAGAACAACCGCCCGTACGGCGACGGCGTGGTCACCGGTTACGGCACCGTCGACGGCCGCCAGGTCTGCGTGTTCTCCCAGGACTTCACGATCTTCGGTGGGTCGCTCGGCGAGGTGTACGGCGAGAAGATCACCAAGGTGATGGACCTCGCCATCACGACCGGCTGCCCGATCATCGGCATCAACGAGGGCGCCGGCGCGCGCATCCAGGAGGGCGTCGTCTCGCTCGGTCTGTACGGCGAGATCTTCCGGCGCAACGTGCACGCGTCCGGCGTGATCCCGCAGATCAGCCTGATCATGGGCTCCTGCGCGGGTGGGCACGTCTACTCCCCCGCGGTCACCGACTTCACGGTGATGGTCGACGGCACCTCCAACATGTTCATCACCGGCCCCGACGTGATCAAGACCGTCACCGGCGAGGACGTGACGATGGAGGAGCTCGGCGGCGCGCGGACGCACAACACCAAGTCGGGCAACGCCCACTACATGGGGACCGACGAGGACGACGCGATCGAGTACGTCAAGGCGCTGCTGTCCTACCTCCCCGCCAACAACCTCGACCCGGCGCCGACGTACGACGCGGTGCCCGACACCGACGTGAGCGACCTGGATCGGACGCTCGACGTCCTCATCCCGGACTCGCCGAACCAGCCGTACGACATGCACGACGTGATCACGGCGGTCGTCGATCCTGAGCCTGATTCACCGGGGGAGTTCCTCGAGGTGCAGGCGCTCTTCGCGCCGAACATCGTCGTCGGCTTCGGCCGCGTCGAGGGCCACCCCGTGGGCGTCGTGGCCAACCAGCCGCTGCACTTCGCCGGCACCCTCGACATCGACGCGTCCGAGAAGGCCGCCCGCTTCGTGCGCTTCTGCGACGCGTTCAACCTCCCGGTGCTGACGTTCGTCGACGTGCCCGGCTTCCTGCCCGGCACCGACCAGGAGTGGAACGGCATCATCCGCCGCGGCGCGAAGCTGATCTACGCCTACGCCGAGGCCACCGTCCCGCTGGTCACGATCATCACCCGCAAGGCCTACGGCGGCGCGTACGACGTGATGGGCTCCAAGCACCTCGGTGCCGACATCAACCTGGCCTGGCCGACGGCGCAGATCGCGGTGATGGGCGCCCAGGGCGCGGTCAACATCCTCTACCGCAACCAGCTGAAGGAGTCCGACGACCCGGAGGCCCGCCGCGCCGAGCTGGTGACCGAGTACGACGACACGCTGGCCAACCCGTACGTCGCCGCCGAGCGGGGGTACGTCGACGCCGTCATCTCCCCGCACGAGACCCGCGTCGAGGTGGTCCGGGCGCTGCGGCTGCTGCGCACCAAGCGGGCGACGCTGCCGGCCAAGAAGCACGGGAACATCCCGCTGTGACGGCCGCTGTCACGGACCCGGACCGCCCGGTGCTCCGCGTCGTCAAGGGCGACGCGACCCCCGAGGAGGTCGCCGCGCTGGTCGCGGTCATCGCCGCCCTGGGCTCCGGCCCTGCCGGGGAGGAGCCGGAGCCCCGCAGCACCTGGGCCGACCCGGCCGACCGGATGCGTACCACCCTCCCGCACGGACCCGGCGCCTGGCGCTCCTCCGGCCTGCCGCACTGACCTCCCCACGACCCCTGGCGCGCCTCGTCGCCGACAACGTCATACGAAGCGGTCGCCCGGCAGCCACGTCGTATGACGTCCGCCTGGTTCAGGGGACCCGGACCCCGCCGATCGCGTAGTCCCACACGCCGCCGTCGGTGAGCTCGCGGACGATGCTCAGCTGACCGACGTGCGCGGCGTTGTCGGCGAAGAGGTGCAAGAGGACGCCGAGGACGGTGTCCTGGCGGTACCCGCCCCACGCTCCGTCGGGCCACCACGCCGGCAGCCGAGTCGGCGGCGAGGCCGCGAGCCGCGGTCACGTCCGCGCCGTACGACGCCACGAACCCGGCCACGACGATGGCCGCGGACTCCGCCGGGTCGTTGAACCAGAGGTCGTCCTCGTCGAGCTCGGTGGGATGACCGAGGAGGACGTGGTGCAGCCAGAAGTGCGTGCTGTCGCGGACGTGGCCGAGCATGCCCAGCATCGACCACCCCGAGGGCAGCGTGATGGCTCGCAGCTGGGCGTCGTCGAGGCCGTCCACCTGGGTGGCCATCTTGTGACCCTGCGCCTCGATCCAGTCGAGGACTTCGTCAGTCGTGTTCATGCCTGGGACGTCGGAGCCGGGTCGCCGGTCTCGACAACGGTCACAGCACGTCGGGGCGCACGGTCAGCACCGGGCACGGCGCGTCCATGATCACGGTCTGGGCCACCGAGCCCATCAACACCTTGCCGACGGGCGAGCGGGGCCGGATGCCGATGACGACCAGCTCGGCGTGGTTCTGCTCGGCGACACGGACGATCTCGTCCCCGATCTCGACCCCGACCGACTGGTGCACCTGGTGGTCGACGCCTGCGGCGGTCAGCCGTTCGTCCAGGTCGCTCAGGGCCTGCTCGGTGACGAACTTCTTGTCGACGTAGGCGTCGCCTCGCGACGCGTTGACCACGATCACGCGCAGCTGTCGGGACGCCGCCTCCTGCAGGCCGACTTGCAGCGCGGCCTCGCCGTACTGGTTGGGGACGTAGCCGATCACGACGGTCATGCGGGGGACCTCCTGCTGCGAACCAGCCCGACGATGTAGGGCCCCACGATGATGGCCACGATGAGAACGTAGAGGCCGACCGCCAGGCCCTCGTTGAACAAGCCGCTGATGTCGCCGTTGGACAGGTCGAGCGCCTCGCGCATCTTCTGCTCCATGAGTGGTCCGAGGATCACACCGAGGATCAACGGCAGCACGGGGATCCCGAACCGCCGGATCGCGAAGCCGATCCCGCCGAAGAGCAACAGCAGCAGCAGGTCGAACGGGTCCTGGTTGACGCTGTAGGCGCCCAGCGACGCGAAGAACACGATCCCGGCGTACAGCTGGGGACGCGGGATCTGCAGCAGCCGGGCCCACAACGGGGCAAGGGGAAGGTTGATCACCAGCAGGAGGGTGTTGCCGATGAGCAGGCTGGCCAGCAGCGTCCAGACGAGCTCGGGCTGGTCGGCCATCAGCGTCGGGCCGGGCTGGATGCCGTAGGTGCGCATGGCGGCGATGATCACCGCGGCGGTCGCGGTCACGGGGAGGCCGAGGGCCAGCAGCGGCACGAACATGCCGGCGGCGCTCGCGTTGTTGGCGGCCTCCGGTCCGGCCACGCCCTCGATGGCGCCCTGGCCGAACGGCTCCCGGCCCTCGCCAGGCTTCTGAAGGCGCCGCTCGAGGACGTAGGACAGGAAGGTCGGCGTCTCGGCACCGCCCGCCGGGATCGCCCCGAAGGGGAAGCCGATCGCGGTGCCCCGAACCCAGGGTCCCCACGAACGACGCCAGTCGCTGCGGGCCATGAACGGCTGCCCGACCGGGATCACGTCGACGGGCCGCCGACGCAGGTGCGCGGCGACCCAGAGCGCCTCGCCGATCGCGAAGATGCCGACCGCCACCACGACGATGTCGATCCCGTCGGCGAGCTCGAGCAGACCGAACGTCAGCCGTGGTTGGCCGGTCGAGAGGTCGAGGCCCACCAGGCCGATCGTCAGGCCCATGAACAGCCCGATGAAGCCCCGCAGCTTGGACTCGCCGAGCACGGCCGAGACCAGCACGACCGAGAGCAGCATGATGGCGAAGTACGTCGCCGCGCCGATCTTGACCGCCTGGTCGGCGAGGGCGGGCGTGAAGAACGCGACCAGCAGGGTGCCGATGGTGCCGGCGATGAACGACCCGATGGCGGCGGTGGCCAGGGCCTGGGCACCGCGGCCGGCCTTCGCCATCTTGTTGCCCTCGATGGCCGTCATCACCGAGGACGACTCGCCGGGCGTGTTCAGCAGGATGGACGTGGTCGACCCGCCGTACATGCCGCCGTAGAGGATGCCGGCGAACATGATGAACGACTGCGTCGCGTCCAGGCCGTAGGTGAGCGGCAGCAGCAGGGCAACCGTCATGGCCGGGCCGATGCCCGGCAGCACGCCGACGAACGTGCCGAGCAGCACGCCGATGCAGGCGAAGAGCAGGTTCTGAGGCGTCAGGGCGTTCTGGAACCCGTCGAGCAAGAGGTTGAGGGTGTCCATCAGAGGATGCCGTCCAGGATCCCCGGCGTGATCGGGACGTCGAGGACGACGAAGAAGAAGTACCAGCTGCTGACCGAGAGGACCGCGCCCACGATCAGGTCGCGCACGACCGTGCGACTGCCCAGCGACCACGCGCAGCCGGCGAACAGCAGAGCACCGGTGATCGCCCATCCGAGAATGTTCACGAGCAGCAGGTTGAGCAGCATCACCCCGACGAGCTTTCCGACGGTGAGCCAGTCGGGCCGGGTGGTCAGGTCGACGTCCTCGCCGGCCTCGCCCTCGGGGACGTCGCCGCGGGCGGTCGCGACCGCGAGCACCACCGCCAGCACGACCATCACGCCGCCGATGACGTAGGGGTAGACCCGGGGCCCGATCGGGTCGGCGTAGCCGACGTTGAGCCCGCGGGCGTCGACGATCGTCCAGACGCCGACGACGGCGAGGGCGGCCGCCAACCCGTACTGCGCCTTGTCGACGCGGCGTGTCTGTGTCATCTCCATCGTCACAGCAGCCCCAGCCCCTCCAGCGTGTCGGTCACCCGGGTGTCCTGCTCGTCGAGGAACTGCTCGAAGTCCTCACCGGTCTTGAAGTCGTCGGTCCAGCCGTTCTCCTCCAGCGCCGTCTTCCACCCGGACGAGTCGTGCATCGTCTCCAGGTAGCCGATCAGCTCGTCGCGTCGCTCGTCGGAGATCCCGGGCGGCGCCAGCACGCCGCGCCAGTTGAGGAACTCCAGGTCGATCCCCGACTCGGTCAGGGTCGGGATGTCGGCGAAGGTGTCCTGGGGCAGCCGCTCCTCCCCCGAGACGGCCAGCACGCGCAGCTCGCCGTCCTTGATCTGGCCCTCGAACTCGGCCAGCCCCGAGAAGCCCACGGCGATCTTCTCGCCCAGCAACGCGCTCGTCAGCGGTCCGCCGCCGTCGTACGGCACGTAGTTGACGTCGTTCGGGTCGACACCGATGGTCTGCGCCAGCTGCATGGGAAACAGGTGGTCGGGACCGCCCGGCGAGGAGCCTCCCCCGACGGCGATCGAGGACGGGTCGGCCACCCACGCCTGCGCCAGGTCGTCGATGGTCTTGAACGGCGAGTCGCCCGGGACGAGGACTCCCTCCGGCTCGCTCATGAGCTGGGCGAGCGGGGTGGCGTCGGTCAGGCGGTAGTCGGTGCCGAAGGAGTAGAGCGAACCGACCACGCCGAGGCCCACCGTCATCATGGTGTGCTCGTCGCCGGCCTTGCCCATCAAGGAGGTCATCGCCGCGGCACCACCGGCGCCGATCACGTTGTCGACGGTGAAGTCGCCGCCGGTGACGTCGTCGTCGACCATCGCCTGAACGGCGGCCCGGCCGGTCTGGTCGTAGCCGCCCCCGGGGCTGTTGGGGATGATCATCAGGATGTCGCGGCTCTGGTCGCCGCGCGTCACCCCGCAGCCGGCGAGGACGGACGCGCCCAGGAGCAGTGCCGACGCAGCGGCCACCGGACGAACCCGCGAGAAGGACATCGCCCGAAACTCTGCCGTATCTGCGCCGCCGCTGCCACCCCTCACCCCAGGTCGCGCGTTCCGTTGCGCCCCGTGGTCCGTTGAGTTGCGCCCCGTGATGCGTTGAGTTGCGCCTCGTGCTTCGGGCCTGTCGTCACGAGGGAGGGCGCAACTCAACCGGTCACGAGGCGCAACTCGATGTCACGAACCCGCCCTCCGCCTCGTCATCAGGGAGACGAGAGCTGCCGAGGAGGATGTGACCGTGACCGACGAGCCGGTATCGAATTTCGTGGGCTTGGCCGAGCGCTTCGAGGGCGAGAGGCCGCGACTGCGGGGCATCGCGATGCGGATGCTGGGCAGCAGCCATGCCGCGGACGACGCCGTCCAGGAGGCCTGGCTCCGCCTGGTCCGCACCGAGAAGGCCGGCGAGCAGATCGAGAACCTGCCCGGCTGGCTGACCACGGTCGTGTCCCGGATCTGCCTCGACGTGCTCCGCAGCCGGACGGCTCACCGCGAGGAGGCCTGGCCCGACGAGACCGACTTCGTGGACACCGCGATGACCCCCGAGGAGGAGGTCGAGCTGGTCGACGCGGTCGGGCAGGCGATGACCGTCGTGCTCGACACCCTCTCCCCCGCCGAACGGCTGGCCTACGTGCTGCGCGACGTGTTCGCCGTGCCGTTCGAGCAGATCGCGCCGGTCCTCGGCCGTTCCGAGGTCGCGACCCGCCAGCTCGCCAGCCGAGCCCGGCGCCGGCTCCGCGAGCCCGAGCCCCGCGAGGACCTGGCCGCGGCCGACGCGGCCGTCGTCGACGCGTTCATGCAGGCCTCCCGCGACAACGACTTCGCCGCCCTTCTCGACCTGCTCGACCCCGAGGCCACCGTGCGCGTGGACGACGCGGCGCTGGCGATGGGTGGCGACGCCCGGGCGGTCCAGGGTCAGCAGGCGGTGGCGGAGTTCTTCGCGGGCCGCGCCCGCGCGGCCCTGCCGGCGACGCTCGACGGCGCCGCGGCCGCCAGCTGGCAGCACCTCGGCGAGGTCAAGGTCGTGTTCGGGTTCACCGTCGTGGACGACAAGGTCGTGCAGATCGAGGTGCTGGCCGACCCGCGCGTGCTCACGCGTGCGGCCCGACGCTAGCCGGCCGCCCGGGCGTACCGGCGGGCCAGCCGCTCGACGGCGTCGGCCAGCTCCGGCGAGTCGACGACCTCGAAGTCGGCGTCCAGGATGCCGACCCAGAACGCCAGGTCGGCGTGGCTGCGCGCTCCCAGGGTCACCAGGCACTCGTCCTCGCCGCGTGGCTCGACGCCGCCGCCCTCGAGCCACGGGCCGAGTCGGGCGACCACGTCGTCGGCCGGGAGCCGGACGAGCACCTTGCCCGTCGCCCGCTGCTGCACGGCCCGGATCTTGGAGGCCACCCAGGTCGCCACGTCCTCGGCGGGAAGGTCGCGCAGACGGAAGCGGTGGCCGGTCGACCGCGTCTCCTTGAGCCGGTCGACCCGGAACGTGCGCCAGTCGTCGCGCTGCGGGTCGAACGCCACCAGGTACCAGCGACGACCCCAGTTCACGAGGCGATAGGGCTCGACCCTGCGCTCCGAGCCCTGCCCCGACCGGTCGCTGTAGTCGAACCGGACGAGCTCGCGGTCCCGGGCCGCCGCGGCGAGCAGCGTGAGGAGGCCGCCGTCGACGCCCGGGCCTCGCGCGTACGGCGCCACGCGGGCCGTGTGGGACTGCAGCGCGTCGACCCGGAGACCGAGGCGCTTGGGCAGCACCTGCTGGAGCTTGGTCAGTGCCCGCAGGGCGCTCTCCTCCATGCCGCTCACCGCGCCGCCGCTCGCCGTCCGCAGGGAGACGGCCACCGCGACCGCCTCCTCGTCCTCGAGGAGCAGCGGCGGCATGGCCGTACCGGCCACCAGCTTGTAGCCGCCGATGGGCCCGCGCGTGGCCTCCACCGGGTAGCCCAGTGCCCGCAGCCGCTCCACGTCGTTGCGCACCGTGCGGGTCGTGACGTGCAGCCGGTCTGCCAGCTCGGGGCCGGGCCACTCACGCGGGGTCTGCAGCAGGGAGAGCAGCGAGAGGAGGCGGCCGGACGTCTCGGACATGTCTTCGAGAATAGTCGCAATGAGGAACGTTACGTTCCTGATCAGCTCCTACCTTCGGGGCATGACAACGAGCATCCTCGAGCGGCCCACCGAGGTCGTCACCGGAGAGAAGTCAGCGACCAACAACGGCAAGTGGATCGGGTTCGCGGTGATCCTCAGCGCGATGATCCTCAACATCCTGGACTCGACGATCCTCAACGTCGCGGCCCCGTCGATCCAGCGCGACCTCTCGCTGTCGGCGTCCGCGCTCGAGTGGATCGCGGCGGCGTACACCCTGGCCATCGCGGTCGGGCTGCTGGCCGGCGGCCGGTTGGGCGACGCCTTCGGTCGCAAGCGGATGCTGATGACCGGGCTCGTCGGGTTCGTCGCGTCGTCCGTGCTGTGCTCGGTCGCCTGGTCGTCGGAATCGCTGATCGCCGGCCGGGTCCTGCAGGGGCTCGCGGCCGCCGTCATGATCCCGCAGACGTTCGGGCTGATCCGCGACATCTTCGGACCGGCCGACATCGGCAAGGCGTTTGCTGCGTTCGGTCCGGCGATCGGGCTCTCGACGGTGCTGGGCCCGGTCGTGGCCGGCGGCCTGATCTCGCTCGACCCGTTCGGCACGGACTGGCGCTCGCTGTTCCTGATCAACGTCCCGGTCGGCCTCTTCGCGATCGTCGTCGGCCGGCGCGTACTGCCCGACAGCGAGCCCGCCCACCGCGGCGCCCGTCTCGACTGGGTCGGCATCGCGCTGACGGCCGTGGTCAGCTTCCTCGTCGTCTTCCCGCTGGTCGAGGGCCGGACGCTGGGCTGGCCGGTCTGGCTGGTCGGCGTGGTCGCAGCCGCCGCCCCGCTGATCTACGTCGTCGGCCGCCGTCAGCGCGGCCGGATCGCCCGGGGCGAGACCCCGCTGGTCGAGCTGAGCGTGTTGCGCAAGCGGTCGTACGTCTCCGGTGTCGTCTTCACCATGGTCTTCTTCGGCAGCATCGTCGGCTTCTCGCTGACCATCGGGCTGTTCCTGCAGATCGGCCTCGGCCTGAGCGCGATGGAGGCCGCCCTGTACCTCGCCGGGTTCGCCGTGGGCGCGTTCTTCGGGTCGGGCGTCGGAGCCTGGGCGACCACCGCCGTCGGCCGGCCGATCCTCCACGTCGGTCTGGCGATCATGGCCGTCGGTACCACGGTGCTGTACGCCTCGCTGCACGCCGCGAGCGACGTCGGCTGGTGGCAGCTCGTCCCGGGCATGGTCGTCTACGGGCTCGGCATGGGCATGATCTTCGTCCCGCTGTTCAGCATCATCATGGGCGAGATCGAGGACCACGAGGTCGGCTCGGCCTCGGGCCTGCTCGAGTCGTTCCAGCAGCTCGGCGCCTCGCTCGGTGTGGCCGCGCTGGCGACGCTGTTCTTCGCCACCCTCCGCCTCGAGGACGGTGGTCCGGTCGTCGCCGCGCTCGCCGGCCGCCACGTCACGGCCGTCGAGCACACCCTGCTGGTCTCGCTGGTGCTGATCGGCGTCGCCTTCGCCGTCGGGTTCCTGCTCCCACGGAAGGCCCGCGAGATGGGTCACTGACGGACCTCACCACGCACGGCCCCGAGGACTCCTCGGGGCCGTGACCGTTTCGTGACCCGCGGTGACCTCATCGTGACCCGCACGTGATCGTGCTCGTCCGAGCCCGCTCCTACGTTGCAGCCATGAAGAGACCCACCTGGCCTGTCGCCATCGGCTCCGGACTCCTGCTCGCCCTCACCGCACTGGTCCCCGTGCCGGGCGCCACCGCGGCGCCGGCCGCGCCGGCCGCGCGGGTCGACCTCGTCGACGTACCTGCCCGCGCGCTGGTGGAGCGGGTCCTCGACCCGGACGACTACGAGTGCGGTCCGACCCTGTTCGACGCCTACATCGGCGACCTGTTCGCGGCCATGACCGCCGAGCAGCTCGACTTCCTGGAAGCGCACTTCGACACCCTGCTCGACGTCCCGACGTACGCGCCGCTGTTCTTCGGCACCGACACGGACCCGACGTACGCCCTGGACGCCCACGCTCAGCAGCTCCAGAAGGCCTTCCGCAACGTGAAGAGCTTCTGGACCGGCGTGAAGTCCGACGACATCCAGCTGATGGCCATGCACGGCGACGTGCTCCTCGACGCCGACCTCGTCGCGGCCACCAACGCCCTCCTGGCCGGGACCGAAGTCACCGACGCCATCCAGGACGAGGCCGACGAGGTCGCCGCCTTCATGGCCACCGCCGGAGACTTCGTCGACAACCCGCTGTGGACGCTGAACGCCTACGCCTTCTCGGCCGAGGGCGACCCCGACCCGGCCGTCCAGGGCCTCCCCGACAAGCTCATCTTCGGCGACGGGTTCCTCGCGGCCTACGACTCCTTCGGCCTCGGCGACGTCGGCCCCCGCGTCGTGATGGGCCACGAGTTCGGCCACCACATCCAGTACGAGCTCGACCTGTTCGAGGACGAGACGAGCCCCGAGGCCACCCGGCGCATCGAGCTGATGGCCGACTCGTTCGCGTCGTACTGGGCGGTCCACAAGAAGGGCCTGACCCTCAACGCCAAGCGGGTCGTGGACACCCTGCTCAGCTTCTCCACGGTCGGCGACTGCGCCTTCGACGACGACGGCCACCACGGCACGCCGCTCCAGCGGGAGCGCGCAGCCGCCTGGGGCGCCGACCTGGCGAAGGCGTCCTCACCGAAGTCCTCGAAGCTGCTGGCCTCCGACGTCGCGGCTCGCTTCGAGGTCAAGCTGCCCGAGCTCGTCGCCCCCGACGCCTGAGACCCCCCACGACACCGGTTCGTCAGCGGACTGCCCGCGGTCAGGACCCGCGAAACCGCTGACGAACCGGTGTCTAGGGTGGCGACGTGACGACCCCTCCCCAGCCCTCCCGACCCGTCGACGCGATCGCCGACCAGTACGTCGAGGACGCCGCTGCCCTCGACCCGGCCATGGCGGCCTACGCCGGCATCGCCGGGCACGACCACCGGCTCCCGGACCTCTCGCCGGCGGGGTTCGCCGAGCGGGTCGAGCTCGACCGACGAGCACTGGCCGCCGCGCGCGCCGCCGTACCTGTCGACGAGCGCGAGCAGCTGGCCCAGGACGCCTTCGTCGAGCGGCTCGGCCTCAAGGTCGAGATGGCCGAGGCCGGCATCACGTCCAGCCAGGTGTCGGTGACCGCCGGGCCGCTGCAGAACGTCCGGGGCATCCTCGACCTCATGCCGACCGAGGGCGAGGAGGCGCAACGCAACATCGCCCGGCGGCTGGCGGCCGTGCCCGTGGCACTGGAGGGCTACCAGGAGACGCTCCGTGACGCCGCCCAGCGCGGACAGGTCTCCGCCCGGCGACAGCTCGGCGAGGTCGCGTCGCAGATCCGCCGGTGGACGGCTCAGGACGGCGGAACCGACCTGTTCCACCAGCTGGTGGGCGGCCTGGACGCGGACGGCCCGCTGGCCGACGAGCTGACCCGCGGCGCGGACGCCGCCAGTGCGGCGTTCGCCGAGCTCGGGCGGTTCATCGGCGACGAGCTGGCTCCCCTCGGCCGCGAGCGCGAGGCGGTCGGGCGCGACGAGTACGCCCTGTGCAGCCGCTACTTCCTCGGCGCGACCGTGGACCTCGAGGAGACGTACGCCTGGGGCTGGGAGGAGCTGAAGCGGCTCGACGACGAGATGGTGCGCACCGCCGACCGCATCCGGCCGGGCAGCACGGTCCGCGAGGCGGTCACCGTGCTCGACTCCGACCCCGCCCGTCTCGTGCACGGCCGCGAGACCTTCCGCCAGTGGATGCAGGAGCTCTCCGACCGCACGGTCGCCGAGATGGCCGGCGTGCACTTCGACATCCCGGATCCGATCCGGCGGCTGGAGTGCCGCCTGGCACCCACCAACGACGGCGGGATCTACTACACCGGGCCGTCGGAGGACTTCAGCCGCCCCGGCCGGATGTGGTGGTCGGTGCCCGACGGCATCGACGAGTTCGCCACCTGGCGTGAGACCACCACCGTGTTCCACGAGGGCGTCCCCGGGCACCACCTCCAGGGCGCCCAGACGCTCTACCGCAAGGAGCTGCTCAACCGCTGGCAACGGTCGGTCTGCTGGGTCAGCGGGCACGGCGAGGGCTGGGCCCTGTACGCCGAGCGGCTGATGGACGACCTCGGCTACCTGGCCGACCCCGGCGACAAGATGGGCATGCTCGACGGGCAGTCCTTCCGCGCCGCGCGGGTCATCGTCGACATCGGCATGCACCTCGAGCTCGAGATCCCGAAGGACAACCCGTTCGGGTTCCATCCAGGCGAGACGTGGACCCCGGCCCTCGGCCTGGAGTTCATGCGCGAGCACTGCCTGATGGAGGACGAGTACATCCAGTACGAGGTGCTGAGGTACCTCGGGTGGCCGGGACAGGCGCCGTCGTACAAGGTCGGGGAGCGGATCTGGCTGGAGTGCCGCGACGAGGTACGGGCGCGCCGTGGCGACGCCTTCGACCTCCGGCAGTTCCACACCGACGCGCTCAACCTGGGATCCCCCGGCCTCGACCCGTTCCGCGCCGCGATGGCGCGCCTGTGACCGTCCTGGTCCTGGCCTCGGCGTCTCCCGCACGGCTGGCCACGCTCCGCGCGGCAGGCATCGAGCCGCTGGTGATCGTCTCGGGCGTCGACGAGACCCAGGTGGCCGACGTCCCACCCGTCGAGCTGGCGCTGCAGCTCGCCGAGATGAAGTGTGGGGCGGTGGCGGGCCGCGACGAGGTACCTGCTGGCGCCCTGGTGCTCGGCTGCGACTCGGTGCTCGAGCTCGACGGCGAGCCGTTCGGCAAGCCTGAGGACGCCGCGACGGCCCGGGAGCGGTGGCGCACGATGCGGGGCCGGTCCGGCGTGCTGCACACGGGACATGCCCTGAGAGAAGTGTTGCGGGAGGGCGACCGGGTCGCGGCGGCGACCGCGTCCACCGTGGTGCACTTCGCCGACCTGTCCGACGACGAGATCGACGACTACGTCGCGACCGGCGAGCCGCTGCAGGTGGCTGGTGCGTTCACCGTCGACGGCCTCGGTGGAGCCTTCGTGACCGGCATCGAGGGCGACCACCACAACGTGGTCGGCGTCAGTCTGCCGCTGCTCCGTGACCTGGTTGCTGAGCTCGGCCACTCGTGGACGAGTCTGTGGTCTGCTCCTCGGTCCAGTGCATGAAGTCGGTGAGGTGCATCTCGGCCGGCGCCTGGAAGACGTACTCGCGGAACAGGTAGAACCGCGCAGCCTGCGCCATCAGCTGACCGATCACGACGCCTGACAGGTTGTCCGCCAGGGGGTCGTCGAGGCCGAGGGTGTTGCGGCTGAACCACAGGCACGCCATCGGGATGACCATGGTGACGGTGTTGATCACGAAGTACGCCGTCCGCCCGCCGTCGGCGTGCTGCGGCGGCCGGTGCTTGAACGTCCAGGCCCGGCTGAGCCGGTAGCTGATCACCATGCCGACGAAGTTCGCGAGCACGAACGCGGTGACCGGGCGACCGCTCAGCCAGGGGTCGCTCGTCAGGTAGAGACCGTGGACGAGGAAGTTGAAGACCAGGAAGGCAGCGAACGTGGCAATGCCGCCGACGGCCGCGAAGCGGCTGATCTCGGTCAGCAGGCGGTTCCAGCCCTCTCCCACGCTGGAGAGGTTATCCGGGCACACAGGAGAATTCGTACTCCGCGTCCTCGTCGGCCCGTCACCCGAGCGGGACGGTCTGCTCCAGCGTGACCTCGCCGCCGCCGTCGAGCAGGCAGTCGAGGGCGATCGTGAGGTCACCGACCGTGTCGTCGGGCACGTCGAAGGCCCAGGTGCCCGAGGCGGCGCCCGGCGACAGCTCCGGGGCGCCGTACCGGCCGTCCGGCGGGAGGGGGTCGGCGCCGTCCAGCGTCAGTCGCGGCGTGACCTCTCCGACGTCGGACGACGTCCCCCGCACCTCGACGCTGTCCACGGTGAAGAACGCGCTGACGAGCACGAACGTCCTGCCCTCCTCGACCCACCCGTGACCCGGGAGGTACGGAGTGCGCTGTGGGGCGTTGACGACGCAGGAGACGTCGGGCTGGACCTGCGGCGTCGCGAACCCCTCGGACGTGCACGGCGCCTCGACGCCGATCGTCGGCTCGTCGTAGAGCGGTGCCGCGACGCCCGCGTCGCGCTCGCCAGTGGCGGGCGAGACGGTCTGGGTGAGCCCGTCGTAGGTCACCTCGAACGAGACGTCGCCGACGTGATCGGGCGCCTGGTCCACGGCGACGTACATCGTGGAGACTCCGGTGTCGGCCGTGCCCGTGTCGCCGACGACGCGGTAGGGCGAGCCGAGGTCGGCGCGGGTCTCGCCGGCGACCAGCGTCACCTGTGCCTCCTGCGGCTCGGCGCCGATGACGCCGATCGGCACGCCGCTCTCGCCGAAGGGGTCGTGCGCCCACTCCACCGGAAGGAAGCTCCCGCCGTCGGGGGCCTCTCGCGCGTCCCCGACCTGTTCCTCGGTGAGCTCGTCGGTCGGCTCCCCGACGGTCAGGTCGATGCGACCGGTCGGCAGCAGCACGAAGGCTGAGTCGCCGGTCACGTGGTCGGAGGGGTGCCCCACCACGACCTCGCCGGCGCTGGTGGCGGAGCCCTCGTCACCGCACGCCGTCAGACCGGCCCCCAGCAGGAGACCGGTCGTGAGGGTGGCGACGGCGAGTCTCCTCACTGGCCCGCGTAGACCTCGCGCTTGAGGGCGCGGACCGCAGCGAGCTGCAGCTCGACCAGCTGGGTGGCCGCTCGCGAGACGGCGTCGCAGAACGTCACCTCGTCCATCCGCTGCTGCACGTCGCGGTCCAGGTGCACGGCCCAGGAGTCCATGCCCACGGCGCTGATCCGCACGGCGCCGCCGGCAGCCTCGCCCTCGACGACGACCTCGGACCGGGCTCGTACGTAGGCCTCGTCGAGCGGCGTGGTCGGCGCCGGCTCACGGGTGAAGAGCTGCTGGAAGTCCCGGCTGCGCGCCTCGTAGTAGGCCCGCATCCGGGCGACGAACAGCAGCTTGGCCAGCCGGGTGAGCTGTCGCTCGAGGTCGATGACGCTCGCCCACTCGTAGTAGCCGGGCGCGAGCGACATCCGGACGTGGGTGCGTCCGCTGATCGTCGCGAACGCGCGTTCGTCGGGCGTGCTCGCGGTCGCGGTCATCTCGTCGAGGGCGCTGGTCATCCGGTCCATCCTTCAGTCGTCGTCGGGCTGGCCGACGTCGGGGTTGCCCGGTGCGCCGGCGAGCGTGGGACGCGGAGCGAGGAAGTCCGTGGCGTGGCCGGAGACGACCCCGCTGCTGTTGGTCATCGCGTCGACGATCTTCTGCTCGGCCCGCGCGACCTCGGTCTTGAGGTCCTCGATGCCCTGCTTGGCCTTGGCGATGACGCCCTCGACGGACTCCGCGGAGTAGTCGTTCTTGGGCGGGTCCTCGATCTGTCCGGCGAAGGTACTGGCCACGTCGACGGCCGACGCGACGGCACCCAGCGCGATCGCGCTGGCTCCTCCGGTCACGGGGACGGCGGCGATGGCGACGACGGCGCCGACGACGGACAGACCGATCTCCCACTCGTTCTTGCCGCAGTCGTCGTAGTGGTCGAGGGCGGACTTCACCTTGTGGGCGATGTCGTCGATGTTGGCGCGGGCCCGCTTCCACAGCTCCTTGTTGGCGTTCAGCGCGTTCATCAGGATCGAGGCCACCGTGAACTGGTTCTCGGTCCGGCCCTCGAACGGGATCACGAAGTTGTTCATGAACGCCTTCGCAGCCAGGCCGTCCCACTCGTCGATGGTGGAGCCCGTCACTGTCATCGCCTTGAGCTCGACGTTGATCGGATGGGGGTCGCCCTGGATCGGGTCGGTGAACGCCTTGGAGCACAGCGCGTCCATGCATGTGGTCACCGACTGGATCGGCCCGTCGAAGTCACCGGGTTCCGGCAGCACCAGGAAGTCGTTGAACAGCGAGTGGATCTCGTTGAACTTCATCTCGGTGTCCCAGACCGTCTTGCGCAGCACCTCCTCGGTCATCATCGGCTGGCCGCTCATCGGATCGGTCGGCGCGTAGTACAGGCCGTCCCGCTCGTAGATCATGTGCTCGTCGCGCAGGTACTTCTCGACGGCCATCTCGTAGATCTCCTGGGCGTGGAAGCCCAGCTCCTCGAAGCTCACTGGACTGTTCCGATCTCGAGCTTGCGGCGCTCGAACTCGGCGCGCGCCTCGGCGTCGGTGTTGGCGTAGTTGTTCGCCGCGTAGACGAGGGCTGCGCCGGTGTCCATCAGGTTGTCGGCCGTGGTCGAGAGATGACCGGCCAGGGTGGCGGCGAGCTCGCCCCACACGGAGGCCGAGCCGTACGAGTGGTCACCCGCGCCGACCCCGCCGCTGCGGTACATGATCCCGGTGATGGAGCTGGGCAGCGCGTTGACCGCCTTGGTGAACTCGCCCGCCACGATCGGCAGGTGGTTCTGCCCCGCGTCCCACAGCTCGGCCAGGTCGACGCCCAGCTCGTGTCCAGTTGACATGACCTGTTCGTTCCCCGGCTCATCGCGGGTCAAACCTGGTCGGCGGCCAGAATCCCCTTGTTTTCAAGGGGTTTAGAACACCTACTCGACGGGTAGACCCAGCCCACGGGCAATGAGCATGCGCTGCACCTCCGAGGTGCCCTCGCCGATCTCGAGCACCTTCGCGTCGCGATAGAACCGCACGACCGGGTACTCCTCCATGAAGCCGTAGCCGCCGAAGACCTGTGTCGCGATGCGGGTCGCGGTGACCGCCGACTCGGTGGCGTAGAGCTTGGCGACAGCGGCCGCCTGCTTGAACGCCTTCGGGTCCCTGGTGTCGACGCCGGCGTCCTTGAGGGCCGCGGCCTTGTAGGTCAGCAGCCGGGCCGCCTCCGCCATGACCTGGAGGTCGGCGATCTGGAAGGCGACGCCCTGCTTGCGACCGATGGGTCCGCCCATGGTCTGGCGCTCGCCGGCGTACGTCACGCTGTGGTCGAGGCACGCCTGGATGCACCCGACCGCCAGCGCCGCGATGGCGACCCTGCCGTCGTCGAGGGTGGCGAGGAACTGGGCGTAGCCGCGGCCGCGTTCCCCGAGCAGGTTGGCCTCGGGCACCCGGCAGTCGGTGAAGGTCAGGCCGTGCGTGTCGGAGGCGTGCCAGCCGAGCTTGTCGTACGCGGGCTCGACCGTGAAGCCGGCCGTGCCGGACGGGACGATCACGGCCGAGATCTCCGGCCGACCGTCGTCGCGCTGCCCCGTGCGGGCGGTCACCGAGACCAGGGAGGTGATGTCGGAGCCGGAGTTGGTGATGAACTGCTTGGCGCCGTTGACGACCCAGTCGCCGTTGTCGAGCTCGGCCTTCGTGCGGGTGGCGCCGGCGTCGGACCCCGCGCCGGGCTCGGTGAGGCCGAAGCCGGCGAGCGTCCGGCCGGCGACCAGGTCGGGCAGCCAGGCGTCCTTCTGCTCCTGCGAGCCGAAGGTCAGGATCGGGTTGATCCCCAGCCCGACGGCAGCCTCGAGGGTGATGCCGATCGACTGGTCGACGCGCCCGATCTCCTCGATGGCCACGCACAGGCTGGTGAAGTCGCCGTCCTCGCCCGCGCCGCCGTACTCCTCCGGAGCGGTCAGGCCCATCAGCCCCAGGCCGCCCATCTTCTGGACGACGTCGGTGGGGAAGTGGTGGTCCTTGTCCCACTTCGCCGCGTGCGGCGCGATCTCGGCCTCCGCGAACTCGCGAACGCTGCGGCGGAACTCCTCGTGCTCGCGGGACAGCTCGAACGTCATGGGGGGATGCTAACCCCTGAGGTTAATGATCGCTAACCACCATGGGTGAGGATCCACACCGCAAAGTCACCGCCCGGGTCGAACGGCCGCAGGTCGAAGGTGGCGTACCGCGACTCGACCGCCAGCCCGGCCGCGGCCACGTCGGCCGCGAACTCGTCGGCCGGGTAGACCCGCGACCGCGGCGGGGCGCCGACGAGCGAGAAGCCGACGAGGATGCGCCCCTCGCGGGCGAGCAGGTTGCCGAAGGCGCGGAGCACCGCGCGCTCGGAGTCCTCGGCGAGCAGCACCATCACGTTGCCGACGCAGACGACGAGGTCGTACTCCGTCGGCATCCCGTGCGCGGCGAAGAACCTGGCATCCAGCGTCTCGAGCCTGGCCTGTGCCACCGGCAGGTCCGGGTACGCCGCCCGCGACTGCTCGAGGAGCCCGGCGTCGAGGTCGACCCCGACGGCCTGGTGACCGGCACGGCGCAGCGCGGCGCCGATCCGGCCCATGCCCGAGCCGGCGTCGAGGATCCGTGCCCCGCGGGGGGCCAGGGCATCGGCCAGGCGAGCCTCGCCCTCGACGTCCGCGCCCCCCGCGATCAGCTCCGCGAAGTGGCGGCCGTAGCCGCGGCCGACGTCGGTCGGTCCCTCCCAGCGGGTCGGCGGCAGTGGTGGGCCACTCATCGGAAGGCGCTCTCCCCGGTCAGGGCCTGGCCGATGACGAGCTGGTGCACCTCGGAGGTGCCCTCATAGGTCAGCACCGACTCGAGGTTGTTCGCGTGCCGCATCACCGGGTGCTCGAGCGTGATGCCCGCGGCGCCGAGGATGGTGCGGCACTCGCGGGCGATGGCGATGGCCTCGCGGACGTTGTTGAGCTTGCCGAGGCTGACCTGCGTCGGGGTGATCCGGCCGTCGTCCTTGAGCCTGCCGAGGTGCAGCGCGAGCAGCATCCCCTTGCCGAGCTCGAGCGTCATGTCGGCGAGCTTGGCCTGGGTGAGCTGGAAGGAGCCGAGCGAGCGGCCGAAGATGTCGCGCTCGGCGGCGTACTTGAGCGCCGTCTCCAGGCTGTCGCGCGCGGAGCCGAGCGAGCCGAAGATGATCCCGAACCTCGCCTCGGTCAGGCACGACAGCGGTCCGCGCAGGCCGGTCACCTCGGGCAGCACGGCGTCGGCGGGCAGGCGTACGTCGTCGAGCACCAGCTCGCTCGTCACCGACGCGCGGAGCGACAGCTTCCGCTTGATCTCCGGTGCGCTGAAGCCCTCGGTGTCGGTGGGGACCACGAAGCCACGGATGCCGCCGTTCTCCGGGCCCGCCTGGGCCCAGACGACAGCCACGTCGGCGATGGAGCCGTTGGTGATCCACATCTTCGAGCCGTTGAGCACCCAGTCGCCCCTGCCGTTCGAACCAGGGTCGAGGCGGGCGCGGGTCCGCATCGAGGCGGGGTCGGAGCCGGCGTCCGGCTCGGTCAGCCCGAAGCAGCCGATGGCCTCTCCGGTGGCCATCCGCGGCAGCCACGCGTCCTTCTGCTCCTCGGAGCCGTGCTGCCAGATGGCGTACATGGCCAGCGAGCCCTGGACGGACACCAGCGATCGGACCCCGGCGTCCGCGGCTTCGAGCTCGAGGCACGCCAAGCCGTACGCGGTGGCGCTGGTGCCGGCACACCCGTAGCCGGTCAGGTGCATCCCCAGCAGGCCTACCTTGCCGAGCTCGACCGCGAGCTCCCGGGCGGGCAGTGACCCCTCGTCGTACCACTGGGCGACGTGCGGCCGGACCTGGGCGTCCATCACCTCGCGGACGGTCTGCTGGATCGCGCGCTCCTCGTCGCCGACGAGGTCGTCGAGGTCGAAGAGGTCGAGCGGGTGGGTGCCAGTCATTTCTTGATCGCCTCTTCCAGGGCAGCGAGAACGAGGAGCGCGGCCTCGGGCCGGGCGTTGTGGCCCATCAGGCCGATCCGCCAGACGGTGGAGGCGTACTGCCCGACGCCGGCGCCGATCTCGATGTCGTAGCGCTCGAGCAGCCGGGCGCGGACCGCCGCGGAGTCGACGCCGTCGGGCACGCGCACGGTGGTGAGCTCGGGGAGGCGGTGACCCTCGGCGGCGAACAGCTCGAGGCCGAGCTCCTGCAGGCCGTCCTGCAGCAGCCGGCCGGCCTCGTGGTGGCGGGCCCAGACGTTCTCGAGGCCCTCCTCGGCGATCCGGGTCAGGCCCGCGTGCAGGCTGACGACCATCGCGACCGGCGCCGTGTGGTGGTAGGTCCGGCCGCCGCCCTTGCTGGCGGCCTCGCCGACGTAGCCGCCGAGCAGGCCGAGGTCGAGGTACCAGCTGCGGGGCTTCTCGACCCGGCGCTCGAAGGCCCGGTCGTTGATCGTGAACGGCGCGAGGCCGGGCGCGACACCGAGGCACTTCTGGGTGCCGGCGTACCCGACGTCGATCCCCCACTCGTCGGCGAACAGCTCGATGCCGGCGATGGAGGTGACCGCATCGGTGACCAGCAGCGCGTCGCCCTTGGCCGCGCCGAGCGCCGCGATGTCGGAGCGCACGCCGGTCGAGGTCTCGGCGTGCACCGCGGCGTACATCGCGGGTGACGGATGGGCGTCGAGCATCCGCTGGACGTCGACGGGTTGCCCCCACTCGTGCTCGACGGCGACGACCTCGGCCCCGCAGCGAGCGGCGACGTCGCACATGCGCTGGCCGAAGAGGCCGTTCACGCCGACGACCACGACGTCGCCGTCATGGACCGTGTTGACGAACGCCGCCTCCATGCCGGCGCTGCCGGTCGCGCTGATCGGCAGGGTGCGGGCGTTGGTGGTGCCCCAGGCCCGGCGGAGCAGCTCGCACGTCTCGTCCATGATGCGCAGGAACTCGGGGTCGAGGTGCCCGAGCAGCGGGCGACTCAACGCGTTGGTCGCCTCGGGGTACGGGTTGGACGGACCGGGGCCGAAGAGGTGGCGCTCGTGGATCACGGTCCGACGCTACCCACTCCCGTTGGCTAGAAGCCCGCGCCGGGGTTGAGGATGCCCTGCGGGTCGAGGGCGTCCTTGATTCGCTGGGTCAGCGCCATCACGTCGGGGCCGAGCTGTGCGGGCAGGGCACCGCGCTTGGCGCGGCCGATGCCGTGCTCCCCCGTGATGGTGCCGCCGAGGGCGATCGCCGCCGCCATCACCTCGTCGAACGCGAGGCGGGCGCGACGCTCCGAGTCGGGGTCCGCGGCGTCGTACACGATGTTGGGGTGGGTGTTGCCGTCGCCGGCGTGGGCGACGACGGGGATCTCCACGCCGTGCCTGTCGGCGATGGCGGCGATCGCGTCGAGGAGGTCGGGCAGGAGCGGCACGGGTGCGCCGACGTCCTCGAGCAGCAGCGACCCCCGACGCTCCAGCGCCGGGAACGACGCCCGCCTGGCCTGCACGAACAGCTCGCCCTCGTCGGCGTCGTCGGTGACGAACACCTCCGCACCCTGGGCCTGACAGGCCGCCTGCATGACGGCCATCTCCTCCGTGCGCGCGGCGCCTGGCGCGTCGGACTGGGCGATGAGCAGCGCGCCGGCCTCGCGGTCCAGGCCCATCGGCTGGTAGTCCTCGACCGCGTTGATGCTGGGGCGGTCCATCAGCTCGAGCATCGAGGGCCGCATCACTGCGCGCATGCCCACCACGGCGTCGGCAGCCTGCCGGACCGTCGCGAAGCTGGCGACGAGGGTGGACTTCGCGCCTTGGGCAGGGACGAGTCGCAGGATCGCGCGGGTGACGATGCCGAGGGTGCCCTCGCTGCCGACGAACAGCTTGAGCAGCGGCAGCCCGGCGACGTCCTTGATGCGCTTGCCGCCGAGGGTGATCAGGGTGCCGTCGGCCAGCACGACGTCGAGACCGAGGACGTAGTCGGTCGTGACGCCGTACTTCACGCAGCACAGCCCGCCCGCGTTGGTGGCCACGTTGCCGCCGATGGAGCAGATCTCGAAGGACGAGGGGTCGGGCGGGTACCAGAGCCCGTGCTCGCCCGCCGCGCGCTTCACGTCGGCGTTGAAGGCGCCGGGTTGCGCGACCGCGACCTGGCAGTCGGGGTCGATCTCGACGGTGTTCATCCGCTCCAGGCTGAGGACCAGGCAGCCGTCGACGGCCGTCGAGCCGCCGGACAGCCCGCTGCCTGCCCCGCGAGGGACGACGCTGACGCCGTGCTCGGACGCCCACCGCACCGCGGTCTGCACCTGCTCCGCGCTCTCGGCCCGTACCACCGCCGCCGGCGTACCGGCTGACTGGTCGCGGGACCAGTCGAAGCGGTACTTCTCCATCCCGTCGGCCTCGGTCACCACGACCCCGTCGGGCAGCGCGGCGACGAGGTCAGCGAGGGGCGCGTCGACCGATGTCATGGGCCCATGCAACCACTCGCCCGGCGGCCGATCGTGGGGCAGAGTACGGCGGGTGCAACTTTTGTTGACGTCCGGCGGCGTCTCGAACACGAGCATCCGCAACGCACTGGTCAACCTGCTGGGCAGGCCCATCGAGACGTGCAGCGCGCTCAGCATCCCGACCGCCATGTACGGGCACCCCAGCGTCGGGCCGGGCGAAAGGGCCTGGCAGTTCGTCAGCGGAAATGAACCCAGGAACCCGATGGTCGGTCTCGGCTGGAGGTCCGTGGGGGTGCTGGAGCTCACCGCGCTGCCCAGCATCGACGAGGAGAAGTGGGTGCCGCTGGTCCGGGAGACCGACGTCCTGCTGGTGGCCGGCGGCGACGCCCTGTACCTGTACCACTGGATGCGCGAGTCCGGTCTCGTCGATCTCTTGCCGTCCCTGACGGAGACGGTGTGGGTCGGGCTCAGCGCCGGCAGCATGGTGATGACCCCGCGCATCGGGGAGGACTTCGTCGGGTGGAGGTCGCCCACCGGGAGCGACGAGACGCTGGGCCTCGTCGACTTCTCCATCTGCCCGCACCTGGCCCCGGATGGCATGCCCGGCAACTCCATGGCGGAGGCCGAGGCCTGGGCCGCCACCATCGACGGTCCGGCCTACGCGATGGACGACGAGACCGCCATCAGCGTGGTCGACGGTCAGGTGGAGGTCGTCTCCGAGGGGCAGTGGAGGCTGTTCCCCGGCTAGCTCGCTGACCGCGTCAGACGAGCGCACCCGGAATGTCGAACGACTGCTGGCAGCGCGGACAGGTCGCCCGTCCGAACAGCAAGGGCATCGCGTCGGCGACGTCGACCCGCCCGTGCTCGAGGGCAAGGGCATGCATCCTGGCTCCTGCGGCGCTCATCGTGGGGTCGCCCGGAGTCACGGACGTCGGCTCGTACGACGCGTCTTCGCCGCACGACGGGCACGCCAGCGTGAGCTCACCGTCGGCCAGTGCTTCGAGCTCGGTCGACCACACCGGGACGTTCTCGAAGGCCATCAACGCCTGCAGCCCGTACACGAAGTCCACGAACCCGTCATGGAGCCCGAGGTTGCGTTCGGCCAGGTCGCGCATCGTCGCGATGTCGGTGGCGTACTCCCGACGGACGTCGGCCTCCTGCTGACCATCCCGCGAGGCGACGATGGCGGCAGCGAGGTGGAGGGGCGCCTGGTAGCCGGCGGGCTCACGACTGCTGGCCATCGCCGCCAACGCCGGCAAGGCCGCTCGGCTGGCGCTGTAGACCGTGCCCTGGTGGCAGAGACGGCTCCACAGGTCGTCCCAGACCTTGCCGGTCGTCTCGCGCGTCTCCGCCGCTGCGGCGAGCAATGCCGGTATGTCCTCGGCTGATCCGTAGGCGTGCTGCAGCGCGCCCCAGTCGGTCATGCCGTGCATCCAAGCATCCGCTCCGTTTGCGCACGGATCTAAGCCTCGGCAACGCTCCGGCCATGGAGTTCTTCTGCTACCACCGCGACCGTCCGGGCTCGACCCCGCTGCGAGGTCGGATGGTGGAGGAGCACTGGGCCTACATGGATCGGTTCGCCGCCACGATGATCGCCCGCGGCCCGACGTTCACCAGCGACGGCACGTTGACCGGCAGCGTGCACATCCTCGACCTGCCGGACCCCGCCGCCGCCCGCACCTTCGCGTTCGAGGAGCCCGGGTACCAGGCCGGCGCCTACCGCGACGTGCTGCTGAGACGCTGGCACAACTCCCTGGGCCGCACGATGTGGGACTTCAGCGGTGACAACGAAACCAGCCGCTACCTCGTCCTCGGGTTCACGGAACCAACCACAGACGCCGTGGCACCGCCGGTCGGCGACGAGCTGATCGCCAGCGGTCCACTGCTGTCCGACGACGGCCGCGTCGTGGTGGGCGCGGCCGTCCTGCTGGAGGCGCCGCACGCTGACGCCGCGCGCGTGGTCCTCGCCGATGACCGGTACGTCGGCGTCGAGGTGCACCAGTGGCAGTTCGGTGGGCGGCCGGAGTGAGTCCTCACGTCCGCCGGTGGAAGGTCGTCGCGCCGTTGGGGTGGTGGTGGACCTGCCAGGCGGGGTCGTGGGCGCGGTGGTGGTGGAAGGAGCAGAGCAGCTTGCCGTCGGCGAGGTCGGTACGCCCGCCGCCGGCCCAGGGTTGCTTCCAGTGGTGGGCTTCGCACCAGGCCGCGGGGACCGTGCATCCCTGGGTGGTGCACTCCTTGTCCCGGAGGGCGATGGCCTTGCGTTGGGCCGGTGAGAACAACCGGGCGGAGCGGCCGAGGTCGAGGACCTCACCCTTCCTCCCGAGGACCACCGGGATGATCCGCGCCTGACAGGCGAGCCGGCGGGCCTGTTCGGCGGTGATCCGGTCACCGGTGCGAGGTGGTGGCGACACCGATCCCGGTCAGCAGGGTGTCCAGGTCGAGGGTGACCATCACGCTGGTGGTGGTGCCGCCATGGGTCGGGAGGCCGGTGTCGGGGACGTTCTCGAGGAACGCCACGAACGCCTCACCCCGACGGCGGGCGACGGGCAGCTGGTCGACCTCACCGAGCGGGCTGCGGCGCGGGGAGGTGTAGGCGTCCAGGTAGGCGCGGAACCGGTTCGCCACATGGTCGGGGACCCTCGCGTGGAGGTCGGTGGACCCGTCACCGCGAGGCGTGAACGACAACCGGGTCGCCGCGTGGGCACGGGTCTCCTCGGCGAGCAGCCGTTGGTACTCGGCCTCGTCGGCGACCTCCGGGGCGAGGTGCTCGAGGACACCACGCCCGAGGTGGCGCAGCTCCCGCGGCCCGAAAGTTGCTGCTTGCTCGACCAGGTACGCCTCGGCCTTCACGACCAGGTCGTCCCCCAGGTCGTCGGGCAGTGCGTCCAACGCCTCCACGACCACCCGCGCCTGCGCCAGGTTCAGGTCACCGGCACCCAGAGCATCGGCGGTCTGCGTCCACGCGACGCCGAGCGACACGGCGAACGCCGCGTGCCGACGTACGGTCCCGTGGTTGTCCCGGGTCTGGTGCGCCAACCACGCCGCGGTGGACCGGTCGCCGGTCGCCTCGGCGATGTCGTCCGAGGCCGCGAGGACCCGCAGCTCCTCGGCCGCCACGCGCGCCTTGACCCGCGCGAGCCCGCAGCAAGAACTCCCGCCTCTCGCCGACGAGTGCGGAACTCCGGACCGATCGCAGCCAGCTCGTCCAACCCACGCTCGACCAGGTCGAGAGGAGAGGCGTACGTGCTGGACATAGAACAATCCAAGCACCGACCACCGACAGCCCTCGGGCCTCAGAACCCCTTGTCCACAAGGGATTCCAGGAGAATTGCGAGCCCCGAACAGCCGGTGCCTGCCAGGCTCAGTCCTGGTCGGGCCCCGTGCCGCTACGAGGGCGAAGCAGCCACCACGCGAGGAGCGCGGCGAACAGGCCGACGACGACCGCGATCACCAGGAACTTGAGCAGCATGCCGCCACCCTAACGAGGGAGTGACCCGTCAGGGGCGAGCACGAAGGGGAACGCCCACCCAGAGCACGAGGTAGCCGACGAACGCGACGATCGACGCCACCACCCCGCCGGTCCGGCCGATCGCCAGGTCGAAGGTGAGGAAGACGACCCCGCACGTGGTCAGGGCCACCAGCACGAGCCCGGCTCGCGCCACCTTGTTGGCGGTCGTCACCAGCCACGGCCGGCGGCCACGCCGGAACAGGATGCGGTGGTAGGCGACCGGCGACAGGATCGCCGCCGTCGCAGCGACTGCCCCCGACAGGACCAGCAGGTACGCCGTCCGCTGCACGTCGTCGAGGGTGTCGAAGCGGTCGCTGAACGGCACCGTCAACAGGAACCCGGTCAGCACCTGGACGCCGGTCTGCGTGGACCGCAGCTCCTGGATCAGCTCGGTCCAGTTGCGGTTGATCGTCGCCTCGGGGATTCCGGGTTCAGGGGGGTCGGGCTCGGTCGGCTGCACGCTCCGAAACTACTGCTCGGCGCGGTCACGACATGCCGGACAGCTCCGCCATCCGGGCCAGGCCCGGGCCGACGTGGGTGCGGAAGCGTTGCACGGCCGCACCCAGCTCGGCGGAGTCGACCACGTCCGGGGGCACCCGGGCCGGGTTGAGCGACGTGGCGTCGGCCCAGGCCTTCAGCTCCGGGTCGGTCGCGAAGGCCATCGACGCCCGGCTGCCGAGCACCTGCATCCGGCCCCAGTCGCGGGTCGTGTTCGAGTACGGCGACGGCGGGCACAGCCGGTTCTTCTCGTCGTCGCCGTCACGGGTGCCCTCGACGTGACCGGCGATGGCCGCACCGAAGCAGGGGAATCCGCTCCGGACCGGCTGCACCGTGATCGCCTCCGTGCCCCAGATCGGCACCATGGGCGGGTACTTCAGGCCCGACGCGGCGCAGTGCACGACCACGGCGTCCTCGGCCACGCTCACCTCGCCCTCGTCGAGCACCATCCGACCGGGCACGACGTGGTCGACGTGACCGAGCCGGACGACGTGCTCGATCGTGCGGAGCTGCTCGAGCTCCCACACGGCGAGCGTCGGCGTCTTGGCCATGGTGGGCGTCACGGACCGGTCGATCCGCAGCATCACGCCGGCTTCCTCCATGCCGAGGAACATGTCGTCGGGAGACGCCGCACCGGCCGCGATCTCCAACACGTCCGCGGCCATGCCGATGAAGATCGCCGGGTCGGGCTGGACCACGGCGCGGTTGAGCATCCACGGGTCACGAGGCCGCACCCAGCAGATCGCATCGGGATCGACTCCTCGGTCGAGCAGCCAGACGCACGCGTCCGTCGCGGTCTTGCCCGAGCCGACGACGACGTACTGGGACGGCGCGTGGCCGAGCGCCACCAGGTCGTTGACGGCCACCACGCGTACGTCCCCGGAGCTGCCGAACGGCGCCGGGGTCGTGGCCGGGATCTCCGGGGCGAAGTAGCGGGCGTCGACGACGCGCGCCCGCTCGGGCACCTCGTAGCGCTTCCCGGACACGCGAGAGACGAACGTCCGGTCTCCCACGTAGTCGCAGCTCGGGTAGAAGCTCACCTTGCCCGAGCGGATCATCCGCTCGCGCAGCACGCGCCCGTAGTACGCGCAGATCTCCGGCGCGGTGGCCCGTTCGTGCAGGCCGACCTCGGGACCGTCCTCCTGGATGCGCCCCTGTCCGAGCAACGTCGAGGCCACCCCGTAGAACGCGGAGGCCTGGTGCAGACGGACGAAGGGGTAAGCGTCCAGCCAGTGTCCGCCCACGCTGTGGCGGCGGTCGACCATCACGACGCTGACGTCGGCGTTCTCGATGAGCGCGTCGGTGAAGGCCATCCCCGCGGCACCGGCGCCCACGACGAGGTAGTCGGCTTCCAGCACCGTCCCCACGGACTCATGCTGGCCGCCACACGACGGGCGGTCAACAGGTCAGCGCTGGGCCGTCGTCGGTCCGAAGCCGTCGCCGGCCGGGGACAGAGGCGGGTCCTCCAAGAGGGACGGAGCGGGGATGACTGAGGAGGCCTCCTCCGGGGGTGCGAAGTCGTGCGGGTCCAGACCCTGCCGCTCCAGGAACCGCTGTGCCATCCGGCTCGCCGGGTGCATGCCGATGGCGGCGGCTGTGACGATCGCGGCGATGAGCAGCCAGCCGCCGGCGCCCCAGTTCATCGCCAGGAACGTGTAGAGCGCCGGCGCCCAGACCCGACCGAGGGTGCCGCTGAACTCGGCTGCCCCTTGGTACTCGCCGCGGCGACGTGGGTCCATCAGCTCGGCCTCGAAGGACCAGCTGGCCGCCGACAGGTAGAGCTCGGCACCGGTCACGGTCACGTGACCGAGCCACACCAGTGCGATGGTCACCCAACCGATGGTGTCGTGGGTGGCGAGGGTGATCAGGCAGGAGAGCACGAAGAAGCTCGTCGAGATCCGGATCGCGCGCAAGGCCGTCGTCACGTCCTTGATCCCGCGGGCCGCCGCCAGCCGACGCCGACGCCGTCGCTCGATATACGAGCGCACCCGAACCGCCGGATAGTTTGGCGACGTGAAGGCCGTGACCCATGACCGGTACGGCGGGCCCGAGGTGCTGCGGGTCGAGGACGTGCCCGTGCCGACGCCCACCACGGGTCAGGTGCGCGTCAGGATCCGCGCCACCTCGGTCAACCTCAGCGACTGGGAGGGGCTCACCGGGTCGCCCGGGTACGCACGGATGGGCGGACTGCGTCGGCCGCGCCGGCGGATCCTCGGGTCGGACATCGCGGGGGTGGTGGACGCCGTCGGCCCGGGAGTGAGCCGCTTCCGCGAGGGCGACGAGGTGTACGGCGACAACCTGGCGCTGATGGGCGGGTTCGCAGAGCACGCGGTCGCACCCGAGTCCGCTCTCGTCACCAAGCCCGCAGAGCTCTCGTTCGTCCAGGCCTCGACCATCCCGCAGGCGGGAGCCATCGCGGTGAAGGGCACGGCCCGTGTCGCCGGCGGACGGGTGCTCATCAACGGCGCCGGAGGAGGTTCCGGCGCCTTCGCGATCCAGCTCGCCAAACGAGCCGGCGCCCATGTCACGGCCGTGGACAACGCCACGAAGCTGGACTTCATGCGGACCGTCGGAGCCGACGAGGTCGTCGACTACCGGGCCGAGGACTTCACGCGCATCATCCCGCGGTTCGACCTGGTCCTGGACCTGGTCGCGCACCGTTCGGTGTTCGCCTACCGGCGTGCACTCGCCCGCGGGGGCGTCTACCGCTGCGTCGGCGGGTCCGTCCGCTCCCTCGTGCGCATCCTCACGGTCGGTTGGCTCGCCGGTCGCCTCACCGGACGCTCGCTCGGTGTGCTCGTCGTGCAGCAAGGGCCGTCGTCCTTCATCCCGCTCGCCGAGCTGTGCGTGGACGGCAAGGTGTCGATCCACGTCCAACGCACCTATCGACTCGACCAGGTCGCCGACGCGCTCGCGGACGTCGGCGACGGACGGGCGCTGGGGAAGGTGGTTGTCGAGATTCCTGGATGATCCCTTGATCTCAAGTGAACTTGAAGTTGCACTCTCGTGGCATGACTCGTCACCACCGACCCCTTGCCCTCGTCACCGGCGGATCCGCAGGCCTCGGCCGCGCGCTGGTGCAGGCCCTTCACGATCGCGGCTGGGCCGTCGTCACCGACGGACGCGACGCCGCCCGGCTCGTCGAGGCGACCCGCGGCCTCGAGACCGTCGACGCGATCCCCGGCGACGTCGCGGACGCCGCCCACCGGCACGAGCTCGTCGAGGCAGTCCGACGCATCAACCCGGACCACGGCCTCGACCTGCTCGTGCACAACGCCAGCACCCTCGGACCGTTGCCGATGCCGCACCTCAGGCACCTCGAGACCGACTCGCTGGCTGCGATCTGGGACACCAACGCCGGCGCTCCCCACGCGCTCACCCGACGACTCGTCGACGACCTGACGGTGGCCGAAGGGATCCTGCTCAGCCTCAGCTCCGACGCGGCCGTGCAGCACTACCCCGGATGGGGCGGGTACGGCGCGGCCAAGGCGTCGCTCGACCACCTCACGCTGACCTTCGGTGAGGAGACCGGCGTGACGGCGTACGTCGTGGACCCCGGAGACATGGACACCCAGATGCATCGCGACGCCGAGCCCGGCGAGGACCTGTCACACCTGCCGAAGCCGGAGACCGTGGTCCCCCACCTCCTCGCGCTCCTCGACCGACGCCCGGCGGCCGGCCGCTACCGCGCGGCCGACATCGCTCCGAGCCTGACTGGCGTCGCCTGATGACCACCATGAGCTTCGCGGCCGCGCCGCCGGAGCACCGCGGCGTCGCCCGCGACGCCGTCCGCCTCCTCGTCGCGCGCAGCACTGGTGACATCCGCCATCGCGTCTTCCGTGACCTCGCCGACGAGCTCGCACCGGGCGACCTCGTCGTCGTCAACACCAGCGCCACCATCGCAGCCGAGGCCGACGCGACCAGCAGCACGCACGGGCCCCTCGTCGTGCACGTGGCGACGCGGCTCGACGACGGCACGTACGTCGTCGAGCTGAGGACCGCGCCGGACGCGCGGCGTGCGGTGCTCGACGCGGAGCCGGGCGAGATCGTCAGCCTCGACGGGACGACGCTCACGCTGCTCAGTCCCTATCCGCACGACCGCTCATCCCCCACTGGTCTCGGCAACCGGCTCTGGCGTGTCCAGGTCAGCGGCGACCTCCCGGCGGCCCTTCGGAAGTCGGGACGGCCCATCGCCTACGGGTACCTCGACCACAGGTACCCGCTCGCCGACTACCAGACGGTCTTCGGCATCGACCCCGGCAGCGCGGAGATGCCGTCGGCCGCGCGGCCCTTCACCACCGACCTGGTGACCCGGCTGATCGCCCGCGGTGTCGGGGTCAGCCCGGTCACCCTCCACACCGGGCTCAGCTCGCAGGAGGCCGGCGAGGGTCCGCAGGCAGAGCGCTACCGGGTTCCGCAGGTCACGGCCGAGGCCGTCAACGCGACCAAGGCGCGGGGCGGCCGCGTGGTTGCGGTCGGTACGACGGCGACGCGCGCGCTGGAGACGGTCGTCGATGCCGACGGTCGGGTGCACGCGGGCAGCGGCTGGACCGAGCGCCTCATCACCCGCGACGACCCCGCCCGCGTCGTCGACGGCCTGGTCACCGGCTGGCACGACCCCGAGGCCTCGCACCTGATGCTCGTGGAGTCCGTGGCAGGACCGGAGCTCACCCGGGCGGCGTACCACGCGGCGATGGCCGACGGCTACCTCTGGCACGAGTTCGGGGACTCCGCCCTGCTGCTGCCGTAGGTTCGCCGGTAACGCCCGTCACCCCATCGGCAAAGAACGGGTATGGCTGCGCCCCACTCCCTGACTGCGATCGGCACCGACCCCGACGCGCTCGAGGCCTTGGCGACGGCGTGTCCGACGATGGAGGCGCCACCGTGTCGGTCGGGGTGGCGTCCGGCACCGTCGGCGCGTGCGTGCCGGTGCCCTTCACCGGCCCCGCACCCGCCTAGGCGGTCGAGTCCTCCTCGGCTGCCGCCGGGACCTCGTGCGGCAACCCCTTGGTGAAGGGGAGGGAGAGCAGGGCGAGGAAGGCCGCGACCAGCAGTCCGGTCTTGAGCGCCTGCAGCTGGGCGGACTCGTAGTCGTCGACGAGGGCCTCGGCGGTCGGCTCGTCGAGCCCGGCCTCCAGCGCTGCGTCCCCGATCTGGTCGGCGGACACGAAGTCGACCCCGGACCCGACCGCGACCCCGACCTGCTCGGAGATGGCACTGCTGATCCTCTCGTCCTCCGAGATGTTGGACAAGAACGTGGTGGTGAGTCCCGACAGGACGATGGCACCCAACAGGGCGACGCCCAGCGAGGAGCCGAGCTGCTGGCCGGTGAACTGGAGTCCGCCGGCCTCTCCCCTGCCGGAGGCGTCGACCGAGGACTGGACGACGTTGCCGAGCTGGGAGGCGATCAGCCCCATTCCCACGCCGAGCACCGCCATCGCCATGAGGAAGCTCGGGTTGTCCAGCTGCGGGTCGATCGTCGCCATCAACAAGGCGGCCGCGACCGCTGCGGTCGCCAGGCCCACGCGCACGATCGACCGGACGGAGTACCGGCCCGACAGCCGTGACCCGACGGCGGAGGCGATGAACATGGTGATGGACACCGGCAACATCTGGATGCCGGTCTCCAGGGCGTCGAGCCCGATCACCAGCTGCAGGTACAGCGGGATCGTGAAGAAGACGCCCATCAGGATCAGGTTCTGGCTGAACAGACCGATCAGGCCGGCGCGCAGCGGCGTGATCTTCATCAGCGCGAGGTGTACCAGCGGGTCGCGTCCGCTGCTCTCCCGTCGCCCCTGCCACTGGGTGAACGCCCACAGCAGCGCCAGGCCGGCGCCGACCACGAAGAGCGTCAGCGAGAAGCCGAACGGCGTCAGTGGCGAGTCCTCCTTGGGCTTGATCCAGCCCCACGCGCTCGACTGGAGCACCCCCAGGACCACGAGCCCCAGGCCTGTCGCGGACAGGACCGTGCCGACGACGTCCAGCTTCGGCGCCGGGCCGGTCCGCACGGCGTCGACCACCTTCGGGGTCATCACCAGGATCAGCGCGACGAGCACGACCTCGCCCGCGAAGATGATCCGCCACGAGTACTCCGTGGTGGCCCAGCCGCCCAGGATCGGCCCCACCGCGATCCCGGCGCCGGCGACACCGCCGATCACGGCGTAGGCCACCTTGCGCGACGGACCCTCGAAGTTGCCGGCGATCAGGGCGACCATCGCAGGCAGCACCAGCGCGGCACCGAGCCCTTCGAGGATCGACCAACCCAAGGTCAGCACGGCCACGGTCGGCGCCAGCGCCGTGATCGCCGAACCGCACGCGTAGATCACCAGGCCGACGACGAACGCCCTGCGCCGTCCGATGATGTCGCCGATCTTGCCGCCGGTGAGCATGAACATCGCCATCACCAGGCAGTAGAGCGTGATGACGGCCTGGATCGTGGTCACCGTCGTGTCGAAGTCGTCGACGAGCGTGCTGATGGAGACGTTCATGGCGGACTGGTCCAGCACCATGACGAACTGGGCGATGGCCAGCGCCACCAGCGGCAGCCAGCTCGTCTTCGGCTTGGGGTCGGTCTGCGTCATCTGGGAGTCACCGGCAGTCACGCCCGGATTCTCCTCGGCTCCGCGGGGTCTGCCGACCTGCCGCGCCGGGCGGCAACGGGCCGCGAAAACCGCCCGTGAGCGGGCGATAGTCTGCCTCGGTGCCTGAGATCAAGCCCCTGCAGAAGGTCCTGATCGCCAACCGCGGCGAGATCGCCGTCCGGGTCATCCGTGCCTGCAAGGACGCCGGCATCGGCAGTGTCGCGGTGTACGCCGAGCCGGACCGCGACGCCGTCTTCGTCCGGTTGGCCGACGAGGCGCACAGCCTGGACGGCGCGACGCCGGCCGACTCCTACCTCGACATCGCGAAGATCATCGCCGTCGCCGAGAAGACCGGCGCCGACTCGGTCCACCCCGGCTACGGCTTCCTCGCCGAGAACGCCGGCTTCGCGCAGGCGGTCATCGACGCCGGCCTGACGTGGATCGGACCGCCGCCGTCGGCCATCGAGAACCTCGGCGACAAGGCCAAGGCCAAGCACATCGCGGAGAAGGCCGACGCACCCCTGGCGCCGGGCACCAAGGACGCCGTCCAGGACGCCGGCGAGGTCGTCGAGTTCGCACGGGCGAACGGACTGCCCGTGGCGATCAAGGCGGTCTTCGGCGGGGGTGGTCGCGGCCTCAAGGTCGCCCGCACCCTGGAGGAGATCCCCGAGCTCTACGAGTCCGCGGTCCGTGAGGCGGTCGGGGCGTTCGGCCGCGGCGAGTGCCTCGTCGAGAAGTTCCTGGACCGGCCGCGACACGTCGAGACCCAGTGCCTGGCCGACCAGCACGGCAACGTGGTCGTCGTCTCCACCCGCGACTGCTCGCTCCAGCGCCGCCACCAGAAGCTCGTCGAGGAGGCGCCCGCACCGTTCCTCACCGACGAGCAGGTCACCCGGCTGTACGAGTCGAGCAAGGCGATCCTCCGCGAGGCGGGGTACGTCGGTGCCGGGACCTGCGAGTTCCTGGTCGCCCGCGACGGCACCATCTCCTTCCTCGAGGTCAACACCCGGCTGCAGGTCGAGCACTGCGTCTCCGAGGAGGTCACCGGCATCGACCTGGTCCGCGAGATGTTCCGGATCGCGGCGGGTGAGGAGCTCGGGTACGACGACCCACCGGTCCGCGGTCACTCCATCGAGTTCCGCATCAACGCCGAGGACGGCGGGCGCAACTTCATGCCGGCACCGGGCACCCTGACGGCCTGGCAGCCCCCGCAGGGCCCCGGCGTCCGTCTCGACGGCGGGTACGAGAACGGCGAGACCATCCCCGGCGCGTTCGACTCCCTGATCGCCAAGCTGATCGTCACCGGCCGCGACCGCACCCAGGCGCTGGAGCGCAGCCGCCGCGCGCTGGCCGAGTTCGTCGTCGACGGCATGCCCACGGTCATCCCGTTCCACCGCGCGGTGGTCGACGACCCCGCCTTCGTCGGCGCCTCCAACCCCGACGGAGAGGGTTCGTTCGAGGTCTACACGACCTGGATCGAGACGGACTTCGACAACCGGATCGAGCCGTACGCCGGGGCTTCCCCGGACGGTGAGGAGCCCATCGAACGTCAGCGCGTCACCGTCGAGGTCGGCGGCAAGCGCCTCGAGGTCGTGCTGCCCGGTGGCCTGGGCGGACTTGCAGCCGGACCCGCGTCGGGAGCCAAGAAGCCCAAGCGAGCCGCGGGCAGGAAGGCGGGCGCGGCAGCCAGCGGCGACGCCGTCACCAGCCCGATGCAGGGCACCATCGTCAAGGTGGCCGTCGAGGAGGGCCAGACCCTCGCCGAGGGCGACGTCGTGGTGGTGCTCGAGGCGATGAAGATGGAGCAGCCCCTCAAGGCCCACAAGGCGGGTACGGTCACCGGTCTGCAAGCCGAGGTGGGCGCGACCGTGACCAACGGTGCCGTCATCTGCGAGCTGAAGGACTAGAAGGCGTCGCAGCCCCGCGTGTGCTCGGCCCGCGTGCAGACGTCGTACCCGCCGTAGGCCGTGACCGTGTCCTCCCCGGCGCCGCCGTCGATGACGTCGGGCTTCACGGTGCCGATGATCTCGTCGTCCCCCGCGCCTGCGTGGATCCGTGCGCCGATGACGCCTTCGAAGAGGAACCGCTCGTCCGCGTCGGTGCCGCGGACGTCCCAGCGCACGCTGTGGGGAAGGTCGAGCTCCTCCCAGTCGGCGACGGTCCCGGAGTCGATGCGGCGGTGCGGGTACAGGACCAGCCACCCCTCGCGCAGCTCGAGCTGTCCCGGCATCGGTCCGGCGTCGTGCAGCGCCAGCGTCAGGTTGAGGAACAGGTGGTCCCGGCCCGGACCGCCGTCGAGCGACCAGCCCGGGTCCTCGCCCACCTGGGACGACGCGTAGTCGTCCCCGCGGCCCATCCGGACGCGCGCGTGCGGGTTCTCGAAGCTGCCGACGAAGTCGTCGCCGGGCCCGGCCACGAGCACGTCGCGTCCCTGGTCGTACGACGTCAGCTGGTCGTCGCCGGGTCCACCGCAGAGCACGTCGTCACCGTCGAGTCCGGCAAGCCGGTCGTTCCCGCCCAGACCCGCGATCACGTCGTCGCCCGCAGTGCCCTCGAGCCGGTCGTTGCCCGGCGTGCCGACGATCGTGGCAGGACGGCCGTTGCACAGCGGAGGCGGCGCCACGGTCGTCGTACCGGTCGGCACCACGAGGATGGCCGCCGTGAGTCCGGCAGCGGCGAAGGCGAGTCCCGAGATCATGACGGTCGGACGCTACGCGGGTGCAGCAGGTTTGCTCCAGTGCCGGCCGTAGGCTCGGGAGCATGGATCCGGCCCCCCGACTGCGTGACCCGAGCGAGCGGGTCAGCCCGCGTGCGCGGCTGATGTGGCTCGTCGGCGGCCTGGTCCGGGCTGCGGTGCTGATGGCCGCCCTGCTCGTGACCTCCCTCGTGTTCGACTGGTACGAGCTCCGGTGGTGGATGCCCGTCCTGCTGGGCGTGGTCACCCTGGTCGCCGCGGTGGCGATCCCGCAGTGGCGCTACACCGTGCACCGGTGGGAGGTCACCGACACGGCCGTCTACACCCAGACCGGGTGGTGGCGTCGCGAGCGTCGGATCGCGCCGATGTCGCGGATCCAGACGGTCGACTACGTCGAGGGCGCGATCTCGCGGCTGTTCCGGTTGGCCTCGGTCACGGCGACCACGGCATCGGCCGCCGGCGCGCTCGAGATCGCCGGACTCGACCGCGACCGCGCACGCAGCCTCGTCGACGAGCTGACCCTCAAGGCCGACGCGATCCCGGGCGACGCCACGTGACGGAGGCACCCCACCAGCAGGAGCAGCCGGTCAACCCGTACGCCGACCCCCTGGTGGACAACCGGGAGTGGCAGCGCCTCGACCGGCTGATGCTCCTGGTGCACCCGATCCGGGAGCTGATCCGCTTCCTGCCGGTGCTGCTGGGTCTGTTGCTGGCCGGTTCACGCTCGGGCGGGAACGAGTGGTGGTGGAACGTGCTGGGCATCGGCGTGCCCATCGCGCTCGGTATCGCGAGGTACCTGACCACCAGCTTCCGGATCTTCGAGGGGCGGGTGGAGCTCCGGCACGGCCTGCTCAACAAGCACGTGCTGTCGACGCCGATCGACCGCGTCCGCACGGTCGACGTCAGCGCCTCGCTGATCCACCGGGTGCTGGGGCTGACCACCGTCCGGATCGGCACCGGTACGTCTTCCAAGGCCGGCGACGACGTGCTGGCCCTCGACGGCGTCCGCGTGCACGCGGCGGACGCGCTGCGCAGCGACCTGCTGCACCGGTCCGTCTCGCCCGAGGTGCGCGAGACCGCCCAGGCTCCCGACAACGCGCGGCTGGTCGCCCGCTTCGAGCCGAGGTGGCTCTGGTACGCGCCTTTCACCACCGCCGGGCTGGTCATCGCCGCGGCCGTCCTCGGCGCGGGGAGCCAGCTCCTGGACGCGCTCGGCCTCTGGGACCACCTGCAGCTGGACGCGGCCGCCGAGACGGCCGGCCGGTGGTCCTTGCTGGTGGTCGTGCCCCTGCTGGCCGTGGTGGCGATCGTGGTGGCGTCGGTGATGGCGGTGCTCGGCTACCTGGTCACCAACTTCGGCTTCACGGTCACCTACACGCGTTCCGACCACGCGTGGCACCTGCGTCGTGGGCTGTTCACGACCCGGGAGACCAGCATGGACGCCAACCGGCTGCGCGGGGTCAGCCTCGGCGAGCCGCTCGGCCTGCGCCTGGCCGCCGGTGCGCGGCTGTCGGCGATCGTGACGGGTCTCAACCGCGAGGAGCAGGGCTCCTCGACCCTGGTGCCGCCGGCCCCGCGCCGGGTGTCCCTGCACGTCGCCACCGCGATGCTCGGCACCGACGAGCCGCTGACGACACCGCTCCTCGACCACGGGCCCGCCGCGACCCGCCGCCGGTACTCGCGCGCCCTCACCGTCCCCGTCCTGCTGTCGGTGGCGCTGCTCGCCGCTGTGGTCTTCGCCGACGTGCCGGCCGCCTACCTGGCGATCGCTCCCGTGCTCCTCCTGGCCGGCGCCGGGCTCGGCTGGGACCGCAGCCGAGGCCTCGGGCACGCGCTGCTGCCCGATCACCTGGTGGCGCGCTCCGGCAGCCTGGCCCGCCGCCGGGTCGTCCTCGACAGCCCGGCGATCATCGGCTGGACGATCTCGTCCAGCTGGTTCCAGCGCCGGGTCGGCCTGACCTCGGTGGTGGCCACCATGGCGGGCGGCCACCAGTCCGTGACGGTGCTCGACGTCCCCGAGGCGGTGGGCACCGCCCTCGCGCGGGACGCGGTACCCGGGCTGGTCGAGCAGTTCCTGGTCTGATCCGCCCTGGTTTCGTGACAGGCCTTCGGCCTTCCTCAACCAGCGGGCGGCGCGGTCCGCTGGTTGCTGCAGGCGGGCCAGCGCCTGTCACGAGACCAGCGGGCGTCGCGATCCGCTGGTTGAGGAAGGCGCGCCAGCGCCTGTCACGAAACCACCGGGCGGACAAGGAAACATCGGTGTGACGCGCCGTCGGTAACCTGCGGGCCATGTTCTCCAAGGTGCTCGTGGCCAACCGGGGCGAGATCGCCATCCGGGCGTTCCGCGCCGCCTACGAGCTCGGGGCCCGCACGGTCGCGGTGTTCCCCAACGAGGACCGCTGGTCCGAGCACCGGCTGAAGGCCGACGAGGCGTACGAGATCGGCGAGCGCGGGCACCCCGTGCGCGCGTACCTCGACCCGGACGCGATCGTCGCGGTGGCCGTCCGCGCGGGGGCCGACGCGGTCTACCCGGGCTACGGCTTCCTCTCCGAGAACCCGCGGCTCGCCGAGGCGTGCGCCAACGCGGGCATCACCTTCGTCGGGCCGACCGCCGACGTGCTCAGCCTGACCGGCAACAAGGCACGCGCGATCGCGGCGGCCAAGGAGGCCGGCGTCCCCACCCTCGCGTCGGTACCCCCGAGCGACGACGTCGATGTGATCGTCGAGGCGGCGAGCGCGCTGCCGTACCCGCTGTTCGTGAAGGCCGTCGCGGGCGGTGGCGGGCGCGGCATGCGACGCGTGGACGACCCGAAGGACCTGCGCGAGGCGGTCGAGACCTGCATGCGCGAGGGCGAGGGCGCGTTCGGTGACCCCACGGTCTTCGTGGAGCAGGCGGTGGTCGACCCGCGGCACATCGAGGTGCAGATCCTCGCTGATGGCACAGGCGGCGAGGACGGAATAGTTCACCTCTTCGAGCGCGACTGCTCGGTCCAGCGTCGGCACCAGAAGGTCGTCGAGATCGCGCCGGCTCCGCACCTCGACCCCGAGCTCCGGACGAGGATGTGCGCGGACGCGGTGAAGTTCGCCCGGCACATCGGCTACCGCAACGCCGGCACCGTCGAGTTCCTCCTCGACCCGCACGGCAACTACGTGTTCATCGAGATGAACCCGCGCATCCAGGTCGAGCACACCGTGACCGAGGAGGTCACCGACGTCGACCTCGTCCAGTCCCAGATGCGGATCGCGTCGGGCGAGACGCTCGCCGACCTCGGGCTGACCCAGGACAGCATCGTCCTCCGGGGTGCGGCGCTCCAGTGCCGGATCACGACCGAGGACCCGGCCAACAACTTCCGGCCCGACACGGGGCGGATCACGACGTACCGCTCCCCCGGCGGCGCCGGCATCCGCCTCGACGGCGGCACGACCTACACCGGCGCGGAGATCAGCCCGCACTTCGACTCGATGCTGGCGAAGCTGACGTGCCGCGGCCGCACCTACGAGAAGGCCGTCGAGCGCGCCAGGCGGGCGCTGGCGGAGTTCCGGATCCGCGGTGTGTCCACCAACATCGCCTTCCTGCAGGCCCTGCTCGACGACCCGGACTTCCAGGCCGGCCGGGTGACGACGTCGTTCATCGAGACGCACCCCGGCCTGCTGACCGCACGCTCGTCCGGCGACCGCGGCACGAAGCTCCTCACCTACCTCGCCGACGTGACCGTCAACCAGCCGCACGGGCCCGCGCCGGTCAGCCTCGACCCGGTGAGCAAGCTGCCCGACGTCGACCTGACCCTGCCGGCGCCCGACGGCACGCGGCAGGCACTGCTGACGCTCGGCCCGCAGGAGTTCGCCCGCCGGTTGCGCGCGCAGGAGACGGTCGCGGTCACCGACACCACGTTCCGCGACGCCCACCAGTCGCTGCTGGCCACCCGGGTGCGCACCCGCGACCTGCTCGCCGTCGCCGGCCACGTGGCCCGGATGACCCCGCAGCTGTGGTCGCTGGAGGCCTGGGGCGGGGCGACGTACGACGTCGCGTTGCGCTTCCTGTCCGAGGACCCGTGGGAGCGGCTGGCCAAGCTGCGCCAGGCGGCACCGAACCTCTGCCTCCAGATGCTGCTCCGCGGGCGCAACACCGTGGGCTACACGCCGTACCCCGCCGAGGTGACCAACGCCTTCGTCGAGGAGGCCGCGGCCACCGGCATCGACGTGTTCCGGATCTTCGACGCGCTCAACGACGTGGAGCAGATGCGGCCGGCGATCGACGCCGTGCTCTCGACCGGCACGACGGTCGCCGAGGTGGCGCTCTGCTACACCGGCGACCTGTCGGACCCGCGTGAGCAGCTCTACACGCTCGACTACTACCTCGGGCTGGCGTCGAAGATCGTGGAGTCGGGCGCGCACGTCCTCGCGATCAAGGACATGGCCGGCCTGCTGCGCGCACCCGCCGCCCGCACGCTGGTGACCGCGCTCCGCCAGGAGTTCGACCTGCCCGTGCACCTGCACACCCACGACACCCCGGGCGGTCAGCTCGCGACGTTGCTGGCGGCGATCGACGCGGGCGTCGACGCGGTCGACGCGGCAACGGCCTCGATGGCCGGCACCACCTCGCAGCCGCCGCTGTCGGCGCTGGTCTCGGCCACCGACCACTCGCCGCGCGAGACCGGCCTGTCGCTGGAGGCGGTCTGCGCGCTGGAGCCGTACTGGGAGGCCGTCCGCCGGGTGTACGCGCCGTTCGAGTCCGGGTTGCCGGCACCGACCGGTCGCGTCTACACGCACGAGATCCCCGGCGGCCAGCTCTCCAACCTGCGGCAGCAGGCGATCGCCCTGGGCCTCGGCGAGAAGTTCGAGCAGATCGAGGACATGTACGCCGCGGCCGACCGGATCCTGGGTCACGTCGTGAAGGTGACGCCGTCGTCCAAGGTGGTCGGTGACCTGGCGCTGCACCTGGTGGCGGTCGGTGCCGACCCGCAGGAGTTCGCGGACAACCCGCAGAAGTTCGACATCCCGGCCTCGGTGATCGGCTTCCTGCACGGCGAGCTCGGCGACCCGCCGGGTGGCTGGCCCGAGCCGTTCCGCACCAAGGCCATCGAGGGCCGGGCCTGGGAGCCGCCGTCCGCCGACCTGACCGACGAGCAGCGCGAGGGGCTGCGTACCTCGCGCCGGGCGACCCTCAACCAGCTGCTGTTCCCCGGGCCGACCAAGGAGTTCCAGGAGGTGCGGGCGACCTACGGAGACGTGTCGGTGCTGTCGTCGATCGACTACCTCTACGGATTGCGGCAGGGCGTGGAGCACCAGGTCGACCTCGAGGAAGGGGTGACGATCTTCCTCGGCCTCCAGGCGATCTCGGACCCCGACGAGCGCGGCTTCCGCACCGTGATGGCACTGATCAACGGTCAGCTGCGGCCCGTCAGCATCCGCGACCGCGGAGTGTCGTCGGCCGTCGCCGCCGCCGAGAAGGCCGACACCGCGAACCCGGGCCACGTCGCCGCGCCGTTCCAGGGTGCCGTCACCGTCACCGTCGAGAAGGGCGAGGAGGTCGAGGCCGGCCAGACCGTCGCCACCATCGAGGCGATGAAGATGGAGGCCGCCATCACCGCACCGCGCGCAGGTACGGTCGAGCGGCTCGCCTTCTCCGGCACCCAGACCGTCGACGGCGGCGACCTGGTGCTGGTGCTCGGCTGAAACCTTCCCCCGCGTCGGCCTGCGGACGTACGGTGAGTCAGCCGCATGCGGGATGTGGCGCGGGACGGTGACGCAGTGAGCGACGTGATCGGGCACGGTCGGGTGCGGCACGCCCGCCGCAGCCTGCTCTGGTTCATCGGGCTGCTGGTGGGGGCGCTGTTGCCCTTCGCGCCGGTCTCGTTCCTGACCCCCGCGGCGCAGGCCGACCCGGTCTTCGACGGTCAGGACTTCTCCTCCCTCTGCTCGTTCAGCGGCCTGAACCCGGACTGCCCCGCCTTCCCCCCGCCGCCACCGCTGCTCAACCCCGGAGCGGTGGCGGCCGCCGGCGGCGAGGTAGGTGCGTCCCTGGAGCGGCTGCAGGACCAGGCCGTCGACAACACGCTGGCCGACCACGGCCTGCCCGAGAGCGACCGGGCCGCCGTGCTCAGCTGGGGACGCGACGACGCCCACGCCGAGCTGTGGGCGCTGATCGTGCAGGCGATCAACACCCCCGCGGCCGAGCGCACCACCGACCAGCAGAACGCGGCCGCGTGGATGATGCAGCTGGCCTCCGCCCAGGCCAACGACGCCGCCAAGCAGACGGGCGCCGAGTACACCACCTGGGCCGGTCTCGACGTCACCGAGTACGAGCGGATGGCGGACACCGCCTCCAAGGACCGGCTGACCGCCTTCCTCTCCGAGGACGTCCGTCCCTTCAGCCCGCTGTTCACACCGAACGGCGGCTACTGCCGCTACCGGCCGCCCGCCCCCTTCTCCGCGGACTACGACGGGTCCCAGGCCCAGACCTGCGTCGTGCCGTGCTCGTTCCTGACCTGTGCGATCCCGACGCCGACGTACGACGATTTCGTGAAGTGGGGTCAGGCCGCCGTCTCGAACGGCACGCTCTCCGACGCCAGCCTCCTGGCCCAGAGGGCACAGATCGCGGAAGCCTCGATGTACGCCATGGTGGGCGTGGCCGCCGCGGTCGTCCTGGGCACGGCCCTGACCGCGATCCTCAGCACCGCGACCGTGTCGGCGGTCCTCTTCGCCGCCACGATCCTCGAGGACGGGATCGCGACGGCCGTCGGGGGCGCCGCGATCGGGACCACCGCCGGCGCGCTCGCCATCGCCGGCGCGGTCCTGATCATCCTCCTGGCGATCGTCACCGCGGTGCTCGAGGGCATCCGCGTCTTCGAGAACGCATCCCTGCCCGGCAAGATCGCCGAGTACGTCGTCAACGCCCGGACGGCGGTCACCGACCCGGCGACGCTGATCGGCACCACCGCGGGGGCGACCTCGTTGTTCACCATGTTCGTCGGGGCGACGCTGCCCCGGCCGCGGTACGACATCCCCTGCGACAACTCCCTCATCCCGCCGTGGGCCTACACCTCGAGCTTCGACCCGAACCTGCTGATCTACGTGCCGCTCGGCCAGAACACCGCGATCACCTCACCCGCGGACCGACAGGGCTGCCTGAACCCACCGTTGATCCCACCCGTGTCGCCGACCGACGCCCACTTCCTGGTGACGCGGCGCGGCGCGGGGTCGCCGCCGCAGGTGGCGCCGTCCATCAACATCGGCGGGTCTCCCAACGGCACCACCCAGAAGGTGCGCCTGACCGGGAACTGGTTCGTGGACGCGATCACCGAGCCGGGAGGCGGCACCCGGACCTGGCAGTCGCTGTCTCTCGACTACATCGACTGGGACGGCGTCGGCAACGTGGCCTGGCTGCTGCGGGACGAGACCGGCCGCCAGACGTTCATCGGCGGCCAGGCCCCCGCGGACGGCACCTCGCTCGACCTCGACACCTGCGAGGCCGCCGGCACTTGCTGGGAGTCCGACCACCTCGAGTACGTCGGGACCGACGGTCAGCGGTACTCCGCCAGCATCGAGCAGTTCCAGGCGGCCACTGGGACGCCGACGTACGCTCCGAGCGCCCTGCTCGAAGCCGCCCCGGTCACCTTCTCGGCCAACGACTTCGAGCCGGGCGGCTCCACCGGACACCTCACGTACTCGTGGCGTTTCCAGCCGTTGGGGTGCGGCTTCCTGTGCTTCGCGAACACGCCCTTCCCGAGGTTCGACGGCCCGTTCACCGGCGAGAGCGTCAGCTACACCTGGCAGAGCAACGGCCGGGCCTGGGTCGAGCTGACCGCCAGCGATCCGGACGGGCACTCCGCCACGACCAAGTTCCTCGTCGACGTGGGCAACATCGCCCCCACCGTGGTGACGCTCCACGAGCAGCAGACCGTCGTGGGTCGCCAGGTGCTCGTCCAAGGGGTGGTCGGCGACGCCGGCGCCGAGGACGACCTCAACGTCGCCGTCACCCTCGGCGACGGGGTGCAGAAGGCGTTCAAGGTCGGACCGCACGCCTTCAACTTCTTCGACCCCGACATCACTTTCGCTCCAGATCGACGACAGCCCCCCGCAGTGGGGCGCCATCGTCAGGCACACCTACACCGAGCCGGGCTACTACTACGGCACCTACACGGTGTCCGACTGGGGCGGCGGCAGCGACTTCGACACCTTCGTCATCAAGGTCGTCGGCCAGCAGGAGATCGCCTTCCCTGCAGTCGAGGACCACGAGTACGGCGACCAGGTCGCCATGACCGCGACGGGCACCCAGTCCGGGCGGCCGGTGACCTACACGGCGGCTCCGGCCGGCGTGTGCGAGGCCACAGGAGAGAACGGTGCGCGGATCGACCTGGTCGGTGTCGGCCAGTGCACGGTGACGGCCCACCAGGCGGAGTACCTGCCGGTCTTCCTGCGGGCGGATGACGTCTCGCGCTCCTTCGAGGTCGCCCCGGCCGACCTGACGATCACCGCGGACAACCAGACGCGGGTCTACGGCGCGGACGAGCCGACGTACACCGCCTCCGTCGTCGGGCTGGCCAACGGTGACACGAAGGCCGACCTCGGCGACCTCACGTTCGCGGGCGCCGCGCCCGACGCCGGCGTCGGGAGCTACGTCATCGCCGTCTCCGGCGCGACGAACCCCAACTACGACATCACCTACGCCACCGGCACCGAGAAGGTCACCCCTGCACGGCTGACGATCACCGCCGACGACACGACGCGGGTCTACGGCGAGGATCCCTCGACCTACACGGCGTCGTACGACGGGTTCGTCAACGGAGACGACCAGGGCGCCGTCAACGGTCTCCAGGTCACCGGCGGCGCCCCCGCCGGGGCCGACGTCGGCGACTACCCGATCCAGGTCTCCGGGGCGACGAGCCCCAACTACGCCATCGACTTCGTCGCCAGGCACCGAGAAGGTCACCCCTGCACGGCTGACGATCACGGCCGAGGACAAGATCCGGGTGTACGGCGAGGACGCCCCGGCCTACTCGGCGTCGTACGACGGGTTCGTCAACGGAGACGACCAGGGCGAGGTCACCGGTCTCGAGATCACCGGCGGCGCGCCCGACGGGGCCGCCGTGGGCGACTACCCGATTCACGTCGCCGGCGCGGTGAGCCCCAACTACGCCATCGCGTACGTCGCCGGAACCGAGCACGTCACCCCGGCACCGCTCACCATCACCGCCGACGACCAGAGCCGGGTGTACGGCGCGAAGGTCCCGGCGTACACCGCGTCGTACGACGGCCTGGTGAACGGGGACACCCAGGACCAGTTCGCCGACCTGACGCTGACGGGACCGCCGACCGGCGCAGGGGTCGGCACCTACGCGATCACGCCGTCCGGCGCCAGCAACGCCAACTACGAGATCGACTACGCCGCGGGCACGGAGACCGTCACGCCGGCCCCGCTGACGATCAGACCCGCGAACGTGGCCGTGGGGTCGGGACAGACGCCGACGTACTCCTGGCACGGCGACGGATGGGTCAACGGCGACAGCGACGCCACCCTCTCCCAGCCGGGCCGCACCCCGCCGACGTGCACGGCAACCGTGGGCGCTCCGGGCGAGTACGCAGCGGCCGTCACGTGCTCGGGGGCCCGCGACCCCAACTACGCGATCGGTTACACGGCCGCAGACCTCCGAGTCGACCCGGTGCTCGTCCTCGCCCAGCGCGGGCTCCCGAGCGGGGTGAAGCGGAAGGTCTACCTGGACCGTTCGACGGTCTCCCTGCCCGTGGTGGCGCGGGTCGTCCGTCTCGGCAGCCGTCACTCCTACCGGTTCCCGACGGCGCTCCTCGGCCACGCGGGCACGACCTACGTCACCACCGCGCAGCGCTTCGACGGGCCCGTCTTCGCGAACATCGACGTGACCGCCAGGTACCTCACCCTGCACCAGCTCCTGCGACGGGCCCAGGCGGCCGACCGCATCGGGAAGAAGGAGTCCGCCCGGCTCGACCGGCGCTGGGACGACATCCAGGCCCTGATCGACCCCCGCCGCAACGCCAAGCTGCGAACGGCGCTGCACCAGTTCGCCGACCGGGTCCGCGAGCAGACGGGCGCGAGCATCCGGATCTCCGCCGCCGAGGACCTGGTGACGTACGCGCAGGCCGTCTACCGGCGCATCGGCGGGACGGGCAAGGTCTAGGGCGCCCCGAGGGCGAGACGCAGCACCCGGTCGTCGTCATCGTCGGGGTCACCGCGACCGTCGCGGTTGCTGGTGGTGATCCACAGCGAACCGTCGGGCGCGAGCTGGACGTTGCGCAGGCGTCCGTACTGTCCGTCGAGCTCCGCCTCGGGTTCGCCGAGCCCGTCCCCGGACAGGGGGATGGTCCAGAGGCGCTGGCCGCGCAGGGCTCCGACGTACAGGGTGTCGCCGGCGATCGCGAGGCCCGACGGGCTGGCCTCGTCGGTGGACCAGGTGACCTGGGGGTCGATGAACCGGTCGTCGCCCCCGGTGCCCTCGACCTCCGGCCAGCCGTAGTTGCCGCCCGGCTCGATCAGGTTGACCTCGTCGAAGGTGTCCTGCCCGAACTCGGTGGCCCAGAGTCGGCCGCCCGAGTCCCAGGCCAGCCCTTGCACGTTGCGGTGCCCCATCGACCAGACGAGCGAGTCGGGGTCGGGGTTGGGGTCCTCGGTCGGCGGGTTTCCGAGCGGGTCCATCCGCAGGATCTTGCCGTTGAGGGAGGCCGGGTCCTGCGCCCGTGACGGGTCTCCCGCGTCGCCCACGCCGGCGTACAGCATCCCGTCCGGTCCGAACGCGAGCGCGCCACCGTCGTGGTTGCCGGCCTTGGCGATGCCGTCCAGGAGCACCTCGACGTCGTAGACCTCCGGCGCGTCCGGCGTCAGTCGGAACCGGATGATCCGGTTGTCGGCCTCCGCGGTGAGGTACGCGTAGACGAACGAGTCGTGGATGAACAGCGGGTCGACGGCCAGGCCCAGCAGGCCACCCTCACCATCCGGGACGACGCCGGGCACGGTGCCGACCAGCGTCCGCTCGCCGCCGCCGGCCGGGATGCGGTAGATCCGGCCGGTGTTCCGCTCCCCGACCAGCGCCTCGCCCGTGGGCAGGAACGTCAGCCCCCACGGGACCTCGAGGCTGGTCGCCACGACCTCGGCGTCGCCCTCGGAGTGGTCGCTGCGGTCGGTCCACCAGACGAGCAATGCCGTCACCAGGGCGACGAGCCCGAACGTGGCCACCACCCGCGCGAGGATCCTCACACGGGCGAGTGTCCCTCAGGGCGCCCTACAGGCGGTCGAGGAAGGCCCGGATGCGCTGCGTGACGAGGGCGGCCGACGCGGCGTCGTACGACGGGAGGCTGCGGTCGGTGAACAGGTGCTGCTGGGCGGGGTAGACGAAGAGCTCGGCACGCTCCCCGAGGAGCTCGACGGCCTGGTCGGCGAACGGCTTGTCCTCCTGGAAGTACTCGTCGCCCTCGCCGCCGTGGATCTGCAGCGGCACGCCGTCCGGGAAGGGACCGACGGCCCACTCACCCTCGATCGGCATCGCCGACTCGATCATGACCAGCCCCTTGGCACCGGCCCGCTTGACCGTCAGCTCCAGCGCGGGCGGGACACCGTAGGAGATGCCGGCGTACACGAGGTCGCTCGCCAGCCCCTCCACCGCGGCGGCCACGCGCCGGTCGATCGTGCCCTCGTCCAGGGACTTGGTGTAGGCGAAACCGTCCTCGATCGAGCCGAACGTCTGCCCGTCGAAGAGGTCCGGCGTGTGCACGGTGTGCCCGCCGGCCCGGAGGTCGTCGGCGAACGCCGTGACTCCCTCGGTCAGTCCCTGCACGTGGTGGAACAGCAGTACCTCGGTCATGATCCCTAGACTCCTCATCGAACGGCTTTCCTTGAATGAACCAACAATCTAGAATGTTCTAACAATGTCGGTCAACCCACCGCCTCAGATCCCGGACTACGACCTCGACGACATGGTCGTGGTGACGGCGCCTGCCCAGCTGCGGGCCCTGTCCGACGACCTGCGCGGCAGCCTGCTCGAGCTGGTCCTCGAGCGCGCCGCGACCGTGACCGAGCTGGCGACGGCGGTCGGCAGGCCCAAGAGCACGGTGGCCTACCACGTGAACCTGCTCGTCGACGCGGGCCTGTTCAAGGTCGTCCGCACCCATCGGGTACGCGCGATCGAGGAGCGGTACTACGGCCGCGTCGCCCGCACGATCTACATCGGTGCGCTGAGCTCGGACGAGGACATCGCGATGATCGCCAGCATCGACGGCATCGCCACGGCGTACTCCGAGTCCCGCCAGGCCAAGGAGGCCGACGACCTGCGTTGCACGCTGGTCCACGCCCGCATCCCGGTGGGCGAGGTACGCGCGTTCTGGGCCGAGGTCCAGGACGTCGCCCGCAAGTTCGCCCAGATCCCGCGCTCCGGCGACCAGGTCTACGGCTTCGTCGCCGGCCTCTACCCCACCGACGCCCCCACCCTCCCCGAGCGTTGAGTTGCGCCTCGTGATGCGTTGGGTTGCGGGTGGTGATGCGTTGAGTTTCGCCTCGTGACGCGTTCAGTTGCGCCTCGTGACCCTCGTACGGCATCACGGCACGCAACTCGCACCATCACGGGGCGCAACTCACCACATCACGAGGCGCAACTCAACGAGGGGGAGAAATTGTCGGAGGAAGGTCCTGCCGTTCGTAGGAGTGGTGAAGGGTCGCCACAGCCACAGGAGATGACACGCATGCCACACCCGAAGCCGGTCGCCCGACGCATGTTCGAGCTCACCGAGCCGATCTCGTTGGTCAACTTCTTCTCCCCCGAACCCAACGACGCGATGACCGCGCTCGGCCTCCGCAACAACTACTGGGACGGCTACTTCGCGGGTCGATCCGCGCCGCTCGGCCGCGTCCCCGCCGAGGTGGTCCACGCCGCCTTCTACAACTTCGGGCCAGGCGAGGCGGCGCGGCACATCCCGAAGGTCTGGGACACGACCACGCCCGAGGCGGCGCACGCCGCGCGTGAGCGGGGCTGCGTCGCGGCGCTGCGGAAGATCCTCGGCGACCTCGTCGAGACCCCGGGACTCGCCCGCGCGGCCGAGCTGTTGGCCACGGCCTCGACCAGCGCTCCGACCAACGGGCGGGTGATGTACGCCGGCCTCCGCGCGTTGCCGATGCCCGAGGAACCCGTGACCCGTCTCTGGCACGCGGCCAACATGCTGCGCGAGCACCGCGGCGACGGCCACATCGTCGCGCTCGTGTCCGAGCAGATCGGCGGCACCGAGTCCCACGTACTGAGCGCTCTCGACATGGGCCTCCACCCTGCGGAGTCGTTCGGCCGGATCCACCACCTCCCCGAGCCCTACCTGGCCGAGGTCATGGCCGGGCTGCGCCTCCGCGGCCTCCTCGACTCCTCCGGCCGCCTCACCGACGCCGGGAGAGCGACCAAGGCCCGCATCGAGTCGCTGACCGACGTCCTCGCCGAGGCCCCGTACGACGGCCTCGACCCGGACGAGCTCGACGAGCTGACGGCCACCCTCGAACCGATCTCGATGCGGCTCGTGGCGACCGGGTCGAGCTCGGAGGAGGCCTGATCCCCGCGCTCAGAACCTGATCGTCAGCTCCGCGGTGATCTCGTCACCGACGGTGATGCCGGTGGGCTTGCGGACGGCGACCTTGAGCGGCAGCAGGTACCCGCCGTCCTTGGGGAACAGCGACGTCTCGAAGTCGTCCCCGCCGCCGATGCGCGCGACGACCGGGATGACGCCCCAGCCGTACGTCGCCATCTTGCGCACGTCGTGCACGTCCTCGGCCGCCTCCTCGGGCAGCGGCAGGTAGTAGTACGGCGCCGGCCCGCGCCACTCGATCACGCGGTTGGTGAACGTGAGCTCCACAGGGTCAGTCTCGCTCCTCGAGGACGGCGAGGTCGCGCTCGGCGTACACGCGGTGGTGCCACTCCTCGTTGAGGACGGTCAGCAGGCAGTCGCGCACCGAGAAGGTCTCGCCCTCGACGGGCCAGCCCGGCCCGACGGGCGGATCGGTCTCCCGCTCCAGCTCGGCCTCGTCAAGACCGTCCATCACGCGGCGGACGAGCCCCATCGCGTCCTGCCGGATCGCCAGCGCCTCGTCGAGCGGCGCCCGGCCGTCGCGGTCCTGCGGGATGCCCAGGTCGCGGAACGTGTCCCACGCCAGCGACCAGGGATGCCACGGATAGGGGTCGCCGAGCACGGCCCGCCCGACCCACGACTCGCTGGCGAAGGCCAGGTGCCTCAGGGTCTGGACGAACGACCACTCACCGCCGACCGACTCGTGCAGGAGCTCGGCCGGCAGCTGACGTGCGCGGTCGACGGTGGCCGCCCAGCGACGCTCGTTGACGTCCCACGCCTCGCGGAAACCGTCCGGCGTCGTCGGGCGGAACTTGGGGCGGTCCGGGTCGCGCCGGTCGAGCTCGGCCTCGATGATCGGCGCGACGTCGACGCCGTTCAGCACGAGGTTGTTGAACTCGCCGTCGATGCTGGTGTCCGAGATCCCGACGCCGCGCATCGTCACCCCGTTCATGTCGGAGTCGCGGATGGTCGAGCCGTCGAACAGCACCAGCCTGAACGTCGACCCCGAGAGGTCAGTCTTCTCGTACGTCGAGCCGGTCAGGTCCTGGAATCCCTCGATCATGGCGCCAGGCTAGGAGGTCCAGCGGACGGTTTGTGTCCGGATGTTGCTCGCCGTCCGTGACGAAGTGGCGGGTGCGGAGGGCGCCGTACCGACCATTTCGTCACGGACGGCGTCGTCAGCCCGCGACCCGCAGCGTGAACCACGACGACTTCAGCCCGACCCGGAACCGGAAGTCCTCGCCCGTGGTGTGCACCGAGCCGGCTGTCCCGGTGAGCGTCATGGCCAGCGCGCGGCCGCCCCACTCGCCGTTGCCGTCGCGGGTGTCGACGGCGATCGAGGTCAGGGTGCCGATCGACGGGTAGTTCTCCTCCACGTTGCCGGCGGTGAGGGGCAGGGTCCAGCTGCTGTTGGCGTTGCCCGGCCACCCGTCGTACGGGTCCTGCTTCGCGACGAGGTAGGGCTGCGAGCCGGCGGCCGTGAAGCCGCCGTTGCTGGAGGAGAACTGCGTGAACGCGGGCTGCCCGGCGGCGTCGAGGCGTACCTGCCCCGCCGTCGCCTCGATGGCGGTGTTCGTCGAGGCGTACTCGGCGCTGAAGCCGCCGTACACCTGGCACGAGGTGGTGTCGCAGATCTGGTAGACCCCCGAGGCCGGTTCCGCACGCTCGAACGCCGCGTACGTGCGCGCCGCGATCGCCTGGGACTCCAGCGCCGCCGGCGACCAGGACGTGAAGGTCTCGCGGGGGACGACGCCCTTGAGGTAGCTGTCCAGCGGCAGCCGGTTGACGGTCACCCGCTTCGGCGCGCCGGGCTTCGGGGCCCGCGAGGCGAGCGCGCCCCGGTAGGCGACCCTGCCGGACGGGAGCACGAGCGTGATCGGCTGGCCCGCGGCCGCGAGCTCGGCGTCGCCCTTCAGCGTGCGCCACTTGACCCAGTGACGCTTGAAGAAGGACACGACCGTCCGAGCGCCCGAGCCGGCCGCCAGGCGCCACTTCGTGGACCCGTTGTCGGGCAGCACGGTCTTCTGCTTCGTGGCCAGGTCACGCACCTTCAGGCCCGTCCGCGCGACGACGGTCAGCACGTTGTCGCGGTCGGCCGTGATCCACACCTTGACCTGCCCGCCGGCGCTTCCCGGGGTGGTCCCGGGGTAGTAGAAGTCCATGATCTGCGCGCTGGTGAGGCCGGCGCGGGCAGCGCCCTCGGAGCCGTACTGCGACATCCCGCGACCGTGCCCGTAGCCGTGCCCGTCGACCGCGATCGTCGAGGTCGGCGTGATCGTCCAGACCTCCGCCCTGCGAGAGGCGGGTGACGCGTCGGCGGCCGGCACGGCCGTCAGGACGAGGGCAGCGCACGTGGCCAGGGCGAGCAGAGCGGGGCGGGGCATGGGGGTTGAGAGTAGCCAGAGGCCGAGAAAGTTCGGCAAACCAAGGATCAGGCAGGAATCTCGCAGCCCCGCTTGAACTCCACCTTGCGACAGGTGTCCGTGCCCGGTCCGCCGACCGCGACGTCCTTGCCGCCACCACCGAAGAGCTTGTCCTTGCCGGGGCCGCCCTTGAGGTTGTCGTCGCCGGAGCTACCGACCACCTGGTCGCGACCGGCCCCCATCGTCGCCAGCACGCTGCCGCCGTGGCGCAGCACCACGCTCTCGCCGACCCCGGTGCCCAACACGAACCAGCGCAGCCGCTGCGCGTCCCCGAAGGGGTTGTCGATCGTGAGGCTCTCGATCGAGCCCACCGAGCCGCACCCGTCGCCGCCGCTGCCGCGCACACCGAACGCCCCGGCGCGCAGGTCGGCGTCGACCTTGCCGCGGTGGATCCGGCCGGACACCGTCGGCACCAGCTCGTCGAGGCCGGCGCCGCCCTCCACGAGGACGCACGACGCGGCCAGCAGCGCATCCACCGACAGCACGTCCGCGCCCGGACCCCCGCCGAGCGACGTGGTTCCCGGCGAGGCGTGCACGACGGTGAGCAGGTCGGCGGACGGGCCACCATCGAGGCGGTCGCGGCCGCCGTACGACGTGAGGGTGTCGCGACCGATGCCACCGACCAGCACGTCGTCGCCCACCCGGCTGCCGATCGGACCGTCGACCAGGACGTCGCGGCCGCCGCCGCCGTCGATGCGGTCGGCGCCGCCGCGGCCGAGGATCTCGTCGCCGTACGTCGACCCCGTCAACGTGTCGCCCCGGTCCGAGCCGAGAAGGGCGAGGTACGGATGGGACTTGATCAGGTCGCGGCCGTCGCCCTGCGCGTGCCCGCGACCCTTCGGACTCCCCAACGTGACGATCACGCGGAACGCGGATCCCTTGTAGGACAGGCGATCGCGCTTCGCGGACCCGAAGGTCTGCTGCCGCTCGTCGTACCCCAGATCGATCAGGTCGTCGCCCGGTCCGCCCTGGACGACGTCGCCGACGAACAGCCGGATGCCGTCGTCGCTGCGCTTGTCTGACCGGCCGTCCGCGCCGCCGAAGATCTTGTCCTGACCCTGGCCGCCCTTGATCAGGTCGCGGCCGGCCCCGCCGCAGATCACGTCGTTGCCGCCGCGGCCGTCGATGCGGTCGTCGCCGTCGAGGGCCAGGATCACGTCCCGCTTGTTGGTGCCGCGGAGGTTGTCGGGGCCGTCCGTACCGAGGATCGTCACGTCGCGGCCCTTGCACGTCGGCGCCTGAGCATCCGCCGTCACGGCCGGGCCGGCCGGCATCACCAGCGCTGCCGCGACGAGCAGTGACGCGGCGACGGGGGAAACGGTCACTCTCATGACGCCCTCCTCAAGCTCGGTGCAACCTCCGAGCGGCCTCGGCGACCGAACCGCTCATCGACGGGTAGACGGTGAACGCGTGGGCGAGCTGGTCCGCCGTCAACCGCTCGGACACCGCCAGCGCCACGGGGTGGATCAGCTCGCTGGCCCGGGGCGCCACGATCACACCGCCCTCGATGAGGCCGGTGCCGGGGCGGCAGAACAGCTTCACGAACCCGTCGCGGACGCCCTGCATCTTGGCGCGGGCGTTGCCGGCGAGCGGCAGGGTCACCTGCACGGCCTGGACCTCGCCCGCGTCGACCGCTCGCTGCGACCAGCCGACGGTGGCGATCTCCGGGGAGGTGAAGACGTTCGAGGAGACCTGGGTGAGGTCGAGGGGCGACACCTTGTCGCCCAGGAAGTGCCACATGGCGATCCGGCCCTGCATGGCCGCGACCGAGGCGAGCATGAGGACGCCGGTGCAGTCCCCGGCGGCGTACACGCCGCGAGCCGTGGTCCGCGAGACCCGGTCGACGGAGATGAAGCCGGCGTCGTCGAGCCGGACGCCGGCTTCTTCGAGACCGAGCCCGGACGTGTTGGGCACCGAGCCGAGCGCCAGGATGCAGTGCGAACCCTCGACGGTGCGGCCGTCGGTGAGCGTGACGGTGACGGTGTCGCCGTGCCGCTCGACCGAGGCCATCCGCGACTTGGACAGCACGTGCATGCCGCGGCGGGTGAGCACGTCCTCCAGCACCGCGGCGGCGTCGGCGTCCTCGCCGGGCAGCACGCGGTCGCGCGAGGAGACGAGGGTGACCTCGATGCCGAGGGACAGGTACGCCGAGGCGAACTCCGCGCCGGTCACCCCCGAGCCGACGACGATCAGGTGGCTGGGCACCTCGTCGAGGTCGTAGACCTGCTCCCAGGTGAGGATCCGCTCGCCGTCGGGCTGCGCGCCGGGCAACGTGCGCGGCGCGGCACCGGTGGCGACCAGGACCAGGTCGGCCCGGAGGATCTGCTCCTTGCCGTCGGTCGTCACCATCACACTGTCGGTGCCGGCCAGCTCCCCACGACCCGCGATGACGTCGACGCCCTCCTTCGCCAGCCGGCTGGCGATGTCGGCGGACTGGTCGGTGGCGAGCTGCTTGACGCGCCGGTTGAGCAGACCGAGGTCGACGTTGACCGTCGTGGCCGCGTCGCCCTCGTGGTCGGTCAGCCGCACACCGAGCTCGGCCGACCCGGCCACGTCCGTCATCAGGTCGGACGTCGCGATCAGGGTCTTGCTGGGCACGCAGTCCGTCAGCACCGCCGAGCCGCCCAGTCCGTCGCGGTCGACGACCGTGACGTACGAGCCGAGCTGGGCGGCGACCAGCGCCGCTTCGTACCCTCCCGGGCCGCCGCCGATGACGACGATCCGCTGCCCAGGACTGTGATCTGCGTGCTCCACGTCGGTCACAGATTGATCATGTGGCCGGCGATGCCGTGCACCGACTCCTTGATCGCCTCGGTCAGGGTCGGGTGGGCGAACACGTTGCGGGCCACCTCGTCGGCCGTCAGGTCCCACTGCTGGGCCAGCGTCAGCACGGGCAGCAGCTCGGTGACCTCGGGGCCGATCATGTGGGCGCCGAGGATCTCGTTGTACTTCGCGTCTGCGACCACCTTGACGAAGCCGACCGCGTCACCGAGGCCCTGAGCCTTGCCGTTGGCGCTGAAGGGGAAGGTGGCCGTCTTGACGTCGTACCCCTTCTCCTTGGCCTGCGCCTCGGAGTACCCGAACGAGCCGATCTGCGGCTGGCAGTAGGTCGCCCGCGGCACCATGTCGTAGTTGATCGGCATGGTCTCGGCGCCGGCGATCGTCTCGGCGGCCACGATGCCCATGGCCTCGGCCACGTGGGCGAGCATGAACTTCCCCGTCACGTCGCCGATGGCGTAGACGTTGGGCACGTTGGTGCGCATGTACTCGTCGATGGCGATGGCCCCGCGCTCGGTCGTCTCCACCCCCACGGCCTCGAGACCGTAGCCCTCCAGCCGCGGCGCGAACCCGAACGCCGCCAGCATCTTGTCGGCCTCCAGCACCTGGCTGTCGCCTCCGGCGGCCGGGCTGACCGTGACGCGGACGCCGGAGCCGGTGTCCTCGACGTTCTCGACCTTGGTCGAGAGCATGACCTTCACGCCGAGCTTCTTGTAGTGCTTCAGCAGCTCCTTGGAGACCGCCTCGTCCTCGGTCGGGACCATCCGGTCGAGGAACTCGACGATCGTCACGTCGACGCCGAAGTTCTTCATCACGTAGGCGAACTCGACGCCGATCGCGCCCGAGCCGCCGATGATGACCGAGCTCGGCAGGTTCTCGTCGAGGATCTGCTCCTCGTAGGTGACGACGTTCTGGCTGACCTGCATGCCCGGCAGCATCCGCACGGTGGCGCCGGTGGCGATGATCAGGTTGTCGAAGGAGTACGTCGTGGTGCCGCCCTCGGCGTCCTTGACGTCGATCGCGTTGGGCCCGGTGAGCGTGCCCCAGCCGTCGATCTCGGTGATCTTGTTCTTCTTCATCAGGAAGTGGACGCCCTTGACGATGCCGGCGCTCACCTGGCGCGACCGCGCGTGGGTGGGGCCGAACTTCATCGTGGCGTCGCCCTCGATGCCGTACTTGTCCTTGTCGTGGGCGAGCACGTGCGCCAGCTCGGCGTTCCTGAGCAGCGCCTTGGAGGGGATGCAGCCGACGTTGAGGCACACACCTCCCCAGTACTTGTCCTCGACGACCGCGACGGACTTGCCGAGCTGCGCGGCGCGGATCCCCGCGACGTACCCGCCAGGGCCGGATCCGAGCACCAACACGTTGAAGTGGGTCACGCCGCCCACCCTATTGCGGATGCGCGGTTGGGCCGACGCCAGGCATTAGCCTGGCTCCCCGTGACGCTGTACGCCGCCTACGGGTCGAACCTCGACCCCGCCCGGATGGGCGAGCGGTGCCCCCACTCCCCGCTGCACACCACCGGGTGGCTGACGGGCTGGCGGCTCACCTTCGGCGGCGAGGACCTCGGCTGGGACGGCGCCCTGTCCACGATCGTCGAGAACCCGATCGAGCAGGTCTTCGTGGCCGTGTACGACGTGACGCGCGAGGACGAGGCGCTCCTGGACGACTGGGAGTCGGCCGGCACGGGGCTCTACCGCAAGACGAAGGTCCGGGTCTCGACGATGACCGGCGAGCTGCTGGTGTGGACCTACGTGCTGGACGCCTACGAGGGCGGCCTGCCCAGCGCGTCGTACCTCGGCGTCCTCGCCAACGCGGCCGAGGCGGCCGACGCCCCCGACGACTACGTCGCGGCGCTGCGCCGCCGCCCCTGCCGGAGCATCGGGCTCTAGTCCCTCAGCTGATCCCTCCGGCGTGCCCGCCGTTGGGCCCGAGCAGCTCCACCGACGGGTGGCCGTGCTTGTCCAGGCCGAGCCTCAGGCGGACCCGTCCCTCGGCGTCCCACATGGTCAACCCGACCGACCCGTCCGGCTCCTGGGCCAGCCGGAACCGTTCGGCGGGTGGTTCGTCGGGGTCCATGCCGACGTGGCCCTGGGGGTCCTCGGGCGCACTCACGCGTCACCGCGATGGGTGACGGCCTCGAGGTTGTTGCCTTCGGTGTCGCGGACGAACCCCCCGAAGTACGCGTCGTGGTACTCCGGCCACAGTCGTGGCTCGTGCAGCACCTCGGCGCCCATCTCCACCGCAGCGGCGACGAACGCGCGCACGTGCTCGGCGTCCGGCGCCTGGAACGCGAGGTGCACCTCACGGTTGGGGCCCACGCCGTCGAAGGTCGAGATCCAGAAGTCGGGCTTGTCCGTGCCGTAGCCGACGGCGACGCCGAAATCCATCAGTCGTCGGTGGCCGAGCACGCCGAGCACCTTGTCGTAGAAGGCGCCGGCCTCCTCCATGTCCGTCACGTTGATGCCGAAGTGGTCGATCATGCGACCGATCCAACACCCACGTCCGGGTCGTGTGCCCCACGCAGCGCTCCAGCGCGTTCTCAGGCACACGACCCGTCGCTAGGGTCCTGGGCATGACCGAGACGACCAGCCCCTCGCCGTACGACCTCGCGAAACAGGCGGCGGCCGTCCTCGCCGAGAAGACCGGCGTCGAGCGCCATGACGTCGCGCTGGTGCTGGGCTCGGGATGGCTGCCGGCCGTCGACGCGCTGGGTGAGGCGACCGCCGAGGTCGACACGACCGACCTGCCCGGCTTCTCCGCCGCGGCCGTGGTGGGTCACTCCGGCAAGATCCGCAGCGTCCGTTCCGGGGACAAGCAGCTGCTGGTGTTCCTGAGCCGCACGCACTACTACGAGGGCAAGGGCGTCGCCGCGGTCGTGCACGGGGTCCGTACGGCGGCCGAGGCCGGCTGCCGCGCGATCGTGCTGACCAACGGCTGCGGCGGCCTCAAGGAGACCTGGACACCCGGCACGCCGGTGCTGATCAGCGACCACATCAACCTGACCGGCCGCTCCCCCATCGAGGGCGCCAACTTCGTCGACCTCACCGACCTCTACTCCAGCCGGCTGCGCACGATGTGCCGCGAGGTCGACCCGTCGCTCGACGAGGGCGTGTACGTGCAGTTCCCCGGCCCGCACTACGAGACCCCCGCCGAGATCGGCATGGTCCGCGCGATCGGCGGTCACCTCGCCGGCATGAGCACCACCCTCGAGGCGATCGCCGCCCGCGAGGCCGGCATGGAGATCCTCGGCATCAGCCTGGTCACCAACCTGGCCGCCGGCATGTCCGGTGAGCCGCTGAACCACGCCGAGGTCCTCGAGGCCGGCAAGGCCGCGGCGACGCGGATGGGCGAGCTGCTGGTCCGGATCGTGCCGGGGATCTAACGGAGGCTGTCTCCGTATGTGAGACGCCGTTTGTCCGGAGACAGTCTCCGGACTTGGCTCGAGGACATGACCTTGAAGCAACGCACCCTCGGGACCACCGCTCCGCTCACCGTCTCCGAGCTCGGCCTCGGCTGCATGGGAATGTCGGAGTTCTACGGCCGGGCCGACGAGGCCGACGGCATCGCGACCATCCAGCGCGCCCTCGACCTCGGCGTCACGTTCCTCGACACGGCCGACATGTACGGCCCCTTCACCAACGAGCAGCTCGTCGGCAAGGCCATCGCCGGCCGACGCGACCAGGTCGTGCTGGCGACCAAGTTCGGCAACGAGCGCAATCCCGACGGCTCGTGGATCGGCATCAACGGTCGGCCAGAGTACGTCCGCGAGGCCGCCGACGCCTCGCTGCAGCGGCTCGGCGTCGACCACCTCGACCTCTACTACCAGCACCGTGTCGACAAGAACGTGCCGATCGAGGAGACCGTGGGCGCGATGGCCGAGCTGGTCGCTGCGGGCAAGGTCCGGCACCTCGGGCTGTCCGAGGCTGGTGCCGACACCATCCGTCGCGCCCACGCCGTGCACCCGATCACCGCGCTCCAGAGCGAGTACAGCCTGTTCACCCGCGACATCGAGGACGAGATCGTGCCGATCCTGCGCGAGCTCGGCATCGGCCTGGTGCCGTACTCACCGCTCGGACGGGGCATGCTCACCGGCCGGTCGCAGTTCGGCACGGCCGAGGAGGGCGACGGCCGCGCCAACCGCTTCCCCCGCTTCATGGGCGAGGCGCTCGACGCCAACCTCCGGCTCGTCGACGCCGTGAAGGACGTTGCCGAGTCCAAGGGCGTCACCCCCGGCCAGCTCGCGCTCGCGTGGGTGCTCGCCCAGGGCGACGACATCGCGCCGATTCCGGGCACGAAGCGGGTGAGGTACCTCGAGGAGAACGTCGGCGCCGCCGACGTCGAGCTCACCCAGGACGACCTGGACGCGCTCGCGAAGGCCGTGCCGCCGGGCGCCGTGCAGGGCGACAGGTACGCCGACATGTCGACGATCGACCGCTAGTTCGGCTCTACGTCGAGGTCGAGCCGCCGGGCGAGCTGGGTCAGCGACCTGGCCGCCTGGCGGCGGACGGCCTGCTCCTCGTCGTCGAGCAGGTCGCGGACCACGTCGACGTGCTCGGTGTCGCCGACGGCACCGAGGGTTCGCAGCGCCTGCACCCGGACGCGCGGCAGCTCCCCTTCGACGGCCAGCCGCGCTGCCCCCGGGCCGGCCTCCCCGATCTCGCGCTTGGTCGAGACCTTCAGGCACATCTCGCCCGGTCGCCAGTGCGCGTCGTCGAGACCGGCGACGACCGCGGGTGCGGCCGAGTCGTGCCAGACGTACAGCAGACCGCGCGCGCCCCACGTACGGACCCAGTAGTCCTTCCACTGCGCCGGGTAGTAGATCGGTGACTCCTCGTCGAAGACCACTCCCGTGAAGTACGGCATCGCGTCGGGATGGTCCTTGCGGTCGGCACCCTGGATCAGCTCCACGCAGAGGTCGACCGTCGCCTCGACGCCGAGGTGGTCGGCCAGCTCGGCAATCAGCTCGCCGACCGGTGCCTCCAGGTCACGCGGCGGGGGTAATGCAGTCACGCTCGCATCATGCATCGCCCTACCCTCGGCCGGTGACGTGGACGCCGTACGCCGACCTCGACGACCTGCTCGCCGAGCTGCTCGACCACTGGCGACGGATCCTCGGCGACAACCTCGCGGGCGCCTACCTCCAGGGCTCGTTCGCGCTCGGTGCCGGCGACCTCCAGAGCGACTGCGACTGGTTGGTCGCGACGCACGGCCCGCTGACGGACGGCCAGGTCTCCGCGCTCCGCGAGGTGCACGACGAGATCCCGACCCGCGACGACCACTGGCCGCACGACCTGGAGGGCTCGTTCGCACCGGTCGAGGAGCTGGCCACGGTCGACCACCTCGGCCGCGAGTGGCTGTTCAGCAACCACGGTTCGAGGGAGCTGGTCTGGGACGACCACTGCAACCGCGGCTACACCCGCTGGATCATCCGCGAGCACGGCATCGCCCTGACCGGCCCGGAGCCACGGTCCTTCATGGAGCCGGTGCCCGCCGACCTGCTGAGGGCAGAGGCGCGTACGGCGATCCCGACCTTGATGACCGATCTGGCGACGTGGCTCGACATCGACACCCTGGCGTGGGGGCAGCGCTACGCCGTCGTCACGGCGTCGCGGATCCTCTACACACTCGCGACCGCGCAGGTCGCCAGCAAGCCCGGTGCGCTGGAGTGGGCCCAGCGAACACTCGCCCCCCGGTGGCGGCCACTGCTGGCCCAGGTCCGCGACGAGCGGACCCGCGGATGGGAGCCCGGCCGGCCTCCACTGCCCGGAGAGGCGGACGCGGCGAAGGCTTTCGCGGCGTACGCCGTGGAGTGGGCGGCGGCACACCACTAGCCTCCGAGCATGAGCGACCTGCTGGACTCGTTGATCGCACGCGCCGAGGGCTGGGCGGCCCAGGACCCCGACCCGTTCACCAAGGCCGAGCTGCACGCCCTGATCTCGGCCCGGGACGTGGACGAGCTCGCCGACCGCTTCGACGGCACGCTGGAGTTCGGGACGGCCGGTCTGCGGGGCGCCCTCGGCGCCGGCTCGAACCGGATGAACCGCGTCGTCGTCACCCGTGCGGCCGCCGGCCTGGCGGCGTACCTGAAGGACACCGGCGCACCGGCCGGCGCGTCCGTCGTGATCGGGTACGACGCCCGCCACAACTCCGACGTCTTCGCCCGCGACACCGCGGAGGTGATGACCGGGGTCGGGTTCAAGGCGCTGGTGATGCCGCGACCGCTGCCCACTCCCCTGCTGGCGTTCGCGATCCGCGAGCTCGGCTGCGTGGCCGGCGTGATGGTGACGGCGAGCCACAACCCGCCACAGGACAACGGCTACAAGGTCTACCTGGGCGACGGCAGCCAGATCGTGCCACCGTCGGACGCCGAGATCGCGTCACGCATCGCTGCGGTCGGTGACGTCGCCGAGGTGCCGCGCGGCGCTGCCGGCCGGATCCTGGACGAGGACATCATCGACCGCTACCTCGACACGGTGGCGGGCCTGGCGGGTGACGGTCCGCGCGACCTGCGGACCGTCTACACGCCGCTGCACGGCGTCGGTGGCACCTCCGTGCTCCAGGTGCTGGAGACCGCCGGCTTCGAGGCGCCGTCGGTGGTCGAGCAGCAGGAGGAGCCGGACCCCGAGTTCCCCACCGTGGCCTTCCCGAACCCCGAGGAGCCGGGCGCGATGGATCTCGCCATGGCGCTGGCCGAGGCCAACCACGTCGACCTGGTCGTCGCCAACGACCCGGACGCCGACCGGTGCGCGGCGGCCGTCCCGAGCCAGCACGGCTGGCGGATGCTGCGCGGCGACGAGGTCGGGGCGCTGCTCGGGCATCACCTGCTCAGCCAGGGCAAGCAGGGCACGTACGCCTGCTCGATCGTGTCGTCGTCGCTGCTCGGCAAGCTCGCGGCCGCGCACGGCCAGCCGTACGTCGAGACGCTCACCGGCTTCAAGTGGATCAGCCGCGTCGAGGGGTTGGCGTTCGGGTACGAGGAGGCGCTGGGCTACTGCGTCGACCCCGAGCACGTGCGGGACAAGGACGGCGTCTCGGCGCTGCTGCTGCTCTGCGAGATGGCCGCCGAGCAGAAGGCGCTGGGGCGCGGGCTGACCGACGTCCTCGACGACATCGCCGCGGAGCACGGTCTGCACGCCACCGACCAGCTCTCCATCCGCGTCTCCGACCTGTCGCTGATCGGCGCTGCCATGTCACGTCTGCGCGACAACCCGCCGTCGTCGCTGGGCGGACTGGCCGTCGACTCCGTCGAGGACCTGTCGCTCGGCTCGGCCGAGCTGCCGCCCACCGACGGCCTGAGGTACCGCCTCGCCGAGGGAGCCCGCGTCGTCGTCCGTCCGTCCGGCACGGAGCCGAAGCTCAAGGCCTACCTCGAGGTGGTCATCCCCGTGCACCCCGACGACGGCGTCGACGCCGCCCGGATCGCCGCGGCCGGCCGACTCGACGCCATCAAGGGCGACGTCAAGGCCGCCCTCGGCATCTGACGTCTCGCGGACGTCAGATGAGGATCGAGACCACGAACCCCAGCGCCGTGACCGCGAGGCCGGCGATCTCCGGCCAGGCCCAGAGGCGTCGTACGGGGGGCAGGTCACCCGAGCCCGCGCGCCGGCGTGCCCCGTCGGCCAGGTGCAGGATCCGGTCCCGGACGTAGTCGGGGTAGGTCAGCTCGGTCTCGCCACCGCGGGAGGTCTTGGGGCTGATCGTGCGGAAGAAGGAGTTGCCGATGGCCGGGGAGACGTACCGCTTCTCCGCGGCGCGCACCACGAGCACCTGCCGGACCACCACCTCGTCGATCAGCGCGAGGGGGATGACGTTGGTGTCGATCATGTTGCGGAGGATGAGGGCACCCGCGTCGACGCGGACGGCGGGCCGCAGCAGGGAGGCGTACGAGACCACCGCCGCGAAGGCCGCGCCCCACGCCACTGGTGCCTCGAAACCACCGCGGCCGTCGACGATCGCATAGACACACACGGCCACGGCCAGGCCGACCGCCAGCACGCCGATCACGCGTCCGCTCGTCGGCGGGAACTTCTCCGTGTAGCCCGAGTCGGTGCTCCCGGCGCTCGCGTCCTGGCTCATCACCTGCCCCTTTGCCTGATTCCCCAGTCGTCGTGGCACAACCCTATGCTGGGTCGGGTGACGAGCTCCCCCACCATCGATAACAAGATGGCCAAGATGACGGGGTCGGAGAACGCGCAGATCACCGCACAGTTCTCCGACATCACCCGCAACGACGAGACGCTCAGCCGGTTCCTGCACGGCCTGCCGGGCGTCGACCAGGTCGGCGCCGAGGCGCGCGCGGCCGGACTCGGGACCCGCTCGATCAAGACCACGGCCAAGGCGTGGGCCATCGACCTGGCGATCCGGATGGTCGACCTGACCACCCTCGAGGGCCAGGACACCCCGGGCAAGGTGCGGGCGCTCGCCGCCAAGGCGATGCACCCCGACCCGGCGGACCCGACCTGCCCCGCGACCGCCGCGGTCTGCGTCTACCCCGACATGGTGGCCACCGCCAAGGCGACCCTCGGCACCAGCGGCGTCAACGTGGCCGCGGTCGCCACCGCGTTCCCCAGCGGCCGCGCCGCCCTCGACATCAAGCTCGCCGACACCGAGGACGCCGTCCAGGCCGGGGCCGACGAGATCGACATGGTCATCGACCGCGGCGCCTTCCTCTCGGGCCGCTACAAGCGTGTGTACGACGAGATCGTCGCCGTCCGCGAGGCCTGCGGGAGCGCTCACCTCAAGGTGATCTTCGAGACCGGCGAGCTGCAGACCTACGACAACGTCCGCCGCGCGAGCTGGCTGGCGATGATGGCCGGCGGTCACTTCATCAAGACCTCCACCGGCAAGGTGCAGCCCGCAGCGACCCTGCCCGTCACCCTCGTCATGCTCGAGGCCGTCCGCGACTTCCGCGAGCAGACCGGCGTACAGATCGGCGTGAAGCCTGCCGGTGGCATCAAGAACACCAAGGACGCGATCAAGTACCTCGTGATGGTCAACGAGATCGCCGGCGACGACTGGCTCGACCCCGACTGGTTCCGCTTCGGCGCATCCACCCTGCTCAACGACCTGCTGATGCAGCGCACCAAGCTCACGACCGGCGTCTACTCCGGTCCCGACTACTTCACCCTGGACTGATCGACATGGCCACCAAGAAGCAAGGCTTCGAGTACGCACCGGCTCCTGAGTCGCGCGGCATCGTCGACATCAAGCCGTCGTACGGCCTGTTCGTCAACGGTGAGTTCGTCGACGGGCACGGCAAGGCCTTCAAGACGATCTCGCCCAGCACGGAAGAGGTGCTGGCCGAGATCGCGGAGGCCGACGAGGCCGACGTCGACCTGGCCGTGAAGGCCGCCCGTCGCGCGTTCCGCACGTGGGGCCGGATGCCGGGCAGCGAGCGGGCGAAGTACCTCTACCGGATCGCCCGCATCATCCAGGAGCGCGGCCGCGAGATCGCGGTGCTCGAGTCGATCGACAACGGCAAGCCGATCAAGGAGACCCGCGACGTCGACGTCCCGATCGCGGCGGCGCACTTCTTCTACTACGCCGGCTGGGCCGACAAGCTCCAGTACGCCGGCTACGGCACCACACCGTTGGGCGTGGCGGGCCAGATCATCCCCTGGAACTTCCCGCTCCTCATGCTGGCGTGGAAGATCGCTCCCGCGCTCGCGTGCGGCAACACCGTGGTCCTCAAGCCGGCGGAGACCACGCCGTTGACGGCGCTGCTGTTCGCGGAGATCTGCCAGCAGGCCGACCTCCCGCCCGGCGTCGTCAACATCATCACCGGCGCCGGCGCGACCGGGCAGGCACTCGTCGCCCACCCCGACGTCGACAAGGTCGCCTTCACCGGCTCCACGGCCGTGGGCCGGGCGATCGCCAAGTCCGTCGCCGGCTCGCACAAGAAGGTCACCCTCGAGCTCGGCGGCAAGGCCGCCAACATCGTCTTCGACGACGCCCCCATCGACCAGGCCATCGAGGGCATCGTCAACGGCATCTTCTTCAACCAGGGCCACGTCTGCTGCGCGGGTTCGCGGCTGCTGGTCCAGGAGTCGGTGGCCGACGACGTGCTCGACCGCCTCAAGCGGCGGATGGCGACCTTGCGCGTCGGCGACCCGCTCGACAAGAACACCGACATCGGCGCCATCAACTCCGCCGAGCAGCTGGCCAAGATCCGCGAGCTCTCCGACATCGGCGAGGCCGAGGGCGCGGGGCGCTGGTCCCCGCCGTGCGAGCTGCCGAAGCACGGCTTCTGGTTCCCGCCGACGGTCTTCACCAACGTCACCCAGGCCCACCGGATCGCCCGCGAGGAGATCTTCGGCCCGGTGCTGTCGGTGCTGACGTTCCGCACGCCCGCCGAGGCGATCGAGAAGGCCAACAACACGCCGTACGGCCTGTCCGCCGGTGTCTGGACCGACAAGGGCTCGCGCATCCTCCACATGGCCAACAAGCTCCGGGCCGGTGTGGTGTGGGCCAACACGTTCAACAAGTTCGACCCGACCAGCCCGTTCGGCGGCTACAAGGAGTCCGGCTACGGTCGCGAGGGCGGCCGCCACGGCCTCGCCGGTTACCTGAAGGGTGAGGACCTGTGACGCCCCCAGACAGTCGGATCGACGTCCGCAAGACCTACAAGCTCTACATCGGCGGGCAGTTCCCGCGTTCGGAGTCCGGCCACAGCTACGTCGTCGACGACGCCAAGGGCAAGTTCGTCGCGAACGCCGCGCTGGCCTCGCGCAAGGACGCCCGCGACGCCGTGCTCGCGGCCCGGTCGGCGTTCGGCGGCTGGAGCGGCAAGACGGCCTACAACCGCGCGCAGATCCTCTACCGCGTCGCCGAGATCATGGAGGACCGGCGACCGCAGTTCGTCGAGGCGCTGCGCCAGTCCGAGGGCCTCACGCCGACCCAGGCGGGCAAGGTGCTCGACCTGAGCATCGACCGGCTCGTCTGGTACGCCGGTTGGGCCGACAAGATCACCCAGGTCACCGGCAACGCCAACCCCGTGGCCGGCCCGTTCTTCAACCTGTCGACGCCCGAGCCGACCGGCGTCGTGGGGGTGGTGGCCCCGCAGCAGTCCAGCCTGCTGGGACTCGTCTCCGTCGTCGCGCCCGTCGTGGTGACCGGCAACACCGCCGTGGTGCTGAGCTCCTACGAGCGGCCGCTGCCGGCTGTCACGTTCTCCGAGGTGCTGGCCACCTCCGACGTGCCGGGTGGCGTGGTCAACATCCTCACCGGCAGGCTCGCCAACACCGCGCCGACGCTCGCCTCGCACATGGACGTCAACGGGCTCGACCTGACCGGCTTCGCCGGCGGCTCAGCAAACGGGGAGCAGGCGACCGCCCTCGAGGAGGCCGCCGCCGAGAACCTCAAGCGCGTCCTGCGCGCCCCCGACGCCGAGCCCGACTGGACCGTCGAGCCGGGCATCGGCCGGATGACCACGTTCCTGGAGACCAAGACCGTCTGGCACCCGATCGGCGTCTGAGTCGCTGAGTCAGCCGACGGCCATCGCGAGGAGCGGGTCGACCGCCATCGCCTGGCCGACGGCGGCGAGGTCGTCGACCGAGGTCTTGCGGTAGGACGGCTCGTCGCTGTTGAAGGACAGCACCAGGACCCCGACGTCCTTGGTGGTGAGGTCGGCGCGGCGCAGGTCGGTGCCGGCCTTGGCCGGCGCCTTCGTCGGCACCGCGCACGCCCGGCCGTCGGCCGTCGGCTTCGTGGCGCCGATGACGGCCTGGCAGAGCCCGGCCAGGAGGTCCAGGCCGGCCAGCCCCTCGGTGGACGGCAGGTAGGCCACCGTCAGGTGCGTCTGAGGGTCACCCTCGGGCGCTCCGACCTCGCACGAGGGCACGGACAGCCCACCGAGGTCACGGACGCCCGCCTGCGCCTCGCCGAGCTCCCACGGAGTGCTCGATCCCACGGCGTTGGTGAGGGCGGAGCAGAGCGCCTGCGAGGCGGCGTCCGCCACCGGAGCCGAGCTCGACGTGGCCGCTGGGCTCGACGCGCCCGCCGGCTCGCTCGAGGACTCCGACGCGGCCGGCGTACTGCTCGACGAGTCTCCTGAGCAGCCCGTCACGAGTGCCCCCGCCAGCAGGGCTGCGACGACCGCTCGGGTCGCGGTCCAGAGGGGTGGCAGCACCCGGACAGCCTAGGTGGCGGGGAAGGGGCACAATGAACCGGTGCGCGCGCGGGTGATCGTGCTGGCCGGCCCCTCGGGCGCCGGCAAGTCCCGCCTCGCCGCACGCCTGGGGCTCCCGGTGCTGCGGCTCGACGACTTCTACAAGAACGGCGGCGACCCGACCCTGCCCCGGATCGCGGAGGGCGCGAACGCCGGCCTCGTCGACTGGGACCACCCCGACTCGTGGCTGCCGGACGACGCGCTCGCGGCCATCGAGCGGCTGTGCCGCGACGGCAGCGCCGAGGTGCCGGTGTACGAGATCGCCCAGGACGGCCGCTGCGGCACCCAGGTCCTCGACCTCGGCAGCAACCGGCTGTTCCTGGCCGAGGGCATCTTCGCGCAGGAGATCGTGCCTGCCTGTCGGGACCGCGGCCAGCTCGCGGCGGCGTACTGCGTGCGCCAGCACCGCGTCGTCACGTTCTGGCGACGGCTCACCCGCGACCTGCGCGAGCACCGCAAGCCACCCCTCGTCCTGGTCCGTCGCGGGCTGGCCCTGCTGCGCGACCAGCGACGCGTCGTCGCCCGCGCGGTGGACCTCGGCTGCGAGCCGGTCTCGCCCGAGGAGGCCTACCGCGAGGTGTCGGCGCTGGTCAGCCGGAGCTCGGCCGATGCCTGACGCGCCGGCTCCCTGGCAGCTGTTCGTGCAGCCCGACCAACGATCGTGCGGGGCGGCGGCCATGGTCGTGGCCCGGTTCCTCGGCGACCCGGAGTACCGCCAGCTGCTCGAGGGCGGCAGCCTGACCAGCCCGCGCACGCTGGCCGGCGACACGGCGCTGCGCGAGCGGTTCACGACCGAGACCCTCGCGATGCACCAGCGCATCACCGGGCTGGCCGACGTCAGCGGCAAGCCGCAGATCCCATGGCCCCGCAAGTTCGGCACCCCGCCGTGGGCGGTCGCCCGCCAGCTCTCCGGCACCGTCGGGGCGGACGGCACCCGCGCGACGTACTCCTGGCACGTGGCGCGCACGAGCCTGCCGGGCGCCTACCAACGGCTGCTCGACGCCTCGCGAGCCGGCCGGGTGTCGGCGATCTACGTCGGCACCACGTGGGTGCCCCGCCACGTCGCGCTCGTCGTCGAGGCGACCGCCACCGGCACCCTTCACGTGTACGACCCCGCCCGCGGCCGGCTCGACGAGCTCGACCGCCTCGCGTTCCTGGGCAACCGCGTCGACATCGCCGGCTGGGACGTGGCCTGGTTCGTCGTCACGCCCGACTCCTGAGCGCCCGACTACGCCAGGGCTTCCGCTCGTCGAGGCGCGCACCTATCGTCTGCGGGTGGCCACGATGAGCATGAACAAGGTGATCCACGCGGCGTTCCGTCGCGACCTCGACCGGTTCCTCGGGGCGCTGAGCCTGTTCCCCGACGGTGACTCCGCCCGGGCCCAGGCGCTCGGACGGGCCTGGGACAACTTCGACTTCCAGCTGACCAAGCACCACGAGGGCGAGCACGAGATCGCCTGGCCGGCCCTCGTGCAGGTCGGCGTCACGCAGCAGATGATCGACCAGATGGACGCGGAGCACGAGGTGATGGCCGAGCGGTTGTCGGCCGCCCGCGCCTCGATGACCGCCCTGCGCGCCGCCCCCACGGCGGCGAACGCGCAGACCGCCCACACCGCGATGGGCGAGCTCAAGACCGTCACCATCGAGCACCTCGACCACGAGGAGCGGGAGCTCGAGCCGGTCTACCAGTCCAAGAAGGACGACCCGGCCGTCAAGGAGATGGGCAAGAAGTTCTCCAAGGTCCCGCCCAAGGAGGGCGGCGTCTTCTTCGCGTGGCTGACCGACGGCATCTCTCCCGAGGGCACCGAGAGCATCAACGCGACCATCCCCGCCCCGGTCCGCGCGGTCATCACCGCGCTGCTGGGCCGGTCGTACAAGAAGGACATCGCGCCCGTCTGGCGTAGCTAGCAATCGCTCGGGCTCGGTGACTCAGCGGCCGGTGGGTCCGGCGCGGCCATCGCGTCCTGCAGTGACGGAGCGAGGGAGCCTGTCAGCGAACCGCAAGAGTCACGCGACCTGCGACCGAGCGGAGGAGCGAAGGACGCGATGCCGACGCCGCGCCGGACACTGCCCGAAGCGAAGCGGAGGGCCACATTCACAGCGCGCCGAGCTCGGCGTACCCGGGCTTGATGACGTCGTCGATGATCGCGAGCCGCTCGTCGAACGGCAGGAACGCCGACTTCATGGCGTTGATCGTGAACCAGCGCAGGTCCTCGAGCGTGTAGCCGAACGCGTCGACCAGCGCGGTCATCTCCTTGCTCATCGACGTCTGGCTCATCAGCCGGTTGTCGGTGTTGACCGTGACGCGGAACCGCAGGCGCGTCAGCAGCCCGATGGGGTGCTCGGCGATCGACGCGGCCGCACCGGTCTGCACGTTGGAGTGCGGGCACATCTCCAGCGGGATCCGCATGTCGCGCACGTAGGCCGACAGCCGGCCGAGGTCGACGCGGTCACCGTCGACCGTGATGTCGTCGATGATCCGTACGCCGTGGCCGAGCCGGTCGGCGCCGCACCACTGGATCGCCTGCCAGATCGACGGCAGCCCGAACGCCTCGCCCGCGTGGATCGTGAAGTGGGAGTTCTCGCGCTGGAGGTACTCGAACGCGTCCAGGTGCCGGGTGGGCGGGTACCCCGCCTCCGCGCCGGCGATGTCGAAACCTGCGACCCCACGGTCGCGCCAGGCGATCGAGAGCTCGGCGATCTCGCGCGAGCGGGCCTGGTGGCGCATGGCGGTCAGCAGCTGGCGGACGACGATCCGGCCGTTGCTGGCGGCCATCCCCTCGTCGAAGCCGCGCTGCACCGCGGAGACGACGTCGTCGAGGTCCAGTCCGCCGGTGACGTGCTGCTCGGGGGCGTAGCGCACCTCGGCGTAGACGACGCCGTCCTCGGCCAGGTCCTCCACGCACTCGCGGGCGACCCGGGTCAGCGCGTCGGCCTCCTGCATCACGGCGACCGTGTGGTCGAACGTCTCGAGGTACCGCTCCAGCGACCCGGAGTTCGCCGACTCGGCGAACCAGCGGCCGAGGGAGTCGGCGTCCGACGCGGGCAAGCGCGTGGCCGATCTCGACCGCCAGGTCGAGGATCGTCTGCGGCCGCAGCCCTCCGTCGAGGTGGTCGTGCAGCAGGGCCTTGGGGGCGCGGGCGATCTGCTCCGCGGTGGCGGGCTCTCCGGTGGCGACGGGCATGCGCCCGATCTTCGCAGACCGGCTAGGTTGCCCCGGTGCGTACCTTCACCAGCTTCGACGACCTCACCGCCGCCGTCGGCGAGGACCTCGGCGCCAGCGACTGGCTGACCATCGAGCAGGAACGCGTCGACGCGTTCGCGGAGGCGACCGGCGACCACCAGTGGATCCACGTCGACGTGCCGCGCGCGACGGCCGGGCCCTTCGGCGGCACCATCGCCCACGGCTACCTGACCCTGTCGCTGATCCCGATGCTCGGCGCCCAGGTCTTCGGCCTCGAGACCCCCGGCGCCAAGCTCAACTACGGCGTCAACAAGGTCCGGTTCCCGTCCCCGCTCCCGGTGGGCTCCCGCATCCGCGCCCACGTCAAGGTCATCGCCGTGACGGACGTGCCGGCCGGCAAGCAGGCCACCTTCGGCTGGGCGATCGAGATCGAGGGCGGTACCAAACCCGCGTGCGTCGCCGAGACCGTCGTCCTCCTGCTGCCCTGAGCCGCTACCTGGCGTCTGTTCCCTGCACTTGTTGACCCTTCCTAGCCACGCCAAGTTCAGGATTCTCCGGCCAGCCGGGGAAATCTCGGCCCTCAGCCGACGCGGTCGAGGAGGACCGGCGTCGGCTCGTACGACGCGCCGTCACCCACGTCGTACCCGCCCTCGAGCGACTCCAGGGCCCGCGCGAACCGGTCGGGCTCGTCGGTCAGCAGCGTGAAGAGGGGCTGCCCCTCGGTGACCTGGTCGCCCGGACGGGCGTGCCAGACCACGCCGGCCCCGGCCTGGACCGGGTCCTCCTTGCGGGCGCGACCGGCGCCGAGCCGCCACGCGGCCAGCCCGACGGCCATCGCGTCGAGCCGGGTCAGCGTGCCGGAGGCAGGGGCGGTCACGACGTGGGACTCGCGGGCCGTCGGGAGGGTGGCCTCCGGGTCGCCGCCCTGGGCGCGGATCATGGCCTTCCAGGCGTCCATCGCCGAGCCGTCGGCCAGCCGGTCGGCCGGGTCGACGTCGGACACGCCGGCTCCGGCGAGCATCTCGCGGGCCAGGGCCAGGGTCAGCTCGACCACGTCGGCCGGTCCGCCGCCGGCGAGCACCTCGACGGACTCGGCGACCTCGATCGCGTTGCCGGCGGTCAGGCCCAGCGGGGTCGCCATGTCCGTCAGCAGCGCCACCGTGCGCACCCCGGCGTCGGTGCCGAGCGCCACCATGGTCTCGGCGAGCTCGCGAGCGGTGTCGAGGGACTTCATGAAGGCGCCCGAGCCGACCTTGACGTCGAGCACCAGGGCTCCCGTGCCCTCGGCGATCTTCTTGGACATGATCGACGACGCGATCAGCGGGATCGCCTCGACGGTCCCGGTGACGTCGCGCAGGGCGTACAGCTTCTTGTCGGCGGGAGCCAGCCCGTCTCCGGCCGCGCAGATGACGGCGCCGACCGACTCCAGCTGCGCCAGCATGTCCTCGTTGGAGAGCAGTGCCCGCCAGCCCGGGATGGACTCGAGCTTGTCGAGGGTGCCACCCGTGTGGCCGAGGCCGCGGCCCGACAGCTGGGGTACGGCGACCCCACAGGCGGCCACGAGCGGTGCGAGCGGCAGGGTGATCTTGTCGCCGACACCGCCGGTCGAGTGCTTGTCGGCGGTCGGTCGCGACAGTCCGGAGAAGTCCATCCGCTCCCCCGACGCGATCATCGCGTCGGTCCAGCGGGCGATCTCGCGACGGTTCATGCCGTTGAGCAGGATCGCCATCGCGAGCGACGACATCTGCTCGTCGGCCACCTCCCCGCGCGTGTAGGCGTCGACCACCCAGTCGATCTGGCTGTCGGTCAGCTCGCCCTGGTCGCGCTTGGCGATGATCACCTCGACGGCGTCGTGCTTGCTCATCGGGTCCTCTCCTGGCTGCCCTGTTGTCCACCCGTCACGTGCCTCAGGTCGTCGGGCCCGAACGCCTGGGGTAGCACCTGGTCCATGGTCCTCTCGCCGAGCGGCGTCATCAGGACCAGCTCGTTCCCGCCGTGCTCGAACAGGAGCTGGCGGCAACGCCCGCAGGGCATGATCACCTCACCCAGCCCGTTCACGCAGACGAAGTGGGTCAGCCGACCCCCTCCGGTGGCGTACAGCTGGGAGACCACACCGCACTCGGCGCACAGCACCACGCCGTAGGCCGCGTTCTCAACATTGCACCCCACCACGACCCGGCCGTCGTCAACCTTTGCCGCAGCGCCCACGGGGAACCCGCTGTACGGTGCGTACGCGCGCTCGGCCACGGCGACCGCCTCGGCGGTGAGTAACTCCCAGTCCATAGGGCGTTAACCTATGCCCCCGCTACGGCCGCAAACATCGCGACTCGGTAACCCTTGGCGCGGCGGGCTTCCCGCAGCGACTCGGAGCAGGCACCATTCGCACGTACTCGCTCAACCCGGTGCTCAACCCGGGTCCTGAGCACACCGATACATGGAGGCACATGATGAGAATGAGGAAGGCCGTCGCGAGCGGCCTCACCGCCCTGCTCGCGACCGCGGCCCTTGCCGGCTGCGGCGACGCGCCCGATAGCAGCGCTTCGGGAGGCGACGGCGGCAGCGGGGGCGAAGAGACCCCTGCGGCGCTCGACTTCCTGCCCTGCATCGTCTCCGACGCGGGTGGTTTCGACGACAAGTCGTTCAACCAGCTCAGCTACGAGGGCGTCGAGCAGGCTGCCGACGAGCTCGGCGTCGAGTTCAAGGGTGTCGAGTCCAACAGTGAGAACGACTACGCCCCGAACCTCGAGAGCCTGGTGGCCGAGGGTTGCGACGCCATCGTGACGGTGGGCTTCGCGCTCTCGTCCGCGACCAAGGAGTCGGCCGCCGCCAACCCCGACATCAAGTACATCCTCATCGACGACGCTGCCGACGGTGGCGACGACGGCGAGACCTTCGACGGCAAGGCCGACGAGCCGAACATCAAGCCGCTGCTCTACGACACCTCCCAGGCGGCGTTCCTCGCCGGCTACGCGGCTGCGGACTTCACCAAGACCGGTGTCGTCGGCACCTACGGCGGCCTGCCGTTCCCGACCGTGACGATCTTCATGGACGGCTTCAAGCAGGGCGCCGAGTACTACGCCAAGGAGAAGGGCAAGGACGTCAAGGTCGTCGGTTGGGACGGCAAGGACGGCCTGTTCACCGGTGGTTTCGAGGCCAACGAGACGGCCACCAACACCGCTCGCCAGCTCATCGACCAGGACGCAGACGTCATCCTCCCGGTTGGTGGCCCGATCTACCAGGGCGCCCTGACCGCCATCGACGCCTCCGGCGCCGATGTCGCGATGCTGGGTGTGGACGCCGACGTGTTCGAGACCGACCCGAACACCCAGGACGTGATCCTCACCTCGATCCTGAAGAACATGAAGGTCTCGACCTACGAGGCCATCACGTCCGCGGCCAGCGACGAGGACTTCGACTTCACGCCGTACATCGGCACGTTGGAGAACGACGGCGTCGGCCTCGCGCCGTTCCACAACTTCGAGAGCAAGGTGTCCGACAGCCTCGCCTCGGAGCTGGACGACGTGAAGGCCGGCATCATCGACGGCTCGATCCCGGTCAACTCGTACCTGTCGGGTTCGTGATCAGCAGCTAGACCCTGTCGGGGGAGGTCGGTGTCACCGCCGGCCTCCCCCTTCTCTTTGCCCTCCTTGCCCGCTGAGCTGGTCAGTCCCTCCCCGGCCGACACTAGGATGCGACGCCATGAAGCTGGAGCTGCGTGACATCACCAAGCGCTTCGGGACGCTGGTCGCCAACGACAGGATCTCGCTGACGGTCGAGCCGGGCGAGATCCACTGTCTCCTCGGGGAGAACGGCGCCGGCAAGTCCACGCTGATGAACGTCCTGTACGGCCTCTACCGGGCCGACGAGGGCGAGATCCTGCTCAACGACGAGGTGCAGCACTTCACCGGTCCCGGCGACGCCATCGCGGCCGGCATCGGCATGGTGCACCAGCACTTCATGCTCATCCCCGTCTTCACGGTCGCCGAGAACGTCATGCTCGGCAACGAGGCCACCGGATTCGCCGGCTCCCTCGACCTCGACGCCGCGAGCAAGCGGGTCGCGGAGATCTCCCAGCAGTTCGGCTTCCACGTGAACCCCAGCTCGGTGATCGAGGACCTCCCCGTCGGCGTGCAGCAACGGGTCGAGATCATCAAGGCCCTGTCGCGGGACGCCCAGGTGCTCGTCTTCGACGAGCCCACCGCCGTCCTGACCCCGCAGGAGACCGACGAGCTGATGGGCACCATGCGCCAGCTCAAGGAGGCCGGGAAGGCCATCGTCTTCATCACCCACAAGCTCCGCGAGGTACGCGAGGTCGCCGACAAGATCACCGTGATCCGGCTCGGCAAGGTCGTGGGCGAGGCGTCCCCCACGGCGAGCAACCAGGAGCTCGCCGCGATGATGGTCGGCCGCCCGGTCGAGCTGACCGTCCACAAGGACCCGCCCCAGCTCGGCGAGGACGCTCTGGTCGTCGACAACCTCCGCGTGATCGACGCGCTGGGTCACGTCCACGTCGACAACCTCAGCTTCACCATCAAGCGCGGCGAGGTGCTCGCCGTCGCCGGCGTGCAGGGCAACGGCCAGACCGAGCTCACCGAGGCGCTGCTCGGTCTCCAGGACCACGTCACCGGGTCGATCAAGCTCGACGGCCACGAGCTCGTCGGCCGCTCGGTCCGCAGGATCCTCGACGCCGGCGTCGGTTTCGTGCCCGAGGACCGCCAGGTCGATGGGCTGGTCGGCAACATGACCATCGCCGAGAACCTGATGCTCAACCGCAGCTTCGACGAGCCCTTCGTGCGCAACGGCTCCCTGCAGCTCGACAAGCTCGACGAGTTCGCCACGCAGAAGCTCAAGGAGTACGACGTCCGCGCGCCGGGCATCACCACGCACGCCGGGAACCTCTCGGGCGGCAACCAGCAGAAGGTCGTCGTCGCCCGTGAGCTGTCGCGCGACCTGCGCCTGCTCGTGGCCGCGCAGCCGACCCGTGGCGTGGACGTCGGGTCGATCGAGTTCATCCACACCCAGATCGTGGCCACCCGCGACAGCGGCGTGCCCGTGCTGGTCGTCTCCACCGAGCTCGACGAGGTCGTCGCCCTCGCCGACCGGATCATGGTGCTCTACCGCGGCCGGATCGTCGGGATCGTGCCCCCCGACACCCCACGCGAGGTGCTCGGCCTGATGATGACCGGCGAGCGTCCGGAAGGGGCTGTCGCATGACGTACCCCACCAACGAGCCCGGCCCCAACCCCACGACGCCTGCCCCTGCAGAGCCGGAGACCGAGAAGCCGGTGGCGCCGGACGACGACCGCTGGCGCCAGGCCTTGCGCGAGATCGCCTCCGGGAACGCCGCGGTCGCCTTCTTCTCGGTGGTGCTCGCGGTGGCGGTGGGCTCGCTGCTCATCATGTTCACCGACGACGACGTGCGCGCCAGCTTCAGCTACGTGTTCGCCCGACCCGGAGACTTCTTCTCGGCATCCTGGAACGCCGTCTGGGGTGCCTACACCGCTCTCTTCCGCGGCTCGATCTACAACACCCGCGTCGACGACTTCCAGACCGCGATCCGTCCCCTGACCGAGACCTTCAAGTTCGCCGCTCCGCTCATCGTCGCCGGGCTCGGTGTCGGCCTGGCCTTCCGGGCCGCGCTGTTCAACATCGGCGGTCGCGGCCAGATGCTGATGGCCGGCGCGGCCGCCGGCTGGGTCGGCTACCAGTTCGAGATGCCCTGGCCGATCCACGTGACCCTGGCGATCCTGGTCGGCATGGCGGCTGGGGCGCTCTGGGGCGGCCTGGTCGGCCTGCTCAAGGCCCGCACCGGCGCGCACGAGGTGATCGTCACGATCATGCTCAACTACGTCGCGTTCTACCTGGTGTTCTACGCCCTCTCCGAGCAGAACCTCCTCCAGGCACCCGGTTCGGCCAACCCCAAGTCCTTGCCGATGAAGGACTCGGCGGTCCTGCCGAAGCTCTTCGGAGACCGCTACAACCTGCACCTGGGCTTCCTCCTGGCGCTGATCGCCGTCGCCGTCGTCTGGTGGATCCTCAACCGGTCCTCCCTCGGCTTCCGGATCAGGGCCGTCGGCGAGAACCCCTCCGCGGCCCGCAGCGCGGGCATCGACGTGGGCCGCACCTACATCGTCGTCATGCTCATCTCCGGTGGACTCGTCGGTCTGGCGGGCGTCAACCAGGTGCTCGGCACCGTGACCAGCGGCATCACGGTCGACCTCGACGCCAGCATCGGCTTCGACGCGATCACCGTCGCGCTGCTGGGTCGCTCGAAACCGCTCGGCATCCTGGCTGCCGGCCTGCTGTTCGGCGCGTTCAAGGCGGGTGGCTTCGCGATGCAGGCGTCGGAGAACATCCCCGTCGACATCGTGCTGGTCGTCCAGTCGCTGATCGTGCTGTTCATCGCGGCGCCACCTTTGATCCGCGCGATCTTCCGTCTGCCCACGAGGGAGGCCCAGTGAGCACGCCAGCCGGTACCCCAGCGAGTACACCCGTGACCCCCGGCCCGGCGGCGGAGATCGTCCTCCCCGAGGTGACGGTCGTCGACCGCAAGGCCGCGGTCATGTTCGGGGTGCTGACCGTCGGCCTGGCCCTGATGCTGATCCTGGCGCCGCAGGAGGGTGATACCTCGTTCCGGCTCAAGGCTCCCAACGACTTCGTCGAGCTCCCGACGATCACCGTGCCGTCGACGCCGACCGCGTGGGTCCTGACCCTGGTGTGTGCGCTGTGCACGGCCGCAGCCGTCGTCCTCTACACACAGAAGAAGAAGACGCCCATCTGGCTGGTGATCGTCTTCGCGCTGGCCTGGATGACCGGCTTCCTGACCTGGGCCGCCGCCGGCGGCACCGTGCCCGTGGTCGGTCTGCTCGGGGGGTCGCTCGCCGTCGCGGTGCCACTCGTGTTCGGCGCTCTCGGTGGTGTGCTCGGTGAGCGGGCCGGCGTGGTCAACATCGCCATCGACGGGCAGCTGCTCTTCGGCGCCTTCGCCGCGGCCATGGTCGGCTCGCTGGCCGGTACCTGGGCGGGCCTGGCCGCCTCGATGGTCGCCGGACTCCTCGTCGCGAGCGTGCTCGGCCTCTTCGCCATCCGCTACTTCGTCGACCAGGTCATCGTGGGCGTGGTGCTCAACGTGCTGGTCATCGGCCTGACCAGCTTCATGTTCAGCCAGGTACTGGCGCCCAACGCCGCGTCGCTCAACTCCCCGCCCCGGTTCCGGGCGGTACCGATCCCGGTCCTGGGCGACATCCCGCTGATCGGCCCGATCTTCTTCCGGCAGACCGTGATCGTCTACATCCTCTACATCACCGTCGCCCTGGTCACCTGGTCGCTCTACCGCACCAGGTGGGGCCTGCGCGTGCGCGCGGTCGGCGAGCACCCCAAGGCGGCCGACACGGTCGGGATCAAGGTCAACCGCACCCGCTTCCGCACGATCCTGCTCGCCGGCGCCATCGCCGGCATGGGCGGCGCGTTCTACACGCTGGTCTCCGTGCCGCAGTTCAACCGCGAGATGACCGGCGGCGCCGGCTACATCGCGCTGGCGGCCGTCATCTTCGGCAAGTGGGACCCGATCCGGGCGACCCTGGCGGCGCTGCTGTTCGGCTTCGCCTCGAACCTCCAGGGCGTGCTGTCGGTGATCGGCTCACCGGTGCCCAGCCAGTTCATGCTGATGCTTCCCTACGTCGTCACGATCTTCGCCGTGGCCGGCCTCGTCGGCCGCTCCCGGGCACCCGCCGCCGACGGCATCCCCTACCGCGTCGACGGCCACTAGCGACGCCCCCACCGATTCGTCTGCGACGCCGAGCGAGGAATGTCGCAGGGATCCGCAGACGAATCGGGGTCAGGCGACGGTCAGGGCGTCCACGGCGACGCCGGCCAGGAGTCGCGCCGCGACCAGTGCGGCACCCTCGTCGACGCGCAGGTTGCCCTGGTGGAGGTCGAACGTGGGGCCGCCGGGGGTCCGGGTGCCGAGGCGACCCATCGCTCCGGGGATCGCGTCCAGGAACCAGGCGAAGTCCTCGCCGCCCAGGCTCTGCGTCGTGCTCACGCGACCCTCGGGACCGAGCACCCGCTCGACCGCCCCGGCCAGCAGCTGCGTGGCGGCCACGTCGTTCACGACGGGCGGGACACCACGGCGGTAGTCGACATCGGCCTTCACGCCGTACGGCGCCACGATGTCCTCGATGTAGCCACGGACCAGCCGCTCGGCGTGCGACCACGCCACGGCGTCGAGCATGCGTACGGTGCCGCCGACGACGCCGGCGGCCGGGACCACGTTGGGGGCGACGCCCGCGCGGACCATGCCCCACACCACGCTGACGCCGGCCCGCGGGTCGAGGCGGCGCGACAGCACCGCCGGCAGCTCGGTGATCAGCTTGGCGAGGGCGAAGGTGAGGTCCTCGGTGAGGTGCGGGCGCGAGGTGTGGCCGCCGCTGCCGGTGAGCCGGACCTCGAGCTGGTCGGCCGCTCCGGTGATCGGACCCTCGCGGACCCCGACCTGGCCGAGATCGAGCGTCGGGTCGCAGTGGAGGCAGAAGATCTGGTCGACGTCGTCGAGGGCGCCGAGCTCGATGAGCGAGGTCGCACCACCCGGCATGACCTCCTCGGCGGGCTGGAACAGCAGGCGTACGCGGCCGGGCAGCTCCCCGCGGCGGTGCACCTCGGCCAGGGCGAGGCCGGCGCCGACCAGGCCGGCCGTGTGCACGTCGTGCCCGCACGCGTGCGCGATGCCGGGGCGGGTGCTGACCCAGGGGTCGCTGGTGAGGTCGTCGACCGGGAGCGCGTCGAGGTCGGCGCGCAGGGCCACGCGGCGGCCCCGGCCGGACGACGCGTCGCCGATGTCGACGACCAGGCCTGTGTGTGGCAGCCGGGTGACGGCGAGGCCGGCGGCCTCCAGCCGGGCGGCGACGACCTCGGTCGTGCGCAGCTCGTTCCAGGAGAGCTCGGGGTGGGCGTGCAGGTCGCGACGCAGTGCGAGGAGCTCGATCCCGTGCGCCTCGACCGCGGCATCGATCAAGGCGTGCGCGGAACTGGACATGTCGGCGTCAGGCTACCGGTCGAACGCCTCCAGGATGCGATCGGCGGCGGCGGTCGGCGGCAGCTCGCCCGCCCGCACCGCCTCCCGTACCTCCGCCCGGATGGCCGCCACGTCCGGCGAGCGCCGCAGCCGCTGCTCGAGCTCGTCGCGGACGAGGGCCCAGGTGAACTCGATCCGCTGGTCCGCCCGCTTCGCGTCCAGCCCGTCCGCGCCCAGGGCCTGCCGGTGGGCGAGTACCTGCTCCCACACTCCCGCGACTCCGTCGCCGGTCAGGGCCGAGCAGGTGACGACCGGGGTGGTCCAGGTCCGCGCCCCCCGGCCGTGCACGAGCCGGAGGGCGCCGGACAGCTCCCGGGCCGCCGTACGCGCCTCCTGCTCACGGTCGCCGTCGGCCTTGTTCACCGCGATCACGTCAGCGAGCTCGAGGATGCCCTTCTTGATGCCCTGGAGCTGGTCCCCGGTCCGGGCGAGCGTCAGGAACAGGAAGGTGTCGACCATCCCCGCCACGGTGACCTCGGACTGCCCGACGCCGACCGTCTCGACGAGCACGACGTCGTAGGCCGCCGCCTCCAGCACCAGCATCGCCTGGCTGGTGGCGCGGGCGACGCCGCCCAGGGTGCCGGCGCTGGGGCTCGGCCGGATGTAGGCGTGCGGGTCGGCGGCGAGCGAGCCCATCCGGGTCTTGTCGCCGAGGACGGAGCCGCCGGTGCGCGTGCTGCTCGGGTCGACGGCGAGCACGCCGACCCGATGGCCGTCGGCGGTCAGCCGGGTGCCGAGCGCCTCGATGAACGTGGACTTCCCCACGCCGGGTACGCCCGAGATGCCGACCCGGACGGCGGTGGGACGGGGCGCACCCGACTCCAGCCCGGCGAGCAGGTCGCGTGCCTGGGCACGATGCTCCGGCCGGCTGGACTCGACGAGGGTGATCGCCTGGGACACGGCCGCGCGGCGGCCGTCGAGCACCCCGCTCACCAGGTCCGCGACGTCAGGCATCCAGCTGTGCCCGCAGCTTGGCGAGCAGGTCCAGGGCCGACTCGGCGATGACCGTGCCGGGCAGGAACACCGCGGCGGCGCCCATCTCCTGCAGCCGGGGCACGTCGTCGGGCGGGATCACGCCGCCGATCACGACCATGATGTCCGGCCGACCCTGGTCGGCCAGCGCTGCCTTCAGCGCGGGCAGCAGGGCCAGGTGGCCGGCCGCGAGGGAGCTCACGCCGACCAGGTGCACGTCGGCGTCGACGGCTTGCTGGGCGACCTCCTCGGGCGTGCTGAACAGCGGACCCACGTCGACGTCGAAGCCCATGTCGGCGAACGCGCTCACGACGACCTTCTGGCCGCGGTCGTGGCCGTCCTGGCCCATCTTGGCGACCAGGATGCGCGGCCGCCTGCCTGCCGCCTGCTCGAACTCCGCGGTGGCCTCGATGACCTGCTGGACGAGCTGGTCGCCCCCGGTGCCGGCCTCGTCCTTGAACACTCCCGAGATGGTACGGATCTCGGCGCGGTGGCGTCCCCACACCTTCTCGAGGGCGTCGGACATCTCGCCCACCGTCGCCTTGGCCCTGGCCGCGGCGACCGCGAGCTCGAGCAGGTTGCCATCCCCTTGGGCGGCCTCGGTGAGGGCCGTGAGCGACCTTCGTACGTCGTCGTCGTCGCGCTCGGCGCGCAGGCGCTCGAGCTTGGCGACCTGCTGGCGGTAGACGTCGTCGTTGTCGACGCGGAGCACCTCGAGCGGGTCCTCGGTCTCCATCCGGTAGGTGTTGACGCCGATCACCGCCTGGGCGCCGGAGTCGATGCGGGCCTGGGTGCGGGCGGCGGCCTCCTCGATGCGCAGCTTGGGGATGCCCTGCTCGATGGCCCTGGCCATCCCGCCGGCCAGCTCGGCCTCGGTGATGTGGGCCCAGGCGCGCTCGGCGAGGTCGTGGGTGAGCCGTTCGACGTAGTAGCTGCCGCCCCACGGGTCGATGACGCCGGTGGTGCCGCTCTCCTGCTGGAGCAGCAGCTGGGTGTTGCGGGCGATACGGGCCGAGAAGTCGGTCGGCAGCGCGATCGCCTCGTCGAGGGCGTTGGTGTGCAGGGACTGGGTGTGGCCCTGGGTGGCAGCCATCGCCTCGATGCAGGTGCGGCCGACGTTGTTGAAGACGTCCTGGGCGGTCAGCGACCAGCCGCTGGTCTGGCTGTGGGTGCGCAGGCTCAGCGACTTGGGGTTCTGCGGGTCGAACTGGCTGACCAGCCGCGCCCAGAGTGCCCGCGCGGCGCGGAGCTTGGCGACCTCCATGAAGAAGTTCATCCCGATCGCCCAGAAGAAGCTCAGCCGCGGCGCGAACCTGTCGATGTCGAGGCCCGCGTCCAGGCCGGCCCGCAGGTACTCGACGCCGTCGGCCAGCGTGTACGCGAGCTCGAGGTCGGCCGTCGCCCCGGCCTCCTGCATGTGGTAGCCGGAGATGGAGATCGAGTTGAACCGCGGCATGTGCTCGGCGGTGTAGCTGAAGATGTCGGAGATGATCCGCATGCTCGGCGCCGGCGGGTAGATGTAGGTGTTGCGGACCATGAACTCCTTGAGGATGTCGTTCTGGATGGTCCCGCTCAGCAGCTCCGGCTTGACGCCCTGCTCCTCGGCCGCGGCGATGTAGAGCGCCATGACCGGCAGCACGGCGCCGTTCATGGTCATGCTGACGCTCATCTGGTCGAGCGGGATGCCGTCGAACAGCGTGCGGGCGTCGTAGATCGAGTCGATCGCCACGCCGGCCATCCCGACGTCGCCGCGCACCCGTGGGTGGTCGGAGTCGTAGCCGCGGTGGGTCGCCAGGTCGAAGGCGACGCTGAGGCCCTTCTGACCGGCCGCGAGGTTGCGCCGGTAGAACGCGTTGGACGCCTCTGCCGTCGAGAACCCGGCGTACTGGCGGATCGTCCACGGCTGGGTCGTGTACATCGTCGGGTACGGGCCGCGCAGGAACGGGCTGAGCCCCGGCCAGGTGTCGAGCGCGTCGAGTCCCTCGAGGTGCTCGGGTCCGTAGACGGGAAGGATCTCGATCCCCTCCGGACTGTGCCAACCCCGATTCGTCTGCGGATCCATGCGACTTCCCGCGCTCGCGGTCGCAGACGAATCGGTGAGGGGCAGGCCGGCGAGGCTCTCGGGGACGCTCATGCCAGCGCCTCCCTCGTCCGGTGCAGGAAGGCGAGGGCGTCAACGCCCATCGCACACGAGTCGTCGGCCCACTCGCGCGTCTTCCCCGCCACGACGACCCGGACGGCGCCCGCCTGACGGAGGGCGGCCGCGGTGTCGGCTCCCGACTCGTCGTACGCCGCGTCGGTGCCGGCGAGGCAGACGACGGGCTGGCCGTCGTAGGAGCCGGTGGACACCGGGATCCCGCCCGCCGCGAACAGGTTGGTCGCGAACGTCGCCCGGGCCGTGTGCGCAGCGACGGAGCCCAGGGTGGCCAGGAACACCGGCGTGCCGACCGGCTCGTCGCGGAGCGCCTCGAACCCGGCGCCGTAGCGGCGGACGTCGTCCGGTTCGCCGTCGCGCTCCGGCAGGGTCTCGGCGAGGTTCGGGTACTCGGTCAGCCCGGTGATCGGGAGCCGCCGCGTGGCGACCTGCTCGTCGCGGGTCGCCACGGTGGCGGCGACGAACTCGTCGAGCGAGGTGCCGGTCTCCAGCCGTTGCACGACGTCCCAGGCGGCCGCGGCGAGGTCGTGGGTGAGCCGCTCGACCGCCCAGGCGCCGCCGGCAGGGTCGGTGACGGCGCCGACGTGCGCCTCGTCGTTCAGGAGCGCCATCTGGTTGCGGGCGATGCGGCGACCGAAGGCGTCGGGACGCCCCAGCGGGCGGTCGAAGGGCTGCACGGTGACGGCGTCGGCGCCACCGACCGTCGCGGCGAAGGCAGCGACCGTGGTGCGCAGCATGTTGACCCAGGGGTCGTACGCGCTCATCATCGGCCGACTGGTGACGGCGTGCTGCCGCTGGTCTGCGGGCTCTGCCCCGCAGATCTGCAGGAGCCGCGACCAGAGCAGCCGGGCCGCTCGCAGCTTGGCGATGGTCGGGAACTGGTCGTCGGTCGCGGCGTAGCGGAACTCGACCAGGCCGGCCGCCCGCCCGACGTCGATGCCACCCGCCTCGAGGACGCGGAGGGCGCGCGCGGCGGCGACGACCGACCAGCCGAGCTCCTGGGCGTCGGACGCGCCCCGGTCGTGGACGGCCGAGGCGTCGACCACGATCCCGAGGACGCCGGCGTCGAGGGCCAGCCGGGCGACGGCCACGAGGTCGTCGTCGGACGCGTCGGCGGGAGCGCCCAGGTTGGTCCCGCGCGCGGGCGTGGTGTCGCCGAGGTGGGCGAGGAAGCGTTCGGCGAGGGCCACGGGCTCGGAGGCCGCGTCGAGGACGACCCCGGCGAGATCGAGCAGGACCCCGTCGAGGACGACGGCAAGCTCGGTGTCCGGCCCGGCGTGCAGCCACAGGGAGGAGGCTCCGCCCGCGAGGTCCGCGAGGGCCTCCGCGTTCAGCCGTACGTCGTCGGAGCCGCGGAGCTCGACGCGGACGTCGCGCCCGCCCGGCGAGGTGGGACGGGCGTGGTCGCCGGTCGCGTCGGTGAGATCCGGCGTACCGAGCGGGCTGACGCCGACCCCGTCGAGGGTGGGGCGGGTGAGCACGGTCCACACGGCGTCGTCGGGGTCGCTGTCGCGGAGCCGGCGGGCCTTGCGCAGCACCCCCGCGGCGGCCTTCTCCCAGTCGGCTCGGCTCGCGGCGTGCCCCGGCAGCGCGAGCGCGAGCGTGCCCTGGTCGGGCTCGAGCTCGCTGGGCTCGGCGAGGCCGCCCTCGACAGGTTCCATGTCCGGCACTCTAGGAGGGCCTTCGGAGCCCATCCAGTCGGTGTGAGATTTGCGCGCGGGTCCCATGTCACAGTGGGGCCCGTGCTGACCGACGCCGAGCTCGCCGTGGCCGCCGCAGCTGCCGGAGCCGCCGAGGTGCGGAGCCGGTACGGCCGACCGGTCACCCGTCACGCCAAGGAGGGCACGGACTTCGCGACGTCGGCCGACCTGGCGTCGGAGGAGGCCATCCGCCTGGTCCTCGCCGAGCACCGTCCGGAGGACGCGATGGTCGGCGAGGAGGCCGGCCGCACCGGACCGGCCGGCGCGGCCCGCGAGTGGTTGGTCGACCCGTTGTGCGGCACCCGCAACTTCGCCGCCACCACGCCGCTCGTCGCGGTCAACGTCGCGCTGCGCGCGGACGGCCGGGTGCTGGCGGCGGCCAGCGCCGACCCGATCAGCGGCGAGGTCTTCTGGACCGATGGCGACGCCGCCCACGTACGTCGCGACGGTACCGACAATCCCGTGGCGCCGGATCCCGTGTCGCTGCTGGTCGACGTCGACCTCGACCACCCGCGGGGCGGCGACGCCCTGCACCTGCTCGCGGACGCGACGTTCCGACGGGACTTCAGCCCGCGGGTCGGCTCGAGCACGCTCGCCATGACCTGGCTCGCGGCCGGTCGCCGGGCGGCGTACGTCCACGAGGGCGACCTGCGCGACAACGTGCACTTCGCGGCTCCGATCGCCATCGCCGAGGCGGCCGGGTGCGTCGTCACCGGGATCCACGGCCAGCCGCTGCACACGGCGCCGCACGGTCTCCTCGCCGCCGCGGACGCGCCCACGCATGCCCGACTGCTGGCGCTCGTCACCGCCGCTGGCTGAACGTTCACCTGGGGTTCAGGCCGCCCTCACCGGCCGGACGTGCGGACCGTCGACGCTCAGGGTGTGAACGACGACCGGCCGTGGCGGATCGCCCTGGTGACCGAGACGTTCGACCCGCGGCTCACGGGGGCCGCGGGCACGGTCCGGCAGGTGACGAACCGGCTCGTGGCGCTCGGCCACGAGGTACGGATCCTCACCGCCGGCGCCGGCCCTGCGACGTACGGCGCCGTGGCAGTCAGCCGCTTCGCTCGGCCGCGCCGCAACCACCAGCTCCACGAGGCGCTGCTCGGCTTCGGTCCGGACCTGGTGCACGCCTTCACGCCCGAGGCTCTGGGCACCCGCGCGCTGCGGCAGGCCAGGCGGCTCGCCATCCCGACCCTGGTCACCGAGACGTCGGCGCGGGCCGAGTTCGCCCCGCCACGCTGGCGGGAGCAGGTCGCCGACCGGGCAGACCGGTTGACGGTCACCGCGAGCTGGCTGCGCGAGCGGGTCGAGGCAGCGGGGCTCTCGGCCTCCCTGTGGACCCCCGGCGTGGACACGGAGGTCTTCCAGCCGGGTCGCCGTGACGAGGCGTTGCGCCGTACCTGGACCGACGGCGACCTCACGCAGGTCGTCGTCGGGTACGTCGGCGGCCTCCGCAAGCGGCACGGCGTCCGTCGCCTCGCCGAGGTGGCCCGCGTGCCCGGCACCCGGCTGGTCGTCATCGGCGACGGGCCCCAGCAGGCCTGGCTGCGCAGCCGGCTCCCGGAGTCCGTGCAGCTCACCGGTCAGCTCACGCCACGGCACGCTGCGTCCGCGATCGCCTCCCTCGACGTGCTCGTCCAGCCGAGCACCCGGACCACCTGCGCCCACACCCTGCGCGAGGCTGCCGCGTGCGGCGTGCCCGTGGTGGCACCGCGGGCGGGCGGCGCGACCGACGTGGTCGAGCACCTCGGCACCGGCGTCCTCTACGACCCGCAGCAGCCCGGAGGCCTCGCCGACGCCGTCGCGGCCGTCGTCGCCGACCCTCGGCGTCAGCTGCTCGGCGACCACGCCCTCCACCGGATCGCCGGTCGGTCGTGGCGAGTCGCCGTGGACGAGCTGGTCAGCGCGCAGTACGGGCCGCTGCTCGGTGCGCCGATGGACCTGGCGGCCTGACACGATCCCATACGTGATCCGCGCCATACGGCGCGGATTTGGTCGGGATCCGGCTCTTTCGTAACCTTGAAGAGTCGAAGTCGAACTCCAGGGGACCCCCCGGAGCGCGGTGTTCGCGAGGACGGCTCGGTACCTCCTCGCCACCGCTGTCGTGGCCGGCCCACGACCTTCGCACCAGCTGCTGGTCGCGCACCCAGACCCCCGTCCGCGTCGCGACCAGGCGGAGTACCCCGTGCCGCGCCAGGAAACAGGGGTCCCCGATCGCTGGCCGGTCGACCGAACCCCCCGTCGGTCGGCCGGTCAGCCTGCCCTGCCCTGAGCCGGCCCTGCGCTCAGCCGGCCCCTAGCCGGCCATGTGGTCGACGACCAGCTCGGGGACCAGGTGGCCGTCGTCCCCGACCGACCACTCCGGGAAGTCGTAGACCGCGACCATCAGCTGCAGCGGGTACGTCGGCGGGCGCGGGCAGCGCCGTACCTCTACGCCGTCGACGCTGAAGACCGCCTCGTCGGCGTCCCAGTCGACGGCGTAGGTGTGGAAGTCCGCGACGTCGATCGGCAGCCGCGGGGCGTCGAAGTCCTGCGTGAGATCGGGGTCGCGGAAGGCCTTGATGCCCATGCCGACCTCGCACGAACCGTCCTGCACGGACCGGCCGAAGATCTCCACCACGCACAGCTCGCCGCACCGGAGCTGCTCGTCGTCGTCCTCGAAGCCGGACAGCCAGAGCGCGCCCATCGAGCGCGGCGACAGCGTCATCCGGCAGCGGATCTCCACGTGCCCCGACGACGGCAGCCAGCCCTCGAAGCGCGGCTGCTCCTCGCGGACCCGCTGGCCCTCCTCGAAGCGCTGCTGCCCGTGGACGGAGCCGACCGGGCCCGACCAGCTGCCCGACTGCACGGCCGACACCCGCAGCGGCGGCCGGTGGATCGGCCACACCGGGTGGTCGACCGGCACGTCGAGGACCAGGCAGGAGTCCTCCAGCCGGTACGACGCCCGGGTCTGCTCCCGGGAGCTCCAGGCCGGCAGGTAGTGCGGCAGCCAGACGTCGGTGTCGAGGTCCGGCTGGTCGAAGTCGTCGCGGAAAGCCACGTCGTCACGCTAGTGACGGGCGCCGACGCCCCAGAGCGGCTCAGACGACCGTACGGCCGTCGTTGTCCTTGTTGCGGATGCCGATCTTGTTGCCCAGCCACACGAGCGGGTCGAACTTGCGGTCGGCGACGCGCTCCTTCATCGGGATGATCGCGTTGTCGGTGATCTTGATGCCCTCGGGGCAGACCTCGGTGCAGCACTTGGTGATGTTGCACATGCCGAGGCCGGCGGCGTCCTGGGCCCGGTCGCGACGGTCAGACGGTGTCGAGGGGGTGCATGTCGAGCTCGGCGTAGCGCAGGAAGAAGCGGGGGCCGGCGAAGGCCTCCTTGTTCTCCTCGTGGTCGCGCACGACGTGGCAGACGTTCTGGCACAGGAAGCACTCGATGCACTTGCGGAACTCCTGGCCGCGCTCGACGTCCTCCTGCATCATCCGCCGCTTGCCGTCGGCGTCGCGCGGACCGAGCTCGACGCCTGGGAGCTGGCGCGCCTTCTTGTAGTTGAAGGAGACATCCGTGACGAGGTCCCGGATCACGGGGTACGCACGCATCGGCGTGACCGTGATCGTCTCGGACTCGTCGAAGTCCGAGAGCCGGCACATGCACATCAGCTTGGGCTTGCCGTTGATCTCGGCGGAGCAGGAGCCGCACTTGCCGGCCTTGCAGTTCCAGCGCACGGCGAGGTCGCCCGCCTGGGTCGCCTGGACGCGGTGGATGGCGTCGAGCACGACCTCACCGGACTCGACCTCGACGTCGTAGTCCTTCAGCTCGCCGCCCGACTTGTCGCCGCGCCACAGCCGCATCTTCAGGGTGTAGGCCACGTCAGTACCTCTCGCTCACTCGAAGAACTTCTGCAGGTCGTCGGGCATGGGGGGCAACGGCTGCGGGTTCAGCATCACCGACTCGCGGTCATCGGCCAGCGTGACGACGAGGTTCTTGGTGCCCCACTCGCCGTCCGGCTTCGGGAAGTCGTCGCGGGTGTGGCCGCCCCTGGACTCCTGGCGCTCCAGGGCCGCCTTGGCGATCGACTCCGCGACCAACAGCATGTTGCGCAGGTCGAGGGCCAGGTGCCAGCCGGGGTTGTACTGCCGGTGGCCCTCGATGGTCATGGTCTTGGCCCGCTGCTTGAGCCCCTCGATGGCCGTCAACGCGTCCTTCAGCTCGGACTCCGTGCGGATGATGCCGACCAGGTCGTTCATCGTCTGCTGGAGGTCCTGCTGGATCGTGTACGGGTTGTCGTCCCCCGTGGCGTTGAACGGCGTCAGCGCGCTCCACTGCCCGGCGCGGACGTCGTCCTCGGACATGACCGGACGGGCCTCCAGGCCGGCGGCGTACGCCGCTGCGGCCTCGCCGGCGCGACGGCCGAACACCAACAGGTCGGACAGGCTGTTGCCGCCGAGGCGGTTGGAGCCGTGCATCCCGCCGGAGCACTCGCCGACGGCGTACAGGCCGGGGACCTGGGCCTGCTCGGTGTCGGCGTCGACCTCGACGCCGCCCATCACGTAGTGGCAGGTCGGGCCGATCTCCATCGGCTCGGCGGTGATGTCGACGTCGGCCAGCTCCTTGAACTGGTGGTACATCGACGGCAGCCGCTTGCGGATGAAGTCGGGGCTGCGGCGTGACGCGATGTCGAGGTAGATGCCGCCGTGCTCGCTGCCCCGGCCGGCCTTGATCTCGGAGTTGATCGCCCGGGCGACCTCGTCACGCGGGAGCAGCTCGGGAGGCCGGCGGTTGTTCTTCTTGTCGTCGTACCAGCGGTCGGCCTCCTCCTCGGTGTCGGCCGTCTCCGCCTTGAAGAACTCGGGGATGTAGTCGAACATGAACCGCTTGCCCTCGGAGTTCTTGAGGATGCCGCCGTCGCCGCGTACGGACTCGGTGACCAGCAGCCCCTTCACCGACGGCGGCCACACCATGCCGGTCGGGTGGAACTGGACGAACTCCATGTTGATCAGCGACGCCCCTGCGCGCAGCGCCAGCGCATGGCCGTCACCGGTGTACTCCCAGGAGTTCGACGTGACCTTGTAGGCCTTGCCGATGCCGCCGGTGGCGAGGATGACCGAGGGGGCCTCGATCGTCACGAAGCGACCCGTCTCGCGCCAGTAGCCGAAGACGCCGGAGATCCGGCCGCCGCCGTTCCCGTCGTCCTCCTGGAGGAGCTCGGTGACGGTGCACTCCATGAACACGTCGATGCCGATCTGGACCGCGCGCTGCTGGAGCGTCCGGATCATCTCGAGGCCGGTGCGGTCGCCGACGTGGGCGAGGCGGGCGTAGCGGTGGCCGCCGAAGTCGCGCTGGCTGATGAGCCCGTCCTCGGTGCGGTCGAACAGGGCGCCCCAGTCCTCGAGCTCGAGGACGCGCTCGGGCGCCTCCTGGGCGTGCAGCTGGGCCATCCGCCAGTTGTTGAGCATCTTCCCGCCACGCATGGTGTCGCGGAAGTGCACCTCCCAGTTGTCCTCGGGCCAGCGGTTGCCCATGGCCGCGGCGATGCCGCCCTCGGCCATCACGGTGTGCGCCTTGCCCAGCAGGGACTTGCAGACGATCGCGGTGTTGGCGCCGGCTTCGTGCGCGGCGATGGCCGCGCGCAGACCTGCACCGCCCGCGCCCACGATCACGACGTCGTAGGAGTGCCTCTCGATCCCACCCTCGGCGTAGTAGGACATCTCGTTGCCGGTCATCTCGTGCCGGGTCGTCTCGGGGCGGGACATCAGAAGAACCTCAAGTCCTCGATCGCTCCTGTGGAGAGGAGGTAGATGTAGAAGTCGGCGATCGCCACGGAGAACAGCGACAGCCAGGCGTACCGCGCGTGGCTGGTGTTCAGCTTCGACACCCAGGTCCACAGCCGGTAGCGGACGGGGTGCTTGCTGAAGTGCCGCAGCCGGCCGCCGACCGAGTGCCGACACGAGTGGCACGACAACGTGTAGAGCCAGATCAGCACGACGTTGGCGACCAGGATGACGGTGCCGAGCCCCATGTGGATGCCGGCGGACTCACCCTCCATCGGGCCGAACGCCAGCACCGCGTCGTAGGTCAGGATCAGCGCGACGACGATGGCGGCGTACCAGAAGTAGCGGTGGACGTTGTTGATGATGAGCGGCAGCCGGGTCTCGCCCGAGTAGGCCTTGTGGGGCTCCGCGACGGCACAGGCCGGCGGGCTGAGCCAGAACGAGCGGTAGTAGGCCTTGCGGTAGTAGTAGCAGGTCAGCCGGAAGCCCAGCGGGAAGATCAGGATGATCAGCGCCGACGACAGCGGGAACCACTCGAAGGGCTGCCCGAAGTCCGACGAGCCCCGCACGCACTCGCCCAGGCACGGGGAGTAGAACGGCGAGAGGTACGGCTCCACGAAGTAGTGGGTGCCGGAGAACGCGCGCCAGGTGGCGTAGACGATGAACGCCGTGAACACCACGAACGTGGTCAGTGGGTAGAGCCACCACCGGTCGGTCCGCAGGGTCTTCTCGGGGATCCGGGCCCGGGTCGGGCCAGCCACGCCTGTGGACATCCAGTGGTCCTTCCTGACCGGGTGACGCCCGCTCCGAAAGCCGCGGGTGTGCCGAGCGCAGTCTGTCGCCTCGGCCTGCCGAGGTTATGCGGGCGCACCGCGGGCCCGCCAGGGAGGGGTGGTCCCTCGGTGCCCCGTGTGGTCTATGTCACGTGTCGTATCCTCGGCGGGCAGCAGGTAGGTGCTGCTCGATCCGGAGCTCGGCCGGGTCATCACCGACGGTGCCGCTGAGGGGAGCGATGGCCAGACCCGCGATCGTCACGGTGGACGACGACCAGCAGGTGTCGGCCGCTCTGGCCCGGGACCTGCGAGGGCGCTACGGGCGCGACTACCGGCTCGTCCGGGCCTCGTCCGGCGACGAGGCGCTCGAGGTGCTGGCGGAGCTCGCGCTCCGCGACCGACCCGTGGCACTGGTCGCCGTCGACCAGCGGATGCCGCGGATGACCGGCATCGAGGTGCTGGCCGAGGCCCAGGCCCGTGGCTACGCCGCGGGGGCCAAGCGCGTCCTGCTGACGGCGTACGCCGACACCGACGTCGCCATCCAGGCCATCAACGACATCGGCCTCGACCACTACCTGATGAAGCCGTGGGACCCACCCGACGAGCGGCTGTTCCCGGTGCTCGACGACCTGCTGGGCGACTGGCACAACGAGAACCCCGACCTCACCTCGGACGTACGCGTGGTCGACCACCGCTGGTCCGAGCGCGGCTACGAGGTCAAGACGTTCCTGGCGCGCAACCACGTGCCGTACCGCTGGTTCGACGTGGAGCTCGACGAGGAGGGCAAGCGGCTCGCCCAGCTCGCCGGAGCCACGGCCGGCGACCTGCCGCTGGTGCTGCCGGCCGAGGGCGAGCCGCTGCGCTCCCCCACCAACGTCCAGGTGGCCGACGCGCTGGGCCTGCGCACCCGGGCCGAGCAACCGTTGTACGACGTGTGCATCGTCGGCGGCGGTCCGGCCGGGCTGGCGTCGGCCGTGTACGCCGCGTCGGAGGGCCTGTCCACGATCGTGGTCGAGGGTCAGGCGCCGGGCGGGCAGGCCGGCACCAGTGCCGCGATCGAGAACTACCTCGGCTTCCCCAAGGGCCTCAGTGGCGCCGACCTCACCCAGCGGGCGATGGCCCAGGTGCAGCGCTTCGGCGCCGAGATGGTGCTGGCCCGCGACGTGGTCGCGCTGGAGCAGCGCGGACCCGTGCGTGCCGTGGTGCTCGCCGGCGACCCGGACAATCCTCCTGCGATCGAGGCGCGGGCGGTGATCGTGTCGACCGGCGTCTCCTACCGTCGCCTCGCGGCGGACGGCCTGGAGGGGCTGACCGGCCGCGGCGTCTACTACGGCGCGGACGCCAGCGACGCCCGCCAGGTCGTGGACGACGACGTCTACATCGTCGGCGCCGCCAACTCCGCCGGGCAGGCCGCGCTCAACATGGCCCAGCACGCGCGACGTGTCGTGATGGTCGTCCGGGCGTCGGGGCTGGAGGCGTCGATGTCGCGGTACCTCGTCGACCGCATCGAGGCGCACCCCGCCATCGAGGTACGCACCGGCAGCGAGGTGACGGCCGCACGCGGGGACGGGCACCTCGAGTCGCTCACGCTCCTCGACCGCGGGGACGGCACGTGCGAGGAGGTGGCCGCCAGCTGGTTGTTCGTCTTCATCGGGGCGCAGCCGCGCACGGACTGGCTCGGCCAGGACGTGGTCCGGGACGAGCGCGGGTACGTCGTGACGGGTCCCGACCTCACCAAGCCGGCTGGTGCCGACACCGACACGGCGACGTGGCCGCTGGCCCGGGCGCCGTACGCCCTGGAGACGAGCGTGCCGGGCGTGTTCGCGGCCGGCGACGTACGTCTGGACTCGATGAAGCGGGTCGCCTCCGCCGTCGGCGAGGGCGCGATGGCCGTGCACCTCGTGCACCGCTACCTGGCCACGGTCTGAGGGTCCTGCGATGCGCGTCGAGGAGCTGCGGCGGCTGGCCATCTTCGAGGGGCTGAGCGACGAGCGCCTCGAGCAGCTGCTGTCCGTCGGCCGGACCATCGAGATCGAGCCGGGCCTCCAGCTGTTCACCGAGGGTGAGCCGGCGTCGCACTGGTGGGTGCTGGTGGACGGCTCCGTCGACCTCTTCCGGACGGTCGGGCGCGAGGAGACGCGGGTGGGGCAGATGGTGCCCGGCCGGTGGGCGGGCGGCTTCCAGGCCTGGGACGAGGACGGCGTCTACCTGGCCACGGGCCGCGGCGTCGAGTTCGGTCGGCTGCTCAAGGTCCCCGCGCCCGACCTGCGGGCGTTGATGGAGGACTGGCTGCCGCTGGCCGTGCACCTGGTCCGCGGCGTGTTCGGCACGGCCCGGTCGATCGAGGCGACGGTGCGGCAGCGCGAGTCGCTCATCACCCTCGGCACCCTGTCGGCCGGGCTCGCGCACGAGCTCAACAACCCCGCGGCAGCCGCCGTGCGCACGGTGGAGTCGATGGGCGGGACCCTCAACGCTCTGCTGCACTCGCTCGGCGAGCTCGCCGAGGGCGCGATCACCGCCGACCAGTTCCTGGCCCTGGACCGCCTCCGCCGCCAGGTCGGAGCGGCACCCCCGATCCGTACGCCGATGCAGCTCTCCGACGCCGAGGACGAGCTGGGCGCGTGGCTGGAGGACCACGACGTCGACGACCCGTGGACGCTGGCCTCGACGCTGGCCACCGCCGACATCCCCGTCGGGTGGCTCGAGGAGGCAGCCGACCTGCTGCCCGGGGCTGCGCTGACCGCCGGCCTCGCGTGGGTCGCGGGCACGCTGTCGGTCAGTACGCAGCTCTCGGAGCTGCGCGAGGCGACCGGCCGGGTCTCCCAGCTCGTCAACGCGGTGCGCTCCTACACGCAGATGGACCGTGCGGCCCTCCAGCCCGTCGACGTCGTCGAGGGCCTCGAGAGCACGGTGGTGATCCTCCAGCACCAGCTGAAGCAGGGGGTCGAGGTCGTCCGCGACTACGAAGCGGACCTGCCGCGCATCGACGCCTACGCCGGCGAGCTCAACCAGGTGTGGACCAACCTCATCGACAACGCGGTCGACGCCATGGACGGGGTGGGCACGCTGCGCATCACCACCCGCGCCGAGGCCGACGCCGTCGTCGTGGAGATCGCCGACAGCGGGCCCGGCCTCGACCCCGCGGTCGCCGCTCGCGCGTTCGACGCGTTCTACACGACCAAGGACGTCGGCAAGGGCACCGGCCTGGGCCTCGACACCGCCCGCCGGATCGTCGTGGAGAACCACGAGGGCACCATCGCCCTCGTCCGCGAGGGCGACGAGACCGTGGTCCGCGTCCGGCTCCCCCGTTGAGTTGCGCCTCGTGATGCGTTGAGTTGCGTGTCGTGACTCGTTCAGTTGCGCCTCGTGACGCGGTCCACGCATCACGAGGCGCAACTCAACACATCACGGAGCGCAACTCAACGCATCACGAGGCGCAACTGAACGGGAATTGGGGATGCGGCGAGGCACGGGCGGTCCCTAACGTTCATCCGTGACCGGACCCGAGATCGTGCCCTTCACCCGCGAGCACCTGGAGGGGGCGGCGGAGCTGTTGGCGGCACGGCACCGGAGGCACCGGGAGGCCGAGCCGCTGCTGTCGGCGAGGTACGAGGACCCGGCGGTGGCCCGCGAGGAGATCGCGGCGGCGTACGGGCTGCTGGACGCATCGGGCTCGGCAGCGGTCGAGGGCAGCCGGGTGCTCGGGTACCTGGTCGGCGCACCCAAGAACGACTCGTGGGGCCAGAACATCTGGGTCGAATCCGCGGGGCACGCCGTCGAGGAGCCGGAGACCGCGCGCGCCCTCTACGCCCTCGCGGCAACGCGGTGGCTGGCGGAAGGCCGGAACGCCCACTACGCGCTGCTCCCGTCGCACGACACCGAGCTGGTGCAGACGTGGTTCCGCCTTGCGTTCGGATGGCAGCACACGCACGCGATCCGTGAGCCGGCGGTTGCCGGCCCGGTCCACGAGGGCCTGCTGGTCCGCGAGCCAACCCGCGACGAGATCCCCGTGTTGGCCCGGCTGGACATGGTCCTGACCGACCACCAGGCGCTGGCACCGACGTTCTCCTCCAGCCCGCCCGACGTCTACGAGGAGCGGGTGGCCGACTGGGAAGAGGACTTCGACAACCCGAAGTTCTGGAACGTCGTCGTCGAGCACGACCGCGCCCTTGTCGGCAGCGCTGTCGGCTGCGACCTCGAGGTCTCCTCGAGCCACGCGGGACCCGCAAGGCCCGACAGCGCAGCGTTCCTGGGGTTCGCCGCCGTGCTTCCGGAGGCGCGGGGGCTGGGCGTCGGCCGCGCTCTCGGCGAGGCCGTCTCGCAGCTTGCGCTGGAGAAGGGCTATCCCAGCCTCGTCACCGACTGGCGGGAGACGAACCTGCTGTCGTCACGGGCTTGGCGTGGGCTGGGCTACCGCGACACCTTCACCCGCGTGCACCGGCTCGTCGGTCACTGAACCCCGCCTGACCTGGAATTTCTCACACTCCCAGCGGTCGTGGCCGAGGCCGCGGGGGGATAGCGTGTTGATTCGTGGCCACCACGACTCCTCGCCCCCTCGTCCGAGGGACACGCGGCGTGCGCACCACCATCGCCCTCAAGATCCTGATGGCCGTGAGCGGCGGGGTCTTCATCGCGTTCGTGCTGCTGCACATGTACGGCAACCTGCAGGCCTTCGCCGGCCACGACGCTTTCGACGAGTACGCCGAGCACCTGCGGACGTTCGGGCAGCCGATGCTGCCGTACACCGGCCTCCTCTGGGTGATCCGGATCGGGCTGGTCATCGCCCTCGTCGTGCACGTCTTCGCGGCGGCGACGTTGTGGCGGCGCGCTCGCGCGGCCCGCACCGTGCAGTACGTGATGAAGAAGCGCACGGGGGCGACGTTCGCCAGCGGACTGATGCGGTGGGGCGGCGTGACGATCCTGCTCTTCCTCGTCTGGCACCTGCTGAACTTCACGGTCGGCAAGGTCAACGTCACCGGAGGGCCCACCGACGACCCGTACAACCTGATGGTCGACACCTTCGCGACGTGGTGGATCACGGTGATCTACCTGGTGGCGATGGCGATGCTGGGCGCCCACCTGCACCACGGCATCTGGAGCGCGGCGCAGACCCTCGGCTGGACCAGCCACGAGCGCTCGCGCGTGGTGGCGAAGCAGATCGCGTTCACGACCGCCGTGATCATCGCCGGCGGGTTCAGCCTGGTGCCGATCTTCGTCCTCGCGGGCGTCATCGAGAAGTGAAGGACAGCAGCCAGTGACCGACATGCCCGACACCACCACGAGCGCGCCGTCGTCCCCGTCGGCACCGGCGGAGGTCTCCGACGACGCCGCCGGCTACTACACGCCCGGGGCCCCGGTCGCCGACACCAAGGCGCCCGGCGGTCCGATCGACGAGCGCTGGAACACCCGCCAGTTCGAGGCCCGCATCGCCAACCCGGCCAACCGCCGGCGACTCTCGGTGATCGTGGTCGGCACCGGCCTGGCCGGTGCGAGCGCCGCAGCGACGTTGGGCGAGGCGGGGTACGTCGTGAAGTCCTTCTGCTACCAGGACTCACCGCGCCGGGCGCACTCGATCGCGGCCCAGGGCGGCATCAACGCGGCCAAGAACTACAAGGGCGACGGCGACTCCGTCTACCGGCTCTTCTACGACACGATCAAGGGCGGCGACTACCGCTCGCGCGAGTCGAACGTCTACCGCCTCGCCCAGGTGAGCGCCAACATCATCGACCAGTGCGTGGCCCAGGGCGTGCCGTTCGCCCGTGAGTACGGCGGCCTGCTGGACAACCGCTCCTTCGGCGGCGTCCAGGTCTCGCGCACCTTCTACGCCCGCGGGCAGACCGGCCAGCAGCTGCTCATCGGCGCCTACCAGGCCCTCGAGCGCCAGGTCGCCGCCGGCACGGTCAAGTGCTACACCCGCCACGAGATGGTGGAGCTCGTCGTCGTCGATGGTCGCGCGCGCGGCATCATCGTGCGCGACATGGTCACCGGCGAGATCGAGACGTACTTCGCCGACGTCGTCGTGCTCGCCTCCGGCGGCTACGGCAACGTCTTCTTCCTCTCCACCAACGCGATGGGCTGCAACGTCACGGCCACCTGGCGGGCGCACCGCAAGGGCGCCTACATGGCCAACCCCTGCTACACGCAGATCCACCCGACGTGCATCCCGGTCACCGGCCACCACCAGTCCAAGCTGACGTTGATGAGCGAGTCGCTGCGCAACGACGGCCGGATCTGGGTGCCCAAGAAGCAGGCCGACTGCGCCAAGGACCCTCGGGAGATCGCCGAGGAGGACCGCGACTACTACCTCGAGCGCATCTACCCGGCGTTCGGCAACCTCGTCCCCCGCGACATCGCCTCGCGCCAGGCCAAGAACATGTGCGACGAGGGCCGCGGCGTCGGCCCCGAGGTCGAGGGTGTGCGTCGCGGCGTCTACCTCGACTTCGCCGAGGCCATCGAACGGCTCGGCCGGGACACCATCGAGGAGAAGTACGGCAACCTCTTCGACATGTACGCCCGCATCACCGGCGAGGACCCGTACGCCGTCCCGATGCGCATCTACCCCGCCGTCCACTACGTGATGGGCGGCCTCTGGGTCGACTACGACCTCCAGTCCACGATCCCCGGGCTCTTCGTCACCGGCGAGGCGAACTTCTCCGACCACGGCGCCAACCGGCTCGGCGCGTCGGCTCTCATGCAGGGGCTGGCCGACGGCTACTTCGTCCTGTCCAACACCATCCGCGACTACCTGGCCGACGGGCCCTTCGACAAGATCGCCGAGGACAACCCGGCCGTGGTCGAGGCGCAGCAGTCGGTGCAGGCACGCATCGACCACTTCATGACCAACAAGGGCACGCGCAGCGTCGACTCCTACCACCGCGAGCTCGGCAACATCATGTGGGAGTACTGCGGCATGGAGCGCACCGAGGACGGCCTGCGCAAGGCGATCGACCTGATCCGCAGCCTGCGTGACGACTTCTGGCGCAACGTCAAGGTGCTCGGCAGCGCCGACAGCCTCAACCAGTCCCTCGAGCGGGCCGGCCGGGTGGCCGACTTCTTCGAGCTCGGCGAGCTGATGTGCATCGACGCCCTCAACCGCCGCGAGTCCTGCGGCGGGCACTTCCGCGCGGAGTCCCAGACCGAGGAGGGCGAGGCGTTGCGGCACGACGACCAGTACGCCTACGTCGCCGCCTGGGAGTGGGCCGGCCAGGACGAGAAGCCGATCCTCCACAAGGAGGAGCTCACCTACGAGTTCGTCGAGATGAAGCAGCGGAGCTACAAGTGAAGATCACGTTGCAGATCTGGCGTCAGGCGAACACGGCCTCCGACGGTGCGATGCACACCTACGAGCTCGACTCGGTGTCGGAGGACATGTCGTTCCTCGAGATGCTCGACGTCCTCAACGAGGAGCTCAACGCCAAGGGCGAGGAGCCCGTCGCGTTCGACTCCGACTGCCGCGAGGGCATCTGCGGGATGTGCGGCCTGATGATCAACGGCGAGCCGCACGGCCCCGAGGTCACGACCACCTGCCAGCTGCACATGCGCTCGTTCCAGGACGGCGACACCATCACGATCGAGCCCTGGCGCTCGACGGCGTTCCCGGTGCTGAAGGACCTCGTCGTCGACCGCCGCGCCTTCGACCGCATCATCGCCTCGGGCGGGTACGTCTCGGTCAACACCGGCGCGGCCCCGGACGCCCACGCGACCCCCGTGCCCAAGGACAACGCCGACCGAGCCTTCGACGCCGCCACCTGCATCGGCTGCGGTGCCTGCGTGGCGGCCTGCCCGAACGGGTCGGCCTCGCTGTTCCTCGGCGCCAAGATCACCCACCTCGGCGAGCTGCCCCAGGGCCAGGCCGAGCGTTGGAGCCGCGTGGTCGACATGGTCGGCCAGCACGACGCCGAGGGCTTCGGCGGCTGCACCAACATCGGCCAGTGCACCGCCGCCTGCCCGAAGGAGATCCCGATGGACGTGATCTCCCAGCTCAACCGCGACCTGCGGACGGCGATCCGCAAGGGTCACTGACCGACCAGGGATCAGTCCCGCTTGCGACGGCGCAGCAGCGCCACGAGTGCGAGAGTCAGCGCGGCGCCGGAGCCGACCCAGGCGCTCGGCGGCACCTCGGGCGGCGTACGACGCTCGCGCACGGCGGGCGGAGCGGGCTCGACCGTGGCCAGAACGGCGACCGGCTCGGGCGCCGGGACGCCGCGCGGGACCGTGGTGAAGGCCCAGGCAGCGGCGTACACGACGACACGCGAGAAGTAGTTGATCCAGACCAGCAGGATCAGCGCGATGCCGAACGCCTGGAACGCCGGCTGGTCCTTGGTGAGCCCGATGAGGAAGCTCGAGAGCCACTTGAGCAGCTCGGCGCCGATCGCGCCGAGGAGGGCTCCTGCCCACAGGGAGCGCTTCGGGAGCCGAGGTCGCACCAGCAGGGTGAAGATGGCGTAGAAGAGCAACAGGTCGGCGGCCCCGCCGAGGACGACCACGAGCAGGGCCAGCTCCGGCGCCAGTCCCTGGTCCAGGCCCAGCAGGTCGAGGAGCTCCTTCGAGAAGCCCGTGACCAGCCCGGAGATGGCCACGCTGACGATCATGATCACGCCGATCACCGCGAGCGTCAGCAGGTCGCGCAGCTTGCCGACGACGAAGCTGGGTTGAAGGGTGCTCGGCGCCTCGAAGACCTGGTTCAGGGCGTCGCGCATGCACGAGGTCCACCCGAGGCCGGAGTAGACGAGCACGGCGAGGCCGATCACGCCGACCGTACGGGCCGCCTGCTGCACCGCGTCGAGGGAGATCTGGTCGGGACCGTTCCCGATCAGCCCCGGCAGCACGCTCTCCAGGGCCGTGACCAGGTTGTCCTGCGCGTCGGGGAAGACCGACGCGACGGAGCCGACCACGAAGAACGCGATGGCCAGGATGGGGAAGAACGACAGGAAGGCGTAGTAGGTCACCGCCCCTGCCCGGTAGCTGCCCTTGATGCTGCTGTAGTGCTGCTGGGTGTTGATGGCATGGTCGAGCAGGCGCGATCGCACCCGAGCCCGGTCGAGGTACGCCGTGGCCCGGTCCTTCAGCGCGGACACGGGTCAGTCGTCCCCGGGTCCTTGCACCAGCGCGAAGTCACGCGTCGGACGCCATCCCTCGGCGGCGTCGTGCACGTAGAGGTGGAAGCTCGACACCTCGAACGAGCACTCGAAGTCCGCGAGGTCGGCGAAGGCCGCGTCCAGCTGGCCCTCGGTCAGGTGGTGCGCGACGGTGACGTGCGGGTGGAAGGGGAACTCGACGTCGACGTCGAGCGGCCCGGATCGCACGGCGGCCGCCAGCTGCTCGGTCTGCGAGATGCCCTCGGCGAGGCTGATGAACACGACGGGCGAGACCGGCCGGAAGGTACCCGTCCCGCGCAGGTGCACGGTGAACGCGGCGCCGGCCTCGGCCACCTTGTCCAGATGACCCTCGACCACGGCCAACGCGTCGTCGTCGATGTGGGTCGGCGGGATGAGCGTGATGTGGGTGGGCACCAGGGCGGCCGCAGGGTCCAGGCCGTTCCGGTAGTCCTGGAGCTCGGTGGCCCAGGGCTCCGGGATCGACAGCGCGACTCCGATGACCGCCACCCGACGACCCTACTGACCCTTCAGGCCGGGGTGGGCGGGAGCCACGAACCCGACGCGCTGCCAGACGTCGCGCAGCGTGGCCTCGGCCACCTCGGCTGCCTGCTGGCGTCCCTGCTCGAGCACGGCGCTGAGCTGGGTCTGGTCGTCCAACAGCTCGAGCGTGCGGTCCCGGAAGGGGGTCACGAACTCGACGACGACGTCGGCGAGGTCCTTCTTGAAGTCGCCGTAGCCGCGGCCGGCGTACTCCTCCTCCAGGTCGACGATGCTGCGGCCCGTCAGGGAGGAGTAGATCGTGAGGAGGTTGCTGATGCCGGGCTTCTCCTCGACGTCGAAGCGCACGTCGGAGCCCGAGTCGGTGACGGCCGAGCGAATCTTCTTCGCGCTGACCTTGGGGTCGTCCAGCAGCTCGATGATGCCCGCCGGCGAGGACGCCGACTTCGACATCTTGGCCGTCGGGTCCTGGAGGTCGGTGATCTTCGCCGTGGACTTGAGGATGTACGGCTCGGGCAGCCGGAACGTCTTCTTGTAGCGGTGGTTGAACCGCTGGGCCACGTCGCGGGTGAGCTCGAGGTGCTGGCGCTGGTCCTCGCCGACGGGCACGTAGTGCGGGCGGTAGAGCAGGATGTCGGCCGCCTGCAGGATCGGGTAGGTGAACAGGCCCACGCTCGCGGCCCCTTCGCCCGCCTTGGACGACTTGTCCTTGAACTGGGTCATCCGCCGAGCCTCGCCGAAGCCGGTCAGGCACTGCAGCACCCACGACAGCTGCGCATGGGCGGGGATCTGGCTCTGCACGAAGATCGCCGACCGCTTCGGGTCGATGCCCATGGCGAGCAGCTGGGCCGCGGCACGCAGGGTGCGCTCGCGCAGCACGCCCGGGTCCTGCTCGACGGTGATCGCGTGCAGGTCGGCGATGAAGAAGAACGGCTGATGGTCGCGCTGGAGGTCGACCCACTGCCGGGTCGCACCGAGGTAGTTGCCGAAGTGGAAGGAGTCGGCGGTCGGCTGGATGCCCGAGAGCACCCGCGGACGGGCGCCGCCGGAGGCCACAGGAGGGACGGCCAGCTCGGGCTCGGTGATCGCATTCATGTTCTTGGGGTCCCCACGGCGTTGCTCGGCGGAGGAGCGAAGCGGGGGAGGCGAGGAACGTCGTGGGGTGAATTCATCTCGGTGCGCATTCTGTCAGGGCCCGGATGCAACCCCGTGCGCCGCCCAGAGGTCGCATAGTTGAGGGAACTTCCGGAGGAGCACGCATGGACGGGTCATCGGCCGCGAGCCGGCTGCGCGAGGTGTACGCCGTGGCGTACCCACGCCTGGTCGGCCAGCTCGTCGGTGTGACCGGCGACCCGGCGGAGGCCGAGGACGTGGTGATGGAGGCGTTCGCCCGGGCGGCACCCGGGCGGAGCTCGTTCCACGACGCCGACAACCCCGAGGCCTGGCTGCGGACGGTGGCCGTCAACGTGGCGCGCAGCCGCTGGCGGCGGGTGCTCCGTTGGACGCACCTGGTCCCCGCCCTGGCCAGGTCCGAGGCCTACACCGACCTGCCCGAGGACCACCTCGCCCTGATGGCCGCGCTGCGCCGGCTGCCCACCTCCCAGCGCGAGGCCATCGCCCTGCACCACCTGGCCGACCTGCCCGTCGCCGAGGTCGCCCACACGCTGGGTGTCCCCGAGGGCACCGTCAAGGCGCGGCTCTCCCGTGGCCGGGCCGCCCTCGCCGAGCTGCTCGAACCGTCCAAGGAGGACGACCATGTCTGAACGACCGTCTGACCTGCACGAGCTCCCCGACCTGGCCGGTGACGTCCGCGACCGCGTGGTCATCCCGCCGTACGCCGAGGTCTCTCGGCGCGTGCGTGCCCGGCGGCTCCGCGTCGCGACCGGGACTCTCGCGTCCGCGGTCCTGCTGGTCGGTGGCGTCGCGATGTGGCAGAGCGTGGCGACGAACACCGGGCCGTCGGTCCCCCAGCCGGCCGACGCCACCCAAGGTCCGATCCCGCCGACCGACGAGTCGCAGTGGCGCGCGGTCGTCGACGGGACCGACTCCCACCCCTTCGAGGTCGAGGGCACCGACGACGGCTCCGTCGCCGTGGTGTGGCGTGCCCTGGAACCAGGAGCACCGACGTTCGCGCTCGTCATCCGCGAGGCCGACGGCTCCGTGCACGGGATGCGGCTCGAGGAACCGGTGTCCCTGACGCCCGTGCCGGGTGGCTGGGTGGGGATGGACGGGTCCCGGGGTCACCTCATCGGCTCGGACGGCACCTGGTCCGACCTCGACGAGACGGCCCCCCGGCAACCACAGGCCGGTGACGTCGTCGTGACCGGGCAGTACTCCAGCTGGTTCTACTCGCCCGACGAGCAGGGGTTGTCCCCGGCGACCGAGCTCGAGGGTGGCGCTGTCGACGGGTACGTGGCGCCTGATGGGCGCCTGGTGACCTGCCACCAGAACGGCCGGGGCCGGATCTTCGTGTCCCCCACCGACAAGATGATCCGGGACCTTCCCGGGAGCACGTGCGTGGTGGCGGGTCGCGGCGAGGACGTCGCCGTCGTCGCGCTGGGCGACGAGGCCGACGGGGGCATCCCGATGACCGGGTTGATGACCTACACGGACCTCGCTTGGCGCTACCCGGAGACTGCGGACCTGTTGGACGGCGTCACCTCGGTGGCGGTGACTCCGGACGGCAGCACGGTCGTCACCAACGCCGGCGACGGTCGCTGGCTCGTGGTTCGCCCCGACGGCGGTGTCGTCGAGCCGGATCGCAAGGCCGGCGAGGCGTTCGTCGCCGGCGACCGCCTGTACGTGTCGACGTACGGCCTCATGAACGGTCCGCTCTTCGTGTCCGACGACGACGGCCGTACCTGGCAGGAGACGACCCTGCCGGGAAACGAGTCGAAGCAGGGCTGACCGTCCTGGCAGGGTGGCCCGCATGCCGCCCACGACCGCCCCGACCCTGACCGATGGCGCGGTGACCCTGCGTCACCCGCGGGAGAGCGACGTGCAGGGCTCGTGGGAGCAGTGCCAGGACCCGCTGTCGCAGCAGTGGACCACCGTCCCGATCCCCTACTCCCACGCCGACGCGCAGGACTTCATCCTCGGGTTCGTGCCGGACGCGTGGGAGTCCGACAAGGAGTGGGGCTTCGTGGTCGAGGTCGAGGGCCGCTACTGCGGTCACATCACGCTCCGCAACGAGGGCAGCCGCCGGGCCGAGATCGCCTACGGGTCGCATCCCTGGGTGCGCGGGTCCGGCCACATGGAGCACGCCCTGCGGATGCTGCTGGACTGGGGCTTCCGCGAGAAGGACCTGGCCACCGTCATCTGGCTGGCCAACGTCGGCAACTGGGCGTCGCGACGGGTGGCCTGGAGGCTGGGCTTCTCGTTCGAGGGCACCCTGCGCCAGTGGCTCCCGCACCGCGGCGAGCTGCGCGACGCCTGGGCCGGCACCCTGCTGGCCGACGACCCGCGCGAGCCGCAGCGGCGCTGGATCGACGACGCCGTCCTCGAGGGGAGCGGCGTGCGGCTGCGTGCCTTCCGCGAGGAGGACGCCCCACGGGTCGTCGAGGCGTGCCGCGACGACCGGACCCGGGCCTGGCTGGGCGACCTGCCATCGCCGTACGACGAGGAGGCCGCCCTGTCGTACATCCGGGGTCGCACCGGCGTCCGGGCCCGGGGGGACGGCCTGAGCTGGGCGGTCGCCGACCTCGCGAGCGACGAGGTGCTCGGGTCGGTCGGCCTGTTCGACCTGACCGACGACCTCGCCTACGGCGAGGTGGGCTACTGGACGCATCCCGCCGCGCGCGGACGCGGGGTGATGACCGCCGCCGTCGGTCTGGTGCTGACGCACGCCTTCGAGACCCTCGGCCTGCAACGGGTCAAGGCGTACGCCGCCCGCGACAACGCCGCCTCACGCCGCGTGCTCGAAGGCAACGGCCTCACCGAGCAAGGCGTCGAGCGCCTCGGCACCGTGCTGGGCGACGGCCGCGCCGACGCAGTGCTCTACGACGTCCTGCGTGAGGAGTGGGCACGCAGGACGAGAGATCAAGCGGGACAAGCCGTGCGACAGGCCCCAGTCGCGGAGGTGGCCCCGGGCGTTGCGTAGTTCCGTTGGTGGGGAATCCCGGGTGGTGAAGTTGATCCCGAACGTGCTGGTTGCGCCGTTGCTCTGCCCGGGTGACAGGTGAACGTCAGCGTGGGCGCGCGGAGCCGCTCGTTGACAGTGCCGGATGGTCACGTTCTGGCCTCGGGACCGGCCGGCCGCCCCCGAGAATCTGGATGCCCGTGACGGTGTGACCGCGTTGGCCGTGCTGTTGGCGAACGTCACGGTGATCGCGGTACTTCTTCGTCGCCGCCTCCCGCGCACTGGCAGACCGCGACAGCGGTGACCGCCACCGTGCTACGCCGACGCGGCGAACGCAGGTGCGGCCACCCCCACGGCGACCAGGGGGACGCTCCACGCGGCACCGCGGGCGACGGAGCGGCGAGAGACCTGCGGTGCGGACATGCGGGAGCTCCAGGGGGGTGTGGGGGGCGGTGATGTCGGCAAGCGACATCACTGGGTAAAAAGGCAAAACTAACCGCGGGCCGGCGAGCTTCGTGGCAGAACGAAACAAACTGGACCATTTCCGTGCAATTCGGACCGGACGACCAGGGTGACTAGTCCGAACGGGTCATGCGAGACCCACCCGATCCGATCAGCGCGTCGCCGGGCGCCGGGCGAGCAGGGCGGCTACCACGAGCACCACCAGGCCGGCGGCGGCCAGCGCAGCGCCCACCACGCCGGTGGCGCGGTAGCCGTAGCCCGAGGCGATGACCAAGCCGCCCAGCGCGGCGCCGGCGGCGTTGGCGATGTTGAGCGAGGCGTGGTTGGAGGCGGCCCCGATGGTCTGCGCGTCGCCGGCGACGTCCATCAGCCTCAGCTGCAGGTTCACCACGAGCACCGAACCGAGGACCGTGACGAGGAAGCCCACCGGCAGCAGCCACCAGCCGTACGGCGCGACCGCGGCGAACAGCAGCAGCACCACGACCATGCCGAGCGCGGAGCCGAGCAGCGAGCCGAAGACCGACCAGTCGGCCAGCTCCCCGGCCAGCCACGTGCCCACGACCATGCCCACGCCGAACGCCAGCAGGAACCACGGCACGGCACCGTCGGGCAACCCGCCCACCTCGGTCACCGTGGGGGCGATGTAGGAGTACACGGCGAACATGCCACCGAAGCCGATCGCGCCCGCCAGCAGCGTCAGCCACACCTGCGGCACGCGGAACGCCCGCAGCTCGCGACGACCGGTCGCCTCGGGGTCACCGGGCAACGAAGGCACGACGGCGAGCACGAGCAGGACCGTGAGCAGCGCGAGGACGGTCACCGCCCAGAAGGCGGCCCGCCAGCCGGAGTGCTGCCCCAGCCACGTGGCCGCCGGCACACCGATCACGTTCGCGACGGACAGGCCGAGCATCACCAGCGCGACGGCGCGGCCCTTGCGACCCTCGGGGGCCAGCGAAGCCGCGACGAGCGACGCGACCCCGAAGTACGCGCCGTGGGGGAAACCGGTCGCCATCCGGGCCAGCACGAGCATCCCGTACGACGTCGCGAGCGCGCTGACCGCGTTGCCCGCGGCGTAGGCGACCATCAAGGCGACCAGGAGACCGCGGCGCGGCAGGCTGGCCCCGAGGAAGGCCAGCACCGGGGCACCGATCACCACACCGACGGCGTACGCCGAGATGATGTGTCCGGCGGTCGGGATCGAGACGCCCACGCCCTCCGCGATCTGTGGCAACAGGCCCATGACCACGAACTCGGTGGTGCCGATGGCGAAGCCGCCCATGGCGAGCGCGAGCAGCACCAGGGTGAAGTGGCGGGTGGTCGCGGTCGCCCGGGGAGGCGCGGTGGCGGTCGTCGTCATCGTCGGCGTCATCGTCGGCACAGCCTCGCGGCGGGCGACGGCTATTCCGTGCCGTTGCTCACGTCGGGCCCACGGCGGGCTCAGCCCAGGGACGCCAGTGCCTCGTTGAACGTGGCCGAGGGGCGCATCACGGCGGAGGCCAGCTCGCCGTCGGGACGGTAGTAGCCGCCCACGTCGGCCGGCTGACCCTGGACGCCGATCAGCTCCTCGGTGATGGCCTGCTCGTTGTCGGCCAGCGTCGACGCCAGCGGCCCGAAGGCGGCGGCGAGACCGGCGTCGTCGGACTGCGCCGCGAGCTCCTGTGCCCAGTAGAGGGCGAGGTAGAAGTGCGAGCCCCGGTTGTCGATCGAGCCGACCCGGCGGGCGGGCGACTTGTTCTCCTTGAGGAACGTTCCCGTGGCGCGGTCGAGCGTGTCGGCCAGCACCTGGGCGCGCTGGTTGCCGGTCGCCTCGGCGTAGTGCTCGAACGACGCCGCGAGGGCGAGGAACTCGCCGAGGCTGTCCCAGCGCAGGTAGTTCTCCTTCACCAGCTGCTGGACGTGCTTGGGGGCCGAGCCGCCCGCGCCGGTCTCGAACAGCCCGCCACCGTTGATCAGCGGGACGACCGACAGCATCTTGGCCGAGGTGCCGAGCTCGAGGATGGGGAACAGGTCGGTGTTGTAGTCGCGCAGCACGTTGCCGGTCACCGAGATGGTGTTGAGGCCCTGGCGGATCCGGTCGATGGAGAGCCGGGTGGCCTCCACCGGCGTGAGGATGCGGATGTCGAGGCCGTCGGTGTCGTGCTCGGGGAGGTACTGCTCCACCTTGGCGATCAGGTTCGCGTCGTGGGCGCGGTCGGCGTCGAGCCAGAAGACGGCCGGGTCGCCGGTCGCCCGGGCACGGGTGACGGCGAGCTTCACCCAGTCACGGATCGGCACGTCCTTGGTCTGGCAGGCCCGCCAGATGTCGCCGGCGTTGACCTCGTGCTCGAGAACGGCCTCGCCGGAGCCGCCGACCACCCGCACGGTGCCGGCCGCCGCGATCTCGAAGGTCTTGTCGTGGGAGCCGTACTCCTCGGCCGCCTGTGCCATCAGCCCCACGTTGGGCACGGAGCCCATGGTGGCCGGGTCGAAGGCGCCGTGCTCGCGGCAGTCGTCGATGACGACCTGGTAGATCCCGCTGTAGGACGAGTCGGGAATCACCGCGAGGGTGTCAGCCTCCTCCCCGTCCGGGCCCCACATGTGGCCCGAGGTCCGGATCATGGCCGGCATCGAGGCGTCGACGATGACGTCGCTGGGCACGTGGAGGTTGGTGATGCCCTTGTCGGAGTCGACCATCGCCAGGGCGGGGCCCTGGGCGAGCCGCTGCTTGACCGCCTCGCGGATGGCCTCGCCGTCCGGGAGCGCGTCGGCGGCGCCCATCAGGGCACCGAGGCCGTCGTTGGGCGAGATGCCCGCGGCGCGCAGCTGGGCGCCGTACTGCTGGAAGACCTCCGGGAAGAACATCTCCACGACGTGACCGAAGACGATCGGGTCGGAGACCTTCATCATGGTGGCCTTGAGGTGCACCGAGAACAGCACGTCGTCGGCCTGGGCGCGGGCGATCTGCTCGGTGACGAACTCGCGCAGCGCCTCGACGTCCATGCGGGTGGCGTCGACCACTTCGCCGGCCAGGACGGGTACGGACTCCTTGAGCACGGTGACCGTGCCGTCCTCGGCGACGTGCTCGATGCGGAGCGTGTCGTCCGCGGCCATCACCACCGACTGCTCGCTGTGGCGGAAGTCGCCGTCGGTCATGGTGGCCACGTTGGTGCGTGAGTCGGCGCTCCAGGCCCCCATGGAGTGCGGGTGCTTGCGGGCGTACGCCTTCACCGAGTCGGGTGCGCGACGGTCGGAGTTGCCCTCGCGCAGGACCGGGTTGACGGCGCTGCCCTTGACCGAGTCGTAGCGAGCCCGGGCGTCGCGCTCGTCGTCGGTCCGCGGCCTCGTCGGGGTAGGGAGGCAGCGCGAAGCCCTGGGCCTGGAGCTCGGCCACGGCCGCCTTGAGCTGCGGGATCGAGGCGCTGACGTTCGGCAGCTTGATGATGTTGGCCTCGGGCCGCTTCGCCAGGGCGCCGAGCTCGGCCAACGCGTCGGAGGTCCGCTGCTCCTCCGGCAGCCGGTCGGCGAAGGCCGCGATGATCCGGCCCGCCAGGGAGATGTCCCGGGTCTCGACGGGCACGCCCGCCTGGGCGGCGTACGCCTGCACGATCGGGAGGAACGAGTACGTCGCCAGGAGCGGCGCCTCGTCGGTGTGGGTGTAGATGATCGGGGAAGAGGGCACAGTCTCGCTGGACACGTTCGGACGCTAACAGGCGGGCCGGCGACACGACCACGCGAGGGTAGGCTGCCCGCGCTGGTCACGGGCAGTTCCCCGGCAGGGGCACGGGAGAGGTCTCGACATGACAGACACGGCGGTCGCAGCACCCGAGACGGCGGCACCCACCGCTGCCCAGAAGTTCTCGCGCCGAGGTCCTCGGCACGTTCGTGCTCGTGTTCTTCGGCGTGGGCGCGGCCCTCGCGACGGGCGGCGACGTGCTCACCACCGGACTCGCGTTCGGCCTGACGGTGCTGGTGATGGCCTACTCGGTCGGGCGTGTCACGGGTGGTCACTTCAACCCTGCGGTCACTGTCGGCGCGGCCGTCGGCGGCCGGCTGGCCTGGTCGCAGGTGCCGCTGTACGTCGTCGCGCAGCTGCTCGGCGCGATCGCCGGCGCCGCGGTCCTGTGGAGCGTCTACCAAGGCATTCCCGGCTTCAGCTCCGAGGGCAACTTCGGGCAGAACTCCTTCGGCGACCTGTCCACCTACGGACTGGCCTGGTGGGCGGCCTTCCTCGTCGAGGCCGTGACCACCCTGATCTTCCTGATGGCGATCCTGGCCGTCACCGACGAGCGCAACCAGCACCCGGCCCTGGCTCCGTTGGCGATCGGCCTGACGTTGGCGATGATCCACTTCGCGACCATCCCGCTCACCGGCACCTCGGTGAACCCGGCCCGCTCGATCGGGCCCGCCCTCTTCGCGGGCGTCGACGCCATCGCCCAGCTGTGGTTGTTCATCCTGGCCACGCTCCTCGGAGGGGCCCTGGCCGGCCTGCTCTACCCGCTCGTGTTCGGCCGCCACGGCGAGCCGGTCGCCGGGTCGGGCCTGCGCTTCGGGCGTCGCCCCCCGCCCGGTGCTGTTCCCGGGTACGGCGCTCCGGACGCCTACCAGCAGCAGTGGAACCAGCAGTACGGCGGTCCGCAGCCGGGCCAGCCGGGTCAGCCGGGTCAGGCCCCGTGGCCGCCCCAGCCTCCCCAGCAGTGGCAGCAGCCGCAGTACCCCACCGCCCCGCCCCCGCAGTCGTGGCCCCAGCAGCCGCCGCCGCAGGCACCCCAGCAGGCACCCCAGCAGGCACCCCAGCAGGCACCCCCGCAGTGGCCCGCGAGCGACGACGACGGCCAGACCCAGGTACGTCCCCCGACCTGACAGTTGCCTCGCTCCGCTCGGCTGTCCGGCGCGGCCCCGGGATGGGTCAGGAAGTCGTGACGGAGGCGAGGACGGCGCGCTCCGTACCGCCGACGGTGGTGGTCTCCTCCACCAGGCCGGTGCCCTCGGCGTACGCGCGGCGGACGACGACGGGGTCCGGAAGGTCCAGGGTCGAGGTGTCCTCGGTGAGCAGCAGCGACCCGAACGTGCCGGCGGGCAGGGTGCGCTCCTCGTCGAGGGAGAGGACGGTCGACCGGTCGGCGGCGTTCGGGGCCTGCTGGTGGAGGTAGCCGTCGCCGACCCGCGGGTGCGCCGGCATGGCGAGGCCGGCCTCGGCGCCGTCCTCCCCCGCACGCCAGGCGCGGGCACCGTCCTCGCCGAAGAGCCAGACGTTGCCCTCGTCGTCCTGCGCCAGGTACGTCACGGTCTCCTCGACGACCGCACCGTCGCGGTCGGTACCCGTCCGCCGCACCACGACGCACGACACCCCGTCCACGGTCTCGTGGGCCTCCTCGACGCGGACCTCGAGCCGCTGCACGGCGCTGCCGGCGACGTCGTAGGTCCACACCGTGCCGGGCGCGAGTGGGAGCCACGGGTTGTCGACCTCCTCGACGAAGTCGTCGGGATCGGGGCTCGGCGTGGGGATCACCAGCTCGTCGACACCCTGCGGGCCGATCTCGGTGGGGTTGGCCTGGCCGGCCGATCCGCAGCCCGAGAAGAGCAGCGCGGACAGGAGGAGGGTCGCGACGAGGGAGCCGACGAAGGCTGGAGATCGTCGCGACATGGGCCCAGGATGCCGCACGAACGATGGCTGCTAGCGTCGCTGCCGTACCCGAACGCATAGGAGTTGTCGTGTCCGAAACGCCTCTGAAGGTCGCCGTGACCGGTGCCGCCGGCCAGATCGGCTACAGCCTCCTCTTCCGACTGGCGAGCGGTTCGCTGCTCGGCGCCGACCGCTCGATCGAGCTGCGGCTGCTGGAGATCGAGCCGGCCCTCAAGACCCTCGAGGGCGTCGTGATGGAGCTCGACGACTGCGCCTTCCCGGGCCTGGCCGGCGTCCAGATCGGGTCGGACCCGCGCAAGATCTTCGACGGCGTGAACCTCGCTCTGCTCGTCGGCGCGCGGCCGCGCGGTCCGGGCATGGAACGCGGTGACCTGCTGTCGGCGAACGGCGCGATCTTCACCGAGCAGGGCAAGGCGCTCAACGAGGTGGCCGCCGACGACGTCCGCATCGGCGTCACCGGCAACCCCGCGAACACCAACGCGCTGATCGCGCTGAGCAACGCACCCGACATCCCGAACGAGCGGTTCTCCGCGCTGACCCGCCTCGACCACAACCGAGCGATCTCGCAAGTGGCCGCCAAGACCGGCGCTCCCGTCACCGACATCACCCACATGACGATCTGGGGCAACCACAGCGCGACGCAGTACCCCGACCTGTTCCACGCCCGGGTCGGCGGTCGCAACGCCGCCGAGGTCGTGGGTGACCAGGACTGGATCGAGAACACCTTCATCCCCACGGTCGCCAAGCGCGGCGCCGCGATCATCGAGGCACGCGGCTCCTCCTCGGCCGCCTCGGCCGCATCGGCGACGGTCGACGCCGCCCGCGACTGGCTGCTCGGCTCGGCCGACGACGACTGGGTGTCGATGGCGGTCGTGTCCGACGGCTCGTACGACGTCCCCGAGGGCCTGGTCTCCTCCTTCCCCGTCACCACCAAGGACGGCAGCTGGGAGATCGTCCAGGGTCTCGAGATCGACGACTTCTCGCGGTCGCGGATCGACGCCTCCACGGCCGAGCTCGCCGAGGAGCGCGACGCCGTCACGGAGCTCGGCCTGATCTAGGCATCGCCCCGACTGAACCTGAGAGCGGACTCGAGGCGTTCAGGGGGTGGGAGCGACCGCTCCCACCGGCCCGGACGGAGCGCACTCGGGATCGCCGGTTTCGTCGCCGTGGTGACGGACAGGGGTGAGAACAATGTCGAAGGACGTAGAGGCGAACGAGCGGAACGGAACCGGGCGGAGGATCCTGATCGCCCTCGCCGTGGCGGCGCCGGTGTTGGCGGGGGCAGCGCTGATCCCCTCCGTCGCGATGGGCGGGGACGAACGGGCGACGCACGACCACGTCAGCCACGACCACGCGAGCCACGAGCACTCCGCCAACGGCGCGGGCCTCGGGGACGAGCTCGCGCAGGTGCGCAGGGCCACCGCCAAGTTCCATCGCGTCGACGCCGCGGTCGAGGCCGGCTACGAGCTCGGATGGGTGAACGGGGCCGGCAAGAGGATCGTCGACACGTGCGTCAAGCACCCCACCGACCCGGCAGCCGGGGCGATGGGCTGGCACTACTTCAACGCAGCCCTGATGGCCGACAACGCCGTCAACGCCAACGAGCCCGAGGCCTTGGTGTACGAGAAGAGGTCGGACGGCAAGCTGAACCTCGTCGCCGTGGAGTGGGTCGTCAGGAGTGCCCAGTCCAACCCGCCGGGCGTCTCGGAGGCGCCGTCCGTGCTCGGGATGGACATGCACATCCTGGTCCCGCCGCCGGGACCGGCCTTCTACCTGATGCATGCCTGGATCTGGCGGGACAACCCGTCGGGGATCTTCGCCGACTGGAACCCGGAGGTCAGCTGCTGACAAACCGGAGGCGAGGAGGCGGCGTCGAGGAGGATCCTGGTCCTATCTCGGTCCTCCTTCGTGAGGGGACGCGATGGTGCAGGGCGACGACGAGCGGTTCACCGACTTCGTGCGCGCCCACAGTGGGTCCCTGTTCCGCACGGCCTACCTGATGACCGGTGACTACCAGCGCGCGGAGGACCTGCTCCAGACGACCCTGGTCCGCGTCTACCAGCGATGGCCCCGGGTGGAACGGATGGACTGGCCGGTCGGTTACGCCCGCAAGGTCCTGGTCAGCCAGGCGAGCTCCTGGTGGCGCCGACGCTCGTCCCACGAGTCGCCGACCCTGATCCGTGACCAGCCCACTCGGCAGGACCAGATGGAGGAGGTCGCCGAGCACGAGCGGGTGTGGCAGGCCGTGCTGACGTTGCCGCCGCGGCAACGGGCCGTGACGGTGCTGCGCTACTACGAGGACCTGAGCGAGGCCGAGATCGCGGAGACTCTCTCGATGGCGCCGGGCACGGTGAAGAGCCACGCCCACGCGGCCTCCCGACGGCTGGCGGACCTCCTCGGCGAACCCGTGTCGTCGGCACCACCGGGTGAAGAGGTGACGCCATGACGCTGGACGAGCGACTGGCCGACGCGGCCCGCCGGATCGCCGACGGGCTCACTCCCCCCGAGGTTGACCTCGGTCTGGTGCGCACGCAGGCCCGTGCCCAGCACCGCCGGACCGTCAGCCTGACGGTCGCCGCGGCGGTCGCCGTCGTCGTGGTGGCCGCCACCGCGATCGGTCTCGGTCGTCCCACCGCGGCACCGATCCCGCCGGTGGGACCGCTGCCTTCGGACGACTCGACCCAGGTCGACCTCGGTGGAGCGCCCCCGTGCGGGCACGTCCCGGAGAAGGAAGCTCCCAACCAGCCGGTCGACTCCGATCTGCACGCGTGGATCGACGGCCTTCCCGACGGTCCGCCGCCTGGCACGCCGTACTGGCACGACGGCGTGCTGCACGCAGGGGGTGCCGAGATCGACGCCTCGTACGACGACGTCGAGCTCGAGGTCGCCGGCGCCACCGTCCTGGTGGGAGGCTACGAGGGCGGCCGACGTTCGGGGCCTGCGGAATGGCTGTACCTCCGGGGCGACGGTCTCGAACCACTTCCCGTGCCGGCTCGTCAGTGGCCGAGCCTGAGTGCCGACGGCCGGATCGCCTACTGGAGCACCTCCCCGTCACCAGGTACGACGGCGTTCGTCACCTGGGACACCGAGACGAACACGGAGCTGGCCTCGCGCACCCTGCGGGGCGACGACGACATGTGTGCTCGACGGGATCTGCTCGGCATCGACGCAGCCGGGATCGGGTACTTGCTGAACGGGTCGAGCGATCCCCGCAAGGCCCCCGACGCCGAGATCGTCCGGTGGGACGTCCGCACCGACACCATCGAGGCGACCGACCTGACCTACGACCCGTCACTGGCACTGGGTCAGTTCGACGTGTTCGTGGGCCTCGAGGACGCGTACACGTCTCCCGACGGCACGCGGGAGCTCTTCACCGGGCCCGCGCCGGGGGATCCGTCCTCCGACTGCTGCACCAACACCTTGCGGGTGCGCCCGGCCGGCCCCCTCGACGCGGTCAACCCCGACGACATCGTCACGCTGCCGCTTCCCACGGGGATTCCCGCCATGCGCCTCTGGAACGCGTGGTCCGACCGGGGCACCTGGGGCGTGTGGTGGGAGTCCGACGACACCGTCCTGCTGGATGCGATGGTGGACAAGCACAGCTACCTCGTGCGCTGCTCGGCAACCGGCGGAACCTGCGAGCTGGTCTTCGACCTCGGCGCCAACAGCAGCAGACGCGTCACGTACATGCCGGACTGGGAGCAGGACTGGGGCTTCGCCCGCTATCCCCTGACCTCGTGACCTGACTTGCTGAATCGGCAAACATGTTTGCTGCTCTGGCCGCGTGACCCGTACGGTTCGGGACATGGAGCACACCGGGACCCATGACCACGCGACCGAGATGTTCGAGCCGGACGCCTGGGAGGCGCGCTACTCCGGCGAGGACCAGGTCTGGAGCGGACACCCGAACCCGCAGCTCGTGGCCGAGGTGTCCGGGCTGGCGCCGGGGACCGCGCTCGACGTCGGGTGCGGCGAGGGTGGCGACGTGATCTGGCTCGCCCAGCGTGGCTGGCAGGTCACCGGGGCGGACTTCTCCGCCCAGGGTCTGGCCCGGGCCGCCGCCCACGCGGAGCAGGCTGGGGTCGCGGACCGTACCGACTGGTGGCAGGTCGACGCCCGGAGCTTCGCGGCCGAGGGCCGTTCCTACGACCTGGTGACCACGCACTTCCTGCACCCGCCGGACGGCGGCATGGTCGAGGTCGTCCGGCGGCTGTGCGAGGCCGTCGCACCCGGAGGACACCTCCTGGTCGTCGGCCACGCTCCGTCGGACACGCACACCCAGCTGACGGACAGCCACCGCCGGGCGATGTTCGTCGCCGCGGACCTCGCACCCGGCCTGGCCGAGGACTTCGAGGTGCTCGTGGTGGAACAGCGGCCGAGGACCGTGACCCGCGACGGCCACACCCACCACATCGACGACTCCACACTGCTGGCGCGACGCACCGCTCCGAGCGCGAACGACCTGTAGAGCCTCAGGCTCCCAGGACGGCAAGCACGCTGGAGACGACCGCAGGGTCGGTCTCGGGGTCGTGGCTCAGGTCCAGTGCGGGCGCCTGTCCGTCGAGCTGGTAGATCGAGAGGCGGCCTCCGAGGTCGGGCAGGAAGAAGGTCGTCCGTCCCTCCAGCTCGACGAGGTGCGCGTGCTGGCCCAGGCCGACCACGGCCCGGGTTGCGGCCGCGAGGTCGAGGCCGGCACTCAGGTCTCTCCTGACCTCCTGTCGCCCGACGCCGAAGGCCTCGAAGGTCCAGCCCTCCACCCACGGGTTCACGTCGCCTGCCACCAGCTCGTGCAGGGCGGGCAGCAGTCCAGGTCCGAGGGGCACGGGCTCGTCGTCGTCGCGGGGCAGCAGGTACAGCGCATGGGGATCCTCGGGGAGGAAGCAGAGCTCGTCCCCGTCGAACGTGTCGGCCAGCACGACGCCCTGCTGCTGGAAGACCTGTGGCTCGATGCCGGCCGCCGAGGTGTCCCAGAACCAGTACTCCTGGACCCGCTCCCGCCACTCGGCAGTACGGGTCGCCAGGTCGGCGGGCGCGTACACGCGGACCCAGTTCCCCAGAGCGCCGCTGCCGAGCCGCCGCACGTACTCGCTGTACCCGACGGGCATGGCTACACCCAGCTCGGACTGCAGACCGGCGACCTCGTCCGGCGTCGAGGGACGGGCGTGGGCGGGGTTCACGAGGTAGACGTCCTCGAAGCTGGCGCCGGGCATGGCCGACACCTTCTCATCCGCCTACCGTGTTCGGATGGCGATCCACGTGCTCCCGGCGACCCGCTTCGCCGACGTGGCCCTCGTGCTGGGTCCGAAGAAGAGCCCGGACGCCAACGTCTGCTGGTGCCTCAGCCACCGCGTCGACGCCAGGACCAACAGGTCCCTGGTCGGTCGCGAGCGGGGCGCGTACGTCAGGAAGCTGTGCCGGCGGAAGGTTCCGCCGGGCGTCCTCGCGTACGACGGCGACGAGGTCGCGGGCTGGGCCGGCATCGCTCCCCGGGCCGACCTCCCGGTCACCCGGTCCACCAAGATCCGCGCCGTCGACGACCTCCCGGTGTGGAACATCTTCTGCGTCCGGGTCAGGCCGGGCTTCCGCGGGCGCGGCATCTCCCTCGACCTCGTGAACGGCGCCGTCGAGCTCGCGCGCTCCCACGGCGCGCCCGCCGTCGAGGCGATCCCCGTGGACAACGGCACCGCCACGGTGGACCTGACCATGGCGTTCGTCGGCACCCGCGGGCTGTTCGAGCGAGCCGGCTTCACGAAGGTCGCGGACACCGACTCGGTGACCGACGGGTTCCCCCGCGTCGTGATGAGGCTGTCGTGGGCGTGACCGGTCGGGCTCAGCGACCGGGGACGCTCGCCACCGCCTCGATCTCGACCAGCGCGCCCTCCCGGGCCGGCGCCACGGCCAGCACGGTCACGGCGGTCCGGCGACGCCCCCACACGGCCCCGGTCGCCGCGTACGCCGCCCCGGGGTCCACCGCGGGATCGAGGTAGATCGTCAGCTTCGCGACGTGGTCGGCGTCGGTGCCTGCCTCCTCGAGCACGGCCAGCACGTTGCGGAGAGCCTGCTCGGTCTGCGGTCCGAGGCCGTCGAGCACGGCGCCGGTCTCGTCGGTCCCGTTCTGGCCGCCGACGTACACGGTCGGTCCGGCCGGGGCGATCGTGCCCCAGGTGAAAGCCGGGTTCTGGTGCAGCCGAGGCGGGTCGACGGGCGTGGGAGTGGTCGTCATGGCTCCACCGTCCCGCACCAGGCGGACAGGACGAGTCCGCTATCGCGGGGTCAGACGGGCATGTCGGGGATCGTCGTGGCCAGCGCGATGAGCGCGATGCCCGCCCCGGTCAGCAGGGAGACGTCGATGAACCGGTTGCGGACCGCGAGCATGCCCGCGTCGCGGTTGGCCAGCACCAGCCGGATCAGGGCGGCCGCGAGCAGCGAACCACCCAGGATCTGGATGCCGAGCCGCCAGTCGTGGCCGTAGGTGATGAACAGGGCCGTCCCCGCCACGGCGAGGATGCTCAGGTAGAACGCACCGCCGATCGTCGAGGGGTAGCGACGCGGCTCCTCCGGGAACGCCTCGTCGTGCTCGTCCTCGTGGGGCGGGTCGTCCTCGCCGGGTGCGGTGGCGGCGGCCGGGTCGACCGGCTCGGCGACGGGGTCGATCTCGGCGACGTCGTCGGGGACGTCGTCAGGGTCGGGGACCGCGCGGAGGTGCGCCACGAGGTCCTACCCTGCCACCTGTTCGGCGATCTCGACGATGTTGCTGAGCAACATCGCGCGTGTCATCGGACCGACGCCCCCGGGATTCGGCGAGACCCAGCCGGCGACCTCGGCCACGTCGTCGGCGACGTCACCGGCCACCTTGCCCTCCACGCGGGAGACGCCGACGTCGAGGACGGCCGCTCCGGGCTTGACCATGGCGCCGCTGATGATCCCGGGCACGCCGGCCGCGGCGACCACGATGTCGGCCTCCCGCACGTGCGCGGCAAGATCCCGGGTGCCGGTGTGGCACAGCGTCACCGTCGCGTTCTCGCTGCGGCGGGTCAGCAGCAGACCAAGGGGGCGTCCGACCGTCAGGCCGCGGCCGACCACGACCACCTCGGCCCCGGCGATCTGGACGCCGTGCCGGCGCAGCAGCTCGATGACGCCGACGGGCGTGCACGGGAGCGGTCCGGGCTTGCCCAGGACGAGCTTGCCGAGGTTCGTGGGGTGCAGGCCGTCGACGTCCTTGTCGGGGTGCACCCGGGAGAGCAGGGCGAACTCGTCGAGACCCGTCGGCTGCTGGACGATGAAGCCGGTGCAGGTCGGGTCGTCGTTCAGCTCGTCGATGACCGCCTCCACCTCCGCCTGGCCGGCAGTGGCCGGCAGGTCGCGGCGGATGGACGTGATGCCGATCTCGGCGCAGTCCTTGTGCTTGGCGCCGACGTACCAGTGCGAGCCCGGGTCGTCGCCCACCAGCACGGTGCCGAGGCCCGGCACGATGCCGCGTTCCTTCAGCGCCGCCACGCGTTCCGCCAGCTCGGCCTTGATGGTCTTGAGGGTGGCGGTGCCGTCGAGGGTCTGCGCGGTCATGCGTGTCCTTCCGGGGATCAGTGGGCGAAGTGCCTGGTGCCGGTGAGGTACAGCGTGACGCCGGCCTGTTCGCACAGCGCCGTCGTCAGCTCGTCCCGCATCGAACCACCCGGCTGGACGATCGCGCGCACGCCCCCGTCGACGAGGACCTGCGGACCGTCCTCGAACGGGAAGAAGGCGTCGGACGCGGCGACCGAACCCTTCGCCCGGTCGCCGGCCCGGGAGACGGCCAGCCGGCAGGAGTCGACCCGGTTGACCTGGCCCATCCCGATGCCGACGGCGGCGCCGTCGTTGGCCAGCAGGATGGCGTTGGACTTCACCGCGCGGCAGGCCTTCCAGGCGAACGCCATGTCCCGCATGGTCGCGTCGTCGGCGGCCGGACCGGCGGCCAGGGTCCAGGTGGCCGGGTCGTCACCGGGCGCGTCGACGCGGTCGACCCGTTGCTGGAGCACGCCGCCTGACACCTGGCGGAACTCGAAGCCGGAGTCGCCCTCGGGTCCGTCGCAGACCAGGATCCGGAGGTTCTTCCGGGCCGCGAGCACCTCGACGGCCCCGTCCTCGTAGGCGGGCGCCACGATCACCTCCGTGAACACCGGAGCGACCTGCTCGGCCATCGCGAGGCTCACCGGGCGGTTGGTCGCGATCACGCCGCCGAACGCCGACACCGGGTCGCAGTCGTGCGCTCGCCGGTGTGCGTCCGCCACGTCGGAGCCCACGGCGATCCCGCACGGGTTGGCGTGCTTGATGATCGCGACGGCCGGCTCGTCGTAGCCCCACGCGGCTCGACGAGCGGCGTCGGTGTCGACGTAGTTGTTGTAGGACATCTCCTTGCCGGCGAGCTGCTGGGCCGAGGCCAGCCCCTCGGTGCCGTCGGCGTACAGCGCGGCGACCTGGTGCGGGTTCTCGCCGTACCTGAGGTCCGCGACCTTGGTGAACGTCGCGGCACCGAACTCGGGGAAGCAGGTGTCGCCCTCCGGCGGCGCCAGCACCGAGGCCATCCAGCGCGCGACCGCGACGTCGTACGCCGCGGTGTGCGCGAACGCCTCACTGGCCAACCGCTGACGCTGCTCGAGGGTGAACCCGCCGGCGGCGACGGCGACGAGCACGTCGTCGTACGACGACGGGGACGTGACGATGGCGACCGACGGGTGGTTCTTGGCCGCGGCCCGCACCATCGACGGCCCACCGATGTCGATCTGCTCGACGCACTCGTCGGGGGTCGCCCCGGAGGCGACGGTCTCCTCGAAGGGGTACAGGTTCGAGACGACCAGGTCGAAGGGCTCGATGCCGAGCTCCTCGAGCTGGCGTACGTGGGTCTCGAGGCGCCGGTCGGCGAGGATGCCGGCGTGCACCTTCGGGTGCAGCGTCTTCACGCGGCCGTCGAGACACTCGGGAAAGCCGGTGAGGTCCTCGACCCTGGTCACCGGGATGCCCAGCGACTCGATGCGTGCGGCCGAGCCGCCGGTGGACACCAGCGCGACGCCGGCGTCGTGGAGACCGCGGACCAGGTCGTCGAGACCGGTCTTGTCGTAGACGGAGACGAGCGCCCTGACAACTGGTCGGCGGATGGGTATCTGGCTCATGGGGACGCTCCTTCGGCACATGTGCGGAGCGGGCACCCAGGCGGACGATGCCCACGACGTTCACTCCCCGGTGGTCACCCACCCGCGCCAGTCGTGTGCCGCCACTCTAGGCGCGGCCAGGGCGGATGCGCACCCTTCGCCCGTCGATGTCGTACCCCCGCCTCGCCATCCGACCGACCGACTCGACGAGCATCCGCCGCTCCTCCACCTTGATCCGCTCGTGCAGGGTCTCGACCGTGTCGTCGTCGTGCACCCGGACGGCCCGCTGGTCGACGATCGGGCCGGTGTCGACGCCGCCGTCGACCACGAACAACGTGCAACCGGTGACCTTCACGCCGTACTCGAGCGCCTCCACGGGACCGTGCATCCCGGGGAACGAGGGCGAGAGCGCGGGGTGGGTGTTCAGGGTCCGACCGGCCTGCTCCAGCAGGAACGCCGGGCCGACGAGCTTCATGAACCCGGCGAGCACGACCAGGTCCGGGGCGTACGACGCCACGGTCGCGGCCAGGGCGAGGTCCCAGTCGGCTCGGCTCGGGAAGTCGCGCACCCGGTGCACGAACGTCTCGACCCCGAACCGTTCGGCGCGCCGCAGGCCCTCGATGTCGTCACGGTCGGCGCCCACGGCGACGACCCGGGCGCCGTACGCCGGGTCGCCGGTCGCGTCGAGCAGGGCCTGGAGGTTGGTCCCCGAGCCGGAGACCAGGACGACCAGACGGGCGGGTGGCACGCGCGGGATCCTAGGAGACCGTCAGGGCGGCTTGGCGTCGCACGTAGCGGCGGTACGACCAGGTGGCCAGCAGGGAGCCGACCAGCGCTCCGAGGCCGAGGGCGACGACGGCGTGCAGGGTCACCTGGGTGGCGAACGGCCCGACGTCCTGCATCCGGCCGGGTCCGACGGAGCCGCCGGCCACGCCCGCCAGCCCGCCGACGACCAGGCCGGCCAGGATGCCACCGGCGCAGCCGCGCACGGCCCCTTCCTCCCAGCGCGTGGTCGGGTACAGGCGGTGGGCGCGCGCCGCGGCGTACGCCGCCACCACCGGCGGGACGAGCAGGAGCAGCGCCATCCAGGACGACGGAGCGCCGTCGTCGGGCAGGGCGGCCAGCAGCGGGAACGCCGGCACCGGCCCCAGGACGACCGCGGTCGGGCTGGCGATCGTGGCCGTGCCGACGGCGACGCCCGGACCGAGCAGGTAGCTGCCGGTGAACAGCACGGCGTTCGGCAGCACGACCAGCGCGAGCCCGGCGTAGAGGCTCGCCTCGCCGACGTCACTGTGCAGCTCGGACATCACGTTGAGGGCGGCGCCGAGGTCGACCACGAGCGCCACCAGGAAGATCGCCGCCGACACGAGCAGGAACGTGGAGACGACCTTGAGGCAGACCGTCGCGGCGGCCCGCACGGAGAGCGGCAGGAACGCGGTCCAGATCGCGGCCCGGCCGGCGCCGACCGCGATCGAGGCGCCGCCCACGACCAGGCACAGGAGCAGGGACCACACGACCACGCGGGTGCCGGACACCGGCACGGAGTCGGCCGTCAGCGCGCGAAGCGTCACGACGGCCACGGCGACGTACGCCGCCGTGAACAGGGCCGTCGCGGCAGGCACGGTCCAGTCGCGGACGCCGTCGGCGATCGCGTCGGCGTCGGGCCCGTGACCGGAGATCGAGTCGCCCACCCGGTGTGCGATCCGCCACACGGCCCAGGCGCAGATCACGGTGATCCCCAGAGGGATCGCCGAGATGGTGACGCCGGCGACCGTGAGTCCGGAGCCATGGCCCATCAGCCAGGCGTACGCCCCGGCCCGCAGCCCGTCGCGCGGCGCCCCGTGGGCGCCGGCGTCGCTGAGGAACCAGCCCGCGACCCCGACAGCGAGACAGACGAGCAGCGGCCCGGCGGCCGCCGCCACACCACCCAGCAGCGCCAGCAGCACGAGCGGTCGCCGGTGGGCGACGTCGGTCGGCGCCTCCGAGGCCGTGCGGGCGGACCGGGCAGGCCCGCTGAGCAGGGAAGTCATCCCCACCATCCTCGCCGTGAGTTGCTCAAGACCCCCGCAGGCACGCCGAGCTTCAGCGGAAGCCGGCCCGTCGTCCTCTCCCCACGAGCCGCACAGAGAGGACGCTGCCGGAGGCACGGCCGGAGGAGCATCAAGGGGCTTGGCCGCGGCGGGCGCCAGCGGTGGCGACGCCAGCGGTGGCCGTGCGCCCGACGCGCCGCCCCAGCGACGAAGCCGTGCATCCGGCAGCGGCCAACGGTCCGCGACTCAAGCCCCGCGCAGCGGACCGCCGCGCAACGAAAGGCCCCCGCAGGGATGTGCACCCGTGAGGGTGAACCACGTACCGTGGAACGGCCATGCAGCCCGCAGACGAGTTCGACGACTTCTACAAGTCGACCCGTACCTCGCTGCTCCAGCAGACCTTCGCGCTCACCGGCGATCTGCCGGCCTCGCGCAACGCGGTGCGCGACGCGTTCGTGGCCGCCTGGCACCACTGGCGCAAGGTGTCCCGGCTCGAGGACCCCGTGGCCTGGGTCCGTCCGCTGGCCTGGCGGCACGCGCAGCGCCGCCACTCGGCCCGGATCTTCCACCGCGACCGCAAGCTCGACCCCGACATCCGCGCGACCCTCGACGCGCTCGCCAAGCTGCCGATCACCCAGCGCAAGGTGCTCCTGCTCACCCAGCTCGCCGACGTCTCGATGGCCGACATGGCCCGCGAGGTCGGGCTCACGCAGCACGACGCCGAGACGAAGCTGCAGCTGGCCACCGCCGAGTTCGCGATGCAGCGCGAGGTACCCACGACGTCCATCCGACCGCTGTTCGAGTCGCTGCGCGAGCACGTCGCCGACGTCCGCTGGCCGCGCGTGACCATCGTCCGGCGTGCCGGCACCACCCGCCGTCGGACGCACACCGCCGGCGGCGCGGTGGCCGTCGTGGGCGCCCTGGTGCTGGGCGGTGCCGCGGTCACCGACGCCCAAGGCGTCCGGCCCTCCCTCGAGAACGCTCGCAGCACCGGCGTCGCCGCGCTGCGTCTCGGCACCGGGTCTGACGGCTCGGCGACGCCGGAGCCGGACGCCGAGGCGGCCGCCGCACACACGCTCGTGGCCATCAGCCCCGACGACCTCGTCACCGTCGACCAGCTGTCGACGCGGGTCCCGGGTCGCTGGCGCCAGGCCGGGACCGGAGGGTCCCGGACCGGGATCCTGATGCCCTGCCAGTCGACCCGGTTCGCCGATCCCGAGGGCACCTCCTCGTCGGTGCAGCAGTTCAAGGCGCCGGCACACAAGCTGCAGTCGCGGCGCAGCATGGTCCAGACCGTGGAGAGGTCGACCACGAACGGCGGCGCCAAGGCCGCGTACGACGTCATGCGTGGCTGGTTCGGCGGGTGCACCGACGCCCGGGTCCAGCTCATCTCCACCTACGACGTCGACCGGGTCGGCGACGACGCCACCCTGCTCGTGCTGCGCTCCTGGAAGAAGCCCGCGACCACCATGGTCGCCGGCGTGGCCCGCACCGGTCGGGCCACGACCATCACGTTCACCCGTGCGCAGGACACCGACCGGCCCGATCTCGCCGCCGAGGCCGGACTGCTGGCGGACGCCGTCAACGGCCTGTGCGCCCTGCCGGAGACCGGGCCGTGCGCCGAGAAGCCCGAGCTCTCCGCCACCGCGCCCATCCCCGCCAGTGACGTCCCCGCGATGCTCAGCGAGGTCGACCTGCCGCCCGTCGCGGGCGTCGAGCGGCCCTGGATCGGCACCGAGGCCCGCGTCGCCCTCAGCCAACCTGGCCGCCAGCCGGTGCGACGCCACCCGCTTCGACGTCAAGGGCATGCGCCGCAACATGACCCGCTCGTTCGTCATCCCCGAGGCGAAGCTGTCGGACCTCTTCGGTCTGACCGAGACCGTCGGTCTGCTCCCGCCGAAGCGGGCCCGCAGCTTCGTCGGCGACGTCCGCACCCGGCTCGCCTCGTGCGACGACCGCGAGCTGGGCACCGACGTGGTGAAGGTGGCAGACGTGTCCACCAAGAAGCAGGACCTCACCGTCTGGCACGTGACGACCGAGATCAGCGACGACGAGACCGTGACCTACCTGATGGGCATCGTCCGCGACGGCGGCTCGGTCGCCCAGGTCGGCTTCGTCCCCGACGGGAAGGTGCAGATGGCGCCAGGCGCGTTCGTCGCGCTCGTGCACCGCGCCCTCGACCGCCTCCCCGTCCTGGCCGCCAAGCGCTGACCCAGACCCCGCTCCCACCGATTCGTCTGCGTCGCTGAGCGGGGAAAGTCGCAGCAAACCGCAGACGAATCGGGTAGCGGATCGGGTGGGCGCATACTCGGAGGCGTGGAGGAGGGCCACGGGACGACCTGGATCCGGCTCGCCTCCGCGCTCGCGGTCGACCGGCCGGGCGGCGACACGCTCGAGGGACGCGAGCTCGGCAGCCGCAAGGCCCGCACGCTGCTGGCGCTCCTGGCCGCCGAGCGCGGCGCCCTGGTGCCCCTCGACCGGATCGTCGAGGCCCTCTGGCCCGAGGAACCGCCCGCCGACCCGGCCGCCAACGTGGCCACCCTCGTCAGCCGCACCCGGCGGCTGCTCGGCGCCGACCTCCTGACCGCGACGGGCCGGGCGTACGGGCTGGCCGCCCGCGGACCGTGGGTGGTCGACCTCGACGAGGCGGCGCGCCTCAACGCCGAGGCCGCGGCCCGGGCTGCCGCCGGCGACGCGGCGCTCGCCGTGGCCGCGGCCGGCTCGACACTCGATCTGCTCGGCAGCCAACCCGCCCTGGTCGACGAGGACGACGCCGACTGGGTGCTGCGCGTGCGCCGCGAGGCCGACGGCCTGCGCCGCCGCGCCCGGCACCTCCTCGCCGAGTCGCTCACTCCGCTCGAACCAGCCGGGGCGGCCCGGGTCGCCGCCGAGGGCGTGGCCGCCGACCCGTTCGACGAGCAGGCCGTGCGGACCCTGATGCGCGCGCTGGTCGCCGACGGCCGAGCGAGCGCGGCCCTGGCGGCGTACGACGACCTGGCCGCCCGCCTGCGCGAGGAGCTGGGCACGTCCCCGGACCGCGAGAGCGTCGACCTGCACCTCTCGGTGCTGCGCGAGGCGGACCTCCCTGCCGAGGCGCCGACGAGGAGCGCGGTCGAGCGGACCCTGCTCGTCGGCCGCGAGCCCGAGCTCGCCCAGGCCGAGCGCACCTGGGCCGGGCTCGGAGGAGCGAGCGCCCCGGCGCTGGTGCTCGTCGAGGGCGAGGCCGGCATCGGCAAGACCCGTTTCCTGGACGCCGTGGCCGACCTGGCCGCCGCCACCGGCGGCCGCGTCCTGCGCGGCCGCTGCCACCCCGCGGAGCGCTCGCTCTTCCTCCAGCCGTTCGTCGACGCGCTCCGTCCGGCGATCCTCGACTCCTCGCCGCCCGCCCTGGCCGCCCTGCTGCGTGACCACGTCGCGGCGTGGGTGTCCCTGGTCCCCGAGCTCGCCCCCGTCGTGGCGGACGGCCCGCCGCTGCCGGCGGACGTCGACCTCCAGCGCCGTCAGGCGTACGACGCCGTGGTCGCCGTCCTGCGCCGCCTCGCGCTCGACCGCCCCGTCCTGCTGACCATCGACGACCTCCAGGACGGCGGTGCCGCCACTGTCGACCTGCTCGGGTACCTCGCGGGCAGGCTCGGCGAGGCCCGGGTTCTCGTCGTGGCCGCCGTCCGCGCCGAGGACGCCGAGGTCACGGCACGGCTCGGCGACCGCGCCACGCTCGTCCGGCTCGGCGCCCTCCCCCGCTCCGCCGTCGACGCGCTGGCCGCTGCCTCGGGCCTGGCCGCCCACGGCGAGCAGGTGATGGCCCGGACGGCCGGGCACCCGCTGAGCGTGGTCGAGTACCTCCGGGCGCTCGGCCAGGGTGACACCGGCGTCCCCGAGTCGCTGGCCGACGCGGTGCTCGGCCGGGTCGCCCGCCTCGACGCGAACGGCCGCGCGGTGGTCGAGGCCGCCGCCGTCCTGCGACGCCGGATCGACCCGGCCCTCGTGGCCGCCCTCGTCGAGTCCTCCGACGTCGCCACCGCCCGGGAGTGCGAGGAGCTGGTCCGCCTGCGCCTGCTCGTGCGCAGCGGCCACCACTACGAGTTCGCCAACGACCTCCTGCAGGAGTGCGTGCACGCCGCGCTGCCACCCGCGCTCGCGCTCGCCCTCCACCGACGCGCTGCCGACCTGACCAGCGATCGCCCCGAGGTGATGGCCGAGCACGCGTACGCCGCCGGCGACGAGCCGCGCGCCGCCCACGGCTGGCTGCTGGCCGGCGAGGACGCCCTGCGCCGAGCGGCCGTCGAGGACGCGCTCGGGCTGCTGGACCGCTCCCTCGCCGTCGGGACCGCCTTCGCCGGGACGCGGGCCCGTGCCCTGCTGGCGCGCGGTGCGGTCCACGAGGCGCGTGCGGACTTCGCCACCGCGCTGGAGGACGTACGAGGCGCGCTCGCCCTGGCCCGCAACACCGACGACCGGCGGCTCGAGATGGCCGCGCTCCGCTTCCTGGGCGGCGACGCGGCGGTGGGGCTCGGTCTCACCGTCGACGAGCTCGTCGCCCCGTTGGAGCTCGGGCTCCGGTTGGCCGCGGACCTCGGAGACCGGCGCGCGGAGGCCGACTTCACCAGCCGGCTGGCGATCCTCGAGGCCAGCCGGCTGCGGCTGGCCACGGCCCTGGCCCGGGCCGAGGGAGGGTTGGTCCGGGCCAGATCGGCGGGGTCAGAGGACGCACAGGTGCTCGCGCTCGACGGCCTCAAGACCGTGTGGGCCTACCTCGGCGACCCCGTCCGGCTCGGCGAGGTGATCGCCGACCTCGAGCCCCGGCTCCGGGCCAGGGGGGCCACCTGGCTGCTCCAGTGGACCGTGTTCGAGAAGTCGTTCGTGCCCGCCGCCGAGGGTCGCCTGGACGACGCCCGCGCCCTGATCGCCGAGGCGCTGGAGCTCAACCGCCTCAGTGGCTACCGGGCGTACGCCGGATACCTGCACGCCCACGACGGCTGGTTCGCGCGGCTCGCCGGGGACCTGGAGACCGCGCGACGGGTCGGCCGCGAGGCCGTCGAGGCGAGCTCGCCCATCGACCACCCGTGGTGGTACGCCATCGCCGCCGGGCTGCTCGCCACCACGCTGATCGAGACCGGCGACGCGGCCGAGGCCGAGGCGGTCGCCCGGCGCGGGCTGGCGACCGGCGAGGCGGCGATGGCCGGCGGCCGGCTGCGGTGCCTGGCTGCGCTGGCCGCCCTGACCGGCGACCCGGCGCTGACGGCCGAGGCGCGCCAGGCCCTCGACGCCGTCGAGTGCCCGCCCGGCGGGGCCTGGGTCATCGGTGCCGACGTCTACCTGCTGCTCGGCTCCGTCGAGCCGCTGAGCCGCGCCATCGACGGCTCGTGGCCGTCCCTGCGCGCACTCCTGGCGGGTCAGAGCACCTCGAGCACCAGCTGAGCCGCCCGGTCGGCGCCGTCCGTCGGTACGGGCAGGTAGTCGGTCGGGGCCTTCAGCGCCGCCGCCAGCTCGTCGGCGATCCGGCCCGGGTCGGCGTCGCGATAGTCCATCGCCCGACCGGCCCGGTGCCGCTCCAGCCGGTGCCGCACGTGCACCTGCTGCTCGAAGTGGTGGCCGAGCGGGACGTACAGGAAAGGTCGACCGGCAGCCGTGAGCTCCATCGTGGTGCTCAGCCCGCCCTGGACCACGGCCACGTCGCACGCGGCGTGGTGCAGGTCGAGGTCCGGCAGGAAGCCGTGCACCTCCACGCCCGCGGGCGCACCCAGCGAGCCCGGGTCGATGCGCGGGCCGGCGACGACCACCATCCGGAGGCCGGGGATGCGGCCCCGAGCCTCGTCGTACGACGCGACCACGCGCCGCAGCAGGTGGTCGCCGACGCCCGAACCGCCCACGCTGACCACGCAGACGACCTCGCCGTCGGCGTACCCGAGCCGGTGCCGCAGACCCTCGCGGTCGGCCGGGTCGGGCCGCTCCCCCATGACGTACCCGGCGAAGTCGAAGTGCGCCTCGGTCCACGCCCGGGCCGTCGGCAGGTCCGGCCCCAGCGGCAGGTCGACCACGTCGGCCGGGTCACCGACGAACACCGACCGGTCGCGCAGGGCCGGGTACCTCGCCACGTGCTCGACCATCTCGGCGTTGTAGTCGGAGGTCAGGTACGCCTCCCGCTCTCCGCCGTCGGGCATCGGCACCCACCCGACGAAGTCGGTCATCCAGACGAACGGCGCCCGCTTGAGCTCGGGGTTCTCGTGCAGGAAGTGGTCGAGGTCCCAGGCCTCGTCCCCCAGCCAGAGGTCGAACGCCTCCCGCTCCACGAGGTCGTCGAACACCATGAAGTTGTTGACCAGCACCTCGTCCATCCGACGCACGGCCTGGAACGCGTGCAGGTCGTGCTCGCCCGACTCCGACTCGAAGTGCCCGGACTCGTTGGCCAGCAGGCGCGAGGCGGGGTGCACGACCTCGCCGCGTTGCTCGAGGAACTCCGCCACCGGCGACTGCGTCAGCCACTGGACCTCGAGGTCGGGCTCCCGCGCACGCATCGCGTCGGCGATGGCCAGGTCGCGGCGCACGTGGCCGAGCCCGATGGGAGAGGAGAGGTACAGCGCACGCGGCCGCCGCGTGGCCCCGCCACCTCGTGGGCGGGAGGGCACCGGCGCACCGGTGACCCGGTCCACGAAGCCCTTGATCGCGCGGTTGACCGTGATCGGGTCGCGGGCCATCGGCAGGTGCCCGGATCCCTCGAGCTCCAGCAGCTCACCCCCGGTCCACTCGGCGAGCCGTCTGGGCCCGGCCGAGCGGCTGGCAGCGGTCCTCGGTGCCGCGGATCACCAGCACCGGCTGGGTGATCGCGCGCAGCAGCGCCTCGGTGTCCGCCTTGTCCGCGGGGTACCTGGCGCCGTCGTGGACCGCGAGCTGCACCGGGCCCGTCGTGTCACCCGTCCACCCGAGGATGTCCTCCAGCTGCTTGGTCGAGTGGGGTTCGCACAGCATCTGGTCGAAGAAGAACGCGGAGAACTGCGGCCAGCCGTCCGCGATGAAGTGCCGGTTGCCCATCGTCCAGCCCTCGTACCTGGGCAGCTCGTCCTCGAAGTGGGCAGCGGCGTCGGCACGGAACGGCAGCGGCGGGGTGTCGTCGTAGAGCCACGGCCCGACGGCGACCACGCCCTGGACGCGGTCGGGGTGCAGCGACGCGACCAGCATCGCCTGCCAGGCGCTCACGCAGATGCCCACCAGCACGGCGCGGTCCACGCCGGCCGCGTCCATCACGGCCACCGTGTCGGCCACGAAGTCGAGGTCGCCGTACTCCGCCGGGTCCGTGGGCCGGTCGGACAGGCCGTTGCCGCGCGGGTCGATGGTGACGACGCGGTAGTGCTGGGACAGGTACGGCACCTGCGCCTTCCACGCCCGGCTCTGCACGCACGAGTCGATCGGCACGAACAGCACGGTCGGGCGACCCTGGTCCGCGGCCGCGTCGTTGAAGGTCTCGTAGGCGATCCGCAGACCGTCGCGGTCGACGTACGCCTGGACGTCGGGCTCCCGAGCTCTCATGCGGTCAGCCTCCCCTCGCCCGGTTGCAGCGGCCTTGCAGTCGACTGCAACCGACCTGCAAGCGCCTCCACGCAGCGTGTGCCTCACCCAGCATCCACCAGGGATGCCTGAGCACGGGAGACCCTGATGACCACGATCGAACAGAAGCCCACGCAGACCGAGGGGACCGAGGCGCCCGCCATCGACATGGACACCCTCATGGCGTTCGTCGGCAAGTTCGTCGGCGACCTCGGCGCCACCATCGGTGCGGGCAACGTGCTGCTCGGTGAGCGACTGGGCCTGTACCGCGCCCTCGCCCAGCAGCCCGGCGACGCGCGCTCCGTGGCCGCCGCGACCGACACCGACCCGAGGTACGTCGACGAGTGGCTGCGCGGCCAGGCGGCCGGCGGCTACATCCAGTACGACGCCGCCACCGCGACGTACTCGATGACGCCCGAGCAGGCGTTCGCGCTGACCGACCCGACCGGCCCGGTGTTCCTGCCGGGCGCCTACGAGCTCGCGCTCGGCGCCCTCAAGGCCCAGCACCACATCGAGGAGTCCTTCCGCACCGGGGCCGGGTACGGCTGGGGTCAGCACGACGAGGACGTCTTCAACGGCTGCGAGCGGTTCTTCCGCCCGGGGTACCTGATGCACCTGCTGACCGAGTGGATCCCGGCGCTGGACGGTGTCCAGGCCAAGCTCGAGCGCGGTGCGTCCGTCGCCGACCTCGGGTGCGGTCACGGCGCCTCGACGCTGCTGATGGCCGACGCGTTCCCGGCCAGCCGGTTCGTCGGCTCGGACTACCACACCGGGTCCATCGAGTCCGCCCGCGAGCGGGCCGAGGACGCCGGGTTCGGCGACCGCGTGCGGTTCGACGTGGCCAGCGCCCAGGAGCTCGACGCCACGGGGCTCGACCTCGTCACGACGTTCGACTGCCTGCACGACATGGGCGACCCGCTCGCCGCCGCCCAGCACATCCGGCGTTCCCTGGCCGCGGACGGTACGTGGCTGGTCGTCGAGCCCGCCGCCGGTGACACCGTCGAGTCGAACCTGAACCCCGTGGGCCGGGTGTTCTACAGCTTCTCGACGTTCCTCTGCGTGCCCAACGCGATGTCGCAGTCCGGCGGCTACGCCCTCGGCGCCCAGGCCGGCGAGGCCGCCATCCGCCAGGTCGTCACCGACGCCGGCTTCACCCGGTTCCGCCGGGTCGCCGAGACGCCCTTCAACAACGTGTACGAAGCGCGTCCGTAACGGGGGTGGACACCGATTCGTCTGCGGATCCCTGCGAGTTTCTTCGCCTGCGGTCGCAGACGAATCGGTGCATCCGCGTCAACTTGAGGTTGACAATCGGCGTCGCGTCAAGCAATGGTTGACGCATGGCCGACCACACGTACGCGAAGTTCCTGCCGATCCTGGTCGTGGGCATCGCCTGCACCACGGTCGGCTCGACCACCCACGGTCTCTTCCAGGGGCTGCTCACCGGAGCGGGCATCGCGCTGCTCCTGCTGAGCGCCTACGGGATGGGGTCGGCCTGGAGGGGCAGCGAGTCGCGGGGCGAGACCAGCTGGCTGCCCAGCCGCGACGAGGACCGTCGCGATGACTGACGGCCTGGCCGATGCGGTGGCCGAGGCGGTGCTCGGGGATCTCCTCGACGTCGACCTCGAGGACCACCTGGTGCTGGTGCGCAGGTGCGACGAGGCCCACGACGCCACGCGCGACCTCCTGCAGCAGTCGGTGAACAGTGCGCGCGGGGCCGGCCACAGCTGGTCGGCGATCGGCGAGGTGCTGGGCATGAGTCGCCAGGCCGCCCAGCAACGGTTCGGCGGCGCGGGGACGCCGGCCGCCGACGACGAGCGCTGGCTCGGGCCCGTCACGGCCTTCGACGAGATGGAGGAGCTCGCCATCGCCGGTCGGCTGGGCTGGCGGACCGTCTCGGCCGGGCTGCTCCGCCACCGCGTGGTCCGCACCGACACCCAGTGGGAGCACCGGCGGGTGCTGTGGCGCAAGGCCCCGTCGTCGTACGAGCAGGACGGCTGGCAGGTGGGCTGCCGGGCCTTCCCGTGGATCTACCTGGTCCGCGACACGGGTCTTCCCGCGGAGGGCTAGAGGTTCTGCAGGATCTCCCGCATCAGCGAGGCGGTCTCCGACGGGGTCTTGCCGACCTTGACGCCGACGGCCTCGAGGGCTTCCTTCTTGGCCGCCGCCGTCCCCGACGAGCCCGAGACGATGGCGCCGGCGTGGCCCATGGTCTTGCCCTCGGGGGCGGTGAAGCCGGCGACGTACCCGACGACCGGCTTGGTCACGTGGTCCTTGATGTACGCCGCGGCCCGCTCCTCGGCGTCGCCGCCGATCTCGCCGATCATCACGATCGCCTGGGTGTCGGGGTCCGCCTCGAACGCGGCCAGCGCGTCGATGTGGGTGGTCCCGACCACCGGGTCGCCACCGATGCCGATAGCGGTCGTGAAGCCGAAGTCCTTGAGCTCGTACATCATCTGGTAGGTCAGCGTGCCCGACTTGGAGACCAGGCCGATGGGGCCCTTCCCGGCGATCGTGTGCGGCGTGATGCCGGCCAGCGACTCACCGGGCGTGATGATGCCGGGGCAGTTCGGCCCGATCATCCGAGTGCTCTTCCCATCCAGGTACGCCCAGACCTCGGCGGTGTCCTGCACGGGCACGCCCTCGGTGATGACCACGAGCAGGGCGATGCCGGCGTCGATCGCCTCGATGCAGGCGTCCTTGGTGAACGCCGGCGGCACGAAGACGACCGACACGTCGGCGCCGGTCTCGGTCATCGCCTCCTTGACGGAGCCGAAGACCGGCAGCTCCTGGCCGCCGAGCTCGACGGTCGTCCCGGCCTTGCGGGCGTTGACGCCGCCGACGATGTTCGAGCCGGCGTCGACCATGAGGGTCGTGTGCTTGGAGCCCATGCCGCCCGTCATGCCCTGGACGATGATCTTGGAGTCCTTGTTGAGGTAGATCGACATCTCAGCTCCTCAGCGTCCGTTGGCGAGCTCGGCGGCCTTGTCGGCCGCGCCGTCCATGGTCGGCACCTGGGTGACCAGGGGGTGGTTGAGCTCGTCCAGGATCCGGCGGCCCTCGGCGACGTTGTTGCCGTCGAGCCGGACGACCAGAGGCTTGCTCGCCTCGTCGCCGAGGATCTCGAGCGCACCCTTGATGCCGTTGGCGACCTCGTCACAGGCGGTGATGCCACCGAAGACGTTGACGAACACGCTCTTGACCTGCGCGTCGTGGAGGATCACGTCGAGGCCGTCGGCCATCACCTGCGCGTTGGCCCCACCGCCGATGTCGAGGAAGTTGGCCGGCTTGACCCCGCCGTGCGCCTCGCCGGCGTACGCGACGACGTCGAGGGTGGACATGACCAGCCCCGCGCCGTTCCCGATGATGCCGACCTGGCCGTCGAGCTTGACGTAGTTGAGACCCCGCTCCTTGGCCTTCGCCTCGAGGGGGTCCGTCTCGTCCTTGATCTCGAACTGCTCGTGGTCGGGGTGCCGGACCTCGGAGGCGTTGTCGTCGAGGGAGACCTTGCCGTCGAGCGCCTCGAGCTTGTCGCCCTCGAGCCGCGCCAGCGGGTTGACCTCGACCAGCGTGGCGTCCTCCTCGGTGAAGACCCGGAAGAGCGCCTCGATCATGGTGACGGCCTGCTCGAAGACCGCCTCGGGGAACTTCGCCTCGGTCGCGATCTCGCGCGCCTTCGCGGCGTCGACCCCGGTGCCGGGGTTGATGGGGATCTGCTTCACGGCGTCGGGGTTGGTCTTGGCGACCTCCTCGATCTCGACGCCGCCCTCGACGGACGCGATGCAGAGGTACTGCCGGTTGGCACGGTCGAGCAGGAAGGAGAAGTAGTACTCCTCCACCGGCGGCGTCGCCGGGGTGATGAGCACCCGGTTGACCGTCAGCCCCTTGATCTCCATCCCGAGGATGTTCGAGGCGTGCTCGAAGGCCTCGTCCGGGGTCTTCGCCAGCTTGACGCCACCGGCCTTGCCGCGGCCGCCCGCCTTGACTTGCGCCTTGACCACGCAGAAGCCGAGCTTCTCGGCAGCGGCACGAGCCTCTTCGGGCGTGGTGACCACGATGCCGAGAGTGGTGGTGACGCCGTGCTTGGCGAACAGTTCCTTTGCCTGGTACTCCATCAGGTCCACGTCCCGCACCCTAGCCCCGGCTGGCGGGCACACACGAGACGGGTCTCGGGTGCTGTCCGCACGGAGTCGGTCCTCCGATCTAGGTTCGAGGCGTGAACGCGATCGACGTGCCCGAGATGCCGCCCGACCCTCCAGGCCCCAAGATCCAGTACTTCACGGCGACCACGCTCGACGGCTTCATCGCCGACGCCGACAACTCCCTCGAGTGGCTCTTCGCCGTGGAGCGCGACGAGGACGACAGGTCCTGGGCTGAGTTCATCGACGGCGTCGGCGCGCTGGTGATGGGCGCCACGACGTACGAATGGGTACTGGGGCACGAGCCCGAGATGTTGGAGTCGCCGGACAAGTGGCGTGAGTACTACGACGACCGGCCGACCTGGGTCTTCACGCACCGCGAGCTCCCGCGCATCCCCGGCATCGACCTGAGCTTCGTGCATGGTGACGTCCGGGCGGTGCACGACCAGATCGTCGAGGCAGTGCCGGGGAAGAACCTCTGGCTCGTCGGGGGCGGCGACCTGGTGGGTCAGTTCGACGACGCCGGGCTGCTCGACGAGATCCGGCTCGGCCTGACGCCGGTGACGCTCGGCTCCGGCGCACCCCTGCTGCCCCGCCGGATCACGTCAGAGCGGCTGCACCTGCGCAGCGTCGACCGGAGCGGTCAGCTCGTGCAGCTGGTCTACGAGGTCAGCCGGCGACCGTCGAGCTGAACTCAGCCACCCAGCCCGTGATCTCGGTCGTCGCTGCGCCGGGGGTGAACACCTTGCGGACGCCCAGCTCCTCGAGGACCGGGATGTCCTCCTCGGGGATGATCCCGCCGCCGAAGACGGCGATGTCGGACGCGTCGCGCTCGGCCAGGAGGTCGATGAGGGTGCGGAACAGCGTCATGTGCGCCCCGGAGAGGACCGAGAGACCGATCAGGTCGGCGTCCTCCTGGATCGCGGTCTCCACGATCTGCTCGGGGGTCTGGTGGAGGCCGGTGTAGATGACCTCGTGCCCGGCGTCGCGCAGCGCGCGGGCCACGATCTTGGCGCCACGGTCGTGCCCGTCGAGGCCGGGCTTGCCGACCACGATGCGCAGCCGGCCGGCGCCGGAGGGTGCGGTCGAGGTCATGAGCGCAGGCTACCCGGTCGGTCCGCTGGCGCCCCGGCGTGACCGTGACCACCCTTCCACGGGCGCTCCACGTGATGCCAACCATCAGTCCACAAACCGGTTGACACCGATTTCCGGGGCCGTGACCCATCCGTTACAGTCGTGGCTTCGTCGTCTCGTCCCCTGATCACGGAGCATCCATGGGTCACCATCGTGCTGACACGCGCGCCTCGCGCGGTCGCAGTCCGGTGACCCACTCCACCCCTCAGTACCCCGATGCGCAGCCGGGCAAACGTGCCGCCGGCAAGCGCGCCGCCCGACCGGCAGCTCGGTCGGCCGACCGCTCCGTCGCCCCCGCTCCCGCGCCGCTCGTCGAGCGCGTGGTCGAGCAGGCGCCGACGCCTCCGCTCCCGGGCCGTCGCAGCGCACCCGGTCGCCGGACCGCTCCTCGCAAGTCCCTGTTCCGCGGACTGCCGTCCGCTCCGATCCTGCTGGGCATCGCGGCCATGGCCGTCTCGGTCGGTGGCGCCGTCACGGTGGCCGACCCGCCAGCTCGTGGGCGCGGCCGACACCAAGGCGCCCGCCAAGGTCATGCAGGCCAGCGCCCTCAGCGGCACCGCCGGAGTGGCCACCACGATGAAGCCCGGTGCCCGCGGCCCGGTCGTCAGCCGTGACTCCCGGCGCGACGCCCAGTCGGATGCGGCCGGCGACGACGGCGAGGCCGCGGCCGAGGCCCAGCTCAAGCAGGTCGCCGCCGCGCGGGCCGACCTCGCCAAGACGTCAGAGCAGTGGGCCGCCAAGCTCAAGCTGAACCTGTGGCACCTCCCCGTCGTCGGCTACCACCTGACCGCGACGTTCGGCGAGTACGGCCTCTGGTCGAGCTACCACACGGGTCTCGACTTCGCCGCCCCCAGCGGCACCCCGATCTACGCGGTCGCCAACGGCGTGATCACCTCGGCGTCCTACGACGGTGCCTACGGCAACAAGACGGTGCAGACGCTCGATGACGGCACGGAGCTCTGGTACTGCCACCAGACCTCCTACACGGTCTCGAGCGGCGAGACCGTCCGCGCCGGCGAGCTGATCGGCTACATCGGCTCCACCGGCCACGTCACCGGCCCGCACCTGCACCTCGAGGTCCGCCCCGGCGGCGGCGACCCCGTCGACCCGTACTCCGCCCTCGTGGTCCACGGCATCACGCCGTAACCCCCGACCGTCAGAGCTTCTCGACGGGCGCATACCTCAGCAGCAACCGCTTCACGCCGTCCGACCCGAAGTCGATCGACGCGACCGAGCGGTCACCGATGCCTTCCAGGGCGACGACAGTGCCGAGCCCGAAGGTGTCGTGCTGGACCCGGTCGCCCGGCTCGAGGGACGGGATCTCGCGCGCCGGCTTGGCCTTGGAGGCGGCGTCCGCGCGGGCGGCCGCCGAGGAGAAGTTGCGGCGGCCCGCGGGGGTCGGGTCCCCGATGCCGCGGTTGCCGCCGCCCGTCAGGTCGGGTCGCGACCACATCGTCTGGGCGGCCTCGGTGCGCTTCCAGTCGACCAGGTCGACCGGGAGCTCGTTGAGGAACCGTGACCCGGGGTTGTGCGCGGGTGCCCCCCACGCCGAGCGCATCAGGGCGCGGGAGACGTAGAGCCGCTGCTGGGCGCGGGTGAGGCCGACGTACGCGAGTCGGCGCTCCTCCTCGAGCTCGGGCTGGTCGCCCAGCGAGCGCGAGTGCGGGAAGACGCCGTCCTCGAGGCCCGTCAGGAACACGACCGGGAACTCGAGCCCCTTGGCGGTGTGGAGGGTCATCAGCGTGACGACACCGGCATCGCCCTCGTCGTCGGGGATCTGGTCGGCGTCCGCCACCAGGGCCACCCGCTCGAGGAAGTCGGTCAGGCCGGGCGCGACGAGGCCGGCGTCGACGTCGGCCGGGTCGGCCGAGGGGCCGGCCTGGGGGTCGTCGGAGAACTCACGCGCGACGGCCACGAGCTCGGCCAGGTTCTCGACGCGGGTGGCGTCCTGGGGGTCGTCGGAGGCCTCGAGCTCCTCGAGGTAGCCCGAGCGGGCGAGCACGGTCTCGAGGATGACGTCGGCCCGCTCCCCCGCGTCGGCCATCGACTGCAGCTCGGTCGACCATCGCCACGAAACCCTGGATGTTGTTCAGCGACCGCGAGGCCAGCCCGGGCGCCTGGTCGGCCCGCTGCAGCCCCTCCCAGAACGTGATCCGCTCGCGCTCGGCGTACGCGTTGACGCACGCGACGGCCCGGTCGCCGATGCCCCGCTTGGGGGTGTTGAGGATCCGGCGCAGCGAGACCGAGTCGGCCGGGTTCACGAGCATGCGCAGGTAGGCCAGCGCGTCACGTACCTCGCGGCGCTCGTAGAACCGCACCCCGCCGACGACCTTGTAGGGCAGGCCGACGCGGATGAAGGTCTCCTCGAACACCCGGGACTGGGCGTTGGTGCGGTAGAAGATCGCCACGTCGGCCGGCCGCGCGGACCTGTCGTCGGTGAGCCGGTCGATCTCCTCGGAGACGAAGCGGGCCTCGTCCCGCTCGTCGTCGGCGACGTAGCCGACGATGCGGGCGCCGTCGCCGGCGTCGGACCACAGCTTCTTCGGCTTGCGGCCCTGGTTGTGGCCGATCACGGCGTTCGCGGCGTTGAGGATCGTCTGCGTCGACCGGTAGTTCTGCTCGAGCAGGATCGAGGAGGCGTCGGGGAAGTCCTGCTCGAAGTCCATGATGTTGCGGATGTTGGCGCCGCGGAACGCGTAGATCGACTGGTCGGCGTCGCCGACGACCATCAGCTCGGCCGGTGGGACGCGGTCGGGCGCCTCCTCCGGAGGCAGGTCACCGTCGTACGGCGTCACCTCGAGCTGCTCGGCGCAGAGCTGGTGGATCAGGGCGTACTGCGCGTGGTTGGTGTCCTGGTACTCGTCGACGAGCACGTGGCGGAACCGGCGGCGGTAGGTCTCGCGCACGTCCGGGAACTGCTGGAACAGGTGGACGGTGAACATGATCAGGTCGTCGAAGTCGAGGGCGTTCGCCTCGCGCAGGCGACGTTGGTACATCGTGTAGGCCGCCGACATCGACTCCTCGAAGCGGTTGCGGGTGTCCTTGGCCGCGTCGTCGGGGTCGCGCAGGTCGTTCTTGTGGTTGCTGACCCAGTGCAGGACGGCGCCGGGCTGGTAGCGCTTGGGGTCGAGGTCGAGGTCCTTGAGGACGAGCGTCATCAGCCGCTTGGAGTCGGCCGAGTCGTAGATCGAGAAGCTCGACTTGAAGCCGAGCTTGTCGATCTCCTTGCGCAGGATCCGCACGCAGGCGGAGTGGAACGTGCTGACCCACATGATCCGCGCGCGCTTCCCGACCAGGGCCTCGACGCGTTCCTTCATCTCGGCGGCGGCCTTGTTGGTGAAGGTGATCGCGAGGATCGAGCCCGGGTGCGCCTTGCGCTCGGTGATCAGCCAGGCGATCCGCCGGGTGAGCACCCGGGTCTTGCCCGAGCCGGCGCCCGCGACCACCAGCAGGGGTGCGCCGTGGTGCACGACCGCCGCGCGCTGCGGCTCGTTGAGACCCTCGAGCAGCTCGTCCCTGGTCGGCTGGTGACGCTTCTCGGTCGCCCCCTCGGGGACGCCGGCGTTCTCGAGCTCGGGGATCGACAGGGCCTCGGTCATGACGGCCCAACCCTACGTCCGAGGACCCCCACGCCCGCTCGCCCCTCCACGGCCATCTCCTCGCGTACATGCCTTGACGTGCATATTCTTCTATGCGAATGTTCGGACGTGGACACCGACCTCCTCAAGGCCCTCGCCGAGCCGAACCGGCTGCGCATCGTCGACCTGCTCCTCGAGCGGCCGCACGCGGTCCTGGAGATCGCCGAGAGCCTCGACCTCCAGCAGCCGCAGGTCTCCAAGCACCTGAGGGTGCTGGTCGACGTCGGCCTGGTCGCGACGTTCCCGCTCGCCCAGCAGCGCTACCACGGGCTGCGACCCGAGCGGCTGCGGGAGCTCGCCGACTGGGTCGGCGGGTTCTCGGTGCTGTGGGACACCCGCTCGTCGGTCCGGGCGCTGTACGAGCGCAGCCTGGGCGAGGGGCGGCCGATCACCGCGCCGGGCCACCCGTTCCGGATCGAGCACACCAGTCCTGCCCCGATCGCCGAGGTGTGGCGGGCCTGGACCGACGCCGAGCAGTTCGCCGCGTGGTTCGCACCCGACCACTTCACGATCCCGGAGTGCCGGCTGGACCCTCGCCCCGGCGGCTCGCTGTACCTGGAGATGCGGGCGCCGGACGGGACGGCGTACCCGATGGAGGGTGAGTACGACGCCGTCGACGCCCCGCACCGGATCTCGTACGCCGCGCGCCCCCTCGCCGAGGACGGCTCCGCGCTGTTCGAGCTGATGATCACCGGCACGTTCGACGAGCTCGCCGAGGAGTCCACCGGCATCACGGTCGACGCGGCCGTGCTGGCCACCGGGCCGGACGCCGCGTCGTACCTCGCCGGCCTCGAGCCCGGCTGGCAGCAGAACCTCACCAAGCTCGACCGGCTGCTCGCGGATCGCTGAGTCAGGTCCAGACGAGGGCGACCCCGACGTCGGCCAGGGTGAGGACGAGGAGGGCCCAGTAGAGGCCGGCGGGGATCCACTCCTTGCGGAGGTTGGCCATCACCAGGACGAGCAGCGCCAGACCGATGGCGAACTTCACGGCGATCTTGGCGTGGTCGACGGGGTCGTCGCCCGCCTCGAGGACGCCGACGAGGAACAGCCCGGCCACGAACGCGGTGCCGACGCCGTCGCGCATCAGCCCGTTGACCTTCTTCTCCGGGCGGCGTACCTGCACCAGGAGCCCGGCCAGCAGCGCCACGACGCCGCCGATGTGGAGCACCAGCAGCACCACGTGGGCGACGTCCATGCGTCAGATCCTCACAGAAGGCGCCGGTCGGACGCCCACTTCGTGAGCTCGTGGCGCGAGGAAAGTTGGAGCTTGCGGAGCACCGACGACATGTGGGTCTCGACCGTCTTGATGGAGATGAACAGCTCCTTCGCGACCTCCTTGTAGGCGTAGCCGCGGGCGATCAGCCGCATCACCTCCCGCTCACGCTCCGAGAGACGGTCGAGGTCCTCGTCGACGCTGGCCACCTCGATCGACCCGGCGAACGCGTCGAGCACGAACCCGGCCAGCCGCGGGGAGAACACCGCGTCCCCGGAGTCGACCCGCTTGATCGCGTCGACCAGCTCGGGGCCGGTGATGGTCTTCGTGACGTACCCGCGGGCGCCGCCACGGATGGTGCCGATGACGTCCTCGGCGGCGTCGCTGACCGACAGGGCGAGGTACTTGGTGTCGTGGGCCTGGGCCCGGCGGATCACCTCGACCCCCCCACCACCGGGGAGGTGCACGTCGAGGAGGACGACGGCCGGTTGCCGCGCGTTGATCGTGGCGACCGCGCTGTCGACGTCGGAACCCTCGCCGACCACGTCGACGGCGTCACCGAGCTCGGCCTTGACGCCGACCCGGAACATCGCGTGGTCGTCGACGATGACGACCCGGACCTTGTCAGCCATCGTGCTCCTCTTCCGACTTCTCGCGGGGCAGGCGCAGGCGCACCTCGGTGCCCTCGCCCGGCGTCGACCTGATCTCGGCCGTGCCGCCGTGACGGTCCATGCGATCCACGATGCTCCCACGGACGCCCATCCGGTCCTCCGGGACGTGCTCCGGGTCGAACCCCACACCGCGGTCGCGGACGAAGACCTCGATCGCGGACGGCGTCACCTCGACGTACACGTCGACCTTGCCGGTGCCCGCGTGCTTGGCGGCGTTGACCAGGGCCTCGCGGGTGGCGTTGACCAGCGCGCGGAGCCGCTCGGTGAACGGGCAGTCGCCGACGCACACCAGGTCGACGTCGACGCCGTGGTTGTCCTCGACCTCCGCGGCGATGGTGCGCATGGCACCGGCCAGGGTGTCGGAGTCCTTGCTCTCGCCCTCGAACAGCCAGGCGCGCAGGTCGCGCTCCTGCGAGCGGGCGAGGCGGGCGACCAGGGCCGAGTCCTGGGAGTTCTTCTGGATCAGGGCCAGGGTCTGCAGCACCGAGTCGTGCAGGTGGGCGGCCATGTCGGCGCGCTCCTGGGTGCGCACCCGCTCGGCGCGCTCGGCGGTCAGGTCGCCGGCCAGGCGGTAGATCCACGGGCCGATGACGATCGCCAGACCGAGGAAGCCGACGGCGGCCGAGAGCAGGATGCTGTAGACGTCGCTCATCTGGCCCTCGCGGAGCGCGAAGACGGCGATGGCCAGCACGATCAGCAGGGCTCCCGCGACCACCCGGGCGACGGCCTGCCAGCTGCCCGAACCGAACACCATCCGCACCGGGTCGATGCGACCCGTCGAGTCGACCCAGCGCTCGCGCTGCGCCTCGTCGGCCTGTCGCCACAGCAGCGCGATGCCGACGGTCGCGATCAGCAGCGGCCAGAACACGGCACCGGCCCCGAGGAACCCCTGCACGATCAGCAGGAGGCCGAAGCCGAGGGCACCGAGCGCGATGGCCGGGCCGGCGTCGACCAGGCGGCGTACCCGCCGCGGTCGCGCGCCCCGGCGGCTGGCGCTCTCGAGGCCGGGCGTGCTCTCGGCGAACTTCTCGTCGGTGGGCAGCACCATCCAGAGGCCGGCGTACATCGCCACGCCCGCACCTCCGAGCGCGGCCGCGACCACGAACGCCGCCCGCACCCACAGCACCGGGAGGTTGAGGTGCGCGGCCAGGCCGGCGGCGACGCCGCCGATGACGCGATCCTGGGTGTCGCGGGTGGCGCGCCGGAACGTGTAGGGGGGCCCGCCCGGAAGGTCGGGTCGGCCCGCGGCCGGCGCGTCGAGGGTGGGTGTCTTGCTCATCGTGCGTCCATCGTCGCAAATGCACCGTCGCCGGACCATGAGGCGAGACCCTGACCCCACCCTGATCGGCGGGCACAGGGGCCGGATCAGGGTCGTCCCCGATGGTGTGGGGCATCGACAACCCGCAGAGTTGAGGACATGACCAGCACTCCTTCGTCGGCCCCATCTCCGGCAACGCCTCCGGTGGGGCCCGACGCGCCTGCCGACCAGACGCCGCCCCCCGCCTACGAGCAGGCGCCCGCCTACCAGCAGCCCGCCGCGTACGCCGGCCCCCGCGTCACCTCCGAGCAGGTCCGCGACCTCGGTCGCCTCCGCCGCATCGCCGCGCACCGCAAGGTCGCCGGCGTCGCCGGCGGCATCGCCCGGCACCTCGACATCGACCCGCTGATCGTGCGCGTGGCGTTCGTGGTGCTGTCCCTCTTCGGTGGCGCCGGCGTCATCGTGTACGCCGCCTGCTGGATCCTCCTGCCGGAGGACGGCCAGGTGAACCCGCCCCTCGGCCTCGACGAGCGCAGCCGCAGCGTCGCCCTCATCCTCGTCGGCATCCTCGGCATCGCGCTGCTCGTCGGGCAGTGGGACTGGTTCTGGGTCCCCGGCCCGCTGATCCTGGTCGCGCTGGTCGTCTGGCTGTTCATGTCGCGACGCAACGACGCCGCCGCCACCACCGGGAGCTTCACTCCCCCGCCCGGCGTCCCGAACGCCGGTCCCGACGCCGTCACGCCCGAGCAGCGCTGGGCGCCACGCCCAGACCGCCGTCGCGCCGACGTACGACGTCCCGGTCGAGCAGCAGCCCACGCCGTACGAAGGCGCCACGTACCAGCAGCCGACCTACCCACAAACCGCGTACCAGCCGCCGGCCGCGCCGACGTACCCCACGCACTACGTGGCGCCGTCGCCGCGCAACCCCCGCAAGCGCGGGCCGATCCTGTTCTGGTTCACCATGGCCGTCGCGGCGCTCGCCGTCGGTGTCGTGGGCATCGTCGACGTCTCCGGTGCGCCGGTGGCGGGCTCGACGTACCCCGCGGTCGTCGTCGGTGTGGTCGGCGTGATGCTGCTGATCGGGTCGTTCTACGGCCGCGCCGGCGGGCTGATCCTCGTCGGGCTGCTCGCCACCGGGGCCACGGCCGCGGCGCTGGGAGCGGAGAAGTGGGACGGCGAGCGCGTCGAGATCGTGCCCGCCACCTCCAGCGAGGTGCTCTCCACCTACAGCTACGACGTCGGCGAGTACGAGCTCGACCTGAGCAAGCTGACCGACCCCGAGGCGCTCGACGGGGAGACCATCCACATGAGCCTCGACGTCGGCGAGCTCGCCGTGGTCGTGCCCGCTGACATGGACGTCACCGTGACCGGCACCGTCAACGGCCCGGGCGGGACCACCCTCTTCGGCGAGGAGTCCGGCGGGATCGACCACACCGCCACGCAGAGCCACGACGGCGGCAGCGACGTCCCCGAGCTGACGCTGGACCTCGAGCTCGAGGTCGGCCACATCGACGTCCGCACAGCCCGCTGACCCGCCCCGACCTGACCAGGAGAACACCATGACCACCTTCGACACCGAGGCCCCGACCGCCAAGCGCAGCGGCCGTCACCCGATCAACGTCGGCCACTTCGTGATGGGGATCGCCTTCCTCGGCATCGTCCTCGTCTGGATCCTCATCGAGGCCGACGCCGTGACCGGCGACGACATCCGCTGGCTGCTGCCGGTCCCCTGGGTGCTGGCCGGCGTCGCCGGCCTGCTGGCCACGACCCGCCGCAAGCACCCGGAGGCCGAGACGTACGACACGCCGCACCGCGGCTGGGTCGGGAGCGAGGAGCCGCCGGCGCCGGTCGAGGAGGACCACCGCGACCACGCGGCGTACGACGACCTCGACGAGAAGCTCGCTCGGGCCGAGCGGGAGACGCAGGACGCCGTGCCCGCCGATCCCGCTGACCCTGCTGACCCGGCTGACCCGGCCGACCCGGCCGACCCGGCCGACCCGGCCGACCCGGCCGACCCGGCCGACCCCGCTGACCCCGCTGACCCCGCTGACGAGAAGGACGAAGACCGATGACCACCACACCCCACACCACCACCAGCCGCCGCTTGGTGCGCCGTACCGACGACCGGATGGTCGCGGGTGTCTGCTCCGGCGTCGCCGACTACTTCGGCGTCGACCCCACCATCGTCCGCCTGGCCGTCGTGGTCGGCACCGTGCTCGGCTTCGGCACCCTGCTCGTGGCCTACGTGCTCGCCTGGCTGCTCATGCCGGAGGCCTGAGCCGCCACTCTCAGAGGTCCAGGTCGTCGGCCATCCGGTCGGCGACCTGGGCCTCGCCACGCAGGCCACCCTCCGCCCGGAGCCCGGCGACGACCCCGGCGCGGTCGGCGTCCGATCGGTTCTGGCTGTACTTGGCCTTCGCCTCGACGTTCTCGACCACCAGCTCGATGCCCACGATCGCCCGCAGCTGGCCCGCTACGTACTTCTCGGGAGCGTCGTCCACCGACCACGCCTCGAACCCGGAGGTCTCCCGCCCGGCCTCGTGCAGGTCCGTCAGCCGGCTGACGGCCTCGAGCAGCCAGTCGGCGTCGTGGGTCACCGTGACACGTCCGGTGAAGTGGACGGCGGAGTAGTTCCAGGTCGGCACGACCTTGCCGTGCTCGGCCTTGGTCGCGTACCAGGCCGGGGAGACGTACGCCTCGGGCCCGGTGACCACCGCGAGCGCGGGCGTGTCCGGCTCGATCGCCTTCCAGTGCTGGTTGGCCTTCGCCATGTGCATCACCAGGCGGCTGCCGGCGGGCTCCCAGATCACGGGCAGCATCGAGGCGAGGGGATAGCCGTCGGCTCCCGTCGTCACCAGCTGGGCGGAGCCGACCTGCATGACGAGGGACTGGATCTCGGGGACGCCGTCGAGGGCGTTGAAGCGGGGCACGTACACGCGACCATTCTCCGGCCAGAGGCTCTGGCACGACAGGATGGGCCCATGACGTTGCCAGCCTTCGACGGGCTCGACTCCCTGCCCGCCCTCGAGCACCTCGACCTGGTGGCCGCCCCGGTCGCGAGCGCCCTGACGGGCTGGGCGCGTACCGCCGAGGTCGCGGTGGTCGAGATCGACCCGGACCTCGCCGACACCGCCGCGCTGACCGAGGCGTACTCCCTGCCGCTGGAGGCCAGCGTCAACTGCGTGCTCGTCGCCGGCAGCCGGGGCGGTGAGGAGCGGATCGCCGCGTGCCTCGTCGCGGCCGACACCCGCGCCGACGTCAACACGGTCGTGCGCAAGCTGCTCGACGTCCGCAAGGCGTCGTTCCTGCCGATGGACCGGGCCGTGGCGGAGTCCGGGATGGAGTACGGCGGCATCACGCCGATCGGGCTGCCCGCGGCCTGGCGGGTGCTGGTCGACGCGGCGGTGCTGGCGGTGCCCGCGGCGATGATCGGCTCGGGCGTACGCCGCTCCAAGATCATCCTGCCCGGCTCGGCGTTGGGCGACCTGCCGGGAGCCGAGGTCGTCGAGGGTCTGGGGCGGCCTACGGGCTGACGCTGCCCTCGGGCAGCTCGAACCACCGCAGGGCGTCGAAGTCCTCGGTCAGGTGGTCCTGGTGCGAGCAGTCCGGCGGCTCGGCGGCGTCGAGGATGCGGCGTGCCTCGACGAGGTACGCCGCGAGCTCGGTCACGTCGGCGGTGTCCTCGTGGTGGGGGTAGGTCATCGCCCCGGTCTCGTCGTAGGACACGTCGCGCAGGCGCATGGGCGGCTCGACGGGACCGGCACGATGCCGCCACAGCCCCGTCGTCGGGTCGAAGGCGTAGTCGCCCAGCACGCGCCAGCCGTCGAGCGCGACCATCCGGACGGCCTCGATGACGTAGTCGACGACGCGCTCGTCGACGAAGTAGTTGAAGTTGACCCGCACCCAGCCGGGCTTGATGCCCTCGCAACCGCCGGCGATCTGACGCTCGAACTCGTGGGACCGCTCGAGGTCGATGTGCAGCAGCCGGTGGCCGTACGGGCCGGCGCAGGAGCAGCCACCACGGGTCTGGATGCCGAACAGGTCGTTGAGCAGCGCGACGACGTAGTTGTGGTGGAGGTAGTCCCCGCTGGGCGCCTTCACCACGAAGCTGACGATCGACAGCCGCCGGGCGTCGAGGTTGCCGAGGATCTCGATGCGCGGCTCGTCCTTCCAGGCGGTCACCGCCCGCTCGAGCAGCGCCTCCTCGTGGGCCTGGATGGTCTCCGTCCCGACGGCGGACTTGAGCTGGAAGACCAGCCCGGCACGGATCGACTCGACGATGCCGGGGGTGCCGCCCTCCTCGCGGTGCTCCGGGTCGTCGTAGTAGCGGTGCTCGACCGGGTTGACGTACATCACCGTGCCGCCGCCGGGCACCACCGGCACCCGGTTGGTCATCAGCTCGCGCCTCATCACCAGCACCCCGGGCGTGCCAGGACCCCCGATGAACTTGTGCGGCGACAGGAAGATCCCGTCCTTGTAGGCCGACGCGTCGACGCCCTCGGGCGCGTACATGTCGATGTCGACGTACGGCGCGCACGCGGCGAAGTCCCAGAAGGACAAGGCCCCGTGGGCGTGCAGCAGCGACGCGATCCCGAACGTGTCGGAGACGATCCCGGTGACGTTGCTGGCGGCGGAGAACGACCCGATCTTCAGTGGCCGGTCCGCGTACCTCTCGAGCTCGGCGGCCAGCTCGGCCTGGTCGATGTGGCCGTCGGCGTCCTCGTGGATCGTCACCACGTCGGCGATCGACTCGCGCCAGGGCAGCTCGTTGGAGTGGTGCTCGAAGGGGCCGATGAAGACGACCGGCCGCTCCTCGGCCGGGATCACGTCGGTGAGGTGGTAGCGGTCGTCGAGCTCGGCGGGGATGCGCAGCCCCAGCACGCCGATCAGCTTGTCGATGGCGGCGGTGCTGCCCGAGCCGGTGAAGATGACGCAGATGTCGTCGTCGCCGCCGACGCTGTCACGGATGATCCGCCGCGCGTCCTCGCGCAGCCGCGTGGTCTGCAGACCGGTGCCGCTGGCCTCGGTGTGGGTGTTGGCGTACCTCGGCAGCACCTCGTGCCGGATGAACTCCTCGACGAACGTCAGGCTCCGCCCCGACGCGGTGTAGTCGGCGTAGGTCACCCGCCGCGGGCCGTACGGCCCCGGCATCACCTGGTCGTCCCCGATGACGGCCGCGCGGATCCGCTCCACGAGCGGGCTGGTCGCGGGCTGGTCGGTCACGCCCTCATCGTCCCACGCACCGTCGGTTGAGGAAGGCGCGCTAGCGCCTGTCACGAAACCATTGCACGGTGGCAGCCGTGGTTTCGTGACGGGACTTCGTCCCTCCTCAACCAGCGGACGCCAGCAGCGAGTCCAGGGTCTCGGCGTCGACGAACGACGTGTGCGTCCCTGCCGTGCCACACGCCCACGCGCCTCCGACAGCACCCGCGCGGGCGGCGTCCTCCCACGTACCTCCAGCGAGGTACGTCCGCAGGAACGCCGCGACGTAGCTGTCCCCCGCCCCGTTGGAGTCGACCACTGGCCGTCCGGGGATGGTCACGGCGGGCACGGCCACGACGGGCCGATCGGGTACGGCGACCCGGCTGCCGCGCTCACCGTCCATCGCCACGGCGGCGCGAGCCCGGCCGTCGCGCAGGATGGCCGCCAGCACGTCGTCGATGCGCTCCCCGAGCGCCGACCCTGACACGAACACGATGTCGGCGCCGAGCGCGAACGCGCGGTGGTAGGGGTTCTCGCCGTCCCAGTCGTGCAGGTCCGTGCTCGTGGTCACGCCGGCGGCGACCGCGTCGGCGAGCGCGTGCCGCGCCCAACCCATGATCGAGACGTGCACGTGCCGAGCGCCGCTGCACGCCGCGCGCCCACAGCAGCCCGTCGGGCACCAGGTCGGGCGGGTGCCTCTGGTCGTAGAACGACATCCGCCGCCCGTCCGGGCTGACCAGGTTGACCGCCCGGCGCGTCCCCGAGGCGTGGGTGACGTGCCGCAGCTCGACGCCGGCTGCGGCGTACGCGGCCACGATCCTGCTCCCCTCCGGGTCGTCGCCGATCACGTCGGCGAGCGCCGTCCGCAGCCCCAACGCATGGCAGCCGAACGCGACGCCGTGGCCGGTGTGCGCGACGTACGACTCCACGTGCGGCACCTGGAACGACTCCCGGTCCTCCGGTGGCAGTGACGGCACCCGGACGATCGTGTCGATGCCGACCCCACCCACGACGAAGACGTCGAGGTCCTGGGTCACCGCACCAGGATGGCACTCCTTGCGACCGTGACAGCGACTCTGTCACAGTCGACGTGTGAAGCTCTCCACGCAGCTGATGTACGCCGGCAACCCGCGCGAGGCGGCCGACCAGGTGGCCGCCCTCGAGCAGGCGGGCCTGGACCGGGTCTGGGTGCCGGAGGCGTACGGCTTCGACTCCCCCACGCTGATGGGCTACCTGGCCGCCAAGACCGAGACGGTCGAGATCGGGTCGGCGATCCTCAACATCTACTCGCGCACCCCGAGCGCGATCCTGCAGACGGCGGCCGGTCTCGACAACGTGTCGCAGGGCCGGGCGATCCTCGGCCTCGGCGCCAGCGGACCGCAGGTGATCGAGGGGTTCCACGGGGTCAGGTACGACAAGCCGCTCGGCCGCACCCGCGAGATCGTGGACCTCGTCCGCCGCGGGCTCCGCCGCGAGACACTCACGCACGACGGGATCTTCACGCTGCCCCTGCCCGCGGGCGAGGGCACCGGGCTGGGCAAGCCGCTCAAGCTGCTGACCAAGCCCCAGCGCCCGACCATCCCCATCTGGATCGCGGCGCTGGGGCAGAAGAACGTCGAGGCGACGGCCGAGTACGCCGACGGCTGGCTGCCGATCTTCTTCGTGCCCGAGAAGGCCGGCGAGGTGTGGGGCGACGCGCTGGCCGCCGGCAAGGCCAAGCGGCACGAGGGCCTCGGCCCGCTCGAGATCTCCGCCGGCGGCATGGTCGCGATCGGCGAAGGTCCCGAGACCAAGGCGCTGCTCGACTTCGCCCGCCCGCACGTCGCGCTGTACGTCGGCGGCATGGGCGCGCGCGGCAAGAACTTCTACAACGACCTGGTCTGCCAGTACGGCTTCGAGAAGGAGGCCAAGGAGATCCAGGACCTGTACCTGAGCGGCAACAAGCGCGACGCCGAGAAGGTCGTCCCGCTCGAGCTCCTCGAGCTGGGCAACCTGGTCGGCCCCGCGTCGTACGTGCAAGGAGCGGATCGCCGCCTTCGCCGAGGCGGGCGTCACCGACCTCCAGGTGCTGCCGGTCAGCGACGACCCGCCGGCCACGGTGCGGCAGCTCAAGGAGATGGTCGGTTGATGCATCGTCGGGGTCGCTTCGCGAACGTCGACCGGATCGCCCGGCTCGACCCTGAGGTCGACGCGGACGAGATCCTCGCGTTGACGAGCCGCCACGAGTTCCCGTGGGACTACCAGCAGGGCACCGGTATCGCGTTCATGCGCGACTACGGGATCCCGTCGATCGCGGCGCTGTTGGACCGGACCGGCGAGTTCGAGCACCACGGCGTGAAGCGGTACGACGACACCCTGCTCGTCGGCGACCAGGCCACCATCGACGGCATCGACTCTCCCCGGTCCCACGCCACCCTGCGCCGGCTCAACCGCATCCACGGCCACTACGAGATCCCCGAGCACGAGTTCCACTACGTCCTCGCCACCACCATCGTCGGCCCGGTGGAGTGGATCCGCGAGTACGGCTGGCGCGACCTGCACCCCCACGAGCTGGTCGCCATCGCGCGGATCACCACCAGGTTCGGGGAGCTGATGGGGCTGCGCGGACTGCCCACGACGTACGACGGGTACCTGCGGCTGCTGCGCGAGTACGAGGCCGAGCACTTCGTCCACACCCCCGCGGCCACCCGGCTGGCCGAGGCCACCATCCGGATCGGCCGCACCACCGCCCCGCTCCCCCTCAAGCCGCTCACCCGTCGCGTGGCGATCGCGATGATGGACGAGCCGCTCCGCGATGCCCTGGGCATGCCGCGTCAGCCGGCCTGGTTCGTGGCGACGCTCCGGCGCTCACTGAAGCTGCGCGCGAGGTACCTGCGCCACCTCGCCGCCCCGCGACGGACGCCGTACCGGCACCGGCCGACCACCTACCCGCACGGCTTCACGCTGGCCGACCTCGGCCCCGCGTCGATGCTCGAGGAGCTCAACGCGGAGCCGAGGCACCAGGCCTCGTAGTCCCTACTTCTCGGCCTTCACCAGCAGCGTCGTCCGGCCGAGGTCGAACTGACCGCCGACCGCGTCGTAGCCGCCCGGCTTCGGGTCACTGCCCGACGCGAGCACCCGCACCTCGACGACGTAGACGGTGCCCTTCTTCATGCCGAGCGATGTCGTCTTGAGGTTGATCTGGAAGACGTTGGCGGTCGCGTCGTACGTCGCCAGACCGGTCTTCCCCTGCCAGAGGTCGTTGGGTCCCTGAGCACGCCAGCGCAGCTCCACCCGGCTGACCAGTCCGGATGCCTCGGAGTCGGGCACGGGCTGGCCGTTGTTCGTCAGCACCGCGAACTTCAGCGGCAGGTTGCCGCTCCCGCCGTTGACGACACCCGGCGTGTTGTTCACCGGCGACCCGAAGGGACCGAAGCCGTACTTCGAGGCCCACACGAGCGAGGTCGAGGGCGCTCCGTCCGTCGAGACGACCACCTTGAACACCCCGGCGGCGGCGGTGGCCGTGATGGGCGTCGGAGCCCGGGCCACCCCGTTCGCGTTGGTGTGCTCCGTGACGCTCGTGGCCCCGCCCGGGAAGAAGGCACCCGCCCCGTTGGCGGCCGGCTGGACGGTGAAGGTCACGGGCCAGTCCCCGACCGGGGAGGTGCCGTCCATCAAGGTGGCACTGAGACCCGCTGCAGGCAGGGTGAAGACCGTGCCCGCCCTGGCGGTGAGGCCATCGGGATCGGCCGTCAGCGTGAAGGCACTGACGTTCACGACCCTCGTGGCCGTACGGATCACCGTGCCGTCGGCGCCGAAGAGGTCGGCGTGCACGATCAGCGGACCTGACGGCGGCGTCCCGGGCGGATTGAGCACGACGTTGCCGGAGGAGTCGGTGACGTCGGCGTAGGTCACCAGGGCATTCGTGTTCGTCCCCCGGGTCACCGTGAACACGACCGACTGGCCCGCGAGCAGCGCACCGTTGGGGGCCCGCACCTTCGCGGTCACGCCGTACGGCGAGCCTGGACCGGGCACCTGAGTGTCGAGGTCGAGCGTCGGCAGCGACACGTCGGGCTCGAGGGTCACGCCGTAGCCGTCACCGTCACCGGTGTCGAGGCCGACCGTCCCGATGCCGTTGGCCGCCTGGACGATGAACCGCACGCCGTCGTAGGTCTGGCCCGCCGGCAGAAGCATGCTCGCCGTCCAGCGGGTCGAGTCGGTCGGGCTCTGTTGGAGGTCCACCGAGGCCCACTTGCCGTGGCCCGAGTCGCTGCCCGTCCCGGTCCAGGTGACCCACACCTGCTGGACGCCGGCCGACGGGTCGCCCGTGGCCTTGGCAGAGAAGCTGATCTGGCCGTTGCGGAACGTGCCCTGGACGTCGGTGATGGCCGGCGGAGCGGCCAGCGCGGGCTGGTTGCCCGAGAAGGACTTGCTCACGCTGCCGGAGTAGAACAGCCGGAAGCCCAGCTGGGAGTACGCCCGCTCGGTGTTGGTCTGGGTGGCGGTGGCGCTCCCGTCCGAGACGTAGCCGGGGTCGTTGCGGTACTGCGCCGGGCGTCAGGATCAGCGAGGTCCGGCCGCTGTCGCCCAGGGCACCGAAGTAGTTGGCCGTGGCCAGCCGCTGCGGGAAGAACGCCGGGGAGTCGAAGGTGGTGTTGGGCGTCGAGCCCTCGATCGCCGGCGCACCCGTCAGCGGCAGCAGACCACTGGTGTCGGTGTAGGTGCCGCGCCGGAAGCCGACACCGCGCAGCACCAGCTGGCGTCCGGGTCGTCGACGGTGACGTCCACGACCTGCTTGGGCAGGGCCGGGGCACCGGGCTGGACGCTCACGCCGTCGAGGCCGTTGCGCCAGGTCAGCTGTCCGGGCAGGCCCAGCGCGGCGGCCTCGCGTCGACGGCTTGGACTGGCGGTCGCTGAGCGGGGTGTCGACGAGCAGGTCGTCGGTCCACAGGCCCAGGGTCTGGCCGGGACCGGTCGTGCTCCGCGACGGATCGGCCTGCGAGGCCTCGCTGTCGACCGGGGCCCGGCCGGGTGCGTCGAAGCCGGTCATCGGCAGGCCGTAGAGCGTGGCCTGCAGCACGGCCTTCTGGTCGATGCCCTGGAGAGTGCTCAAGGCAGGCCAGGTAGTCCTGCTTCGCGAGGGCCAGCGCCCGGCCGATGGCGACCGGCGGCGGGTTGCCCGCCACCGGACCCTCGCGCAGCCGCTTGGCGATCTCGAGGTAGAGCCGCTCGCTGTACTCGAGGAAGTCGCTGTCGCCGTACTGGTAGCCGGTGCCGCCGATCAGCAGCGCCTGCTGCTGGGCCATCCGCTGGCGTCCAGTCGCTGCGGCGCCGGCGGGGTCGGCACGGCCTCGCCGTCGACGATGTTGTAGCCGGAGTGGCAGCCGGCGCTCAGCACGAGCGTGTCGGTGAGCGCGCCGGCGTTCTCGGCGAGGGCCAGCTCGTCGGCGGCCACGGTGGTCGTCGAAGTCCGCCGCCAGGGTGTCGTTGGCGCTGAAGTGACCGGCCAGGTAGACGAGGTCGTGGTGCTGGCCGAACATCGCGGCCCGCAGGTCGGCCGCGGTCCAGGACTCCTCGTGCGGGGTGCCGGCGTGCTGCGATGAGGGTGTCGTGGTCGCCGCCCGGGCAGCGCGGCGTCGAACTCCTCGTTGACGCGGTTGGCCGCGTCCTCGAGGAAGTCGTAGCCGGTCACCAGCGAGCTGCCGGCGCCCGACAGCGGCAGGGTGCGGCCCGCCAGGTGGAGGTAGTGGTCGACGGTCGCCTCGATCTCGTCGGGCGTCTTCACCAGCCGGCCGACGGCCAGGTCGGGCACCGGGACGCTCGCGCCGCCGATGGTGACCTCGGTCTTCGCGCCGTAGGCGTCCTGGCTGAGCACCTGGTCGTTGTCGAGGCTGGCCCCCGCGGGGGTGTCGCTGCGCATCGTGGGCTGGAACAGGCTCTCCTGGCCCAGGCCAGAGGTGTCGGGGTAGCGGAAGAACGGGATCACGTCGTCGCCGCCGGCCATCACGACGTACTTGCGGTCGGCGCTCGAGCCCCGGTACGAGTCCACGATGTCCTTGATGGCGCCGCGCCACCAGGTTCATGGCGTACGGACAGCGTGGCTGTGCTCGGCCACCTGCTGCCGCAGGGCGACGACACGGGGAGTCTCGACGACGTCGACGACGACGCCGTCGACGCTGGGGTCGGCGGCCAAGGCGTCCAGCGAGTCGAGGTAGGCCTCACGCTCGGCGGTGGCGCTGGCGGCTCCCAGGCCGATCTTCTGGGTGTCGGTGACGATCACGGTCGTCGCCGGGCCCGTCGGGGCCGGGCACGGAGAGGTCGCCGGAAGGTGCTGAGGCCGACGCAGTCCTGGATGCCGCTGATCTCGAGGCCGAGGTGGAACGGCGTCGCGGTGTCGAACGCCTGGTCGTCGTGGCCCTGCACCCGGACGTAGAAGTAGCCCTGGTTGTTGCCGGTGGACACCGTCGCCGTCTCCGAGCCCGTGGCTCCGGTGCCGGTGTTGACCGACACCACGAGCAGGGTCTGGTTCTGCGCTGCCGAGAACGCGTCGCGGAACGCCGGGTCGGCCTGGAGGTCGGGCGACGTAGGAGTCGGGTGCGTACACCCGGGGCGCGTAGACCCGCGGGGCGTACACCCGCGGCGCGTAGACGCGCGGGGCGTACACCCGCGGCGCGTAGACCCGCGGGCGCGTAGACCCGAGGCGCGAACGTGGCCGACGGCGGCGTGTGCCCCGTCCGGGATGTCGGTGACCTTGGGGTCGGGTACTCCGGCACCTGCGTCTCCGAGCCCGGCGCGGACGTCGCGGACGCGGCCGCCAGCTGCGTGAGGTCCTCGCTGTCGATGAGGCGTGTCGAACGCCTTGTCGATGTCGCCGTAGAGCGCGAGGTCGTAGTCCTGGCTGGGCGAGGCGCAGGGTCACCGCGCGGTCTGGCCGGGGACGACCGGGAACTTGTACCAGCGCGCCTCGCCGGGCTCGAGGATCTTGCCGTCGAGGCCGGCCGGTGGTCAGCTCCGTCGGCCCCGATCCACTGCCGGTTGTCGGAGCCGATGGTCGCGTCGATGTAGGGCTTGGTGCTGAGGGTGAAGGTGCCGCTGCAGGAAGTTGTTGAAGTCGCCGTTGCGACCGATGAGGCGGAAGCCGTAGACGTCTCCCGGCTGGAGGTGGTGAACGTGGCGACGTTGCCGATAGAGGAAGCCGTTGGACGGCGTCGTGCAGCAGTTCTGGGGACCCGCGTTCACCAGGTAGGGCAGGCCGTCGACCGGGGAGACCTGCGTCTCCGGCGTCGCGACCGGGTTGCCGTTGACGATGGCCTGGAGCTGCGCGGTCACGTCGAACCAGGCGTGCAGCCCCTGCCAGGTGTACGGCACCTTGATCGGGTCACCCGGCGTGGCGGCGTTGGCGGCCTGCGCGGTGAACTCCCATGCCCTGTCGCCGAAGCCGGCGTTCTGGAAGTCGTAGGTGAACTCGGCTGCCGAGTCGGCGCCGTCGGAGGTCACGTTGGTCACGCCACCTGGGGAGGACAACGACCAGCCGTCGTCGACCGGGGTTGCGTCGGCGGGGGCGGAGGCGATCACGAGGGGCCCGGTCAACGTGGCGACGGCGGCCACCACGGCCGTCGCCAGCCGACGGCGGTGCCGGCGTTGCCCGGACTCGGCACGCTTCGACGTGCGGACAGGTGTGATCACGTTCCCAGCCCCCCTGGATCAGCTTTCGTCGACCCAGAGTGGGCCGTCCCCGAGAGCAGCGTCTGCAGGCTACCCCGGGCGCTGACGCAGCGAACAGTTGGCCACGGAACACTTCCAGACAGGTTTGTTTCGTCAGGTTGACAGCACGAGGCGAACCCTGCCGACCGTTGCCTCGAGCGAGGCGGCTCGGCCCGTGAGGGTCGCCTCCTCGAGGAGCGCGGCCGAGGTGCGCTCGCGAGCCGGGGCAAGGGCCTCGTCCAGGGCGGCCTCGGTGGGCGGGAACCGCGGCGCACCGATCTCCTCGCGCAGACCCTCGGCCGCGGCCAGCAGCGAGACCGCCTCGGCGTCGCCGGCCGGCCCGCGAGCGAGCAGCCACACCGCGACGTCCTCGAAGAGGTGCGCGAGCGACCAGCGGTCGTCGTGCTCGGCGTACGCGTCGAGGACGGGGAGGAAGTGACGCCGCGGCCGCGTCGAGGTCCCCAGGTCGCGCGTCACGTTGCCCAGGTTGTGCAACCCGACCGCGGTCAGCCAGCGGTCGCCGACCTCGTCGGCCAGGGTGTGCGCCTCGACGAAGCGGTCCCGAGCGTCCACGCAGGTCGCCGCGGACCGTGGGCGAGCATCCCCATGTTGGTCTGCGAGACGCTCACGGCCCGCAGGTCGCCCAGCGCGCGGCGACGCTCCAGGCCCTCCTGGCCGAGCCGCTCCGCGCCGTCGAGGTCGTCCTCGTCCTCGGCGACCAGCGCCAGGTTGGTCAGCAGCGCCGCGACCCCGGCCTCGTCGCCGCGGGCCTCACGGAGGGCGAGGCTGGCTTCGTACGCCGCCCGCGCCTGGTCGGGATGGCCCTGCTGCGAGGCGAGGGTGCCGCGCAGGTGCAGGACCCGAGCCTGGCCGGCCTCGTCGGCGACCTCGACGAACGCCGCCTCGGCGGCGGTCAGCTCGCTCTCGGCCTCGACGAACCGGCCCTGCTTGCGGGCGAGCTCGGCGGTGGCGGTGCGGGAGCGGGCCACGCCGGCGGCGTCGCCGACGGCCTCGGCGGCCTCGCGGGCCCTGCTCACGGCCTCCTCGGCGGTGGCCCAGTCGCCACGAACCTCGAGGGCCTCGGCCAGCTGGAGCAGCACGCCGTTGCGCTCGTCGTCACCGACGAGCGGGAGCAGCTCCTCGAGGTAGGTGATCGCGGCCTCGTTGGCGTACGCCGCCCGGGCAGCCGCCGCTGCCAGGCCGAGGTAGAGCCGCTTCTTGACCAGGTCGTCGCTGCGGGAGAAGTGGTAGGCCAGCAGGTCGAGATGGCGTCGAGGACCGTCGGGCTCGTCCTCGAGCACGCCGCCGACCCGGCCGTGCAGCAGCGAGCGGACGCTGAACGGCAAGGAGTCGTAGGCCACGTCGCGGGTCACGGCGTGGCCGAACGCGAAGGACTTGTCCTCGGGGTCCTCCAGGTCGATGAGGCGGGTGCCCGCCAGGGTGACCAGGTCCCCGTGCACGACCGGTTCTGGACCGAGGTCGGGATAGGCCGCGGCCACCAACGGGGAGCGGAACGCGCGGCCGATGACGCTGGCCACCCCGACGGCTCGCCGTGGTCCCTCGGGCTGGGCGTCGATCCGGCTCAGCACGAGGCTGTGCAGGCTGGGCGGCAGCTCCAGGGCATCGGGGTCGACCGTGCCGTCCTCGCGGGCGGCGTGCGCGAGCACGTAGTCGACCAGCTGCTCGAGGTAGAAGGCGTTGCCCTCGGCCCGGCCCACGATCGTCTCGAGCACCTCGGTGTCCGGCTCGTTGCCGACGAGGGCGCGGTGCCGCTCACGGACCAGCGCAGCGGAGGCCTCGGCACCGAGCGGTTCCAGCACCAGGTCCTCGACGTGGCTGCCGCGGGCGAGCGGGAGTCCCGCCAGAGGGGTGCCGTCCGGGCGCGTGGTGACCAGCAACAGCACCGGCGCGCGGACGATCGTGCGCGACAGGGACTCCAGCAGGTCGCGGGACAACGGGTCCAGCCAGTGCGCGTCCTCGACGACCACGACGACGCCACCGGCCTGTTCGGCCAGCGCACCGAGCAACCGGCCCAGCAGGTCTTCGAGTGACGTCTTGCGCAGCTCGCCGTCGAAGGTCGAGGTCAGGTCCGTGTCGGGAAGGGTGAGACCGAGCACCGGGCCGAGCAGCGGGGCCCGCCCCACCAGCCGCGGGTCGAGCCGCTGCACCGCGTCGGTCACGTCGCTCGGCGAGGACTCCTCGTCGAGGCCGAGGAGGTCGCTCCACACGCCGCGCCAGCCGGCGTACGACGCCTGGGTCGCCAGCGGGGTCGCCTCACCACTGGCGAACGGGACGCCGTCGGCGACCAGCTCGGCGACCAGGCCGCCGACGAGCCGGGACTTGCCGGTGCCGGCCTCGGCCTGGACCACGACGACCTGGCCCTGACCACCCTGGGCCGCCGCCCAGAGGTCTCGCAGCCGCTCCAGCTCGGCCTCGCGGCCGACCATCGCGTTGAGGGCAGCGCCCGTGGCGCCCGCCCGACGCCGGGCCGCGCGGGCGAGGAGACGACGTACGGGCACCTCCTGCTGGCGCCCCTTGACGGTGATCGCCGGAAGGTCCTCCCAGACGAAGCGCTCGTCGGCCGCGTCGGCGACGTCACCGTGCACCCAGATGCCGCCGGCGGGCGCCCGCGTCATCAGCCGGGCCGCGAGGTTGACAGCGTCACCGAGGCAGCAGAAGGTCCGCCGCTCGGGGTGCCCGTAGGTCCCGCTGCGCAGGCGCCCGGCCGCCACGCCCACCTGGACGTCGGTGACGGGGACCTGCTCGGCGATCTCGAGCAGCCGCAAGGCCCCCTCGCAGGCGCGGGCGGCGTCGTCCTCGTGGGCGATGGGCGAGCCGAAGACGGCGTACAGGTAGGCCCCCTTGTCGCCGATGGTCAGCTGGAGGACGTAGCCGCCCTGCTCGTCGAGGGCCTGCTCGGCCCGGGTGACGAAGGCGTCCAGCACCTCAGGGGCGTGCGGGTCGCTCTCGAAGTCGAGCCCGCCGAACCGTACGAAGACCGGGACGGCCGGGCGCAGGTCGGCCAGGAACTCGCCGCGACCGGCGACCATCCGCTCCCAGACCGGCGGGAGCAGCCACTGACGAGCGGTCTCGTCGGGCAGCTGGGGCCACCGCGCCGCGGTGTCGGAGGGGAACATCCCCTCGACGAGCGAGTCGACCACCCCGACGTCTCCGAGCTCGCCGGCCCGGACCTCCTTCAGCTCGACCCGGTCGCCGAGGGAGGCCACGGCTCCCGCGTCGAGCACCACGTCCCCTGGCTGGGACTGCTGCTCCGCGGCGGCCAACGAGTCCATCAGCGAGCCCGCGAGCACGTCGATCAGCTGGACGCGCGGGTCGCCGACCACGAAGCGGTGCACCTCGCCGACCGCCACCGCCACCTTGATGCCGAGCCGGATCGGGACGCCGCCGGGGGTCTGCACGACACCGACCCGGGCCATCACCTGCTGCATGGCCAGGGCGCAGGCGGTCGCCCGGCTGCCGTCGTCGGCGTCGATCCAGGCGGTCACGGCGTCGCCGCTGAAGTAGACGACGCTGCCGTCCCAGGCGTGCAGCGGCTCCATCAGGGCGGAGAAGATCCGGTCGAGCGTGGACGACAGCACCTCGGCGCCACGGCGGCCGCCGAGCTCGCGCGCCAGGGCCTCGGTCAGGGCCGTGAAGCCCGAGATGTCCACGAAGACCGCGGCTCCGTGGGCCAGACGCGGCAGCTCCTCCCCGCGCGCGAGCGCGCGGCGGCGGTCGCCGGGGATGTACGCCTGAGGATTGTCCCCCGGCAGCAGGTCTGCCATCGGGGCCATCGTGCCACCCCTTCGGGTGCACCTTGCACCGTGACAGTCCCACTGTCACGATGACGGCATGGCCCGCGCGATCTTCGACCAGGAGCACGAGGCGTTCCGCGAGGCCGTCGGTACCTTCCTCGACAAGGAGGTCGTGCCGTTCCACGACCAGTGGGAGCGGGACGGCATCGTCGACCGCGAGGTGTGGGCGAAGGCCGGCGCCCAGGGCCTGCTCGGGCTCCAGCTCGACGAGGAGCACGGCGGCGGCGGGACGCCCGACTTCCGCTACAACGTGGTCATCGGCGAGGAGCTGACGCGCCGCGGCGTCTACGGGCCGGCGTTCACGCTGTTCAACGACATGATCGTCCCGTACCTCGCGGCGGGCGCCTCGGAGGAGCAGCGGCAGCGCTGGTTCCCCGGTCTGTGCTCCGGTGAGACCATCGCCGCGATCGCGATGAGCGAGCCGGGCGCCGGGTCCGATCTCCAGGGCATCCGCACCGCCGCCGTGGACGCCGGCGACCACTACGTGCTCAACGGCCAGAAGACGTTCATCTCCAACGGCATCCTCGCCGACCTGGTCGTCGTGGTGGCCCGGACCGACCCGGACGCCGGACACCAAGGCATCTCGCTGCTCGTCGTCGAGCGCGGCATGGAGGGCTTCGAGCGTGGCCGCAACCTCGAGAAGATCGGTCAGCACGCGCAGGACACCGCCGAGCTGTTCTTCGCCGACGTCCGGGTGCCGAAGGCGAACCTGCTGGGCGAGGAGGGCTCGGGCTTCGTCCAGCTGATGACGAACCTGTCCCAGGAGCGGCTGTCGATCGCGGTGTCGGCCGCCACCGCGTGCGAGGTCGTCGTCGACGAGACGCTGCGCTACGCCAAGGACCGCACCGCCTTCGGCCGCCCGATCGGCAAGTTCCAGCACAACCGCTTCGTGATCGCGGAGATGGCGACGGAGGCTCACATCGCCCGCGTCTTCGTCGACGACTGCATCGCCCGGCACCTCCGCGGCGAGCTGGACGCCAAGACCGCGTCGATGGCGAAGTACTGGGTGACCGAGCTCCAGAACAAGCTCGTCGACCGAGGCGTGCAGATGCACGGCGGCTACGGCTACATGGCCGAGTACCCGATCGCGCGGGCCTTCGTGAACAGCCGCGTGCAGACCATCTACGGCGGCACGACCGAGATCCAGAAGGAGATCATCGGCCGGTCGTTGGGTCTGTGATGATCCAGGAGGTCCGGCGCGGCCATCGTGTCTTGGACTGACGGAGCGAGGGAGCCGGTCCGCTCGTCGCGAGCGATCAAGCAGCATGCGACCGAGCGCAGGAGGGAAAGACACGATGTTGCGCCGCGCCGGACACGCTCGAGCGAAGCGAGGGCCATCAGCAATGTCACATCAGGACGAGCTCGTTCGTCGTTCAACCAGGATTGACCCGCGAGCGATGACTTTGTGACCGTCTCAGGGTCTGCTCAGGGGATATCCGGATGAAGACTGTCCCCGCCTCGTGATGGAGTTCTCCTCATGCATCGTCAGATCGCCGGCCGGCTGACCGGCCGAGTCACCAAATGGGTCGTCGCCGCGGCCTGGATCATCGTCTTCGTCGTGGCCTCGGGGTTCGCCGCCAAGCTCACCGACGTCCAGAACAACGAGGCCTCGTCCTGGCTCCCGGCCAGCGCCGAGTCCACCAAGGTCCTCGACGAGCTGTCCACGGCCGTCGACCCCAACGACATCCCGACCCTCGTCGTCTACGACCGCTCGTCCGGGCTCACCGAGGACGACCTCGCCGCGATGGACGAGCAAGCGGCCGAGATCGCCAAGATCGACGGCGTCACGTCAGCGGGAGTCATCTCGCCCAACGTCGCCCAGCAGCAGGGCCTCCCCGTCCAGCTGCTGTCCGAGGACGGCGAGGTCGGCTACCTCTACTTCGTCTTCAACTTCGGGGAGAACGGCTGGACCGACATCCCCGCCGCGGCGGACGAGGTCCGCGACATCGCCCAGGTCGACGGCGTCAACGTGCACCTGGCCGGCTACGGCGGTCAGGCGGCCGACTCCGCCGAGGCCTTCGAGGGCATCGACACCAACCTGATCCTGATCACCCTGCTGGTCGTGATCGTGATCCTGCTGCTCACCTACCGCAGCCCGATCCTGTGGCTGCTCCCGATCATCAGCGCCGTGTTCGCCTACATGACCTCGGCCGGCGTGGTCTACCTGCTGGCGAAGTACGCCGACCTCACCGTCAACGGCCAGAGCCAGGCGATCCTGGGCATCCTGGTGATCGGCGCGGGCACCGACTACGCCCTGCTCCTGGTGGCGAGGTACCGCGAGGAGCTGCGGCGCCATGAGGACCGTCACGAGGCGATGGCGTTCGCGCTGCACCGCGCCGCCCCCGCCATCCTGGCGAGCTCCGCCACCGTCGTCGTCGAGCATGCTCTGCCTGAGCTTCGCCGAGCTCAACTCCACCGCGGGCATGGGGCCGGTGCTGGCCGTCGGTATCGCCGTGACCTTCCTGGTGATGGTCACCCTGCTGCCCGCGCTGCTGGTGATCTGCGGCCGTTGGGTCTTCTGGCCCAAGCGTCCGACGTTCGGCTCGCCCGAGCCCACCAGCACCGGCTTCTGGGCCCGGGTCGGCAACCGCATCGCTCCCAACCCCCGCAAGGTGTGGCTGATCACGGCCGGCCTCCTGGCGATCGCCTGCCTGGGTCTGTTCCGGCTCGACCCCTCCGGGCTCTCGACCGAGGACACCTACACCAAGGAGTTCGACTCGATCAAGGGTCAGCAGGTGCTCACCGAGCACGGCCTGGCCGACAGCTCGAACACCATCCAGGTGGTCGCCAACACCGATGCCCTGCCCGAGGTGCAGGACGCGCTCGCGGGGATCGACGGTCTCGGCGAGCCCCGGCCGACCCAGGACCTGGGCTCCGGGCGCTCCTACTTCGAGGCCACCATCAACGCCGACATCTCGTCCCCGACCGCGTTCGCCATCGTGGAGTCCTCCCGTGATGCCGTCCACCAGATCGACGGAGCCGACGCCCTGGTCGGAGGCGGGGCAGCCTTCTACCTCGACACCAAGGTCGCCTCCAACCGTGACAGCAAGGTGATCATCCCGATCGTGCTGGTCGTGGTGTTCCTGATCCTGATGGGCCTGCTGCGGGCCGTCGCGGCGCCGCTGATCCTGATCGGCACCGTGATCCTGTCGTTCGGCGCTGCGTTGGGCATCTCGGCGCTGTTGTTCGAGTTCGTGTTCGGCTTCGCGGGTTCCGACCCAGGCTTCCCGTTGTTCGTCTTCGTGTTCCTGGTCGCCCTGGGCATCGACTACAACATCTTCCTGATGACCCGGGTCCGTGAGGAGACGCAGACCTTCGGCACCCGGAGGGGTTCGCTGATCGCGCTCTCCTCCACGGGCGGCGTGATCACGTCAGCCGGCCTGGTGCTGGCGGCGACGTTCCTGGTGCTCGGCTCGATCCCGGTGGTGTTCCTCGCCGAGATCGGCGTCGCGGTCGCCCTCGGAGTCATGCTCGACACGCTGATCGTGCGCTCGGTCCTGGTCACGGCCATCAACCTCGATCTCGGCGGCAAGATCTGGTGGCCGAGCAAGCTCGACCGCGGCGACGCCGCCGTCGAGGCGCCTCCCGCGCCGCTCGAGGAGGACGCCCTCGCACGCTGACGGCACGCTCCCCGTCCCCCACGACTTGGGCCTACCCTGAGCCCGTGGGGGACGAGGGTCTGTCCGGCGTGAGCGTGCTGATCCGGCTGTGGGAGCAGTCCGGACGGAGGTTGCGCGAGCGCTGCCGCGGGCTGACCGACGAGGAGTTCTTCTGGGAGCCCGTCGCCGACTGCTGGAACATCCGTCCCGACGAGCAGCACGTGGGCGGCTGGTCCTACGAGTACGAGTTCGCCCCCGCCGACCCGGCCCCGCTCACCACCATCGGCTGGCGGCTGGTCCACCTCAACGCCGGCAACCGCCTCTACTGGAACCACGCATTCGGTGACGCCACCTTGTCCTTCCCCGACCTGCTCGTGCCGCACACCGCCGAGACGGCCCTCGCCGAGTGGCGCGAGAGCCGCCTCCCCATCACCGCGTGGCTGGCCGACGCCTCCGACGGCGACCTGGCCGAGCCGCGGCCCAGCCACCTGCCGGAGCGGCCGCTGTCGGCCGGTGACCAGGTCCGCACCCTCGTGGAGGAGCAGATCCACCACGGCGCCGAGATCGCCCTGCTGCGTGACCTGTTCGCCCGGCCGCACGAGGACCACCACGAGGGCCGGCCGCTCCACACCGATTCGTCAGCGGTGTAGCGGGTCCGCGCAGCCGGCCGATCTCTGACGAATCGGGGGCCTCAGCGCAGGAAGACCGGCAGCGAGTCCACGCCGTACACCAGGGACCGGTCGTGGAAGACCAGGTCGGCCGGGTCGACGGCCAGTTGCAGGTCGGGGAAGCGCCGGGCCAGGGCGGGGTACGCCGCCCGCAGCTCCATCCGGGCCAGCTCGGCACCGATGCAGCGGTGGAACCCGTGCCCGAAGGCCAGGTGCGACGGCGTCGCCTGCGTGTGGTCGAAGCCACCGGTGTGGTAGCTGCGCGGGTCACGGTTGGCCGCCGGCAGGTGCGCGAGGACGACGGCGCCCTTCTTGATCCGCTGGCCGCCCAGCACCATGTCCTGCTTGGCGAAACGGGGGAAGGAGACCTGCACGACGGCGAGGTAGCGGAGCAGCTCGTCGACGATCGGGGCGACGCTCTCGTCGCCGGCGACGAGCATCTCCCACAGCTCGGGGCGCTCGAGCAGGACGGCGGTGCCGAGGGCGAGCATCGAGGCGCTGGTCTCGAGGCCACCGGTGAAGGCGCCGTCGGCGAGCCCCGCCAGGTCGAAGTCGGTGATCTCGTCGCCGTGCTCGCGGATGATCTGGCCGATCAGGCCGGGGCCGGGGTCCAGCCGCTGGCGCGCGGTCTCCTCGAAGAGGAACTCGCGCGAGCCGGCCACCGCCCCGACGGTCCCGACGCCGCCGCCGTTGACGTCGAAGCGGGCACTGGCCATGGAGCGGTACTTCTCGCGCTCCTCGACCGGTAGCCCCAGCAGCTCGCAGATCACCAGGAACGGCACCGGGAACGCGAAGGTCTGCGCCAGGTCGACCTGGGCGCCGTCGGCGCCGAGCCGCTCGGTCTCGTCGAGCTGGTCCTCGACGATGCGGTCGATGGCGGGCTTGAGCCGTGCCAGCCGGCGCATCGTGAACTCGGGCGTCAGCAGCCGGCGGAGGCGAGTGTGGTCGGGCGGGTCGGTGAACCCCAGACCGCCGATGTCGGTGCCGCCCGCCTTGCCCATGTAGGGCCGGATGTCGGTGGAGTACGACGTCTGGTCGGCCAGCATCTCGCGGGCCTCCGCGTCACCGGTGACCAGCCAGACCTCGACCCCGAGGAAGGTGACGACCCGGGCGACCGGCCCCTTGGTCTCGCGCAGCTCCTCGACGCGGGCGAACGGCTCCATGCCCTCGCGCCGGAGCGGCCAGGTGAGACGCTCGGGCACGCGGTCGAGGCGACTCAGGTCGATGCCCGGGCTGCGGGCGACGAGCGCGCGGCGAACCCGCGAACGCACCGCTTCCACGAGTGGCATCTCGACTCCCCCAGGGATGTACCGAACCGGACTGACCCGAATGTTACGACGCTGGCTCCCCCGAACGGGTGAGCCCCCGTGCTTATCAGGGAACGATCCGGGTCATCCCCCTCTGCCCGATCACTCCCACTCGATGGTGCCCGGCGGCTTGGACGTGATGTCGAGCGTCACCCGGTTGATCTCACGCACCTCGTTGGTGATCCGCGTGGAGATCCGCTCGAGGAGGTCGTAGGGCAGCCGCGCCCAGTCGGCGGTCATCGCGTCCTCCGACGTCACGGGGCGCAGCACCACCGGGTGTCCGTAGGTGCGGCCGTCGCCCTGGACGCCGACCGAGCGGACGTCGGCGAGCAGCACGATCGGGAACTGCCAGATGTCGCGGTCGAGGCCGGCGGCGGTGAGCTCCTCGCGGGCGATCGCGTCGGCCTGGCGCAGGATGTCGAGGCGTTCACGGGTGACCTCGCCGATGATCCGGATGCCCAGGCCGGGACCGGGGAACGGCTGGCGCCAGACCATCGTCGGCGGCAGGCCGAGCTGCTCGCCGACCAGGCGTACCTCGTCCTTGAACAGGGTCCGGAGCGGCTCGACCAGAGCGAACTGGAGGTCGTCGGGCAGGCCGCCGACGTTGTGGTGGGACTTGATGTTGGACGTACCAGCCCCGCCGCCGGACTCGACGACGTCCGGGTAGAGGGTGCCCTGGACGAGGTACGCCGTCTCCTGGGCGCCGCTCGCGAGATCGCCGAAGACGCGGACCTCCGCCGCCTCGAACGTCCGGATGAACTCGCGGCCGATGATCTTGCGCTTCTCCTCGGGGTCGACGATCCCCTCCAGCGAACCGAGGAACTGGTCGCTGGCGTCGACCACGTCGAGGGTGTCGAAGACGGCCTCGAAGTCGCGACGGACCTGCTCGGTCTCGCCGAGGCGCATCATCCCGTGGTCGACGTACACGCAGGTCAGCCGGTCGCCGATCGCGCGCTGCACGATGGCGGCAGCCACGGCGGAGTCGACCCCGCCCGACAGGGCGCAGATCGCCCGGCCCTCGCCGATCTGGGCCCGGATCGCCTCGACCTGCTCGTCGACGATGTTGAGCATCGTCCACGTCGGCCGGCAGCCGGCGATCTCGAGCAGGAAGTGCTCGAGCACCCGCTGCCCGTGCTCGGTGTGCAGCACCTCGGGGTGCCACTGGACGCCGGCGAACCCGCGGTCGACGTCCTCGAACGCCGCGACCGGCGTCACGCCCGTCGAGGCCAGCAGCGTGAAGCCCTCCGGCGCTGCGGTCACGGAGTCGCCGTGCGACATCCAGACGTTGTGCTGCTCGGGGATCCCGGCCAGCAGGGTGCCGGACTCCACCACGCTGACGGGTGTGCGGCCGTACTCGCGGGCGCCGGTCGGCGACACCGTCCCGCCCAGCGACTGGGCCATGATCTGGAAGCCGTAGCACATCCCGAACACGGCGACGCCGCCGTCGAAGAGGGCCCCGTCGAGTGCGGGCGCCCCAGGTTCGTACACCGACGACGGCCCTCCGGACAGCACGATCGCCTTCGGCTGCCGCGCCAGCATCTCGGCCACCGGCATCGTGTGCGGCACGATCTCCGAGTAGACGTTGGCCTCGCGCACCCGCCGGGCGATGAGCTGGGCGTACTGGGCTCCGAAGTCCACGACGAGGACCAGATCGTGCTCCGACATGGGTCGAGCCTAGTGGCGGTCCACCACCATCTCGGGACCGAGCATCTGTGCGGCGAAGTCACGGATCGCGTCGTCGCTCAGCTCGGTGCTGCGGAGGAGCTCGATCGCCGCGGCGTACGGCGCCCCGGACGCCGTGATCTCCAGCGCGATGCCGTCGGGGTCGCGGAAGTTGAGGTGCATCGACATGCCGCCGTCGGTGATCGGCGAGTGCTCGACGCCGTGCTCGTCGAGGTGCCGCACCCACTCCTCGAGCTCCTCGACGGAGTCGACCCCGAATCCGAGGTGGTCGAGCCCGGTCGCCAGATGGGTGAACCGCCCACCCTGCGCGTCCGGCGGCAGCGCGACCGCGATGGTGAACCCGGTCCTGCGGTCCATCAGCAGCCGGCCGTACCCGAAGTCCAGCAGGGGCAGCAGCCCCATCACGTCGGCGTAGAACCGCGTGCTGACCTCCAGGTCGGTGACCGTGAACGTGAAGTGACTGACACCGGTGTGACGAGGCATGGGTCCACCCTGCAACGCCGCCAGCCGTCACACCACTCCCAGGTCGCGCCGCGGTGGACACGCGCCGAAGCGCAGCGGAGGCGAAAATGTCAACAGGGCCCGGCCGGGGAGGGAGGGTTGGCCGGGCCCTGCGCGCCGAGTCAGAACAAGCCCTCCCCGGCAGGGTCCAGCCCGTGAGGGAGCACGTGACCGGACCCGCTCGTCCAACGACGCCTCGACGGCGGTGGTTACGGGCGTGACGGGAGAGAAATGGTCAATCTCACGTGATGTCCACCACTGGCAGGCGGAGGGCGGCCGGAGCGGTCGGCGGGACGGCCGGGGATGTCGGTGCGACCGGACCGACCCGTTCGTACGCCGACCCCAGCGGTGGGCGCGGATCGCTGTCGCCCTTGTTGGGCCAGGACGCCATCGCCCGCTCGGCCTGGGCGGTGATGGACAGCGACGGGTTCACGCCGAGGTTGGCGGAGATCGCGGAGCCGTCGGCGACGTGGAGGCCGGGATGGCCGTACACCCGCTGGTACGGGTCGATCACGCCATCGGCGGCCGTGGCCCCGATGGTGCAGCCACCGATGAAGTGCGCGGTCAGGGGCCGGTTGAACGGCTCGCCGACGGTGCCACCGGCGGTGCCACCCATCACCTCGGCCATCCGGCGGGCGGCCTCGTTGCCGGCGGGGATCCAGCTGGGGTTCGGCTCGCCGTGTCCCTGCCTCGACGTGAGCACCCGGCGACCGAGCCGGTTGCGCTTGAGGAACGTGGTGATCGAGTTGTCGCTGTCCTGCATGACCAGGGCGATGACCGTGCGCTCGGACCAGTGCCGGACGTCGTACAGCTCGCGCACCCGCGAGCGCTGGCGCCACATCTCGCCCAGCCAGGTGCGCCACCGCGGGACGTCCGCGTCGCCGTCGGTGAGCACGGTCTGCATCAGCGACATCGCGTTGGAGCCCTTGCCGTAGCGCACCGGCTCGATGTGCGTGTGCGCATCGGGGTGGAACGACGACGTGATCGCGACACCCTGGGTGTAGTCGACCGATGCGTCCCGGGCGATCGACCCGAGGATCGACTCGGAGTTGGTGCGTGCGAGCTCGCCCAGGCGGTCGGAGAGGCCGGGCAGGTGGCCCTCGGCCTTCATGCGGTGCAGCAGCCGCTGGGTGCCGAGGGCCGAGGCGGCGAACACGACCTGGTCGGCGGTGAGCACGCGGCTCGCCGTCCGCCGTCGGACCTTGGCCCGCGTGTGGCGGACGTGCACGTCGTACCCGCCGCCCTCACGCGGGGAGACCCGGGTGACCGTGGTGAGCGGCAGCACGCTGGCGCCGTTCGCCTCGGCGAGGTGGAGGTAGTTCTTCACCAGGGTGTTCTTGGCGTTGTGGCGGCACCCGGTCATGCACTCACCGCAGTTGCGGCACGGGTTGCGGTCGGGTCCGGCCCCGCCGAAGTACGGGTCGGTGACCGTGACATCGGGGTCCGACGGCGTCTCGCCCGGACCGCCGAAGAACACGCCGACCGGCGTCGGCCGGAACGTCTCCCCCACCCCCATCTGCTCGGCGACCTGGCGCATCACCTCGTCCGCCGGCGTGTGCAACGGGTTGGTGACCACGCCGAGCATCCGCTTGGCCTGGTCGTAGTAGGGGGCCAGCTCGGCGCGCCAGTCGGTGATGTCGCGCCAGGCGGGGTCGTCGTAGAAGGCCGGCAGCGGCTCGTACAGCGTGTTGGCGTAGACGAGCGAGCCGCCGCCCACACCCGCGCCCGACAGGATCAGGCAGTCCTTGAGCACGTCGATGCGCTGGATGCCGTAGCAGCCGACCTCGGGGCGGAACAGGAACTTCTTGAGGTCCCACGAGGTGGCCGCGAAGTCCTCGTCGGCGAACCGGGCGCCGGCCTCGAGCACGCCGACGCGGTAGCCCTTCTCGGTCAGCCGCAACGCGGAGACCGAACCCCCGAAGCCCGACCCGACGACGAGGACGTCGAAGTCCATCAAGCGCGGCCCAGCTTCTTCATCAGTCGCAGGTTGGCTGTCATCACCTTGGCGTACGCCGCGTCCGACATCCCGAACATCGGCGCGAACCGGATCAGCCGCTGGGTGCCCACTGCCTGCGTCTCGGTGTAGCGACGGATGCCCTCGGCACCCTGCCGCCGGCCCAGGCCCGACTCACGCATGCCACCCATCGGCGAGTCGACGCTGCCGAACGTCGCCCCGAACGCCTCGTTGATGTTGACCGTGCCGCACTTGATCTGGCGGGCCATCGCGCGCGCACGGGCGCCGTCCTGGGAGTAGATCGAGGCGTTCAGCCCGTACTCTCCCTCGTTGGCCCGGGCGATCGCGTCCGCCTCGTCGTGGAAGCGGTAGACCGCCACGACCGGCCCGAAGGTCTCGGACCCGAAGCAGGCCATCTCCGGGGTGACGCCCTCGAGGATCGTGGGCTCGAAGAAGTACGGCGCCAGGTCCGGCCGCGCCCGCCCGCCGGTCCGCACGACGGCCCCCTTGGCCACCGCGTCGTCGACGTGCGCCTGCACCGCGACGAGCTGCTTCTCGGAGATGAGGGTGCCCATGTCGTTGCCCCAGTCGAGGGTCGCGCCGAGCGTCATCGCCTCGGTGCGGGCCACGAACCGGTCCACGAACCGGTCGTAGACCTGGTCGGCGACGAACATCCGCTCGGTCGAGACGCAGAGCTGGCCGGCGTTGGAGTACGACGCGCGGACCGCGCCCTCGGCGGCCTTCTCGACGTCGGCGTCGCGGAGCACCAGGATCGGGTTCTTGCCGCCGAGCTCGAGCGAGCAGCCGATGAGCCGCTCGGCGCAGCCCTTCGCGATCAGCCGGCCGGTCGCGGTGGACCCGGTGAAGCAGACGTAGTCGGCGCGGCCGATGATCGCGGCGCCGATCTCGGGGCCGGGCCCGGCGACGACCTGCCACAGGTCGCGCGGGATGCCGGCCTCCTCGAGCAGCTCGGCGGCGAGCAGCGCCGACAGCATGGTCTGCGCGTCGGGCTTGATGACGACCGCGTTGCCGGCCATCAGGGCGGGGATCCCGTCGCACAGCGCCATCGTGAACGGGTAGTTCCAGGGCGAGATGATCCCGACCACGCCCTTGGGGACGTGGTTGACGTCGATCCGAGTCAAGGCAGGGATCACTCCCAGCCGGCGCTCGCTGTCGAGGTGCCGATGGGCCGTACGGGCGTAGTAGCGAGCGGTCAGCGCGATGTGCAGCGGCTCGTCGAAGGCGTGCTTGCGGGCCTTGCCGGACTCCCACACGATCAGGTCGACGATCTCGTCCTGGCGGTCGAGCACCAGGTCGTGCAACCGCAACAGCGCCTCGGCCCGCTGGTCGAGCGACGTCCGGGCCCAGGCGACCTGCGCCCGTCGGGCGCGGCGGAAGGCCTCGGCGACGTCGTCGTTGCTCGACTGCGGCACATGGGCGAGCGGCTGGCCTGTCAGCGGCGAGGTCACCGCCACCGACTCCCCCGAGGTCGAGGTGACGCGCTGGGTCAGGGCGGCGGCGTACTCGGGCTCGAACGCCAAGGTGGCACTGGAGTCGTGCTCGGGGTCGCGCGGCCCGGTCAGCAGCGGGTCGGGGTTGCCTGCGGTCATACCGCCGAGCGTAGGTGACCCCGCTCACCGCCGACCACCGATCGTGAGCAACTCGTCCGTCGTGGTGGTTTCGAGGCTCGTCGCTGGCGCTCCTCGCACCTCAACCACCGATGTTTCGGTGGTTGAGGTGCGAGGGCCGCCAGGCCGAGCCTCGAAACCACTCTCGACCGACGCTGTCCTGATCGGCTGTCCCCGTTCGTCTCTAGGGTGAGTCGCCGGCACCGGGCCGGCCGAGCACGAGGAGTCACCATGCCGCAGTACGCCGCTCTCACCTTCACCCGCGACGTCGACTGGACCGCACCCGAGCAGGCCGGCGAGATGGCCGACTGGAACGAGTTCCGCGACGCCGCCATGGTCGTCATCCGCGGGGGTGCCGCGCTGTACCCCACGGCGTCGGCGACCACGGTCCGCGTGAGCGAGAAGGGCGGTGAGGTGATCGCGAGCGACGGCCCCTACGCCGAGACCAAGGAGGCGCTGACGGGCTTCTACCTGCTGGAGTGCGCCGACCTCGACGAGGCGATCGCCTGGGCCGCGAAGATCCCGGCCGCGTGGGGCGGCGCGGTCGAGGTCCGACCGGTCATCGACTTCGGGCGACCGACGCCGGAGTGACCGCGGCCGACGAGGACCAAGTACGCCGCGAGCTCACCGAGCTCGTCCGGGCGTCGGGCCGCGACGTGCTCGCGACCCTCGCGCGGTGGACCGGCAACCTGGCGCTGGCCGAGGACGCCGTGCAGGACGCGACCGTCCGTGCGTGGGAGACGTGGCCGCGCGACGGAGTGCCCGAGAGCCCGGTCGCCTGGCTGCGCACGGTGGCCCGTCGTCGGGCGGTCGACCTGATCAGGCGCGAGGCGGCCCGCGGAGACAAGGAGACGGCGGCGGTGCAGGTGGTGATCCCGGACGAGGAGCCCGAGCCGTCGGCGGTCGCCGACGACCTCCTGCGCCTCGTCTTCACCTGCTGCCACCCCAGCCTGGCGCCCGAGACCCAGGTGGCCCTCTCCTTGCGGACGCTGTGCGGCCTGACCACGCCCGAGGTGGCGCGGGCCCTCCTGGTGAGCGAGTCGTCGATGGCCAAGCGGCTCACCCGCGCCCGCCAGAAGATCCAGCAGGCGCACATCCCCTACCGGGTGCCATCCGAGGACGAGCTGCCCCAGCGGTGGGCGGCGGTCCTCGCGACGACGTACCTGGTCTTCAACGAGGGGTACGCCGCCACGTCCGGCCCCCGGCTCGTGCGCGACGACCTCGTCGACGAGGCGATCCGGCTGGCCCGCCTGCTGGTGCGGCTGCGACCCGACGACCCGGTGCCATCGGGCTGCTGGCGCTGGTGCTCCTGCAGGACTCCCGCCGAGCCACGCGGGTGGACTCCGACGGCGCCACCGTGCTGCTCGGCGACCAGGACCGCACCCGTTGGGACGCCGCGCGGATCGAGGAGGGCGTCACCCTGGTCGGCGCAGGCCTGCGGCGCTCACCTGACCGGCCGGACCGCTACGTCGTCCAGGCGGCGATCGCGGCCTGTCACGCCCTCGCGCCGACGTACGACGAGACCGACTGGGACGCGATCGTGTCCTGGTACGACGTGCTGCTCAGCCTCGACCCCGGCCCGGTGGTCCGGCTCAACCGGGCGGCCGCGGTGGCCGAGCGCGACGGGCCCGCCGCCGGCCTCGACCTCGTCGACGCGATCGACGGCCTCGACGGGTACGCGCTGTGGCACGCGACGCGGGGGGTGCTCCTGCGACGACTCGGTCGGACCGAGGACGCGGCGGCCGCCGACGCGCGGGCAGCCGCCCTGCCCCTCAACGACGCCCAGCGGTCGCTGCTCGGCCGCTAGACGATGTCCGGTGCGCTGACCCGGGCCTCGTCGGCCTCCTGGTCGGTGAGCATGGTCTGGCTCTGCCGTTCGGCCTCGACGCGGCGCAGGTAGTGGTCGACCTCGTCGGCGGTACGGGCCTGGTCCCAGCCGAGCTCGCCGGCCATCAGCCGGGCGGCCGGGGCCGCCGCGTGGATGCCGCGGTCGAAGGTCTCGATCGAGATGCGGGTGCGTCGCGTGAGGACGTCGTCGAGGTGGCGTGCGCCCTCGTGGGTGACGGCGTACACGACCTCGGCCGCCAGGAACTCGTCGGCACCCTCGAGCGCCGCGGCGAGCTCGGGGCGGATGGCGAGGAGGGCGAGCACCTCGTCGACGAGGCCGCCGTACCGGCCGAGCAGGTGGTCGACGCGGCTGACGCTGAGGCCGGCCCGGCGCGAGAGCAGCACCCGCTGGTTGGAGCGGGCCAGGTAGCCGTCGGCGCCGACGAGCGGGATCCGCTCGGTGATGCATTGGCGCGCATCGGGGACGGCGACGTCGATGGCGTCCTTGGCCATCACCCGGTAGGTCGTCAGCTTGCCACCGGCGATCATCACCAGGCCGGGCACGGGCGCGACGACGGTGTGCTCGCGGGAGATCCGCGACGTCGGCTCGCGGGCGCCGGTGACGAGGGGCCGGAGGCCGGCGTAGACGCCCACGACGTCGGTGTGGTCGAGCGGCTCGCGCAACAAGGTGTTCACGTGGGCGAGCAGGTAGTCGATGTCCGCCCGCGAGGCGGCCGGGTGCGCCTTGTCGAGGTTCCAGTCGGTGTCGGTGGTGCCGATGATCCAGTGCGGGCCCCACGGGATCACGAACAGCACCGAGGTCTCGGTCCGGGCGATGAACCCCGCCTCGGACCGGATCCGGTCGCGCGGCACCACGAGGTGGATGCCCTTGCTGGCCTGGACGTGGAGGGCGCCGCGACCGCCCACCATCTCCTGGATCTCGTCGGTCCAGACGCCGGCCGCGTTCACGACGACCTTGGCCCGTACCTCGAGCTCACGGCCGGACTCGAGGTCGACGGCTCGCACCCCGACGACCCGCTCACCCTCACGCACGAAGCCGGTCACGCGCGTCCGGGTCGCGAGGTGCGCACCGTGACTCGCCGCCGTCCGCGCGACGGCCAGCACCAGGCGAGCGTCGTCGACCTGCGCGTCGTAGTAGCGGATGGCGCCCTTGAGGTCCTCGGTGCGCAGGTCGGGGGCGATCCGGGCGACGTGCTTGCGGAACAGGTGCGCGTGCTTCGGCACACCCATGTCGTACTTGCCTGCCATCGCCATCGCGTCGTACAGCGCGAGGCCGGCTCCGACGTACGGCCTCTCCCACGTGTGGTGCAAGGGGTAGAGGAACGGCACCGGCTTGACCAGGTGCGGGGCGAGACGGGTCAGCAGCAGGCCGCGCTCCTCGAGCGCCTCACGCACGAGGCCGAAGTCGAACATCTCCAGGTAGCGGAGACCGCCGTGGATCAGCTTGCTGCTGCGCGAGCTGGTGCCGGAAGCCAGGTCGCGCTGCTCGATCAGCCCGGTGGAGAGCCCGCGGGTCACCGCGTCCAGCGCCGTGCCGGCCCCGACGATCCCGCCGCCCACGACGAGGACGTCGAGCTCCCCGTCGGTGGGCGTCGCCGCCAGCGCGGTGAGCGCCTCGTCGCGAGCCGCTGGGCTCAGTGCGCTCGCCTGGGTCATGTGCCCATCCTGCCTGGCCGTAGGCCCTAACCTGGGCGCACCCACGGGACTGGAGGAACGATGAGGCGGTGGCTGGCCCTGCTGCTGGCCGTCCCCGCCCTCCTGGTCGGGTCGCCCGCGCAGGCCTGCGCGTGCGGCGGCGTGGTGGACCAGCCCGGCGGCGACACCTCCGTCAGCGCCGAGACCGCGGTCGTCGTCTGGGACGGGACCCAGGAGACGATCCTGCTGCGGCTGAGCACCCGGTCGGAGGCCGTGACCGCGGGGCTGCTCGTGCCGACACCGACGCCGGCCACCGTGACCCTGGGCGATGAGCAGGTCTTCGCCGACCTGGCCGCGGTCACCGTGCCGCGCACCGAGGAGCGACGGCACCTGTTCGGGCCGCCGCTGTTCTTCGGCGGTGGTGGCGGCGGCGACGGCGCCTCGGCCGGCGGCCCCGGTGGCGGCGTACGTGTGCTGGGCACCGTGGACCTCGGCCCGCTGCGCGCGACCACGCTCTCCGCGACCGACGCCCGAGCGCTCGACGGGTGGCTCGAGGGGCACGGGTACGAGAGCTCGCCCGCCCTCCAGGCGGTGGTCACGCCGTACGTCGACGAGGGCTGGAGCTTCGTCGCCGTCCAGCTGAACGCGGTGGGACAGGCGCTCGCGGGCGACCTGCCCCCCATCGCGATGTCCTTCGCCAGCGACGAGGCGGTCTACCCGATGCGGATGTCGTCGGCCGCCGAGGAGACCCAGGAGCCCACGGTGTACGTGCTCGCGGACCACCGCGTGCATCGCACCGACCCCGTCGCCTCGGGCTCGACGCGCCCCGACGTCTCGTTCGCCGGCAAGCTCGCTCCCGGAGAGGTGACGTCGCCGACGCTCCAGGGGTGGCTGGCCACCACGCCGTACCTCACCGCCACCTCGCAGTGGCTGCCCGATCCCGCCCAGATCGTCACGGACTTCACGTTCGCCCGGGCCCCGTCCGACGTGCCGTACCAACGGGTGCTCTACGACGACAGCTACCTGATCCCGGGGGACATCGGGGCGCTGCTGATCCTGCTGCTCGTGGCCGGGGCCGCGTGGCTCGTGGTCCGACTCGTCCGGCGGCCGCGTCGTGGCTCCGAGACCGGCTAGAGCCGGACCCGCTCCCCCAACGTCGGGCGATGGTCGGCCAGCATCGTGTGCCGCGCGCGGGTGGCGTCGACGACGTCGGTGTCGATGTCGGCGACCGCGACGCCCGGCTCGGTGCCGAGCCGGGCGAGCGGGCGGCCCTCCGGGTCGTACACCGTTGATCCGCCGCTGAACTCACTCGACCCGCAGCGCCCGGTGAGGCCGGCGAAGACGACGTACATGCCGTTCTCGACCGCGCGGGCGGCGTAGTAGAGGTCGCGCCGGTGCTCGGCGCCGGCGAAGTACGCCGAGGAGCTGAGGTAGGCGACCGCGCCGTCCTCGGCGGCGGCGCGGGCGTGCTCGGGGAAGCAGCCGTCGTAGCAGATGGACAGCCCGAGCTCGAGTCCGTCGACCCGGATCGAGGCGCCGTGGTCGCCGGGCGTGAAGAACCGCGTCTCGTCGCCGTCGAGGTGCTGCTTGTCGTACGGCACGTGGACGGCGCCGTCCGGATGCACCACCACGCTCGACAGCGTGGCCACCCCTTCAGCGGCCAGCGCGCTGCTGGCCACCACGACCGCGCCGGTGTCGCGCGCCGCGTCCCGCAACGCGTCGAGCGGGAGGTCGACGAGCGAGGGCAGCGGGCCGGCGAAGACGTCGAGGTCGTAGCCGGTGAGGTACGCCTCGGGGAGCACCACGACCCGGGCACCCTGGTCGGCCGCCTCGCGGACCAGCCCGGCCGCCGTCCGGTCGTTCGCAGCGAGGTCGCCGGCCACGGACTCGGCCTGGGCGGCGGCGACCGTGAGGATCACTGGACCCTCACTGCACCACGACCTCGATGCGCTGGAACTCCTTGAGCTCGGTGTAACCGGTCGTGGCCATCGCCCGCCGCAGGGCGCCGACGATGTTCATCGTGCCGTCGGCCACGCGGGAGGGACCGAACAGGATCTCCTCGAGCGTGCCGACCGTACCGATCTCCACCCGCTGGCCGCGCGGGAGCGACGGGTGGTGCGCCTCGCCGCCCCAGTGGAAGCCGCGGCCCGGGGCGTCGGTGGCCCGCGCGAACGGCGAGCCGACCATCACCGCGTCGGCCCCGCACGCAACGGCCTTGGCGATGTCGCCGGACTTGCCGATGGAGCCGTCGGCGATGACGTGCACGTACCTGCCGCCCGACTCGTCCATGTAGTCGCGCCGCGCGGCAGCGACGTCGGCGACGGCACTCGCCATGGGTACGGCGACCCCGAGCACGGTCCGCGTCGTGTGCGCGGCGCCGCCGCCGAAGCCGACCAGCACGCCCGCGGCGCCCGTACGCATCAGGTGCAGCGCCGCTTGGTAGGTCGCGCACCCGCCGACGATCACCGGCACGTCGAGCTCGTAGATGAACTCCTTGAGGTTCAGCGGTTCGGCCTGCGACGAGACGTGCTCGGCCGACACCGTCGTCCCGCGGATCACGAACATGTCGACGCCGGCGTCGACCACGGTCTTCGCGTAGAGCTTGGTCCGCTGCGGCGAGAGGCTGCCGGCGACCGTGACGCCCGCGTCGCGGATCTCGCGCAGCCGCTGGGTGATCAGCTCCGGCTTGATCGGCTCGGCGTAGATCTCCTGCAGCCGCCGCGTGGCCTCGATCCCCTGGAGCTCGGAGACCTCGGCCAGCAGCGGCTCGGGGGCCTCGTACCTGGTCCACAGACCCTCGAGGTTCAGCACGCCGAGCCCGCCGTACTTGCCCAGGGCGATCGCGGTCTCCGGTGACATCACCGAGTCCATCGGTGCGGCCAGGATCGGCAGCTCGAACCGGTAGGCGTCGATCTGCCACGCCACGCTGACCTCTTCGGGGTCGCGGGTGCGCCGCGAGGGGACGATCGCGATGTCGTCGAAGGAGTAGGCCCGACGCGCCCTCTTGGCCTTGCCGATCTCGATCTCGGTCACGGGGCGCAGCCTAGTCACCGGGTCCCGCCTAGGGTCTGGGGCATGCCAGCCAGCAACGCCAAACGACAAGAGCTGATCGTCGCGACGCTGAGCGAGGCGTTCGAGCCGCTGATGAAGGCCGACGCCGAGGGGTTCCGGACGAAGTTCCGCAAGATGGCCGCCGACCCGTTCGCCTTCTACCGCGGCAGCGCGTGCCTCTTCTACGCCGACATGGGCAAGCGGCGCGACCACCGGGCCGACGATCGGACGAGCCGCGTCTGGATCCACGGCGACCTGCACGCCGAGAACTTCGGCACCTACATGAACTCCGAGGGCGTGCTGGTCTTCGACGTCAACGACTTCGACGAGGCGTACCTCGGCCACTTCACCTGGGACCTCAGGCGTTTCGTCGCCAGCCTCGCGCTGATGGGCTGGCAGAAGGCGCTGCCCGAGGACGACATCCGACGGTTGTCGCGGACCTACCTCGACGCGTACGTCGACCAGGTCCGGCACTACGTGAAGGTCGAGGAGGACGAGGCCTTCGCCCTACGCCTCGACAACACCGACGGCGCCGTCCACGAGGTGCTCGTGACCGCCCGCATGTGCACGCGCATCGAGATGCTCGACGACACGACCGAGGTGGTGGACCACGAACGCCGCTTCGCCCGCGGCGCCGGTGTGCGCGAGCTCAGCAAGACCGAGCGAGGCAAGGTGGAGCGGGCCTTCAAGCGGTACCTGACGACCCTGTCAGACTCCAAACGCCAGCAGCAGGCGGTGTTCTACGACATCAAGGACGTCGTCGGCAGGTCCGGCTTCGGCATCGGCTCGGCCGGGCTGCCGGCCTACAACATCCTCGTCGAGGGCTTCAACCAGGCGCTCGAGAACGACGTCGTGCTCTCGATGAAGCAGGCCAACGTCCCCGCCGTGAGCCGGATCGTCGACCACGAGCGCGCGGCGGCCTTCTTCGAGAACGAGGGCCACCGCACGGTCGTCAGCCAGCGCGAGCTCCAGGTGCACACCGACCCGTTCCTCGGCTGGACCACGGTGGACAAGGTCGGGTTCGTCGTCGCCGAGGTGTCGCCGTACGAGGCCGACCTCGACTGGAGTGAGATCGGCGAGCCCGAGGAGATCGAGCCCGTCGTGGAGCTGCTCGGGCGGGCCACCGCCAAGATCCACTGCGTCTCCGACGAGGACAGCGACGAGGACCTCGTCGACTTCCAGACCGAGGAGGCCATCATCGAGACGATCGACGCCGACCCCGAGGCGTTCGTCGACGAGCTGGTCGAGTTCGGGATCGCCTACGCCGAGAGGACCCGCAAGGACCACGCCCTGTTCGTCGACGCCTTCCGGGGTGGGTCGTTCGACCTGGTCTCCGCCGTCAGCTGAGGAAGGACAGCCGGACCTCGCGGTCCGGGTTGTCGACGTTGAGGTCGACCAGGCAGATGCTCTGCCACGTGCCGAGCGCGAGCCGACCGCCGAGCACGGGCACCGTGGCGTACGGCGGCACGAGGGCGGGCAGCACGTGCGAGCGGCCGTGCCCGGGCGACCCGTGCCGGTGCCGCCAGCGGTCGTCGGCCGGCAGCAGGTCGGCGAGCGCTGCGAGCAGGTCGTCGTCGCGACCCGGCGCCGGTCTCGAGGATCGCGATGCCCGCCGTCGCGTGCGGGACGAAGACGTGCAGCAGCCCGTCGCCGCGCCCGTCGACGTACTCGGCGCAGTGGCGGGTGATGTCGAGGACGGTCTCGCTGCTGCCGGTCCTCAGGTCGATCGTCCGCGAGTCCATGGCGCCAACCTCCCGCCCATCTTCGGTGTCGTTCCTGCCCCTTCGTGATGGTTGCAGCGCCCCCGAACGTCCGGGATACCCGGTCGACCGGGTATCCCGCACGGCCTCTTACCGCCCGCTGTAGTTCGGCGCCTCGACCGTCATCTGCACGTCGTGGGGGTGGGACTCGGCGAGGGAGGCCTGGGTGATGCGGACGAACCGGCCCCGCTCCTGGAGCTCGGGGATGGTCCGGGCACCGGCGTAGAACATCGACTGGTTGAGGCCGCCGATGAGCTGGTGGGCGACGGCGGAGAGCGGGCCACGGTAGGCGACCTGGCCCTCGATGCCCTCGGGGACGATCTTGTCGTCGCTGGTGACCTCGGCCTGGAAGTAGCGGTCCTTGGAGTAGGACTTCTTCCCGCGGCTGGACATCGCGGCGAGCGAGCCCATCCCGCGGAACGCCTTGAACTGCTTGCCGTTGACGAAGATCAGCTCGCCGGGGGCCTCCTCGCAGCCGGCCAGCAGCGAGCCGACCATCACCGAGTCGGCGCCGGCGACGAGGGCCTTGGCGATGTCGCCGGAGTACTTGAGGCCGCCGTCGGCGACCACCGGGACACCCGCGGGCTTGCACGCGAGGGACGCTTCGTACACCGCGGTGATCTGCGGGACCCCGACGCCGGTGACCACGCGGGTGGTGCAGATCGCACCGGGACCGACGCCGACCTTGACGGCGTCCGCGCCGGCGTCGACGAACGCCTGCGCGCCCTCGCGGGTGGCGACGTTGCCGCCGATGACCTGGACGTGCTTGGTCGCCGGGTCGCTCTTGAGGCGCTGGACCATGTCGAGCAGCATCCGCACGTAGCCGTGGGCGGTGTCCGCGACGAGCACGTCGACGCCGGCCTCGATGAGGGTGCCGGCCCGCTGCCAGGCGTCCCCGAAGTAGCCGATGGCGGCACCCACGAGCAGACGTCCGTGGGCGTCGTAGGACGCGTCGGGGAACTGCTCGCCCTTGACGAAGTCCTTGACCGTGATCAGCCCACTGAGGTGCCCGGCCTCGTCGATCAGCGGGAGGCGCTCGCGCTTGTGCTGGCGGAGCAGCCGGGTCGCCTCGTCGCGACCGATGCCGACCGGGCCCGTGATGAGCGGCATCGGCGTCATCACCTCGTCGACCTTCGTGGTCGCCCACTCGGCCACGGGGGTGAAGCGCAGGTCGCGGTTGGTGATGATGCCGAGCAGCCGGTTCTGGGTGTCGACCACGGGCAGGCCCGAGACGCGGTACTCACCGCAGATGCGGTCGAGGTCCTCGAGCGTCTGGTCGGGGCCGATGGTGACGGGGTTGGAGATGATGCCGGTCTGGGTGCGCTTGACCAGGTCGACCTGGTAGGCCTGGTCCTCCACCGACAGGTTGCGATGCAGCACCCCGAGACCACCTTCACGGGCCATCGCGATGGCCATCCGGCTCTCGGTCACGGTGTCCATCGCGGCGCTGACCAGTGGCGACTTGATGCTGATGTCGCGCGTCAGTCGCGTCGCGGTGTCGATGTCGCTCGGCGCCAGGTCGGAGAAGCCCGGCAGCAGGAGCACGTCGTCGTAGGTCAGGCCGAGGGCGGCGAACTTGTCAGGGACTTCGGTGCGGTCTGGCTCCACTTGCCCATGCTATCCGCGGACGCCCCACGATCACCGATGCAGGGCCGCGAGCGGGATCCTGACCGTGAGGCGGTCGCCGGACATCCGGATCCGGCCGCGCAGCCCGGCGGCCAGCACCATCGGGAGCACGGCCTGGTTGTCGGCGCGGGTGGTGAGCACCAGCTCGGCGGCCTCACGCGCGGCTGCCATCCGCACGGCCTCCGAGAGCAGTCGGCTGCCGATCCCCTGGCGGCGCCAGGACGGGTCGACCGAGAGCGTGAGCACGCAGGCGTCGGGCTCGTCCAGCGCCGGCCGGACGGCGGCCGTGCCGACGGTGGTACCTCCCACCACGGCGGTCACTCCGGCGCCGTCCACGACGAACTCCGGCTCGGCCCCGGTGACGGGTGGCGAGGTGGCGGAGGCGGCCGCGCGCGCCAGCACGTCGTCGACGAGGCCGGCCAGGGCGGCGGCGCGAGCGTGCTCGGTCGCGGTGAAGGGCGCGGTGCGCCGTACCTGCACCAGCACCGAGGCCACGGTCACGTCCAGCACGTCGAGCTCGTGGTGTCCGTTCGGCTGCTCGGCCTCGGCGTCGAACAGCCGGGCGAGCACGTCGGGGAAGCTCGCGGGCGCGGCCAGCACCCCGGCCGCCGCCTGCACGTAGCGGGTCGGCTGGTCGCTCAGCGCCGCCTCGGTGCAGGGCACGACGCTGACCGTGTGCCCGCTCGACCGCTCCACGAGCGCGGCCACGTCGTTGGCGTTCCACCCCGGCGGCGTGTCCAGGACGAGCTCGTCGGTCACCATGTCGATGCCGGGGAACACCTGGAAGCCCAGGATGTTGACCTCGCTCGCCCCGCACTCGGTCGCCAGCACCGCCAGGGCGCCTGGCCGGTCCGGCAGGGTCGCACGTACTCGCCACAACATGTTCCCGATGGTCGCCCGGAGCGGTTTCCTGCCGGGTGCCTTCGTGTTTCGGGGACGAAAACTCAGGCGACCGCGACGATCGCGGCGTCCTGAAATGACACCGACCCGCCCGAGGAGCCCCGGACGGGTCGGCGTTCGAGCGGTGTGGCTCAGTGACCGTGCCCGTGGCCGTGACCGGCCGCGGGAGCGTCTTCCTGCTGCTCGGGCTTCTCGACGATCAGCGTCTCGGTCGTCAGCAGCATGCCGGCGATCGAGGTGGCGTTGACCAGCGCGGAGCGGGTCACCTTCACCGGGTCGAGGACGCCCTGGGCGACCAGGTCGCCGTACTCGCCGGTGGCGGCGTTGTAGCCGGTGCCGGGGCCCGCCTCGCGGACCTTGGCGACGATCACGTGACCGTTCTCGCCACCGTTCTCGGCGATCCAACGGAGCGGCTCGTCGACCGACCTGCGCACGATGCGCACGCCGATGGCCTCGTCGCCGGTGAGGCCGAGGTCGTCACTGAGCACGGCGGCCGCGTGGATCAGGGCCGCGCCGCCGCCGGCGACGATGCCCTCCTCGATCGCGGCGCGCGTCGCGGAGACGGCGTCCTCGATGCGGTGCTTCTTCTCCTTGAGCTCCACCTCGGTGTGCGCGCCGACCTTGATGACGCACACGCCGCCGGCCAGCTTCGCGAGGCGCTCCTGGAGCTTCTCGCGGTCCCAGTCGGAGTCGGTGTTCTCGATCTCGTTCTTGATCTGGTTGACACGGCCCTCGACCTCGGCCTTGTCACCGCCACCGTCGATGATGGTGGTGTTGTCCTTGGTGATGACCACCCGCCGGGCCTGGCCCAGCGAGTCGAGGCCGACCTGGTCGAGCTTGAGGCCGACCTCGGGGGCGATGACCTGACCGCCGGTCAGGGTCGCGATGTCCTGCATCATCGCCTTGCGGCGGTCACCGAACGCCGGGCTCTTGACCGCCACGGCGGTGAAGGTGCCGCGGATCTTGTTGACCACGAGCGTCGACAGGGCCTCGCCCTCGACGTCCTCGGCCAGGATGAAGAGCGACTTGCCGGACGCGATGACCTTCTCGAGCAGGGGGAGGATGTCGGCGATCGCCGAGATCTTGCCCTGGTGCAGCAGGATGTAGGGGTCGTCGAGGACGGCCTCCATGCGCTCCGGGTCGGTGACGAAGTACGCCGAGATGTAGCCCTTGTCGAACTGCATGCCCTCGGTGAACTCGAGCTCGGTGCCCATGGTGTTGGACTCCTCGACGGTGATGACACCGTCCTTGCCCACCTTGTCGAACGACTCGGCCAGCAGCTCACCGATGATGCTGTCGCGGCTGGAGATGGTGGCCACCGAGGCCATGTCCTCCTTGGACTCCACCTCGCGCGCGGCCTCGCGGAGCGCGTCGCCCACGGCCTCGGCGGCGGCGTCCATGCCGCGCTTGAGGCTCATCGGGTTGGCTCCCGCCACGACGGCGCGCAGGCCCTCGTGGACCATCGCCTGGGCGAGCACCGTCGCGGTCGTCGTCCCGTCGCCGGCGACGTCGTTGGTCTTGGTCGCGACCTCCTTGGTGAGCTGCGCACCGAGGTTCTCGAACGGGTCGTCGAGCTCGATCTCGCGGGCCACCGTGACGCCGTCGTTGGTGATCGTGGGGGCGCCCCACTTCTTGTCGAGGACGACGTAGCGGCCCTTGGGGCCGAGCGTCACCTTGACGGTGTTGGCGAGCTTGTCCACTCCGCGCTCCAGGGAACGCCTCGCGTGCTCGTCGAACTCCAGGATCTTGGGCATGTCACTCCTTCAGAGTGCAGAGGAAAAGAGAAGAGAAACGGGTCGTGTGCCCGCCGCAGCGCTCTAGCGCTGCGTGAGGCACACGACCCGAGTCAAGTGAGTCAGGAGACGACGGCGAGCACGTCGCGCGCCGAGAGGATCAGGTACTCGTTGCCGCCGTACTTGACCTCGGTGCCGCCGTACTTGCTGTAGATGACCTTGTCGCCGACGGCGACGTCCAAGGGGACGCGGTTGCCGTTGTCGTCGATGCGGCCGGGGCCGAGCGCGATGACCTCGCCCTCCTGGGGCTTCTCCTTGGCCGTGTCGGGAATGACCAGGCCGGAGGCAGTGGTCTGCTCCGCTTCGATCGCCTGAACGACGATGCGGTCCTCGAGGGGCTTGATGTTGACCGACACGATGTCGACCTCCACTTTCTGGGCTCTTGTCAGGGTGCGAACCGATGGGACCGTCCGTGGTGCTGAGGAGGGTCCCGGACGTTTGAGCCTGCTCGGAGGTACGCCGTCGCGGGGGTCGTACGTCGTCGCAAGCGCTGGCATTCTCGGGTCGAGAGTGCCAATGCCGACGTTAGCACTCCACCTGGGCGAGTGCCAGGGTGGGCCGGGAGTCCCCGCTCCCTGGCTGCCAGACTGCGTGGCGTGGACCTCGACGCCTTCCGGTGGCTGCTGACCGACGAGGGCCAGGCCGTGCTCGCCGGAGCCGTCGAGGCGACCGAAGACGCCGGGCACGACGAGCTGGCCGTCCAGGCCCGGCTGCGGCGATCGACCTCGGCGGACCGCGTGGCCGCCGCCCTCACGCAGGCCGAGCTGCGCCGTCGGGCGGTGCCGAAGTTCGGGGACCTGGCCGCCCGCATGTACTTCACGCCCGACGGTCTCGAGCAGGCCACCCGGCTGAGCGTGGCCACGCATCGGGCGGGGCGCCTCCAGGCTGCGGACACCCGCTCGGCGGTGGACCTGGGCTGTGGCATCGGCGGCGACCTGCTGGCGTTCGCCCGGGCCGGGATCACCGCGGCCGGTGTGGAGCTGGACCCCGTCCGCGTCGCGGTGGCGCAGGCCAACCTCGCCGCCCTCGCGCTCGACGGGGCCGTCCTCGAGGCCGATGCGACCACGCTCGACACGTCGCCGTTCGACGTGGCCTTCGCCGACCCCGCACGTCGGGGCGGCCGGGGCCGCACGTTCCACGTCGACGAGTGGACCCCGCCCTGGCCGTTCGTCGAGAACCTGCTGCGCCGCGACGCGTGCGTCAAGGTCGCGCCGGGCATCCCGCACAGCCTCGTGCCGGACGGCGTGGAGGCCGAGTGGGTCAGCGACCGGGGCGAGGTCAAGGAGGCGGCCCTGTGGTCGGGACGGCTGGCCACGGTCGCGCGCCGCGCGACCGTCATCGGCGACGGCGGGCTGGCCACGCTGACCGAGGAGGACGATCCCGGGAGCTCGGTCATCGGGGTCGGCGACCTCGGCGCCTTCCTGTACGAGCCGGACGGTGCCGTGATCCGGGCGGGTCTGGTCACCGCCGTCGCCGCCGGGGTCGGCGGTTGGTTGATCGACCGCAAGATCGCCTACGTGACGTCGGAGGAGTCCTTCCGGACACCCTTCGCGCGGTCCTACCGGGTGCTGGAGCAGCTGCCGTACCGGGAGAAGCCGCTGCGCGCCGCGCTGCGGGCGCGCGGCATCGGCACGCTGACCATCAAGAAGCGCGGCGTCGACGTGTCGCCGGAGCAGCTGCGCAAGCGGCTCGCGCTGCACGGCGAGGACGAGGCCGACACTGGTGCTGACGCGGGCGCGCGGCGAAGGCGTCGCCCTGCTCGTCAAGCCGTTCTGATAGGCGTGCCTGGTCAGCACATCGGAGCGAGCAGACCCTGGTCGCACAGCAGGCCGACGAACGCTTCGGTCTCCTCGGCGAAGGACGGCGGCGCGTCGGGGAACTCCTTCGCGAGGCGCGTGAGTGTCGCCTCGAGGGACAGCCCATCGGCGAGGTGCGCCGGCCATCGATGGCGCGCCAGATCTCGGCGCCGGATCCCTCCATCAGGTGGATCATGTCGCCGTCGAAAACGAGCACGTCGCCGTCGATCGTCAGTGCTTCCGTGCCTGGCGCGACGGTGAGGGGCGGGGTGCTCACGACACCTCCGCGGCGAGCTTCTCGACGCCGCCGACGTGACGAGCTCACGGTCTCGGATCAAGCAATGTCGACGATTCAGCTCTTCGACGGATCACGTGACGCTACCCGGGTCACGGGCTGACTGCTCCAGCCGACATGGACGAACTCGGTCGCCGAGTAGGATTCGGCGGTGGCCCGCGTGTTGTCGATCGACGCCATCGGTGCCGTCATCGACATCGATGGGTCGGCCCTGTCCGATGAAGCGTGGGCCGCCACCCAGGTTGCCTGGCAGGATGCGGTGATCGAGCCACCTGGGGCAGTCGCTTCCTCCGCGACCGTCACGGCGCCTGGCATGGTTCCCGCGCAGGCGATGCTGGCCGGGTTGTCCACGGACGTGACCCTCGCCGCGTTGGACGCCCGTGCCGGAGATCTGCTCATGCTGCACGCCGCGGGGCTTGCATCCGAACAGGGTGGGGTCGTGGTCCTGGTCGGGCCATCCGGTCGCGGAAAGACAACCGCTTCACGAATGCTCGGCAGGGTGTTCGGCTACGTCTCAGACGAGTCGATCGGGATCGCTGCCGACGGCACCGTCCATCCGTACCGCAAGCCGCTCTCGCTGATTGAGTCGAACCCTTACCTCAAGGTGCAGCGCAGTCCCACAGAACTGGGCTTGCTCGCGCTTCCGACTGCCCCACTGCGCCTCGCAGCGCTCGTGCTGCTCGAGCGGAGCGATGACGTCATCGCGCCGAGGGTCGAGCTGGTGAGTCTCGCTGAGGGCATCGTCGAGCTGGGTCAGCAGGCGAGCTACCTCGGGCAACTGCCGTCGCCCCTGCGCACACTGACCGCGCACATCGAGGCTGTCGGCGGGGTGCGCCGTATCACGTACAGCAACGCCGAGTCGCTGGCACCGATCATCCAGGAGCTCGCGGCGAACGCTCCGGCCACACCTGGCGTGCGGGTTGCCAAGGAGACTCCCTTGCCCTCCCCCTCAACAAACTCTGGCCAGGATGCTTCGCCGCGCTATCGCTGGATTCCTGTCCTCGACTCACTCGCTCTCGACGATCAGCAGGTCGTGCTGCTGGTACAGGATGACGAGCAGTCGACGCGAGTCGTTGTGCTGGAGGGCATCGCTCCGACGCTTTGGCGGAATGCTTCGCAGCCGATCTCACTCGCCGCGCTCGTGGAGGCGGCGGTCGCAGTCCACGGAGAACCTGTGGGAGAAGACCCGGCTTCGCTCGTGGCCGAATCCGTTGCCGATCTCAGCGAGGCCGGGCTGCTGGTCGTGGACTAGCCCTTTTCGGGTGCCAGGACAGGGGGCCGCACCCCGTGCAGGCTTTCGTAGACATCGTCGATGAATGGTTCGATGTCGGTTCCGGACACCGGCCCGCCGGCGAGTAGGCCGTCGACACCCAAGAGCACGACAGCCGGCGTCGGCAAGTAGTCGGCGAGGGATGACGTGACACGGTTATCCGGATCGTGCAACGACTGCGGCTCGTTCTCCTCGGTCCACGGACTCGATGCGGGGGAATCGTCCAGGAGCAGCCGCACGTCGACCTCGGGGAGCAATGAGCGCCACGCCCCCCGCAGGGCCATTGCCTGCTCGCAGTAACCGCAGGTGGGAGAAACGATGAGCAGGAGCATCGGGCGCGCAGCGGTCAGTCGCCGCAGATCGCTGACCGTGCCATCCGCAAGAGTCACCGGCACAGCAGGTGTGCGCGGGCGAATGTAGTCGGCGTCGTCGCCCTCGGTGTCGTCCGCGCCCGCAGCGGCGGTCACCGGTGCGATCCTGTTGATGGGGGCGTCGGCCCCACCGTCGGGCCACAGGATGAGCAGCATCGTGACGGCGGTCAGCACCAATCCGGGAACGAGTGGCCACCCGGCGACGAGCGCACCGCCGAGCAGCGGAGCGGCCCACACGACGGCGGCCGTCCCGACCGCGAGCGCGGTCAGCCACACGTTGCGTGCCACGGTCACCCGTGTCACGCGCTGGCGGGCGCCGAAGCACGCGCACGAAGAGTCGTCTTGCCGCGACACCGCTCGCACGATCAGCCAGGTGTAGGCGGCCATCAGCGCAACGGCCGCCAGCGCTGCGAGCAAGCCCAGCAGCCCACCGAGGACCGCCACAGCGACACCGAGCGCGACCTCCGCCCACGGATGAATCCGCAGTAGCCAGCGTCTGCGGAGCACCCTTGGAACACCCAGGTCAGCCCATCCGCTCAGGTCGTCGGGAACCCTGAAGCTTGCTGATCCCGCTGGCGATGAGCACGCCGGCGAGTATCAGCGGGAATGTCGCCGAAAGTAGAACGGGCATGAATTGATGCTAGGCGATGCCGGTGTCAGCCGACGTCGATGGATCCACCGTCGTGACTTGCGCAAGCGCTGACTTACGACACTCGTCCATCAGAAGATGCCGCGCTCGCCGTTTCGTAGACGCCAAACCTCCGGTCGACCCGTCGTCACACCGTCACTGGCAATTGGGAACGCCGGTTGCCTTCAGGATGCACACTGAACGGACCACGCCGATCTTGCAGGATCCGCCGATACCGCAGTTACCGCCCTCGGTAACGGGCGGGAGAGTGTCGGATTGAGTTGCCCGTCGGGAGCCGCCTGTCCGTTGACCAGGAAGTCCACAATCAGGCTGCCGTTGGCGCTGTTCGGCCAGTCGCCCGTGACCAGGGCGTATTGGATTGTGGGCGTGTTTGCGGGGACAACGAACGTATTCCGTCGCCAGTGGTGCAGTTGGCTCCCGGGCCGGTCAATCGAACGACGGTGACATTAGCGTTCGGGACCCCGGGCTGGTCTGGAGCGTGTCACACTCACGATGTCGATGGTGATGGGCAGGGCTGTTGTGTTCGAGGCGTTGAAGATGTACACCGCGCCGTCGGTCGAAGGGGCAGTAGAGTTCCCTGGCAGCTTGCAGTTCTCACCCGTGAACTTCAAGAAACCCTGGCTCGCGGCGAAAGCGGGAATCGGCGCGGCGATGGCGATCGCCGGAACGGACCAGGCCGCCCCTTGCACGACACGGCGGCGTGTGAGGCCCCGTGAAAGACCAAGCTTTTCTTGTCCCGCGGCGCGCTTGGCGGCGGCATCGAACCAGTCAGACATTGAACCCCCCAATAGATAGGGGAACCTCAGAAGACCCCCCCAGGTCAGCGCGATCATTCCCCCGATCGCGCTCGCAAGGAGGCTAGCACTCTTTACCCCAGATGGGGATGCCCCGGTCGAGCAGTGGTCTAGCGCGCGTCAGGCCCCAGAGAGCACCGCCATCCGGCAGCGAGGAGGGGCTGTTCAAGAGGGCCAGCCGCAGATGGCGTACCCGGGACTCGGAGCCAGTTTCCGACCACGCTGTCCGGGTCTGTGACGACGGGGCTTGTCAGACCGGTCTCTCGGATCTGCCCGAGGACCAGGCGGCGGTGGCCGACAGGTCGGCGAGCATCTCGAACGCTCACCGGACGCGACCGTGTCGAAATGACCGACTGCTTGCGAGCGTCAGCAGCGGGACCTTGGTATCCCCCGCACCTCCACCGGCAGCCTCCCTGGCGCGGGCGCGAGCCCCAGCAGGAACCCGACCGCGGCATCCATCGCGCCCGCGGTGGCGCCGTACGTCGCCAGCCTGACGGCAGCGTGGCTGCGGGCCAGGACGTCGGGCCGGTCGAGCGCGACCACCACGCCGGCGCTCGCAGGCCGGTCGTCGACGAGCGCGACCCGGACACCGCGGCCGACCATCAGCCCCTGCCGCGCCGCCGCGGCGCGGAAGGCCGCCACCGCGTCGGCCGGACCGGAGACACGGACGTGGCCGCCGACGAGCCGGCCCGAGCACGGGCCGGACACCGACGTCAGCGCGGCCGCGGACAGCCGCGCGGACAGCCCGGTGGCGGAGCCGAGCCGTGCCGACGTGGCGTCGGAGTGACGCACGTGCAGGAGCAGGGCGACCATCCGGGTGGCGGCCGCCGCGAGCCGCGCCCGGGGCAGACGCCCGTCGCGGACGGCGGCCACGATGCCGCTGCGGGCCGCGCGCGGGTCGGCCGGCATCAGCACCACGTCGACCCCCGCGTTGACGGCGCGAGCGGCCGCCTTCGCCGAGCCGTAGCGGTTCGCGACAGCTCCCATCGAGAGGGCATCGGTCAGCACCAGGCCGCGGAACCCGAGCTCGCCGCGCAGCAGGCCGGTCACGACCTTCCTCGACAACGTGGCGGGCACGCCCGGGTCGACCGCGCGGACGTCGAGGTGACCGACCATCACGGCGGAGGCGCCGGCCTCGATGCCGCGGCGGAACGGCACCAGGTCCGTACGGCGCAGCGTCGCCAGCGACGTACGGAGCACGGGCAGGGCGCGGTGGCTGTCGACGGTGACAGACCCGTGTCCGGGGAAGTGCTTGAGGGCGCCGATCGTCCCGGCGTCGGCGATGCCACGCTGGGCGGCGACCACCTGCTCGGCGGCCACCGCCGGGAAGCCCGAGGCCGAGCGGGTGCCGATCACCGGGTCGGCCGGGCCGCGTGTCACGTCCGCGACCGGCGCCAGCACCGAGGTGAAGCCGAGACCCCGCATCTCCCGAGCGCCGGCGCGGGCCGCAAGGCGGGTGAGGTGGGGGTCCCGGGCTGCACCGGTCGACATGAACGACGGGAAGCGGGTCGCCGCGTCCCGGATCCGGACGACGGTCCCGCCCTCCTGGTCCACGCCGATGAAGGCGGGGTACCCGCGGCCACGCACGGCCCGCTGGACCGACGCGTTCACCGCGGCGATCTGGGCGCTCGAGGTGATGTTCTCCGCCACCGGCACCACGCCTCCGAGGTGCAGCCGCCGGACCAGGGCGGCCGGCGACCCGGTGCCCCGGTAGCCCGCGACCACCACCTGGCCGGCCAGCTCGGCGAGCGTCAGCCCACCCACCAGCGAGCGGGCCTTCCGTACCTCCGCGCGGGTGGGACCCCACGGGGTGGCCGACGGCTGGTGCTGCCGCACCGTCTGCACCACGGGGCGGGTCTGCTCATGAGCGGGGACGCTGGCGCGCGAGACGGTCAGCGGTGCCATCGCGACGCCGGTGAGCAGCACCACGAGGGCGCCGGTCAGGGGGCGGCGCACGTCGAGCAGTGTCGCAAGCGGACCCGCCGGCCCGTGGCAGAACCTCCGACCTCACCCTCATTCGTACCGCCCGTCGCCTGGGTCACGAGGAGGCAGGCGACGGTTCAGGGAGAACAGCCGGCCGAGCACCGGCATGATCACCAGGTTCAGCCCGTGCAGGACGCCGATGATCAACAGGATGCCGCCGATCCGCACCAGCTCGGCCTTCACCAGGTCCGGGTGCACCTCGCCCATGTAGTAGACCGGGGCGTCGACCCTGATGGTGAAGAGGATGTAGGCGGTGAAGATCAGGTAGTAGACGATGTCGGTGAGCACGATGTAGCTCTTGCCGGTCTGCGGGTTGTCGTGGAAGACGTCGGCGGCGTACGCGCGGCCGAACCGCTTGATGAACGGGCCCAGCCAGAGCGCGATGCCGATGAGCACGACGTTCGTCGCGATCTCCAGGATCCACCAGGGCATGTGCATTCCCTCCTCGTCCTTCGGGGTCAGGGTGACAGTGAGCAACGCGAGCAGCGCCACGCCCGCGACCCACAGGAGTGCGATCGTGCGCACTCGACGGCGGCGTGCGCGGTCCTCGGCGATGCTGCCCACCACCCGGGCGAACAGGTCGGGCGAGGGGTGGGTGTGCGAGCCGGCGTCCCCCAGCGCGTCGTGGAGGCGGGTCTCCAGGTCAGCCATGGTCGTGCTCCTTCATGCCGGGCTCCAGGGAGGCGGCGAGTCCGCGCAGGCCGCGCTTGAGGTGGGTCTTCACGGAGTTGGCGGACACCCCGAGGGCGTCGGCGATGTCGTCCACGGAGAGCTCGAGGTAGTAGCGCAGCGCCAGGCACTCGCGCTGCCGGTGCGGCAGCGAGCGCAGCGCTGCCACCACCTCACGGCGCGACTCCTGCCTGAAGGACGTCTCCTCGGCCGAGGGCTCGTCGAGCACGGCCGGCGGCCGGTGCCGCAGCGAGACCAGGCCGCGGCGGTTGTGGTCGCGGGAGAGGTTGACGACGATCGAGCGGAGGTACGCCGCGGCCTTGTCGGTGTCGCGGATCCGGCCGGTGTTGCGGGCGAGCCGGATGAACGCCTCCTGGACCAGGTCCTCCGCTGCCGTCCGGTCGTCGGTGAAGAAGCGGGCCAGGGCGACGAGACGGTCGGCCTCCTGCGTGAAGAGCGTGGCGACCAGCGCGTCGGCGTCCTGCGCCGACCCGCTCACCACCTGGCTCCGAGGCACTGCCGACACGGACTCCATCACCTAGGGCAGACGAAGCAGACGCCCTCGCGGGTGACCTCGAGGGCCCGCGAGTTCTTGCAAGTTCATGGTGTCACCCGCGGGCCGCGACGGGTCGTCCGTTCAGGTGTCCACACCCGACGAGATCGGAGCACCTCATGAACGTTCGCCGTACGACTGCCGCCGCGGCCGCCGTCACCCTGCTGGCCGTCCCCACCACCGCCTCCGCCGCCCCGGCCCAGGTCTTCCGCGGCGACCTCGTCGACCTGTCGGCGGCGACCGCCGACCCGTTCGGCGACGCGTCGGCGCACCTGGTGATGACCGAGACCGGGAAGGGCACCCTGTTCCACCTCCGGGTCAAGGGCATCGACACCGCCCACGCCGGCCAGGCCTACGGCGCCCACCTCCACGTCGGGCCGTGCGTCGAGGGCAACGGCGCCGCGGCCGGTCCGCACTACAACGCCTCGACGGCGAGCCCCCAGGTCGTCAGCGACCAGACCGAGGTCTGGCTGGACTTCACCGTGACCGCCGACGGCACCGGTGCCGGCGACGCGCTCGTCCCCTTCGTCCCGGTGCCGGGCGAGCGCGCCGTCGTCATCCACGCCGAGGCGACCGCACCGAACGGCACGGCCGGGCCGCGGCTGGTCTGCCTGCCGGTGGTCTGGTGACCCGGCTGGCCCGTGGCGCCGCACTCGGGTTCGCGCTCGGGGCGGCGTGGGGGGTGCTGGCCCGTGTGTGGATGCGGCTGATCACCACCGATCCCGAGTTCAGCTGGTCGGGCACGCTGATGATCATCGGCCTCTCGGCCGTGCTCGGCCTGGGCGTGGGCGTGGTGGACGCCGCGCGGCGTACGGGTCGGTCGGGCTTCTGGACGCTGGCCGTGGTCCCGGGCCTGCTGCTGTTGATGAGTCCGGGCATGCTGCTGGCGCCGGCCTTCCTGCTCGGCGGCCTCGCGTGGGGGGCGCGGGGCCGTCTGGCGAGGGTCGTCGGTCTGCTGGCCCTCGCCGGTTCGATCGGGGTGGGGATCTGGGCGGGGCTCGGCGACATCACCGTCACGTACGTCGTCGGGTACGTCGCCCTCGCGCTGTCGCTCGCCTGGGCGAGCTCGATGGTGTGGCAGCGGTCGAAGCGGCCGCTGGCTGAGCCCGACGTCGCCGCGAGGGAGCACCCGGCCGAGCGGGTATCGCGCCACGTGTGACCCGTACGGACCGGTCCGGCGTAGCTCGCGGACTCGCCACCCCAGGTGGTCGGGGCAGTATGCTCCGCGGGTACGCGAGCCGACGAGGTACGGAGCCTGTGGGGGGCGAGGTCGGCGGACAAGGACCTGATGGACGGAATGCAGGCGATCGACCCACATTCGGGCACCGAGGCGGACGCTCCGACGGGCGCGGACTCGGGCACGGAGACGACCCATGGCACCGCGGCTGCCCAGCTGCTGTTGCACGCCCAGCAGGTGGCCGACGAGCTGCGCAACCAGGCCGAGCAGCAGGCCGCCGAGGCGACCGCGCTGGCCCAGATGCTCGAGTCCGAGTCGCGCCGGCTGCACGACGAGGCGACGGCCGACCGGGAGGCCGCCCTCCGCGCCCGCACCCAGGCGGAGGCCCTGCTCGCCGATGCGTCGCGCGAGGCCCGCCAGTCCGTCAGCGATGCGGGCGAGCAGGTCAGCATGCTGCTCGAGGCGGCCGAGGCCCAGCGCCACCGGATCATCGCGGAGGCCCACGAGCTCGCCGAAGGCGAGCGGGCCGCCGCTCTGCACGAGGTCGCCGGCACCCGCGCCGAGGCCGAGCGGCTGCACCTCGAGGCGACGACCGCGGCCGATCGCACGATCGCGACCACGGCCGCGCTGACGCAGCGGCTCCTGACCGTCGCGACCGTGACCATGCGCCAGCAGCAGCTCGAGACGGTCCGCGCCGCCGAGGAGCTGCGGATCTCCGCCGACGAGCACGCGGCCGCCGTCCGCGCCGAGGCCGTCCAGGAGGCCGAAGCCCTCCGCAAGGACGCCGACACCCACGCGCACGCGGTGCTCGCCGACGCCGAGCAGGTGCGCGCGCACGCGCACCAGTCGTCGGAGGAGGTGCTGCGAGCGGCGCGCGCCGAGGCGGCGCACGCCATCGCCGCTGCCGAGGAGCAGACCGCCTGGACCCAGGAGACCATGCAGGCCCTGCTGACCACGGCCGAGCACGAGGCCGAGCGGCTGCGCTCCGCCGGCCTCGCCGAGGGCGTCCGGCACCAGGCCGCCCAGCGGCGCCGGCTGCAGGCCGTCGTGCACCGGGTCGCCGACCGGATCCGGACGGAGATGGCCGAGGCCGAGCGTCAGGCGCAGGAGCTCAGCGGCGTCGCCGCCGGCCTGGTCTCCTCCGCCGAGGCCGACGCGGCCCGGATCCGCGACGAGGCCGAGGAGGCCTCGCGCGCCATGGTCGCGGGGGCCGAGGACGAGGTCAGCCTCATCCACGAGCGCGCCCGCCGCCGCGAGGAGGAGACCGAGTCGACGACGCGGCTGCTGCGCCAGCAGGTGGCCGACGAGGTGGTCCGCCACCAGCAGACGTCGCAGGACGAGCTCCGGCACGCACGTCAGGAGGCCGCCGAGCACCTCGCCGCGGCCCGCGCGGAGGCCGACGAGCTGCGCACCAAGGCCCGCATCGTGCTCGAGGACGCCCGCAACGAGTCCGCCGTCCTGACCAAGCGCCGCGACGAGATCGCCGCCGAGCTCGAGGGCCTGTCCGGCGTCATCCAGGCTCTGGCCGTGCCGACTGATGGGCCGACTGATGGGCCGACTGATGGTCCCGCCGAATCCGCCCCCGAGGAGAAGGAAACACACCCATGACCGAGACCCCCCAGTTCCGGGTCGTCCTGCGGGGCTACGAGCCCGCCCAGGTCGACCAGAGCGTCCAGCAGCTGGCGAAGCAGGCCGACGAGGCCCGCGCGCACGCCGCGGAGCTCGCCGAGCGTGTCCGCGTGCTCGAGCAGCAGAGCCGCGAGGCCGCTGACGCGAGCAGCGCCGAGGCCGGACCGGCGTCGTACGAGCACCTCGGCGAGCGGGTCGCCCAGATCCTCAGCCTCGCCGAGGACGAGGCGCGCGACCTCCTCGACCGCGGCCGCACCCTGCTCGACGACGAGCGTCGCCAGGTCGCCGACGAGGTGTCGCGCCAGCGCAGCGACGCCGACAAGCACGCCGAGCAGACCCGCACCGACGCCGAGACCGAGTCCGCACGCGTGCTCGAGGACGCCCGTCGGCGCGCCGACGACCGGCTCGACGCGTCCGAGCGCGACGCGGCGGCCCGGCTCCAGGAGGCGGAGGCGATCTTCGAGCAGCAGCGCGCCAAGGCCGCGCAGGCCGCCGCCGACTTCGAGACCACCCTGGCCCGGCGCCGTGCCGCGTCCGAGGAGGACTTCACCACCCAGATGCAGGACGCCCGTCAGCGCCTGGCGGAGCTCGAGGCGCACGTCGACGAGACCCGCACCAACGCCGAGAAGATGAACGACGAGTCGATGCGCGAGAACCGTCGGCTCGTCGAGGAAGCCGAGCGGCAGGCCGCCACCATCGTCGGTGAGGCCCGCGCCCAGGTCGCCAAGATCCGAGCCGAGTCCGACCGCGAGCTCGCGGCGGCGAGCCAGCGTCGCGACAGCATCAACGCCCAGCTCAGCAACGTGCGTCAGATGCTGGCCACGCTCACCGGTGGCGTGGCGCTCCCGATGGTCGACCCGTTCGAGGAGTCGGACCAGCCCCAGGCCATCGAGCAGGCCGAGGCGTCCGAGCAGGCCGAGCTGGTCGAGGTCGTCGAGGTCGACCAGCAGGACGACGCCGACGAGCACGGCACCACGGACTGACGCCGGGCAGCTTCGCGTCGGCAACTTCGCGTCGGCGGCGCGCGTCGAAGGGGCATGAACCCCCTCGGGCGCGCCGCCGTTGTCGTCTCCTGCTCCCTGCTGCTGGCCGCCTGCGGCGACCAGACCTCCTCGGGGAGCGCCGCGGACGACCCGACGACGACGCCGAGCCCGACCGTCACCGCTGCGACGACGGGGTCGACGGGGTCGACGGGGTCGACGCCACCGAGCACCACCGCGACGGCCGACGCCGAGCCCGGAGTGCTCACCCTGGAGGGCATCGCCTCGGGTGCGCCACCGTCGGTGCCGTACCTCGCGGCCACCGACGCCGGCTGGTCGCTGGTACGCCCGGACGGTGCCGCGCCCACCCTGCCCCGCGCGTACGACGCGTTCGCGCCGATGGGCGACGGTCTCGTCGGCACGGCGTCGGTCGACGACGTGGCGCAGGCGTTCGTCCTCGACGGCGACCTCGAGGAGGTCTCGCACGCCGCGAACCCGAGCGGCTCGCTCGCGGTCACGCCGGACGGCGCGATCGTGGGTTGGCTGACCACCGACGGCAGCCCGCACGTCGTGGAGCGCGACGGCAGCCAGGAGTGGAACCTGCCGGTCGTGGACGAGGCCGGTTCGCTCGCAGCGCTCGTCAGCGACGGCGACACCTGCAAGGAGGGTGACGGCGGGAACGGGTGCGCGGCCTACGTGAACTCCGCCGACGGCACGAGCGCCCGGTGGGCGATCTCCCACGGCATCGTCGAGACCATGCCGGGCGTCCTGGCCGTGGGTGACGTCACCGCCGACGGTCACGTGCTGGCCATGACGTCGGTCGCGGACGAGGGCTCGTGCTGGGGTCGGTTCGACGGGGGCAAGCAGCAACCGCGCTGGGAGACCTGCGAGAACACGCTCTTCGACTTCTCGCCGTCGGGCGGGCGGATCCTCGCCGGTCCCGCGTACCTCGACGGGTTCGGCCAGGGCTCGGCCACGGTCCTCGACGACGACGGCCAGATGGTCGCCGAGTGGCACAGTGCCGGCCAGGCGGCCCTGCTCAACACCATCTGGGAGGACGACGACCACGTGCTGGCGCTGGTGTTCCAGGACGATGCCTGGGCGGTCCTCCGGCTGGACGTGACGGACGGGTCGGTCGAGCTCGCGGTCGACCCGGTGGCGGACCAGGGCGGTCGGAGCCCGTTCGTGCTGCCCGTCCGCTGACCGATCCGCCCTACTTTTGCAACCTTCCTCCGCCGCGCCGCGTCCTGGTCTCGACAGCGCAGAGGAAGGATGACCCGTGACCGCCAGCACCATCGCCGACCCGAAGGCCGTGATGAACGCCAGTCAGTCAGGGCGCGCCGCACGTGACGCCGACTTCGCGGCGTACCTGCAGGCCCGACAGGCGAGCGTGCTCCGGACGGCGTACCTGCTCAGCGGCGACCGGCACACGGCGGAGGACCTCACGCAGACGGCGTTCGCCAAGCTCTATCTCGCGTGGGACCGGGTGCGCGACCAGGGTTCGATCGACGGGTACCTGCGCCGGATCCTCGTCAACGAGAACAACTCCCTGTGGCGACGCGGGTGGAAGAAGCGCGAGCACACCGCCGAGCTCTTGCCCGAGCCGACCCCGGTCGTGGACGAGTACGACGACGGGCGCAGCACCGCCCTGTGGGACCTGGTCCAGTCGCTGCCCAAGAAGGCTCGCGCCGTCCTCGTGCTGCGCTACTACGAGCAGCTGTCGGAGGCCGAGACCGCCGAGGTCCTCGGCATCTCCGTCGGCACCGTGAAGTCCCAGACCAGCCGCGCCCTGGCCACGCTCCGCGAGCGCACGCCGGCCCACCTCAACCCCGCAGAGCGGGAGGAGGAACGATGAACGACCTCGACGACCAGCTCAACCGGACCCTGCGCGAGCACGCCGACGGCGTGCACGGCGCCCCGCTGGCGTTCGACGACGTCCGCGGAAGGGCCACCTCGATCCGCCGGCGCCGCCGGCTCGCCAGCGGGCTCGGTGTCGCCGCCGCGATCGCGGTCATCGTGCCGACGGCGATGTTCGCGACCAACGGCAACGACTCCTCGCCGCAGCCGGCCACGGCGCTTCCGACGGTCACCGACACCAACACCCCGTCTCCGACCTCGTCCTCGACGCCGGTCATGGGCTCCGACCCGCACGCGCTCGACGTGACCGGCCTGCCGACGGGAGCGCCGCCGGCCGTCCCGCTGGTCACCGGTGGTGCTCTCGCGCTCGCCTCGACCGCAGAGGCCTCCGTGCGCTGGATGCCCGAGGAGGGTGTCGTCGTCGAGGCGGGTGGCCGGACCTTCGGCCCGTACCCGAGCTCGTCCGGCCTCGCGCTGAACGAGGCGCGCACGGCGATCGCGTGGGCCACCGACGACGGTGAGGTGATGACCTGGCAGGACGGGTCTCCCGAGCCCAACACCCTGCCGAGCCCCGGGCTCCAGGGCATGCGCGTCGTGGCCGTGACCGGAGACGGCTGCGTCAACGGCACGTCCGCCGGCGACTGCCTGGTGTACGTCAGCGGCAGCGACCAGGACGGCGTGCAGAAGTCGGTGGCCATCGGTCGCGGGACGATGAGCCCCGTGGATCCCGACGGTTCCATCATCGGCGTGCGCGACGCGAACGAGGCCGGACGCGTGCTCGGCATCACCGAAGTGGACGACACGAGGCCCGGCACCTGCTCGGTCGTGGTGGACCCGGCGCAGTCCGGATCGAGGCCGCTGCTCGACACGTGCGACTACGCCCTCGACGAGTTCTCCCCCGACGGCTCGTACGTGCTGGCCAGCGACACCTACGGCGACGGCATCGGCTCGGGCACCATCGCGGTCTTCGAGACCGACGGTGACCGGCTGTCGTACCGGAACAACCACTCCAGCCAGGACATCAGGTTCTACAACTCCGCGGTCTGGGAGGACGACACCCACGTGCTGTTCACCCTGTTCCAGGACGGCCAGTGGTCGATGGTGCGGATGGGCGTCGACGGGGCCATGGAGCTCGCCATCGCGCCGCAGCCGGGCGAGGCCGAGGAAGTCCCCTGGCACTTCGAGACGGTCTGACCCATCCGCTGGTTGAGGAGGGACGAAGTCCCGTCACGAAACCCGGTGACCGGAGAGATCGCCTGTTCCGTCACCGGGCCTCGTGACAGGCGCTAGCGCGCCTTCCTCGACCAGCGATGGGCGTCACGCCACGATGGTGGTGACGGGCATGGAGGAGTCGGCGGGGAGGTCGAGGGCTGAGGCGGGGCGGCCGCGGGCGACGAGCTCGGAGCCCAGGGCCGCGACCATCGCGCCGTTGTCGGTGCAGAGGCCGGGGCGGGGGACGCGGACGCGGATCCCGCGCTCGGCGGCGCGCTCGGTGGCCATCGCCCGCAGGCGGGAGTTCGCGGCCACGCCGCCGCCGATCAGGATGTCCTCGATCCCGCGGTCGGTGGCGGCGTCGAGGGCCTTGCGGACGAGCACGTCGCAGACCGCCTCCTGGAACGACGCAGCGACGTCGGCGACCGGCACCGGCTCCCCGGACGCCTGACGCGCCTCGACCCAGCGAGCCACGGCCGTCTTGAGGCCCGAGAACGAGAAGTCGAACCGGTGCCGCTCGAGGTCGCGCCGCGAGGTGAGGCCGCGCGGGAAGTCGATGGTGACGTGCCCCTCGCGGGCGACGCGGTCGATGTGCGGCCCGCCGGGGAACGGCAGGCCGAGCAGCCGCGCCACCTTGTCGAAGGCCTCCCCCGCCGCATCGTCGATGGTCGCGCCCAGCGGCTCCACGCCGAGGGTCACGTCGGTGACCTGGAGCAGCGACGAGTGCCCGCCCGAGACCAACATCGCCAGGCACGGCTCGGGCAGGGGGCCGTGCTCGAGCTGGTCGACGGCGACGTGAGCGGCGAGGTGGTTGACGCCGTACAGCGGCTTGCCGAGGCCGAGGGCCAGCGCCTTGGCCGCCGCAACCCCGACGAGCAGGGCGCCGGCCAGGCCCGGACCGCTGGTGACGGCGATCGCGTCGAGGTCGTACAACCGGACGCCCGCGGTCTCGCACGCGCGCTCGATGGTCGGCACCATCGCCTCGAGGTGCGCCCGCGACGCGACCTCAGGGACGACTCCCCCGAAGCGGGCGTGCTCGTCGACGGAGCTGGCCACGGCGTCGGCCAGCAGCGTGGTGCCACGGACGATGCCGACACCGGTCTCGTCGCACGAGGTCTCGATGCCGAGGACAAGGGGCCCGTCGCCGTCAGCACTCACACCGAACATTCTGCCGGTCGACCGCATCTGACCCTCTGCCGCCCGTGCGCCACGGCGTACTAGGTTGGCTGGCTGCTCCATCACCGATCGGAAAGGCTCTTCATGCTGAACTCGGTAACCAGAAGACGGTCAGGTCTGGGCTCGATCGCCGCTGTCTCCGTGTGCGCGCTCGTCGTCGGTCTCACCACCGGCGCCGGCGCCTCCCCCGCCCAGCAGGCTCGCGACCCGCTCTCGCCGCGCGCGAAGTTCGTGATGAAGCCTGACGGCTCCAGCGGTGCGACCAAGCCCGGCGCCGCCATCCCGAACATCGACTCGGTCAAGGCGACGATCCGCACCTACTACGGCGCGTCCAGCGACGGCATCGCGGACAAGAAGAAGTCTCCGTACATCAGCGAGATCGCCAAGCTCCTCAACGACCAGAGCGCCTACCTCGCCCAGAACGCCAAGGCCGGCAAGCCCGCCATCGTCCTGGACGTCGACGACACCACGCTCTGGAACTACGACATGGAGGACGGGGCGATGCACTTCGACTACGACCCGGTCCTCCAGAACACGTGGGTCCAGGACCAGAAGTTCCCGGCCGTGCCCGGCATGGTCGACTTCGTCGACAAGGCCACGAAGATGGGTTACACGGTCTTCGGCCTCACCGGCCGCAACAACGACCAGGAGCCAGCGACGCTCGCGAACCTGACCAAGGTCGGGTACGGCGCCGCGTTCACCGCCGACAGCGCTCTTCACCAAGTGGACGGGCAAGCCGGGCAGCACCCAGCCGTCGTACATCACGTGCGCCACGGCCAGCTGCACGACCGTCGAGTACAAGGCCGGCACCCGCGCCTACCTCGAGAGCGCCGCGGGCGGTGGCTACAACATCGTCCTCAACGTCGGCGACCAGTGGTCCGACCTCAAGGGCGGGCTCCGCCGCCCGGTGCTGAAGCTGCCCAACCCGACCTACTACCTGCCGAGCCCCGACCTGCCGACGCTGGCCCAGCCGAACTTCGTCCCGCGCAACGTCTTCACGATGGAGGCCGACGGGTCGAGCGGCGAGACCCAGCCCGGCGACGGCATCCCGAACTTCGACTCGGCCAAGGCGACCATCCGGGCCTACTACAACGCGCCCGACGGCATCGCGAACAAGAAGTCCTCGCGCTACATCACCGAGATGAAGGCCCTGCGCGACAAGTGGGCGCCGAGGCTGAAGGAGCGCTGCGCCAACCAGGTCGCCTACGGCAACCGGCCCGCCGTGGTCTTCGACGCCGACGACACGACGCTGTGGACCTACGACATGGAGGACGACGCCATGGCGTTCAACTTCGACCCCGCCCTGCAGGACGTGTGGGTGCAGGACCAGCGGTTCCCGGCCGTGCCCGGCATGAAGCGCGTCGTGAAGGCCGCCAAGAACGCCGGCTGCAAGGTCATCGGCCTCACCGGTCGGAGCGCCGACCAGCGCAAGGCGACCCTGAAGAACCTCCACAAGTACTACGGCGACGCGTTCCGGTCGAAGTACTTCTTCGCCAAGTGGGCCGACGGGAAGCAGCCGTCGTACGTCACCTGTGAGGTCACCGACGAGTGCACCCGCGTGGAGTTCAAGTCGCAGACGAGGGCCCACGCCGAGAAGTTGTTCAAGGTGAAGATCATCGCGAACTTCGGTGACCAGTTCTCCGACCTGATCGGCGGGCACGGCAAGCCGGTGAAGCTGCCGAACCCGACCTACTACTTGCCGTAACCAGACGCGGTGCCGCTGCGGTCGACCTTCTTCCCCAGGACCACCGCGGCGGCACCGTCCCGGTAGTACCCGCGGCGGCGGCCCACTTCCACGAAGCCTCGGCTCTCGTAGAAGGCGGCCGCCGTCGTGTTGTCCTCACGTACCTCGAGCAGCAGTCGGGTCGCGCCGTCCCGCGCGGCCAGCTCCTCGACGGCCACGAGCAGGTCGCTCGCCAGGCCCCGGCGCCGGTACCCCGGGTCGACGGCGATCCGTTGGAGCTCGGCGTCGTCCCCCGCCGCGCTCGCCACCGCGTGCCCGACCACGGTGCCGCCCGGGCCGTCCACCTCGGCGACCAGGTACGAGACGGTCGGCAGGGCCGCGGCGATGCCCTGCTCGACCAGCCCCCGCGACCACGCGTCGGCACCGAGGCAGGTCAGCTCCAGCGCGACGACGGCGTCGAGGTCGGCGGCCGTCGCCGGCCGGATCGTCACGAGACGCGTTTCGGCGCACTCGGGACCGTGGCGTCGGGACGCCGCAGGTAGCGCGGCTCGGGGTCGGTCAGCTCGACCCGCTCCTCGACCACGGCGCGGGCGAGCCAGCCGGCGCTCGGCAGCACCGGCTCGACGGCTCGCGTGAACCAGTGGGGATAGAGGACCGCGCCCTCGCCCGCCACCGGGAGGTCGGTGGCCACCGCCTCCGGCTTGTCGACGACCGGGCCGGACAACCGCGTGCCCTGCTCGTCGTACGCCGCGAGGTACACCTCCTTGCGCCGGGCGTCGGTCGCCACCACGAAGTCCGTCGAGAACCGAAGACCCTCGGCGGCCTCGAGCGCGACCGCGTCGAGCGTGCAGACGCCGTACGCCGGGATCTCCAGCACCATGGCCAGCGTGCGGGCCGTGACCAGGCCGACCCGCAAGCCGGTGAAGGGGCCGGGCCCGGTGCCGACCGCCAGTGCGGTCAGGTCCTGCCGGACCACGCCGGCGTCGCGCAGGACGGCCTCGATGAGTGGTGCGAGGTGCTCCCCGTGCTTCATCCGCACCTCGGAGCGCGCCCCGGCGACGACGGACTCCCCGTCGTGCAGCGCGACGGTGACGTACGGGGTGGCGGTGTCGAAGGCCAGCAGCACGCTCGCGAGGCTATCCGCCCTGCCGTCTCAGACGGCCCGCCAGTGGGTGGTCAGCCGGCCGTCGGCGTGCAGGAGGTGGATCGCGAACGTGGGCGGCGCGGCGTACCAGACGAGGGGATGGTCCTCGCGGTCGAGCGGGACCGTGGAGACGGCACCGCCGCCGACCAGCACCGGCCGGCCGGCGAACGTCGAGACGCCCATCGTGTGGGCGTGGCCGACGAGGGTGGCGACGACGTGGTCGTGACGAACCAGGACCTCGGCGAGCTTCTCGGCGTCGGCCAGCTTGATCGGGTCCATCAGGCTCACCCCGATCTCGACCGGTGGGTGGTGCAGGGCGACGAACGTCGGGCTCGTGTCGGCGGCCAGCTCGGCGTCCAGCCAGTCGAGGGTCTCGGGCAGCAGCACGCCGTGGTCCTGGCGCTCGCCGTCCACCTCGTCGACCAGCGAGTCGAGCATCAGGAAGCGCGCGCCGCCGACCGTGTGGGCCCGGTTGGCGGGACCGTCGGCACCGTCGAGGAACGCCGCGACGTACGGCGCCCGCACGTCGTGGTTCCCCGGGCAGATGACGAGCGGACCATCCCAGGTCGACAGCACCTGGACGGCCTCGTCGTACTCCTCGGCGTACCCGTGGTCGGCGACGTCGCCCGAGTGGACCAGCACGTCCGGGCGGGGGTCCATGCGCAGCAGCTCATCCAGGACCAGCCGTGTCCGGTAGGCGGCCTCGCCGAGCTCGTGGCCGAAATGGGTGTCGGTGAGGTGCGCGACGACGAGCGCAACAGGCGAGGAGGTGGTCACCGTTCCAGGCTAGGGAAGGCCCGCGCCCGCTACTGTCCGCTTCGTGACACAGCTCGAAGATCGGCAACCCGACGTCGCGACGGGTCGTGGCTTCTTCGGCTCGGTCTGGTTCCCAGGCCTCGTGCTGGTCCTCACGGTCGCCCAGCTCGCCGTGGCCGAGTACGTGCCAGGCATCGACCGCTTCGCCGACAAGGCCTTCGGCGCCCGCCTGATCGCGTACCCGGTGATGATGCTGTTCGTGCCGGCGGTGTGGTGGCTGGTGCAGCGACGCCAGGGCCGGTCTGACCGGCCGCCGTACCTGGCGTTCGGGTTGATCGGGCTGCCGTTCCTCATCGACGTCACCGGCAACAGCCTGGACCTGTACGACTCGGTCGTCTGGTGGGACGACTTCAACCACTTCGTCAACTGGGTGTTCCTCTGCCTGGGCCTCGCGCTCGTGATCGTCCCGCGGCTTCGTCCGGCATGGGTCCTCGTCACGCTCGTCACCGGGTTCGGCTGCATCCTGGCGCTCGGCTGGGAGCTGGGCGAGTGGTTCACCTTCATCCGTCACGGCACCGAGCTCGACACGGCCTACGAGGACACCCTGGGCGACATGACCCTGGGCACGCTCGGGTCGCTGGTCGCCGGGTTGCTGGTGCTCCGGCTCGGTCGCCGCACCGCGTGATCGCCCGCGCCGTCTGACGGCGAGTCGGCACGTCTGCAGGCCAAAACCGGGTCGAGTCGGCTTGTCTGCAGGCCCAGAGGGCGCCCAGTCGGCGAATCTGCAGGTCGAACAACGGCCAGCCACCTGCAGACACGCCGACTGGGGCTTCCCGAGGTCTGCAGACACGCCGACTCGGCCGCCGTGGCGCCTGCAGACAAGCCGACTCGGCGGTCAGTCGGTCACAGGTTGGCGCGCTCGGCACCGATCGTGGTGTCGGGGCCGTGGCCGGTGTGCACGACGGTGTCGTCGGGGAGCGCGAAGAGCCTCGCCCGGATCGACTCCTTGATCAGGTCGGCGTCGCTGTAGGAGCGGCCGGTCGCGCCCGGCCCGCCCTCGAACAGGGTGTCGCCGGTGAAGACGCAGCCGAGGGAGGGTACGGAGAGGCAGACGGCTCCGGGGGCGTGGCCGGGCGTGTGCAGGACCGTGATCTCCGCACCCGCGACGGTGAGCGTCTGGTCGTCGGAGAGGTCGACGTCCCACAGGTGGTCGGTGTGGGTCAGCTCCCACAGCACCCGGTCGTCGGGGTGCAGCAGGATCGGCGCCACGGTGGCCTCGCGCAGCGCCGGCGCGACCCGGACGTGGTCGTCGTGGGCGTGCGTGCAGATGATGGCCTTGACCTTGCGGTCGCCGACGACGGCGAGGATGTCGTCGACCGAGTGCGGGGCGTCGATGACGACGCACTCGGTGTCGTCGCCGACCACCCACACGTTGTTGTCGACGTCGAAGGTCTGGCCGTCGAGCGAGAACGTGCCGCTGGTCACGGCGTGGTCGACCCGCAGGGTGCTCAGAAGATCACGACCGAGCGCAGCACGTTGCCGTCGTGCATCTTGTCGAACGCCGCCTCGACCCCGTCGATCCCGATCTCCTCGGTCACGAACGCGTCGAGGTCGAGCCGGCCCTGCTGGTAGAGGTCCACGAGCAGCGGGAAGTCCCGGGACGGCAGGCAGTCGCCGTACCAGCTGGACTTGAGCGAGCCACCGCGGCCGAAGACGTCGATGAGCGGGATGTCGGGGATCTTCATGTCGGGCGTCGGTACGCCGACCAGGACCAGCGTGCCGGCCAGGTCGCGGGCGTAGAAGCCCTGCTTCCAGGTCTCGGGACGACCCACCGCGTCGATCACGACGTCGGCGCCGTGGCCGCCGGTGAGAGCCTGGATCGCCTCGACCGGGTCCTGGTTCGTCGAGTTGATGGTGTGGGTGGCGCCCATCTTGCGCGCGCCCTCCAGCTTGCGGTCGTCGATGTCGACGGCGATCACGGTGCCGGCGCCGGCGAGCACCGAACCCGCCACCGCCGCGGCACCCACGCCGCCGCAGCCGATGACGGCGACGGACTTGCCGCGGGTCACGTTGCCGGTGTTGATGGCGGCGCCGAGACCGGCCATCACGCCGCACCCGAGGAGGCCGACCGCGGCCGGACGGGCCGACGGGTCGACCTTGGTGCACTGCCCCGCGGCGACCAGGGTCTTCTCGGCGAACGCGCCGATGCCGAGGGCCGGGGAAAGAGGTGTGCCGGCATCCTCTCCTTCAGCGAGGGTCATCTTCTGGGTCGCGTTGAACGTCGCGAAGCAGTACCACGGCTCGCCGCGCAGACAGGCCCGGCAGCTGCCGCACACGGCGCGCCAGTTCAGCACGACGAAGTCACCGGGCTCGATCGCGGTGACACCCTCGCCGACGGCCTCGACGATCCCGGAGGCCTCGTGGCCCAGCAGGAACGGGTAGTCGTCGTTGATGCCGCCCTCGCGGTAGTGCAGGTCGGTGTGGCACACCCCGCACGCCTGCACCTGGACGACCGCCTCACCCGGCCCGGGGTCGGGGACGTTGATCGTCTCGACGGTGACCGGGGCTCCCTTGCTGCGGGCGACGACGGCCTTGACCTGCTGCGGCATGTTGCTGGTCCTCTCGTGCTGAACGGCCACCCTTGAACGGATGGTCAAGGCACACCGTAACGGCGCCGGCCAGCGAACCGGGACGGCACTCCTATCCTGACCGGGTGCCCACCTCGCTGACGCTCCTCGACGGCGTCGCCTGGCGCGGCCGGCCGGTCCCGGGTGACCGCGTCGCGGCGCTGCTCGCGGCGCTGGCCGCCCGACCCGAGGGCCTCACCGACGGCCGCCTGATCGACCTGATCTGGGCCGACGACGAACCAGCGAACCCGACGAAGGCGCTCCAGGTGCTGGTGTCCCGGGTCCGGACGATCTTGGGGCCGGACTGCGTCGTCCGGTACGACGGCGGGTACCGGCTCGCCGTACCTCCCGACGACGTGGACGCGCTGCTCCTGCGGCGGCTGTGCCGCGAGGCTGGAGGTGCCCTCGACGCCGGTGACACGGCACGGGCGGTCGACCTCGCGGAGCGGGCGGCGACCGTCGACGTCAGCGAGGCGACCGCGGACCGCGGACCACTCGCCGAGCTCCGGCTCGACGCGGCCCACGACCGGCGCCGGGTCGGGCGGGTGCTCGGGTTGGCGCTGGCCGAAGCCGGCCGCGACCAGGACGCGCTCGCCCACCTCGAGACCGCGCACGCGGCCGCCGTCCACGACGTGCCCGTCACCGCCGCGCTGCTGCGCAGCGTCGCGGCCACCGCCGGGCCGGCGGCGGCCCTGGAGCGCTACGAGGAGTACCGCGCCGACCTGGCCGACCGGCTCGGCGTCGACCCGGACCCGTCCCTCCAACGGCTGCACCGCGAGCTGCTGGCGGCCGACAGCCCGGTGCGCGACGGCGTGCACTTCGAGCCCGACACGCTGCTCGGTCGTGAGGGCGACCTCGACGAGCTGCGCGCGGCCGTCCGTCGCAGCCGGCTGGTCTCCGTCGTCGGCCCCGGTGGGCTCGGCAAGACCCGCGTCGCGCACGTGCTCGCCCGCGAGGCGACCCAGCCGCGGGTGTACTTCGTCGAGCTGGTCGGCGTGACGTCCGGCGACGACGTGCTCGCCGAGGTGGGTGCGGCCCTGGGCGTACGCGGGTCGGTGACCGGCCGACGTACGCTCACGCCCGCGCAGCTCTCCGACGTCCGCAGCCGGATCGCGGCCGAGCTCGACACGGCTCCGACGCTGCTCGTGCTCGACAACTGCGAGCACGTGCTCGAGTCCGTGGCCTCCCTGGTCGCCCTGCTGCTCGTCACCACCCGTGACCTCCACGTGCTGACCACCAGCCGCGCCCCGCTGGGGCTGTCCGCCGAGCAGGTGGTGACGCTGCGTCAGCTCGCCCCCGACGACGCGTCGGCGCTCTTCGTGCAACGTGCCCACGCCGCTCGGGCGGACGTCGACCTGCCGGCCGACGCGGTCGCCGACATCGTGGCCCGCCTCGACGGGCTGCCGCTCGCCATCGAGCTGGCGGCGGCCCGCATGCGCACGATGTCGGTCGAGGAGGTACGGCGCCGGCTCGACGACCTCTTCGACCTGCTGCGCACGCGCGACCGCTCGGCCCCCGAGCGGCACCGCACGCTCACGGCCGTCATCGAGTGGTCCTGGGACCTGCTCGACCCCGGCGCCCAGGAGGCGATGGCTCGGCTGTCGGTGTTCCACGACGGGTTCACTCGAGAGACGGCCGTCGCCGTGCTCGGCGCCGGCGGGGCCGACCTGGTCGAGACGCTGGCCGAGCAGTCGCTGGTGACCGTGGGCGAGGTCGACGGGTCGACCCGGTTCCGGATGCTCGAGACGGTCCGCGAGTTCGCCGCCGACCGGCTGAACCTCGCGGGCCTGCGCCCGGACGCCCAGCAGCGGCAGGACACCTGGGCGACGGACCTCGTCGACCGCGCCGGGTCGCGCTTGTTCGGCCCGGACGAGATCGCCGCCGTCGACGAGCTGCGCGCCGAGGAGAACAACCTCACCGACGTGCTCCGCCGGGCCTTGCGTGACGGCGACCGGGAGCTGCTCGCCCGGCTGCTCGCCTGCCTGGGGGCACTCTGGACGATCACCGGCAACCACGCTCGCGTGTTCGCCATCGCCGACGGGTCCGAGGCTGCGCTGGCCGACTGGGACCCGCCCGAGGAGCTGCGCACCACCGCGCAGATCGTGGTCTCGTGGCTGGTGGTGCACCTCAGCTGGATGCCGCACCGATCCATCGACACCCTGGTGGCCAGCCTCGCCCGGTGGGGCGAGCCACAGCATCCGTGGGCGCGGGTCGCGCACATGATCTTTGTCGACGAGGGCGAGCCCGGGGTGTCCGTCGACCAGCGGGTGGCCTCGCTGGCCGAGGACGGCGACCCGGTCACGGCGCAGATGGCCTTGCTGTGGGCCTCCTTGTTGTCGGAGAACAGCGGGGACGTGGCCCTCTCGACCCGGTACGCCCGGCAGGGACTCGAGCATCGTCCCCTCACGCCGTACCTGGAGGCGACGCTGCTCGCCCAGCTCGCCCAGCTCGCCATGGTCCTCGGCGACCACGCCGGCGCTGCGAAGCACGCCGAGGCGGCCTGGCCGATCCTGGTCCGGCTGCACGCCGACGACGACGCCCGCGCGATGCGCGTCGGGAGCGCCATGCTGCCGCTGCTCGAGGGGGACCTGTCCGCCGCGGAGCGGATCCTGGACGAGATCACCGACGACGGCCGCGAGGCCGTGCTCGGCTCGCAGATGATCCTCCTCGCCGCGCGCGCCGAGCTCGAGCTTGCCCGCGGCGACGTGCAGGCGGGTCTGCGCCTGTTCGACGAGGCCGTGGTCAGCGTCGCGGTCGACGGGTTGGACTTCGGCGCGCTGAGCCCCTGGGTGCTGATCGCGGCAGCCGGGTCGCTCGTGGCCCGCGTCCGGCACGGCAGCACCGCCGCCGACGAGCAGCGCGCCCTCGAGATGCGCGACCTGCTCCTGACCGAGGGCACCGACGAGTCGTCCCCGTTCGGGCGGCCCTTCCAGGACTTCCCGCTCACCGGGGTGCTGCTCGCGGCGGTCGGCGCCTGGGCGCTGCGGTACGGGACCGCAGAGCAGCACACCGACGGCGTACGCCTGCTGGTGATCGCGGAGCGGTGGGCCTACAACCGCAGCTTCCCCGTCATGGCGTGGTCAGCGCTGGCGGGGCTGGCCGAGCAGACACGAGCGGGCCTCCTCGAGGAGGTGTCGGCGGAGTACGCCGACCGGCCGGCGGCCGATCTCGTCGAGGAGGCCCGGACGGTGCTGGACCGCGTGGCTACATCTTCCGGGTGAACCCTCGCACCGACAGCGGCGCGAAGATCGCGATGACCGCGAGGCAGCCGACCAGGGCCCAGCCGACCTCGGGGGTCACCGTGCCGGTGTTGGCCAGGTCCCGCAGGGCGGTGACGATGTGGGAGACCGGGTTGATCTTGGTGAAGGCCTCCAGCCACGGCGGCAGGGAGTCGGCCGGGACGAACGCGTTCGACAGGAACGTCAGCGGGAACATCACCATCAGGGAGTAGCCCTGCACCGCCTGGGCGCTCCTGCCGACGGTGCCGAACCAGGCGAAGATCCAGGCCATCGACCAGCCGGCGATGATCGCGAGCAGGATCGCGGTGAACACTCCGAAGGCGCCGCCCCCGGGGCGGTACCCCATCAGGATGCCGGTCGCGAAGGTCAGGGAAGCCGCGATGAGGTAGCGGATCATGTCGGCGAACATCGGGCCGGCAAGCGGGGCGATCCGCGAGATGGGCAGCACCTTGAACCGGTCGAAGACACCCTTGTCCATGTCCTCGCGGATCTGCGTCCCGGTCGCCACGCAGGAGGTGAGCACGGTCTGCGCGATGAGGCCCGGGATGAGGATGGGCAGGTACTCCTCGACGCTGCCGGAGATGGCACCGCCGAAGATGCCCGCGAACATGGCGGTGAACAGCACCGGTTGGATGGTCACGTCGAAGAACTGCTCGAGGTTGCGGCGCATCTTCAGGGTGGCCCGCCAGGCCATCGTCATCGTCTGCTGGACGGTGTCGGCCAGGCCGACGTGGCGGGGCAGGGTGCTGGTCTCGATGGTCGTCATCGGATCTCCTCGAGGATCTCGGCGTCGTCTGAAGGGTTGGTGTCGTGGCCGGTGAGCGCGAGGAACACCTCGTCGAGCGAGGGCTTCGCGACCGCGACGGACTCGATGGCGATGCCGGCCTCACGCAGCGCGAGCAGCACGTCGACCGCCCGGTCGCTGCGAGGCAGGGGGACGGTGAGGCGGCGGGCCTCGGGGCTGGCGACCGCATGCTCGTCGAGCAGCCGCTGGACGATCCCGGCGGCCCGCTCGAGGTCGTCGCGGTCGGCCAGCTGGACCTGCAGCGCGGAGCCGCCGATCGACGACTTGAGCTCGTCGGGGGTGCCCAGCGCGACGGTCACGCCGCGGTCGATGACCTGGACCCGGTCGGCCAGCTGGTCGGCCTCGTCGAGGTACTGGGTGGTCAGCAGCACGGTGCTGCCCTCGCGGACCAGCTCGCGGATGGTCTCCCACATCTGCCCGCGGGTCCGCGGGTCGAGGCCGGTGGTCGGCTCGTCGAGGAAGATCAGCGGCGGGCGGGTGATCAGGCTCGCAGCAAGGTCGAGCCGGCGGCGCATGCCGCCGGAGAAGTTCTTGATCGGCTTGCTCGCGGCCTCGGTGAGGTCGAACTGCTCGAGCAACCGGTCCGCCGTACGACGGGCCTCACCGCGGCCGATCCCTTGCAGGCGGGCGAAGAGGACGAGGTTCTCGGTGGCGGTGAGCAGCTCGTCGACCGACGCGTACTGGCCGGTGACGCCGAGCAGCTGGCGGACGACGTGGGGATCGCGGCGGACGTCGACCCCGAAGATGGTCGCTTCGCCCGCGTCGATCGGCAGCAGGGTGGCGAGCATCTTGAGCATCGTGGTCTTGCCGGCGCCGTTGGGGCCGAGGACGCCGAAGACCTCGCCGCGGCGCACGGTCAGGTCGACGGCGTCGACGGCGCGCTGGTCACCGAACGTCTTGACCAGGCCGTGCGCGTCGACGGCCAGCGCGGAGTGCTGGGAGGCGGTCTCGGTGCCGACCCGGGGGCCGGCCGTGGTGGTGGCTGAAGTCATGCCCTCAGCGTGCTGTCCCCCGGTTTCACGCCGGTCTCACGCCGCCTTCACCGGGATAGTCCGTGACGTAACTGTCGTTGTTTTCGCCAGAACACGACAGTTTCGTCACGGACTATCCGGATTTCGGGCCAGGAGACGCCGAGCCAGCGGGGGCCGAGGGGGACGAACGTGACCAGGCGCGGGTCGAGGGCGTCGGGGTCGTCGGGGTCCGGGGCGGCGGCCGAGCGGGCGATGCGTACCTCGAGGCGCGAGTCCGCGAGCCCCTCGGCGATGCCGCTCCCCCACTCGACGACGGTGACGGCCTCGTCGAGCGAGGCGTCGAGGTCGAGGTCGTCGAGCTCGTCGATGCCGCCGAGTCGGTAGGCGTCGACGTGGACGAGGTCCGGGCCACCGGTCAGCGACGGGTGCACGCGAGCGATCACGAACGTCGGCGAGGTCACGTCCCCGCGGACGCCGAGGCCGGCGCCGAGCCCCTGCGTGAACGTGGTCTTGCCGGCCCCCAGCTCGCCCGACAGCACGACCAGGTCGCCGGCGCGGACCAGCCCGCCGACCAGCCGGCCGAGGTCGCGCATCGCCTCGGCGTCGGGTGCGGGGAGGGTCCGCGGAACGGCGCGCCGCAGCTCGAGGTACGGCGACCGGCGCCCGGACTCGACGAAGCCGTGGCCGCGCCAGAACTCGATGGTCGCGGGCAGCTCCTCGCGGGCGACGACCGCCACCTCGTCGCCGTCCGCGATCGACAGCGCCTCGGCCACGAGAGCGCCGGCGACCCCGAGACGCTGGGCGGCCGGTACCACGCCGAAGCGGCGGAGCCAGACCGTGCCGGCGGCGTCCGACGCCATGACGAGTGCGCCGACGGGCCGGCCCTCGAGGGTGGCGAGCAGGCCGCCCCCGGCGGAGAGCGCAGTCGCGATGGTCTCCGGCGTCTCGCCGAGTGCGTCGGCAGGAGGGTCGAGGACGGGTCGCGCGGCGAACGCTGCCCGGACCACCGCGTGCACGGAGGTCGCCGCGTCCGCGCCCACCCGGCGTACGACGAGCGTCATTGCCGGTCGACCAGGTCCCCGGCTGCCGCGAGCAGCTTGTCGAGCTCCGCGTTGACCTGGTCGTGACGCTCCAACATGACCATGTGGCCGGCGCCCTCGCACTCGAGCAGCGTCGAGCCCTCGATCAGCGCGTGCAGCTTGCGGCTGTGGTCGATCGGCGTGAGCTTGTCCTTGGTGCCGCAGATGATCGCGGTGGGGACCCTGCTCATCGCGTGCACGGTCTCGAACTTCTCGAGCGTGCCGAACGTCGGGAAGAAGTCGGCGACCACGCCGAACGGCGTCGACGAGAGCATCTCGTCGACGAACTCGACGTAGCGGGCGGGTACGGCGTCGCCGAACGCCAGCTCGTCGGTCGCGACGAGCGCCACGGAGTGCCCGAACTTCCGGAACCGGTCGACGGTGCGGTGGCGGCGGGCCAGCGCCGCCACGAGCCGCGAGGCGACCTGCCCGCCGACGGTCGAGGGCAGCAGCGGGAGCACCATGCGCTGCGGATCGACGCCGCCGGCGGTGGTGCCCACGAGGCCGACCCCGACGATGCGGTCGCCGAACAGCTCGGGGTACTCCTCGGCCAGCGCCACGACGGTCATCCCGCCCATCGAGTGGCCGACCAGCACGATGGGACCCTCGGGCACAGCCGCGTCGAGCACGCTCAGGAGGTCGTGGCCGAGCTGCTCGATGTTCGCGTTGTCCTCGGTGGACCGACCGGAGCGGCCGTGGGAACGCTGGTCGTAGAACACCGTGCGCACCAGGCCGCGGTAGGCCGCCCGCTGGAAGTGCCAGGAGTCCAGCGTCAGCGCGTACCCGTGCACGAACACGACCGTGAGCTCGGCGTGCCGGCGCCGCGCCCGCGGTCCCTTGCCGCCGGTCACCGAGGCGTCGAGCTCGTCGACCTCGACGTGCAGGGGTACGCCGTCGTCGGCCACGACGGTCAGTGGCTGCGAGCGGAGCGAACCGAACGGAGTGACGTCCCCGACCCCGCGACGGGCGATGATGCGGCGGCGCTGGGCGACCCGCAGCACGGTGCCGGCCGCCGCGACACCGACCGCGCCGGCCGCAACCCCGAGGACCCGGCGGGTCGTGCTCATTCCTGCTCTCCCTCGTAGCGCCGCTCGAAGCGGCCACCGATCCTGGTGACGATCTCGTAGGAGATCGTCCCGCACGCGTCGGCCCAGTCCTGCGCGGTGGGCTCTCCGTGGTCACCGGGGCCGAAGAGGGTGACGGGCGTGCCGACCGGCGGCAGCTCGCCGTCGAGGTCGACCACGACCTGGTCCATGCAGACGCGACCGCGGACCGGACGGCGTACGCCGTCGACCGCCACCTCGAGCACGTTGCTGCCGTGGCGGGGCACGCCGTCGCCGTACCCGGCGGGGACGAGACCCACCGTCGTCGCTGCCTCGGCGACCCAGTGGTGGCCGTAGGAGACGCCCTCGCCCTTGGCGATGGGCTTGGCGAGCGCGAGCGGCGCGGTGACCGACATCGCGGGCCGCAGGTCGGTGTCGTGCGCGGCGTCGGGAGCGGGGTCGAGGCCGAAGGTCGCCAGCCCGACGCGTACCAGGTCGAGTCGGCTGCTGGGGCGCAGGATCGCGGCGGCCGAGTTGGCGAGGTGACGTACCTCGGGTCGGAGGCCGGCCTCGTCGGCGACCCTGAGAGCCTCGTGGAAGCGCCGCTCCTGCCAGTCGTTGGCGGGGTGCTCGGGCTCCTCGCTGCACGCGAAGTGCGACCAGACGCCGGTGATCCGAGCCCGTCCGGCGCGCTCGTGCTCGGCCGCACGGGCTGCCAGTGCCGGCCAGGCCGCCAGGGTCGAGCCGCCGCGGGACAGCCCGGTGTCGACCTTGAGCTGGATGCGGGGCCCCGTGTGACTGGCTCCCGCCGCGACGATCTCGTCCAAGCGCTCGACGGTGTACGCCGTGATGTCGACGTCGGCGTCGATCGCGCGGGCAAGCGAGCCGTCCTCGACGTCGGCGGGAAGAGTGAGCCAGCACAGCAGGCGACCGGTGTCGCCGGCGTCGCGGAGCGCGAGCGCCTCGGGCACGGTGGCGACCCCGAGCCAGGTGGCTCCGCCTTCCCGGGCCGCGCGACCGGACTCGACGATCCCGTGGCCGTAGCCGTCGGCCTTGACCACCGTCATCAGCGCGGCGGGGGCGACGAGGTCGGCCAGCGTCCGGGCGTTGTGCCGGATCGCCGCCAGGTCGACCACGATCTCCGGACGCATGGGCACAAGTGTTTCAGAGCAGGTCGCGCACGACCGCGGGGATCGCCCGGGCCACGTCGGGCGCGGTCACCGGCCCGCCCTGGGAGGCGTACGTCGCCGCGGCGCCGTGCAGCCAGGAGCCCACCGACGCGGCGTCGAACGGTTCGAGCCCGGCGGCCAGCAGGGCACCGATGAGTCCGGCCAGCACGTCGCCTGCCCCGGCCGTCGCCAGCCAGGGCACGCCCGTGGTGGTGACCCGCGCCCGGCCGTCGGGGCGCGCGACCACCGTGTGCCGGCCCTTGAGCAGCACCACGGCGTCGTACGTCCGGGCGGCCTCGCGGGCGTGGCGCAGCGGCGCGGCCTCGATGTCCGCGCGGTCGGCACCCGTCATCCGCGCCAGCTCGCCGGCGTGCGGCGTGAGCACGGCCGGGACGCCGAGGGGTCCGTCGACGAGGGCCAGCGCATCTGCGTCCACCACGAGCGGCACGCCGTCGGCGCGGGCCTCGGCCAGCATCGTGGCCACGTCCGGCCCGCCGCCGGAGCCGACGGTCCACGCCTGCACGCGGCCGGTCTCGGTGACGACATCGGGGTGCGCGGCGACCACCTCGTCGCGCGCGCCGGCGACGTACCTCACCATCCCGCACAGCCCGGACGCCGCCCCGGCCACGCTCAGCACCCCGGCGCCGGGGTAGGTCATCGACCCGGCGCGGACGCCGACCACGCCGCGCGTGTACTTCTGGGCCTGCGCCGCGGGCCGCGGCAGCAGGGCTGCGACGTCGGCGGCCTGGAGGCTCTCGACCTCGGCCTCTGGGAGGTCCAGCCCGATGTCGACAACATGGACCACGCCGGCGAGCTCGGCGGCGGGGTCGGCCAGCAGCGCGACCTTGAGCGTGCCGAACGTGACCGTGACGTCGGCCCGCACGGCCGGTCCGTCCAGCTGACCGGTGTCCACGTCGACCCCGGACGGTACGTCGACCGCGACGACGGGAACCCCGGCCAGCGCTCTCAGCGCCTGCTCCGCCTCGGGCCGCAGCCCCGGTCGTCCGCCGATGCCGACGATGCCGTCGACGACGAGGTCCGGCGCCGGGCGGGGCGCCTCGGAGATGCACCGGCCACCGGCACGGACCAGGGCTGCGAGGCCGGCCTCGTGCGGGGTGTCGGACAGCGCCCACGCGAGTACCCGTACGCCGCGTCGCGCCAGCAACGCCCCGGCGTACAGGGCGTCTCCCCCGTTGTCGCCCGCGCCGACGAGCAGCACCACGGTGCTCCCGTACGCCCGCCCCAGCAGGTCCAGCACCGCGCTCGCGAGCCCGGCCGCCGCCCGCTGCATCAGCGCGCCCTCTGGCAGCGTCTCCATCAGCGCTGCCTCGGCCGCCCGCACCTGTCCGACCGTGTGCGCGCTCCTCATGTCGCCCACGCTAGCGAGGGGTGAGACCTAGGCGGCGTACCTCGGGTACTCGTCCGCGGACAGCGACGGCACCGCGGCGGCGGGCGTGCCTCCCCACAGCAGGGTGGCCTTCTTCTTGTACGGGCCACCCAGGAAGTTGAGGAGGATGAACCGGGGTACGGCGGGGACGAGGTGGACGACGACGTCGCGGTGTTCGGGGTCGAGGTTGTCGATGAGCCAGTGACCCTCGTCGGCGAGCTGCTTCATCGACTTCGTCTTGTTGAAGGCGTCCTCCCAGTCCCGCCACTCGCCGTTGGTGATCGACGAGGCGACCACCGGCATCATCTCCCGCTCCTCGCGCTCGAGGTGCGGGCACATGTCGGTCTCCAAGGCCTCGAGGGCGGCAAGGAACGCGGCGTCAGAACCGTCCTTGCCGGCACGGTAGGACCGCGCGGCGACGTCCAGCTCGAGGATCCGCGGCGTGATCCGGTGGTGGTCGGCATCCATCACGGCGAGCAGCTCACCCGCCGAGGGGTTCTTCTCGAGAACCAACGGGTACAGCCCGTCGTCCTCGTTGGTGTGGTGGTGGTGCAGGAAGTCCATCAGCCACCGGACGTGGTCGGCGAGCGCGGTGCGCCGCTCCCCGGTGAGCGGTGTCGGCTCGGCCACGACGAGGCGGGCGCGCACCAGGTCGCGCCGCAGCGCGGAGTGCACGATGCCCATCATGCGGGTGTCGGCGGGGTCGTCCGGTTGTGTCACGCCTCCATCATGGAGAGGGAACGCCCACCCCGCTACCGGAAATCAGGACTCGAGCACCACCACCGCCGACGCGATGCCGGCATCGTGAGAAAGAGAGAGGTGCACGTGAACGGCGCCGAGCTCTTCGGCCCTCGCCGCGACGGTGCCGCGCATCAGAAACACCGGGCGGCCGGACTCCTCCGAGACCACCTCGGCGTCGTGCCAGGCCAGGTTGCCGGGGGCGCCGAGGGCCTTGGCGAGCGCCTCCTTCGCGGCGAAGCGGGCCGCGAGGGAGGCCATCCCGCGGGACGCCTCCCCCGGGGTGAAGAGCCGCTCGCCCAACCCGGGCGTGCGCGCCAACGACGCCGCGAACCTCTCGAGGTCGACCACATCGATGCCGACGCCGATGACGGCCACTACTCGACCGTGACGGACTTGGCCAGGTTGCGGGGCTGGTCCACGTCGTGGCCCATGTTGCTCGCGAGCTCGCAGGCGAACAGCTGGAGAGGGACGACGGCCACGAGCGGCTGCAGCAGCACGGGGACCCGCGGCAGGTAGATCACCGAGTCGGCGTACGGCGCCACGGCCGGGTCGCCCTCCTCGGCCAGCAGGATGGTGCGGGCGCCCCGCGCCCGGATCTCCTGGATGGCGCTGATCATCTTGTCGTGGAGCTGGTCGCGACCCTGGGGCGGGACGACGCAGAACACCGGCAGCCCCTCCTCGATGAGCGCGATCGGCCCGTGCTTGAGCTCGCCCGCCGCGAAGCCCTCGGCGTGGATGTAGGCCAGCTCCTTGAGCTTGAGCGCTCCCTCCAGGGCCACCGGGAAGCCGGCGTGCCGGCCCAGGAACAGCACCGACCGCGCGTCCGCCAGCTCGGCAGCCAGCGCGTAGATCTCGTCCTTGCGGTCGAGGATCCCCTGCAGATGGCCGGGCATCTGCTGGAGCTCGTGGACGACGTCGGCGATCTCGTCGCCGAACTTGGTGCCGCGCACCTGCGCGAGGTAGAGCCCCAGCAGGTACGACGCCACGAGCTGGGTCATGAACCCCTTGGTCGACGCCACCCCGATCTCCGGGCCGGCGTGGGTGTAGATGACGGCGTCGGACTCGCGCGGGATGGTCGAGCCGTTGGTGTTGCAGATCGCCAGCACCCGCGAGCCCTGCGTCCGCGCGTGCCGGATCGCCATCAGGGTGTCGGCGGTCTCGCCCGACTGGCTGATCGCGACGACGAGGGTGTCCTGGGTGAGGATCGGGTCGCGGTACCTGAACTCGTGGGCCAGCTCGACCTCGCACGGGATGCGGGTCCAGTGCTCGATCGCGTACTTGGCCACCAGACCGGCGTAGAACGCGGTGCCGCACGCGATCACGATGATCTTGTCGACGTCGCGCAGCTCCTGCTCGGAGAGCCGCATCTCGTCGAGCTGCAGCTGACCGCCGGTGGTGTGCCGGCCCAGCAGCGCGTCGGCGACGGCGTGCGGCTGCTCGAAGATCTCCTTGCGCATGAACCAGTCGTGGCCGTCCTTCTCCGCAGCCGAGAGGTCCCAGTCGACGTGGTAGGGCGTGCCCTCCGCGGGCGAGCCGTCGAACCCGGTGACCTCCACCCCGGACCGGGTGATGGTGACGACCTGGTCCTGGCCGAGCTCGAGCGCGTCGCGGGTGTGCTCGATGAACGCGGCCACGTCGGACCCGAGGAAGTTCTCGCCGTCCCCCAGCCCGACGACCAGCGGGGAGTTGCGACGGGCGGCCACGACGCGCGCAGGGTCCTGGGCGTCGACGGCCACGAGGGTGAAGGCACCCTGGAGACGCTGGCAGACGTGCTGCATCGCCACGGTCAGGTCGACACCGGCCTCGAGCTCACGCTCGAGCAGGTGGGCCGCGATCTCGGTGTCGGTGTCGGAGCGCATCTCGACGCCATCCACCTCGAGCTCGAGCCGCAGCGCGGCGAAGTTCTCGATGATCCCGTTGTGCACGACCGCGACCCGGTCGTGCCGGCCGAGGTGGGGGTGGGCGTTGCGGTCGGTCGGCGGACCGTGGGTGGCCCAGCGGGTGTGCCCGATGCCGGTCGTGGACCCGGCCAGCGGGTGCTCCACCAAGGCCTTCTCGAGGTTGGCCAGCTTGCCGGCCTTCTTGTCGGTCAGCAGCGCCCCGTCGAGGACGAGCGCGATCCCGGCGGAGTCGTAGCCGCGGTACTCCAGCCGTCGCAGGCCCTCGATCACCACGTCCTGCGCCGACTTCTCGCCGACGTAGCCCACGATTCCGCACATGGGCGCGAGTCTATCGGCGGGTGCGGGCCGCGGCCCGGTCGTCCGGCGCCGCTCGGGGCTGCCACAATCCTCGACATGCCATCCGACGGCCCGCTCGGCACGAGCGAGCGTGAGCCGTCGCCGTACGTCGAGCTCGACCGCGACACGTGGGCCTCGCTGGCCAGCGAGGAGACGACGCACCTCTCGGCCGAGGAGGTCGAACGGCTGCGGGGGTTCGGCGAGGCCCTCGACCTCGACGAGGTCCGCCAGGTGTACCTGCCCCTCTCGCGGCTGCTGAGCCTGCGCGTACGCGCGGCCCAACGGCTGCACCGCAAGCAGGAGGAGTTCCTCCAGCGTCCGCAGCCGCCGCGTACGCCGTTCGTGATCGGGCTCGCCGGCTCCGTCGCCGTCGGCAAGTCGACGACCGCCCGGCTGTTGCAGCAGATGCTTGCCCACTGGCCCGCCCACCCCCACGTCGAGCTGGTCACCACCGACGGCTTCCTCTACCCCAACGCCGAGCTCGAACGCCGCGGCATCATGCACCGCAAGGGTTTCCCGGAGTCCTACGACCGCCGGGCGCTGCTCCGGTTCGTCACCGCGATCAAGTCAGGCCGCGACGAGGTGACCGCCCCGATCTACTCCCACCTGGTCTACGACGTCGTCGCGGACGAACGCGTCGCGGTCAAGAGCCCGGACATCGTCATCATCGAGGGTCTCAACGTCCTCCAGCCGGCCCGGGTGCGCGAGGACGGGCGGACCGGGCTGACCCTGAGCGACTTCTTCGACTTCAGCGTCTACGTCGACGCGGCGACCAGCGACATCCGCCAGTGGTACGTCGAACGGTTCCAGCGGCTGCGCGAGACCGCGTTCCGCGACCCCGCGTCGTACTTCACCAGGTACGCAGCGCTCTCCACCGACGAGGCCGTCGCCCAGGCCGAGGACATCTGGGACACCATCAACGGCCCGAACCTCGCCCAGAACATCCTGCCCACCCGCGGCCGCGCCGACCTGGTCCTGCGCAAGGACCGCGACCACTCGGTGCGGTACGTGCGGCTCAGGAAGATCTGACCTTCTGGACCTCGAGCATCTCCTCGACCTGCCGGTAGCCCAGCCGCTCGTTGACGGCGTTCATGTGCGCGTTGCTGTCGGCGTTGGTGGTGCGGACGAGCGCACACTCGGGGAGCGCAGCCACGAGCGACCGGTGGTTGGCCAGCTTGACGGCCAGGCCGAGCGAGTGGCCGCGGTGGCCCGGCAGGACGAACGTGATGCCGACCGAACCCTGGTGGGTGCTGGCGTGGGAGACGTTCACGTCGCTGTAGCCGACGAGCTCGCCGGCAGGAGAGATCGCCGCCGCGGCGAAGCAGCGGTTGCGGGCGGCGACGCGCCGCTCGTTCTCCACGTACCGCTCCTGGGTCCATTCGCCGTCCTCGAGAGCGAGGTCGCCGGTCGGCACCATGCTCATGAAGACGCTGAGGGCGCGAGCCATGTCGGCGACGAGCTCCGGCGGCGTGACGCTCTCCCACTCGACGATCCGGTAGCCGCCGCGGCGCTCCGCCGCCTGCCGCTCCAGCGCCTGCCAGTCCGGGTGGTCGCGCAGGTCGAGGACCTTGAAGCCCTCGGTGTTGGCCACCTCGTAGCCGTGCGCAGCGGCGAACCTGGCCCCCGCGCTCGTGCCGCCCACCGGCGTGAACGTGTCCGCGATCCAGTGCGTGCGACCCGCGGTGCGCGCCAGCTCCTCCGTGCGGGACAGGAGCGCCGACCCGACACCACGTGCGCGGTGAGCCGGCGGGACGCCGATGTCGACGAAGGCGAGGTGGGTGTTGTCGAGCAACGGGAGCTGGCAGACCCCGATGCCGACCATGGCGCTCCCCTCGAACGCTCCCAGCAGCGTCAGGTCGCGCTCGGGGTTGTCCTCGGCCAGCGCGACGCGCGAGTGCTCCCAGGCCGGGTACACGTCGTACGGGCGATCGGCCGCCGCCGCATGACCGGCCGCCCACCACTGGTGCAGCTGAGCCTCGTCGTGCACGTCGACCGTGCGGATCTCGACGGTCATGCCTTCTTCTGGACCTCGAGGAGCTGCTCGACGAGGCGGTAGCCCATCCGCTCGTTGACGGCGTTCATGTGGGCGTTCGCGTCGGCGTTGCCGGTGGCGACGATCCGGCACTCGGGCACCTGCGCGACCAAGGAGCGGTGGGTGGCCAGCTTCATCGCGAGACCGAGCGAGTGGCCGCGGTGCTCGGGCAGCACCATGGTGATGCCGATGCGGCCCCGCGACCGGGACGCCTGCTCGACGAACAGGTCCGTGTAGCCGGCGAGGGTGCCGTCCGGCGCCAGCGCCGCGCCGACGAACCGGGTGGTACCGAGGTCGACTCCCCTGGCCTCGTTGCGGCGCAGCCGCTCGGGTGTGTACTCCAGGTCATCCATCTCGAGGTCGCCCGTCGGGATCATGCCGATGAAGCGGTTCAGCGCCCCGCACACCTCCTCGACATGCTTCTCGGGCGTGAGGGCGCCCCACTCGACGATCCGGTAGTCACCGATGCGAGCGGCGACCTGCTCCTCGAGCGCCTCCCACCCTGCGCTCCCCTCCCGCAGGTCCAGGACCTTCACGCCCTCCCGGTTGGCCACCGCATAGCCGCGCGCCTCGGCGAACGCCACACCCGCGCTGGTGCCGCCTGGCGGTGCGACCGCCTCGGCGACCAGCACGTTGCGCCCGCGCGACATGGCCGCCTCCTCGACGGCCGCGAGCAGGACCGTGCCCACCCCGCGGCGGCGCTCGGTCTCGGGGACGTAGACCTCGAGGTAGGCGTTGCTGAGGTTGTCGGCGAGCGGCATGTTGACCGTGCCCGCGCCGACGACGCGGTCGCCGTCGTGGACGGTCAGCAGGACGAAGCCCCAGTCGGGGTGCCGGTCGGGGTAGGCGACCCGCGCCAGCTCCCAGGTGGGGTAAGGGTCGTAGGGGCGACCGGCCGTCGCGCCGTCGTGGCTGGCCTGCCACCACGCGTGCAGCCGGGCCTCGTCGTCGACGTCGACCTCGCGGACCTCGAAGTCGGGCATGCTCGAACCCTAGGGAGACGCGCGGGTCCGACGCGAACGGTTAACGCGTCACAGCGCGAGCCGCAGGCGGACGACGTCCGCCAGCCGGTGTGCGACGGCGTCGGCGTCCTGCTGGGTGGCGGCCTCGACCATCACCCGCACGATCGGCTCGGTGCCCGAGGAGCGCAGCAGGACGCGGCCGTCCTCGCCGAGCGCGGCCTCCTCCTCGGCGACGGCGGCGGCCAGGATGCCGTCCTCCTCGACGCGCGACTTGTCGACGTCGGTGACGTTGACGAGTGTCTGCGGGAGCCGCTGCACGACCGAGGCCAGGGTCTTGAGGTCCTGGCCGGTGGTGACCATCCGCTCCAGCACCTGGAGGGCCGCCAGCACGCCGTCGCCCGTGGTGGCGTAGTCGGTCAGGATCACGTGCCCGGACTGCTCGCCACCCAGGTTGTAGCCGGTGACCTGCATCGCCTGGAGCACGTAGCGGTCGCCCACCTTGGTCTGCCGCACGCCGATGCCGGCGGCGCGCATGGCCTTGACGAAGCCGAGGTTGCTCATCACCGTGGCCACCACGGTGTCCTTGGCCAGCCGGCCGGCGTCCTTCAGCGACAGGGCCAGGATGGCCAGGAGCTGGTCCCCGTCGACGACCGTGCCCTCGTGGTCGACGGCCAGGCAGCGGTCGGCGTCGCCGTCCACGGCGAAGCCCACGTCGGCGCCGTGCTCGAGGACCGCCGCGCGGACGGTGTCGAGGTGTGTCGATCCGCAGCCGTCGTTGATGTTGAGACCGTCGGGCGAGGCGTGGATCGCGACCACCTTGGCGCCGGCGTCCTCGAGCGCGCGGGGGCCGACGTCGTACGCCGCACCCTCGGCGCAGTCGAGCACGACGGTCAGACCCGCGAGCGGGTGGTCGATCGACCGCACCAGGTGCGAGGCGTACTCGTCCACGGCGGTCGGGTAGACGGTCACGCGGCCGACGGCGGCACCGGTCGGTCGGTCGAACTCCTCGGTCAGCCGACGCTCGATGGCGACCTCGATGGGGTCGTCCAGCTTCAGGCCGCCGCGGGCGAAGAACTTGATGCCGTTGTCGGGCATCGGGTTGTGCGACGCGGACAGCACGACGCCGAGGTCGGCTCCGAGGGCCTTGGTGAGGTAGGCGACTCCCGGGGTCGGCAGCACGCCGAGCAGCAGCACGTCGACGCCCGCGGACGCCAGGCCGGCGACCACCGCGGCCTCCAGGAACTGCCCGGAGACGCGGGTGTCGCGGCCCACCACGGCCAGCGGGCGGTGCCCCTCGAACTCGCCGAGGTCGGCGAGCACGTGGGCGGCGGCCACGGACAGGTCCAGGGCCAGGCCGGCGGTGAGGTCACCGTTGGCCAGGCCGCGGACGCCGTCCGTGCCGAACAGGCGAGCCACTGGGCCGCGGCTCGCGGTCAGCGCTTGCTGTACTGAGGAGCCTTGCGGGCCTTCTTCAGACCGGCCTTCTTGCGCTCGATGACGCGGGCGTCACGGGTGAGCAGGCCGGCCTTCTTGAGGACCGCGCGGTTGGCGTCGATGTCGATGGAGTTCAGGCAGCGGGCCACACCGAGGCGCAGCGCCCCGGCCTGGCCGGTGATGCCGCCACCGTGGATGCGGGCGATCACGTCGAAGCGGCTGTCGAGCTCGGTCGCCGCGAAGGGCTCGTTGACGACCTGCTGGTGCAGCTTGTTCGGGAAGTACGACTCCAGCGTGCGGCCGTTGATCCGCCACTGGCCGGTGCCGGGGACGATGCGGACGCGGGCCACGGCCTCCTTGCGACGGCCGGTGGCCGCGGCGGGGATGATGGTCGCGGGCTTGAGCGGCGCGTCGGCGGACGGCGCGGACTCCGAGCTGTAGGCGACGCCCGACTCGTCGGTCGTGTAGGTCTCCTCGACGTCACCCTCGGTAGGGGCGTCGACGCTCTCGTTGGTGGTGTCAGTCACGAGTCACAAATCCTTACTGGGAGACCTGGGTGATCTCGAACGGGACGGCCTGCTGGGCCTGGTGCGGGTGGTTCGGGCCGGAGTAGACCTTGAGCTTCTTGAGGATCTGACGGCCGAGACGGTTCTTGGGGAGCATGCCCCAGACGGCGTTCTCGATGGCCTTGCGGGCGTCCTTCTCGAGGAGCACACCGATCGGGGTGGCCGAGAGGCCACCGGGGTAGCCGGAGTGGCGGTAGGCCATCTTGGTGGTCAGCTTGTCACCGGACAGGGCGACCTTCTCGGCGTTGACGATGATGACGAAGTCACCGGTGTCGGTGTTCGGCGCGAAGATCGGCTTGTGCTTGCCGCGCAGCAGGTTGGCGGCGGTGACGGCGAGACGGCCCAGGACGATGTCCTCGGCGTCGATGACATGCCATTCCCGGGTGATGTCACCGGGCTTGGGGTGGTACGTGCGCACAGGCGTGCCTTCTCGTTCGTAGGGGTCCGGCCGAAGGTCCGGCCGAGCATCTGGCGGCGCCTTCTGACGAACTCTGCCCGGCTTCTCTTCATCCGGGTCTGCATCCTCACCCGTGGCGGGCGCGGATGCGGCAGGAGGCGCGACCACCAACTCTACGGACGAGGCCCGCTGAGCGCCAATTCCGAGACTCGGATTCGACCGGTTCAGGGGTGCGGTCTAAGTTGGAAGGACGAACCGGACCCGCGTTCGCCCGACGACCTCGAGCGATCGCCGCACTCCGGTTTCCTCTTGCTTGCGTGAAGGAGCACCCGTGTCCGACACCCCCAAGGACCAGTCACTCACCGTACGGGACAACCGCACGGGCCAGGAGTACGACGTCCCGATCAGCGACGGCACCATCCGGGCCGCCGACATCGGGCAGATCAGGTCCGGCGACGACGAGCCCGGGCTCGCCGTCTACGACCCAGGCTTCGTGAACACCGCCTCGTGCAAGAGTGCGGTCACCTTCATCGACGGCGAGAAGGGGATCCTCGAGTACCGCGGCTACCCCATCGAGCAGCTGGCCGAGAAGTCGACCTTCCTCGAGGTGGCCTACCTCCTGGTGCACGGCACGCTGCCGTCCAAGGCGGAGTACGACGCATGGGTGCACGAGATCACCTACCACACGTTCGTCCACGAGAACGTCCGCTCGTTCATGCAGGGCTTCCGCTACGACGCGCACCCCATGGGCATGCTGATGGCCTCGGTCGGCGCGCTGTCGACGTTCTACCCCGACGCCCGCAACATCCACGACGCCGAGAACCGCCACATGCAGATCGTGCGGATGATCGCGAAGATGCCGACCCTGGGCGCCTGGTCGTTCCGCCACGCGCAGGGCAAGCCGTACGTCTACCCGGACAACGACCTCGGCTACACCGCCAACTTCCTCTCGATGCTGTTCAAGATGAGCGAGCAGAAGTTCGAGGCCGACCCGCGGCTGGTGAAGGCGCTCGACGTGCTGTTCATCCTGCACGCCGACCACGAGCAGAACTGCTCGACCAACGCCGTCCGCTCGGTGGGCTCCTCGCAGGTCGACCCGTACTCCGCGGTCGCCGCCGGCGTCGGCGCCCTGTTCGGCCCGCTGCACGGCGGTGCCAACGAGGCCGTGCTGCGGATGCTGCGCCGGATCGGCTCGATGGAGAACATCCCGTCGTTCATCGAGGGCGTGAAGAACGGCAACGAGCGGCTGATGGGCTTCGGTCACCGGGTCTACAAGAACTACGACCCGCGCGCCACGATCATCAAGAAGGCCTGCGACGACGTGTTCGAGGTGACCGGGGTCAACCCGCTCCTCGAGATCGCCCAGGAGCTGGAGAAGATCGCGCTCAACGACGAGTACTTCGTCAAGCGCAAGCTCTACCCCAACGTCGACTTCTACTCCGGCCTCATCTACGAGGCCTTCCAGTTCCCGCCGGAGATGTTCACGGTGCTGTTCGCGATCGGCCGCACCCCCGGCTGGCTCGCCCAGTGGCTGGAGCTGGTGCAGGACAAGGAGCAGAAGATCGCTCGCCCCAAGCAGATCTACACCGGCGACCGCACCCTCGACTTCGTCCCGGCTTCCGAGCGCTGGGCCTGACACCTCGTTGGTCGAGGAGGTCGCGCAGCGACCGTCACGAGACCCGGTGAGAGGTCAACGGTCCTGTACCGGGGTCTCGTGACAGGCGCTAGCGCGCCTTCCTCGACCTGCGGAGCCCGTATCTGCCCAGGGGGAATCGCCTCTTGTCTGGCATGAGCGCACACCCGCTGGCCACGTTCGTCCAGATGAAGGTCACCATCGACCCGGCCATAGGCTCGGGCCATGCGCACCCTTCGCAGCACCGCCGCGGCCCTGCTGGCCGTCGCCGCCCTCGTTGGCACCGCCGGTTCGGCGTACGCCGCGCAGCGTGACGAGATCACCGGCACGAGCAGCTCCGACGACCTCACGGGCACGAACGGCGACGACGTGGTCAGGGGGCTGGGTGGCAACGACGCCCTCGACGGTCGCAAGGGGCACGACGTCCTGATCGGCGGCACCGGCGACGACACGATCACCGACTGGCTCGGCATCGCCGGGCAGCCGGACGACGGGGCCGTGGACACGTTCAAGGGCGGCACGGGCAACGACATCCTGTACGTCGGCCCGGGCGACACGGTCTTCGCCGGTTCCGGTGACGACCGGGTCAACGGCTACTACCTCGGAGCGGGCGACGTCATCCACTGCGGCGAGGGCAAGGACGTGCTCGTCGTCAACGAGGACCTCCACGGCCTCGAGACCGACCAGTGCGAGAAGATCCTGGTCAAGTACGCGGGGTAGGACCCGGGGTAGAACAGAGACATGTCCTTTCCGTTCTACGACGACCCGGCGGGCCGGTACCCGCCCGACACCTACCAGGGCGACACCGGCGAGGCGAGCGCCTGGATCCGACCCTCGGCGTCGACGCCCGAGATCGAGTACGCCAACGGCGGCAGCTGCGAGTACCTCCTCAGCGGGCCTCAGTCGGCGGGCAAGCTGGGCATCTACCGCTGGAGCTTCGGCGAGAACGAGAGCGGACCCGACGCCCACTTCCACAAGTCGATCGCCGAGCTGTTCTACGTGCTCGAGGGTGAGGTCCGGCTCTACGACGGCCGCAGCTGGCAGGAGGCCGGTGCGGGTGACTTCCTCTACGTCCCCGAGGGCGGGCTGCACGGCTTCCGGGGTGGCAACCATGCCCGGATGCTGCTGATGTTCACGCCGGGGGCGCCTCGCGAGGACTACTTCGAGACGCTGGCCTCGCTCGGTCGCGGCGGCACCATGTCACCCGAGGAGCGGGTCGAGTTCATGCTGCGGCACGACACCTACTGGGTGGACTGAGCCAGGCAGAATGGCGCTCGTGAACAGTCGCGAGCCCGCCCTGCCCTACCGCACCACCGCCGACCTGGAGTCGCAGCTCGACCACGTGCGGTCGGCCCCTGCCGACGCGGGCACCGTGCGCCTCGTCGTACGCCGCCCTGACCTCGGCGTCCGCGAGATCCTGGAGGAGGGCCGGTTCGACCTGGCCCATGGGCTCGACGGCGACACCTGGCTGGCCCGGGCCCGCTCGCGCGCGATCGCCGACGGCCGGCACTTCGCCGCCCAGGTCAACGTGATGAGCGCGCGGATGGTCGCCCTCCTCGCCGACACGGCCGAGGAGCAGGCGTACGCCGGCGACCAGCTGTACCTGGACCTCGACCTCTCGCACGCGAACCTGCCGACGGGGTCGCAGCTGGCGTTCGGGGACGCCGGCGCCGGCGGAGCGGTCCTCGAGGTCAGCGCCAAGCCGCACAACGGCTGCGCCAAGTTCGTCGCCCGCTACGGCGACGACGCGGCGCGCTTCGTGAACAGCGAGACGGGCAAGGAGCTGCGCTTGCGTGGCTTCAACGCCCGGGTGGTCGAGGCCGGCGTCGTCCGGCCCGGCGACGTCGTCCGCGTCGTCCGTCGGGGTGGTCTGGACGACCAGACAGGTGCCAGTGCCTGGGGCGCCGTCTCCGTCTAGCGTCCGAGGTGACACCCGACATCCCCCCACCGGAGGTCACCATGCGAGTACGCCGTCACACTGCTGCCCTGCTCATCACGTCCGCCCTCTTCGCGGCCGGCGTGGTCGCACCCGCCGACGCGAAGCCTGGCAACGGCAACGCCAACGGTCACCACAAGCTCCACTGCCGCGGGTTCCACGCGAGCGGCGTGGGCGTCGACGACGGGATGGGCACCACGACCGCCGTCATCTCTCGCGGCAACCGGGAGATCGGGACCACCGTCGGCACCTTCGAGCCGCCCACCCTCGGAGCGGACGGCTTGCTGGCCTTCGCCGGCACCATCGTCTTCACCAACGACGCGGGCACCTTGGTCGCCCCGGTCGTCGGCACGCTCGACCCGGCGACGGGCGAGTTCGTCTCGACGTCCGACAGCGTCACGGGGACGGCCGGCTACGTCGACGTCACCGGCCGGCTCACCATCGCCGGCGTCGAGGACATCGGCGGCCTGACGTTCACCGAGACGTTGCAGGGCAAGCTCTGCGTCCCGAAGAAGAAGCAGCACTAGGCAGCGTCTCCGGCGAGGCCCCTGGGGCCCAGGAATTTCGCCGACGCCCAGCGGGCTCTCAGCCTGGTCACAGGTCATGCCCCGATTCTCGACATGTGACCGAGACGCCCCAGGACCCGTACCAGCCGCACCCCCACACCCAGCCGACCGTGCCGTCGTACGACACGCAGCAGCTGCCGAACATCGCGTACGAGCGCGCAGTCCCGCCGCCCGCCCCGATCGAGCGCAAGCGCCGCCCGGGGGCCTTCGCCGCCGCGGTCGTCGCCGCCGCGCTGGTCGTCGGTGCCGGCGCGGGCGTCGGTGGCGCCGCCGTCTGGACCTCCCAGAACGACGCGAGCACGGCGTCCTCGTCGACGCCCCGCTCGACGTCTTCGGTCGTCGACACCCCGGCCGCCGCGTCCGGGGACGGCTCGATCGAGCAGGTCGCCCAGACGGTGCTGCCGTCGGTCGTGAAGATCGACGTGTCCGGCGCGGAGGGCCAGGGCTCCGGTTCCGGGATCATCCTGACCTCCGACGGCCAGATCCTGACCAACAACCACGTGGCCGAGGTCGCCGGCGAGTCCGGCGAGCTCGAGGTGTCGTTCAACGACGGCACCCACGCCAACGCGACCATCGTCGGGACCGACCCGCTCACCGACACGGCCGTGATCCAGGCCGAGGGCGTCAGCGGCCTCACGCCGGCCACCATCGGGTCCTCCGACTCGCTCCAGGTCGGCCAGGCCGTGGTGGCCATCGGGTCGCCGTTCGGGCTCAACGCGACCGTGACGACGGGCATCGTCAGCGCTCTGAAGCGCCCGGTGAACGTCGGCAGCGACGGCAGCGGCAACAGCACCGTCTACCCGGCGATCCAGACCGACGCCGCCATCAACCCCGGCAACAGCGGCGGCCCGCTCGTGGACCTGAACGGCCACCTGGTCGGCATCAACGCCTCGATCCAGTCGCCGCAGGCTCAGTCGGGTGGCGAGGCGGGCTCCGTCGGGCTGGGCTTCGCGATCCCGATCAACGCGGTGCTGCCGGTCATCGAGCAGATGGAGAAGGGCGAGACCCCGACCCACGCGCGCCTCGGCATCTCCGTCGAGAACGTCGCGGTCGGTGAGGGTGCCCTCGTCGCCGACGGTGCCCAGATCAACGACGTCAGCACCGGCTCGGCCGCTGCCAGCGCCGGCCTGGCCAACGGCGACGTGATCACCAAGATCGACGACACCCTGATCACCGACGCTGACGCGCTCGTCGCCACGGTCCGGTCCTACCGCCCCGGCGACAAGGTCACCGTGACCTACACCCGCGACGGCGAGGAGGGCACGGTCACCCTGACCCTGGACTCCGACGCCAGCGCCACCAACTCCTGACCCCAGCTGAAATCCCTTTCCAGGGGTCAGGACCTCCGACGGGAGCCGGCTCCACCTCGACCGAGCGAGGTGGGCCGGCTCTCGCCGGTTCGGCACATCTGCAGCCCGTCCCGAGGTCGAGTCGGCACATCTGCAGCCCGTCCCGAGGTCGAGTCGGCACATCTGCAGCCCGTCACGAGGTCGAGTCGGCACATGTGCAGAGGAGAAGCTCGTCGACGAGCTGCGCAGGCGCCGACTCGACGCCGTACGGCCCTGCGGACGCGCCGACTCGACGCCGTACGGCTCTGCAGACGCGCCGACTCGACCACCTTCTCCGGGTCAGCGGACCCGCTGCACCCGTGACTCGTCCCAGACCGGGCCGTCGGACTCGTACACGTCACCCGACGCGCCGTACACCAGGAACCGGTCGAAGCCGCGGGCGAACCAGCGGTCGTGGGTCACCGCGATGACGGTGCCGTCGAAGGCCTCCAGGCCGGTCTCGAGGGCCTCGGCCGACTGGACGTCGAGGTTGTCGGTCGGCTCGTCGAGCAGCAGCAACGTGGCGCCGGAGAGCTCGAGCAGGAGGATCTGGAACCTCGCCTGCTGACCGCCCGAGAGCGACTCGAACTTCTGCTCCGAGGCGTGGGCGAGCTCGTAGCGGTCCAGCACCCGGGCCGCCGCCTCCCGACCCATGCCGTCACGGTGCTCGTCACCGCGGTGCAGGATCTCCAGCAGCGTCCGCCCGCGCAGCTCGGGATGCTCGTGGGTCTGCACGAACCAGCCCGGGCGCACCCGGGCGCCGAGCTTGGCCTTGCCGGTGTGGTCGACCGGCTTGATCTCGACCGCCTCGACCGGCTCGTGCTCCTTGTCGGGGTCGCTCCCACCGCGGGCGAGCAGCCGCAGGAAGTGCGACTTGCCGGAGCCGTTGGAGCCGAGGACCGCGACCCGCTCGCCGTACCAGACCTCCAGGTCGAAGGGCTTCATCAGCCCGGTCAGCTCGAGGTCCTTGCAGACGACCGCGCGCTTGCCGGTCCGGCCGCCCTGCAGCCGCATCGTCACGGCCTGCTCGCGCGGCTGCTCGGTGGGCGGCCCGGCCTCCTCGAACTTCCTGAGCCGGGTCTGCGCCGCCTGGTAGCGACTCGCGAGCCCGTCGTTGTAGGCCGCCTTCTGCTTGTACATCAGCACCAGGGCCTTGATCTTCGCGTGCTCCTCGTCCCAGCGACGACGCAGCTCCTCGAAGCGGAGGAACCGGTCCTTCCTGGCCTCGTGGTACGACGCGAACCCGCCGGGGTGCGTCCAGACCAGGTTGCCGGCGTGGCCGAGCTCGACGGTGACGACCCGGGTCGCGGTGTTGTTGAGCAGCTCGCGGTCGTGGCTGATGAACAGGATCGTCTTGTCGGAGTCGCGGATCCGCTCCTCGAGCCAGATCTTGCCGGGCACGTCGAGGAAGTTGTCGGGCTCGTCGAGGAGCAGGACCTCGTCGGGCCCGGCCAGCAGGTACTCCAGCACCAGCCGCTTCTGCTCACCGCCGGACAACGTCTTCAGCGACCGGTACTTCGCCCGGTCGTACGGCACGCCCAGGCCCTTGACCGTGCACACGTCCCACGTGACCTCGATGTCGTAGCCGCCGGCGTCGGCGTACTCCGCCAGCGCGGCGGCGTACCGCATCTGGGTCGCCTCGTCGTCGGTCTCCATCAACGCCCGCTCGCACCGGTCGACCTCGGCGTACGCCGTCCGCACGCGCGCCGGCGAGACCGAGAGGAGGAGGTCGCCGACGTTGGGGTCCTCGCCGAGCCCGACGCCGACCATCTGGCGCATGACGCCGAGGCCCCCGGAGCGGGTCACGGCCCCGGCGTGCGGTGTCAGCTCGCCCGTGATGATCTTGAGCAGCGTCGTCTTGCCGGCGCCGTTGGCGCCGACCAGCGCGACCTTGGCGCCCTCACCGACGCGGAACGAGACGTCGTCGAGCAGCACGCGGCCGTCCGGCAGCTCGTACCGGACCCCTTGGATGTCGACGTGTCCCACAAGCAGCGATTCTCACACCGATTCGTCTGCGGATCCCTGCGGTTTTCTCCGCTGGGCCTCGCAGACGAATCGGGGTGCGGTCTCAGAAGTTCCTCTGCTGACGAACCGGTAGTCGCCGTACGTCGACTGGTGACGCCACCCGACCGTCGGGCTGCCCAGGAACTGTTGTGGCGAGCTGGGGAACTGTCAGCGTGCTGCCAGCATGCCGGTCTCGCTGTGATGTGGACCGCGACCAGGCCCGCACAGCAGGGGCGTGGCGAACGACGTACCGCTCCAGCGAGCCCATCCGGTGCTGAACAGGCGCTCGTCGTCGAGGTCGGGAGTCCCTGGCACCGGTAGTGGCCCGTCGGGGAACCGGTTGACGTGGTTGCGTCCGAGCACGAACACGTCGGCGGACCGCCGTAGTTGGAGAAGCTCGACACCTGTCCGTTGCGGTCCAGCGAGCCGACACCCGTCGCCCAGGTGGAGGCCGCCGGGTAGAACGGCGACGGCGAGCCGTCGTTGCCGGCCGCTGCGACCAGCACCGTGTCGTGCAGCTGCGTCTTCAGGTGTCGCGCCCAGCAGCTGTTCGAAGGGCCAGCAGCGGGAGGTTGTTCCTGGTGTGGCAGCCGGCGGACAGGTGATGACCTGGGGCGTGGCGATCTTCGGTCGATCGCCGTCACGAGCGCCAGCGAGAGCTCCGCCTCGGGGATCCCCTCCGTGGCTCATCCCGAGGGCACTCGCTGATGGTGCGGCGCCGGGCGCCTGGACTCAGTACTACCTCCTCGGCGAAACGACCCGTGACCGTCGTACTCCGCCAGCTCACGAGGCTCAGGGCCGTCCCGGCTGGTCGGCACCACCCGGTGTCGACGACGGCGACGACGACGCCCGTCGCCGTCGCCGGACGCTGATCCTCCCGCGGCCAGGCCTCCGCTCAGCCCGGTCTCCTCCGGCTCGGTGGCTGGACAGGCGCGTGCCGTGTGCCGTTCGCGGCCAGGTGGACGTAGTGCTCGGGGGTGACCATGCTCTTCCCCAGCTCCTCCGCCGTCACGTCTGGACCGCCTGCAGGACGTCCCGTGCGACGGGTCACCGGCGAACTCGGGCAGGGCATAGGACCCAGACCGTCACCCGAGCCCGCGGGCCGACTCGCGGTCGGCCGCGTCAGCGCAGCTCGCTTCGGTGCTCAAGGCATCGAGGAACGCCTCGTCCGCCTCCGCCCGGTCAACGAGGACCCGACCCGGCACGTAGAGGTAGTCGTGGTCCGCGGCGTCGTCGGTATCCCAAGCCGACCGTTGGTCGTGTCCGACCGCAACGCATCGAGCTGGTCGCGCACCATCTGGCGGCGCTCGTCGCGTCGACGGCATCGTCGGAACTCTGTGGCATGGGTCACCTCCCCCGGTCCACAGATGTTGAGTTGTTAACGCCCCCACAACAAAGGTAGCGGCGACTCGGCGCCGCGGGAAGGTGTGCGATGAGTGCGACCGGGACGGAGTCCGAGCCGCTCGACGACCTGCTGGCGCTGGCCATCGCCGGATCCCGCGCGGCGGAGGCGCTGGCCGACGACTCATCGCCGCCGACACCGATCCGACGACGTCTGTCGGTGGCTCACCAGGCGCGGGGAATCGTGCTGCGCGACCGCGGGCCTCGACGACCGCGCCCTCGCCGAGCTGCGCACCGCGGTCCGACGAGCCTGGCCGAGCGGTCGCGCGACCCCGACCGCGGGCCGACGTCGGGCGCACGCTCGGCGTCACCCTCGCGATGGCCGGGCAGGACACGGCCGGGCCTGCGAGCAGCTCGAGCTCGCCGCCGCGACAGCCCTCGACCCGGCCACTCACGGCCAAGGTCTTGATGCGCCGGGGGCACGTCCTCTACTTCTTCCTGCGCACGACCGCACGACGCGCTCGCCGACCTCGCACAGGCCCTCGCGCGATTCCGGGTGACCGAGAGAACCCGTGTGGGAGGCGCGCACCCTCAACCTGATGGCCTGGCATCACCTGACCCTCGGCCGTGATCGAGGCCACGCCGACCGCTTCGTGAGGCGGAGGCGATCTTCGCTGCGCGAGGGTCAGGCGCTCGAGTCCGTGGTCGACGCTCCACAACCGTGGCATCATCGCGTACTGTCGGCGGCGACCTGCCTGCCGCGCTCGGCACTCTACGACGAAGCGACCGAGCGCTAGGCGGCAGTGGCGAACATCAGCACGGCCGACTGGTCGTTCGACCAGTGCGAAGCGATGCTCGCCGCCGGGCTCGCGGTCGAGGCGGTCGGTCTTGTCCGCACACAGGCTCGACCAAGGCCTGTGACCGCGGCACAGCGCGCGGACCTGGTGTTCGTGCGGGCCACGGCGGAGCTCGCGGCCGACGACGCGGAGAGCGCCGTCGCCAGCGCCACTCGGGCCCGGCGACTCTTCCGGCGCAGCGTCGCGACGTGGGTGCCCTACGTGCCGAGCTCGCCATGCTGCTCCCGCAACGGCACTCGGCGGCGAGGCGGCCGTCGTCTGGTGCGATCGGCTGCCTCTCGTGGCGAGCGGCTGGAGGCGAGTCGGTTACGACGAGGCGGCGGTGGCGTGGTTGCTGGCCGGCCAGCTGGCGCGCGGGCGCACGGCTTCCCGATGCGGCGGCCGTCATGCTCGGCCGCGCGGCTGCGTACCGCAACGACTCCTCGGACCTCGTCCGAGCCACAGGCTGGCAGGCGCGAGCCCTCGAGGCGCGAGGTCCGCACGGCGACCGGCGCGGCGTCCTCGCCGCCTGCCGACGGGGACTCGACGCTCTCGACGCGCACCGCGCGACTCTGGGGAGCACCGAGCTGCGGGCGTTGGCAGCTCGACACGGCGACGAGCTGGCGACCCTGGCCCTGCGCCACGCGGTCACACAGCGGGCCACGTGTGCTGCTGGAGTGGAGCGAGCGCTGGCGGGCGGCCGCGCTGACCCAGCCGCCCGTGCACCCGCCCGACGACCGAGGAGCTGGCGCAGTCGCTGGCCGCCCTCCGCGACACCCGACGTCGTCTGGCCGAGGCGAGGCCGAGGGTGCATCGACGGCCGTCGCGGCTGGACGAGGACCGGGCGCGGCTGGAGCGCGCGATCCGTCGTCGCACCCACCACCTCGCGCGGCGAGTCGGCGGATCGACCCGGTTCGAGGCCGCGCACCTGGTCGAGCGCCCTCGGACGGGACGACGTTCGTGGAGCTCGTCGACATCGACGGGGTGTTGCACGCTCTGGTCGCACGGTCGGGCCGGGTGACGCATCTGGTCGTGGGTCCGACGCCGGAAGCCGAGCAGGCGGTCGCGTTCGCCCGGTTCGCGCTGCGGCAGACGGCGCGCGGACGGCCCTCGGACCTCGGCGACGTCGGTCGTCGGTTGCAGACGGCGCTGCTGGGGGACGCCGTACGTCGCCTCGGTGACGGGCCTGTGGTCGTCTCTCCGCCTGGCCGGTTGCACGCCACTCCCTGGGCGCTGGTCCCGGCGCTGACGCACGTGCCGATCACCGTGGCGCCGTCGGCCGCCCTGTGGCTGCGGGCAAGGGCGTCCACGGCACCGTCGGGCGCCCGGGTGCTGATCGCCGGGCCCGGTCTGGAGTCGGGCGGCGCCGAGCTGGACACCCTCGCGCTGCGTCACCCGGACGCGCGGCTCCTCCGAGGGGTGGACGCCACGGTCGAACGGAGCCTCGAGGCGCTCGACGGGGCGGCGGTCGCGCACGTGGCGGCGCACGGGAGGTTCAGGGAGGACAGCCCGCTCTTCTCGTCGCTCGACCTCGACGACGGCCCGCTGACGGTGCACGACTTCGAGCGGCTCGGCCGTGCCCCGCACCGGATCGTGCTGTCGGCGTGCGAGTCGGGGGTGGTGGCGCCGATCGGGGCCGGCGAGATGCTGGGCCTCGTCGCGGCGATGCTGGCCATGGGCTCGGCCGGGATCGTGTCGAGCGTGGCGAAGGTCAACGACCAGGCCACTGCTGAGCTGATGCTGGACGTGCACGCCGCGATGGACTCCGGTGTGGAGCTCGGGGAAGTCCTGCTCCGGGCCCGTCACGCCGCGCGCGGCGACCGGGTGCGCGAGGCGACCGCGGCCGCGTTCCTGGCGATGGGCGCGTGACCCGCTAGATCACGACCCACTCGGTGTGCCGCATGGTCCCGTCGATCTCGACGGCGAAGCGCACGGTGCCCGTGGCGTCGGGCAGCGCGAAGAAGCCCGAGGCGTCAGTGCGGGCCGTACGGCTCTCGCCGTCGGCCCGCTCCATGGTGATCTCGCCCCCGCTGCCCGGAAGGAGCAGCTGCCCCGTGATGACGGAGCCGTCCACCTCGAGCTCGAGCGACATCTCACCGCCCGCGAAGGACAGGGTGCGCGCGTCCTCGGACCCGCGCACCGCGGCCGTGGCCTGCAGCGCCGAGTCGTGCATGAGGGTCAGCAGGTCCTGGTCGACGGTGCGCCACGCGAACGCGCCGTACGCCGCCTGGCGATGGTGGGCGGGAACGTCACGCTCCTGCCCGATCGCGACCGCCAGCTCCTCCATGAGGCCCTCGTCGTTCGTCCATGACGTCATCGGGACCACCTCCTCACTCGACCACGGCCGAGGCCGTCACCAGGGCGCGCATCGCCCGGGTGTTCCGCAGTTGTTCCAGAGCCCGGGCCCGGGTCGGGCCGATGCTGCCTTTGGGGATGCCCAGCTTCGCGCTGATCTCGTCGTAGGAGATGGGCGGGTCGGTGAGCAACAGCTCGAGCAGCTCGCGCCGGCCGGCCGGTAGCTCCAGCAGACCCGCCCGGAGGGCGCGGGTGCGCTCGTCCCGGATCAGCTCCTCGTCGGCCTCGGGCTGCTCGGCCAGGCGTTCGAGGGTGACCCCCTGGGGGTCGACGGGGATCGCGCGGCCACGCAGCCGGATGACCCGGAGCGCCTCGTTGCGGGTCGTCGTGACCAGCCATCCGGGCAGGGCCCGGGGCTCGCGCAGGTCGCCGAGGTGCTCGACGAGCCGCAGCCACACCGTCTGGTTGACGTCGTCCGCGTCGGCGGACGAGAGCCGGAAGCGTCGGATGACGCCGTTCACCAGGGGCAGGAAGCGGTCGACGAGCGCGTTCCAGGAGGCCTGGTCACCGGCCCGAGCACGTGTCACCAGGTCGTCGAGAGCAAGGAGCTCATGCATCCGTGTTCCCTCCACGTCTGCGCACCGTTCTTGGATGGTCACCACGTACGTCTGATCATCGACCGAGCCCGGTGATACGTGGACGTCGAACCACAGTGACACCGGCGGTTCGGGCCGGCAACCCACTTTGCCCGCGCGTCGCGATCGGACGTATCTAGGCGTTCGTTCCTGAGTCAGTCCTGTCACCGCCGAGAGAACTCTGCGGAACCACGAAAGGAAACCACGACCATGAACAGCAACGTCAAGTCCCGCACCGCCGGCGCCACCATCCTCCTCGCCGTGCTGCTCGGTTCCGCCGCGTGCGGCTCCGAGACGGTCAGCGAGAACAGCCCCGGCACCCAGCCCGGCATCGAGGCGCGCATCTACCCGCCCGTCTCGGTCCCGACCGCTCCCGTCGGCAAGTCGTCGCACAGCGGCGTGTCTGCCGACTCGGCCGAGCGCCAGGCGGCCCAGGAGAAGGCTCGTCAGGACCGCGCCTCCACCGAGCGGTGGGCTCGCGGCACCCAGGTCGAGAACAAGCTCAAGGCCAGCTCGCCCGTGCGTCCCTGAAGAAGGACGGGACGGATCCCCTCGGTCAGAGGTCCGTCCCGTCCTTCGCCGTCGTCAGTGCGCGCCCGCGAGGTTGAGCCCGACGACACCCGCCACGATCATCGTGAGGCTGAGCGCCTTGATCCAGTTCAGGTGCTCGCCGAGGAACAACAGCCCGACCACCGCCACCAGGGCGGTGCCGGCGCCGGCCCAGACGGCGTACGCCACGGACACGGGCATCTGCTTGACGACCACGGTCAGCATCCAGATCGACAGGCCGTACCCCGCGAGCACCGCCGCGGACCAGCCCGGGTTGGTGAAGCCCTCCGCCTTGGGCAGCAGGGCGGTCGCGATCACCTCGATCACGATCGCGACTCCTAGCAGCAGGAACGCGCCGAACATGTCCGTCATCTCCTTCAGGATCGGTCTGTAGCACTCGCTACATATGTTTCTACTGTAGCACTCGCTACAATGGGTTGATGCCCGAGGAGTCCCGACGTGACGCACTTCTCGCCGCGTGCACCGACCACGTCCTCGCCGAGGGTCTGATCGGGCTCAGCCTGCGGCCGCTGGCCAAGGCCGTCGGCACCAGCGACCGGATGCTCATCTACCACTTCGGCAGTCGCGCCGGCCTGGTCGCGGCGATCATCGACGAGGCGACCGCGAGGTCCGTCGACCACCTCGAGGGGCTCGCCGCTCCACGGACGGTCCGGGCCGGGGTGCTCAGTCTCTGGCAGGCGTACCTCGAGCCGCCGCTGCACGCCTGCAACCTCATCTACGTCCAGGCCGCGGCCAGCGGCTACCTCGGGCAGGAGCCCTACCGGAGCTCGGTGCGTGACAGCAACGCGCGCTGGGCCGCCGCCATGCGTGGCTGGTTCGAGCGCTGCGGCGCGCCGCGCCGACGCGTCGACCGGATCACCCAGCTGGTGGAGTCCGCGCTGCTGGGCTTCCACGTCGACCTGACCACAGACACCCCCCAGGAGCTCACCCGTGGCGTCCGCGACCTCGCGGACGCGGCCCAGGCGATTGCAGGCTGAGGGCTACTCCTGGTCCGACTCGATCTCTGCCGACTTGGTCCAGAGGTTCACGCCGGAGTCGACGGCGTGCTGGTCGATCTCGGCCAGCTCGTCGTCGGTCAGCGCCGGGAAGTCGAGGGCGTCGAGGTTCGTGTCGAGCTGCTCGACCGAGGAGGCCCCCATCACGGCCGAGGTGACCCGCGGGTCGCGCAGCGCCCACTGGAGGGCGAGCTGCGCGAGCTTCTGCCCGCGCCGCTGGGCGATCTCGTTCAGGGCCCGGACGCGGTCGAGCACCTGATCGTCGAGACCGGCGATGGTGGAGCCCTCGCGTGCGGCCCGTGAGTCCTCGGGGACGCCCTGGAGGTACCGGTCGGTCAGCAGCCCCTGCGCCAGCGCGGTGAACACGATGCAGCCCATCCCCTGCCGCTCGAGCTCGTCGAGGAGGTCCGGCTCGATCCAGCGGTTCAGCATCGAGTACGACGGCTGGTGGATCAGCAGCGGCGTCCCGAGGTCACGGGCGATCGTGGCGGCCTGCTCGGTCTTCTCAGCGGAGTACGACGAGATGCCGACGTACAGCGCGCGGCCCGACCGCACGGCGGTGTCGAGCGCCATCATCGTCTCCTCGACCGGCGTCTCCGGGTCGAAGCGGTGGCTGTAGAAGATGTCGACGTACTCCAGCCCCATCCGCGCCAGGGACTGGTCGAGCGAGGCGAGCACGTACTTGCGGGAGCCGCCGCCCTGACCGTACGGGCCGGCCCACATGTCGTAGCCGGCCTTGGTGGAGATGACGAGCTCGTCGCGGTAGGGGCGGAAGTCGTCGGCGACGTACCGGCCGAAGTTCTCCTCGGCCCGCCCGTACGGCGGTCCGTAGTTGTTGGCCAGGTCGAAGTGCGTGACCCCCCGGTCGAACGCGCGCCGCAGGATGGCCCGTTGGGTCTCCTCGGGCCGGTCCGTGCCGAAGTTCTGCCACAGCCCCAGGCTCAGCAGCGGCAGCTTGAGCCCGCTCCGTCCGGTGTAGCGGTAGTGGTCGGTGTCGTAACGGTCGTCGGCGGCCTCGAAGGTCATGGCCTCATCCTGCCCGAGCGGTCACGATGGCAGGGTGGTCGCCTGGACCCTCATGTTCGTGCGCTGGCAGCGCACCACCGACGGCGAGTGGCCCTTGCGCGCCACCGCCGAGGGACACGAGCTGGCGATCCGGGTCAACGACTTCCCGGCCGAGCCGCTCTACTCCCTGTTCGTGGACGACGAGCACGTCACCGACCTCGAGGACTGGCCGCCGGTCTGGGTGAAGCCGGGCTAGGCGGACCGCGACTCGAGGACCCGGAAACCCTTCGCGGAGGCGAGCCTCTCCGTCGGGTAGCCCTGCTCGCCCAGCCACCGCTGGAGCGAGTCTGCGCCGAGGTTCTTGCCGACGACCATGACGGCGCGACCGTCGGGCGCCAGCCGGGCGAACCAGGTGAGCAGGAGGTCGTGCAAGGCCTGCTTGCCGACCCGGATCGGGGGGTTGGACCAGATCTCGTCGTACGTTGCGCCGCCAGGGACGTCGTCCGGCGTCAGGGCCGCGTAGCGGTCGGACACCCCGAGCATGGCGGCGTTCTCGGTGGAGAGCAGCACCGCGCGCTGGTTGACGTCGACGCCGGTGACCACGGCGTCGGGCGAGCAGGCGGCGATGGCGAGGCCGATCACGCCGTAGCCGCAGCCCAGGTCCAGGATCCGGCCGCCGGTGGGCGGCTCGGTCTCGCGGAACAGCACGGCCGTGCCGCCGTCGAGCCGCCCCCGCGCGAAGACCCCGGAGCCACTGGTCAGCGCGAGGCGCCGGCCCCACACCTCGGCGACGAGCGGCTCCCTGGTGAACGGGACGGCCGGGTCGGCGGAGAAGTAGTGGTCCTCGCTCACCTGGTGATCCTCCCAGCCTCGCCCTTTCGGGTGGGTGCCTAGGTTGGAGGCATGCCTCATACCCTTCGGCGCACCGTCACGACCCGCTGGGACCCGGACTCGGTCTTCGCCTACCTGCTCGACTTCGCGCACGCAGAGGAGTGGGACTCGGGCACCGTCAGCTGCGAGCGGATCACCGGCGACGGCGGCATCGGCACGCGCTACCGCAACGTCTCCAAGTTCCTCGGGCGCGAGACCACGCTCGACTACGAGGTGGAGAAGGTCGTGCCGGGGCGCAACTTCGTGATCACGGGTGAGAACAAGACCGTCATCAGCAAGGACACCGTGATCGTGACGCCGGCGGCCAACGGAGGGGCCCAGGTCGAGTACCGCGCCGACATGACGTTCAAGGGCGTCGCCGGCGTGATCTCCCCGCTCCTGTCGCCGTTCCTCAAGAAGCTGGCCGACGACACCGAGACCCAGCTGCGCAGCACCCTCGAGGCCAAGGCCGCCGCCGCATGACCGTGGGCGGGGTCCTCGACACCCTGCTCGACCGCACGGTGGTGCTCGGCTTCTCCCGGATCGGCCTGACCCTGCGTCAGCGGTTGCCGGGCTGGCCGGCCGACGCGCCCGCTGGCGCCCTGCTCGGACGCGACGTGGCGGTCACCGGCGCGACGTCCGGGCTCGGGCTGGCCACGGCGCTCGGCGTCGCGCGGCTCGGTGCCCGGGTGCACCTGGTCGTCCGTGACCCGGCCAAGGCCAAGGCGGTGGTGGCGCAGATCGCCGCCACCAGCCCGTCGACGGTCGTCGAGGTGCACCGGTGCGACATCGGCGACCTGGACGACGTCCGGCGCTTCGTCGGTGAGTTCCGCTCCACCGGCCACCGCCTCGACGTGCTCGTCCACAACGCCGGCGTGATGCCTCCCGAGCGCACCGAGTCGGCCCAGGGTCACGAGCTGGCGATGGCCGTGCACGTGCTCGGCCCGGTCCTGATGACCGAGCTGCTGCGGCCGACCCTGCGCGAGAGCGACGGGCCGCGCGTCCTGGTGGTGACGTCCGGCGGCATGTACAGCCAGAAGCTGCGGGCCGACGACCCCGAGTACCTGACGGGCGACTACTCCCCCACCACGGCGTACGCGCGCAGCAAGCGCGCCCAGGTCGAGCTGCTGCCCGTGCTCCAGGAGCGATGGGGGCCGGAAGGTGCCCGCGTCTGGGCCACGCACCCCGGGTGGGCCAGCACTCCCGGAGTTGCCGAGTCGCTGCCGCGGTTCGACAAGCTCACCGGACCGATCCTGCGCGACGCCGACGGCGGAGCCGACACCACGGTCTGGCTCGCCGCCACGGACCCCGCGCCGGCGGGCGGCGGCCTCTGGCACGACCGCCGGCAGCGCCCGACCCACTTCCTGCCCACGACCCGCACCTCCCCCGCCGACACCCGGCGGATGTGGGCCTGGGTCGCCGAGCAGACGGGGGTCACCGCATGAGCTGGACCGGCTACCTCAAGCGGACGGTGCCACCCGTGGTGGCCGCGGCGGTCGTCGGCGGCATCGGCACCAAGCCCAAGTCCTCCTGGTACCGCGGCCTCGACAAGCCCGGGTGGCAGCCCCCGCCGTGGGTCTTCGGCCCGGTGTGGACCGCCCTCTACGCACTGACAGCCGCCGGGACCGCTCGAGCGATGGCCGCCGCCCCGACCGACGACGAGCGCCGCGCGATCGAACGGCACCTGTGGGCCAACATGGCGCTGAACGCCGGCTGGTGCTGGCTGTTCTTCACCGCCGAGAAGCCCAGGGCCGCGCTGGCGGAGATCGTCGTGCTCGAGGCGTCGACCCTGGTGCTGCTCAAGCAGCTCCGCGACGTCGACCCGGCCGCGCACCACCTGGTGGCGCCGTACGCCGCCTGGAACGGGTTCGCGACCGCGCTCAACGCCGCGATCGCCAGGCGGAACTGAGAGCCGGGCTCCCGGCCGAGCACACGTCGTCGCCGGCCAGGAAGTCCGCGTGGTCCGCGAACGCGATGCCGACCACGATCGTGATGATGGCCGTGGTGCGAAAGCTCGTGCGGGACCGCGTGGGTGAAGTTGTCTGCGTGGAATCGGGCATCGTGGGCTCCCTTCCTCCGGCCAGCGCAGGGCTACGCGGGGCCCGCGTCACCGACCGATCGCCACGACCGGCCCGCGCGCCGGGTCGAGGACGCGGACCAGGTACCGCAGCAGCCATCGGGGAGCGCTCACACAGCCGGCCGTCGCGCCGCGGCCGTTGACGTGCAGGAAGATGCCGGCCCCTCGGTGCCGCACCTGCTCGCGGTTGAAGGACGTGACGACGGCGTACTCGTAGGGCTGGCGGAAGTCCGTCAGTCGCTCGCTGCTGTCGGCATGGCTGCTGGGCAGCCACCAGCGGAAGCCGCCCTGGGCCTTGTTGCGGTAGCGGTTGTAGTAGTCGGAGGCGTTGTCCTGCACCCAGAAGTCGCCGGGTCGGATCCGCCGGTAGGGCAACCGCCAGGCATCGGACTGCTCGTGGGTGCCGAAGAGCGACGGCAGCCGGAACGTGCCGAGCGGCGTGGTGCCGGTGCCCTGGTGGCGGTACCCCGCCCGCACCAGGCCGCCGTACCCGGTGCGACCGTCGGTGACCTGGCGCCGCGCCTCCCACGGACCTCCGGGGTCCCGGGTCCAGTACGTGACGCGTGCGTGCCAGCCGCGGGTGTGCTTGACGGTCACGACCTGGGTGGTGCGTTTCGTCGTGTGAGCACTCACCCCGTCGAGGGTCGCGTCGGCGTGGGCCGGGGCGACGACGGCGAGGCTCACCAGCACCAGGAGCGGTGCGAGCCATCTCACGCGGGATCCTCGAGAGTGCGCAGGCGACGGGCCGCCCCGGCCTGACTGGCGAGCTCGTCGTCCGGCGGGTAGGCGACCTCCTCCAACGTCAGGCCGTGGGCCGCCACCACCCGCACGGCCGAGTCGCGCCTCGTGGCCGCCAGGATGTCGCCGGCCCAGTCGACGGGTCGCTGCCCCTCGCCGACGGCGACCAGGCAGCCGACGAGCGAGCGGACCATGCGGTGGCAGAAGGCATCCGCACGCACGGTCCCGGTGACCAGCCCGTGCTCGTCACGCACCCAGGACAGGTCCAGCAGCGTGCGGATGGTCGTCGCACCGTCGCGCTTCTTGCAGAACGATGCGAAGTCGTGGCGGCCCAGCAGGTCCGCGGACGCGGCGTTGATCGCGTCCACATCGAGGGGACGCGGCCAGGCGAGCACGTGGTTGCGGTTCAGCGGGTCGACGGCCGCGGGGTCGTCGGCGATCCGGTAGGCGTACCGGCGCCAGACGGCCGAGAAGCGCGCGTCGAACCCGGGGGCGGCGGCGACCACGCGGCGTACGCGGATGTCGTGGGGCAGCAGACCGTCCAGCCGGCGGCGCAGGTCGACGACATCGGGCGCGACCTCCACGTCGGCGTGGGTGACCTGACCGCGGGCGTGCACCCCGGTGTCGGTGCGGCCGGCGCAGGTCACGGAGACCTCGGGGACCCGGAGGACCGTGGTGAGCGCTCCCTCGAGCTCGCCCTGGACGGTGCGGAGGCCGGTCTGCTTGGCCCAGCCGTGGAAGTCCGTGCCGTCGTAGGCGAGGTCCATCCGCAGCCGCACCCGAACAGTCTCCCACCAGGCCTGCGGCAAAATGAGCGGGTGACTGAACGCACCAACCCGGCCATCATCATCGTCTCCCACGACAACGCGGCCTTCCTGGTCGACGAGTTCGGGCGGTACTCGCGCGACTACGACATCCGTCCCGCGACCTCGGCGCGGATCGCCAGCGACATCTCGACCGAGATCGAGGCGACGGGCGGGCACGTGGCGATGTACGTCGCGGACTCCTCGCTCTTCCCCTCCGACGCTCCGCACGACCAGGGCAACGTGCTCGCGGCCTTCCACACCTGGCGACAGGTCGTCCCGACCGCCAAGCGGCTCGTGGTCGCACCGTGGGAGACGTTCCTCCAGGACGCCGAGCGCCTGCGCGGCGGCCTGGGCAAGGGCAAGTACGACGCCTACCTGCTGATGCCACGCGGCGTGCGGGACGAGGAGTTCCACACCGCTGTCTGCGAGCTGCTGTCCGACTGGGGCTCGACGGTTGCGCAGCCCGAGGTCGCGACGGTGAGGCTCGTGGCGCCGAGCCAGGACGCACTGACGCTGGCGATCCGTGACTTCCTCGACCGGATGGGGATGCCGCACCGCGTCTACGCGCCCGGACTCCGACGTGGGTCGGGAGATCGTCGACCGCTACGAGGGGGAGCCAGGTTGGCCGCTCGTGGACTCGCCGTACACGGAGGTGATGGCGCCGGCCACCGTGAGGGAGGTGGCCGCGGCGATCTACGGACGACCCGACACCATCGACCTCAGCACGGTGGCGGACCTCTGCATCGTGGGCGCGGGTCCGGCGGGCCTCGCGGCGGCCGTGTACGGAGCCTCCGAGGGTCTGACCACCGTCGTCGTCGAGGCCGAGGCCGTGGGTGGCCAAGCCGGCACGTCGTCGATGATCCGCAACTACCTGGGGTTCCCGCGCGGGATCTCCGGCATGCGGCTGGCCCAGCGTGCCCGCAACCAGGCGATCCGCTTCGGCACCCGGTTCTTCACCGGCTGGGAGGTCGAGAGCATCTCGTCCGAGGGTGACCACCACGTGGTTCACACGGACGGCGGCGACGTTCGCTCGCGGGCGGTCGTCATCGCGAGCGGGGTCGCCTACCGCAAGCTACGGGCACCGGGCGTCGACGACCTCACGGGCATCGGCGTCTTCTACGGCAGCGCGATGACCGCGGCCCGCGAGATGGAGGGGTACGACGTCGTGGTCGTCGGTGGGGGCAACTCCGCGGGTCAGGCAGCCATCCATCTGGCCCGGTTCGCCAAGAGCGTGACCATCATGGTGCGTCGCGGCAGCCTCGAGGAGACCATGTCGCGGTACCTCATCAACGAGATCGAGTGGAACCCCCGCGTCGAGGTCGCCGTCTCGCTGCGAGGTCGCCGCCGCGGGTGGTGACGGCCGGCTGGAGTGGATCGACGTCAAGGACTGCGACACCGACGAGGTCGTGCGCCGCAACGCCGAGGGGCTGTTCCTGCTCCTCGGCGCCGAGCCGCACTGCGACTGGCTCCCCCATGATGTCGCCCGCGACGACCGCGGGTTCGTGCTGACCGGCCGCGACGTCCCCAAGTCCCTCTGGGTCGACGGCCTCCCGCCCGAGAGCCTCGCCACCTCGCTGTCCGGCGTGTTCGCCGTCGGCGACATCCGGGCCGGCTCCATGAAGCGCGTCGCCGCGGCTTCCGGGGAGGGTTCGTCGGTCGTCCCGCTCGTGCACGCCTGGCTGAGCACTCCGGAGTAGCCACGCACCAGCGGCGCGCCTCAGCCCCAGATGCGCTCGGCGTACCCGACGAAGTTGCGGCCCATCACCTTCTCGATCCGGGCCCAGGAGTGACCGCGCTGCTCGAGCAGACCGATCAGACGGTGGAACTGGTCGACGCCGTGCAGGTCGGGCACGAAGGGCAGCGTGTCCGCGCGCTCGCCGGCGGCACCGACGCCGGCGGCCTGCCGGTGGGCGACGTGGTCGGCCAGGGTGAGCCGGTAGGCGTCGAGGTCGTCGATGCCGGTGACGGTGCCGTCGGTGCCGATGCCGACGGCGTCCTCGCCGCAGACGTCGAGGGCGTGCTCGAGGTGCGCGACGACGTCGGCGGCGGTGGCGTGCCCGTCTGGGTCGAGGAAGGGCATGAAGTAGATGCCCACGAAGCCGCCGCTGTCCGCGACCAGTCGGAGCTCCTCGTCGGTCTTGTTGCGCGGCACGTCGCACAACGCCCGGCAGCCGGTGTGGTTGATCGAGATGGGCTCGCTCGAGGCGCGGATCGCGTCGAGGCAGGTCCGCTCGCCGCTGTGCGACAGGTCGACCATCACCCGGGCGTCGTTGAGGGCGGCGACGACGTCCCGCCCGAACGGCGTGAGTCCGCTGTTGTCGGGCGCCATCGACCCGTCGCCGAGGTGGTTGGCCTGGTTGTAGGTCAGCTGGATGACCCGGACCCCCAGCCGCTGGAACTCGCCGATCCGGCCGACGTCGTCGCCGACGGCGACGGCGTTCTGGAACCCGTAGATGACGCCGACCTTGCCGTTCTCCCGGGCTCGGTCGATGTCGGCGGCCGTCAGGACCTGCGTCAGGTCGTCCGGGTGCTCGGCCAGGTGGCGGTCCCAGACCGCGATCTCCTCGAGGGTGTGGGCGTACGGCTCCAGCTCGCCCATCGTGTAGCCGAGGGTGATGTTGACCGCGGTGAGCCCCGAGGCGCGGGCGTCGGCCAGGGTCCGGTCGTCGATGCTGAGCTGGTCGCTGCTGGGGTTGAGCTGGCCGGCCGCCGCGAGCGACCGCTCGGCGTTCGGGTTGTCGAGGATGCCGAGCGCATTCACGATCGTCAGGTCACGGGTGCTCATCGGACCTCCCCGGTGAAGTCGGTGCGGGCGTAGCGGGTGCCGCGCTTGACCGTGCACCAGATGCTGGCGAGGTTGCGGAGGTCGGCGATCGGGTCCTCGTCGAGGACGACGAAGCTGGCCAGCTTGCCGGCTTCGATCGTGCCCATCCGGTCCTCGGCGCCCGCGCTGCGCGCGCCGACCTGGGTGGCAGCGCGCAGCACCTCGGCCGCCGGCATGCCGCAGCGCTCATGGAGGAAGTAGAGCTCGTCGTGCAGCGTCGGGAAGGGCGCGTCGGGGAGCGCCTCGTTGTCGCTGCCCGGACAGATCGGCACACCCGCGGCGAAGGCCCGAGCCGTCAGCTCCGCCGCGAGCACAGCGTTGCCCTGCGCCCGCGTGACCGCCTCGGCGTCGGCCCCGTCGAGGACCTCGTGGCTCTCCCACATGCTCGCGGTGACGTCGAGGATCGTCCCCCGCTCGACCATGGCGTCGAACACTGCGGCGATGCGTGGGTCGTCAGGATCGACGCTCGTGGGGTCGATCGGTGCCCTCGTCCCGTACGTCGCGGCCGCGTCGGCCCGGGTCTGCCAGGCCAACAGCGACACGTGCGACACCACGTCGACGCCGGCCTCCACCACGTCGAGGGGCAGCGCGGGGAACACCGCCAGGTGCGCCCAGACGGGGATCCCCTGGCGGTGGGCCTCGGTCACGATCGCCGCGACCAGGTCGGCAGGGAGGTCGGCGTACACCTTGATCGCACTGGCGTGGGTGCCCCGGGCGAGCGCCGTGGCGATGACGAGATCGGTCTCGTCGGTGATCGCCTGCATCCAGGGCACCCGGCCCGGCGTCTCGCCCTGGGAGACCTGCCAGGTACGGGGATCGTCGAAGAAGCCAGGCCCCGCCATCAGGGCGGCGTAGTGGATGTCGGGGCCGGGGATCTCACCGACCAGGCACGCGCGAGCGAGGTCGCCGACCTGCCGGAGGTCGTCGGCCATGTCGCGGATCGCGGTGACGCCGCCGTAGACCATCTGCCGCAGCCACGCCTCCGCCTTGACGCGGTCGGGCGGGGTGGCGAGGTGCTGGTGGGCGTCGACCAGTCCGGGGATGACGAACCGGCCGGCGAGGTCGACCACCTCGGCTCCCTCGGGGACGGCGAGCCGTCCGGTGTCGACGACGTCGACGATGCGGCCTTCGTCGATCACGAGCGACAGGCCGGCCGACGGCGCCGCACCCGTCCCGTCGAAGATCGTCGCGTCGCGGTAGACGACCGCAGCCATCGCCACTCCTTGCTTGCCATGCGTCTCACGCTACGGAACACTTGTCACGACCGTAGCAACACGATGGAGGCCGGTCAAAGGTCGCCCAGGAGGTGTCCGTGCCAGGTTCCACGAGCTCCGCCGTCGACAAGGCCCTCGATCTCCTCGAGGCCATCGCCGACAGCGACCGGCCGCAGCGCCTCAGTGAGCTGGCGGCCCGCGTCGGTCTGCACCGCGCCACGGCCCATCGGGTCCTGGTGGAGCTGGTGGCGCGCGGCTGGGTGCTGCGGGCGGGCGACCACTACCTGCCCGGGCCCGCGCAGCTGAGGCTGTCCGACGCCGCCGCGCGCAACTCCCTCGCCACCCTCTGCCGACCCGTGATGGAGCCGCTGTCGGCCGAGACGGGCCTGATGGTCAACCTCCAGGTGCTCGAGGCAACGGGCACCCGCGTCGTCGAGGTCGTCCAACCCGAACGGCTGCTGATGATCGCGCACCTGCGCGACCAGGTCCTGACCCTCGACCGCTTCGCCGGGCCGGTGGCACTGGTCGCGATGCTCGACGACGAAGCCCGGGAGCCCTACCTCCGAGCCGCGGGCGGCACCGACGCCCTGCGCGAGGAGCTCCGTCGTACGGCTGCCGACGGCTTCGCCCTGGAGCGCGGACGCCACCAACCGCTCATCGCCTCGCTGAGCCGAGCCGTCGTGTCGCACCGCGGCATGCCGGTCTGCGCGCTGACGCTCGTCGGCCTCGAGTCCGATCTCGACGACGGTCGTCTCCCGGTCCTCCGCGAGGCGCTGGCCCGCGCGACCGCGCGGCTCGGCGACGTCATCACCCAGCGCGTGGGCGACGCCGCATGAGCACCGGTCGGTCGTCGGTCCTGGTCCTCGACGGTGCCGACACCGCTGCAGCCCTCGACCTGACCGAGGTGCTCGCCGCGGTACGGACGGCCCTGGTGGCGATCAGCCGCGGCACCGTCTCGGCCCCTCCGCGCATCGCGGCGCTGGCCCCGACGGGGCTGCTGGGCTGCATGCCGGCGTACGTGCCCGGGCTCGGTCTCGCGGCCAAGCTCATCTCGGTCTTCGAGGTACCCGACGCCGGCGAGGGACGCAGCACCCACTTCGGTCTGGTCGCGGTCTTCGACGAGCACGACGGCCGGCCCCTCGCCATCATGGAGGCCGGTCGGCTGACCGCGCTCCGCACGGCTGCGACCGCGACCGTCAGCCTGCAGGCGCTCGCTCCCGATGCCCAACGGATCGCGGTCGTGGGCGCAGGCGTCCAGGCCCGCGCCCAGCTGGAGCTGCTCGCCGCCGTCGCTCCGTCGGCGGAGGTCGTGGTGGGCGCCCGCGACGCCGAGGCGGCCCGCGCGCTCGCCGTCGCGTTCCCGGGCGTACGAAGTGCGTCGATCCGCGACGCGGTCAGCGGCGCCGACGCCGTCTTCTGCTGCACCGGCGCCTCCACGCCGGTGATCCGTCGCGAGTGGCTCCACGACCTCGCCCACGTCAGCTCCGTCGGCGGCTTCCGGGGTCCCGAGATCGACGCCGACACCGTGGCGGACGCCACGCTGTACGCCGAGTGGCCGGGTGCCGCCGACCAGCCGCCACCGGCCGGGTCGCACGAGCTGCAGGGAGTCGGACCCGACCGGGTCCACCTCCTGGGCGCCGTACTCGAGGCGAGCAACCCGCCCGAGCGCACCGGGCTCACGTTCTTCAAGTCGACCGGGCACGCCGCCCTCGACGTCGCGGCCGCCGCCGTCGTCCACCGCCTCGCCCGCGAGCGGGGGCTGGGCCGCGAGCTGACCTTCTGACCCGAGCGCCGCCCTGGGATGCTGGGCCGGTGGACGACCGATCGCAGGTCCTCGATGCGGCCCGGGAACGCGCGACAGCGCTGGCCGAGGGGGACGCGGAACGACTGTCGGAGCTCCTGCACGCGGAGTTCCGCTGGACCTCGCACGTGGGCGAGACGTACGACCGCACCGAGTACGTCCGCCGGAACACCGAGGGCCACACGGTCTGGCGCTCGCAGGAGATGGCGAACGCCGACGTCGTCGTCGTCGGCGACACCGCGGTGCTGCGCGCCGAGGTCACCGACGTCGTGCTCACCGAGAGCGGTGAGCCGGAGACGTTCACGATGCCGATGACGCAGGCGTGGGTGCGTGAGGAAGGTACGTGGCGGTGCCTCGCCGGGCACGCGGGACCACGCCTGACGCCTTAGGCGGGGTGGGGACGGCTCCAGCGGATCTCACCATCCACCACCTCCTCGGTGGGCACCAGTCCACAGGCGGCAGCGACAGCCGCGGACGCCGCGTGGTCGGGATGGACGTGGGCGACGATGACGTCCGCCTTGTCCTCGAGCCACGCCACCAGCCCCTGGGCGGCCTCCGTGGCGAGGCCCCGGCCCTGCCAGTCCGTGCCGATGACCCAGGCGACCTCGGCGACTGACCCGAGCGGGTCGGGAGCGATCGTCGCCTGCACGTACCCGGCAAGCCGCCCGACGGTGCGCACGCTGATCACCCAGTTGCACCACGAGACCGATGGGTCGCCCGAACCGGCGACCAACCGCTCGTACCGTGCGCGCAGACCCTCGGGTGTCTCCGGGACGCCGCCCGTGAAGGTGTGCAGCGCCGGGTCGCCGAGCACGGCAGCCATCTCCACCGCGTGCTCGACCTGCAGCGGCAGGAGGTCCAGCCGCTCGGTGCTGATCGTCTCGGCGAGCACGCGTGCCTAGAGCTCCGAGCGGTACGGCGGGTCGGCGCCGGGCCGGGAGACGGTGACGGCGGCGGCGCGGGTGGCGAACGCGAGGACGGCCGCGACGTCCTCACGGCTCATCGAGCCGATCGCGTCCACCCCGCCGGCGAGGAACCCGCGGGTGCCGAGCTCGTCGAGCATCGCGGCGCCGAACGTGTCGCCGGCGCCGATGGTGTCGGCCACCTGCACGGGAACCCCGGGGTCGGAGATCCGCAGGGTTGCGGAGTACCAGACCGCCCCCTCGGCGCCCCGGGTCACCACCACGGCCGCGGGGCCGAGCGCCAGGAGACGGGCGGCCGCGTCGTCCTCGGACTCGCCGGGGTACAGCGCCTCCAGGTCCTCGTCGGACGCCTTGACGATGTCGCTGAGGGCCACGGTCGCCTCGACCGTCTTCGCGATCGGCGGGCCGACGCCGGTGACGCTGGGCCGCATGTTCACGTCGTACGACGTGGTGCTGGTCGGCCGCAGCCGCGCCATCAGCGACCGGACGTCGTCGCAGCCGGGGGTGAGCACGGCGCCCAGCGAGCAGGCGTGCACGGCCAGGGGCGGCTCGGACACCTCGACTGGTCCGATCCTCCAGTCGATGTCGAAGGTGTAGCGCGCCGACCCGTCGGCCTGGAGCGTGGCCAGGGCGGACGAGGTCCGCGGGATCACGTGGGGGTCCGTCTCCAGTCGTACGCCCGAGGCCGTCAGGTGGTCGGCGATCAGCCGGCCGTGCTCGTCGTCGGCGAAGCTCGTCACGAAGCCTGCGTCGCGGCCGAGCCGCGCAAGCGCCACGGCCACGTTGGCAGCGCTCCCCCCGGGGAACGTCTCGGTCGACCCGTCCTGCCGCTTGACGATGTCGACCAGGGCCTCGCCCACCACCAGCACGCCGTCGGTCATGCAGCGTGTCTAGCGGATGACCCGTGGCCGCGCCAGGTGCGTCTCGTCGCGCCGCGGGGCTGGCAGGATGAGCGGATGAGCATGGCCGGCGCGGACGTCGACGCGCGCGCGGAGGTGCGTACCTCGGCGGCCCTCGCGACCGGCCTGGTCGTCGTGCACCTGGCGATGGCGTACTACGTGTACTCCCTGTCCGACGCCATCTTCGATCTGGTCATCCGGCTCTCGGGCCAGGAGCTCGCCGAGATGTTGGTGACGCTGACGCCTGCGGTTCCGCTGGCCCTCGTGGTGCTGTTCTGGGCGCGTGACCGCACCCTCGGCTGGATCGCCTGCCTGGTCGTCGTCGGCACAGCGCTGCTGCCGTACGTGCGCAACGTGGTCAGCAAGCGGCTCTACGACGCGGGCGACCTTGACGCGTTCCAGACCTGGGCCGAATGGTCGGGCTGGGTGCTCGTCGTCCTGCTGCCCGTCGGCGCGACGCTCGGCTGGGGCATCGCACGGCGCCGCGGCACCTCGTGGTGGCCGGGCGTGCTCGTCGGCGGGGCCGTGGCCGCGCTCCTCGACCTGTTCGACCTCGGGTGGTTCGCGAACGACCCCGGGGTGCAGGCGATGTCGCTCGCGTTCGCCTATCACGTGGTTCCCGTCGTCCTCGGCTGCCTGGCCTGCTGGTGGCTCGAGGTCCGGCAGCGCCCATGAGGCTCGACCCGATCGACCCGTCGGCAGCCGAGCCGCCGTTCGAGCAGCTGCGTCGGCAGATCGCCGCCCGGGCGAGCGGGGGTGAGCTGCCCGCCGGCACCCGTCTGCCCACGGTGCGCGCCCTCGCGGCGGAGGTCGGGCTTGCGGTCAACACCGTGGCCCGGGTCTACCGCGAGCTCGAGAGCGACGGCGTGGTGGTGACCGAGGGCCGGCGCGGCACGTTCGTCAGCCCCAGCGCCGCAGCGACCGGGACCGACGTCCAGGCGGCCGTGACCGCGTATGTCGAGGCCGTGCGGCGGGCGGGCCTCGGCGTCACCGAGGCGCAGCGGCTGGTCCAGGACCACTGGCCGCGCTGAGACCGCTGATCACTCCCCGGTGAAGCTCGGCGCCCGCTTCTCGCCGAAGGCCGCGACCGCCTCACGAAAGTCTGCGGTTCCCAGGAGCTCGGACTGACCCGCGAGCTCGGCCGCCAGGGCGTTCTCAAGGCCGACGAGAGTCACGTCGTTGATGGCGCGCTTGGTGGCGGCATACGCACGCGGCGCTCCGGACACCAGACGGTCGGTGAGCTCGGAGACCGCGTCCGCCAATCCCTCGTCGGGCACGACCCGGTGCACCAGGCCCCACTCGTGAGCGCGCGCGGCCGGCAAGCGCTCTGGCACCAGGGCCAGCTGCAGGGCTCGCGACCGGCCCAATGAAGCAGGTACCAGCGCCGTCGCTCCTCCGTCTGGCATCAGACCCACGTTGGTGAAGGCGAGGAGGAAGTACGCGGACTCTGCCGCCATCACGAGGTCGCAGGCGAGCGCCAGCGAGCAGCCCACGCCCGCGGCGGGTCCGTTCACTGCTGAGATCGTCGGCTGCGGCATCGTCCGCAGCGCGCGAACAACCCGGTTCGCGGCCAGCAGCGTGGCCACGCCCGGGCGGTCGCCTGCACCATCGCTCACGTCACCTTGGAGGTCGGCACCGGAGCTGAACGCTCGTCCCTCTCCCGACAGCACCACGACGCGGACGGCGGCGTCCTCGGCCGCTTCCTCGAGCAGGTCGGCCAGGTCGTCGAGGCCATCAGCGGTGACGGCGTTGAGTCGTTCAGGACGGGTCAACGTCACCCGCAGCACGGCCCGGTCGTGCGCGACCGAACAGCGCGTCTGGGGTCCTCATGCCAGTTCCGCCATGGAGCCAGCATGCCCGCCAACCGGACCGCACGATGCGCCGCCGCCTCGGTGATCGATCCGCGTCGACCAGCTCGGCGCACGGTCGGGATGTCGTGGATCAGGCCCTGGCACCATGCCGACCGACCAGATGCCCGCCTCGGGGTCGCCCTCGTCGTAGACCCGCCGGCCGCGGGCCCCGGCCACCAGGTCGCGCACGTCCTCGAACTGCCCCGCCGTCGTTCAGGATCTCGACGACCTCGCGGCTGACGGCGTTCGCCGCCACCCGCGCGGTGTTGCGCAGCGGTGCGGAAGATCAGCTCGGTGTCGCGCTCGTCGCCGCCACGATCGCCTCCTTGATCGCGCTGGTCGATGGGCGACTCCGCGGTGCACATGAAGCGGGTGCCCATGTTGACGCCGTCGGCGCCCAGCGCGAGCGCGGCGACCAGGCCGCGGGCGTCGGCGATGCCGCCGGAGGCGATCATCGGGATGGTCAGCTGGTCGGCCGCGGCCGGGATCAGCACGAGGCCGGGGACGTCGTCCTCGCCCGGGTGGCCGGCGCACTCGAAGCCGTCGATGCTCACCGCGTCGACGCCGACCCGCTGCGCCTTGAGCGCGTGCCGCACGCTCGTGCACTTGTGGATGCACCTTGACGCCGTGCGTCTTGAAGCACGTCGATGTGCGGCTCGGGTTGGAGCCCGCGGTCTCGACGATCGTGACGCCGGCGTCGATGATCGCGCGGCGGTACTCGTCGTAGGGCGGCGGGTTGATCGACGGCAGGATCGTCAGGTTCACGCCGAACGGCTTGTCGGTCAGCGTCGCGGCATGCGCTCGATCTCCTTCGCCAGGTCCTCGGGCGTCGGCTGGGTCAGCGCGGTGATCATGCCGAGGCCGCCGGCGTTGGCGACGGCCGCGACGAGCTCGGCGCGGCCGACCCACTGCATGCCGCCCTGGACGATCGGGTGCTCGACGCCGAAGATCTCGGTGAAGCGGGTGCGGAACACCTGTTCGGTCATCGGGCTCCTGCTTCCTGGTAGCGCGCCAGCTGGCGCCGGGCGACGACCATCCGGTGCACCTCGTCGGGTCCGTCGGCGAAGCGAAGCCCGCGGGCCTGGCCGAACAGGGTGGCGAGCACGAACTCCTGCGAGAGCCCGCCGCCGCCGTGGGTCTGGATGGCCTTGTCGATCACCCACTGCGCGGTCAACGGCGTCGCGACCTTGATCGCGGAGATCTCGCTGCGGGCCTCGCGGGCGCCGACGGTGTCGATCAGCCAGGCCGTGCGCAGCACCAGCAGCCGGGTCGCGTCGATGCGGATGCGGGCGTCGGCGATCCACTCGTGCACGGTGTCGCGCTCCGACAGCAGCCGGCCGAACGACGTCCGCGAGAGGGCGCGCTCACACATCAGGTCGAACGCCCGCTCGGCCATCCCGATCAGCCGCATGCAGTGGTGGATGCGGCCGGGGCCCAGACGGGCCTGCGCCATCATCGCCCCGCCGCCGAGCGGACCGAGGACGTTGGTGCGAGGCACCCGGACGTCGGTGAAGGAGACCTCGCCGTGGCCGCCGTGCGCCGCGTCGCGGAAGCCCAGCACCGACAGGCCGCGGTGCACCTCGACGCCGGGGGTGTCCCGGGGCACGAGCACCACGCTCTGCCGCTCGCGCGGCGCAGCATCGGGGTCGGTGACGCCGAGCACGAGCAGAACCTTGCAGTCGTCGCTCATGATCCCCGTCGACCACCACTTGCGGCCGTTGACCACGAGGTCGTCGCCGTCCGCGACGATCGCGGTGCCGATGTTGGAGGCGTCCGAGGACGCCACGTCCGGCTCGGTCATCGTGTACGCCGACCGGATGCGCCCGTCCAACAGCAGCTCGAGCCAGTCGCGCTTCTGCTCGTCCGTGCCGAACATGTGGAGCAGCTCCATGTTGCCGGTGTCCGGCGCGTTGCAGTTGATCGCCTCGGGGGCGACGAGCGGGCTGCGCCCGGTGATCTCCGCCAGCGGGGCGTACTGCGAGAGCGTCAGCCCGGCACCGTGCTCGGCGTCCGGGAGGAAGAGGTTCCACAGCCCGCGCCGACGGGCCTCGCGCTTGAGCTCCTCCATCACGGCGGGCCGCTGCCAGCCGGCGTAGGGCGTGCCGTCGCGGCCGATGTCTTCGAACTCGTGCTCGGCCGGGTAGACGTGGGACGCCATGAAGTCCTCGAGCTCGACGCGGAGCTCGGCGGTGCGCGGGTCCTCGGAGAAGTCCATCAGCGGTTCTCCCAGACAGGGCTGCGTTTCTCGGCGAACGCGGCCAGGCCCTCGACCCGGTCGCGCGAGCCGATGATCCGGTCGGTGTAGGGCTGCTGCTCCACCCAGGCCTCGGCTTCCGTCCAGTCGAAGGCCCGGCGCACGACCTGTGCGGAGGCCGCGACAGCTACGGGCCCGCAGCGCAGAACCTGGTCGGCCAGCGCGAGCGCGGTCTCCAGTGCCTGCCCGGGTGGGCACGTCCGGTTGACCACGCCGACCTGGTGGAAGTACTCCGCGGGGCGGGTCGCTCCGGTCAGCGCGAGCTCCATCGCCACGTGGTACGGCATTCGCTTGGGCAGGCGGAACAGCCCGCCACCCGCGGCCAGCAACGACCAGGTCGCCTCGGGCAGGCCCATCGGGGCGCCCTCGGCGGCCACGATCAGGTCACACGAGAGCGCGAGCTCCAGTCCGCCGGCGAGCGCGTAGCCCTCGATCGCCGCGATCAGGGGTTTCTCGGGTGGCACCGCCATCACGCCGAAGCCGCCACGACGAGGTGCGATCGCGAGCTCGTCGCGGGCCGCCGCCAGCAGGTCCTGCCCGGCGCTGAACACGCCGCCCGCGCCGGTGAGCACGGCGACGTACAGCTCGGGGTCGGCGTCGTAGTCGTCGAGCGCCTCCTCGAGCGCCACCGCGGTGGCGAGGTCGAAGGCGTTGCGCCGCTCGAAGCGGTTGATCGTCAGGACCAGCACGTGCTCGCCGCGCCGCTCGCGCAGGATCAGGTCGCTCATGAGGGTCCCTCCGCGAACGGCGTGCGCGTGCCCCACGGTCCCCACGTCTCGCCGCCGTCGACGATGAGCCGTTGCCCGGTCAGGTAGCCGCCGCGCTCGGAGAGCAGGAAGGCGACGACCCCTGCGATGTCCTCGGGCCGGCAGACCCGGCCGAACGGCGCGACCTCGTCGAGGTCGGAGGCCTGGTCCTTGCCGCGGGTCGCCCGCACCAGCCGGTCGCCCATGTCGGTTGCGACCAGGCCGGGCGCGATGGTGTTGACCCGGATGCCGTGCTCACGTTCCTCCATCGCCAGGGTGACCGCGAGCATCTCGACGGCGGCCTTGGCCATCGTGTACGGCGCGGTGCCGGGCCGCGTGAACTGCGCGACGATGCTGGAGATCAGCACCACGTCCCCGCGATCTTGCTGCCGCAGGTGCGGGATGGCCAGCCGGGCGAGGTGGTGCGCCGCGAACGCGTGCACGCCCATCACCCGGGCCGGCTCGGCCGGGTCGGTGTCGGCCACGTCGTGGCCGCGGCTGGCGATGCCGGCGCAGTGCACGAGGGCGTCGAGCCGACCGTGCGCGGCCACGACCGCCTCGACCAGGGCGGCGTCCTGCTCGGGGTCCTCCACGGACGCCGGGTGCAGCGTCGCCCTGCCACCGAGGGCCTCGATGTCAGCGGCCGTCTGTCGCGCGGCCTCGTCGTCGCGGCGGTAGTTGACGGCCACGTCGAACCCGTCGGCCGCCAGGGCCAGACAGCTCGCCCGGCCGATGCCGCGACCACCGCCGCTGACCAGGACCACCCGGCGGCCGCTCACAGGCGTGCTCCGATCGCGCGGGTGACGATGCCCAGCGGGTCCTCGTCGGGGTAGAGGTGCGAGGCGTCGTTCACGCCGATGACCACCTTGTCGTCGTGGGTGACCAGGACGGTGCTCACGCTGGTGTGCCACGGCACCAGCCACATGTCGCGGCCGATGCCGAGCCAGCCGCCGATGGCCGCGGAGATGAAGCCACCGTGGGTGAAGACCACGACCACCCCGCCGCCGTGCTCGGCCACGACCTCGGCCAGGGCCACGTCCGCGCGCCCGCGCAGCTGGTCGCCGTTCTCCCCCCGGCCGTCGCCACCCCACACGAAGCGCGGGACGGTGTGCACCGCAGCCATCGCCGTCGAGGCGTAGTCGTCCGCGTCCGGCTCCATGTGCCGAGCCGACGTCCGCGCGAACACCTCCTTGTTGGCGTCGGCGGTGAACCGGATCTCGTCGAGGTCGAGGTGGGTGACCACCTCGAGACCCAGCACGTCGGCGGTGGCCGCCGCCGTCTGCTGCGCGCGCTTCAACGGACTGGCGACGACTGTGGTGATCGGCAGCTCCGAGAGTCGCTGGCCAGCCGCGCAGCCTGGGCCTCACCGCGCGCGCTGAGGGCGGGGTCGAGCTCGAGCATGGTCCGCTGCTCCGCGTGTCGGCAGAGCAGGAGGAGCGTCCGATCCGGAGACGGGTCCGACATCAGCGACCCGCCAGGGCGTCCACGATGCCGAGCACGTCGGCCACGTCGTCGATGACGTAGTCGGGGGCGAGCTCGGCCGACTGGAGCGGGCGTGGAAGCCGTACGTGCACAGCACGGTCACGGCGCCCGCACCCGTGCCGGCCAGCACGTCCTGCGGCCCGTCGCCGACGTACACGGTCTCGTCGCCCTTGATGCCGAGCGCCTCCATGGCGTCGATCACCGGCCCGGGGTGCGGCTTCCGCTCAGCGGAAACATCTCCCGTCACGGTCACGGCGAAGATGTCACCGATGCCGTAGCGGTCGCGGTCGGACTCCATCCGGTCGCGAGCCTTGGAGGTGACGATGCCGACCTGGAGCCCGCGGTCGCGCAGTGCGGTCAGCGTCGCGATGGTGTGCTCGAAGGCACCCGCCAGCGACTCGCTGTTGCGCAGGTAGGCCACGTGGTAGGCCGCGATGAGTCGCTCGACCACCGCCGGGTCGTCCGAGAGCGACCCGAAGGACTCCTGCGCGCGCATCGGCAGGATCCGGGCCACCTCCTCGTCGGTCGCGGGGAACGCCCGGCCGATCACCTCGCGTCGTGGCGTCGCGGTAGGACGCGAGGATGGCCTCTGGAGTCGACGAGGGTCCCGTCCCAGTCGAAGAGGGACTGCCTTGATCATGGTTGCACCAGCACCTTCACGCTGTTGGCGGCGTCGGCCTGCTGCACGAACGCCTGGTCGATCTGGTCGAGCGGGATCCGGTGGGAGACGAACACTCCCGGGTCGAGCAGGCCGTCGGCGATGAGGTCGGCGACCTCCTGCATCTCGCCGTCATAGCCGAACGAGCCCTGCACCGTGAGCTCCTTCTCGACGATCCGCCCGGACTTCGCCGCGAACGGCTCGACCGAGTGGGCGACGAGCGCGAGCGGCCCTGCGGGCGTAGCGACTTCACGGCGGTCGTGAACGACGCCGGGACGCCGGAGCACTCGATGGCCGCGTCGGCGGCGGCCCCCAACCCGTAGGGCCCGGGGCCGGTGATCTCGCGGACCACCAGGTCCGCCTTGTCGGTCAGCGGGTCGACCACGTGCGCGGCCCCCACCGCCGGTGGCGACCTCGCGACGACGGGCCGACGGGTCGACGGCCGATGACGGTCGTGGCGCCGAGGGCCTTCGCCAGAGCGACGGCGCCGAGCCCGATCTGGCCGAGCCCGGTGACCAGCACGACGTCGCCGTCGCCGACGCCCGCGTGCTTCGCGCCGCGCAGCGAGACGGCCAGCGGCTCGACGAGGGCGGCGAGCGCCGGATCGAGGCCGTCGGGCAGCACGATCACGTTGTCGCCGGCCTTGGCCGCGGCACCGCACCCGCTCGGCGAACCCGCCCGGCAGTCCGTACCCGAGGCCCGCGACCAGCGAGCGCTCGCACAGCTGCGGCTGGCCGGCGAGGCACTGCGGGCACTCGCCGCAGGCGAGCAGGGGCCGGCACGGCGACGACCATGCCCGCGGTCAGCCCGCTGCCGGATCGGCATCGAGGACCCGGCCACCGATCTCGTGACCCATCACCTGGCCGGGCGTGACGTTGGAGCCGTGCCGCCAGGACTCGAGGTCGAGCCGCACACCCCGCAGGCCGCGACCTCGACCAGCGCGTCGCCGGGGCCGAGCCTCCGGGTCGTCGACGTCGGCCGCGGCGACGCGGCCGACGTCGTGGAAGACACCGGCTCTCATGCCGTGCCCCGCAGCGACTCGGGGCCGATGACGCCGGCGGCGACGAGGCGGTCGATCGCGTCGGCCGTCAGCCCGGCCTCCTCGGCCAGCGCCACCGTGTCGGCGCCGAGCGTCGGGGGCGGCGTACCGACGGGGGTGACCCGACCATCGAAGCGGATCGGCGTGCCCAGGGTGGGCGCGGTCTCGTCGGATCCCGCCTCGAGCCGGGCGTCCTGCACCATCCCGCGCTCCCGGGCCATCGGGTGCGCGAGCGCCTCGCCGAGGTCGAGGATCGGGGCCACGCAGGCCTCGGCCTGCTCGAGCAGGGCGGCCCACTCGTCGCGGGTCCGGCCGGCCATCAGCTCGGCGACGACGGCCCGCGCGTCGGGGTCGAACTGCCGCTCGACCAGGTCGGGCCGCTCGACGACCCGGCAGAAGTTCTGCCAGAACTTCTCCTCCACGGCTCCCACCGAGATGAACCGGTCGTCGGCGCAGCGGTAGACCTGGTAGCACGGCCACTTGCCGTTGAGCAGCATCGCGCCGGGGTCGGGCGAGACGCCGCTGGCCCAGTACTCCCCCGCGTGGATGGAGGTCCACGCCATGGCCGCGTCGTACATCGCGACCTCGACGCGCGAGCCCGTACCCGTGCGCGCCGCGTCGAAGAGCGCGGCCAGGATGCCGATCCCGAGGATGGTCGCGCCGCCGAGGTCGCCGACCTGGACGCCGGGCTGGCAGACCGGACCGCCGGGAGGGCCGGTCATGCCGAGCACGCCGGCGTAGGAGATGTAGTTGATGTCGTGGCCCGCGGCGTCACGCATCGGGCCGTCGCTGCCGTACCCCGTCAGGGAGGCGTAGACGATCTTCGGGTTGCGCTCGCGCGCGGCGTCGAAGCCGACGCCGAGCCGGTCGACGACGCCGGGGCGGAAGCCCTCGATGACGATGTCGGCGGACTCGACGAGCTTCAGGAGCACCTCGACGCCCTCGGGTGACTTGAGGTCGACGGCGAAGGACCGCTTGCCGCGGCCGACGATCCAGGAAGCCGCCGACTCGGGGCCGGTCTTGAGCGGCTCCCAGCGCATGTAGTCGCCGAGCCTCGGCTCCTCGACCTTGACCACGTCGGCGCCGAGGTCGGCGAGCAGCGCGCCGAGCACGCCACCGGGCAGCAGCCGGGTGAGGTCGAGGACGCGGACGCCCTCGAGGGGACGGCCGCTGGCTCACGCGGAGCCACCCCGTCGTCACGTCGACGACGATCCGCGAGCCGCCGGTGTCGCCGGACCGCACGCGGGACAGGCCGGACAGCACGTCGGAGAGCGGGATCGTGTCGCCGACGACCCGTGGCAGCACGAGCTTGCCCGACGCCATCAGGTCCAGGCAGGTGGCGACCTCGTGTGGCTCGGAGCCGTAGCCGCCGACGACCTCGCGCTCTCGCAGCACGAACGTCATCAGCCGCCCGGCCGACAGGGTCTCGAACCCGACCCCCACGACGACGGCACGGCCGCCGTGGTCGAGGCTGCGCACCGCGCTCTCGGCGGTGATCGTCTTGCCGACGAACTCGAGGGCGACGTCCATGCCGCCCATCCGGCCGATCTTCTCCAGCGCGCCCTCGGGCTCGAGGGCCTCGTCGGCCCCGGTCTCCAGCGCCCACTGGCGGGCCTCGGCCCGGGCGTCGACGGCGATCACTCGCGAGGCGCCGAGCGTACGAGCGATGCCGACGGCCGACAGGCCCAGCCCGCCCGTCCCCCAGACGACCACCCGGCTGCCCTCGGTGACGCCGCCGCGGTAGGCGACCGCGTGGTAGGCCGTCGCCACCGAGTCAGTGGCCACGGCAGCGAGGTCGTCGGACAGGCGGTCGGGCACGGGCAGGCAGTTGCGGGCCGGCACGGCGAGGTACTCGGCGAACGCGCCCTCGCAGTCGGCGCCGATGCACATACGCTTCGCGCACAGCACGGTGCGGCCGGACAGGCAGTGGTCGCACTCCATGCAGGTCACCAGCGGCACGATGCTCACCCGGGTGCCGATCGCGGGGCCGTCGGCGCCCGGACCGGCGGCCACGACGACCCGACCGGCTCGTGACCGAGGACGATCGGGGTGTAGGCGGTCTGCGCGGTGCCGTCGAAGACGAAGTGGACGTCGCTGCCGCAGATGCCGCTGCGCAGCACCCGGACGAGGAGCTCGCCGGGATTGGGCTCGGGACCGGGACCTCGATCACGGCGACGTCACCGCTGCCGACGGCCCCGCGCAGCTGGGCGGCGAGCATGGTGGTCATGGGGTCTCCTCGGGTCGGGTCATGGGTCAGTCGAGGCCGGCGACGGCGGCGGCCTCTGCGAACAGCGCGGGCACGTCGTGCTCGAGCGCGGCGGTGTACGCCGTGTCCAGCTCGCCGCGCTCGTGCTGGCCGTAGGCCGGTTCGATGACGACGGCGAGCTTCCACAGGGCGAACGCCTGGTACCAGCGGACGTGGGTCAGGTCGCGGCCGGACGCCGCTGCGTACCGCTCGGCGAGCGACTCGCGGGTCGGCGCCCCGGGCTCCCGGGAGACGCCCTGCACGCGCGGCATCGCCATCGGCTCGGTCAGGCGCGGGCCCCAGAACGCCAGGCAGAGCCCGAGGTCGACGAGCGGGTCGCCGATCGTCGCCATCTCCCAGTCCACGACGGCCAGCAGTTCGGGTCGTCGGCGGAGAACAGGCAGTTGTCGAGGTGGAAGTCGCCGTGCATGATCGCCGCCGGCTGTTCCGCAGGCAGCGAGTCGGCCAGCCACGCGGTCACGCGGTCGAAGTCGGCCAGGTCGCGCACCTGGTTCCGCCGGAACTGATCCTCCCACCGCGGCACCTGCCGGTCGAGGAAGCCGTCCGGCCGCCCGAAGCCCTCGAGACCCGCCGCCGCCAGTCGACGCGCCTGGATCGCGGCGAGGACCTCGACCAGGGCGTGAAGCCGAGCGGTCCCGAGCGATTTCGCGCCGACCGGCGTACGGCGCCGGCAGCACGTCGAGCACGGACACCGAGCCGGCGAGGTAGTCGCATGAGCAGAGAACTCCGCGCCCAGCACCGATCCGGTCGGCGCAGTAGCGCGAGCACCGTCGCGTGCGGCACGTCGGGCCGCTCGAGCGCGCGCAGCACCGGTCCACTCGCGGCTCATGCTGTGCGCCGAGACGCGTCGAGGCTGTGCGCCGGCGGCACGTCGACCAGAGGCCCGGTCGCCGTCGCGCAGCAGGTAGGTCTCGTTGGAGTTGCCGCCCGGCAGCCGCTCGAGGGTGACCGCCTCGACGTCGATGGCGCAGGCCGACGGCGTCGTTGACCCAGGTCGCGACGCGCACGGCGTCGACCCGGGTCGCGGACGACGGGGTCGGGGGACGTCACGCGCGCAGGGCCTCCAGCTCGTCGCTTGTAGCGGGCGTGCGCCGCGGCGGTTCTCGTCGGGACGTGCTCGGTGGGCACGTCGACCGGCTCGTAGTCCTTGAGGAGCTTCTTGGCCACGGTGACCTTGTGCACCTCGTCCGGCCCGTCGTAGAGCCGGGCCGCACGCGACCAGCGGTACATCGCCTCCAGCGGCATGTCGGCGGAGAAGCCGAGCGACCCGTGGATCTGGATCGCCTTGTCGAGCACCTCGTGCATCACCGGCGCGCCGTGGTACTTGATCATCGCGATCTCGACGCGCGCGTTGCTCGAGCCGAAGCTGTCGATCTTCCACGCCGCGTGCAGAGTGAGCAGCCGCGCGGCCTCGATCTGCGCCGAGCAGTCAGCGATCCACTGCTGCACCATCTCCTTCTCGCTGAGCAGGCTGCCGTGCACGCTCTTGCTGACGGCGCGCTCGCACAGCATGTCCATCGCCCGTCGGCAGACGCCGATCCAGCGCATGCTGTGGTGGATCCGGCCGGGCCCGAGCCGCTTCTGGGCGAGGACGAACGCCTCGCCCTCGACGCCGAGCAGGTTCTCGGCCGGCACGCGTACGTCGGTGTAGATGACCTCGTCGTGCGACGTGAGCGGGTCGTCGAGGTTCGGTGTCGTGCATGTTGCGCGAGCGCCGCATCTCGATGCCCGGCGACGTCGGTCGGGCACGATGATCATCGACATGCCCTGGTAGGGGTGGACGTCGGGTTCGTCGACCGCCATGAGGATGTGGAAGTCGCTGCGGGAGCCGTTGCCGACGAACCACTTCGTGCCGTTGATGACCCACTCGTCCCCGTCACGCACCGCGCGCGTCGTGAACTGCTTGGGGTCGGAGCCCGGTGCCCTGCTCGGTCATCGAGTACGCGCTGAGAGCTCGCCGTCGAGCAGCGGCTTGAGCCACTTCTCCCGCTGCTCGTCGGTCGCCGCCAGGGCGATCAGCTCGGCGTTGCCGGAGTCGGGCGCCTGGCAGCCGAAGATCGGACGGCGCGAGGTCGCTGCCGCCGAGGATCTCGTGCATGAGCCCGAGCTTGACCTGGCCGTAGCCCTGGCCGCCGAGCTCGGGGTCGAGGTGCGCGGCCCAGAGGCCCTGCTCCTTCACCCGCTCCTGGAGCGGCTTGGCCAGCGCACGGAACTCGCGGTGGTCGAGGCCCAGCACCTCGAGGGGGTAGATCTCCTCGCGGACGAACTCGCGCATCCAGGCGAGCTTCTCTTCGAACTCGGGCTCGGTCGTGAAGTCCCAGGCCATGCCGGTTGCAGCTCCTCAGTGGTGGGTCGGTGATCAACGTCCGCGGAACCGTGGTTCGCGCTTCTCGAGGAAGGCGGTCACGGCTTCGCGGAAGTCGTCGGAGGTCTCGGTGATGGTCGTGCCCATCGCGCCCATCTCCAGGGCGGTCTCGAACTCCATCGAGGCCGTGCGCTGCATGAGCAGCTTGGCCAGGCGGAGGGCGATCGGGGGGCGCTCGGCGATCTCACGGGCGAGCGCGTCCGTCGCCGCCTCGCACTCGGCGTCCGGCACGACCCGGGTGGCGAGGCCCAGGGCGAGAGCCTCCTCGGCCTCGACGAAGCGTCCGGTGTAGACCAGCTCGGCCGCCTTGCGGTAGCCGATCACGTGCGGCAGCAACCAGAACCCGCCAAGGTCCGGAAAGAGCCCGCGGCGCGTGTAGGCCACCATGAAACGCGCGGTGTCGGACGCCACGACGATGTCGCAGGCGCAGGCGAGGTCGAGGCCACCTCCCACGGCAGGACCGCGGACCAGGGCGATCGTCGGCACCGGCACCCGGAACAGGTTCTGCGTCAGCCGCTGGAAGCGCATCCGCAGCTTCTGCCGGATCTCGTCGGAGCCCCAGTCGGTGTCGCCGGCTGCCTCCCGGTCCAGCGTCGTGTCCATCATCCCCACGTCGGCGCCCGCGCAGAACGCTCGCGCCCCACCCGTGACCACGAGGACCCGCGCGCCCGGGTCGGACGGAGACGTCCGCCATCACGGCCGTGGCATCACGGATGAGTGCCTCGTTGATGGCGTTGAGCTGGGCCGGTCGGTTGAGGCGCAGCACGTGGACGCCGTCGGACTCCTCGTGCTCGACGGTCTCGTACGTCGTCCCGGTCATGCGGTCGCTCCGGGCTCGACGACGGCGGCGAGCAGCCGCGCCGTCCACTCGCCCTGGTGACCGGCGACGACACCGCGCCAGGGCAACGACGGCAGGGTCCGGACGCTGGTGGGCCACCGGTCGTCGACGAGCACGAGCAGGTCCACGTCGTCGACGTCGAGCTGGGCTGCCTCCTTGAGCAGCCCGGCGGCGTCCTCGGACCGACCGAGGTCCAGCACCACGCGCTGCACCTCGAGGTCGTCGAGTGCGTCGGCGAGCGCCTCGGCGTCGGAGCAGCGCACCGTGCCTGCAGCCTCGAGGACACCGTCCGCCCAGGGAGCCGCAGCCTCCTCGGTGAGCACCGGGATCCGCCGGCCCGCGTCGCAGCGGGCGAGCAGGGCACCAACCCGCGGGTCCTCCGGCGGCGCGACCCGGACCACGATGCCGGCGAACACCTCGCCGCTCGTGCCGTCGATCGAGATCTCCTCGCCCTCGGCCACGGAGCCACCGGGGAAGGCGCAGCGCCCGTCCACGATCTCGAGGCCCTCGACGCCGCAGACGGCCGGCCGGTCCATGCCTCGCGCCACGACGGCGGCGTGGCTGGTGCGGCCACCGTGAGCGGTCACGATCCCCCGCGCGGCGATGAAGCCGGCGATGTCGTCGGGGCTGGTGTGCGGGCGCACGAGGATCACGTCGTCGCCCGCCTCCGCCATCGTCTCGGCCGCGCGTGCGCTCAGCGCGACCCGGCCCACGGCAGCGCCCGGTGACGCGGCGAGCCCCGAGCCGAGCAGCGTCCGGGCGGACTCCGGGTCGAGCAGCGGGTCCCTGATCCGGATGAGGGAGGACGGCGGGATGCGACGCACGGCCTCGTCGAGGTCCACGAGGCCTTCGTCGACGAGGTCGAGGGCGATGCGCACGGCGGCGTGCGCCGTGCGCTGCCCGCGCCGAGCCTGGAGCAGCCAGAAGCGTCCCTGCTCCACGGTGAACTCGATGTCGCACATGTCGCGGTACGCGGCCTCGAGGACGGGCGCGGCCGCCACGAGGCCCTCGTACGCCTCGGGGACAGGCGCCGGAACTCGTCGATGTCGGCGGGGTCCTCCTCGCCCGCGACGACGTCCTCGCCCTGGGCGCGCAGCAGGAAGTCGCCGTAGAGACCGGGCTCACCGGTGGCCGGGTCGCGGGTGAACGCCACCCCGGTCCCGGACCGGTCGTCGAGGTTGCCGAACACCATGGCCTGCACCACGACCGCGGTGCCGAGGTCGGACGAGATGCCGGCGTAGGTCCGGTAGCGCTCGGCGCGCGGGGACTGCCAGGACCGGAAGACGGCTTCGACGGCCTCGCGCAGCTGGTCGAGCGGCTCGTCGGGGAAGGCGCGACCGGTCTCGGCACGAACACCTCGAGGTAGGCCGCGGCCAGGGCCTGCTCACCGGTGCCGACGGCGTCGAGCTTGGCCTGCTCGAAGACGCGCCCGGGGATGTCGGAGACCGTGGTGCCGAACATGCGCACCAAGCGGCCGTACGTCTCCCAGGCGAACGCGTCGCCGGCCGTCCGCGCGACACCGGGGAGCGTCGCCTCGCAGAGCCCGATGTCGAGGATCGTGTCCATCATCCCGGGCATCGAGACCGGGGCGCCGGAGCGGACCGAGAGCAGCAGGGGGCGATCGACGTCACCCAGGGCTCGACCGAGCTCGGCCTCGACCTGACTGAGGTGCTCGAGCACCGAGGTCCAGACCTCCGCCGGGAGCTCGCCCTCGTCGAGGTAGCGGTGGCAGACCGGCGTGGTGATGACGAGCCCGGGCGGGACCGGCAACCCGAGGGATCGCATCCGGACGAGGCTCGCGCCCTTGCCGCCGAGACGTCCGACGTCGGAGGCGTCGGCCTCGTCGAGGCCGAGCACCTGGGCCGGCTCGAGCACGTCGAGCGCGTCGGTTCCTGGGGCCTTCGGGGGTGCGGTCACCGGCATCAGAAGCTTCCCTCGGCGGCCCGGTCCCGACCGAGCGCGAGCAGGAAGTCCTCGTGGGCCTCGAACCACACGGTGTGGTACGAGTCGACCAGGGGGCTGGTGAAGTACCGCTCGTCGCCGTCCTTGACGAGCTGGAGCGCCTCGCCGAGCCGGCCGCCGTACCGGCCGAACCTCTCCACGAGCTCGCCCGCGCGGACGAAGACCGGGTCCGCGTCGGCGTGCAGGTCCTCGAGGTCGGCGATCGCCTGCCAGCGCGCGGCGTCGTCGGTACCGACCTGCTGCCAGCGGCTGCACAAGGTCTTGAGCCCCGTGTTGTGGTCCAGGAACGCGTCGTAGACGCGGGCGAGCTGGTCGATCGGCTGCCCGGCCGCCCAGGCAGAGAGCCGTTCGGCGTGGGTGACCCGACCCTCCTCGGTGAGGGCGTAGCCGGAGACGCGTCGACCTTCCCGGAGGAAGACGCTGCCCTCGGTCGTGAGCCGCTCGACGGAGTCGGCGACGTCCTCCGGGCTGCGCCCGGTCATCGCCGCCAGCGGCTCGGCGCTGACGACGCCGCGCAGCCGGATGGCGTGCAGCACCTCGAAGTCGAGGCTCGCTGTCGCTGCTCATGCCGCCACCTCCACGAAGCGTTCGGCGCCGGCCTCGGCCCCCACGAGCGGGAACACCTGGCGCGCCATCCGGTCGCACCACGCGACCTGGTCGCCGGCCATCTGCAGGCTGCAGTGGTCGATGCCGGCGGCCGCCATGGCCGTCAGCTCCTCCGCCAGCCGTTCCGGCCGGTCGACGAGGGCCACGGCCTTCATCGAGGCCGGGGTCACGAACCGCTCGAGGTCGGGCGGGGAGTAGACGAGGTAGCCGCGGTAGTTGTCGAGGTGCCGGGACCGGTCGTCGAGGGAGTCGCGGTACGCGCGATAGGCGACGAAGCCGTCTCGGAAGGCCGCGGCACCTCGTCGGGGCTTGCCGCGTTGGCGGTGAGGTAGCGCAGCCGGCTGACGACCAGCGGCCCGAGGGCCGCCCGGGCCGCGTCGGTCTCGAGCTCGCTGTCGTCGTCGATGGGGGCCATGGCGTAGACGACGCCGACCTGCACCGGTGCGGACCCCGAGGGCCGCGCGGCCTCGAGCCCGGCGCGCACCTCGGCGGCGCGCTCCGCGCCCTCCCAGCGCACCAGGACTCCGTCGGCCACCTCGCCCGCCATCTTCTGCCCGGCCGGGCCGAAGGCCGAGACCCAGATCGCGATCGGGTCGTCGAGGTTGAGCCAGGGACCGTCGGGGTGGATGAAGCGGACCCGGCGCTCACCGCCCTCGTCGTCGATCACGGCTTCCTGCCGGGTGGTCATGGCGCGCACCACCTCGACGTGCCGACGGACGTCGGCCAGCTTCGCCGGGGCGACGCCGAGGCTGCGGCGCGCGGAGTTGCCGACGCCGAGGCCGAGGACGACCCGGCCGGGCGCGGCGACGTTGAGGCTCGCCACGAACTGGGCGGTGTACTCCGGCGGTCGCTGCAGCGGGTTCGCGACGCCGGGGCCGATCGAGATGCGCGACGTCGCCTGCGCAGCGACCAGGCACGCCATCGACGTGTCGGCGAAGACGAGCGGGCTGTCGTAGAGCCACAGGTGGCTGAGCCCGGCGCGCTCAGCCGCGGCGGCGATCGGGCCGACACCGAGGTGGCTGTCGACGTAGAGGCCGATGGTGGTCACTGCGCGCTCCCGAGCGCTGCCATCAGACCGCCGTCGACGGGGACGAGCGCGCCGGTCATGTAGGTGGCGCCGGCCACCGCGAAGACGACGTCCGCGATCTCAGAGGCCTCGGCGGGGCGGCCGAGCGGGATCCGGTTGACGATCGACTCGCGCGCCTTCTCCGACAGGGACCCGGTCATCTCGGTCACCGTGAAGCCGGGGATGACGACGTTGACGCGGATCCCCTGCCGGCGAGCTCCATGGCCAAGGCGAACGTGAGCCCGTTGAGGCCGGCCTTCGCGGAGGCGTACGCCGAGTCGCCGCGGAAGCCGCGCAGGCCGACGACGGCACCGACGTTGACCACGGCGCCGCCAGCGGGCATCACGGGCACGACGGCACGCACCATGTCGAAGGCGCCGACGAGGTTCGTCGACAGCACGTCGAGCCAGTCCTGCCGCGGGATGCTCGTGACCTTGCCGCCGCGGTGGAGGCCGGCGTTGTTCACGAGGACGTCGACCCCGCCCCAGGCCTCGGTGACCCGCTCCACGCCGGCCGCGAGGGAGTCCGGGTCGGACACGTCAGCCGCGACGGCCAGCGCACGGGGGCCGTACTCCTCGAGCACCCGGTCGGCATCAGCTCCCCCTCGAGAGCACGGCGACCCGGTCACCGGCGTCGTACGCCCTCCGGGCCACGGCCGCGCCGATGCCCCGGGACGCTCCGGTGACCACCCATCGGCGGCCGTCCTCGCTGGTCATGACGGTCAGGCCCCGTTCCTCGCCGCGTCGGTCCAGGCCGGCTCGCCGGACTTGGCCCGCAGAGCGAGCAGGTCGTCGCGACGCAGCGTCGAGCCTGCGCCCTCGAGGTGCCGCGAGCCGCGCTGCACGTGGTGGTAGAGCGCGTCCGCCTCGGCGGACCCGGAGTTCCACTTGACCCACTGCTCGTCGTAGTCGACCCACGGTCGGGTCGCGAGCGGCGAGGAGTAGGCGCGGACCGCCTGGTTGAGCTCGGCCTCCGACATCCGACCTTGGCTCGTGAGCCAGCCGTTGGTCTTGGCCGGCAACGTGCCCGCACCCGTCACGCTGGCCATGCCGTTGGCGTTGACCCGCCGGGTGAAGTCCTGACCCGCGAGAGCACGGTCGCCGGCACCGGGAAGGCGTTGCGGCCGGGCGGGGGCAGAGGGCCGCGGCCCCCTCCCGACTTCTTCCACCCGTTGTACGACACGGGGTGCAAGTAGTACTCGCTCGCGGAGGCCTGGTAGCCGGCCATGACCGCGAAGTTGTCGAGGTAGGAGTCGAGGGAGTACTCCTCGTTGTGCAGCGCCCACAACCGGTCCGTGCGGTCGTCGATCATCTCCCACTGGCTGTGCTGGAAGGTGCCCGCGAGGTGGCTGATGCCCGACGCTGCGTAGAGGTAGACGTAGATGCCCGCCTCGGTCATCTGCCGGGCGTTCATCTCGGTGAAGCGCGTGTAGAGCTTGCGGGTCGCGAGCGCCAGCTGGTCGGTGAGGTTCTCGAGCGCGTCGGCGAGCTCGGCTGCCGACCCCATCGCCACCGGGGTGTAGGTGTCGGTGAGCCAGTCGGAGGTGTAGAGCCCGACGCCGACGATCGAGTCCTGGTAGTCCTCGGGGTTCGTGTAGGCGCTGGCCCAGTCGGTGACCTCGATGGCCACGCCGCGGGTGATGACGGACAAGGTGAGGTTGTTGAAGGACACGTCGTCCGCGACGCCGTCGAGCCAGGAGTAGTCGCAGTTCCCGAGGTTCATGAAGTCGCGCGTGTGCATGAGCAGGTCGTCGCCCAGGCGGTACGGGCCGGAGGCCTGCAGGGTCAGCCGGCTCTCGCAGTTGGCGAGGAACAGGTACTGCGTACCGGTGGCCATGAACTTGCTCGCCGCCTTGCGCAGGCGGTCGTCGGCCTCGAAGGCGTCAGCCTCGAAGACCTGGAGCACGCGCTCGGGCAGCTCGGGGGCGATGTCCCCCGGTCGTACGTCCACGCGTGGCCGCTGTTGCGGTGGTAGGACCGGGAAAACCTCTCCCACCAGTCCACGACCGTGACGAGGTCCTCGAGGTTGTCCTCCGGGCGAAGCAGCCCCAGCTTGATGAGCGAGGCGCGGCCGTTGAGGTAGAAGTTGAGCGTCCCCCAGGCCGAGAGCTTGCTCGGCAGCATCGAGGACTCGCGTACCCGGTGGCCGACCTGCTCGGGCGTGATGTGCCGCGACGCGTCCCGGATCAGGTCGGGGAAGCGGTAGTAGGCGTCGTAGAAGCACAGCATCAGGTAAGGCATGAGTGGGAAGAGCTTCGACTCCTGAGCCGTCCGCGTGATGCAGTTGTAGATGATGACGTCGTCGGCCCGGGCCAGGAACGTGTTGAGCCGGTTGAGGCGCTCCTCGTCCATCTCGAACTCGGCCATGCTCACGCCTCCCAGATGCGCGCACGCGCCGCGAGCTCGCCGCCGTGGTAGGCGTCGGCGGTCTGCGCGGCTGCGGAGTACTGCACCTTGACGCGCTCGCCGGTGACGAGCTCGCGGCGCAGCTGGACGCCCATGAGCGCCGGGACGCCGTACTCCCTCGAGATGATCGCGAGGTGGCTGCGGACCGTTCCGGCCCGGCAGAGGACGGCGTCGAACTCGGGGAGGATCGGCGCGGTCATGGTGCCGCCCGCGTCGTCGATGAGCCCGATCGAGCCCGGCGGCACACCCTCGCGCATCAGCCGGTCCACCTCGGACACCGCGCGCACCACGATGATCTGGCCCTCGACGTCGTCGGTGGCGAAGACGTTGTCCCCGAGGCCGACGGCGCCTTCTTCGAGGTCCGAGAGCGACTCGGCGCTCTCCTGCGCGGCCATGTAGTCGGAGCGGAGGACGTAGAGATCGGGCTGCTCGCGCACCGCGATCTCGGCGCCCGGCCAGCAGCTTGCGGCCGGACTCGAGCATGAACTCCTCGACCACCTGCTTGGCGATCCGCTCGCCGTCTGCCGCCGAGAACAGCTCCATGGTGCGGTCGTTGACGACGTCGCCCCATTGCACGTCGCCCATGTCGGCGAGGTTGCGCTGGATGGTCTCCATGACTCGACGCCGGGTCAGCGCGGAGAGCGGGGAGACCTCGGGCAGCGTCCATTTCGGATGTGCGAGCGGGTGCTCAGCCACGTGAAACGCCTCCTGGTGCTCGGGTCGGGGTCAGGGTCGGTGTCCTCGGAGTTACTGGGTGAAGGTGAGGGCTGGGCGGGGTTGCGGGTGAGGATGCCGTCGATGACGTCGTCGGAGACGCCGTCCTGACGCGAGCCAGGGGACGAAGCGCCACAGGATGTACGTCAGTCCGGGGCCACCGCCGTAGCTGGTGAGGTAGGAGCGGCGGGCCAGGTCGCCACTGAAGCACAGCCGGTCCGCGTAGCCCTCGTCGATCATCCGCTTGACGAACTCGACCCGCTGAGCGTCGGGCTGGTAGTGCTCCTTGGAGATGCAGTCGTAGCCGAGGCGGGCGCCGCTTCGGCGATCTCGAGGTGCTCCTCCCAGACCAGGTTGCGGTCGAGGTGGCCGATGATGACGTGGTCCATGTCCGCGCCGGCGTCGGTGAAGATCGCGGCTTGCGCCGGTCCCATCGTCCCGGCGGTCGTGTGCGTCGAGATGGGCGCGCCGGTCTCGACGCTGCGCGACGACGGCGGCGCGGATCATCCGCTCCTCGTCGGCGGTGACCTTGTTGTGCGAGCTGCCGACCTTGATGACGCCGGCCTTGATGTCGGTGCCGTCGACGCCGACGGTGAGGTCGTGGATCATCTCGTCGACGAGCTCGGTGTCGGTGCGCGACGCGATGTCGATCACGCCGGTCCAGTAGCCCTCCATGATGTGCCCGGTCGCGCAGATCAGCTTGATCCCGCTCGCCTCGGAGATGCGCTTGAGACCGGGCGCGTCCCTGCCGTACTCCTCGCACGTCAGGTCGATGATCGCTCCGCCGCCGGCCTGCGCGAAGAGCTTCAGCTCGGCGGTCGACGTGTCCTCCTCGTCGAGGACGAGGTCGCGTCCGCCGCTGGTGGCCTGCATGCCCTCGGGCGCGCTGCACAGCATGTGCTCGTGGACGTAGGTGACACCGAGGTCGCTCGGGGCTACCTCGCCCGTCACGGTGTGGATGGTGCTCATCGCTGCCCCTTCGTCGCGCCGGCCGTCATGACGTCTGTCCGCTCAGCTGCTGGGCGACCCAGGGTTGGAGCTCGCGCTTGAGCACCTTGCCGATCGGGTTCTTGGGCAGGCCGTCCTCGCGGAGGAAGTACTGCCGAGGGCGCTTGTAGGACGCCAGCTGGTCACGGCACATGGCGTCGAGGCCCGCCTGGTCGAACCCGGGCCCGGGCACGATGATCGCGACCGGGACCTCGCCCCACTTGTCGTCGGGGATCCCCACGACCGACGCCTCTCGGACCCCCGGGTAGCGGTAGAGGACGGCTTCGATCTCGCTCGGGTAGACGTTCATCCCGCCCGAGATGATCATGTCCTTCTTGCGACCCGTGATCGTCAGGTAGCCCTCGTCGTCGATGGTGCCGACGTCGCCGGTGTGCAGCCAGCCGTCGGCGAAGGCGGCCGCGGTCTCGTCCGGGCGGTTCCAGTAGCCGACCATCGTGGCCGGGCTGCGCAGGAGCACCTCACCCGAACCTTCGTCGACGATCTCGCCCGCGTCGGTCATGACGGCCAGCCGGGTGATCGAGTTGGCCCGGCCGGCCGTCCCGACCTTCGGCACGGCCTCCTCGGCCATCAGCATCGAGGCGATGGTCGGGAACTCCGACAGGCCGTAGCCCTGCATGATCGCGACGTTCGGGATGGCGTCGATGAGCTGGGTGATCACGGCGAGGGGCACGGGCTCGGACCCGGTGAGCAGCGAGGTCAGCGTGGAGCGGCGGAGCCTCTCCTGCAGCGCCGGATCGGCCACGAGCTGCTTGAGCAGGGTCGGCACGATGAGGGCTCGGGTCACGTGGTTGCGCTCGATGGTCTCGACGACCCGCTCCATGCTCACGCCGCCGCTGGGCATGAGGACGGAGCGGCCACCGGCCCACAAGGCGGCCAGCATGACGTCGTTGAAGCCCGCCGCCCACGACAGCGAGGGCACCACGAGGTAGACCTCGTCGCGACCGATGCCGAGGTCCGCGATCTGGTGGTAGGAGTTCCACAGCACACCGTTGTGCGTGTGGACGCTGCCCTTCGGCAGGCCAGTCGTGCCGGACGTGTAGTAGAAGACCATCGGGTCGTCGAGCACCGCCGACCGCGGCGCCTGTGTCGACGAGCCGCTCAGCAGGTCGTCGTAGGTGACGACGCGGGTGCCGCGCGCGTCGAGCTGGACGCCGCCGACCGACACCGACAGCGGCGGCAGCGCGCTCAGGCTCGCTGTGAGCGGCCAGGCCTGCCTCGTCCACGATGAAGGCGCTGACGTCGGCGTCCTCGCAGAGCGTCGCGACCTCGGTGGGGTTGAGCAGCACGTTGACCGGCACGCAGGCGATCCCGGCGTCGGCCAGGGCGAAGAAGATCTCGACCCACTCGACGCCGTTGCGGAGGAGCACGGCGACCCGGTCACCGCGCGACACCCCGTTCTCCAGCAGGCCGTTCGCGACGCTGCGGGCGTTGGCACGCAGGGCGCCATAGGTGCGGACGTCGTCGCCGCACCGCACGGCCTCACGGATCGCGCCAGGGCCGATGGCCGAGCGCTCGAGGATCGTCGCGACGTTGCGCTGCAGGGCGGCAGGGGTGCGGTCACTCATGAGGAGGGCACCCACGGGGCCTCGCCTGCTGCCGTCCGCAGATCACCGATGGTCGACCTGAGCACGCCGGCTCCCTGGTCCTTGAGCAGCCGCGAGGTCGCCTGGCTGTACCGGTAGAGCCCGTCCACCTCGGCGTCCTGCCAGTTCCACTTCACCCACTCGTCGTCCACCGAGGCCCACGGCTGCTCGAAGAGCGGGGAGCTGAACCTGCGGGCCGCCTCGTTGGCCTCGGCCTCGCTCAGCCGGCCGAGGGTCGTCGTGTAGGGCTGCGTCTTCGCCGGGAGCGAGCTCGTGCCGCGGAAGTCGGCCAGACCGTTGGGGCTGGCGCGTCGCGAGTAGTCGTGGTCGGTGAGGACGTGCCGCGAGATCGGGAAGGAGTTGCGGCCCGGCCCGGGGAGGCCGCCCTGCCCGGGACGCCAGGCGCGGTAGGTGACGGGGTCGAGGTAGTACTCGTTGGCGGAGCCGTGGCGGCCCTGGAGGAACGCGAAGTTGTCCAGGTAGGAGTCCATCGCGTACTCCTCGTTGAACGAACGGCCAGAACCGGCGGGTGCGCTCGTCGATGAACTCCCACTGGCTCTGCTTGTAGGTGCCGGCCACGTGGCTGATGCCGTTGGCCGACGAGAGGTAGGTGTAGACGCCCGCCTCGACCATCTGCACGTTGGTGAAGCCCGCGTAGCGGCTGTACAGCGCGCGGGTGGCCTTGCTGCACGCGTCGGCCAGCTGGTCGAGGGTGTCCGCCAGCTCGGTGGCCGAACCCATGCCGACCGGGATGTAGCGGTCGCTGAGGTAGTCGGAGGTGTAGAGACCGACGCCGCTGATGTTCCCCGAGTACTCCTCGGGCGTCGTGTAGGGCGTGCCCCAGTCGGTGATCTCCATGCGGACGCCGTCCGTGATGATGGCCATCGTCAGGTTGTTGTAGGGGATGTCGCCGGCGACGCCGTCGAGCCACGACAGGTCGCACTCGGCGAGGTTGGTGAAGTCGCGCGTGTGCATGAGCACGTCGCCGCCGAGCCGGTACGGCCCTGCTGCCGCCAGGCCGCTCCGGCTCTCGCAGTTGACGAGGAAGGAGTACTGGGTGGCGCGTCGCCATGAACTTGCGTGGTCGCAGCGCGCAGCCGGTCGTCGACGCGGGTGCGCGTCGGCCTCGAAGACCTGCAGGGTGCGCTCGGGCGGGGACGGGTTCGTGTCCCAGCCGTCGATGGCGTTGACGTGGCCGTTCGAGCGGCGGTAGCTGCGCTGGAAACGCAGCCACCAGTCGGTGACCGTCCAGAGGTCCTCGAGGTTGTCCTCCGGCCTGATGAAGCCCATCCGGATCAGCCAGGCGCGGCCGTTGAGGTAGTAGTTCAGCGTCGCCCAGCCGGTCAGCCCCGACAGATAGGTGCTGACCTCGCGGCTGCGGTGGCCGACCTCCTCCGGCGTCACGTGCTGCGACGCCTCGCGGATGATGTCGGGGTAGCGGTAGTAGGTCTCCACCATCACGTTCATCAGGTACGGCAGGACGGGGAAGAGCTTCGACTCCTGGGCCGTCCGGGTCACGCAGTTGTAGACGAGCACGTCGTCCTGCCGCTGCAGGACGGCGTTGAGCTCACCGAGCTGCTGCTCGTCGATCCTCCAGTCGGCCGTCACCGACGCTCCCCTCTCCGCAGCGCCGTCGACAGCGAGACGGCCGCGACGAGCACCACACCGTTGATGACCCCGGTCCACGTGAACGGCACGCCGCCGATCACGAGACCCTGGCTGACCCAGATCAGGAAGACGCCGCCGATGATCGTGCCCCAGACGTGGAACCGGCCGTTGGACAGCAGCACGGTGGCGAGGAACGCCGCGGCGAACGCCGGCAGCAGGAAGCCCGCACCGATGTCGGGCGAGGCGGAGCCCTGGATCGCAGCCAGCACCACGCCCGCCGTGGCGGACAGCAGGCCGCTGAGCACGAAGGCCGACGAACGCATCCGCTCCACCTTCACGCCGGACAGCCGGGCGGCCTCGGCGTTGCCGCCCGTGGCGTAGAGGTACCGGCCGTACGTGGTGTAGCGCAGCGTCGTCCACAGCGCCATGGCCACCACGAGCAGGAAGACCACCGTCCACGGCATCGCCGCGATGAACCCGTTGAGCTCGGTGAGCAGCAGGACGACCACGATGACGTCCAGCACGAGGATCCCGGCCCACCACTGGCGTTGCTTGCCGGCCGGGATGCGCTCGCTGAGCACGAACGAGAGGACCGCGAGCAGGCCGAGCAGGAGCAGCCAGGTCAGCGGCTCGGGGACCTTGGTCTGGTAGCTGCCGAACGACCCTGTGCCGCTGAACCAGCTGGGCAGCTCGGGACCGCCGGCGACCGGCGAGAGCTGGGTGCCGCCGGAGTAGACCGTGGAGAGGCCGCCGAAGATCGCGCCCGTGCCCAGGGTGGCGATGAACGCGTTGACCCGGAGCCCCACGACGAGGAACGCGTTGAGCGCGCCGCCGACCACGCCGGCGCCGAAGGCGACGAGCAGGACGACCGGGAACGGCCAGTCCTGGTTCACGACGAGGCCGACCGTCAGGTAGCAGACGAGGGTGGCCATGCCACCGACCGAGAGGTCGAACTGGCCGCACACCAGGCACACGGTCAGGCCCAGGGCGACGAGCAGGAGCGGCACGTTCTGGTGGACGTCGAGGAGGCGCTGGTCGGCACTGGTGAACAGGTCCCCGAGCCAGAAGGAGTACCCCACGAACACCAGCACGAAGACGATGAACGTCAGCGAGCTCGCGACGTTGGTGGAGAGCCGGAAGCCGCCCGAGTCGGCGCGACGGCCGCGGCGAGGGGTCGGCGGCTGGCCCTCGGGCTCGGCGTTCACCCCGGTCTCCTCGGACGTCCCACTCAGCTGGCTCATCACAGCACCTCCGACAGTTGGTCCTCGGACAGCTCCGAGGGCTCCCAGAGCGGGGAGATCCCGGCCGGGGTCAGCACACCGATGCGGTCGCAGACGGCGAAGAGATCCTCGCTGTCGGACGTGACCACGAGCACGGCCGCGCCCTCGTCCCGGAGGCGGCCGATCAACCGGTAGATCTCGCGGCGGGTGCGGACGTCGACCCCACGGGTCGGCTCGCAGAGGACGTAGATCGCGGCTTCCTGCAGCAGGGTGCGCGCGAACAGCACCTTCTGCTGGTTGCCGCCCGACAGGGTGCCGAGCGGGCGGTCGGGATCGGCGGGGACGACGCGCAGGTCGCTCAACGCGCGGGTGGCCGTGGTCCGCTCTGCCCCGAGACGCAGCAGCCGGCTCGCTGACCGCCACCGCGGCAGCGAGGCGAGCGTCGCGTTCCAGAGCACAGGGAGCTCGGCGATGCCGCCGTGGGTCTCGCGTTGAGGAGCGACCAGGGCGCGGCGAGCACCCGGGGCGACCCAGACCTCGCCGGCGCTCGGCCGCAGGGCTCCGTGGGCCAGGAGACCGACGTTGTGCAGGCCCGAGCCCACCAGGCCGGTCAGCCCGATCACCTCGCCGGCGCGGAGGGACAGGTCGAGCGGGCCGAGGGCTCCGTACCGCACGCCCGCAAGCCGAGGAGCTCCTCCCGGGGTACCGCTGCCGGCGGGCTGCTCGCCCTCGGCCACCTGCTCCTCGTGGCTCGCGAGGAGCCGGACGACCTCGCCCTGGTCGTCGGCCGTGACGGGCTGGTCGGCGACCTTCTCCCCGTCGATGAGCAACACCACGCGCTGCGCCGCGGACAACAGCTCGGACAGCTTGTGGCTGACCATGAGCACGCACGTCCCGTCCGCGGTCGCCGCGCGCAACGTGTCGACGAACCAGCGGGACTCCCTCGGGGGCAACGTGGAAGTCGTCTCGTCGACGACGATCAGCCGGGCACCCATGCCCAGGAGACGCGCGACTGCCAGCAGCGCCTTCTCACCGGGCGACAGGGTGCCGACGTTGGCTGTCAACGCGACGTCCAGACCGACTCTGTCGAGAGCCTCCTGGGCGAACGCGATCTCCCGACCGCGGTGCAGCACCGGCCCGACGAGCCGCAGTGGCCGGGCGCCGAGCCTGAGGTTGTCCATGACCGACATCGAGTCCACCAGGCCGAGGTCCTGGTGCACGAAGCCGATCTCGGGGCGGCCGGCCAGGTTCCTGACCGGCTGCCCGTCGAGCGAGATGGCACCGGAGTCCGCGTCGTAGACACCCGAGAGGATCTTGATGAGCGTGGACTTGCCGGCGCCGTTGGGCCCCATCAGCCCCACGAACTCACCCTCGCGGAGGACCAGGTCGACGCCGCGCACGGCGTGGGTCCGGCCGAACCTCTTGTGGATGCCCGTGATCGCCAGGATCGGCGGCCTCTCGGCTGCGTTCTCGACGGTCACGGGTCTCCTCTCCACGGGTGGTGCTGGTCGTCGGGCTTGTGCACCGGACCTAGCTGCTGGTGCCCCAGAGCTCGGTGAACATGTCGGGCACGCTGAACGGGGGCTTGAGGTACCCGTCAGAGAACTCGGACGCGTTGTCCTTGTCCACCACGGCGACCGGAAGCTTGCTCATGTCCCACGTCTCCTCGCCCGCCACGACGCGAGCCACGTTGTCCATGGCTGCCCAGGCGCAGTACTCGAACGGCGCGGCGATGGTGGCCACGGCGGTCGGCGGGTCGGCGGTCTCGATCGCCTTGACGAACTCCGAGTAGGCGTCGAAGCCCGTGATGAGCGGGTCGTCGCGTCCGGCCTGCTGGGTGGTCTTGGCGGCCGGCAGCGACATGAAGTCGTACGGACCGGCGACCAGCTGGACCTTGCCGGGCGGGTTCGCGGACAGGAAGCCGTTCCAGGTCGGCGGACCGGGCTTGGCCAGGTCGGTCGTCGGGAAGTCCTCCTGCGAGTACGTGCAGTCGGGGCAGTACTGCTTGAGCCCGTCCTGGAGACCGGTCATGCGAGCGGCCACGATCGGGAAGGACTTGTCGTCGAAGCCGACGATGTTGCCCTTGCCCCCGACGGCAACGGTCACGAACGTGGAGAGGGCCAAGCCACCGTTGTAGCCACCGGTGGTGGCGTCCATGACCTGCTCCTCCATGCCGGCGTTCTCGCACATGATGCACGCGACGGGAACGTCGGCAGCGTTGGCGGCGTCGATCGCCGCCTGGATCGACTTGGCGTCGATCGAGGCGAGGATGATCGCGTCGTACCCCTGGTTGAGCGCCTGCTGCACGTAGGCGGCCTGCTGGTTGGGGTCGAACTTGCCGTCGAACGTCGGCGATGCCTCCCAGCCGGCTGCCGCCGCAGCGTTCTGCGCGAACTCCGACATCTGCTGGCAGCCGATGCCGGTCTGACCACAGCTGATGATCGCGACCTTGTGCGAGCCGGGGTCGAAGGCACCGGGCGGCTCCGGGTACTGCAGGCCTTCGGTGTCGGTGAAGCCCGCGAGGGCCTCGGTCGCCGCGGCCATCGGGTCGTCAGCAGGATCGCCCGAGCTGCTGCTGCTCTCCGACCCCGTGTCCGTCTCCGGCTCCGCGGTGGTGCTGGAGTCGGACGAGCCGCAGGCGGCGGTGACGAGCAGGACGAGCACGGCCAGGGGCGCCAGGTAACGGCCCCGTTGCCTCAATTTCATTCGGTACTCCTTCGAGGTTGAGCCCCCGGTCCGATGACACTTCAGTGCTGGAGGGACGCCGTCCGATGTCAGCCGCTGGTGGCTGCGGAGCGACGCCCTCGTGAACCGCACAAAGTGAGCGAGCGCTTGCTCATCGTTCAACTCGCCGCTAAGTTTTGTCAAGGAACGACGACGAACTCGTGACGAATGTGTTTCCTCGCAAGGGTTTTCGAGCATGACTCGGATCGGATCGACGAGCGGTGACCTTCGCTCGTCCGGCAGATCGACGGGGATGATCCGATCGCACCCGCGGTCGCCTCGCACGCAGCGAGCGAAGGCCACCGCCGCACGGAGAGGTTGAAGATGAAGGAGCGTTCGACCGGCAGCAAGTCCTCGGCTCGCCGCCAGGTGACGGAGCCCCCTCCGCATCCGGAGGAGAGCCTCTTCGAGGAGACCGAGTACGCGTCGATGCGGCGCATCCTGCTCGCCTCCCTGGACGCCTTCGCCGAGCTGGGCTACAACGGCACCGCCACCCGCGACATCTCTCGTCGCGCCCAGGTCAGCGCCGGCGCCCTCTACACGCACTACGACTCCAAGCAGGCCCTGCTCGAGCTGATCATCCGCGTGACCCACGAGGCGATGCTGACCCGGATGCGGGCCGCGAACGACGAGGGCGGGTCACCGTCCGACCGACTGCGTCGCATCGTCATCTCGCACGTCCGGTTCCACGCCAAGTACAACAACGCGACGCGGGTGGCCAACTACGAGCTGCACTCGCTCGACGACCAGGCACGCAAGGAGATCCGCCTCCTCCGTGACGAGATGGAGCGTGTCGTGCGTGACGTCGTCGACGAGGGCTGCGAGTCGGGTGACTTCGCGGTCGCGGACCGCCAGCTGGCCGGGATGTACGTGCTGTCGCTGGGCATCGACGTGTCGCGGTGGTTCCGGGTGGGCCACCGACTGACCCCGGACGAGCTGGCCGAGGAGTACGCCCGGCTCGTGCTGCACTCGATCGCCGCGCCCACGACCCGCAAGCGCAAGTCCTGAGCTCGGGCCACGATGGCGACCGACCCCGAGCCCGCACTCGATCCGCCCGCACTCGATCTCCCCGCACTCGCCGCCTGGTTCGCCGACCACGTCGCCGGCTTCGCCCGGGTGGGCCGCTCGAGGCCGAGCTGATCTCCGGAGGTCGTTCGAACCTCACGTTCGTGGTGCACCAGGACGACGAGGAGTGGGTGCTGCGCCGACCCCCGCTCGGCCACGTGCTGCCCTCGGCCCACGACATGTCGCGCGAGTACACCGTGCTGGCGGCGCTCCAGGGCACCGACGTACCGGTCCCCCGCGTCGACGCCCTGTGCACGACCCCTCGGTCACGGGAGCCCCCTTCTACGTGATGAGCCGCGTCGACGGCGTGGTGCTGCGCACGGCCTCCGACGGTGCGGCGTTGACCGACGAGCAGGCCGCCCAGGTCTCGCGCCACCTCGTCGACGTGCTGGCGCGCGCATCCACGCGGTGGACTGGCGCGGCCGTCGGCCTGGGGGACTTCGGCCGGGCCGAGGGGTACCTCGAGCGACAGCTCCGCCGCTGGTCGCAGCAGTGGGAGACGTCGCGACCCGCGACCTGCCGAGCTCGACGAGGTGGCGCGCAGGCTGGCCCGGGCGGTGCCGCCCGTCCCCGGACGCGACGCTGGTGCACGGCGACTACCGGCTCGACAACGTGATGCTCGCCCGAACGCCGGCATGGAGGCCCTGGCCGTCCTCGACTGGGAGATGAGCACCATCGGCGACCCGCTCGCCGACCTCGGCCTGCTGATGGTCTACTGGGCCGACGCCGACGACCGCTTCCCTCCGCCGTCGGTGCCCCCAGATCGACGCCACGGGCGGCTTCCTCACCCGCCACGACCTGGCCGAGAGGTACGCCGCGGCGAGCGGCCGCGACGTCTCCGCGCTTCCGTTCTACGTGGTGCTGGGCTACTTCAAGCTGGCCATCATCCTCAAGGGCATCCACAAGCGGCACTCCATGGGCAAGACCCTCGGCGAGGGCTTCGAGAGCCTCGGGGACGAGGTGCCGGCTGATCGCCGCCGCGCTCGACCTCGCCGAGCGCAACCGCGACGGGTGGTCGTGGTGACCCCCACGGGCCAGCGCCGGCGGCTCCGGATCGCGATGACGCCCGAGGAGCGCGACGCCTTCCTGGCCGAGTCCCCGGTCGCCCGGGTCGCGACGCTGCGGGGCGACGGTTCACCGGACGTGACGCCACTGTGGTTCGCCTGGGTCGACGACGCGATGTGGCTCTCGTCGCTGGTCCGGAGCCAACGGTGGGCGAACGTCGTCCGCGACCCGCGGGTGTCGGCCGTCGTCGACGACGGCGGGGGCTACGCGGAGCTGCGTGGGGTCGAGCTCATCGGGCACGCCGAGCCGGTCGGCGAGCAACCGCGCGCCGGCGAGCCGCACGAGGAGCTGGCGCGGGTCGAGGCGGCGTACGCCGCGAAGTACGGCGTGCCGGACGGCGGGCTGTGGGACGGGCGGCACGCATGGCTGCGGCGACCCCCGCCTCCGAGCTGTCCTGGGACCACCGCAAGATCGCCGGGCTGTCGACGGAGGCGCCGTGAGCGACGACGAGCTGCTCGTCGACGTGAGCGACTGGATCGGCACCGTGACCCTCCACCGGCCTCGGGTGCGCAACGCGTTGACCGGGTCGCTGGTGACGAGGGTCCGGCAGGCGCTGGCCGACCTCGACGCCGATCCCGACGTGGCCGTCATCGTGCTCACCGGGACGGATCCCGTGTTCTGCGCGGGCCTGGACCTCAAGGCGCTCGCGGCCGGCGACCCGGTGCTCGTGGGTGCGGCGACGGAGCCCTCGTCGCCGCCCTGGACGCCGACCGTCAAGCCTGTCATCGGTGCCGTCAACGGCCCCTGCGTCGCGGGCGGTCTCGAGTTCGCCCTGGCCTGCGACCTGCTGGTCGCCTCCGAGCGGGCGACGTTCGCCGACACCCACGCCCGGGTCGGAGTGATGCCCGGGTGGGAGCTGACGGTCCGCCTGCCGATGGCCGTGGGTCGCCGCCTGGCCACCTGGATGAGCCTGACCGGCACCCCGCTCGACGCAGGGACGGCCCTGCGGGCCGGGCTGGTGGCCGAGGTCGTCGAGCACGAACGGCTGCTCCCCCGTGTCCGTGAGGTGGCGGGCCAGATCGCGGCGGTCGACCAGCGCGCCGCGCAGTCGCTGCTCGCCTCGTACCGCGCCGTCGAGCGCGAGGTGATGGCCCGCGGCTTCGAGATCGAGACCGAGACCGGGGTCGCCTTCCGCGAGGGCCACGACATGCTCGCCGGCGTCGAGGCCCGTCGGGCGGCGGTCGTCGCGCGCGGCAGCAGCCGGCACGCCTCGGCGCGCGAGCAGGCGTGACCGACGCTCGTTGGGGGATGACCCTTCCTCTGGAGGGCACGCCCCTCGCCGACCTGCCGGCCCTCGCCGCCGACCTGGTGGCAGCGGGCTACACCGACTTCTGGTCCAGCGAGGTCGATAGCTGGGATGCCGTCAGCCCGCTCGCGGCGGTGGCCGACCGGACCGGTGGAGCGACGCTCGGCACGGCGATCATGCCGGTGCACACCCGGGGACCCGCCGTCCTCGCCCAGACGGCGGCCACCATGGCCGGGCTGACCGGCGGACGGTTCGTGCTCGGCCTCGGCAGCTCGGCCCCCGCCGTGGTCCGGGACTGGAACAACGTGCCGCACGAGGCGCCGTACGAGCGGGTGCGCGACACTGTCGCGTTCCTCCGCGAGGCGTTCACCGGGGCTCGCGTCGACCGCGAGTACGAGACGTTCGCCGTCCGCGGCTTTCAGCTCAAGGTGCCGGTCGCCGAGCCCCCGCCGCTGTACGTCGCCGCGCTGAGGCCACGGATGCTCCGGCTCGCGGCGCAGCAGTCCGACGGCGCGATCACCAACTGGCTCTCGGCCGACGACGTCGCGCGCGTGCGCGACGTGATCGGCGCAGACGTCCCGCTCGTGGCCCGGATCCTCGTCGCGGCCACCGAGGACGTCGACGCCGCCAGGACGTTCGCCCGCCGCCTGGTCGCGGCGTACCTCAACGTGCCGGCGTACGCGGCGTTCCAGCGCTGGCTCGGCCGCGGTCCCGCCCTCGAGACGATGTGGGAGCGCTGGCACTCGGGCGACCGGCGCGGCGCCCTGGCGGCAGTCCCCGACGAAGTCGTCGACGCGCTCGTGGTGCACGGCTCCCCCGACGCGATCCGCGCGCAGGTCACTCGGTACGCCGCCGCGGGGATCACCGTGCCGGTCCTCTACCTGCTGCCGGTCACCAACCGGCTCGCCGACTCTGCCCGGGCGCTGGGACCTTCCCGGGTGTGAACGGCGACGGGCCCGCCACCGCGAGGTGACGGGCCCGTCGTGCGTGCCTGTGGTCCGGCTCAGCCGGCCTTGACGAAGCCGGCGTTCTCGGCGGCTTCCTCGGTCGTGAACCAGACCTCGGCGATCGTCTGGTCGTACCACTGGGAGTCCGGCGTGTGGTACTTGCCGGAGTCCTTGTTGCCCTTGATGGTGAACTCCTCGGACGGAGCGGCACCGTCCTCGAGCGCCACGGCGACGTCGTCGCCGAACTCGAGGTCGGCGAACTTCGCGACCAAGGACTCCTCGGCGGCCTCGAGGACGGTCTCCTCGGAGCCGACGTTGGTGTCGGTGTCCTCGGCGTCGTCGGTGACCGGCTCGCCGGTGAGCTCCTCGGCGGGCTTCTCGTCCGCCTTCGGCGCTGCGGCAGCCTTCGTACCCGACCTCTGGGCAGGCTTCTTCTCGGCGGGCTTGTAGGCCTCCTGCACCAGCTCGATGACGGCCATGGGGGCGTTGTCGCCCTTGCGGTTGCCGATCTTGGTGATGCGGGTGTAGCCGCCGGGACGCTCGGCCATCTTCGGGCCGATCTCGGTGAACAGCACGTGCACGACCGACTTGTCGCGGATGGTCTTGAGGACCTCGCGCCGGTTGTGCAGGTCACCCTTCTTGGCCTTGGTGATCAGCTTCTCCGCGACCGGACGCAGGGTGCGCGCCCGGGACTCGGTGGTCGTGATCTTCCCGTGCTCGAACAGCGCCGTCGCCAGGTTCGCCAGGATGTGGCGCTGGTGGGAGGCGCTGCCGCCGAGGCGGGGGCCCTTCTTGGGAGTAGGCATCTCGTCACTCGATTCTCTCGGGCCGTGTCAGGTACCCGGGTAGATGGAACTCAGGGTGGGTTAGTACTGCTCGTCTTCCACGAACGCGTCGTCGTCGTCGTCGCCGTACGCGGCCAGGGCGGCGTGCGGGTCGAAGCCGGGCGCGCTGTCCTTGAGGGACAGACCCATCTCGACCAGCTTGGCCTTGACCTCGTCGATCGACTTCGCGCCGAAGTTGCGGATGTCGAGCAGGTCCTGCTCGGAGCGCGAGATGAGCTCACCCACGGTGTGGATGCCCTCACGCTTGAGGCAGTTGTAGGAGCGGACCGTCAGCTGCAGGTCCTCGACCGGGAGGGCGAGGTCGGCGGCCAGCTGCTCGTCGACGGGCGACGGGCCGATGTCGATGCCCTCGGCCTCGACGTTGAGCTCACGGGCGAGGCCGAACAGCTCGACGAGGGTCTTGCCGGCCGAGGCGATCGCGTCGCGGGGACGGATCGACGGCTTGGTCTCGACGTCGATGACGAGCTTGTCGAAGTCGGTGCGCTGCTCGACACGGGTCGCCTCGACCTTGTAGGTCACCTTCAGCACGGGGCTGTAGATCGAGTCGACCGGCATCCGGCCGATCTCGTTGTCGGCGCCCTTGTTCTGGACGGCGGAGACGTAGCCACGGCCACGCTCGACGACCAGCTCCATCTCCAGCTTGCCCTTGTCGGACAGCGTGGCGATCTTGAGGTCGGGGTTGTGCACCTCGACGCCGGCCGGCGGCGCGATGTCGGCAGCAGTGACGTCACCGGGGCCCGACTTGCGCAGGTACATGGTGACGGGCTCGTCGTGCTCGGAGGAGACGACGAGGCCCTTGAGGTTGAGGATGACCTCGGTGACGTCTTCCTTGACGCCTTCGATGGTCGAGAACTCGTGGAGGACGGTGTCGACCTTGATGCTCGTGACCGAGGCACCGGGGATCGACGAGAGGAGGGTACGACGCAGCGAGTTGCCGAGCGTGTAACCGAAACCGGGCTCGAGGGGCTCGATGACGAAACGCGAGCGGAACTCGTCGACCGACTCTTCCGACAGGGTGGGGCGCTGTGCGATGAGCACTTGTTCTTTCCTTTCCGGGTCCGACCACTATTTGAGGGGCCCGAATTTTGTTGTGACGGCGGCGAGCTGGACGACGGGACTACTTCTTGGAGTAGTACTCCACGATGAGCTGCTCCTGGACCGGGATGTCGATCTGGGCCCGGACGGGCAGCTGGTGCACGAGGACGCGCATCCGCGACGGGATGGCCTCGAGCCATGCCGGGACGATCCGCTCGCCGTGGGTCTCACGCGCCACGATGAACGGGGTGGTCTCGAGGGACTTCTCCCGCACGTCGATGATGTCGTGAGCCGACACCTGGAAGGACGGGATGTCCACCTTGCGGCCGTTGACGATGAAGTGGCCGTGCACGACCAGCTGCCGGGCGTGGCGACGGGTGCGCGCGAAGCCGGCGCGGTAGACGACGTTGTCGAGGCGGCACTCCAGGAGCTGGAGGATGTTGTCACCGGTCTTGCCGGCGCGCCGCGAGGCCTCGGTGTAGTAGTTGTGGAACTGCTTCTCGAGGATGCCGTAGGTGTAGCGGGCCTTCTGCTTCTCGCGCAGCTGGAGGAGGTACTCGCTCTCCTTGATCCGACCGCGGCCGTGCTGGCCGGGCGGGTACGGACGACGCTCGTAGGCCGAGTCGCCGCCGACGAGGTCCACGCCGAGACGGCGGGACTTCTTGGTCATGGGGCCGGTGTAACGGGCCATTACAGATCAGTCTCCTTCGAGTCTCGGGTCAGACGCGCCGGCGCTTGGGCGGGCGGCAGCCGTTGTGCGGGGTCGGGGTCACGTCCTGGATGGTGCCGACCTCGAGGCCGATCGCACCCAGGGAACGGATCGCGGTCTCGCGGCCAGAGCCCGGGCCCTTGACGAAGACGTCGATCTTCTTCATGCCGTGGTCCATGGCCCGACGCCCGGCGGCCTCGGCGGCCATCTGCGCGGCGAACGGGGTGGACTTGCGCGAGCCCTTGAAGCCGACGGTGCCGGCAGAGGCCCACGAGATCACCGCACCCGAGGGGTCGGTGATGGTGACGATGGTGTTGTTGAACGTGCTCTTGATGTGGGCCTCGCCCACGGCGATGTTCTTCTTCTCCTTGCGGCGCACCTTCTTGGCGCCAGCCGACGGGTCTTGGGAGGCATTCGGTTCCTACTCCTACGGGGTTACTGGCCAAATGAACTGGTCTGGGGATCGAGAAGGGCTACTTGGCCTTCTTCTTGCCGGCGACGGTGCGCTTGGGACCCTTGCGGGTACGCGCGTTGGTCTTGGTGCGCTGACCACGGACAGGGAGACCCTGACGGTGGCGGCGACCCTGGTAGCTGCCGATCTCGATCTTGCGACGGATGTCGGCCTGGACCTCGCGACGGAGGTCACCCTCGATCTTGAAGTTGGACTCGATCTCGTCGCGGAGCCTGACCAGCTCTTCGTCACCCAGCTGGTGGACGCGGAGGTCGGGGCTGACGCCCGTGGCCTTCAGCACCTGCTGGGCGCGGGTACGGCCGATGCCGTAGATGTAGGTGAGTGCGATCTCGATGCGCTTGTCGCGCGGGAGGTCCACACCAACGAGGCGTGCCATGTGGTGGCCCTTTCGGTTGTTCGCCAGTGGTTTCTGGTCGTGTCGCGCCCCCTGCCCGCCTCGGGCTGGGGCTCCGGCCACTGATCCGGAGGTGGTTCGCCAGGTCCAGACAAATGTCTGGGGACCGGCTAAGCGATCACGTTGAGGTGGTTGTTCAGTTGTTGAGCTGGGGCTGCGATCAGCCTTGGCGCTGCTTGTGGCGCGGGTTCTCGCAGATCACCATGACGCGGCCGTGGCGACGGATCACCTTGCACTTGTCACAGATCTTCTTGACGCTCGGGTTGACCTTCACTACGGGAGGTCCTCTCAGAATCGGCTGTCGGTTACTTGTAGCGGTAGACGATCCGACCCCGGGTGAGGTCGTAGGGAGAGAGCTCCACCACCACGCGGTCCTCGGGGAGGATCCGGATGTAGTGCTGGCGCATCTTGCCGCTGATGTGGGCGAGAACCTTGTGCCCGTTGCTGAGCTCCACTCGGAACATCGCATTGGGGAGGGCCTCCACGACGGTGCCCTCGATCTCGATCACGCCTTCCTTCTTCGGCATGTCCTCCGCAATCTGTTGGGGTAGTTTCGGTCTCGTCTTCCGGTCGGTCCGGGAACCGCCCCGGTCCCTCGTCAGAGGGTCCGGGTGGACCTCGTGGAGGTGCTGCGTCCTCCTCATCCGGGGCGCACGGCGAACTCTCCTGTTCGGAGAGGTCGGAGGCGCTCGGACAGCCGCGAGGCACGACGAAGCACGACCCACGTTGGGCCGACACGCGAGTCTAGCCCCGGGCCGCTCGAGAACCCAATTCGAGCCCCTGGCCCCTGAAGAGCCCCCGACGAGACCCCGACGAGCCCCGACCGAGTCCCGACCGGGCCCTGTTCGACGGGCAGACCTGGTGCTGGATGGCCGGAACTTCACCCATCCAGCCCAGTTTCACCGGCCGGCCGGTGAAACCGACAATCGCGACCCTCAGCGGCGGCGGAAGGTGGTGAGGCTGAGGGCGGCGCGGATCCGGTGCCAGCGGCCGACGGAGGCCGACATGGCGGCTCGCTCGTGGTCGACCTCGCGCCAGTAGGCCTCGGCGTCGCGCGGTCGGGGCACGCGCGGGCCGAACACGTGGCTGTCGGCCCGGTGGGCCAGGGTCCGGGCCCCGGGCGAGACGATCTCGGCCGACTGCTCGCGCCGGGTCACCCCGAACCCGACCGGGATGGGCTGGCCGAGGTCGCGGGCGTGGTCGACCAGCTCCCGCCAGGCGCCGACGAACCGCGCGGAGACCTTGGTCCGGGTACGGCGTCTCCGGCGGCGCAGCAGCTTCGCCACGACGACCGACGAGAGCAGGATGACCAGGGCGAGCAGCGGGGCGGCGACGTAGCGGACCGCACGGCCCAGCCACTGCGTCACCGGCCCGGCCGCCTCCTCGGTGGCCTGCTTCGCGGTCGACTTGTTCTTGCGCACCTTCATGTCGGCGTCGTTCTGCTCGCCGGCGGTCGACGGCGGCGGGATGGGCGCCGGCGGCGGCACGACGCTGCCGCTGAGCTGCTGCCGGCGGGTGGTCTGCTGCTCGGCCGGCCGGTCGTCGTCCATGAACAGCTCGGTGGGCAACGTCCGCCACGTCCCGTCGGCCACCTGGAGCTCGACCCACGCGTGCACGTCGGCGCCGGTCACCGTGCCGCCCTCGGGGACGATCGCCCCGAACACCACACGGGCCGGGACGCCGATCCGGTTCGCCAGCAGCGCCATCCACGCGGCGTACTGCTCGTCGTTGCCCACCACGAACGGCGAGTTCACGCCCCCGGTGTCGTCGGTGAGCCGGTAGCGGTTGTGGCCGGCGTGGTAGATCCTCTCGCTCTCGATGACGCCGTCGGAGTACTTGCCCTCGGACTTGAGGTGCCGGGCGATCGCGAGGACGCGGCGCATCGGCTGGCGCTCGCCCTCCGACCACTGCACCGCCTGCGTGTCCAGGAAGCCGGCCGCCTCCCCGGCCTCGCCGACGTTCCCGGACGAAGCCGACTCGGGAGTCGAGCTCGTCCCGGGGCGACACCGACGTGAAGGTGTACACGTCGCCGGGGTGCACGCCGACCGGGACGACCGCCGAGGACGTCCCGAGGTTGTAGCGGAACGACTCCGAGAGCGCCTCCTGGTCCTCCGACAGGAACCGCAGGCTCTGGAGGGCGCCCACGGTCGGCAGCCAGACCCCGCTCCACCCGGGGCCGATCGTCACCCGCGCGTCCACGCCGGTGCCCTCGACCGGGTTGTCGATCACGCTGGAGACGCGTTGGTAGGTGTCGTCCTCGGCGCCGGGCTGCGCGTTGTTGCTGGCTCCCCACACGACCCCGTCGTAGCGGTCGAGCACGGCCAGGCGCACGCGTGCGCCGGCCGGCACTCCCTCGATGGTGAACAGGGTGACGTCGTGCAGGTTGAGTGCGCTCGTCTTGCCCTTCGGCAGCTGGACGTAGCGCCGGAAGGACGCGAGCGGCGAGGGGTACTGCCCCACGTCGAACGGGGGGTCCACCTGGCTGCGCAGGGTCACCCGGCCCTCGTCGCCACCGGAAGCCCAGGTGCCGACAGGCAGGGCCAGGAGCCCGGCCACGCCCACCAGGGCCGCACCGGTGCCGATCCTGACCAGCTGGCCCTGGGTGCTCTTCACGGGTGTCGACGCACGCCCGTAGCGCAGGCCGAGCCAGGCCAGGGCCAGCACCGCGAACACGCCACCCTGGAGCCACAGGGAGTCGGGCCGGCCCACGCCGAGCAGGATGACCAGCGCGAGCAGCGCCAGGGGCGGCAACAGCGGCAGCGGCGCGGCGACCAGCGGGCGCCGGGTGTGGACGAGGCTCAGCACCATGGCCAGCAGCCCGGTGACCAGCCCCAGCAACCAGGGCAGCGCGAGCAGCCGCGACTCCCCGTCCACCGGCGGCAGCGTGGTCAACAGGTCCTTCCAGCCGAACAGGGCCTCGTCGACCAGCACCCGCCAGCTGTCCGGGCCCGGGGCCGCGAGCCCCTGCGAGCGCAGGGTCAGGACGGGACCGAGGAGGAAGTACCAGACCACCACGACCAACGCCGCGACCGCGCTGGGCCAGCGCAGCATCACGACCACCACCACGGTCGTGAGCACGGCGAGGAAGGCGCCCGAGCATCCCGAGCCACCAGAACTCGGACTCGGTGAACGTCGACCCGAGACCAGCCAGGGCTGCGCCGGTCAGCGCGAGCACGAACGCGGCGTCGATGCCGACCCAGCGGGCCTGGGTCAGGGTGAGACGGCGGAAGTACCTCATCCCCTTCTCATCTCTGGGTCCACCGCAGGAGGGCGCCGAGGTCGGCCTTGTCGGCCACCTGGACCACGACGAGCCCGCCCGTCTCGGTGACCCGGCTGGCCGTGGACGGGTCGATGATCAGGGCGTAGCGGCGCACCTCGGGTGGGAAGGCCGCGACCGCACGCTGGTAGTTCTCGAAGTCGCTCGCCGCACCACCGACCAGGAACAGCAGGCTGGTGTCGGGCGAGACGACGGCGGCACGGTGGGCCGAGGACACCAGGCCGGTCGTGCCGAACTCGGCGCGGCAGACCGAGTCGAGGGCGAGGTGGCCGGTCACGCCCGAGGATGCACTGGTCCCGCAGACGAACGAGGTGTCGAACTCGTCGAGGGTCGCGCGGACGAGGATCGACGCGGCGACCGACATGGCGGTCTCGAAGTCCTGCGCGTCGGCCCAGACGCCCGGGGTGTCGTCGACGACCACCGTGACGTGGCTGCGACGGGTGTCGAGGTACTGCCGGACGAGCAGCCGGGTGTCGTCGGCGACCGCCATGGCCTTGGCCGACGACCGCCAGTGCACGTGCCGCAGGTCGTCACCGGGCACGTACTCGCGCAGCGCGTGGAAGGCCAGGTCGCTCTGCGACACCGCGTCGGTCGAGACCCCCTCGAGGTCGCGGAGCAGGCCGGCGCCCAGGGAGTCCATCGGCACCATCGGTGGACGGACGAGGATCTCCACCACGTCGGTCCACTCGACGTCGCGCGAGAGCATCGCCAACGGGTCGCCGCGCCGCGTCGAGGCCGGCCCGACGGGGATCACGCCACGACGCTCGGTGCGGATGGTGAAGCTCTCCTCGTGGGTCTCGTCCGGGCCCAGTCGTGGTACGGGATAGCGGTGCACCATCGACCCGACGGGCAGCTCGAGCATGGTCGGCAGCAGGCCGTGGGCCGCGATGTTGCGCACCCGGACCCCGGCAGCCACGGCCCCACCCGCGATCACGCGCTCGGGCTGGAGCACCACCTCCACCCGGACGTTCGTGCGACCCACGAGGAAGGGGAGCGCGAGCAGGAACACCAGCACGCAGGCGGCGGCGAGCACCGCGAGCTCGCGCCAGTCGGTGGCGACCGCCGCGACGACGAGGGCGACGCCCGCCACCGAGCACGGTCCACCCCAGAGGGTTGACGATGCCGGTGAAGCGGCGCACCTGCGCCATCAGTGTGGTCACGTCTGTCAGGCCACCCGGTCGGTCGGTGGGGCGACGTTGTCGAGGAGCCGGGCGATGACGGTCTCGATGGTGACCCCGCTGAACTGCGCCTCGGCGTCGAGCAGCAACCGGTGGCAGAGCACGGGCTCGGCCAGCTCCTTGACGTCGTCGGGCAGCACGTGGTCGCGCCCGTCGGCGGCCGCCCACGTCTTCGAGACACGGACCAGCGCGAGGCACCCGCGTGCCGAGAGCCCGAGCCGCACGTGGGGTTGCCGGCGCGACTCCTCGGCGAGCTCGGCGACGTAGGTGAGGACCGCCGGGTCGACGTACACGTCGTCGGCCAGGCCGCTCATCTGGCCGATGGTGGCCGACGTGATGACGGGCGTGACCAGGGCGGCCCGGTCACGGACCTTGGCGTTCACCAGCAGCTCGACCGTCGCTGCCCGGTCCGGGTAGCCCACGGCCGTCTTCATCAGGAAGCGGTCGAGCTGGGCCTCCGGGAGCCGGTAGGTGCCGGCCTGCTCGATGGGGTTCTGGGTGGCGATCACGAGGAACGGCCGGCCGACGGTGTGGGCGACGCCGTCGACGGTGACGCGGTTCTCCTCCATCACCTCGAGCAACGCCGACTGGGTCTTGGGCGACGCCCGGTTGATCTCGTCGGCCAGCACGATCGTGTGGAAGATCGGCCCCTGGTGGAACTCGAAGGTCCCCTTGTGCTGGTCGTAGACCGTCACTCCGGTGACATCGGAGGGCAGCAGGTCAGGGGTGAACTGGATGCGCGCCTGGCTGCCCTGGATCGTGTTCGCCAGCGCGCGGGCGAGCATCGTCTTGCCGGTGCCGGGGTAGTCCTCGAGCAGGATGTGACCCTCCGACAGCAGGCACGTCAGGGCGAGCCGCACGACGTGACGCTTGCCGAGCACGGCCTGCTCCATGTTGTCGGTCAGCTGGTCGAAGGTCTTCTTGAACCAGTCCGCTTGCTGCTGGGAGATCGTCACGGGGTCCCGTCTTCGGTCGGGTCACCAGGTGAACTGGTAGGTCGGCTTCTGGTCGAGGGCGTTGCGGCAGTAGATCGTGCACCGTGCCGCCCGGGCTTCCGAAGTAGTCGGGCGTGTCGATGCCGTGTTGGGGTCGAACGGTCGCACCGGCACGTCCGTTGATCCCGCAGTAGACCGCGGTCCCGGGACGTCGGTGCGCCAGTTCGCCAGCACGATGTGCACGAACGCGCACGAGGCGTCCGTGCAGCTTCGGCCCGCCGAACAGGCCCGTGTCACACGCCGGTAGCCCCGTCGCCGGGTCGTCGCTGCACGCAGCCCCCCGCGACCCCACCACCGAGGGCGGCGGGGGTGGCTCGGTCGTCGCCGCGTTGGTGCCCGAGACGGGGCCGCGGGCGGGCGAGGCGTCCGACAGCGTGACGGTGACGGTCTCGGTCTCCTGGTAGCCGAAGTCCTTGGGCTGCGTCGTGATCGTCGAGACCCCGACCGGGACCGCGAACGTCTCGTACCGGCCCTTGTCGCTGGTGACGATGACGGTGGCGGCGTCGCCGTTGCTGTCGACCTCGATGGTCCAGGTGATCCGCTGCCACGTCGACGGACGGGGTGATGCTGTGGATGTGGGCCGCGACGAGCGGGCCGAAGGTCTGCACGGGCTGGGGGGCGGACTGCGAACACTCCAGGTCCTCGTTGCAGACCTCCAGCATCACGGTGTGGGGCGTGAGGTTGTTGGGAACGTCGAACAGCTGGTCGGTCTTGCCGGTCGCGGCGACCTGCTGGACCTTGGTGCCGTCGACGTAGATCCGCACCACCGAGTCGGCGCCTCGCGACGCCGGGACAGAGAAGCTGGCCCGTGCCTGGTTGTTGCTGCCCGTGGGCACCAAGCTCCAGGCGCCCCACGACGCCGGCCGGCCCGTGGCGTGCCAGGGGGTGGCCGGACCCGGCGCGGACGAGACACCCTTGCCGCCGGCGTTGGTAGCCACCACGGAGTACTGGTAGATCGTGCCGTCGTACGTCAGGTTGGTGCTGTCGCAGCCCCGGGTCGGGATGTTCGTGCAGTTCGGCATCGGTGAGCCGTCCTTGAGGACCGTGTAGCGCACGGGTCCCGGCCCGTTGGGGTCCACCTCCGGCCAGGTCAGCGAGACCGCTCCGATGGAGCCCGCGCTCTCCTGGTCGGTGAGCGTCGGCGACGCCGGCGTCCCGGGCGCCCCGATCGGCTGGAAGCCGTCGGATATCAGGCCTGCACCGATGGTCAGCCCGATGCGCAGCTTGACCCGGAACGTGTACTTCACGTGGTTGTCCAACCCGGTGAACGTCGCCTCCGACGTGATGGGGAACTGGGTCTCGCCCGCCGACGAGCGAACGATGTAGACCGCCTCGCCCCCACCCTTGAGCATCACCGGCTTCCAGTCGATGCTCAGCGTCCCGTCGCCGCGCGCGACGAGCCGGATCCGGCCGGTCAGGTCGATGGGCTTGTCGGGCACGACGCCCGCCGACCAGCCGCTCCAGTCCGAGAACCCGATGGGGTTGTGGGCGCGGACGTGGAACTTGTAGGTCTGTCCGTTCTCGAGGCCGGTGATGTCGCACGAGGTGCCCTGGCAGCGCTGGGTGCGCCCCCGCTGGTCCTGCACCTCGTAGTAGTCGATCGGCGCACCGTTGGCCTGCGGTGCCCGCCAGTCGAGGCTGGCCCGCGAGTCGTGGCTCTCGCCGTCCGACACCGGCGTGCCCGGCGCCTCGGGCACGCCGAGGATGTCGACCTGGATCCGGCCCTCGACCCGGCGGGCCGGGATGGTGCTGCCGGCCGAGTCGGTCATCACGACGCGGAAGGTCGCCCGGCCGTGCGCGTCGGCTGACGCACGGATCGTCACCGACGACCCGGACGAGCTGATCTGCACGGGCAGGTCGCCGAGCTGGGTGGCCTCGACGACGGCCGGCGTGGGGTCGCTGACGCCCGGGGTCAGGTAGCGCGCCAGGTCGATGGTCTGCGACTCGCCGGCCTTGAGCGTGGACACCCGGATGGGCGCGAGGGAAGGCGACGGCGTGGGGACGACGCGGATGTTGATCTGGTCGGGCCTGCTGTTGTCGGCGGCGACGCTCAGGGTCCCGGTGCCCCCGAGCCCGGTGTCCGCGGAGGCGGTCACCTCCACCACGCCGCCGTCGACCGGGCCGGCGGCCAGCCCGGCGGCAGCGTCCTCGTCGAAGTCGGCCGACCACACGATGTCGGGCACCCGGGACGGGTCGGCGGTCCACACGTGACACAGCGCTCCGATGTCGATCCGCACCGACTCGGCCTGTGACACGTCGATCGGGTCGTCGGGACACCGCAGGATCGGGCGCGTCTCGCCGACCTGCACGGGGATCGACAAGATGGCCTTGATGGCCGCGGGATCGTCGTCGGTCACGGCGGTCGTGACCTCGACGACGACGGCACCGGGGCCGGCGTACGACGCCGCGGCACGCACGGTGAACAAGCCTTCGCCGGTGACGGCAGCGTCGAGCTTGGTGGCGGGCGATGGCCACATGCGGTTCTTCAGCGTGAAGGAGAGCGGCCCGCCCGACGGGTTGGTGACGTAGTCGGCGAGCTTGGCTTCGATCTTCTGGCCCGGCTTGAGCCTGATCAGGGCATCCGGTTCCACGAAGGGGAGGCCCGAGTCGGCCGCCGGGACGTACAGCGACCCGGTGGCGGCGCCACCGTCGGCGTCCTCGACCCGGAACGGCACGACCATCGGCTGGTCACCGCGCTCGACGGTGACCCGACCACCGTCGATCCGGGTCGCGATGCCGGCGGGGGCGTACACGTCGGCGACCACGAGGTCGTCGAACGGGCCGTCGGGGTCGTAGGCGCCGCTCGAGGAGCCGGAGACGGCTCCGTCGACGACCGGCCCGGCGGACAGCACGTCGGCCGTGACGGAGCGGCCGTCGCCCACGGCCCCGAACGCGTCGGAGACCACCGGCGGGTTGTTGTACCCCTCCTGCGTGTGCAGGGTGAGCGTGGTCTGGGTGCTCTCGAGCCCGTCGGTGAGGCGGTAGACGACCTCGACGCTGCGACCGTCCGCCGTCCGCGGGGCGTCGACCTCGATCGGGCCGGTCTCCGAGCGCAGCCTGACTCCTGCGGGAGGAGCCACGAGGCTCACGGTGACCCGGCTGCCCGCCGCCACGATGTCGTTCGCGACCACGTCGACCACGGCCGTACGTCCCGGCGCGACCGTCATCGAGTCCGGCACCGCGAGCGGTGGCTGCGGAGGCCCGGGCGGCGCGATGGAGACCCGGGCGACGCCGGTCGACGTCGCCCCGAGCGTGTCGGTCACCTGGTAGGTGAACTCGTCGGTCCCGACGCTGCCCGGGTAGGCGGTGTACTCGATCGAGTTGGCGCCGATCCGGGTGACCCCACCCAGCTCGGGGGCGGACGCGAGGCCGAGGATGGTGACGGGATCGCCGTCGGGGTCGACGCCGTAGCCGGGCAGCCGCAGCTTCACGGTGTCGCCCGACACCGTGCGGCCCTCGACGACGGCTGGTTCGGGCGGGTTGTTGGTGCGGACGCGGACGGGCAGCACGGTGACGTGCGCCTTGCCGGTGGCGGTCGCTCCCTGCTCGTTGGCCACCTCGTAGCGGATGGTGAGCCGCTCCGGTCCCGACACCCCGACCGGCGCGACGTAGCGCACGGTGCGGCCGGAGACGAACGCCGCGCCGACGTCACCCTCGGACGGGTCGGTGTGCTGCACGTCGAGCCGGCCCGAGCGCTCGCCACCCCCGGCCACCAGCGTCAGGGCGCCTCCGGAGGGGCTGAAGTCGTTGTCGAGGACGGAGATCGCCTGGGAGGAGCCCTCGCGCACCGTCACCTCGTCGTCCTGGGTGACCGGGGTGTCGTCAGTAGGTGCCGGTCGCTGGCTGACCACCACCTGGCCCGCGATGCCCGAGCGGTAGCCGTTGCTGATGGTGTAGCGGACGATCTGGGGGTTGGGCGTGAGCTGGCCCTGTCGGGCCGAGAGGCGCAGCCAGCGTCCCGCGACGATCGCCACGTCGACCTGGTTGTCGGCCAGCGCGCCGGCGCGCTGCACCGACAGCAGACCGCCGGAGGGGTCGACGTCGTTGGCCAGCACGTCGACGAGCGAGGCCGCCTGGCCGAACAGCGTGACCGTGTCGGGCACGGCGACCGGGTCGAGGGGCGGCGACTCGGGGGCGCGCACGTCGACGCGGATCTTGCCGGTGTCGGTCTCGGCGGTCCCGTAGGCCGCCTGGTAGTCGAGGAAGTAGGTCTGCGCCGTCTCCGAGCGCAAGGTGATCGTGCCCTTGGCCAGGTTGGTGGTCACCTCGGCGCCGGGGACGTTCCGGACCTTGCCGGCCAGGGACAGCACGGCCTCCTTGGTGAACGGGTCCGACCCGGGCAGGTCGTTGGCCAGCGGCCGGATCTCGATCGGCTGGCCGGTCTCGCCGGCGATCACGTCGGGCTCCGCGGTGGGGGCCACGGGCTGGAGGTCGTCGACCTGCTGGACACGGAAGTCCAGCGTCTCCTTGACGGGTTCACCGAGCCCGTCGGTGACGCCGTACTCGACGCGGACCGGACCGCCCTGCTGCGGCGCCCGGAAACGCACCGCCCCCGAGGCCGTGACGCGCGACTCACCGTTCGCCGCAGGTCCGCCGCCGACGAGCTGGGCGGAGACGGTGGAGACCGGATCCCCGTCCTTCGGGTCGCGCCAGTCCGGGAGCACGGGGACGTCGATGCTGCCACCGGCCGGCACGGTCCAGACCCGCGACTCGAAGCCCGGGCGCAGCCGCGGCTCGGCGTTGGACTGACCATCGTCCACGATGTTCACGCGGACGGTGCTGTGGGCCGACACGGACTGACGTCCGTCGTCGATGAAGTACTCGAAGCTGGTGCTCCCCGCGGCGTCGCCCGGCAACGTGATCTGGACGGTCTGGCCGTCGGGGCTGATCGCGAGCTGTGCCCCCGAGCCGTCGGTGGAGCGCACCGTCCGGATGGCGAGCAGCCGGCCGGACGGGGCGGTGTCGTTGTCGAGCGGGTGCAGGATCGTGGTGCGGCCGGGCCGGGCCCCGAGGTTGTCCTTGTTGGCCTTCGGCGGCCGGCGGTCGCCCTGGTTCTGCCGGTCGTCGTCGTCGTCCTCCTCCTCGTCCTCGGACTCGAGGTTGAAGGCGTCCCAGTTGTCCAGACGGGTCGGCTTGTCGGAGTCGACGTCCCAGACGCGGCCGGTCTCGCGGTCGTTGAGGACGATCTGACCGCGGTTGGTACGGAAGACGAGGCCGTTGGTCGTGGAGGCGAGGGCCTGGGGTGCGGCCGGGGCACCGCCGCACGACGTCACCACCGCACCGGTGTCGCCGGACCACGCGCCGTAGACACAGTCGCCCAGGCGGACGGGTGCGGCCGGGTCGCCGGCGACCTCACCGGTCACGGTGGTCACCGTGCCGGTGGCCAGGTCGACCGACATCAGCGCGTCGGGCGCTCCGACCAGGACCGCCGAAGCGCTGGGTCCGGGTTGCTGCAGGACCGAGCCCGGCGGCACCTCGGCCTCGGCACCGCCGATGACGAGCAGCCGGCCGCTGGCCGAGTCGAGGACGACGGGCACCGCGCCGACGGCGGTGAGCGCGATGGCGTCGCTGACGGCGTCGCCGGGAAGGTGCTGGGTGGTGGCCTGGAGGAACCCCGCGTCGCCCTGCTGGCGCAGGGTGAGGAGCCGGTCCTGCGTGGCGGACGCGGCCAGGACGGTGCCGTCCAGGGCCACGGCCATGGCGGCGTCCTCGCCGACCTCGGCGAGCGGCTCGGTCTGGTCGGCCAGGGTCGTGACGCTCGGGACGCCCACCTCGGGGTCTTCGCGCGCCGCCCACAGGTCACCGGACGCGCCGTCCAGCACGGCGAGGCTGCCGCCGGCCATCCCGACGACCGGGCTGCCGGGGATCGAGGCCTCCTCACCGTCGGGCACCTCCATCCGGGCGGGGTCCAGCGGGACGACGACACCGTCGGACAGGTTGACGCCGACGACCGAGTCGCCGTCCTGGACGATGTCGAGGTTGGAGTCGGGACTCGAGAAGACCGTGCCGTCCAGCTCGCCGATGGGCTTGTTGATCCGGCCGTACGCACCGTCATGCTTGCTGGTGACCCAGATCCCGCCGTCGTTCAGGTCGGCTCGGTGAGCCTGGTAGCCGTCCGCCTGGACGGCGTAGGTGATGACGCCGCCCACGGCGACGGCAAGCGCGAGCCAGGACACCAGCGCAGCGCGCCGGCGCTGCAGGTGCTCCCCGAACGGCACGCTGTTTCCCCTTCACCGGTCCGCGTTCTCCACTGCCCTGTGGAGGCCCACGGGACGCCCCATGGAGCCTAAGCAGCGCGAGGACGTGGAACAAAGTCGAGCCCGATCCCGCACAGCAGGCTCCTCCTGGATCACAATGGTGACTCAGCGGGGCCTGTCTAGACAGCGAAAGGGGCCAATCGGGTGACGCCTGACGTCTGGTACGTCGCGGGAGGTGGGCTGCTGGTCGGTGCCGACCGGCGCTGGTTGCTGCTGGACGACGTCCCCGACGAGGAGTTCGTGGCCACCCTGTGGGAGACCATCGCGGGCTCCGGCGTGGACCGCGTGCTGACCCTGCTGGAGAGCCGCTACGGCGACAGGATGCCGTCGCTGGCCATGATCGGGTCGGGTCGTGAGATCGCTCGCGGCAGCGGCGAGGTCACCAACGACAGGGCCGGCGTGATGTTGAGCCTGGGCGGCCAGGCTGCCGGTCAGCGGCTCCCGTTCCGCGGAGGGGTCGTCCCCGCTGCCCTGGTCGAGATCCCGGCCGACGTCCCGGCCGGTCGCGGCCTGATCGACGGCATCCCCGACGAGGTGCTGTCGGCGGTCGGCCCCGACATTCCCGTGCGGGTCCGGCAGACGACACGCGACGCGATCGAGGCCGCGCGCGAGCCGGCGCCCGGCGACCCGTACCCGACCGGCACGCGCGTGCCGGTGCCCGAGGTCGAGACGACCGGGCCCATCCCGGCTGCCACGGAGCTGACCCGTGAGCCGCCCGTCCCGGTCACGGCCCCGGTAGCCGGCCCGGTAGCTGGCCCGGTCGGTGCGGGCACCGACCTGGGCAACACGGTCGTCCGCTCGAGCACCAACGCGGGGCCGCCGCAGCCGGTGCCCGAGCCGGAGTTCGAGCTGCTGCGCGAGCACACCCACGAGACGGTGATGGCGACGTACTGCCCGCAGGGTCACGTCAACCCTCCGTACGCCCCCAACTGCAGGGTCTGCCAGGCCGCCATCGCCCGCCAGGACCCGCAGCGGGCCCCACGTCCGTTGCTCGGTCGCCTCCGGCTGCCCACCGGTGAGACGGTGCCGTTCGACCGGGGCGTGGTCATCGGCCGCAAACCGGTGCCGGTGAACCCGCACGCGCCGCTCCCCCACCTGGTCGCCGTCCCGCAGGAGGCCAGCTTCGTCTCCCGCATGCACCTGCAGATCGAGCTCGACGGTTGGTTGGTGATCTGCCGCGACCTCGGCTCGCGCGGAGGCACCACCCTGACCATGCCCGGCCGCGCCCCCGAACGGCTGCGCGCGATGGAGCCGCACGTGCTCGAGCCGGGCTGCCGGGTCTCGCTGTCCGACCAGTACGACGTCGCCTACGAGGTGACCCCCTGAGGTGCCCCATGAGTGATCAGGGAGTGACCCGTGAGTGACGAACGATGAGTGCTCCCCGGATCCCGGGGCTCACCTACATCCAGCACATCGGTCAGGGCGGCTTCGCCGACGTCTTCCTCTACGAGCAGGAGTGGCCGCGGCAGCGGGTGGCGGTCAAGGTCGTGCGCCCCGACGTCCCGCTCACCGAGCGCGAGAAGGCCATGTTCACCACCGAGGCCAACGCGATGGCCCGGCTCTCCGACCACCCCTACATCGTCAGCGTCCTCACCGCCGGGGTGACGAGCGTGCAGGAAGGCTCGCGGCCCTACCTGGTGATGCGCTACTGCCCGCCGCCGGACCTGGGGCAGCGCGTGCAGGTCAAGCCGATGTCGGTCAACGAGGCCGTCGCCACCGGCATCAAGCTCGCGAGCGCCATCGAGACCGCGCACCGCTCCGGCATCCTGCACCGCGACATCAAGCCGTCCAACGTGCTGGTGACCACGTACTCCGAGCCCGCGCTCACCGACTTCGGCATCGCCGGCACGCTGCACGACGTGGAGGCCGACACCGACGTCCGGATCAGCTACCCCTGGTCACCACCGGAGCTCCTCGACGGCCGCTCCAACGGGTCGGTCGCCTCGGACGTCTACTCCCTCGGGGCGACGATCTGGAACCTGCTGGTGGGTCGCTCTCCGTTCAACATCCCCAACGGTGACAACTCCTCACGGGCGCTGACGGCCCGCATCCTGCACTCCTCGCCACCGCGCACCCAGCGGCCCGACGTGCCGGTGACCCTCGACCTGCTCCTGCAGCAGTGCCTCGCCAAGGAGCCCGAGCACCGCCCGGCCAGCTCGCTGGAGGTGGCGCGGGCACTCCAACGGATCGAGGCCCAGGCGGGCTACCCCCGCACCATGATCGCCGTCGAGACCGACCTGCCCGCCGTCCAGGACGTCTCGGCCCACACCGCCGAGGACGCCACCGTGCTGAAGCCGGTCACGGTCATCTCGGGGTCCACCCCCAGGGTGGCGGTCGACAGGCCGGCCGTGCCGACCGAGGACCCTGCGCCGACCACCCGGGACCGGTGGCGGATGGTCTGGCTGCTGGCGGGCGCGGCCGTCCTGCTGGGCGTCGGCGTGTTCCTGTTCCTCACGGCCGGCGACGACGACCCGACCCCGCCCACCACGACCCCCTCGCCGAGCGCCAGCAGCCCCGAGGCCCTGGACCCGCTGGCCCCGACCGCGGAGCCCGAGGTGACCGGCCGGCGCTCCGACGCGGGTGTCGTCTTCCGCTGGACCTCGGCCGACGGCGTCGACGCCGGCGACACCTGGCAGTGGCGGCGGACCGACACGGGCGAGGAGGACCGGACCTCCGACACCTCGGTCACGCTGCAGGCCGACGACCGGGTCTGCCTGCAGGTCCGTCTGATCCGTGGCAGCTTCGCCTCACCCTGGGGAAACGAATGCGTCGACTAGGTTCGCCGGCCGGTTCACAGCGCGGCGCGGAGGACCTCGGTCACCCGCGTGAGGTACCGCCCCACGGCGGCCCGCTCGTCCTCGCCGAGCGAGGCGTCGACGTCGGCCAGCCGCGCCAGCATCGGCTCGAGCAGCGAGTCCAGCGCCTGGCGGCCGGAGAAGGTGATCTCGACCTGGGTCCGTCGGCCGTCGGCCGGGTGGGGTCGCCTCCGGACGTGCCCGCGTGCGGCCAGCCGGTCCACCACGCCCGAGGACGCCGCTGACGTGACACCGAGCAGGTGGGACAGCTCGACAGGTCCGCGGGACCCGTCCACGAGGTACCGCAGCGCCTGGAGCTCGGACGTGCTGAGGCCCGCCCGCCGCGCCACGGCCGGCTCGACGGATGCGGCGGCCCGGATGAGGCCGTCGAGGGCGTCGAGCGTCGCGGGGCCGTGCACTGTTGGCGTCTCCACCCGGTCGAACCTACCGAACCCTCAGGAGGCGGCCAGGACCGCTCGCGCGGCGCGCTGTCCGGAGACGAGGGCACCCTGGATCGAGGCGGTGTCGCGGTGGTCCCCGCAGACGAACAGCCCGTGGCCGACCGCAACCGGCCGGGTCAGCTGCAGCGGCGGAGGTGAGGCCGGCACCGCCTTCGGGATCACGTGGTGGGCGACCACCTGCCACGACGTGGTGTCACAGCCGTAGAGGTCGGCGAGGTGCGCCAGCACCTCGCCCTCGGTCGCCCCGCCGTCGGGGCGGGCGAGCAGGGTCGTGGCCTCGACGAGGTGCCTCCCGGCCGGCGCGTACGACGGCGCGACGGTCGAGACCACGGCGGCGTTCCACACGGGTCCGGGCGGCCCCTCGGCACCGCGGGCATCGACCGCGACCAGCCGGCGCCGGTCGGGCGCCTCGTCGACGGCGAACCACCACGTCGTCAGCCCGTTCATGGCGACACGAGGAACCCCCGCCAGACGGCTCGCCTCGTGCGGCCCCGTGGCGACCACCACCTGCCGGGCCGTCAACGCGCCGTCGGCGGTGTCCACGCCTGCCATCCCCGTGACCGTGGAGCGCACCGCGTCGACGGACACGGCCGTGCGGACGTCGGCCAGTCCCGCCGCGAGCTGCTCGGGGAGCCGGCGCATGCCACCCTCGGGGAGTCCCGGCCGGCCGAGCGCGAAGGAGCGCACCAGCAGCCGGGTGAACTGGGCCGACGTAACGCCGTCGGGGTCCACCACCACGCCGGCGATGAAGCGGTCGAGCACCCGACGCAGGTCGCCGTTGACCCGATGGTCGTCCCAGGCCCGCGCCAGCGTGGTGTCGGGACCGGCGGCTGCCCTCTGTGGGCGGGCCAGGCTCGGTGCCAGCCAGCGCCCCAGCCCCCACACGTCGCCGGCGTCGAGCAGCCCGCTGCGCAGGGTGTCGACCCCGAGCCGTGGCGCGCGCCGAGGGTCGGCGACGACGCGGAGCCCGGCGTCCGTACGGGCCAGCACCCCGGCGTCGAAGAAGCTCATGCCCAGCGCGTCCACGTCGACCCAGCGCCGGACGGCCGGATAGGCCGGGTTGAGGACCTGGAACCCGCGGTCGACGACGAACCCGTCGATGGTCTCGCTCGTGACCCGACCGCCGACGTGCCCGGCGGCCTCGAGCACCACGACCTGGCGTCCGGCGTCCTGGAGCACCCGCGCGCACCGGAGCCCGGCGAGTCCCGCGCCCACCACGATGACGTCGGCGTCCACGTCTCGCACCCTAGACGCTGGTCACGAGAACGCGCCGAGGGCCGCGGGCAGCAGGAACAACATGCCCAACGACCAGGTCAGGTGCGTGATGATCGGCCCGAGGATGCCACCGGTCACCCGCCGCTGCAGGCCCACCACGAGGCCGACGATGGCCGCGGCCAGGATCAGCAGCGGGATGCCACTGGTCGCGACGACGAGGGCATAGACGACGGTGGTGACCGTCACCGCGTGGCGGCGCCCGACGCCGGCGTAGAGCGCGCCGCGGAAGTAGAGCTCCTCGGCGATCCCGTTGATCGCGGTGATCACCGCGACCAGGGCGAGCGAGCCGAACTGCGCGTAGTCGAGCAGGTCGTCGACGGGATCGCGCAGGAACGGGATCCGGGCGACCACGACCGAGCCGACGAGGAAGACGGCGAGCAGGAGCAGGCCCAGCGCCAGCGACTGCACGACCGCCCGCCCGCTGAGCTCACCGGAGCGGGTCCGGGCCCGGCCCAGGTGGAGCGGCCCGGACACCAGCGCCCCGACGGCCCACACGGCGGCCAGCGCCAGGGTCGCGACGTAGAAGAGCGAGTCCCCGGGCTCGATGCGCAGGGCCCAGGTGAGCACCCCGGCTCCCACGAGCAGGGTCACGACGACCACGACCCGTCGTCGGCGGAACGCGTCGTCGGGCTCGGTGTGGTCCCGCGGGACCGGATCGACCAGGGCCGCCCGGACGAACGCGCGCAGCTCGGAGACGGGGTTTAGCCCGCCCATGACGGGTCCGCCGCAGAGATGCGAGCGGGGTCGACGGTGCCGGGCTCGGGCCGCGGGTCGGCCTGGTCGCCGGCGACGGCGGCGCGTACGGCGTCCTCGTACGGCAGTGCCCCGCCCGGCGGCGCGCCCACCAGGTCGTCGAGGTCGTGCTCGGTGCAGACGACCTCGTGCACCAGGCTGCCGACGAGCGGGCGGGCGATGGCGCTCGGCACCGGGGTCACGAACCCGACCCACAGGCTGGCCAGACGGGGCGTGAGCACCGGCACGGTGACGATGAGGCGCCGGCGCAGGCCCTGGATCCGGGCGAAGCGCACGATCATCTCGCGGTAGGTCAGCACGTCGGGGCCGCCGACGTCGAAGGTGCGGTTGACCTCGGGTGGCAGGTCGGCAGCGGCCACGAGGTAGTACAGGACGTCGCGCACCCCGATCGGCTGGATCCGGTTGTCGAGCCACTTGGGCGTGAGCATCGCGGGCAGCCGGTGCGTCAGGTGACGCAGCATCTCGAACGACGCGGAGCCGGACCCGACGATCACGGCGGCCTGCAGCACGGCGGTCGGGACGCCCGAGGCCATCAGCAGCTCGCCGACCTCGACCCGCGAGGCGAGGTGCTCGCTGAGCTCGCTGTCGCGCGGGTGCAGCCCCGACATGTAGACGATGCGCCCGACACCCTGCTCCTGGGCGACCCGGCCGAACGTCGTGGCGAGGTCACGGTCGCGCTCGACGAACCCGGGTCGCCCGTCCATCGAGTGCAACAGGTAGTAGGCCACGTCGACGCCGTCGAGCGCCTCAGCCAGCGTCTCGGCCGAGGTGGCGTCGCCCTCGACGACCTCCACGCGCTCGCGCCACTCACGCGATGCGACCTTGCCCCGGTCGCGGGTGAGCACCCGGACGCGGTGGCCCTCGGCGAGGAGCCGCGGCACCAGCCGCGAGCCCAGGTAGCCCGTGACGCCGGTGACCAGGAACGTACGGGAACCCGTCACTGCTGGGCCGAGTCCTTCGTCGACTTGTTGGACATCAGGCTGGCGATGGTGGTCACCACGAGGGTCCCGAGGATGACCAGCAGGGAGACCCAGATCGGGATCTCGGGGGCCCAAGGGATGGGCTCCCCGCCGTTGATGAACGGCACCTCGTTCTCGTGCATCGCGTGGAGGATCAGCTTCACGCCGATGAACAGCAGCAGGAAGGCCAGCCCGTAGGAGAGGTAGACGAGCCGCTTCAGCAGCCCGCCGATGAGGAAGTAGAGCTGGCGCAGACCCATCAGCGCGAAGACGTTGGCCGTCAGCACCAGGTAGGGCTCCTGGGTCAGGCCGTAGATCGCCGGGATCGAGTCGAGCGCGAACAGCAGGTCGGTCATGCCGAGGGTGATCACCACCATCGCCATCGGCGTCAGCAGCCGGGCGCCGTTCTCGTGGACGAAGAACTTGACGCCGTTCCACTCCTCGCTGACCGGCAGGTGCTTGCGCACCCAGCGGACCAGCCGAGGCTCGTCGTAGCCCTGCTCCTCCTCCATCCCCTCGCGGGCGAGGTTCACCGCCGTGAGCACGAGGAAGGCGCCGAAGAGGTAGAAGACCCAGCTGAACTGGTTGATCGCCGCGGCGCCGACCCAGATGAAGATGCCGCGCATGATCAGGGCCAGGATGATGCCGATCATCAGGGCGTTCTGCTGGTACTCGCGAGGCACCGCGAACTTGCCCATGATGATGATGAAGATGAACAGGTTGTCGATCGAGAGGGAGTACTCCGTCAGCCAGCCGGCGAAGAACTCACCGCCGTACTGGGCGCCGGCGAAGTACCAGACGCCCAGGCCGAACACGATCGCCGCGCCGACGTAGAAGCTGAGCGCGACCAGGCACTCCTTCATCGACGGCTCGTGCGGGTTCCGCCGCATGTGCCAGACGTCGAAGATGAAGAACACGACCGTCGCGCCGATCGTGACTTCCCAGATCCAGGGTGCTACGTCCACGGGGTCGGTGGCTCCGATCTCGTTGGTGCGTGGTCGGGGGGTTGAAGGTCAACGACCGCCGTACGGCACGCCCATGTCGGTGAGTCGGGCTTCTCCGCCGTCGAGCGCGGTCAGCACCCAGGGGCCGTTCACAGTCAGGGTAAAGGTGTGCTCGAAATGGGCGGCCTGGCTGCCGTCGCTGGTGACCACCGTCCATTCGTCCTCGGCGAGGTCGGTCTCCTTGCCGCCGAGGGTCACCATCGGCTCCACGGCCAGCGCCAGACCCTCGACCAGCTTGGGGCCCCGGCCGGCTCGCCCGACGTTCGGCACGTTCGGCGGCTGGTGCATCTCGGTGCCGATGCCGTGGCCGACGTAGTCCTCGAGGATCCCGTAGTCACCCTGGCCACGGACGTGGCTCTCGACCGCGTGCGAGATGTCGGTGAGCCGGCCACCGAGGCGCGCCGCGGCGATGCCGGCCCACAGCGAGTCCTCGGTCACCTGCAGCAGGTGGCGAACGTCGTCGGAGACGGCGTCGGGACCGCCCACCGCGACGGTGATGGCGGCGTCGCCGTGCCAGCCGTCCACGATGGCGCCGCAGTCGAGGCTGACGACGTCGCCCTCGACGAGCACCCTCGCCCCGGGGATGCCGTGCACGACCTCGTCGTTGACCGACGCGCAGATCGTGCCCGGGAACGGTGGGTGCCCGTAGCCCAGGAACGACGGCACACCGCCGCGCGAGCGGATGTGCTCCTCGGCGATCCGGTCGAGGTCACCGGTGGTGACGCCGGGCCGCACGGCGGCGCGCATCAGCTCGAGGCTCTCACCGACCAGCCGGCCGGCGACGCGCATCTTGTCGATCTGCTCGCGGCTCTTGATCTCGATGCCGCGCTCACGCAAATGCATCAGGCCAGTCAACCAGGAAAGCCGCAACCCCCAGAATCGTGCGTCGCGCACCTTGGTCTGCACGACGAGCGAAGCGAGCGCCAGCGAGCGAGCGAGGAGGACGACCAAGGGTCGTCGCGCGACGGACATGCGGGCGGAGCGAGCCTAGGACTCAGGGATGACGTCGAGAGCCGCGAAGATCCGCTGCGTGACGTCGTCGACCTCGCCGAGGCCGTCGACCTCGATGAGCAGGTCGCGGTCCCGGTAGACCTCGATCAACGGAGCGGTCTGCTCGCCGTACAGCTCCTGGCGGCGCCGGATGACGTCCTCGGTGTCGTCGGCACGCCCCTCGACCGCGGCGCGCTGGAGCAGCCGTTCCACGAGCACGTCGTCGTCGACCGTCAGGACCACCACGGCGTCGAGCCGGTGGCCGGTGAAGCCGATCATCCCGTCGAGCTCCTCGACCTGCGCGAGCGTGCGCGGGTAGCCGTCGAGGAGGAAGCCGGGTACCGCGTCGGCCTCGTCGATGCGGTTGCGGACCATGCTGTTGGTGACCTCGTCGGGGACGTACTCCCCGGCGTCCATGAAGCGCTGCGCCTCCTTGCCCAGGGGCGTGCCCTGGGAGACGTTGGCGCGGAAGATGTCGCCGGTCGAGATCGCGGGGATCCCGAAGTGCTGGGCGACGAACTTGGCCTGGGTGCCCTTGCCGGCCCCGGGCGGACCCATCAGCACCAGCCTCACGGCTGGAACAGCTCCGTCATCGCAGGAATCCTTCGTAGTTGCGCTGCTGGAGCTGGCTCTCGATCTGCTTGACCGTGTCCAGCGCGACGCCGACCATGATGAGGATCGAGGTGCCGCCGAACGGGAAGTTCTGGTTGGCGTCGATGAGGACCAGCGCGATCAGCGGGATGAGCGCCACGCACCCGAGGTACAGAGCGCCGGGGAGCGTGATGCGGGACAAGACGTAGGACAGGTAGTCCTCGGTCGGCTTGCCCGCCCGGATCCCGGGGATGAAGCCGCCGTACTTCTTCATGTTGTCCGCCACCTCTTCAGGGTTGAAGGTGATCGAGACGTAGAAGTAGGTGAAGAAGACGATCAGGAGGAAGTAGGCGATCATGTAGAGCGGGTGGTCGCCGCGCACGAAGTACTCGCTGATCCAACCCACCCAGGCGGCACCGCTGTCCGCCCGGAACTGCACCGCCATCGCGGGCAGGTAGAGCAGCGACGAGGCGAAGATGACGGGGATGACGCCCGCCTGGTTGACCTTGAGCGGGATGTAGGTCGAGCTGCCGCCGAACATCTTGCGGCCCACCATCCTGCGGGCGTACTGCACGGGGATACGGCGCTGCGCCTGCTCGATGAAGATCACGGCGGCGACGATCGCGAGTCCGACGATCACCACGATGCCGAAGATCCACCAGCCCTTGCTGTTCTTCACCGACCACAGGGCGATCGGGAAGGTGGCCACGATCTGGGTGAAGATCAGCAGCGACATCCCGTTGCCGACGCCGCGTTCGGTGATCAGCTCGGCCAGCCACATGATCACGGCGGTGCCCGCCGTCATGGTGACGACCATGACGAGGAACGTGACCGTGCCGTCACTGTGCAGCAGCGGCTCGTTGCAGCCCTGGAGCAGGTTTCCGGAGCGGGCCAGGGCGACGATGCCGGTGGCCTGCAGCACGGCCAGGCCGAGCGTCAGGTAGCGGGTGTACTGGGTGATCTTCGTCTGGCCGGACTGGCCCTCCTTCTTGAGGGCCTCCAGCCGTGGGATCACCACGACGAGCAGCTGCAGGATGATCGAGGCCGTGATGTACGGCATGATCCCGAGCGCGAAGATCGTCAGCTGGAGCAGCGCCCCGCCGGAGAACAGGTTGATCAGGCTGTAGATGCCGGAGTTGCCCACGTTGTCGAGGCACGTCTGCACGTTGGCGACGTTGACGCCGGGGGCCGGCACCTGGGAACCGAGCCGGAAGATCGCGATGATGAACAGGACGAACAGCAGCTTGCGCCGCAGGTCCGGCGTCCTAAAAGCATTGGCGAACGCGCCTAGCACGAGATCCTCACAGTTCTTTCTGGACGAGTGTGTCGGCTGACATCTCGGTCGAACCGCCACGCTGCCGTCCGGCAAGCAGGGTGCGATCCTCGCAACGACGACAGCGGGGCGAGGACCCGGGGAAGCCTAACAGGCAGGTCACAGGCCCCGAACGGGCCGACCGGGACGGTACGTCGAAGGCGCGGAGTCCCTGGTAGGGCTGGGGTCTCCGCGCCTTCGATCAATGCCTGGTGGTGGCTCACACGATGGTGGTCGAACCGCCGGCGGCCTCGATCTTCTGCTTCGCCGAGGCGGAGAACGCCTGGGCGCTCACCTGGACGGCGACCTCGATCTCGCCCTGGCCGAGCACCTTGACGCGCTGGCCCTTGCGGACCGCGCCCCTGGCGACGAGCTCGTCGACGGTGATGCTGCCGCCGTCGGGGAACAGCTCCCCGATGCGGTCGAGGTTGACGACCTGGTACTCCTCGCGGAAGGGGTTCTTGAAGCCCTTCAGCTTGGGCAGGCGCATGTGCAGGGGCAGCTGGCCGCCCTCGAAGTACGCCGGGATGTTGTTGCGGGCCTTGGAACCCTTGGTGCCACGACCGGCGGTCTTGCCCTTGGATCCCTCACCGCGACCCACACGGGTCTTGGCGGTCTTGGCGCCCGGGGCCGGGCGCAGGTGGTGCAGCTTGAGCGTCACTTGGACTCATCCTCTCCGATCGCGCCGTCGACGACCTGGACCGTCACCAGGTGACGGACGGTCTGGACCATGCCGCGGATCTCCGGGCGGTCCTCCTTGACGACGACGTCGCCGATGCGCTTGAGGCCGAGCGAGCGCAGCGTCTCGCGCTGGTTCGCCTTGCACCCGATCGACGACTTCTTCTGCTGGACCTGGAGCTGTGCCATCAGACGTTCACCGCCGTGGGGTCCTCACGACGCGCCTTGAGGAGCGCTGCCGGGGCGACCTGCTCGACCGGGAGGCCGCGGCGCGCGGCCACGGTCTCGGGCTGCTCCAGCATCCGGAGCGCCGCGACGGTCGCGTGCACGATGTTGATCTGGTTCGACGACCCCAGCGACTTGCTGAGCACGTCGTGGATGCCCGCGCACTCCAGCACCGCACGCACCGGGCCACCGGCGATGACGCCGGTACCGGGAGCGGCCGGGCGCAGCAGCACCACGCCGGCGGCCTTCTCACCCTGGACGGGGTGCGGGATGGTGCCCTGGATCCGGGGAACCCGGAAGAACGCCTTCTTGGCCTCCTCGACACCCTTGGCGATCGCCGCGGGCACCTCCTTGGCCTTGCCGTAGCCGACGCCGACCATCCCTTCGCCGTCACCGACGACGACGAGGGCGGTGAAGCTGAAGCGACGACCGCCCTTGACGACCTTGGCGACACGGTTGATGGCGACGACGCGCTCGACGTACGCCGTCTTGTCGGCGCCGCCGCGACCGCCGTCACGGCCTCCGCCGCGACGGTCGTTCGAGCCGCGTTCGCCGCCGCGCTGTCCGCGCTGGGCTCCGCTCATGACTGTTTCCTTCTCTCGTTAGCTCTTGAGGGCTGCTAGTCCTGATCCCCGAGGGGTCAGAACGTCAGCCCGCCCTCGCGGGCGCCGTCGGCCAGGGCCGCCACGCGACCGTGGTACTTGTTGCCGGCGCGGTCGAAGACCACACCGTCGACGCCAGCAGCCTTGGCGCGCTCGGCGACGAGCTCGCCCACGCGCTTGGCCTTGGCCGTCTTGTCACCCTCGAAGGTGCGCAGGTCGGCCTCCATGGTCGAGGCGGACGCGACGGTCTTGCCGACCAGGTCGTCCACGACCTGCACGGTGATGTGCTTCGTCGACCGGGTGACCACCAGGCGCGGACGCTCGGCGGTGCCGGAGATCTTCTTGCGGCCACGCATCTGGCGGCGCAGTCGCGACGCAGTACGGGCTGCGGTGTGCTTGCGGTGTCCCAGGGAGATCGCCATCACTTACCAGCCTTTCCGACCTTCTTGCGGACCTGCTCGCCCGCGTAGCGAACGCCCTTGCCCTTGTAGGGCTCCGGCTTGCGCAGCTTGCGGATCTTCGCGGCCGTCTCTCCGACGAGCTGCTTGTCGATCCCCTGGACTCCGAGCCGGGTCGGCCCCTCCACCGCGAAGGTGATGCCTTCGGGTGCGTTGAACGTGATCGAGTGGCTGTAGCCGAGCTGGAACTCCAGCTGGGTCGGGCCCTTGGACAGGACCCGGTAGCCGACCCCGACGATCTCGAGGCGCTTCTCGTAGCCGTCGGTCACACCGACGACCATGTTGTTGATCAGGGTGCGCGTCAGGCCGTGCAGAGAACGGCTGATGCGCTCGTCGTCGGGGCGCTTGACCTCGAGGACGCCGTCGCTGTTCTCCACCGTGATGGGCGCAGCTACCTGGTGGGACAAGATGCCCTTGGGGCCCTTGACGGTCACCAGCTGGTCGTCGATGGCCACGTCCACTCCGGACGGGACCTCGATCGGGAGCTTGCCGATTCGCGACATGTCTGTCTCCTCCTCTGGTCTCTCGTCACCAGACGTAGGCGAGAACTTCCCCACCCACGCCCTTCTGGTTGGCCTGGCGGTCGGTCAGCAGACCCTGGCTCGTCGAGATGATCGCGACGCCCAGGCCGCCGAGCACGCGCGGCAGGCCGGTGGACTTGGCGTACACCCGCAGGCCGGGCTTGCTGATGCGGCGGACGCCGGCGATCGAGCGCTCACGGTTGCGGCCGTACTTGAGGGTGATCGTCAGCGTGCGGCCGACGGCACCCTCGGCGGGCTCGGCCACCTCGAACGAGGTGATGTAGCCCTCCTGCTTGAGGATCTCGGCGAGGCCGGCCTTCAGCTTGCTGTAGGGCATGGTCACCGCGTCGTGGTACGCCTGGTTGGCGTTGCGCAGACGGGTCAGCATGTCTGCGATCGGGTCAGTCATCGTCATGGTGCTTCGGTCTTCTCTCTTCTGTGGTTTCCGGCCCCAGTGGTCAGTTGCCGGACCTTCAGCGTTTCGTTGGTCGAGGAAGGCGCCCAATCAAATGACTAGGTCGCCTGTCACGAGACCCCGTGAGGGGTCAGTTACCAGCTGGACTTGGTGATGCCGGGGAGCTCGCCGCGGTGGGCCATCTCCCGCAGGCAGATCCGGCACAGGCCGAACTTGCGGTAGACGGCCTTGGGCCGGCCGCAACGCTGGCAGCGGGTGTAGCCACGCACCGCGAACTTGGGCTTGCGGGCCGCCTTGACTCTCAGAGCTGTCTTCGCCATGTCTTGATCCCCTCTCAGCGCTCAGCGAAGGGGAACCCGAGCTGCTTGAGCAGCGCGCGACCCTCGTCGTCGTTGGTGGCCGTCGTGACGACCGTGATGTCCATGCCGCGGGTGCGGTCGATGCGGTCCTGGTCGACCTCGTGGAACATGACCTGCTCGGTGAGACCGAAGGTGTAGTTGCCACGACCGTCGAACTGGTTCGGGGAGAGGCCGCGGAAGTCGCGGATGCGGGGCAGCGCCAGCGACAGCAGCCGGTCCAGGAACTCCCACATCCGGTCGCCGCGCAGCGTCACGTGGGCGCCGATCGGCATGCCCTCGCGCAGCTTGAACTGGGCGATGGACTTGCGGGCCTTGGTCACGGTCGGCTTCTGGCCGGTGATCGCGGTGAGGTCCTTGACCGCACCCTCGATGAGCTTCGAGTCGCGAGCCGCCTCGCCGACACCCATGTTGACCACGATCTTGGTCAGCCCGGGCACCTGCATGACGTTCGGGATGTCGAACTCGCTCTTGAGCGCGGGGAGGATCTCCTCGCGGTAGCGGGTCTTGAGCCGCGGCGTCACCTTCTCGGCCGGAGCCGTCTCGGTGGCCTCGCCCGAAGACGCAGCCTCAGTGCTTGTGACGGTGTCAGTGTCGGTCATCAGACTTCCTTGCCGGTCTTGCGGGAGACGCGGACGCTGCGGCTCGCGGAGTACGTCGAGCCGTCGTTGCGGCGCTTGGTCACCTCGTCGCGGCGGAAGCCCAGCCGGGTCACGCCGTCGCCCTCGACCAGCATCACGTTGGACACGTGGATCGGGGCCTCGGTGGTGATGATGCCGCCGGTGGTGCCGGCCCGGCCGCCCGACTGGACGACCTTGGTGTGCCGCTTGACGCGGTTGACGCCCTCGACGATCACGCGCTGCTCCTCGCGGAGCACGGCGATGACCTTGCCCTCGGCGCCCTTGTCCTGGCCGGCGATCACCTTGACGGTGTCGCCCTTCTTGATGTTCACGGTGTTCTTCTTCTGCTTCTTCGGGTCACTTTTCTGGGCCATGGTCAGAGCACCTCCGGCGCCAGCGAGATGATCTTCATGAACTTCTTGTCGCGCAGCTCGCGGCCCACGGGGCCGAAGATGCGGGTGCCGCGCGGCTCGCCGTCCTGGCGGAGGATCACCGCGGCGTTCTCGTCGAAGCGGATGTAGGAACCATCGGGGCGGCGGCGCGACTTCACGGTGCGCACGACCACGGCCCGGACGACGTCGCCCTTCTTGACGTTGCCGCCGGGGATCGCGTCCTTGACGGTGCACACGATGATGTCGCCGATGCCGGCGTAGCGCCGACCCGAGCCGCCGAGCACGCGGATGCACAGGACTTCCTTGGCACCCGTGTTGTCGGCGACCTTGAGTCGCGACTCCTGCTGGATCATTTCAGTCTCTCCTTGTCGCCCCGGTTCTCACTGCGTGAGCCTGGGGGAACCTTCTGGTTGCTGGCAGCGCCTGCTGGCCGGGCCTGCTTGCTTACTTGGCGCGCTCGAGGACCTGCACGACGCGCCAACGCTTGGTGGCGGACAGCGGACGGGTCTCCATGATCAGGACCCGGTCGCCGATGCCACAGTCGTTCTGCTCGTCGTGAGCCTTGAGCTTGGACGTACGCCGCAGGACCTTGCCGTAGAGGGCGTGCTTGACGCGGTCCTCGACGGCGACGACGACGGTCTTGTCCATCTTGTCGCTGACGACGAGGCCCTCGCGGGTCTTGCGCGTCCCGCGGGCGTCACCCTGCTGGGCGGTGCTGTCGTTCGTGGTCTCGCTCATGCGGCACCACCCTTCTCGTCGGCGCCCGGGGCGGACCGGATGCCGAGCTCGCGCTCACGCACCACGGTGTAGATCCGGGCGATGTCCTTCTTGACCGTGCGGAGCCGGCCGTGGCTCTCGAGCTGACCGGTCGCGGCCTGGAAACGGAGGTTGAACAGCTCCTCCTTGGCCTCGCGCAGCTTCGCCTCGAGGTCGGTGGCGTTCATGTCGTCGAGCTCGTGCGCACTCGTACCGAGCTGTGCCATCAGAACTCACCCTCCTCACGGGAGATGAAACGGGTCTTCAGCGGCAGCTTGTGCTGCGCGCGGCGCATCGCCTCCTTGGCGACGTCCTCGGTCACTCCGGACAGCTCGAAGAGCACGCGCCCGGGCTTGACGTTGGCGATCCACCACTCCGGCGAGCCCTTGCCGGAACCCATCCGGGTCTCGGCGGGCTTCTTGGTCAGCGGGCGGTCGGGGTAGATGTTGATCCACACCTTGCCGCCACGCTTGATGTGCCGGGTCATGGCGATACGCGCCGACTCGATCTGCCGGTTGGTCACGTAGCTGCCCTCGAGGGCCTGGATGCCGAACTCGCCGAAGGCGAGCTTGGTGCCGCCCTTGGCGGCACCCCGGCGGTTGGGGTGGTGCTGCTTGCGGTGCTTGACGCGACGGGGCATCAACATGGTCAGGCCTCCGTTCCGGAGTCGGCGGCCGGAGCCGCCGCTGCCGCGACCTCGGCCGGAGCCTCGGTCGTCGCCGGCGCGCCGGACGCACCGCCGCGGGTGCTGCGGGTGGGACGCTCGCCGCCGCGCTCGCCGGCGCGCTGCGGGCGACCGCTGCGACCGGGCACGCCCGCGCGGGCGGCGGCCTGGGCCTGACGCTCGGCACGGGTGCCGGCGACCTCGCCCTTGTAGATCCAGACCTTCACGCCGATGCGGCCGAAGGTCGTCCGGGCCTCGTAGAAGCCGTAGTCGATGTCGGCACGCAGGGTGTGCAGCGGCACACGGCCCTCGCGGTAGAACTCGGTGCGCGACATCTCGGCGCCGTTGAGGCGGCCGGAGCACTGGATCCGGATGCCCTTGGCACCGGAACGCATCGAGGTCTGCATGGCCTTGCGCATGGCGCGACGGAACTGCACGCGTCCCGACAGCTGCTCGGCGACACCCTGGGCGACCAGCTGCGCGTCGATCTCGGGGTTCTTGACCTCGAGGATGTTCAGCTGGACCTGCTTGCCCGTGAGCTTCTCGAGCTCGCCGCGCAGGCGGTCGGCCTCGGCGCCGCGGCGACCGATGACGATGCCCGGACGGGCGGTGTGGATGTCCACGCGGACCCGGTCACGGGTGCGCTCGATCTCCACCTTGGAGATGCCGGCCCGCTCCATGCCCTTGGAGAGCAGCTTGCGGATGGCGACGTCCTCGCCGACGTACGACTTGTACAGCTTGTCGGCATACCACCGCGACTTGTGGTCGGTGGAGATTCCGAGGCGGAAGCCGTTGGGATTGATCTTCTGGCCCATCAGGCACGCTCCCCTGACTTCTTTGCGGTCTTCTGAGTGGATTTCTGGGCGGCGGTCTTCTTCGCGGGGGCCTGGGCGGCCACGGGCTTGACGACCGGCTCGACGGCCAGCGTGATGTGGCTGGTCCGCTTGTTGATGCGGGTGGCACGGCCCTGGGCGCGGGGGCGCCAGCGCTTCATGGTCGGACCCTCGTCGACCAGGGCCACGGTGACGACCAGGTCACCGCGGTCGAGGCTCTCGGTGGTCACGGCGTTGGCCACGGCGCTCTCGAGCACCTTGTGCACGGTCGTCGCGGCCGACTGCGGCGCGAAGGCGAGCAGGTTCAGCGCGTCGTCCACGGGCAGGCCGCGGACCATGTTGACGACCCGGCGGGCCTTCATCGGCGTGATCCGCACGAAGCGGGCGCTCGCGAAGGAGCCGGCGCGGTCGCCGAGCAGCGAGTCGCGACGGGCACTCTGGCGGCGGCGTTCGGTGGCAGGCATGTCAGCGTCGCCGTCCCTTCCGGTCGTCCTTGACGTGCCCGCGGTAGGTGCGGGTCGGGGCGAACTCCCCGAGCTTGTGGCCGACCATCGAGTCGGTCACGAAGACGGGGACGTGCTTGCGGCCGTCGTGCACGGCGAGCGTGTGGCCGATCATGGCCGGCACGATCATCGAGCGGCGCGACCAGGTCTTGATGACGTTGTGGGTGCCCTTCGTGTTCTCGGCGTCCACCTTCTTCATCAGGTGGCCGTCGACGAAGGGGCCCTTCTTCAGGCTGCGAGGCATGTCGGTTACTTCCTACCCTTGCCGGACTTGCGGCGACGGATGATCTGGGCGTCGCTGGCCTTGCGGCGACGCGTACGGCCCTCGGGCTTGCCCCAGGGCGAGACCGGGTGGCGACCACCGGAGGTCTTGCCCTCGCCGCCACCGTGGGGGTGGTCGACGGGGTTCATCACGACACCACGGACGGTGGGGCGCTTGCCCTTCCAGCGCATGCGGCCGGCCTTGCCCCAGTTGATGTTGGACTGCTCGGCGTTGCCGACCTCGCCGATGGTGGCGCGGCAGCGGACGTCGATGAACCGCATCTCACCGGACGGCAGGCGCAGCGTGGCGCGCGAGCCCTCCTTGGCGACGAGCTGGGCGCTGTTGCCGGCGGAGCGGGCGATCTTCGCCCCGCCGCCGGGCCGCAGCTCGATGGCGTGGATCGTGGTGCCGACCGGGATGTTGCGCAGCGGGAGGTTGTTGCCCACCTTGATGTCGGCCGTCGGGCCGGACTCGAGGGCGGCACCCTGACGCAGGTCCTTGGGGCAGATGATGTAGCGCTTCTCGCCGTCGGCGTAGTGCAGCAGGGCGATGCGCGCGGTGCGGTTCGGGTCGTACTCGATGTGCGCCACCTTGGCGGGCACGCCGTCCTTGTCGTAGCGACGGAAGTCGATGATCCGGTAGGCGCGCTTGTGTCCGCCACCCTGGTGCCGCGTGGTGATCCGGCCCTGGTTGTTGCGGCCGCCCTTCTTGGCGAGGGGACGCGTCAGGGACTTCTCCGGCGTGGTCCGGGTGATCTCGACGAAGTCGGCCACCGACGAGCCACGACGGCCCGGGGTGGTCGGCTTGTACTTACGGATAGGCATGTCTCAGTCCTCAGATCTCAGGCAGCCCGGTCAGGAGACCGGACCTCCGAAGATGTCGATGCGGTGGCCCTCGGCGAGGCTGACGATCGCGCGCTTGGTGTCCTTGCGCTTGCCGAGCCCGTTGCGGGTGCGGCGCGTCTTGCCCTGGCGGTTGAGCGTGTTGACGGACGTGACCTTGACGTTGAACACCTTCTCGACCGCGATCTTGATCTCGGTCTTGTTGGCGTCCGGACGCACCAGGAACGTGTACTTGTTGGCGTCGAGGAGGCCGTAGCTCTTCTCGGAGACCACGGGTGCGATCAGCACGTCGCGGTGGTCCTTGTGGAGCGTGCTCACTTGTCGTCCTCCTCATCCGCAGCAGAACCGCCACCGGCGCGCGTGAAGCCGGCGGCCTCGGCGTCCTCGGCGGTCTTGAAGTAGAACTCGGCAATCGTGGCGTCGTACCACTGGCCGTCGGGCTCGTGGTAGAGACCGGAGTCGGCGTTGCCCTTGACCTCGTAGCCCTTCGGCGCACCGCCGGACTTCAGCGGGGCCTTGGCGCCCTGGGGCAGCTCGGCCTTCTCGACGTCGGCCTCGGGAGCGGCCTTCTCGGTCTTGACGTCCGCCAACGCGGCCGGAGCGGCCGACGTCGAGCTCGTCTCGATCTCGATGGTCTCGGCCACGGTCGCGCCGGTGGCCTCGCCACCGACGAACGCCTCGTAGGCACCCTGGGTGAAGACCAGGTCGTCGGCAGCCAGCACGTCGTAGGTGTTGAGCTGGTCGACGGCCACGATGTGCACCTCGGGGGCGTTGCGCAGCGACAGCCACGTCAGCGCGTCCGAGCGCTCCAGGACCAGGAGGAAGTTGCGACGCTCCACCAGACCGGTCAGCGCCTTGAGCGCGTTCTTGGTCGAGGGGACCTCGCCCGAGACGAGCGTGTCGACGACGTGGACGCGGCCGTCACGGGCCCGGTCGGAGAGGGCACCGCGCAGGGCGGCGGCCTTCATCTTCTTGGGGGTGCGCTGCGAGTAGTCACGCGGCTGCGGGCCGTGGACGACGCCACCGCCGGCGAACTGCGGCGCGCGGGTCGAGCCCTGGCGGGCGCGGCCGGTGCCCTTCTGCTTGTAGGGCTTGCGGCCACCGCCGCGGACGTTGCCGCGGGTCTTGGTGGCGTGCGTGCCCTGACGAGCAGCGGCCTGCTGGGCCACGACGACCTGGTGCATCAACGGGATGTTGACCTTGGCGTCGAAGATCTCGGCGGGCAGGTCGACCTTGAGGACCTTGGTGGTCATGAGGCGCTCCCCTTGACGTTGGCACGCTTGGCGGCCGAGCGAAGGATCACGACCCCACCCTTGGGGCCGGGAATGGCGCCCTTGAGCAGGATCAGGCCCTTGTCGGCGTCGACGGCGTGGACGGTGACGTTCTGGGTGGTGATGGTGTCGCTACCCATGCGGCCGGCCATCCGGGTGCCCTTGAACACGCGGCCGGGGGTGGCGCAGGCGCCGATCGAGCCCGGCTTGCGGTGGTTCTTGTGGGCACCGTGGGAGGCACCGACGCCGTGGAAGCCGTGCAGCTTCATCACGCCGGCGTAGCCCTTGCCCTTGCTGGTGCCCGTCACGTCGATGACGTCACCCGCGGTGAACGTGTCGACGGCGAGCTCCTGGCCGGCCTCGTACGACGCGGCGTCGGCCGTGCGGATCTCCACCAGGTGGCGGCGCGGGGTCGACCCGGCCTTGGCGAAGTGCCCGGCGGTCGGCTTGTTGACCTTGCGTGCCTCGATCTCGCCGAACCCGACCTGGATGGCGTTGTAGCCATCGGTCTCGGGACGACGGATCTGCGTCACGATGTTGGTGGTGGCCTCGACCACGGTGACCGGGACGACGAGGTTGTTGTCGTCCCACACCTGGGTCATGCCGAGCTTGGTGCCCAGCAGGCCCTTCACGTTGCGTTCGATAGTCATGGTGCCCTCAGAGCTTGATCTCGATGTCGACGCCGGCCGGCAGGTCGAGGCGCATCAGGGAGTCGACGGTCTTCGGGGTGGGGTCGATGATGTCGATGAGGCGCTTGTGGGTGCGCATCTCGAAGTGCTCGCGCGAGTCCTTGTACTTGTGGGGCGAGCGGATGACGCAGTACACGTTCTTCTCGGTCGGCAGCGGCACGGGGCCGGCGACCTTGGCACCCGTGCGGGTGACGGTGTCCACGATCTTGCGCGCCGAGGTGTCGATCACCTCGTGGTCATAGGCCTTGAGCCTGATGCGGATCTTCTGTCCCGCCATAGGTCTCTCTCGTCCTTCGTCTCGTGCCAGCTTGGATCGGCCGCTGCCGGTGGGTCTTCGTGCGCTCCGCCACCTCGCACCCCCGACCCCCGCGGTCGGGCGTGTCGCAGGGATTTCTTCCTGCGACCCGCCTCAGCGGATCGGTGGTGACGGTGTTGGCCCGACGATCGAGAACACGTCCCGGCGTCGAGCGGATCGGGTCTCCCAGACATTCCTGGTGCGGTGCGGCCGCGCACGGACCACCTGCACACATCGGGAGACGCGATTCAATGATCAAGAACTGCCGCACCCCGGCAACCCGCCGGAGCAACCGGACTATCTTGGCAGAGACGTCGGCGCAGGCCAAATCCGTTGCGCCCGGGCCCGAGATTTCACCGGCTGGCCGGGGAAATCTGAACATGGCGTGGCTAGCGAGGCACGCCAAGTCCAGGGAGACCACGCCAAGTCAGCACCGGGGGCGTCGGGAAACCCGGTGACGGGGCGGCGGCCCTGAGAGGATGCCGGGGTGTCGGGAACCGAGTCCTACCCTCCCCCGGGCGCCAGCGGCGACGAGCCGCCGGACCACGGTGCGGCCCAGCCGCCCCCGCCGGGCTGGCAGCCGCCGCCACCGACCCAGCCGTACCCGCAGCAGTACTCCCAGCCGTCCCCCCAGCAGCCGTACCCGCAGCCCGGGTACGCCCCGCCGGGGTACCCGCCCGCATACCCGGCCAGTACCCCGGCCAGCACCCGGGCCCGTACGCCCCGCAGCCGGGCATGCTCGGCGCCGCCCACAAGCCGGGCGCGATCGCGCTGCGGCCGCTCCAGCTCGGGGACATGTACGACGCGGCGTTCCGGATCATCCGGTTCAACCCGAAGGCGACGGTGGGCTCCGCGGTCCTGGTGACCTCGGTGGCGATGCTGATCCCGGTCGTGGTGACAGCGGTGCTCACCTGGTCGGTCAACCTGTCCCTCGAACCGGGCTCCGACGGGTTCACCGGCGCCGAGGCGGCCGGCCTCGTCGGGGCCCTCGGGTCGCTGGTCCTCGGCACCGTGCTGCAGTCGCTCGGACTGATCTTCGTCACCGGCATGGTCGCCCACGTGACGATGGCCGCGGCGGTCGGCAAGAAGCTCAGCCTCGGCGAGGCCTGGGCGGCGACCGCCGGCAAGCGCCTCAAGCTCGTCGGGCTGGTGCTCCTCCTCGGCCTGATGCTCGTCCTGCTCATCGCCCTGTTCGTGCTCATCTGGGTCGCCGCGGTCACCACGGTCGACGGCGCCGGCGGTCTCTTCGGCTTCTTCCTCGTGTCGGTCCCCGCCTTCGTGGCAGTCCTCTGGTGGTTCTGGATCCGCATCTACTACCTGCCGGTGCCGGCCCTGATGCTCGAGGACGTCGGGGTCTTCGGGGCGATCGAGCGCGGTCACGCCCTGACCCGCAAGGTCTTCTGGCGGGTGTTCGGCATCGCGCTGCTGACGGCGATCATCACGTCCATCGCCGGCTCGATGCTCGGCGTCCCCGTGACGATGGTGATGGACGCCCTCCTCAACGGCGGCCTCGACAGCCAGTACGCCGCCCTCTCGCTGACGCTGGTCAACGCGGTGTCGTCGGTGGTGCAGGCGGCCTTCGTGGCGCCGTTCACGGCCGCGGTCACGTCCCTGCAGTACGTCGACCAGCGCATCCGCAAGGAGGCGTTCGACGTGGAGCTGATGACGCGCGCGGGGATCACCGCCCGGTGATGCTGCAGTGATGCTGCTCGAGCCGCCGCTCGACCCCAGCGGCGACGAGGCGCGGTCGCTGCTGCGCCGCGAGCTGCTGCACCCGGAGTACCACCAGGACAACCTGGTCCTCCGCCTGGTCGACTGGCTCGCCCGCCTGCTCGACCGCGGCCTCACCCAGGCCCGGGAGCTGCCGCCCCTGACGACGTTCGCCGCCATGCTCGTCGGCCTGCTGCTCCTCGGAGCCGTCGGCTGGCTGGTGACCCGGGCCCGCCGCGTGCGCCGGGCGCCGCGCGAGCGCCGCCCGGTCCTCAGCGACGAGCACGTCACCGCCGCCGAGCTGCGCGCGCGAGCCGAGCGGGCCCTGGCCCAGGAGCGGTACGCCGACGCGCTGGTGGACGCCTTCCGCGCCGTCGCGGTGCGGCAGGTAGAGCGACACCGCATCGACGACCTGCCCGGTGCGACCGCCCACGAGGTGGCGGTCGCGCTGGCAGAGGTGTTCCCCGGACAGGCCGCCGACGTGCACCGGTGCGCCGGGCTCTTCGACCTCGTGCTGTACGGCGGCCGGCCGGCGACCCGCGACCAGGCGGTCGACGTCCTCGGGCTCGACGACCGGCTGGGGGTCCGGGCATGAGCACCACCACCGCGGAGCCGGCCCCAGCGCGAACCGGCGCCTGGCGCCGCCACCGCACCACCCTCGTCATCGTCGGCGCCGCCGTCGCCGCCGTCGCCGTCGCGCTGCTGGTGGGTGGTCGCCCCGCGACCAGCGAGGCCCTCGACCCCGACAACCCCGGCGCGGACGGCGCCCGCGCGGTCGCTCGCGTCCTCGACGGCCAGGGCGTGGACGTGGAGGTCGTCCGCGGGGCCGAGGCACTGGACCGCGCCGACCTCGGACCGTCCACCACGGTGCTGGTCACCTCGACGTACCTGCTCGGGCGCAGCACGTCGGCGCGCCTGCTCGACGCGCTGGCCGGGGCCGACCTGGTGCTGGCCGAGCCCGAACCCGGGGCGGTGGACGCCCTCGGCCTCCAGGCTCCCGCGTGGACCGTGGCGCCCGGAGGCGACCGTCCGGCCCGGTGTGCGGACCCGCTGTTGACCGGCCTCGTGATCCGGGTCGACCTGGCCACCGAGTACGACACCGGCGACGGCTGCTTCGACGGTGAGCACGGGTACCTCGTCGCCCGGCCCAGCGAGGGAGTGGTCCTGCTGGGCGCGTCCCGGCTGCTCACCAACGACCAGGTGCTGGCGGCGGACAACGCCGCCGTGGCGCTCCGGCTGCTCGGTCAGCGCGAGCGGCTCGTCTGGTACGTCCCCGAGGCCGCCGACCTGGTCGGCGACGACGGCGTGAGCCTGCGGACCCTGCTGCCCGACTGGATCCTGCCCGGTCTCTGGATCGCGGGGGCGACCGTGCTCGCGCTGCTGCTGTGGCGGGTGCGCCGGCTGGGTCCGCTCGTCACCGAGCCGCTGCCCGTGACGGTCAAGGCCATCGAGACCACCCAGAGCCGGGGACGGCTCTACCGCAAGGCCGGCGACCGGGCCCACGCGGCCCAGGCCCTGCGGCGCGCCGCTCGTACGTCCCTGGCCTCCAGGCTGCACCTGGCGGTGACCGCCGTCGACGAGGCGGCGCTGGTGCGCGACGTGGCACGGCACGTCGACCGCCCGCTCGACGAGGTGGCGGCACTGCTGTCGAGCACCGCCCCCGCTCCCCGGACCGACCACGACCTGATCATGTTGGCCAACGACCTGGCCGCGCTCGAACGAGAGGCACGTACATGACCGAGCCCGACCACACCGACACCGCCGCCTCGTCGGGTGACGCGCGGGAGCGGCTGGCCGCCGTCCGCGGCGAGGTGGCCAAGGCGGTGGTCGGCCAGGACGCCGCCGTGTCCGGCCTGCTCGTCGCGCTGCTGTGCGGCGGCCACGTGCTGATGGAGGGCGTGCCGGGCGTGGCCAAGACGCTGCTCGTCCGTACCCTCGCCGGCGCGCTCGACGTCCGGACCCGCCGCGTGCAGTTCACCCCCGACCTGATGCCCGGCGACATCACGGGGTCGATGGTCATCGACAGCAAGCAGGGCGAGCTGAGCTTCCGCGAGGGGCCGCTGTTCACCAACCTGCTGCTGGCCGACGAGATCAACCGGACGCCGCCCAAGACCCAGTCGGCCCTGCTCGAGGCGATGGAGGAGGGTCAGGTCTCCGTCGATGGTGTCTCGCGGCCCCTCCCCCGGCCGTTCCTCGTCGCCGCGACCCAGAACCCGGTCGAGTACGAAGGCACCTACCCGCTGCCCGAGGCCCAGCTCGACCGGTTCCTGCTCAAGGTCGTGCTGCCGATCCCGCCCCGCGACGCGGAGCTGGAGATCCTGCGCCGTCACGCTGCGGGCTTCGACCCCCGCGACGTCGCCGGCGCCGGGGTGACCGCGGTGTGCGGTCCCGACGACATCGCGGCCGGCCAGGCCGCGGTCAAGCGCGTGCAGGTCTCGCCCGAGGTGGCGTCGTACATCGTCGACATCGCCCGCGCCACCCGCGAGTCGCCCTCGCTCAGCCTGGGCGTCAGCCCGCGCGGGGCGACCGCGCTGATGCGGGCGGCGCGCGCCTGGGCCTGGCTCACCGGCCGCGACTTCGTCACCCCCGACGACGTCAAGGCGCTCGCCCAGGCCTCCCTCGCCCACCGGCTCGGGCTGCGACCCGAGGCCGAGCTCGAGGGCGTCCAGGTCGGCCAGGTGCTCGACTCCGCCCTCGGCTCGGTCCCCGTTCCTCGCTGATGGCCATCTCGGGCAGGGTCCCGCTGCTGGTGCTGCTCGGCCTGCTGCCGGTGGTGCTGCGGCCGACGTTCGGCACCATGTGGCTGTGGCTGCTGGCCGTCGCGCTGGTGGTGGCCGTCGACTTCCTGCTCGCCCCGAGACCGGAGGTGCTCGAGATCAGCCGCCGCCCGACGGACCCGGTCCGGCTCGGCCGTCCCACGTCCACGACCCTCGTCGTCGCCAACCCGTCGAGCCGAACGGTCACCGGGGTGGTGCGCGACGCCTGGCAGCCCACGGCCGGAGCGACCGCCAACCGGTTCCCGGTCCGGCTCACGCCGGGTGACCGGGTGCTGCTGCGCACCGCCCTCCAGCCCGTACGCCGTGGCGACCTGCGCGCACACGGCGTCACCGTCCGCGCCCGCGGACCCCTCGGACTGGCCTCGCGCCAGCGCACGACCGACGTCGCGGGCGTGGTCCGGTCGCTGCCCCCGTTCGAGTCCCGCAAGCACCTCCCGTCGCGGCTGGCCCGACTGCGCGACCTCGACGGCCGGTCGGCGGTGCGGGTGCGCGGTCAGGGCACGGAGTTCGACTCGCTGCGGGAGTACGTCCAGGGCGACGACGTGCGCTCGATCGACTGGCGGGCGACGGCCCGCAACCGCAACGTCGTCGTCCGCACCTGGCAGCCCGAGCGCGACCGCCGGGTGGTGCTGGTGCTCGACACGTCCCGTACCTCGGCGGGTCGCGTGGACGACGTGCCCCGGCTGGACTCCGCCATGGACGCCGCCCTGCTGCTGGCCGCACTGGCCGCCCGCGCCGGCGACCGGGTGGACTTCCTGGCCGGCGACCGCCGGGTGCGCGCCCGGTTACGCGCGACCGGCGCAAGGGAGGCGGCCGCCACCCTCCAGGACACGATGGCCGACCTCGAACCGGTGATCGCGGAGGCCGACTGGGCCGCACTCGCCGGCGCGGTGACCTCGCTCGGCCGGCAGCGCGCCCTGGTCGTGCTGCTCACGCCCCTGGAGTCCTCGGCCGTCGAGGAGGGACTGCTGCCCGTGCTGCCGACGCTGACCAAGCACCACCGCGTCGTCCTCGCCTCGGTCAAGGACCCCGCCCTCGACCGGCTGGCCGCGGCCCGCGAGGACATCGACGAGGTGTACGACGCCGCGGCGGCCGAGCAGGTCCTCGCCCGCCGCCGGCGGACGGCCGACCTGCTCCGCGCCCTCGGCGTGGACGTCGTCGACGCCTCCGCCGAGCAGCTGCCGCCGGCCCTGGCCGACCACTACCTCGCCCTGAAGGCGCGCGGGCTGCTCTGAGTCAGCGCGGGCGGACCAGATCGGTCTTCTTGCTCCACGGTCCCCAGCGGTCGGCGTTCCGGGCCTTCACCTTCAGGAAGTACTTGCCCGGCTCGAGCTTGAAGAGGAACTTCAGCCGGCCGGCCTTCACGACCTCGGTGTCGACCTTCGTACCGCCGGCCGTGAACACCGCGACCTTGTACTTGCTGATGGCGAAGCCTCCGGCGTCCACGGGAGCCTTCCACTTCGCGCCCGCTGTCAGCTTGCCGCCCCGCTTGCCCTGGACCTCGTTGACCTTGCGCGGCTTGGAGAGGTCCGCCACCGTCGTCGTCGCGGTCGCCGCCGGACCCTGACCCGCGGCGCTGACCGCGGCCACCGCGATCGTGTGCGCGCCCGGCCCGGGGTCCTTCACGACCATCGAGGTGCCCGTGGGCGAGGACACCACAGCCCCGTCGAGGCTGACGCGGTACGACGCCACCGGACCCGCACCACTGGACGCCGGCGCCGACCAGCCGACCGCCAGGGCGGAGCCGTCGAACGGCGCAGCCTCCTTGACGGTGAGCCCCTGGGGTGCCGTGGCGGCACCCTGGTTCGCGACGGGCGGGCCGCGCCGCAGTCGCCACCGGCTGGTCGTGGTGGTCAGGACCGACACGAACGTGTTGTCCGCGGTCCGGGTCGCCGGCCGCACCACGCAGGAGAACAGCCCTGCCGGGAGCACGCCGTTGACGCAGTCGGGCAGCAGCACCTCGGCACCGGCATCCGTCGTGTGCACGACCTGCACCTCGTTCAGCGGCGTGGCCATCACGTCGGCCTGCGAGAACCGGAGGTCCACGCGGGCGGCCTGGCCGGCCGTCAGGTTGTCGGCGTGGGCCAGCACCTCGTTGCCGATCGCGGCCGGATCGACCGCCGGACCCACGGGTCCGAGCTCCTGGAGCCGGACCGCGGCCGGGCCGGCGTTCGCGCCGGGCACGGCGAAGGCCACGCTCATGGTGTCCTTGGCCGGGTCGGTCGTGGCCTGGCAGCTCGCGCCGACCCCCTCACAGCGGCCGGTGGCCAGGGTCGTGCCGGGCGAGACCGAGGCGCCGACCTGCTGGTTGTCCGGAAGCGCCAGCGTCCCGGACAGCACGGCGGCCTGGCCGGAGCCGACGTACGTCGCGTCCACGACGCTCGTGCCGGAGCCCGCGGTCTTGGTCAGCAGGCCGTTGTTGGTGAGCACGCTCAACGGCTGTCCGGACACGGCGAAGCCCTGGTGGTAGTCGCCGTCACCGGCCAGCTCGAGCGTGCCGCCCGGCTGGATGTTCAGAGCCGTGCCGTAGTCAGCAGCGACGAACGCATTGGGCGCCAGGGAGACCGTGCCGCCGTTGGCGATGCTCACCTGGTAGCCCGTGAGCAGGCCGAGGCCGAGGTTGTTCAGCGTCGCGTGCCCCTCGACGATCATCTCGCCACGGTCGGCCGGCGGTGCTTCACCGCCACCTGCTGTCTGTTTCGAGGTGAGGAACGTGCCGAACGCGCCGGAGGTGAAGGTGACGTCACCCTGCGCCCTGATGGTGGAGGTACCACCCAGCTGTCCCATGGTGACCTCGACCGAGGTGCCCGGCGCCCACACCGACTCGGCAGGGCCGTCGACCCACAACCCCATGCCGGAGTGGATCTCCAGCCGTGCAGCCCCGGCCAGGTGCACCTGGTCGGCGTGGATCTTTCCGACGTACGCCGAGTCGATGACGATCGTGTCGGTCGTGTTCACGCAGGCGATCGAGGTCGTGCCCGGAATGCCGGTAGGCGTCCAGTTGTTCGGGGTGTCCCAGTTGGAAGAGCCGCCGGTGTTCTTGTTCCAGGTGATCACGTCGGGGTCGCCGCTCGTGCAGACAGGCGGCAGCGCGCTCGCCGGCCCGGGCGTGGAGACGACCACCAGCAGCGACGCGACGAGTGCGCCGAGCCCCGTGCCGACCAGCGACCGTCCCCCGTGTCTCATCGTCGGTGCCTCAGCGCGGCCGGACCAGGTCGGACGGCTTGCTCCACGGCCCCCAGCGGTCGGTGTTGCCGGCCTTCACCTTCACGAAGTACCTGCCTGACTTGAGCTTGAAGAGGAACTTCAGCTTGTCGGCCTTGACGAGCTTGGTGTCGACCTTCTTGCCGTTCTTCTTGAAGACCGCGACCTTGTACTTGGTGATGGCGAAGCCGCCCGCGTCTGCAGGAGCCTTCCACTTCGCACCAGCCGTGAGCTTGCCGCCCTTCTTGCCCTGCAGCGGCTTGACCTTGCGCGGCTTCGACAGCTTGTCGATCGTGATGTCGGCCCCGACCTGCGCACCGGCGCCGATGCTGTTGACCGCGGCCACGCTGAACGTGTGCTTGCCGGGTCCCGGGTCGGAGACAAGGGCCGCCGTGCTGCCGTCGTTGGCGAACAGCAGCTGGCCGTCCCGGAAGACCTGGTAGGTCGACACGGCCGCTCCGCCGTCACTCGTGGGTGCCGTCCAGCTGAGCGCGACCTTCGACCCGTCGGCCGAGCCGAGCTTGGCCACCAGGTCCCGCGCGACGCCGGGTGCGGTCTGGTCGAACCCCTCACCTGGCAGCTGGCGCCGCAGCCGCCAGCGAGAGGTCTGGGTGGTCAGCACGGTGACGAAGGTGTTCTGCGCGTCGCGGGTGACCGGCCGGACCACGCAGTACGGCGCTCCGGGCGGCATCGAGACTGTCACGCTGTTGATGCAGTCGGGGGTCTTGGCCATCGTGCCCGCGTCACTGATGTGGCCGACCTGCACTTCGGCCAGTGGCGTGGTCATCACGTCGGCCTGCGAGAAGCGCAAGGTGAGCTCTGCGGGGTTGGCCGGGTCGGGGTCGAGCTGGTCGGCGTGCGCGTACACCTCGTTGCCGATCGCGCGGGAGTCCGTGGTGGCCGGTGGCTGGACCAGCTCCTGGATGGTCACCCCGGCGGTCTGGGAGTTCGCACTCGGGATGTGGAGCGCGACGCTGCTCGGATCGATGGCCGGGTTCTGCGAGCCCTGGCACAGAACAGTGGTGTTCGGACCACAGATGGCCGTCGCGAAGCTCATGTTGGGCACCACCTGGGCTCCGACGGCTGTCGCGTCGGGAAGCGCCAGGGTGCCGCAACAGTTGACCTCGATGCTCGCGCCAGGTGCCTGCGCGTACCACGCGTCGATCACGCTGGTGCCGGAGCCGCTGGCCTTCTCGAGGGTGCCGTGGTTGCCGATGTGGCTGAGCGGCTGCCCCGTCACCGTGGCTCCCTGGTAGTAGCCGCCGTCGCCGTTGAGCTGCAGCAGCCCGTTGGGATCGATGATCGTCACGGTGCCCCAGTCGGCCGTGATGAACGAGTCGGACTGCACCGAGGTCGTCCCGGCGCCCAAGATCGTCATCCGGACGGCCGACCTCATGGAGAGGCCACCGTCGACCTGGGCGGTCCCGCGAACGTCCAGGCGACCCGGACCGGTCAGCTGTGCCAGCGTCGGGGTGCCGTCGAAGAACAGCTCATTTCCCGGCGGGACGTCGACGACCGACCCTGAGTCGACGTGGAGCTGGTTGACGGTCCGAAAATTGACCCCGGTGACCGTCTTGTTGGCCGGGATGCAGGCGATGGCGTTGGAGGCATCGGGGATGCTCGCGGGGGTCCAGTTCCCAGGGGATTCCCAGCTACCCCCGCTGGGCCCGGTGAACGTGCGCACGTTGGGCGCACCCGACGTGCACACCGCGGGCAGCGCGCCGCTGGCGCTCCCGGACGTCGCAAGAACCACGACCCCGGACGCGACGACAGCCGCCAGCGTCCCCTTCAGCACCGACCGATGGATGCCTCGCATCTGTCCCCCGCTCCGCGTGACTTCCCGAAGCGTAAGCGTTCCGCGCTGTCCTGACGACAGACTTCAGACGGGGACAGTGGCAGCGACCTCCGTGAGCAGGTCGCGCAGGCGGGCGTGCGGCAACGATGCGCCCAGGGTCCACTCGCGTGTGAACGCCTCGGGTCCGAGCTGCGAGCGCGCCGTCTCCAGGCCGCCGGACAGGTCCGCCTCGACGGGCTCGTCGGTGCCGCTGGGTGACGGAGCGAGCCGCTGCGCCGCGGCGTACAGCCGGACGGCCTCCGGGGCGCGACCGCGCGCCGCGGCCAGCGACCCGGCGATCCGGTAGCACTGGGCGATGCCGAACCGCTGCCCGATCTTGTCGGCCGCGTCGAGGGCCCGTAGGAGCGTCGTCGCCGCACCGGCCAGGTCGCCGTCGACCACCGCCGCGCGCGCCAGGGTGATGGTGGCGTCGCGCGCCTCCATCGGCAGCGCGGGGTGCGCAATGGCGTACGCCTCCTCGGCGTAGGTGCGCGCGGTGGTCGCGTCGGCCTCGTCGAGGGCGATCTCGGCCAGGCTGCCGAGCACGTCGGCCGTGCGGGCGACGTCGCCGTGCTCGCGGGCCAGGGCCAGGCGGGACAACCGCATCTCCCGCTCGGCGTCGAAGTCGCCGGCCATGCCGTAGGCGATCGCGAGCACCCCGATGCCCTCGACGACGAGCGGGTAGAGCCCGAGCCGGCTCGCGGCCTCCGCCCCCAGCCGCGCGACCTCGGTGCCGCGGTCGATCTCGTTGGTGAAGAGGAGCGCGGCCCCGAAGTAGCACCGGCTGGTCGCCACGGTGACCTCGTCGCCCAGTGGTTCCGCGATCGCGATGGCCCTCTCGAGCTCGGTCACCGCTTCCTCGTCCTCGTTGAGCTGGTAGGCGAGCAGGCCCGCCTGCGCATGCAGCCGGCCCGCCTCCTGGGACTCACCCGCGACGAACCGCAACGCGGCCAGGGTCCGGTTGAGCCCCTGGCGCAGCTCGCCGGACGCCACCCAGAAGGGGCCGCACGCCAGCGTGAGCGCGACGCCTTCGTCGATGCGTCCCAGCCGCAGGTTGGCCTCGATCGAGGTGTGCACGTCGAGGCCGACGTCGAGGAACCGTCCCAGGGCCAACGGCCCGTCGGCCCGGTCGAGGTCGTCCTGCCAGCGGGTGACGTGGTCGAGGAGGTAGGTCGCCAGCGCCAGCCGCGCCGGGTCGTTCTCGCGCTGGTCGACGAGCAGCCGCCGGACGTACGTGCGGACGGTCACGGGCATCACGAAGCCGATCCGCACCCGGCCGATCAGGGGCCGGATCAGGCCCGCCTCCATGACCTGGGTGAGCAGCTCGATGACGTCGCCGACGTCGGCGGCGACGGCCTCGACGGCTTCGAGGGTGAACGCCTGCTCGAAGATCACCAGGCGACGGCACAGCTGGCGCGCGCCCTCGCTGAGCCGGTCGTGGCTCCAGGCGATGGTCGTGGCCATCGCCCGCTGGCGTTCGGGGACGTCCGGGGCGGTCGTACGAAGCAGCTCGAGCCCGGTCTCCAGGCTCTCGAGCAGCCCCTCGATGCCGACGAGACGCAGCCGTGCGGCCGCCAGCTCGAGGGCGAGCGGGACCCCGTCGAGCATGCGGCAGACGTCGGCCAGCGCCTGCTCGTGCCCGGTCACGTCGAGGCCGGGGTCGGCCTGTCGGGCGATCCGCAGGAACATCTGGACGGCGGGGCTCTGCTGGATCTCGCCCGCCGAGGCACCGCGGTCCGGGACGTCGAGCGGAGGCACCGCGATGGTCTGCTCGGAGCGACGGCGCAGGGGCACCCGGCTGGTCACGAGCAGTCGCAGGGCGGGCAGCTCGTCCAGGAGTCGGGCCACGGCCTCGGAGCCCTCGGGGCAGGCGTCGACGTTGTCGAGCACCACGAGCGGGCGCTGGTCGGGCTCGGTGGCCGGGTCGAGCTCGCCCACGAGGGACTCCACGGCCGCGACCACGTCGTCGGCCGTCTCGCGCTCGGTGACGAGGTGGAAGTGGACGTCGCGGCCGGTGCCGTCGCGCCACCTGGCCGCCGCGACGGTCGCCGCCCGGGTCTTGCCGCTGCCCCCGAGACCGATCAGCGTCACCAGACGGGCGTCCGGGTCGTCGAGGCTGCGCACGATGGAGTCGATGAGCTCGTCGCGGCCGAACGTGGGCGTACCCGGCACGGGCAGGCGTGCCGCTTCGCGGGGTACCGCCTGGTCCGCGAGCTCGGGGTCGCGGCGTCCCGCGTCGTCCTTGAGGATGGCGGCCTCGATGCGCTGGAGCGCCTCGCCGGGCTCGATGCCGAGCTCGTCGGCCAGGACGGCGCGCGCCTCGGCGTACACCTCGAGGGCCTCCTGGCTGCGGTGCTGGAGGTGCAGGGCGGTCATCAGCTGCGCCCACAGCCGTTCGCGGGTCGGGTGCTCGGCGGCGGCAGCGCGCAGCTCCTCGACCGCCTCCGCGTGGCGGCCCAGCCGGAGCAGCTGCTCGAAGCGTTCCTCGAGCGCGCCGATCCTGGCCTGCCCGAGGCGCTCGACCGCCTCGCGGGCGAACGGCACGTCCTCGACCCCGGAGAGGACGGGTCCGCGCCACATCGCCAGGGCTCGGTCCAACGCCTCGAGGGCCACGTCCGGAGGTTGCTCCCGCGCGTCGGCGACCAGCCGCTCGAACTCGACGGCGTCCACGTCCGCGGGCTCGACGACCAGACGCAGTCCTGCGTCCGAGCTCTCGAGGGCCGGCCCCGTGCTGTCGGCGCGGACCCGGTCGACCAACGCCTCCAAGGCCGCCCCCGGGGCCACCAACCCGCCCCAGAGCCCGGCGGCGACCGTCTCGAGGACGACGGTGTCGCCCGGGGTCAGCGCCAGCAGCGCGACCAGGGCGCGCTCCCGCTTGCCGCTCGGGGTCCGGACGGCGCCGTCGACGACCACCTCGACGGGACCCAGCAGCCGAACCAGCACGGCGCTCAGCGTAGGGCCGCCGGGGCTGGGTAGTCCCGTGCGTTTGGCCGGTCGATCGGCCCGTACGACCGGCCGAATGCACGGGAGTACCCCGCGGTCAGCCTTGGGAAGCGACCCGGTCCTCGAGGAGCGAGGCGTCGACGTCGCCGGTCTCGCCGCGGAGGTACGCCGCCCGGCCGAGCACGAACACGTAGGCGAAGAACGCCGTCTCGGCCAGGATGCCGATGCCGACGCGCGCCCAGGTGGGCAGCCCGGACGGCGTCACGAAGGCCTCGATCACGCCGCTGACGAGCAGCACGGCGACGAGGCCGAGCGCCACGGTGCCGGCGGTCCGGCCCTCGCGGGCGATCGCCTGCGGGCGGGACCGGTCGCCGGGCTCGACCCACGACCAGAACAGCCGCAACCCCACGCCACCGGCCACGAAGACGGCGGTCAGCTCGAGCAGGCCGTGCGGCAGGATCAGGCCCCAGAACAGCTCGCCGCGGTCGTGCCGCATCATGATCGAGCCGATGATCGCCAGGTTGGCGATGTTGTCGAAGAGCACCTTCACCAGCGGCAGGCCGAGGATGCCGAGGCCCAGGCAGAGCGCGGTCACCCACGCGTTGTTGACCCAGACCTGGGCGGCGAAGTGGCTGGCGGCGTACTCGCTGTAGTAGCCCTCGAAGTCGTTGCCGACGAGCTGGTCCACCTGGTCGGTCGAGAGCAGGCTCTGCTCGACGGCGGGGTGGTCGAGCAGCCACCACATCATCACCGCCGCGACCACCACGTTGGCGGCCATGCAGCCCAGCCACCAGAACCGCAGGCGGTACAGCGCCGCCGGGAAGCGGTCGGTGAAGAAGTGCGCGACCCCCCGCCAGCTGCTCACTCGCGCGCCGACCGACTTGTTGCGGGCGCGTGCGAGCAGCGACGACAGGTGCGCGACCAGCGTCGGGTCCGGCGCGGCCGAGCGCAGCACGGACAGGTGGGTGGCGACCTGCTGGTAGCGCTCCACCAGCTCGTCGGCCTCGTCGCCGTCCAGCCGTCGCCGGCCGATCAGCTCCTCGAGCCTGGACCAGTCCGCGTGGTGCGCCAGCACGTACGCGTCCAGGTCCACGCTCGGAAGCCTAGGCTTCGCGTGATGGCCGCGCCCGAGTTCTCGACACTCACCGCCGACGACCTCGTCACCGGCGAGGCCGTCGCGCTCGACCTGCCACCGGCGAGCCTCGGAGTACGGCTCGCGTCGGGTCTCATCGACGTCACGGTGACGCTGGCGCTGCTCGTCGTGGTGATCATGACCTTCCTGATCGCTGCCCTGCCGACCGACGACGCGCTCGCCCACGTGGCTCTCGTCGGCACCCTCGTCGTGGTCTTCCTCGTCTTCCCGACGACGTCCGAGACCCTCAGCCGCGGCAAGTCGCTGGGCAAGTGGGCCTTCGGCCTGCGCGCGGTGCGCGACGACGCCGGGCCGATCAGCTTCCAGCACGCGTTCGTCCGTGCCCTCGTCGGCGTGGTCGAGATCTACCTGTTCCTGGGCTCGCCGGCGTTCTTCTCGATGCTCCTGAGCTCACGCGGGAAGCGTCTCGGCGACTATGCCGCGGGCACGTACGTCGTGCGCGAGCGCATCCGGTTGAAGCTCGCGCCCCCACCCCCGATGCCGATCGAGCTCGCGTCGTGGGCGCGCGCCGCCGACGTGGCCGGGCTGCCGACCGGCCTGGCGCTCGCGGTGCGCCAGTACCTGCAGCGCTCGCCCGGACTCGACCCGGCCCACCGGGTCTCGGTCGGCAACACCCTCGCGCAGCAGGTCTCGTCGTACGTCGCCCCACCACCGCCCGCGAACACCCCACCCGAGGCGTTCCTCGCGGCCGTCATCGCCACCCGCCGCGAACGCGACGAGGCCCGGCTCGGCCGCGAGCGGGCGTTCCGCGAACGGCTCACGGCCCGTCGCGGCTAGCGAAACGCCTCCTCGGCCCAGCTGGCGACGAACCCGGGCCGCTCGATGTCGGTGTACTGGCTGACGCGGTAGAGGTCGGGCGTCCCGATCCGCCAGGCCAGGACGCGGTGGGTGCCGTCCGTCGACGAGGCACCGAACAGCAGGAAGGCACGACGGTCGCGGTCACCGGCCCGAGTTCATGGAGCCAGCAGCCGCTCGACCGCGTCGAGCAGCGTCCGGGTCTCCCGCTTCGCGGTGAACGCATCGTCGCCGGCCAGCCGACCGAGGAAGCCGTCGAGCAGCAGCATCAGCCACTCGGTCAGCCGCGGAGCCGAGAGGTCCTTCCGTACCTGGCCGGCGGCCTGGGCCTTGCGCACCCACGGCAGCAACCCGCCGCGGAGGGTTCGCTCGTCCGCGGCCAGCGCCGCCGCGATCCTCGGCTCGGTCATCACGGCCCCGACGGCGCGCACGAAGCCGGGCACCCGGGGATCGGCCGACTCGGCGGCGGCATGGACGACGTACTCGCGCAGCACCGCGACGGCGTCCGGGCGACCGCGCCGCTCGGCGAACCACTCCTCGGTCTCGCCGGTGCCCAGCTCGAGGGTGGCGACCAGCAGGTCGGCCTTCGTCGGGAAGTAGTGGAAGAACGTGCCCGACCCGATGCCGGCCTCGCGACAGATCAGCGCCGTGGTCGCTCCGTCGTAGCCGTGGGCGGCGAAGCAGGTGAGTCCGGCGTCGATGATCTGGAGCCGTCGGGCGGCGTGCTTCGCGGGGTCGACGGTCCGGGCCACGCTGCATTCTCCTTCCCCACCTCGTCGGCCGCCTCCCGACGGCGGCGTCGTCTCACCTCGGCGACGGCGACGCCGATCGCGACGAGGATCGGGAACCAGTACTTCTTGCTGGCCAGCACCGCGGCCAGCCAACCGGGCAGCGACCAGTCCGGCAGGTCGAGGTCCGGCCACGGGATGTCGGGCAGGTCCGGGAGGTTCGGTCGCGGGATGCGCGGCAGGTGCCAGTCGGGCAGCCAGGCCCAGTCGAGGTCGAGGACGAACCCGAGGGCGATCCGCGCCAGCAGCAGTCCGCCGACCACCTGAGCGCTCGCCACCACCACGTGGCGCGCGGCGTACACCTGAGGGTGTCGTTGCGCCCAGAGGTACCGGCGGTGCGCACGGGTGCCGGCGGGTGGCTCGAACTCGATGCGCTCGGGTCGGGAGGTGGGGGCGCCGGACGCGGCGGGTACGACGAGCCGGACCGTCGCGCGGCCCGGTCGCGGCGCGACCACCACCACGGCCGCCTTCTCGAGTCCGGCTCCGAGGTCCTCGACCGGGACGCGGACGACGGGCCAGCCCTGTCGCTCGGCGACCTCGACGCCGTCGACCTCCAAGGCCACCGAGGTGCGCAGGTCGACCCTCGTCACCCGGGCGACGAGTCGGTGCCCGCCGACGTCGAGGACGTGGGTCTCGGTGGCCATCCAGCAATAATAGAGTAGTCACTCTATGAATACCACTCGGCGCCTGCGGTGGTGGTGGCTCTGCGTACCGTGGCCCTAGGGTCCGCTCATGATCGATCGCGGACGACTGGCCGACCTCCTCCTCGCCGAGGATCGCCGCTTCACCGACAGCCACCCCCGCTCCGCCGCTCTCGCCGAGCGTGCCCAGGGGTCGTTGCTGGCCGGAGTACCGATGCCGTGGATGACGCGCTGGGCCGGCTCGTTCCCCTTGTTCGTGGAGTCGGCCAGCGGTGCGCGGTTCACCGACGTCGACGGGATCGAGTACGTCGACCTGTGCCTCGGCGACACGGGGGCGATGACCGGCCACGCGCTCCCCCAGGTCTCCGCCGCCATCGCCGAACGGGCGACCAGGGGCATCACCACGATGCTGCCGTCCGAGGACGCGATCTGGGTCGCCGACGAGCTGGGTCGTCGGTTCGGGCTGCCGCGCTGGCAGTTCGCGATGACCGCGACCGACGCCAACCGGTTCGTGCTGCGGTTCGCCCGGCACCTGACCGGGAGGCCGAGGATCGCGGTGTTCGACTGGTGCTACCACGGGACCGTCGACGAGACGCTGGCCGTGCTCGAGGACGGCCAGGTGATCCCACGCCCTGGGGCGATGGGCCCTCAGGTCGACGTGAACGTGACCACGGCCGTGGTGCCGTTCAACGACCTCGAGGCTCTCGACCGACGGCTCGCCGAGGGTGACGTGGCCTGCCTGCTGATGGAGCCGGCGCTGACCAACATCGGCATCGTGCTCCCGGACGAGGGCTACTCCGAGGCGGTCCGCGAGATCACCCGCAAGCACGACGTGCTGCTGGTCATCGACGAGACGCACACGCTGTGCGCCGGCCCCGGTGGCGCGACGCGGGCGTGGGGACTCGAGCCCGACCTGCTGGTCGTCGGCAAGCCGATCGCCGGCGGCGTGCCGCTCGCGGCGTACGGCATGACCCAGGAGGTGGCCGACAGGCTCACCCCGCTCATGCTCACGGCCGAGGCGGACGTCTCGGGCGTCGGTGGCACGCTGACCGCCAACGCGATGGCGCTCTCGGCCGCCCGGGCGGCGCTCTCCTCGGCACTGCGCGAGGAGGACTTCGCCGTGGCGATCCCGCTCGCGGAGCGGTTCACCGACGGCGTGCAGGCCGTCATCGACCGGCACGGGCTGCCGTGGAACGTCCAACGCCTCGGCTGCCGGGCGGAGTACTGGTTCTGCCCGCCGCCCCGCGACGGCGCCGCCGCGGCGGCCGCCGTGGACGAGGAGCTCGAGCGGCTGATGCACCTGTGGGCCCTCAACCGCGGGGTGCTGCTCACCCCGTTCCACAACATGGCGCTGTTCTCCCCCGCCCACTCCGAGGCCGACGTCGACCGGCACACCGAGGTGTTCGGGGCGGCGGTCGACGCGCTGCTCTCCTAGACCCGCCCGAACCCGGATTCGTCTGCGGATTGCTGCGACTTTCTCCGCTGGGACCTGCAGACGAATCGGTGTTCAGACGCGCACGTACGTCAGGTCGGTGATCAGCCGGCCGGCGGCGAGGCCCTTGCGCTCGAACCTGGTGACCGGCCGCTCGTCCCACCGCGGCACCACCCCACCCGACAGCAGCGGCTCCGCGTCGAGCACCTCGACCATCTGCTCGGCGTAGTCGGACCAGTCGGTGGCCAGTCGCCACCGGGCGCCCGGGGCGAGCCTCGTCGCCGCCAGCGCCGCGAACTCCGGGTTCACCAGCCGGCGCTTGTGGTGCTTCTTCTTGTGCCAGGGGTCGGGGAAGAACGTCCAGAGCTCGGCCACGTCTCCCTCGTGGAGCAGGTGCTGCATCGACCAGACCGCGTCGACCGAGCAGAACCGCACGTTGGTCGCGCCGCTCTCGGCCACCCGCGCCAGCGCGTCGGCGGTGCCGGGCCGCCAGACCTCGAGGGCCAGCACGTCCGACGCCGCCCGGGCCGGCGCGAGAGCCGCGGTGGCCTCACCGATGCCCGAGCCGATCTCGACGACGAGCGGCGCCTCGCGCCCGAACCAGCTCGACCACGAGAACGCCGGGTCGTCGACCGCCTCGTCCGGGACCACCCACCGGTCGTGGTGGGCCTCCCACGCCTCCCGCTGCCGAGGCGTGAACCGGCTGCCGCGGCGGGCGTACGTCAGCACCTCCCGCATCCGGCGCCCGTCGTCGGTCAGCCGCTGGTGCGGCCGCGCCGGGCGGACGCGGGCGGCCTCGTCGTCAGGCATCCGGCAGGTCGTGGACCAGGTCGTAGTGGTGCTGACCGTCGCGGATCTCGAGCTCCAGCCGCCCGGAGATGCCGGCGAAGCCACCCGTCCCGGACCCCGGCGTGACCAGGTACGTGATCGACTGGTCGCCGCCGCTCATCGTGCCGAGCTGCTGCATCGCGAAGGTCCCGGTGCGCTCGCCGATCGTCAGGTCGGCGACCTCGAGCACGACGTACCCGGCCTCACCCGTCGCCGGGTCGCCCGCCGACAGCATGATGCCCGCCCCGGTGCCGACCGCGTCCCCGGCGTAGGTCTTCTCGAGGGCGAACCGGCCGACCATCGGCAGGCCGCTCTCCTCGGGGGTCAGCGTGACGGCGAAGGTTCCCCGGGCATGCTCGGTCATGCGCCCCATCCTTCCAGCGACGCCCACTAACGTCGGCGCGTGGTCTTCTGGGTCAGCGCGTCGCTCGACGTCGACGCGGCCGACGTGGCGCGCGCGACGTCATTCTGGTCGGCGGTGACCGGGTCGGCGCTCCCGGCCCACCTCGTCGTCCGGCCCGCCGCCGGGACCCCGGGCGTGCGCGTGCACCCTCACGACGACGACGTCCCTGCCGTACCCGCGCCCGCGTCGTTCCCGGGCGTACGTCGCAGCCGCGTCTACCAGGTGTGCGTCGACATCCCCGGCCCGGCGTTCGAGGAGGAGGCCCAGAGGTGGGCCTCGCTGGCAGCCGGCCGTCTCGACGTGCTGGGGCGCCGACCAGAGTTCGCCTGGGTGCGGATACCCGGCGGACCCAGACCGCTCGACCTGCTGCTGCAGCGGCTCGACCGGCACGACGGCCCCGTCACCGCGCACCTCGACCTCGGCACGACCGACCGCGAGGCGGAGACCGTGCGCCACCGCGCACTCGGCTCGAGCGTCGTCGCCCGGGAGGAGTTCTGGACGGTGCTCACCGACCCCGCCGGGCTGCCGTACTGCATCACCGACCGCGACCCGGCGTCGGGCGCGCTCACCTGAGGAGGCCTGCAGCGCGCGCCGGCTCGGCGTACGCGACTGCCAGGCTGCCGATCGTCTCGTGGGCGTTGAGTCCGCTCGGGTTCGGCACCACCCAGAGCGCCGCGCCGGCGAGGGGTTCGGGCTGACGGCCGGGTACGGCGCCGGGCAGGCGGAACGCGGACCGGTACGCCGTGATGCCGAGCACCGCGACCACCCGCGGCCGCACCCTCTCGACCAGGGCGACCAACAGGTCAGCGCCCTCGTGCAGCTCGGCCGTGGTCAGCTCGTCGGCGCGGGCGGTCGCGCGTCGTACCAGGTTGGAGATGCCGATCCCCCGGGCCACGAGGGCGGCCCGGACCTCGTCGGTCATCGGGTCGGAGACGTCGACCGGGTCGGGCAGGACGCCGGCACGGTGCAGCGCCGGCCAGAAGCGGTTGCCGGGGTTGCCGAAGTGGGTCTGGGTGGCCGCGGTTCGCAGGCCCGGGTTGATCCCGACGAAGAGCAGCCGCGTGCCGGGTCCGAGGAGGTCGGGCACCTCGGCGTCGCGGAACGACTCGAGCTCCGCCCTGGTGAACCTCACGGGGCCAGCCTGGCACCCGATTCCGGTTGTGGGTGTCGGTGGCCGGGCTTACCGTCAGGGAATGGACGGCGGCATCCTCCTCGGCATCCTTGCCATTGCCGCGCTCAGCGTCAGCGGCGCGCTGATGCTCCGCCTGCTCCTGCAGTCGCCGGCGCTCATCAGCCGGTTCGCCGACGACGGGCTCCCCTGGCTGCGCCGCCACCTCGGCCGCCGGGTCGAGCAGCCCGCCGGCCGCCCGATCGAGGAGATCGCCCGAGCCATCCGCCGGCTCGGCGGCGAGTTCCACGGCGGGCACCCCGGCCGCTCGTGGGTGAAGTCCGAGGCCTTCCGCCGCGCGTACGACGACGCGCTCGCCGAGGGCTGCCAGGCCCTCGACGTCGACTCCGACCTGCTCGACCTCGTCCCCGGCACCGACCGCGACGCGGAGCGGCTGCGGGTCGAGCACCTGCTCGCCGGCGCCGGCCTCGTCCTCCGACGCGCCGCCTGATCGCCGAGTCGGCGCATCTGCCGGCCGACAAGCGGTCGAGTCGGCGTGTCTGCAGGCCCGAAATGCACCGAGTCGGCGCACCTGCCGCCACGGGGGCTGCAGATACGCCGACTCGACGTGATTGAGATCGGCAGATGCGCCGACTCGGCCTTACTTGGTGATCTTGGTGACCCGGCCGGCGCCGACGGTGCGGCCACCCTCCCGGATCGCGAACCGCAGGCCCTCGTCCATGGCGATCGGCTGGATCAGCTCGACCGACATCTCCGTGTTGTCGCCGGGCATGACCATCTCGGTGCCCTCGGGGAGGGTCACGACGCCGGTCACGTCGGTGGTACGGAAGTAGAACTGCGGGCGGTAGTTGTTGAAGAACGGCGTGTGACGGCCGCCCTCCTCCTTCGACAGGATGTAGACGCTCGCGTCGAAGTTGGTGTGCGGGGTCGTCGTGCCGGGCTTGATCACGACCATGCCGCGCTCGACGTCCTCGCGCTTGGTACCGCGAAGCAGCAGACCGACGTTCTCACCGGCCTGACCCTCGTCGAGCAGCTTGCGGAACATCTCGACGCCGGTCACGGTGCTCTTCTGCGAGCCCTCGCGGATGCCGACGATCTCGACCTCCTCGCCGACCTTGACGATGCCGCGCTCGATGCGACCGGTGATGACGGTGCCACGACCGGTGATCGTGAAGACGTCCTCGACGGGCATGAGGAAGGGCTTCTCGGTCTCACGGGCCGGGGTCGGGATGTGCTCGTCGACCGCAGCCATGAGCTCGAGGACGGACTCGCCCCACTTGGCGTCGCCGTTGAGGGCCGGGAAGGCCGCCACGCGCACGACCGGGATGTTGTCCCCGTCGAACTCGTACTCGGAGAGGAGCTCGCGCACCTCCATCTCGACGAGCTCGATGAGCTCCTCGTCGTCGACCATGTCGCACTTGTTGAGCGCCACGACCAGGGCCGGCACGCCGACCTGGCGGGCGAGCAGCACGTGCTCGCGGGTCTGCGGCATCGGGCCGTCAGTGGCGGCGACCACGAGGATCGCACCGTCCATCTGAGCAGCGCCGGTGATCATGTTCTTGATGTAGTCGGCGTGACCGGGGCAGTCCACGTGGGCGTAGTGGCGCGCCTCGGTCTGGTACTCGACGTGCGCGATCGAGATCGTGATGCCGCGCTGACGCTCTTCGGGCGCCTTGTCGATCTCGTCGAACGGCGTGAACGGGTTCAGGTCCGGGAACTTGTCGTGCAGGACCTTGGTGATCGCCGCGGTAAGAGTGGTCTTGCCGTGGTCGATGTGACCGATCGTGCCGACGTTCACGTGCGGCTTGGTCCGCTCGAACTTCGCCTTAGCCACTGGGGCTCCTCCTGTTGTTGGTACTTGACTCGTAGATGAAAGGTGATGCCGAGGACTCGGTTTGGGCAAACCGACGGTGACACGTGGCCACCGACAGGTTTACTCGCCGCGAACCTTCTTGATGATCTCGTCGGCGATGCCCTGGGGGACCTCGGCGTACGAGTCGAACTCCATCGAGTACGACGCCTGGCCCGAGGTCTTGGACCTCAGGTCGCCAACGTACCCGAACATCTCGGAAAGGGGCACGAGGGCGTTGATGACCATGTCACCGTGACGCTCCTCCTGTGCCTGGATCTGGCCGCGACGGCTGTTGATGTCACCGATGACCGTGCCGAGGAACGTCTCGGGCGTGATCACCTCGACGGCGAACATCGGCTCGAGCAGCACGGGCCGCGCCTTGCGGGTGGCCTCCTTGAAGGCCTGGTTGCCGGCGATCTTGAAGGCCAGCTCGGAGGAGTCGACGTCGTGGTAGGCGCCGTCCTCGAGGGTGACCTTCACGTCGACCATGGGGTAGCCGGCGAGCACGCCGAACTCCATGGCGTCCTGCGCGCCCTGGTCGACCGACGGGATGTACTCCCGCGGGATGCGACCACCGCTCACGCCGTTGACGAACTCGTAGCCCGCACCCTGCCCGGTCTCGGGGTCGATGCTGGGCTCGACGGTGATGAGCACCTTGGCGAACTGGCCCGACCCACCGGTCTGCTTCTTGTGGGTGTAGCTGTGCTTCTCGACCTTGTTGCGGATCGTCTCGCGGTAGGCCACCTGCGGCTTGCCGACGGTCGCCTCGACGCGGAACTCGCGCTTCATGCGGTCGACGAGGATCTCCAGGTGGAGCTCGCCCATGCCGGCGATGATCGTCTGCCCGGTCTCCTCGTCGGCCTTCACCGTGAAGGTGGGGTCCTCGTCGGAGAGCCGCTGGATCGCGGTGCCGAGCTTCTCCTGGTCGCTCTTGGTCTTGGGCTCGATCGCGACCTCGATCACCGGGGCCGGGAAGCTCATGGACTCGAGCACGACCGGGTTGGCGATGTCGCTCAGGGTGTGACCGGTCTTGGTGTCCTTCAGACCCATCACGGCCACGATCTGGCCGGCGCCGACCGACGCGATCTCCTCACGCTTGTTGGCGTGCATCTGGTAGACCTTGCCGATCCGCTCCTTGCGTCCGGTGACCGAGTTGAGCACCGTGGCGCCCGCCTCGAGCTTGCCGGAGTACACGCGGACGTAGATCAGCTTGCCGAGGTGCGGGTCGCTGGCGATCTTGTAGGCCAGGCCGGAGAACGGCTGGTCGTCGGCGGGCTGACGCTCGATCTTCGTCTCCTCGTCGTTGACCTTGTGGCCGACGATGGCGTCGATGTCGAGCGGCGAGGGCAGGTACTTCACGACGGCGTCGAGCAGGGGCTGCACGCCCTTGTTCTTGAACGCCGTGCCGCAGAGCACAGGGTTGACGAGGTCGGCCAGGGTGGCGCGGCGGATGGCCGCCTCCAGCTCCTCGACCGTGAAGTCCTCGCCGTCGAGGTACTTCTCCATGACGGCGTCGTCGGCCTCGGCGAGGGTCTCGAGGAACTTCTCGCGGTACTCGGCAGCCTGCTCGGCCAGCGCGGCCGGGATCTCCTCGACGTCGTAGTCGTCGCCCATCTTGGTCTCGCCACGCCAGGTGAGCGCGCGCATGCCGACCAGGTCGACGACACCGAGGAAGTCGCCCTCGGCGCCGATCGGGAGCTGGAGGACCAGCGGGGTGGAGTTCAGCCGCTCGACCATCATGTCGACGCAGCGGAAGAAGTCGGCGCCCGTGCGGTCGAGCTTGTTGACGAAGCACATCCGCGGGACGGCGTACTTGTTGGCCTGGCGCCAGACAGTCATGGTCTGGGGCTCGACGCCGGCGACACCGTCGAAGACCGCGACCGCGCCGTCGAGGACGCGCAGCGAGCGCTCGACCTCGGCGGTGAAGTCGACGTGCCCGGGGGTGTCGATGATGTTGATCTGGTGGTCCTTCCACCAGCAGGTCGTCGCGGCGGACGTGATCGTGATGCCGCGCTCCTGCTCCTGCTCCATCCAGTCCATGACGGCGGCGCCGTCGTGGACCTCACCGATCTTGTAGGACACGCCGGTGTAGAACAGGATGCGCTCGGTGGTGGTGGTCTTGCCGGCGTCGATGTGCGCCATGATGCCGATGTTGCGGACCTTGTTGAGGTCCGTGGTGATGTCGACAGCCACTGTCAGCGTTCCTTAGGTAGGAGTGGGTGCTGGTCAAGGCACCGCGAGCAGTACGCCGGCCGATCGGGCCGGCGTACCACTGCAGGTCACCAGCGGTAGTGGGCGAAGGCCTTGTTGGACTCGGCCATCTTGTGGGTGTCCTCGCGCTTCTTCACCGCGGCACCGAGGCCGTTGGAGGCGTCGAGGATCTCGTTCATGAGGCGCTCGTGCATCGTCTTCTCGCGGCGGGCCTGCGAGTAGCCGACCAGCCAGCGCAGCGCGAGCGTGGTGCCACGCGTGCCCTTGACCTCGATCGGGACCTGGTAGGTCGCGCCACCGACACGACGGGACTTGACCTCGATGGCCGGCTTCACGTTGTCGAGGGCACGCTTGAGCGTGACCACGGGGTCCGTGCCGGTCTTCTCGCGGCAGCCCTCGAGGGCGGTGTAGACGATGCGCTGGGCGACCTGCTTCTTGCCGTCCATGAGCACCTTGGAGACGAGCTGGCTCACCAGCTGTGACCCGTAGACCGGGTCCATGTCGATCGGCCGCTTAGGAGCGGGTCCCTTGCGCGGCATATCAGCTCTTCTCCTTCTTCGCGCCGTAACGGCTGCGGGCCTGCTTGCGGTTCTTCACGCCCTGGGTGTCGAGCGTGCCGCGGATGATCTTGTAGCGGACACCGGGAAGGTCCTTCACCCGGCCGCCGCGGACGAGCACGATCGAGTGCTCCTGGAGGTTGTGGCCGACACCCGGGATGTAAGCGGTGACCTCGACGCCGCTCGACAGGCGCACGCGGGCGACCTTGCGGAGGGCGGAGTTCGGCTTCTTCGGGGTGGTCGTGTAGACGCGCGTGCAGACGCCGCGTCGCTGGGGAGAGCCCTTGAGGGCCGGCGTCTTGGTCTTCGACGCCTTGTCCTGCCGGCCCTTGCGGACCAGTTGGTTAATGGTGGGCACCTGGGTGGTTCCCTTTCTTGACTACTCTCAGTGGCCAGCGCCTTGCTGGGCACGATCGTGCTGCTCGTACTGGTGTGCCTGTGATGGGCGTGCGCCACGATCGACAGAGCAGATCGTTTCGGGCACGCGCAACGGTCTGGTCGTGCCAGACACAAGGGTTGAGATTACTCTCGCGCAGCAAACACGGTCAAAACGGTGCATGCCCTGGTCACGAGGCCTCGACGAGGTCGCCCGCAGACTCCTCGACGCGGTCGTCGGCGAGGGGTCGCCGCCGGGCGTTGCTGCGCAGCAGCAGGCTGCTCGCGAGACCCGCCCCGACGATGACCAGCACGCCACCCAGGATCAGGGTCCAGCGCGGGCCGAAGGTCTCCCCGACCCAGCCGATCACCGGCGAGCCGAGCGGCGTGCCACCCATCACGATCGTCATGTACAGGGCCATCACCCGACCCCGGTAGACCGGGTCGGACTCGAGCTGCATGGTCGCGTTGGCGGAGTTGAGCAGGGTCAGCGTGCAGAAGCCGATGACGGGGCACATCGCGGCGAAGAGCACGTACGACGGCATCAGCCCGGCCGCGATCTCGGCGGCGCCGAAGCCGAGGGCGGCCACGATGAGCAGGCGTACCCGGATCGTCGAGCGCCTCGCGGACATCAGGGCGCCGGCCAGCGAGCCGATCGCCATGAACGAGCCCAGCAGCCCGAACTCGCTGGCGCCCTTGCCGAACACCTCGGTGGCCATCAGGGCGGAGGTGATCTGGAAGTTCATGCCGAACGTGCCGGCGAAGAACACCAGGACCAGGACCATCAGCATCTTGGGCTGGCTGCGGACGTAACGGACGCCGTCGAGGAGCATCCCCGGAGTCCGGGCGACCGGTTTCGGCGTGTGCAGCAGGTCGGTGTCCATGCGTTGCAGCTGCGTGATGGTGGCGGCGTACGAGACGGCGTTGATGAGGATGACCCACCCGGTCGCCGCGGCTCCGCCGCCGAGGGCGCCGATCATCAGGCCGGCCAGGGCGGGGCCGAGGATGCGGGCGAGGTTGAAGGCCGCGGAGTTGAGGCCCACGGCGTTGGTGACGTCGTCCTGGTCGACCAGCTCGGACACGAACGACTGGCGGGCCGGAGCGTCGAAGGCCGAGCCGATGCCGAAGACGAACGCGAGCAGGTAGACGTGCCACACCTCGACCACGCCGAGGACGGTGATCAGTCCCAGCACCAGCGAGGCGCCGGCCATCACCGCCTGGGTGACCTGGAGCAGCCGGCGCTTGGGGAAGCGGTCGGCGATCACGCCGGCGTACGGCGAGAGCAGCAGGACGGGCAGGAACTGGAGCCCGGTGGTGATGCCGAGCGCCGAGCCGCTGCCGCCGGTGAGCTGCAGGACCAGCCAGTCCTGCGCGACGCGCTGCATCCAGGTGCCGGTGTTGCTGACGACGCTCCCGACGGCGTACTTGCGGTAGTTCGGGTTGTGGAGCGACTTGAACGTGGGACTCAGGGTGTGTCAGTCCTTCCGAGAGAGGTCGTCGAGGATCGGGGCGGCCTGCCGCAGCACGGCCCTCTGCTCGGGGCTCAGCTCGCTGAGGCGTCGCGAGAGCCAGGCATCGCGGCGGGCGCGGTCGGCGCGGACGAGGTCGCGTCCGCGGTCGGTCAGGCTGACCACGACCTGGCGGCCGTCGGTGTCGTGAGCGCGGCGCGTCAGGTAGCCGCCGGTCTCCAGCAGCTTCACGGTGCGGGTCATGCTCGGGGGCTGGACCCGCTCGAACCCCGCGAGGTCGCCGACCGTCAGGTCTCCGTTGCGGAACAGGCAGGCGAGCACCGACGTCTGGGTCAGGCTGAGCGCGTCGTCCGGGAGCCCTTCGACGATCAGCCGGCGGCGCAGCCGCATCACCGAGACGCGGAGCTCGCTGGCGAGACCGGCGTCGGTGCGGGCGACGTTCTGGACGGTAGGCATCTCGTCAGCATAACTCGTTACCTGTGCTAACGATTCCCGCTGGCCTGTCCACCCGCCGGAGCGCGCGGGGCTAAGGTGCCCTCGTGGAGCTGCCACCCGAGCGGGTCAAGCACGAGATCGGCAACCGGACCTACATCGTGGCCGACGTCGAGCCCCTCGACGTCGACGGAGTCCGCACCGTCCAGGTGGGTCTCGGCATCTGGTTCGTCACCTTCCTCGCCCTGCTCCCCTTCTGGGGCGCCCTCGCCGACGCCGACCGCACCTGGTGGCTCTGGACCTGCCTCGCCGGCTCCGGCCTCGGTCTCTTCGGCCTCGAGTACTGCCGCCGCCGCAAGGCCGCCCGCGCCGAGGGCCGCCCCTACCGGACGTAGCCGGCGCGAGATTTCTCCGGCTGGCCGGAGAATCCTGAACATGGCGTGGCTAGGGAGGCACGCCAAGTGCAGGGAAAGGTCAACCAGTCCCGGCTAGAAGCTGACGAACTCGTCGTCGGTGAGGGTGTCGTGCACCGGATCGGGGAGGGGCGCGGGCTCGTGCTTGCGCGCCAGACGTACCTCGGAGTGGGCGCCACAGCCGTGGTCGAACGTCACGACGCGGCCGTCGTCGTTGGCGTCGCCGTTGGCGCAGACGCCGAAGGAGTCGGCCATCGAGCCGGCCATGCGGACCAGGAAGCCGCAGGTGCGGCAGGAGTCGGGGGCCGCCTGGGCGATCGCGGACTCGGGGCCGCCGTCGCCGTCGTACCAGCGCTGGGCGGCGAGGTCGCGGCCCTCCAGGGACAGGGTGCGCACGCGGCCGAGGCCGAGGTCGGCGGCGACGGTGCGGACCTGGGCCTTCTCGTCGGTGTCGAGCGGGTCGTCGCCGAAGGAGTACGTCGGGACCAGGCGTGGGTCGTCGTCGGCCACCGGCAGCAGGTCGCCGGGCGACAGGTCGCCGGGCTGGATGCGCTCGCGGTAGGGCACCCACTCGGGCGCGACGATCGCCCCGTCGCCGGGAATCAGCACGACCTCGCACACGGTGACGGTCTTCTGGCGGCTCGCCCGGGCCACCGTCACCGACCAACGCCATCCGTCGTACCCGCGGCGGGTGCAGGCGAACTGGTGGGTGGCGAGGCGTTCGCCCTCGACCACGGCGCCGAGGTGCTCGCCCACGTCGGAGGCGTCCACGTCGTCGAGCAGGGCGGCACGCGCCGTGTCCACCGCGGCCATGGCCACGGCGTCCGGCTTGGCTCGCACCGTCGTCGTCACCGGGCCATCATCACTCATCGACGCGTCCCCCGTCAGATCGGGCTCGGCGAGGCAGGATAGGCGCATGACCACCACGGGGCCGTCGCGCGGACCCGGGCCGGCGCCCGGCCCGGGTCGCGAGCAGGCCGCGAAGGTCGGTCGAGCCCTCGGAACGGGGGCCCAGAAGACCGGCAGGGCGGTCGCCGGGGTCGCCCGCGGCACCGGCCGCGCGGGGCGCTACACCCTGCGGCAGGCGCGTCGCGCCGCCAGCGCCGAGGGCGCCGACCGCTCGGGTCTGTCCCGGCTGATCGAGATGCACGCCTTCAACACGGCCGGCGACGCCGCCGTCGCGATCTCGCTCGCCGGCACCTTGTTCTTCCAGGTCCCGACGGGCGAGGCCCGGGGCCAGGTGGCTCTGTTCCTCGGCCTGACGATGCTGCCGTTCGCGATCGTGGCGCCGCTCCTCGGGCCGTTCCTCGACCGGTTCAGCCACGGTCGCCGCTGGGCCATCGGGGCGACGATGGCCATCCGCGCGTTCCTCGTCTGGGGGCTGGCGACCGCGGTCACGACCGAGTCGACCTGGCTCTTCCCGCTCGCGCTGGGCTGCCTCGTCTCGTCCAAGGCGTACGGCGTCACGCGCGCGGCCGCGGTCCCGCGCCTGCTGCCGGAGGGCCTCACCCTGGTCAAGGTCAACGGCCGCATCTCCCTGGCCGGCATGGTCGCGGCCGGCGTCTCGGCGCCGATCGCCGGCGTGGCGTCGGTGTTCGGCGCGGAGTGGTCGCTGCGCTACGCGTTCGTGCTGTTCGTGCTGGCCACCATCTGGGCGATCCGGCTGCCCGCGCGGGTCGACTCCGACGCCGGCGAGGACCAGGCCGTGCTCATCGGCTCGGCCCGCTCGCGCAAGGGTCGCCCGCGGATGCGGATCCCGGGCACGGTGTCCTTCGCCCTGCGGGCCAACTGCGGCCCGCGCTGGCTCTCGGGCTTCCTCACGATGTTCATGGCGTTCCTCCTGCGCGAGAACCCGATCGGCGACTGGGCGCCCGAGGTGCTGCTCGGCATCCTCATCGGCGCCGCGGGCTTCGGCAACGCCATCGGCATCGGGCTCGCGTCCGTCCTCAAGAAGCTGAACCCTGCCCTCACCGTGGTGCTGGCCCTGTTGGCCGACGCGGTGATGGTGCTGCTGACCGCCTTGTTCTACGGCGTGCTCACCCTCGCCCTGCTCGGGCTCACCGCCGGCCTGGCCCAGTCCCTCGCCAAGCTCTCGCTCGACTCGACGATCCAGCGCGACGTCCCCGAACGCGTGCGCACGAGCGCCTTCGCCCGCAGCGACACCACGCTCCAGCTGGCCTGGGTGCTCGGTGGCTTCGTCGGCATCGCCCTGCCGCTGAACCCCACCGTCGGCCTCGCCGTCGCCAGCGTGACGCTGGTCGCCTGGGTCGTCCTGGTGCTGGTCAGCTCGCCCAACCGCAAACGCACCACGGTGGCCAGCGACGATCGAGTCGCCGTCAAGCAGGCTTAGGCCTCCAGCTCGTCCGCCAGCGCGCGGAGGAGCTTGGCGACCGGGGCCGACGTGCGGCGGTCGGGGTGGCGGTCGTGGCGGTAGGCCTCGCCGACGCCGTCGAGCAGCCTGATCAGGTCCTCGACGATCGCGACCATCTCGTCGGGGCGCTTCTTCTGCGCCTGACGCTGGTTGCGCGCGACCGAGACCGGGGCGTCGATGATGCGCACCTGGAGGGCCTGGTCGCCGCGCCGGCCCTGGGCGATGCCGAACTCCACGCGCGTACCCGGCTTCAGCGCCGGGGTGCCCTCGGGCAGGGCGTCGCTGCGCACGTAGACGTCGGGACCGTCCTCCTGGGACAGGAAGCCGAAGCCCTTCTCGGCGTCGAACCACTTCACCTTGCCAGTGGGCACGTCTCGTCCTCTTCTTGCTGCGCGGGGGCCGCAGGTGCGGGCACCGAGAGCCTAGGTGGCCCACGCCAACGCGCGCCAACGGGTAAGGGGCGATCAGGCCCCGAGGCACTCCTGGGCGGCGACGAACGCGTCGAGCCAGGCGGGGAAGGCCGTGAGGTCGGCGAGCACGACGTCGGTGCCGGCCTCGACGAGCTCCTCCTCGGTGCAGCCGCCGGTCAGCACCGACACGCTGGTGATGCCGGCCGCTCGTGCCCCTTCGACGTCGTGCACGTGGTCGCCCACCAAGAGCGAGGCACCCTCCCGCAGGAGCGCATCCGCCTTGCCGACCCCGACCACCAGCCCGGTGACGTGGTCCACGTCGAGGGCGAGGTGCTCGACGTGGCGCAGGGCGTTCGGCTCGTACTTGCCGGTGACGACCACCACCCGCCCACCGTGGCGACGGACGGCGGCGATCGACTCGACCGCGCCGTCGAGGGTGGTGACCGTGTGGATCGCATGGTCGACGTACAGCTCGCGGAACCGGTCCACGGCACCCGCCATCACCTCGGCCGGCAGATGCCCGTCGAGCAGGACGTCGAGCGGAGGTCCGAGGCGGGAGGTGAGCTCCGCGACCGGCAGGTCGACGCCGAGCTCGCCACCGAGGGCCGTCAGCGTGCCGGCCACGCCCGGCACCGTGTCGATGAGGGTCATGTCGAGGTCGAAGGCGACGACGAGGGACATGGACCGATCGTAGGGACGGCTGCCCCGGCACCCCGAACCGCTGCCGAGGTGGGGCCTGTTTGCGACACTGGACGCTTGACCTCGATGCCGCGACCTCGCCGGGTGCTCGTCAGCACCCTGCTGGCGTGCGCCCTGATGACGATGACGCTCGTCGGCATCGGCCAGGCGGGCGCCGTCGCCGACGAGCCGGAGACCGAGGCCACCACCGACACCGGCGACACCGGTGACACCGGCAGCGAGCTCTTCCTGGTCACCCTGACGGGGCCGGGCTCGAGCGCCGACCGCGGCGCGGCGACTGCGCGGGCGTTCCGCGCGTCCGCACTGGCCGAGCAGGACGCCACGCTCGCGAGGGTCGGTGCCGAGGCCCCGGTCTACCGCTGGACGAACGCGCTCAACGGCTACGCCGTCCGGCTGACCGCCGCCCAGGCCCGCGACGTGGCCCGCGACCCCCGAGTGGCCTCCGTCGAGCCGGACTCCGTACGTCGCCTGGCCGCCGCCGCACCCGGTGGCGCCGCGACGGCGGCCGACTTCCCACGTCTCGGCGGGGCCGGCGTGGTGATCGGGCTCGTCGACTCCGGCCTCTGGCCCGACAGCCCCCTGTTCGCCGACGTCCGCGGCCTCGGCCGGTCGGCCCGCGACTTCCAGGGCCGCTGCGCGACCGGCGCGGGCTGGGCCGACGACGTGTGCGACGACAAGATCGTGGGAGCCCAGTGGTTCGTGGACGGGTTCGGCGCCGACCGGGTCCGCAGCGGCGCCCGCCTCTCCCCGCTCGACGACGACGGCCACGGCACGCTGATGGCCTCGATCGCGGCCGGGAACGCCGGTGTCAGCGTGAAGGTGCCGGGTCAGCGCGCCGGCCTGTACGCCGGTGCCGCGCCCCAGGCCAGGCTCGCCGTCTACAAGGCGTGCTGGACCGCCCCCGACCCGCGCGACGACGGTTGTTCGGCCGCCGACCTGGTCACGGCGATCGACCGGGCCGTCGCCGACCGCGTGGACGTGCTGAACCTCTCCGTCGACGGCCCCACCGACCCCCAGGCACGGGTCGACACCGTCGAACGCGCCCTGCTCGGCGCGGCCGAGGCCGACGTCGTCGTGGTGGCCGCGGCGGGCAACCGCGGCACCCGCGCGTACGCCGCCCACGCGTCGCCGTGGGTCACGTCCGTCGGCGGCACCACCGGCGCCACCCGGCGCGGCGCCGTGGTCGCGCCCGGGCTCCGGCTGGCCGGCGCCATGGCCGCCCGGACCGCCGTACGCCCCGCCCGAATCGTGCTCGGCGCGCGGGTCGCGTCGGCCGGCGCCACGGCCTCCCAGTCGCGTTACTGCCGGCCCGGCAGCCTGGACGCCGCGCTCGTCTCCGGACGCATCGTCGTGTGTGAGCGCGGCCGCATCGGACGCGTCGACAAGTCCGAGGCCGTCGCACGGGCCGACGGCGTGGGCATGGTCCTCGTCAACACCAGCCGCGGCCAGGCCACCGCCGACTTCCACAGCGTGCCGACCGTCCACCTCACCAAGGACGACGGCCACCGCCTGGTCCGATGGATGCGCGACCACCCCGGCCGCCTGGTGCGGCTGCGCCCCGACGGCGTGCAGCGCACCCCCGAACGGCTCGTCGCCTGGACCAGCTCGGGCGACCCGACGGGTTCGTTCGTCAAGCCCGACGTCGTCGCGACGGCCGTCGGCGTCCTCGGCGCCACCCCGCCCTCGCACCTCGGACGTCGCTGGGACCTCGGCTCCGGCACGTCGGTCGCCGCCGCCCGGACCAGTGGCGTCGCGGCCGCGCTGCTCAGCCGCCACGACTGGTCGGCCGCCGAGGTACGTTCGGCCATCGCCACCACGGCCGGCGACGTGGCCGGCGCCCCGTCCCTGCTGCGCCTGGGGGCCGGCCGCACCCGGGCGCAACCCGCCGACCGGCCGGGCCTGGCGTTCGGGGTCCCGCTCGGCGACTACCGCGCCTGGCTCGACGGCGACCTCGACGCGACGGCGCTCAACACTCCGTCGGTCCTGCTCCGGGGCTCCGGGTCCGTGACCCGCACGGTCACCAACGTGGGCACCCGGGCGATGTACTTCTCCTCGACGGCCACCGGCTTCGGTCGCCACCAGGTCTCGGTCACCCCCGCCGCGATCTCGCTGGCGCCGGGTGAGTCGACGACGTTCACGGTGCGGGTGGCGGGCACCGCCGGTCCTCAGCCTCTCGACGACGGCTGGGTGACCTGGCGGGGCGCCAACGGCAACCGGGTGCGGATCCCGGTCGTCATCGTGCGCTGACCGGCCACCCCTCGGCGACCTCGGCCGCCATCCGCCGGCCCTGGGCGGCACCGGCCCGGGCGGCACCCATCCGCTTCGACGGATCGAGGACGTCGCGGCCGATCGCGGTCAGCGACTGCTTGTCCGGGTTGATCCAGGCGGTCCGACGTGCACCGGTACGGCGCAGCTGCTCGGGCACCGCGTGGTGCCGCGAGAGCGCGCGCCACAGGGGGACCACGGCCAGCACGACGTCGCAGCCGGTCGCGAGGTCGGCGTTGGCGGCGGACCGCATCCCGCCGTCGACGTAGTGGCGGCCGCCGATCTCGACGGCGGGCCAGACGAGCGGGACCGCGCAGCTCGCGGCCACGGCGTGCAGCAGGTCGACGTCGCCGGTGCGGTCGAAGACGCGGAAGGAGCCGCTGTCGGCGTCGACGGCAGTGATCTTGAGCTCGCGCTCCGGCCACTCGACGAGCGAGCCGTCCTCGCGGCGGAGCCGGGTCTCGAAGACCTTGAGCCGCTCGTCGGCGGGGCCGGGGTGCGCCTTGCGCGCCGCCCGCCCGATCCGGGCACGCTTGGCGCGGCCGCTGCCGGGCAACATCATCAGCCCGAGCAGGGTGAGCTGCGCCCGCGTGCCGAACTCGGCGCCGAGCTCGGCAGGCGCCGGCTCGATCTGCTCGTCGTACAGGTCGTCGAGGTCGTCACCCATGCCGAGCAGGGCTCCGACCACCGAGCCCGCCGAGGTCCCGACGATGGTGTCGGCGTCCGACACGTCGACCCCGCCGTCGCGCAGTCCCTTGAGGAGGCCGATCTCCCAGGCGATGCCGGTCACGCCGCCACCGCCGAGCACCAGGCCGGTTTTCGTACTCACAAGTAACCAGCCTGCCACGAGGACTGTCAGCGGGCCTCGTGACCCTGCCCGGCGAGGCCGAGCTGGGCCGTGGTCTCCTCGCGCATCTGCACCTTGCGGATCTTGCCGGTGACCGTCATCGGGAACTCGTCGACGACCAGGACGTACCGCGGGATCTTGTAGTGCGCCAGCTTGCCGGTCGCGTAGGCGCGCACCGTGTCGGCGTCCAGGGGCGTGGCGCCCGCCTTCATCTTCACCCAGGCCGCGAGCTCCTCGCCGTACTTCTGGTCCGGGACGCCGATCACCTGCACGTCCTCGATGTCCGGGTGGGAGTAGAGGAACTCCTCGATCTCGCGCGGGTAGATGTTCTCGCCGCCGCGGATCACCATGTCCTTGATCCGGCCGACGATGTTGCAGTAGCCGTCCTCGCGCATCTCGGCCAGGTCGCCGGTGTGCATCCAGCCGTCGGCGTCGATGGCCTCCTGGGTCTTCTCCTCGTCCTCCCAGTAGCCGAGCATCACCGAGTAGCCGCGCGTGCAGAGCTCACCTGCCTGGCCGCGCTCGACCGTCTCGCCGGTGTCGGGGTCGATGATCTTGATCTCGACGTGGGGGTGGGCGTTGCCGATCGTGGCCGTCCGCCGGTCGAGGTCGTCGTCGGCCCGGGTCTGGCAGGAGACGGGCGACGTCTCGGTCATGCCGTAGGCGATCGAGACCTCCTCCATGTGCATGTCGGCGATGCAGCGCTTCATCACCTCGACCGGGCAGATGGAGCCGGCCATGATGCCGGTCCGCAGGGACGTCAGGTCGTGGTCGCGGAACGTCGGGTGGTTCTGCATCGCGATGAACATGGTGGGCACGCCGTACACCGCCGTGCAGCCCTCCTCGGCGATGCACCGCAGCGTCGTCTCGGGGTCGAAGCCCGGCGCCGGGATGACCATCGTGGCGCCGTGGGTGGTGCAGCCCAGGTTGCCCATCACCATCCCGAAGCAGTGGTAGAAGGGCACGGGGATGCAGAGCCGGTCGGCGTCGGTGAGGTTGATCGTCTCGGTCACGAAGTACCCGTTGTTGAGGATGTTGCGGTGCGACAGGGTCGCGCCCTTGGGGTAGCCGGTCGTGCCCGACGTGTACTGGATGTTGATGGGGTCGTTCGGCCGCAGGGTCCGCATCCGCTCGTTCACGACGTCGGCGTCGACCTCCTCTCCCGCGGCGACCACGTCGTCCCAGTCGCTCGTGCCGATGTAGACCACCCGCTCGAGGCGGGGGGTGTCGGCCCTGGTCTCCTCGATCATCGAGCGGTAGTCGCTGGTCTTGAAGCTCTCAGCGGAGATCAGCATCCGCAGCCCCGAGTGGTTGACCGCGTAGGTGAACTCGTGGGTGCGGTAGGCCGGGTTGACGTTGACGAGGATGGCCCCGACCTTCGCCGTGGCGAGCTGGGCGATCGTCCACTCCGCACAGCTGGGCGCCCACACGCCGATGCGGTCGCCCTTCGCGATCCCCCCGGCGACCAGGCCGCGGGCGAACAGGTCCACGTCGTGGTTGAGCTCGCGATAGGTCCAGCGCCGGCCGCTGGCGAACTCCACCAGCGCCTCGTGGTCGGGGTACGCCGCCACGGTCCGGTCGAAGTTCCCGCCGATCGTCTCCTCGAGGAGCGGGGGCTCGTGCTCACCGGCGGCGTAGGACTCCACGATGTCTCCTCCAGCTCTCGTCACCGACCCAGACCCACCCAGCCTGGATGTGTCCGTCCGAGCGACGATGTTCAGCTTCTGGACATTACGCCGGACTCACCCCTGGCGGGAGACCTCCATGCTGCGGTCTCCGAACCGCACCAGGTCACCCTCCAGAAGGGTCGTGGGCTTGCCGCCGGAGAGAGGACGTGAGACGCCCTGGCGGATGAGCACCGACCCGTTGGTCGAGCCGCGGTCCATCACCACGAGGGCACCGTCGCCGGCGACGCCGATCTGGGCGTGCGTCTTCGACAGCGACATGTCCTGCGACGGCAGGGCGACCAGGTGCCGCACGGCCTCGCCCGGACGCGCCGACGGGCGCCGCCCGACCAGCACGACGCCGTCGACGGGCACCTTCTCGCCGGTGTCGAAGGCCAGCACCCAGCCGGTCTCGACACCGGTCGGGGTGACGACGGGTGACCGTCGCGCGGTGCGCTGGGACTCGGGGAGCCGCCGACGGGCGCGGCCTCCGGGGCAGCCGGCGCGGGTGGTGGGGTCTCGACGACCGGGGGGCGCGGCGCCCGGCGCGGCGCCGCCGCCGCGGCCGGCTGCGGCGGGGCGGGCACCAGCCGCATGGCCGTCAGGTTCACGACGTGCCGCGGCCCGCTGTCGGTCTCCTCGGGGTCGCTCGGCTCGGGCCGCAGGTCCACGACGATCGACTGGGCGACGTGGTCGTGCCAACCCCGCCGGCGACGCGTCGGGTCGGCCACGGCGGTCCAGGCGAGCGTGGCCAGCCCGATGCCGAACGTGGGAATGGTCGCGACGCCCAGCACCAGCCCCCGCAGCAGCGCCCGGCCGAACCCGATCGGCGTCCCGGTCCCGACGTGCACGGCACGCACGCCGACCGCTGCCTTGCCCGGCGTCGTCCCGACCACACCCAGCGCGACGGCGAAGCCCACCCACACCACGACCACCACGCCGGCCACCAGGGCCACACCGGCCCAGATCTGGTCGTCGCTCCAGAACAGCTCGTAGGCCGCCCAGCACGCGGCCGCGACCAGGGTCCAGGCGATCAGCCGGTCGACCATGAACGCGTAGAAGCGGCGGTCGAGTCCCGCGACGGGACGGCTCGAGGCAGGGCGCGGCGTCAGGACGTGGCTCATCGCGCGCCCGCGTCCGTCCTCACGCCTGACCGACCTGGATGGTCACCCCGTCGCCGAGGTCGATGATCGCGCCGGGGATGAGCTGCACCGCGATGCCGGGCTTGAGGTCCTCCGAGGGCAGCCCCGGCTGCTGGAGCACGGTGCCGTTGGTGGAGCCCAGGTCGGTCGCCACGGCCGACCCGTGGTCGGCGCCGGCGCCCGGGCGGATCTCCAGGTGGGTCGAGGAGATCTCCTGGTTCGGGCTCGGCACGGTGATCAGCCGCGGCTGCTCGGTCGAGGTGAACCGTCGCGCCTCCGGCGCGCGGCCGACGATGACCGCCCGGTCCACCTCGACGACCTCGCCGCTGGAGAAGGTGAGCCGGGCGACCGGCTGCGCGACCACGGGCGGTGCCGGAGGCTGCCCCCAGTTGCCGGCCTGGGTGAGGCCGTCGCGGCCATCGTCCGCCGCCTCCTGCGGGTTCGTCGGCGGGTCGTCGGTGAGCGGCGTCTCGGTGCCCACCTCCGGCTCCGGCTCGGGCTCCGGCTCGGGCACCGGCACCGGCTCCGGGTCGGGCACCGGCAGGGGCTCCGGTTCGGGCTCGGGTTCGGGCACCGGCACCGGCACCGGCTCCGGCACCGGCTCCGGGCCGGGATGCAGGGCGGTCTCGTCCATCACGTTGACGTCGGGCGCCACGTCGTCACCGCCGATGACCTCGAAGCCCTCATCGGTCACCGCACCGTCGTCAGTCACCTCGCCCGCCTCGAGGTACGCCGGCCGGTCCGTGCGGGAGATCCGCACCAGGCCGTCGCGGATCACGAGGTCGGAGCTGTCGGGGACGTCGGCCACCTCGATGCGCATGGTCCGCACGTCGGTCAGCGAGCGCTCGGCCCAGGTCGTGACCGACGAGCCCTCGACCGTGACGGTCTCCGAGGCGGTGGTGAACACCGCGGTGGCGGCGCCGCGCAGGACGATCTTGGTCTCGCCGTCGGCCTCGCTGACCAGGACGAAGCCGGGCAGGTCCCGCAGCCCGTCGGCGATCAGCGCGTCGAGCACCTCGTCGAAGCCGGCGCCGGCGTCGACCAGCGCCCACAGGCCGGGAACCCGGGCCTTCTCCGACGGCGGCAGCACCACGGTCGCCTGGTCGCCGAAGATGCCGAACCAGTCACCGGGTCGGTAGGACCGCGTCTCACTCATCTACGGGGTCCCCGTGGAAGCGTGAGGCGGAGGAGCGGAGCGGGGGAGGCGAGCGCTTTCGTGGGGTGTGTCATTCGGCAGGGCTCCCAACTTGAGCTCGAGACTCACGCGCTGCCGCTCGGAGTCGTAGGCACGATCGCTCTCCAATCCCATCACATCGACCACCACGGCCGTGGCGTTGTCGCGACCACCGGCCCGGACCGCCTCGGCGACCAGCCGGTCGGCGGCGTCGCGCGGGTCGGCGGCCTCGCCGACGATGGTGGCGACGGCCTCGTCGTCGATCATCTCGGTGATGCCGTCGGAGCACAGCAGGATGCGTTCGGCCCGAGGCAGGGGGAGCAGGAAGTAGTCGGCGTCGGCCCGGTCGGGACCGCCGAGTGCGCGAGTGACCACGTGCCGGGCCGGGTGGGTACTCATCTCCTCGCGGGTGATCGAGCCTTCGTCGACCAGCTCCTGGACCAGGCTGTGGTCGACACTGACCTGCTCGAGCTCGCCGTCGACGAACCGGTAGATGCGTGAGTCGCCGAGGTTGGCCAGCAGCCACTGGGGCGCTCGGTCGTCCTCGACGAGCAGCGCGACGACGGCGGTCGTGCCGGCCTGGAAGTCGCGCCCGGTGCGGCGGGACTGTTCGTCGGCGTACTCGGTGATCCGGTCGTGGCAGGCCGTCAGCGTGTCCGCGACGGCCTGGGAGCCGCGGCGCGGGTCGTACCCCTGCTCGGCCAGCCGGGCGAACTCCTCGACGACGATCCGGCTGGCCACGTCGCCCCCCTCGTGCCCGCCCATCCCGTCGGCGACCACGAACAGCGGCGGGGCGGCGAGGTAGGAGTCCTCGTTGACCTCGCGGACCTGGCCGACGTCGGTGGCAGCCCCGTAGTGGAGCTCGACGCGGCTCATCGGGGGCCTCCGCGGAGGCGGGCCTGCGGGGCCGGCTTCGGTAGCGTGGGGACGATGGCCAGATCGACCGCCCGGAGCGCCTCCGGGCCGCGCACGGGCGAGGGGCACCGGACGCTCGCCGACCAGCTCCGCGCGTGGCCGGACGACCGGCTCTCCCGGCTGCTCCGCGAGCGACCCGATCTGTCCACTCCTGCCCCTCAGGACTCGGGGCAGCTCGCCTCTCGTGCGGCGGCCCGGTCGTCCGTACCTCGTGCGCTCGACCTGCTGACCAGGGCCGAGCTGTGTGTAGTGGATGCCCTCGTCGCCGCGGGTCAAACCACCCAAGCCGATCTGGTGGACGTGGTCAACGCCTCACCGGGGGCCGTGACCGCCGCCATCGAGCGCCTCATGGACCTCGCCCTGGTGTGGGAGTCGACCGGAGGGCTGCGTGCGGTGGGTGGCGTCGCCGAGCTCGGGCGGGGCATCGCGCAGGGTGCGGGGCTCGGTGGCCTGCGACCCTTCACCCCTGACGGGCCCGGTCAGGACGAGGTCGCCGCGCTCCTGGCGGAGCTCAGTCCCGCCGCCCGGGCTCTGTTGGAGCACGTCGACGACAGCGGCGGCGAGGCCACCGCCGGCTCGGCCCGCCACACCGTGCTCCCCGAGGACGCCGCCACCCCGGCCGAGGAGCTGCTCGCCCGGCGGTTGCTGTCGCCGCGCACGGGCGGCCAGGTCTGGGTGCCGGGCGAGGTCAGCGTCGCCCTCCGCGGAGGGCACACCACCCGCGAGCGGGTCGACGTGGTCCCGACCCTGGCGACGGCCGAGCGTCCGGCGGCCCTGGTGGAGCGGACGGCGGCCGGCGCGGCGTTCGAGGTGGTCCGTCGTCTCGAGCTGCTGCTCGACCACTGGGGAGCCAACCCGCCGACCGAGCTGCGCGCCGGAGGACTGGGCGTCCGCGAGCTCAAGGCCGCCGCCTCCCACCTGCACGTCGACGAAGCCACCGCTGCGTTGCTCGTGGAGGTCGCGGCGGAGGCCCGGCTCCTCGCCAGCCGCTACGACGAGGACGGCAACGCGGTCTTCGCCCCGACCGACGACTTCGACGCCTGGACCCGCCGGCCGACGGCCGAGCGCTGGTCGCGGGTGGCCCGCGCCTGGTGGGGCACCAGCCGGCTGCCCGGCCTGGTCGGCACCCGGGACGCCGCCGGGAAGGCGTACTCCGCCCTCGCCCCCGAGAACACCAGCGTCTTCGCGGTCGACACCCGACGGTCCGCGCTGGTGGAGATCGCCGCCATCCCCGACGGCCACGTGCTGGCGGCCGGCACCGGACCGGCGTCGCTCGTCGCCCGCCTGGCCTGGCTGCGTCCCCGCCGTCCCCGCTCCCGTGGCGACCAGGTGGCGTGGGCCCTGCGCGAGGCGACGGCTCTCGGCCTCGTCGCGCTGGGCGGCATGCCGGCCTACGCCCGGGTGCTGCTCGCCGGCGACGACCCGGCACCCCTCCTCGCGCCCCTGCTCCCGGAGCCGGTGGACCACGTGCTGCTCCAGGCGGACCTGACGGCCGTCGCCCCCGGCCCCCTCGAGCCGGACCTGGCCCGCCGGCTGCAGCTCGCGGCCGAGGTGGAGTCGCGGGGTGGGGCGACCGTCTACCGGTTCACCGCCCAGTCCGTACGTCGCGCACTCGACGTCGGCTGGACCGCGGCCGAGCTGCATGCGTTCGTGGCCGACGTCTCCCGGACCCCGGTCCCCCAGCCGCTGACGTACCTCATCGACGACACCGCCCGGACCTACGGGACCGTCCGGGTCGGACACGCCGAGGCCTTCCTCCGCGCCGACGACGAGGCCGCGCTGTCCGAGCTGCTGGCGCACCCGCAGGCGGCCTCCCTCGGGCTGCGCCGGATCGCGCCGACCGTCGTCATCAGCACCACGCCGCTCGACGTGCTCCTCCCCCGGCTGCGCGAGATGGGTGCGGCGCCCGCCGTGGAGGCGCCCGACGGGTCGCTGCACGTCGCCCGGCCGGACGCGCTGCGCGCCCGGACGCCCCAGGAGCGCGGCGCCGCCGAGAGAGCGACCCGCGAGTCCGCGTCCGTCGCTCGGGTGATCGCTGCGATCCGGGCCGGCGACCGGGCCGTCGCCGAGCGACCGGCCGGGCTTCCCGCACTCACCCCGAGCGACTCGATGACGGCCCTGCGGCAGGCCGTGGCGGCCCGTGTCTCCGTGCTGATCGGATACGTCGACAACCACGGCGCGAGCACCGAACGGATCGTCGACCCCTTGGGCCTCGACGGCGGGATGCTCACCGCGCTCGACCATCGCAGCGAGGAGATCCGTACCTTCGCCGTGCACCGCATCACCACGGTCACCCCGGTGGCGACCACGTAGCGTGACCGGGATGCGCTACCTCTTGAGCGTCCCGCCCTTCACCGACCCCGGCGTCGTGGTCGACCTGGCCCGCGCGGCCGAGGAGTCGGGCTGGGACGGCTTCTTCCTGTGGGACCACCTCCGCTGGGACGACGTCCAGGACGTGCACGACCCCTGGGTACTCCTCGGGGCGATCGCCCAGGTGACCGAGCGGATGCTGCTGGGCACGATGGTCACGCCGCTCTCGCGACGACGACCGTGGGTGGTCGCCAAGCACCTGGTCACCCTGGACCACCTGTCCGGTGGGCGCGCCGTGCTCGGCGTGGGCCTCGGTGAGCCGCCCGACCTGGACTTCGGCGACTTCGGGGACGAGGCCGACGCGCGGGTGCGCGCCGCGATCCTCGACGAGGCGCTCGCCGTGGTCGCCGGCCTGGTCGGAGACGGACGGGCCGGGCTCGACGGCAGCCACCACCGGGTCGACGCGACGATGAGGCCGCTGCCCGTCCAGCGGCCCCGCGTCCCGATCTGGGTGGCCGGCGTCGCCCCGAACCGTCGCCCGCTGGAGAGGGCCCGCCGCTGGGACGGGTACGTGCCGATCGGGCGCGGCCTCGCGCCCGACGAGCTCGCGGCGTACGTCGGCGAGCACCCGCGGCCGGGCTGGGACCTGGTCGTGCCGTGGGCCGACGGCGTGCCGGCCGACGAGTACGCCGATGCCGGGGTCACCTGGCTGGTGCAGTCCGCGTGGCCGAAGGACGACGGGTGGGTGCGCGAGCTCCAGGACCTCGCCGCCACGGGCCCCACCACGTAGCCGACCTACGATCGGGGACGTGGACTTCGTCCGGTACGCCGAGGGCTCGGCGCGGCTGCTCAACGCCGAGCTGTCCGACCCCGAGGCCCTGGTGGCGGTCCTGCCTGGCCGCGACTGGCTGCACCCGCAGGTCACCGAGCGCGACGTGACGACGCTGCGCCGGTTCCAGCGCGAGCTGCGGCCGGTCTTCGAGGCGGCCGAAGCCGGCGACGTCCGCGCGACCGTCGACCTGCTCAACGAGGCGATGGTGCGCCACCCGATCACGCCCCGGATCGCCGACCACGACACCGCCGACCTCCACCTCCACGTCGCGACCAAGACAGCGTCGGTCGCCGAGCTCCTCGTCGGGGAGTCGCTGCTGGGCCTGGCGACGCTGGTGTGCGACCTCGGCCCGACCCGGCTCGGCGTCTGCTCCGAGACGCACTGCACGAACGGCTACGTCGACACCTCGCCCAACCACTCGCGCCGCTACTGCTCGGACCGGTGCTCGTCGCGGGCGAACGTCGCGGCGTACCGGGCCCGCCAGAAGGCCTCGACACCGCTGGACTAGTGCGTGCCGTTCCAGCTGTCCCACAGCGCGGCGTACGAGCCGCCCGCCGCGACCAGCTCGTCGTGCGTGCCGAGCTCGGAGATCTTGCCGTCCTCGACGACGGCCACCCGGTCGGCGTCGTGCGCCGAGAAGAGCCGGTGGGCGATCGCGATCACCGTGCGACCGTGCAGCACGGCCGCCAACGAGCGCTCGAGGTGCCGGGCCGCGCGCGGGTCGATGAGGGACGTCGCCTCGTCGAGCACCAGCGTGTGCGGGTCGGCGAGCACCAGCCGGGCCAGGGCGATCTGCTGGGCCTGGGCATCGGTGAGCTGGCGGCCGCCGGACCCGACGACGGTGTCCAGCCCGTCGGGCAGCAGCTCCACCCACGTGAGGGCGTCGACGGCGTCGAGCGCCTCCCGGATGTCGTCGTCGGTGGCACCGGGCGGCGCGGCCAGGGCGAGGTTCTCGCGGAGGGTGCCGACGAACACGTGGTGCTCCTGGGTGACCAGGGCGACGTGACCGCGCAGGTCGTCCAGCGGCAGCTCGACCAGACCGACCCCGCCGACGGTGACCGAGCCCGTCCGTGGCGGATGGATGCCGGCGAGCAGCCGCCCGAGCGTCGACTTGCCCGCACCGGACGGCCCCACCATGGCGATCCGCTCCCCCGGCTCGACCTCGAGGTCCACGCCGTGCAGGACGTCGCGGCCCTCGACGTAGGCGAACCGCACGTCGTCCACCTCGAGCCGCTCGCCCACCGGCACGCGACCCGTCGGGGTCCGGTCGTCGGGCACCATCGCGACACCGAGCAGGCGCGCCAGCGAGGCCTGACCGACCTGGAGCTCGTCGAGGATCGAGACGATCCGGTCGACGGGGTCGATCAGCATCTGCACGTAGAGCGTCGCCGTGGTGACCTCACCGAGGGTGACCTCCCCGCGTGCGTAGAGCCAGCCGCCCAGCAACAGGGTCCCCACCGTGGGGATCAGGTAGGACAGCTCCATGCTCGGGAAGAAGACCGTCCGCAGGTACAGCGTGTAGCGCTCGGCGTCGTACGACTCGGTGATGTCGTCGTCGATCGCGGCCACGCGCTCGCCACCGAGGCCCAGCGCCTCGACCGTGCGGGCTCCCTCGACCGTCTCGGTGAGGGTCGCGTTGAGGGAGGAGTACGACGCGCTCTCGCGGAGGTAGCCCGCCTTGGCCCGGGCGAGGTACCACCGCAGGCCGGCGACGAGCGGCGGCAGCCCGAGGAGGCACGGGAGGATCACCCACCACCCGATGCTCATCGCTGCGATGAAGGTGACCACGGCCGTGACGACCGCGATCGTCCACTCCGGCAGCGCCCAGCGCACGGACCACCCGAGCTGGTCGACGTCGCGGCTGGTGCGGGTCAGGAGGTCGCCGGAGCCGGCCGACTCGACCGTGCCCACCGGCAGCGCGAGGGCGTTGCTCACGAAGTCCTCGCGGAGCCGGGCGAGCACCTGCTCCCCCAGCGCCTGGCTGAGGAACCGCGCGTAGCGGGTCAGCACCGTCTGCAGGACCAGGAAACCCGCGAGCCACATGACGACCTGGTCGACGTAGGCCGTGGTGGTCCCCTCGTCGACCGCCTGGACCAGGTCGCCGAGCAGGCGCGGAGCGGCGAGCGCGGTCAGCGCGGCGAGCACGTGCAGGGTGAGCGAGCTCCCCAGCATCAGCGGGTACGTGCGCGCGACCTGTCGCACGTACGCCCGGAGCGTGCGGGAGTCCGCGATCGGCAGTGCCGTCGAGCTGCTCATGTCCGGACCACCGCCGAGGCCGCCTCGCGGGTCACCACGGCGCGGAAGTCGGCCCGCGAGCCGAGCAGCTCGCCGAAGGTCCCGACCGCGGCCACCCGGCCGTCGCTGAGGAAGGCCACCTGGTCGACCGCGTCCAGCACCAGCGGGCTGGAGCTGACGACGACGGTGGTGCGTCCGGCCCGGTGCCCGCGCAGCCGGGCGGCGATCCGGGCCTCGGTGTGGGCGTCGACGGCCGAGGTCGGCTCGACGAGCACGAGGATCTCCGGGTCGGCCGCCAGGGCTCGGGCCAGGACCAGCCGCTGCCGCTGGCCGCCGGAGAACGTGCGGCCGCGCTCGGCGACGATCGTGTCCATGCCGTCGACGAGTGCCTCGAGGATGTCCTCGGTCGAGGCCGTGGCCAAGGCGTCGTGGACCGCGCCGGTGCCCGACACGTCGAGGCGGTCGCCGAGCCGGCCGGAGAACAGCGTGGACCCGGTGTCGGAGACGACGATGCGGCGACGTACGTCCGCTCGCGGGAGCGCCGACAGTGCGACGCCGCCCAGGGTGACCTCGTCGTCGACGACCTCGGCGCACATGCCGAGCCGGTCGGCCAGGGCGGCGGCCTCGTCTGGCCGGTCGCTGACGATCGCCGTGACCGACCCGGGCCGCACGACCAGGCCGGTACGTGCGTCGGCGAGCACGGAGCCGGCCGGGGGCGCGGCCTCCGGCTGCAGCGGCTCGACGTGGTCGGGGGTCAACGAGAGCACGCGGCAGACACGGGCCGCGGCGACCCGGCCCCGGATGACCTTGTTGGCGTACTCGGTGGCGGTGCGCAGCGGGATCATCAGGAACGCCGAGTAGCCGTAGAACGCGACCAGCTCACCGGCGCTGATCCGCCCCTGCACGGCGTACCTCGCTCCCAGCCAGACCACGACGACCACGAACACGCCGGGCAGGAACACCTGCAGCCCGTCGAGCACGGACTGCAGCCGTGCGACCTCGACGCCGGCCCGCCGGGTGGTCTGCGACTCGCGTACGTAGCGGTCGTGGAAGACCTGCTCGCCGCCGATGCCACGCAGCACGCGGAGCCCGCCGACGATGTCCGAGGCGGTGTTGGAGAGGTCGCCCATCAGGTGGCGCTGGTGCGCGCTGCGTCGGTCCAGCGGCCGCAGCAGCGGCGCGATGAGGAGCATCAGCACCGGCACCCCGATGAGCACCAGGAGCCCGAGCGGCACGGACGTGGCGAGCAGGATCGCGGCGACCAGCACGAAGGAGACGACCGCGCCGGCGAACCGGGCAGAGACGTCCATGACCTGCCCGATGCTCGAGAGGTCGTTGGTACCGATCGCGACGACCTCGCCGGTCGAGACCTTGCGGGGCAGGGTGCCGCCGAGGTGCACGGTGTGGCGGGAGACGAGCTGGACGGTCCGGTACGCCGCGGTCAGCCAGTTGGTGACCGCGAACCGGTGTCGCATGATGCCGCTGACGGCCTGGAGCAGCCCGATCGCGAGCATCACCCCGGCGTACATGAGCAGCGCCTGGGCGTCCTTGGCCGACACCCCCTGGTCGATCGCGCGACCGATCACGGCCGGCATCACGGCCTGCGCGCTCATCCAGACGATGCCGCACGCCATGCCGAGCACCAGCGTGTGCCACTGGCCCCTGGCCACCCACCACAGGAACCGGCTCGGAGACCTGACGTCCGCCGTTCCAGGATGGTCGAGAGGGAGGCGGCGCACTCCCCCGAGCCTACGGAGCGGGCGCTTCGCCAGCGAATCATTAAGTGGTTTCGAGGCTCGTCGCTGGCGCTCCTCGCACCTCAACCACCGAACCACTCGGTGGTTGAGGTGTGAGGGCCGCCAGGCCCGAGCCTCGAAACCACCGTCCCCGTAAACTCGCCCGGTGAACGACGGCCCCCTGATCGTGCAGAGCGACAAGACCCTGTTGCTCGAGGTCGACCACGAGCAGGCAGCCGAGTGCCGCAAGGCGATCGCTCCGTTCGCGGAGCTCGAGCGCAGCCCCGAGCACATCCACACCTACCGCCTCACGCCGCTCGGGCTCTGGAACGCACGTGCCGCCGGCCACGACGCCGAGCAGGTGGTCGACACCCTGCTGACCTACAGCCGCTACGCCGTCCCGCACGCCCTGCTCGTCGACGTCGCGGAGACGATGGCGCGCTACGGGCGGCTCCGGCTCGAGAAGCACCCGGTGCACGGGCTGGTGCTGGTCTCCACCGACCGGCCGGTGCTCGAGGAGGTGCTGCGCGCCAAGCGCATCCAGGGGATGCTCGGCGAGCGGCTCGACGGGGACACCGTCGTCGTGCACGCCTCCGAGCGCGGCAACCTCAAGCAGGCGCTGCTCAAGCTCGGCTGGCCGGCCGAGGACTTCGCCGGCTACGTCGACGGCGAGGCGCACCCGATCGACCTCGACCTGACGGGGTGGTCCATGCGGCCCTACCAGCGCGAGGCGGTCGAGTCGTTCTGGCACGGCGGCTCCGGCGTCGTGGTGCTGCCGTGCGGCGCCGGCAAGACCCTGGTCGGCGCGGCCGCGATGGCCGAGGCCAAGGCGACCACGCTGATCCTCGTCACCAACACGGTCAGCGCCCGGCAGTGGAAGGACGAGCTGATCCGGCGCACCTCCCTCACGGCCGAGGAGATCGGCGAGTACAGCGGCTCGGTCAAGGAGGTCCGGCCCGTCACCATCGCGACCTACCAGGTGATGACGACCAAGCGGAAGGGCGTCTACTCCCACCTCGAGCTGCTCGACGCCCGCGACTGGGGCCTCATCGTCTACGACGAGGTGCACCTGCTGCCGGCCCCGATCTTCCGGATGACGGCCAACCTCCAGGCCCGCCGCCGCCTCGGCCTGACCGCGACCCTCGTGCGCGAGGACGGCCGCGAGGGCGACGTGTTCTCGCTCATCGGCCCCAAGCGGTACGACGCCCCCTGGAAGGACATCGAGTCGCAGGGCTGGATCGCCCCCGCGGACTGCGTCGAGGTCCGGGTGACCATGAGCCAGTCGGAGCGGCTCGCGTACGCGACGGCGGAGCCCGAGGAGCGCTACCGCCTCGCGTCCTGCACGCCGGCGAAGACGCGGGTCGCGGAGCTGCTGGTGCAGAAGCACGCCGGCGAACCGACCCTCGTCATCGGGCAGTACCTCGACCAGCTCGACGAGCTGGCCGCCGACCTCGATGCGCCGGTCATCAAGGGCGAGACCCCGGTCAAGGAGCGTCAACGGCTGTTCGAGGCGTTCCGCTCGGGCGAGATCTCGCTGCTGGTGGTCTCCAAGGTGGCCAACTTCTCCATCGACCTTCCCGAGGCGGCGGTGGCCATCCAGGTGTCGGGGTCCTTCGGCTCACGCCAGGAGGAGGCCCAGCGTCTCGGCCGGCTGCTGCGCCCCAAGGCCGACGGCCGGACGGCCCGCTTCTACGCGGTGGTGGCGCGCGACAGCGTGGACGCCGACTTCGCCCAGAACCGTCAGCGGTTCCTCGCCGAGCAGGGCTACGCCTACCGGATCACCGACGCCGACGACCTCTTCGCCTGACTTTTCCCGGCGCTCGGTGCTCTCCCTGTCTAGACAGGTCGCCGCCGCCTGTCTCAAAAGCCGATTATGTTGACTCCTCTTGGAATGTCTCGGGCTTGCCGATCGCGCGCACTAGGGAGATCAGATGACCGTATTCGGGGGACGCCGGAAGAGCGCCCCATGGATCCTGTTGGCCGCCGTAGCGGGCTTCAGCCTCCTGGCCACGACGGCGGCCAACGCCGTCATCACCACCACCGACGACCTACCCACCCTCGCCAACGCCGTCGCCGCTCCGGGGACCATCGCTTCGGCGTCGCAGGCCCTCGACTACGTGTGCGAGGTCGACGACCCCGCCACGCCCGAGGACGAAAATGTCTGCCCGAGCGGTATCTCGGACAGCCCGATCGGCGGGTTCCCGCGTGAGGGCTCGACCTACGGCATCATCACGACCGGCAACGCGGCCCTGGCCGATGACGCCAACACCGCCGTGAACTCCGGCTACGGCTGGTTCACCAGCAACCCGGGCATGGGCAGCTCCGTCCACGACTGGAACACCTACCGCTTCGACCTGGTCGCCTCCGGTGCGACCAGCAACTGCTTGGCCTTCGACTTCCGTTTCTACTCCGACGAGTTCCCGGAGTTCATCGGCTCGCAGTTCAACGACGCGTTCATCGCGCAGCTCGGTAGCCCGGCCATCACCGTCGACCCGGCCACGGGCCTGATCAACGCGCCCGGCAACTTCGCAGCCGGGGCCGGCGACATGATCTCGGTCAACGAGTCGGGCCCCAGCTCGACCAGCGCGGAGGCCGCACTGGGCACGACGTACGACGGAGCGACCACGCTGCTGACGGCGCGTGCCCCGGTGACCCCGGGTGCCACGAACTCGCTGTTCCTGACGATCTTCGACCAGGGTGACTCGGCCTACGACAGCGCGGCGTTCATCGACAACATCCGTTACGAGTCGATCGACCCGAAGAAGTGCAAGTCGATCGCGCTCGACCCCTCCGAGGGGACGATCGGTGTCACGCCGATCCCCGGGAGCAAGGTGAAGCTGTCGAAGGACCTGTCCACGCTGACCTTCCCGGTCTCCTGCGACCTGCCGCCCAGCTCGTTCTCGTGCAACGTGAGCGGCGCTGCCGGCTTCATCCCGACGCCGGGCAGGAACACCTCGCCGCGCGACATGGCCATGCTCGCAACGACACCACTGGCGACCGGGTCGGCGACCATCCCAGCCGACACCAACGGTGCGATCACGATGAAGACCACGAAGGCCGGTGTGAAGGCCGTCAAGGCCGCCATCAAGAAGCCGGGCAAGCTCAAGGCCCAGGCCAAGCAGCTGATCAAGAAGGCCAAGAAGCTCCGCGCCGAGGGCAAGATCGCCAAGGCCAAGAAGCTCGAGGCCAAGGCGGCCAAGCTGGTCAAGCGGGCCAAGAAGCTGGCGAAGAAGCCGCTCGGTGTCATCAAGACGACGATCACCAACCCGGCCAACGGCATCTCGCAGACCTTCAAGACCGTCCTGAAGCGTCCGTGACGTCCCGCTCCTAGCACCACCACCGAGGGCGACCTGCAGCTGCAGGTCGCCCTTGGTATTGGCCCTCGTTCCGCTCGGGCTGTCCGGCGCGGCATCGGCATCGCCGCGCCGGACCTGCGTGGTGCTCGGCCCGAGCCGCGCTTGGGGTGGCACTCCGTACGCTCGGACCATGACGCCGGTGACGAAGATGCGCGACCGGCTCGGTGCGGAGCTCTTCCGCCGCGTGGCCGGACCGGACGGGCCGAAGCACCGCGCGCGGATCCACGACACCCCGGGTCCGCGCTGGTTCCCCGCGGACAGCCCGATCGCGCGGGTGCACGGCGACGCCGCCATGTTCATCGGCGGCATCCGGGCCGTCCTGCTGCAGACGATGCACCCCGCCGCGATGACGGCGGTGGCCGAGCACTCCGGCTACCGGGGCGACATGTGGGGGCGGCTCGCCCGCACCAGCCGCTTCCTCGCGGTCACCACGTTCGGCACCGAGGACGACGCCCAGCAGGCCGTCGACATCGTCCGGTCCATCCACGACCGCGTGCGGGGGTCGCTGCCCGACGGCACGACCTACGACGCCTCCGACCCCCACCTGCTGCTCTGGGTGCACGTCGCCGAGGTGGAGAGCTTCCTGATGGCGCACCAGGTCTACGGCAAGCAGCCGCTCGACCAGGCCGGCCGCGACGAGTACGTCGCCCAGACGGCCGTGGTCGCCGGCAGGCTCGGCGTCCTCGACCCGCCGACCACCGAGGCCGAGCTGACCGCCGCGGTCGAGGCCTTCCGGCCGGAGCTGGCGGCCACCGAGCACGCCCGCGAGGCGGTCTCCTTCCTGGTCTGGCACCCGCCCCTGCCGTGGGCCGCGAGGCCCGGGTACGGCGCCCTGGTGGCCGCCGCGATCGGGCTGATGCCCGTGTGGACGCGCCGGCCGCTCCGGCTGCCGTGGTTCCCGGTCAGCGAGCGCACCGTCGTGCGCGCCCTCGGCAGCGCCGCCACGGGCACCATCCGGTGGGCGCTGCGGCCACCGGCCCCGACCGACCCTCAGGACGCCGCGCCGGCGGCAACGAGCGCGTCGCCCAGCGCGGTGCGCCAGTAGAGCACCTCGCGACCCGACCGGCGACGCAGCACGACGCCGGCCTCCAGCAGCACCTTCAGGTGGCCGCCGACCGAGCCGATCGCCTGGCCGCTGAGGACCGCGAGCTGAGAGGTGCTGCGCGGGGTGTCGAGCAGGGTGAGCACCTCGGCCCGGCTCGGCCCGACGAGCGGCCCGAGTCCGGCCGTGCTGGCGGCGTCGACCTGGGCCAGCCGCCCCGCGACGGGGTAGTAGAGCGCGTAGCGGTCGGCGTACCACCCGACCCAGGTGCCGTCGGTGTGCGTCGGCACGAACAGCAGGGTGCTGCCCTCCGGGAGCGTGCGCGGCGGCAGCGCGTAGCGGTTGATCCGGAGCTGGCCGTCGCCGACCCACTCGCGGTCGCGGCCGAGGTCGCGCAGCACCGTGCCCCACCCGTGCCGGGCGAGCTGGGCGGTCCGGGAGACGATGTCGGCCCGCAGGATCCGCTCGCGACGAGCCCAGTCGGTCTCGACGGTGTGGGTCCACAGCCAGACCACCAGCTCGACCACCAGGTCACGCACCCCGGGCCGCATCAGCGTCGGGGCGAGCGGCGCCTGGGTCGTCTCGCTCAGGTCGGCTCGTACCTCGTCGTCGGTCAACCGCCGCAGCTGGGCGAGCTCGCTCGCGAACGTCGCGTCGTCGTCCTCGGGCGGATGGCTCAGGTAGTCCCCCATCCAGCCGGCGCGACCCGGTCCGGGGTCGCGGAAGCTCGCGGCGACCAGGTCGGCGACGCCTGGCCGGCTCGCGACCCAGGCGGAGAACGCGGCGCCGTGCGCGGTGCCGAAGACCCGCTGCTCGGGCGACCGCGGCCTCGTCAGCGCCCCCAGCGCCCCGACCACCTCGGCCCGAGGCGAGATCGCGAACCGGCTCGTCGCCATCACGTCGGCGGGTACGCGCCACACACCCATGAGGCTCCCTTCGTTGGTCGAGGAGGGCGGCCACGCCCGTCACGAGACCCGGCGACCCTCCGTCCGCGGGTCTCGTGACAGGACTTCGTCCTTCCTCGACCAGCGGCTGATGATGTTTCGTCCTCTGACGAAACATTAGCGCGAGCGGCCGCCGCTCGGCCAGCATCGCCGCATGCGGACCTATCGGGAGCTGTTCGGGATCCGGGAGTTCCGCGTCCTGTTCACGACCACGTCGCTGAACGTGGCCGCGGGCTCGGTCGGCAGCCTGGCGCTCGGCACCCTGACGTACGAGGAGACCGGCTCGCCGCTCCTCGCGGCGTTCGTGATGTTCGGCGGCCCCCTGGTCAGGCTCGCGACGTCGTGGTTCCTGCTCTCGCTCGCCGACCTGTGGCGACCCCGGTCGGCGATGATGGTCTCCGCCGGACTGATGGCCGCGGGCGACGCCGCCCAGGCGATCCCCGACCTGCCGATGACCGCGCGCCTGGTGCTGCTCGTCGTCCCCTGGGTGCTGCTCTCGGCGACCGGCGGCAGCATGATGGCGCTCGTCTCCGAGATGGTGCCTGAGGGGTCGTTCGTGTTCGCCCGGGCGACGATCAACATCGCGGTCGGCGTGATGCAGATCGTGGGGTACGGCCTGGGCGGCCTGCTCCTGCTGACGTTCACCACCAGCCAGCTCTTCCTGGGGGCGGCGGCCACGTGCCTGCTCGTGCTGGTGCTGGTGCGCCTCGGCATCGCCGACCACCCGCCGCGCGCCAGCGGGCCCGCCGTCCGCCGTAGCCGGGCGGTCAACCGGCTGCTCCTCGGGTCGCCCGTGCTGCGACCGGTGTACCTCGCACTGTGGGTGCCCAACGGTCTCGTCGTCGGGTGCGAGGCGCTGATCGTGCCGTTCGCCGGCGACGGGGCGGGTTTCCTCTTCGCCGCCACGGCCGTCGGCATGCTGACCGGTGACGTGCTGATGGGACGCGTCGTCCCACCTCGCTACCGGGACCAGCTCGTCGAACCGGCCCGGCTGCTGCTCGCGGTGCCCTGGCTCTTCTTCCTGCTCGAGCCGTCGCTCCCCGTCGCGTGCGCACTCGCCGCCGTCGCGTCGGTCGGCTACTGCGCCAGCCTGCCGCTCCAGGAGCGGCTGGTCTCCCGTACCGCGGCGGACATCCGCGGCCAGGTGCTCGGCCTGCACAGCCTCGGCATGATGTCGATGCAGGGAGCCGGCGCCCTGCTCGCCGGCGCGGTGGCCACCCTGCTGGGCGCCGACGCCCGGGCCGCGGGCCTGGCCATCGGGGTGATGGCGACCGCGTCGGTGCTCGTCACCGTCTCGCTCGTGCCCGGCCTGCGCCGCAGCCGCGAGGGCAGGTCTCTCGCCGTGCACGCGCTCACGACCTAGACCGGTCCAGTCCGAATCGTCGGCTCATCGGTCACGACTCATGGCCCGAACGGGTCATGAGGTCGCCGAGGGCGCCACAGGGCACCGTCGGGGCAGCACACTCGGAAGTGCCCAGCAGCGCCAGCTCCCCCCGACATCCCCCCGAGGAGGACCACGATGACGATCACGCCGATCCGCCGGCACGTCGAACCGTCGTACGCGGTTCTCCGCCCGCTGCTGGGCACACAAGCCAAGGTCCTCGCCAGCGTCCTCGACGGCGGTGGCGAGGTGCCGCTCACCCTCGAGTGCCTCTCGACGCCCGTCGCCTGGGGCGGCGCGGTCACCTACAGCCTGCGCATCACCGGGCCGTCGGACCACCGGTTGGTGCCCGGCCGCTACGAGCTCGTGCACCCCGAGTGCACCTTCGTGCTGTCGCTGTTCGCCGTCGCCGAGGAGCTGCGCTTCGTGCACTACGAGGCGTACCTCAGCGAACCTCTCTGAGCATCCCCGGCCACGGGCACGGCGAGATGTTCCCCCCACTCGCCAGGCACGCGGCACTACCGCCACCATGGGCCCGTGGACCGTCAGCTGGCCGCCCGGGTGGCGGACCGCTTCGACCTCGGCCCCGACGCCCGGCTCGAGGTCGAAGCGGCGCGGGGTGAGCAGGGTCAGGTACGCCGACTCGTCACCGCCGGCGGGGCGTTCGCGCTCAAGGAGGCGTTCGGCGAGCTCGACGTCGACGAGGCGGAGCTGACAGGAGCGTTCCAGGCGCGCTGCCACGACGCCGGTGTGCCCTGTCCGCGTCCGCTGGCCGACGTGAACGGCCGCTACGTCGTCGACGTGGACGGGCAGGCCCTGCGCCTGCAGACGTGGGCGGACGTCGACGACGCGGACCCGATGCTGGAACCCGCGTCCGTCGGGACGGCGGTCGCCCGGCTGCACGGGGTGGTGGTGCCGGCCACGGAGACCCCGCACGAGTGGCACACCGAGCCGGTCGGGGCGGCCGAGTGGCGCGCGCTCGTGAAGGCCGCGCGCGGCGCGGGGGCGCCGTACGCCGATCGGCTGGCCGCCCTCGTCCCCGACCTGCTGGCGATGGAGGAGCTGCTCACGCCGATGGTGGGACGGCAGTGGTGCCACCTGGACCTGTGGGCCGACAACCTGCGCGGCACCCCGGAGGGCGGCGTCTGCGTCATCGACTTCGACAACGCGGGCCCCGCGGAGCCGACCCGGGAGCTCGCCATGGTGCTCTTCGAGTTCACGCGGACGGGTCGCGACCGGCTGCACGCACTCGTGGAGGCGTACGAGGACGCCGGCGGCCCCGGCCGCGTCTCACGCGCCGAGGACTTCGGCGTGACCGTCGCCCAGCTGCACCACATCGGGAGGCACCAGGTGCTCGGCTGGCTGCGCGCCCGCGACCCGGAGGCGCGGGCCCGCGCGCACGCCGGCGTCGAGGAGTTCGTCGGCGACCCGTTCCTGGTCGGCGACGTGGAGCGGCTGCTGGGCTGGCTCAGGGCCTAGGGTTCGTCCGTGAGCGAACGCGCCGGACGGGTCTGGCACCTGGTCACGTTCGCGGTCGCGGTGTTCGCGCTCGTGTTCCAGCTGGTGCTGATCGTCCGGGGCGACAGCGTCCTCGACGAGGCCAACGCCCCGGGCACACCCGAGGCCGTGCGGCGCTACTTCTTCTACTTCACGATCCAGGCCAACGCTCTGGTGGCCTTCACCTGCTGGCTGGTCGCCACCCGCGACATCGGCACCTCGCGCCTGCTGCGGGTGCTCCGCATCGACGCCGTCCTCGGCATCGCCGTCACCGGCGTCGTGCACTGGTTCTTCCTGCGGCCGATCATGGACCTCCAGGGCGCGTCGTACCTCGCCGACAAGCTGCTCCACGTGGTGGTCCCGTTGCTCGCCGTCGTGGGCTGGCTGGTCTTCGGGCCGCGCGGTCTCGTCTCGCGGTCCGACATCTGGCCTGCCCTCATCTGGCCGATCGCCTACCTGCTGCTCATCCTGGCGACGGGGCCCGTCTTCGACTGGTACCCGTATCCCTTCCTCGACGTGGCCGAGCACGGTCTGGGCGTCGTGCTCCTCAACTCCTTGGCCATCACGGCCCTGTTCCTCGCGGTGGCGTTCGCCATGGCGTGGGGCGACCGGCGGCTACCCGGAACAAAACCGGATGACAGGGCACGCACGGCCGCGTAGCGTCGCCCGGCCGTGCTCGTCCCCTCGGAGGTTGCCCCGTGCCCGCAGATCCGACCACCGACATCGAAGCCGAACAGCAGCACCTGACCGAGTCCCGCGAGCAGCTGGGCCGGATGCGTGAGCGAACAGCCCGGATGGATGCCTCGGCCGGCGGCGACTGGGTCAGCCGCGAGTACCTGCGCTCCGCGTTCGCGCTCCGGATGAAACAGCTCGCCGACGACCCGACGATCCCCTTGTTCTTCGGGCGCCTGGACTACGCCGACGGTGTCGGCGACTTCCACATCGGCCGGCGACACGTCAGCGACGAGCACGGCGACCCGATGGTGATCGACTGGCGCGCTCCGGTGAGCCTGCCGTTCTACCGGGCGACCCGTGCCGACCCGATGGGCGTCGAGCTACGCCGCCGGTTCGGCTTCCAGCACGGCTCGCTGACGTCGTTCGAGGACGAGGACCTCACGGCCGGGGCCGGCGCGGACTACTCCGCGATCCTCGAGCAGGAGATCGAGCGCCCGCGCGTGGGGCCGATGCGCGACATCGTGGCCACGATCCAGCCCGAGCAGGACGTGATCGTCCGCTCCGACCTGTCGCAGTCGATCTGCGTGCAGGGTGCCCCGGGCACGGGCAAGACGGCGGTCGGCCTGCACCGGGCGGCGTACCTGCTGTTCGCCCACCGCGAGCAGCTGACCCGCCAGGGCGTGCTGGTCGTCGGTCCCAACGCCAGCTTCCTGCGCTACATCCGTGACGTGCTCCCGGCCCTCGGCGAGGTCGAGGCGACTCAGTCCACCATCGCCGAGCTCGCCGCGCGGGCGCTGCGCGAGGTCAACCCGAAGTGGTCGATCCGCGGCGACGAACCAGCCGACGTCGCCACGCTCAAGGGCGACGCCCGGCTGGCCGAGGTGCTCTCGCGAGCGCTCTGGTCACACGTGACGTTGCCGACCGAGGGGCTCGTGGTGCCGCGAGGTGCTCGACGGTGGCGGGTCGCGACGTACGAGGTCGAGGAGCTGATCGGGTCGCTGCGGGCGCGCGGGGTGAGGTACGGCGCCGCGCGCGCGATGGTGCCGCAGGCCCTGGCTCACAGGGTCCTCGTCCGGATGGAGCTGTCGGGCGACTCCCCCGACGACCGCGTGCAGAGCGCCGTGGCCCGGAGCAAGCCGGTCAAGGACTACGCCGCCGCGGTGTGGCCGGCTGTCGACCCGGCCCGGCTGGTGTGGCGGCTGCTGTCCGACCCCGAGCTCCTCGCGGCCGCCGCCGAGGGCCTGCTGTCCGAGGACGAGCAGGCCCTCCTGCTGTGGAGGAAACCCCCCAAGAGCCCCGCCTCGACACCGTGGACCCTGGCCGAGGCGATCCTCGTGGACGAGGCCAGCGACCTCGTCGAGCGCACCGGGTCGGTCGGGCACATCGTGGCCGACGAGGCACAGGACCTCTCGCCGATGATGCTGCGAGCGCTGGCCCGGCGCTCCTCGACCGGCTCGCTCACCGTGCTCGGCGATCTGGCGCAGGCCACCACTCCCTGGGCCAGCCGTTCCTGGGCCGAGGCGCTCGGCCACCTGGGCAAGCCCGATGCCCACGTCGAGCAGCTGACCCGCGGCTTCCGGGTGCCGGGTGAGGTGATCGAGTACGCCGCCCGGTTGCTGCCGGTGATCGCTCCCGGCCTCGAACCGCCGACGTCGGTCCGTCGCGCACGCGGTGAGCTGGCGATCGTGCCGCTCGAGTCGGTCGCCGACCTCGTGTCCGGGGTGATCGGACGCGAGGGCTCGATCGGGCTCATCGTCCCGGACGCGATGGTCGACGGCGTCGCCGCCGACCTCGGCGTCGCGGGGGTCCGGTTCGGCGTGGTCGGTCGCGAGGTCGCGCACCCGGACGACATCGAGACCGAGTTCGACCAGCACCTGGACCTGGTCCCCGCGTCCCTCGCCAAGGGCCTGGAGTTCGACCACGTCGTGCTGGTCGAGCCGGCCGCGGTCGTGGCCGGCGAGCCCGACCGGGTCACCGGCCTGCGTCGTCTCTACGTCTGCCTGACCCGAGCGGTGACCTCGCTCGTGGTCGCCCACGCCCAGCCGCTCCCGGCCGAGCTGGGTGAGCCGCCGGCCTGAGCGGCCGGGCTCAGCGATCGTCGGCGAGGAATGCTTCGAGGGTCGCGACGAGGAACCGGTGGTCCTCGACCTCGGGGAGCCCGGAGACGGCGACGGTGCCGACGCAGCCGGTGCCCCGCACGATGATCGGGAACGCGCCGCCGTGGGCGGCGTACGTCGCCGTGTCGAGGCGGGAGTCGTGGTCGAAGGTCCCGCCGTGGACGCGGAACTGCTCGCCGACGCGGAGCGACGACCGGCCGTAGCGGTCGACGACCGCGCTCTTGCGGGCGAGCCAGGCGTCGTTGTCGGCGGACGAGCCCGCGAGCGCGGCGTGGAACAGGCGCTGACCGTTGCGGCGGATCGAGATCGCCACCGGAAGTCCCGCCGCGGTCGCTGCCTCGCGGAGGGCGACTCCGAGGGACCAGGCCACGTCGTCGTCGAAGTGGTCGAAGACCAGGCGTTCCTCCTGCGCCTCCAGCTCGTCGAGCAGCTCGCGCCCGGTCACCGGTCGGACTCCGGGCGCACCGTCGCGTGGCGCTCGACGCTGATGCGGGCGGCCTCCAGGACGTCGGCGGTCGCGACGGCGTCGGTCGCCTCGACGGGTGGCGGGCCCTCGCCGCGTACCGCTCGGGCGAACGTCGGGTAGTAGGTGTCCCAGGCGCCGTTCACCAGGGAGACGGGTCGCGAGCCCTCCTCGGTGAAGACGCGGTCCAGGTCCGAGTCCCGCTCCACGCCCCACGACTCGCCGGCCGAGGGTCGGGCGCCGGTGATCAGCACGTCCTCCTGGGTGTCCGCCGTGGTGACGACCACCGAGGCGGCGGAGCCCGTGACCCGGAACCGCGGCCCCGCGGCGTACTGGCTCCAGCTCCCCCACAGGTGCGAGACCGCGCCGTTCTCGTGCTGCAGCGCGACGAACACGTCGTCGTCGAGCCCGTTGTCACGACGGCGGGACTCGGCGTACACCGACTCCACCGGGCCGAGCAGCGTGAGGGCCTGGTCGACGAGGTGGGCGCCGAAGTCGAGCAGCGTGCCGCCGCCGGACCGGCCCGGCCCGTTCTGCGGCGCGTACCGCTCGAACCGCGACTCGAGCCTGCGCACCTCGCCCAGGGTCCCGTCGTCGACCAGCGCCCGCACCGTGAGGAAGTCGGAGTCCCAGCGACGGTTCTGGTACGGGCTCAGGGTCACCCCACGCGAGGCGGCGAGCGCGACCGAGTGGCGCGCCGCGGCCGGGTCCATGCTGAACGGCTTGTCGCAGACGACCGACAGGCCGAGCCCGATCGCCTCGTCCGTGAGGGCCGAGTGGGTCTCGGCCGGCGTGGAGATGCTCACCGCCTCCGCGCCGGCGGCCGCCAGGGCGGCGAGCGAGTCGGCCACCTCGACCCCCGGGTGTTCGGCGCTCACGAGGTCACGGCGCTCCGCCGACGTGGTGACGATGCCGATGAGCTCACACTCGGGTGCGGCGGCGAGGAGCGGTGCGTGGAAGTACCTGCCGCCGAAGCCGTATCCGACCAGTCCGACCTTGACCGGATCCACGTGACCACCCATCTCCTCGTCGACGTCCTGGCGCCAGTCTGCCCAGTCGGCGGATCAGCGGGCCAGGACGGTGGCGAACCGCTCGACCGCGGCGGGCTCGGCGTAGGCGAGGAACAGCGACGGCTCGGCGAGCTCGACCTCGAGGACGCAGAATCCGCCGGTGTCGTCGCGGACCAGGTCCACGCGGGCGTACGTCGGGGTGCCGAGGCGGTCCGAGACCAGGTCGACGGCGGCCTGGGCGACCTCGATCTGCGCGGCGGTCGCCACGTGCGCGGCGTTGGTCTCGGGCGCGAACAGGTCGTCCACCGTGCCTGCCTGCGGCAGCGCGACGCGCTTGTTGGCGGCGTGGCTGAACCGCCCGGCGAGGAAGACCATCGGCCACTCGCCCTCCTCGGGGATGGACCGCAGGAAGGGTTGGACGAGGGCCACCTGGCCGGCGGCGTGGAGCCGCTCCACGTGGGACGTGGCCTCGTCCCGCTGGTCGGCGCCGTACGACGCCGCGTCGACACTGCCCGCCCCGACCGCCGGCTTCACCACGACTCCTCCGGGCGGGAGGGTCACCGGTGAGCCGGGAGGTACGAAGTCGGTCGGCGTGATGGCCACCCCGGCCTCGGCCAGCTCGGCCAGGTACTGCTTGTCGAGGCTCCAGCGGACCAGGGCCGGCGGGTTCACCAGGTCGGTCACCGCGGCAACGGCGTCGAGCCAGGCCGAGAACTCGTCCAGCCGCTGGGGGTAGTCCCAGGCCGATCGCAGCACGACCCGGTCGAAGCGCGCCCAGTCCACCGCCGGGTCGTCCCAGTCGACGACGTCGACCGAGACTCCCGCGCGCTCCAGCGCGGCCAGCCCCAGCGGTTCGTCCTCGTCGCGACCTCGCGCCTCCTGGGTCGTCACCCACGCCAGCCGCCCGATCACCCGCTCACCCTAGGGCGACGGACGAGCCCGTCCAGAGTGGGATGTCGAAGAGGGATGCTTCGGTTCGACGTAGGTTCGAGAAGCAACACCCAGCCACGAGTAGGAGTGATCGAGATGCCGCGTTTCATGGGGTTCGTCAGGATGGAAGAAGGCGTCGGTACGCCGCCGCAGTCGCTGTTCGATGCGATGGACGCCCACATCGGCGAACGCGCCGCCAAGGGCGTGTTCCTCGACGGCGGCGGTCTGTACGGCACCGAGGACGCGGTGAACTTCGTGGTCCGACAGGGTGAGGTCAGCCGCGTCGACGGACCGTACGCCGAGGCCAAGGAGGTCGTCGGTGGCTGGGCCATCATGCAGTACGACTCCCTCGAGGAGGCCGTGGCCGACCAGCGGGAGTTCGCCGAGCTGCACGCGAAGCACTGGCCCGAGGTCACCGTCATCTCCACCCTGCGCCAGATCTCGACCGGCCCCGACACACCCGGCGACTGAGCGGGTCTCGTCCACGTCGCTGGTCGCTCACCCGGCCCACATCACGCGGGACCGCCTGTGTTGACTGAGTCACGACAGGTAGGCCGACCTGGTCCTAAGGTGTGACCGTGCTTGGGATCAGCGCCACTGCGGTCACGGTCATCTTCTTGGTCTTCCTGGCCCTGGTGGGCCTCCTGGTGTGGTGGGTGGTTCGACAAAGTCGACCCTGAACGCACGCTCACGTTCGGCGGTGGAAGTCCGTCGCCCCGTTGGCGTGATGGTGCGTGATCCAGGCGGGGTCGTGGGCGCGGTGGTGGTGGAAGGAGCAGAGCAGCTTGCCGTCGGCGAGGTCGGTACGCCCGCCGCCGGCCCAGGGTTGTTTCCAGTGGTGGGCTTCGCACCAGGCCGCGGGGACCGTGCATCCCTGGGTGGTGCACTCCTTGTCGCGGATCGCGAGGGCTCTTGCGTTGGGCCGGTGAGAACAGTCGGGCGGAGCGGCCGAGGTCGAGGACCTCACCCTTCCTGCCGAGGACGACGGGGATGATCCGGGCCTGACAGGCGAGCCGGCGGGCTTGTTCGGCGGTGATCCGGTCACCGGTGGAGGTGGTGGCGACACCGATCCCGGTCATGAGGGTGTGCAGGTCGAGGGTGACCATCACGCTGGTGGTGGTGCCGCCATGGGTCGGGAGGCCGGTGTCGGGGACGTTCTCGAGGAACGCCACGAACGCCTCACCGCGACGGCGGGCGACGGGGAGCTGGTCGACCTCACCGAGCGGGCTGCGGCGCGGGGAGGTGTAGGCGTCGAGGTAGGCGCGGAGCCGGTTGGCGACGTGGTCGGGGACCCGGGCGTGGAGGTCGGTGGACCCGTCACCGCGAGGCGTGAACGACAACCGGGTCGCCGCGTGGGCACGGGTCTCCTCGGCGACCAGTCGTTGGTACTCGGCCTCGTCGGCGACCTCCGGGGCGAGGTGCTCGAGGACACCACGCCCGAGGTGGCGCAGCTCCCGCGGCCCGAAAGTTGCTGCTTGCTCGACCAGGTAGGCCTCCGCCTTCACGACCAGGTCGTCCACCCAGGTCCTCGGGAAGCGCGTCCAACGCTTCGACGACCACCCGGGCCTGCGCCACGTTCAGGTCACCGGCACCCAGAGCCTCGGCGGTCTGAGTCCACCGCGACTCGAGCGAGGACGCGAGCGCCGCGTGCCGGCGTACGGTCCCGTGCTCGTCGCGGGTCTGGTGCGCCAACCACGTGGCGGTCGACCGGTCGCCGGTCGACTCGGCGATGTCGTCCGAAGCCGCGAGGACCCGCATCTCCGCGGCGACTACGCGTGCTTTGACCCGAGCAAGCCGGAGCAGGAACTCCCGCCGCTCGGTGAGGGTGCGGAACTCCGGACCGATCGCAGCAAGCTCGTCCAACCCACGCTCGACCAGGTCGAGAGGAGCGGCGTACGTGCTGGACATGGAACAATCCAAGCACCCACCACCGACACTCCTCGGGCCTCAGAACCCCTTGTCCACAAGGGATTCGCGTGATCCGACAACAAAGTCGAAGGCTCGCACGTCTCCCCCAGGTGAGGCGATGGCGCGAGGCGACGGTTGGCGTGATGTGCGGGTTGCTGGTCGGGTGCGGATCGCCGCCCCCGCGCCCGGCCGCCCCGACGGAGACGGCGACGCCGACGCCGACGTCACCCACGAAGCCTCAGAAATCCGTCGCCGGCGAGTGGGAGGACGGTGAGCTCCTCGGCGAACCGCTCGTCGTCGAGGCGGACCTCCCCTTCGCCGAGATCCTGTACGCCGCACGCCGTCGCGACGCGACATTCGTGGCGACCGGAGCTCGTGAGGGTGACCTGATCCTTCGCACGATCGTGGTGACCATGCCCGACGACACCGACGACATCCAGCTGTACGGCGGCGACGTCCTCGGGGAGCGGGGGTCGGACGAGCGCGTGGAACAAGGGAGGTACCTGGTGGTCGGCTCGGTCCGTGGTGACGTCGCACTGTCGGTGACCGGTCCAGACGGTCACGCCAGGCCGGTGACCGGCACGAGCACGTCGGTGCTGCCCGGGTACACGGTCTTCTACGACAGTGGCGCCTGGGCCGACGGCTGGGACCAGGTGCAGCTCGCGCCGCTGGTGATCGTCACCGACGACGGCCGCGAGGCCGACGTCCGCGCGGACAGCTGGACCGGCTGACGAGAGACATGTCGGATCCCGCCACCGCCGTTCGTGGCATGGTCACAGCGTCAGCCACGAAAGGACACCGACATGACCGCCACCATCGCCGTGCACGAGTTCATCTCCGCCGACGGAGTGTTCGAGTCGCCGAGCTGGACCTTCGAGTTCGGCTTCGACCCGAAGATGGGTGAGACCCTCGCCGCCATCACCGGCAGTGCGAGCACGATCCTGCTCGGCCGCCGTACGCACGAGATGTTCGCGCCCGCGTGGCGCGACCGGACCGCCGAGGACGACCCGGGTGCGCCGTTCTTCAACGAGACCGAGAAGCTCGTCGTCGGGGCGAACGAGCCGGCCGAGGAGTGGGCCAACACGACCCGGCTCGGTGCGTACGACGCCGACGCGATCCGCCGCCTCAAGGAGGAGCGCGACGGCGTCATCTACATCTCCGGCAGCGGCCAGCTGGTCCGCGGCCTGATCCGCGACGGGCTCGTCGACGAGGTCCACCTGTTCGTCTACCCGATCTCACTCGGCGAGGGCGAGCGGTTCTGGGCGGAGGGCGAGCAGAACAAGCTCGTGCTGCAGGCCCACGACGTCTACGACAACGGCGTCGTGCACCTGAGCTACGGCCTCGCCTGAGGTCCGCGGCACCGTACGCTGAGCCCGTGGAGGTCCGATTCCTCGACGGGCACGGCGTGCGGCGCTGCGACCCGGATGACGTCGTCGAGCTGTTCTCCCACGACGACGGCTTCTACTGGATCGACATCCCCGTCTGGGACGCCGAGGCGGAGTCGCTGCTCGCCGGCCTCGGCTGCCACTCCCTGGTGATCGAGGGCTGCCAGCAGCGCAACTACATCCCGACCGTGCACGGCTACGAGGACCACGTGTTCGTGACCACGCAGTCCCCGTACCTCGGCCGCGCCGGCCACGTGCACCTGCTCGAGCTCGACCAGATCATCGGCCACCACTTCCTCGTCACGGTGCACGGGCCGATCAACCCGGTGCTCGACATCTCGGTCGCGCTGGTCGAGACGACCGGCGTGCTGGCCCGCCTCGAGAGCGGCCGGTTCCACCCGAAGACACCCGCCGAGCTGTCGTACGCCGTCACGTCGGCCGTGGCCCGCCGGCAACGGGCAGCGATCAGCGAGGTCTCGATGAAGCTGCCGGGGCTGGAGAAGGAGGTGATGTCGTCCAAGCTGACCGACCCCGAGGTCCTGCTGGAGACCATGTTCCTGTTCCGCCACGAGCTCATCACCACGCGCACGATGGCCGCACAGAGCCACGACGTCTGGATGCGGCTGGCCGGTATCAACCGGATGGCCGACGACCCCGACGGCGCCTACGCCCGCGACGTCGCCGACCAGTTCGACCGCGTGCGCTCGCTCGCCGACGGGGAGTCGCAGTTCCTGTTCGGCATCATCGAGCTCTACCAGACCAAGGTGCACACCAAGATGACCGTCGCCATGGAGCGGCTGGCCGTCATCGCCGCGGTCACGCTGCCGGTGACGGCGTTGGCCTCGATCTACGGCATGAACGTGATCGTCAACGACAGCACGCACTGGAGCCAGCTGATCGTGATCCTGATCGTGATGCTGACGATCAGCTCGGCGCTGCTGGTCTGGGCCCGTCGGCAGGGCTGGTGGTGACGCCGCCGTAGCTGCGACGACGGTTGCGCGCGCTGCGGTCGCCACCGGCGCCGACCCCACCCAGGGCCACCATCGTCATCAGCACGACCGTGACCCAGTAGGTCGTGAGCGTCCACTCGTGGTGCTCCGCCAGCTCCCAGGCTTCCTTCAAGAAGATGAACCAGGCGCCGGCCCCGACGTACCACCACCCACGGGCGACAGCCTTGTAGTGGCCGATCGACTGGCGGTCCTCCTCCGACATCAAGGTGTCGATGATCCCCATGTACTGACCGCGGCGCCGGAAGAGCATCACGATCGCAACAGGCGGCAGCAGCCACCACCACGGCGAGAAGCGCTCCGGTGGGGGAGCGTTCTCCAGCACCTTCTGCATGCTGGCGCGAGCGTCCTCCTCCTCGCGCAGCTCCAACGCCGACTGGTACACCGGGCCGACGAACAGCAGCCACGCACCGATGAACCCGACCCAGAAGACCGCTTCGTGCATGACCACCACCCTGCCACCATGGCTTCGTGCGACTCATCCTGAACGTCCTGTGGCTGGTGCTCTGCGGCTTCTGGATGGCGATCGGCTACACCATCGCCGGCGTCATCTGCTGCATCCTGATCATCACCATCCCCTTCGGCATCGCATCGTTCCGGATCGCCAACTACGCGCTCTGGCCCTTCGGCCGCACCATCGAGCGGCAGCCGACCGCCGGCGTCGCCTCGACCATCGGCAACGTCATCTGGTTCGTCTTCGCCGGCGTGTGGCTGGCCATCGGCCACCTGCTCACCGGGTTCGCCCTGTGCATCACGATCATCGGCATCCCGCTCGGGCTCGCCAGCTTCAAGATGATCCCGATCTCGCTGACCCCGCTCGGCTACCGGATCATCGACGTCGACAGCCGGGTGGCGGCCTGGTGACCGACCTGGCGCCGCGGTGGCCGCTGGGCGCGGACCTGGCCGAGGTCCGCGACGCGCTGGTGTCGGCGTACGCCACCGACCGCGGTTACCACGACACCCGCCACCTCACCGAGGTCCTGGACCGCGTCGACGAGCTGGCGGCCGGCGGTGAGGAGTTCGACCGGCCGGCCGTCGAGCTGGCCGCGTGGTTCCACGACGGCGTCTACGACGGACGCGACGGCGCGGAGGAACGCTCCGCGATGTGGGCCGCCGACGCCCTCGCGGGCCGGCCCGTCGCCGAGGAGGTGGCTCGGCTCGTCCGCCTCACCGAGCGGCACGCGCCGGCTGACGACGACGCCAACGGCTGCGTGCTCTCCGACGCCGACCTGGCGATCCTGGCGGCCGCTCCCGGACGCTACGAGGAGTACACCGCCGACGTCCGCCGGGAGTACGCCCACGTCCCCGACGACCTGTTCCGTGCGGGCCGGGCCGCGGTCCTGGGCGAGCTGCTGGCGAAGCCGACGCTGTTCCACACCGCCCACGCCCGCCGCCACTGGGAGGCGCGAGCCCGTGCCAACGTCGAGGCGGAGCTTGCCCAGATCGCCGCCGGTTGAGGAGGGCCGAAGGCCCGTCACGAAACCACGGCTGCCGGCAAGCCGGGTCTCGTGACAGGCGCTGGCGCGCCTTCCTCGACCAACGGTGCGCTACGCGTACAAGCAGAACGGGTGACCGGCCGGGTCGAGCAGCACTCGCACGTCGTCCTGGGGCTGGTGCTCCGCCAACGTCGCACCCAGCTCGATCGCGTGCTGGGTCGCGGCGGCCAGGTCGGCGACCTCGAAGTCCAGGTGCAGCTGCATGCCCTGGGTCCCCTCCGCCGGTGGCCAGACCGGCGGCTCGTACGCCTCGGCCTTCTGGACGGCCAGGTAGGCCACCCCCTGACCGAAGTCCAGCGCGCCGCCGTCGTCGGACTCCTTGTAGATCGGGACGTCCAGCAGCTCGCTGTAGAAGTGCAGCAGCCGACCGGGGTCGGGTGCCTCGATGACGACGCCCCACCAGTCCTTGCGCTCCCACCGGTCGACGGTCTCCGGCTTGTTGTCACGCCCGCGCATCAGTCCTCCTCTGTCGCGTCGTCGGGCATCGGTGCGTTCTTGCGGCGGCGCAGCCCGGCGCGCACGAGCATCACGACCAGGTCGCGCGAGCTGACCGGCACGGCGCCGGCGGCGACCGCCGCGTCGTAGTACTCCGACGGTACGTCGTAGTGGTCGCGGTCGAACCCGCGCGGCGGGATGCCGAGGTCGGCGGCGAAGACGTGCAGCTCGTCGTAGGAGGTGTCGCTGGCGAGGTGGGACCACGTCCGGCCGTAGCGAGGAACGGCGGGCGGGTCGATGACGATCACGGGTTCACCTTCACGGGCCCACTCTCACAAGCGCTCCATCGCGTCGTCGAGCAGGGTCCGCCAGGATCGGACGTAGCCGGCGTCCACGTAGGCCTTGCCCGACCCGCCCGGCCGCACCTGCGGGCCGACGTGGAAGGCGCGTACGCCCTGGCGCACCAGCCACGGCACGTGCTCGGCCGCCAGCCCCGCACCGGGCATCAGCTTCGCCGCGACCAGCGGGTCGGACTCGGCGGTCGCGAGCAGGTCGTCGTACCCGATCTCCATCCCCCGGGGGGACCCCGCCGACCGGACGTGCACCAGCCGGGGCAGCGTCAGCAACCGACGCCACGACCGGCGCGGGTCGAGGCTGGAGTCGACCGCTCGGGTGAAGGTCCACGGCACCTCGGGCAGCCGGTCGGCCAGCACCGTGCAGGTGTCGACGTCGATCTCGAGGTCGGCGTCCAGGAAGCCGAACGCGACCCCGGTCGCGCCACACGCGAGGTAGTCCTCGGCGAGACCCACCAGCCGCTCGAGCTCACCGCCGGTCGTGGTCCACGACTCGTTGAGCCGGAGCAGCACGAACATCGGCACGCCGGCCTCGCGCCCGATGGAGGAGACGACGCTCGGCTCGGGCGACAGGGCGACGGGATCGCCCGGAGCCACCACGTGCAACCGGTCGGCACCACCCTCGGCGGCACCGGGCACGTCTCGCGGGTCGGTGACGACGACCTCAAGCAGCGGCCCCGCCACCCCACCCATGCCCTCACTGTAGGAGCAGGCAGGGTCAGGGTGTGCAAGGCAGAATCGGTCGGGTGGACGCATCGCTGATCTTTTCGGCACGAGCACTCGTCCTCGCCGACCTGCAGGCCCGCCGCCGCGCCACCGCCGAAGCCGTCTCCGTCCTCGAGGACGCGATGTCGCAACGGACCTGGTGGGCCGAGCAGTGGCCGGAGGGTGAGCAGTACGTCGCCGGCCTGGTCGCCCAGGACGTGCAGGACGCCTTGTTCGAGTCCGTCGGCCGCTGGCCCCTGTGCGTCAGCTGCGAAGGCCCCGAGCACTCGCTCTACATCCAGCCCGACCTCGGCGGCCCCGACCCGATGTGGGTGTGCGAGGAGTCCGGCCAGGCCGTGCGCTCCGTTGGGACACCTGTAGCCCCGCCGCTGGTCGAGGAGGGACGAAGTCCCGTCACGGAACCCCGCGACGGACCAGGGGTCTCGTGACAGGCGCTAGCGCGCCTTCCTCGACCAACGGGTCAGTCAGGCCTCGGAACCGAGCTGGACGCGCAGCGTGTACTTGTCGGAGCGGTAGCACGAACGGGAGACCTCGACGACGGCATCGCCGGCGAGGGCGCGACGGGTCTGGCGCAGGACGGCAGATGCGGCGGGTACGCCGAGCAGGTCGGCCTCGTCGGGAGTGGCCGCGTCGGCGGTCACGGTGTCCTCGGCCCAGGTGGGGCGCAGCCCGCGCGCGGCGAGCTCGTCGTACAGGCTTGCGGGCAGCGGCGCCTGGAGGAAGCCGGGGAGCAGGATCTCGTTGAGGTAGGCGTCCTCGATCGCGACGACCTCACCGTCGGAGCAGCGCAGCCGCTTCCAGTGGATGACGGCGTCGCCCGCGGTGATGCCGAGGGCACGTGCCACGCCGGGGCCGGCCTGGCCGAGACGCGCATGGAGGGTCTGGTTCTCGGAGGTGTGGCCGACGCGGCCCATCTCCTCGGAGAAGCTGTTGAGGCGGCCGACGCCGCGGCGGGGCCGGGCGACGAACGTGCCGCGTCCCGGGATCCGCTCGAGGAGGCCCTCGGTGACCAGCGCGTCCATGGCCTGGCGCACGGTCATCCGAGCCACGCCGAACTGCTGGACGAGCTCACGCTCGGAGGGGGCAGGGGCGCCAGGTTCGGCGTCACGCACGAGGGCGCGGACGTACTCACGCACCTGTACGTGCTTGAGGGCGCCGCTTCCCGCGGCGTGGAGCAGTTGTTCCACAATCACGAACGATAGGGCGGTGGAGCGTCGGCGTCACAACTTCGTGGACACATGGCCCACTTGGACTATGTCCGAGGGGTACGGCTCCTCACCCCCGATCTACTCCGTCGCGATCGCCCGGAGCACGTCGAGACGGCCCGCGCGCCGCGACGGGAACACCGCCGCGAGGACCCCGACGACCACCGACGCGGCCAGGAACACGGCCAGCTGGGCCCACGGCAGGCTGATCACCTCGAGGCCCTCGTCGCGGACGGCGTACATCATCGCGATCCCGAAACAGATGCCCAGCACCACGCCCAGCACGGCCCCGAGGACGGCGATCACCACGGACTCCAGGGTGATCATCAGCCGCAGCTGACCACGGCTCAGACCGATGGCGCGCAACAGGCCCACCTCGCGGGTGCGCTCGATCACCGAGAGCGCGAGCGTGTTCACGATGCCGAGCACGGCGATGACCAGGGCCAGGCCGAGCAGGGCGAAGATCATCAGGACCAGCTGGTCGATCGGCGCCCGCTGCTCGTCGGCGAAGGCGGCCTGGTCCTTGACGGTGACGATCGGCAGGTCCTTGACCACCGCGTCGAGGCGGCTCTGCAGGCCGACGGTGTCCGGGGCGGCGTCGAGGATCAGCGCGTTGTCCGCGGTCGGGTAGCCCTGCTGCTTCAGAGTCTCCAGGGTGGTGACCGTGGGGAAGAAGATCACCGGGTTCTCGGCGTAGATGCCGGCCACCCGCAGCTCGAGCTCTCCCTTGGGTGTCTTCTCCAGCGTGTAGGTGTCGCCGACGGAGAGTCCCTCGTCCTCGGCCAAGCCCTCGTCGACGAGCACCGACCCGTCGGTGAAGTCGGCCAGCGTGCCCTGCACCATCCGGACCCCCAGGAACTCGGTGTCGGCCGGGTCGATGCCGGCGATGCCGAAGAAGTCGCCGTCGCGCTCGGCCTGGGCCCAGCGCTGCCGGACCACCCGCTCGACCCCGTCGACCTCCGCCATCTTCGTGGCGATCGTCGGGGAGAACGGCTCACCGAACACGCTGCTGACGATGTAGTCGCCGACGAAGTTCTCCTCGACCGCCTCGTCGACGCTCGCCTTCGCCGAGTCGCCGAGGATCGCCATCGTGCACGCCAGGGCGAGCCCGATCATCAGCGCCGACGCGGTCGCGGTCGTCCGGCGCGGGTTGCGCAGGGAGTTCTGGCCGGCGAGGTTCCCGACGGTGCCGAACACGCGCCGGTACGTCGCCTGGGCCGCCGCGAGGAACGGCCGGCTGATCACGGGGCTGACCGCCGTCACGCCGAGCAGCACGACGAGGATCCCGAGGCCCAGCACCCAACCGCCGCGGGGGACGTCGGTGAACAGCCCGGCACCCATCGCGGCCGACCCCACCCCGATGCCCACCAGCCCGAGCAGCAGCCGGCGGTGGATCGAGGTCTCCGGCAGCGCGATGTCGTCGCGCAGCGCCTGCACGGGCGCGATCCGGGTCGTCCGGCGGGCCGGGAGCCACGCGGCCGCCATCGTGACGAGGACGCCGACGACGTAGCAGGCCAGCACGGTCCGCGGGGCAAAGATCAGCGCCTGACCGGTGAGGTCGAGACCGAAGTTCGCGAAGAGCGCCCGGATCGCCATCGCCAGCAGCACGCCGAGGCCGAGCCCGAGCGTGGAGCCCACGACGCCGACCAGGAACGCCTCGAAGAGCACCGAACGGGTCACCTGTCGCTTCGACGCACCGAGGGCACGCAGCAGGGCGAGCTCGCGGCTGCGCTGGGCGACCAGGATCGAGAACGTGTTGACGATCAGGAACGCGCCGACCACCAGCGAGATGCCGGCGAAGATCAGCAGGAACGTCCGCAGGAAGCTGATCGCCTCGAGCAGGTCGGAGGCCGCCTCGTCGGCGGCAGTGTCGCCCGTGACGGCCTCGGTCCCGTCGGGGAGCCGTTCGCTGACCGCGTCCCTCAGCTCGGTCTGGGAGATGCCGTCGTCCGCGGTCACCCAGATGTCGGTGTAGGCGTCGGCGCCCTCGAGGAACAGGTCCTGCGCCGTCGGGGTGTCGAACGCCGCGAACGTGGCGCCGTTGAGCGAGCCGCCTTCGGGGAAGTCGAGGATGCCGACGAGCTTCGGGGTCAGCAGGGCCTGGTCCGAGGAGGTGACGATGTGCACCTTCTCCCCGATGGAGTAGCCCGACCGCTGGGCGGTCTTCGCATCGAAGACGACCTCGTCGGGCCCGCGAGGTGGCCGCCCCTGGGTCAGGGCGAGACCTGGGAGATCGTGACCCGCCGGTGCGTCGGAGTAGTTCCCACCGATCGCCGGCGGACCCTGGCCGCCGACGACCTTGTTGTCCTTGTCGACGACGTAGACCCCGAACGCCGTCACGTTGCCGTCGACGCGCGCGGCCCCCGGCACCGACTCGAGGTCGTCGACGACGGACGCGGGGATGGTCACCGTCGAGGCGCCCAGGCCGGCACCGGCGTCCGCCGGCCTGACGACCACGTCGCCGACGGTCGAGGCGAACAGCGCCGTGAAGCTGCGCCCCAGGGTGTCGGAGAAGATCAGCGAGCCGCCGACGAACGCGACTCCGAGCACGATCGCGAACGTGCTCATCAGCAGCCGCAGCTTGCGCCCGAGCAGACTCTTGATGGTGGCCTTGAGCATCGCCGTACCTCAGACGCCGTCGGCCACGGCGGTCATCCGCGCCATGATCTCGAGCACCTGGTCGCGGTCGGGGTCCCGGACCTCGTCGACGATCCGGCCGTCGGCGAGGAACACCACCCGGTCCGTGTACGACGCGGCGACCGGGTCGTGGGTCACCATCACGACCGTCTGGCCGTGGTCGGAGACGCTCGACCGGAGCAGCTCGAGGACCTCGGCGCCCGACCGCGAGTCGAGGTTGCCGGTCGGCTCGTCGGCGAAGACGATGGTCGGGCGGCTGACCAGCGCCCGGGCCACGGCGACGCGCTGCTGCTGGCCGCCGGAGAGCTCGTTGGGCTTGTGGGTGAGCCGGTCGCCGAGACCGACCGTCGCGATCACCTCGTCGTACCAGGCGGCATCCGGCTTGCGGCCGGCGATCGCCAGCGGCAGCACGATGTTCTCCTGCGCCGTGAGCGTCGGGACGAGGTTGTAGGACTGGAAGACGAACCCGATCTGGTCACGCCGCAGCCGGGTGAGCGCCTTGTCCTTGAGCTTCGTGAGGTCCTGGTCGCCGACGAACACCGAGCCCTCGTCGGCGGTGTCGAGCGCGGCGCAGCAGTGCATCAGCGTCGACTTGCCCGAGCCGCTCGGCCCCATCACCGCGGTGAACTCCCCCGCCGCCAGCTCGAGGTCCACGTGGTCGAGGGCGACGATGCGTGCCTCGCCCGTGCCGTAGGTCTTGGTCAGGCCCACCACGCGCGCTGCCGGGTTGCTCATGGGCCCCAGCGTCCCAACCCCGTCCAACCCCCGCTACCGGGAATCACCCCGAGGTCTCCCCGAGTCGTGACAGCACTCGAACATCTGTTCGACTTCGGCGTACACTTCCCTCATGGACTTCCAGAGCGACCTCTTCGGGGGGGCCGTCGCGACGTCGCCGCCCGGGGTGCGGCCACTCGACGGCGCCGAGCGCACGACCCTGACCCGCGGCGCGTGGGTCGACGTCCTCCGCAACTTCGTGGTCGGCGCCGACGACGTGCTGGCGAGGCTGGTCGCCGACGTGCCGTGGCGGGCCGAGCGCCGGCCGATGTACGACCGCATCGTCGACGTGCCGCGGCTGATCCACACCTACGTCGTCGACGAGGAGCTGCCCCACCCGCTCCTGACGACCGCTCGCGAGGCCCTCTCCGCGCACTACCTGCCCGAGCTCGGGGAGCCGTTCGTGACGGCCGGATGCTGCTTCTACCGCGACGGCCGCGACTCGGTCGCCTGGCACGGCGACACCATCGGCCGCGGCAAGCACACCGACACGATGGTCGCGATCGTGTCGTTCGGCGACCCGCGCCGCCTCGCCCTTCGACCCCGCGGCGGCGGCGAGTCGATCTCGGTGGAGATGGGCCACGGCGACCTCGTCGTCATGGGCGGGTCCTGCCAGCGCACCTGGGAGCACTCGGTCCCCAAGGTCGCGAGTGCCGGCCCGCGAGTCTCGGTGCAGTTCCGGCCGCTCAACGTGTTCTGAGACCCAGCCGCCGTCCCACCACCCCGATTCGTCTGCGGATCCATGCGACTTCTGCTCCGCGGTCCCGCAGACGAATCGGTGTGGGCCGGCCTCTCTAGGGCTCGAGGTTCGCGAGGAAGGGGTCGACGACCCCGAAGTACGCCGCGGGGTCGTCGCGGCGGATGCAGTGACCGACCCCGGCGATCCGGCGGATCGTCACCGCCGGGTTGGCCGTCCGCACGCCGGCGCCGTCGCCGCGCGGCACGACGAGCAGGGTCGGGACGGTCACGCCGCCGATGAGGTCGCGCCAGCGGTCCGGCCCGAGCCCCAGGTGGTGGATCAGCCGCCGATCGACCCGTGGCTTGCACGCCGCCCAGGCGTGGATCTCGGCCTCGCTCCACGTCGTCTCCGCCCGGGTCCGACGGATCTCCGGCTCGGGCGTGAGCATCGCGTCCAGGAACCTGTCCTGGTGCTCGAAGAACTCCGGCGGTGGAGGTCGGAGGTCGACCGGCCGGGCCGGGTCCTCCAGCACGACGCCGCGGACGCGGTCCGGCCGGGCGAGCGCGGCCCGCAACGCGAAGAGCGCACCGTAGGAGTGGCCGACCAACGCCACCGGGCGGCGTACCCCCTCGAGCACGCGCAGCACGTCGGCGAGCGCCACGGCGGCCGTGTCCGCCAGCTCCTCGTCGGTGAAGCGCGGCGAGTCGCCGTGGCCGCGCAGGTCGACCGCCAGCATCCGCCAGTGCGCACCCCAGTGCTCGACCGCGTCGGGCCAGGTGGTGCCCGCCTCGGTCAGCCCGTGGAGCAGCACCATCGGCGGCGCCCCGGGGTCGCCGTACTCGTGCACCACCACGTCGCGTGCCATCCGGGCAACCTACGTCGCCGCGGGCCGAATAGCCCGAACGGGCTATGCGACGGACCCGTACCTGGGGTCTAGCGTCGAGAGCATGCCAGCCCACCACGGTTCCGAGTCCTTCTTCGTCGAGGGCGAGGGGGTGGTCGGCACCCAGCTCGGAGGACGGCACGGGAACGCACCCGACCCGCTCACCGAGTCCGAGGAGCCGACCGCCGCCGCCCCCCAGCAGCTGGCGGCCGGCGAGGCGCCGCCGTTCCGCTTCTCACGCTGCGGCCCGAAGGGTGATGCCCTGGGCCCGGCGGTCATCAAGCGGCTGGCGATCGCGATGGTCGAGGGCGGCGGCGGGCAGGGCGACGTGCCGGCCGGCTACACCTACCTCGGCCAGTTCGTCGACCACGACCTGACCTTCGACCGTACCGAGGTTGCGCTCGGCGAAGACGTCACGCCTGCGGAGCTCGTGCAGGGTCGCTCGCCGCGGCTCGACCTGGACTCCCTGTACGGCACGGGGCCGAGCAACCCGGCGTCCGCCAAGTTCTACGAGGCCGACGGGTTGCACCTCAAGGTCGGCACGACCAAGAAGACCGGACCGGACGCAGCCAAGAAGGGCCACGACCTGCCGCGCGTGGACGGGGAGCGGACCGCGCTGATCCCGGACCCCCGCAACGACGAGAACCTGATCGTCGCCCAGACCCACGTGGCGATGATGAACTTCCACAACCGAGTGGTCGACGACACCTCGGCCCCGACCCCGGCGCAACACTTCCGCAAGGCCCGCAAGCAGGTGACGCTCCACTACCAGTGGATGCTGCGCCACGACTACCTGCCGCGGATCCTCGACCCGGCTGTCGTCGACGACGTCTTCACCAACGGTCGCGTGCTCGTCGAGCCCGACGCCGCACCGACCGACGTACCGACGATGCCGCTGGAGTTCTCGGTCGCGGCGTTCCGGCTCGGCCACAGCATGGTGCGCGACTCCTACAACTGGAACCGCCGTTTCCCGGGTACGGCGGGTTCGCTCTTCTACATGTTCGACTTCTCCGGCCTCGGGGGCAGCCTGGGCGGCGAGCTGAAGCTGCTGAGCAACTGGCTGGCCGACTGGCGACGGATGTACGACTTCACGGCCGGCGGTCACCCCGAGCTCGCCCCACCGGGCGGCGTGGCCAACGTCAACCACGCGAAACGGATCGACACGCTGCTCACCGACCCGCTGCGCAACCTGCCGCCCGGCACGTTCGGCGGGCCGGTCAACATCCCGTTCAACGACCTGCGCGCCAACCTGGCGTTCCGCAACCTGACCCGCGCCAAGATGGTCCGGCTGGCCACCGGACCGCAGATGGCGCAGAAGCTGGTGAACAAGGGCGTCGCGATCGCGCCGCTGACCAAGGCGCAGCTCCTCGACGGGTCCGGCGGTGCGGTGGTGACCGGGCTGAGTGCCAGCCAGAAGGACGCGCTGGCGGCCAAGGCGCCGCTCTGGTTCTACGTCCTGCGCGAGGCCGAGCTCAACGGTGGCGTGCTGACGGGCGTCGGGGCGCGCATCGTGGCCGAGACCTTCCACCGCGCCATGCAGGGCAGCAGCTTCTCGATCGTGCGCAGCAAGGGCTTCGTGCCGGACCTCGGTCGTGGGTCGACGTTCGAGATGACCGACCTGCTGCTGCACGCGTTCGGTGACGTGAAGGGCCTCAACCCGCTGGGCGGCGCCTGACCCTCACTCCTCGAGGGGCCACACCTCGACCACGCCGTACGCGACGGCGCACGGGGTGCCGGACACCATCGCGATCGCCGCGTCGAGGTCGGCTGCCTCGATGAGACCGAACCCGGCCACGGGGAGACCCGAGGTCATGAACGAACCGTCCTCGGTCGTCGTTCCGGCCCCACCGTGGTTGCGGACCTGGACCGGCTTCCCCGCCATGCCCGACACGGCTCCGGCCTCTCGCATCGCCTCGTCGATGCCGTGGGCCCGGTCCTTCACCTCCGGCGCGGTGCGTTCGTACCCCGCCTCGTCGCCGTACCCGATCGTCACGAACCTGGCCACCCGAGACTCCTCACTGTCGATGCCGATGTGCCACTAGTGTCCGCCCATGGACTCGGCTCTGGCCACCGTGGGTCTCCCGATCGCTCTCGCGGCCATCATGTTCGGGCTCGGTCTCGGGCTCGGTGGCGAGGACTTCCGCCGCGTCGGGCGGCGGCCCCAGGTGATCGCCGTCGCGCTCGCCTGCCAGCTCGTGCTGCTGCCGGCCGTCTGCTTCGCGCTCGTCGTGCTGACCGACCTGCCGCCCGTGCTGGGCATCGGGATGATGCTCCTGGCCGCGTCCCCGGGCGGCACGACCGCCAACCTGATGAGCCACCTGTTCCATGGCGACGTCGCCCTCAACATCAGCCTGACGGCGGTCAACTCGATCATCTCGATCGTCACGCTGCCGATCGTCACGGGTCTGACGATCGCCTACTACGACCGGGGTGACGAGGTCTCGGTGCCGTTGGGTGAGGTGCTGAAGGTCTTCGTCATCATCCTGGTGCCGGTGGCGATCGGCATGCTCGTCCGCGCTCGCAACGCCGCGTTCGCAGCGCGCATGGACCGCCCGTTCCGTACGCTCTCCGCCGTCCTGCTCGGCTTGCTCGTCGTCGCCATCCTCGTCGACGAGCGCGACAACATCGAGGGCTACTTCGCCGACATCGGCCTCGTCACCGCGGCGTTCTGCGCGATCAGCCTGGTCGTCGGGTACGTCGTCCCGAAGGCGTTCGGCGTCGTCGAGAAGCAGGCCATCGCCTCGTCGTTCGAGATCGGCCTGCACAACGGCACGCTGGCGATCTTCATCGCGGTCGAGGTGCTGGGGTCGGTGACGTTCTCGGTCCCGGCCGCCGTGTACTCACTGGTGATGGTGCCGCTGGCCGCGCTGTGGGGGACGTACGTGACCCGTCGCGTGGGCCGGCCGGTCACGGTCTGAGCTGAACGCTGCCTTGTCGCTCACCGGGTTTCGAGACGGGTCACGGCCCCCCTCGCTTCGCTCGGGTCTGCGTCGAGCCCTCCTCAACCTGCCCGCCTGGTCCTGGACCTCGCCAGCTCGGTCCAGGGGCGGTCAGAACTCGACGCGCGGGACCTCGGTCGAGCCGGCGGGGGCCTCGTAGAACTCGCGGGCGTGCACGCCGGCGATGCCGGTGAAGAACATCCACGGGATGGTGCGCACGAGGGTGTTCAGCTTGGCCACGGCGTCGTTGTAGTACTGGCGGGCGAACGAGATCTGGTTCTCGGTCTCGGCCAGCTGCTTCTGGAGGTCGAGGAAGTTGGTGTTGGCCTTGAGGTCCGGGTAGGCCTCGGCGACGGCGTTCAGCCGGACCAGCGCTCCTTGGAGCTGGGCGTCGGCGGCGGCCTTGGCCGGGACGTCGTTCCCGGCTGCGGCGGCCTGCACCTGCGAGCGGGCCTTGGTGATCTCCTCGAAGACCTCGCGCTCGTGGGCGGCGTACCCCTTGACCGTGTCCACCAGGTTGGGGATCAGGTCGGCACGGCGGGTGAGCTGGACGTCGATGCCACCCAGCGCCTCCTGGGCCGCCACGTCGCTGGTGCGGAGCTTGTTGAACCCCATCACGCCGAAGGCGATGAGGGCGAGCACGACGACGCCGCCGATGATGAGTCCGGTCATGGACGAATCCCCTGTTCTGGGTGCTGGTCTGAGCCCGATCCTGGGCACAGTGTGGAGCAAACGGTCACCACGAACCACCTCCGCCGCCGCCGCCACCGCCGCCACCGGAGAACCCGCCGCCCCCGCCACCACCGCTGGAGGACGAGGACTGGGTCGCCTGGTAGGCCGAGATGGCTCCGTCGACGGTCGAGGAGAAGCTGTTGACCATCTGGTCGGTGTAGTTGCCGGTGTGGGCGCCGGTGTACCCCGGGAAGTACGACGGGACGGGCGGTTCCTGGCCGGTCTCGGTGCGGTACTTCGCCGCCCACTGGTCCGCACAGTCGAACGCGACCGCCCACGGGATGTAGGCCGTGTAGAGGTCCTGGCGGCCGGAGAAGTCGAACCGGTTCTGGCTCGAGGGCGTGGAGAGGACGCGGTGGAAGCCGCCGACCTTCGACCAGAGCTCGCGACCCTTGGCCGTACGCCGCGTGTTCGCGCCTGAGGCCAGCACCGGGGCGGCGCCCGCCGCCAGCATGCCGGGGATCAGCGCGACGATGCCCATGTCGAAGAAGTTGCCGCCCGCGATGAGCAGCGCCAGGATGCCCCCGCCGATGACGAACAGCCCACCGAGGCAGCCGAGGCCGGACCTCTGCATGAACCCCTCGGAGGTCGCCCACGAGCGCGTCGCGGACTCGAACCCGGCCAGCTCGGTCTTCAGCTTCTCGCCCGAGCCGACGCTGCCCGGGCTCGCGGTGAAGGCGAGACCGGGGCCACCCGTGAGCCGGGCGACGCGCTGGGTCACGGAGTCGAGGCCGGCCCAGCCCTGCGGGCCCTGGGTGTCGGTGACGGTCCAGGTGTCGCCCGAGCGGTCGAGGTCGAGCGAGCCCTTCGCCGCGGCCTCCATGATCGACGCGACGAAGTCCTTCTTCTCCGTGCGCTCGGTCATGATGTAGGCGCCCTGCGCCGGGCCGATGCCGTCGGGCGGGCCGTACTGGAGTGGGTACGGCGGAGTCTTCTCGCGGACCTTGCCCGCCTGCCACGCGCCGAACGCGCCGGCGAGCACCGCGAGCCCCAGGACCAGCAGCAGGGTGGTCAGGCTGCGACCGAGCACCGGGTCGAAGCGCGCCGCCCACGGCACGCTGGTCCCGGTGTCCGGCGTCGGCATGTCCAGGCCGACCTTGACCGTCACGGGCGTGTTCGGCGACAGCGCCTCGACGTCGACGGTGACCGTCTCGGTGCCGTCGCCCTCGGCCGTGCAGCCGCCGGTCTGACCCGCGCCGCGGGCACACTGCACGCCGCTCGCCGGCACGGGCAGGTGGACGGTGAGGTTCGCCGCCTCGATCTCCTGGAGCCAGCCACCGGGGATCAGGTTCCAGTAGAACTGGGTCGGCTCACCGGTGGTGCCCTCCTCGAGCACCCCGTCGATCGCGTAGTCGATGACGTAGGTGTGCTCGCCGGGCGGGATGGTGACGTCGGCGGAGCCGATGCGGACGTTGGTGATCCTGCCGTTGTTCTCGTTCAGCAGCTCGAACGGCTCGGGCGAGCCGTCGCGGGTGACCGAGATGTCGTACGGCTCCCGGCGGGCGTTCGTCGCACTCTGGTCCGCCTCGTCGAAGAAGCGGAAGATGCCGTGCTTGCCGTAGCCAGGGAAGTCGATGGTCAGCGTCTCGGTGGCGTGGAGGTCGCCGTCGTCGTCCACGGTGAAGTCGGCGACGTAGGTGCGGATCGTCGTCTCTTCGTACGTCGCCGCGGCCGTCGACCAGTCGTAGGTGATGGCGGGCCACAGCATCACGCCCAGCAGGAGGGCGAGCCACACGACGACCCCCACGACCCGCTTCATGTCGCGCAGCCTAAGGCGAGACCGCCCCGACCCGGGCGATCCTCACCGGAGGTGGTCCAGACCCCTTCCCGGGAACCCAGCAACGTCAGACGAACCCAGGGCCAGGGACCCCGATTCGTATGACGTTGTCGGCGGGTTCAGAGGCGGCTGATCAGCCAGATGATGATCGCGAGGACCACCAGCGCGGCCAGGGCCTGCTTCCAGTACGACTTGAACAGGATCGGCAGGACGGTGGTGCCGAGGTTCAGGGCGTCGTCGTCCTTCTTCCGCTTGCCCGCGACCGCAGCGGCGGGTGCCGCTGGGGCCGGAGCTGCGGCGGCGGCCGGGGCGGGGGGTGGGACCTCGACCGCCGCCGGAGCGGCTTCGTCGGACAGCGTCGCGTCGGGCTCGGCCGCCGGCGGCACCGGGGCGGCAGGTACCTCGGGCACCTCGGCGACCTCAGCCACCTCAGGTACCTCGGCCTCCGCACCGCCGGCGCCCTCGAACCGCTGCTCCAGGCACGCCACGAACTGCCCGAGCAGCTTGTCGGACACGTCCTGCATGACGCCTCGGCCGAACTGTGCCGGCTTGCCGGTGATGGCCAGGTCGGTGATCACCTCGATGTCGGTCGACGTGGCCGCCCCCGGGGACGGCGTCATCGTCATCACGACCGCCGCGCCCGCAGTGCCGTTCCCGCGCTTGTCCTTGCCCTTGGCGTCCACGACCATCCGGTGCGTGGCCTCGTCCTTCTCGGTGAACGTGCCGGTGCCGTTGTAGACGAGCGCGATCGGCCCCAGCTTGACCTTCACCGAGCCTGCGAACGTGTCGCCCTCGGCCGAGGTGACGGATGCTCCCGGGAAGCACTCCGCGACCGAACCGATGTCGTTGAAGTGCGCCCAGGCCTCGTCGATCGGGACGGGGACGGTGAACCGGTGGGTGAGATCCATCTAGCCGGCCGCCGCCGCTGCGACGGCCCGCCGGGTGAGCACCTTGGCCAGGTGCTTGCGGTAGTCGGCCGACCCGTTGAGGTCCGACGGCGGGTTCGTCCCGTCGGCGGCCTTCTCGGCTGCCTCGCGTACGCCGTCCTCGGACGTCGCCGCGCCGGCCAGGGCCTCCTCCACGCCACGCGCGCGCAGCGGGGTGGAGCCCATGTTGGTCAGCCCGACCTTGGCCTCCGAGATGGTGCCCCCGTCGGCCTTGACCGTCGCGGCGACCGCCACGATCGGCCACTGGTGGGCCACCCGGACGAACTTCTCGTAGTGCGCGCCCCACCCGGTGTGCTTGGGGATGCGGACCTCGGTGAGCAGCTCGTCCTCGCCGATGGCGGTCTCGAACAGGTCGACGAAGAAGTCGTCGGCCGCCACCGTGCGCGTCCCGCCCGGCCCGACGATCACGAACTCGGCCCCGAGCGCCAGCGCCGGGGCGCCGAGGTCACCGGCCGGGTCGGCGTGGGCCAGGGCCCCGCCGAACGTGCCGCGGTGCCGGATCTGCGCGTCGGCCACCTCGGTCGCCGCCTTGGTGATGAGGAGCGCGTGCTCCTTCACCAGGGCGTCGTTCAGCACGTCGTGGTGCGTGGTCATCGCGCCGATGACGATGGCGTCGCCGTCGTCGCGGATGCCGCGCATCGAGTCGATCCGGCTCAGGTCGATGACCCACTCCGGGGCGTTGAGGCGCATCCGCAGGACCGGCAGCAGGCTCTGCCCACCGGCCATGATCTTCGCCTCGTCGCCGTGCTCGGACAGTGCCTGCAGGGCGTCCTCGACCGAGGTCGGCGCCACGTACTCGAACCGTGCGGGAATCACTGCTGGCCCTCCTCGGCCTCGAAGTGCGGCATGGCGTCCTCGACCGTGGCGGCCCCGGAGCCCGCACCTTGCAGCGCCGTCCAGACCCGTTCGGGCGTGCACGGCATCTGGATGTCGTTGATGCCGAACTGGCGGACCGCGTCGACGACCGCGTTCACGACGGCCGGCGTCGAGGCGATGGTGCCCGCCTCGCCGACGCCCTTGGTGCCGAGGGTGTTGCTGGTCGACGGGCTGGTCGTGTGGTCGATCTCGAAGCTGATCGTGTCGGCCGAGGTCGGCAGCAGGTAGTCCACGAACGAACCGCTGACCAGCGTCCCCGAGTCGTCGTACACCGCCTCCTCCCACAGCGCCTGGGCGATGCCCTGCACCAGGCCGCCGTGCACCTGGCCCGCCACGATGAGCGGGTTGATGATGTTGCCGATGTCGTCGACGCAGACGTACTTGCGCAGCTTGACCTGGCCGGTCTCGGTGTCCACCTCGGCGGCGCACAGGTGCGTGCCGTGGGGGAACGAGAAGTTGACCGGGTCGTAGGTCGCCTCGGCGTCGATGCCGGGCTCCATGCCCTCGGGGTAGTTGTGCGCCGCGAACGTCGCCAGCGCGACCTCCCCGATGCCCATGCCCTGGTCGGTGCCCGCGACGGAGTAGCGGCCGTTGCTGAACTCGAGGTCGTCCACGTTGGCCTCGAGCAGGTGCGCCGCCAGCGGCTTGGCCTTCTCGATGACCTTGTCGAGGGCCAGCACCAGCGCCTCGCCGCCCACCACGAGCGAGCGGGAGCCGTAGGTGTCCAGGCCCTTGTGCGACACCTGGGTGTCTCCGTGGAGGATCTCGACGTCCTCGAACGGCACCCCGAGGCGGTCGGCGACGATCTGGCTGAACGCCGTCTCGTGGCCCTGGCCGTGCGCGCTCGCGCCGGTGATCACCTCGACCTTGCCGGTCGGCAGCATCCGGACGGTGGCATGCTCCCAGCCGCCGGCCCCGTAGTTCAGCGAACCCAGCACCCGCGACGGCGCGAGGCCGCACATCTCGGTGAAGGTCGAGATCCCGATGCCGAGCTGCACCCGGTCACCGCTCTCCCGCCGCTGCTTCTGCTCGGCGCGCAACGCGTCGTACCCGAACATCTCCTTGGCCTTGGCCGTGGCCGCCTCGTAGTTGCCGGAGTCGTAGGTCATGCCCGCGACGGTCGTGAACGGGAACTCCTCGTGCGTGATCCAGTTCATCTCCCGCACCTCGAGCGGGTCCTTGCCCAGCTCGGCGGCGAGCTCGTCCATCATCCGCTCGATGCCGTACGTCGCCTCGGGACGGCCGGCGCCCCGGTAGGCGTCGACCCAGGTCTTGTTCGTCAGCACGGGCGTGCAGTTGAACTGGTAGGCGTCGAACTTGTAGATCGCGTTGAACATCCACGCGCCGAGGACCGGGACGCCGCCGCCGACGACGCCGACGTAGGCGCCGAGGTCGGCGAGCAGGTCGACCTTGAGGCCGGTGACCTTGCCCTCCTTGGTGGCCGCCAGCGTGAGCTTCTGCCACTGGTCGCGGCCGTGGTGCGCCGAGATCAGCGACTCCGAGCGGGTCTCGGTGTACTTGCACGGCTTGCCGATCTTGCGGGCCACCGCCCAGGTGATCCACTCCTCCGGGGTCGTCTGCAGCTTGCCCCCGAACCCGCCGCCGACGTCCGGGGCGATCACCCGGATCTTCGACTCGGGCACGCCCGTCGTGGCCGCGAGCAGGAACCGGGTGATGTGCGGGATCTGGGTCGCCGACCACATGGTGATCTGCTCGCCGGTCGGGTCGACGACCACGGACCGGGGCTCCATGAAGGCGGGGATCAGGCGCTGCTGGCGGAACTCGCGCTCGATGATGATGCCGTCGGCCTGCGCCTCGGCGATGACCTCGTCGATCGCGCGGCCGCTGCCCTGGCCCGCGGAGTCGAGCTGCCAGAACGCGGTCTTGTTGGTGCCGAGATCGGGGTGCGCGAGGACCTTGTCCGCGGCGGCCTCCTTGAGGTCCAGCACGGCCGGCAGGAGCTCGTACTCGACGTCGACGAGCTCGGCGGCGTCCCGGGCCTCGGCGGCGCTGCGGGCGACGACGACGGCGACGATCTCACCGGCGAACGCCACTCGTTCGGTCGCCATCGGCAGGTGGGTCGGGGTCACCTGGTCCGGCGTGATCGGCCAGGCGTTGGCGATCACGCCCTGGGTCTCGGCGAGGTGCTCGCCCGTGAAGACCTCGTAGATGTTCAGCGACTTGTCGGCCGCCTCGATGTCGATGCTCAGGATCTTGGCGTGCGCGTGCGGGCTGCGGACCATCGCCAGGTGGAGCATGCCCGGGAGCGCGATGTTGTCGGTCCAGCGGGTGCGGCCGGTGATGAGGCGCTGGTCCTCCTTGCGGCGACGATCCTTGCCGATCTCCGGGCTGATGGCCGGGCGGTCGTCGACGGCGGTCATGCGTTCGCCCCCTCGCTCTGCGAGGCGTTCGCCGCGTCCTTCTTGAGCTGGGCGGCGTACAGGACCGACTTCACGATGTTGTGGTAGCCGGTGCAGCGGCACAGGTTGCCCTCGAGGCCCAGCCGGACCTCTTCCTCGGTCGGGTCCGGGTTCTCGTTCAGGAGGTCGACGGACTGCATGATCATCCCCGGCGTGCAGAAGCCGCACTGGAGGCCGTGGCACTCGCGGAACGCCACCTGCACCGGGTGCAGGGTCCCGTCGTCGTCGGCCAGCCGCTCGATGGTGTCCACCGTGGCGCCGTCGGCCTGGACCGCGAGCACGTTGCACGACTTCACCGACCGACCGTTGAGGTGGACGGTGCAGGCCCCGCAGTTGCTGGTGTCACAGCCGATCACGGTGCCGGTCTTCCCGAGCTTCTCGCGGAGGTACTGCACCAGCAGCATCCGCGGTTCGACGTCGTCGGTGACGTTCTCCTGGTCGACCCTCATGCTGATCTTGGTCATGCAGCGCGCCTCCTGGCAGTTGTGATGCCGCTCACGCTAGGCCGACCAGGTTGGTTCCCCGTTGGTCGGGTTGTGTGCCTCTCGCAGCGCTAGCGCGCGGCCTCAGGCACACGACCCGCGCTCTCGGCGACCTGCGGGCGGTCAAACTGCCGGAAGGCGGGGATCGCGAGCGGCGCCATGGTGGCGACGAGGTAGGCGAACCCGACGACGAGCAGCGCGGCGGTGATCCCGATCGTCTCGGAGAGCACGCCACCGAGCAGGCCACCCAAGGGCATCAGCGACCAGCACAGCGCGTTGCTGATGGTGGTGACGCGACCCATCATGGCGTCGGGCACACGTTCGTAGATCACGGCACCGAGGATGGGGTTGAGGAACCCGGAGGCGAAGCCGCCGACCAGGCACGAGGCCAGGACCATCCACCACGGGACGCCGAGCGCGAGCAGCACGAACCGCGGCAGGCCGGTGATGAGGAACGCCCCGACGTACACCTGGAAGCGCGGTAGCCGCTCCGCCGCCCAGGCAGCCACGAACGAGCCGACGGCCGAGGCCGCTGCCCAGGTGGCGAAGTACGCGCCCATCACGCCGATGCTGTAGCCGCTCTCCTTGATCCACACCGGCAGCAGCACCGCCGAGAACGCGAGGTCGAGCAGGTTCGTGACCGCGACCATCCCGGACATCGCGACCAGGACCTGGTCCTTGCGCAGGAACGTCCAACCCTCGCGGAGCTCGCGCACGTACGTCGTCCCGGCCGGCCGTTCGACGACCCGCTCCGCGCGCATGCTCGCGGTCGACCAGGCGAAGACCGCCGCACAGACGCCGAAGGACACCGCGTCGACGATCAGGGCGTTCGCCGCGCCGGCGAACGCGACCAGGGCGCCCGCCATCGCCGCACCGGCGAAGCTGGCCGTCCGCTCCACGGCCGAGGCGAGGCCGGTGACGCGCTCGAGGGGGACCTCGGCGCCGCGGGCGAGGGCAGGTACGAAGGCATGCTTGGAGCCGTCGCCGGCCCCGCGCAGGCCGCCCGCCACGGCGACCAGCGCGAGCAGCACCGGGAACGACAGCCGGCCGCCCAGGTGCAGCAGCGGGATGAGCCCGACGACCAGCATGCTCATCAGGTCGCAGGCGATCGCGACGCGGCGGGCGCCGAGCCGGTCGATGAGCGGCCCGGCCAGGGCCTGCACCACGACCAGCGGGAGCAGCTCGGCGAAGGCGACGAGGCCGGTCTGGGCGGCCGAGCCCGTGGTGGTCAGCACCAACCAGGGGATCGCGATCATCGAGACGCGGGTGCCGCACAGCGAGATGGCGTCGGCGAGGAGGAAGCCGACCAGGGGCGTACGGCGGCTCACCGCTCCTCCACCCCCGCGACGTGCCCGGGACGTGGGAAGGCCTGGAACTGGAAGACGAAGTCCACCGCGTCCGGGTCGTCGTCCGCGTCCTCGTTCAGCTCCATGAAGATGTCGTGCATCCTCGAGGTGAGCTGCTCGGCATGCTCGGCCGTGACCCGGACGTGGTAGTCGCTCAGCGTGGAGGCCTCCCGCCACGGCAGTGGCAGCCGGGACATCTCCTCCACCGCCGCCTGCAGCTGCTGGGTGTAGATGACCGCGACCGTCTGCATGTACGCGTGGAGCGCCTCCTGGTCCTCGGGCCGCTCCGGTGTGTCGCCGGTGATCGTGGACTGGTGCGCGGCCTTCCACCAGCGCTCGCGCCCGTTGCCGCGCTCGTCGTCGTCGACGACGAACCCGTGCTGGGCGAGCTGGCGCAGGTGGTAGGACGTCTGCCCGGTGTTGATGCCCAACCGCGTCGCCAGCGAGGTCGCCGTGGCCGGCCCGTCGATGCGCAGCATCCCCAGCATCGTCAGCCGGGTCGGGTGCGCCAGCGCCCGCAACATCTGCGGCGTCGGCGTGATCGAGGTGAGCTCCATGCTCCCCACCCTAAAACGCCAAACGTTCCTTTGCAAGCATTCCTTTGCAAACATGTGCTTGGGGTTGCACGCGCGAGACCCGGCGCGGTAGTCCCTGACGATTGACGCCCGAAACTGCCCGGATGGGGACCCAAACGACAGGGACTACCCCGCGGTTGTCCACAGAGGCGACCCAGGGAGGGGTCAGCCGCCGGCGACGGCCAGAGCGGCCCTTGAGGAGGGGCTTGGCGGGGTGGGGGCGGTCGCCGAGGTGGGCGAGGCAGACCTCGATGACCTCGGCGTCGTACGGCGCGAGCTCGCTGTAGCGGACCACGGCGTCGGGCTGCGGGTCGGCGAGCAGGGCCTCGCGGACGGCCACCGCGACGTACTCGCCCAGCTCGGCGAGAGCCGGTGAGTTCGTGCCCGGCATCAGGTCGCCGCCGTACGCCGCCAGCGCACCCGCCACGTCCCCGTGGCCGACCGCGGCCAGCACGGCGTCCACGTCGGTGGTGACCGGCATGGTGAGCCGGTAGGGCCGCGACGTGAGCTGGCCGCCGAGCGCCGAGCGCAGGTGCGAGACCTCGGCCTTCAGCGTGGACAGGGTGACGCCCTGGTCGCCGTAGACGAGGGCGTGCAGACGCTCGAGCGAGACCCCGTCGGGGTTCATCGCGAGCAGGGCCACGATCTCGGTCTGCCTGCGGTTGAGGAGCAGCCGGCGACCGTCGAGGTGGGCCTCGGCGGTGCCGAGCAGGCGCAGGGTGAGGCCCGCGACGTCCGGCGACGGGGCGACACCCAGCCCGGGGTGCTCGTTGGACCGCGGCATCGCCTGCTCGATCAGCCGCGCCATCACGCGCGCAGTGGCGAGGCCGATGGGGTGGGTGCGGTCCCATGTCGTCGACAGGTCGATCACGCCGAGCTGCTGACCGGTCACCGGGTCGTTCACCGGGGCGGCCCAGCAGACCCAGTTGTGCACGATCGAGGCGTAGTGCTCGGCCGAGAACACCATCGCCGGACGGCTCAGCCGGTTGGCCAGGTCCAGCGCGTTGGTGCCCACGCTCTCGTCGTCCCACCGAGCACCTGGCACGAAGTTGACCGACTCGGCCTTGCGGCGCATGACCCGGCCGCCGTAGGTCCACAGCACGCGGGTGTCGCGGTCCGTGACCGCCAGCACGAGGTCGCCGTCCTCGGCGGTGCGGCGGAGGTCGTCCTCGACCCGGGAGACCGCGACCTGCAGCGGCGACCCCTGCCAGTAGGCGCGGGTCTCCTCCTCGTCGGTCAGCGGCGCGTGGGTGACGTCGGTGGTGATCGCCGCGCCGGAGCGGGTCCAGCTGCTGTAGATCTCGGGGCGCACCAGGCGCTCGGCCCCGTCGCCGTGCTCGACGAACGCCGTCCACGCGTGCACGGCGGCCTGACGACGCCCGAGCAGGTCGGCGGTGTCCTCGATCATCCGGTCACCCTCACTGGGTCCTTCCTCGACGCTCCCCGAGCGCCACGCTAGTCCTTCGTCGCAAGCGACGGAAAGGATGTCTGATCGGGTCGAAGCCCCGCCACGCCGGCACCAGCGCGGCCACCGAACCCGCGCGCGCCGCGCCGACCCACAGCCCGACGCCGTACGCCGCGTCGTCGAGGCGGTGCGCCACGACGTACCTCACCGGGTCCAGCCCCGGACGCACCCGTACGTAGTCGGCAACCCCCTCCGCGAGCGCCGCCACCACCAGGGCCCGTCGGGCGCGGGGCGAGACGGTCGCGACGGCGACCGCCGCCGGCCAGTAGTGCCGGGTGAGTGCCGAGGCGGTCTGCCAGACGGTCGCGACCGTGCCCTCGACGGTCAACGCGGCCGCCGCGTGGAGCGGCCGCGCGCTGCGGTCGAGCTTCCGCGTCGCCGCGACGGCGGCTGCCCCGACCGCCAGCCCTGCGACGGGCAGCGACCAGCGGCGCTGGGCGAGCAGCGCACCCGCGAACGCCAACGACCACGGCGCGACAACCAGCGGCGCGACCGCGTCCCCGTGCCGGGCGGCCAGGTCCGCGGCCGACGTGCCGTAGAACGCCTTGCGCCTCATCCACGCCGTCAGCCGGGTGCGGTGGTCGTGTCGCACGTGCGCCTCGGGGGCGTAGCGCACCGTCCACCCGTCGCGGCCCAGCCGCCACACGAGGTCGACGTCCTCCCCGGCCGGCATGGCCTCGTCGAAACCCTCCCCGAGCGCATCGACACGGCCGAGCAGGCAGGCGCCGGGCACGTACGACACCGGGCCGTGGACGCGTACCACCGCCGGGTCGGCGCCGAGGTCGAGGGACGACCGAGCCTGCTCGTACCTCTCCAGCCACGAGTCCCCCACCCGCTCCTCGCGGCCGAGCACGCGCGGCGCGACCAGTGCGACCGCCGGGTCGTCGAGGTGCCGGCGCAGGAGGCCGAGCCAGCCGGGCACGGGCTCCACGTCGGAGTCGACGAAGGCGACGTACGGCGTCCGGACCCGCGCCAGCCCCGCGTTGCGGGCCGCGGCCGGGCCCGCGTTGCGGTCCAGCCGGACCACCTCCGCGCGGGAGGCGTGCACCGGGTCCCTCGACGCGTCGTCCACCACGACCACCGGGATGCCGGTCGGCAGCGACCGCAACAACCGAGCCAGCTCGAGCGGCCGGTCCCGCACGGGGATCACGACCGTCACGTCGGCGACCGAGTCGTCGGTCGGCGGCGGGCCGGGCCAGCACGGCTCGGCCAGACCGCGGTCGAGCAGCTCACGCGCGACCCGGGCCTCGGTGGGGTCGCCGGAAAGCACGAGGGGCAGGCGCGACACGACCTCGCGGGCCGGCGCCGAGAGGAAGAGCACCGACCCGGACCGGCCGGTCAGCATGGCTCCGCCGTCCCGGACCTCCGTCCGCCGCGACAGCCGGACGCCGAAGCCCGACGGGGGCAGCAGCTCGGGGATCATCCGCCGACCTCGGCCACCACCCGGTCGACCATCACGCCCAGCACCCGGTGGCCCTCCTCGGCCGAGGCGCCGGTGGGGTCGCCCAAGACGCCGTTCGCCGACAGCGCGCGGACGCCCTCGCTGCGCAGCGCGGGCATCAGCTCGGTGACGGACCTGGTGTCGCCCGGCTCGAGCCGGTCGACGCGCACGGTCTCGGGCGCGAGATGGAGCAACAGCGAGGTCTCGGTGAGCCCGGCGTGGGCGTCGGACCCCGGTGCAGCGCAGGCCGCCCACGACGCGGCGCGACCCTCGGCCCGCAGGAGGTCGACCGCCGAGGCCACCGTCGGCGTGTTGCCGCCGTGACCGTTCACGAACACCACGGCCGAGGCCCAGCGCGAGGCCGACCGGCCGATCTCGACGAGCACCGCACCGAGGGCCTGGTGGCCGATCGAGACCGTGCCGGCGAAGTCCTCGTGCTCGCCGCTGGCGCCGTACGCGACGGCGGGCGCCATCAGCACGGAGCGTCCGGCCGCACGCAACCGGGCCGCGGCCTCACGGGTGACCGCCTCGGCGACGATCGTGTCCGTCGCCAGCGGCAGCGCGGGGCCGTGCTGCTCGACGCTGCCGACCGGCACGAGCAGCAACGGCCGGCCTTCGGTCTCCGGCCAGGCGGTGCGGCCGAGGTCGTCGGTCACTGCTGACTGACGAGGGGGCTCTCGTCGCAGGCACTGACCGGCCGGGTCCGGAGCAAGGTGAGCGGCACGGGCGCGTTCCTGACGGTCCCCGTGTGCGAGTGGTCCTGCGAGGAGCCGGGCCGTTCGCGGTCACCGGCCAGAGCCGTCTCGCTGTTGCCCTTCACGCACTCCGGGTCCGGGCCGTCGAGCGGGAGGCCGGTGAAGAACTTGGCGGCCATGCAGCCCCCGCGGCACGAGTCGTAGGCCGAGCACTGCGTGCAGGCGCCCCCGGTCTGGGGCGAGCGCAGGTCGAGGAACAGCGGCGCGGTCTTCCAGATCGTGTCGAAGCCGCCGTCCTCGCGCAGGTTGCCGGCCAGGAACTGGTCGTGGATGGCGAACGGGCACGCGTACACGTCGCCCACCGGGTCGACCAGGCAGACCACCCGACCCGCGCCGCACAGGTTGAGCCCCGGCAGCGCCCCACTTCCATCCGCCGGGCCGTACGCCGACAGGTGGAAGAACGAGTCGCCGGTGAGCACCTGGTCGCCGTTGGCCACCAGCCAGTCGTAGAGCTCGCGCTGCTGGTGCGGCAGCGGGTGCAGCTCGTCCCAGACGTCGGCGCCGCGGCCCGACGGCCGCAGGCGGGTCAGCCGCAGCTGGGCGCCGTACGTGTCCGCGATGGCCTTGAACTCGTCGAGCTGGCCGATGTTGTGACGGGTGCAGACGACCGAGAGCTTGAAGCCCTTCATGCCGGCCGCCCGGAGGTTGGCCATGGCGCGCAGGGCGGCGTCGTACGTGCCCTGGCCCCGCACGGCGTCGTTGACCTCGGCGGTCGCGCCGTCGAGGGAGATCTGGACGTCGACGTAGTCGGTGGCCGCGAGCCGTCGGGCACGCTCGGGGGTGATCCGGAAGCCGTTGGTCGAGAACTTCACGCCGACGTGGTGCGCGACGGCGTAGTCGAGCAGCTCCCAGAAGTCGGGGCGCACGGTCGGCTCGCCGCCGCCGATGTTGACGTAGAAGACCTGCATCCGCTCGAACTCGTCGATCAGCGCCTTGCACTCGTCCGTCGAGAGCTCGCGCGGGTCGCGACGCCCCGACGACGACAGGCAGTGCACGCACGCCAGGTTGCAGGCGTACGTGAGCTCCCACGTGAGGCAGATGGGGGCGTCGAGGCCGTACTCGAACTGGTCGACGAGCCGGCCGCCCTGGGGTCGTTCCACCGCGATCGTCATGCTGCCTGCCTCTCGCGGATGATGCCGCTGGCGGCGAGGGTGCTGAGGGCGGCGACGTAGCGGTCGCGCTCGGCAGCGGGCACCCCGGCGCCGAGCAGGGCGTCCTCGACGTCGGCGGCACCGCCGAGGCGGCCGACGACGTCCACCAGCGTCGGCGACTTGAGGAAGCTGAGCTTGCGCGTCACGAAGTCGTAGGCGAGCGCTCCGAAGGGCTCGGGCCGCAGCGACACCGACGGGCTCAGCTCCCAGGCCGCGCCCGGGAGGACGGGCATCAGTACACGCCGCACATGCCGTCGATGGAGATCTCCTCGACGAGGGCGTCCTCCACGAGCGCCTCCGGCTCGACGGCGTCGGTCTGCTGCGGGATGGTCGGGCTGGTCGTGTCGGGTCCGGTCATGGCGTTCTCCTCCGGTCAGGGCTGGTGGAGCCACGGTAGAGCGAGAAGGTTGCCTCGTGGTCGGGTCGTCAGTCGGCTTCAGCCGCCGAAGCCGCCGTCGACCGCGACCACCGAGCCGTGCAGCGCGGCGCCGGCGGGCGAGCAGACGTGGCCGATGGTCGCGGCGACCTCGGCCGGCTCGAGCACCCGGCCGAGACCGTTGGCCGCGAGCTGCGCGGTGTCCTCGAGGCCGTACAGCGCGGCGGTGGCATCGAGCATCGCGGTCCCGGTCGCGCCGGGAGCGACGGCGACGGCCACCACACCGGTCCCCGTGAGGTCGGCGGCCAGGCCACGCACGAGCCCGACGACCGCGTGCTTGACCATCGTGTAGGCGCCGAGGTGGAAGAGCCCGCGCGAGCCCGCCACCGACGCAACGCCGACGAACCGGCAGCCCGACGGGTCGGGGCCGGCGAGCATCCGCGGCACGGTGACGGCCGCGGTCCGCCACATCCCCATCGCGTCCACCTCCCACAGGTGCCCGACGTCCTCGCTCCGCGTCTCCCAGAGCGGCTTGCCGCCCGCGATCACGGCCGCGGCGGCCACCACCACGTCGAGGCGCTCGAAGGTCTCGGTCGCCGTCCTCAGGCCGGCCTCGTCGCGCACGTCGCAGACGACCGCGCGGACGCCGTCGTCGCCGGCCGCGACGGCCTCGAGGTCCGCGCGCGTGGCGAGGGCGTACCCGAGGTCCGACGCCTCCCCCTCACAGGAGTCGACGGCGACGACCCGCAGCCCTCGCGACCGCAGCTCACGCACCGTGGCCGCCCCGATCCCCCGGGCGGCGCCGGTGACGAGGGCGACCCGTTCCTCGGTCATGCCGGGGGCTGGCCGAGCACCCGGGTGAAGCCGTCCGGCACGAGCACGTCGTCGCGGGTGATCTCGTCGGTGTCGGCGTGCCCGAGTGCGAGCAGCGTCGAGTCGATCCCGTTGCGGAGGATGTCCAGCACGTTCTCCACGCCGGCCTGGCCGTTGGCGGCCAGTCCCCAGAGGTACGCACGGCCGATCATCACCGCCTTCGCCCCGAGCGCCAGCGCCTTGACGACATCGCTGCCCCGACGGATGCCGCCGTCCATCACGACCTCGACGTCGTGGCCGACGGCGGCGGCGATCGAGGGCAGCACGCGGATCGGGGCCGGTGTGCCGTCGATGTTGTTGCCGCCGTGGTTGGACACCGACAGCGTGGTGACCCCGGCGTCGCGGGCGGCGAGCGCGTCGTCGACGCGTGAGATGCCCTTGACCATGAACGGGCCGCCCCACTCCTCGCGCAGCCAGGCGACGTCCTTCCAGGACGGGGGCGGGGTCTGCATCCACTCGCCGTACGCACCGAAGAAGGTCGGCGGTGTCTCGCCCCGGCCGACCACGTTGGGCACGCTGAGGTCCGGGAGGTGACGGCTCCTGGCGAAGTCGAGCAGCCACCGCGGCCGGCGGGCCACCTCGGGAGCGAACCTGGCCATCGTGCGCACGTCGATCTTGTCGGGGATCGACGGGCTGCCCCAGTCACGGCCGTGGCTGAAGGACCAGTCGAGGGTGACGATCAGGCCGACGGCGCCGGCGTCGCGGGCGCGGTCCATCCGGCGCACCATGGTGTCGCGGTCGCCCATCCAGTACATCTGGAAGAAGGTCTGCGGGTTGGCCGCGACGACCTCCTCGACCGGCTTGCTCCCGAACGAGCTCAGGCCGACCGCCGTGCCGCGGGCGGCGGCCGCCCGCGCGACCGCGACCTCACCGTCGGGGTGCACCGCCTGCACCCCGGTCGGGGAGATGATCACGGGCAGGGAGATGTCCTGCCCCATCACCCGGGTCGACTGGTCGCGGGTGGCCGACAGGTCCGCGACGTGCGGCGCGAACCCGAGCTCGCCGAACGCGGCCACGTTGTCGTCGTAGGAGATCCCGCGCTCCGACCCTGCGAGCAGCGCGCTGTAGACCGACCTCGGCAGCCGCTTCTCGGCGCGGCGCTGAGCCTCCGCGACCGTCTCGAACCAGCCACTCCCGGCCATCGGGCCTCCTGCGTCTCGGGTGGGTGCCGACGCTAGCCGCGGGGACAGCTTCCGGGAAGCGTGCCGACGTCGACGACAGGCGTACAGTCGAAGGAAACCTTGACCCCGTCACCCGGACCCGGTCCGGATATCGACGGGAACGCTCATGGATCCGCATGCACTCAGCCAGGGCCGCACGATGCTGCTCGTCCGCGGCGGGATCGCCTTCCTGATCGGCGTGGTCATCTCCAACCAGTCGGGTACCTCGGCGGACACGCTGATGACCCTCTTCGGCATCTGGGCCCTGCTCGAAGGTGCGGCCACCATCCGACAGGCGTACGCGCGCGTCGACCAGTCGGAGAAGATCGCGGCGCGCCCGGTCCTGCTCCTGCTCGGAGGCGTGGCCGTCGTGGCCGGCCTCCTCGCCATCCTCGGCCTCGGCCTGTCGACCACCGCCCTCACCTGGGTGCTCGCGGCCTGGATCATCGTCCGCGTCGGCTTCGAGCTGTGGTGTGCCTACGCCGCGCCGATCACCCGCATCCGCGTGCTGTTCGCCCTCTCGGCGATCGTCGACCTCGTCCTCGTGGCGTTCCTGGTGACCCACACCACCGGCAGCGTCACCGACCTGGCCCTGATCGGCGGCAGCATCGTCGCCCTGTGGGGCATGATCACGCTCGTCATCGGGATGGCCGCGTCCAAGGTCGACCTGATCACCGCCGCCGGGCCGCGGATGCTCCAGAACAACTGACCTCCTCAATGATGGATGCGGCCGTCCCGCGTCCCCAGCCGGTCGCCCGAACCGCCCCACTGCAGCGCCACGATCTCGGCCGCGATCGAGATCGCGGTCTCCTCGGGCGTGCGGGCGCCGAGGTCGAGCCCGATCGGGCTGGACAGCCGGTCGATCTCCTTCTCGGTGACTCCCGCCTCGCGCAGCCGCTCGAGGCGGTCGTCGTGGGTGCGTCGTGAGCCCATCGCCCCGACGTACGCGACGTCGGGCAGGCGCAGCGCGACCTCGAGCAGCGGGACGTCGAACTTCGGGTCGTGGGTGAGCACGGCGATCACGGTCCGCTGGTCGATCCGGCCCGCCTCCTGCTCGGCCTGCAGGTAGCGGTGCGGCCAGTCGACGACGACCTCGTCGGCCTCGGGGAAACGGCTCCTGGTGGCGAAGACCGGACGCGCGTCGCACACGGTCACGTAGTAGCCGAGGAACGCGCCCACCCGCGCGACCGCGGCGGCGAAGTCGATGGCGCCGAACACCAGCATCCGCGGCTTCGGCGCGAACGCCCACACGAACACCCGCATGCCCTCGCCCCGTCGCTCGCCGTCGGGCCCGTACGTCAGCGTCGCGTTGGTGCCGTGCCCCAGCAGCCCGATCGCGTCGTCGTGCACGGCGTCGTCCATGCGCGCGGAGCCCAGGGAGGGTCCGGCGGTCGGCTCGTCCGGACGAACGACGATACGACGGCCGAGGACGGCGGGGTCCGGGTGCTCGATGACGGTGGCGAGGGCCACGGGGCGGCCGGCCTCGATGTCGGCCGCGATCTCGCCGAGCTCGGGGAACGTGTCCTTGCTGATCTTCTCGACGAACACGTCGAGGATGCCCCCGCAGGTGAGGCCGACGGCGAAGGCGTCGTCGTCGGAGATGCCGTACCTCTGGAGCACCGGCTCGCCCGACTCCACGACCGACTGGCCGAGCTCGTAGACCGCGCCCTCGACGCAGCCGCCGGAGACCGAGCCGACGGCGGACTCGTCGGGGCCGACCAGCATCGAGGCGCCGGGCGGGCGGGGCGCGGACTGGAACGTCGCCACCACGGTCCCGACGCCGACCGTGTCGCCGTTCTCCCACCAGGCCAGCAGCTCGGGAAGCACCTCACGCACGGGAGATCACCTCCGTCAGCTCGGCGTAGGTCGCCAGCGAGTGGCCGGCGACGAAGTCGTCGACGTGCGGCAGGACCGCCAGCACTCCTTGTTGGACCGCTTCGTACCCCGCCTTGCCGCGGTGCGGGTTCACCCAGACGACCCGGTGGGCCACGCGGTGCAGCCGCTGCACCTGCTCGGCCAGCAGCGCCGGGTCGCCCCGCTCCCAGCCGTCGCTGAAGACGACGACGACCGAGCCGCGGGCCATCCCGCGCTGGCCCCAGCGGTCGCTGAAGATCCGCAACGTCTCGCCCAGCCGGGTGCCACCAGACCAGTCGGGGACGGTCTCGCCGGCCGCCACCAGGGCCCGTTCCGGGTCGCGGAGCCGCATGGCACGGGTCAGGTGCGTGAGCCGGGTGCCGACGGTGAACGTCTCGACCACGCCGCCCTGGACGCGGAGGGCCACGGTGAGGCGGTGGGCCAGGCGCAGCAACGAGTCCGCGTAGTCGCTCATGGAACCGGACACATCCATCAGCAACACCACGCGGCGCGGTTTTCTGCCCCGGCGCCGCCAGCTGATCCGTGTCGGCTCGCCCATCTGGCGCAGGCTGCTCCGCAGCGTCCGCGAGGCGTCGACCTGGCCGCGGTGCCAGCGCTGGTGGCGAGCAGTCCGGCGCATCGGCGGGCGAGGGTGAAGGGTGGCGAACATGCCAGCGAGACGCTGCTTCTCCGACGCCGAGAGCGACCCGACGTCACGGTGTCGGAGCACCTCGGTCTCGGCGGCGCGCGCGTGGATGGACTCCATGTCGTCCTCGACCCCGCCCTCGCCGACGGCGTCGGTCTCGGGCAGCTGCGACTGGGAGGGCGTGACCGACGGGACCTGGCGGGCCCGGGGCAGCCCGTCGCGGGCGTTGAAGAACGCCTCGAAGACCGCGTCGAACCGGTCGAGGTCGTCGGGGCTGCCGCAGAGGGTCGAACGGCCGGCGACCCAGGTCCCGCGCTCGTCCGCCAGGTCCAGCACCGCCGTCGCCGCGAGGAAGCCCTGGGCCCGGTCCTGGGTGACCGGGACGCCGGCCGCACGCAGGGCGCGGGCGAAGGCCAGCAGGATCTCGTCGCCGCCCCGGAGCTCCTCGCTCGAGGCGGTCATGCTCGCAGCATCTGGTCGAGCGCGTGCCTGACCTTCTCGCCGTCCTCGCGGTACTTCACCAGCGCCCCGAGCGTCGCGGCCGCGGTGGCCAGGTCGAGCTGGGTCGTGCCCAGATGGGTGAGCGCCCGCGCCCAGTCGAGGGTCTCGGCAACGCCGGGCGGCTTGGCCAGGTCGTCGCGGGCCCGCAGCTGCTGCACGACCTCGACCACCTGGTGGGCGAGCTCGGCCGAGACCTCGGGCGCGCGGGTCCGGACGATCTCGACCTCACGGTCCAGACCGGGGTGGTCGATCCAGTGGTAGAGGCAGCGGCGCTTGAGGGCGTCGTGCAGCTCGCGGGTGCGGTTGGACGTGAGCACCACGACCGGCGGGGTCGCGGCCTTCACGGTGCCGAGCTCGGGGATGCTGACCTGGTAGGTCGAGAGCACCTCGAGCAGGAACGCCTCGAACTCGTCGTCGGCCCGGTCGACCTCGTCGACCAGCAGCACCGCCGGGCTCTGCTGGAGTGCGGCCAGCACCGGACGGGCGAGCAGGAACCGCTCGTCGTACAGACTCTTCTCCGCCTCCTCGACCGTGCCCTCGGACGCATCTCCCGCGACGGCCTCCATCGCGCGCAGGTGCAGGATCTGCCGCGGGAAGTCCCAGTCGTACAGCGCCTGCGTCGCGTCGATGCCCTCGTAGCACTGCAGCCGCACCAGCGGGAGCTCCAGCGACTCGGCGATGGCCTCGGCCAGCGCGGTCTTTCCCGTGCCCGGCTCACCCTCGAGCAGCAGCGGTCGCTGCATCCGCAACGCGAGGAACGTCACCGTCGCCAGGTCGCCGTCGCACAGGTAGCCCGTCGTCGCCAGGCGCGCGGCGACGTCGGAGGCAGACTCCGGTTCCATGCGGCCAGGCTACTTCGCAGGTCGTTGGCGCGCGGTTGGCCCGATCACCGACGCCGAACGCCATGATGAGCGCGTGGACACGGAGGCGCTGCTGGCCGAGTGGCGAGAGAGGTACGCCGAGCCGACCGCGGGCTGGGACTTCTCGACGTTCGCAGGGTCGATCGAGACCGACGACCCGCCGTGGTCCTACGACGACATCGCCCGGAAGGCCTTGGTCGGCGCCACGTCGGCGCTCGACATCGGGACCGGCGGGGGCGAGGTGCTCCTGCGTCTCCGCGACGCGCTGCCCGCCGACACCCTGGCCACCGAAGGGTGGGCGCCGAACCTGCCCCACGCGACCGAGGCGCTCGCTCCCCACGGCATCCACGTGGTGCCGTACGACTCCGAGCACGACGACCTGATGCCGTTCGAGGACGCGCGGTTCGACGTGGTGCTCGACCGCCACGAGTCCTACGTCGCCGCCGAGGTCTTCCGGGTGCTGCGGCCGGGCGGAGTCTTCGTCACCCAGCAGGTCGACGGTCGCGACTTCGAGGAGACGCACGCCCTGTTCGGCGGGACGCCGGCGTACTCGCACGTCACGCTGGAGCGACTCCAGGGCGAGGCCGAGGCGGCGGGCTTCGCGGTCGAGGACGGCCGCGAGTGGTCCGGCACGACACGGTTCGTCGACGTGGCGACGTTCGTGAGCTACGTGCGGATGGTGCCGTGGGAGGTGCCCGAGGACTTCTCGGTGGACCGCTACGCCGACGCCCTGCTGGCGATGAGCGAGCGCGACCTGGTCTTCACCCGTCGGATGTTCGTGCTGGTGTGTCGACGTCCCGGCCGGTAGCCAGGTCACCGCACTCGACCAGCACGACGTCGCGCGGCCTCAGGTAGTCGCGCGCCCCCTGGTCGCCGGTCGCCGTCGCGATGACGCCGACCCAGTGGTCGCGGCCGATGAGGACGGGGTGGCCGGGCGTGCCGTCGTACGCCGCGCGGGCGAGGACGTCGGGTCCCGTCGCCGCCGCGACCACGCGACCGATGACGTGGGCGGTCACGTCGGGCAGGTCGACGAGGGTGACGAGCGCGGCGTCCGCAGCGGTGTCGAGGGCGCCCAGGCCGGTGCGCAGCGAGGCGCTCATCCCCTCGGCCCAGTCGGTGGCCACGACCACGCGTGCGTCGGTCCCGGCGAGCAGGGCCGCGGCCTCGTCGGCGGCGGCGCCGAGGACCACCGTGACGCGCCGGCACCCTCCGTCGTGCAGGCGGCCCAGCGAGGCCCGCAGCCAGGGTGTCCCGTCGTCACCGACGACGAGGGCCTTGGGTAGGCCCATCCGGCTTCCGGCCCCGGCTGCGAGGAGGAGCCCGTCGACGATCATCGAGCCAGGCTAGGGCCCTAGGAGGCGAACGCCTCGGCGTAGAGGGCGGCCAGGTCGTCGGAGTACGGCGCGGTGAAGCCGCACACCGTGACGAAACCGTCGTTCGCGGAGACGAGGTAACGCTGGCCGCTCTGGAAGTCGGCCGCCTGCACCAGCGCCTGCATGCCGTCGGGCGGCGCGCCGACGGTGACCTGGTCGGCCGGACCGCCGCGGTACCACTCGGTCACGTCGAGGGTGACCGTGCCGTCGGCGATGGCGGAGACGGTGCCGTCGAAGGCGATCTCCTGGTGGGAGAGGAGCTCGGCCGTCGGGACCGCGCACTTGGCGGCGACCGGAGGGCGGGCGGAGAGCTCGACGACGGTCGGCGCCGGTTCTTGGGCGGTGGGCACCTGGGGCTCGTCGTCGCCCCCGACGACGGCGAAGACACCCACGCCGGCGATGACGAGCAGAGCCGCGGCGGCGACCAGCCAGGTGAGGGGTGTCCGGCGGCGGGTGGGCGTGTCGAGGTCGTGGCTCATGGCGTCCTCCAGGAGTCGGGTCACCCGCGCCGGTTCGGCGGGCGGCAAGGAGGCGGCGGGGTCGTGCGCGCGCAGCCGCTCGAACAGCTCGGTGTCCTCGGGCTCGTCGCTCATCCCTGCCTCCTCTCGTTCGACTCCTCATGTCCGGCACTCGCGCCGGTCTTTCGCAGCTCCTCGCGGAGCTTCTCGCGGGCCCGGTGCAGTCGGATGCTCACCGCGTTGGGCGTGACGTCGAGGACGGCCGCGATCTCGGCGGGCGTCAGCTGCTCCCAGGCCCACAGCCGGAGCAGCTCGGCGTCCTCCTCGCGCAGCGCGGAGATCGCCTCGGCGAGGTCGGGGTCGTCGCCCTCTCCGGGCCCCGCCGTGGCCGCCGCCGGCGGGTCGACGACGGCGATCCGGGCCGCGAGCCGCTCCTGGCGGCGTACGCCTCGGGTCGCGTTGGCCAGGCAGTTGCGGGCCACGCCGTAGGCCCAGGGCAGCGGCTCCTCCGGGAGGTCGTCGAACCGGCGCCAGCAGACGAGCAGCGTCTCGGCGAGCACGTCGTCGGCCGTCGCGGGGTCGGTACGTCGCGCCAGGAACCGCCGCAAGGGGTCGACGAGCGCAGGGACGAGCGCCTCGAACCGCTCCCGTCTGGCCTCCGCGGACATGCTCCTCACGGTGTCACATGTCCGGCGGTGCGCCGGATCTTTCGCTAGCCGCCGAGGGGCAGGCCGTCGATGACCTGGTAGGTGTAGGTGAACGTGGTGGTGACGCCGTTGATCGTGACCGCCATCGTCCATGTGCCGCTGCGCGGGATGGCCTGCCCGGCCTCGGTCGCTGTGCAGCCTCCTCGACCACCGGCTTCGTCACCCCAGCACGATCGCGGCGATGCCCACCGCGACCACGGCGGAGCCGACGAGGCGGTACAGGGGGCGGGCCTCCTTGAGGACCAGCCAGCCGAACAAGGCGCCGACGACGATGCTGCTCTCACGGGCGGCCGCGACCAGGGCGACCGGTGCCTCCTGCATCGCGCGCAGCACCAGGATGTAGGCGACCGGCGACAACAAGGCCACCACCCACGCCGGCCGGGCCAGCGCCGGCCAGGCCCGCCGTACGTCGGGGATCCGACGCCGGGCCATCAGCGTCAGCACCGGCACCTGGCACACCAGTCCGAGCACGAAGTACGGCACCGGTGACACGTCGAGGTCGGTGACGGCGTGGCTGTCCCACAGGGTGTACGCCGCGATGGTCACGCCGGTCAGCAGTCCCCACAGGACACCCGGCCAGGGGTTGCCGTGACCCGCGCCGGGCGACCACGAGATGAGCAGGACGCCGACGACGACCAGCAGCACCCCGATCCCGGCCACCACCCCCGGCCGCTCGTCGAGCACCGTCGCGGCGACCACGAACGTCACCAGGGGACCGGTCCCGCGGGCCACCGGGTAGACCACGTTGAGCTCGCCCTCGGCGTACCCGCGCTGGAGCGCCAGCTGGTAGCCGATGTGCATCGCGGCGCTGAGGGCCGCCGCGCCGAGCCACACCCAGTGCGGCCGGTCATCGGTCACGACCACCCAGACGATCGCGACGGGCACCCAGACGAGGACGCTGAGAACGGCGTACAGCCAGATGAACAGCAACCGGTCCTCGGTCACGCCCTTGGCCGCGAGGTTCCACACCGCGTGCAGCACCGCCGCCGTCAGCACCAGCGCCAGCGCCCCCGGACCCACGCCCGCAGGCTGCCACACCACCGGTTCGCGGTAGACCCTCGCCACCGACAGCACGAGGCCCCCGCCAGTGGCGGGGGCCTCGTGGTTGCGTCAGACAGACGGCTGGATCAGAAGTCCATGCCGCCCATGCCACCCGACGGGTCGCCACCCATCGCGGGAGCCTTCTCGGGCTTGTCCGCGACGACTGCCTCGGTGGTGAGGAACAGCGCGGCGATCGACGCGGCGTTCTGCAGCGCCGAGCGGACGACCTTGGTCGGGTCGGGGATCCCGGCCGCGAGCATGTCGCCGTACTCACCGGTCGCGGCGTTGAGGCCGTGACCGACGGGCAGACCGGCGACCTTCTCGGCCACCACGCCGCCCTCGAGGCCCGCGTTGACCGCGATCTGGCGGATCGGGGCAGCCAGCGCCACCTTGACGATGTTGGCACCCGTGGCCTCGTCGCCGGTCAGGTCGAGCTTCTCGAAGGCCGTGTTGCCGGCCTGGACGAGAGCCACGCCGCCACCGGCGACGATGCCCTCTTCGACCGACGCCTTGGCGGCGCGGACGGCGTCCTCGATGCGGTGCTTGCGCTCCTTGAGCTCGACCTCGGTGGCCGCGCCGACCTTGATGACCGCAACGCCGCCGGCCAGCTTGGCCAGGCGCTCCTGCAGCTTCTCGCGGTCGTAGTCGGAGTCCGACTTCTCGATCTCGGCGCGGATCTGGTTCACCCGGCCGGCGATCTGGTCGGCGTCGCCGGCACCCTCGACGATGGTGGTCTCGTCCTTGGTGATGACGACCTTGCGAGCCGAGCCGAGCAGCTCGATGCCGGTCGACTCGAGCTTGAGACCGACCTCCTCGCTGACGACCTGGCCACCGGCGAGGATCGCGATGTCCTGCAGCATGGCCTTGCGGCGGTCACCGAAGCCCGGCGCCTTGACGGCGACGGACTTGAAGGTGCCACGGATCTTGTTCACGACCAGCGTGGACAGCGCCTCGCCGTCGACGTCCTCGGCGATGATCAGCAGCGGCTTGCCGGACTGCATGACCTTCTCGAGGAGCGGCAGCAGGTCCTTGACCGAGCTGATCTTCTGGTTGGCGACGAGGATGTACGGGTCGTCGAGCACGGTCTCCATGCGCTCGGGGTCCGTCACGAAGTACGCCGAGATGTAGCCCTTGTCGAACCGCATTCCCTCGGTGAGCTCGAGGTCGATGCCGAAGGTGTTCGACTCCTCGACCGTGATGACGCCTTCCTTGCCGACCTTGTCCATCGCCTCGGCGATGATGTCGCCGACGCTCTGGTCGCCGCCCGCGGAGATGGCCGCCACCGAGGCGATCTGCTCCTTGGTCTCGACGTCCTTGGACGCGGCGGTCAGCGCGTCGGAGACGGCCTCGACGGCCTTCTCGATGCCACGCTTGATGCCCATCGGGTTCGCACCCGCGGCCACGTTGCGCAGGCCCTCGCGGACCATGGCCTGGGCCAGGACGGTCGCGGTCGTGGTGCCGTCACCCGCGACGTCGTCGGTCTTCTTCGCGACCTCCTTGACGAGCTCGGCCCCGATCTTCTCGTAGGGGTCCTCCAGCTCGATCTCCTTGGCGATGCTCACACCATCGTTGGTGATGGTGGGCGCGCCCCACTTCTTCTCGAGCACGACGTTGCGGCCCTTGGGGCCGAGGGTGACCTTGACGGCGTCGGCGAGCGTGTTCATGCCACGCTCGAGACCGCGCCGGGCCTCCTCGTCGAAAGCAATCAGCTTTGCCATGCGTGCGATTCCTTCAGCGTCTGGTGGCCGGCTCGCTGCCCGCGACGGACGGCCCCGGCTGACCCGGCGAACCCTGCTCGCCGGCGCCTGAGGACCTCAGCTCACCGGTCCGGATTGTTGTCACTCTCATGACGAGAGTGCCAGCGTCATGTTTAGCACTCTCCCTTGGTGAGTGCAAACGATGTCGCGCCACTCGGGACGAGGCCCTCACGTCTCCGGCAGACCCACCCCCCACGGGTGGGCCCGCCGGATCCGGACTCGGGGATCAGGGCATCTGGATCAGCCTGATCGAGCTGCTGACGGAGTTGATGGCCGACGCGAAGATCGGGCCGAGCTCCGCACCGGTGGCGGCGCAGTAGTAGTAGTCGCCGTCTCCGTTCTCGGTGGTCCGCTGACCCGTCGTGCTGCACGTGTTGTCGGCGTCGCTGGCGTGGCCGTCGGCGTCCACCGAGGCCGCCGCCGACAGGAAGTTGCGCACCCAGGGAGCGCGCGGCGTCTTGGCGTCACCCGACGAGCTGATCGCTCGCTCGCACGGCGCCGCGTTGGCGTCGCCGAAGCCGATCGCGATGACCAGGATCCCGGCAGCCTTCACCTGGTTGGCCACCTCGATGAAGTTGTCGCAGCCCTTCTCGCCGTTGCCGTTGCCGTAGAAGTTGCGGCCGGTCCCGACGTCGCCACTGGTCGTCAGGGTGGTGCTTCCGCTGTTCAGCGTCTCGTCGGGCTGACCGTCGGTCTCGAAGATGATGACCTTCCGCGGCGTGCCCTGGCGGGCCGGCAGCGACGACAGGTTGTTGCTGTCCATGTTCAGCAGGTAGCGCGCCGCGCCCTTCATCGCACCCGCGAGGTGGGTTCCGAACGCGCCCTGCTTCGACGCCGGCATGCAGTTGAGCCCCTTGACCATCGTGCTGGTCGTGTTCAGTGTCTTCGTCGTCGTGCCCGTGACGTAGTTGTTGCTGAACGGCACGGGGATCCACTTGCCACCGTTCGCCCCCTCGCTCGAGGGGGTGTCCTCGGTGACGCACGCGGCGTTGTTCTTGCTCTTGTGGATCGTCGCCAGCGCGACGTACTGCTGCGTGGGGTCCATCTTCAGCAGGACGCTCTCGATCCCGTCGACCATCGCGTCCCGGTCGTCGTCGGCCATGCTCGGCGTGCGGTCGGCCACGATCACCACGTCGAGCGGGTTCGGCGACTCGCTTCCACACGCGCCCTTGCAGGCGACCGACGACACCGCGCCGGTGCTGCCCTGCTTGATGCCGACGATCGGTGCGAAGTCGAACGGCACCACCTTGGAGTCGGCGGCGCGCACGGTGTTGCAGGTGTCGCCCTCCTCCGCGATGCAGGGAATCGCACACAGCTTGGTGTTGCAGCGCAGGCCCGGGTAGTGGGCGACGTCGTACGGCGCGGCGCCCGGGTTGCACGTCGACGGGATCTGGCTGGTCTTCACCGTCTTGAGCACGCCGGTGGAGGCGACGACGCACCACAGGTCGACCTGGGGGACGACCGAGGGGTCGTTGGCCTTGGCCATGGCCAGCGCGGCTGCCTTCGCGCCGACGCCGTCGCCGGGCAGGGCGTACGCCCCGGCGTGGGCCGCCGTGTCCAGGGTGTCGTGCAATGTCTGCCTGGTCAGCGACTTCTGCGTGATGTCGACGGCGAGCGCCGCGCTGACGAAGAGGACGACCGTGAGCAGCGCGACCAGGACGGCGACGGCGCCGTCCTCACCACGTTCCCTGACCCGCCGGGCGCTCATTCGATCCTCATCCGGCTGGTCTTGACGAGGCTGATCGTCTTGCCACCGAACGTCGGCCCTACCGGCGTGATCCACGGGTGCAGGTAGGTGACCTTGACGATGGCGACTCCCCCCGACGCCGCATCGGTGTCGTAGCTCGCGCACGCCGTGCCGGCCGGCTTGGTGCACGTCACCGTCACGGTGAGGGTGCCGGGCATCGCGGTCAGGTAGTCCTTGACCGTCTGGACGGTCTCGGCGCTGCTGCCGCCGGCACTGGCGGTCCGGGCGCCCTCGCGGGCGGCGTTGTTGATCATCGTGTCGCGGTTGAGCATGTAGCCGAAGTCGACGACCCCGAACAACAACAGGCACAGGAACGGGACCAGCAGCGCGAACTCCACTGCTGCGGCACCGCGTTGCTCACTGGCATTCCTCACCGCGATATCTCCTCGACGATCCTCGACGATCCGTCGGCATTGGTGTATTTCTTCTGTTGGCCGATCCCTGGCTGCGCACGATGCTCGCCCGACGCGGCACGTGCCTACGTTTTCGTTACATCGACTTCTGCTGGGCTAGACCGACGGGCGCTCGTTGTTACCCAACCGTCGACATTTCTGGGCTCGACTGTCGAGGGACGGAAGGTCCGCGCGTCATCACGGCGTACCTGTCCGATGACAGACTCCGACCAGGAGGGATCCCATGACCGAGTCGATGTCGCAGTACGTCGTGTTGTTGCCGGGTGACGAGGCCGAGTGGGCGGCCGCACCCGAGGAGCGCCGCCAGTCGACCTACGCCCAGCACCACGAGTTCGCCCGGCTGCTCGAGGAGCGGGGACACCGCGTGACCGGCGGCGCCGAGCTCGCCCACTCGCGCGAGACCAAGCTGCTGCGCACCGCTGCCGATGGCACCCAGACCGTCACCGACGGTCCGTTCGCCGAGACCGTCGAGCAGCTGACGGGCTTCTACCTCGTCGACTCCCCCGACCTCGACGACCTGCTCGAGGTCTGCAAGGTGCTCGGCAAGGGCGAGGGCGTCATCGAGGTCCGCGAGATGAAGGGCGGGACGTCCTCGTGAAGTTCCTGGTGCTGATGGCAGAGGAGGACACCTGGGAGCGGTGGAACGCCCTGTCGGACGGCGAGCAGCAAGACGTCTTCGACTCCTTCACGGCGTTCACCGAGGCGGTGAAGGAACGGGGCTCGGTGCTGGCCGGTGAGGCCCTCGACCGCGCGGAGCGTGCTCGCACGGTCCGACCGGGTCCCGGTCGCCCGGTGACCGAGGGACCGTTCGCCGAGACGGTCGAGCAGCTGGGCGGCTTCTGGCTGGTCGACCTGCCCGATCTCGAGACGGCCGTCGCGGCCGCCCGGTTGCTGCCCGAGGCCTACAGCGTCGAGGTACGCCCGATCGTCGACATCGGCGACTGACCGGGGTGCCTGACCGGGTGCCGAGCGTCGAGGACGTCTGGCGCGACGAGTGGGGCCGTCTGCTGGCCCTGCTCGTCGCCCGGTACCGACGTCTCGACCTCGCCGAGGACGGCCTCGGCGACGCCTTCGAGGCAGCCGCGCGTAGGTGGCCGGTCGACGGCACCCCCGACAACCCCGCCGCCTGGCTGCTGACCGCGGCCAGGCGCCGCATCCTCGACCGGCTCCGCGCCGAGGCGGTCGCCGCGAGGAAGCTGCCGCTGCTCGCCGTCGAGGCGGAGCTGACCAAGGAGGCGCAGCGCGTGATGGCAGACGCGGCGAGCCACCGCTGGGAGTACGACGAGCGGTTGCGGCTCGTGCTCCTGTGCGCGCACCCGGCCCTCAGCCCGGAGTCCGCGGCGGCGCTGTCGCTGCGGCTGGTCATGGGCGTGGCCACCGACGACATCGCGCGGCTGTTCCTGGTCCCGACGCCCACGATGGCCGCGCGGCTGACCCGGGCCCGCAAGCGGCTCGCCCGCGAGAGCTTCGACCTGCCGACCGGCGCGGGCCTCGAGGGTCGCCTCTCGCTGGCGGCAGACATCGCCTACCTGGCCTTCACGGCCGGCTACGCGCCCGGTTCGGGATCGGACGTGCTCCGGCCGGACGAGGCGGCCGAGGCGATCCGGCTGGCCCGGGTGCTGCGCGAGGTCGCCCCCCGTGACACTCCCCTGGGCGCCGAGCTCGACTCGCTGCTCGCCCTGATGCTGCTCCAGCACTCACGGCGCGAGGCCAGGGTCGACGACGCCGGCGACCTCGTGCTGCTGCCCGACCAGGACCGCCGGCGCTGGCGCTCGGACGAGGTCGCGGAGGCCCTCGACCTCCTCACACCGTGGGCGCGGGCCCCGGGGACGCCGTACCTCCTGCAGGCCCTCATCGCGGCCGAGCACGCCGTCGCCCCGAGCGCAGCGGACACCGACTGGCCGCGCATCGCCCGGCACTACGGCGAGCTGGAGGACATCACCGGGTCGCCGGTCGTCCGCCTCAACCGGGCCGTGGCGGTCGCCGAGGCCGACGGACCACTGGCCGGGCTGGCGCTGCTGGACGGCCTGGACCTCGCCGGGCACCGGCTGCCCGCCGTGCGTGGCCAGCTGCTGCTGCGCCTCGGCCGTCACCAGGAGGCCCGCACCGAGCTGCTGCGCGCCCACGACGCGTGTGGCAACGAGGCCGAGCGCGCCGGCCTGCGCCGACTCGTCGACGAGACGACCGACCCGTCGGGATGAGTACCCCGACGCAGGCGCCACCGCGTCGCCAGGCCCGACCATGAGGGCATGACCTCTGCGTCCGCACCCACCGTGCCCGTCCGTACCCGGCCGGCGACCCCTGCCCAGCTCGACTGGTTGGCCGCGGAGCTCCCGCGCTGGAGGACCGCCGGGCTCGTCGACGACCGGGCCGCGACCGCGATCCTGGCGGGGTACCACCCGAGCCGGCGCTTCGACCTCTCCCGCCTCCTCCTGACGCTCGGTGCCGCCTTCGTCGGCGTCGGCATCCTGTGGCTGGTCGCCAGCAACCTCGACCAGCTGTCGCCGCTCGTGCGGTTCGCCGTGGTGGCCGCCTTCTGGCTGGCGTTCCTCGTCGGCGGTGAGGTGTTGGCGGGCCGCCGCGAGCATGGGGGCGACATCCCGTCGCCGGTCGTCGGCTGCGTGCGCATCCTGGCCGCGCTCGCCTTCGGGGCCCTGATCATGCAGGCCGCCCAGAGCCTGCAGGTACCCGCCTACGAACCCCAGCTGCTCGCCTGGTGGGGTCTGGGCGCCCTCGTCCACGCGTACGCCGTCCGCGGCACCGGCCCGCTCGTCGTCGGCCTGGTCGCCCTCGCGTCGTGGCTCGTGTGGCAGACCACGTGGGACGCACCCAGCGCGCTGACCGTGCTCCTGGTCCTGTTCGCCGCCGGCGCTGTCGCCGCCTCCGCTGCCGCCTGGCACGAGGACCTGCTGCCGCCCTTCGCCGCCCCGTGGCGGGAGGTCGGGGCCGTGCTGACGCTGGGGGCGTTGTTCGTGGCGGCGCTCCCCTTCGTCACGACCGAGGACTTCGGCTGGACGCCCCTGCTGGTGGCCGTGGTGGCGGTCTCCGGCCTGGTCGCCGTCGCGTCGGCGGTGCTGGCGCGGGGGCAGCTCCGGCTCGAACCCGTGCTCGCCGTCGTCATCGCCCTGGTGGGCGTGCTGCTCGTGCTCTGGGATCTCGGGTCGGACTTCGACATCGACGACCAGGTGGGTGCCGCCGGGTGGGCGCACGCGGCGCTCGGCGTGGTCGCGTACGTCGGTGCCTCCGCCTGGTTCGCCGTCCTCGGTGTGCTCCGCGACAGCAGACGGCTGACCTTCGTCGCCACGGCCGCCCTGGTCCTCTTCACCACCGTGCAGGCGTTCTCGGTCTTCGCCGCGATCGTCCAGGGTGCCTGGCTGTTCGTGCTGCTCGGCCTGGTGTTCGTCGGCACCGGCTGGGTCGCCGACCGGGCCCGGCGCCAGCTCGCCCGCAGCATCGCCGACGAGGAAGGAACCGTTCGATGAGGTCGCTCGCCGCCAAGGTCACGGTCGTCGCGCTCGTCCAGCTCGCGCTGGTCGGCGTCGCCGTCGCTCCCCGCCTGTCCGCCCGGCTGACCGGGGACGAGTACCTCCTCCGCGTCGCCCCGGTCGACCCGGTCGACCCGTTCCGGGGCGCGTACGTCGACCTCGACTACCCCGACCTGGACCTCGACCGCGAGACACCGGGCGACGAGGGCACCGTCTACGTCACGCTCGAGCAGGACGGCGAGGTCTGGGTGGCGAGCGCGCACACCCGCGACCGTCCGTCGGGCACGCCGTACCTGACGTGCGACGACCGCGACTGGCGGCTGCGCTGCGGCATCGAGAGTCTCTTCCTGCCGCAGGCCGAGGCCGCATCCATGCAGGCCGACCTCGGCGACGGGTCGATGGTCGCGGTCGTGAAGGTCGACGGACGGGGCAACGCCGCGCTGGTCCGCGTGGAGTCCGCCTGAGACCGTCATGCGTGGTTTACTACAGTAAGTCACTGAACAATAGGTCTTACTGCGGAGGGTCTCGTGAAGGTCGTCACCATCGAGGTTCCCGAGCTCGGCAACCGCTGCCACCTGGTGCACGACGGCGCCCGGGCGCTGGTCGTGGACCCACCCTGCGACCTGGCCCCGATCGAGCGGGCCGCCGAGGACGCCGGCGTCGACATCGCCGCCGTGGCGGACACCCACGTCCACAGCGACTACCTCTCGGGCGCCGCGGTCCTGGCCGCACGCCACCGGGTGCCGTACCTCTTGTCGGCCGAGGAGCGCGTCGAGGTCGACCGGCTGCCGGTCCAGGGAGGGGACGTCGTCCCGGTCGGCGCCCTCGAGGTGCAGGTCCTCGACACCCCGGGCCACACGCTGCACCACCAGTCGTACGTCGTCCGGCACGGCGACCTCGAGCGGCCGGCTCTCTTCAGCGGCGGCAGCCTCCTGCACGGCACCGTCGGCCGCACCGACCTGGTCGACCCGCTGCTGGCCCGCCTGCTCGGCCGCGCCCAGTGGCAGAGCGCCCAGCACCAGGCCGTGCTGCCGTCGGCCACCTCGCTGCACCCGACCCACGGCTTCGGCAGCCTGTGCTCCGCCATGGCGGTGGCCCCCGACGAGGACGCCGGGACGGTCGGGCACGAGCGGCGCACCAACGCCGCGCTCACCACGCCGCGCGACGAGTACGTCGAGGCGCTGGTCGAGGGGTTCGGGCCGGTGCCGTCGTACTACCGACACCTGGCCCGACTCAACCGCAAGGCTCCCGACACCCGGGCCGGCGCCACCGTCCCGGTCGCCGATGTCGACGAGGTCGCGGAGCGCGCGCAACGCGGTGAGTGGGTGCTCGACGTGCGCCCGCGGGCGGCGTACGCCGAAGCCCACCTGCCCGGCTCGGTCGGCATCGAGCGGGGCGACTCGTTCGCGACGTGGGCCGGCTGGGTGACGCCGTGGGGAGCCGACCTGACGCTGGTCGCCGACCGCCACCAGGACCTCGACACGGCCGTGCACGACCTGGGCCAGATCGGCATCGGCGTCGGCCGGGTGCACCTGCTCGGCCCGACGGCCGACTGGCCGGCCGCGGCCACGGTCCGTCGGGTGGGCTGGCGCGAGTACGCCTCGTCGCCGCACGACCTCGTCCTCGATGTCCGGCACGCCCACGAGCACGCCGCCGGCCACCTGCCGGAGGCTCGCCACGTCCCGCTGCCCGAGCTGTGGCGCGAGGCGGCCCGACTGCCCGCCGGGCGGATCTGGCTGTACTGCCGATCCGGGTTCAGGGCCACCGTCGCCGCGGGCGTGCTGGCCAGGTTCGGCCGCGAGGTCGTGGTCGTCGACGACGACTGGTCGCGCGCCGAGTCCGCCGGTCTCGGCATCGATCGAGCCGCCTGAGGAGGACCGACACCCCAGCCCTCGAAGCCTCCGTCTGCCCGGGCGCGGCGCTCGGGACAGGGTCGCGCCCATGTCCCGGCAGGCGGACGACCGCCCCGCCCGTCGTGGTCCGTCAGCGGCGGGTGGGGCGGGTCTCTGCGAGCCTCGGTCAGCCGCCGGCGACGGCCGGGATCACCGAGATCTGGGTGCCGTCCGGCGTCGGGGTCTTCAGGTTGTCGAGGAAGCGCACGTCGTCGTTGCCGACGTACACGTTGACGAACCGGCGCAGCTGGCCGCCCTCGTCGAGGATGCGGCCCTTGATGCCGGCGTACGTCGAGTCCAGGTCCTCCAGCACGGCCGCCAGGTCGGCACCCTCGGCGGACACCTCGGACTCACCGCCCGTGTAGGTGCGCAGGATGGTCGGGATCCGGACGGACACGCTCATGTGGCTTCTCTCCTGGGTAGCAGTCGGGGAATCAGTGTCGCTGACCGATGCCGGTCGCGGTGAAGGCGGCGTACGACGGGTCGATGGTCGCCGCCGCCCCGACCCGGTCGGCGATGGCGTCGAGGGTCTTGAGGCCCATGCCGGTGTTGATCGCGACGGTCTCGAGGGTGGGGTCGAGCTGGCCCGTCTCGACGAGCTTCTTCAGCACGCCGATCGTGGTGCCGCCCGCGGTCTCGGTGAAGATGCCCTCGTTGCGGGCGAGCAGCAGGATGCCCTCGCGCACCTCGTCGTCGGAGATGTCCTCGACCGCGCCACCGCTGCGTCGGCAGATGTCCAGCACGTAGATGCCGTCGGCCGGGTTGCCGATCGCCAGCGACTTGGCGATGGTGTCGGGCTTGACCGGGCGGATGGCGTCGGTGCCCTCCTTGTACGCCGTGGCGACGGGCGAGCAGCCCGTGGCCTGGGCGCCGAAGATCTTGTAGGGCTTGTCCTCGACGAGGCCGAGCCTGATCAGCTCCTGGAACGCCTTGTCGACCTTGGTCAGCTGGGAGCCGGACGCGACGGGGATGACGATCTGGTCGGGCAGCCGCCAGCCCAGCTGCTCGGCGATCTCGAAGCCGAGGGTCTTGGAGCCTTCGGCGTAGAACGGCCGGACGTTGACGTTGACGAACGCCCAGCCCTCCTCCTCACCGGCGATCTCCGAGGCGAGCCGGTTGACGTCGTCGTACGTGCCGTTCACCGCGACCAGCGAGTCCGTGTAGACGGCGGAGTTGACCTGCTTGGGCTTCTCGAGGTCGCTGGGGATGAAGACGACGGTCCTCATGCCCGCCCGCGCACCGGCGGCGGCCACCGCGTTGGCCAGGTTGCCCGTCGAGGGGCAGGCGAACGTCGTGGCGCCGAGCTCGCGGGCCGCGCTCAGCGCGCAGGCCACGACGCGGTCCTTGAAGGAGTTCGTCGGGTTGGTGGAGTCGTCCTTCACCCAGAGCGTGTCGATGCCGAGCGTCCGGCCGAGGTTGTGCGCGCGGAGCAGCCGGGTGTAGCCGGGCTCGGTGTTGGGGCTCTGCTCGATGTCGTCGGGGACGGGCAGCAGCGCCTTGTAGCGCCAGATGTTGGGCGGGCCGGCCTCGATCTGGGCGCGGGTGACGCGGGCGCGGGCCTCGTCGTCGTACCCGACCTCGAGCGGTCCGAAGCACTCCGGACAGGCGTAGTGCGGGCCGAGCTCGACCTCGTGCCCGCACTCGCGGCAGACGAGGGCACGCGCATGGCCGAAGGCGCCGTCGCGGATGGTCGTGGCCGTCTCGATGACTGGCTCGATCACTGGTGCGCTCATGGATGACCTCCCTCATCTTCCCCGTGACGACTCTCGCCACAGGCCGGATTTGGCACCGTTCCCGCGACTGCCGCCGGAGTGTTCCGGAGCAGGAGGCGCAGCAGACGGTTGCCGGGACTTCACAGGGCCGTTCCCTCAGTCCCTCTTGATGAGCACCTTCACCGTACTGCCGCCCGTCTCACCATGTGTACGCGCCATCCACATGTTGGATGTCTGTGGAGGGCGGCGGGATAGTCCGTGACGTAACTGTCGTCGTCTCCCGGAATTCACGACAGTTACGTCACGGACTATCCCGAGTTGGCGTCGGAAGTGAGCTTGCGGAGGAGGTCGAGGACGCCGGCGGGGCCGTCGACGACGACGTCGGACATCTCGCGGAGGGTGTTCTCCTCGCGGGAGGCGGAGCAGACGAGGAGGGTGGGGAGGCCGCGGCCGCGCAGGTCGAGCACCGCCTCGAACGCCTCGAGGTCGCCGAGGTCGTCGCCGCAGAACATGAAGCCGCCGGCCTCGAGGTTCTCCATCAGGTACTCGACGACCAGACCCTTGTGCATGCCGTGCGAGCGGACCTCGAGGACGCGTCGGCCGGGCTCGACGGTCAGCCCGTGGCGCTCGGCCAGCTCACCGATCGGCTTCAGCAGCCGCTCGAACGCGTCGTCGGCGTCGTCGAGGCGGCGGGTGTGCACGGCGACGGCCAGGCCCTTGTCCTCGACGAAGGCGTCGGCCGCACCGGCGGTCTTCAGCACCCGGGGGAGCTCGCGCTCGAACGTCGCCAGGCCCTGCGGCGGCCGCGGGGTGATGACCCGGCGGTTGGTCGAGGACCAGCGCTCGTTGCCGTACTGCCCGAACAGGTAGAGCTCGCGGCCGGTCCCGCCGATGGCGTCGCCCACCTCGTCGAGCCCGCCGAGCGCCAGCGCCTGCCGGGCGGGACGGCCGGTGACGACCGCGACGGCCCGCACGGCGCCGGCCAGGTCGGTCAGTACCTGCGCCGCGTCGGGATGGATGTGCGCCGACTCGGGGTCGTCGACGATCGGCGCGAGCGTGCCGTCGAAGTCGAGACCGACGACGACGTCGGCGGCGTGGGCGACCAGGGCGGCGTACCGCTCCTCGCCTTCGGACGACGTGAACTCCACGCGTCCACCCTGTCACGGCCGAGCCGCCCCGGGTGCGGGAGTCCGTCAGGCGTGGTCGGCGGTGAGGATGACCGTGAGGCGGTCGAGCTTCATCGGGTCGACGGCGGGCACCGTACGACGGATGCCGAGGTCGAGCGCCAGCGCGCGGGCCGCGCGGGCCAGCTTGGGTGGGTAGTAGACCGACGAGGCGGGGATGGTGCCGTACCAGTTGTCGGAGCCGACGACCTTCCAGCCCGCCTGGGTCGCGGAGGCGGCGACCTCGCCGGCCAGGCCGGTGACGCCGGAGTTGTTGTAGACCTCGACGTAGACCTTGCCCTTGTCGAGGGCGGGCTTGGTCGGCTTCGGCTTGGTCGTCGGCATCGACGGCTCGGGAGTCGCCGACGGGGAGGGTTCCGCGGCGACCCGGGTGACCTCACGCTCGGTCGGCGGCTGGCCCTGGGTGGCGACGTAGGCGATGGCGGCCATCGCGACCGCGACGACCGACAGGATGACGACCGGCGAGGGGAAGACCACGCCCCGCTGGTTGCGGGGCCGGGACGGGGAAGTCGGCCACACGGTGGGCCTCAGACCTCGAAGCCGAGGCGACGGGCCGAGCGCTGGCGCTGGCGGGCCGCGCGGAGCCGGCGCAGCCGGCGGACCAGCAGCGGGTCGACCTCGAGGGCCTCGGGACGGTCGATCAGGGCGTTGAGGACCTGGTAGTAGCGGGTGGCCGACATGTCGAACTGCTCGCGGACCGCGGTCTCCTTGGCGCCGGCGTACTTCCACCACTGGCGCTCGAACTCGAGGATCTCGCGGTCGCGGTCGCTCAGGCCCGGCTGCTCGTCCGGATGGCCAGCAGGGTGACCGGACAGGTGGGTGGCGGCGTCCATGCGGACCACTGTAGGCGATGAATCACACGGATGTCATTCGGCCTCGGCGTGTCCTCGCGCCCGATGTCCACGGTGACGCTAAGGCACCCGAACGCGCCTAGTCTCGGCCCATGACCGAACCGACCCGCTGGGGCATCCTCGCCACCGGCCGCATCGCCCGCAGCTTCGCCGACAACCTGCGCGAGGTGCCGGGCGCCGAGATCGCCGCCGTCGGCTCGCGCTCGCAGGAGGCGGCGGACGCGTTCGCCCGCGAGTACGGCGAAGGGGTGCGCGGCCACGCGTCGTACGAGGCGCTGGTCGAGGACCCCGACGTCGACGTCGTGTACGTCGCCACGCCGCACGCCTTCCACCTCGAGAACGCCCGGATGGCCTTCGCCGCCGGCAAGCACGTGCTGTGCGAGAAGCCGCTCACCCTCAACCTCGCGGAGGCCGAGGAGCTGGTGGCCGCCGCCGCTGCCGCCGACCGGTTCCTGATGGAGGCCATGTGGATGGCCTGCAACCCGGTCATCCGCGAGATCCGGGACGGGATCGCCGCGGGCCGGTTCGGGACCCCGCGGCAGGTGCACGCGGACCTGGGGTTCATCGTGAAGCAGCCGCCGACCAGCCGGATGTTCAACCCCGAGCTCGGCGGCGGAGCCCTGCTCGACATGGGCATCTACCCGCTCACGTTCGCGCACCTGATGCTCGGGCCGGCCGACAGCCTCGTCGCCACGGCGACGTTGAGCGACCAGGGAGTCGACCTCGACGTCGCGCTGGCCGGCCGGCACGGCCAGGCGGTGTCGGCGCTGACCGCGTCGATGACGTCGACCTCGCCGTGCACGGCCACGATCGCCACGACCGACGGCCGCATCGACCTGCCGCCGGGGTTCCACGCGGCCAAGCACGCCACGTGGACCCCGACGGGCGGCGACCCCGAGCGGATCGCCGGGCTCGAGCCCGTGATCGGCACCGGGCTGGGCAACGAAGCGGCCCACGTGCAGGAGTGCCTGCACGCGGGCCGCCTCGAGAGTCCGCTGGTCCCGCACGCCCAGACGCTGACCCTGATCCGCCAGATGGACGAGGTCCGCCGGCAGATCGGGGTCAGCTACGCGTCCGACCGCGAGGGCTGACCCACAGGGGTCACAGCTTGATGCGGACGACCGTGCCCTTCGGGTTCTTCTGGCCGATCAGCGCGTTGTCCGTGGCGTAGAGGTAACCCTTCGCCAGCTCGATCGCGCCCACCTGGGTCAGCTGGGCGAACGGCTTGGCCTTGCTGCTGCCCGCCTTGATCTTCTTGATCGTCCCGGTGAACAGCTCCGCCACGTAGACGTCGCCGTTGCTGGCGACGGCCACGTCGACCGTGCTGATGAAGCCGGAGGCGACGAGCTTGACCTTGCCGGACTTCGGGTTCACCTTGTAGACGCGACCCTGCGGACCGGTGCTGCCGTCCTCAGGACCGCCCGGAAGGCTGCTGACGTAGAGCCAGCCGTCGGGGCCGAGCTCGACGTCGGTCGGCACCGGCTCGAACCAGTACTCGAGGCCCACGGCGCACGCCGGGATCTTGTTGGCCTCGGCGGCCTCCGCCGTGATGGTGACGGGGGTCGGGGGGAGCACGGCGACGGTCTTGATCTTGCCGTCGTTGCCGACCCACAGGATGTCGTTGCCGGCAGCCTCGCCGACGTAGACGCCATCGGCGGTCGTGTAGGTGGAGAACGGGTGCGAGTCCACGATGCCGGTGTAGGTCGCCGGTCCGAGGTCCTTCACCGGCCACTGGGCCACGCAGTCGGCCGTGCCGCCCTGAAGGCCGTAGGTCTGACCCTTGTCGGGGTTCTTCGAAGCCTCGTACTTGCCCACGTCGGCCAGCGTGGTCGGCTTGGCGCCGTTCACCATCTGCTTGACGACCTTGTTCTTGCCGGAGACGGTGAAGGTGACGGTGTTCCCGGAGCGGGACACCCCAGCGACCTCGGCGCCCTTCTCTGGAGTCGTGAAGAGGATCTCCGGTGGCTGACCCTTGGCGACGTGCCACAGCATGCCCGCGAAGTTGGCGGTGACGTAGGCCGAGCCGTCCTTGGCGACGGCCAGGCTGAGCGGCGAGGGGACGCCCTTGGCGATGACCTCCGGGTCACCCGCCTGGGCGGCGTTCGCGCTGCCACTGAGCCCCATCCCGACCGCGAGGGCGGCCACGGACAGCAGGGCGAGACTACGTACTGGTTTTCTCATGTTGACTCCGTTGAACTCGAGTGACGTGGCCCCCCACGGCCACATGTCGTGCCGCAGGCAATCTCCCCCGTGCGTCCCCTCCCGAAGCGCGGAGCCGAGCGAAGCAGGCCCCATTCTTACTCTGGTCGGTCGTGTATGAGAAGCACCTTTTGCGGTGGACCGGCATCTCCCCCCGAAAATCCTGGCCCGCGAGCGTGCGCCTAGGGTGACGAGGTGCCCGCAGACCTCGTGATCGTCGCCAACAGGCTGCCGGTCGACCGCGTCACCGGGGCGGACGGCGAGCCCGAGTGGAGGGCGTCCCCCGGTGGCCTGGTCACCGCGATCGAGCCGGTGATGCGGTCCAACAACGGCGTCTGGATCGGCTGGCCGGGCGGCACCGAGAGCGGGCTGGAGCCCTTCGAGTACGACGGCATGCAGCTCGACCCGATCTCCCTGTCGGCCGACGAGATCGAGGGCTTCTACGAGGGGTTCTCCAACGCCACCCTCTGGCCGCTCTACCACGACGCAGTGGCGAAGCCGGAGTTCCACCGGGAGTGGTGGGACGCCTACGTCGCCGTGAACCGGAGGTTCGCCGCCCACGCCGCCGACCGGGCGGCGAAGGGCGCCACGGTCTGGGTGCACGACTACCAGCTCCAGCTCGTCCCGCAGATGCTGCGCGAGCTCCGGCCCGACCTCCACATCGGCTTCTTCCTGCACATCCCCTTCCCGCCGGCCGAGCTGTTCCAGCAGCTGCCCTGGCGCCGCGAGATCCTCGAGGGCCTGCTCGGGGCCGACCTGGTGGGCTTCCAGCTGCCCGGCGGCGCCCAGAACTTCGTGCGGCTCGTCCGCCAGCGGGTCGGCCACAAGACCCACCGAGAGCTGGTCTACCTTCCGGACGGGCGGACAGTGCGCGCGGCGGCATTTCCGATCTCGATCGACGTCGACAACTTCGAGGAGCTCGCCCGTCGACCCGAGGTCAACGCCCGCGCCGCGGAGATCCGGGAAGCGCTCGGCAACCCTCGTAAGGTGCTGCTCGGCGTCGACCGGCTCGACTACACCAAGGGCATCCGCCCCCGATTGCGCGCATTCGGCGAGATGCTGGCCGACGGCGAGCTCGACGTGGAGGACGCCGTCTTCGTGCAGGTGGCCACCCCGTCGCGGGAGCGGGTCGAGCAGTACCGCGTCCTGCGCGACGACATCGACCGGCTCGTCGGGCGGATCAACGGCGACTACGGGCGGATCGGCAGCCCGGCGATCTCCTACCTGCACGCGTCCTACCCGCGCGAGGAGATGGCCGCCCTCTACCGGGCCGCCGACATCATGGTCGTCACGCCCTACCGCGACGGCATGAACCTCGTCGCCAAGGAGTACGTCGCGTGCCGCTACGACGAGGGAGGCGCGCTGATCCTCTCGGAGTTCGCGGGGGCGGCGTACGAGCTACGCCAGGCCTGGCTGGTGAACCCCTACGACCTCAACGGCATGAAGGCCGCGCTGCGCGAGGCCTACGCGGCCGACGAGAAGGACCTGACCCGCCGGATGCGGGCCATGCGCAAGACCATCAAGTCCGCCGACATCGCCGCGTGGGCGCGGTCGTTCCTCGAGGCGCTGGACGACATCCGGCCGGCGCACGGCAAGACGCTGCTCCCCGCCGACCGGTCCTGACCATGGTCTCGGTCTCCACCGACGACGCCCTGCTCGACGTGGAGCGCATCCACCGCTGGCTGTCGGAGGACGCCTACTGGGCGCTCGGCCGCAGCCGCGAGACGGTCGAGCGCAGCCTGCTGCACTCGGTCAACGTCGGCGCCTACGACGAGGGCGAGCTCGTCGGCTTCCTGCGCCTGGTCACCGACCGAGCGACGTTCGCGTGGGTGTGCGACGTCTACGTCGCCCCGGCCGCTCGCGGCCGCGGCGTCGGCAAGCTCCTGGTGGCCGAGGCCGACCGGTTGCTCACGTCGTACGGCGTCCGTCGGGCCATGCTCGCGACGGCCGACGCGCACGACCTCTACGCCCGGCACGGCTTCGCGCCGCCGGCCGACGTGGAGCGCTGGATGTCGCGCGGCTACGGGCAGTAACCCCAGGCGCACGGCGTCGTTGAACCCAGTGGCACCCGAACATGTCGGTACGGCCCGGTCGTGCCCACTGCTGGCCGTCCGACGTGCCGGGTCGGTCTCGGGGGTGGCCGGCCCGGCGGGTGCCACCTCCCCGGCCGGCAGGTCCCCTGGATCAGCGGGTCGGGGAGCGTTCGGTGATCTCCTCACCGGCCATGATCCCGGTGATCTCCTTCTCGATCTGGGGGCCGAGCCGCGCCCAGGTCGGCTCGTAGCCGTAGACCTCGCGCAGCGGGCGGTGCGAGCTGAGCCCGTCGAGGATGTCGACGTCGTCGGGCGTGATCAGCGCGGGGTGCACGACGCCCATCGCCTCGGAGACCTTCCACAGGTCGCGGCGCAGCGACTTGATGTAGTTGGCGGCGCGCACCGACTTCAGCTCCGGGTCGAGGCCGCGCACCAGCCACGGGTTCTGGGTCGCGACCCCGGTCGGGCAGCGGTCGGTGTGGCACTTCTGGGCCTGGATGCAGCCGATCGACATCATCGCCTCGCGGCCGACGTTGACCATGTCGACCCCGAGCGCGAAGGCGACGACGGCGTTCTCGGGGACCCCGAGCTTGCCGGCGCCCACGAACGTGAGGTCGTCGGTGAGGCCGGCGCCGGCGAACTTCGCGTACACCTGCGCGAACCCGACGCGGAACGGGAACGCCACGGCGTCCGCGAAGATCAACGGCGCGGCTCCGGTCCCGCCCTCGCCACCGTCGATGTTGACGAAGTCGACCCCTCGTTGGCGGCCGACCATCGCCTCGATCAGCTCGTCCCACATGCCCATCGACCCGACGGCCGACTTGATGCCCACGGGCAGCCCGGTCTCGGCGGCGACGAGCTCGACGAAGTCGAGCATCGAGTCGACGTCGTGGAAGGCCGTGTGCCGGCTGGGCGAGGCGCAGTCGACGCCGGGCTCGATGCCGCGGATCTCCGCGATCTCCTGGGTGACCTTGGCGCCGGGGAGCATGCCGCCGAGGCCGGGCTTGGCGCCCTGCGACAGCTTGATCTCGATCGCCTTCACCGGGGCGCCGGCGCACAGGTCCGTGAGGCGCGCGAGCTCGAACTCGCCCCGCTCGTCGCGGCAACCGAAGTACGACGTCCCGATCTGGAAGACGAGGTCGCCGCCACTCCGGTGGTACGGCGACAGGGCACCCTCGCCGGTGTCGTGGAGGCAGTCGGCCAACAGGGCGCCCCGGTTGAGCGCCTCGATGGCGTTCTTCGACAGCGAGCCGAAGCTCATCCCGGAGATGTTCACGACACTGGCGGGGCGGAACGCGTGCCGTCGACCTCGCGGCCCGCCCAGGACCTTGGCCGACGGCAGGGACACCTCGTCGCCCGCGTGCCGGGCGGTCGGTGCACCCTCGCCCTGGAACGTGCGGTGCTTGAGGATCGGGTAGCCGTTGGCGTGCTCGACGTCGTTGTCGGTGCCGAAGCCGAAGTAGTTGTTCTCGAGCTTGGCGGACGCGTAGATCCAGCGGCGCTGGTCGCGGCTGAAGGGCCGCTCCTCGTCGTTGCCCGTGACGATGTACTGCCGCAGCTCGGGGCCGAAGCGCTCCAGGAAGAAGCGGAGGTGGCCGATGACCGGGTAGGTGCGGAGGATGGCGTGCCGCTTCTGCGTCACGTCTCGTGCCGCGACGACGGCCGTGGCGCCGATCGCCAGTCCGGCGGCCTTGGCCAGCTTCGATGCCGTGGTCATGGCGTCGTGTCTAGACCCGCGAAGGTGCCTTGTCGATAGCCTCGCCCGCATGTCCCACCCGCTGTCCCAGGTGTCACAGCTGCCGACGCGGGTGCGCATCGGCTATGGGTCGGGATCGGTCGCGACCGGGGCTTTCGGCACGGTCCCGGGCCTGATGTTGCTGCCGTACCTGACCGACAGCCTCGGCATCGCCGCCCTCGCTGCCGGCCTGATCGTGCTGCTGCCCAAGGCCTGGGACGTGGTGCTGAACCCGATCGCGGGCCGCATCAGCGACCGCACCGTGGACCCGCGCGGACCCCGCCGGCCCTGGCTGCTGCGGGCCGGTCTACCTCTGGCCGTGGCGTTCGCGCTGATCTTCGCCGCCCCCGAGCTCGGCTCGCGGGTGCTGGAGGCCGCGTGGGTGCTGGTGTTCTTCCTGGCCGCCGCGTCGGCGTATGCGTTCTTCCAGGTGCCCTACGTCTCCATGCCCGCCGAGATCACCACGTCGTACGACGAGCGCACCCGGCTGATGACCTGGCGGGTGGTCACCCTCGCCTTCACGATCATGCTGGCCGGCGCGACGGCTCCGGTGATCCGCGACGCGGTCGGCGGACGGGCGGGGTACCGCGTCATGGGCCTGGTGATGGCCGCGATCATCGTCGTCGGCGTGGTGAGTGCGTACGTCGGCACGCGCAGCGCACCGGTCGGCCGGGTCGAGCCGGGGGCCGGGTCACTGCGTGACCAGCTGCGCATCGTGGCGGCCGCGCGGGACTTCCGGCGGCTGCTCGCGACGTACGTCGTGCAGGCGCTGGCCACCGGCTGCATGCTCGCCGGCGTCGACTACCTCGCCGAGGACGTGCTCGACCAGTCGGGGGCGACCACGATCCTGTTCGTCTGCTTCGTCGGACCCGCGCTCGTGCTGACACCGGCGTGGGCGGCGCTGGGCGCGCGGATCGGCAAGCGCACGGGCTACTTCCTGGCCTCCGGCGTCCTGTCGCTGGGGGCGCTCGCCTCGGTGACGGCCCAGTCGGCCCCCGCGGGTGTGGTCTTCGCCGCGGTCGCGGTCGTCGGCTGCGGCTACGCGGGCTGCCAGGTCTTCCCCCTCGCGATGCTGCCCGACGCGGCGGCCGTGGACGCGCGACGGACCGGCTCGAACCGCGTCGGCGTCTACACCGGGGTGTGGACGGCCGCCGAGACCCTCGGCCTCGCGCTCGGGCCCGGCCTGTTCGCGCTCGTGCTCGCGATCGGCGGCTACCAGTCGTCGACGACCGGCGACGTGGTCCAGTCGGACACGACCCTCACGGCGATCACGTACGGCTTCTCCGTGCTCCCGGCGGTCCTGGTGCTGCTGAGCCTCTGGACATTGTCGAGGTACCGGTTGGACGCGCGCGAGGTCGCGCTGGCAGAAGGAGGTCACTGATGAACGACGTGCTGGCCCGGTTGCGGGAGCTCCAGGCGGCGGACCTGCCGGTGCACGGTGGGCGCACGCTGGCCTACGTCTACGACTCCGGGCTTCCCGACGTCGACCGGATCGGGCGGGAGGCCGTGGCGGCGTACGCCGGGTCCAACGGCCTCGACCCGACCTCGTTCCCCAGCCTGCTGGCCATGGAGAACGACCTGGTCGGCTTCGCCTGCGACCTGCTCGACGCGCCCGGCTCGGCCGTGGGGTCGGTGACGTCGGGAGGGACGGAGTCGGTGCTGCTGGCCGTGCAGGGCGCGCGCGACGCCTCGCCCTCGGTCGCGAACCCGTCGATGGTCGTGCCGTCGACCGTGCACGCGGCTTTCCACAAGGCCGCGCACTACTTCGGGGTGACGGCACGGGTCGTGCCGGTCGGACCCGACTTCCGTGCCGACGTCGCCGCGACGGCCGCGGCCGTCGACGAGTCGACGGTGCTGGTCGTGGGCTCCGCGCCGTCGTACGCGCACGGCGTCGTCGACGACATCCCATCCCTGGCGGCGCTCGCGGCCAGTCGTGGGATCCGCTGCCACGTCGACGCGTGCATCGGCGGGTGGGTGCTGCCCTACGCCGCGCGGCTCGGGCGACCCGTGCCGCCGTGGACGTTCGCGGTCGACGGGGTGACCTCGATCTCGGTCGACACCCACAAGTACGCCTATGCGCCCAAGGGCACGTCGCTGCTGGTGCACCGGACGCCCGAGCTGCGGCGGCCGCAGTTCTTCGCGTCGGCGGACTGGCCGGGGTACACGATGCTCAACACCACGATGCAGTCCACCAAGTCCGGCGGTCCGCTCGCCGGGGCGTGGGCAGTCGTGGAACACCTGGGCTCGTCGGGGTACCTGGCGTTGACGGCCTCCGTCTTCGAGGCCGTCGACAGGATCGTGGCGGGCGTACCTGCCGGTTTGTCGGTGGTCGCGCCGCCGGACTCGACGCTGGTCGCGCTGGCGTGCGACGAGTCCTGCGACGCGTTCACCGTGTGCGACGAGATGAAGGACCGCGGCTGGTACGTGCAGCCGCAGATGTCGTACGCCGGCGCGCCGCCGACGATCCACCTCTCGGTCTCGGCCGCGACCCTGACGTCCGTCGACGAGCTGCTGGCCGACCTGGCGTCGTCGGTGGCGGCTGCGCGGGCCGCCGGCCCGGTCTCGGTGGACCCCGAGGTCGTCGCGTTCATCGGGGCGCTCGATCCGGCCGCCCTGTCCGACGAGGACTTCGACGGCCTGCTGGCCGCCTCCGGCCTGATGGGCGACCCGTCGGCCGGCCTCGCGCTCCCCGGTCGGATGGCCCCGGTCAACGCCATGCTCGACGTCGCCTCCCCCGCCCTCCGCGAGGCGTTGCTCATCGCGTTCCTCGACCGCCTGTCCCGGCCGGTGCGCTGAGGGGACGTGATACCCGGTCGACCGGGTATCACGGACGTTCGGGGGCGTTGCAACCGGCACGAACGGTCAGGAACGACGCCGAAGTTCAGGCGTCCAGCCCTCGCTCGGCGAGCCACTTCTCCCGCGCCCGCACGCCCGCCCGCGCCAGCCACGCGTCGTACACGACCTCGGCCAGCTCGTCGGCGGTGAGCTCCCCGACCCGGCTGCCGCGCAGCAGCACCGACCGGTGCCCGTCGAAGTGCGGGGTCGTGAAGAACGGGGTGCTGTCGTCCTCGACCAGCGCCTGCTTGTCGGTGTCCTCGGCAACCCAGAAGACGATGACGTCGTCGTACCGCTCGCCGGTCTCGGGGTCGTAGGCGTCGGGCCGAGGGTTGCGGAAGAAGATGAAGCTCTTGCGGCCCACTTGGTAGACCGGGTTCGTGCCGGCGCTCTCCACCGTGACCCCCGGCATCGAGAGCGCCAGGTCGTGCACCTGCTGGACGGTCGCGCGCTTGGGACGAGCCATGCGGTCGAGGGTACGGCGGAGCTGTGGCGTCGTTCCTGCCGCTTTGGCGTCGTTGCAACCACCCCGAACGTCCGGGATACCCGGTCGACCGGGTATCCCGACCGACCCGGCTACCCTCGCCACCATGGGCGCCCTGGCCGGTCTCGTGGAGAGGGGGCTGGTGGCGCCGGACTGGGCCAGCGAGCTGGGCCCGGTCGACGAGCGGGTCGCCGCGATGGGGCAGTTCCTGCGGGCGGAGATCGCGGCCGGCCGCGCGTACCTCCCGGCGGGCGACCACATCTTCCGGGCCTTCCAGCGACCGTTGAAGGACGTGCGGGTGCTGATCGTGGGACAGGACCCGTACCCGACCCCCGGCCACCCGATCGGTCTGAGCTTCGCGGTCGACGGGCACGTGCGGCCGCTTCCGCCGAGCCTGCGCAACATCTACCAGGAGCTCGGCACCGACCTCGGGCTCACCATGCCCGCGCACGGCGACCTGACCGCGTGGGCGGACCGTGGGGTGATGCTCCTCAACAGGGTCCTGACCGTGCGTCCCGGTGAGGCCGCCAGCCACCGCGGCCGGGGCTGGGAGGAGGTCACCGCCTGCGCGATCGACGCCCTTGCCCGCCGCGGAGGCCCGCTCGCCGCGATCCTGTGGGGTCGCGACGCCCAGTCCCTCAAGGCCTCTCTCGGCCCGGTCCCCTGGGTCGAGTCCGTGCATCCCAGCCCGCTGTCCGCCCACCGGGGGTTCTTCGGGTCGCGACCATTCAGCCGCGTGAACCGGCTCCTCGAGGAGCAGGATGGGGAGCCTGTCGACTGGTCGTTACCAGAAAGTTGAATGTTGAACTATCATGAGTGACGTGAACGACCGCATGCCCGCCCTCTACATCGGCCATGGCGCCCCGCCCCTGCTCGACGACGCCCTCTGGTCGGGCCAGCTGGCCCAGTGGGCCACGGACCTGCCGCGCCCGACGGCCATCCTCATCGTCAGCGCCCACTGGGAGTCCGCGCCGGTGATGCTCAGCGCCAACGCCGCGCCGCTGGTCTACGACTTCGGGGGATTCGCGCCGCGGTACTACCAGATGACGTACGAGACCCCCGACGCCACGGCGCTCGCCCAGCGGGTCGCGGCGATGATGCCGACCAACGAGCCGGTGCACCAGCACACCAGCCGGGGCCTGGACCACGGCGCCTGGGTGCCGTTGAAGATCATGTACCCCGCCGGCGACATCCCCGTCCTCCAGATGTCGCTGCCGACCTCCGACCCGACCCGCCTCCTCGAGCTGGGCAAGCGGCTGCGGCCGCTGCGCGACGAGGGCGTGCTGATCATCGGCTCCGGCTTCCTCACCCACGGCCTGCCGTTCCTCACCGAGTTCCGCATCGACGCCGCCGCTCCCGGCTGGTCGACCGACTTCGACGCCTGGGCCGCCGACGCGATGCGCCGCGGCGACGTCGACGCGCTGGCCAACTACCGGCACGAGGCGCCGGGCATGCCCTACTCGCACCCCACGGTCGAGCACTACACGCCGCTGTTCGTCACCCTCGGCGCCGCCACCGACCCCGAGGAGCCCGGCGAGCAGGTCATCGACGGCTTCTGGATGGGCCTCTCGAAGCGTTCGCTCCAGGTCGCCTAGGTCGCCTAGGTCGCCTAGCTCGTCACCTCGTCGAGCTCGACGAGGTCCTCGACCGTGGGCTCCCACCGCAGCGCCGCGGCGTTGGCCCGTACCTGGTCGCCGCGCGTCGCGCCCGAGATCACCGACCCGACCGCCGGCTGCGCCGCCAGGCCGGCGATCGCCACGTCGAGCAGCGTGAGGTCGCGCTCCTCCGCGTACGCCGTCAACGCCTCGATGCGGTCCCACTCGGCGTCGCGCAGCCACTGCGACCGCTCCGGGTCGAGCGCGGCCCGCGAGCCCGGGGGCGCCTCCTCGTCGCGCCGGTACTTGCCGGTCAACAGCCCGTACTCGAGCGGGAAGTACGGCAGCAGCCCGATGCCGTACGTCTCGCACGCCGGCACCACCTCGTCCTCGACGGCCCGGTCGAGCAGCGAGTAGCCGTTCTGCGCCGACACGAACCGCTCCAGACCCGCCGCCCGCGCCGTCCAGTCGGCGTCGGCGATCTGCCAGGCGGCGAAGTTGGAGGAGCCGACGTAGCGCACCTTGCCCGTGCGCACCAGGTCGGTGAGCGCCGACAGCGTCTCCTCGATCGGCGTCACGTCGTCGGGCACGTGCAGCTGGAACAGGTCGATGTGGTCGGTCCGCAACCGGCGCAGGCTGCCCTCGACGGCAGCCACGATCGTCGACCGACTCGCCCGCGCCCGACCGTCCGGCTGCCGTCCGCCGCCGAACTTCGTGGCCACCACGAACTCCTCGCGCTGCCCCTCGAGGGCGATCCCCAGCATCTCCTCGCTCGCGCCGAGCGTGACGCCGTACACGTCGGCCGTGTCGAGCAGGGTGACGCCGGTGTCACGGGCCGCCGCCAGGATCTCGGTGACGCCGTCCTGGTCCACGCGGCGCGAGAAGGCGTTGCAGCCGATCCCGACCGCGCTGACCAGCAGTCCGGATTCGCCCAGCGGGCGGTAGGTCATGTCCACGCCTCCGACCCTAGGCTGCTGCGGGTGAAGATCCTCTCCATCCAGTCGTCGGTCGCCTACGGCCACGTCGGCAACTCGGCCGCCGTCTTCCCGCTCCAGCGACTGGGGCACGAGGTGTGGCCGGTCTCCACCGTGCACTTCTCCAACCACACCGGGTACGGCGCGTGGCGCGGGCCGATGCTCGCCGCCGACGACGTGCGCGACGTGATCACCGGCATCGAGGAGCGCGGCGTGCTCGGCCAGGTCGACGCCGTGCTGTCGGGGTACCAGGGCGGCGAGGAGATCGGCGACGTCATCCTCGACGCGGTGGCCCGCGTCAAGGCGGCCAACCCGGAGGCGACCTACACGTGCGACCCGGTGATGGGCAACGCCACGTCGGGCTGCTTCGTGCACCCGGCCATCCCGGTCCTCCTGCGCGAGCGCGTCGTGCCGCAGGCCGACCTGATCACCCCCAACCAGTTCGAGCTCGGCTACCTGACGGGCACCGAGCCCACCGACCTCGAGAGCACGCTGGCCTCGGTCGACGCGGCGCGGGCGATGGGGCCGAGCAGCGTGTTGGTCACCAGCGTCGAGCGACCCGATGCCGCCAGCGACAGCCTCGAGATGCTCGCCGTCACCCCCGAGGGCGCCTGGCTGGTGGCCACGCCTCGCCTGCCCCTGAAGGCCAACGGGTCCGGCGACGTGACCGCGGCGTTGTTCACCGGCCACTACCGGAGCACCGGCGACGCCTCCGACGCGCTCGCGCGGACCACGAGCAGCGTCTGGGACCTGCTCCGCACCACCCACGAGTCCGGCGAGCGCGAGCTCCAGCTGGTGGAGTCCCAGCAGTACTACGCCGAGCCGCGGATGCAGTTCGAGGTCACTCGGGTCCGCTAGCAGCCTGCCGCTGCCGCGAGCGGCGCATCCCCCACTCGACGCCTGCGGCGACGCCCGCGATGAGGGCCACCAGCCCCGAGATCACCATCCCGAGGTACACGAGGACGCCCAGCACGACGTGCTCGGAGCCCACGAGCAGCGCGCCGACGATCGCCAGGACCACGAAGCACAGCATCGCCACGGCCAGCACCCCGACGGGGTCGGTCTCCTCCGTCCGTCGAGGAGCGAACGACGACGGCGGCCGTTGGCGCTCTCGGAACGCGGCGAACGCCGCCGCGCGCTCCCGGTCCTGGTCGTCGCCCATGCCGGCATGCTGCCACCGAATCACCGGGTGCGGAAGCGTTCCGACTACCATGGCGCGGCAATCTTGCCGGTGTAGCTCAGTTGGTAGAGCGCCTCTCTTGTAAAGAGGATGTCGCGGGTTCGACTCCTGTCACCGGCTCCAGTCAGACTTGAAGTTCGCTTGAGCTCGAGGCAGCCTGGCCCCATGGCGGAGGTGACGATCGGCGAGCTGTCGGAGCGGTCCGGGGTGGCCACCTCCGCGCTGCGCTTCTACGAGGAGCGCGGGCTCATCGAGTCGCGGCGTACGACCGGCAACCAGCGCCGCTACGGGCGGGCGACGCTGCGGCGGGTGGCGTTCATCCGTACGGCCCAGCGCGTCGGGCTCACGCTCGAGGAGGTCGCCGACGCGCTCGCGACGCTCCCCGCGGGGCGCACCCCGACGAAGGCCGACTGGGCGAGGCTGAGCCGGTCGTGGCGCCCCCGCCTCGACGAGCAGATCCGCCGGATCGAGCTGCTTCGCGACCGGCTGGACGGGTGCATCGGCTGCGGCTGCCTCAGCCTGCGCACCTGCAGCCTGATCAACGCCGATGACTGGCTGGCCGACCAGGGGCCCGGGCCGGTCAGGCTGCAGCCGTAGCGCGTCCTACTCCGAGGTCCGGGAACGGGACCACGGCCAGCCCTTGCGGGCGGACGCGGCGGAGTCCGGTTCGTTCGGCTGGAAGACCGACACCTGCCAGGGGCCGGTGCCGTGCTGGCCGACAAGCACCGGGACGCCGAGCGCGGGGCCGACCTCGGGCCAGGCGCGGGACACGGCCTGGTGGAAGCGGAGGACCAGGAACCAACCACCGAGCAGCATCCCGACCTCGTCGTCGAACGAGCGGCTCTCCGCCCCGAAGTCCCACGGCCGTCCTGCCTCGCTGCGCAGCAGGGCGCCGTTGAGGGAGCGCAGCCCTTGGACCCCGATCGTCCGGTGGTGCCCTGGGAGGCGGTGGTCGGTCCACGGTGCCGGGTGGCTGCTCGCGGCCTGCTGGACCTGGCGCCGCGACGCGGTGGAGAACGGGAAGGCGGTGTCGTCGTACAGGTCCACCTCGACGACGGGGTCCCGGTCCCACCAGTTCGGCCCGTCGGTGTCGCTGAAGTTCGAGAGGTCCAGGCCCACGGCCGTGACCTCCTGGCCGAGGCCGCTCGCACGACCGAGGGCCGCGGCCACGCCTTCCCAGTCGACGATGTCGACGCCCGCGGCCGACAGGCCTCGGCACGCCGTCGCCACCGGCCCCGGGTGGGCCGTCAGGCGTCTCACGAGCACCGCCTCCGCCTCGGCGTACTCACGCCGGCGGATCAACCCGGAGACCTCGTCGCCCACGGCGCGCGAGGGCACCCGGAGCTCAGCGGTCATGGCCGGAATGTAGAGGAGTCAGGGGCAGATTCGCGGAGGATCGCCGCGAGTTCATCCGTTCGGAGGAACCCAGCGATCCCAGGGCGCCCACCAACGCTCGTCGCGGTCTAGCCGGGCCGACACGTCGGCAGCGGCGTGGAGCACTCCGAGGACCTCGTCACCGGTCATCCGTGCGGACCTCACCAGCTCGGACAGGTGCTCCACGTCCTTCCACTCGCGGCGTCCGTCCGGGTGCACGATCAGGTCGAGCCCGTGGTCGTCGGTGTCGAAGGCGTCGTCGTGCCGGACGACGGGAGCCTCGAAGTTGACGTACCACCGGGTGAAGACCCCGTCCTCGAAGAACTTCCAGACGCCGTACGCGTCACCCTCGCGGTGGAGCTGGAGCACGGTCGTGTCACCCCATGCGTCGTACATCGACCAGGGGTGCGGCCCGAACGGGTGCTCGTGGAACCGGAACCGCGACCCCGGCTCGAGGAGGACGGCCAGGACCTCCCCGTCGTCGGCCACGACCGTGACGGGATGGTCCAGCCAGAGGTGTCCGTGCAGGACCTCGCGGCGGGTGATCTCGGTCCCCGGTCGGAATGTCACGAGCGTCGACCCTAGTCGCGCTCCGCCATAGGCTGACCGGATGGCGGCCCCCCACGCACTCCGGATCGTCGCCAGCCGGCCCGACCCCGCGATCGTCACCCTGCCCTGGCACCTGCCGCTCGACGAGTGGACCGAGCACGTGGTCCCGCTCCCCCGCGGCCTCTCGCGGCACGTGGTGCGGATCGTCCGCCTCGGCACCCGGACCTACGCCGTCAAGGAGACGGTCGAGCACATGGCGTTCCGGGAGTACCGCCTGCTGCGCGACCTCCAGCGGATCCCGCTCCCGACCGTCGTGGCCCAAGGCGTGGTGACCGGGCGGGTGGACGCCGACGGCGAGCCGTTGCCGGCGGCCCTGCTCACCGAGCACCTGACGTTCTCGCTGCCCTACCGCAGCCTGTTCCAGCACGGGCTGTCGGCCGACAACCTGCCGTCGCTCGTGGATGCCCTCGTGGTGCTGCTCGTCCGCCTGCACCTCGGCGGCTTCTACTGGGGCGACGTGTCGCTCTCGAACGTGCTGTTCCGGCGCGCGGCCGGCGGGTTCGCGGCGTACCTGGTCGACGCCGAGACGGGCGAGATCCGCGACAACCTGTCCGCGCCGATGCGGGAGTACGACGTCCGGGTCGGCTGCGAGAACGTGTACGCCGAGCTCCTCGACCTCCAGGCCAGCAACTCGCTCAACCCGGAGGTCGAGGCCGAGGCCATCGCCGACCTCATCAACGAGCGCTACCACGCGCTGTGGAACGAGCTCACCAGCGAGGAGGAGTTCAGCCTCGAGGAGATGTGGCGGATCCAGAGCCGCATCGAGCGCCTCAACGACCTCGGCTTCGACGTCGACGAGCTCGACATCGTCACCGACTTCGACGGCGACCGGGTGCGGATCCAGCCGAAGGTCGTCGAGCTCGGCCACCACCAGCGCGAGCTGCAGGCCCTGACCGGCCTTCACGTCGAGGACGCCCAGGCACGCCGACTGCTCAACGACATCGCGGCCTACACCGCGCACTTCGACCTCGGCCGCGAGTCGCGCGAGGTGATCGCCGGCCGCTGGCTGGGCGAGATCTTCGAGCCGATCATGGCCATGATCCCGGCGGAGGCGCGCGGCAAGCTCGAACCGGCCGAGGTCTACCACGAGGTGCTCGTGCACCGCTGGTACCTGTCCGAGCGCGCCGGCCGTGAGGTCTCCATCTTCGAGACCGCGCGCGACTACATCGACAACGTCCTCAAGAACAAGCCCGACGAGCTCGTCACCCCGGTGGCCGGCGCGGCCCCGGACACCTCCGAGATCGCTGCCGTCGACGACGACGACTTCGAGCCGATCGACGACGACGACCTGCCGCCGATCGGCGGCTGCTAGGGCCGGCTCGCGCGAATCGACCCGGGTCGAAGCCGAACGGGAGCTCCAGCCGGTGCGCCTTCATCAGCGCGTCGTCCCCCAGGATGTCGGCCGTCGGGCCGTCGGCGGCGACGACCCCGTCGGAGAGGATCACCGACCGCGGGCACAGCTCCAGGGCGTACGGCAGGTCGTGGGTGACGAGCAGGACGGTGACGTCCAGCGACCGCAGGATGTCGGCGAGCTCGCGGCGCGAGGCCGGGTCGAGGTTGGACGACGGCTCGTCGAGCACCAGGACCTCCGGGCTGCATCGCCAGCACCGTGGCGACGGCGACCCGGCGGCGCTGACCGAAGGAGAGGTGGTGCGGCGGGCGGTCGGCGTACTCGGCCATGCCGACCGCCTCGAGCGCCTCCAGCACCCGGCGCTCGAGCTCGGGACCGCGCAGGCCGAGGTTCTTGGGCCCGAAGGCGACGTCCTCGCGGACGGTGCCCATGAACAGCTGGTCGTCGGGGTCCTGGAACACGATGCCGACGCGGCGGCGGACCTCGAGCAGGTTCTGCTTGGTCACCGGCAGGCCCGAGACCGAGACGCTGCCCAGGCCGGGCATCAGGATGCCGTTGAGGTGCAGCACCAGCGTGGTCTTGCCGGCACCGTTCGGACCGAGCAGGGCGACCCGCTCTCCCTGGTGGACGTGGAGGTCGACGCCGTGCAGCGCCTGGTGACCGTCCGGGTACGCGAAGGCGACGCCCTGGAGGTCGAGGACGGGAACGCTCACTGGGGCATCCTCCCGTCGTAGCCGCGCGACAGCATGGCCAGGTGTACGCGCTCGCCCCGCTCGTAGGACCGGATGAACAAGACGCCGGCCGACTTCGCGATCACCGGCCACTGACGCGGGTCGCGCGCGCTGAAGCCGCGCGACTCGCGGGCCACGTGCATCCTCCGGAGCTCGTCGGTGACGACGTCGAGGTAGCGGATCATGAAGCCCATGATCTGCACGAGCAGCGGCGGCATCCGCAGCCGCTCGAGCCCGGCGAGCAGGGCCCGCGGCTCGGTGGTCGCGGCGAGCAGGAGGCTGGCCAGCACGCCGAGGGTGCCCTTCACCAGCAGGCCCCACGCGCCCAGCAGGCCCTGCTCGCTCAACGACAGCCCGAGCACCTCGACCTGCGGGCCGGTCGCCACGAACGGCAACAGCGCGGCGAAGACCACGAACGGCACCTCGACGACCATCCGCTTGGCGAGGTAGGTCGGGGGTACGTGCGAGATCGCGACCAGCACGAAGAGCAGCAGGAAGTAGCCGGCGAAGACCGGGTACCAGTCCCGCGGCGTCGCGACCACGGTCAGCATGAACGCCACCAGGGCGACGAGCTTGACGTGCGCCGGCAGCCGGTGCACCCACGAGTGCCCGTGGAAGTGCAGCCGGTGGCCGTGCGGGGCGCCCACGTCAGGCCTCCGCGGAGGTACGTCGGCGGCGGACGACGAGCGCGCCACCGCCCGCGACCGTGAGCACGACGAGGGAGCCGAGCACGCCGGCGAGACCGCCCGAGAGGCGACCGTCGCCGACGCCCTTGGTCTCGTAGCCCGCGAGCGGACCGTCGCCGGTCCGGTGCTCCTGCTCGGTCTGGGCGAAGCCCTGGTCCTCGGAGACCTTGGTGAGGCCGTCCGGGTCGCCGGAGGCGTAGAAGCTCGCGACGCCGGCCAGCAGCAGCGCCACCAGCACGCCGGCGACCACGAGGAGCCGGGTGGAGACCGGGCGCTTCACTGGCCGGCCGTCCTCAGCACCAGCGACCGGGTCGCCAGCACCCGCCGGGCGCCGTACACGAGGTCGGGCCGGACCGCGACGATGCTGCCGACGGCGAGGAAGGTGATCGCCGCCTCGCCCAGCCCGATCAGCGCGTGCACGCTGAGCATGGCGGTGGTCAGGCTGGCGAGCGGGATGTCGACGGTGCCGCCGACGGCGTACAGGCCGACGAACGCGAGCGCCGCGACCGGCACCGACACCAGCGCCGCCCCCGCTGCCGCGGCGGGTACGGACGAGACGCGCTGGGGCAGCACCATCTGCAGGCCGCGGAAGACCGCCCAGCCGACCACGACGGTGACGATGCCCATCAGGAAGATGTTGGTGCCGAGGGCCGTGATGCCGCCGTCGGCGAAGAGCAGGCACTGCACCAGGAACACGACGCTCATGCACAGCAGGGCGGTGGCGGGCCCGACGAGGACGGCGGCCAGGGCGCCGCCGAGGAGGTGACCGCTGGTGCCGGCGCCCACCGGGAAGTTCAGCATCTGGGTCGCGAAGATGAACGTCGCGACGAGCCCGGCGAGAGGGGCGGTGCGGTCGTCGAGCTCACGGCGCGCCCCGCGCAGCGCGAGGCCGATGCCCACCGCGGCGACGACACCCGTGGCGACGGACGTCGGTGCGTCCAGGAAACCGTCGGGCACGTGCATGGCTGATCCCTCCCGAATAATCGCTCGTCCTCGACCCTAGGGACGAGGAGGACGTTGTTGCAAGTCGTTCGCAACAAGGATTCGGAGTCAACGCCGCGTCGGATGGGTCCACCCTTCCGATTCGGCTACTTGAGGAGGTCGCGGCCGATGACCATGCGCTGGATCTGGTTGGTGCCCTCGAAGATCTGGGTCACCTTGGCGTCGCGGAAGAACCGCTCCACCGGGTAGTCGCGGGTGTAGCCGTTGCCGCCGAGCACCTGGACGGCGTCGATGGCGACGCGCATGGCCGCGTCGGTGGCGGTCAGCTTGGCGATGCTGGCCTGGCGGGAGAAGCGCCGGCCGGCGTCCTTGAGGCGCGCGGCGTGGAGGTACGTCGCGCGGGCCCGCTCCGTCTCGGCCCCGAGCTCGGCGAGCAGGAACTGCAGGCCCTGGAACTCCCCGATGGTCTTGCCGAACTGGCGGCGCTCGCCGGCGTACGCGACCGCGTGCGCCATCGCCCCCTGCGCGATGCCGGTGCCGACGGCGGCGATGCCGAGCCGGCCGGAGTCGAGCGCGGACAGCGCGACCTTCATGCCGTCGCCCTCGGCGCCGATCCGCTGGTCGACCGGGATCCGCGCCCCGTCGAACAGCACCTGCGTCGTCACGTCGCAGGCCAGCCCCATCTTCTTCTCGGGAGCCCCGAAGCTCATGCCGGGCGTGTCCGCAGGGACGATGAACGCGCTCAGCCCCTTCGTCGGGTGCTCGTCGGTCCGGGCGAAGAGGATGTAGTAGTCGGCGCACGAGCCGTTGCTGATCCACTGCTTGGTGCCGGAGACGACGTACGCGTCGCCGTCGAGGGTCGCGCGGGTCTTGATCGCGCTGACGTCGGAGCCGGCCTGCGGCTCGGACAGGCAGTAGGCACCGAGCCACTCGCCTCCCAGCATCCGCGGCAACCAGGTCGCGCACTGCTCCTCGGTCGCGTTGGCGGCGACCACCGAGGCGGTCAGCGAGTGCACGCTGAGGCCGACGGCCACGCTCGGCCACACCGCGGCGATCTCCTCGACGACCTGCAGGTACACCTCGTACGGCTGGCCGCCTCCGCCCAGCTCCTCCGCGAACGGCAGGCTCATCAGCCCCGACTTGCCGAGCAGGGCGTACGCCGCCGCCGGGAACTCGCCCTTCTCCTCCGCGTCGTGGACCTGCGGAGCCAGCTCCTTGGTCGCCAGCTCGCGGGTCAGCTCGAGGAGCGCCTCGGCCTCCTCGGTCGGGAGGAGTCGGTCGACGGTGGTGGGCACCCGACGATCGTAGGCGCCCGCACCGTTGGTCGAGGAAGGCGCCCTGGCGCCTGTCACGAGACCCCGTGAGCAGGTCTCCATGGTTTCGTGACGGGACTTCGTCCCTCCTCAACCAGCGGTGAGCGGGCCCTGCTCCTCGTCCGGCGGCGGGACGGGGGCGAGGGAGACGAAGTCACCGACCTCGAAGGAGCCCGTGCTCTGGAGGGTGACGGCCTGGATGCCGACGGGCCGACCGTCGCGGTAGGTGATCAGGGACATGCCGGCCGGGCGGCGCGGCTTGCTGCCCAGGGCGAACGCGTACGCCGCCCCGCCCGCCGTCCCGGTCGTGTAGGTGTAGCCGGTCGCGCCGTTCTCGCCCTCGACGCGGGTCGGGCCGTCCTGCACGTGCGTGTGCCCGCCGACCACCAGGTCGGCGCACCCGCGCTCGAGCACGGCGGCGCCCAGGTTGGCGTCGTGCACGACGACGGTCGCCACCCGGCGGCCGGAGTCCTGGGCCTCGCACGCGGCGTCGGCCAGCCGGTCGCCGACCTCGGTGAACGACAGCCCCGTCTCGTCGCGCCAGTTGCCGAGGCCGCTGGAGCGCGGGTCGTCGACCCCGAGCAGGCGGATCCCGGCGGGGCCCAGCAGGGTCTCGCCGTCGAGCATCGTCCACCCGTGCTCGGCGAGGTACGTGCGGACGAACGTGCCGTGGTCGTGGTTGCCGGCCACACCGAACTTCTCGTAGTCCTCGAAGGCCGACGTCACCGAGTCGAGGCTGAACGCCTCCCAGGTACGGCCCACCGAGGTGTCGTCGCCCGCGTCGATGACCGTCGTGGCACCGGCCGCGTCGCCCACGGCCCGGGCCACCTTGTCCATGCCGATGTTGTCGTGACGGTCGGCGATCAGGAGGACCACGGTCTCGTCCTCGTCCGGCACGCGCAGGTCGAGAGCCGCGGCGTGCTCCGCGGCTGCGGTGTAGAACGTCTTGCTCTGGTCGTACGTCGAGATCGCGCTCTCGATCAGCCGCCGCGTCTGGTCGGTGGTCACGTCGCCGAGCACCTGGAGGTCGGCCACGTCGTCGGGAAGGGGTACTTCGGGGCCGAGGAACTGGGCGAGCGGAGTCCAGTCCTGACCCTCCGCGATGCGGGGCTCGTCGCCCTTCCAGGGCTGCCACCACAGCGCCGCGGCGAGCGCGAGCCCCAGCCCCACCTCGAGGAGCCGCAGCTTGCGGGCGTGCTGGACCAGCTCGCGGCGGCGCCGCTTGCCGACGAGCCACCAGACCACGAGCGGGACCAGCCCGACGAGGGCGCCGCGCAACGCCGCCGAGGCGGCCATGTCGCCGAGCTCCTCACGGACCCGGGCGATCTGGCCCTCGGGCTGGCTGGCGATGTAGGCGTAGCGCTGGAGCAGCTCGTCGACCGAGGTCGCGTCGGTCTTGCCCAGGGTGATGTCGACGCCGATCCGGCTGCCGGTGGACTGACGTACGTCAGGCAGCACCGGCCCGGTGTGCAGCACGACGTAGCCGCTGAGCGACGGCTCGAGCTCGGCGTCGTGGGTCGCCAGCACGAGCATCCGGCTGCTGTTGAGGAAGATCGTCAGCCCGACGACCACGGCGACCGTCAGCCACACGGCCACGGCGACGACCGCGCCGACGTAGTGACGGGGCCGGGGTCTGGAGATCTTCCGCAGCGAGAGCCGAGGGACGACCGGCCTCCTCGCACGCATCCGTCCAGCCTAGGCAGGCGCTGTGTCTCTCACGCGGTTTCGTGACAGGCGCCAGCGCGCCTTCCTCGACCAGCGAGGGCTCAGGCCCGGGACCTCGCCACGGCGTACAGGGCGACGCTGGCGGCGACGCCGGCGTTGAGGGACTCGAGCTTGCCGGCCATCGGGATCGAGACGAGCTGGTCGCAGGTCTCGGTCACCAGGCGCGAGAGACCGGCGGACTCCGAGCCGACCACGAGCACGAGCGGCCCGTCGCCGAGGTCGAGGTCGGGCAGGCTGACCTCACCGTCGGCCGCGAGGCCGACCACCATGAGGCCGGCTTCCTTGTAGGCCTTCAGCTGGCGCACCAGGTTGACGGCCTGCGCCACGGGGATCCGCGCCGCGGCACCCGCGCTGGTCTTCCACGCCGATGCCGTCATGCCGGCCGCCCGGCGCTCGGGGATCAGCACGCCGTGGGCGCCGAAGCCGGACGCGCTGCGCACCACGGCCCCCAGGTTGCGGGGGTCGGTGACGGAGTCGAGGGCGACGATGAGCGGGGGCTCCCCCTGCTCGGCGGCCCGGTCGAGCAGGTCGTCGGGGTGGGCGTACTCGTACGCCGGGATCTTGGCTGCGAGTCCCTGGTGCACGGCCCCGGAGGTCAGCCGGTCGAGCTCGTTCTTGGTGATCTCGAGCAGGCCGATGCCGCGCTCACTGGCGAGCCGGAACGTCTCGCGGAGACGCCCGTCGCGCTCGGCGCCCTCGGCGACGTACACGGTGGTGACGGGGACGCCGGCCCGCAGCGCCTCGACGACCGGGTTGCGCCCCGCGATCCACTCGGCCTCGCTGCCCGTGTTCCGGCGACGCGGCCGGGCGGCGGCGGCCTTGTCGGCCTTGGCGTTCTGCTTGTAGACCTTGTGGTTGGGGCGGTCCTTGGCCTTCGGCGTGGGGCCCTTGCCCTCGAGGCCGCGCTTGACGCGGCCCCCGGAGCCGGCCGTCGGCTTCTTGGACGTCTTGCGGATCGCGCCTTTGCGGGCTGAGTTCCCTGGCATTACTGCTTCTCTCCCCCAGTGGGTGGCAAGGTCCACACGGAACCGGCCGGGGTGTCCTCGACCTCGATCCCGGCAGCCTTGATCTGGTCACGGATCTGGTCGGCGCGGGCCCAGTCCTTGGCTGCCCGCGCGTCGGCACGCTGGGTGAGCAGGCCCTGGACGAGCACGTCGACCGCCTCGGTCAGCCGGGCGTCGGAGCCACCCGAGGTCGGCCACCCCGGGTCGCGGGGGTCGAGTCCGAGCACGCCCAGCATCTCCACCACCTGGCGGACCGCGGTGATGAGGGCGGCCGACGGGCCGTCGGTCAGGAGCTTGTTGCCCTCGCGGACGGTGTCGTAGAGGACCGCGACCGCGGCCGGCGTCCCGAGGTCGTCGTCCATCGCGGTGACGAAGGCATCGGGCAGCGAGACCTCCGCCGGGGCGCCGAGCCGGGTCGTCGACGTCGGCCGCTCGTCGTGGCCGATGCCCAGGGCGGTGGCGCGGTCGAGGAAGTTCTCGATCCTGCGGAAGCCGGCGGCCGCCTCGTCGAGGGCCTCGAAGGAGAACTCCACGTGCGAGCGGTAGTGGGCCGCGACGATGTAGTAGCGCAGCTCGATGCCGCGCACGCGCTCGAGCACCGCCGGGATGAGCAGCGAGTTGCCGAGCGACTTGCTCATCTTCTCGCCGGAGGTGGTGATCCAGGCGTTGTGCAGCCAGTACGACGCGAACGGGTGCCCCGCCGCCCGCGACTGGGCCTGCTCGTTCTCGTGGTGCGGGAACCGCAGGTCGACGCCGCCACCGTGGATGTCGAAGGCCGGACCGAGGTACTTGCCGGCCATCGCCGAGCACTCGATGTGCCAGCCGGGACGACCCGGGCCCCAGGGGCTGGGCCAGGCGGCGGTCTCGGGCTCGGACTCCTTCTTCCAGCCCTTCCAGAGCGCGAAGTCGCGCGGGTCGCGCTTGCCGCGGGGATCGGCGTCCTCCGCGGGCTCCATGTCGTCGAGGCCCTGGTTGGTCAGCTCGCCGTAGGCCGGCCACGACCGCACGTCGAAGTACACGTCGCCCGAGCCGTCCTCGGCCGGATAGGCGTGACCCTTGGCGACCAGGGTCGTGATCAGCTCGACCATCTCGGGGATGTGCCCCGTCGCGCCCGGCTCGTAGGTCGGCGGCAGCACGTTGATGGCGGCCAGTGCCTTGTCGAGCTCGCGGTGCATGTCGTACGCGAGGTTGAACCAGGGTCGACCCTGCTCGGCCGACTTGGTCAGGATCTTGTCGTCGATGTCGGTGACGTTGCGGATGAACGTGACGTCGTAGCCCTCATAGGTCAGCCACCGGCGCAGCACGTCGAAGTTGACGGCCGACCGGACGTGCCCGACGTGCGGCTCCGACTGCACCGTCAGGCCGCAGACGTAGATGCCCGCCTTCCCCTCCTCGAGGGGCGCGAAGTCACGAACTTCGCGGGTCGCGGTGTCGTAGAGCCGGAGTGTCACCCTCGAAGTCTAGGGTCGAGCGATGCTCGGTCCTGCTTCTGCGCGGCTGCTGGCGATGGTGCTCGTCGTCACGGTCGGTAGCCTCGCGCCCGTGGCGACGGCATCGGGCAGCACCGTGCAGCGGGACATCTCCTTCACGCGGTACGACGCCGCCTCGATGGGCCTGGGAAAGCACCGCGGCACCGTGGTGACGGACGCCGGCATCGCCTTCGGCACCGCGACCGGGACCCGCGAGCAGGCCGGCCGCAGCTACGAACGGGCGCGCTGGACGGCGCCGTGGCAGATGTCCGACTTCGCCTACACCGAGCTGATCGCGTCGTGGGCGGCCACCACGCCGGGCGACAGCTGGCTCGAGGTGGACGTCCGCGGTCGCAACAGCAAGGGCGTCACGTCGTCCTGGGACCTGCTCGGCCGGTGGACGTCGGGCGAGAAGTTCGTGCGCCGCACCACCGAGTCACCCCAGTCCGACGACCTGGCCGCCGTCGACGTCGACACGTGGAAGGTCCGCGGCACCGGTGGGCTGGTGTCCTGGCAGGTCCGCCTCTCCCTCTTCCGCAAGCCCGGTTCCACCGGCCCGACCGTGGCGGGCCTCGGGGTGATGACGAGCCGCCTCCCGCGGGTCTCCTCCGTGGACGTCTCCACCCCCGGCCCGGACGTCGGCACCGAGCTCGACGTGCCGGCGTACTCGCAGATGGCGCACTCCGGCCACTACCCGCAGTGGGGAGGCGGCGGCGAGGCGTGGTGCTCGCCGACGTCGACCTCGATGGTGCTGGGCTACCTCGACGCGCTCCCGCCGCCGTACACCTACCGCTTCGTGCCCGCGGGGCACCCGGCTCCCTGGGTCGACTACGCCGCCCGCAAGACCTACGACGCGGCCTACGAAGGCACCGGCAACTGGCCGTTCAACACCGCGTACGCCGCGCCGCTCGCCGGCGACGCCTTCGTCACCCGGCTCCGGTCGCTGCGCGAGGCGGAGACGTTCGTCGCCGCGGGCATCCCGCTCGTCGCCTCGGTCTCCTGGGGTGCCGGGCGAGCTGACCGGTGCCCCGGTCTCGTCGTCCAACGGACACCTCGTGGTGATCGTCGGCTTCACCGCCACGGGCGACCCGATCGTCAACGACCCCGCCGCGAAGACGGCCACCGGTGTCCGCCACGTCTACGACCGCGCCGAGTTCGAGAACGCGTGGCTGCCGACGTCCGGCGGCGTGGTCTACGTCATCCACGACGCCGCCCACCCGCTGCCGGCACCGCCCGCCCAGGCCAACTGGTAGCGCTCCGCTGGTCGAGGAGGGACGAAGTCCCGTCACGAGACCCCGTACCCGGCCGCAGATCTCTCAGCGGGTCTCGCGACGGTCGCTAGCGCGACCTCCTCGACCAACGAGACGTGGACATGCGAAAGGCGAGAGGAAACCTCTCGCCACTATCAACGTATAACGCACCAGGGGCCTTGCGGCAAGACCCTCCTGGTGGCCGACAATCACCGCTCCTGCCCACCGACACGCGGACTGGAGCTGATTGCGTGACCTCACTGACCCACCAGGCGTTCGACCTGCCCGACCACCTCGCCGCGAAGGCGGACCCGGCCCTGATCGCCGCCGACGAGGAGCACTTCGCCCGGATCTCCCAGAGCCTCGAGGAGACGATCGCCGACCTGTCCGACCGGCTCGACGCCGAGCGCAAGAACCCCGGCGGCGCGGGTCAGGAGGCGATGGACCGCGACAACGAGGTGCACCGGCTCACGGCTCGACTGCGCGCGCTGCGCAGGTTCACCCTCGACCTCTGCCTGGGCCGCATCGTCGCCGAGGGCCCTGTCGACACCGTCGAGCCGACGTACATCGGCCGGCTCGGCCTCACGGACCGCGCCGGTCGCCGGCTGCTCGTCGACTGGCGCTCCCCCGCGGCGGAGCCCTTCTTCGGCGCGACCCACGGCAACCCGATGGGCCTGGCCAGCCGTCGCCGGTACCGCTGGACCCGAGGCCGCGTCAACGACTACTGGGACGAGGTGTTCACGCCCGACGGGCTCGAGGGACACGCGGCGCTCGACGACCAGTCGGCCTTCATCGCCAGCCTGGGCAGCAGCCGCTCGGCCCGGATGCGCGACGTGCTCAGCACCATCCAGGCCGACCAGGACGCCATCGTCCGCGCCGGCTCACGGGGTGCGCTCGTCGTCGACGGAGGGCCAGGAACGGGCAAGACGGTCGTCGCCCTGCACCGCGCCGCGTACCTCCTCTACGCCGACCCGCGGCTCGGCCACCGGCGGGGCGGCGTGCTGTTCGTCGGCCCGCACCAGGCGTACCTGGCGTACGTGGCCGACGTGCTCCCCAGCCTCGGCGAGGACGGCGTCCAGACCTGCACGGTGCGCGACCTCGTCAGCGAGGGCAGCACGGCGGTCGCCGAGACCGACCCGGAGGTGGCCCGCCTCAAGTCCTCCGCCGCCATGGTGCGGGCGATCGAGCCGGCCGTCCGGCTGTACGAGGAGCCGCCCACCGAGGGCGTGCTCGTCGAGACCGTGTGGTCCGACATCTGGCTGAGCGCCGACGAGTGGGCCGAGGCGTTCGCGTCGCCGGACCCGGGCACGCCGCACAACGAGGCGCGCGAGCAGGTCTGGGACGAGCTGCTCAGCATCCTGGTCGACAAGCACGACGACGACGAGGTCCCCGCCGACCAGGTACGCAGGTCACTGGAGAGGAACACCGAGCTGCGCGCCCACCTCACCAGGGCCTGGCCGCTGCTCGAGGCCGCTGACGTGGTCGGGGACCTGTGGTCGGTGCCGGCGTACCTGCGCCTGTGCGCTCCCTGGCTGACCCCGGACGAGGTCCGGCTGCTGCGCAGGGAGGACCCGCACGCCTGGACGGTGTCCGACCTGCCGCTCCTCGACGCGGCCCGGCTGCGGCTCGGCGACCCCGAGGCGTCCCGCCGCCAGCGCCGCCACGACGCGGCCGTCGCGGCCCAGCAGGAACAGATGGCCGAGGTCGTGGACGAGCTGATCATCAACGACGACTCCGAGATGCACGTGATGTCGATGCTGCGCGGCGACGACCTGCGCGAGAAGTGGGTCGACGAGGGCGCCCTGCCGAGCGCCGACCCCGACCTGCTCGCAGGACCGTTCGCGCACATCGTGGTCGACGAGGCCCAGGAGCTGACCGACGCGGAGTGGCGGATGCTGCTGCTCCGCTGCCCGTCGCGGAGCCTCACCATCGTGGGCGACCGCGCCCAGGCCCGGCACGGGTTCACGGAGTCCTGGCAGGAACGGCTCGAGCGAGTGGGGCTGGAGCAGGTCGCCATCGCGTCCCTCAGCATCAACTACCGCACGCCCGAGGAGGTGATGACCGAGGCCGAGCCGGTCATCCGGGCCGCCATCCCGGACGCCAACGTGCCGACGTCCGTACGCCGCAGCGGCGTGCCCGTCGTGCACGCCCCAGCCGACGAGCGCGACGCGATCCTCGACGCCTGGCTCGACGAGCACGCCGACGGCATCGCGTGCGTGATCGGCGACCCGGGCTTCGCGGGGACCTCGCGTATCCGGTCACTCACGCCGGAGCTGTCGAAGGGCCTGGAGTTCGACCTCGTCGTGCTGGTCGACCCGGAGCGCTACGGCGACGGCATCGAGGGCGCCGTCGACCACTACGTCGCGATGACCCGGGCGACCCAGCGGCTGGTGGTCCTCACCACGTCCTAGGCGCGTGCGAGGCTGGCACCCCCAACGCCTCCGGAGGTGGCCGATGGCCGTGTCCTACCAGCTGGTGATCGACTGCGCGTCGCCCGGGACCCTCGCGCGCTTCTGGGCCGAGGCACTGCACTACGTCGTCGCGCCACCGCCTGCCGCGTTCGACACCTGGGACGACTTCTACCGGTCCATCGGGGTGCCCGACGAGGAGCTCGGCATCGGTGACGACCGGATCGTCGACCCCCGGGGCGAGGGTCCCGCGATCTGGTTCCCGATCGTTCCCGAGACCAAGTCGATCAAGAACCGGCTCCACCTCGACGTGCACGCCGGCGGCGGTCGGGACGTGCCGATCGAGACCCGGCGCGAGCGGGTCGAAGCGGAGGCGGCGCGACTCGTCGCGCTCGGCGCCACGCGCGTCCGCACGATCGCCGAGGAGGGGCTCGACCACTACGCGGTCGCCCTCCTCGACCCCGAGGGCAACGAGTTCGACATCTACTGATGACGACCGTGCTCATCGACGTCGCCGGATGGATCGGCATGGTGCTGCTCATCGGCGCGTACGCGCTCGTCACCGCCGGACGCATCCTCGGGACGAGCCTGCTGTTCCAGCTGATGAACCTGGTCGGCGGCGCCCTGTTGATGGTGAACTCCGGCTACTACGGCGCCTGGCCCTCGGCCGCGCTCAACCTGGTCTGGGTGGTGATCGGCACCACCGGCCTGGTGCGCATGGGCCTGCGGCGGACCCGGAACAAACCCATGGAGGCCGACGTGAAGGAGGCAGCGCTGTGACGGTGAGCCGGCTGGCCCACATCCCCGGGATCGGCGTGAACGTGATGGGCGACCGGGCTGCCCGGCGCTTCGACCTGGTCGAGCTCACCGCGTCGGCGTACTGACCTCAGCACACCCTCGGGCCGCCCTCAGACGGCGTTGAAGTGCACCTCGTGCCAACCCGTGGCACCGTCGGGGAGCACGTCGGCCTCGGCGCCGGTCTGCACGAGCCCCGTCGTGTCGGTCGCCCGGACGCGCAGGATGTGGTCGCCCTCCTCGATCGTGAGGGTGGTCGACCACTGGACCCAGCTGTCGATGGTCTCGGCGTTGCCGAGCTCGGTCGTCTGCCAGGCGCCGCCGTCGAGGGAGACCTCGACGGCGCTGATGCCGGTGTGCTGCGCCCAGGCGACGCCGCCGATCCGCTTCTCGCCGGCGTCGAACTCGTCGTCGCGACGGGGTACGTCGATGCGCGACGACATCTTCACCGGCCCGAGCTCACCCCAGCCGCGCTGCGTCCAGTACGCCGAGATGTCCTCGAACCTGCTCACCTCCCAGTCGACCACCCACTTGCAGGCCGACACGTAGCCGTACAGGCCGGGGACGAGCGTGCGGACCGGGAAACCGTGGTCGATGGGCAGCGCCTGGCCGTTCATGGCGATCGCCAACATGGCGTCGCGGTCGTCGGTCAGGGCGGCGAGCGGGGTGCCGCAGGTCCAGCCGTCGTCGGACGTCTGCAGCACGGCGTCGGCGCCGTCCTGGACACCGGCCTCCCGCAACAGGTCGGCGGTGCGGACGCCGCTCCACCAGGCGTTGCCGATCAGCAGGCCGCCGACGGGGTTGGAGACACAGTTGAGGGTGACCCACGCCTCGGTGGGCGCGCGGGCCATCAGGTCCGCGTAGGTGAGCACCACCTCGCGGTCGACCATCCCGTGGATCCGCAGCTGCCAGTCCTTCGGCTCGATCGCCGGCGGGATCAGCGCGGTGTGGATCAGGTAGAAGGAGTCGTTCGGAGTCCGCCACGGGGTGACGCCCTCGAGGCCTACCGACACTCCCCCGGGAGCGTCGGGCTCGCTGACCCCCGGGAGCCGCAGCAGACGACGCGTCTCCTCCACGTGGCGGCGTCCCTGGCCGAGGACGCGGCCGAGGACGGCGACCCCGACGGAGGCCACGGCCATCAGGCCCGCGCCCAGGAGGAAGCCACGCCGGGCAGGACGCCGGGGCTCGACCGTGTCACCGGGGTCGCCCGGATCGCCGGGGTCGGCCGCGGCCGCCCGTGCCGCACGCCGCTCCTCGCTCCGCAACGCGTCGGTGAGCACCGAGAGGCAGACCACCCAGGTCACGAACCCCACGAGGATCGGCAGCACGTCGGTGAGCTGGGGGTCGTACTGGACCGCGATGGCCACCAGGCCCAGCCCGGCGATCGCAGCGAACACCGTCAGCGGCTTCCACCAGGAACGCCTCGCCAGTCGGCCGGCCCACGCGAACAACAGGCCGAGGATCACGAGCAGGACGATCACCAGGAACGTCTTGTCGTGGTGCCCGAGGACGCGGATCGCGCGCTCGACGAGGGCGCCCGGGGTCAGGCGGATCACGAGCTCGGCGACGGCGACGACCGGTGACTCGCGGATCGTCATCACCATCGCGACGAAGTAGCTGGTCGCGAGCCCGGCCATCCCGGCCACCACGCCCGCGATCCACCAGGCGTGCCGGGATGTCCTCACCCGTTGATTGTCGCTCAGGCATGATCGCCCTGTGGACGACGACGCCTTACGGCCCGGTGACGGCCCGCCCCGGGTGGGCGTGGGTGTCGACGTGCACCGCCTGTCCCCCGGCGTGCCGATGCACCTCGCCGGGCTGGCCTGGCCCGACGAGGACCACGGCCTCGAGGGTCACTCCGACGGCGACGTCGCCGCCCACGCAGCCTGCGACGCCCTGCTGTCGGCGGCGGGGCTGGGCGACCTCGGCTCCCAGTTCGGCACCTCGGACCCGGCCTGGGCCGGTGCGGCGGGGACCGTACTCCTCGCCGAGACCTCCGCCCTCGTCCGCGCAGCCGGGTACGCCATCGGCAACGTGGCGGTGCAAGTCATCGGCGAGCGTCCGCGCCTCGGCGCCCGCCGCGCCGAGGCGGAGGCCGCGTTGAGCGAGGCCGCCGGCGCCCCGGTCACCGTCTCGGCCACCACGACCGACGGCCTCGGCCTCACCGGCCGCGGCGAGGGCGTCGCGGCCGTCGCCACCGCCCTCCTGCTGCCGCTCCGCCGTCCGTGACGAAATGGTTGGTGTGGGACCCCAGGGACCAACCATCTCGTCACTGACGGCGAGGGTCAGGCGGCCCCGAACAGGCCCAGGGTCGCGTTGACCACGGGGGCCCACGAGTCGGAGCTGTCCTTGAACTCGTCCGGCGGGGCGTGCTCGGCGGTGATGACGAGCGCCGTGCCGTCCTGGCGGACCGCGCAGATCAGCAGCCCTTGCAATGGCACGGACGCCTGCTGGTCGGTCCACGTCGCCTGGTACTGCATGGCGGCGATGCGACACCACCGACCCGAAGGCCTCCAGCGGCGCGATGTCGGTCTTGCGCAGCTGCGTGTAGGTCTGCTTCGGCAGGATGCTGTCGAGCGAGGCCGCGATCACCGAGGCCGCATCGGACGACGGGTCCACGGTGCCGGTGATGGCGTAGACGAAGCTGTTCTGGTCGTCGCCGAGCAGCACGTCGCTGTCGCCCTGGCCGATGACCTGCCAGCCGGGGAGCACCGGCACCTGGACGCCGTTGCCGATGGTGACCAGGTCACCGCTCGGCTCCGGGTCCAGGGTCGGGGTCGCCTCCTCGGTCGGGAGGGGCGAAGGCTCCGCGCTGGACGACGGCTCGGTGCCGTCGCTGGGCTCGGGCGTCGCCGAGCCGATCGGGCTGGGCGAGAGGATGCCGTCGTCGGGCTCCGGCGTGACCTCCTCGCCCGGGTCGACGGTCCCACCCGTGGTCGTGTCGGTGAAGGCGTCCTCGTCGTCGCCGCCGAAGATCGCCGCACCGATGCCGCCGAGGGCACCGACCGCGACCACGCCGGCCACGATCAGCCCGATGGTCTTGCCGCGGCTCGACGCGAAGAACCCGCCCGATCCGCCCGACCCGCCCGGCGTCGTGGGCGCGGGACCGACCGGGGTCCCGCCCGACGGGTAGCCGTAGCCGGGCTGGGTCGTGGGAGCGGGAGCCGGCGCGTACGCCGGTTGCTGCGGCGGGGCGGGCGCGTACGCCGGCTCGACGGGTGGCTGTGCGGCCGGGTCCTGGGGAGGCTGTCGTCATGCGACACCTCCCGTCGTCGGAGCGCGCGGGCTCGTTCATGGCCCGCCGCGCCTGGTGGCTGCTCGAGCGGACCGAGGTGCCGCACACCATGCAGAAGGTGGAGTTGTCGAGCAGCAGGTTCTCGCACTCCGGGCAGTAGGTCTCGACGAACGTCGACCGCTTGTCCTCGGACCCGTCGCCCGCACGGCGTCCTCGACGGCGGCCTCGAGCAGCGCGGCCTGCAGCATCATCGCGGATCCTGATGACCAGCACCGCCAGGATCACGAAGCCCCACATCAGGCCGAGCGCGTGGCCGAACGGCAGGTACGCCATCAGCCGGACGCCGAGCCAGTAGCCGATGTTGGCGACGACGGCGAGGCCGAAGGTCAGCGAAGTAGGAGGCGGTGAACCCGTCGTAGCCCTCGCCCTTGCCGGAGTACGCCGCGACCGCGATGCCGGTGGCCGTGCCGTAGATCAGCGACTTGACGACCATCAGGTTGACCACGACGACGATCCACGAGGCGATGCCCGTCGGTGGTCCGGAAGTCGCTGGCGGTGAAGACCGAGGAGTAGACGCACGATCGTCTCGAAGGCGGCGTACGCCGTGCCGGCGGCGACGCCGAAGGTCAGCCCGTCGATCATGTCGTCGAACTGCGGGCGGCGTCGCGAGGAGCACGCCGACGAGGTTCTTGGCGACCTCGGCCACGATCGGCAGCAGCACCGCGAAGATCAGCAGCGCCGGGAACGACAGCGAGCCGATGCCGCCGCGGCGCGGCCGCCGGCCGGCGAAGCAGTCGAACTGCTCGTCGAAGACCCAGTCGAAGAAGAACAGCGACACCAGCACCGCCAGCGCCCCGGTGCCGAGGAAGAGGCCGACGACGACCGCGGACCGGTGCGTCCTCCCACAGGTTCACGTCGTCGATGTAGACGAGGTAGGCGATCGGGATCAGGAAGGCCGCCGCGGCGATGGCGATCGGGCAGCAGCCCGAGGCCGGTGGCCGCCGACGATCAGGACGGCGCTGAGATGATCATCGCCCAGCGGTAGTTGTCGGCCGAGTCTGCCGGTGGTGTGCGGCATGACGTCGAGATCAGCGCGAACTGGTTCACGCCCTCCGACGGACTGGACGGCGTACGAGCCGGCGCGTTGGCATACCGCTGCCACGCAGCGACGTCCCGCAGCGGTAGCAGTAGAGCGCCACCTCCGGGTTCTCGGTGGAGCAGGTCGGACAGGGCACGGGTTACCTCTCCGTCATCTGGGGTCGTCCCGGGTCGGGGTGGTCGGGCACATCGTGCCAGCCCTGGAGCCCCCGGGAGCGGAAGTAGGAGCAACAACGGTGCGCGCACGACCCAATCAGTCAGCGGCGCACCCGAGGATGGGTCAGAATCAGCCATCATGATCAGCTCCCGTCGGCTCCTCGTCGTCCCCGCCGCGATCGCCCTCGTCCTGGGCATGACGGCCTGCGACGACCGGTCGATCGGCAGTGACGAGGCCCGGCCGACGACGTTGGTCGCCTCGGCGACGTACGCCTCCACGCACCCCGACACCGACGTGTCCGGCCGGCTGGGGAACCTGCAGCGGGCCATCGACCGCCTGCGCGAGACGACGGGGTCCGGCTGGGTCGGTCACCAGGACGACGTGACCGGCTACCTCGGCGAGCTGTCCGGGGGCCGGTACGCCGCGGAGCAGGCCGCCGAGGCTCCCGTGGACGCCACGGGCACGGCGACGGCCTTCCTCGACGAGTACGCCCAGGACCTGTTCGGGGTGCCGGCCGAGGAGGTCGCGGTGCCCGACGCCGGCGAGACCGACGCCGCCGGCAGCACCGTCCTCCGCGCCCCGCAGGAGATCGCGGGCGTGCCGGTGCTCGACGGTGGCCTGGTGATGACCGTCGGTGGTGACGAGCAGCAGGCCCGGCTCAACGGGGTCCGCGGCCGGGTCTTCCCGGATCTGGACGTCCCCGTCGACCCGCGGCTGACCCCCCGGATGGCCCGCCGCGAGGCGATCCGGCTCTCCCAGGGCCAGGTGGAGGGCCGGCCACGGCTGGTCGTGCTCCCCCGCGACGCCGGCGTCCTCGCGTACGAGGTCAACGTCTTCGCCGCCGGCCAGAGCGACGCCGGCGTCCAGCTCAGCGACGGCTACTACTACCTCGACGCCGTCAGCGGCGAGCTGCTCGACGTCCGCCCGACGACCGCCGAGCTGGCGGCCCCCGCCGTGTTCAGCAAGCTGCTCGCGAAGGGCTCCCCGCAGGTCTCGCGCCGGCTCACCCAGATGATGCTGGCGAGCCTGCAGGCGCCGAAGGGCCAGCCCGTCGACGTGACCGGCAAGGCGCCGTACCTCGGCCAGGTCACGGCCGAGGGACTGCGCGACAGCCAGGGTGTCGCCCTCATCGACACCACGACCCCGAGCTACAACGCCGCGACGGGCAAGGGCGGGATCTACACGTTCACCGCCGACGGGTCGAGCAGCAACTCGGCGCTGCCCGGCCGCCAGTACGTCGAGGACTCCACCCAGATCAGCGACCCCGACGCCATCGGCGCCCAGAAGGTCAGCCGGATCGTCTACGACTACTACGCGAGCATCGGCCGTGACTCGTGGGACGGCAACGGCGCCTCGATGGTGTCGTCGGTCAACTTCAGCGACGGCAAGTTCTGCAACGCGTTCTTCAGCTCCGGTCTCCAGCAGATGGTCTACGGCAACCCCTGCACGGGCCCCGGCGGCAACATGCAGCTGGTCACCCTCGACGTCACCGGCCACGAGGTCACGCACGGCGTCACCGACTCGACCGCCGGGCTCAACTACACCGGGCAGTCGGGCGCGCTGAACGAGTCGTTCTCCGACTACTTCGGCAACGTGATCGGCGACCGCTACTACAAGCGCGACAGCGCGACCCTCGGCGAGGACGCCTGCCAGACCGCCAGCTCGCCGCAGTCGCTGTGCTCGCAGAACCCCAGCGGCACCCTCGCCACCCGCTACATGCTCAACGGCAACGGCATGGACGACTACCTCAACGTCCTCGACCCGCCGTTCCGCTGGACCATCGCGGTCGGCCGGATCACCGACAACGGTGGCGTGCACCTGAACTCCGCGATCTGGAACAACGCGCTGTGGTCGATCCGCACGCAGCTGGCCAAGGTCGACAACCAGCCGGCCTACCAGTCACCGCTGGCCCGCGACTTCGACCTCATCGTCTACTACACGCTGACCCACCAGCTCGGCCCGAGCTCCTCGATGGTCGACGCGGCCAACGCGCTCAAGGACACCGCCGTGCAGGCCGGCGCATCGGCGACGATCATCCGCGTCGCGCGGGAGATCTTCGACCAGCAGGGGCTGTGCCCCGGTTGCTACGACCCCGGGCCGATCGCCGGCGACATCGTGAGCAACAAGCCGCAGTCGGAGGTCAGCCCGGTCGTCTCGGGCAAGAACACCGCGTGGATCAACCCCGTCGGCGGGCCCGGCACCCCCTCGGTCAGCAGCGGGCTGGCCTCCAACCCGATGACCTACGACCTCGCCTGGGCCGGCGACGCGTTGGTGACGATGGAGCTCACCAACAACGGCGAGGCCGTGGTGCTGCACGAGAAGGGCAGGACCACCAAGCTCGACAACCTGCAGTTCTCGACGTTCATGGCCGGCCTGGCCGGCTCCGAGGACGGCGCAGCCTGGTGGACGGGCGAGACCAGCACGATGAGCTACGTCGACGACAAGGGCAAGGTCAGCCGCATCAAGATCAACGGCCTCGGCGGCGACAGCGTCACCGCGCTCGCGACGGGCGGAGGCACGGTCGCGTTCGGCACCGACTCGGGCCGGGTGGGCTTCTGGAAGCCCGGGACCAACGAGCTCGCGGCGATCGGGTCGATGACCGGCGGCGTGCTGTCCCTGGGGGCCTACGGCGACAACATCGTGGCCATCGACGGCAACCAGTCGGCCGACGCCTTCGACACCGACGGCAACACGACCCACCTCAGCGACTTCGGGTTCCCGTTCGGGGCTGCGGCCAACGGCGACTACGCCGTGTTCCCCGTCGCGGTCGACGCCCTCCCGGGGGGCGTCAGCAAGGCCATGGGCGGCCGGATGCCCGACACCGACCTCTACCTCTACTCCTTCGCCACCCACAAGATCTACAGCCCGCTCGAGGAGCGCGGCCAGCAGGGCTTCCCGTCCATCTCCGGCGACCGCCTGGTGTGGCAGGACGGCGTCTTCGGCGGCGACGACATCCTCGAGGTCGAGCTCCCCTCGGGCCTGTAGCGACCGTCCTACGAAGCCTGGGCCTCGCGCCGCCGACCGACCAGCACGACGCCCTCGACCACGCGCACCTCGTACGTCGGCACCGAGACGTGCTCGTCGTCGAGGCAGCGCCCGGTCCGGAGGTCGAAGGCGTGTCGGTGGCGGGGCGACGCCACGAACGGGATCCCCTCGCGGGTGCCCACGATGCCCTTGGCGAGCACGCCGGTCCGGTCGAAGGGGTCGTGGTTGCCGAGCGCGTGCACGGTGTCCTCGGAGGTCCGGAAGATGGCCATGGAATGACCGTGCACCAGGGCACTCGCTCCGCGCTCGACCTGGAGCTCGGCGACCCGGCAGACCGGGAGCCACTCCTCCGTCGGGCTCATCCGAGACCCCTTTCGCTAGACCCTGGACGCTAGATCGCGCGTGTTGAGGGCGTGTTTCGGCGTGTTACGCCCGCGATAAGAGTCACCGCCTAGGCTTCGCGCCGTGACCGAACCCGACGCCGCCGTGGTGGTGGTCGCGGCCGGCTCCGGCACCCGGCTGGGTGCCGAGGTCAACAAGGTGCTGCTGCCGCTCAACGGCGTCCCGGTGGTCGCCTGGTCGGTCCGGACCGCCCTGGCCCTGCCCGCCGTACGCCGGGTGGTCGTCGTGCACCGGTCCGACGAGCACGCGGCGATGGAGGCCGCCCTGGCGCCGTACCTGGGGGACGGCGAGGTGCTGCTCGTCCCCGGCGGGGACACTCGGCACGCCTCCGAGTGGGCGGCCCTCCGCGTGCTGGCCGACGAGGTCGACGCGGGAGCGATCATGGTGGTGGCCGTGCACGACGCGGCCCGCCCACTGGCGGACGGCGACCTGTTCGAACGGACCCTCGCCGCGGCCCGCGAGCGCGGCGGGGCGATCCCGGTGGTGGCGGTCGACGGCGTGGTGCGTCGCGACGGCGCCCCGGTCACTCATCCCCGCCTCGCCGCCGTGCAGACGCCGCAGGCGTTCCGCGCGCCGGAGCTGCTGGCCGCCTACCGTGCGGCGGCCGCCGACGGGTTCACCGGGACCGACACGGCCTCGTGCGTCGAGCGGTACGCCGAGGTCGCCATCGCGGCCGTGCCGTCGGGTCCGACCAACCTCAAGATCACCTTCCCGGAGGACCTCGACGTCGCGGGACGGCTCGTCAGACCGGTCGGGTGAGCGCTTCCAGGACCCGGACGTCGTCCGGGCCGCCGACCCGCATCGCCTGAGGCGGCGCGTCGAGGAGGACGACCGGACCGTCGGCGCGCAGTGCCTCGACCAGCACGGCGAGGTCGACGCCGGGGTCCGAGAGGAGGGCCGCCGCACCGTCCACCCGGTCGGCCGGCACCACGACGGGCGAGACCACGCGGGCCAGCGCCTCCCGGTCGACGGTCTCGCCGAGGGTGTCGCCGCGCAGGACCTTGACCGTGTCGGTGACGGGCCGGACGCCCGCCACCACGACGCCGTCGGCGACCGCGCGCCGGACGCACTCGGCGATGAAGTCGGGAGGAGTCATCGGGCACAGCGAGTCGTGCAGCACGAGCGGGAGCCCGGCGTCGTGGACGCCCTCCATGGTGGTGCGCGCGTCGAGGGGCAGCACGCCGGCCTCGGAGAGCGCCCAGGTCGCGCAGGTCACCAGGGCCTCGCCGTGCACGAGGGCGAACGGCAGCGAGCCGCGCCCCTCGTCGACGACGCGGCCCAGCGCGATCACGTCGACGTCGATCTGGCTCATCTGCCCTCCGCAGGTGAAAGGCCCCGCCCGGCCGAAGCCGGGCGGGGCCAGTCAGTGGTTCAGCTCCCGATCAGGAGGCGAGCACCTCGTCGAGGATGGCCTCGGCCTTGTCCTCGTTGGTGTGCTCGGCCAGGGCCAGCTCGGAGACGAGGATCTGGCGCGCCTTGGCCAGCATCCGCTTCTCACCTGCGGACAGGCCACGGTCACGCTCGCGGCGCCAGAGGTCGCGGACGACCTCGGCCACCTTCATGACGTCACCACTGTGCAGCTTCTCGAGGTTCGCCTTGTAGCGACGCGACCAGTTCGTGGGTTCCTCGACATGGGCGGCACGGAGCACGTCGAAGACGCGGTCCAGACCTTCCTTGTCGACCACGTCGCGCACCCCGACCAGGTCGAGGTTGCACGCAGGGACTCGCACCACGAGGTCCTGCTGGGCGACGATCCGAAGGACGAGGTACTCCCGGTCCTCCCCCTTGATCGTGCGCATCTCGATGTCCTCGATGACTGCGGCCCCGTGATTCGGGTAGACAACCGTTTCGCCGACGGTAAAGCTCATATGTTCGGTACCCCTTTCCAGGTGCCCAGTCTAACACGTCAGCAAATGAGCGACCGACACGTTTGCGCAGGTCAGAGGCCTAATCGGGGCTTGACAAGATCGCCGTTCGTATGCCGCTCGGGCTGCTCGGTGGGATCGCGGACCCCGGTCCGGTCCTGGCGATTCGTACGGATCGCAAGCCGACGAGGTCGATACTGACCCGCGTGTCGGTGCTCGCCGCGGGGCCTGTCCAGCTGTCGGTGCAGCTGGTCCGCGCGGCGCATCCGCTGCACGCGATGACGACCGCCCTGGTGCTCGGTGGTGCTGCCCTGGTCAGCGGGCGGCCGCTGCGCGAGGGCGTGCTGGTCGCGGCCACCGTGCTCGTGGGGCAGGCCGTGATCGGCTGGCACAACGACCTGGTCGACCGGGACCGAGACGCGGAGCACGGGCGCCCCGGCAAGCCGCTGGCCGCACGGGGGCTCGACCCCGGGACGGTGTGGTTCGCGGTCGCCTGCGGCGTGCTGCTGGTCGTCCCCCTGGCGCTGGGAAGCGGCGTGACCGCCGGCTGCGCGTACCTGCTCTCGGTGGCGGTCGCGCTGCTCGGCAACGTGGCGTTGCGGCGTACGGCCTGGTCGTTCCTGCCGTGGGCCGTCTCCTACGGCCTGCTGCCGGCGTACTTGTCGTACGGCGGGTGGGGCGGTCAGGCCGACGGCGACCCGCCGACCGCGGTGATGACCGTCCTGGCAGCCCTGCTGGGCGTCGCCGTGCACGTGCTGCTGGCGCTTCCTGACCTCGTCGACGACAACGCCGACGGGCTGCGCCACCTGCCGCTGCGCCTGGCGCTGCGCACCGGCGCGCCGCGGCTGATGGTGGTCACGATCGTGGTGACGGTGTTCCTCGCCGCCTCGATCGTGGTGGCGGGGCTGACCGTCGGCTTGCGTCAGTAGCCGGCCGGGAAACGGTCACGAGCGAGGGGTGGCGGACTGCCCGCCACCGACCATTAGGCTGTCGCACGCACCTCTGTCGACCACGAAGGCCTGTGACCCATGGACCGTCGGCTCTCGCGCCGCAAGCTCGCCATCGCCATCGGGGCGCTCGCCCTCGCCGTCCCCGGTCTCTCCGCGTGTGGCTTCAACTACGCCACGGACCGCGAGTACACGCCGGCCAACGGGACCAACGACCTCACCGGCGTCGTCGACGTCCTCAACGCGGTGATCGTGTCCAGCGAGGACGGCTCGGGGACGTTCATAGCGTCGCTGTCGAACAACGCGCCCCACGAGGCGATCTCCTTCGACACGCTGAGCTTCGGCTCCAACTCCACGATCGAGGTCGCGCCCTTCGATCCCGTCGAGGTGCCGGCGATGAGCCTGGTCAACCTCGGCGACGGGCAGGGCATCAAGGTGTCCGGGGACCTCGTGCAGGGCGACTTCATCGAGCTCAGCCTGGCGTTCAGCAACGGCGAGACGTCCGACATGGACGTGCCGATCGTCACCGCCGACTGGGAGTACACCGACCTCGACAACGGCACCGGCGTGCCGGCGCCGGCCGGGACGCCGTCGGCCTCGGAGTCCGCCCAATGACGGACGCAGGGGCCTACGAGCTCGTCCTGCTCCGCCACGGCGAGAGCGAGTGGAACGCCAAGAACCTGTTCACCGGCTGGGTCGACGTCGACCTCAACGACAAGGGTCGCGGCGAGGCGGTGCGCGGCGGCGAGCTGCTGCGCGAGGCCGACCTCCTCCCCGACGTGCTGCACACGTCGCTGCTGCGACGTGCCATCACCACGGCCCACCTGGCCCTCGACGCGTGCGACCGCCACTGGATCCCGGTCCGTCGCTCGTGGCGGCTCAACGAGCGGCACTACGGCGGCCTCCAGGGCAAGGACAAGAAGCAGACGATGGAGGAGTTCGGCGAGGAGCAGTTCATGCTCTGGCGCCGTTCCTTCGACGTCCCGCCCCCGCCCATCGCCGACGACGACCAGTGGTCCCAGGTCGGCGACCCGAGGTACGACGGTCTCGGCGACGACATGCCCCGCACCGAGTGCCTCAAGGACGTCATCGCCCGGATGCTGCCCTACTGGGAGTCCGACATCACGGCTGACCTGAGGGCCGGCAAGCGCGTGCTCGTGGCCGCCCACGGCAACAGCCTCCGCGCCGTCGTCAAGCACCTCGACCAGATCAGCGACGACGACATCGTCGGCCTGAACATCCCCACCGGCATGCCGCTGCTGTACCGCCTCGACGAGGACCTGCGCCCCACGGTCCCCGGTGGCGAGTACCTCGACCCGGACGCCGCCGCCGCGGCCGCCGCTGCCGTCGCCAACCAGGGGCGCTGACCGTCAGATTTCTCCGGCTGGCCGGTGAAATCTGAACATGGCGTGCCTAGGGAGACACGCCAAGTGCAGGGAACGCACGCCCAGTGGGCCGTACGACGGATGCTCAGGCGTCGGTAGCGACCGGGAACTGCCCCGTCACCACGAACACGACCCGGTTGCCGACCGACACGGCGTGGTCGGCGATCCGCTCGTAGTAGCGGCCCAGCAGGGCGATGTCGACGGCGGCCTCGACGCCGTGGGCCCAGTCGTCGGAGAGCAGCTGCGAGAAGCTGGTGCGTCGCAGCATGTCCATCTCGTCGTCGTCGCGGCTCAGCACGATGGCGGCGTCGACGTCGCGCTCGGTGATGATCTCGGCGACCCGGGCGACCATGTCCTCGGCGACCTCGGCCATCCGCGCGACGGTGGGGCGTACCTCCTCGGGCACGGCGACCCCGGGGACACGCAGTCGGGCGATCTTGGCGACGTGCACGGAGAGGTCGCCCATCCGCTCGAGCTCGCTGACCATCCGCAGCGCGGACACGATCACGCGGAGGTCGCCGGCCACGGGCTGCTGGAGCGACAGCAGCGCGAAGCAGTTGTCCTCGACCCGCCCGGTCGCGCGGTCGATGGCGGAGTCCGCGCTGATGACGTCCTCGGCCTTCTCGGCGTCGCCGGTCAGGAGCGCCTGGGTGGCCAGCCGTACGGCCCGCTGCACGTCTCCGCACACGAGGGCGAGGTCGCTGAAGATGGAGTCGAGCTGGTCATGGAAAGCCTCACGCATGGGAGGGACAGTACGGGCGTCGGGTGACCAGACGGGGGCACGCGGTGAACGGGCGGTGAACACTCGTCGAGAGGCCGTCGCGCGGGCGAGTGGCCGGTGAACCGCTGCGTACGATCATGGTGTGGACGCGACCACGCAAGCCTTTCTCGCGGCGCTCATCGGAGCGCTCGTGGCGGGTGGTGGCGTGCTCGCGTGGCACGTGAGCGACAAGCAGCACCGCACCCTGCCGGTGATGGACGAGCCCGCCGTGCCCGCCGGCGTCGCGTCCGTGCTGTCGGTCCTGCGCAGCAGCGCGGTGGTCGTCGGCGCCGACGACACCGTGGTGAAGGCGAGCGCGCCGGCGTACGCGATGGGGCTGGTCTCGGGCACCAACCTGATGTCGACGGAGCTCGCCGAGCTGGTTGCCGAGGTGCGGCGCGACGGCCAGATCCGCGAGACCGAGCTGCTGATGGCTCGCCACCAGGCCACCCCGCGCCACGTCACGGTGCGGATCGCGCCGCTGTCCTCGACGCTCGTGCTCGCGCTCGTGGAGGACCGCACCCGCGAGCGCCGCGTCGAGCGGGTCCGCCGCGACTTCGTGGCCAACGTGTCCCACGAGCTCAAGACGCCCGTCGGCGCCATCCGGCTGCTCTCCGAGGCCGTCGGCGACGCGGCCGACGACCCCGAGGCCGTACGCCGTTTCGCCGGCCGGATGCTGACCGAGTCCGACCGCCTCTCCCGCCTGGTGCAGCAGATCATCGAGCTGTCCCGGCTCCAGGACGACGACCCGCTCGACTCGCCGGTGATCGTCTCGGTCGACGACGTGGTCGCCGCGGCCGTCGACGCAACCACGATCGACGCCAACGCGCGCGGCATCAAGATCGTCGCGGGCGGCGTCGAGGGCCTCAAGGTGTTCGGCAACGAGGAGCAGGTACGCGCCGCGGTCGCCAACCTCGTCGCGAACGCCGTCGCGTACTCCGGCTCCGACTCGACCGTGCTCGTCTCCACGAAGTCCGTCGACGGGATGGTCGAGCTCTCGGTCGTCGACCAGGGCATCGGCATCCCGACCGACGAGCTCGAGCGCATCTTCGAGCGCTTCTACCGCGTCGACCCCGCCCGCCACCGCTCCACCGGAGGCACCGGTCTCGGGCTGTCCATCGTCAAGCACGTCGCGGCCACCCACGGGGGAGAGATCCGGGTGTGGTCCGTCGAGGGCCAGGGCTCGACCTTCACCCTGACGCTGCCCCGCGCCAACCAGGAAGTCCAGATATGAACGTGAGCCCATGACGCGAGTGTTGGTGGTCGAGGACGAGGAGAGCTACTCCGACGCCCTCGGCTACATGCTCCGCAAGGAGGGCTTCGACGTCGCCATCGCCGCCACCGGTCCCGACGCGCTCACCGAGTTCGACCGCAACGGCGCCGACATCGTGCTGCTCGACCTGATGCTGCCGGGCCTGCCCGGCACCGAGGTCTGCCGCCAGATCCGGCAGACGTCCAACGTCCCGATCATCATGGTCAGCGCCAAGGACGACGAGGTCGACAAGGTGGTGGGCCTCGAGCTCGGCGCCGACGACTACGTCACCAAGCCGTACTCCCCCCGCGAGCTCGTCGCCCGGATCCGTGCCGTGCTGCGCCGGGGCGCCGAGCCCGACCTCGCGCCGATGACGCTCGAGGCCGGGCCGGTACGGATGGACGTCGAGCGCCACGTCGTCACCGTCGACGGCTCCGAGCAGCGGCTGCCGCTCAAGGAGTTCGAGCTGCTCGAGATGTTCCTGCGCAACCCCGGCCGCGTCCTCACGCGTGGCCAGCTGATCGACCGGGTCTGGGGCTCCGACTACGTCGGCGACACCAAGACCCTCGACGTCCACGTCAAGCGCCTCCGCGCCAAGCTCGAGCCCGACCCCGGTGACCCCAAGTACCTCGTCACCGTGCGCGGGCTCGGGTACAAGCTGGACCTGTAGGCGGGGCGGGATACCCGGTCGACCGGGTATCCCGGACGTTCGAGGGGGTTGCAACCGGCACGAAGGGACAGCAACGACACCGAAGGACGGCGGGATATCCACGGACGCCGTCCGATAACCGCGTGTCGGGTGTCGGTGCTCGTCCGTAGGCTCGACCGGTGAACGCCACCCCCTCCAAGAGCTGGCTCCCGGTCGCTGCCGTGTCGGTGACGCTGGTGCTGTGGGCGTCGGCGTTCGTGGCGATCCGGCACCTCGGCAAGGACTTCTCCCCCGGCTCGCTGTCCCTCGGCCGCCTGCTGGTGGGCGCGGTCGCGCTGGGCGTGGTGGCGGCGATGTCCAAGCGGATGCCCCGGCCGACCGGGCGCGAGTGGGCCTCGATCGTGACGATCGGGGTGTTGTGGTTCGGCGTCTACAACGTGTCGCTGAACGAGGGCGAGCACCACGTGGACGCCGGTACGGCCTCGATGCTGCTCCAGGTCTCGCCGATCCTGATCGCGGTGCTGGCGACGATGTTCCTCGGCGAGAAGTTCACGACGTACCTCACGATCGGACTGGCCCTGGCGTTCTCCGGCGTCGTCCTGATCGGCACCGCCGACTCCGACGGCGGCAGCCGCGACCTGCTGGGCGTGGCGCTGTGCCTGCTGTCGGCGGCCGTCTACTCGATCAGCGTGATCCTCCAGAAGCCGTTGGTGGCCCGACTTCCCGCCCTGCACGTCACCTGGCTGGCATGCACGGTGGGCGCCGTCGCCTGCCTGCCGTTCCTCGGCCGTCTGGTCGACGACACGCGCGCGGCGCCGACGTCATCGATCCTGTGGGTCGTCTACCTCGGTGTCTTCCCGACGGCGATCGCGTTCACGACGTACGCCTACGCCCTGCGGCACATGAGCGCCTCGAGCCTCGGCGTGACGACCTACCTCGTGCCACCGATCACCATCGTGATGGGTCTGGTGTTCCTCGACGAGGCGCCACCGACGGTCGCCTACATCGGTGGCGCCCTCGCCCTGCTCGGCGTCGCCGTCGCCCGGCGCAAGCCCAAGCCCCAGGCCGCCGTGCCCCAGGAGAGCGAGACCGCGCGCGTCCACGGGTGACATGCTGCGCAGGTGAACGTCGTCGCGGCCGTGCTGGTCGCCATCGTGGCCCTGATCCACCTCTACATCGTGGTGCTCGAGATGTTCCTCTGGACCAAGCCACAGGGGCGGGCGGCCTTCGGCACGGACGCCGAGTTCGCCGAGGCGACCAAGGTGCTGGCCGCCAACCAGGGCCTCTACAACGGCTTCCTCGTGGCGGGGCTGGTGTGGGGCCTGGTGGCCGACAAGACGGACGTGCAGGTGTTCTTCCTGCTGTGCGTGATCGTGGCCGGGCTGTACGGCGCCGCGACGGTCAGCCGCCGGATCCTGCTGGTGCAGGCGCTACCGGCCGCCCTCGCGCTCGTCGCCGTCCTCGTCGCGAGCTGACGGCTCGGCGCCGGTCTCGAGCCAGCCGCGGAACGCCTCGAGGTTGGCGGTCGACTCGCCACGCAGGTTGCGCCACTCCCACTCCTTGCGGATCGACGACGCGAACCCCAGCTCGAGGATGGTGTTGAACGACTCGTCGGCGTACGTCAGCACGGACCCGAGCAGCCGGTCCAGCTCGTCAGGCCCCGCCGACGACAACGGCAGCCGCGCGTCCAGGTAGATGTCGCCGAGCCGGTCGACGGCGAACGACACGGCGTACATGCGCAGGTTCTTCTGCAGCAGCCAGCGGTAGACGGCCTCGTGGTTCTCGTCCGGCGCGCGGCAGACGAACGCGTGGCAGCCCAACGCATGCGGCCCGACGTCGAGCCGTACCGCGGTCTGCAGCTTGCGCTCGCCGGGCAACGAGAAGCTGAAGACGCCCTCGTCGGACTCGGTGAACTCGATCTCGTGCTCGGTCAGGTGGGCACGAATCAACTCGACGGCGGACACGTCCGACAGGTTAGGCAACGGCCTCGCGCATGAAGGACCGCGCCCGGTCGTAGGTCTCGAGGGTCTGCTCGGCGGTCGCGTCCCAGGTGAACTGCGCCGCCTGCTCGATCGCACCGCGGGCCAGCCGCTCCCGCAGGTCAGGGTCGTGGACGAGCCGGGCCAGGGCGTCGGCCCAGTCGTCGGCACGGTGGCTCTCGACGAGCAGGCCACTGCGCCCGTCGTCGACGACGGTGGTCAGGCCACCGACGGCCGCCGCCACGACCGGGGTGCCGGACGCCTGCGCCTCGACGGCGACCAGGCCGAACGACTCGTTGTAGGACGGTACGGCGACCAGGTCGGCCGCGGCGTACCACTCGGCCAGCTCACCCTGCGCCACGGGCGGGACGAACCGCACCACGCCGTCGAGTCCCAGCGCCGAGGCCAGCTGCGCCAGCGACTCGGGGTGCTCGAGCCCGGAGCCCGACGGTCCGCCGACGATCGGCACGACCAGCCGCGACCGCAGGTCCGGCTCGCGCTCGAGCATCACCGCGACCGCGCGCAGCAGCACGTCGGGAGCCTTGAGCGGCTGGATGCGGCCGGCGAACATCAGCACCGACGCGTCGGCCGGCAGGTCGAGCCGTCGACGTAGGTCGGCCCGGTCGCGCGGCCGGAACACGTCGAGGTCGACGCCCGGGTGGATCACCTCGACGCGAGAGGCGCAGGCGTCGTAGAGGTTGATCAGCTGCTTGGCCTCGGTGTCGGTGTTGGCGATCAGGATGTCGGCGGCCTCGACCACCTGCTCCTCGCCGATGATCCGGGCGGCGGGCTCGGGGGTGTCCCCCTCGGCCAGGGCGTCGTTCTTGACCTTGGCCATGGTGTGCATCGAGTGCACGAGAGGGACGGCCCAGCGGTCCCGGGCCAGCGCCCCGACCTGCCCGGAGAGCCAGTAGTGGGAGTGCAGGGCCGAGTAGTGGCCCAGCGGCTGTGAGGCCTCCGCGCGCAGCACCTCGCGGGCGAACACGCACATCTGGCCCGGCAGCTCGGCCTTGGTCAGGCCCTCGAACGGACCGGCGTGGATGTTGCGGACCAGCACGCCCGGCGCCGCCTCGACGACCGTGGGCAGCTCCGAGGACGTGGCCCGGGTGAAGATGTCGACCTCGACGCCCCGCTGCGCGAGCCGCTTGGACAGCTCCATCACGTAGACGTTCATGCCCCCGGCGTCGCCGGTACCCGGCTGGTCGAGCGGCGAGGTGTGCAGGCTGATCATCGCGACGCGATCCAGTGACCCCACGGGCGTGCCTTCCGGTCGGCGGACTCCTCCAGAGAGCCCAACCGCGGAGTACGAGGACTGATTCCCGCCAGCGTCGCCCGACGTCTCAGAGCGTGGCGCGCTGGGGCGTCGGCCGTGCCAGCTGGACGACCGCGAACACGGCCACCGCGCCCCCGGCGATGCCCCAGACGATCCCGTCGTCGTCGGTTGAGGAGGCGGCGAACACGACGACCATCCAGAACAGCAACGGCAGTGCGCAGGCCACGAACAGACGTAGCGCGAGCAGGCCGCGCTTCACCAGCAGCGTGCCCAGCTCGAGGAGGAACAGCGTGACCAGCACCGCCCCGACCCAGAACAGGCCGAGCTCGAGGGGGTCGTCTCCGCCGTCCCAGAGGAAGGCGGCGACCAGCCAGGCCAGGCCGCCGAGAAGACCGATGACCTCAGCGACGCGCGTCAGGCGGGCGGGAACCTGAGCTCCGTGGGCGTCCGTCCTCCGATGGTCCGACACGACCGGCCAGTCTGCCGTCGGAGGCCGCGCGGCACAATCTCACCATGGTTCCAGCACCCACCAGCCGACGCATCGCTCTCGTCACCGGCGCCAGCAGTGGCATCGGGGCCGCCACGGCCCGACGCCTCGCGGCCGAGGGCTTCCTCGTGCACTGCGCCGCCCGCCGTACCGACCGGATCGAGGCGCTCGCCGACGAGATCGGCGGCATCGCGACGGCCTGCGACGTCACCGACCGCGCGTCGGTCGCCGCGCTCGCCGAGCGCGTCGGGCCGGTGCTGCACGTGCTGGTCAACAACGCCGGCGGGGCCTTCGGTGCCGACACCGTCGAGGGCTCCGACCCCGACGACTGGGCCCGGGCGTACGAGGTCAACGTGCTCGGCACCCTGCACGTCACCCAGGCGCTGCTGCCCGCGCTGCGTGCCGGCGGCGACGGCCTCGTGGTGAACCTGGGCTCGACCGCCGGCCGCGTGGTCTACGAGGGCGGAGGCAGCTACACGGCGTCCAAGCACGCGCTCAAGGCACTGACGGGAACACTGCGGCTGGAGCTGAGCGGCGAGCCCATCCGCGTCACCGAGGTGGCGCCCGGGATGGTCCGGACCGACGAGTTCTCCCTCAAGCGCTTCGGCGGGGACGCCGCGAAGGCCGACGCGGTGTACGCCGGCGTACCCGAGCCGCTCACCGCCGACGACATCGCCGACGTCGTCGGCTGGGTGGCCACCCGTCCCGCGCACGTCGACATCGACGAGATCGTGGTCCGGCCGCTGGCGCAGGCCGCCCAGCACAAGGTGCACCGGGTCACCTGACCGCACGGGTTTCGGGCAGACTTCGGTACGTGCAGACCATCGGCCTCGTCGGGGGCATGAGCTGGGAGAGCAGCGCGGTCTACTACCGCGACCTCAACGTCGGTGTTCAGGAGCGGCTGGGCGGGCTGTCCTCGCCACGGCTCGTGCTGAGCACGGTCGACTTCGCCGAGCTGACCGACCTCGAGGAGGGCGAGCGCTGGGACCAGATCGGCGAGCTGCTGGCCGACGCCGGGCGGGGGGTCGAGCGGGCCGGTGCCGACTTCCTGCTGCTCTGCACGACCACGTTCCACAAGGTCGCCGACCAGGTCGAGGCCGCCGTCGACATCCCGCTGCTCCACCTCGCCGACGTCGTCGCCGAGGCCTGCCTGGCGCAGGGTGCGACGACCGTCGGTCTCATCGGGACCAAGGTCGCGATGGAGGACACGTTCTTCGCCGAGCGCCTCGGCCGGCACGGCGTCTCGGTGATCATGCCGGCCGAGGAGCACCACGACTGGCTGAACTCCGCCATCTACGACGAGCTCGTCCACGGTCGGGTCGTGGACGCCAGCCGCCGCCGCGTGGTCGCCCTCACCGAGGAGCTCTGGGACGCCGGGGCCCGCGCGATCCTGCTCGGTTGCACGGAGATCGAGCTGCTCGTCTCCCAGGCCGACGTCGAGCTCCCGGTCCTTCCCTGCACGACGCTGCACGTCAACGCGGCCCTCGACCGCGCCCTCGCCTGAGCGCGAACTTCAGAAGGTCGGGTCGCCGGCCTCGAGCACGATGGTGGCCAGCCGGGACAGGTCCGGGGTGAGGTGCTGCTCGGGCACCTGCGCCCGTCGGCCGCAGAGGTCGAAGGCGTAGACGAACATGTCGGGGTGCGGGTTGCCGCCGGCCACGTGGCTGAGGTCGATGCGGTCGACGAGGGTGCGTACCTCGGGCACGCGGGCGTCGTGGGATGCGAGGTCCACCGAACCTTCGGCAGCGCGGCCGGCGAAGCCACCCGTACGCCGCACGTGGACGAGGGTCTCGCCGGCGCCGGGCTGCGTGGTGGGGGTGGTCGACGCCGAGCCGGCCACGGGGGCGACGCCCACTGTCTCCCAGGCCCCGCGCACCGCGTCGGCGTGCTCACCCGCGGCGGCGACGGTCGCGGCGGCGAACCCCGCGAAGTCGGTCGTGGCACCGACCTGGCCGCCGGTGAGGGCGGCGTACCAGATCGCGCCGGCCCCCTCCCACGACCGCCCGCCGATCGTGGTGGCCGCCAGCTGGAACGCGCGGTTGGGGATGCCGGAGTTGAGGTGCACCCCCCCGTTGTCGTCGTTGGTGTCGACGTACTCGTCCATCGAGGCGCCCTGCGGGTCCTTGCCCAGCCGCGGGTCGTCGTAGGCCGTGCCCGGGTTCGCCATGTCGCGGAGGCCCCGGGCGGCGACGCCGGGCATGAAGAGCCCCGCACCGACCAGCCAGTCCGCCTCGTCGACGCCCTGCCCGAGGAGCCATTGCTTGAGGCAGGCGCCGAAGACGTCGCTGACCGACTCGTTGAGCGCGCCGGACTGTCCCTGGTAGCGCAACCCGGCGCTGTGCTCGGTGACGGCGTGCGTGAGCTCGTGCCCCAGCACGTCGACGGGCTTGGTGAACCGGTCGAAGATCTCGCCGTCGCCGTCGCCGAAGACCAGCTGGGTGCCGTCCCAGAACGCGTTGTCGTAGTCGCGGCCGTAGTGGACGGTCAGCGACACGTCGGCGCCCGCACCGTCGTAGGACGACCGGTCGAACACCTCGGCGAACAGCCGCAGGGCGCCGTCGATGCCGTCCGCCGCCTCGTCCACCGCGGCGTCCCCGGATGCCGGGTCACCCTTCCCGCGCACGGCCGTGCCCGGGAGCGTGGTGGTGTTGCGGGCGGTGTGGACGGTCCAGTCGGGCACGGCGGCCACCGCCCCGGGCGCCACGACGGTCGGCGCCGGTCGCGGTGCGGGCGTCGTCGCGCGCTGACCGCGGAGCAGGGCGTCGACCGTCAGCGTCGCGATCACCCGCGGGGCGCACTCGGCGTCCGAACGCGCGATCTGCTCGAGGAGGTAGGGGGGCACGAAGGAGCAGGTCATGGAACCTGCCTACCAGGGCCGACCGTCAGTGCACGAGCTCGGCAGGGGCCGGTGTTCGGCCGACACCGTGCTCGGGGACCAGGAGGCGCAGGGCCATCAGGTCGCGCACGGCCGCAGCGACGAGCTGGACCGAGATCGGGTGCTTGTCGGCGAGCTCGCGGTTGGCGGCACCGTGCAGGTCCTCCAGCGAGGCGCCGCCCGCGGCCGCCATCCAGACCACCCGGCGCAGCCCGTCGAGGGCGAGGTGGTGACCGCTGACGGCGGTGGGCCGGTCGTCGCTGTCGCCGATGCCGACCGCGACGTAGAGCTGCTCGGGGCCGGCAGGGTGCTGCGTGCGTCGGATCACCAGCTCGGCCAGGGCTGGTGCCGCGGCCTGGATCTCGCCGTACCGCAGCTCCCACAACCCGTCGACCTCGTCGACCAGGTCGGGAAGGGCGGTGGCCGACCACGCGTCAGGGGCCGAGACGAGCGCGAGACCGAGACGGCGTACGTCGTCCGGCCGACGTACGTGCGTCAGCTCGGGCGCGCCTCTGTGGTCGGGGTCGTGCTCGAGCACCACGACCGCGGCGAGGTGCAGCGGCGGGCTGGGGCAGGGCCGCATGCCCAGGGCGTCGGGTCCGGCCAGGGCGGAGTGCTCGAGCTCGTCCTGCTCGAAGCGCAGCGGCTCTGGGAAGGCCACGACGGCGAACGACTCGTCGGCGGCCAGCAGCTCGTCGGTCACGTAGCCGAAGCCACGGCGGCTGAGCTCGGCGGCCGCGTCGGCGCGGAGCACAGGATCATCGGAGACCAGTCCCAGCACGGATCCGTCGGGGGTGGCGACTGCGGCGGCACGGAGCACGAGCAAGCGCTCGGCGGCTCCGACCAGGGCCAGGTCGCGGATCTGGTCACCGAGCCGGAGGCCGTCCTCGGCGTTGAGCGGGCGGTCCGTGCGCGGCAGGGTGATCACGGTCTCGTCGCGGGCGACGGACCCGGCCTCGGACGCGCGGCAGCGGGACCACAGGGCCTCGACCTGGGCGCCCGACGGATGACCGCCCGGCTCGACCCGGACGCGGCGGCCCAACACCTCGATCACGACGGCGGCAGGCATCGCGGAGGCGGCCCGCGTCATCGCGGCCACCTCGCTGCCGGTCGCTCAGGACGTCCGGGCAGGGGTGGGTACAGGCAGGCGTTGCCCCCCATCGAGATCCCCCCAGATTCGACGTACGTGTGCGTGCGCACGAGCGCCGACCACCCCCGGCCAGCGCATGTCGAGGGTAACCAGGGGGTTCGGGGGGGTAAAGGACGATGCGGCGGTGGACCATACCGGCCCATAGACTCTGCGGGTTTCGCCTTCGCACTCTCCTTGACCCCTGTAAAGGTGCGCTCTTCTCCATGCCTGATAAATCCCTGCGTCACGATCTGCGCAACGTCGCGATCGTCGCCCACGTCGACCACGGCAAGACCACGCTGGTCGACGCGATGCTGCGCCAGGCCGGCGCCTTCACCGCCCACGAGCTCGAGGGCGTGGCCGACCGCGTCATGGACTCCGGCGACCTCGAGCGCGAGAAGGGCATCACGATCCTCGCGAAGAACACGGCGGTGCGTTACATCGGTCCGTCGGCTCCCGAGGGCATGACGATCAACATCATCGACACGCCCGGCCACGCCGACTTCGGCGGTGAGGTCGAGCGCGGCCTCTCCATGGTCGACGGCATCGTGCTGCTGGTGGACGCGTCCGAGGGTCCCCTGCCGCAGACCCGGTTCGTGCTGCGCAAGGCGCTGAACGCCGACATGCCGGTCGTGCTCGTGGTCAACAAGGTCGACCGGTCCGACGCCCGGATCGCCGAGGTCGTCGACGAGACGTACGAGCTGTTCCTCGACCTGCTCGACGAGCACCACAGCCAGGACGCCCTCGACTTCCCCGTGGTCTTCGCGTCGGCGAAGGCCGGTCGCGCATCCCTCGAGGTGCCCGCAGACGGAGGGATGCCCGACTCCCCCGACCTCGAGCCGCTGTTCCGCACGATCGTGGAGACCATCCCCGCGCCGACGTACGACGAGGGCGCGCCGCTCCAGGCGCACGTCACCAACCTCGACGCCTCGCCGTTCCTCGGCCGACTGGCGCTGCTGCGCATCCACCAGGGCGAGCTCAAGAAGGGCCAGACCGTCGCGTGGATGAAGCGTGACGGCACCGTCAAGAACGTCCGCGTCACCGAGCTCCTGGTCACCGAGGGGCTCGAGCGGAAGGCCGGGGAGTCCGCCGGCCCCGGCGACATCGTCGCGGTGGCGGGCTTCCCCGACATCACGATCGGCGAGACCCTCGCCGATGCCGAGAACCCCGTCGCCCTGCCGCTGATCCACGTGGACGAGCCGGCCATCTCGATGACGATCGGCACCAACACCTCCCCCCTCGTGGGTCGCATCAAGGGCTCCAAGGTCACCGCCCGGATGGTCAAGGACCGTCTCGACGCCGAGCTGGTCGGCAACGTCTCGCTCGCCGTACTGGCCACCGAGCGCCCCGACACCTGGGAGGTCCAGGGACGCGGCGAGCTGGCCCTCGCGATCCTCGTCGAGCAGATGCGGCGCGAAGGTTACGAGCTCACGGTCGGCAAGCCGCAGGTGGTGACCAAGGAGGTCAACGGCAAGGTGCACGAGCCGATGGAGCGGCTCACCATCGACGCCCCCGAGGAGCACCTGGGCACGATCACCGAGCTGCTCGCCGCCCGGAAGGGTCGGATGGAGCAGATGACCAACCACGGCACCGGCTGGGTACGCATGGAGTTCATCGTGCCCGCGCGCGGCCTGATCGGCTTCCGCACCGAGTTCCTCACCGACACCCGCGGTACGGGCATCGCCCACCACATCAGCGAGGGGTACGAGCCGTGGGCGGGCGAGATCCGCTCGCGCAACTCCGGCTCGCTGGTCGCCGACCGCAAGGGCGCCGCGACGGCGTACGCGATGACCAACCTGCAGGAGCGCGGCATCCTCTTCGTGGAGCCCACGACCGAGGTGTACGAGGGCATGGTGGTCGGCGAGAACTCCCGCGCCGACGACATGGACGTCAACATCACCAAGGAGAAGCAGCAGACCAACATCCGGTCCGCCACCTCCGACAACTTCGAGAAGCTCGTGCCGCCGCGTCGCCTCAGCCTCGAGCAGTGCCTGGAGTTCTGCCGCGAGGACGAGTGCGTCGAGGTGACCCCCCACGACGTCCGGATCCGCAAGGTCGTCCTGGACGCCCACGAGCGGGCCAAGTCGGCCTCGCGCGCTCGCAAGGGCGAGCGCTGATCCACCCCTAGCACCCGTGCCTGTCAAGGACCCAGACGGATCATTGACGCCTGTCTAGGCCAGGGCCAGGATCCCAAGCGGGAGCGCCGTCGGGGGACGGCGACACGTGGGGAGACGGACATGCACGCGCACACATCGAACTCTCGGTACGGGCGACTCGTCGCCGTCGTCGCAGCCGCGGTGGCCGCACTGGCAGGGGTCATCGCGACCGCTCCACCAGCGGCGGCCGCCTCGACGGTCTACAGCCTGACGCAGACCATCCCGGTGCCACCGGCGTCGAACTACGCCGGCGTGGGAGGAGGCGACGGGTGGGACCTCTCCTTCACGTCGGACTCGGTCTACAACGTGTTCCACCACCAGGGCACCTTGAACTTCGCCTGTCACAAGCAAGTCGACGCGAGCGCCTGCTACCCGGCGCGGACCCTGACCGATGCGGGGGGCAACAGCTTCGCGTCGCCAGGCATGTCCGCGACCTACATCGACCAAGCGGCCCAGAAGATGTACATCTACGGCACCCGGCAGGACGGGACGGCCGGCGTGGTGTGCGCCGACCTCGTGGCCGCGGTCAGCTCCCCGAACCCCTTCTGCGGGTTCACGGCCCTCACCGAGGTCGGTGACGCCAGCTACGACGGCGGGTCGGCCTACCTGGGTACGCCCGTGGTGGCCGCGAACCGGATCTACGCCTTCAACTACTTCCCGGGTTCCTCGGAGCAGAACGGCCGCAACAAGCTGATGTGCTTCGACCTGGCCACCAAGGCCGCGTGCGCGGGTCAGCCCTTCGCTCTCGGCTTCGGCGCCTCGACCAGCACGGCGGGCAACTTCCCGGCTCCGCAGGCAGCCCGGATCGCGGGTCGCGTCGTGGTGGCGTACGGGGGCTCCGGGGGCGACCAGCTCGGCTGCCTCGACACGGCCACCAATGCAGTGTGCGCCGGCGCCTGGCCGACCGCTGGTCCGGCCGGCTACGCCGGCCACTACGGCGTGCCGTTCCCGAAGCTGTCGTCGACCGGCTCGGTCCAGGGGTTCTGCCTGCCCAACGGGACCAACCCGTGCTACGACCTCTCCGGAGGCTCGATCGCGACTCCCGCAGGGATGCCTGCGGCCATCACCGTCACGGAGCCCTGGAACGGGCCGGCGTTCGTGCTCGGCCCCCGGGTCTACCTCGCGAACGGCGCTGGCGACGTGGTGCAGTGCTACAACGCGAGCACCGACGCCTCGTGCGTGAACTTCCCGAAGCCGACCACCGGCTCCAACTACATCTACACCGTCAACACCGACCCGGCGCGCCCGACGTGCATCTGGGTCAACGCCGACGGCGGCAGTGCGCAGATCCAGAACTTCGACGCCTTCACCGGCGAAGCCTGTGGTCAGGGCGCGATCCGCGTGCTCGCCGCGAGCTTCGTGGTGGACGCCGTGAAGTGCCAGCCGGCGTCGTACACGTCGCTGGAGATCCTGACGCCTCCGCGCGCCGCCTACACCGACGGTTCGGTGGCCTTCCAGGACGCCGACGCCCAGCAGATCCCGGGGATCCCGGACAAGGCGTTGGACGGCACCGGCAAGGTCGACCTCGCGGGGCTGAACCTGTCGACCGCCCTCGGGTTGCCGCAGTTCCTGGTCAACCTGAACGGCCTGGCCGGCACGCCGGGTGAGGTCGTCGTGAGGCTGACCTGGACGGGTACCGACGACCCGGCCTGCGTGCCGGGCAACTCCCCGGCCGTGGACGCCGGCCCCGAGGTCACCGGGTCGGTGGGCGCGGCACTGGCGCTCAACGGTACGGCGAAGTTCAGCAAGCCCGTGACGACCGCGTGGTCCGCACCGGCCGGCACTCCGTGCACGTTCGCGAACGCCGCCGCCCTGGCCACCACGATCACGTGCAGCAAGGTCGGCAACTACACGCTGACGCTCAAGGGGTCCGACGGCAACAACTCCGCGTCCGACACCACGATCGCGCACGTCACGGCTGGCGTCACCACCGGCTTCAAGTGTCACGGGCAGGCCGCGACCATCGTCGGTACGGCGGGAGTCGACACCATCGTCGGTACGTCCGGCCCTGACGTGATCGTCGCCCGCGGCGGCAACGACGTCGTGCGTGGCGGTGAGGGCAACGACCTCATCTGCGGCGACGCCGGCAACGACAGGCTGAAGGGCCAGGGCGGCAACGACCGGGTCTACGGCCGCGGCGGCAACGACGCCGTGACCGGCGACAAGGGCAACGACAAGCTCGGCGGCGGCCGCGGCAACGACGTCCTGCGCGGCAAGTCCGGCGACGACGTCATGCGGGGCAGCTCGCAGGACGACAAGCTGATCGGTGGCAGCGGCGAGGACCGGCTGCTGGGCCAGACCGGCAAGGACACCTTGGTCGGCGACGAGGACGACGACGTCCTCGTGGGCGGCAAGGGCAACGACAAGCTCTCGGGGAAGGCCGGCGCCGACCACCTGTTCGGCATGGAAGGTGACGACCGGGGTGACGGCGGGGTCGGCGACGACGAGGTCCACGGCGGCCCCGGCACCGACCGCCTGATCGGCGGCAAGGGCGCGAACTCCCTCGCCGGTGGTCCTGGCAACGACACCTGTGGCAGCGCCCAGGACGGCCCCAACGCCCTCGTCTCCTGCGAGGTCGCCGGCTAGTCCCCTCGTTGAGTTGCGTGCCGTGACGCGTTGAGTTGCGTGTCGTGATGTGTTGAGTTGCGCCCCGTGGTCGGTCTGCCGCCGATCACGGGGCGCAACTCGTAGGATCACGAGGCGCAACTCACGACATCACGAGGCGCAACTGGACCTACGTTGGTGAGAGCGCTTCCACATCGAACATCACAATTGCGCCGCGTGCCTTGACAGGTGGTTGTGAGCCCCGTCATAGTCCTGAGCAGTCGAGAGTGGAAGCGCTCTCACACGTCAACCAGGAGGCACTGGTGAACCGCAGCACCCCACGCTTGGCCCTCGCCGCCGTATCGGCGCTCGTCCTCTCGCTCGGACTGGCCGCGTGCGGCGGCGACAGCGACAGCGACTCCGACGGAGGCTCGGCCGACAGCCCGGTCGAGCTCACGATCGCGACGTTCAACGAGTTCGGCTACGAAGATCTCATCACCGAGTGGAACGCCGCCAACCCCGACATCCAGGTCACCCAGAAGAAGGTCGGCACCTGGGACGACGCCAAGGAGAACCTCTACACCAAGCTCGCCGCGGGCTCCGGGCTGTCCGACATCGAGGCCATCGAGGGCGACGCGATGCCGGCGATGCTCGCCGAGTCCGACGCGTTCGTCGACCTCACCGACCCCGAGCTCGACGGCCGGTGGCTGGACTTCAAGGCCGCCGCCGCGACCAACGCCGACGGCCAGATGATCGGCTACGGCACCGACGCCGGCCCCGAGGGCATCTGCTACCGCAGCGACCTGTTCAAGAAGGCCGGCCTGCCGACCGACCGCGACGAGGTCGCGGCGCTGATGGGTACGTGGGACGACTACTTCGCCACCGGCGAGGAGTTCGTGTCGAAGGTCCCCGGCACAGCCTGGTACGACTCCACCGGCGGCACCGCCCAGGCGATGCTGAACCAGGTCGAGAACCCCTTCGAGCAGAGCGACAACACCATCGAGGTCGAGAACCCCGAGCTCGAGGCGATCTACTCCACGTTGACCGCCAACGTCGAGAAGGGCCTGTCCACCCAGCTCACCCAGTGGAGTGACGACTGGACCGCGTCCTTCCAGAAGGACGGCTTCGCCACCATGGCCTGCCCCGGCTGGATGCTCGGTGTGGTCTCCGGCAACGCCGAGGGTGTCAAGGGCTGGGACTTCGCCAACGTCTTCCCGGGCGGCGGCGGCAACTGGGGTGGCTCGTTCCTGACCGTCCCGGAGCAGTCGGAGCACCCCGACGAGGCCAAGGAGTTCGCGGCCTGGATCACGGCGCCCGAGCAGCAGGTGAAGGCGTTCGAGGCCATCGGCGCCTTCCCGAGCCAGGTCGACGCTCTCGACGACCCGGCGGTCGTGGACATGACCAACGAGTTCTTCAACGACGCCCCCGTCGGGCAGATCCTCGGCGACCGCGCGGCCGCGATCACCGTGCAGCCCTACAAGGGACCGAAGTACTCCGACATCCTCCAGGCCTTCCAGGCCGCCCTGGTCCGGGTGGACGACGGCAGCAACACCCCCGAGCAGTCGTGGGACACGTTCCTCTCGGACGTCGAGCAGCTCTGACGTACGGTCCACCACCCCTCTAGGAATCGGACTGCACCGTGCCTCACGATGTCGAGGTGAAGACCGGGGACGCCGCCCAGGCGGCGTCCCCGGACTCCTCACCCCCGGATCCCCACGACGTACGGCGCCCCGTCGGCCGTACCTCCGGGCCTCGCCCGGCCTGGCGGCAGCGCCTCAGCCGCTGGGACGTCCGGTTCTCGCCGTACCTGTACATCTCACCCTTCTTCATCCTGTTCCTGATCGTCGGCATGTTCCCGCTCGTCTACACGGCGGTCGTGTCCGTCTACGACTGGAGCCTGATCGGGGGCAAGGGTGAGTTCGTCGGCCTGCAGAACTACCGCGACGTCATCGAGAACCCGTACTTCCTGAAGTCGGCCGTCAACACGATCAGCATCTTCCTGCTCTCCTCGGTGCCCCAGATCCTGATGTCCCTCGCCCTCGCCGGCCTGCTCGACACGGCGCTGCGCGGGGCGACGATCTGGCGGATGGGCGTCCTGCTCCCGTTCGTGGTCGCACCGGTCGCCGTGGGGATCATCTTCGGCAGCCTGTTCGGGGACCGCTACGGGCTCATCAACGAGGCGCTCGGGTGGATCGGTCTGCCCAGCGTCGCGTGGCACACCGACCGGCTGGCCAGCCATGTCGCCATCGCCACGATGGTCAACTGGCGCTGGACCGGCTACAACGCCCTCATCCTGCTCGCCGCCCTGCAGTCCGTCCCCCGCGACCTGTACGACGCCGCCGCGATCGACGGCGCGAACCGGTTCCGGCAGTTCACCTCGATCTCGATCCCGAGCATCAGACCGACGGTCATCTTCGTGGTGATCACCTCGACCATCGGCGGGCTGCAGATCTTCGCCGAGCCGCGGATGTTCGACTCCACGCTGGCGCAGAACGGCGGCAGCGACCGCCAGTTCAGCACCATGACGATGCTCATCTACGACTTCGGCTGGCACCTGCGCGACCTGGGCCGCGCGTCGGCGACGGCCTGGCTGCTGTTCCTGCTGATCATCCTGATCGCGCTGGCCAACTACGTCCTCTCGCGCCGGTTCGGCACGCTGCACAAGGTCAGGAGACACCGATGACGCGGCGTCCCGGGTTCCTCGTGTACGGCCTGCTGGCGGCGTTCATCGTCGGGTCGGCGCTGCCGCTCTACTGGTCGTTCCTGATCGGCTCGCACACCAAGGAGGTGATCACCCGCGACGTGCCGCCCCTGCTGCCGGGCGGTCACTTCCTGAGCAACGCCCAGCGGGTCTTCGACTCCGTCCCCTTCTGGAAGGCCCTGGGCAACAGCCTGATGGTCTCCTCGGTCGCGGCGACGTCGGTGGTGATCTTCGGGACCCTCGCCGGGTACGCCTTCGCCAAGCTGCGCTTCCGCGGCAGCACCGCCCTGCTCGTGTTCGTGGTGGTCACCATGGCGGTGCCGACCCAGCTCGGCGTCGTGCCGCTGTTCATCGTGATGGCCAAGCTCGGCTGGACGGGCAGCGTGTGGGCGGCGATCGTGCCGACGATCGTCACCGCCTTCGGCGTGTTCTTCATGCGCCAGTACCTCGTCGACGCCGTCCCCGACGAGCTGATCGAGGCCGCCCGGGTCGACGGGTGCAACATGTTCCGCACCTTCTTGACCGTCGCGGTGCCCGTCGCGCGTCCGGCCATGGCGATCCTGTGGCTGTTCACGTTCATGATGGTGTGGACCGACTTCTTCTGGCCGCTCATCGTGCTGCCGGCCGACAACCCGACCGTGCAGGTCGCGCTCAACCAGCTCCAGAGCGGCTACTTCAAGGACTACGCCCTCGTGCTCGCCGGCACGTCGCTGGCGACGATCCCGCTGCTCGTCCTGTTCGTCGTCACCGGCAAGCAGTTCGTCGCCGGCATCATGCAAGGAGCCGTCAAAGGATGACCGCCCCATCAGTCGGCCGATCGGTTGGCCTGCCCGCCACCGAGACGACCGAAGCGATCAGCTTCCCCCCAGGATTCCTCTGGGGCGCTGCCACCGCGTCGTACCAGATCGAGGGCGCGGCCTCCGAGGACGGCCGCTCCCCCTCCATCTGGGACACGTTCGCGCGGGTGCCGGGAGCCGTCGCGAACGGCGACCACGGCGACGTCGCCTGCGACCACTACCACCGCATGCCCGAAGACGTGGCGTTGATGGCCGAGCTCGGCCTCACGTCCTACCGCTTCTCCGTCGCCTGGCCCCGCATCCGGCCAGGCGGCGGAGAGGTCGACCACCGGGGCCTGGCGTTCTACGACCGGCTGGTCGACGAGCTGCTCGGCCACGGCATCGACCCCTGGCTCACGCTCTACCACTGGGACCTGCCGCAGGCCCTGGAGGACGCGGGGGGTTGGACCAACCGCGACACGGCGTACCGCTTCGTCGACCTGGCGACCTCCGTGTACGACGCCCTGGGCGACCGCGTGCCGGTCTGGACGACGCTGAACGAGCCCTGGTGCTCGGCGTTCCTCGGCTACACCGCCGGCGTGCATGCGCCAGGGCGTGAGGAGGGGGCGGCAGGCCTGGTCGCGGCCCACCACCTGCTGCTCGGACACGGCCTGGTCCTCGACGCCCTCAAGGGCAAGGACGACGTCCGCTGGGGCATCAGCCTCAACTGCACGGTGGCCGACCCGGTCAGCGACGAGCCGGTGCACGTGGAGGCTGCCCGCCGGATCGACGGTCTGCACAACCGGTTCTTCCTCGACGCGGTGCTGCGCGGGGAGTACCCCGCCGACGTGCTGCGTGACACCGCGCACCTGGGCTGGGACGACCAGGGCTGGCAGCACGTGATCCGCGACGGCGACCTCGACCTGATCGGCGCGCCGATCGACGCGCTGGGCGTGAACTACTACCACGGCGACGCGGTCTCGGGCGTCACCCTGGCTCATACCGACCACCACGGTTCCCCTCTGCGACGGGGCTCCTCACCCTTCCCCACGGCCGAGTACGTCGCGGTCGTGCCGCGAGGCCTGCCGCGCACGGCCATGGGCTGGGAGGTCCAGCCCGACGGGCTGCGTCGGTTGCTGGTGCGCATCCACGAGGACTACACGCCCCCGCCGATGTACGTCACCGAGACCGGGGCGGCGTACGTCGACCGGCTGGTCGACGGTCGGGTGGACGACCCCGAGCGGCTCGCCTTCCTGGACTCCTACCTGCGGGCCGTGCACGACGCGATGGCCGAGGGTGTCCAGATGGGCGGCGTCTTCGTGTGGTCGTTCCTCGACAACTTCGAGTGGGCGTACGGCTACGACAAGCGCTTCGGCATCGTGCACGTCGACTACGACACGCAGCGGCGTACGCCCAAGTCCAGCGCGCTCTGGTACGCCCAGGTGGCCCGGACGGGTGAGCTCCCTGGATCGCTACCGTGACGTCGGTGAACAGCCTGCCGACGCTCGACGAGGTCGCCCGCGTGGCAGGCGTCTCCCGGGCGACGGCATCGCGGGCGATCAACGGCGGATCCCGCGTGAGCGCCTCGGCACGCGAACGTGTCGACGAGGCAGTGCGCTCGCTCGGCTACGTGCCGAACCCGGCCGCCCGGTCACTGGTCACCCGAAGGACCGACTCGGTCGCCGTGATCGTCCCGGAGCCGGACGACCGGATCTTCAGCGACCCGTTCTTCGCCCGCACCCTGCGCGGCGTCGACCGGATGCTCGCGGCGAACGACCTGCAGCTCGTGCTGCTGCTCGCGACCCCCGGCGTGGAGGGGGCGCGGACCCTGCGCTACCTGTCGCACCGCCACGTCGACGGCGCCGTGGTGGCCTCGCACCACCGCAACGACGGGCTCGCCGACCACCTCGTGGCGATCGGCCTGCCCTGCGTGTTCGTCGGCCGGCCCTGGGGGGGCGACCGGGTGACGTACGTCGACGTCGACAACGTCGCCGGAGGCCGCGAGGCCACCAAGCTGCTCGTGGACCGCGGCTGCACCAGGATCGGCACCATCGCCGGCCCCTCCGACATGACCGCGGCCGTCGACCGCCTGCACGGCTGGCACGAGGCGATGGGCGCCGCGGACCTGCCGACGGACGCCGTCGCCATCGGTGACTTCACCGAGGCCGGGGGCGAGGCCGCCGCCCGCGAGCTCCTCGACCGGCACCCCGACCTCGACGGCATCGCGGTGGCCTCCGACCTGATGGCCGCGGGCGCCCTGCGGGTGCTGGCCGAGAGCGGCCGGCGCGTACCTGCCGACGTCGCCGTGGTCGGGTACGACGACCTGGGCGTCGCCGAGCGCACGTCACCGCCCCTGACCACGGTGCGGCAGCCGATCGTCGAGATGGCCGAACGCGCGACCCGGCTGCTCCTGGAGCAGATGGACGGCAGCGCCCCGGCCGGCGCGATGCGGGTGATCATCCCGCCGGTCGTCGTCCGGCGCGAGACCGCCTGAGGGTAGGCCCCCGGGGGTGAGGTGCCACACCCCATGACCTAGGGTCGGCGTGTCTCTGACTCGGGCTCGGCGGGAGACGCGCGTGCGCGCGCGGTGGGTGTCGTGTCCGGTCCGGACGTCATCCATCAACGAAGGAGCAACGCATGTCGAAGTTCGCCCTGGCTCACCGACGGTCCCTCGCGGTCGTCGCCGCGGCCGCGGTCCTCGCCCTGACCGCCGGCGGAGGAGCCGTCGCAGGCTCACTCATCACCAGCAAGGACATCCAGGACAAGACCATCACAGGTGCTGACCTGCACAAGAACGCGGTCAAGACCCAGAAGGTCAAGGACGGCACCCTGAAGATCCAGGACCTCAACAAGAAGGCCCAAGACCTGATCAACCAGCCTGGCCCGGCGGGCAAGGACGGCAAGGACGCCGACATGTCGAAGGTCACGGCCCTCGAGACCCGGCTCGCGGCCCTCGAGAAGCGCGTGGCCACGCTCGAGGCGCAGGACGCGTCCGGCGTGAACACCAACTGGGTCGCCGGCCAGGGTTCGACGATCGTCGACGCCCACACGGTCCGCCTGGTCCTGGCGGCGGGCAACCCGGCCGGCACCTCGGTCGAGATCCAGAACCTGGACCTGCCCGTCCAGGCGACCAAGACCGTCTCGTTCACCTACAAGCTCGAGAACGGCGCTGCCTACTCGGCCGGTGCCCCGCGCGTCTTCATCGAGATCGGCGGCGCCTTCTACAACACCTTCGACGCCGATCCCACCGACGCCGGCACCAACAACGGCGACGGCACCTTCACCAAGACCTGGACCATCCCGGCCAACGGCCGGGTCGGCGCCGCCGGCATCGTCTACGACAACACGGCTGCGCTCGGAACGGTCACCGTGACGAACCTGACCATCTCCGGTCAGCTGATCAGCTTCAAGTGAGCCACGGGCGGAGGGCCTCGTCCGGACGGACGGGGCCCTTCGCCCTGACTACCCTGAGCCCATGGAGGTCAGGGTGCTCGGGCCGGTCACCGTCGAGTCCTCCACCTCCCCGTCATCGCCGGCGTCACCGCTGGGCAAGCGCGCTCGCGCCCTGCTCGCGGTGCTCGCCCTCTCGGCCGACCCGGAGCCTGCGCCCGACGAGCTCGTCGCGAGGGTCTGGCCGAGCCCGCCGCCGGACCCGCTCGGCGCCCTTGCCGGCCTGCGCGCGCAGCTGGGCGAGCTCACCGCACTGACCACGGACCTCGTCCGGTTCACCGACCTGACGCGCCGGGCCGAGGACGCGGCGGCGGCCGGCGACCTCGAGGACGCGGACACCACGCTGGGCCAGGCGCTGGCGCTCTGGCGTGGCGAGGCGCTGGAGGACGTGCGGGACACGCCGTACCTGCAGTCCGAGGCCAGGCGGCTGACCGAGCTGCGCCTGGGTGTGATCGAGGACCGGCTCGACCTGGGCCTGCGTCAGGGCCGTGCCCTCGAGCTGGTCGACCGGGCGCGGACCCTCGTCGACAGCAACCCCACCCGCGAACGGCTCTGGGGGCTGTTGATGAGCGCCCTCTACCGCAGCGGTCGCGGTGACGAGGCGATCGCGGTCTACGCCGAGGCGCGGGCGACCCTGGCCGACGAGCTCGGCATCGAGCCCAGCGAGGCGCTCCAGCAGCTGGAGGCAGGGATCCTGCGCACGGATCCCGCCCTCGGCGAGGTCGCCGGCCCGGCCGCGCAGCCCCGGCGGCGGGCCCGGATCCCGGTCCTCGCCTCGACGACCTACGGGCGCGACGCACTCGTCGGCGAGGTCGCGGCGCTCCTGAGCGACCCGGACGTCCGCCTGGTGACCCTCACCGGCATCGGTGGCAGCGGGAAGTCACGGGTGGCGACGTTGACGGCGACCGCGGTCCGGTCCGAGTACACGGACGTCGCCTACCTCCAGGTGACCGAGGCTTCCGCCGGGCCGCAGCTTGCGGTCGAGATCACCCTCGCGCTGGACTGCGCGGCGACGGACGACCTCGCCACGTCACTGTCGGCCCTGGCGCCGGAGCAGCGGGCCCTGGTCGTGCTCGACAACCTCGAGGCGCTGGCCGAGGGGCCCGAGGTCGTCCGACGCCTGCTCGACGCCTCCGCGCAGGTCACCGTGCTCGTCACCAGCCGGCTGCCGCTCCACGTCCCGGGTGAGCACGAGCTGCCCGTACCCCCGCTGGAGGTGCCCGGCATCGCCGCCGACGTCGACGCCATCGCGGAGGCGTCGTCGGTCCAGCTGTTCGTCGACCGGGCGACGTCGGCCGAGCCGACGTTCCGGCTCGCCGGACAGGAGCACGAGGTGGCCGAGGTGTGCGCGATGCTCGACGGGCTGCCGCTCGCCATCGAGCTGGCCGCCGTCCGGGTCAAGCTGCGCAGCCTCGACCGCATCATCGACGGCTTGCGTACGAGCCTGGACCTGCTGGCCACCGGCTCCGAGTCGGTGCCCGAGCGCCAGCGGGCGATGACGACGGCGATCCGCTGGAGCTACGACCGGCTGACGCCGGACGCGCAGCTCGTGGGTGACCGCCTGGCGCTGTTCGAGCGTGGGTTCACCATCGAAGCCGTGGAAGCGGTGTGCCCCGACGTGCCCGACGTCATCGAGGCACTGGCCTCGATCGTCGATGCCCGCCTGGTGCGGCAGATGGAGAGCCGGGCCGACGTCCGGTTCGTGGTGCTCGGCACGGTCCGGGCGTTCGCCAGCGAGCGGCTGCTCGCCCGTCCGGACCTGATGCTCAGTCGCGAGCTGCTGGCGGCCTTCCTGACCCGTCGCGCCGAGGACTCCCGGGCCCACCTGTACGGCGCCGACGGGGGCCTCGCACAGGCTCGGTTCGACGACAACGCGGCCGACATCGCCGCCGCTGTCGAGTGGGCTCTCGAGTCCGGGCGCCGGTCGATCGCCGTCGAGCTCATGCTCGCCGGCGTGGACTGCTGGGTCGCGGCCGGCCGCCAGAACCAGGCGCTGGGCCTGGTCGTGCTGGTCCTGGACCACGTGCCCCACCAGGCCCCCGAAGCGGCCCGGTTGCTGGCCGCCGCCGCCATGCTGTCCCACCAGCTCAGCGACCACGACCAGGCACTGACCTACGCACGCGCGGCCCTGGCCCTCGCCGAGCGGCACGGCGACCGGACCTCCGCCAGCACCGCTCGTACCTTCCTCGCCGCCGAGCTGATGTTCAGCGGTGAGCTCGCCGACGGGCTCGCGCTCGCCGCGCAGGCGGCTGCCGAGGCCGAGGAGCTCGACCTCTACCCGCTCTCGGCCCAGGCACTGGGACTGCTGGCCATGGCCCGGGCCTACAGCGGGGACTTCGAGGGCGAGCGACGTGCCCACGAGGCCAAGCTGGCAGTCGTACGCGCGAACGGCGACCTCGCCCGGACCGCGGACGTGCTCAACAGCCTGGCCGAGATCGCGCTCGACGACGGCGACGGCGACACGGCCCGGGCGTTCGCCGTCGAAGCGCTCGGCGTCGCCGGTCAGCGCCTGCCGACGGTCGTGCGGGACGCGAGCATCACGCTTGCCCGGGCGGCCCTCGCGCAGGGTGACCTGGTCGAGGCCGGGAGCCGGCTGACCGAGGCGTTGGACCAGAGCGACCGCCTGGGACAGACGTTCGCCGTCGCCCAGTGCCTGCGGGTCGGGGGCGGCGTGGCCGCGGCCCGGGGGGAGGCCGACACGGCGGTCCGGCTGTTCGCTGCCGCGCAGAGCCTGTCGGCGTCACCCGGTGGGGGCGACGTGCCGCCGGACCAGGACCTCGCTGCGGCGCTCACCGAAGCCCGGGCGTCCCTGAGCGAGCAGGCCGCTCGCACTGCGTGGACGTTGGGGTCGGGCCTCCCGCTCGCGAGCGCGCGGGCCCAGCTGGCCGACGTGCTCGACCGGGTCAGCGCGGACCGCTGAGGGCGTCGGTCGCCGCCTGCAGGTCCTTGGTCCACTCGGCCCCGAACAGGTCCCGCCCCGACGGGTCGGCCGCCCACTCCAAGGTGGCGGGCGTCGCCGGCAGCGGGTCGAAGGTGACGAGGACCTCCGGCCGCATCGGGTCGGCGCCGCTCTTGAGCTCCAGGAAGTAGGCCAGCAGCCGGGCGCGCGACCGCAGGCTCACCAGCATCGGTTCGACCACCTGACGGTCGTTGTCCAGGTTCGCCTCGAGCTCGACGAGGTCCTTGCGCAGCTCGGCGACCGCTACGAGCACGCGGGTGCCGTTGCGCGAGGTGGCGATGACGGGAGTCCAGTCGCGGATGACCACGAGCAGCCGCCGGATGCACTGGTCGATGAGCTCCTTGCGCCACCCGCGTTCGTCGGTATCGGGCAGCGTGGCCGGCCAGGTGCGGGGGTCGCCCGTGCGGTCCTGGGCGGAGCGCGACAGCCGGTCGCGGCCCTGCCGCAGCCACTGCAGCGGTCTGCCGGGAGACCAGACCCAGCCGTGCGCGTCGGGAGGCTGCGGGGAGGAGAGGAACGCGAGGCCGACCTCGACGTCGACCACGTGGTCGACGATGCCGCCCAGTCCCGCCGCCGTGACGCTCTCGTCGAGCCGTTCCTGGGCCCGCAGCTGCCCGGCCTCGTAGGACAGCAGGCCGACGCCGAAGAGCAGCACGCTCTGCACGGTGCCGCCGAGGACCCCGTGCTCGTCCCAGAACGCGTTGATCTCCGACGTCGGCCAGTCGGTCAGGGGCCAGTCGGTGGCGATCAGCATCAGCAGCAGGACCGCGCAGCCGCCCGCGAACAGCGCGGCGCTGCGGGCCGTGAGCTGCTGCTTGCGCGCCCGGTCCGCAAGCCGCCAGACAGCGACGGCGATGCCGATCTCGAGGAGCACGAAGACCACGGCGCTCATCCGCTGCCCTCCAGGGCGGCGCGGACCTCATCGGTCTCGCGGGTGAGTGCGAGGGCAGCGGCCGGGTCGGCCACCTCGCGGAGCGCGAGGTAGTCGGCGCCGAGCGCCAGCCGCAGCCCGAGGTCGACGACGTACGACGCCGTGGCCCAGGGGCGTGTGGCGCGCACGGTACGAGCCAGCTCGGGCCCGCGTCCGGCCCACTCGCCCAACAGCGAGGTCGCCTCGTCGGCGGTGGTGGCGCCGAGGCCGGTCAGCACGGTGCGCAGGGCCGCCGCCCACGCGAGCGGCTCGCCGTCGGCCTCGTCGCCGACCAGCTGCTCGGCCCACGCCCGCACCCCGGCCACGTCGAAGCCGCCGGCGTGCGCATCGTCGAGCATGCCGGCCGCGTCACCGTGGGCCAGTCGGACGGCCATGAACTCGTGGTCGGCGAGCTCGAGCAGCCCGGCCAGCGCGATCAGGCGGCGGCGCACGCTGTCGGTGGGCGTCCGCTCGCCCTTGTACATCAGGTCGTGCTGGAGGGAGGCCCAGGCGTGCTGGAGGATCGAGCGGACCTGCAGCTCGACCGGCCGGTCGGACACCCCCAACGTCTCGCGGTCCTCGTCGCGGAAGCGCACCAGGAAGTGGAGGCTCTGGTAGCCCGGCACGTCCAGCAACGAGTCCGCGCGCTGGTCGGACATCTCCTCCACGACGTAGAGCCGCTGCACCAGGCGGGCGACCGGCGCCACGTCGGCGCTCAGCGGGACGAGCACGCGGGCACCGACGAAGTCGGTCAGCTGGCCGGCCGGGTCGGCGTACTTGAACCCTCCCCGTCCGTCGGACTTGGTGGCCTTGTCGAGGAAGCTCTCCACGCCCTTGGTCCGCGTCTCGAGGCGGGCGTCGTCGAGGTGGGCGCGGCGGATCGCGTCGCCGAGGTGCGCCCCGAACGCGGCCTCGAGCGCGCGCAGCTCCGCGACGTGGCCGTCGTACCACGCCCGCAGCTCCGTGCGCCGGGCCTCGCGGCTGGTTCCGGTCATGGCGTCATCCGGTCCCGAGGCCATCGGTCGACGTGGCGCTCCGGAGCCGGTCGAGGTCGGTGAAGCGCTGGAACATCGTCCAGGCAGTGTCGGCGTCGTGGCTGACGGGTGCGAACGACGCCGTGTCGGGGTCGTCGGGGGGTGAGAGCAGCACCACCGAGACGCGGGCCGACGTCGCGCCGTCGTGGAGCGCGGCCGCGAGTGCCTCGCCCACGCGCCGTTCCACCGGGTCCGCGCTCAGCGCTCGGGTGGCGGCGTCCTCGGCCGTCAGCGGTACGGACGGCACGACGTCACGGATCAGCGGGGCCAGGCCCTGGATCTGCCGGCCGGAGTAGAAGGCGAGCCGGGTGGCGTCACCGAAGCGGCGGTTCTCCTGACCGACCCACGTGCCCGTGGCGAGGTAGAAGGGCCACGCGCCCACGCCCGCGACGACGCACACCCGCTCCGCCATGCCGCCACCTCCCGGCGATCACCGTAGTGCTCGCGGCCTCCGCGCTCTATCGTGCGGAGCACCCCGTGCTCGTGTCGAGAGGGACCCCCATGGTTCGATCGCGCCTGACCCGCCTGTTCGCCGCCGCCGTCGTGGCCGCCGCGGCCGTGACCTGGCTTCCCGCATCGCCGGCGACCTCCCAGGCCCCCGAGTGCCGCTGGGCCGGCCGCGGCTACGACGTGAACCTGTGGGTCGGCGGACCGGGCAGCTGGTCGGACGCCACGAAGTGGTCCAAGCATCAGGTCCCCGGGTTGGTCACTCGTGACTATGCGTGCATCCCGCAGGGCTCGGACGTCGTGATCGACGACCAGTCACCGCGTGTCGACCTCGACCTCCTGGAGCTGGGACGGGGAGCGCGGCTCACCCTGCGCCCCGCGACGGCGCTGTACCTGTGGGCCGACCAGAACGAGGTCCGCTCGATCACCAAGCGCGACTCGGTGATCGAGCTCGACGGAGCCACCCTGGGTGGTGGGGGTCGGCTGCACGTGATCGGCACCCTGGACGCCCACGAGTCGACGACAGGCTCCCCCGCCGTGCTGACCACCCGCCCCGAGGACTCGGCGTACGCCGGGCTCCGAGGCATCCTCGAGATCGGCGACGAGGGCCTGCTCGACGTCCACGGCAGCTCGAGCCTCCGGCTGTCCACGGCGTACATCGTCGACGTGCACGGCAAGGCACGGCTGCGCGACAGCGCCGGCCTGGTGGCCGACCGCGGCACGACGTTCATGCTGCAGCCGCACTACTTCGGTTCGGGGCTCGGCAAGCTGGTCATCCTCAACCACGCCGACTTCGCCGTGGGGCGGCCCGCGGACGTCCAGGTGCCCCCGACGTTCGTGAACCGCGGTCGCATCGCCAAGCGCGGGCAGGGACTCACCACGATCGAGGGCCAGTACTACGGCGCCGACGGCAAGGTGTCGGGGGACCCCGGCGCGAGCGAGATGCTGCTCCCGCCGCCGATCGTGCAGAGCACGCCGAGCTCGGGGACCTCCACCTCGGCCCGGGACCCGCAGGTCGCCTCGATCCAGCTGCCGGCCACCGACCCCGACGACGCGAAGGTCAGCATCGAGCCGCTGGACGGCGTGCAGGTCAGGGGTGCCATCGGCGTCCCGATGAAGGTGCACGCGACGGGCATGCTGGCCAGCGTCGCCGACCCGGCGGTCATCGAGCTGCGCTACGACGCCTCCCTGTTCACGGGTCCGGGGGCCCCAACCGCCGACCCGGCGGACCTCGACGTGAAGCACGCCGAGGGACCGGGCGCCGGGTACACGGTCGTCGAGACCTGCTTGGGCTACGGGGCCATGCCGCTCGGCGAGACCTCTTGCGTGGACCAGCGCGCGAGCCGCACCGAGGACGGCGGGGTGGTCATGGTCGTCCGCACCACCACCACCAGCAGGTGGATCATCCACTGATCGTGTCGGCGGCCCTCGCTCGGAGCCGTCTCAGCGGGTGAACCAGCGCCCGAGCAGGGTGCCGTCCTGCTCGACGAGCGTCTGCAGGGTCAGGGCCACGTCGACGGGCGGCCCGTCGGTGATGCGGGACTGGACGCCGGCCACCATCCGCGGCACGAACGTGCAGTCCAGCTCGTCGGCGACGCCCTGGTCGAGCAGGTCGCGCAAGAGGTGCGGGCCGCCCTCGCAGAGGATGTCGCCGAACCCGCGGTCGACGAGCGCCTGCTTGAGCGCGGCCAGGTCGACGCGGTGCGAGCCCAGCACCAGCACGTTGTCCGCACCCAGCAGGTTGCGGGCGTCCTCGAGCCCGGCTGCCACGCTGACGGTCGCGAGCAGCACGCGGCCCCGGTTCCGCATCGCGCATCTTCTCCGGCACGCTGCCGCTGCGCGAGACCACCACGGTGGGGACGTCGAGCGGCGGGTAGCCCTCGGTGCGCGCCGTGCCCGCGCCGACCACGACGCAGTCGGCCAGCTCGCGGAGCAGCCGGAAGACCCGTTGGTCCGGTTCGTTGTTGATCGACGCCGTCAGGCCGGACTCGCCGGTCGCGGCGCCGTCGATCGTGGAGACCATGTTGACGCGCAACCACGGCGTCTCCGGGGCGGCGTACACCTCCCGCAGGTCACCTTCGGGTCCGAGCAGGGTCCTCATAGGGGTTCCTCCGAGTCGACGACGGTCCACCGCATCACCCAGTACTGCACGCCGTACGGGTCGCCCGCATAGTCCACCATCGGCGGCCCGGCGCGACGCAGGAGGGTCCCCAGCCGCACCAGGCCGGCCGGGTTCCCGACCAGCAACGCGGCCGCGAGGTCGGCATCCAGGTCCGCGAGCGCCGTGGGGTCGGGGGCGCGCAGCGCCGCCTCGACGGCAGCGTCGAAGGGGACGGCCCGCTCGTCGAGGTACCCCGGTGCGGTGTCGTTGCGACGCGCGCTGCCGTTGGCCACGACGAGGTACGCCTGCCCGGCACCCTCGGCGGCACCCGACAGGAGGTGCCGCCCGACGCGAGAGCCCTGCTCGTCCCCGACCACCATGACCGGACCGGCCTCCGCCAGCCAGGCCGCGGCCGCGAGGGCCACCGCCCGGACCTCGGGCACCGGGTCCTCCTGGCCGGCGTACCCGGGCAGCAGCGCGAGCACCCCCGGCACCAGGGCGACCCGCGCCGTCATTGCAGGCCCCGGATCGCGCGCAGTGGAGGGCGCCGGCCCGCGATCGACCACACCATGTCGACGGTCTGCCGGGTCTCGAGCACCTGGTGGACCCGGTAGATCCGGGCGCCGGCGAGGGCGCACACCGACGTCGCGGCCAGCGTCCCGGTGAGGCGCTGCTGGGTCGGCGCGCCGAGCGTCTCGCCGACGAAGTCCTTGTTGGACAGGGAGACGAGGACCGGCCAGCCGGTGGCGACCATCTCGCCGAGGCGCCGGGTCACCTCCAGGGAGTGGAAGGTGTTCTTGCCGAAGTCGTGGGCCGGGTCGATGACGATCGACTCGCGCGCCACCCCGGCCGCCAGGGCTCGCTCCGCAAGCGCGGTCGTCTCCGCGATCGCCGAGGCGACCACGTCGTCGTACTCGATCCGGTAGGGGTCGGTCCGCGGCGAGAGCCCGCCGGTGTGCGTGCAGACGATGGCAGCGTCGAACTCCGCCGCCACCTCCACCATCCGGGGGTCGTGGCCGCCCCACGCGTCGTTGAGCAGGTCGGCGCCGGCCGCGCACACCTCGCGGGCGACCTCCGAGCGCCACGTGTCCACGCTGATGACGAGGCCGGGGTGCCGCTCGCGCACCCAGGCGACGAACGGCACCACGCGCCGGATCTCCTCGGCCGCGTCGACCTGCTCGCCGTACCCCGCCCGGACGCCGCCGATGTCGACGATCTCCGCGCCCTCCTCGACGACGCGGTCCACCCGCTCCTGCGCCGGCCCGTCGTCGTAGGTCGCCCCCTGGTCGTAGAACGAGTCCCGGGTGCGGTTGACGATCGCCATCATCAGGGTCCGGTCCGGGGCGAAGGTGTGCCGGCCCAGCCGTAGCTCCATGCTCGCGATCCTCCCAGCCCCTTCCTTCGCCGAGCCGGGGAGCCTCAACCCAGGTGGCCGCGCACGGACACGTGGCCCGAGAGCAGGTTGCGGGAGATGGTGCGGCGCTGGATCTCGTCGGTGCCCTCGTAGATGCGCAGCACGCGAAGCTCGCGGTACCACCGCTCGACGGGCAGCTCCCGGGTGTAGCCCATGCCGCCGTGCATCTGGAGGACCCGGTCGACGATCTCGTTGGCCTTCACCCCGCCGTACAGCTTCGCCATCGACTGGGACTGACGGGAGTCGATGCCGTGGTCGACCTGCCAGGCGGAGCTCAGCACGAGCCAGCGCAGCGCCTCGATCTCGACCGCCGAGTCGGCGATCATCCACTGGATCGCCTGACGGTTGGCGATCGGCTCGCCGAACGTCACCCGCTGCCGGGCGTGCTCCATGCCCATCTCGACCAGCCGTTCGCACGCCCCCAGGGCCCGCGCCGGAAGCAGGTAGCGGCCCCGGCCGATCCAGCGCATCGCCAGCTCGAAGCCGCGACCCTCCTCGCCGAGGATCGCCGAGTGCGGCACCCGGACGTCCTGGAAGCTCAGCGACGCCGGACCCCACTGACCCATCGTCGGGATCGGCGCCGAGGTCCAGCCGGCCTCGCGGTCGACCAGGAAGCAGGTGACGCCCCCGTTGGCACCCTTCTCCTTGTCCGTGACGGCGAACACCATCACGAAGTCCGCGATGTCACCGAAGGTGATGAAGGTCTTCTCGCCGTTGATCACCCACTCGTCGCCGTCGCGGACGGCGGAGGTCCGGATGTTGCGCGCGTCCGAGCCGGCGCCGGGCTCGGTGATCGCGAAGCAGCTGATCTTGTCGCCGTTGATCGTCGGCAGGAGGTAGCGCTCCTGCTGCTCGTCGTTGGCGCTGTAGAGGATGTTGTCGGCGTCGCCGCCGAAGCTGAACGGCACGAAGGACCGGCCGAGCTCCGCCTCGACGAGGGCCGTCATCACCGCACCGAGCGCCATCCCGCCGTACTCCTCGGGTGTCTGCACGCCGAAGAAGCCCGACTCCTTGGCCTTGGCCCGCAGGGCGCGGAGCTCCTCGCGCGTCAGCCCGCGCTCGTTGCGCCGCTCCCGCTCCAGCACGGTCGACTCCAGCGGCATCACCTCGCGGGTGACGAAGGTCCGCACCCAGTCCCGGATCTCGCGCTCCTCGTCACTCAGGCTCAGGTCCATGACCGCACCCTAGGTTCTGACGCCAGCATCTGGGGATGGGCCACACTTGGGGCCGTGACTCCTCCCGACCCCGTGCCCCTCGTGCACGTGCGGGTGATGGGGGTCACCATCGCCATCGAGTGCGACGACCTCGACACCTACGGGCGAGTGACAGGTCAGTGGTCGCGGGCCGTCGTCGACGTTGCCGGGGAGCCGTCCGGCGGCACCGTCCGAGCGCCCGCCGCAACCGGCGAGTCCGCGCGCGCACGCGACTACGTCCTCACCACCCAGGTCACGTTGGCTGCCCTGCGTGCCACCGCCGGTGACCGCTACAACCTGCACGCGGGCGCGCTGGCTGACGGGCAAGGCAGGGTGCTCGCGATCGTCGCACCCTCCGGGACCGGCAAGACCACGACCACTCGGCTGCTCGCCGAGCGACTGGACTACCTCTCCGACGAGACGGTGTCGATCGCCCCGGACGGCGTGGTCTATCCCCACGCGAAGCCGTTGTCAGTGATCACCGACCCGGACCAGCCCAGGGACAAGGCACAGCTCTCCCCGGACGACCTGGGGCTGCGGCCGACTCCGGACACCGGCCGGTTGGCGCGGTTCGTCGTGCTGCGGCGTGGCGTCCCCGAGCCGCGAGGGTTGGTGCACCTCGAGCCCGTGGAAGGGCTGATGCTCCTCATCGAACAGTCGTCGTCCGTGTCGCGTTCGACCGACCCCCTCGTCACGTTGTTGTCCTTGGTCGACGCGGCGGGCGGGGTCTGGGCCTTGGAGTACGACGAGATCAACGAGCACCTCGACGACCTGGTGCGGCTCCTGGCCGAGGAGATCGCACCTGTCGACCGCCCACGCCCACCCCACCACCCTGGCAACGGGACACCGATCGAGGTGGCCTCGAACCAGCTGCACCGGATGCCGTGGTCAGACGCCATCGAGCTCGACGACGAGCTCCTGGTGCTGCTCGAGGAGCGGGCCGTGCGGCTGGACAACCTGATGGCGACGCTGTGGCTCGCACTCGATGCGCCGCGCACCGTGGCCGAGCTCGCCGTTCCCGCCCAGGAGCGGCACGGCGACCACCCCGACGCGCTCGACCTGATCGAGAAGGCCGCCGCCGTGATGGCGGAACAGGGGCTCGTCGCCTGGGGAACGCTGGCATGATCGAGCCGTGACGAGCGTCGCCCTGATGTTGGCACCGTTGACCTGTGGGGTGGTGCTTCTGGTCAGCGGCGCCACCAAGATGGGCAAGCCCGCGGCCACCCGTGAGGCCTTCGTCGCCATGGGTGTGCCCCAGCTCCTCCGCTCCGAGATCCTGGTCACCTCACTCCCCTACGTCGAGCTCACCCTCGGCGTGCTCCTGCTGGTCACGTGGTCGTGGCCGCTGGCGGTCGTCGCTGCCGCGGCCGCGGCGTTGTTCGCGACGTACTGGATCCTCGTGCTCCGCGTGCTCAGGCAGGGCGAAGAGGTCGACTGCGGCTGTTTCGGGGCCCTGGGCGACGACCGCGTCTCGGGGACGACGCTGGCACGCAACTCCCTGCTGGTGGTGCTCGCCGCCCTTGCCTCGGCCTTCGGAGCAGTCGGTTCCGGTGTGCTGCCCGCGCTGGGCGACTTCGGGACCGCGGACTGGTGGTGGCTCGCGCTCACGGCCGCGGTGGCGGCAACGGCAGTGCTGGTGGTGGGGCTGCGAAGTCCGGAAGCCGTGATCGACGACGACGACCTGCTCGACTACGACCGCGTCCCCATCCCCTTCGCCGTACTGGAGGACGCGTCCGGCACCCGCACCACGCTGCGGCAGCTGGCCGGCGAACGGCCCCAGCTGCTGGTCTTCCTGAGCTCTACCTGCGGGGCCTGCGAGACGGTCGCGCTGGAGCTGCCCGGCTATGTCTCGCGTCTCGGCCCCGTCGAGGTGTCGACGGTGTTCACCGAACCGTTGGACAGTCTTCCCGAGACGATGCTGCCGAACGGCATCCCCGCATGGTTCGACGTCGAGAGCGGTGCGACGGGCACGTTCGCCAACGGACGGCCCTCCGCCGTCCTGCTGGGCGCCGACGGGAGCCTGGCCGGTGGCCCGGTCCTCGGTGCCAGCGATGTGGCGATGTTCGTCGACGACATCGTGGCCGAGCTGGACGCCGCACCGGAGCTGCCCGAGGCACCGCCGCTCCTGGAGCCGGCGGCCGCGTTCGTCGGCAGCCACGACCACGGCGAGCACGATGCTCACGGTCACGGCAGTGACGACGGTCACGGCCACGCCTGAGTTCCTGAAACAGGCGGACGGTGCAGCCACGCCGGACCTACCCTGGGGGGCCACCAGGTCGACCGTCCGAGAGTGAGGCCCCATGCTTGCGTGCACGTCCGCGAGCGGCCTTGGCACCCCCGGAGACCGGGTTAGACATTTGTCGACAACTTCGGCCCACGCCTTCCCCCCGTCCGATCCACGAGGCACACTCATGGCGGGGGCATTGCGTGCTGCTGTCGTACGTCGACTGTCTCCTTGTTCGGGGGGACAATTCACATGACGTTGCTCGACCATGCCGTCAACCGGATGGCACGCACGAAACGATCGCAGTCGGCCCGGCTGATTCCGCTGGCCGCTGCCGTCGGCGACCTGCTCACGCTCGCCCTGGCCGTCTTCATCGCGATGGTCGGTCGGCAGGAGCTCACGTTCTTCCGGCCGACCGCCGACGTCGTCGACGTCGTCAGCGTCGCCGCCGGCCCGCTCCTCGTGGGCTGGGCCGCCATGCTGTTCGCCGTCGGTGCCTACTCCCGTGACCTCTTCGGAGCCGGTCCCGAGGAGTACAAGCTGGTCCTCAAGGCGTCCTGGCTCAGTGCCGGCCTGGTGGGGATCGGCTGCTTCCTGACCCAGTACCAGCTCTCGCGCGGCTTCTTCTTCCTGGCGTTCACGATCGGCGTCCCGCTGCTGTTGCTGTGGCGCCTGGTCTTCCGGCGCTCGATCCAGCACACCCGGCGCCACGGCCACCTCCGCGAGGGCGTCATCATCGCCGGCAACGCCCGCCACATCGACGACCTCGCGGCCGTGCTGCGGCGTGAGTCCTGGCTCGGCTACACGGTGCTGGGAGCGCTCACCACCCCGGGCTCCGAGCTGGTGGAGACGCCGGCCGGCATCCCGGTCCTCGGCACCACCACCGACACCCTGGCGGCCATCGACGGCGTCGACGCCGACGTGGTCATCTTCGCCGACGGTGCCTTCTCGAGTTCCCACGACCTGCGGCGCGCCATGTGGGACCTCGAGGGTCACTCCGTGCGCGCCATCATCGTGCCGAGCCTGACCGACGTGTCGAGCGAGCGCCTCAAGGTCCGCCCGGTGGCCGGTCTGCCGCTCGTCCACGTGGAGGCCCCGCGCGCGGTGCACGCCTCGCACTGGGCCAAGCGGGCCTTCGACGTGGTCGGCTCCCTCGCCATCATGGTGCTGATCTCTCCCCTGCTGCTGGTGACCGCGCTGGCGGTCAAGTTCCACGACGGCGGTCCGGTGCTGTTCCGCCAGACCCGGATCGGGCGCGACGGTCGCCCGTTCAGCTGCCTGAAGTTCCGCAGCATGGTCACCGACGCCGAGACGCTCCGCGCCGACCTCGACGTCAACCACGAGCGCAGCTCGGTGCTGTTCAAGATGGTCAACGACCCGCGCGTCACGCGACCCGGCAAGCTGATCCGACGGCTCTCGGTCGACGAGCTGCCCCAGCTGTGGAACGTGCTGCGCGGCCAGATGAGCCTGGTCGGCCCCCGCCCGCCGCTGCCCCACGAGGCCGCGCGCTACGGCTCCGACATGCGCCGCCGGCTGCGCGTGCGTCCGGGCATGACCGGCCTGTGGCAGGTCTCCGGACGGTCCGACCTCAGCTGGGACGAGACCGTGCGCCTGGACCTCTTCTACGTCGACAACTGGTCGATGGTGCAGGACCTCAACATCCTGGTGCGCACCGTCTCGGCCGTCCTCGGGTCGCGTGGCGCCTACTGACAAGATCCTGGGGTGAGCCGACCCCGGGTAGCGATCGCGCACGACTACCTCACCCAGCGCGGTGGCGCGGAGCGCGTGGTGCTGGCCCTCCTCAACGCCTTCCCGGACGCAGCAGTGCACACGCTCCTGTACGACCCGGAGGGGACATTCCCGGAGTTCAAGGACGCCCGCGTCGTGACCTCGCCGCTCAACCGGGTCGGACCGCTGCGTCGGCATCACCGACTGGCGCTGCCGCTGCTGGCGCCGGCCGCGTCCCGGATGACCATCGACGCCGAGGTCACCGTCGTGTCGACCAGCGGCTGGGCCCACGGCTTCGACATCCTGGGTCGTAGCGTCGTCTACTGCCACAACCCTGCCCGCTGGCTCTACCAGGGTGAGGAGTACCTGGGCGAGCGTCCCCGCCGCCTGACGTCCGTCGCCCTGGCAGGGCTGGCGCCGCCCCTGCGCCGGTGGGACCGAGCGGCCATGCATGGGCACGACGAGTACCTGGTCAACTCCACCGTGGTCCGCGAGCGCGTCCGCCAGGTGTATGGCGTCGACGCCGAGATCGTGTTCCCGCCGTCCGTGGTCCACGTCGACGGCCCCCAGGAGCCGGTCGGCCCCTTCGACGGCGCGTTCCACCTCGTCGTCTCACGGTTGCTGCCCTACAAGAACGTCGACCGGGCAGTCGAGGCGTTCCGCGACCTCCCGGACGAACGACTGCTGATCGTCGGCCGCGGCCCCGAGGAGGAGCGGCTGCGCGCCATGCTGCCACTGAACGTGGCGATCGTCTCCGACGTCAGCGACGCCCAGCTGCGCTGGGCGTACGCGCACTGCGTCGCCCTGATCGCGCCGGCGCTCGAGGACCTCGGGCTGACCCCGCTGGAGGTCGGAGCGTTCGGCCGCCCGACCCTCGCGCTGCGGGGCGGCGGCTACCTCGACACGGTCACCGATGGCGTCAGCGGGCTGTTCTTCGACCGGGCCGAGAGCGACGCCATCCGGGAGGCCGTGCGCCGCGGCCAGGCCCGCGACTGGGACATCGAGGCGATCCGGGAGCACGGTCTCGCGTTCGACGAGGACCGGTTCCGCGCCAGCATCGTCGCGGCCGCCGAGCGCGCGGTCTCAGTCTGAGGAGTCGGCGGTGGCCGTCGCCGAACGGGCCACCGCCACCACGACCACGCCCAGGGAGGCGCCGATCACGTTGCAGGCGACGTCGTCGAGCGTCGAGTCCCGGCCGACCTCCGGCACGCGCTGGACGACCTCGATCGCCAGCGACAGGAGGACGGCGATCGGCATCGCCCAGCCCCATCGGTCGCCCAGCCACCACGCCAGCGTCAGACCCACCGGGACGAAGAAGGCCACGTTGAGCAGGCGGCTGTAGTCCTCGGGAGTGACCCACGGCGGGGCGATCGCGTGGTGGACACCGAAGAACGTGTAGAGCCTCAGGGACAGGTGCTCGAGCCTCGAGGCGATCGGCGCGAACGCCAGCAGCAGCACACCGGCCAGGCAGGCGACCAGGAGGAAGCCCGCGGCCCGCTGGGACCGACTCGTCATCCGCGCCCCAGGAAGTCCCGGACCGCGGCCGCCAGGCCGCGCGCGTAGCGCTCCCGACCCTCGGGCCGCGTCATCCTGGCGGCGTCCACCGGGCTGCGCATGTTGCCGAGCTCGACCATCACGGTCGGCACGTCGGACAGGTTCAGGGTGCCGAGGTCGCGACGTACGTCGAGACCGTCGCCGCCCGCGACGTACGTCGCCCGGGCCAGCCCTCGCCCGACCAGCGCGGCGCGGGTGACGAGCGCCAGGCGCCGCGACGAGCGCCAGATGTCGTGGGTCCAGGGCCGTCGGTCCGCCGGCATGATGACGTGGAAACCGTGGGCACCGGGGGCGTACGACCCGTCAGCGTGGATGCTGATCTTGAGATCGGCCGAGCCACCCCCGTCGACGGTGTTCCCGGCCAGGCCGCGCACGTCGACGCACGGACCCCAGCGGTCCTGGCGGTTGCTGTGCCGGGTCAGCCGCACCACGGCGCCGAGGCGCTGCAGCCGCTGGCGCACCCGGAGCGCGACGTCCCAGGCGAGGCTGGCTTCGGGGTAGCCCCCGTTGGTCGACGTCCCGGTCGTGTTGCACGGCTTGCGGAAGCCGCCCGCCGGCACCAGCCGGCCGGTCTGCCGCGGGTAGCGGTGGTTGCCGAGCTGGTGACCCGGGTCGAGGACCACGACCCGGCCGGCCAGCGGCTCCGGGGTGGGCCGGGCCGACGTCGGCGCACCGAGCACCGACGTCGCCACCAGGACCGCCGCGAGCCACCCGATCATTCGTAGCCCAGGATCTCCTGGCGCTTGTCGGTCCAGGCCAGGGCCGAGGCGATGGCCTCCTCGATGGAGTGCTCGGCGCGCCAGCCGACCAGGTCGGCGATCCGGTCGACGTTCGCGTACGCGCCGACGGCGTCACCGGGGCGCGGCGGTGCCTCGCGGACCGGCACCTCCTTGCCGAACACGCCCTGGAAGGCGGTGACCAGCTCGCGGACCGACACCCCCTCGCCGCGGCCGACGTTCATGATCACGCTGGGCTCGCCCACCCGGCCGATGACGTCGTCGAACCGCTCCACCGCGCGCACGTGCGCCTGGGCGACGTCCCAGACGTGGACGTAGTCACGGATGCCGGTCCCGTCGGGGGTGGGGTGGTCGACGCCGGTGATGGTGAAGGCCTCCTGCTGGCCGAGGGCCGCCCGGACGAGCTGGCCGAGCACGTGCGACGGCTCCTTGGCGTAGACGCCGGTCGTGAGGTCGGGGTCGGAGCCGATCGGGTTGAAGTAGCGCAGGATCACCGCACGCAGCTCGGTCGCCGCGGCGACGTCCTGGAGGACCTGCTCCATCATCCGCTTGGTGCGGGCGTACGGCGACGGCGGGTCGAGGGTGTCCTCCTCACGCACCTCGAACCCCTCGGCCGGGGCTGCGTACAGGGAGGCGGAGGACGAGAACAGCACCCGGTGCTTGCCGAGGCTCTCGAGCGCGTCGAACAGCTCCAGCGACTTCGCCACGTTGTCGCGGTAGTACTCGTACGGGAGCGCGACCGACTCCGGCACGATGATGCGCGCGGCCATGTGGATGGTGGCGTCGAGGTCGGGGTGCTCCTCCACGATGCGGGCGAGCAGCGCCCGGTCGGCGATGTCGCCCTCGTAGAACGCCCGGTCGCCGACGAAGACCCGTGGCCCGGTCAGCAGCGAGTCGAGGATGACCGGCGTGTGGCCGGCGTCCTCGAGCGCCTTGGCGGTTGTCGATCCGATGTAACCGGCGCCTCCGGTGACGAGAACCTTCATGCGGGCCAGGGTAGGCCGTCGGCGGAACCGGTCACGCAGCGACCGTCGGGTCCGCCGGCTGGCACAATGCCGCGCATGCCGTCGGCGCTGATCACCGGAATCACCGGCCAGGACGGTCTCTACCTCGCCGAGCTGCTGGTGGCCAAGGGCTACGACGTGCACGGCCTCATCCGTGGCCAGAACAACCCGCGCCGCGACCTGGTCGAGGGCCTGCTCCCCGACGTACGCCTCCACAACGGGGACCTGACCGACCTCTCCAGCCTGATCCGCGCCATGCGCGACTCCGACCCCGACGAGGTCTACAACCTCGGCGCCGTGTCGTTCGTGGCGTACTCCTGGGAGAACGCGCCGCTGACCACCGACGTGACCGGCAAGGGCGTGCTGAACATGCTCGAGGCGGTGCGGCTCCACTCCGGCGACGACCTGGGGCGGATCCGCTTCTACCAGGCGTCGAGCTCGGAGATGTTCGGCAAGGTGCAGGAGGTCCCGCAGCGCGAGACGACCCTGCTGTGGCCGCGGTCGCCGTACGGCGTCAGCAAGGTCTTCGGCCACTACATGACCATCAACTACCGCGAGTCCTACGGCATGCACGCCTCCTCGGGCATCCTGTTCAACCACGAGTCGCCGCGACGCGGGCCCGAGTTCGTGACCCGCAAGATCAGCCAGGCCGTGGCCCGCATCCACCTCGGGACGCAGAAGGACATCGTGCTCGGCAACCTCGACGCCGAGCGCGACTGGGGTTTCGCCGGCGACTACGTCGAGGCGATGTGGCTGATGCTCCAGCAGGGGCAGGCCGACGACTACGTCATCGCCACCGGGGAGACGCACTCGATCCGCGAGTTCCTCGACCCTCGCGTTCGCCCAGGTCGGCATCGACGACTGGGAGGCGTACGTGCGCCAGGACGAGCGCTTCATGCGGCCGGCCGAGGTCGACCAGCTCATCGGGGACGCCACCAAGGCGCAGGACCGCACTCGGGTGGGAGCCACGCGTCAGCTTCCCCGAGCTCGTCGCGATGATGGTCGACGCCGACGTGGAGGCGCAGAAGGCCGGATGGTGACGCGGGCGTTCGTCACCGGGATCGGCGGGCAGGACGGCAGCTACCTCGCCGACCGCCTGGTCGACGACGGGGTCGAGGTGCACGCGCTCGTCCTCCACGCCGACGGCTCCCCCGAGCACTGCCCGCCCGAGGTGGTGCTCCACACGGGGGACGTCACCGACGTCGACGGAGTCCGCGACCTCCTGCTCGACGTCGACCCGCACGAGGTCTTCAACCTGGCCGCCATCAGCTCCGTCGCCCAGTCGTGGTCCGAGCCCGACCTGACCGCCCGCGTCAACGGGCTCGGTGCCGTCGGGCTGCTCGAGTCGGCCCTCGCCGTGCAGGAGCGGCACGGCCACCCGGTGGCGTTCGTGCAGGCGTCCAGCGCCGAGATGTTCGGCGAGCCGAGCGTCAGCCCCCAGGACGAGTCGACGCCGATCCGGCCGGTCAACCCGTACGGCGCCGCCAAGGCCTACGCCCACCTCGCCGTGGGCGTGTACCGCCGCCGCGGTCTCCATGCGGTCGGCGCGATCCTCTACAACCATGAGTCCCCGCGACGTCCCGACCGGTTCGTGACGCGCCGGATCACCGCCACCGTGGCCGCCATCGCCCGCGGCCGGGCCGACCGGCTCGTGCTCGGCAACCTGGACTCCCGGCGCGACTGGGGCTGGGCCCCCGACTACGTCGACGCCCTCGTCCGCGCCGCCCGCGCCGACCGGCCCGACGACTACGTGATCGCCACCGGCGTCGGCCACACCGTCCGCGACTTCGCCGCCGCCGCCTTCGCCCGCGCCGGTATCGCCGACTGGGAGCCCCTCCTCGAGAGCGACCCCGCCCTCTTCCGTCCCGCCGACGCCCTCGACCTCACCGGCGACTCCTCCAAGGCCCACCGCGACCTCGGCTGGTCCCCCACCGTCGACTTCGCCGAGGTCGTCGGCCGCATGGTCGACGCCGACCTCGCTCTCCTCGACTGATCGCCACGCGCGCTGGTTGAGGAAGGCGCGCTAGCGCCTGTCACGAAACCCCGCACCGGGACAGCGGTCATCGCACCGGGTTTCGTGACGGGACTTCGTCCCTCCTCAACCAGCGGTGGGGTCAGTGGTGGTCGAGGAGCTCCAGCAGGTACGTCCCGTACCCGGACTTGAGGAGGGGCTGGGCGACCTCGGCGAGCTCGTCGTCGGTCAGGAAGCCCTGTCGCCAGGCGACCTCCTCGGGGGCGCCGATCTTGGTCCCCTGCCGCCCTTCGATGGTCCGCACGAAGTTCGAGGCGTCGTTGAGGGAGTCGAAGGTGCCGGTGTCCAGCCAGGCCGTCCCTCGCGGCAGCACCTCGACGAACAGCCGTCCCTGCTCGAGGTAGATGCGGTTGAGGTCGGTGATCTCCAGCTCGCCGCGCGCCGACGGCTTCAGCTCGCGCGCGAGGCCGACCACGTCGTTGGAGTAGAAGTACAAGCCAGGCACGGCGTAGTCGCTCTTCGGCTCGGTCGGCTTCTCCTCGAGCGACACCGCCTTGAACGACTCGTCGAACTCCACGACGCCGTACTCCGTCGGGTTGGCCACGCGGTACCCGAAGACCGCGGCGCCGTCGAGGTCGCTGAACCGGGTCAGCTGCTGACCCAGGCCGCTGCCGTAGAAGATGTTGTCGCCCAGCACCAGAGCCGCCGGGTCGGACCCGATGTGGTCCTCACCGATGATGAAGGCCTGGGCGAGGCCGTCCGGGCTGGGCTGCTGGGCGTAGCTCAGGTTGATGCCGAACCGCGAGCCGTCGCCGAGCAGGCGGACGAAGCCGTCGGCCTCGTGCGGCGTGGTGATCACGAGGATGTCGCGGATGCCCGCCAGCATCAGCGTCGAGATCGGGTAGTAGATCATCGGCTTGTCGTAGACCGGCATCAGCTGCTTGCTGATCCCTTGCGTGATCGGGTGCAGGCGTGAGCCCGTGCCGCCGGCCAGGATGATCCCCTTCATGAGCGGTCACCTTAGACTCTCGCCCATGTCTCGCCTGCTCGTGACCGGTGGTGCCGGCTTCATCGGCTCCAACTTCGTGCACTACCTCGTCGCCAACACCGACGCCGAGATCACGGTGCTCGACAAGCTGACGTACGCCGCCACGCGGGAGGCGATCGAGGGCCTCGACCGCGTCGAGCTGGTCGTCGGAGACATCGCCGACGCCGACGTCGTCGAGCCGCTCGTGGCCGAGCACGACGCCGTGGTGCACTACGCGGCCGAGTCGCACAACGACAACTCGCTCAACGACCCGAGCCCGTTCATCAAGACCAACATCCTCGGCACGTTCACGATCCTCGAGGCCGTGCGCAAGTCGGGCACCCGGCTGCACCACGTCTCCACCGACGAGGTCTACGGCGACCTGGACCTCGACGACCCGAAGCGCTTCACCGAGGACACTCCTTACAACCCCTCCAGCCCCTACTCCGCCTCGAAGGCCGGCTCGGACCACCTGGTCCGCGCGTGGGTGCGCAGCTTCGGCGTGCGGGCGACGATCTCCAACTGCTCCAACAACTACGGGCCGTGGCAGCACATCGAGAAGTTCATCCCGCGCCAGATCACCAACGTGATCATGGGCGGCCGCCCGAAGCTGTACGGCGACGGGCTCAACGTCCGCGACTGGATCCACGCCGACGACCACTCCAGCGCCGTCTGGACGATCCTCAACAAGGGCGAGATCGGCGAGACCTACCTGATCGGTGCCGACGGCGAGAAGAACAACCTCGAGGTCGTCCAGCTGATCCTCAAGCACTTCGGCCGTCCCCAGGACGACTTCGACCACGTCACCGACCGCGCGGGCCACGACCGCCGCTACGCGATCGAGTCCGGCAAGCTGCGCCAGGAGCTGGGTTGGCAGCCGAAGTTCCAGGACTTCGAGGCCGGGCTCGCCAACACCATCGAGTGGTACCAGGAGCACGAGGACTGGTGGCGGCCCGCCAAGGAAGCGACCGAGGCGGCGTACGCCGCGAAGGGCCAGTGATGGCCCAAGAGTCGGCAGGGCTCTCCCTGGAGGTCACGCCGATCCCAGGGCTCGTGGTGCTGCGCCTCGACGTCCGCGAGGACGCCCGGGGCTGGTTCAAGGAGAACTGGCAGCGCGAGAAGATGACCGCGCTCGGCCTGCCGGACTTCGGCCCCGTCCAGCACAACGTCTCCTTCAACACGACGCGCGGAGCCACTCGCGGCGTGCACACCGAGCCGTGGGACAAGTTCGTCTCGATCCTCACCGGCCGGGTCTTCGGCGCCTGGGTCGACATGCGCGAGGGTCCGACGTTCGGCACGGTGTTCACGGTCGAGATGGACCCGCACACCGCGGTGTTCGTGCCGCGCGGGGTCGGCAACAGCTACCAGACCCTCGAGGACGCCACCACCTACAGCTACCTGGTCAACGAGCACTGGCGCCCGGGGACGACGTACCCCGCCCTCAACCTCGCCGACGACACGGTCGCGATCCCGTGGCCGATCCCGCTCGCGGAGGCGGAGATCTCCGACAAGGACAAGTCCACGCCCGCGATGGCCGACGTCGTGCCCATGAAGCCTCTCAAGACCCTGGTCGTCGGCGCCCTCGGCCAGCTCGGCCGCGCGCTGCAGCAGGACTTCCCGGACGCCGACCTGGTCGACATGGTCGCCGGCCCCGAGGGCTCGACGGTCCAGGTCCTCGACGTGTCCGACCCGGTCCAGCTCACGGCGTTCCCCTGGCACGAGTACGGCCTGGTGCTGAACGCCGCCGCCTACACCGCCGTCGACACGGCCGAGACCGAGGAGGGCCGCGCGGCCGCCTGGGCCGCCAACGCATCCGCCCCCGCTGCTCTCGCGCGGATCGCCGCCGAGCACCGGCTGACGCTCGTGCACTTCTCCACCGACTACGTCTTCGACGGGACCGCCGAGCTGCACACCGAGGACGAGCGCTACTCCCCGCTGGGTGTCTACGCGCAGACCAAGGCGGCCGGAGACATCGCGGTCGCCACGGCGCCGCGGCACTACATCGTGCGCACCTCGTGGGTCATCGGCGACGGCCACAACTTCGTGCGCACCATGCAGAAGCTGGCCGCCGACGGCGTCTCCCCCACGGTCGTGCACGACCAGGTCGGGCGGCTGACGTTCACCCCCGAGCTGTCGCGGGCGACCAGGCACCTCGTCGACGCGGGCGCTCCGTACGGCGTCTACAACGTGCAGGGCTCCGGCCCGGTGACCTCGTGGGCCGACCTGGCCAAGGAGGTGTTCCGTCTCAGCGGACGCGACGGCGAGGACGTCACCGCGGTGACGACGGAGGAGTACGTCGGGGGGCGCGCGGGCATCTCACCGCGACCCGCGAACGGGACGCTGGACCTCTCGAAGATCGAGGCGACCGGGTTCTCCCCCGCGAACGCCCTCGACCAGCTGCGGGACTACTGCCGCCCGTAGTCGTCGTCTCGATCGGGGTGCCTCAGCGTCGGGTGAGGGAGCTGAGGGCCGGCTTGACGTCAGCAAGGTAAACCAGCGCCGCGACCGTCATGGCCAGATTGATCAGGTTCAGAGGTGACCCGGCGAGCACGACCTGCGCCACCAACCCGAGCCCCAGGATGATCGTCCACGCGGCCTTGTTGAGCTTGCCGGCCGCCCGGTAGGCCTCGTCGGAGAAGCGCAGCGAGCTCACGAAGGCGTAGATCTTCACCGCCAACAGGCCGATCTCGACCAGCAGCATGGTGAGGCCCTCGACCGCGAAGACGTTCAACACGGGGCAGAGCCTACCTGGACACGACGGAGCCCCCGGAGACGAGAGGTCTCCGGGGGCTCGCGTCGCTGGTTGAGGAAGGCGCGCCAGCGCCTGTCACGAAACCAGCTGGTGGTCTCGTGACGGGCCTTCGGCCCTCCTCGACCAGCGGGGGTCGATCAGTCGCCGACCTTGGCGGCGGCGTCGGTCAGGGCGCGCGAACCGGCCGACACGGTCTTCTTGGCGGAGGTCGCGGTGGCCTTGGCGCTGGAGCGCGGGGTCGTGGCGCGCTTCTTGGCAGCCGTGGTGCTCTTCTTGGCGGCGGTGGTGGTCTTCTTGGCCGCCTTGGTGGCCTGCGTCCGCGTGGTCTTGGCCTTGGTCACGGTGGTCTTGCTCGCCGCGACGGTGTCCTGGGTGGACTGCTGGCGACGGATCCGGCCGACGAGCGACTCGCCGCGCTTGACGAGGTCACCGTAGGTGTCGGTGGCGGCCTCGACGTTGGCGTCGATGGCCTTCTGGACCTTCGCGGGGACCGCAACGGCCTCGGACTGGAGCTGCGCCTGCAGCTGGGCGACGAGCTTCTCGATCGCCACGCGACGCGCCTTGGCGTCCTTGGCGGCCTGGGTGCGGAGCGCCTTGGGCTCGATGGTGGAGACGGACTTCTGCAGGGACACGATGCGCTTCTGGGCACCGGCGGTGTAGTCGCGGACGACCTCGACGGCGAGGTCGGTCACGCCGACGCCCGCGTGGAAGGCGCGCTGCGCGGACTTCTGCGCCTCGGTCTGCACGGTCTTGATGTCGAACTTGGCCTTGGCCATGGTTCTGCTCCTTCGGTGGTGGGTTGGTCAGTCGGTCGACTGGTCGGGCAACGGGGTTGGCGCCGGTTCGTTGATCGCGACGAACGACGCGTACACGTCCAGCAACGTCTGCTTCTGACGCTCGGTGAGACCGGCGTCGCCGAGCACGGCGAGCTCGACGTCCCCGCCGACGCCGTCGGTGGGACTGACGATGCCGGCTCGGATGTAGAGCTGCTCCGCGGAGATCCGCAGGGCTTTCGCGAGCTGTTGCAGCACCTCGGCGGAGGGGCGACGCAAGCCGCGCTCGATCTGGCTCAAGTACGGGTTGGAGACGCCGACCTGCTCGGCGAGCTGCCGGAGGGACAGACGCGACTGCGTGCGCTGCTCCCTCAGGTAGTCACCGAGCGACCCGACGGTCCGCCCTACCTTGGTCTTGGCCATGCCTCCATGGTGCTAACTCTTGTTAGCAAAAGCAAACTGAGGGGGCGTGATCCGAGTCACGAAGCCAGGAAAACAAGCCGAATCACGCGCGCGGGCTTGCTAGCAGACTAGAACGTCGCGCGGATCTCGCCCACCGGCACCCCGCCGCCGAGGAGCTCCACGCGACCGGTCGCGTTCACCGCCTCGGTGTCGACCCCCGGCTCGGTGGCCACGCCGCTGCGGCGCAGCGCCGCGGCCATCAGGACCGGCCGCACGCGCGGGTAGCCGTCGTCGGCCTTGAGCGCGAAGGCCCGGCCGTCAGGCAGCGCCACCGCGTAGCACGCCTCCGCGCCCGCCTTGCCGATGGCGCCGGGGATCGCGGTGAGCAGGGCGCGCTCGTCACGGGTGGAACCCGAGACGTACGCCGGGTGGGCGCGGATCGCGTCGGCCACCCGACGTTCGGGGCCGTCGTCCGCGACGGCCAGGGCGCGGAAGCCGCGGGCCAGTCCGGTGAGCGAGGCCGACAACAGCGGCGCGCCGCAGCCGTCCACGGCGACCACCTCGACGGGCTCGCCGGTCAGGGCCGAGAAGGAGTCCGCGATCGCGCGCTGCAGAGGATGCTCCGGTTCGCGGTAGGTCGCGAGGTCCCAGCCGTTGACGACACAGGTGAGCAGCATCGCGGCGTGCTTGCCCGAGCAGTTCATCAGCACCGGCTGCCGCTCGCCGCCGGCCCGGACAACTGCGTCGCGAGCGGCGTCGTCGAGCGGGTAGTCCGGGGGCGTCTGCAACGCGGACTCCTCGAGGCCGCCCTGCGCGAGGATGCGCCGGACCCCGGCCACGTGGAAGTCCTCGCCCGAGTGCGAGGCGCACGCCAACGCCAGCAGGTCCGGCTCGAGGTCGAGCCCGAGGCGCACCATCCCCAGAGCCTGGAGCGGCTTGTTGCACGACCGCGGCAGCACGGCCGAGTCGACGTCGCCCACCGACCAGTCGGTCGAACCCTCGGAGTCCAGCGCGACGACGGACCCGTGGTGGTGGCCCTCCACGAAGCCCGAGCGCACGATCTCGGCGACGACCGGCAACGAAACTGGGGACATGCGCCAGACGCTAGCGTTGGCCCATGCGGGTGCTGCTCGCCACCACCGCCAACGACGGCCACTTCGGGCCGCTGGCCCCTTTCGCGCGGGCCATCCGTGCTGCGGGTCACGAGGTACGGGTGGCCGCCCCCGCGTCCTACGCCGTGGCCCTCGAGCGCGCCGGTTTCCCGCACGAGCCGTTCGCGGACGCGCCACCGGAGGTGATCGGGCCGGTGATGGCCAGCCTCCCGACGATGTCGTTCGAGGAGGCCGACGACACCGTGATCCGTGATGTCTTCGGCCGTATCGATGCCCAAGCCGGTCTGCCCGCGGTCGTCGAGACGATCGAGCGCTGGCGCCCGGACGTGGTGGTCCGCGAGTCGGCCGAGCTGGCCTCGCTGGCGGCCGCCGAGCAGGCCGGGGTGCCGCACGTCCACGTCTGCATCGGCATGCACGAGATCGCCACCCGCTTCGCCGCCGCGATGGCCGACCCGTTGGCAGAGCTCGACGCCCTCGTGGGCCTGCCCGAGGGTCGGTGCGCTGCCGCGCTGGCGGCGGAGACCGTGCTCAGCTCGGTCCCCGAGATGCTCGACCACGCCGTCGGGGACGGGGTGCCGGGCTTCCTGCGCTTCAGCGAGCCGGTCGCGACCGTTGCCGGTGAGCTGCCCGGGTCATGGGGAGACCCCGCGCTGCCCCTCGTCTATGTCACCTTCGGCTCGGTCACCGGCTCCCTGCCACCGTTCGGAGGCGTCTTCCGCGAGGCTCTCGACGCCCTGGCCGGCGTCGAGGCGCGAGTGCTGCTCACGACGGGCCGCCGGGTCGCTCCCGACGACCTCAGGCCCTGGCCGGCCAACGCGCACGTCGAGCAGTGGTGGCCCCAGGACGCCGCGCTGGCCCACGCGGCCGTCATGCTGGGGCACGGTGGCTTCGGCACGACGATGGGCGCGCTGGCCGCCGGTGTGCCGCAGGTCGTGGCCCCGATCTTCACCTCCGACCAGGTCGCCAACGCGATCCACGTCGCCGCCGTGGGCGCCGGCCTCGCCGTCGCGATGGGGCCTGGCTCGGTGACAGCCGCGGCGATCGAGGTACGCACCCTGCTCGCCGACCCGTCGTACGCCGCCGCCGCCCGCACCGTGCGGGACGCGATCGCCGACCTGCCACCACCGTCCGAGGCTGTCCCGGTGCTGGAGGCCCTCGCTCGTCGCTAGGCGGGGGCGGTCGGCGTCGTGATCGGGGTCGGCGAGGTGCTCCCGCTCGGGCTCGCCGAGGAGCTCGGCACCCCCGCGACCGAGGTCGACGGCGAGCCCGCGGAGCGGGACTCCGCAGTGACGGCGCATCCGGTGGTCAGCACGCACGCGAGCCTCACCAACCGCCACACGCCCTCATCGTCGGGGAATCCGCCCCTCTCCGCCCGGCGAAGTGATGACGGTTCTGTGACGGCTGCTCGTAGGGTGACCGCGTGGAGCAGGTCATCCGGACGCGAGGTCTGACGAAGGACTACGGCCCCGTGCTCGCGCTCGACGACCTCAGCCTCGACATCGGCCCCGGCATCACCGGCCTGGTCGGCGCCAACGGCGCCGGCAAGTCCACCCTCATCAAGGTCCTGCTCGGGCTGGTGCCGCCGTCCTCCGGCGAGGCGTCGGTGCTGGGCCTCGACGTGATCGCCGACGCCGCGGCGATCCGCGCACGGGTGGGCTACCTGCCGGAGCACGACTGCCTGCCTCCCGACGTCAGCGCCAGCGACTTCGTGGTGCACCTCGGCATGATGTCCGGCCTGCCCCGCGTCGCCGCGCGTGAGCGGGCCGCCGAGGTGCTGCGGCACGTCGGCCTCGCCGAGGAGCGGTACCGCCCCATGGGCGGCTACTCCACCGGCATGAAGCAGCGGGCCAAGCTCGCCCAGGCGCTCGCCCACGACCCGCGGCTGGTGCTCCTGGACGAGCCCACCAACGGCCTCGACCCGGCCGCCCGCGACGACATGCTGGGGCTCGTCCAGCGCGTGGGCCAGGACTTCGGGTTCTCGGTGCTGGTCACCTCGCACCTCCTCGGCGAGCTCGAGCGGGTCAGCGACAACGTCGTCATCCTCGACAGCGGCCGGCTGCTCCGGGCCTCGCAGACCCGCGACTTCCTCGACGCCACCGGCACGCTGCTCGTCGAGGTGATCGGCGAGGACGCCCAGGCCCGCATGGGCCATGCGTTGGCTGCGGCCGGCGTACCCGTCCAGGCACGCGGCGGGCTGCTCGCCCTCGACCCCGACCCGGAGCTCGGCCTCGACGTGCACGACCTGATCCGCGACACGGCGTACGACCTCGGCGTCGGGCTCGTGCGCATCCAGGCCGACCACCGTCGCATCGAGGACGTGTTCGCCGATGCCTGAGGTGCCTCGCACGGGTGTCATTCATGACCTCGGCTACCGCCCGTACGACGGCCCTCGCAACGGCAGCGGCGCGATCGCGTGGGCCCTGTTCCTCAGCGGCTTCCGCAACGCCTTCGGCCTGGGCCGCTCCGGCAAGTCCAAGGTGCTGCCGTTCCTGCTGCTCGGGCTGAACCTGCTGCCGGCCGTGATCGTGGTCGGGGCGATGACGCTGTTCGGCCTCGACGAGCTGCCGATCGACTACTCCCGCTACGCCTCGAGCACGCAGATCCTGCTCAGCATCTTCGTGGCCGCGCAGGCGCCGGTGCTGTTCTCCCGCGACCTGCGGCACGGCACCATCTCGCTGTACCTCGCCCGCCCGCTGTCGTCGGCGGCGTACGCCGTCGCGCGCTGGGCGGCGCTGCTGGCCGCGACGCTGGTCTTCCTGCTCGTCCCGATCATCGCGCTGTACGTCGGCGCCGTCCTGAGCGAGCTGGACTTCTGGGAGCAGACCGAGGGAGCCGCCAAGGCGATCCTGCTGGCGGTGCTGCTGGCCCTCGGGCTGACGGGCATCGGCGGCCTCATCGCATCGGTGTCCGTACGCCGCGGGTTCGCGGTGGTGGCGACCATCGCGGTGCTGCTGCTCGGCAACGGCGTCGTGACGGCCGTCCAGGGCATCGCCGAGGAGCAGGGCGAGCCACGCATCGGCGAGGTGGCCGGCCTGTTCTCGCCGTACTCCCTGTACCGCGGCGGGATGGCCGCGCTGACCGACAACGTGGCGCTGACGCCGCCGACCGGGGCGGCGATGACGGCGGCGTACTTCGGCGTGATGGTGCTCGTCGCGGCCGTCGGCTTCGTCGGCATCCTGGTCCGCTATCGCCGGATCGCAGGGCGGTAGGCGTGGCGACGATCAACCTCGACGCCGTCAGCCGGTGGTACGGCAACGTCGTGGCCGTCAACGGCATCACGATGTCCGTCGGTCCTGGGGTCACCGGCCTGCTCGGCCCCAACGGCGCCGGCAAGACCACGCTGATCGCGCTGATGGCCGGGTTCCTGTCGCCGTCTGCCGGGACCGTCACCCTCGATGGCGCGACCATCTGGCGCAACACCGAGATCTACCGCACCGTCGGCCTGGTGCCCGAGCGGGAGATCAGCTTCGGGTACCTCACCGGACAGCAGTTCGTGCTCGCCAACGCCGAGCTGCACGGGTTGGCCGACCCCGGTGCCGCCTGCCGGCGGGCCCTCGAGGTGGTCGAGATGGTGGAGCCGGCCTCGCGGCGGATCGGCACGTACTCCAAGGGGATGCGGCAGCGCGTCAAGCTCGCCTCCGCCCTCGTCCACGACCCGAGCGTGCTGCTGCTCGACGAGCCGTTCAACGGCGTCGACCCGCGCCAGCGACTGCACCTGATGGCGCTCCTCCAGCGTTTCGGTGCCGAGGGCCGCACGGTCCTGTTCAGCTCCCACATCCTCGAGGAGGTCGAGCAGGTCGCCCGCCAGATCGAGGTCGTGGTCTCGGGGCGGCACGCGGCGTCGGGCGACTTCGGGGAGATCCGCCGCCTGATGACCGACCGTCCGGTGCAGTACGTCGTGGTCAGCGACGACGACCGGACCCTCGCCAGCGCGCTGATCTCCGAGCCGTCGGTCGTTGCCGTGGGGCTGCGGCCGCGCGGCGGCGTGGACGTCTCCGTCACCGATCTCGGCGAGTTCGCGCACCGGCTCCCCCGCGTCGCCCGCGACGCCCGGGTCCGGCTGGTCGAGCTGACGCCGACCGACGAGTCGCTCGAGAGCGTCTTCTCCTACCTGGTGGGGCGATGAACGCCACCATCATCCGGCTCTCGACCCAGGCGCTGCTCGGCCGCCGCCGCGGCCTGGTGCTCGCCCTGATCCCCGCCGTGGTCATCGCGCTGGCCATCGTGATCCGTGCCCTCACCGAGCCGGGCACCGGCTACGAGATCGTCGACGCCATCGGCTTCACCCTCGCCCTGCCGCTGGTCGCGCTGCTCGCGTCCTCGGCGGTGCTCGGTCCCGAGATCGACGACGGGTCCATCGTCTACCTGATCGCCAAGCCCGTACCTCGCCGCTCGGTCGTGCTGAGCAAGTACGTCGTGGCCTGGCTGGCCACCCTCGCCCTCGGCGCGCTCCCCCTGCTCGTCGCCGGCCTGGTGCTCGACTCGTCGGAACCGAGCCGGGCGGTGGCCTGGGCCCTCGGCGGGGCCGTCGCCGGCACGACGTACACGGCGCTGTTCCTCGCGCTCGCTGCCCTCACCCGCCACGCGGTGGTGATCGGGCTGCTGTTCGTGCTGCTCTGGGAGGGTCTGCTGGGCGGCCTGCTCAGCGGCATCCGCTGGCTCGCCATCGGGGCCTGGGGCCAGGAGATCGCCGCGTCGGTCAGCGACGCCGTGAAGGCGCCGGGTACGGGCCTGCTGTACGCCGTGCTCGCCGCGACGATCCTGACCGTGGGCTCGCTCTGGTTCGCCGGCGACCGCCTCCGCTCGTTCACCCTCCGCGGCGACGAGTAGCCCTCGTCGAGTTGCGCCTCGTGATGCGTTGAGTTGCGCCTTGTGATGCGTTCAGTTGCGCCTCGTGACTCTCGGGGCACACCACGACACGCAACTCAACGCATCACGGCACGCAACTCAACGCATCACGGGGCGCAACTCGACGTGGTGACAGGATGGCCGCCGTGCCGACTCCGCCGCCACAACTGGCCCAGTACCACCCGCTGCCGCGTGAGCTCGACGACCTGGAGCTGTTGACATCCGGGGCCCTGCTCCCCACCACGCGGTTCAACGAACCCGGCTCACCGGTCACCCTCACGCTGCCTCCCGAGCTGGCCGGGGTCGAGGTCGAGCTGGTGGACCCCGAGGGGCTGCCGCTGGCGCGGGTGGCCGCGGACGGCGAGGTCACCGCCCTGACCCACGCCCAGTTCGGGCCGTTCCGCCGGCTCTACCTGAGCCCCGCCCAGGCCCGCGAGCAGCACGCGGGCGCCACGTTCGTCCCCGTCACCGACGCCCTCGACGAGCACCAGGTCGCCCGGCTGGCCGCGCTCGAGGGTCGGGTGGTCCTGGTGGCCCTCGTCGGTCACGGGACGTCGGCGCTGTCGCCCGTCGGACTCCTGCGGGCCAGCCTCGCGGCGGCCGCGCGGCTCGCGGACGCGGTGGTGGTCGCCGTACCTCTCGCCTCGCACGGTGACGCCGACCTGGACCATGCGCTCGGGGTCCAGGTGGTGACGGCGTACGCCGGCGACGACCCCGTCCTCGGTCTCACCGAGGAGGGTGACGGGGCGGACGAGGCCCCGCTGAGCGACGAGATCGCGGCCATCGTCGACTTCGACCGGCCGCCGCCCGGCGAGCAGGGCGTGGTGCTGTTCTTCACCGGCCTCTCCGGCAGTGGCAAGTCCACGCTCGCCCAGGCGGTCATGGACCGGCTCCTCGAGGAGGGCTCGCGGACGATCACGAGCCTCGACGGCGACGTGGTGCGCCGCAACCTCAGCGCCGGGCTGACGTTCTCCAGGGAGGACCGCGAGACCAACATCCGGCGGATCGGGTGGGTGGCCGCGGAGATCTCCCGGCACGGTGGCCTGGCGGTCTGCTCGCCCATCGCGCCGTTCGACGCCACCCGCCAGCAGGTCCGGCAGATGGTCGCCGACGCCGGCGGCGCGTTCTTCCTGGTGCACGTGGCCACCCCGTTGGAGGAGTGCGAACGGCGCGACCGCAAGGGCCTGTACGCCAAGGCGCGGCGCGGCGAGATCCCGGAGTTCACCGGGATCTCCTCGCCGTACGAGGAGCCCGCCGACGCCGCGCTGGTGATCGACACCACGGGCCGCACGATCGAGGACTGTCGCGACCAGGTGTTGGCGGAGATTCGCCGTAGCCACGTGATTCAGTAGAGTTCCTGGAGTTTCTCCACTTCACGATGAGCCCATGAGGACCAGATGCACGACCTGATCTCCGACGCCTTCTTCTCGATCCTCGCCGCGGGATTCTTCGTCGGCGTGGTCGTGGGCCTGACCGGCATGGGCGGCGGGGCTCTGATGACGCCCGCACTGATCTTCCTGGGCGTCGGCGACGCCGCGACCGTGGTGACCGCCGACCTGACCGCGGCGGCGATCTACAAGTCCGGCGGCGCCATCGTGCACAAGCGCGAGGGCTCGCCGAACATGCGCCTGGCCATGTGGCTGATCATCGGCTCCGTGCCGTTCGCCTTGCTCGGCCCGCACCTCGTCGCGTGGTTCACCGACCCCGAGGACCTCGACAGCGTCCTCAAGCTCTGCATCGGCTTCGCGCTGCTGCTGGCTGCCTCGACGTACGCGCTCCGGCTCTACATCAACCTGCGCCGGGTGCGGGGCGGGGCACCTCCCGGTGACGAGAACCCGCACATCCGGCCGATCCCGACCCTGCTCGTCGGCGCACTCGGCGGCCTGCTCGTCGGCATCACCAGCGTCGGATCGGGCTCGGTGATCATGATCGCGCTGCTGATGCTCTACCCCGGCCTGGCAGCCGTGCGGCTGGTCGGCACCGACCTGGTCCAGGCGGTGCCCCTGGTGATGGCGGCGGCCATCTCCAACATCGCCCTGCACGGCCTCGACTGGTCGATCCTGATCCCGCTGGTGATCGGATCGGTGCCCGGGACGCTCATCGGCTCCGCCATCGCCCCCCGAGTGCCCCAGTCGTTCATCCGTCGCGGCATCGTGATCGTGCTGACCATGTCGGGCATCGCCCTCCTCGACAAGGCGGGCTGGGCGCCGCTCGGGGCGGGCGAGGACGACACCCACCCGATGCTGGTGGGTGCCGTCGGCCTGGTGATGATCGTGGTCGTCCCGCTCGTGTGGGGGCTCTTGCGACGGCAGCAGGGCCTGCCCATGTTCGGCTCCCCCACCGTCGCCGAGCTCGAGGGCGACCAGTACGCCGCCACACCCGATGCGGGCGACGACCGCCGTACGGAGTGAGCGGCCGCACACCGCTCGCGATTGGGGAGGCCCCCAGGGAGCCCCGCTAGCATGACCAGGATTCGAATCCGGAGAGGTCTTTGACGACACAATGAGCGCACCGAACACTGTGCCGGCCACCCACGCCGACTACCAGCTGAGCCAGCTCGACCAGCTGGAGGCCGAGTCGATCCACATCTTCCGCGAGGTGGCCGCCGAGTTCGAGAAGCCCGTCCTGATGTTCTCGGGCGGCAAGGACTCCATCGTGATGATGCGGCTGGCGGAGAAGGCCTTCTACCCGGCCAAGATCCCGTTCCCCGTCCTGCAGATCGACACCGGCTACGACTTCCCCGAGGTGCTCGAGACCCGCGACAACTGGGTCAACCGGCTCGGCGTCCGCCTCGTCGTCGCCAGCGTCGAGGACGCGATCAAGAACGGCATCGTGGTCGACGACGGCAAGACCAGCCGCAACCGGCACCAGACCGGCACCCTGCTCAACGCCATCGAGGAGAACGGCTTCACCGCGGCGTTCGGCGGCGGCCGGCGCGACGAGGAGAAGGCCCGCGCCAAGGAGCGCGTCTACTCCCACCGCGACGAGTTCGGGCAGTGGGACCCCAAGATGCAGCGGCCCGAGCTGTGGAGCCTCTACAACGGCAAGATCCACGGTGGCGAGCACATGCGGATCTTCCCGATCTCCAACTGGACCGAGCTCGACGTCTGGGACTACATCGGTCGCGAGGGCATCGAGATCCCCTCCATCTACTTCTCCCACCAGCGCCGCGTGTTCAAGCGCGACGGCATGCTGATGTCGGAGAGCCCGCACAACACCCTGCGCCCCGGCGAGACCATCGAGGAGCGCACGGTCCGGTTCCGCACCGTCGGCGACATCACGCTCACCGGCTGCGTCGAGTCCGAGGCCGACACGATCGAGAAGATCATCGAGGAGGTCGCCGTCGCCCGGATCACCGAGCGCGGCGCGACCCGCGGTGACGACCGTTTCTCCGAGGCGGCCATGGAAGACCGCAAGAAGGAAGGCTACTTCTGATGGACCTCCTCCGCTTCGCCACGGCGGGCTCGGTCGACGACGGCAAGTCGACGCTCATCGGCCGGCTGCTCTACGACTCGAAGTCCATCTTCGAGGACCAGCTCGAGGCCGTCGAGGCCACCAGCGTCTCCAAGGGGCACGAGTACACCGACCTGTCGCTGCTGACCGACGGGCTGCGCTCCGAGCGCGAGCAGGGCATCACCATCGACGTGGCCTACCGCTACTTCGCGACGCCCAACCGCAAGTTCATCATCGCCGACACCCCGGGCCACGTGCAGTACACCCGCAACATGGTCACCGGCGCCTCGACCGCCGACCTCGGTCTCGTGCTCGTCGACGCCCGTCAGGGTCTGACCGAGCAGTCCCGCCGCCACGCCGTGCTGCTCTCGCTGCTGCGGGTGCCGCACCTCGTGCTCTGCGTGAACAAGATGGACCTCGTCGACTGGTCGGAGGAGGTCTACGAGCGGATCCACAAGGAGTTCACGACCTTCGCGACCAAGCTCGCCATCCCGGACCTCGAGGTCATCCCGATCTCGGCCCTGGTCGGCGACAACGTCGTCACCCGCGGCGAGAACTCGCCCTGGTACCACGGCCCGACGCTCATGCACCACCTCGAGCACGTGCACGTGGCCTCCGACCGCGACCTGGTCGACACGCGGTTCCCGGTCCAGTACGTCGTCCGGCCCAAGTCCGACGCCCACCACGACTACCGCGGCTACGCCGGCATGGTCGCCGGCGGCGTGCTCAAGCCCGGCGACGAGGTCGTGGTGCTGCCGAGCGGCATGACCTCGACCATCGAGGGCATCGACCTGTTCGACAAGGAGATCGACGAGGCGTTCCCGCCGATGTCGGTCACCGTGCGGCTGGCCGACGACGTCGACGTCTCGCGCGGCGACATGATCGCGCGCGTCAAGAACGCCCCGAAGCCGAGCCAGGACATCGACGCAATGGTCTGCTGGATGACCAACGAGCCCCTGCGGCCCCGCGCCAAGCTCGCCATCAAGCACACCACGCGGATGGGCCGGGCGCTGGTCAAGGACATCCAGTACCGCCTCGACGTCAACACGCTGCACCGCGACCAGGACAGCAAGGAGCTCGGCCTCAACGAGATCGGTCGGGTGCAGCTGCGCACGACCGTCCCGCTGCTGTGCGACCCCTACGCCAAGAACCGCACCACGGGGTCGTTCATCCTCGTCGACGAAGCCACCGGCGTGACCGTCGGCGCCGGGATGATCAACAACGCCGGCTGACTTCGTCAGGGCACCGGCACGTAGTGCAGGTAGTCGATCGTGAACGAGGCGACGTCGTAGGAGCCCTCCCCGGTCGAGAAGGACCAGACCATCGGCCGCGTGCCGGTCGGGAGGTTCGGTTGGCGAGCGAGGTCGACCCCAAGCCAGGGGGATGTCGTCGTCCCCTCACCAGGAACCAGCGTCAGCTTGCGCTCGCCGAGGACGAGTCGTCCGGTCCCGGCTCCCTCGACGGTCGTCGGTCCACCCGTCACCGCGATCCGATAGCGGTCGACGGGTGCCGCCGCGAACGGCACGTCAGCGGTGAAGTGACGGGCGGGTCCCCAGAGCCACTGGTCGACGCACGGCCGGAAGCTCAGCCCGCCCGCGAACCGGTCGCTCGCAACCGGGTCGCAGAAGTCAGCGCACCCGTTGCACCCGTCGAAGTACGGCTCGTACGTCGCCACTTCGGCGGCCGGCACGGTGGCGGTCCACATCTGCTCGACCAGGTCGGCGTCGGAGACGCGCACCCGCTTCACCAGTCGCAGCATGTTGCCGGCCTCGTCGACCGTGCGCAGGCGGGCGACGTACGGTCCGGCCGGCAGGGGGTCGCCGTCGCTGTCACGGCCGTCCCAGCCGAACCAGGGCGTGTACGCGTGGGCGGCGCGCTGCTCGGCAACGATCCGGCCGCGCTCGTCGAGGATCCGCAAGCGGGAGCGGGACTGGGCGACGTCGTCCTCCTCGGGCAGCCGGCCGCCCTTGACGAACATCAGCTGCATGCGGTCGTGGACGATGCTCGCACGCGGGTGCACCACCCGACGCGTGGTCATCAGCTCGCCGTCCGCCTCGGTGACCAGGTCGAGGTAGACGAGGTCACGACTGGTGACATCGCCGCGGGTCGCCCGGACCTGGACCTCGTAGGTGCTGTCTCCGACGACGCCGCCATCTGGTCCCCGACCGTCCCAGGTCCAGACGTGTTGACCGGCGTCGAGGCGCCCCAGATCATTGCGCAGCGAGACCCCGCCACCCAGGTTCACCCTGATGTCGAGGTGCGCGGCCGCGCGGAGGTCGAACCTGACTCTGGCGAGGTCGCCCCGACCGTCACCGTTGGGTGAGAACGGCCCCCAGTCGACGATCTCGACGATCGGCGGAGCGGGTGCGGCTGGGGCCGCGGTCTCGCGGGCGAGCACCTGGACAGGGCCCACCAGCGGGATGGCCGCAGCCATGACCAGCGCCGCCACGTGCGCGACCCAGCGGTCCCTCATCCTCATCCTCATCCCTCCTGGTGACTGCTCGAGGAGTGGGATGCCGGGAGGTCAGCGGAAGTTCGGTCGGCGATCGACGAGACGGCGAAGTGTCGGTCAAGGCGCCGGCACGTAGGACCGGTACTCGACGGTGAAGGTCGCGATGTCGTAGTCGTTCTCGGTGTCGGTGCTGACCGACCAGGTCACCGGCTGCGTCCGGTCGGGCAGGTAGGGGTAGTCGTCGAGCTCGACCGGCTGCCACGGCGTGGAGACCGTGACGTCGCCCGGACCCATCGTGGCCCCCGCAAACGAGGCGATGTCGGAGTCGCCCGGGGTGGTCGGACCACCGACCGCCGTGACGCGGAACGAGTCGACGGGGGCAGGGGTGAGCGGAGGGCTGGCCCCGAACAGCCCGAGAGCGGCGTAGCCGAAGCTGCACGGCTGCTGGAAGCTGAGACCGCCGGGGAAGCGGGTGCTGGGGACCGGCCCGCACGTCTCGCCGCACCCGTTGCACCCGGGGTCGTAGAGCGGGTACGGAGCCGCAGCCGCGTCCGCAGCCGCCACGGTCGAGGTCCACACCTGCTCGACCAGCTGGGCCGAGGACACCGCGACCGGCTCGCGGATCACCCGGACGTTGCCGACGCTGTCCCGCACGACCAGGCGCAGGTGGTAGGTGCCGGCAGCGAGCGGCGCGCCATCGGTGTCGCGGGCCGACCACGAGAACACGGGGCGGTAGCCGCCACGCTTGGCGGAGTGGACGACGGTGCCGTCGGGCGCCTTGACCACGAGGCGCGTGTGCAGTGGGATGTCCTCCCCGTAGTACTGGGGATACTGCGCCGCGTACGCCGAGTACGTCTCGCGGAGGTAGACGACCAGCAGCCGGTCGGGGACCACCGTGGCCGCCGGGTAGACGGTGGGTCGACTGAGCACCACCTGCCCGTCATCCGGCTCGGTGACGACCTGGACGGACTGACCGATCCGGGACTCCCGCTTGCCGGAGCTCGCACGCAGAAGCACGCCGTAGCTGCCGTCGGGCTGGGTCTGGCCGTGACCCCTGCCGTTCCACCGCCACACGTGCCTGCCGGCGTCGAGCACCCCCAGACGTTCGCGCCGTACCACCTGCGAGGAGTGGTCCGTCACCAGCATCACCACGCTCGCCCGCGCGTCGAGGGCGAAGACGAACGTCGCCCGCTCGTGCTGTCCGTCACCGTCCGGTGAGAAGAACCGGTCGTGGTCGACCCACGCGGCCAAGGGAGGGGGGGAGGCGGCCGCAGCGGGCCCGGCGTCTGCGGGCGCCGCCGACGCGAGCAGCGTCCCCGCGACCGCCATGGCGAGCAGGGCTCTGACCGTCGCACCCCGTGCGCGTCGTCGCTGGATCATCCTGGACCACCCCTTCCCGCGGCCCCGGTCCCCGCCGGCGGCCCCATGCACCGTATGACGCTCACCACGGTGCCGCGGTTCGGGTCGCCCGCCAACAGAATTAGCGCAGGTTCGGGCGGACGTGCAGGCCGACCTCGGGATCCACCACGACCTCCTGGGCGGCGGGCATGCCGTCGGCGTCGAGGGTCGCGTCGAGCGGCACGTTGCGCTTGACCAGCGCCAGCCCGATCGGCCCCAGCTCGTAGTGCCGGGCGGAGCTGCCGACCCGGCCCACGGTGCGCCCGTCCAGCAGCAGGTCGGTGCCCGCCCGGGGCAGCCGGTTCTCGGTCCCGTCGAGGTGCAGCAGCGTCAGCCGCCGCGGCGGCCGACCGAGCGTGTGCACGCGCGCGACGGTCTCCTGACCGCGGTAGCAGCCCTTGTCCATGTGCACCGCCGGCCCGATCCAGCCCACCTCGTTGGGGATGGTGCGGTGGTCGGTGTCCAGCCCCAACCGCGGCTCACCGCGGGCGATGCGCAAGGCCTCGAAGGCCCACAGGCCGCACGGCTGCCCCGCCGCGCCGGCGTACGCCTCCAGGCGGTCGCGGGGGACGAGGTCGTACGGCGCGTCGGCGCCGTCGCGGGGCCGCCAGGCAATGGCGACCTCGTCGGTGACGTCCGCGACCTCGACCCGCATCATGAACCGCATCCGGTCGAGGAACTCGACCAGTGGGGCAGCCAGGCCGGGCTCGGTGTGGGCCGTGAAGGCCTCTCCGTCGTCGACGCCCGCGAACGCGTGCTCGACGTGACCCTGGGGCGAAAGGATCAGCGCCTCGGTCCAGACCCCCGCTGCCAGGCCCTCGAAGTACTGGGTGGTCAGCGAGTGCAGCCACGTGAGCCGGTCGGGCCCGCTGATGCGCACCACGTCGCGGTGCGAGAGGTCGACGAAGCCGTCGGCCGCGGCGAGCGCGCGCTGCTCACCGTTGAAGGAGCCGTAGTGCGCCGCCACACCCGCGTCGACGCCGTCGCCACCGACTGCCCCGGGGAGACCGAGCAACGGGCTGGTCACTGAGTCACCTCGGAGGTCATCTCGGGGCACTCGACGCAGGCGCCGAAAACGGTCAGGTGACCCACGTCGACGGCGAAGTTCTGCTCGTCGCGCAGGCGTTCGGTCAGGGACGCGAGCATGCCTGGTCCAACCGAGACGACGCGCCCGCAATTCCGGCAGACCAGGTGGAAGTGCTCGTGGTCGCTGACGGAGTGGTAGGTCGGCGCCCGGTCGCTGAGGTGTGCGTGCCGCACGAGCCCGAGCCCTTCGAGCACCTCGAGGGTCCGGTAGACGGTGGAGGCGTTGACCGCCGACGAGTGCTCACGAACCTCGGCGAGCACCTCGTCGGGCGTCGCGTGGCCGAGCTTCTCCACGGCGGCCAGGATCAGCTCGCGTTGGGGAGTCAGCCGGTAGCCGCTGTCCCGGAGGCGGCTGCGGAGGTCGTTCACGTCCCCGCACCGCGCTGGAGCTGGGCCCAGGTGTGGGGCTGGATCTCCTGACCCATCGCGGCCATGTCGTAGGCGTACAGCAGGTCGCCCTCGACGTACCCGTAGAGCCGCTTGCCGCCGGTGTACGCCTTCGCGGTGAGCGTGCGCGCCACGGTGTCGGTGACCATCTCGAGCTGCGGCCGGTCGGGGTGGATCTCCCCGTGCCAGACCTCCACGAACCCGGTGTTGTGGGCCATCACGACCTCGACGGTGCGATCGGCCTGCGGCCGCAGGAAGCCGGTCTCCTGGGCGGCGTTGCGGACGAAGGCGCCGTCCTCGTCGACGATCCAGGCACGGCTGAAGTAGTGGATGAACGGGCGGCCGTCCTGCTGGAAGACCAGCTCCTGGCCGAAGTGGAAGCCCTCGATCGTGGGGTAGTCCCCGTGTCCGTTGCCGTGCCAGCTGCCGATCATCCACGCGAGCGGTGCGCACAGCTCGTGGATGTTCTCGGGGATCTCGAACGGCATGCGTTCACTCTAGTGTTGGGTGCATGTCGCGAAGGCTTGTCGTGAAGGTGACCTGCGGGTCCGAGGACGCGGAGCGTTGCAACCAGGCGTTCACGGTCGCCGCCGCGGCGGTCGCCGCGGGTGCCGACGTCGGCCTGTGGCTGACCGGCGAGGCCGCGTGGTTCGCGCTCCCGGGGCGGGCCGAGGCGTTCGAGCTCGACCTCGCAGCGCCGCTAGCGGACCTGCTTGCGGCCGTCGTCGCCGAAGGACAGGTGACCGTCTGCACCCAGTGCGCTCAGCGACGAGGCATCACCGCCGGCGACGTGGTCGAGGGCGTGCGCGTCGCGGGCGCGGCCGTCTTCGCCGAGGAGGTCCTCGCCGACGGAGCGCAGGCCCTCGTCTACTGAGCCACCACGCCCGGCCTGCCAGTCCGTGCGGATCTGCTCACGCAGCCAGAAGCCGATGTGGGCCGCTCCGGCGAGGGTCACCACGCCGACGATCACGAAGATCACCCGGTAGTCGAGCACCGACACGAGGGCCGCGCCGACGGCCAGGGACACCGCGCCGGGCACCGACATCACGACCTCGGCCGCGGTCGACACCCGCCCCATCAGGGCCTGCGGCGTGCGCTTCTGGATGAGGGTGAGGTAGCCGATCGTGAGCAGCGGCAACGAGACGCCCATGAAGCCTGCGCACATCAGCATGAACCACAGGTCGCGCGCAGCCGCGATGCCGAGCATGGTCAGGGCGAGGATCACCAGGCCGATGGCGGACGCCGCGACCTCACCGGTCCGCCGGATCAGCCACCCCGAGGACAGCCCGCCCGCGATCGCGCCGACGCCTTGGATGGTGACGAACACGCCGGCGTACGTGGCCGGCTTCTCGAAGGCGTCCAGGAGCGCGTAGATCGAGGCCTCGCAGAAACCGAGCACCAGCATGGTCAGGCCGAAGCCCACGAGCATGTTCGCGAGGACGCGGTCGCCCACCAGGTGCTGGAGGCCGGCGGCGACCTGAGCCAGCAGGTGCGAGTCGTCGGGCTCGGGGCGTTCCTCGCGGAGGGGGATGGAGGCGATGACAGCGGCGGCGACCGCGAAGCTCGCCGCGTCGACCAGGGCGACCAGCCAGCCACCGGTCCAGGCGAACAGCGCCGCGCCGAGGAGCGGGCCGAAGATCCGGAACGCCTCCTTGGTCGTCGCGAGGCTGGCGTTGGCGTCCACGAGGAGGTCCTCGGGGACCATCTCCTTGAGCAGTCCGTTGAGCGCAGCCGGGAGCACGACGAACGAGACGCCGTAGAGGAACGCGACGGCCCAGATGATCCAGACGTCGCTCTCGTCACGCACCAGCACGAGCGGCAGCACCATGACCGCGGAGGCGACGTTGCCCCAGACCAGGAACGGCTTGCGGCGCACCCGGTCGAGCCAGACCCCCATCAGCGGGGCGAACAGGGCCGGGATGACCATGAAGAAGAAGGTCAGGCCGGCCATCGCGTTGGAGCCCGTGAGCGTCTTCACCCACATGCTGAGGACCAGCAGCATGATCGAGTCGCCGACCATGCTGGCGGTCAGGCCGCCGTACAGCCGGGAGAAGCCGGGAGTCTTGAACGCCGCCTTCATCGGTCGGTCTCCCCGGGGGTCGGCTCCACACCGGGCATGTACATCGGCACGCCCCACGCCACGAACTCGCACAACCGCGACCCGGGCGGCCGCAGCGACGGGTCGTGCAGCCGCTCGAGGTGTCGGCGCAGGACCGCGACCACGTCGTCGTTCATCTCCTGGAGCTCCGCGGCCGTCAGCCACGTGGCGTACTCGCTCCCGCGTCCGGCGTCCTGCCACTCCCGCGGCTCCTCGGGCTCGCGCCGGCGCGCCTCGTCGAGCCGGTCGAGGGCGCGGGCCATCGAGACCTGGCTGAGCGCCTCGGCGGCCCGGCGCTGCTCCGGGCCGGCCTCCGGGTCGTCCCAGGTGAACCCGATGCCGGGCACGCGCCACGGGCGCTGCCGGCCCGTGCCTCCGCCCGCCTCCTCGACGAACCCGTGCTCGGCGAGCTTGCGCAGGTGCCAGGAGCAGTTGGCCGGGCTCTCGTCGAGGCGGTCGGCCAGCTGGGTCGCGGTCAGCGGACCCGAGACCGACAGGTGCTCGATGATCCCCATGCGGACGGGATGGGCCAGCGCGCTCAGCTCACGCGCGTCCTTCAGACGTCGGTGCGGGGTCTCCGATGGGCTCGCCATGCATCGAAAGTACTCTTTCGAAAGAGGTCTTGCAACGAGTTGGACCCGCTTGTAACAGAGTGTTCGATGAACCTCGCACGCGTTCAAACGCTTGCGTAGTCGCACAAACACCCTGTTACAGGTGCCAGTGCACGGCGCCGCTCAGGAGGCGGAGCGGTCCTTCACGCCGAGGACCTCACGGGCCTCGGTGGTGGTCATGGGGGTGCGTTGGGCGAGGCGGCCGACCTCGACCGCGCGCTCGACGAGCTGGGCGTTGGACTCGACGGGGACGCCCCGGCTGATCGTGAGCACGTCCTCCATGCCGACGCGGAGGTGGCCGCCCTTGGAGAGGCTGGCGTACATCACCGCGAGCGTCGAGCGGCCGATGCCGGTGGCCGACCACGAGGTGACCGAGGCCGGCAGGTCGCGGACCGCCGCCACCAGCGCGTCGGCGGTGCCGTTCATGCCGCCGGGCACCCCCATCACCAGGTCGCAGTGCACCTTGCCGCCGTACGGCGGCCCGTACTTGTCCAGCAGCCGCGTCAGGGCGTGCACCTGGCCGAGGTCGAAGAGCTCGAACTCCGGCACGACCTCGCGCTCCTGCGAGAGCTGGTAGAGCTCGGTGACGAACGGCCACGGGTTGGAGAACACGTCGTCGCCGAAGTTCGTGGTGCCCATCGTCAGGCTGCACGAGTCGGGCTCGGCGTCGAGCACCTTCAGCCGGAGCTCGAGCGGGTCGTGCACGGACCCGCCGGTCGACAGCTGCACGACCAGGGACGTGCTCTCGCGCAGGGCGACGACGGTGTCCTTGAGGCGCTGGCCGTCGAGGGACGGCCGGTGCTCGTCGTCGCGGATGTGGACGTGGATCATGGCCGCGCCGGCGGCCTCACACGCGACGGCCGTCTCGACGAGCTCGTCCAGCGTGGTCGGCAGCTGGGGGCAGTCGGCCTTGGCGGTCTCCGCGCCGGTGGGCGCGACGGTGATGAGGAGCGGTTCGGTCACGGCCGCATCGTGTCAGAAGCGTCCTTGGTTGAGGTCCGGCTGGGTGCCGTCGAGGTCGGTGAAGCCGTACTCGCGCGCCAGCACCGCGACGTCCATCGTCTGTCCGGTGAAGCGCATCGCGTCGGGGTCGGCGGCCAGCGCCACCACGGCCCGCGCTCCGTAGTGCGGGGTCTCGGTGCGGCCGTCCAGCTCGCCGGGCGCGTGGTGTGCCTCCATCAGCTCCGTGCGCATCCAGCCCGGCGCCACGGCGATGCAGGGGATGCCCTTCTCGCGCAGGTGGTGACCGAGGGCGTAGACAAGCCGGTTCTTGGCCGCCTTGCTCGACTCGTAGGGCACCCACGCCGGCGGCTCGGGCGTGTGCCACGTCGTGGTGAGGATGATGCCCGTGCCGGCCGGGCCCATGGCGTGCTTGAGCACCTGCATGTCGGTGACGAAGTCGGAGTAGGCGCCGGCGAGCAGCATGTCGCGGAACTGCGTCATGGGCTCGTCCCAGACCTCCTCCCCTCGACGTCGTCGGTGGTCGTGCCATCGGCTCGTCCCAGACCTCCTCCCCCTCGACGTCGTCGTGGTGGTCGTGGCCGCCCCACGCGTTGTTGACCAGGACGTCGATCCGGCCGTGACGCGCAAGCACGTCGGCGACCAGCGCGCGTACGGCGTCGGGGTCGGTGTGGTCGCACACCACCGCCTCCGCCGCCCCGCCCGCCTCGGTGACCAGCTCGACCGTGCGCTCGAGCGTCAGGTCGTCGACACCGGTCTGGGTGGGCGCCGCCCGGGTGCTCCGGCCGGTGGCCACCACGTGCGCCCCGGCGGCCGCCAGCTCACGCGCGACCGCCCGGCCCAGCCCGCGCGAGGGCTCCCGACACGAGCGCGATCTTCCCGTCCAGCCTGTGGTCGTCCATGGCTCCAGATCATCACGGCGACCGCCGACAGCACTGGATCAGGTTTGCTCCGGGGTCGCGCGCGTCATCCGGTACCGCACGAACGCCGGCACGGCGAGCGCCACCACGACCGTCAGCACCACGACCAGCACGCCGCCCCCGGCGGCCGCGGCCGCGGTCCCGACCAGGGCCGCGGACGCACCGTGCACGGTGTCGGCCACCCGCGGTCCGCCCGCCACCACCACGATGAAGATGCCCTGGAGCCGGCCGCGGACGTGGTCGCTCGCGGAGGCCTGGAGCATCGAGACCCGGAACGCCGCCGACGCCATGTCCGCAGCCCCACCGAGGACCAGCATGAACACGGCCGCCGCCAGGAAGACCCCCGCGTTGCCGTCCGCGAGCCCGACGGCGATGCCGAACCCGACCATGGCCAGGCCCCACAGCACGATCGCGACGATCACGGCGAAGCCCTGACGCTCGATGCGCGAGACCCACCCGGAGAAGATGCCGCCCAGCACGGCTCCGGCGGGGATCGCCGCGAAGAGCAGGGCGAACGCCAGGCCGCCGCTCTCCGGGCCCCCGAAGTCGAGGTGGGCGATCTCGGGGAACAGCGCTCGCGGCATGCCGAAGACCATCGCGATGATGTCGACGAGGAACGACGTCAACAGGATCGGGTGCCCGCGCAGGTACCTGAACCCGTCGACGACCGACCGCCAGCCTGCGGGTCCTCCCGGCGACTCCACCCGGAGGCTCGGCAGCTTCACCACCGCGGCCAGCGTGGCGAGCAGCGTGACGGTGTCGACCAGGTAGAGCCACGAGTACCCCAGGATCGGGATCAGCGCTCCGCCGACGAGCGGCCCGGCGATGCCACCGGCCTGGAACACGGTCATGTTCAGCGAGTTGGCCGCCGGCAGCTGGTCGGTCGGCACCAGCTTGGGCAGGATCGCGCTCCGCGTCGGCTGGTTCACGGCGAAGAACGCCTGCTGCACCGCGAACAGCCCCAACAGCAGCCAGACGTTCCCGAGACCCAGGACCGCCTGCACCCAGAACGCCCCGCTCGTCAGGATCAGCCCGACCGTGGTCATCACGAGCAGTGTGCGCCGGTCCATGACGTCCGCGAGGGCGCCGCCGTACAGGCCGAACACCACGAGCGGGACGAGCCCGAACAGGCCGGTGAGCCCGACGTACGCCGACGATCCGGTGATCTCGTAGATCTGGGCCGGCACCGCCACGACGGTCAGCTGGGCGCCGACGACCGTGACGACGTTGGCCAGCCAGAGGCGGCGGAAGTGCTCGTTCCCGAACGGCCGGGTGTCGGCGACCAACCCCCGCAGCTGCACCTACGCATGCTCTCAGGCAGCGTGCGGACTGCCAGAGTGGCCCCGTGCGCGCGGTCATCCAACGAGTCCTCGAGGCAGTGGTCACCGTCGACGGCGAGACGGTGGGCGCGATCCACGAGCCGGGCCTGCTCGTGTACCTCGGCGTGACCCACGGCGACGGGCCCACCGAGGTCGCGTGGACGGCCCGCAAGATCTGGGACCTCCGGCTGCTGCGCGAGGAGCGGTCGCTGTCCGACGTCGGGGCCCCCGTGCTGGTCGTCAGCCAGTTCACGCTCTACGGCGAGGCGCGCAAGGGCCGTCGTCCCACCTGGCAGGCGGCCGCCCCAGGGCCGGTGAGCGAACCGGCGTACGACGCGGTCTGCGCCGAGCTCGAGCGCCTCGGCGCACACGTCGAGCGCGGGGTGTTCGGCGCCGACATGCGGGTCGGCTCGGTCAACGACGGGCCGATCACCCTGATCCTCGAGACGCCTGAAAGCTCAGCCGGCGTGCGGCAGACTGGGCCACGATGAGCGAGCCGTACGACGTCCTCGTGGTCTGCGTGGGCAACCTGTGCCGCTCGCCCCTGGCGGAGCGCCTGCTGGTGTCGCGGCTCGCGAGCACCGAGGTCCGGGTGGCGAGCGCGGGAGTGCACGCCGTGGTCGGGGCGCCGATGGACGCGTCGGCCGCGGCGGAGCTGACCCGGCTCGGCGGCGACCCCTCGGAGTTCGAGGCACGACAGCTGACGGCTCGCATGGCCACCGAGGCCGACCTCGTCCTCACGGCCACCCGGGCGATCAGGAGCCAGGTCGTCGCGACGGCCCCGGCGGCCCTCAAGCGCACCTTCACCCTGCTCGAGCTCGCCGCCCTGCTGGAGGCGCCCCCGTGGGGCGGCTCCGAGACCGACGTGGCCGAGACGCTCGCCCGCGCCGCCGACTGGCGGGCGTCGGTCAGCGGCCTCGGCGACGACCTGGACGTCCCGGACCCGATCGGCCGATCGCCTCAGGTGCACCGCGCCGCCGCCGACCTCGCCGACCCCGCGACGCGCGTGATCGCCGCCTGGCTGGCGAGGTAGCGGCGTGAACACGGTGTCGTCACGGGCGTGGAGCGAGCTCTTGCACGCCCAGGTCGGAACCCTCCTCGGCCGTGCCGGCATCCCCTGCCTGCACATCAAGGGTCCGACCGTCGCCACGTGGAGGACCCTGTACGAAGAGGGCGAGCGCGACTGGGGTGACGTCGACATCCTGCTGCCGCCGAGCGGCATGGACCGGGCCCTCGAGGTGCTGCTGGCGTCGGGCTTCTCCCACCGGGACCCGGGTCTGCGTTGGCGGACCAGCGAGGACCACGCCCTCACCCTGTGGCACGACCCGGACGGCAGGGCCACCCACGGCGCGGCCGCCGAGGTCGACGTGCACCACCGGTTCCAGGGAATGGAAGGCGACCCCGAGCGCGTGTTCGCCGAGCTGTGGCGACGCCGCGAGCCCGCCGAGCTCGGCGGACTCGAGGTCTGGTTCCCCGACCTGCCCAGCCGCAGCCTGATCCTGGTGCTCAACGCGGCGCGCGACCCCAAGGGGTCCAAGGCCCCGGAGGACTTGCGCCGTCTCGTCGCCGTGGCGTCGGACGCCGACTGGACGCGCACCATCGCCCTCGCGCGACGCGTTGACGCTCTGCAGGCGCCTTCGGGCCGGGATCGAGATTGAGCCCAACGGTCACGACCTCGTGGCGCGTACCCCGCTGGCCCACGTCGAGGTGTCCGCAGCGTGGCGGCTGCGCGCCCAGGGGTCCACGCGGACCGCCGTCCGCATCGAGGAGCTGCACGGCCTGGGCGTTGTTGCCAAGATCCGCACTTTGGCGGCGTGGATCGTGCCGTCCCCCGCGGTGATCCGCTACCGCGACCCGCGGGCCGCCAACAGCACCTGGCGGCTCGTCCGGGCGTACGCCGACCGCTACGCCGACGGCTTCGTCGGCCTGCGGCAGTCCGTGCACGAGCTCCGGGCGATGCGCCGCCAGCAGCCACGCGTCCAGCCAAGCGACCCGGTGGCCATCGAGGAGCCCGCCCACCAGGGCGAGCCGGAGCCCCCTACGGTCGCAGGGACGACGTCCTCACCCGCACCGGCGAGCCCAGTCGCCCAGCCGGGCACCGGTCCCCTGGTGCTGGGTGCCGCCGCGCTCGCGCGTTCTGACGGGTCGGTCGTGCTGCTCTGCGAGGAGCCCGGATCCATCGCCTCTGCGGCCCTGGCCACGGCCCTGCGGGATAGCGCCGTGCTGCTGGCCGACCGGACCTCCTCGCTCGAACCGGACACCCTCGAGGTGCTGTCGGCGAGCCGCCCGGCCGGCGTCCCCGACGAACCCCTCGAGACGAGGCTGCTGATCTTCCTCGAGCACGACCCCGACGCCGCCGGGACGCACGTGGAGGCGCTCTCGGGGAGCCAGGCGGCCTACCTGGTCGGCTGCCGCTCGACGCAGCTGGGTGACGTGACCGGCGGGCCCCTGCCTGCCTTGGCGCGTCTGGCCCGGCGGGTTCCCGCCTACCGCCTGCGGTACGACGACGACGAGGCGGGCGCGGCCGCGGAGGTGCTGCGGCTGTGGCCGAAACCTTGAACCTCGTGCCCCGCCTGGCGCCCGGCGTTGCCGTCCAGGTCATCGACGACGACGTCCTCGTCCTCGCCGGCGACGAGCTGACCCGGTTGACCGGATCGCTCGCCCGGGCGGTCAGCGACGTCGTGGCGGGCCGCGCCGTCGGGGCCCTCGAGGCCGTCAACGAGCTCGTCACCCGGGGCTTGCTCGAGCTCGCCGACCACGGTCCGGAGCCGCGCTACCGCCGCCCCGACCACATCGGGGTGAGCGAGGATCCCGACGTCCTCGTGCTCCTCGACCTGCGGACGGGTGAGCGGCCGGTGCTGGGCTCCCCGGCCGCCGAGGTGTGGCAGCTGCTGGTGACGACCGGGTCGGTGCGCGCCACCGTCGCCGAGCTGGAGCTCGACTTCCCCGACACCCCGAGCCTGGCCGCGGACACCGCCGCGTTCATCAGCGAGATGGAGTCACAGGGGCTGGTCGAGCGAGTCGACTGACTGGGTTCGGGACTTCTTGGCGACCCGTCGACCCTTCCCGTCGGCCCTTGGCTTCGCCCGCGAGGACTTCTGCGGCTTGCCCGCCGCGGCGGTGGGGCTGGGGGTCTCCTGGAAGCGGTAGTAACCGTAGCGGCGGGCGTCCGACTCTCTCACCGGGACGAAGTTCAGCGCGAAGCCCACGAGCTTGGCGCCCACCGTGTCGAGCTGCTTGACGGCGCTCGCCAGGTCACGCTTCTTCGTCTTGTGCGACGCCACCACCATCAGCGTGCCGCCCGTCAGCCGGTCGAGCAGCACGGCGTCCACGACAGGAACGACCGGCGGGCTGTCGATCGAGGATGAAGTCGAACTCGTGGGCGAGCTTGTCGAAGAGCTCGCGCATCGGCTCCGAGCCGAGCAGCTCGCTGGGGTTGGGAGGAATCGCGCCGGCGGTCAGCACGTGCAGGCTGGTGTCGCGCCACCGCTGGATCACGTCGTCGACCCCGGCCTGGCCCAGCAGCACCGTCGTGAGGCCGGCCCCGCCCTCGATCCCGAGCGTGCGGGCCACCGAAGGGTTGCGCAGGTCGCCGTCGATCAGCAGGACCCTGCCACCCGCGGTGGACATCGCCATCGCGAGGTTGACCGTGGTGGTGGTCTTGCCCTCGCCCGGCATCGCCGAGGTCACGATGAACGAGTGCTTGGCCGTGGTGACGTCGACGAACATGAGGTTGGTCCGCAACCGCCGGATGGCCTCGGCGTAGCCGCTGTGAGGGTCGCGGTCGATCGTCGCCTGGTCGGTCTTGGCCTTGTCCATGGGGAGCGCGCCGAGCATGGGCTCCTTGGAGAACGGCCGGATGTCGGCCTCCTCGCGCACCTTGGTGTCGAGGGTGTGGCGGACGAAGGCGATCCCGATACCGACCAGGAGGCCGGCAAGGAGTCCGAGGGCCAGGTTTCGGGACGGGACCGGCGAGGTCGGCGATCCGGGCACGGTCGCCGGCGTGACCTGCCTTGGACACGATCGTGGTCCCGGACTCGCGCAGCAGGACCGAGAAGTCCTCGGCAGAGTCGGCGAGCTGCGGGCCGACTTCGTTCGCGATGGCCGCTGCCCGCTCGGGGTCCGTGTCGGTGACCGTGACCTGGAGGATCTCGGTGTCCCCGGCGATGCTCGCACTGGCGTTGATGGGTGTGCCCGGCAGCCAGGTCGAGCCGCTGTCCGCAGCGGTTCCAGGACCAAAGGAGAACCGAGCACGGCGACGTACCTGGCCAGGTCCTGCGGGGTGAGGACGTACGGGTAGGCGGTGTCGTCCTTGCCGCTGTCGTCCGGGTTGGCCGAGAGGTAGAACGCAGACTGCGCCGTGTAGATCGGTGTCTGGCGATAGGTCAGGAATGCGACGACTCCCGTGACGACCAGGGTGCACCCGAGGATGATGAGCCAACGGGTGCGGAGCACGAGCAGGAAGTCTCGCAACTTCACTCCGCACACCCCGTTCTCGCGATCCGCGCCCCGGACCGGGCGACGGGGACGGATGGCGGTTCTCCAGTCCGTCTGACCGGTTAACGATAGCCTGGGGGCGGTATTCGGCGCGGGGAGTGAGGAAAATGCGGGTCCTCCGAATCTTCCACAGCGCCGTCGTGGACGCGTGGCGGGAGCGGGAGCGCCATCTGCGCGCTCTCGGCGCCGACGTCGACCTCCTCACCGCCAAGCGGTGGAACGAGGGCGGCACCGACATCGCCCTCGTCGGCCGTCGCGGCGAGCCGGTGACGGGCCTCCGCACGTGGGGACGCCACCCGGCCCTGTTCGTGTACGCGCCGCTGCCGTTGTGGCGCGCTCTCGGACGACCGTACGACGTCATCGACATCCACGAGGAGCCTTTCGCGCTGGCGACCGCCGAGATCCTGCTGATGCGACGGCTGCGCCGCCAGCGAGCGCCGTACGTCCTGTACTCCGCCCAGAACATCGACAAGCGCTACCCGCCGCCGTTCCGCTGGATGGAGCGGTGGGCCCTGCGCCACGCGGCGGCGCTCAGCGTGTGCAACTCCGAGGCGGGCCACATCTGCGAGCGCAAGGGGTTCCCCGGCGCGGCCACCCTGATCCCGCTGGGCGTCGACACCCAGCGCTTCTCGCCCGGTCCCGAGGCGCCGGCTCGGCGACGTTCCCGTCATCGGGTACGTCGGTCGGCTCGAGCGCCCACAAGGGCGTCGACGTGCTGCTCGAGGCCATCGCTCGCCTCGACCACGCGACGCTGCGCGTCGCCGGCGCCGGACCCGAGGACGAGGCCCTCCGGACGCGGGTGGCCGAGCTCGGCGTCGGCGACCGCGTCGAGCTGGTCGGCTCGGTCGGCCAGGACCAGCTGCCCGATTTCTACCGCGGCCTGGACGTGCTCGCGGTGCCGTCCTTGCCGACGCCCGGCTGGTTGGAGCAGTTCGGCCGCGTGGTCGTCGAGGCGATGGCGTCCGGCGTCCCGGTCGTCGCCAGCGACACGGGTGCCCTGCCCGACGTGGTCGGCGACGCCGGCCTCCTCGTCCCGCCCGGCGACCCGGAGGCCCTCGCCACTGCCCTGAAGTCCGTGCTCGAGGACGACGCGACGCGCGGCGAGCTGGTGCGCCGCGGTGTCGAGCGTGCCCAGCAGGCGTCGTGGTCCGCAGGTCGCGGCGCGCCTACCTGGGCCTGTACGAGCGCGCGACGGGCACGACGGCCGACCCGCAGCGCGGGCTCGAGATCGTCGTCGTCGCCTACGGCCGCCCCGACCTGCTGGAGGACTCCCTGCAGCCGGTCCTCTCGTTCCCCGTCACGGTCGTCGACAACTCCTCCTCGCCGGACGTCGCCGCGTGTCTGCGAGCGTCTCGGCGTCCGCTACCTCGACCCGGGACACAACGGCGGCTTCGGCGCCGGCGTCAACCACGCCCTCGCCCACCGGCTGGACCCGGACGCCGACGTGCTCCTGCTCAACCCCGACGCGGTGATCGCGCAGGGACGACGTCGCTGCGCCTCCACCGGAGCCCTGCTCGCCGATCCCACGCTCGCCTCCGTCGCGCCCGACCCAGGTCGACGAGCGCGGGCCTCCCCAGCCGGGTGTCGTGGCCCTTCCCCTCCCCCGGACGCACCTGGCTGACGGCGGTCGGCCTCGGTCGGCTCGGCTCGTCCACTGGCTTCGTGATCGGCTCGGTGCTGATGCTGCGCCGGGAGGCCCTGGCCCAGGTCGGGCGGTTCGACGAGGCGTTCTTCCTCTACGCCGAGGAGACCGACTGGGCCTACCGCGCGCACCGGCTCGGCTGGCGGCACCGCGAGGTGACCGAGGCTCGCGCGGTGCACGTCGGCGCCGCGACGAGCGCCGATCCCGCCCGCCGGGAGACCCACTTCCACGCGTCCCAGGAGCGCTACCTGCGCAAGCACTTCGGCCCGGTCCGGTGGCAGCTCGCTCGCGGCGCCACCATCGTGGGTTCCGCGCGCCCGCGGCCTCGTGCTCCCGGGTGAGCGCGGCCGCGCGGCCCGGGCCCGCGCCGCGCTCTACGTCACCGGTCCGCTCGAGGCCGAGGCCTCCCTGCCGGCGACCCGCCCCGTGAGCGAGCGAGGTGCCGACATGACCCTGAACCTGAAGGACGTCCTGCGGGTGTCTGGGGTGGCGATGCTGTGGCTGGTCGCCGCGGCTGACCGTGCTCGGGATCGGCTACTTCATCCCCGTACGGCCCGAGCTCGCCCTGCTCGTCGGTGTCAGTGTGTGCCTGTTCGGGCTGACGCTGATGGACTCCGCGATCATCCCGCTGCTGATGGTGGTCCCAGCCCTGGTCAGCTACCGGATCGGCGTCGGCGGCACCGACCTGACGGTCTCGGACGCGGCCTTGTTCGTCGCGTTCTTCCCAGCCGCGATCTTCGCCCAGCGTCCCTACACCCCGGCGATGCGGTCCCTCATCTGGTGCGGCGTCATCTACGAGGTGCTGACCCTGTTCACGGTGATCGCCAACCCCTACCGGGCCAACGCGATCGAGTGGGTGCACGCCGGGCTGCTCACGGTGGGCGCGCTGGTCGTGGGCTGGAGCATCGGACGGGAGGGCCACGCACGGCTGGGGCTGACGCTGATCCTGCTGACGTGCTCGGCCCTCGCGGTCGTCGGTGATCGTCCAGGGCCTCATCGCAGTACGCCGCTGGCGACTTCAGCGGCGTCTTCCCGCGCTGGCCCTACGACATGCACAAGAACTTCGCCGGTTGCCTCTTCGGCATCGCCGCCGCCGTCGCGTACGCCCGGCCGACGCTGGGTGCGGTGGCCACCGCTGTTCGCGCAGGCCTGCTTCTGGGTCTGCCTCGTCGGTATCGCGATCACCCAGTCCCGGCAGGCGATGGCCGGCTTGGCGGTCGCGCTCATCGTCATCGTGATGCGGACGCAGAACTCCGGTCGAGAGCGCCGCTCGAAGGTCATCCTGTTCGCCGTCGCGGCCGGGATGGGCTTCATCCTCGTGATGGTCCGCAACCAGGTCGCGTCCGGCAACGAGTTCAACTCCTTCTTCCAGCGCGTCGACTGGTTCGGCGAGTCGATCCGCATCTGGCAGACCAACCCGCTGTTCGGCGTGGGCCTGCGCTGGTGGTACACCGACCGGTTCGAGATCAGCGTTCCAGCCTCCGAACGGCGTCCTCGAGATGCTGAGCACGGCCGGCCTCGTCGGCCTGGTGGGCTTCGTCGTCCTGATGGTCGGGTCCCTGGTGGTCCTCTGGCGGATGGATCCCAGGTACGGGCTGGTGGCGTTCGTCGTGATCCTGAGCCGCCTCGTCCAGGGCCAGCTCGACCTGTTCTGGGTGGCCGTGCAGACGTCGGTCCCGTTCCTGATCGTCGGCATCTGCCTCGGCGCCCACGGCCGGGAGCTGGCCGACCAGCCACCCGGCGTCGGGCAGGCCGCCGAGCGCATGCCCGACGACGCCGCCGCCCGACAAGGCGACCGTGTGACCGACGCGCCGACCCTGGACATCGTCCACGTCTGCTGCACCAACGCCTTCGCCGGCGTGGAGCGGCACGTCAGCGAGCTCGCGGCCGCCCAGGTCGCGCTGGGGCACCGGGTGACGGTCGTGGGCGGTCACCAGCCCCGCGTCCGGGCCACCGCGGGGGACGGCGTCGTCGTCCTCCCCGGCCACGCGATCCACGTCGCCCTGCGCAGCCTGCGCCGACTGCCAGCCGCGTCCCGACGTCGTCAACGTGCACATGACCGCGGCCGAGGTGGCCCTCTCGACGGCCCGGTGGCTGCGCGGCGTGCCCGTGGTCGAGCACCCGCCACTTCGCCGTCCCCACGCGGCACCCGCCGCCTCACCCGGCCGGTCACCCGGTGGGGCACCCGTCGGATCGACGGCCAGATCGCGGTGTCGCAGTACGTCGCGGACCACGTCGACGGGGCTAGCACCGTCGTGCTGAGCGGCGTCCGGCCCGAGCCCGACCGCGTCGGCGGCGGTCGACCGGCTGCCGGTCGTCCTGGTCGCGCAGCGGCTCGAGCGCGAGAAGCGACACCGACGTCGCGGTCCGCGCCTTCGCGGCGTCGGGTCTCGCCGACGCGGGCTGGCGGTTGAGGATCGCCGGCGATGGTGCCCTGCGCGGCGAGCTCGAGGACGCTTGCGACTGCGCTCGGCCTGGGTGACTCCGTGGAGTTCCTCGGCCACCGGCGGGACATGTGGGAGCTGATGCGCTCCGCCGGCGTGCTCCTGGCACCGCGGCACCGACGAGGCCTTCGGCCTGTCCGTGGTGGAGGCGATGGCTCGCGGCCTCCCCGTCGTGGCGGCGGGCTCGGGCGCCCACCTCGAGACGGTGGGTTCCGCGCCAGGAGCCGCACTGTTCGCGCCGGGCGACGCCGACGACGCCGCGCGGCTGCTGCGTGGGCTGGCGCGACTCGCAGGAGGAGCGGGAGTCGTACGGCGCCCGGCTGCAGGTCGTCCAGCGCGAACGGTTCACCGTGGAGCAGCAGGCCCGTCGCACCGACGCCGTCTACCGGGGCCTGTCGTGACGGACCTGGTCGTCGTCTCGCTCGAAGCCTGGGACGGGGTCTGGCGTCGCAACCAGCACCTGGTCTCGCGGCTGCTGGCGACCGACCCCGAGCTCCGCGTGCTGTTCGTCGAGCCGCCGGCCGACCCGCTGCACGACGCTCCGTCGCCGGTCGCGCGCCCGCCGGGGCCTCGGACTCCGCCGGGCCGACGGCCGGCTGTGGCTGTTCCAGCCCACCAAGTGGCTGCCCCGCAGGCTCGACCCGCGCGGCCGACCGGCGACTGTCATCCGCCGTCGTCCGGGCGGCCGCGCCGGGTGGGCATGACCCGACCCGTGCTGTGGCTCAACGACCCGTTGGCCGCCGACCTCCTGCGCCGGACCGGCTGGCCGGCGCTCTACGACATCACCGACGACTGGCTGCTGGCCGACCGGTCGCCGCGCGAGCACGACCGGCTCGTCGAGAGCGAGCGCTACCTGCTCGACCACTGCCGCCACGTCGTCGTCTGCTCGCCCCGGCTGCTGGAGACCAAGTCGCCGGACGGGCGGAGCGGGTGACCCTGGTCCCGAACGCCGTGGACGTCGACGCCTACCTGGCCGACGCGCCGCGTCCCGGCGACCTGCCCGCCGGACCGGTGGTCCTGTACGTCGGCACGCTGCACCGCGACCGGCTCGACGTCGACCTGTGCGTCGACGCTCGCCAGGCGCGCTGCCGGCGACGGCCGACCTTCGTCCTGGTCGGTCCCGTGCGCCCTGGACGCCGGCCGACCAGCGCACGCCTCGCCGACGCCGGGGCGGTCCTCCTCGGCGCCCGCGAGCACACCGACGATCCCGGCGTACCTGAAGAACGCCGACGTGCTCGTGGTGCCGCACGTCGTCACCGCAGTTCACCGACAGCCTCGACCCGATCAAGGTCTACGAGTACCTCGCCGCCGGCCGGCCGGTGGTGAGCACACCGGTGGCGGGGTTTCGTGAGCTCGCCCCGACTCAGGCCGCCGTGGTGCCTCACGGCAGGTTCGTCGCGGCGGTGAAGCAGGGGTTGGGCAGCTCGAGCCACAGCGGCCCCCCGCCGCGTGATGTGCCCACCTGGGACGAGCGAGCCGCATCCATGGCGGAGGTCATCGCCGAGACGGCCATCTCTGGGGCCCAGCGTCGATAGTCTTGCCCGGGTGATCGTCGACGACCTGCGGCACCTCACGGCCATGTGGGACGCCTCGCCGCGCAGGATCGTCGCTGTGTCGCTCGTCCGGAGCATCCTGTACCCGCCGGTGCGGGCGATGTTCTGGATCAGGTCCGGGATGTGGTGCTGGCGGCACCGGATGAGGCCACTCGCCTTGTGGTGCAAGGCCCGGGCGGTCCGGGCGGCCGGCGTCGAGATCCACCCGGGGGCCACCATCGGGCCGGGCTTCAACATCATTCACACCGTGGGCATCGTGGTGGGCCGGGACGTCGTCGCGGGCCGAGACCTGGTTCTTCACCAGGGCGTCACCCTCGGTCATGACGCCGCGGCGAGTGGCCAGCCCCGTCTGGGCGACGGCGTGCGCATCGGTGCTCATGCCGTTGTCCTGGGCCCCGTGACGGTCGGCGACGGGGCTCGGGTGGGGGCCGGGGCGATCGTGCTGGCCGATGTTCCGCCTGGGACCACGGTGGTCGGTGTGTGGAAGTCGCGCCCGCAGCCCTGAATCTCATCGGTCGTCGCGCCGTACTCGACTGTGTGGGGTTGCAGCGGATCAGACACCCGCGCGCTGATGCTCGAGCAGCAAGTCCCGGAAGTAGGCGATCGTCTGGTCCAGCCCCGAGTCGAGGTCAGTGACAGGCTGCCAGCCGAGCTTTTCTTCGGCCTTGGAGATGTCGGGGCGACGCCGTGCGGGGTCATCTTGCGGCAGCGGCCGGTGGATGATTCCCCCAGCGCTGCCCGTTTTCGCGATGACCGCCTCAGCGAGCTGCAGCATGGTGAACTCGCCGGGGTTACCGAGATTGATGGGACCCGTCACGTCGTCGGGAGATTCCATGAGTGCGATGAGGCCGCCCACCAGGTCATCGACGAAACAGAAGGATCTCGTTTGCAGGCCTTCGCCGAAGATGGTCAGCGGCTGTTCCTGCAGAGCCTGGACGATGAAGTTGGAGACAACCCGTCCATCGTTCGCGAGCATCCGCGGGCCGTAGGTGTTGAAGATGCGCGCGACCTTGATCTGCAGCTGGTGCTGTCGGTGGTAGTCGAAGAACAGCGTCTCGGCGCACCTCTTGCCTTCGTCGTAGCAGGAGCGAATGCCGATGGGATTGACGTTGCCCCAATACTCCTCCGTCTGCGGGTGTTCAGCCGGATCCCCGTACACCTCCGACGTCGAGGCCAACAGGATCTTGGCGTTCAACCGCTTGGCCAGCCCGAGCATGTTGATCGATCCGTGCACGCAGGTCTTGGTGGTCTGCACCGGATCACGTTGATAGAAGATGGGCGAGGCGGGACAGGCGAGGTGATAGATCTCGTCCACCTCGACGTACAACGGGAAGGTGACATCGTGACGCATCAACTCGAGTCGTGGGTGTCCCACCAACTCCTCGATGTTCTGTCTCGTGCCGGAGTAGAAGTTGTCCACCACCAGGACTTCGTTGCCCATGTCGAGCAACCGACACGTCAAATGGGACCCGATGAACCCCGCCCCTCCGGTCACCATGGTGCGTCGAGGGCGGAGGTCTAGTGGGTCGCGTCCACCATCGGTCATGCCGAGCAATGTATGCCAAGCCACGGTGCGAGGATCGGGCTACGCCACAATCCGCTGTGGCCCACGGTCTTCGACATCGAGGACGTCAGATCGCCGTTGGTCGGGGAGAGGCCGAGCCACGGCGAGCTGTGAGTCGCGCACCGGTGGGAGCGGCTCAATGCCGGCGAGCAGACGTCTGGCATCCTCCGCACATGTGGAAACGACGGGCAGCCAGCGCCCTCGAGTTCGGCAGCCGCCTGCGTCCGCTCCGCCTCGCGGCGAGGCAGGCAACCCAGCGCGGACTGCTGCCCCCGAATGCACAGCAGTTCATGCACATCGAACCGACCTTCACCGTCGCCGTCGGAGATGGACTCGGGACCTTCCGCTACAGCGCCACCGAGTCCGACGCTGTCGGCAGGCACCTGTTCTGGACCGGCCTCAGCCGGTGGGAGCACGAGTCCTGGCGCGAGTTCATCCCGCTCGCCCGCACAGCGCGTGGCTTCCTGGACGTGGGTGCGTTCACCGGCTGCTACTCGCTCGTCGCGGCCACCGTGAACCCCTCACTGCGAGCGCTCGCCTTCGAACCCGTTCCGGGCGTCTACGACCGCCTCACCACCAACATCGCCATCAACAACCTCTCGAGCCGGGTGACTGCCATCCCTGCGGCTGTCAGCAACAGCAACGGCACCGAACGCTTCTTCATCCCGGACCGAGCCATGCCCGACACTGGATTCCTGCAGAGCTCCCTCCGCCAATCGGAGGAAGCCGGGACCTGGCATCAGGTACGGACGACGACCATCGAGTCCGCACTGCCCAGCGGCTTCCACGTCGACCTCGTCAAGATCGACGTGGAGGACGCGGAAGGTCCGGTGGTGGAGTCCATGCGGGACGTGCTCGCCCACCACCGGCCCACGATCTTCATCGAGTTCCTCGTCACCGGCAGCTACCGGCAGGCAGGCGGGGTGCTGGCTGAGCTCGGCTACGACATCTTCCACCTCACGGATGCCGGCCGCGTGCCCGTGACACAGCCCCGGCCTGCGCCCCACGACCGGTTCTTCAACTACCTGTGCGTCCCTCGTTGACACCTGGCTACTCCCTACGGCGCACTTGGCATTTGCGCTGTGCGTGGCGGGTTGCCCCGTCATCCTGACGACCCGGGTAGCGTCGAAGCATGGACCTGAATTACTGGAGTCGGGCCGTCAAAGCCTTGGCACATGAACTCAGAACCGACATCGAGTTCCGAAAGCATTGGTTGTCTGCCGGACTTTCGGTGCGTCCGAAGGCCCGTGAGTGCTGGATCCTGGATCTCTTCCCCGAGGTCGAAGGTCTGCCGGTCGAGTTGGGCGAGGTGGCGTACCGACGATCGACATGGACCCGATGGAGCAATTCTGCATTCGGGCGATGCTGTGGACATCCTCGAGCCAGGTCTGATCTTCGAGATCGGAACGTACGACGGCGCCACCACGCTGGCCATGGCGCAGGCCGCCCCCATCGGCGGAAGTGATCGACTCTTGATCTTCCTGCCCCCGACTTTCCGGGACCGAGCACGGGGTGGGGTGGGAGAGCGACAACGTTCGATCCGGTGGCGTCGGCGAACGCGAATTCGCCGCAATCGTGGCCGGAGGCGGAGCGAATCACCCAGGTGCCCAGGCCACGACGTCGCCGGTCATGCGACTGTCGGCCGTCCGCTGGTGAGCCGGCAAGCTCATACGCCGATCTACTCGCTGACGTTTCCGACTTCCAATCGGTCGCGCAGCAGCGGCAAGGGCCGCCCATGACGTACCTGCTCGACATCGTGCGCTGATACGAGTAGCTGAATCTCGTTCAAGGTCGACACCGCTCGGACGCAGAGGCAAATCGTCCACTGTGGAACCACGACACGTGCCGCGAGGCCAAGGCGGCGACGTGACTGGTGCTGTGGGACGCCTACACGTCCGGTTGGCCAGGCGTCGTGCAGGCCGTGGACCGACGGGTCTTGCCGTCGTGCAGGTGGCTGGGACCGAGGACCGCGGCCGTGGCTCCCCACCCGGGTCGGTGCAGTCGGCGAATCCAAGGCTGGCACTGGTTCGTCATCGACCAGCATTCTTCGCTGATACCTTGCCGTCGTGAGGGGCCGGCTATCTCGAATCCGATCAAGGCTGGCAGGGACAAGGCGTGTGGCTCTTGCGTCGCGGCGGAGCGGCGTCGTGATCGACCGGTCGGTCAGGCTGGGCCCACACGTGTCGTTGGCGACACATGGATCCGGCCGAGTAGTCATCGGCGCCCGTGTGGAGATTGCCGCCCAGACGACACTTGTTGCGTACGACGGTGCCACGATCGAGGTTGCGAACGACGTGTTCATCGGCGGGTTGTGCCTGATCGCCGCCCATCGGAGCATCACGATCGGCCCCGAGACGATGATCGCCGAAATGGTCTGCATCCGGGACCACGACCACGATCCCGAGCTGCCACCGAGGTCGGGGGCGATGCGAACGACCCCCGTCCACATCGGCGCCCGCGTGTGGCTCGGCTCGAAGAGCTCGGTGGTTCGAGGCGGTGCGGTCGGCGACGACTCTGTCGTCGGTGCACATGGGCTGGTCAACCGTCCGATACCTCCGGGGTCGCTGGCCGTCGGCGTTCCTGCCCGCGTCAAGCGCCAGACTTGGCGCGAACCATGACCGTGGGCGACTCGGGGAACTCGACGACACCGTGAAACGTCGATGAGGTTCACCAGATCTGCACAGGCGGGGCAGCCTGGTCCACCGCTCCGTGATTCGCACGCAGAGACTCAGTCTGGGTCGGAGTTCGCCTCGAGCTCACATACCGTCCGACGAAACGCCGTGAGCGCGTACCTGCCTCTCATCGTCTCGACAGGACTCGGCCTCTTCCTGACCCCGATCTTCGTCAACGCTCTCAGCCGGGATGACTTCGGTCGTCTGGTCGATGGGGCTCGGACTCGTCGCCTATCTCGGCATCCTGGACGCCGGCGTCGGGACCGCCATCGCAACCCGGACGGGGCACTCCGTCGACGATGAAGCAGAGGTCGCACGCATCGCGCGCACTGCCACGGCCATCTACGCCATCATGGGCGTCGCGTGTATTGCCATTGGGTTGGGCTTTGCCGCCAGCGCACCAGCCCTCATCGGGCTCGACGAGACCCAGCACATCGACCAGGCGCGCTTGACGATCGCGTTCCTGGCTGTTCTGGCAGGCGTTCAACTTGGTCTCAGTTGTGCCGTCGGGGCTCCTTCAAGGAACCGGCAACTTCAGTTCCTTCGCCACCTTCGGCGCACTGGCCGCCCTGTGGATGGGCATCTCCCAGGCCGTCGCGGCGGTGGCCACCCATGAGGTGGCGTGGATCGCGGCCGCCACGGCGCTGGGTGGCTTGGTGACATTCAGCTTGCTCCACCTCCGCGCCAAGTCGAAAGTGCGCGGGTACTCACTCTCACCACGCGGCGGCGATCGCGCGACAGCGAGAAGCCTGTACCGACTGGGATGGCGCAACTCACTGCTCTTCATCGCGGGGTCAGCCGGTTACGGGTCGGACGTGCTCATCGTCGGTTTCGTCGTCGGAGCCAGGGAGCCGCCACCTACGCGATCGCCAGTCGCGCCGGTCAGTTCGCCATCACCCTGGGGACGCGAGCGACTCAGTCGATGACCGGGAGCTACGCGACCCTGGCCGGGCTGAACAGTCACGACCGCGTGTGGAGCCTGTACCTGAGGGGCATCCAGGTATCGCTCCTCGTGTACGTGCCACTGGCAGCTTGCCCTGGTGATCTTCGGCGACGAGTTGCTGGCTCTGTGGGTCGGCGACGCCGGGCGTGCCAGCTATCCCGTTCTTGTCGCCATCGTCGCGTCCGGACTCTTCCAAGTGGTGGGCCACAATGCGTTCGTCATGATCGTCGCGACTGAGCGAGGCCATCAGATCCTGTGGCTGAGCCTGGCTTCTGGGGTGTTCAACGTCGTCATCAGCGTCGTCCTGACGAGAGAACTGGGTCCGAGCGGAGCAGCCATCGGGTCCCTGATCACGGCAGCGCTCGTTGACGGCATTTGGCTGCCACTGGTGGCCGCAAAGCTGTGCTCAGCCCGAGTCCGCAGCGTGGTTCGCGCCCGTTGCTGCCGTGCTACCTCCACTTGCGTTGTCTGTCGCCACCGGCCTGGTTGTCCGATCACTACTGGGTGAGTCAGGGACGGTCGCCGTCCTCGGGAGCTTGCTGATCGTTCTTGCGTTCTGTGGAGGCTGCGCCGCAAGCCGCTCTCAGCGGTCGACCTTGGCGCAGCTCCTTCGACGGACGCCGAGATGACCGGACTCACGTCGCGTGGACCTGAGTCTCGAGCCAGCGCCTGCGCAGGCCTCATGACGCTGTGATGCGCCGGTACAACCGGCCCAGTGACTCGCGAACGACGTCATCGGCAAACCGCGAGTCGAACCAGTCCGCGGTCCGCCGGCTCACGTCGGCGTGATGGTCGGGGTCCAGCAGCTTGATGACCTCCCGGGCGAGCCCAGCCTGGTCTCCAGCCGACACCACAGCGCCCGCCTTCCCGTGTCCGATCATCTCGGGCATCGGCCCGTAGTCACTGGTCACGGTGGGGATCGCGTGGGCGAGAGCCTCCTGCATGACGAGGGACCCACCGTCGAACGTGGTCGGGTACGCGAACACGTCGACGTGCGCGAAGAACTCGCTCATCAGCTCGTCTCGGGGCAGAGACCCGAGCGAGACAACTCCGTCCAGGCGCTCGACCTCCTCGGGCAGCTCCGAACCCGCCATCAGCAGTCGCGCGTCCGGGTGGGCGCGGCGAATCGCGGGCCACGCCGCGACGACGGTCGGGCCGCCCTTGGCGACGAAGTTTCGCGCCACGAACCCCACGGTCGATGGTGGCCTCGTGAGGGTCGGTCGTGGAGACGGACGAGTAGGACACGGAATCGTGGCAAGTACGTCTGGTGCGCACAGCCGGTGGTGGAGGTAGAACTCCCGCAAGTGGTCGGTGAACGTCACCACTGCCGCGGCGGACTTCAGTCGGCACACCGGCTGCTCGACCCGCAGCAGTCCCGACAAGAGTCGCTCGGCAGCCCATGTCGCCGACACCCGCCGCTGGGACCATCCATAGCCGTCTCGGTACAGATCCGGCTGCGGCGCCCCGTTGCTGACCACGATCGGCGGCGTGGGGCCGAGCCAACGAACGCTGAACACATGAACGTGGATCGCGTCGTAGGCGCCTTCCTCGACGGAGAAGTAGCGGAACGGCTCGCGCCACAGGATGCCGGTGCTTCTCACCTTGTTGAGCAGCGCTTGGTGAAGGATCCTCCAGCGTTCGCCCATGGTTCGCCGGGCCTGGTGGCTCCGGCGGCTTGCGTGCTCCACGAGACGCCCAGCGTTCAATGCCTGGGCATATGTCTCGTACTCGATCCCCGGCGGCGGGTTGCGCAGAAGCTCCTCGGTGTAGGTGACATCCCCGGTCGGCGGGTCGCGATCGGGAACGGGTGACACGAGCAGCACTCGGAGCGGACGCGTCATGTGGTCAATCTAGGTGCGCCTACCAGACGTGCCCGCCCGGGGCAGCCGCAACGCTGGCACCGCGGTGGGTGGGCGTTGTGCCTTGCGATACTGGGCGCGTGAGCCATCCGTCGTCAGCCATGGAGATCACCTGGGCGACGTTCGGTCAGGTCGGCTCTCCCATGGGCCTCCAGCACTACGAGAGTGAGCTGCTCCAGGCACTTGCCGGTGAAGACAGCCGCTCCGTTCACCTTTGCCACGAAGAGATTCGGCGGCATGCGGGCTACGGGCGACGTCGACGTGCGCGTCCCGCAACGGCTTCTCGCGCAGAGCACCCACCGCTGTCGCCCGTTTGGTGGGCGCACGTGCGCACCGCGGGAGCCGGTACGTCCATCGGTTCGACCTCCGCCTGCCGCCGCCCGCCTGCCCGGAGGTCGTCACGGTTCACGACCTTCCTCCGCTGCGCTTCGCCGACGAAGGCGACCTGCCCCAGTGGTCCATCATGACCGCCCGGAGGTCGCGGCTGGTCATCTGCCCCTCTCAGTTCGCCGCGCAGGAGGCCAGCGACCTCCTGGGCGTCCGACGAGTCACCGTCATTCCCAACGGTGTCAACGACGCCTTCCGGGACCCCACCCCCCTGTCGGACGCCGAGCTGGCTGACCTGGGCATCCGCCCTCCGTTCATCCTTCACGCCGGCGGCGCGAGCGACCGGAAGAACTTGAAGTCGCTGGCCGCCGCTTGGCGATCGGTCGCCACGGTCTTGCCCCACCACACCTTGGCCCTCGTGGGGCCACCGGATCCGCGACGTGACAGCGCCTTCGCCGGAGCCGAACGGACCGCTGCTGTCGGCTACCTCGAGGCGCCCACGGTCGCCAGGTTGATGGCCTCAGCCGACGCGGTCGTCGTCCCCAGTACCTACGAGGGGTTCGGCCTTCCAGCTCTCGAAGCGATGACCGCCGGCACTCCGGTCGTCGCAGCCTCGGCCGGAGCGCTGCCAGAGGTCTGCGGTGAGGGGGGTCTGCTGGTGCCACCGACGCCAGCGGGGCTCGCTGAAGGCATCGAGGCTGTCTGCAAGGACCGGTCTCTTCGTGAAGGCTTGATCCGTCGCGGTCTGGAGCGAAGCACCGAGTTCTCGTGGCAGAGGTGCGCCCGAGAGCACCTGGCCGCGTACGTCGACGCATTCGCATGACATCTGGTTGATAGGGTCCTGACGTGCGCGAGGCGATCAAACGTGTGCTCGCCCGCGGTGGGTTCCGTATCGAGCGGCTGTCCCCCGAGGAGCAACTCGTCCGGCACGGGTTCGACCCTCGCCACCCACCCCCCTCCGCTGATCTCGACTACCTCGTCCCGAGCAACCCTCGGTTGGCGGACCTCGAAGGCGCGTACCGCGCACTTCAAGAGTCGAGTCCCGAAGGGACCGTCGCATCGAGCATCTGGGAGCCGGCAACCTCGTCGCGAGCTGAGGACCTTCGCTTCTTCCGGGGCGACAATCTCTACCTCTGGCAGTACACCCGGTCCCCGCGGCACAACGCCTACCGGTTCTTCATCTTCGGCGAAGTACGTGGCCGGCATCGACGAGTTCAACTTGCTGGGACGGTGCTCACCGAGGACGGCGGTTTCGGGTGCTTCACCTTCGACTTCGAGGGGATGCCGACGCTGAGCCGAGATCTCCTCGACTCAGTCAACGAGATCACCTTCCTCGCCAAGCACACGGACATCCTGAGCAAGCCCGGCTACCAGGTCGTCGATATCGGCGCCGGCTACGGACGCCTCGCTGACCGAGTGCTCACTGCTGCCCCGAATGTCGGCCAGTACTGGTGTCTCGATGCCGTGGCCCGGTCGACGTTCTTGTGCGAGTACTACCTGAAGCATCGCGGGCTCCAGGACCGTGGCGTCACCGTCCCGCTTCACGAGCTCGAAGGGCGACTGCCGGCTTCTGGGATCGACTTGGCAGTGAACGTGCACAGCTTCAGTGAGATGCCCTTCGCGGCCGTCCGCTCGTGGCTCTCGCTGCTCGCCGAGCGGGAGGTCCCGCGACTCCTGATCGTCCCGAACGAGGAGGACGAGCTCTGGAGCAGAGAGCCCGACGGATCGAGGCGAGACTGCAGCGGTCTCTTGAAGGACGCCGGTTATCAGCTGCAGATCGCCGAGCACACCATCCAGGATCCCGGCGTACGAGACATCCTCGGAGATCCGCGACTACTTCCTGCTGTACACGCGCGACTGACTGGCGTCAGCAAGGTCGTGCCGGGTCGTCATTGGTCCAGCCTCGTCACGAACTGCGACAACCTGGTGCTGCTGTCGACCGAGCGCTGCTCCGAGAGCAGCCACTCATAAGCGGCCAAGGTGTCGGACGCCGCATCGTCCCACGTGAATGACCTGGCGACTCTCACCCCCAGCGCTGGGCGCTGTGGACCTGCGTGCGCATCGAGGACGGCCCGGCGGATCTCGCGGACCGACAGGCCACAGTAGATCGCATCGTCCAGCATGTACTCGCGGACCGGGCCACGGTCGGACACCACGACGTTGCACCCGCATGCGGCCGCCTCGAGCGAGCAGAGACCCGTGGTCTCCCACTGGCTGGGCAGCACATGGACGCGCGCTCGCCGCATCAGGTCTCCGAGCTCATGCGGGTCGAGACGCCCGACCATCCGCACGTTGGGCGACGACTGCGCGGCGCGCTCACAACGCGCGAAGTAGGCACGGTGGTCGGGATGCGGCGCGCCGGCGACGTACAACGGGATGTCGGTGCCCTTGAGTGCGTTGATCACGGCCAACTGCTCCTTGCGCGGCTCCACCCGAGCAGCGATGAGAACGCCAGCGCGCTCCGACCACGGCAGAGCCCCATCAGCGTGATAGCTGCTCGGGTCGATCGCGTTGCGGACGACCCAGGACGGCGTGCTGACCCCGAGCTCAGCGGTCAACAGGTCACCCTCACCGACCGAGTTCGGTAGCAACAGGTCGGAGCTCTCGAAGAGGAGCCGCAACCAGGTCCGCTCGGCGGTCAGTCGCTCGGCCATCTCCATGTGCCGACCGACGATCCCGCGGGCCATGGTGGACCCGGTCATCCTCGCGCGAGCGATCACCCGTTGGTGCGGGGGCACGACAGCGAAGGAAGACACGGGGATGTAGATCGTCGAGGTGGCAACGGGGATGCGCAGCTGCCTCGCCCGCCGCACCTCGCTCAGCTCGGGCCACCATGCGTGCACGACGTCGAACGCCGCACCATCGTCGGGAACCGTGGAGTCGCTCGACCACCTCCACGCCGAGGGACCTCAGCGCGGCGGCGGTCCGATCCCGCTGGACGGCGTGTCCGCCGAACATGCCGTCGGGACCCGCCAACATCAAGACACGCATGGTTTCCTCTCGATCGACGCCGCACGACACGAGCTCTGTCGGCGTGAAGCGGGGGACTCAGCGATCACGTCGTGCAGCGCGCGTACACCGCGAGGTACTCGTCGGTGATCCGACTCCAGGACCGATCCTCGGCGGCGGTGCGAATCTTCTGTGCATCGAGGTCCGACGACGTCAGGGCCTCGACGAGTGCCGCGCTCAACGCCGTCGTGTCGTGAGGGTCGACCCCCCACCCCAAGCCCTGGGTTGCCTCTCCGAGCCCGCCGATGGTGCTCCAGACGACCGGCCGGCCAGTGGCCATCGCCTCGAGGGCCACGATGCCGAACGGCTCGAGGCGACTGGGGACTGCCGCGACCCGACTGCGGTGGAGCATGCCCTGCACAGCGCTGCGGTCGAGAGATCCGAGGAAGGTCACGCCGAGACCGGCCATCCGCTCGAGGTTCTGGGTCTCCGGCCCGCTGCCTCCGATCAGCAGCTGCGCGTCCGGCACCGCCTTCTGGACCTCCTGGAACGCATCGAGCAGGAGGTCAAAGCCCTTCTGCGGCACGTGACGCCCCCACGCGCACACAACGGGGGCCTCGACAAGATCCGCCACCGACCACTGAGCGGGATCGATGCCGTTCAGGATGACGTCTGCTCGAGCGAAGCGCGGCGCGATCTCGGCCGCCGCCTCTGCCGTCCAGGTCGAGCACGCGGTGAGCGCCGCAGCCCGCGAGGCGCCCCAGCGCAACGACCACCGCATGAACGCGCTACGGCCGTAGACGTCGTGGGCGTCCATCTTCGTCTCGCCCTGAGAGGTGAGGACGAGCGGAACGCGCTTCAGCATGCACATCAACGTCAGGAGCGGGGTCTGCAAGGACGAGCACTGGATGTGCACGAGATCCGGGCGGTTCGACCGCCACAGCGAGTTCAGCTCGCGCCATTGCGAGAGCAGCTGGAACGGGAACCGGACCAAGGCCCCGAGTGAACGGCGAGGAGACTTGAACGCGACACGCGCCACCTCGACTCCCTCCGACACCTCTCTGGCGGGCAGGTCGCTCGGATTCAGCGGGGCAACCACGAGCACGTCGTGGCCTCGAATGCTGAGCTGTTTGGCGATTTGAAGAGTCAGCTCCTCGACACCTCCCTTGTGCGGGAAGTACGAGCTGGGGGCAAGCCACACCTTCACCTCGGGTTCACCATGGAGGCCTCTCTTGAGCTCGACCGGCCGACTGACTCGAGCCGGGTGCGGCATCACGGTATCCCGCGTCGGCAGGAGCCAAGCACGAAATCCGCGTCCGGGAGCCGGCCTCGGATGCGGCTGATACTTTCGGCCGCGTGACCGGAGTGCACGGCGACCTCAGCGTCGAAGCGAGGGCGCGCTACGCCTACGTCGAGGCCCTGCTCAGGGCGGACCTCGATCCGCCGGCTTCCGTGGTCGAGCTCGGGTCTGCGCCTGGTGACCAGATCGCACGCCTGGCCGAACTGGGGTACCGGGCGACGTCCGTCGACATCGGCGAGAGCAGCGACTCCTGGGGCCCTGGCGAGGAAGGCCGGATGTGGCGCATTCTCGCCGATGCGGGTGTCGAGAACGTGACCTGGGACCTCGAGGTGACGCCCTACCCGCTGGACTCCGACGCCTTCGACGCAGTCGTCATGACCGAGGTCTTCGAGCACCTCCGCGACTACCCGATCACGTCCCTGCACGAGATCGCCAGGATTCTGCGGCCCGGGGGGCGGCTGTACTTCACCACCCCCAACTCCGCCTACCTGATGAATCGGCTTCGACTGCTCGCGGGCCGGAACGTCCAGACGCCTCTCCATGACTGGATCGGCGGAATCCCTCACGCGAGGCACGCACGCGAGTACACCTTCAGCGAGGTCGAGCACCTCATGGACCTGGCCGGACTCCATGTCGTCTCGCTAACGAGCCGACACTTCCACCAGGACAGCGGGAAAGTGCGGCATGGCGCAAAGTTTGCAAAGCGAGCGCTTGGCTGGCTCGCGACGGTCCGACCCTCACTGGGACCTTTGATCATCGTGGTCGCTGAGAAGAAGGCCGCCTGACAGCACGCTGACTTCCCCCCAAGGGGGTTCATGCATCTTCGGTCGTGCGTTGATGGTAGGTGTCTGGACCGTCGCCGGCGCAGCATCGGTCAGCTGCGCTGGGGAAAGACCCCGCGCACGCTGCCGCGCTCGACTGCCCCCATGTGCAGGTTCGCCAGCCAGGCGTCGAGCACCGGGGCGGCGACGGCCGCGTCGTACAGGCCACCGGTCACGTGGCCGTGCCGGGCCAGGCTGAGTCGGAGGTCGTGGTCGTGGCGGAGTCGCCTCAGGGCTGCGGCCAGCGCGTCCACGTCACCGCAGGGGGTCAACAGACCATCGACGCCGTCGGTGATGACTTCGGCCGGGCCGCCCGGCGTGCTGGCGACGACCGCACACCGGGCCCACAGGCCCTGCACGACGACCTGCCCGAACGGCTCCGGGATGGTCGAGGCGTGTACCAGGACGTCCGCGTCGACCAGGGAGGCCCACGGGTCCTGGACGTGGCCGACGAAGTGCACCCGGTCGGCGATGCCGAGCTCCACGACCAAGCGTCTTCAGGCTCTGCTCGTACTCGGTCTCGCCGAACAGCGCTCCCCCGACGACGAAGGCCTCGGCGGGCGATCCCGCGAAGGCCCTGGCGAAGGCGCGCAGGAACACGTCCTGGCCCTTCCACGGTGACAACCTTGCGAGCATGACGACGCGACGTACCTCGTCGCCAGTCTCGTGGAAGTCGCGCGGGTCGAGCGCGATGGCCGGGGTGGCGACGATGACCGGTGTCCTGCCGGGCCGGATCGTGGCCAGCGTCGAGCGGCTGTTGACGAGGATCCCGTCGACCAGCCGAGGGGACGAGATAACGAAGCGCCGGCACCAGGAACCACGAGAAGTAGCGGCGGTCGACCCGGTCGTGGAGGCTCCAGACCACCGTGGCACCCGCTCGGCGTCCGGCGAGCCAACCGAACACCAGTGACTTGAGGCTGATCGGCACGACCACGTCGGCCGACCGCTCCCGCAGGACCCGCCGTACCTTCGTCGAGTGCCGCAGCAGGCCAACGAGGGAGGCCGCCAGCCGGGAGATCCGCCTCTCCTGACGATTGGTGGCTGCCGGCCCTGGCATCCAAGGGCAGGGTCCTGAAGTCCAGACCCGCCGCGGCGGCCCGCGGCTCGATGGCGCCACTCGCGCCGAGCAGGAGCAGCGGACGCGGTTCGGTCCTGGGCCAGCAGCTGAGGTAGGTGACCATGCTCTGCTCGGCCCCGGAGTCCGCCCCTGAGTGCGTGAGGAACACGATGTTGGCGTGGTTCAGGGTCACTCCGGCGCCCGCATCGTCGTTCATGCGCCGCCCTGGCGCTTGCTCATGACTTCGCGGTACAGGCCGTCGTAGGCGGTCACGACCCCGTCCAGGGTGAAGTCGCGGGACCGCTCCCAGCCCGGGTCGCTGGGTCGTGGAGCCGATCGTGTCCAATCCTCAGGTCGGGCTCGAGGTGGCTACCTGGCGAACCTTCCAGGCGCTTGGCCTCCGACAGGGTGTCCACGCAGGCACCCTAGTTTCACCGACCTCGTCTGTCGGGGATCTGGACGTTCCGCTACCCGGGCTCTTCAAGGGATGGCCGCAATCTGCCTCAGACCGCGATGGCCACCTCGGCCACCGACCCCACCTGGGCGGTGACCTGTTGGTCCACCACGTCGGCCCGCGGCGCCAGCGTTCGCAGCGTCCACTCGCCGTTGCCGGCGAAGAAGCGGAAATGGCCGCCCTCGTCGGTGGGCACCTCGGCGGTGAACTCACCGGTGCGGTCGAGCAGGCGCACGTAGGCGTTCTCGACCGGGACCCCGTGACCAGAGGCGTCCACGCGGAGCACCTGGCCCTGGATGATGGCTTCCTTGGCGACGTTCACGCCGTCGAGCGAGAGACCGCCCTGGATCGCCCCGCACATCAGGCTTCCCCTGCCTCGTCGCCGAGGGCCACGGGCACGCCGACGAGCGAGCCGTACTCGGTCCAGGAACCGTCGTAGTTCTTCACGTTGGGCTCGTCGAGGAGCTCGTGGAAGACGAACCAGGTGTGCGAGGAGCGCTCGCCGATGCGGCAGTAGGCGATGGTGTCCTTGCTCCAGTCGACACCGGCATCGGTGTAGATCTGCTTGAGCTCGTCGTCGGCCCGGAAGGTGCCGTCGTCGTTGGCCGCCTTGCTCCACGGCACGTTGGCCGCGGTCGGGATGTGACCCGCGCGCTGGGCCTGCTCCTGCGGCAGGTGGGCCGGGGCGAGCAGCCGGCCGGCGTACTCGTCGGGGCTGCGCACGTCGACCAGGTTCTTGACCCCGATCGCGGCGACCGTCTCGTCACGGAACGCACGGATGCTCGTGTCCTGGTCCTTGGCCGAGTACGACGTCTCCGCACGCGACGGCAGGTCGGAGACGAGCTCGCGGGAGTCCAGCTCCCACTTCTTGCGGCCGCCGTCGAGCAGCTTGACGTCGTCGTGGCCGTAGAGCTTGAAGTACCAGTAGGCGTAGGCCGCGAACCAGTTGTTGTTGCCGCCGTAGAGGACGACGGTGTCGTCGTTGGCGACGCCCCTCGAGCTCAGCAGCGCCTCGAACTGCTCCTTGCTGACGAAGTCGCGGCGGACCTGGTCCTGGAGGTCGGTCGTCCAGTCGAGCTTGATGGCTCCCTGGATGTGCCCCTTGTCGTAGGCCGTCGTGTCCTCGTCGACCTCGACGAGGACGATCTTGTCGTTGTCGAGGTTGTCCTCGACCCACTGGGCAGAGACGAGAGAGTTCTCGCGGCTCATGGTGTGCTCCTTGTTTGTGTAGCGGGGATCTTCGATGAGCTGGGTACGGCCAGCGCGCGCCGACCGAGGAGGTAGACCTCGCACCCGAGGCAGAGACCGATCGTGGCGTTGAGCAGGGCGGCGACCAGCGCGAACCCGGTGGCGACGTAGCCGAGGGTCGTGGCACCGGCGAGGAACCCGACGAGCGCCACCAACGCGAACACCAGGCCCACGCCCTGGGCGAACCGCGGCGGCTCCGGGTCCTCGAGGTGAGCCGGGGGCGCCAGCCGCGGCCGCACGGCCACGCGGAACAGGGCCGCCACAGGTGTCCGCTGCACACCCCGGACCACGGCGGTGGCGAACAGCGCCGCCTGGGCCGCGATCAGGACGAGCCCGAGCGGAGCCGGGGCGGTCAGCAGCACCGCGACGAGCACGACGCTCGTGACCGCGGCAGCGAACTGCTGTCCGCGCGGGTCGATCTGCGGAGAGGACATGGAGCTCCTTCGGACGTCGGCGACTGACGGCGCCCAGGCAGGTGGCACAGGGCGCGGGTCGCGACGACGAGGAACGGAGCCTCAGGCTCGGGCGCGACCGATCAGGACATTCGACACAGCGCCGAGCGCACGCGGCAGTGATCCACTGCGCGGCGCTTGGTGAGCATCGTCGACGACATGACGGCCACTGTAGGTGGGGACCATGGCCCAGGCGTACGGCTCGTCTCGACATATGGACGTGGAGTCCATGATGTGGACATCACGCTCGGTCCAGCGCCACGAGCACCTGGTCGCGCTGGGGCAGACCCGAGGCCCGGGACAGCTCGCGACCCTCGGCGTCGAGGATCAGCGTGGTCGGCGTGCGCAGCACCCGCAGGCTCCGGACCACGTCGAGGTGGTGCTCGGCGTCCACCTCGACGTGGGTCACGCCAGGTACGAGCTCGGCCACCTCGCCCAGCACCCGCCGGGTGGCCCGGCACGGCGCGCAGAAGGCCGACGAGAACTGCAGCAGGGTCGCCCGCTCCCCCAGGGGGACGGCGACCCCCGCCGCGGTCAGCACCGTCGCCGGAGTCTCGCCGGACGGCGTACCCGCTCCGACCTTCGTCCGGCGGGTGCCGCGGAAGTGACCGTCGGTGGCAACGCGGTACATGGCGAACCCGACGACCAGCAGCACGCAGGCGGTCAGCACCCACTGTCCGGTCGTCATGTCCGGTCCAACCGCCTCGTCGGCTGTGGCATTCCGCGGCGCATCGGTCAGCCGGGCCCGACGAAGAGCTCGAGGTGGTGGCACACCGTGCACCGGAAGGCGAGGATCGGATGGCGCCGCCTCCCGGACAGCTTGAGCACGCCGAGGAGCCCGCGGACGGGATCGCCGGGGATCCACCGGGTGAGCCCGGGTGACGACTCGACGCTGTCCGCCACGAAGCCGTCCTCGAAGTGCGCGTTGCCGCACTGGGCGCACTGCCGCGGTCCACCGCCCGGGAGCTCGGAACCGACGTTTCCCGTGCTCATGGGCTCAGCCGCCCGCGAAGGGCGGCAGGAACTCGACGGTGTCGCCAGCGGCCAGGCGGACCGTCGCCGGGTCCTGCGAGCCGACGGGACGGTCTCCCACCAGCACGGAGCAGACGCCGAGCACGGCCTCGAGGTTGGTGCCCGGATGCAGCGCCACGGCCCGCCTACGTGCGTCGGTCAGGGTCAGGGGCCCGACCACCGGCACGGCGTCCTCGGCGACACCGGCCGCAGCTCGAGCGGACGCCCAGTACCTCAACGTGACGACACCCACGGGCGTCTCACCATCGTCGCCGGCGGCCACGCGCTGCTCCATGGGCCGATATCCTTCCCCATCGGCCAAGGACGTCCGAGCTTCCCCTGACCAGCCCGTGCCTCGCCCACGCGGAGGAGTGCTGAATGAGCACCCTGCTCCTGCTCACCAACGCCCTGCAGCCCTCGGTGGAGGTGCTCCCCGGTCTCTCACTGCTCGGCCACCAGGTGAAGATCCTCCCTGCGGAGGGCAGCGCCCTCCTCGAGGCGCCGGACGCCGACCTGCTGCTGGTCGACGCGCGCCTCGAGCTGGCCCACGCCCGCGACCTCTGCCGGCTGATCCGGACGACCGGCACCGACATCCCGGTGCTGCTCGTCGTGACAGAGGGCGGCCTCGCCGTCGTCGCCCACGACTGGGGCATGGACGACGTCGTGCTGCACACCGCCGGTCCCGCGGAGCTCGAGGCCCGGATCCGACTGGCCATCGGCCGACTGAACGCGCACCGCGACGCCGACGACCCCGAGGCCCACGTGATCCGCTCGGGCGAGGTGGTGGTCGACGACGCGTCCTACACCGCCAAGGTGGGCGGCCGGTCGCTCGACCTGACGTTCAAGGAGTTCGAGCTCCTCAAGTACCTCGCCCAGCACCCCGGCCGCGTCTTCAGCCGTCAGCAGCTGCTCCAGGAGGTCTGGGGCTATGACTACTTCGGCGGCACCCGCACGGTCGACGTCCACGTACGCCGCCTGCGGGCCAAGCTCGGCCCCGAGCACGAGACGCTGATCGGGACCGTGCGCAACGTGGGCTACCGGTTCGTGATCCCGACGGTCGAGAAGTCCAACGTCCCGGGTCAGGTCCGCGACCCCCAGGACGCCTGAGGCCTAGAGTCGCCCGGGTGGACGACGCCGGGCTGCGAGCGATCGAGGACGTCAGCCGGGCAAGCACCGAGGCGGACGGGGTCGAGGCCCTCGACGAGGGCGCGTGGCGCCGACTGCGACACCACCTCGACGAGCTCGAGGTGAACCTCGAGCCTGGCGCCGGGTTCGCGGTCGTCGACGGCGACCTCGTGCACCTGGTCGTGACACCCGACCACCGGCGGCAGGGCGTCGGGACGAGGCTGCTCACCCAGGCCGTCGGCGAGCGTGCCGGCCCTTGGCAGGCTTGGTCGCACGGCGACCACCCGGCCGCGGCGGCCCTGGCGCGACGTACGGGCTTCGTCCGGGTCCGCGAGCTGTGGGTGATGCGAAGGTCGCTCACCGACCTGACCGACACGCCCTCACGCGCTGGCGCGGTTCCCCTGAGGTCGTTCCGGCCGGGAGACGAGACGGAGGTGCTGCGGGTGAACGCCGCCGCCTTCGCCCATCACCCCGAGCAGGGCTCGATGGACGTCGACGAGCTCGCCGAGCGGATGGCGGAGCCCTGGTTCGACCCGGCCGGCCTGCTGGTCGCTGCCGACGGGGACCGCCTGCTGGGCTTCCACTGGACGAAACGGCACTCGGCGACGCTCGGCGAGGTCTACGTCGTGGGCATCGACCCGGCGTCGCAGGGCCTCGGCCTCGGCAAGGTGCTGGTCGACGCGGGCCTGCGGCACCTCCGCGACGGAGGAGCGGAGGACGTGCTGCTGTACGTGGAGTCCGACAACGTGCCTGCCGTCCGGCTCTACGAAGGGCTCGGCTTCACGCACAGGCAGGCCGACACGCACGTGATGTACGTGCGTGTCGGCCTGAGCGAGGCAGAAGGGGTCAGCGAGTCCGCGAGCTGAACGACGCGGCGCTGTGCGGCCGCGACTTCCCGCCGGACGCAGCAGCCGACTGGCTGCGGCCGCGTCCACCACCACGACGACCGGAGCCGCTCGGCTTGCCGCTGTTGGGCTTGCCCCCACCGGACGCACCGCCGGTCCCGCCACCGGAGCGACGCGGGCGACCCGAGCCGGACCGGCTCTGCGGACGTGAACCGGACTGGCCGGACTGGTTGGAGTCGGGGGACGGCTTGAGGCCACCGGCGACCAGCGTGCGCTGGCCCGGGGCGAGCCGCCGCAACACCTCGTCGGCCATCGTGACGACCCGGGTCGTGGTCGCCTTGACGCCGGCCGCGCGGGTCAGCGTGCGCACCTCGCGCACCTGGTCGTCGGTCATCAGGGTGATCACGGTGCCCTCGTTGCCGGCGCGGGCCGTACGACCCGAACGGTGCAGGTAGGCCTTGTGCTCGGCCGGCGGGTCGGCGTGGACGACCAGGGCCACGTCGTCGACGTGGATGCCGCGGGCGGCGACGTCGGTCGCGACGAGCGTGGTGGCCGTTCCGGAGTGGAACAGCTCCATGTTGCGGGTGCGGGCGCCCTGGCTGAGGTTGCCGTGCAGGTCGACCGTGGGCACGCCGTTCTGGTTCAGCTGACGAGCCAGCGACTTGGCGCGGTGCTTGGTCCGGGTGAAGACGACGGTGCGGCCGGGCGCGCTGGTCAGGTCGACCAGGACCGGGACACGCTGGTCGTGCTGGATGTGCAGCACGTGATGGGCCATCGAGGCGATCGGCGACTGCGCGGAGTCGGCCTGGTGGGTGACCGGCGAGCGCAGGAACTGACGCACGAGGCCGTCGATCGCTTGGTCGAGGGTGGCCGAGAAGAGCAGCCGCTGGCCGGTCTTCGGGGTCTGGCTGAGCAGCCGGCGGACCGACGGCAGGAAGCCGAGGTCGGCCATGTGGTCGGCTTCGTCGAGGACGGTCAGCTGGACGTCGGAGAGCCGGCAGTGGCCCTGGCCGATGAGGTCCTCGAGGCGGCCGGGGCAGGCCACCACGATGTCGGCGGTCTTGAGGCCGCGGACCTGCGGGTTCTGGCCCACGCCGCCGAAGACGGTCTGGGAGGTCAGGCCGGCGGCCGCGGCGAGCGGCGCGAGGGCCGCCTCGATCTGGCCGACCAGCTCACGGGTCGGGGCGAGGATCAGGGCGCGGGGCGCACCAGGGCGGCTGCGGTGCTGGTCGGCCTTGAGGCGGGCGACGAGCGGCAGCAGGAAGGCGTAGGTCTTGCCCGAGCCGGTCCGGCCGCGGCCGAGCACGTCACGGCCGGCGAGGCTGTCGGGCAGCGTCGCCGCCTGGATCGGGGTGGGCTCGGTGATGGACAGGCCGGCGAGGACGGCCGCGAGGTTCGCGGGCACGCCGAGGTCGGTGAAGGAAACGTACGAAGACAAGAGAAGATCGCTCTCGGTGGGTGTGTCTCACCCGGCAGCTCCTGCCGGCGGCGGGAGCGAAAGCATGGGCCTCACGAAGAGGGGCGCCATCGAGTTCGATGAGCGGCGCGGGCAGCCCGAGGCGAGACGAAGCGGGCTGCTGTGCTCAACCGTACCGGGAGTACGGGCGCGGGGGTGAATCCCGGCCCGATCCGCGCACCTAGCCTGGCCGGGTGCCGGACACCGAGCTCGACGCCCTGGGGCTGCTGCCCGAGGACCAGGCGGACCTGCGCCGTCACCAGGCCCTGCTCCAGGACGACGACCGCGACCGCGTCGCCGAGCTGGCCGCCCGGTTGGCAGCACGCATCGGCGACCTGGAGTTCCCGTGGCCGCGCCTCTTCGCTGACACGCGCGACGAGCCCGGTCGACCCATGGGGCTGCTGCCGCTGCTGGCCCTGGTCGCGTCCGCCGACGCCGTTCGACGCTTCCACGCCGGCCGCGGTCTGTCACCCGAGGACTCGGCCAGCGGTCTGCGCGACCTCGGCCAGCAGGTGGCGGTGCACCGGCGGACGTACGGCGAGTTCGGGCTGCACACCCAGAACTGGCTGGTCGGAGTGTGGTCGGGGGCGTACTTCTGGCCCGGCCGGCTCGCCTTCAACCTGATGCGTGTCGAGGGGCCCCCCGACGAGCGCTGGGTCATCGACACGCACATCCCCGAGACCGGGCCGCTGACCCCCGTGGCCGTCGACGAGTCGTTCGCCCGGGCGCAGGACCTGTTCGCCCGGCACTTCGCCGACCACCCGGCCACCGAGCTGCACTGTCACTCCTGGTTGCTGGACCCCTACCTCGCCGAGGCGCTCCCCGCCGACAGCAACCTGGTCCGGTTCCAGCAGCGGTGGGAGCTGTACGGCGAGCCCGCGCCTGGCGACCAGGACGCGGTGTTCTTCGTGTTCCGGCGCCGCGAGGCCAGCGCGGCCGAACGGAGGCTGCTCCCGCGGGACACCAGGCTCCAACGCGCCGTGCTCGACCGGGTGGGCTCGGAGCGGCCGTGGCAGCTGCGCCACGGTCGCATTCCCCTGGCCCCTTGAACTTGGTCGGTGACGCCTCCCACCGTTCACCTCGCGGTGCCACACTGGCGTTCATGACAGTGTCCAGGGCGGTCCCGAGCCCCGCCGACGACCCGGTGCCCGACGACGGCGCTCTGCACGAGACCTTCGAGGTCGAGCCGCCGTACGTCCCCGACGCCGAGGCGCTGGCGCACCTGGCGAAGTACGAGGACCGGTTCCTCGACCGTGAGCTCTCCTGGCTGCGCTTCAACCTGCGACTGCTCGAGATGGCCGAGGACGTCAGCCTGCCCCTGCTCGAGCGGGTGCGGTCGATCGCGTTCTTCGCGAGCAACCTGGACGAGTTCTTCATGGTGCGGGTGGCCGGCCTCAAACGCCGGATCGCGGCCGGGATGGCGGTCCGGGCGGCGTCCGGGATGATGCCGCGCGACGTGCTCGAGGCCATCTGGACCCGAGCCGCCGAGCAGAGCCTGCGGCACGCCGAGTTCTTCCGCGACGACATCGTCCCGAGCCTGTCGGCCAACGGCATCGACCTGGTGCGGTGGGAAGACCTCGACCGCGAGGAGCAGAAGTTCGCCAAGCGGTTCTTCAAGGACCGCGTCTTCCCGGTGCTCACGCCACTGGCGGTCGACCCTGCCCACCCCTTCCCCTACATCTCCGGCCTCTCGCTGAACATGGCCGTGCTGGTCCGCAGCCCGAAGACCGGCAAGGAGCACTTCGCGCGGGTCAAGGTGCCGCCGACGTTCAGCCGGTTCGTGGCCCTGGGCAACCAGCGGTTCGTGCCGCTGGAGGACGTCATCGGTGAGCACCTCAGACGGCTGTTCCCGGGCATGGAGGTGCTCCAGTTCCACACGTTCCGGGTCACCCGCAACGAGGACCTGGAGGTCGAGGAGGACGACGCCGAGAACCTCCTGCAGGCGCTGGAGAAGGAGCTCCTGCGGCGACGCTTCGGGCCGCCGGTGCGGCTCGAGGTCGAGGAGTCGATCACCTCGCAGGTGCTCGAGCTGCTCACCTCGGAGCTCGACATCTCCCCGCAGGAGGTGGTCCGCGTCCCCGGACCGCTCGACCTCAGGGGGCTGCACGACATCGCCGACCTGCCGCGCGAGGACCTCAAGTACCCCGCGTTCGTGCCGATGACGCACGGGATCCTCTCCGACGTCGAGTCGTCGTCGCCGGTCGACGTGTTCGAGGCAGCAAGGCGTCACGACGTCCTGCTCCACCACCCGTACGACTCGTTCGCGACGTCGGTCCAGCGGTTCCTCGAGCAGGCCGCGGCCGACCCGCACGTGCTCGCGATCAAGCAGACGCTCTACCGCACCTCGGGCGACTCGCCGATCATCGACGCCCTGGTCGACGCGGCCGAGTCCGGCAAGCAGGTGCTCGCCCTCATCGAGATCAAGGCCCGATTCGACGAGTCGGCCAACATCCGGTGGGCCCGCAAGCTCGAGCACGCCGGCTGCCACGTCGTCTACGGCCAGGTCGGCCTGAAGACCCACTGCAAGCTGGCGATGGTGGTCCGCGACGAGCCCGAGGGCATCCGGCGCTACACCCACATCGGCACGGGCAACTACAACCCCAAGACCGCGCGGTCCTACGAGGACCTGGGGCTGATCACGACCAACGAGGCGATCGGCGAGGACGTCGCCAACCTGTTCAACAACCTCAGCGGCTACAGCCGCAAGCCGTCGTACGACACCCTGCTCGTCGCCCCCGACTCCGTGCGCGAGGGCCTGGTCGCCCGCATCCACCAGGAGATCACCCACCACCGGGCCGGCCTGCCGGCGCGCATCCGGCTGAAGGCCAACTCGATCGTCGACGAGGCCATGATCGACGCGCTCTACCTCGCCTCACAGGAAGGTGTGCCGGTGCAGCTGCTCGTGCGCGGCATCAGCGCGCTGCGGCCGGGCGTGCCCGGCCTCTCCGAGACCATCGAGGTGCGCTCCATCCTCGGGCGGTTCCTCGAGCACAGCCGGGTGTTCTGGTTCGAGAACGCCGGCGAGCCCGAGGCGTGGATCGGATCGGCCGACGTGATGCACCGCAACCTCGACCGCCGCGTGGAGGTCCTGGTACGGCTGCCGAACGCCGCCAGCCGCGACCAGGTGGGTCGGCTGCTCGACCTGGCGTTCGACCCCGATACCCACGCCTGGACGCTGCACCGCGACGGTTCGTGGCAGCAGAACGACGGCAAGGTGCACCTGCAGGAGAGCCTCATCGAGAGCCAACGGCGCCGCGGCTGACCGCTTCAAGGGGACCCCGAGTTGCACCGCGCGCATGCAGGGCCCCACGATGGTCCACTGTCCGTGTCTCGACAGGTCAGGAGCGCTCTGTGGCCTTCAGTATCCGCCCCGTGGACGGTGCGTTCTACACGCTGTTCTCCGAGTCGGCCCAGCACCTCGTCAAGGGCTCCGCGCTCCTGGCGGAGATGTTCGCCGAGGGCACCGACCGCGCCGCCAAGGCGAAGGAGATGCGCGAGGCCGAGAGCCAGGCCGACGTCACCACCCGCGAGATCATCCAGCGGGTCAACAAGACCTTCGTGACCCCGTTCGACCGCGAGGACATCCACGCCCTGGCGTACGGGCTCGACGACGCCATGGACGAGATGGAGGAGGCGGCCGACCTCATCAACCTCTACGAGGTGGTGTCGTTCCCGTCAGAGCTCGCCAAGCAGGTCGAGCTGATCCAGCGCTGCGCGGAGCTCACCGCCGCCGCCATGCCGCGGCTGCAGTCGCTGGACCTCGAGGAGTACTGGCTGGAGATCGGCCGCCTCGAGAAGGCCGGCGACAAGAGCTTCCGGCGGATCATCACCAAGCTGTTCAGCGGCAACTACGACGCGCTGGAGGTGCTCAAGCTCAAGGACGTCGTCGAGAAGCTCGAGGGCGCGATCAACGCGTTCGAGACCGTGGCCAAGCGGGTGGAGCAGATCGCCGTCAAGGAGTCCTGACCGCATGGAGCTCGCGATCCTGATCGCGGTCGTCGTCGTCGCCCTCTCGTTCGACTACACCAACGGCTTCCACGACGCCGCCAACGCGATCGCCACGTCGGTGTCCACCCGGGCCCTGACCCCGCGCATCGCCCTCATCCTCGCCGCGGTGATGAACTTCGTCGGTGCCCTGCTGGGCCAGAAGGTCGCCCACACGGTCAGCGACACCATCGACACCTCGGGCTTCCCGCCCACGCACGGCCTGACGATCGTGATGTGTGGCCTGCTGGGCGCGATCATCTGGAACCTGACGACCTGGCGGCTGGGCCTCCCGTCCTCGTCGTCGCACGCGCTGATCGGCGGACTCGTCGGCTCGGCCCTCGCCGCGGGAGCCCTCGTGCACTGGAACACGGTCATCGACAAGGTGCTCATCCCGATGGTGGTCTCGCCCGTCGCGGGATTCATCCTCGCGTTCCTGCTGATGCTGAGCTTCATGTGGATCCTGCGGAACCGGAACCCCAAGCGGGTGACCCGCAACTTCCGCATGCTGCAACCGATCTCCGCCGCGGCGCTCGCCCTCGGCCACGGCCTCCAGGACGCCCAGAAGACGATGGGCGTGATCTTCCTCGCCCTGATCACCACCGGCCACGCCCAGGAGGGCGACCGGCTGCCGCTGTGGGTCGTGATCTCCGCGGCCGCCGCGATCTCCGCCGGCACGTACTCGGGTGGTTGGCGGATCATGAAGACCATGGGACGCAAGATCATCGACCTCGACCCCGCGCGCGGGTTCGCCGCCGAGACGGTCGGCGCCTCCGTGCTCTACACGACGGCGTACGTCTTCGAGGCCCCGGTCTCGACCACGCACATCATCACCTCGGCGATCATGGGCGCGGGCGCCACCCGGCGCCTCTCGGCGGTCCGATGGGGCATGGCCCGGACCATCCTGGTGGCCTGGGTGCTGACGTTCCCGATGGCCGGCCTGGCCGCCGCCGCGTGCTACGCCGTCGCCCACTTCGTCCTGCCGTGATCGCCCGTTGGTCGAGGAGGGCGCGCTAGCGCCCGTCACGAGACCCGTTGAGTCGACTGCAGACCCCTCACCGGGTTTCGACGCGGCGCACATCAGCCGAAGCGGCCCGAGATGTAGGCCTCCGTGGACTCCTCGTCCGGGTTGCTGAACATCTTCTTCGTCGGGTTGAACTCGACGAGCCGGCCGGGCTGACCGGCCGCCTTGAGGTTGAAGAAGCCCGTCTCGTCGGACACCCGCGCAGCCTGCTGCATGTTGTGGGTGACGATCACGATCGTGTAGTCGGACTTGAGCTGGTGGATGAGGTCCTCGATCGCCGACGTCGAGATCGGGTCGAGGGCCGAGCAGGGCTCGTCCATCAGCAGCACCTCGGGCTCGACCGCGATCGCGCGGGCGATGCACAGCCGCTGCTGCTGGCCGCCGGACAGACCCTGGCCGGGCTTGCCGAGGCGGTCCTTGACCTCGTTCCAGAGGTTGGCCCCCTTGAGCGAGGACTCCACGATCTCGTCCGACTTGGCCTTGCCGAGCTTGCGCGAGTTCAGCCGGCTGCCGGCGAGCACGTTGTCGTAGATCGACATCGTCGGGAAGGGGTTGGGTCGCTGGAAGACCATGCCGATGGAGCGGCGGACGGCGACCGGGTCGACGTCCGCGCCGTAGAGGCTCTGCCCGTCGACCATCACCTTGCCCTCGACACGCGCACCGGGGATGACCTCGTGCATGCGGTTCAGCGACCGCAGCATGGTGGACTTGCCGCACCCCGAGGGCCCGATGAACGCGGTCACCGAACGTGCCTTGATGGTCATGTTCACGCCCTCGACGGCGAGGAAGTCGCCGTAGTAGATGTCGAGGTCGGAGACGTCGATGCTCTTGGCCATGGGAAGTCCTCAGGCTTTCTTGGGGGCGAGAATCTTGCCGAGGACACGAGCCATGAGGTTCAGCACCATCACGATCGCGATCAGGACGAGCGCGCCACCCCACGCGCGCTCGTACCCGGCGGGAGTGGACTGGGCGTACTGCGAGTAGATGAACACCGGGAGCGTGGTCATCCGCCCGTCGAAGAGGTTGAAGTTCACGCCGTCGGTCGCGCCAGCCACGACCAGCAGCGGGGCGGTCTCCCCGATGACGCGCGAGATGGCGAGCACCACCCCGGTGATCACGCCGCCGATGGCGGTGGGCAGCACGACCTTCAGGATCGTCCGCCACTTCGGCACGCCGAGGGCGTAGGCCGCTTCGCGAAGGTCCATGGGAACGAGGCGGAACATCTCCTCGGAGGAACGCACGACGGTGGGGATCATCAGCAGGGACAGGGCTATCGCACCACCGAACCCCATCCGGTAGGCCGGGCCGAAGATCAGCACCACGAGGGCGAGGGCGAACAGGCCGGCCACGATGGACGGGATACCCGTCATCACGTCGACCAGGAAGGTGATCCACCGCGCGAGCCGCGACTTGCCGCCGTACTCGATGAGGTAGATCGCGGTCATCACGCCGATCGGCACGGAGATCACCGTAGCGGCAGCCGTGATGAGCAGCGTGCCGATCAGGGCGTGGTAGATGCCGCCCTGCTCGTCTCCGGTCACACCGCGCATCGAGTAGGTGAGGAACTCCATGCTGATCGCCTGCAGGCCCTCCTTGACCACCACGTAGATCAGCCAGATCAACGGCAGCACCGCGATACCGAACGAGCTCCAGACCAACCCGGTCATGAGTCGGTCGACGGCGGCGCGGCGGTTCTCGACCACGAGCGACCATGCGGGCAGACCGACGAGGAACAGGAAGAGCGCCACCACCGCCCACGCCGCTGGGCTCCAGCCGAGCAGCATCGCCGGCAGCCCAGCAGTCGCGAGCGCCATGACTCCCACCAGCGCCGGTGCCCACTGAGGGAGGCGCGCGTGGGTGAGGGCGACGTTGCTCATGCGCGGGCCTGCTTGCGCTCACTGCGGCCGACGATCCAGCGGGCCAGGAAGTTGACCACGAACGTCACGGCGAACAGCACCAGCCCGGTGGCGATGAGCAGGGACTGCCGGCTGGGCGTCGCCTCCTTGTAGTTCAAGGCGATGTTGGAGGCGATGGTCGCGGGCGCCGCCACCCCGACCACGTTCAGCGTCGCGACGGGGCTGACCGCCAGCACCATCGCCACCGCCATCGTCTCGCCGAGGGCCCGCCCCAGGCCGAGCATCACCGCCGAGACCATGCCGGAGCGGGCGTAGGGGAACACGGAGTAGCGGACCATCTCCCAGCGCGTGGCTCCGAGCGCGAGCGCAGCCTCCTCGTGCAGCCGTGGGGTCTGGGCGAACACCTCACGTGTGATCGCCGTCACGATCGGGAGGATCATGATCGCGAGCACGATGCCAGCGGTGAACAGTGAGCGCCCGTTGGGAGTGGGCGGGGGCTGGAAGAACGGCAGGAAGCTGAGGTGCTCGGCCATCCACACCTGAGCTGGCTGCAGGAAGCCGGCGAGATAGCGGCCGCCCCACAGGCCGAAGACCACGGACGGCACGGCGGCCAGCAGATCCACCACGTAGGCCATGGGTACGGCGATCCGACGCGGTGCGTAGTGGCTGATGAACAGCGCGATGCCGATCGCGAAGGGCACCGCCACGATCACCGCGATGGCCGCCGCGAGGATCGTGCTGAGCACGAGGGGCCCGATGTAGCCGAGGAAGTCGGTGGCCGGCCGGTAGGTCTCCTCGGGGGCGTTGAGGCCGTTCCAGCCCTCGGCCGCGAGGAAGATGAAGACTGCCGCCAGCGCCAGCAGGATCAACACGCCGGCGGTCCGTGCGAGTCCGGCGAAGATGCGATCGCCGCGGCGCGACGTCTTCGTGCTCGACTCCGCCTCTGGTGGCGTGAGCGTGGCGGTCACAAAGGCTCCTCAGGTGCTCAGGTGCGGCGGCCCGGTGCCCGGACCGCCGCACCCAGGGATGGATCCGGTCAGCCCGCCGAGATCTTGTCGACGATGCCTGCGGCCTCTTCCTGCAGCGAGGAGTCGAGCGGGGCGGAACCCGCCTCGTCGGCCGCGGCCTGCTGACCCTCGGTGGAGACGACGTAGGCGAGGTAGTCCTTGACCGCGGTCGCGGTCGCCTCGTCGTCGTAGGTCTGGCAGGCGATCAGGTAGGACGTGAGCAGGAGCGGGTAGGCACCCTCGTCGGTGATCGTGCGGTCGATGTCGATCGCCATGTCGACGTCGGTGCGTCCCTCGGCCCGCGGCGAGGCCGCCACGACCATGGCCGCACCGTCGGCCGACGGCGCGTTGAACGCGTCACCCACGCCGATGGAGACCACCCCGAGGTCGGTGTCCTTGACCGCGCTGTCGTCGGCGTAGCCGATGGCTCCGTCGGTGTCGGTGATACCGCCGATCACGCCTGAGGTGCCCTCGAGGCCCTGGCCGACCCCGTCCTCGGGCCACAGGCCGTCGGCCTCGGTCGTCCAAGCCCCCTCGCTGGCCTTGAAGAGATAGTCCGTGAAGTTCGTCGTGGTGCCCGAGTCGTCGGACCGGTGGATGACCGCGATCGCGGTGTCCGGCAGGTCGGCGTCGGGGTTGTCAGCGGCGATCGCGTCGTCGTTCCACGTGGTGATGGTGCCGTTGAAGACGTTGGCGATGGTCTCGGCCGACATGTTCAGCGAGTCGACACCCTCGACGTTGAAGGCAACGGCGATCGGGCTGACGTACGCAGGCACCTCGATCGGGTCGCCACCGCACTGCTCCTTGGCGGCGGTCAGCTCACCCTCGTCGTCGTTCATGTAGGAGTCGCTGCCGGCGAACGTGTACGCGCCACTGTTGAAGTTCTCGCGCCCGGTGCCCGAGCCGACCTCTTCGTAGTTCACGGTGTTGCCGGAGTCGTCCTGGTAGGCGGCGCGCCAGACGCCCTGGGCCTTGGCCTGCGAGGTGGCGCCGCCGCCGTCGAGCGTCACGGCGTCGCCGCTGCCACCGTCGCTGCCGCCCGCATCGGACTCGTTGCCTGCACCGCACGCGGTGACCGAGACGGCCAGGGCGAGCGCGGCGACCGCGGGGACGAGGCGCCGGCGGATGGAAGTGCTGTTCACTTCGTGTCTCCTGTGTTCGTGTCGGGTCCGGCGGTTGCCGGACACGGCTCTGACACCGTGAACGTAGGGAGCGGAAGTGACCGGATCCGTGGGCGAGGGTGAACGCAGGGTGAACTCGGACTTGCCGTTGGAAGAAGGGGATGCTCAGTAGCGCTCGAACGCCGCGATCTTGCCCTTGCGGTGGTGCACGACGACCAGCTCACCCGGAGCCAGCTTCTCGGTCACCACCTCCAGCGCGTCGAGCACCGTAGGGAGCACCGGCCGGTGCGTGCAGATGGCCGCGCACTCCTTGCCGTGGAGCAGGTCGTCGACGATCTCGAGCACCGACTCCGCGGTGGCGTCCTCCTGGCTCAGCCCGTGGGTCTCCTGGAGCGGCCACCCGGACGCCTCGGCGTACGGGACCAGGGTCTGCGCACAGCGGACGTTGCTCGACGTGACCAGTCGCGTCAGGCCGTACGCTCCCAGCAGCGGCACCAGCTTCGCGGCGTCACGCTTGCCCTCGGCGAGCAGCGGACGCAGCCGGTCGTCCTTGCGCCACGACTTGCGGTCGCGGGCGTGCGCATGACGGACCACGACCAGCGCACGCGTGCGCCACTCGGTCGCGAGCGCCTCGTCGAGGGTGGCCTGGTCGAACGTGTAGGACAGCCGTCGCTTGGCCTTGCGCAGGGGAACCCACGCCACCTCGTCGATCTCGTTGTTGACGACGTAGTCCTCGACGGAGTGGTCGCCCACGACCCGGCCGTGCCAGTAGGACACCGTCTTCATGCGGTTGCCGTTGGGGTAGCGCTGAGGTCGGAGCGGGGTGCCCAGCCGGATGCGTACGCCGGTCTCCTCGCCGACCTCGCGGACAGCGGCGACGGGCGCGAGCTCACCGCGGTCGAGCTTGCCCTTGGGGAAGGACCAGTCGCCGTACCGTGGCCGGTGCACCAGCAGCACGGCGTCCTTGCGGATCACGACAGCACCGGCGGCCAGCACGTCCCCGATCGGCCGGGAGGGGGGCGACATGGTGGCTAGTCTCACATCACCCGGAGCCCGTGAGGAGGGGTGGTGCCGAGACCTGGGACCAGGGCCCTCGTGATCGTCGTCGGCCTCGTCCTGGCCACCCTCGTGGCGGTCGCGGCGCTCGTCCTCGTGGTGGGCGTGCCGTTCGGGCCCGGCCGCAGCGATCTCGAGCGGGCGGTGGCCGGTGCCCCGGCGGGCACCGAGCGGGCGTCGTGGACCGACTGGGACGGCGTACGCGCCGAGCTGGGCAGCGATGTGGACGCCCGGTCCAGCGCGGACGAGCTCCGCACGTTCCTGGACGACGCCTACGACGCCGACCTGAGCTCGCGCTCGGCCCTGCTGCAGTCGGCTCCGGCGCTGCAGACGAGCTTCGGCTTCTCGCCCGCGTCGGCGGAGTGGGAGCTCTTCAGCCAGTCGGAGGACGGCGCCGTGATCACGCTGGGGATGCCCGACGACACCGACTTCGACGACCTCGCCGACCGGTTGACCGAGCTCGGGTACGCGGCCCCCGACAGCGACGACGGTGTCTGGGTCGGCGGCCCGGACCTGTTGTCCGCGCTGTCGGAGAACCTGACCCCTGAGCTGGGCTACGTCGTCCTCGACCGGGACGAGGACCTGGTGCTGGCCTCGGACCAGCAACCCTTCCTCGAGTCGGCGTTGAGCTCGGCCAACGGCGACTCCGCGGGGGCCGAGGGGCTCGACGAGGTCACCGAGGCGCTGGGCGAGCCGTTGTCGGCGGCGGTGTACACCGGCGAGTACGCGTGCGGCGCGCTGGCCATGGGTCAGGCCGACGCCGACGACCAGGCGCAGGGCGCCGAGCTGGTGACCGCCGCTGGCACGGTCGACCCGTACCTCGCCTTCGCCATGGGGGTGCGCCCCGAGGGCGACGTCCGCGTGGCCATGGAGTTCGCCGACGACGACCAGGCCCGGGCCAACGCCGACAGCCGTACCGTCCTGGCGACCGGGCCTGCCGTGGGACAGGGCGGCGACTTCGCCGACCGGTTCGCGCTGCGGTCCGCCAGCGCCGACGGGGCCGTGGTCGTGCTCGACCTGGACCCCGTCGCGGGCGCGTACGTGCTGAGCGACCTCAGCACCGGCCCCGTCCTCTTCGCCACCTGTTAGTCGTTGAGTTGCGCCTCGTGATGCTGCGAGTTGCGTCTCGTGATCGCCACGAGGCGCAACTCAACGCATCACGACACGCAACTCAACGGAAGCGACGGAGCCGGAGGCTGTTGGCGACGACGGCGACGCTGGAGAAGGCCATGGCCGCACCGGCGATCATCGGGTTGAGCAGGCCGGCCGCGGCCAGGGGGATGGCGGCGACGTTGTAGCCGAACGCCCAGGCCAGGTTCGCCTTGATCGTGCGCAGCGTGGCGCGCGAGAGGCGTACGGCGTCCGCTGCCGCTCGGAGGTCGTCGCGGACCAGCGTCAGGTCGGCCGCCTCGACCGCGACGTCGGTGCCGGCGCCCATGGCCAGGCCCAGGTCGGCCTGGGCCAGCGCGGGGGCGTCGTTCACGCCGTCGCCGACCATCGCGACCACGTGCCCCTGCTCCTGCAGCCGACGTACCTCGGCCACCTTGCCCTCGGGCGACACCCCCGCGACCACGTCGTCGATCCCGACCTCGGCCGCCACGGCCCGGGCCGTGAGCTCGTTGTCGCCGGTCAGGAGGACCGGCCGCAGCCCGAGGTCGCGCAGCCGTCGTACGGCTTCGGCCGACGTCGGCTTGACGGTGTCGGCGACGACCAGCACCCCCGCCGGCTGGTGCTCCACCGTCAGCACGACGGCGGTCCGGCCCGCCGACTCGGCGGAAGCGACCGCCCGTCGCAGCCCGTCCGGCAGGCCCGCGCCGGGGCGGGCGACCTCCACGCGTCGGGCCTCGATCGTGCCGGAGACCCCGGAGCCGGCCATGGCCACGAAGCTCTCGACCTCGGGTACCTCGCCCACGTAGGCCGCCACGATCGCTCGCCCCACCGGGTGCTCCGAGGCGGCCTCGAGGCCGGCGGCCAGGCGTCGTACGTCGTCACTCGTCCAGCCGGACGCCGGGACCACGTCGACGAGGGTCATCCGCCCCGTCGTGACGGTGCCGGTCTTGTCGAGCACGACGGTGTCGATGCGGCGGGTGTCCTCGAGCACCTCGGGTCCGCGGATCAGGATGCCGAGCTGGGCACCGCGGCCGGTGCCGACCATCAGCGCGGTCGGCGTCGCCAGGCCGAGCGCGCACGGGCAGGCCACGATCAGCACCGCCACGGCAGCCGTGAAGGCCACCTCCGGCCCGACGCCCGTACCCAGCCAGAAGCCGAGAGCGCCTGCCGCGATGGCGATCACGACCGGAACGAACACCGCCGAGACCCGGTCGGCCAGCCGCTGGACGTCGGCCTTGCCGTTCTGCGCCGCGTCGACGAGCCGGGCCATCTGCGCGAGCCGCGTCTCCGACCCCACGCGCGTCGCCCGCACCACCAGTCGCCCGCCCGCGTTCACGGTCGCGCCCGTCACCTCGTCCCCCGGCTCGACCTCGAGGGGCACCGCCTCGCCGGTCAGCAGCGAGGCGTCGATCGCGGAGGTTCCTCGCACGACCACGCCGTCGGTGGCCACCCGCTCGCCGGGCCGCACCAGGAACTCCTGCCCGACGGTCAGCTCGTCGACCGGGACACGTACCTCGTCGCCGTCACGGAGCACGGCGACGTCACGCGCGCCGAGGTCCAGCAGCGCGCGGAGCGCCTCGCCGGCGCGGCGCTTCGCTCGCTTCTCGAGGTAGCGGCCGGCCAGCAGGAACGTCGTCACGCCCGCCGCGACCTCGAGGTAGATCGTCGACAACCCGTCGGTGCGCTCGACGGTCAGGCTGAACGGATGCGTCATCCCCGCGTCCCCGGCCGTGCCGGCGAAGAGCGCCACCAGCGACCACCCGAACGCCGCCAGCACGCCGAGCGAGACCAGGGTGTCCATGGTGGTGGCGCCGTGCCGCAGGTTCGCCCACGCGGCGCGGTGGAACGGCCACGCTCCCCACACGGCGACGGGCGCGGCCAGCGTCAGCGAGGCCCACTGCCAGTGCTCGACCTGGAACGCCGGCACCATCGCCATCAGCACCACGGGCACGGTGAGCACGGCGCTGACCACCAGCCGCTGACGGAGGTCGGCCAGCTCGACCTCGTACCGGTCCGGCATGGCCGACCCGGTCTGCGCTCGCTCGCGTACGACGGGCAGCGGTGTCGCGGCGTAGCCGGCGGCCACGACCGTCGCGACCAGGTCGTCGGCACTGATCGTGTCCGGGAACGCGACCACGGCCTTCTCGGTCGCGTAGCTGACGCTCGCGGTCACGCCGTCGAGCTTGTTGAGCTTGCGCTCGATCCGCTGCGCGCACGAGGCACAGGTCATGCCTGCGATGTCGAGGGTGAGGTCAGTGGTCACCGTCGTGCCCCTGCGTCGGCGAGGGTGCGTCCGGAGCGGGACCGACCGGTCCGACGATGCGGCCCACCGCGAACGAGAGCGCGAAGACCGCGGTCACGGCGCAGACGAACGCCAGCACGCGGTCGACGGTGCGCATGGCCGGGCCTCCCTCACGCCAGGGCGTAGCCGGCCTCGGCCACGGCTGCCTCGACGTCGGCCGGGTCGAGCGGCGCGCCGCTCGTGATGGTGACCGCACCGGTCTCCAGGACGACGTCGACGCGCTCGACGCCGGCCAGCTCGCCGAGCTCCTCGGACACCGAGGCGACGCAGTGGCCGCAGGTCATGCCGGTCACGGTCACGCGGGTGAGCGTCGGGGCGGCCATCAGGAGCGCACCAGCCGGGCGATCGCCTCGGTGGCCTCGGCGACCTTCTCGCGGGCCTCCGCGTCGCCGACGCGAGCGGCGTCGACGACGCAATGGTTCATGTGGTCCTCGAGCAGGCCGATCGAGACGGCGTGCAGGGCCTTGGTCATCGCCGACACCTGGGTCAGGATGTCGATGCAGTACTGCTCCTCGTCGACCATCCGCTGCAGGCCTCGGGCCTGTCCCTCGATGCGCCGGAGGCGCTTCAGGTAGTCGTCCTTGCGGCTGATGTAGCCGTGCTCGTGGGCCATGTCCCCATGGTACCCCCCATGGGTATGCGCCAGACGTGCAGAGGCGGCGGACTCAGCCCGCTGCCGGTCGCGCGACGCCCAGGATCTGGTCGATCTCCTCGAGCGAGAGGTGTTCGTCGGTCTCGCTCGCGGCGATGATCAGGTTGGTCGTCAGCTCCACCTCGCGGAGCAGGTCCTGGTCCTCCAGCGTGACGTCGAACTGGTCGTGCACGCCCTCTCCCCTCAGCTTCCTGGCACGCTAGCGCCAGCCCTACCCCCGAAGCATGGTTCCCCTCAAGGTCGAACCTAAACCCTCGGACCCCGTGTCACGGAAAGGCGGAGCCAGAACAAGCGCACCGGTATAGACCTACACGCGGCACGAGGCCCCGCCCCCGAAGGGACGAGGCCTCGTGTGCGATGTCAGTGCTGTCGACACCCGCACTCAGAGAGCGCGGACGTTCTCCGCCTGGGGGCCCTTCGGGCCCTGGGTGACGTCGAACTCGACCTTCTGGTTCTCGTCGAGGGACTTGTAGCCCTGCGACTGGATCGCCGAGTAGTGCACGAAGACGTCGTCGCCGCCGTCCTCCTGCGCGATGAAGCCGAAACCCTTCTCGGCGTTGAACCACTTCACGGTGCCTTGAGCCATGTGCTCGTTACTCCTGATATCGGAACGAGGAGTCGTCACTTCGACGACCCGCACCAGATGCGGTGACACGTCGTTCCGACTTGCGTGAGTGGATCGCACAAAACGAATCGCCGTTGGCACAAACTCCGCGGGCTTTGACCTGCAGGAACTTGCACCTGAGCAGGACCTACCTTACCAACGGAGAGGTCCATGACAACCATCCAGGTACCGCCATCGGGGTGGGTTCCCCCGCGGACATCTCCTGACGGCTCGCGCACCGTCTCGACGGATGCTCCGGGCCCCTAGCTCAATTGGCAGAGCTGAGGACTTTTAATCCTTAGGTTGTGGGTTCGAGTCCCACGGGGCCTACCGATCGACCACCGGTCTGGACCGACTTCGCGGTTCGGCTCCCTCGGGACCCTGTTGGGGTTATTTTGCTTTGCGTGAGTGGTCAGGCCGATCCGGTGAGCGGGCGCCGCGTCGTCGATGCGTCGTGTACTCCGTGGAGTTCAAGCCACGGGCACGGGCCGGCGCGTCGTCGGCTTCCTGACGCTCGTCTGCCTGGCCTTGACGGTGTACTTCGGCTGGCAGGCCTACGAGGAGCGCACCCCGGTCGCCTTCGGGATCGCCGTCACGCTCGGCGCGCTGACCGTCGTGCTCTGGGCTGCCTGGGCGGCCTCGCCCGTCTCCCACCTGCACGTGCACGGGGGCATCCTCGAGGTGCAGCGGGCCGGCCGGACCGAGCGGTTCGACCTCACCAGCCACTACACGAAGATCCGCACGGTCGGGAAGCCGCGCAGCGGACGCTGGCGGGTGCTCATCGAGCGTCCCGCGAACACGCCCTTCGTGATCGACCGCACGATGGTCGATCCCCGCGCCTTCACCCGCGTCCTCGAGGCCTACCACCACATCGCCTGACCGGGCGGGGCCTCAGGCCTTGACGGAGTCCGGGTGCTGACCGCGCTCGCCGGAGTCGGTGAGCCGGGCCTCTTCCATCGCCCGAGCCTCGAGCTCGGCCCGCCGGGTGACCTCGAGGATCTCCTGCGCCCGGTCGTAGGCGCCCGGGGCCGAGACCAGGTCCGCCGCCCCGCCGTGCAGCCGCTGCAGAGCCGCCCTGGCATAGATCCGCTGCTCGGTCGTGGTGCGCTCGGAGCGACCGCGGCCCAGGAACGAGACGAACCAGTGCATCAGGGCCGTCAACCGGCTCTTGAAGCCCGTGATGTAGATCAGGTGCAGGGCCAGCCAGGCGAGCCACGCGGGGAAGCCGGTCAGCCGGAACTTCCCGATCAGCGCGACGGCCTTGAACCGGCTGATGGTGGCCATCGAACCCTTGTCGAAGTACTTGAACGGCGCCTGCGGCGGCTTGCCGTCGACGCGGCGCTGGATCGACTTGGCGGCGTACTTGGCCCCCTGGATCGCGACCTGCGCGACCCCGGGCAGGTTGTCGAGGGCGATCATGTCGCCGACCACGAACACCTCGGGGTGCCCCGGCAGCGTGAGGTCGGGGTTCACGCCGATGCGGCCGGCCCGGTCGACGAGAAGCGCCGGTCTGAGTGGCGAGCGTCCGGCCCAGCGGGCTTGCTTGCACGCCGGCCGCCCAGATCTTCGTCACCGCGACGATCCGCTCGGTGCGGCCGTCCTTGTAGGCCACGTCGATGCCGCGCTCGTCGAGGTCGGTCACCATCGCGCCGAGGATGACCTCGACGCCGAGCTTCTCGAGGTCCTTCTTCGTGTGCTCGCCGAGCTTCTTGCCGAACGGCGGCAGCACCTGCGGCGCCGCATCGAGCAGGATCACCCGCGCGAGGCGGGTGTTGATGGCGCGGAAGTCGCGCTTGCAGGGTGCGGTGGGCGAGCTCGGCGATCTGGCCGGCCATCTCCACCCCGGTCGGCACCGGCGCCGACCACGACGAACGTGAGCAGGTGGTCGACGTTCTCGCCGCGCAGCGCGCCGAGCTCGGCCATCTCGAACGCGCCGAAGATGCGGCCGCGCAGCTCGAGGGCATCGTCGATGCGTCTTCATGCCGGGGGCGTCCTCGGCGAAGTGGTCGTTGCCGAAGTACGACTGCGCGGCGCCGGCCGCGACGATCAGGGAGTCGTACGGCGTCACCGTCTTGCGGCCGAGCACGTCGGAGGTGACCGTGCGGGCCTCGAGGTCGATGTCGACGACCTCGCCGAGCAGCACCTGGGCGTTTCGCTGGCGGCTGAGGATCTCCCGGGTCGACGGCGCGATCTCGCCCTGGGACAGGATGCCGGTCGCGACCTGGTAGAGCAGCGGCTGGAAGAGGTGGTGGCTGGTCCGCGCGACCAGCGTGATGTCCACGTCGGTGCGGTGGAGGGCCTTGGCACCGAACAGCCCGCCGAAGCCCGAGCCGATCACCACGACGCGGTGGCGGCTCCCTGCCGGATTCGTCCCTGACGACACGGTGGTCATGCCCTCTCCTCGACGCCTGTTCTGACTCTCACCACGATCTTCCTCCCTCTCCCGTCCCGCTCCTAACGCGCGTCCACGTCTCTGTTCCCACACCCGCGCCGGGAATACCTGGGCGCCCGACGGGCCGGATCGGGTCCCCTCGTCCGGCGCGCCGCCATGCGAACCACCCGCAAAATGACCGAACGGCGGATACACAATGGGGTGAGGAACGTGTTTGATTCGGGTTTCAACCGGGTACGAGAGCCTGATTGGCGTTCCCCCTCCTTGCCCTGGAGTCCGACATGCCGTTGAACCGCCCTGCGCAGGCCTTGACGCCTGGGCCACGTGGCGTGTCCGACGCGCGGCGATGGGCGACCCAGGTGCTGACCGAGATCGGCCGTCCCGAGCTGGTCGAGTCGGCCTGCATCAGCGTCTCCGAGGTGATCACGAACGCTCTGCTGCACGCCGAGCAGCCGGTGAACGTACGACTGCGCGGGACGAGCGACCACCCGCGCATCGAGGTCCGCGACGGCTCCCGTGAGCCGCCGGACCTCCCCGACCTGGAGTCCGACCCCACCGACGACATCCTCCTGACCTTCGGTCGTGGGCTCTCGATCGTGGCTCGCGTCTCGAGCGCCTGGGGCGCCGAGCTCGAGGAGGACGGCAAGGTCGTCTGGTTCGTCCCGCAGGTCGAGCTGGCCGACGGCCCCGGCATCCAGGGCGTCATCACCGAGCTCCAGCCCGTGACCCGCGAGGACCCGCCCGCCGTGGAGGACCCGGTCGACGTCACCCTGGTCGGTCTTCCCCTGCCTCAGCTGAAGGACAACCGGATGCACCTGCGCGAGCTGCGTCGCGAGCTGCGTCTGCTGGCCCTCAGCCACGAGGCGACCTACCCGCTCGCCGCCTCGCTGTCGCGGTTCTTCACCGACCTCGACGCGACCTTCTGGCGGGGGCTCCGCGACGAGAGCCTGGCCTCGGCGCTGCTCGACGGCGACGACGACATGGACCTCACCATCACGATCCCCCGCAGTGCGGGCGACGACTTCCAGCGCTTCATCGAGCTGCTCCAGCTGGCCGACGCCTTCTGCCGCCAGGAACGGCTGCTGACCCTGGCCCGTACCCCGACCAGATCGCGTTCCAGACGTGGATGTTCGGGGAGTTCGTGCGGCAGGCCCGCGGGGCGACGCCGATGCGCTGGCGGGTGCCCGGCCCCGCCGAGAGACGGCACCAGAGCGTCTCGTGAGGAAACCGGCACCCGCGACGCTGGTCGCGGTGGCCGCCGGCGGCGCCCTGGGCGGCACCCTGCGCTGGTGGCTGGGCGACGTGGTGCCCGACGGGACGGGCTTCCCGTGGACCACGTTCGCGATCAACGTCACGGGGGCGCTTGCCCTCGGCGTGCTCCCGGCGTTGGCGGCCGTACGGCGCCGCCCGACCCTGACCGCCGCCCTCGGACCGGGACTGCTGGGCGGCTACACCACGCTCTCGACGTACGCCGAGCAAGGACGCTCGCTGATCGCCGACGGCCGCGGTGGCCTCGCGGCGGCGTACCTGCTCGGGACGCTGGCCGCCTGCCTGGTCGCGGTCACCCTCGCCGGTCACCTCTCGTCGCGCCCGGCGCAGCAGGACTTCGAGGCCGAGGAGGGCAACGAGTGACGCCCCTGCTGGTGGCGGCCGGCGCGGCACTCGGCGCCGCGCTCCGCTTCTGGGTCGCCCACCACCTCGACGACCGGACGCCGTGGGGCACGCTGGCCGTCAACGTCTCCGGCTCGTTCGTGCTCGGCGTGCTCGTCGGTCCGACCTGTCGGCCCACGCCCTGGCCCTGCTCGGCACCGGCTTCTGCGGCGGGCTGACGACCTACTCGGCGTTCGCCGTGCAGACCCGCGACCAGGGCCGCACGCGTGGCCACGCAGCCGCCGCAGCGTACGCCGTCGCCACCATCGTCCTCGCCCTGGCGGCGTGCGCGATCGGGTTTGCGATCGGTCAGGCGTAGCCGAGGTCGTGCAGGCGGTGGTCGTCGATGCCGAAGTGGTGGGCGACCTCGTGCACGACGGTGATCCGTACCTCTTCGGCCAGGTCCTCGAGGTCCTCGCACATGTCCAGCAGCGGCCCACGGAAGATGAAGATCCGGTCCGGGAGGCCGGTGTGGTTGGCGATCCGGTCGACCAGGGCCACCCCGTCGTAGAGGCCGAGCAGCGTGGGGTCGTCCGCAGGGGCGTCGTCCTCGACGAGGACCACGACGTTCTGGATCAGGGCGGCGATCTCGTCGGGGATCTCGTCGAGGGCGTCGGCGACCAGCTCCTCGAACTCCTCGCGCCCCAGCTGCACCGGCATGACGCCATGGTCGCCCATGACACCAACCACCGGCGAGGAGCGAAGGACGCGATGTTGCCGCCGCGCCGGACACGCGCCGAAGCTTGCGGAGCCGCACATGTGCCACAACGCCCGGTCCGTGTGGACCGGGCGTCGCTGGCGACCCCGACGGGACTCGAACCCGCGGCCTCCGCCGTGACAGGGCGGCGCGCTAACCAACTGCGCTACGGGGCCTGGATGGTGTTGCTGGCGCTTCTCTCGAAGCGGGTGGAACTCTAACCCATGGTCGGAGGCCCCTCCCAATCGCGGTGGCGCGGGTGGTCGACGGCGACCACCCCGCCCGGATAGAGTGACTCGACCGGTGCGTATCACGGAACGGGATGCATCATGCGCAACAAAACGCAGGTGGCCGCCACGACGGCCCGACTGCTCGAGAACGCGCGCTACGAGGTGCTCCCGACGGCCTCCATCGAGGACAAGCTGCTCGAGCACGTCCCGGTCGACCGCACCATCACCGTGACGGCGTCACCGAGCAAGGGCCTGGAGCCCACCCTCGACCTGACCGAGCGGCTGACCGGGCACGGGTACGTCGCCGTCCCGCACCTGGCGGCGCGGATGGTCCGCGACCGGGCCGAGCTGGCCGAGATCTGCCAGCGCCTCACCGGCGGGGGCATCACGCGGGTCTTCGTACCCGGCGGTGACGCCGACCCTCCCGGCGCGTACCCCGACGCACTCAGCATGCTGGAGGACCTGGCCGACCTGGGTCGGCCGTTCCCGCACGTGGGCATCACCGGCTACCCCGAGTCGCACCCGACCATCGCCGACGACCTCACCATCCAGTCGATGTGGGACAAGCGCCGCTACGCCACCCACGTGGTCAGCAACCTGACGTTCGACCCCTCCGTGCTGAGCGCCTGGGTGAAGCGGATGCGCGGCCGCGGCATCACGATGCCGCTCCTCCTCGGTCTCCCCGGCCCGGTGGACCGCACCAAGCTGCTCTCGATGGCCGGCAAGATCGGCGTCGGCGAGTCCACCCGTTTCCTCAACAAGCACAAGGGCACCTTCGCCCGGCTGGCGGCTCCCGGCGGCTTCACGGGCGAGAAGTTCCTGCAGAGGTGCGCCGCCGAGCTGTCCGCCCCGGAGATGGGTGTGGAGGGCGTCCACGTGTTCACGTTCAACCAGGTCGCCGAGACCGAGAAGTGGCGCACGGCGCTGCTCGACCAGCTGAGGTCGCGGCGCTGACGTCCTACTCGTCGATGTGGAAGACGTCGCGGCTGTAGACCTTGTCCGCGACGTCGGCCAGCTCCGGGGTCTGGCGGTTGGCCACGATCACGTCCGCGTGAGCCTTGAACTCCTCGAGGTCCGCGACCACGCGCAGGCCGTCGTACTCGTCGACGTCGAGCGCCGGCTCGTAGACCACGACCTCGACGTCCTGGGCACGTAGCCGGTTGATGATCCCCAGGATGCTGGAGGCCCGGAAGTTGTCCGAGCCGTCCTTCATCACCAGTCGGTAGATGCCGACGCGCTTCGGCTCGAGAGCCAGGACCCGGGTCGCGATGAAGTCCTTGCGTGTCGAGTTGGAGTCGACGATGGCCTCGATCAGCCGCTGCGGCACGTCGTCGTAGTTGGCGAGCAGCTGGCGCGTGTCCTTCGGCAGGCAGTAGCCGCCGTACCCGAACGACGGGTTGTTGTAGCCGGTGCCGATCCTCGGCTCCAGGGAGACGCCGTCGATGATCGAGCGCGTGTTGAGCCCGTGCTGCACGGCGAAGGTGTCGAGCTCGTTGAAGTACGCCACCCGCATCGCCAGATAGGTGTTGGAGAAGAGCTTGATCGCCTCGGCCTCGGTGGACCGGACCATCAGGACCGGGGTCTCGGGCCGGTCGGAGCCCGCCACGAGCAGGTCCGCGAACGTCTTGGCCTCGGGACCGGGGTCACCGATGATGATCCGGCTGGGGTACAGGTTGTCGTGCAGGGCGTGCCCCTCGCGGAGGAACTCCGGCGAGAACAGCACGGGTCGGCCGTGCTCCTGAGTCATCCGCTCGCAGAACCCGACGGGCACCGTCGACTTCACCACCGGTACGGCGTCCGGCGCGACGTCGACGACCAGCCGGATGACCGACTCCACGGAGCGGGTGTCGAACGCCAGGGTCGCGGGGTCGTAGTCGGTCGGCGTCGCGATCACGACGTAGTCGGACTCGGCGTAGGTCGCCGCCGCGTCGAGGGTGGCCCGCAGGTCGAGCTCCTCGCTCGCGAGGAATCCCGCCAGGCCGTCGTCGGCGAACGGGCTCTGGCGCCGGTTGACCAGGTCGACCCGCTCCTCGACGATGTCGACCGCGGTGACGCGGTTGCCCCGCGCCAGGATCGCGGCGTTCGCGAGCCCGACGTAACCAAGTCCTGCAACGGCGATTCTCACTGGCCGAACGCTACTGCAGCAGGTCTTCGAGCGCGGTCTCGAGTCGCCGCGTTCCCGTCGTGACCACCGTCAGCGGCAGCCCCAGCCGTTCGGCCGCCTGCTGGGCGAGCGTGCGGAGCTCGGGGTCCGGCTCCTGGGCGAGCCACACCACCCGCGTGTAGTGGGCGAAGTAGTCGTCGCGGAGCTCGGGCCACCGGTCGAGCCCGAGCTCGCGGACGACGGTGCGCTCGAACGAGCGGACCAGGAAGTCGGTCAGCAGGTAGGTGCCTGGCTCGGCCTCGAGCCGTGCCGCCAGCGTCTCCTCGCCGTCGTACAGGTCGTAGCAGTGGAGTCCGGGCAGACGTCGCAGCCCCATCTCCTCGCAGACGGCGTCGAGCGCGCCGTAGGTGCCGCAGTCGGCGTAGCCCACCGCGACGCCTGCGTACTCACCGGACAACGCGGTCGCCAGGCGCCGGACCTCGTCGGCGATCAGGTGCGGCCGGTTGTGCAGCAGCGGAGGCAGGGGATGGACGTCGACCGGCCAGCCGCGACCGGCGATGACGGCGGCCGCGGGCTGGGCGATCGCGCCGCACGCGACGAGGGCGACGCGGGTGGCCCTGGGGTCACCGTCAGGTCGGGAAGGCGAGGAGGTCGACGAACCGGTCGTTGAAGTCGGGTCGGTCGGAGAGCTCGACATAGGTCACCTCCTCGAGCAGGGCCAGCGCCCCGGCGCGCTCGCGGATCGACAGCAGGGCCATCTTCGCGCCCTCGCCGGCGACGTTCCCGGCCGCGACGATCCGCAGCACGGGCAGCTTGGGCACCAGGCCGATCCGGACGGCCGAGGCCGCCGAGAGGTAGCTGCCGAACGACCCGGCGAGCAGCACCTGCTGGAGGTCGAGGTGCTCGAGGCCGAGCTCCTCCATCAGCAGCGTCCAGCCGGTGGAGATGGCCGCCTTGGCGAACTGCAGCTCGCGGACGTCGCGCTGGGACAGCACCACGGACTCGGCCGGGTCGCTGTCAGGGCGCTCGCGGTGGAGCACGAAGACGCGCTCCTGGCCGATGTAGGTCAGCCGGTCGGCCAGGTCGGGGGCGACCTCCTTGGCGACCTCGTCGGTCACGTACCGTCCGCTGGCATCCAGGAGGCCCACGCGCACCAGCTCGGCGACCGCGTCGACGAGGCCCGAGCCGCAGAGTCCGCGCGGCTCCACGTCGCCGATCACGCCGAGCTCGACACTCGGCTGTCCGGTGGCGGTCAGCTTGATGACCTCGATCGCCCCGTCGGCTGCGCGCATTCCGCAGCGGATCGCGCCGCCCTCGAACGCCGGCCCGGCGGGCGCCGCGGTCGAGAGGATCCGGTCGCCGTTGCTGAGCACGATCTCGCAGTTGGTGCCGACGTCGATGAACAGCCGGGTGCGCTTGTCGCGGTCCATGCCGCTGGCGAGCATGCCTGCGACGATGTCCCCGCCGACGTAGGCACCCAGGGCCGGGAACAACGCCACGCGCGCACCGGGGTGCAGGCTCAGGCCGACCTCGGCCGCCGGTACGACGGGCGGGGTCGCGGTCGTCTGCACGAACGGCGCCACGCCGAGCGGCTCCGGGTCGATGCCCAGCACCAGCGCGGTCATGGTGGCGTTGCCGGCCACCGCCGCCTCGTAGACGTGCAGCGGGTCGACGCCGCCCTCACGGCAGACCTGCTGGGCCAGCTCGGCCAGGGTCTGGTGGGCGGCGTCGCGGAGCCGGCCGAGGGCGGACGGATCCATCATCGTCGCGCTGATCCGGGAGATGACGTCGCCGCCGAAGGGCTGCTGCTTGTTGAGCATCGAGGCCACCGCCATCGGCGTGCCGGTGACCAGGTCGAGCAGGGTGGCCACCACGGTGGTGGTGCCGAGGTCGAAGGCGATGGCGTAGCGCGTGCTCGTGGTGTCGCCGGCCTCCACGTCGATGAGGGCCTCGTCGACGATGACCGCGGTCACCTTGAAGTCCGCCTCGCGGAGCACCTTGGGCAGCCGACGCAGGGCGTAGAGGTCGGCCACCGGCTCGAGGTCGTCGATCGCGTCGAGCAGCCGGACGAGGTCGGGGCGCTGGTCCTCGAGAGAGGGGTCGGTCAGCTCGACGTAGCGTTTCTGCACAGCAGGCCGCAGGATGACCTGCCGACCCACGCCGACGGTGGCGGCCTTGGGCCGGGTGACCAGGGGTGGGACGACGACGTCGTGGTCGCGGGTCGCCTGGACCAGGCAGGCCAGCCTCCAGCCACTGTCGAGCTCGCCCGGGCTGAACGTACGCGCGTCGTGGCGGGTCACCGGTGTGGCCGGCGAGACCCGCACCTTGCACTTGTGGCACGTGCCGTGGCCGCCACAGGTGGAGTCGATGGCGATGCCGTTCCACGACGCGGAGTCGAAGACGCTGACGCCCGGAGGCACTCGCACCTGCTTGTGGGTCGGCGGCGCCTCCTTGTCCTCCACCGTGAAGGACAGCTGGACGCGTCCGGTGCCGTCGTGGGCGGCCGGTTCGGCGCCCGATGGAGTGATCAGCCCTTCGCGCCGGATCTCCTCCAGCGAGAAGGGCTGCTCGTCCTCAGGGGTCAAGCTCATACTGCGGCGGCCTGCTCCGCTGCCTGACGGGCCCGGTGTGCGGCGATCCAGGCCATGCCCCAGTCGTCGTGGTTGAGGAACACGTCGGCGGCCTTGACCGCCTCGACGATCTGCGGCGTCCGGGCGTCCATGATCGCGCTGGTCAGGCCGGAGGCCATCGCCATCGGGATCCAGACGGAGTTCAGCGTGTGCCGACCGGGCATGCCGAACGACACGTTCGACGCCCCGCAGGTCATGTTCACGCCGAACTCGTCGCGGATGCGCCGCATGCACTCCATCGTCACCAGCGAGTTGCCGGTGTCCGCCCCGATCGGCATGGCCAACGGGTCGATGACGATGTCGGCCTGGGCGATGCCGTACTCGGTGGTGGCGACGCGGATGATCTTCGCCGTCAGGTCGAGGCGCTTGTCGGCCTCCATCGGGATCTCGTCGTGGTCGTTGGGCAGGGCGATGATCGCGGCGTCGTACTTCTTCACCAGCGGCAGGATGGCGGCCATCCGGTCGTCCTCGGCGGTGATCGAGTTGACCAGCGCGCGGCCCTGGTAGACCGAGAGCCCGGCCTCCAGCGCCTCGACGACCGAGGAGTCGATGCAGATCGGCAGGTCGGTCAGCGACTGCGTCAGCTGGATGGCCTTGGCCAGCAGGTCGGGCTCGTCGGTGAGCGGGACACCCATGTTGATGTCGAGCACGTCGGCGCCGCCCTCGACCTGGGCCTTGACGTCGCGCTCGATCGCGGAGAAGTCGCCGGCGCGCAGCTGCTCCTGGAAGATCCGGCGGCCGGTCGGGTTGATCCGCTCGCCGATGATGCAGAAGCGGTGCTCGTGCCCCATCACCACCTCCTTGGTGGTGCCGCGGAGTCGGGTCTCCAAGGGAGGGGCGGTGCTCATTCGGGGTCCCCGGCGAGTCGTGAGCGGGAGGAGCGAAGCGGGAGGAGCGAGCGACTCGATGGGGTAATCATGCGTTCACCGACGCACGGCGCTTCTGCAGCAGGTCCTTGGCCTTCTTGACGCAGGCCGAGGCGTCCGCGGCGTAGCCGTCGGCGCCGACCGCGTCGGCGTACTCCTGGGTGACTGGCGCACCGCCGACCATCACCACGACCTGCTGGCGCAGGCCGGCCTTCTCGAGCGCGTTGATGTTGGCCTTGAACATCGGCATCGTCGTCGTCAGGAACGCCGAGAAGCCGACGATGTCGGGCTGGTGCTCCTCGATGGCCGACACGAACTTCTCGGGCGCGACCTGGACACCGAGGTCGATGACCTCGAAGCCGGCGCCCTCGAGCATGATGTTGACGAGGTTCTTCCCGATGTCGTGCACGTCGCCCTTGACCGTGCCCATCAGGAACTTGCCCACGGTCTCGACACCGGTCTCGGCGAGCAGCGGCCGCAGCCGCTCCATGGCGCCGGCCATCGCCCGGCCGGCGATCAGCATCTCGGGCACGAAGAAGTCACCGCGCTCGAAGCGGGCGCCGACCTCCTCGAGCGAGGGGATGAGCGCCTCGAAGAGCAGCGTCTGCGGCTCCATGCCGAGCGCCAGCCCTTCTTCGGTCAGCTCGAGGACTCGCGGCGCGTTCCCGACGAGAGTCTCGTCGTAGAGGCCTTTGAGGACTTCGTCGGGAGTAGTCATGCGACGCCTTTCTCGGGTCCATCGTTCTTGTGTGATTGGTGCGCCGACGCGACCTCGGCCGCTCGGATGATCAGGTTCCGGCCGAGCTCGTCGATGCGATGCGCGAGCCGGCTGGTGGGGCCGGAGATGCCCAGCGCGGCGATCACGTTGCCGCGTGCCCCGCGGACGGGCGCGGCCACACCGGTGAGGCCGTCCTCCAGCTCGTCGATGGTGAAGGCGTAGCCCCGCGTGCGCGTCGCCGCGGCATCGCGCTGCAGCCCGGCTCGGGTGGTGATGGTCTTCGGCGTCAGCCGGACCAGCTCGTCGTCGGGCAGGTCCAGGCCGTTCCAGGCGATGAAGACCTTGCCGAGCGCCGAGGTGTGGGTCGGGACGTCGACCTGGGTCCAGTCCCGGGTCCCCAGGAGGTAGCGGGAGTCGACCTGCGCGACCTGGACGACCTTGTCGCCGCGCACCACCGAGAGGTGCACGGACTCCTGGGTGTCGCCACCGATCTGCTCCAGGACCGGGCGGGCCAGCCGGACCAGCTCCTCCCACGGGTCGTGGCGGGCGGCGTACACCCAGAACAGGCTGCCGGCGACGAACCCACCGGCGTCGTCGCGCTCGAGCAGCCCGCCGCGCTCCAGGGCGGCCAGCATCCGGGACGTGGTGGACTTCGCGAGGCCGGTCATCTCCTGCAGCTCCGCGAACGACAGCGGCTCGTCGGCGTCGACCACGGAGGTCACCAGCTGGAGGGCGCGGTCGAGCGACTGGGTGCCACTGGTGGCCGGCTCGGCCATGGCACGCTCCTTCCGCTCGTGGGGTTCCATCATGTGGAACTCAGGTCCCACATGATGAGGCTAGACATCGCGGTGGAGTTCCGCAAGCAGACGCGGGAAGCGCTTCACCTGCCGAATTCGCGTCGGGGTCTTCCGCTACCGTTCCATGATGTGGAACCGTGGTCCCACATCATGGTGTCAACGAGGAGGGCTCATGTTCGTCAACCGCATGCCGCGTTACGAGATTCTCTCGGAGGACGCGATGGCCATGCTCGACAAGGGCTGGCGGCGGCTGATGAGCGAGATCGGCGTCGAGTTCATGGACGACCGCGCCCTCGACCTGTTCCGCAAGGCCGGCCAGCGGGTCGAGGACCACAAGGTGTTCCTCGACCCCGACTTCGTCCTCGAGCAGGTCGCCAAGGCGCCCCGTGAGTTCGACCTCCAGGCCCGCAACCCCGCCAACAGCGTGCACATCGGCGGCGACTCGATGGCCTTCGGCGCGGTGTACGGCCCACCGTTCGTGCGCGAGGGCGACGTCCGTCGTGAGGGCACGATGGACGACTTCCGCAACTTCGCTCGGCTCGCCCAGAGCTACGCGGCCCTGGACTCGGCAGGCGGCGTGGTCAACGAGCCCAACGACACCCCGCTCGACAGCCGGCACCTCGACATGGTCTACGCGCTGCAGACGCTGACCGACAAGCTCTACATGGGCAACGTGGTGTCCGGGGTCAACGCCCGCGACACCATCGCGATGACCGAGATCCTCTTCGGCTCCCGCGAGGCCATCGAGGAGACGCCGGCCCTGATCTCGCTGATCAACTGCAACTCGCCGTTGCGCTGGGACGACCGGATGCTCGAGTCGCAGTTCGAGTACACCGCGGCCAACCAGCCCGTCGTGCTCACGCCGTTCATCCTCATGGGCGCGATGTCTCCGGTGACCATCCCTGCGGCGCTGGTGCAGCAGATCACCGAGGCCCTGTCGGGCATCGCGCTCTCGCAGCTCATCCGGCCGGGAGCCCCGGTCGTGTTCGGCTCGTTCCTCTCCAACATCGACATGCAGTCGGGCTCGCCGACGTTCGGCACCCCGGAGTCCGGGATCGGCCTGCTCTGCACCGGCCAGATCGCCCGGCACTTCAACCTGCCGTTCCGCACCGGTGGCGGCCTCACCTCCTCCCAGGTGCCCGACGCGCAGGCGGGGTACGAGGCGCTGATGACGATGATGCCGACGTTCCTGGCCGGGGCCAACTGGGTGATGCACTCCGCCGGCTGGCTCGAGGGCGGGCTGGTGGCGGGCTTCGAGAAGTTCATCATCGACATCGAGCTGGTGCAGATGCTGCAGCACGAGTTCACCCCGCTCGAGATCGACGAGGACTCGATGGCGTTCGGTGCGCACGAGGAGGTCGGCCACGGCGGGCACTTCCTCGGTGCCGCGCACACGATGGAGCGGTTCCGCACCTGCTTCTACCGCCCGATGCTGTCCTCGTCGGAGAACTACGAGCGGTGGATGCGCAACGGCGCCAAGGACACCGCCGCGCGGGCGACCGACATCTACAAGAAGAAGCTGGCCGAGTACGAGCCGCCGCCGCTCGACGAGGCGATCCGCGAGGAGCTGGAGGCGTACGTCGTGCGTCGCCGCGCGGAGCTCGGAGACTGACCGCGGTGACGACCTCGACCATCGAGCCGCTCGGCGACTACGTCCTCACCCTGTCCTGCGCCGACCGACCGGGCATCGTGCACGCCGTGGCGACGTTCCTCATGGAGCACGACGGCAACATCCGCGAGAGCCAGCAGTTCGGCGACCAGGAGCACGGCCGCTTCTTCATGCGGATCGACTTCGAGACCGCGCGGCCGACCGACGCCGCTGCCCTCCACGCGTCCTTCGCGGCCGTGGCCGACCGCTTCGCGATGACCTACGAGCTCTGGTCGGCCCGGGCGCCGTACCGGACCCTGATCCTGGTCTCCAAGCAGCTGCACTGCCTCAACGACCTGTTGTTCCGCACGACGACCGGCGACCTGCAGATCGAGGTGCCCCTGGTCATCTCCAACCACCTCGACGCCGAGCCGCTGGTGAAGTCCTACGGCCTCGAGTTCGAGCACGTGCCGGTCACCCCCGACACCAAGCCGGAGGCCGAGGCTCGGCTCATGCAGCGCGTCGAGGAGCTCGACATCGACCTCGTCGTGCTTGCGAGGTACATGCAGATCCTGTCCGACGACCTGTGCCGGCACCTGAGCGGGCGTGCGATCAACATCCACCACTCGTTCCTGCCGAGCTTCAAGGGCGCCAAGCCCTACCACCAGGCGTTCGAGCGCGGGGTGAAGCTGATCGGCGCCACCGCCCACTACGTCACCGGCGACCTCGACGAGGGTCCGATCATCGAGCAGGACATCACCCGGGTCGACCACACCCTGTCCCCCGACCAGCTGGTGACGGCCGGCGCGGACGTCGAGGCCCAGGTGCTGTCGCGGGCGGTGAGGTGGCACTCGCAGACACGGGTGCTGCCCAACGGACACCGGACGGTGGTGTTCCGGTAGACCGGGACATCAGGACCGCGACGGCCGTCAACCGACGGCTGCTGGCGGACTTCTTCGACAGGCTGACCGAGGACCAGCTCGCGACGCCGAGCCTGTGCTCCGCGTGGACCGTGCGCGAGGTGCTCGGGCATCTGGTCATGCCGTTCACCGGGAGCCTGGGCGGGTTCGCGGTCCAGCTGGTGAAGGCACGCGGGTCGCTCGACCGGGCCAGCGCCGCCACCGCTCGCGACCTGGCCCGCCGACCCGTCCAGGAGCTGACGGCGCTGCTCCGCGACAACGCCGAGGTGACCATCACGGCGCCCGGCGTCGGGCCGATGGGCCAGCTGGCCGACGGGTGCGTCCACCTGCGGGACTGCGCCCGGCCGCTCGGACTGCCCGACGACGTGGAGCTGGACGACTGGCGGATGCTGCTCGACTGGCTGCCGCCCCGCGTCCCCGGACTGGTCCCGAAGCGTCGTCTCGCCGGGCTCCGCCTCGTGGCCACCGACCAGGAGTGGAGCTGGGGCGAGGGGCCAGAGGTCCGTGGGCCGAGCGAGGCCGTGGCCATGGCCGCCGTGGGTCGGACGGTCGCGCTCGCGGACCTGGACGGCCCGGGCGTCGACGTGCTGAGGGCCCGACTGCCCCAGGATGACTGAGATCGGCGTTGCGGCTACCGGACCATCGCGTGCGATACGCAACACGCTGGGATACGGTGCGCGCATGTCGGCTCTGGACGAGGCGGCCCCCACAGCGCCGGTGCAGTCGGTGGACCGGGCGCTCACGATCCTCGAGCTGCTGGCGCGCGACGGCGAGGCCGGGGTCACCGAGATCGCCCAGGGGCTGGGCGTCCACAAGTCCACCGCCTTCCGCCTGCTCGTCACCCTGGAGGCGCACCGGCTGGTCGAGCAGGTCAACGACCGCGGCCGCTACCGGCTCGGCGTCGGCAACCTGCGGCTCGCCGGCGCCACCACCGCCCGCCTCGACCTGGTCACCGAGGCGCGACCGGTCTGCCGCCAGCTCGCCGTCGACACCGGCGAGACCGTGAACATCGCGGTGCGGTCCGAGACCTCGGCGCTGTACCTCGACCAGGTCGCCGGCTCCTCGGCCCTGCAACCGCACAACTGGGTGGGCCAGCACATCCCGCTGCACGCGACGAGCAACGGCAAGGTGCTGCTCAGCGAGATGACGGAGTCCGAGCTCAAGGCCGCGGTCCGGGAGCTGCCCCGCTTCACCGACCACACGATCACGACCCGCCCCCGGCTCCGCGACGACCTGGCCGAGGTCCGCAAGGCCGGCTACGCCGTCGCGGTCGACGAGCTCGAGATCGGCCTGACCGCCGCCGCCGCACCGATCCGCAGCGCCCACGGCGACATCATCGCCTCGATGAGCATCTCGGGCCCGACCTTCCGGCTCGACTCCGAACGTCTGGCCGAGGCCGTCCCCCAGCTGGTCTCCGCCGCCACCGAGGTCTCCCACCGCCTCGGCTGGGGCCAGCGCACCTGAGCCGCAGGCCCGTCACCTGGCCGACATCCGCCGGACACGCCAGGACGGATCTCGCGCCGCCTCTGGCGGTGAATGGAACGAGGGGGTCACAATCGCACCTAGACCCTTGACGTGTGGCCTGGGTCACCTATTCTCCGGATAGCGAACCGTTGCGGCATGAGAACCGCGTTGCGGAGCGCGCAACTGCGGCATCAGCGCCGCAGGAGAGAGGGACAGGACGGGACGATGCCTGAGCTCTACGTCAACGGGGCTTGGGTGAGTGCGTCCGCAGGCGGTCGTCGCACCATCCGCTGCCCGGCCGACGGCTCCCTCGTGGCCGAGATCGACGAGGCCGGCCCCGACGACGCCCGGGCCGCCGTCGCTGCGGCGTACGACGCCTTCCACGACGGTCCATGGCCGACGACCTCCGCCCGCGAGCGCGGCGACCTGCTGCTCCGCGTCGCCGACCTGCTCGAACGCGACGTGGCCGAGGTCGCCCTGGCCGAGTCCAACGACACCGGCAAGCGGCTGGTCGAGAGCGAGTACGACGTCGCCGACGTGGTCTCGGTGTTCCGGCACTACGGCGGGATCGCGGCCGAGAACGCGGGACGGGTCGTCGACACCGGCCGCGAGGACGTGCTGAGCCGGGTGGTCCACGAGCCGCTCGGGGTCTGCGCGCTGATCGCACCCTGGAACTACCCGCTCCTGCAGGCCTCCTGGAAGGTCGCGCCCTGCCTCGCTGCCGGCAACACGTTCGTGCTCAAGCCGAGCGAGCTCACGCCGCACACCAGCATCATCCTGATGCGGCTGCTCGAGGAGGCCGGACTGCCCGCCGGCGTCGCCAACCTCGTCCTCGGCGCAGGCGCGGACGCCGCGGCCCCGCTGGTCGAGGACCCGCGCGTCGACCTGGTCTCGTTCACCGGCGGCCTGGTCACCGGCCGACGGGTGATGGCGTCGGCCGCCGCGACGGTGAAGAAGGTCGCCCTCGAGCTGGGCGGCAAGAACCCCAACATCGTCTTTGCCGACGCCGACCTCGAGGTGGCCCTCGACTTCGCCCTCACCGCGGTGTTCCTGCACTCCGGCCAGGTCTGCTCCGCGGGTGCGCGGCTGCTGGTCGAGGAGAGCATCCACGACGACTTCGTCGACCGGCTGGTCGAGCGGGCGGGATCCATCCGGCTCGGCGGCCCGCACGACCCGAAGGCCGAGACGGGGCCGCTCATCAGCGCGGCGCACCGCGACAAGGTCGCGGCGTACGTCGCCGCCGGCGTCGCCGAGGGTGCCGTGCTGCGCTGCGGTGGCTCGGCTCCCGAGGACCCCGACCTCGAGCAGGGCTTCTACTTCCTGCCCACCGTCCTCGACGGCTGCACGAGCGACATGACGGTCACCCAGGACGAGTCGTTCGGTCCCGTGCTGACCGTGGAGACGTTCACGTCCGAGGACGAGGCCGTCGCGACCGCCAACGACAGCATCTACGGGCTGGCCGGCGCGGTGTGGACCCAGGACGCCGGCAAGGCCCAGCGGGTCGCCAACCGGCTGCGGATGGGCACCGTCTGGATCAACGACTACCACCCGTACGTCCCCCAGGCCGAGTGGGGCGGCTACAAGCAGTCGGGCGTGGGCCGCGAGCTCGGCGAGGCGGGGCTCGACGAGTACCGCGAGACCAAGCACGTCTGGCACAACCTGCGGCCGGCCGTGCAGCACTGGTTCGAGGACTAGGCGGAGGGCAGGAGGCAGATGCGCGCAGACCGGTACGACGTGGTGATCGTGGGTGGCGGCTCGGCCGGCTGCGCGCTCGCCAACCGCCTCTCCGCCGATCCCGGCACCAGCGTCCTGGTCCTGGAGGCGGGCCACTCCGACTGGCGGATCGACCCGTTCGTGCACATGCCGGCGGCGCTGCCGATCCCGATCGGCAACCGTCTCTACGACTGGAAGTACGAGACGGACCCCGAGCCCCACATGAACGGCCGCCGGGTGTTCCACGCCCGCGGCAAGGTGCTCGGCGGCTCGTCGAGCATCAACGGGATGATCTTCCAGCGCGGCAACCCGATGGACTACGAGCGCTGGGCGGCCCAGCCGGGGATGAAGGAGTGGGGCTACGCCCACTGCCTGCCCTACTTCAAGCGGATGGAGACCCGCCTGCTCGTCGACGGCACCGTCGGGGCCAACGAGTGGCGGGGCGGCGACGGCCCGCTCGTGCTCGAGCAGGGGCCGGCCACCAACCCCCTCTTCGGCGCGTTCTTCGAGGCCGCGCAGCAGGCGGGCTACCACCTCACCGACGACGTCAACGGCTACCGGCAGGAGGGCTTCGCCCGGTTCGACCGCAACGTGCACCGCGGCCGCCGCCTCTCGGCCGCCCGCGCCTACCTGCACCCGGTGCGCCACCGCAAGAACCTGACCGTCGAGACCCTGGCGCTGGCCACCAAGGTCCGCTTCGAGAACAAGCGCGCGGTGGGGGTCGACTACCTCCGTGCCGGACGGGCGCGCAGCGTGGCGGCCGGCCGAGGTCATCCTGTGCGGCGGCGCCATCAACACGCCTCAGCTGCTGCAGCTCTCCGGCGTCGGCGACCAGCAGCACCTCGCCGAGGTCGGTGTCCCGCTCGTCCATCACCTGCCGGGCGTCGGCGAGAACCTGCAGGACCACCTCGAGGTCTACATCCAGTACGCGTCCAAGCAGCCGGTCTCGATCGCGCCGGGCCTGAAGTGGCACAAGCGTCCGGGCATCGGCTACCAGTGGCTGTTCCACCGCCGCGGCCTCGGTGCCACCAACCACTTCGAGGGCGGCGGGTTCGCCCGGAGCAACGAGGAGGTCGACTACCCCAACCTGATGTTCCACTTCCTGCCCGTCGCGATCCGCTACGACGGCACGGCGCCCACGAAGGGCCACGGCTACCAGGTCCACATCGGGCCCATGTACGCCGACACCCGCGGTCGGGTCCGGATCGTCTCCAAGGACCCCAAGCAGCACCCGTCGATGGTCTTCAACTACCTGTCGACGCCCAACGACCGGCGGGAGTGGGTCGAGGCGATCCGGGTGGCGCGCGACATCCTCAACCAGCCGGCCTTCGCGCCGTACAACGACGGCGAGCTCTCCCCCGGTCCGACCGTCTCCACCGACGACGAGATCCTCGACTGGGTCCGCGCCGACGCCGAGACCGCCCTGCACCCCTCGTGCACCGCGGCCATGGGCGTCGACGAGATGTCGGTCGTCGACCCCACCACGATGCGGGTGCACGGAGTCGAGGGCCTCCGGGTGGTCGACGCGTCGGTGTTCCCCTTCGTCACCAACGGCAACATCTACGCACCCGTGATGATGGTGGCCGAGAAGGCCGCCGACCTGATCCTCGGCAACACCCCCCTGCCCGCGGCGGAAGCACCCTGGTACTCCTTCCGCGACGACAGCCCGCTCTACCCGCCCGGCGACAGCCGCAACCACGAGGAGCCGGAATGACTGCCACGGCCCAACCCACCTCCACGCCCCAGCTGAGCCCGGACGAGGCTGCGGTGCACGTCGACGGCCTCTGGAAGATCTTCGGCCCCAAGGCCGACACGATCATGAAGAGCCCCGACGCCCAGCTGTCACGCAAGGAGCTGCAGGAGAAGACCGGGCACGTGGTCGGCATCCGCGACGTCGGCTTCGACGTCGCTCCCGGCGAGGTCTTCGTGGTGATGGGTCTCTCGGGCTCCGGCAAGTCCACGCTCGTGCGCCTGCTCACCCGGCTCATCGAGCCGACGGCCGGCACCGTGAAGCTGTACGGCGAGGACATCACCGCGATGGGTGACAAGGCGCTGCTCGACACCCGGCGCCGCAAGGTCTCGATGGTCTTCCAGCACTTCGGGCTGCTGCCCCACCGCAAGGTGGTCGACAACATCGCCTTCGGCCTCGAGGTGCGCGGCGAGAACAAGGGCGGGCGGCGCAACCGCGCCCAGGAGATGGTCGACCTGGTGGGGCTCTCGGGGTACGAGAACAACTTCCCCGACGAGCTCTCCGGTGGCATGCAGCAGCGCGTCGGGCTCGCCCGCGCGCTCGCCGCCGACCCCGACATCCTGATGTTCGACGAGCCCTTCTCGGCCCTCGACCCGCTGATCCGCCGGGACATGCAGAACGAGGTCATCCGCCTGCACCACGAGGTCGGCAAGACGATGGTCTTCATCACCCACGACCTGGCCGAGGCTCTCAAGCTGGGCGACCGGATCCTCATCATGCGCGACGGCGAGATCGTGCAGATCGGCACGCCTGACGAGGTCGTCGGAGCCCCGGCCGACGACTACGTCCGAGACTTCACCAGCGACGTGCCCAAGTCCCACGTCCTGACCCTGAAGTGGGTGATGCGCGATGCCAAGCCCGGTGAGGTCGACGCGACGAGCCCGTCGCTCCAGTCCAACCAGATCGTGCGCGACGCCGCTCGCGTGGTGCTCGACCACCAGGGCCCGTGCCGGGTCGTCGACGGGGACGAGGTCGTCGGCGTGGTCGACGACGAGGACATCCTGCGCGTGGTGGTGGCCGAAGAAGGCCCGCAATGACGACCGACTCCGCGACTGACGTCCGGGACGCCACCGAGATGGCGACGATCAAGGAGCAGCTCCCGTACGTCGAGCGGCACAAGCCGCGGCGTACGGGTCTGAAGCTCCTCGGCATCCTCGCCTTCTGGCTCGTCGGCTTCTTCGCGCTCCAGGGTCAGATGACCAAGGCGCTGGGTCTCCAGGACACCACCGAGCTCCACCAGAAGTTCAACGACGCCCGCGACTGGGTGCAGCTCGAAGGCACGGACAACTGGCTGTTCGGAGGCGTGTTCGGCGCGGTCTCCGATGCCCTCAACTCCCTCATCCTGTTCTTCCAGGAGCTGATCGCCATCCCGGCGTTCCCGCGCCCGGTTCCCGAGATCGGGTGGCTCGGCGTGATCGCGCTCGCGGTCTGGGTCACCTACGCCTTCGCCGGGCTCCGCTCGACCATCCTGGTCGGCGCCACGTTCGTGTCCTTCGGCCTCGTCGACCTGTGGTCGGACAGCATGGACACGCTCATCATCACGCTGCTCGCCGTCGTGATCTGCATGCTGGTCGGCATCCCGCTCGGCATCTGGATGGCTCGCAGGAAAGCCGTGTCCAACACGATCACGCCGGTCCTCGACATCATGCAGACGTTCCCGCCGTTCTGCTACCTGGCCCCGCTCGCCCTGCTCTTCGGCATCGGCTCGGCGTGCGCGCTCGTGCTCACGGTCATCTACGCGCTGCCGCCCATCGTGCGGATCACCGAGCACGGCATCCGCTCGGTCTCCCCCACCACGCAGGAGGCGGCCCGGTCGCTGGGCCTCACCGGACGGCAGATGCTTCGCTCGGTGCAGCTGCCGATGGCTCGCCGCACGATCGTGGTCGGCATCAACCAGTGCATGATGGCCGCGCTGTCGATGGCCACCATCGCGGCCCTGGTGAACGGTCCCGGGTTGGGCAAGCCCGTCGTCGCGGCCCTCCAGACGCTGAACGTGGGCGCGGCGTCCGTCGCCGGCCTGGCCATCGTCTTCATGGCCATCATGCTCGACCGCACCACCACCGCTGCCAGCGAGCGAGGCTCCGGCCGGACCACGATCGGCTCGGCGAGCGGCATGGGCGTGATGCTGACCGGGGTGGTGCTCGAACGACTGCCGCGCTGGGCCACCGAGGACGCCGGCCGCGGGCAGCGACTGCCGCGCGTCACGAGGGCAGGCCGCTGGCTGCTGCTGGCGGCGCTCTTCGTCCCGGTGCTCGTGTGCGTGTACGTCTCACGACAGCAGCTGCGGTTCGCGGAGTTCCCCGAGACCAGCGTCGGGCCCGAGCTGGCCCGCCGGATCAACGAGTTCACCGACTGGTTCGTCGGCAACGTCGACACGTTCACGTTCTGGATCAAGGACCAGGTCACGATCTACCTGATCAACCCGTTGCAGGACCTGCTCGCGACGTCCCCGTGGTGGCTGATGGCGCTCGTGCTGCTGGCCGTCGCCTACGTGCTGGGCGGCTGGCGGCCGGCAGCGATCACGGTGGTGTGCGAGGCAGTCATCCTCTGGACGGGCCTCTGGAACGACACCATGGTCACCTTGTCGATGACGCTGATCGCCACCGCGCTGGTGATGGTGATCGCCGTGGGCCTCGGTGTGGCGATGGGACGCAGTCGGCGGGCCGACGTGGCGATCCGGCCGTTCCTGGATGCCTTCCAGGTGATCCCGCCGTTCGTGTACCTGGTGCCTGCCCTGGCCCTGTTCGCGCCCGGGCGCTTCACCGCCATCATCGCCGCCACGGCGTACGCCGTCCCGATCGCCACCAAGCTGGTGGCGGACGGCATCCGCGGTGTCGCGCCGACCACGGTCGAGGCGGCCCGGTCGACCGGCAGCACCCGCTGGCAGATGATCTCCAAGGTCCAGCTGCCGATGGCGCGCGAGTCGCTCGTGCTGGCCACCAACCAGGGCCTCCTCTACGTGCTGTCCATGGTCGTCATCGGCGGCATGGTCGGCGGCGGCAGCCTCGGCTACATCGTGGTCTCCGGCTTCTCGCAGGACCAGCTGTTCGGCAAGGGCCTCTGCGCCGGCATCGCCATCGCGGCGCTCGGCGTGATGCTCGACCGGATCGCCCGATACGCAGCGGCGCGGTACGGCCGCTGACGAAGATGCACACCAGCTTCCTCCGCGGCGGTCGCGGAGACGAAGGAAGGAAGACACACATGGCAGGACGATCCAGCCGCACCCGGCTGGCCGCCTTCGCGACGGTCGTAGGGCTGGGCATGAGCCTGGGCCTGACCGCCTGCGGTGGAGGCGACATCCAGGAAGCCGACCCCGAAGCGAGCGGGGGTGCCGACTGCGGGGACCTGCGGATCGCCATCAACCCGTGGACCGGCTACGTCTCCAACGCCCACGTGATCGGGCAGGTGGCCAAGGAGAAGCTCGGCTGCAACGTGACGTACCCCGAGGTGAAGGAAGAGGTCGGTTGGCAGGGCATGGCCGACGGGTCCATCGACACCATCGTGGAGAACTGGGGCCACCCCGACCTCGTCGCGAAGTACATCGACGACCAGGGCTCGGTCGTGGACGCCGGCCTGACCGGCAACGACGGCATCATCGGCTGGTACGTGCCACCGTGGCTGGCCAAGGAGCACCCCGAGGTCCTCGACTGGGAGAACCTCAACGACTTCGCCGATGAGTTCTCCACCTCCGAGTCCGACGGCAAGGGTCAGCTGCTCGACGGCGACCCGTCCTACGTCACCAACGACGAGGCCCTGGTCAAGAACCTCGACCTGGACTTCAAGGTGGTCGTGGGCGGCAGCGAGGCGGCGCTGATCCAGAGCTTCCGCTCGGCCGAGGAGAACAAGACCTGGCTGCTCGCCTACTTCTACGAGCCGCAGTGGTTCTTCGACGAGATGGACCTGCAGCGGGTGACCCTGCCTCCCTACGAGGAGGGCTGCGACGCCGATGCGGCCAAGGTCGACTGCGACTACCCGCCGTACGCGCTGAACAAGCTGATCGGGACCGAGTTCGCGGACTCCGGGTCGCCGGCCGTGGACCTGATCAAGAACTTCGAGTGGACCAACGAGGACCAGAACCTGGTCTCGAAGTACATCGCCGAGGACGGGATGGACCCCGACGAGGCGGCCCAGAAGTGGATCGACGACAACCCCGACAAGGTCGAAGCCTGGTTGCCGTGACCACGGTGACCTGACGATCACGTCGTGAACGGGCTCCCCGGCCGCCTTGACAGCGGCCGGGGAGCCCGACGTACCATTTGCTCGTTCCGTATGACGCAATCAGGTGCGCGATACGCAACAAACTCACGAGGAGTACCCGCATGGCCACCGTCCCCTCCAGCGCCAAGGTCGTCGTCATCGGCGCCGGCATCGTCGGCAACAGCCTGGTCCACCACCTGGCCAAGCTCGGCTGGTCCGACATCGTGCAGATCGACCAGGGTCCGCTGCCCAACCCGGGCGGCTCCACGGGTCACGCCTCGAACTTCATCTTCCTGACCGACCACTCGCGCGAGATCACCGACCTCACCCTCGACTCGGTCGAGCAGTACAAGGAGCTCGGCGTCTTCACCCAGTGCGGCGGCTTCGAGGTCGCGCGCACCGAGGAGCGGATGGAGGAGCTGCGCCGCCGGATGTCCTCGGCGAAGGCCTGGGGCATCGAGGCCGAGATGGTCTCCCCCGACTTCGTCGAGGAGAAGGTGCCGTTCATCGACAAGGACCAGATCATCGGCGCCTTCTGGCAGCCGGGCGTCGGCGTCGTCGACTCGCTGCGCGCCGGCACGATCATGCGCGAGGGTGCGGTGGCCGCCGGGGCGCTGACCACGGTCCCGAACGTCGAGGTGCTCGGACTCGACGTCGAGGACGGCCGGATCCGCAAGGTACGCACGGACAAGGGCGACATCGACGCCGAGTACGTCGTCATCGCCTGCGGCGTGTGGAGCCCCAAGATCGGCGACATGGCCGGCGTGAGCATCCCGCTGGTCCCGGCCGTGCACCAGATGATCAGCGTCGGCCCGTGCCCGCAGCTGTCCGGCACCGAGGGCGAGATCTCGTTCCCGATCGTCCGCGACATGGACACCTTCTGCTACGAGCGCCAGCACGGCGCCGACATGGAGGTCGGCTCCTACGCGCACCGCGCGATCCTCATGGAGCCCGAGGACATCCCGACCATCGACCAGTCGAAGCTGTCGCCGACCGAGCTCCCCTTCACCGAGGAGGACTTCGACCCGCAGCTGGAGCAGGCGTACGAGCTGATGCCCGAGCTGCTCGGGGCCGACGGCGCCGAGATCCGCTACGCCATCAACGGCCTGTTGTCGCTGACCTGCGACGGTTCGCCCATCCTGGGCGAGAGCCACGTGAAGGGCCTCTGGACGGCGTCCGCGGTCTGGATCAAGGAGGGCCCCGGCGTCGGCCGGGCGGTGGCCGAGTGGATGACGCACGGCCACTCCGAGATCGACGTCGCCCACAGCGACATCGCCCGGTTCCACCCCCACATGCTGCGTCGCGAGCACACTCGGCTGCGCACCACCGAGTCGTTCATCAAGACCTACGGGATCATCCACCCGGCCGAGCAGTACGAGTCCGACCGGCCGCAGCGCACGTCACCGATGTACGACCACCAGCAGAAGCTCGGCGCCGTCTTCTTCGAGACGGCCGGCTGGGAGCGCCCGTTCTGGTACGAGTCGAACGCCGGTCTCGTGGACACCTACGGCGACGCCGTGATGCCGCGCGAGCACGAGTGGGACTCGCGCTGGTGGAGCCCGATCATCAACGCCGAGCACCTGCGGATGCGCGAGGCCGCCGGCGTGGTCGACCTGAGTGCCTTCCAGATCCTCGACATCGAGGGCCCCGGCGCGCTGGAGACCGTGCAACGCACCTGCGTCGCTCAGTGCGACGTCGCGGTCGGCAAGGTCATCTACACGCCGGTGCTCGACGGCAAGGGCGGCTTCCTGTCCGACCTGACGGTGATGCGCCTCGGCGACGACCACTTCCGGGTGGTCACCGGCGGCGCGCACGGCATGGCCGACCGCCACACGTTCACCGCACAGCTCCCCGACGACGGCAGCACGACGCTCACCGACCGCACCGACGAGATCTCCACCATCGGCCTGTGGGGCCCGGTGGCCCGCGAGGTGCTCGCCTCGATCACCTCCGACGACGTGTCCGGCGAGGGCTTCGGGATGCTGTCGTGCCGCGAGATCCCGGTCAATGTCCGGGGGTGGCGTTGTGAATGTACTGGCGTCGCGGATCTCCTACGTCGGCGAGCTCGGCTGGGAGCTGTACGTCCCGATGGGCGACGCGCTGGCCCTCTGGGAGGCACTGCTCGAGGCCGGCGCCGACAAGGGTGTGGTGCCCGTCGGCATCGGTGTCTACGGCACGACCGGCCGCATCGAGAAGGGCTACCGGGCCTACGGCGCGGAGCTCGACGCCGAGCGCTCGATCGTCGAGGCCGGCATGCAGCGGCCCAAGGTCAAGGCCGCCGACTTCGTCGGCCGGGATGCGTACCTCGCCCAGCGTGACGCCGACGCCGGCCAAGACGGTGCTGTGCACGCTGACGGTCGACGACCACACGTCGGCGTCCGGCACCAAGCGGTACATGCTCGGCGGCGAGCCGATCCTCACCCGCGACGGCGATGTCCTGACCGACGGCCACGGCCACCACCCGTACGTCACCAGCGCCGGCTCCGCGCCGTCCCTGGGCAAGCACGTGCTGCTGGCCTACCTGCCCGTCGACCAGGCCACGATCGGCAACGAGCTCGCGGTGTCCTACATGGAGGAGCTCTACCCCGTCACCGTCGGTTCGGTGGACGCCACCAGCCTCTTCGACGCCGAGAACGCGCGGATGCGCTGATGGCCGACGGCATCGGGGTCCTGGTCTGCGTGAAGCGGGTGCCGGACTCCTCCAGCGAGGTGCTGCTCACCGAGGACGCCCAGGCGGTCGACGGCAGCAAGGCCGGCTTCACCACCTCGCCCCACGAGGAGTGCGCGGTGGAGATCGCCACCCAGATCGTCAGCGATGGTGGCGAGGCCACCGTGCTCACGCTGGGCGACAAGGACGCCGCCGAGCAGCTGCGCGCAGCACTGGCGGTGGGCTGCCAGCAGGCCACCCACGTGGTGGCGGACGCGCACACGCTCGGCCCGGCCGACATCGCCCGCGAGATCGCGGCGGTCGTGAAGGACCACGAGACGGCCGGACGCAGCCACGACCTGGTGCTGCTCGGCAGCGACGCGGCCGACAGCGGCGACTTCCAGGTCGGCATCCGACTCGCGTACGAGCTCGGCCGTCCGGTCGTCAACGGGGCCACCACGGTCACCATCGAGGACGGGGTGGCTGTGGCCGTCGGCAAGGGGCCTGAGGGGCAGGAGACCTACCGGGTCCCGCTGCCCGCGGTCATCACCATTCGCGAGGGCGGCGTAGAGCCGCGCTACCCGAGCGTGAAGGGCCGGATGCAGGCCAAGAAGGTCCAGATCGAGGAGCGCACCCTCGCGGGCGAGCCGCGTGGCCCGCAGCGCGTCAAGCTGCTGCTCCCGCCGCCGACCCCGAGCAGCGTGCAGATCCTGGGCGAGGGCCCCGCGGCCGCGCCCGCCGTCGTCGACCTCTTCGAGCAGCTGGGGGTGCTGGCCCGATGATCCTCGTGCACATCGAGACCGACCTCGACGGCACCGCCTCCGAGGTCTCGCTCGAGGCGGTCACGTTCGCCCGCAACCTCTCCGCCGAGGGCGGCGGCGTGCCCGTCGACGCCGTGGTCTTCAACGACCTCACCGAGGAGCTCCACAAGGAGCTGGCGGCGTACGGCGTCCGCACCGTGCACCGCGTTGTCGGCGACGACCTCACGGCGTACTCCGGGGCCGGGTGGGCCTCGGCCATCCTCACCGCCCGCGCGGCCGCACGGTCGGTCGTGGTGATGGCCGCCGGCACCGACCGCGGCATGGAGCTGATGGCCCACGTCGCCGCCCGCGCCGGCGTGGCCATGGCCGCCAACGTCATCTCCTTCTCCGGCCTCGCGCCGTTCGTGGTCACCCGCCAGGTCGCCGGCGGTGCCGCGCGCGAGGAGATGGTCCTCAACCAGCGTCCGGCCGTCTTCACCGTCGCCGGCCACGCCCTCGAGGCGACCCCGGCCGCGGAGCCCGGCGCTGCCGACCTCACCGAGCACACCCCCGAGATCGATGCGGCCGACCTGGTCGCCCGCGTGATGTCGAGCGAGGAGCCCGAGGAGGACCTCTCCGGTGACCTGAGCTCCGCGCGCGTCGTCGTGGGCGCCGGCCGCGGTCTGGGTGGCCCGGACAAGTTCGAGGACGTGCTCGAGCTGACCTCGCTGCTCGGTGCCACCCTGGGCGTCTCGCGGGTGGTCACCAGCGCCGGCTGGCGCCCGCACCACGAGCAGGTCGGCCAGACCGGCAGCCGGATCTCCCCGGAGCTCTACATCCCGTGCGGCATCAGCGGCGCGATCCAGCACTGGGCCGGCTGCGCGTCCGCGAAGAACATCCTGGCCATCAACTCCGACGCCGAGGCGCCGATGGTGACCAAGGCGACGTACGCCGTCATCGGCGACCTCCACGAGATCGTCCCGGCCATCAACGCGGAGATCAAGCGCCGCAAGGGCTAGGACACACGCACCCCCAACGGGATTCGAACCCGTGCTACCGCCGTGAAAGGGCGGGGTCCTGGGCCGCTAGACGATGGGGGCCAGAAACGCGGATCAGCATAAGGGAACCCGGGTCCCGTACCGTTTTCGTGGGCTCCGGATCGCTCCGGTAAGGTTCTGCTCGCCCGGCCGGACGACGTCCCTCGGGCAGCGGCCAGGTAGCTCAGTTGGTACGAGCGTCCGACTGAAAATCGGAAGGTCGGCGGTTCGACCCCGCCCCTGGCCACCACCAACTGCCGCGTGACCCTGCGGCTTTGTCTCATCGGGCGAGACTCCGCCGGTTGCTGGTTCGCTCCCGGAAAGCACACGGTTCGGCCGGCGATGTTGCACGTCCGTTGCACGACTTCACGTGTGCCACCCTGGGCTGATCGCCGGGGTGAGGCGTCGCGGCCACCATCGCCCCCATGGGTGTCTCCTTGCGCGGCGCGGGCTGGTGTCCGTCCGTACGGCTGCCTACGCGCCCGAGTGCTCGAGGACGTCGCCTCGCTGGGATCGCTGTCCCGTGATGTCAGCCCAGCAGGGCCACTGTGAGCAACACGGCTGAGTCTTCGACTGCTTCGAGTGAGTGACGAGCGTCGGGGATCGTGATGAGGTCACCGGGCGCGCCGTTCCACTTGTCGTCGCCCGCGACCAGGGTGACCCGACCGTGCAAGACCTGGAGTGTTGCCTCGCCGGGGTTCTGGTGCTCTTCCAGGTTCGAGCCGGCCCGCAAGGCAATCAGGGTCTGGCGGAGGACGTGTTCGTGACCGCCGTAGATCGTGTGGGCACTTCGACCGCTCGAAGCCTTCGACGCCGTCTCCAGGTGCTGGCTGACGAGCGCTGTGAGTGACTCTTGCTGCATTGGCTGTCCTTGCTACTGGTTGGATCTGCCTGAGCGTGCTTCTGTGTCAGGGACGTTTCGGTCCGGGCGGTGTCGTCGGGTCAAGCAGGAAGCTCGGTGCCTTCGAGTGGGCCCGGTCGACCATCGTCCAACCGACCGCTCCCAACGTGACGACCGAGGCCGGGAAGATTCCGTAGTCCTCGCGTTCGATGTGGACTGCGAGGTCATCCAGCAGGCCCGACACCGACGCACGGAAGTCTCGTCCATCGGGGTCGAGCCCGGCGATCGCCTTCGCGAGGTCACCGTGCTCGCCCTCCAAGGCTTCGACTTCGTCGAGGAACTCGCCCGAGTGGCGCAGCGCCCGGAAGATCCCGTCCTCTTCGCGCTGCACGTGCCGCTGCAGGCGGGAGACGAGAGCGGTCAGGAGAGTCACCGCAGCCAGCGGGTCATCAATCCGCAACGCCTGTCGTACGTCGTATGCCTGGTCGACGAGGGCAGTGTGCTCGTCCATCAGCTCGCGAACAGCAGGAACTCCTCGGCAGCCGCAGTGGTCGCACACGTCAGCCGACCCGGTCCCAGCCACGCCGAGGGCGGTGACTGCCGAGCTGGCTGTCGTCGCGGCTGCGGTAGACGATGTAGGGACGCGTCAGATACCCCACTGGTGCGCTGAACACGTGGACGAGCCGGGTGAAGGGCCACAACGCGAACAGCGCGAAGGCGACGAGTGCGTGGAGCTGGAATCCCAGTGGCGCATCGGCCATCAGCTGGGGATCGGGGTGGAACGCGAGGAACGAGCGATACCAGATCGAGACGCCTTCTCGGTAGTTGTACTCGCCCCCGACGTGCAGGATCGAACCGGCGATGGTGTTCCACATCCCCAGGACGATCACGGTGGCGAGGAAGGCGTACATGACCTTGTCCATCGGCGTGGTGGCGGAGAAGACGGGGCCTACAGTGCGGCGGCGGTAGATCAGGATCGACATGCCGACGATGGTCATCAGCCCGGAGACGAGGCCGCCGGCGACGGCGACCACGTGATAGGTGTGGTCGCTGATCCCCAGAGCGTCGGTCCATGACTGGGGCACCAGCAGGCCGATGAGGTGGCCCCCCACGACACCCAGCATCCCGAAGTGGAACAGCGGGCTGCCGACACGCAGGAGCCGGTTCTCGTAGAGCTGGGAGGACCGGGTCGTCCAGCCGAACTTGTCGTAGCGGTAGCGCCACCAGTGGCCGACGACGAAGGTGGCCAGGCAGAGGTAGGGGACGACGACGAACAGGAACTCGTTCATCGGCGTGCTCCCGGAAAGGATGGCATGGGCAGGAGGGTCGTGCCGTGCTCGCCGATGGTGGTTGCGCCGGGGCTGAACTGCGGGGCCGCGAACGGCGCCAGCCCCACCTCCTCCTCGGGTGGGCCCTCGGCCGCGAGGCGGCGTACGGCGTCTCGCTCGTCGCCACGTAGGGGCGGGAGGGTGGCGGTGACGGCGTCGATGAGGCTCGCCCACGGCGAACCCATGTCCTGGAGTGAGAGGCGCAGGAGCTCCAGGCCTGCCCGGTGGTCGAGCATGAGGTCGCGGCCGCGCGCCTGGTCCACGGTGGCGGCGTACTCCAGGACGACGCAGAGGTGGTCGGGGAGCTCGGTCTCGTCGAGCTCGAACCCGGACGACAGGTAGGTCTGCTTGAACCTCAGCAGCGCCATCCCGCGCTTGCGGGTGTCGCCGTGGGCGAAGTAGGTGAGGAACAGGTTGCAGCGGCGGCGGGTGTCGAAGGTCTCGACGTAGTCGGCTTGGAGCGTCGGCAGCGGGGTGGATTCCAGGTGGTCCAGGAAGGAGCGGATGGAGTCGCCGATCGTGTTCGGCAGCGTGTGGGACGCGGATCGGATGAGCTCGACCCGAGGAAGCACGTTCTGGTCGGGGTAGTCGAGCAGCAGTGAGACCGACTGCCAGACCACGGTGAGCTGCTCCGGGGACAGAGCAGGCTTGGGACGGCGACTGCTCACGAGTCGTCCCCCTTGGGTGGGAACAGACCGGGCGGCGAACCCTTCCCGTCCCAGTTGAGCAGGTTGACCCGGGTGCCCTTGTTCTCGGGGCCGGCCAGCGAGTCGGCGGTCTGCCGGTCCTGGAGCATCTGGAAGTTCTCCACCGCGATGGGCGTCGGCGCACCGGAACCCTCGCCGAAGAGTCCTTGCTGGCCGCCGCCGTACTCGGAGACGGAACACTCGGTGGCGAGCTCCTCCAGGGAGTGAGCCTGTTCGGCGTGGGCGGGAGGGATCACGTAGCGCTCGTCGTACTTGGCGATGGCGAGGAGCCGGTACATGTCGTACATCTCCTCCTCGCTCATCCCGACTGCGGCCGGGATCGACGCGTCTGGCTGGCGGCCCATGTTGATGTCGCGCATGTAGGACCTCATCGCGGCGAGCTTCTTCAGCACGGCGTCCACCGGTGCGACGTCGCCTGCGGTGAAGAGCTCGGCAAGGTACTCGACCGGGATCCTCAGGGCGTCGATGGCTGCGAAGAGGTTGCCCTTGTCCTCGGCGTCCTCACCGGTGTCTGCGACCACGTCGACGACGGGAGACAGGGGCGGGATGTACCAGACCATCGGCATGGTGCGGTACTCCGGATGCAGCGGCAACGCGACCTTGAAGGTGTTGATGAGGGCATAGATGGGGGAGCGTTGGGCCGCGTCAACCCAGTCACGAGCGATGCCGGCCTTCTCCGCCTCACGGATCACGTCGGGGTCGAACGGGTCGAGGAAGACGTCCCGCTGCGCCTCGTAGAGGCCCTGGTCATCGGTGGTCGAGGCGGCCTCGAGGACCTTGTCGGCGTCGTACAGCATCAGGCCGATGTAGCGCAGCCGTCCGACGCACGTCTCGGAGCAGACCGTCGGCAGCCCGACCTCGATACGCGGGAAGCAGAACGTGCACTTCTCGGCCTTGCCGGTGCGGTGGTTGAAGTAGACCTTCTTGTAGGGGCAGCCCGACACACACATCCGCCAGCCACGGCAGCGGTCCTGGTCCACCAGGACGATGCCGTCCTCCGCGCGCTTGTAGATCGCGCCACTGGGGCACGACGCGGCGCACGAGGGGTTGAGGCAGTGCTCACAGATGCGAGGCAGGTAGAACATGAAGGTCTGCTCGAACTCGAACTTCACCTTGTCCGCGATCTTCTTCAGCATCGGGTCGCGGTGGGTGTTGGCCGTCGAGCCGCCGAGGTCGTCGTCCCAGTTCGCCGACCACTCGATCTTCATGTTCTTCCCCGAGATCAACGACTTCGGCCGCGCCACCGGGGTGTGCTCCTGGGCCGGCGCCTCGGTCAACGTGGCGTAGTCGTAGGTCCAGGGCTCGTAGTACTCGCCGATGGAGGGGAGCTTGGGGTTGGAGAAGATCGTCATCAGCTTCTTGAACCGGCCACCCGCCTTGAGCTTCAGGCGACCGCGACCGTTGAGCTCCCAGCCGCCCTGCCACTTCTCCTGGTCCTCGTAGGTCCGGGGGTAGCCGAGTCCGGGGCGCGTCTCGACGTTGTTGAACCAGATGTACTCCGTGCCCGACCTGTTGGTCCACGCCTGCTTGCACGTCACCGAGCAGGTGTGGCAGCCGATGCACTTGTCGAGGTTCATCACCATCGCCATCTGCGCCATGACCTTCATCAGTAGGTCACCTCCTGTGAGCGCTTGCGGATGACGGTGACCTCGTCGCGTTGGTTGCCGGTGGGTCCGAGGTAGTTGAAGGCGAAGGTCAGCTGGGCGTAGCCGCCGATCAGATGGCTGGGCTTGACCAGGATCCGGGTCAGGGAGTTGTGGATGCCGCCGCGCTTGCCCGAGGTCTCGGCGAGCGGCACGTCGATCAGCCGGTCCTGGGCGTGGTACATGTAGACGGTGCCCTCGGGCATCCGATGCGTCACGATCGCTCGGGCGACGACGACGCCGTTGCGGTTGACGGCCTCGATCCAGTCGTTGTCCTGGATACCGACCTTCGCAGCGTCCCGGTCGCTCATCCAGATGTTCTGACCGCCGCGCGAGAGCGAGAGCATGAACAGGTTGTCCTGGTACTCCGAGTGGATCGACCACTTGTTGTGGGGCGTCAGGTAGCGCACCGTCAGCCCCTCGACCTGGTCGACCCCGTTGATCGCCGAGCCGTCCGAGACATTGCCCAGGGCCGGTTCGGCGAACAGTGCCGCCATGTTCAGGGGTGGCCGGTAGACCGGCAGGCCTTCACCGAGCTCGGTGATCCAGTCGTGGTCGAGGTAGAAGTGCATCCGTCCGGTCAGGGTGTGCCAGGGCTTCTTGCGCTCGACGTTGATCGTGAACGGCGAGTAGCGACGGCCGCCGGTCTCCGAGCCGGACCATTCCGGTGAGGTGATCACCGGGACGGGTGGGCCCTGGGTGTCGGCGAAGGTGATCTGCTTGCCCTCGTGCTCCTCGGCGAGGTCGGCCAACTCCACCCCGGTGCGCTTCTCGAGGGTCTTGAAGCCTTGCGTGGCCAGGTGCCCGTTCGTCGTGCCGGACAGGGCGAGGATCGCCTCGCACACGTTGACGTCGCGCTTGAGGGACGGGCGGCCGTCGGCGACGCCGCCGCGCACTGGACCGTTCTTCTGGCGCAGGTAGTCGACCTGCTTGCTCAGCTCGAAGGTGACGCCCTTGGTGGTCGCGCCGAGGGAATCGACGAGTGGGCCGAGCGCGTTCATCTTCTCCGCGATCGCGCCGTAGTCGCGCTCGACCTCGACGAGCTTGGGCATGGTGACGCCCGGGATCGGCTCGCACTCGCCCTTCTTCCAGTCGCGGACGACGCCGTGGGGGTTCGCCATCGCATCCGGGGTGTCATGGGTCAGGGGGACGGCCACGACGTCCTTGCGCACGCCGAGGTGGGTGGCCGCGAGCTCGCTGAACTTCTCGGCGATGGTCTGCCAGGCGTCCCAGTCGGTGCGGGTCTGCCAGGGCGGTGCGATGGCGGGGTTGAAGGAGTGCACGAAGGGGTGCATGTCGGTGGTGTTGAGGTCGTGCTTCTCGTACCACGTCGCGGCCGGGAGGACGACGTCGGAGAAGATCGTGGTGCTGGTCTGCCGGAAGTCGATCGTCATCAGCAGATCGAGCTTCCCCTCGGGTGCCTCCTCCCGCCATCTCACGTCGACGGGGCGCTGATCCTCGGGTGTCTCGGTGGCGCGGACCGACGAGTCCGTGCCGAGGAGGTGCTTGAGGAAGTACTCGTTGCCCTTGCCCGATGAGCCGAGCAGGTTGGCTCGCCAGATGGACAGGATGCGCGGGTAGTTGCCGGGCGCGTCCGGGTCCTCGCCGGCGAAGTCGAGTCCGCCCGACGTGAGCTGCTCGACGACGTACTCCGCCACCGGCTTGCCGGCGGCGGCGGCGTCATCGCTGAGGTCGAGCGGGTTGCGGTCGAAGGTGGGGTACGAGGGCATCCAGCCCATGCGAGCACTCTGGGCGATCACGTCTGCCGTGGACTTCCCGGCCAGCTGTCCCTGGCCGGTGGTGGCCGAGAGCGTGTCGGCACCGAACTGGTCGTAACGGAACTGGTTGGTGTGCAGGTACCAGAAGGCGGTCTGGATCATGTTGCGCGGGGGCCGGTTCCAGTCCAGGGCGTTGGCGATCTGGGTGTAGCCGGTGATCGGCCTGACCTTCTCCTGGCCGACGTAGTGCGCCCAGCCGCCGCCGTTGACCCCTTGGCAGCCGGTCAGGTTGGTGAGGGTGAGGAACGCCCGGTAGATCGTGTCGGAGTGGAACCAGTGGTTGGTGCCGGCGCCCATCACGATCATCGAGCGGCCGTGGGACTCCTCGGCGTTCGCGGCGAACTCTCGGCCGATCCGCGCCGCTGTCGCGGCCGGCACGCCGGTGATGGTCTCCTGCCAGGCCGGGGTGTACGGCGAGTCGGCGTCGTCGTACCCGCCTGCCCACTCCCCCGGCAGGCGCTGCCCGCCGGCCCAGCGCGCGACGCCGTACTGGGCGAGCAGGAGGTCGAAGACAGTGGTGACCAGGTGTCCGCCGATGCGCCTGGTGGGTACTCCGCGAGGGATGTCGGCGGCCGCGCCGTCGGGGGTGTCGAAGCGTGGCATCCGGACCGGGACCGACTCCTCAGACGTCTCGAGCAAGGACAGGACCGGGTCGACGTCGCCGAGCTCGAGGTTCCAATGGCCCACACCTGCGTCGCCGTACCGATGGCCGAGCGAGCCGTTCGGAACGACCACGTCGCCCGTGCGGGCGTCGATCAGGACGGTCTTGAAGGCGGCGTTCTCCTCGCCCTGGTGCGTCTCGAGGTCGGCGGCGGTGAGGAACTTGCCGGCGGTGTACTCGCCGCCACCCGCTTCTTCCAGTCGCACCAGGTGAGGGAGGTCGGTGTAGGTCTTCACGTAGCCGGTGAAGTACGGCGTCTCCCGGTCGACGAAGAACTCCTTCAGGACGACGTGTCCCATGGCCATCGCCAGCGCTGCGTCGGTGCCGGGCTTGGCGGGTAGCCACTCGTCAGCGAACTTGACGTTGTCGGCGTAGTCGGGGGCTACGGCGATGACCTTCTGGCCGCGGTAGCGGGCCTCGGTCATCCAGTGGGCGTCGGGGGTGCGGGTGACCGGCAGGTTGGAGCCCCACATGATCAGGTAGCCGGCGTTCCACCAGTCGCCGGACTCGGGCACGTCGGTCTGGTCGCCGAAGACCTGCGGCGAGGCCACGGGGAGGTCTGCGTACCAGTCGTAGAAGCTCAGCATGGAGCCGCCGATCAGGTTCACGAACCTGGCGCCGGAGGCATGGGAGACCATCGACATGGCGGGGATCGGTGAGAAGCCGGCGACCCGGTCGGGGCCGTACTTCTTGATCGTGTGGACGTGTGCGGCGGCGACGATCTCGGCTGCCTCGTCCCAGGTGGCGCGGACCAACCCGCCCTTGCCGCGCGCGGCCTTGTACGCCTTGGCCCGCAGGGGGTTCTCCACGATGTGTTCCCAGGCCCGCACCGGGTCGCCGTCGTGCTGGGCCTTGGCTTCGCGGAACATCTGCAGCAGCACGCCCCGGACGTAGGGGTAGCGCACTCGGGTCGGCGAGTAGGTGTACCAGGAGAACGCCGCGCCGCGGGGGCAGCCGCGGGGCTCGTACTCCGGGGAGTCCGGGCCGACCGAGGGGTAGTCGGTCTGCTGGGTCTCCCAGGTGATGATGCCGTCCTTGACGTACACCTTCCACGAGCACGAGCCCGTGCAGTTCACGCCGTGGGTGGAGCGGACGACCTTGTCGTGGCTCCACCTGTCCCGGTAGAAGTCGTCGGCCTGTCGGCCTCCCACCTTGGTCAACGTCCTCAGGTCGTCGGACACGACGCCCTGGGTGAAGAACCGTCGGCTGCGCACCAGGGCGTCGGCCAAACGGTGATCGAGTGCAGGCGCACCTGTGCTCGGCGTCTTCTCGGTCATCAGCACAGCTCCCGGGTGGTCGGACGAGCCTGAGCACAAGGTGTCCGCCGACAGTGACTGTGCTGTCGACCCGGTCGGTAGATCATGCCGCGCGGGGAGTTGGGTTGCGACGCAACGAGACAGCCAGCACGAGCACCAGCACCGACATGGCCGATAGGGCGAGCAGGCCGGTGCCGTAGTCGCCGGAGTGGCCGAAGATCGAGCCCATCACCAGGGGTGGGACGAAACCCCCGAGGCCGCCGGCAGCACCGACGATGCCGGTGACGGAGCCGACCTTGGCGCCCGGGGACCGCTGGGCGACGAGGGCGAACGTGGCTCCTGACGCCGTCCCGAGGGCTGCGGCCATGGACAGGAACACGAGCGTTCCGACGGGCGCGAGGCCGGGTGTCGTGGACTGCACCAACGCGCCGACGGCGACGACGGCGAAGGCGACGGTGAGCACCGAGGCGGCCTGGACCCGGTCGGAGAGCCAACCACCGACCGGCCGCATCAGGACGGCGACGACGACGAAGCCGGCCATCCGGTTCGACGCGTCTGCGGGGGTGAGGCCGTAGGCGTTCTTCAGGTAGGTGGGGAGGTAGACGCTGAAGGCGACGTAGCCGCCGAAGCAGATCGCGTAGAGGGCCGCGGCCTGCCAGGTGATCGGCAGACGAGCCGCACCGGCAAGTCGCCGACCCAGCGACTCGGTGGGCACGGCCCGCCCGGGAGCGTCGCGCAGGACCAGCGCCGCGACCACGCCGTACACCGTCAGCACGACGGCCGTGATCACGAACGGCGTCTGCATCGAGTGGGCGTTGACGAGCTTGACGGTGGTCAGCGCGCTGATCGCGGTGCCGCCCATGCCGGCGCCGAACACGCCGACCGCGAAGCCCCGACGCTCAGGCGGGAACCACGCGCTCACGAAAGGGACGCCGACCGCGAACGCCGTACCGGCGATGCCGAGGAAGAAGCCACCGACCAGCAGCGCGGCCAGGCTGGAGTGGCCGAAGAGGCCGAGGTAGAGGACCGGGACCACGGTCGCCAAGGAGATGATCGGGAACATCACGCGGCCGCCGAAGCGGTCGGTGAGGGCACCGACGGGGATGCGACCCAAGGAGCCGACGACCACGGGGACCGCGACCAGCAGCGCCTGCTGGAACGGCGTCAGGTGCAGGGCCGCGGTGAAGGACACCGCCAGCGGCGACAGCAGCGCCCACGCCCAGAAGCAGAGAGCGAAGCCCAGCGTCGCCAGGCCGAGCATCAGACCGGCACCGCCGATGGTCGTGCTCTCTCCAGCTTTCGTGGGCATCGTCCGCTCCGTCACGGCGCCACCTCCAGTTGTTTGCGTTGGTACCACCATTGCTGGATCGCAGTCGTTGCGGTCAGGGACTAAAGTCACCTCTTCACGGGCCCAACGACGGGGCCGCCCAGCGCGTCGCCGTCCGTACTGTCGGCACGTGACGGCAAATGCCACCGACGAGCGACTCGACATCAGTCAGCTGATGTTCGCCAGCCGGGCCATCCTCGCCGCGGCAGTCCGGGCGCTGGAGAGCGTCGACTCGAGCGTCTCGGTGCCTCAGATGCGTGTCCTGGTCCTGCTGTGGACCGGGGAACCCCTCAATCTCTCGGCTGTGGCCGAGGGTTTGGGCGTCAACGCGTCCAACGCCAGCCGGACCTGCGACCGGCTCGTCTCAGCCGAACTCGTCAATCGCGGCGAGGGCACGATCGACAGGCGTCACGTGACACTGACCCTCACACCGCGCGGCCGGACCTTCGTCGAGCGGCTCATGGAACGGCGCGAACGCGAGCTCGCCACGATCGTGGCGCGCATGAGCGAACGCGAGCGAGGCCGGCTCATGACCGCCCTCGAACCGTTCAACCTGGCAGCGACCTCGGACCTCTGGCCCAGCGAACACCCACAAGCCTCACGCGACCGCCGTCTGCTCGAGTGGGGGATCTAGGACGTGCTCGTTCCCCACACCTGACGTACGACGCGCTGGTGTCGGCGAACCAACTCGGATGAGGGCACGCTCCTCCGAACCGGATGCACGATGACCCTCCCATCCCGAGCGTTCGCTGTTGCACGTCGATCGCACGGACGACGTACCCACGGACCCTGACCTGCACCGGGTCCCGGACCACATGATTGGCGAACTCGAACGAAGGTCCACCGTGCTCGTGACTGATCTCGCCAAGGAACGCCGCGCCACTTCCGTGTGGCACGGGTCAGCGGCGATAGCGGTGGATAGGCGCAGCCATGCCGGTGGAGGCTTCCCGGCGGACTAGTCCAGTCCGTCCCTAGGGGTGTCGTCCTGGTTCGGATCGGGCGCTGGTGTCAGGATCCGAGCAGGATCCGCGCACTCGGAGGTCGTCATGTCCCGCACCCGGACAACCCCTTCCCGCCAACTCGTGCCGATGTGGGCCGCCGTCCTCGTAGTGCTCGCGCCACTGTTGGTGGCCGGCGCCGGCGCCGGCGTTGCCGCCCCCGCCGCCTCGCGTGCGGTGACGAGCAGTGAGGCCCGCACCGGCACGCTCAAGGTGAAGGTGGCCGCACTTCCCGGCAACCGCAAGGTGGTCGTCCGCGGCCCTCAGCGGTTCAAGCGCGTCCTCACCAGCACGACGGTCCTGCGCGGCCTCGCTCCGGGCCGCTACCGCGTGAAGGCAGCCAAGGTGCGCACCGACGAGTGGCGCGCCTACCCCGAGGTCCGCAAGTCACGTCCGAAGGTACGGGCCGGTCGCAGCACGGTCACCCGCGTCACCTATCCCACGGTCATCTCGTCGGCGGCCAAGGTGCTGACCGCCCGTGACATCAAGGACTTCGTGGCGCCCAGCTCAACGGACGCGACTGGTGAGATCACGCTGTCCCGTCGTGCCGCGGAGGGCACGGTCCTCGCCGCCGGCCTGACACCGGAGACACCGCAGGGCGCCCTTCTCGCGGTCCTTTCCTCGAAGAAGGCCGCCACAGGTTGGGTCCACCGGGTGCGGATCGCCGGCATCCAGGAGGCCGTGCTGCGCGGCGAGTACGACGTCCCGATCGACACGGCTGTCCCGATCCAGGCGCGTCTGGGCGTTGCGTCCCCGATGAGGGGCACCGGGTCCACGTCGGGCTGCAGCGGATCGATGGAGGCCGGCGCGGAGCTGACCGGTGATGCCAACCTGAACGGGTCCTTCAGCGGCGGGGTGGCCGACTGGAAGTGGTACAAGCCCTGGAAGGCCAACCCCTACGTGCAGATGGGGGTCTCGATCGACGCGACCGTCAACGCCCGCGCCTGGGCGAAAGCCAAGGGGACCTGCACCACCGGAGAGAAGTCGGTCTACAGCCAGAACCTCACGGTGATCGCCTTCGCGATCGGGCCGATCCCTGTGGTGCTGGTGCCGCACCTCGGCATCGACGCGGGCGCGAGCATCACCGCCAGCGGTCGCCTCGAACTCGCAGGCGGCGTGCGGGCCGATGCCGGTGCGTCCCTGCGGGTGAGCCTGAGGAAGGCCCCCGAGCTCAGCGGACACGGCCCCACGTTCGACGGGTGGAGCACCTTCGATATGAAGGCGAGCGCGGCCGCCGAGGCCCACGTGACCGGCCGGCTGACGATCCTGGCCTACGGCGTGGCCGGCCCCTACGCCCAGGCACGCGTCGCCGTCATCGGAAGCGCCGACTCAGCAGCGAACCCTTGGTGGCACATCGACGCGGAGGGGTCCGCGGCGGCCGGCATCCGGGTGGGCAACCTTTGCTTCTCCTTCCTGGGCTGTCTCAAGCTCGAGGCGGGCAAGGAACTCGTCAAGCAGACGTGGCGCCTGGCCCAGGCCGACGGACCGCGACCCAAGGCCGTGGAGCAGGCCCACGTGCTCGAGGGCCTCAACGCCACCGTGAACCCCAACGTGCGGACGTCATTCCCCGACGCCGTCGCAACCGACTGGTTCGTCCCGGGCTACACCATGACGACCGGCCTGGGCACCGACCTGCCCGGATCGCCGGGCGACGTGGCGAGCTTCGTCCGCTCGGACCCGCCCGACAGCTACGGCAACTACGTCCACGACATCGTCCGGACCGATCTCGAGGTCACCCCGCAGCTCAACCGGCTGCGCATCCCGTGGATCTTCGGCACCGAGGAGGCGCCCGACGGCTACCGCGACACCGCTGCCATCCTCGTCGACGGGGTGAACTGCGCGCTGATCGCCGGCCACGAGGTCACCTCCAACGACGCGACGGTCGTCAACACCGGCCAGCTCGCCACCCGCTACAACCGGGTGACGCCGCAGCAGTACTGCGACCTGCCCGTCACGCCAGGGGTGCCGGTCAAGATCCAGCTGGTCGTCGCCGAGAGCCCGACCGGCGAGCTCGACAGCGCCATCATGGTCGGCGAGGGCGGGATCACCAGCTACGCAGGGTAGCCGCGTTGCCGACTCGAACGGGCGTCCTGGCTCGAGCTCGAGCAGCTGCCGTTTGCGCCACAGTCCGCCGGCGTACCCGGTCAGCGTGCCGTTGGTCCCGATGACCCCAGTGGCACGGGAAGCTCAGCCGACACCCGGGTCGTTGCTGGCGACCGACTGGGCGGGGTCGGGCAGTCGCATCATGCGGAATGCGATGGCGACGCCGACGAACGCGGCGAGTAGCGAGACGAGCAGAGCGACCTGGAGCGCGAGGTTCCGAGCGTCGGTGTTGATGGTGAGGATCTCGTCCTGGACGGCTTCGGGCTGGCCGGCGAGGAGCTCGCCGAGCTGTGCGTCGCTCATCACCTGCGCGTCGTCCTCGAGCACGTCGGCGACGCGCTCCTGGTCGGCCGGCGGCAGCACGCTGCTGGACTGCGCCATGTTCGTGAAGGCGATGGACAGCGTGGCGAGCATGATGGCCCCGGCGAAGGCGAGGCCGAACGACAGACCGAAGGACCCGGTCGCCGAGGTGACGCCGGCCGCCTCGCCAACCCGTTCTTCGGAGATGGGAGACAGTGCGTAGTTGTTGAGCTGGGACGCGAGAAGGCCGAGCCCAGCGCCCGCGAGCATCAGCGGGACCACCAGGTACCAGCCGGAGTCCGCCCTGGGCACCAGCGGGATGAGGATGACGATGGACGCGGCCAGCAACACGAAGCCGGCCCGGATGATGCTGCTCGCCCTCCGACGACCCGCTCTGCGTCCCGCGAGCAGAGCGACGCCGAACATCGTCAGCGACAGGGGTGCGAGCGTGATGCCCGCCTCGAGCGCGTTGTAGCCCCAGACGAGCTGGAGGTAGATCGGCAAGACGATCAGCAGCCCGCCCAGCGCGACTTGCTGGAGCATGATCTGGGCTACGCCGTTGCTGAACAGCTTGGACGCGAACAGGGTCGGATCGAGGAGCGTGGGCTTGCCCTGGCGCTTGCGTCCGCGAAGCCAGTACACCAGGCCCGCCATCGCAGCCGCCCCGATCGCGAGGAGCAGCGCGACGGACTCGCCGCCCTCCTGCCAGACGAGCACCCCGATGACGAGGCCGCCCATGCCGATCACGGAGAGGAACGCGCCCGTGACGTCGATCGACCGGTCTCCGGTGTAGGCCACGTCGCGGATGCCGCGGCTCCCCAGCAGCACGGCGGCGATGATGAGCGCCTCGATCAGGAACCCGACCCGCCACGACAGCAAGGTCGTGACGAAGCCTCCGATCAGGGGACCGATCGCTGCGGCGATCGCTCCCGACGCACCCGACGAGCGCGAAGACCCTCGCGCGGGTCTTCCCCTCGAAGTTGCCGTGGATCAAGGACTGCATCGCGGGGAGATAGAGGGATGCGCCGAGCCCGCCGAGGATCGCCCAGAAGACGATGATCGCCGCCAAGCCCTGCGCGAACACCATGGCGAGCGCCCCGATGGCGTAGAGCACCATGCCGACGACGAACGCGCGCTTGCGGCCGAACAGGTCTCCGACCTTGCTGCTGATGAGGATGAACGCAGCGGACACGAGCGCTTCGATGGCGACGGCCGACTGGACCCCGCTCACGGTCGTGTCGAGGTCGTGGACGACCGCCGAGATCGACACGTTCATGAACGACGTGTCGATCACGAACACGAACATCGCGGCCGCCAGGAGGATGCCCTGCCGGGGAACACCGCCCGAGCTCTCAGCCGGACCCACACTGTCCATGCCCGCGAACGTATCGCTTACGGCTGCTTTCCGACGTGGACACACGGTCCCACGGTCTGACCGAGGGTGCGCCCTGCTCTCCGCCTCCGCGGCGACAGTGGAGCGCTCAGCGGGTCGGCCGACCCGGATGGTTCACCGGCGCGTGGCGCGGACCTGCACCCGGACCTTCGTGTCGTCCTCCGGGAACACTCCGCCGCACGTGAAGCGGGTGCCCAGGTCGCACTGGGACGGCTCCCACGAGCTGTTGACGAGGGTGATCATGACGCTTCGGGCGCGCTCGCCTCCCAGGGGCACTACTCCCCGCGCGACGCCTCTGCGGGACACCGTGAGCGCGACGTGCTTCGGCGGCTTCCGCCCGCGCATCACCGACGCCACCACGGCACCGGAGAACCCGCGGGGGGCCTTGACCTTGACGTGCAGCCGCCCGTGCCACCGAGACCCCGGTCGAGGCTTGATGCTGTAGCGCCAGTGGCTGAGGTGATCGAGCCGGGCCGAGCGAGAGACTCGCTGACCGAGCTTGATGTCCGCGAACGCCTGGTACGGCACCTTCTTCTTGAACCCGAACGAGCGTCGCGGGTCCAGGATCGCCTTCGTGAAGCTGACGTATGCCTTGGCCAGGCTCGACCCGTGCAGGCGCAGCGCGGAGTCCATGGCCGTCACCTCCCACACCCCCGGCGGTCGGCTCGCCTCCAGCATCTGCCTGATCACCTCGGTGCCGAACCGGTCGGCCAGATGCTCGAAGAAGATCCATTGCGCGTAGACCTGAGTGTCGAAGCCGAGCTCGTCCGTCCCGACGTTGTAGTCCAGCGGCAGGTCGGGCGTCGCGAACTGGCCCGCGTCCACCAGGTCCAGCGCCGAACCCGGCACGACCTCCTCCGCCAGCCAGGTGGCCATGCTCTCGTGGAAGAACCGCTGCCCGGTGCTGTTGCTCGACACGGCGAACTGGGCCGCATGGCCGAGCTCGTGAGCGACCACCGAAGCGAGGTCCTGCGACCCCATCAGAATCTGGCTCAGGTTGTTGGCGAGGTAGACGACCGAGGTGGAGTTGCCGTCCGGGAGGTCCAGCTCGGGTACCGTCACACCGCCCGCCTGCCCCGCACGGTTCTCCAGGTAGACGTCGTAGCGGTCATCGCCGCCGGCTCCCTGGTCCAGCGGGGGCGCCGCGAAACCCAGGGTCCCGAACTCCACCTGCCACGCGTGCTGGAGGGCCGCGAGAACGGCTTGGGGCTCGTCGGGGACGCCGTCGACGTCGGCATCGGTCAGGGGCGGTGCGTCGTCGGTCGTCGTCACGTAGTGCACACACGCCACCGCGTCGCAGAGGGGCGGGGCCTCCGGCACCGTGTACGGACTCAGCCGCACGTACGACGAGGCACTCGGAACGGCCGCCGCGGCGCCGGAGATCGCGAGCCCGGCGACGGTCACGAACGTGATCGTGGCCGCGCGCGCGCCCAGGCCCGAGGTCATGGGGCTTACCCTAACCTCGCCCCCCACGCGGCCTTTACCTCGAGGAGTTGTCATGGCGCCGAGGCTCTCGGGACGAATCGCTGCCTGCTCCCTGGCGCTGCTCGTGGCCGGCGCCGTCCACGGCCCGACGGCGTCCGCGCGCCCGTCCGAGGTGGGGAGCCAGCCGGGCGCGGCCGCGAGCGAGGGCATGGGCGCTGATCGAACGGTCGCGCGGTCCTACCGCGTCATCGCCCCTGCCTACGAGGTCAACAGCCGCGGGGTCGGGTACGCCGTCTGGGTGGAGCAGCACGGGAACAAGTACGCCGTTCACGGCGCCTACCAGTCCGCGACCGGCGGCTGGGCCGAGGGGCGCAGGATCTCGGACGCGTTCGCGTGGGGTGGCCTCCAGGGGCTCCCCGGAGAACCGGACGTGGCCGTGGACGATCGCGGCCGGGCCGTTGTCGTGTGGGCGCAGAAGGTCGGCCGCGCGGTGAAGATCTATACGGCCAAGGGGACGAAGAACCGCTGGGGAACTCCGAAGTCGATCTCCGGCAACAACGACCTGGGGATGTATCCCGAGGTGGCAGTCTCCCCGAACGGTCGGCACGCGCTGGTCAGCTGGACCGGCAACTACCTCACGGTCGACGCGATGACCCTGATGGCGAGCATGCGCACGAAGGCGGGGACGTGGGCGCGCCCGAAGCGGGCGATTCCCACCGATGCCACCTACAAGCCGTCCACGCGACAGCCGCCTCCGGTGATCGACAACCACGGCACGGCCACCGTGGCTTGGGTGGAGGTCGAGCGGGTCCCCACCCCCGAGGGCCAGGTATTCCTACGCATCCAGAGCTCGACCGCCTGGCGCGGTGGAGCCTGGGCGCCCGAGGAGCTCTACCGCGGAGTGCCGAGTGCTTACGCCAGCAACGTCTCCCTCGCCACGTCACCGGACGGTGAGCTGCTCGTCGCGATCACCATCGGCGGCTCCGATGAGCAGCTCTTGACGAGGCGACGCTCCGCCAGCGGAGCGTGGGCAGCTCCGGTCACGGCGTACGTGCCTTCGCCGGAGACGAATCTCCAGGCGCCCATCGCGGCGGTCGGTCCGGACGGGCGCGGCGTGGTCGTGCAGGAGACATTCATCCAGACGGGCCCGCAGAACTACGCCTCGCAGCACCTCCTCGTGCTGGAGGATGCCCTGGGCGGCGGCTGGCACGCGGAAGTCGTGTCGGACCCGGTGGACACGACCGGGATCGGCCTCGAGGGCCAACCGGACCTCGCCGTCGGGCCGAAGGGCGATGTCGCGGTGGCGTGGCGGTTCCCCACGCTGGATCCGCGTGGCCTGCCCGCGACCGTGCGGCACCGCCTGGCTGACGGTCGGTGGCTGGACGCCAGGACCTTGGGCAGGTACTCCGCCGAGCCGCTGCTTGCGTTCGACGCACGCGGGCATCTGCGTGCCCTGTGGTCGCAGGGCGCGTGGTACCGCGACCACGTCAACTGCTGCCACGCGCTGAAGTCGACGCTGTTGCCCTGAGACAAGGTGGTCACGAGCAGCGCGTGTACCTCTCGTATGACCGCCAGTCCGCAGGCGCCCACACCGACCCGGAGCTCGAACCCTCCTCGCCCGAGGATCCGATGGCGCCCGTCCCTGGTGCCGATCCCGACCCCGACGCGCTGCCGGGCGCCGACGCCGATCCGCAGGTCGACCCCGACCGCTGACGCCGGCGGCGTGGCGAAGCGTGCCCTGGCAGCGCGCGTTCCACGCCCTGCGTGTGCAAGACCCCAGGTCAGGGCGTCCTGCGCATCGCGATCACTGCGACGTCGTCCTCGACACTCTCGTCGCCGAGTCCCGCGGCAATGATGCGGCTGCAGATCGTCTCTGCGTCCTGGTCGCTCCGGAAGGCTCCGCGCACGAGGTCCAGACGCTCCTTCCACCCCAGGTGGCTGGTCGAGCTCTTCCCTGGACGCTCGACGAGGCCATCGGTGTAGAACACGAGCGCGGCGCCCTCCTCGAGGAGTAGCTCGTGGCTCTGGCGCGGGCGGCTCGGATCGACACCGAGGATCAGGCCCGCAGGGACCTGCGTCTCCTGCGCCTCGCTCTGACCGCGGCCGGCAACGAGCGGTGGCGGGTGGCCGGCGGTGCAGATGAGCAGCGTGCCGAAGGGTGGCTCGGTCACGGCGTAGCTGACGGTCGCCGTGATCCCGCTCTCGAAGTGGCACAGCTTGCGATCCAGCCGGCTCAGCACCTCGGCAGGGTCCTCGTGCTCGAGGGCGTAGGCGCGGAGCGCGCTGCGCAGACGTCCCATGACAACTGCGGATCTCAGGCCATGACCTTCGACGTCGCCCATGACCAGGCCGACCTTGCCGCTGGGCAGCTCGAAGACGTCGTACCAGTCGCCACCGAGATCGCCCTCGGCCGGCAGGTACCGCACCGCCAGGTCGAGCCCCTCGATGGTCGGAGGCGCGGCGGGCAGCAGGCTCCGTTGAAGGACAAGCGCAGCGAGGTGGACGTCGTTCTTGCGCTGTTCCGAGAGGCGCTGCCCGATCCCGTCCGAGAGCTCTTCCATCCGGGCCACGTCGCCGGACCCGAACGTGCGTTCGCTGAGGCTCCCGATGTGCAACACACCGAGGAGACCGTCGGGGCCGTGGACGGGTACGCCGAGGAGCTTGCGAACCCCGGTGTCCCGGAGGATCGGGTTCACGACAGACCGCTCGTCGACGTGGTCCAGGACCACCGGCCCGTCCTGCGCAGCGACTCTTCCCGCAAAGCCCGAGCCGAGACGTACGTGGGTCGCCCCGCGCCACCGACGGCCGAGCCCCGACGACGCCGCCGGCTCGAGGACCTTGCCGGTGGCGTCCAGCAGCAGCAAGGTCGCCGTGTCCGAACGCATCTCAGCACGAACGTTCTCGACCAGGCCCTGGATCGAGTTGAGATCGACAGTCATCGACAGACCACTTCCAGCCGCTCGCACAGGTTGGTCTCCGGTGAGTCCACCGCACATCGTGGCACACGAGACCCGCCCAGTCTGTCGCGCCGTCTGTCGCGAGGTCTACCGCTCGATCGCCCTGATGATCTCCGGACGCAGTCGAGATGCCTTGATGACGGCGTCGACGGAACCGACCTCGACCGCACGGTAGATGTCGTGGATGCCGTCGAACTCGGCCGCGACCTCGCCGATCTTCTCCGCGCGGACGGCGGCTCGTACCTCGGCGAGCTCGACGACCAGCTGGCTGCGGTCCGAGCCGGTGGCGTCCCGGATCCGCGCCTCGAGGTCGCGGACGCCGGGACTCGCGGCTGCCCGCTTGTCGACCTCGTTGGTGAACACGACGGCCGCGGCGGGCGCACCGCCGATCACCGAGGCGTACGAACCCTCGAGCGCCAGCACCGTCATGCGCGGGTTGAGCGCCTTGGAGAACACGACGAAGGCGCCGCCGTGGTAGCGCGAGACCACGCAGAACACGATCGGTCCCTGGAAGTTCACGATGGCGCGGCCGATCTCGGCGCCGTACTCGAGCTGGAGGTTGCGCATGGAGTCGGGTGACCCGTCGAACCCGGACAGGTTCGCCAGCACCACCAGCGGACGGTTGCCGCTGGCCGCGTTGATGGCCCGGGCCGCCTTCTTGGACGAGCGGGGGAAGAGGGTGCCGGCGGTGTAGGTGTCCGGCCCGTCGGTGGGAGGGAAGCCCCGTCGGCGCACGGGCTTGGACTCGATCCCCAGCATGCACACGGAGTGCCCACCGATGTAGGTGTCCTGGACCACGGCCGTGTCGGCGTCGGCCATGCCGGCCCAGCGTTCCAGCGTCGGGAGGTCCTGGTCGGCGACGGCGCGCATGACCGTGCGGATGTCGAAGGCCTTCTTGCGCTCTGCGTTGGTGTCCGCGGAGAAGATCTGGCCGACGGTCGTGAAGTCGCTGCCCTCGACCTCGTGCGGGTACGGCGAGATGTCGCGGTCGACGGGATCGCTGGTGGCTGCCTGGCGCGGTCGGCTCTCGCCGGGCGTCACGTAGGTGTGCTCGTAGTGGGCCATGAGCACGTCGAAGGCGCCCGCCAGGTTGGGCGCCCAGTACTGGGCCTGCCCGTTCGGCCCCATCACCCGGTCGTAGCCGCCGATGCCGAAGTTGTCCTCGGCAGAGACGCCGCCGGAGAAGTCGAGGGACTGCTTGCCGGTCAGCACCATCGCGCTGTCCGGCGTCATCACCAGGATGCCCTTGGTGTGCATGAGCATGGTGGCCTCGGCGTTCCAGTACGGCTGCGCGCCGACGTTGATGCCGGCCACGACGACGTTGATCTCGCCGCCGTCCTGGGTGAACTCCACGATCCGGCGTAGGGCCGCGGCGACCCAGTCCATGTTCTCGGTGCCGGAGTCCATCGAGATGCGGGCGCCCGCGGACAGCGCGAACCACTCGACCGGCACCTGCATCCGCTCGGCCAGGTCGCACGCCGCCATGATCCGGCGGCACTCGGCCTCGGCGACCGAGCCGAGCGACTTCGTCGGGTCCCCGCAGAGCACGACGCGGGTGACTCCCTCGGGGTGGAGCAGGGTCGGCGTCGTGACGACGGCCGCGATGATGCCCGCCGTGTTCTGTCCTCGCGGGCGCTCGACCGGCACGAGCGTGCCCGTGTCGTCGAGGTCGTGCTCGACGAGGGAGCCGTGCGGGCCGGAGAGCATCGGCGCCAGCTCGTACGGGTAGACCAGCCCGCGGCGACGGGCGCGGAGGACCCGGGCGGCATAGTCGTCGAGCGGCTTGAGCACCTCGGTCGGCGCTTCCTCGACCGAGGTCACCACACCGGCTCCGGGCTGGGCGCCGAACCGCACGCACACCGGCACCGGTGTGCCGTCGGGGCCGAGGACGCGGCCCTGGGCGAGCACCTCCTCGATCCCGGCACCGTCGGTGAGCGGGCGGATCTTCTTGCCGAGCGCGGCCAGGCCGTCGCTGTCGATCTCGACGACTGGCCACACGTGGACCCATACGTGGTTCATGTCGAGCCTGCTGCCCGCCGCACCTCGCGCGACGCGGGTGCGTCGGATCGCCTCCAGGCAGTTCTCCACGGCACGCTCGGCGTGCGGGAGGCCGCTCACCCGGCCCTCGTCGTCGCGGACGACGGCCAGCTGGCGTACCTGCGCCAGGGCGACGAGCCGCCGGTCGGCAGGGTTCTGCCGGGCCACGCACTCGTACAGCAGCACGTCCTCGGGTGCCTCGATGCGGGTGACCTCGAACTCCCGGAGCCTCCAGAGGTTCAGCCGGCGTCCCACCATCGGGTGTACCCCGCGGGTCAAGGTGTCCTCGACCATGCCACCGGAGCCGTCGGGACGGAACGCGTAGTAGCCCACCGGACGAGCCGGGCCGGCGCACACCGCGACGGACAGCCGTCGTACGTCGTGCGCGAACGGCAGCCCCGCCACGAGCGGCCCCAGCGCGCGACTGGCCTCGTCGGCGTCCTCGGGTGCGTCCGGCCAGTCCAGGTAGAGGTCGACGACGGCGTCGTGGCCCTCGGCCCGACCGGCTACGTCGGGTCCGATCGCCGACGCCAGCCCACCCCGGCGGTCGGACAGCTCGGCGAAGGTGCCGATCGTGGACACCAGGCGGGTCGGGCGCTCGTCGAGGCTGTAGTCGGCGACGACACGCGGCCGGTCCGCACCGTCGACCCCGCCCTCGATCGAGCGCAGGTCGTGGAGCGCGTACTCGCGGTAGTGGCGCCGGGCCAGCACCTCCAGCATCGGCTCCCTGTCGGGGAGTCCGTCCACCAACCGCTCGGCCAGGAACTTCACGATCTGCTCGGGGATGAGGGCCAGCGCCTCGATGCGTTCGACGCGATCGACGAGGCCGCCGTCCGCAGCGAGCACGGTGAGCTCGTCCCTCACCCCGGCCAGCACGTCGGTGCGCTCGGCGTCGACCTGAGGCTGGTCGAACCAGCGGAACCGGACGCTGCGGGCGAGGTCCCCGACCACCGGGAACCGCAGCTGCGTCGCACGACCGAGCCGTTCCAGCAGTCGGCGAGCGTGCGCAGCCAGGTCCCCGGTCGGGACCGGCTCGGCGATCCAGCAGCCGAGCAGGGCGCTGGCGATCGCCACCTCCGGGGCGGACCGCTGCTGGGCGAGGAAGATCCTGAAGACCGCCTCCTCCAGCTCCGGGCCGCGCTCGAGATCCAGCACGCCGTAGTGGCGGAGCACCTTGGTCAGCCGCTCACTGAAGTGCCCCGGCAGGCCACCGCGCTCGACGTCGAGGCTCTGGAGGTAGGTGTGGAAGTGCTCGCGGGAGCTGTGCACGCGCAGCTCGGTGTGGCGCTCCTCGTCGGCGGGCTGGTTGCGGCTGAGCTCGGCGAGGTCGGCGAAGGTGCCGAGGAGCTCGAGCTCGTCCTCGAGGACCGACTCCCCGGTCGCCCGCACCTCCTCGCGCACCGCGAGGTACCGCGCCAGTGCCTCGTCCTGGGCCGCAGGAGGCACGTCGAAGCCGAGCACCACCGCGGTGAGGTCGCTGCGCGCCCGGGAGAGCCGTTCGGCCGCTGGGCGGCCCTGGAAGGCTTCCGGAAGCTCGATCGGCGGGCCGGCCGAGCTCACCTCGGCCGCCGCGTCCTCGTCGCCGACCTGCTCGAGGCGTACGAGGGGCGTACCGGTCTCGACCTGGCTGCCGGTGGTCACCAGCAGCTCCTTGACCCGCGCCCGGAAGGGCGCGTGGAGAACCGTCTCCATCTTCATCGACTCGAGCACGATGACCGGGGCGCCCGCCTCCACCTCGTCGCCGACGCCGACGGGGGTGGCCACGACGAGAGCCGGGGCCGGCGAGCGCTGGACGCCCCCCTCGTCCCGCGTGACGCGGTGGGCGATGCCGTCGACCTCGACCAGGGTTGTCGGGCCGTAGGTGGAGGTGACCACGTGGTGCCGCCGACCGCCCACCACGAGCCGCCGGTGGAACTCGTCGAGGCGGTCGAGCTCGGCCTCCACGGTCGTGGTGTGGCCGCCTCCCGTCACCGTCACCTGGTAGCGCGACGGGCCGGTGTTCAGGGTCGACACCTGGTAGGCGGTGCCGCGGAGCTTGACCTCGACGGCGCGGCCAGGCTTGTGCTGGGCCTGCGGACGGCCGCCGTGCGCGGTCTCCAGCAGCCGGGTGACCTCCAGCTCGACCTCGTCGCTGTACGCCTCGATCGCCGACGCGACGATCGCGACCCCGGCGTGCGCGTGCGCGACGAGGCGTCCCTCGGCCCGGACCCGGTCGATCCACCCGGTGTCCGCCCAGCCGCCGGTGCCGTCGACGACCTCGGGCTGGGCGAGCAGGTCGAGCACGAAGCTCTTGTTGCACGCGCCGCCCTCGATCACGACGGTCGTCTCGCGCATGGCCCTGCGCAGCCGGGCCAGCGCCTCCTCGCGGGTACGGCCGACCGCGATGATCTTGGCGATCATCGAGTCGAAGTCGGGCGGGATGGTGTCCCCCTCGGCGACCCCGGTGTCGACACGGACGCCGGGCCCCGCGGGCAGCTCGAGCCGCACGATGCGGCCCGGGGCGGGGGCGAAGTCACGGTCGGGGTCCTCGGCGTTGAGCCGCGCTTCGACGGCGTGCCCGAACTCGCCCGGCTTGGCGCCGTACAGGTCGGTGAGACGACCGCCGTCCGCGACGAAGATCTGCGCCTTCACCAGGTCGACGCCGGTGGTCGCCTCGGTGATGGAGTGCTCGACCTGCAACCGTGTGTTGACCTCGAGGAAGGCGAACGACCTGTCGGCAGGGTTGTAGAGGAACTCCACGGTGCCGGCTCCGACGTACTCGACGGCCAGGGCGAGCCGCTCGGCCGACGCCTTGACCTCCTCGGCCTGCTCGGGGAGGAGCAACGGCGAGCTGGACTCCTCGATCACCTTCTGGTTGCGCCGCTGGATCGAGCAGTCGCGCACACCCAGGGCCCACGCGGTCCCGTGCCCGTCGGCGATGAGCTGGACCTCGACGTGCCGGGCACCGGTGACCAGGCGCTCCAGGAACACGGTTCCGTTGCCGAACGCTCGCAGGGCCTCGTCGCTCGTGCGCTGGAAGGCGCCTGCCAGGTCCTCGGCGGAGGCCACCATCCGGATGCCGCGACCGCCACCTCCCGCGGTCGCCTTGAGCATCAATGGGTAGCCGACCTCGTCGGCGCTCGCCAGCGCGCTCTCGAGGGTGTCGACCGCGCCGCGGCTCCACGGGGCAATCGGGACACCCACCTCCTCGGCGAGCAGCTTCGAGCCGATCTTGTCGCCCAGCCGGCGCATCGCCTCGGCACTCGGACCGATGAAGGTGACACCCAGGCGATCGCACAGGTCGACGAACGCGGGGTCCTCGGCCATGAAGCCCCACCCGGGCCACACCGCGTCGGCGCCGCTCTCGGTCAAGGCACGTTCGAGCACGGCCAGGTCGACGTACGGCCGGGCCGCTGCCGGCCCGAGGTCGTAGGACGCATCGGCTTCGCGAACGAACATGGCCCGGGCCTCGTTCGTCGTGTGCAGGGCCACCGTCTCGATGACGGTGTCACCGGGGTCACCGGCCGCGTTGATGTCCCTCACGGCGTGGATCAGGCGCATCGCCGCCTCGCCGCGATTCGCGATCGCAATGCGCGAGATCACCTTCAGAAACCTCCGAAACAGGGTCGGTACTCATCCAGGCTTTGCGTGGCTACTCTCGCGCACCTCGAGTGCGGGAGGAAACCGTGGCTGCCCGAGTTCGCGGGTACGAGCCACGGCCCGACCGGCAGGACGTCATACGAAGTGGTCGCTACAGCAACCAGAACGTATGACGTCGTCGGGCCGGACGCGCCGCACGAAGTGGAGACGCCCCCGCCAGGGACGCGCTAGCCTCCGGTCGAGGAAGGGAGCCAGCGCATGTCCGAGTTGGCCTTGCTCGTCATCGGTCTGGTCCTGTGCTTCGCCGGCGCGCGTTCGCTCCGGCTGACCGTCCTCGTCGCCGGGTTCGGCCTGTGCTGGCTGCTCGCGGATGCCTTCAGCGCCAGCGTGGCCACGACGTTCCTGGTGGCCGCGGTCGGGGCGATCGCGCTGCTCGTGCTGTCGATCGTGATGTCGAGGTTCGTGATCTTCCTGGTCGGTGCGGCCGTCGGCGCCGTCATCGGCGCCCGGCTGTTCGCCTTGCTCGGCGGCGACGACCCGAGCTGGCTGCTCGCCGTCCTGTTCGTGCCGGCCTTCGGGTTCGTCGCCGGCTTCATGGCGCAGCGGATGGGCACCAAGTTCCTCCGGTGGGCCACGGCCATCGCCGGGGCCGCCCTCATCCTGTCGGCCGTCGGTTCGATGTTCCGCGACGATCTCGGGTTGTTGGAGACTCCCGACAACCCGACGCAGTCGATGCTGCACACCATCGTGTGGGTCGTGCTCGCCGTCGTCGGCCACCAGGTCCAACGCGCTCAGGCAGGCGGGAAGGACAGCTCCTAGGCCCCTGTCAGGGGTGTCGGCGCCGGGCCTGGAGGTCGCGCACGGCCCGCTGCAGGACGTCGAGGGCGTCGTCGGGGAGCCGGGCGTGCTTCAGGATGACGTCTCCGCGTGCCAGTCCCCGCTCGATGACGGGACGGACCTGGTCGAGGTCGGGGTCGCTCGAGAGCACGAGGAGGGCCGACGTCTCAGGGCGGAGCTGGCTCCGGAGATCGTCCAGGAACGCCAGGTCGATCCCGATGCCGGCAACTCGTGCCGCGAGCTCGACGACCCCCGCTCGTGCGGACGTGCCCGGGTCCGGGGTACGCAAGACGATGTCGACCATGCCGCCCAGGAGCGAGTCGCGAGCAGCACCCGCCGAGGTCGCGCGCCGGAGATGACCGATGCGCGGCTGATGGGCGCCGGGGACCCAGGTGACCGTGATGGCGTCGTGGACGCGGAGGGCGTTCCGCTGGCGGAGGTCCTTGAGTCGTACCTCGCCGGCCGCCGCCCCCAGGGCTGAGTCGTAGATCCAGACAGTCAGCGTCGGAGCCGACGGCCCGGGGCTCGGCTGCTGTCCCGCCTTCAGTGCAGCGCCACCTTGAGGAGGGCCACGAGGATCCCGAGCCCGGCACCGGCCGCGGCGCTGGCGATCCTTCCGCCAGTGTCGAGACCGCCGCGGGCACCCGCGAGGTAGCTGTAGGCGGAGAGCAACCCGATGGTCACGATCAGCGCCGCCCACGCCGAGGCACTGAGCCCGGCTCCGAGGAGCCTGGTCAGCAGGAGCACGCCGAGGGGCAGGATCGACACCGCGGCGATCGGCAGGGTCTCGCGCAGCGCATGCCCCAAAGCCTGCACCGGGTGGTGGCCGTGGGTGAGCGAGCTGCTGATCGTCACGGCATGGAGGTGCGCGAGCCAGTAGACCCCGACGGTCGCGACGATGGCGAGGCTGAGCTGCGCCGTCGAGTCGAAGTGGCCCACGCCGTACGCGATCACCGCCGCGCAGACCACCGTGCCGGTGATCGCGCCCTCACTCCCCGAGACCAGGCCCCACGGGTCCCGGCGCAGGGGGTCATCCCCCACGGAGGGTCTCCAGCGGCGTTGTCATCCTCACTCCTCAGGCGACAGCGGCGGTGACGGGCATCGGTGCTGACGGCGAGGCCTCGGTGTCCGGGTGGCTGCGGCGCAGGAAGAACTTGATGGTCTCCTCGACCACGACGATCGAGGCGGCGATGCCGATGCAGATGCACCACTGGGCGAAGCTGAGCCCGGTGGTACCGAAGATGCGATTCAGGAAGTCGAGAGCGGTGATCGCCACGATCGCGAGCAGGGAGATGCCGTAGCGACGCAGCTGCATCACGCCGGGGAACGTGTCCCGGTCGAAGATCGTCTGCGTCTGGTCCCGGCTGAGCAGGGCCCCGAAGAGGTGGAAGAGGGACAGCGTCGTCAGCAGCATCGTGGCGCCCACGATGGCGCCGTCCTGGTCGTCTCCGATCTGGTACGCGACGAGAGAGCCGATGGTCATCACGGCTCCCTGCACACACAGCCGGATCCAGTCGTTGCGGGACAGCACCGGCGCGCCGAGGGGCCGCGGTGGACGTGACATCAGCCCGCGCGCCGGCACGTCGAAGCCGAGCGCGATGGCGAGCGGGATGTCGACCACCATGTTCAGCCACAGGATCTGGAGCGGGTTCAGCGGCACACCGTCGGCGATGCCGACGATGCCCGCCCCGATGAAGATCGCGATGTAGGCCACCAGGGTCGACATCTGGAACCGGAGGTACTTGAGCAGGTTGTCGTAGAGCGCGCGGCCGTACGCCACCGCGCCCACGATCGTCGCGAAGTTGTCGTCGGTCAGGATCATGACGGCGGCCTCCTTGGAGACCTCCGTCCCCGTGATCCCCATCGCGACGCCGATGTCGGCGGTCTTGAGGGCGGGCGCGTCGTTGACGCCGTCCCCGGTCATCGCGACGACGTTGCCCTTCTCCTTGAGCAGCCGGACCAGGCGGACCTTGTCCTCGGGGGCGACGCGCGCGATGACGCCGATCTCGTCCAGCTCCGAGCTGAGCTGCTCGTCGCTCATGGCGGCGAACTCGGTCCCGGTGACGGCGCGGCCCTCGATCCCGAGCTCGCCGGCGATCGCCGCGGCGGTGCTGGCGTGGTCGCCCGTGATCATCCGCACCCGGATGCCAGCGTCGTGGCACTCGGCGATCGCCGTCCGGGCCTCGGGGCGCGGGGGGTCGACGATGCCGACCATCGCCAGCAGGGTCAGCTCGTTGACCAGGTCGATCAGGTTGCCGCCGGCCCGGACCACGCCCGGGTCCAGGTCCCTCTGGGCGACGACCATGACCCGCTCGCCCCTGTTGGCGATCTCGTCGTTGACCGACAGCGCGAGGGGGCGGTTCTCGTCGGTGATCGGCACGAGGGTGCCGTCGGGCTTGCGGAACGTGGTGGCGCGAGCGATGAGCACGTCGGGAGCACCCTTGACGTAGCACCGCACCACGGGTCGCCCGCTGTCGGACGTCATCTCGTGGAAGGTCGCCATGAACTTGTAGTCGGAGTCGAACGGGACCTCGGCGACACGGGGAAGCGCCGCGCGGGTCTCGTTGATGTCGAGCCCGCCCTTGGCGCCGAGGACGATCAGCGCACCCTCGGTCGGGTCGCCGATCAGGGCCTCCCCGTCGAGCACGGCGTCCGCGCAGAGCACCATCGGCAGCAGGTACGGGTCGAGGTCGAAGTGCTGACCTCCCACGTGGCTGATCTCGCCGGCGGTGCTGTAGCCCTCCCCCGACACGGTGCAGCGGTTCTGGCCGGGGATCACGATCTCGCGCGCCGTCATCTTGTTGAGCGTCAGCGTGCCGGTCTTGTCCGAGCAGATCGCCGACGTCGAGCCGAGTGTCTCCACGGCAGGCAGCCGCTTGACGATGGCGTTGCGGCGAGCGATCTCACGCGTCCCCATCGAGAGCAGGGCGGTGACGACGGCCGGGAGTCCCGTGGGGATGGCGGCGACCGCGAGCGCGACACCGGTGATGAACAGCGTGTCGAACGACTCACCTCGGGCGAGGCCGAGCAGGACGACGATGACCAGGGCCACGGCGGCGATCGAGGCGATGATCTTGGAGAGCGAGTCGAGCTGCCTCTGGAGCGGCGTCTTGCTCGTCTCGGTGTTCGCCAGCATGTCGGCGATGTGCCCGATCTCGGTGCCCATCCCGGTGGCGGTCACGATGATCTCGCCGCGACCGCGGGTGACCGAGGTGTTCATGTAGGCCATGCAGAGCCGGTCGCCCAGCGGAACGTCGTCACCCGGCACGGGGTCGATGTTCTTGCCCACCGGCAGGCTCTCCCCGGTGAGCGCGGCCTCCTCGATCTCGAGAGTCGCCGCCAGGCTCACCCGGCCGTCGGCCGGCACCCGGTTGCCTGCCTCGACCAGGACGACGTCCCCGACCACGAGGTCGCCGGCGTCGATCTCGACGGCTTGGCCGTCGCGGCGGACGCGCGCGATCGTCTTCATCATCTGGGAGAGCGCCTTGACACTCTCCTCCGCCTTGGCCTCTTGCCGTAGTCCGATGACGGCGTTGAAGACGGTCAGCCCCGCGAGGACGACCGTGGTTCCCGTCTCCTGGGTCACCAGCTGGTTGACCAGCGCCGCGCCCAGCAGGATCACCTGCATGAAGTCCTCGTACTGACGGAGGAAGGCCCGCCAGGCCGGTTCCTTCTTGCCGGCGGTCAGTCGGTTCGGTCCGTTGGCCGCGAGCCGCTTGGCTGCCTCTGTGGCCGACAACCCGGTGGCCGGGTCGACGTCGACGTTCTGGGCGACCTCGACTGCGGTCGTGGCGACCGGGTCAAACGGTCGCTCGACAGCCGAGACATCGGTGTCCTTGGTCGTCATCGGCCCTCCAGGCTCGGCACAGGTGCGCCCATGGATCCTAGTGGGGGGGCGGGTGGTCCCGGGTGCCTGTCGTTCGGTGAGTGGGCATCCAGTTTGTTCGCCGCTGCCATCTCACCCGCGGCGGGTGGACCCTCAACATCCCGGTCGAGCAGGACTCGCGACCCGGGTCGAGGGACGTTGCGCTCCGGAGGATCGAGGCACAGGATTTTTCCCACGTGGGAGTGGTGCGATGCCGCGCAAGATCATCCTCTTCGAGCTCAACGAGGTGCCCTGGTGCATCGTCGACGACCACGTGGCCAGGCGGCCAGACGGAGCGCTCGCCTCGATGCTCCGTAGGTCCACCCAGTACGAGACCGTCGCCGCCGACACGGGCCATCTGTCGCCTTGGAGGACCTGGCCGTCGGTCCACCGGGGCGTCCCGGACGAGCGGCACCTGATCGGCGACCTCGGCCAGGACCACGCGGCCGCCGACGAGGCGTACCCGCCGGTCTGGCAGCTGCTCCACGAGCGGGGCGCGACGGTGGGCGTGGGTGGCTCGCTGCACTCCTCACCGCCCCCGGCCGACATGGAGTCCTACGCGTTCTACCTGCCCGACGCCTTCGCCGCCGACGACCGCGCGCATCCGCGTGTGCTGTCGAGGTTCCAGGCGTTCAACCTCGCGATGACCCGCAGGTCCGCGCGCAACGTCGACAGCTCGGTCTCCTGGTCCCGGGCCGTCCGCCTCCTCGCCTCGTCGCGGGCCCTCGGCATCCGCCCCTCGACGTACCGGGCCCTCGCGGCCCAGCTGGCCGCCGAACGGAGACGGCCCGGTCGGCGCGCGCGGCGGCGCACGTTCCAGGCGGTGCTGGCCTTCGACGTGCTCATGGCCCAGCTCCAGCGGAGCCGGCCGGACTTCGGGACCTTCTTCAGCAACCACGTGGCGTCGGCGATGCACCGGTACTGGGCAGCGACGTACCCGACCGACTACGACGAGCTGGACCTGGACGACGACTGGACGACAGCGCACGCCGAGGAGATCCCGTGGGCGATGGACCAGGCCGAGACCATGCTCGCGAGGCTGGTCGCGTTCGCCGACGCCCACCCGGACCACCAGGTCTGGACCGCGTCGAGCATGGGCCAGCGCGCCACGATGGCCCAGGCCCTGGAGACAGCGGTCTACCTCGTCGACGTGGCGACCTTCATGCGGCGTCTCGGCATGCCCGACGACTGCTGGGAGCCGCGGCCGGCGATGCTCCCGCAGACGAACGTCGTCGTCGATGGCGCCCAGGCCTCGAGGTTCGAGCAGGAGCTGACGAAGGTGCACCTCGTGGACAAGCCGCTGCGGTACCGCCGCACCGACGGCGGGTTCTTCGCGATGGACCTCGGCCACGCCAACATGCACACGCGCCCCACGCCGGTCAGGTACGCCGGCGGCCGCCACCCGCTCGCGGAGTTCGGGATGCGGGCCGTCGAGATCGAGGACCGATCCGGGACGACCGCCTACCACGTACCCGAAGGCATCCTCGCGGTCTACGACCCGCGAGACGTGGCGGCGAGGACGGCTGACCGGCCACGGATCTCCACCCTGGAGATCGCTCCGGCGCTGCTGGCCGGCCTCGGAGTCACGGCACCGTCCTACATGGTCCCGCAGACGATCGTCAGCCCAGGCTGAGCAGGGCTACTGGACCGCGAGCACGTCGATCACGAACCACAGCGTGGCGTTGCCGGGGATCGCGCCGCTGCCCTGCGGGCCGTACCCGTACGCCGGCGGGATCTGGAGCAGGACGCGGCTGCCGACCTTGACGCCGGTCAGGCCGATGGTCCAGCCCTGGATCAGGCCGCTCAAGGGCGAGGTCAGCGGCTGGCCCGAGAAGCTCTCGTCGAACGGCTCCTTGGCGTCGTAGGTCGCCCCGAGGTAGTTGACCTTCACGGTGTCGGAGCCCTTCACGGCCGCACCCGTGCCCTCGTCGATGACGACGCGCTGGACCGGGGTGTCGAGGGCCGGCTCGTCGATGCCCGAGAAGTCGAGCCCGGTGGGCTTCCCGCCCTCCTCGACGATCGACGGCTGGGTGTCGGGCGACGCGTCGTGCGCGGCGTCGTCCGTCGGAGTCGGCGACTCTTCCTGCTTCTCCACCAGGTCGGCGACGATCACCAGGGTGTCGGTGGCCCCGACACCGAGCTGGTTGTTCTCGGCCGAGGCGCCGAACAGCTCGGAGGCGGTCGTCACGGCGGCGACCCGGGAGCCGTACGTCGCGCCGGAGAACAGCTTGTTGAACACGTCGCTGAGCTGGTCGCCGTTCGCGATCGCCTCCGGTGCGCCGTTGTCGTAGTCGCTGTAGACGTCCTTCTTGCTGGTGCCGTTGCCCACCCACAGGAAGGTGCTCACGGTGTCACCGTCCGCGACTGCGTCACCGGTCCCCTTGACCAGGGTCGTCACGGTCGTGGACTCCGGCTCCTCGACCTTGGAGTTCCATTTGGCCTTGAGGCCCTCACCCACGTCGCCGCTGAACGAGACCTCGGACAGCTCGCCCGTGGCGCTCGCGCCGGTCGAGGACTCCGAGGCCGTGGCTTGGCTGTCGCTACCGGACTCCGTCCCACCACAGGCCGCGAGCGCGGGAACGAGAAGGGCGGCGCACAGGGCTGCCACGGGACGATGCATGCGTCGAGACACGGGTGGGGCTCTCTGGTCGAGGACGGGAACCGTCACCGTAACCATCGACCCTGAGCGAAACCTGTGCCCGCCGTGGCGTCAGCCCAGCAGCCCCTTCGCGTACCCCGCCTGACCGACGTGCTGGAGGTCGTCGCCGATCACGCTGACCAGGCGAGCGCCCAGCGTCACCGGTGGGTCCCACCCGTCGTCCACGACGCGGTCGAGGTCGTCCGGCCCGAGGCCGGCGACGTAGGCCAGCGTCGCGTCGGTGACCGCGTCGGCGTACTCGCCGAGGAGCGCCACGCCGACCCGCACCCGACCGACGTCCTCGACGCTCTGCCCGTACCCCGTCGCGCCGTCGTCGAACGGCAGGCCGGCCCGGCCGGCGTACCCCTGGCTCGTCCACACCTGCTCGGTGCCGGCCACGTCGGCGACGTGGTCGTCCTGCACGCGCAACAGGTGCCACACGAGCCAGCCGATGGTGTTGGCGTCGGGACCGGGGCGCGCGGTCAGCGCGTCGTCGTCGAGGTCGGCGAGCACGCGGTGCACGCCGTCGCGGATCCGCCCGAAGGTGTCGGTGAGCAGCTCGGCAGGGGTCATGCCGCCGACCATGCCACCAATCCCCCACTTCCCGCACCGGCTGCCACACTGGCCCGCGTGCTGGGGTTGTCGGGCATCGGGTCGTTCGAGGTCGTCGCCCGCCGCCGTCCGGTCGACCTGGTCGCGCCCACCTTCGTCACGGTGAACGCCGACGGCCCGGGGTCCTGGGCGCTGCCGCAGCCGGCGCCGTACGCCGCGGCGGTCGCGACCACGAGCGGCTCGGCCACGCTCACGTTCACCAGCGGCACGACCGCGATGAGCGTGCGTCTGCACGACGACGTGGTGGACCTGCACGTCGACGCGGGCGGACGCACGACGCACCACCGCAGCCGGAGGTTCGGTCGCCTCGACACCGAGCCCTCCGCGCTCGGGCTCACCCTCACCGGCACCCACCTGGCCGGGCTCACCCTCGAGCGGGGCCGCTGGCACGCCCGGGCCAGGTACGACCTGAGCGAGCGCGTGGACACCCGGGACGAGGTGTTCTGCGCAGCGTTGGAGCTCGCGTCATCGGGTGCCGTCACCCACGTCCGCGCCGGCGGCTTTCGGCCAGCTGGGGCTGCGCGACGTCCGGCTCGTCAGCGACGCCGACGGCACACCGCTGCGGGACGGCGGACGGCTGCTGTTCACCGCGACGTCGGCCGGCCCGGGGTTCTTCGACGCCGCCCACACCAGCGTGTGGTCGCTCGACCCAGACAACTGGGTGCCCGAGCACCGCGCCGACCTGTTCTTCCGGCGGCCCGACAGGCCGGGAGCGTACGGCGACCACGCCACGCACCTGGTCCGCGACGGAGCGCGCTGGCTGGTCGCCACCAGCACCTGGGGCGACTTCGACGGGCACACCGGGCGCAACCGGCGCACCGCCACCGTCGCCGTCACGCTCGCCGAGACCGACGCGGACCTGCTGAGCGGTCGCCACCTCCTCGACACCCGCCCCCTCCGCCTGCCCACCGACGGGCTGAGGTCGGTCGGGGTCTGGGACCCGCACCTCGTCCGCATCGACGGTCGCTGGCTACGTGGGGTTCGTGAGCGCGAGCCGGTTCTTCAAGTTCCACCCGGCCCTCGCGGCCGGCCCCGCGCTCGACGACCTCACGCTGCTCGGGGCCGACACCACGCGCACCGCCACCGAGGGCACCACGCTCGCCCGTCTCGACGGGGACGTGGGTGGTGCTCGCCAGCGACGGCCGCACCGGCCCGCGGGCGCACCGGGCTGCGTACCCGGTCTACGACCTCGCCCTGCGCCAGACCGGTCGCCTCGACGCGCCGTACCCCTCCAACATCCCGTGGCCGACGCTTGCCCCGACCGACGAGGGCTGGGTGATGGTCACCTTCAACGGCACCCGTGCCGGCGGTGACCTCGTCGGGTACGGGACGCATGGAGATCTCGTCATCGCTACCGCTCTGCCCTAATGGGGTTTCCGCCTGCGGCGGGGCTTGGGTCGACACCGCCGGCCGGCAGACCGGTCGTGCCCTCCGGGGGACAGGGCGGGGCGGCGCCCCCGTGGTTGCTGCTCGTGGATGGTGGCGATTTCTCCAGACCCACCCACGGAGGTCGACCACAGAGGGCGCCGCCTCGCCCTGTCCCCCACGGCATCGCAGCTGTCACCGCGCAGGCCGACGATCCCGACCCAAGCCCCGCCGCAGGCGGCAATTCAGAGCTGGGCGATCAGCAGCGGCTGGATGGTCTTGCGGGCCTGGTGGATCCGGGACTTGACGGTGCCGAGGGGCAGGTCCATGAGCAGGGCGATCTCGTTGTAGTCGAGCTCCTGGATGTCGCGCAGCACCAGTGCCTCGACCAGCAGGGGGTGGGTGGCCCCGAGCACCTCGAGCGCGTCGAGCAGGTCGAGGCGGCTGCCCGCGATCACGCTGGTGGTCCGCGGGTCGGCGTTGGTCGGCAGGTCGTCGCTGGGCAGCTCGAGGGAGCGACGCTTGAGCGAGCGGTACGTCGAGCGGGCGCTGTTGGAGGCCACCGCGTGCAGCCAGGTCGTGAACTTGGCCCGGCCCTGGAAGGTGTCGATCCGGGTCGCGACCAGCATCAAGGCGTCCTGGCAGGCCTCCTCGGCGTCCTGGGGGTACAGCAGCATCCGGCCGCAGATCCGCCGTACCCGCGGCTGGATCTCGGCGAGCAGCTGGTCGAGGGCGTCCTTGTCGCCGGCGGCGGCGCGCGCCGCCAGCGCGTCCAGGTCGACGACCGGGTCCTGCTCCACGTGACTCCCCCGAGGTTCGGCCCACCACTGGATCGGGCGGGGTCAGGGCACAATACCGAGCGTGTCCCTCCCCGATCGCCTCGGCCGACTGCGTCGTGTCGACCGCCTCGGCGTGGGTGGGTTCTCCTCGGTGTGGCTCTACCGCGACGACGAGCTCCGCTCGGACGTCGCCGTGAAGGCCCTCGCCGACAACTGGGCGCAGCGCGAGGACGTCCGCGAGCGCTTTCTGGAGGAGGCGCGCATCCTGCGCGCAGCTGACTCCGACCACGTGGTGCGCGTCTACGACATCGGCGAGGCCGAGGGGACGCCGTACTTCGTGATGACGTACGCCGACCGCGGCACCGTCGCCGACCTGCTCGCGGAGGGCCGGGCGGACCTCGAGCGGGTGGTCGCGCTGGTACGGCAGGCCGGTGACGGCCTGGCCGTGCTGCACGCGAAGGGCGTGGTCCACCGCGACATCAAGCCGCAGAACCTGCTCCTCACCAGCGACGGTCTCGGCCGCGAGCGGCTGATGGTGGCCGACCTCGGGGTGGCCAAGGCGCTGATCCACGCCAGCGGGCTGACCGACGTGGTCGGCACCCCGGCGTACATGGCGCCCGAGCAGGCCCTCGGCGGCGGCGTCGACGAACGCGCCGACGTGCACGGCCTGGCCGCGGTGGCCTACCAGCTGCTCACCGGTCACGTCGCGCGCAACGGCGGCGTCTCCGACCTGACGAACGCCAAGCTGCCGCCGGCGCCGTCGGTGTTCTTGGAGGTCTCGCCCGAGGTCGACGAGGCGATCCTGCGTGGCCTCGAGCCCGACCGCGAGGCGCGCTGGCCCGACGTGGGCTCGTTCGTGGAGGCGTTGGCCGCGGCGGTGCCGGGCGCGCCCGCGACCCTGTACACCGCGCCGGGCACCCTGCGGGCCGCGCCGCGCGCTCCCGGGCTGCCCGCGGCCCTCCTCGTCGCCCTGTGCCTGGTGGTGGCCATCGCGATGTTCGGCGCGTCGTACGCCGTGGTCGAGCTGATGCAGCAATAGCCCTACCCTGGAGACCTCGCACCGCCTGCGATCCAGGCCCGCGGGACATCACCGACCGAGCCGCCCACCCATCGCGGCTCAGAGAAAGAAAGTGGCTCCATGACCGACGTCTTCGAACTCTCCCCCGAGCACGAGCAGGTCGTCTTCTGCAACGACCCCGCCACCGGGCTGCGCGCGATCATCGCGCTGCACAACACGGCCCTCGGTCCCGGCCTGGGCGGCACCCGCTTCTACCCGTACGCCAGCACCGACGCGGCCGTCCGCGACGTGCTCGCCCTGTCGCGGGGCATGACGTACAAGAACTCCCTCGCCGGCCTCGACCTCGGCGGCGGCAAGGCCGTCATCATCGGAGACCCGGCGACCATGAAGTCCGAGGCGCTGCTGCGGGCCTACGGCCGGTTCGTGCAGACGCTGCACGGTCGCTACCTCACCGCCTGCGACGTCGGGACCTTCTCCGACGACATGGACCACGTGGCCCGCGAGTGCGACTTCGTCACCGGCCGCACCCTCGCGAACGGTGGCGCCGGAGACTCGTCGGTGCTCACGGCGTACGGCGTGTTCCAGGGCATGCGCGCCGCGGCCGAGGCCGCCTGGGGCGAGCCCACGCTGGCCGGGCGCACCGTCGGCATCGCCGGCGTCGGCAAGGTCGGCAAGCACCTCGTGCGACACCTGACCGAGGACGGCGCGTCCGTCGTGGTGACCGACGTCAACGAGGCGGCCGTCGATCGCATCCGGGACGAGTACCCCGGTGTTCGCGCCGTGACCTCCACCGACGCCTTGGTGACCGAGCCGCTGGACGTGTACTCCCCCAACGCCCTGGGCGGCGCGCTCACCGACGAGGTGGTCGAGGCGCTGAGCGCGACCATCGTGTGCGGGGGCGCCAACAACCAGCTGGCCCACCCCGGGGTGGAGAAGCGGCTGGAGGAGCGCGGCATCCTGTACGCCCCCGACTACTGCGTGAACTCCGGCGGCGTCATCCAGGTGGCCGACGAGCTGCACGGGTTCAGCTTCGAGCGGGCCGAGCAGCGCGCCGCCGGCATCTTCGAGACCACCCGGCGGGTCTTCGAGACGGCCAAGTCCGACGGCGTACCCCCGGCGATCGCCGCCGACCGGCTCGCCGAGCGCCGGATCCGCGACGTCGGCCGCCTGCGCGGGATCTACCTGGGCTGAGGCCTACTGCTGCCGCCATGGGGTGGTGGGGGCGGCGCCGTCAGCAAAGCGAGGACGAGCGGGTGGCCGGGCGGGCGGAGCTCGCTGGTCTGCCGCGACGGAGCTGCGCGTGCCGTGCTTCTTCAACCCGCAGCACGGGCCCTCGGTCCGGGACGTGCGCTACCCGGTGCCGGGTGGCCACGGCACCCGGACGGTGCCGGCGTGCGCGCAGGACGCCGCCCGCGTGGGGGCCGGCGAGAAGCCGGCGATCCGGAAGGTACGCGTCGGCCAGACCGACACGCCGTACTGGCAGGCGGGCGATGCCCTTCTGCCCTACGGCAAGGACTGGTTCACGACCGGCATGCTCGAGGTCGAGGGCAACCGCCGGAAGGGCGGAATCGGCGGCCTCGGCCCCTGAGAGCCGTCAGTCGCGCCGGGGGCCGGCGTAGTCGGACCACTGGTCGAGGTCGGGACCGTCGTCCTTCTCGTCACCATCGGCCTCATCGCCGTGTAGCTCTTTCGCAAGCGCCCCGAAGTCCGTCTCGAAAGTCTGGTACTTCAGGTCGCGGGCGACCTTCGTCTGCTTCGCCTTGGCTCGGCCGCGCCCCATAGGGTCGACCCCCTCGCACTTGGCCGGGGCTCACGCGCGAGCGGGCTCACCGGTCTGATCGGTCTCTGTCGTAGCCCCAACGCTACCTGGTGCCAGGCTGTTCCGGCACACATGGTCCGAGATTTCGCGGCGCTCGGGAGATCAGCAGTGGCTCACCAGCCGGGATAGGCACCGACGAGGGCGACTTCGCCGCCCGGCGCCGCCGTGACCTCGCCCGCCACCCAGGCGCGGACGTCGTGCTCGGCGAGGACCCGGACGGCCTCGTCGGCGTCGTCGGGGGCCAGCAGGGCGACCATCCCGACCCCGCAGTTGAGGGTCTTCTCGAGGTCCTCGAGGGGGACGTCGCCCACCTGGCGCACCAGGTCGAAGACCGGCGCGGGGGTCCAGGTGGCCCGGTCGATCGTCGCGCTCAGCTCGGCCGGCATCACGCGGGCGAGGTTCGCGGCCAGGCCGCCGCCGGTGATGTGGGACATCGCGTGGGTCCCCGATCCGTGTCCGGTCCGCTCCGCCAGGTCGAGGCACGCCTTCGCGTAGATCCGCGTCGGCTCGAGCAGCTCCTCGCCGAGCGTGCGGCCGAGCTCCGGCACGTCGCGGTCGAGCGCCCAGCCGGCTCCTCCCTGCGACCCGTTCAGCAGCACGTGGCGGACCAGTGAGTAGCCGTTGGAGTGCAGCCCGCTCGACGCCATCGCGACGACCACGTCGCCGGCGCGCACCCGGCCCGGGCCGAGCAGGCGGTCGGCCTCGACCACGCCGGTCGTGGAGCCGGCGACGTCGTACTCGTCGGGCTCGAGCAGCCCGGGATGTTCGGCGGTCTCGCCGCCGATCAGGGCGCAGCCGGCCTCGACGCACGCCTCGGCGATTCCCTTCACGATCGCGGCGATCCGCTCGGGGACGACCCGGCCGGTGGCGATGTAGTCGGTGAGGAACAGCGGCTCGGCGCCGCACACGACGAGGTCGTCGACGAGCATGCCCACCAGGTCGAAGCCGATGGTGTCGTGCTTGTCCATGGCTTGGGCGACGGCGACCTTGGTGCCGACGCCGTCGGCCGAGGTGGCGAGCAGCGGCCGGTCGTACTTCTTCAGCGCGCTCGCGTCGAAGAGGCCGGCGAAGCCGCCGATCCCGCCGATCACCTCGGGCCGGCTGGCCTTCTCGACCCAGGTCTTCATCAGCTCGACGGCCTGGTCGCCGGCCTCGATGGACACGCCGGCGGCGGCGTACGCGTCGGTCACGGTCACTCCTGGATCAGGGGTTGTTCAGCACAGGCAAGGCGGACGAGTACGACGAGGACTCCAGCAGGTGCTTGCCGAGCAGCCGCTCGTCGGGAAGCTCGATCGGGTACGAGCCGGTGAAGCACGCGGCGCAGAGTCGGTCCTCGGCCTGGCCGGTCGCCTCGATCATCCCCTCGAGCGAGATGTAGCCGAGGGAGTCGGCGCCCACGCTGGCGGCGATCTCGTCGACGTCGAGGCCGTTGGCGATCAGCTCGGCGCGGGTGGCGAAGTCGATGCCGTAGAAGCACGGCCACTTCACCGGCGGGCTGGAGATGCGGACGTGCACCTCGAGAGCACCCGCCTCGCGGAGCATCCGGACCTGGGCGCGCTGGGTGTTGCCGCGGACGATCGAGTCGTCGACCACGATGATCCGCTTGCCGCGGATCATGTGCTCCAGGGCGTTGAGCTTGAGGCGGATGCCCAGCTGGCGCAGCGTCTGGCTGGGCTGGATGAAGGTCCGGCCGACGTACGCGTTCTTCACGAAGCCCTGGCCGTAGGGGATCCCGGACTGCTCGGCGAACCCGACCGCGGCCGGCGTGCCGGACTCGGGGACGGGCATCACCAGGTCGGCGTCGACGGGGTGCTCGACGGCGAGCTGCCGGCCCATCGCGACCCGGGCCTCATGGACGTTGCGGCCGGCAATGGTGGCGTCGGGGCGGGCGAGGTAGACGTACTCGAACACGCAGCCCTTGGGCGCGGGCTCGGCGAACTTGTGCGAGCGCAGGCCGTTCTCGTCGATGACGATCAGCTCGCCGGGCTCGACCTCACGGACGCGGCTGGCGCCGACCGTGGCCAGGGCGGCGTCCTCGCTGGCGACGACCCAGCCACGCGAGAGCCGACCCAGGACCAGGGGGCGGATGCCCTGCGGGTCGCGGGCGGCGTACACGGTGTCCTCGTTCATCCAGACGAACGAGAAGGCGCCCTTGAGCAGGGGGAGCACCTCGAGCGCACGCTGCTCATGAGTGCTGTCGGGGTGGTGCGCGAGCAGGGCGGTGACCAGTCCGGTGTCGTTGGTGGAGCTCTCCTCGGCCTGGCGCAGGTGGAGGTCGAGCTCGTCCTGCTCCTTGGGGAGCGCCTCGACCATCTGCTTGAGCTCGTGGGTGTTGATCAGGTTGCCGTTGTGGCCGAGGGCGATGGAGCCGCCGTGGCTGGCGCGGAACGTCGGCTGGGCGTTCTTCCAGCTGCTCGAGCCCGTCGTCGAGTAGCGGCAGTGGCCGATGGCGATGTGGCCGACGAGGCTCGAGAGGGTCGACTCGTCGAAGACCTGCGAGACCAGGCCCATGTCCTTGTAGACGAGGATCTGCCGGCCGTTGCTGACGGCGATGCCCGCCGACTCCTGGCCGCGGTGCTGGAGGGCGTACAGACCGAAGTACGTCAGCTTCGCGACGTCCTCGCCGGGGGCCCACACACCGAACACGCCACAGGCGTCCTGCGGGCCTTGGTCCTGCGGGTCGAGCGCCAGCGTCAGCCGGCCGTCGCCGCCACGGCGACTCGTGGGATGCACACCCTCACTCTAGGCGCCGATACGCGTCGTACTGCATTCGCCACTGCGACTGGACCTCGGGCGGATAGGCGGAGAGGACGCAGAGCTCGTTGCCCTCGGGGTCGGCCATCACCACCCAGCTCACGTCGTCACCCTGGCCGACGTCGATGCGGGTCGCGCCCAGCGTTTCGAGACGGGCGACCTCAGTCGTCTGGTCGGCGCCGTCGGTGGGGCGGAGGTCGAGGTGGAGGCGGTTGAAGCCGATCTTGTCGTCGGGCACCTGGAGGAACAGCAGGTCGGGCACCACGCTGTCCTCGCGACTGCCCTCGGGGGGCTCGATGCCCCACTCCGGGTCGCCGGTGATGGTGACCCGCCAGCCCAGGACCGCGGCCCAGAACTCGGCCAGCCGACCCGGGTCGTGGCAGTTGACGATGACGGCTTGCATGCGCAGTCCCATGGGCCCACCCTGGTCTGCTTGTCTGGGGTGGTGCGACACGTTTACGAGTGCCAGATCCGCCGGGCGGACCTGCACGGCGACGGCACGGTCGGCAACGTCCTGTACGTCGACTACCTGCAGGAGGCCCGCCTGGACCTGCTGCGCCACCTCGACAGCTCGCCCACGCCGAACCCGGGCGAGGGGCTGGTCGTGGTGCGGACGGTGGTCGACTACGTGCGGCCGATCCGGCTGGCCGACGCACCGCTCCTGGTCGACACGTGGGTCTGCGAGGTACGGGCGGCGTCGTTCACGGTGGCCTACGAGCTCCGGACCGACGCGGGTGTGCACGCCCGGGCGACCACGGTGCTGACCCCGTTCGTCTTCGCGACCGGACGACCGCGGCGGCTCAGCGCCGACGAGCGGGCGCGGCTGGAGACGACGTCCGACGAGCCGCCGTTCGCCGACGACCGTCGCGAGCGGCCGGCGGCGTGGAGCGACGCGGCGTACCACCGCCCGATCCAGGTGCGCTTCTCCGACGTCGACCTGCTCGGCCACGTCAACAACGTGAGGTACTTCGACTACGTGCACGAGGCGCAGGTCGAGGTGATGACCGGCGTCTTCCAGGAGGCGCGGATCTCCGGCACCGTCGACATGGTCGTCGCGCGCAGCGAGATGGACCACGTCGGACAGATGAACGTGCGCCCCGAGGCGTACGACGTGTGGTCGCGGGTCGCGGCCGTGGGCCGGACGTCGGTGACGTTCGAGTCCGAGATCCGCGATGGCGAGCGCGTGATGGCGCGGTCGCGGGTGGTCGAGGTCAACGTCGACGAGGACGGGCATCCGCTGCCGCACCATCCGCGGCACCTCGAGCTGTTCGAGCAGCGGGTGCGCGGGTGATGGACCTGCACCCGGAGGAGCCGGACCTCGGCCCGTGGCGGCCCGTCGACGACGCCGCGCTGCTCGCGCTCGTCGGACGACCGTCGCTCGTCCTGGTCGACGGACGTGGGGGCGGCGGGAAGACCACGTTCTCCACCCGTCTCGCCGGCCTGCTCGACGCCGGCCTGGTGCACACCGACGACGTCGCCTGGGAGTACTCGCGGTTCGGGTGGGACGACCTGCTCGTCGGCGGCGTGATCGGCCCGTGGCGCGGTGGCGGCAGCGTGAGCTACCGGCCGCCGGGCTGGGCGGCGCACGACCGGCCGGGCGCCATCGAGGTGGCCGGCGGGAGGCCGCTCGTGATCGAGGGCAGCGGCGCCGGCCGGGCCGAGCTGGCCGGGCTGGCCGACCTCGTGGTGTGGATGCAGTCGGACCGGACCTCGGCACGGGCACGTGCCCTCGTCCGCGACGCTTCGTACGGCACCCGCACCCCAGCAGAGGCCGAGGCGTTCTGGGACGACTGGATGACCGAGGAGGAGCCGTTCTTCGCCGAGGACCGGCCGTGGGAGCGGGCCGGGCTGGTCGTCCTCGGCACGCCGCCGGCGGAAGGTACGTGGGTGGGCACGCCCATCGCTGGTTGAGGAAGGCGCGCTAGCGCCTGTCACGAAACCCCGGATCAGGACCGCTGACCTCTTTCTGGGTCTCGTGACAGGACTTCGTCCTTCCTCGACCAGCAGTGGTCAGCCGAGGTTGCGCAGCAGCAAGCGCCTCGGCGAGCAGCACCTTCTCGAACTCGGCCAGGTGCAGGCCCTCGTTGGCGCCGTGGGCGCGGGTGTCGGGGTCCTCGACACCGGTCACGAGCACGCTCGCCTCCGGGAACGCCTCGAGGAACTCGGCGATGAACGGGATCGAGCCGCCGACGCCCATGTCGACCGGCTCGGTGCCGTCCCACGCGGCGGCGAAGGCGGAGCGGGCCGCGTCGTACGCCGGGCCGGTCGCGTCGATCTGGGTGGCCTCGCCGGTGTCGACGACCGTCATGGTGAGCTCGGCGCCCCAGGCGACGTTCTTCTCGAGGTGCTCGGTCAACCGCTGGACGGCGTTCGCGGTGGTGTCGCCGGGGGCGATCCGCATCGAGATCCGGCAGCTCGCGGCGGGGACGAGGGTGTTGCTGGCGCCGGCGACCTGGGGCCCGTCGAGGCCGGTGATGGACAGGGCGGGCTTCGTCCAGAGCCGCTCGACCGTGGAACCCTCGCCGATCCAGTCGATGCCGGCCACGGCGCCGGACTCGGCGCGCAGCCGGTCCTCGGGGTACTCGACGTCCGCGGCCGGGCCGGCGTACAAGCCCTCGACGGCGACGTTGCCGCGGTCGTCGTGGAGCGTCGAGATCAGCCGGGCGAGCGTCATCAGCGAGTCGGGGACCAGTCCGCCCCACATGCCGGAGTGCACCGCGTGCGTGAGGGTGCGGACCTCGACGTCCATCCGGACCAGGCCCCTCAGGCTGATGGTGAGGGCGGGTACGCCGATGTCCCAGTTGCCGGAGTCGGCGATGACGATGACGTCGGCGCGCAGGTCGTCCAGGTTCTCCTCCAGGAGTGCCGGCAGGGTCTCCGAGCCGACCTCCTCCTCGCCCTCGATGAAGAAGACGACGTTGACCGGCAGGTCGTCGCCGAAGATCCGTAGCGCGGCGAGGTGGGCGGCGATGCCGGCCTTGTCATCGGCGGCGCCGCGACCGTAGAGCCGGTCGCCCCGCTCGGTCGGCTCGAACGGCGCGGAGTCCCAGTCGGCGTGGTCGTTCTCGGGCTGGACGTCGTGGTGGGCGTACAGCAGCACGGTCGGCGCACCGTCGGGCCCTCGCTTGTGCGCGATCACGGCGGGGGCGCCGCCGTCCGCGCTGGCGATGCGCGTCGTGCAGCCCTCGGCCTCCAGCAAGGTACGCACGGCCTCGGCGCTGCGGCGTACCTCTCCCGCTCGCTCCGGATCGGCGCTCACCGACTCGATCCGCACCAGGTCCTCGAGGTCGCGGCGGATGCCGGGCAGCACCTCGGCTACCCGGGCGCGGAGGTCGTCGGTCGTCGGGGTCGTCGCCATGCGCGCGAGACTAGCGACACGCAAAATTGTCTGACAATGTTTTGTCTTCGAGGGCACTCGTGGGCGAGGATGCAGCCATGACCACCAGCGCCATCGGCAACCGCACGCAGGAGCACATCGAGCTCACCGAGACCTACGCGGCGCACAACTACCACCCGCTGCCGGTGGTGCTCGCGTCCGGCGAGGGCGCCTGGGTCACCGACGTCGACGGGAAGCGCTACCTCGACTGCCTGGCGGGGTACTCCGCGCTGAACTTCGGCCACGGCCACCCGCGCCTGCTGGCCCGCATGCACGAGCAGATCGACAAGCTGACGCTGACCAGCCGGGCGTTCTTCAACGACCAGCTGGGCCCGTTCGCGAAGGCCCTGGCCGAGCTGACCGGCAAGGACCTCGTCCTGCCGATGAACTCCGGCGCCGAGGCCGTCGAGACCGCGATCAAGGTGAGCCGCCGCTGGGGCTACGAGGTCAAGGGCGTGGCCGAGGCGCAGGCCTCGATCGTCGTGATGAAGGGCAACTTCCACGGCCGCACCACCACGATCGTCAGCTTCAGCGACGACTCCGACGCGACGGCCGGCTACGCGCCGTACACCCCGGGCTTCCGGATGGTGCCGTACGGCGACATCGCCGCGGTCCGGGCCGCGATCGACGAGACCACGGTCGCCGTCCTGCTCGAGCCGATCCAGGGCGAGGGCGGCGTGATCATCCCGCCGGAGGGCTTCCTCCGCGAGGTCCGCGCGCTGTGCGACGAGACCGACGTGCTGATGGTCGCCGACGAGATCCAGTCGGGGCTCGGCCGCTCGGGCACGACGTTCGCGTGCGACCACGAGGGCGTCGTCCCCGACATCTACATCCTCGGCAAGGCGCTCGGGGGCGGGCTCTACCCCGTCTCCGCGATCGCCGCCGACCACCGCGTGCTCGACGTGATCACACCCGGCAGCCACGGCTCGACGTTCGGCGGCAACCCGCTGGCCGCGGCCATCGGCGCGGAGGTCTGCGCGATGCTGGAGACCGGCGAGTTCCAGGCCCGCGCCGTGTCGCTGGGCGAGCGGCTCGACGCCGGCCTCGCTCCGCTGGTCGGCCATGGCTTCGACGCCGTCCGCATCCGCGGTCTGTGGTGCGGCATCGACGTCACCGACGGCGTGGCCACCGGCCGCCAGGTCACCGAGGCCCTCCTGGCCCACGGCGTCCTCGCCAAGGAGGCCCACGGCCAGACCGTCCGCCTCGCTCCGCCCCTCGTCGCCTCCGAGGACGACATCGACCTCCTCGTCGCCGCCTTCACGGCCGTGATGGAGTCGTTCGGCGGCTGAGCGATCTTCCGGATAGTCCCTGACGATCTTGAGTCTGGCGTCGGCGTAGGGAGGCACGCCAAACGTCAGGGACTATGCCGCGATTTACACGAGGTTGCGCAGCGGCTCACCGGCGACGTACCGGGTGAGCTGGTCGCGCAGGAGCGACGCCATCCTGGGCAGCATCGCGGTCGTACCTCCCGCGACATGGGGAGTGATCAGCACCCCCGGGGCGGACCAGAGCGGGTGCCCGTCGGGCAGCGGCTCGGGGTCGGTGACGTCGAGGGCGAACCGCAGCCGGCCGGCCTCGGCGATCACGGCGGACGTGTCGAGCAGCGGCCCGCGGCCCACGTTGACGACGAGCGTGCCGTCGGAGAGGCCCGCCAAGAAGGAAGCGTCGACGACGTGCCGGGTGGCGTCGGTGAGCGGGAGCACGACGACCACGACGTGCTGGGCGGCCCAGTCCACGTCGGACGCCGTCACGACCGAGCCCACCAGGTCGTCGGAACGCGGCGCGGAGGCGACGGCGGTCACCACGGCCCCACAGGCGAGCAGCCGCGAGGCGAGCGCGCGCCCGATCGACCCGTACCCGAGCACGGTCACGTGGCTGTCCGCCAACGAGCGCCGCTCCCGCCCCCGCCCCCACTGGCCGTGCGTCCGCACGGCCTCGTCGATCCCGCGCAGCGACGCCAGCGTCAACCCCAGCGCCAGCTCGGCGGTCGCGTCGTCGTGGACGCCGCGGGCGTTGGCGAGCAGCACCCCGTCGGGCATCAGCTCGGCGATCCCGTCGACGCCGGCCGTCTGGGTCTGCACGACCGCGATCGCGGGCAGCTCGTCGAGGCGGTCCAGGGTCATCCGCGCGTTGCGGTAGTCGAGGACGACCAGCTCGATGTCATCGCGCGGCGGCGGCTCGGCGCCGTCCCACACGACGTACTCGACGCCCTCGACCGGACCGGTCGCCTCGGCCAGCGCGGCGAACGGAACACTGGCGATCACGAGTCCTCCAGGAGAGGCAGGTACGCCGTCAGGTCGGCCCGCTCGCCACTGGCGCGCAGCCGCCCCGCCTGCTCGGCGTCTGCGAAGGTGAGCGCTCCCACGGCCAGGGCCAGCCACGTCTCGGCGTCGGTCTCGACCACCGCCGGCGGCGTACCGCGCGTGTGACGCACGCCCTGCGACGGCCTGGACCGCGGCGTACGGCGGCACCCGGACCTCCACCGAACGCCCGGGCGCCCGGCCCTCCAGCACCGCCATGAAGTGCTTGACCAGGAGCCGGGTCTGCTCCTCGGTCCGCGGCGAGGACGCCAGCGCCGCGGTCACCTCCGCCGGCGATGCGAGACGCAGGCGGGCGGGCACCCGACCAGCCTAGGACTCGAGGTCAGGGGCGGGCTGCAGCACCCAGAGCACCTCGTAGGTCCGGCTGCTCGTGGCGCTCTTGCCCTTCTCACGCCATCCGTCGACCAGATCGCTGATCTCCTTCGCCAGCTCGCGCGCCTCCTCCTTGGTGAGCCGCAGCGCGTGCGTGCTGACCGCGACCATGGCGTCCTCCTGACGCTCCGGCTGGTCGGCGCGGTCGATCGCCGCGTGGGCGTCGGCCGTCCACTGCTTGCGGAACACCGTGACGGCCGCCTTGCCGCCGTCCTGGACGGCCAGATCGTCGAGGTTGACGCTCAACCCGCTCTCGAACGTCACTCGCCAGACGCGGTCACGGCCGTCGCGGGCCAGCTCGGGTGCGGCCTCGACCAGGCCGTACTTCGCGAGCTGGCGCAGGTGGAAGCTCGCTTGGTTGGCCGGGATGCCCAGCCGCGCGGCGACGTCCGCGGCACGCATCGGGCCGCCGGCGCTCATCTCTTCCAGGATCCGGTTGCGCATCGGATGGGCGATCCCGCGCAGCATCCGCACGTCGGTCATCTTGGGGATGTCAGCCACACCACGAGCGTACCCGAATTCCGCACGCACTATTGCGCACGTTCAATTGCGCAAGTATCGTTGCGGGTATGACCGGCTACCGCGCACTCTCCCGCAACCGCGACTTCACCATCCTCTGGACGGGTCAGACCGTCAGCGACCTGGGCAGCAACGTCAGCATGTTCGTCTTCCCCCTCGTCGCCTACGCCCTCAGCGGCTCGGCCCTCTGGGCGGCCGTCGTCGAGGCCGCCTTCCTCCTCGGCATGTGCGGCGCCCTGCTGCCGGCAGGCGTCCTCGCCGACCGAGTCGACCGGCGGCTGCTCATGCGGACGGCGAGCGGCGCCGGCGTCGTGCTCTACGCCTCGCTCGCCGTGGCCGGCGCGCTGGGGCGCGCTGACGGTCCCCCACCTCGCGGTCGTCGCCCTGCTGACCGGGATCGCGAGCGGTATCGCCGCCCCGGCCGAGATCTCGGCGATCCGCTCGGTCGTCAGCCCCGACGAGCTGTCAACCGCGCTCAGCCAGAGCCAGGCCCGTCAGCACATCGCCGCCCTGGTCGGCGGCCCGCTCGGCGGCCTCCTGTACGCCATCACCCGCTGGCTGCCGTTCGCCTTCGACGCCGTCTCCTTCGCCGTCTACTGGGTGCGTGCTCGGCCGCCTGAAGACCGACCTCGCGGCGCCGCACCGCGAGGGTCCGCCGCGCAAGCCGCACCACGACGTGGCCGAGGGCATCCGCTTCATCCTCGGTTGGCCGTACTTCCGCGCGACGGCGGCGTACGGAGCGCTGGCGAACCTGCTCGTGAACGCGATGTTCTTCGTGGCGATCCTGAGGATGGTGCAGGACGGAGTCTCACCGGCAGTCATCGGACTGGTGTCGACCGCAGCGGGTCTGGGCGGCATCCTCGGCGCCCTGGCCGCGCCCTGGATCATCGAGCGGATGCCGACCGGGTTGCTCGTGGTCACCGCCGCGTGGATCTTCGTCCCTCTCGCCGTGCCGATGGCGCTGTGGAACCAGCCGGCCGTGGTCGCCGCGGCGATCTTCGTCGGGTTGCTCCTCAACCCGGCCGGCAACGCCGGCAGCGGCACCTACCGGATCGCGCACACCCCGGCTTCCCTTCAGGGCCGGGCGCAGTCGGCGTCACAGTTCCTGTCGATGTCGGTGATCTGGGTGGCACCGCTGCTGGGCGGCGCCCTGCTCGCGTCGATGGGAGGCTCGGCCGCCATCGCCGTCATCGGTGCCCTGGTCGCCCTGTCCGCGCTGATCCCCACGCTGACGCGCAGCGTGCGTTCGGTCCCGCGCCCCGCGGTGTGGCAGGCCGAGCTCGCCGAGAAGGCCGAGCGTGAGCGCTCACTCGTCGGCGTGTGAGGCCAGCACGCTGGAGCGGATGTCGACCTTGAGCACCTTCCCGACCTTCGACCGGGGCAGGTCCTCCCAGACCAGCACCTCCTTGGGCGCCTTCACCCCGCCGATGCGCTCCCGCACGAACGCCCGTACGTCGTCCGGGTCGGCCGACCGGCCGGCGTACGGCTGCACCACGGCGACCACCCGCTCGCCCCACTTGTCGTCGGGCACGCCGATGACAGCGCAGTCCTGGACGTCCGGGTGGGCGAGCAGGGCCTGCTCCACCTCCGTGGAGTACACGTTGAAGCCCCCACTGATGATCATGTCCTTGGCGCGGTCGACGATGTGCAGGAAGCCGTCGGGGTCCAGGAACCCGATGTCGCCGGTGTGGTGCCAGCCGTGACGCCCCGCCTCCGCCGTGGCCTCGGCGTTCTTGTAGTAGCCCGCCATGACCAGCGACCCGCGCACGCCGATCTCGCCGCGCTCCCCACCGGGGACCTCGCGACCGTCCTCGTCGAGGACGGCCACCTGCACCAGCGGGGCGGGCCGCCCCGCCGAGGAGAGCCGTCCGCGGAGCGGTGAGCCGTCGGCGTCGACGTGGTCGGCGGGCGGCATCATCGAGATCATCATCGGCGCCTCGGTCTGCCCGAACAGCTGCGCCATCACCGGCCCGATGCGCGTGAGCGCCTCCTCGAGCCGGGCCGCGGACATCGGGGCGGCGCCGTACCAGAAGCACTGCAGCGAGCTGAGGTCCGTCGAGTCCAGTGCCTGGTGGCCGAGGACCATGTAGATCAGCGTCGGCGGCAGGAACGTGTGCGTCACCCGGTGCTGCTCGACGAGCGCAAGGAAGCCGGCCACGTCGGGCGCCCGCATGATCACGATCTCGCCGCCGAGCGCGAGGACGGGGAAGCACAGCACGCCGGCTGCGTGAGTGAGGGGCGCGAGGGCGAGGTACGTGGGGCGGCCGTGGAAGGGGTAGCCCATCAGTGTCAGCGCCGTCATCGTCTCGAGGTTGGCGTTGGTGAGCATCACGCCCTTCGGGCGACCGGTGGTGCCGCCCGTACCGACGATCATCGCCAGGTCCGTCACCCCGCTCTCGGCGACCGGGTTGGGAGCACCGGCCGGGACGCGGTCGAGGGTCGCCTCCTCGTCGAGGAACTGATCCCATGTGAGTGCTCCCTCGACCGTGTCGTCGGGCCCGTCGAGACAGACGAGGATCGCGAGCTTGGGCAGGTCCGGAGCGATGGCCGCGACGAGGGGCGCGAACGACTCCTGGAACAGCAGCGCCGTGCAGTCGAACAGGTCGAGGAGCTCGCGGTTCTCGGCCGCCTCGTTGCGCGGGTTGATCGGGCACCACACCGCCCCGGCCCGGGAGATCCCGAAGACGCACGTGAAGGACGTCGGGTCGTTGGCCGACAGGATCGCCACCGACTGCCCCGGCACGACTCCACATCGCGCCAGGGCGTCGGCGACCCTCCGCGAGGTGTCCCGCACCTCCGCGTAGGTCAGGGTGTGCCCGTCCGTGGTCAGGCAGGGCTCCTCGGGCCCGAGCGAGGCCCCCTTGTCGAGGTAGTCGACCAACCGCATCCTGTGGTCGACCCGTCAGTGCTGCACGGTCAGCTGCGGCTCGGCGACCAGACCGAACGATCGCATCGCGCCGAGCAGCTCGCGGTGCCCGAACGCCTGGCAGCCGCTCGCGAAGCCGGCGCGCCGCGGCTTCTGCTGGAGCAACGAGTACGCGGCGTACGCCTGGAGCAGACCGGTCTGCTTGTAGTTGCTGTTGCCGTGGATCACGCAGTGCGCCCGGCCGAGAGGCCCTGAGGCGTGCACGGAGTCCAGCGACTTGTTGACGCGAGGGTTCTCGCGCGGCGGCATCTGGTTCATGACCTGGGCGGCCGTCGCGGTGAGCGCGGCGTAGCGGTCGTCGGGGTCCATGTCCTTGGTGGCCTCGATCGCGGCCGCCACGATCTGCGGGACCCCGAGCATCAGCGGCTTGTTGAAGACGCCACCGAGCACCTTGACATTGGCCACGCGCGGGTCGCGCTTGAACCAGACCGGGTGGGACGTACCGCCCCAGGGCAGGGCCAGCGCGAGCTCGTGCTGGCCGGGGATGGCCAGCTGGTAGAGCCCGGCCTCGGGGTCCCACTCCTGGTAGGCGTTCTGCTCGAGGTAGTAGGCCTTCGACAACGCCGCGTTGACCAGGATCGTCAGTGTCGAGGCGATGGTCGGGCTGCCGCCCCAGAACACTGCGATGTCGAGGGTGTCCAGGCCCGGCGTCTCGAGGCAGAGCTGGGCGGCGATCTCGCCGGTCGTGTACATCTGCGCGACGCCCGGCGACAGCAGGAGGCCCGCGGCCTCGAAGTCGGCGCCGTACTTCTCGTCGCAGGTGACCAGCCAGTCCTGCTCTCCGGTGGTGTCGAGGTAGTGCACCCCGGCGGCCAAGCAGGCCTCGACGACCTCGGGGCCGTGGGTGGCGAACGGACCGACCGTGTTGAGCACGACCGAGGCGCCCTTGAACAGGTCTGTCAGCGCGGCGAGCTCGTGCTCGACGGCGACGACCTCGAAGTCGGCGGTCTCGATGCCGGCGACGTTGCTGGCCATGGAGGCGCTGAGCTTCTCCTCGCTGCGGCCGGCGGCCACGAACGGGACGTGGTACTCGCGGAGGTACTCGCAGATCAGCCGGCCGGTGTAGCCGGAGGCGCCGTAGACGACGACGGGCTTGTCACTGCTCGAGGGCATCGTCACATCCCCATTCCGCCGTCGACGGGAAGCCCGGCGCCGGTGACGAAGCGCGAGGCGTCCGAGGCCAGGAAGACGACAGCGTCGGCCATGTCGTCCACGGCACCGAGCCGGCCCGCGGGGGTCAGCTCGACGACGGCCCCGACGGCTGCCTCGGCCGACGGGAACAGGCCCAGCTCGGCGACGTCGTTGGCGAGCCCGGCGCCCATCGCGGTAGGCACCAGGCCGGGGAAGATGCAGTTGACGCGGACGCCGTAGCCCAGCTTGCCGGCCTCCATCGCCGCGACCTTGGTCATCCGTTCGACGGCCGACTTCGTGCCCGAGTAGATGCCGATGCCCGGGAAGGCGATGGTCGCGGCGACCGAGGCGATGTTGATGATGCTGCCGCCGTTGCCTGCGGATCCGCCGGGTCGCATGGCGCGCAGGCCGTGCTTGATGCCGAGGGCCGTCCCGAGGAAGTTGACGTCGAGCATCTTGCGAACCTGGTCGGCCTGGATCTCGGTGAACAGGCTGGTGATCTCGATGCCGGCGTTGTTGACCAGGATGTCGAGGCCGCCGAGGTGCTCGACCGCCTCGCCGATCGCCGTCTCCCAGCCCTCGTCGCTCGTCACGTCGAGGGCGACGAAGCCGTGCTCCTCCCCGAGGCCCTTGGCGACCGCTCGACCGGCCTCCTCCTGGAGGTCGGCGATCACCACGGTGGCCCCGGCGTCGGCCAACGCGCGGGCCATGCCCTCCCCGAGCCCTTGGGCCCCTCCGGTGACCAGGGCCTTGCGGCCGGACAGTTCGAACACGCTCATGGCGACTCCTCGGGACGGTGTGACGGCGGTCACCACCTTGGTCCCGTGCTTGACGGATGTCAAGAAAAACCTTGACGCGTGTCAAGCAGGGCGCTGTGCCCGGTACGATGTCCCGCGTGACCATTGTCGAAGGCGTCGTCGAGACCGCTCGCGGCACCCGACGCACGCCCGCCGACAAGTACGACGAGCGCCGGACCCAGCTGGCGATCTCGGCCCTCGCCACCCTCGGCGAGCTCGGCTACGCCAAGACGTCGCTGCGCGAGATCGCGCAGAACTCCGAGTTCTCCCACGGCGTCGTGCACTACTACTTCGCCGACAAGTTCGAGCTGATCACCCACTGCGTGCGCTACTACAAGGCGCAGTGCGTCACGAGGTACGACAGCCTGGTCGCCGATTCCACGACCGCCGACGAGCTCCTGGCGCGGTTCGGCGACAAGCTGGTCGAGACGCTCACGACCGAAGCCCCGATGCACCGCCTCTGGTACGACCTGCGCGCCCAGGCCCTGTTCGACGAGCAGTTCCGCCCCGACGTGCTGATGATCGACGCCACCCTCCAGGACATGATCGGCCGCGTCGTCACGAGGTACGCCGAGCTCGCCGGCCGCTCGCTGGCCGTGGACGTCGCCACCACGTACGCCCTCCTCGACGGCGTGTTCGAGAAGGCCCTGCTCGGCCACCTGACCGGCGACTCGTGGGCGTCCGACGACCTGCGCGCCCGCGTCTCCCTGGTGCTGCCCAAGCTGCTGGGCTGATCAGGACTCCGGGTCGTACAAGATCTCCCGGACCTCCTGAGCACAGCGGCAGCCCACGGCGAACTTGGCCGCCCACGCGAGTGCCTCCTCGCGCGAGGGCACCTCGATGATCGAGAACCCGCCGACGACCGCCTTGGTCTCCGGGGACGGTCCGTCGACGATCGACCCGTCGGTCCCCACGATGCTCGCCTGCTGGCGTGCGACCCCACCACCCCAGATCCAGACCCCCGCTGCCTTGGCCTCCGCCACCACGGCGCGAGACGACTCGCCCACCGCCGGCCAGTCCTCGTCGGGGATGTGGTCCATCGATCCGTCGTCGAACGAGATCAGGTACCGCTGCATGTCGTTGCTCCTCCTCTGGGCGGCCTCCGCCGGCCACCTCCCGATACTCCTACGAACGGGTCCCGCCGGATCCGACAGGTCGCGGCCTCAGTCCCAGCGACCCGCGCGGCCCTGCTTGGTCTGACCGCGCCGCTTCTTCTCGGTGAGCCGCCGTTCCTTCGAGCCGCGGGTCGGCTTGGTGGGGCGGCGCTTGCGGGGCGGTGGCGCCGCGGCCTCCCGGAGGACGTCGACCAGCCGCTCGCGAGCGGCCTTGCGGTTGGCCAGCTGGGTGCGGTGCTCGCTGGCCGCGATGGTGAGCACGCCGTCGACCAGACGACCCTCGAGCCGGTCGAGCAGCCGGGCCCGGATCGTCGGGCCGATCTCGCCGGCGTTCGCCACGTCGTACGACAGCTCCACCCGGCTGTCCGCGGTGTTCACGCCCTGCCCTCCCGGCCCGCCCGACCTGGAGAACCTCTCCTTCAGCTCGCTGTCCTTGACGGTCAGTGACCGCGAGATGACCAGGTCGTCCACAGCCTCATTGTGGAGGGCGGGATAGTCCCCTACGAAACGGTCGTCAAAGCCGGTTCCGGACGACCATTTCGTAGGGGACTATCCCAGCGCAGCGGGGAGCGTGCCCATCCAGGCGGTACGGAGCTCGTCGAGGGGGATGGAGAAGGCGCCGTCGACGGTGAACGCGTCGCCGCCGGTGGTGCCGAGGTGCCGGATGGGGACGCCGAGGGCACCGGCCATCGCCTCCAGCGCACCCTCGTCACCGGGCCGGACCGTGACCAGGCACCGGGCGGCCGACTCCGAGAACAGGTCGATGAACGAGTCGTCCGAGCCGTTGACTCTCACGCCGACGCCGTGGCGCAGGGCGGACTCGGCCAACGTCTGGGACAGCCCGCCGTCCGAGACGTCGTGGGCCGAGGTCAGCAGCCCGACGGCGTCGTGGAGCAGCGAGGCCAGCGCGCGCTCCGCCTGGAGGTCGACCTCGGGCGGCAGGCCACCGAGATGACCGTGGACGACGTGGGCCCACTCCGAGCCCGACAGCTCGGCCCGGGTCTCGCCGAGCAGGAAGACGGACTCGCCCTCGGCGCCGAACGCGGACGGAGTGCGGCGGCGGACGTCCTCCATCACGCCGAGCACGGCCACGACGGGCGTCGGCAGGATCGCGGTCTCGCCGGTCTGGTTGTACAGCGACACGTTGCCGCCGGTGACGGGGATGCCGAGCTCGAGACAGCCGTCCTTGAGGCCCCGGCAGGCCTCGGCGAACTGCCACATCACGGCGGGGTCCTCGGGCGAGCCGAAGTTGAGGCAGTCGCTGACCGCGATCGGCGAGGCGCCACCGGTCGCCACGTTGCGGTAGGCCTCGGCGAGCGCCAGCTGCGTGCCGGTGTACGGGTCGAGCTTGGCGAACCGCCCGTTGCAGTCGGTCGCGACCGACACCCCGAGCCCGGTCTCCTCGTCGACGCGGATCATCCCGCTGTCGCTGGGCTGGGCGAGCACGGTGTCGCCGCGGACGTAGCGGTCGTACTGGTCGGTGATCCACGACTTGTCGCAGAGGTTCTCGCTCGCGACGAGCCGGAGCACCGTGTCGCGGAGCTCGTCGCCGTTCGCCGGACGCGGCAGTCCCTCGGCGCCGTCGCTCTGGAGGGCGTCCTGCCAGTCCGGCCGCTCGAACGGACGGTGGTACGTCGGCCCGTCGTGCGCCACCGAACGCGGCGGCACGTCGACGACCCGCTCGCCGTGCCAGTCGATCCGCAGCCGGCCGGTGTCGGTGACCTCGCCGACGACGACGGCCTCCACGTCCCACCTGGCGCAGATCGCCATCAGCTGCTCGACGTCCTCGGGCTCGACGACCGCCATCATGCGTTCCTGCGACTCGCTCATCAGGATCTCCTCGGGCGCGAGCGAGGAGTCGCGCAGCGGCACCCGGTCGAGCTCGACCTGCATGCCGCCGTCGCCGGCGCTGGCCAGCTCGGAGGTCGCGCACGAGAGCCCGGCGCCGCCGAGGTCCTGGATGCCGGTGACGATGCCCGCGGCGAAGAGCTCGAGCGTGCACTCGATGAGCAGCTTCTCCATGAAGGGGTCGCCCACCTGGACGCTGGGCCGCTTCGCCGGCCCGTCGGCCGCGAACGTCTCCGACGCCAGCACGCTGACGCCGCCGATGCCGTCGCCGCCCGTCCGCGCGCCGTACAGCACGACCTGGTTGCCCACCCCCGTCGCCTTGGCGAGGTGGAGGTCCTCGTGACGGAGCACGCCGACGCACAGCGCGTTCACCAGCGGGTTGCCGAGGTAGCTGGCGTCGAAGACGGCCTCACCACCGATGTTGGGGAGGCCGAGGCAGTTGCCGTACCCGCCCACGCCGGCCACGATCCCCGGCAGCACGCGGTGGGTGTCGGGCTCGCTCAGCGGGCCGAAGCGCAGCGGGTCCATCACCGCAACCGGCCGGGCGCCCATGGCGAGGATGTCGCGGACGATGCCGCCGACTCCGGTCGCGGCGCCCTGGTACGGCTCGACGTACGACGGGTGGTTGTGCGACTCGATCTTGAACGTGACGGCGTACCCCTGGCCGATGTCGACCACGCCCGCGTTCTCGCCGATGCCGGCCAGCATCTTGCCGACGCCCGGGCTCCCGTCAGCACTGGCCAGCGGCGTCTCCTGCGGGATCTCCGCGAACTGGCGCAGGTGCACCTTCGAGGACTTGTAGGAGCAGTGCTCGCTCCACATCACCGAGTACATCGCCAGCTCGCTGCTGGTCGGCCGGCGGCCGAGGATCTCCTTGATCCGTGCGTACTCGTCGGCCTTGAGGCCGAGGTCGGACCAGGGCTGCTCGTGGTCGGGGTCCTTCTCGGCTACGCCGACGGTGTCCAGCACGGCGTCAGGCTATCGGCCGAGATCGGTGGTTGAGGTGTGAGGGCCGCCAGGCCCGAGCCTCGAAACCACGATTGCGGACGTGCCGGGTGGTTTCGAGGCTCGTCGCTGGCGCTCCTCGCACCTCAACCACCGAGGGAATGTGAATTACAGGTCTGTACTTAGGCCGAACGCATGGGACTCGTGTGACTACTGAGGTTATGGTGACTCGGCCCGCCCGTCTTCCCCCGGGAGTCCAGCAATGTTGAGTGCCCCCTCTGGCCCGTTCCGCGTCCGCCGTCGTCGCCCCCCGGTGACGGCCCTCGCGACGGCCCTGTTGCTGGTCACCGGAATCCTGGGAACGGCGGTCGGGCAGACGCTGGGCGCCGCGCCGGCAGCAGCCGGCGCGGCGACAGCGCAGGTCTCCGTCCACAGATCCAGCGGTGGGCGAGGGGAACGTCGTCACTCCGGGGGACTTCACCGGCTACGGCTTCGACCAGTGCCACGCGCCCGACCAGCGCGCGATGAACAAGTGGCTGACGTACTCGCCGTTCCTCGCGGTCGGGATCTACATCTCCGGCAACTCCCGCGCCTGCCGCGACCAGCCGAACCTGACGCCGGCGTGGATCAGCACCCAGCTGGCCAAGGGCTGGCGGCTGCTGCCGATCACCCTCGGCCCGCAGGCGTCCTGCCAGCCGCGCTTCCCGAGGTACCAGGACGACCCCAAGATCAACCCCAAGCGCGGCACCGACGGGCTGTACCAGTGGGCGCGCGCCCAGGGCACGGCCGAGGCGACCAAGACCGTGACCGACGCCCAGGCGCTGGGCATCGCGGCGGGCAGCACGCTCTGGTACGACCTCGAGGGCTTCGACGACGGCCTTCCCGACTGCCGCGAGTCCGCGCTCGCGTTCCTGTCGACGTGGACCGACCGCCTGCACGAGCTCGGGTACAAGTCCGGCGTCTACTCCAGCGCCGGCTCCGGCATCGAGATGCTCGACGACGCGCGCGTCGAGCGGCCCGGCCAGTTCAGCCTGCCGGACTCGATCTGGATCGCCCGCTGGGACCTCCAGGCCAACACCTCCACGTCGTACATCCGCGACGACGGCTGGCTTCCGGGCGGACGGATGAAGCAGTACCAGGGCGGCCACGACGAGACGTGGGGCGGCGTGCGCATCAACATCGACCGCAACTACCTCGACCTCGGCCTCGGCTCGTACGCCACCCGCGAGACGCACTGCGGAAGCACCCGCATCAGCTACTGGCGCTACCCCGCGGTCAAGCCGGGCGACACGGGCAAGGTCGTCCCTGCCCTCCAGTGCCTGCTGAAGGAGAAGGGCGTGTACGACGGGCCGATCTCCGGCACGTACGACGAGGCGACCGTCGCCGCCGCCCAGGCCTGGATGGGCTCACGGGCCCTCGGTGCGCAGCCCAAGTTCGCCCCGCGGCACTGGGTCGCGCTGCTGAGCGAAGGCGCCAAGCCGGTGCTCAAGATGGGCTCAGCAGGCCCCGACGTACGTCGCCTCCAGCGAGCCCTCTCGGCCGCCGACAGCTCGGCGAAGGTCACCGCGACGGGTGTCTACGACCTCGCCACCGACGCCGCGCTCCGCGCCTGGCAGGAGCAGGTCGGCCTGCCCGTCACCGGCGTGATGGCCCCGAACGCCTGGCGCAAGCTCTGGAAGGGCACCCGGTGACACTTGCCCTCCGCTGCGCTCGGACTTAAGAGGTGGCGAAGGCTGTCAAGGACGTGAAGAACCCGAGCCCGTCGGTACCCGCGCCGGTCAGCGCCTCGACCGCGTGCTCGGGGTGGGGCATCAGGCCGACGACGTTGCCGCGCTCGTTGGTGATGCCGGCGATGTCGTGCAGCGACCCGTTGGGGTTGCCGTCGAGGTACCGGGCGACGACCCGGCCCTCACCCTCGAGCCGGTCGAGGGTGTCGGCGTCGGCGACGTAGCCGCCCTCGCCGTTCTTGAGCACGATGGTGATCTCGGCGCCCTCGTCGTAGCCCGACGTCCACGGCGGTGCGGGTGTTCTCGATGCGGAGCCTCTGGTCCTTGCAGACGAACTTGCGGTGGTCGTTGCGGATCAGCGCGCCCGGCAGCAGGTGCGACTCGCAGAGGATCTGGAACCCGTTGCAGATGCCGAGCACCGGCAGCCCCTGCTCGGCCGCCGCGACGACCTCGGTCATCACCGGCGCGAACCGCGAGATGGCCCCGCACCGCAGGTAGTCGCCGTACGAGAACCCGCCCGGCAGGATGACCGCGTCCACGCCCTGGAGGTCGTGGTCGCCGTGCCAGAGCGCGACAGCCTCGTGGCCGCCGATGCGCACGGCGCGACGGGCGTCGTCGTCGTCGAGCGACCCCGGGAAGGTGACGACGCCGATCCTCACCCGTGCACCTCGTAGTCCTCGATCACCGGGTTGGACAGCAACGTCTCGGCCATCTTGCGGACCTCGGCGAGGGTCTCGTCGGAGGGCTCACCCTCGACCTCGACCTCGAACCGCTTGCCCTGCCGGACGTCCACGACCCCGGCGAAACCGAGGCGTGGCAGGGCCCCGAGGACCGCCTTGCCCTGCGGGTCGAGGATCTCCTGCTTGGGCATGACGTCAACGACATAGCGGGCCACGGGCCCGAGTCTAGGAGTCCTCAGTCGCTGTCGCGCGGGCGCATCACCACGATGAGCAGGGCCAGGCCCAGCCCGGCCACCAGCGGCCCGATGACCGCCCAGGTCTGGACACCGGTCATCGCGCTGCCCTCGAGGTAGCCCAGGCCCTGGAACGTCCAGATCGCGCCCACGACGACCATTCCGAGGGCGAGCAGCGCGAGCAGGGTCTTCTTCACGTCGGCTCTCCCAGGAGGGTGCCGACCCGCTCGAGGTCGGCCTTGATGGTGGCCGGGGCGAACCGGCCCGCGACGGCCGCCGCGACGGCGAACGGCCCGCGGCCGATCACCCGGCCCTCGGCCGTCAGGCGCGTACCCTCGCCGACCTTGAGGAACTTCATGGTCAGCAGGCCGTCGACGCCGTGCCAGGTGCCGATCTCCGAGAGCGTGCGGTAGGGGATCAGCTCGGTGAGCTGCATGCGCGGCTTGATGCCGACCTTGGTGATGTCGCGCCACTGCATCCCCGCGTGCGGCTCGCCGGGATCGACGTCGGTCACCGACCGGAGGCTCGACTGCCACTCGGGTCGGTTGCGCGGGTCCGCGAGGTAGCGGAACAGCACCGCAGGCGTCTGCGGAAGGTCGAGCGTGAGGGTGAAGGAACCCATGTCGTAGCCGCCTCTGGTCACGTTCCGCCGGTCACCAGGACTGGCCGGTGAGGAGCTCGTAGGCCTCGAGGTACCGGGTGCGCGTGCGCTCGACGACCTCCTCCGGCAACGCAGGCGGTACCTCGCCGGAGGCGCGGTCCCAGCCCGCCTCCGGTGAGAGCAGCCAGTTGCGCACGATCTGCTTGTCGTACGACGGCTGGACGCGGCCGGGCTGCCACTCCTTCGCCGGCCAGAAGCGGGAGGAGTCGGGCGTCAGCACCTCGTCGGCGAGCACGGTCGTGTAGTCGGCCCGGCGGCCGAACTCGAACTTCGTGTCGGCCAGGATGATCCCCTGCTCGCGGGCGATCTCCTCGGCCTTGCCGTAGACCGCGAGGGTGATCATCCGCAGCTCGGCGGCGGCGTCGTCGCCGACCTGCTCGGCCACGGACTCGAAGTCGACGTTCTCGTCGTGGTCGCCGAGCGCCGCCTTGGTCGCCGGGGTGAAGATCGGCTCGGACAACCGGCTGCCGTCCTGGAGCCCGGCGGGCAGTGCGATGCCGCACACCTCGCCGCGCAGCTGGTACTCACCGAGGACCGAGCCGGTCAGGTAGCCGCGGGCCACGCACTCGACGGGGTACATGTCCAGCTGCTCGCACACCACGGCCCGACCGCGGACGGACTCAGGGACGTCGGTGGAGACGACGTGGTTCTGCACCAGGCCCTGGAGCTGGTCGAACCACCACAGCGACATCCGCGTCAGGATCTCGCCCTTGTCGGGGATGGTCGTCTCGAGGACGTGGTCGAACGCCGAGATGCGGTCGCTCGCCACCATCAGCAGGTTGCCGTCGGGCAGCTCGTAGAGGTCGCGCACCTTGCCGCTGTGCAAGTGGGTCGCACCCTCGATCGCGGGTGCCTCCGGGATGTTCAGGTTGCTGGCCGCCACGCACCGAGCCTATCCAGGTGCTCGGTGGTCAACCGGTGATCTCGAAGGAAGCGGCACCGGTGGGCGCGGCGTCGCGCACCGCGACGTTGCTCACCCGCGAAGCCGGCGGGCCGGCCCGCAGCCACGCGACCATCTCGTCGACCGCCTCCGCCTCGCCCTCGACGTGCGCCAGCACGCTGCCGTCCGGCTCGTTGCGCACCCATCCGGCCACCCCGAGCTTCTCGGCCGCGTGCTGCGCCTCCCACCGGAACGCCACCCCCTGGACGCGCCCGGAGACCCTGACCTGGACGGCGGTGGCGGTCATGGGTCAGAGGATGCCGCCGGGCGCGTACGCCGCGGCGTCGGGGTCGGCGGCCACGACCTGCTGCACGCGACGGACGACCGCCTGGGTCTGGGCGACGGCGGCGCCGGTGAACTCGATCGGGTCGGACATCAGGGCGTCGATGTCGGCGCGGGTCAGCCCGAGGCGATCGTCGGCGGCGAGCCGGTCGACCACGTCGTTGGCGGTCGCACCCTTGCGGAGGTCGAGGGCGGCCCCGACGGCGGCCTCCTTGATGGCCTCGTGGGCGGCCTCGCGGCCGACCCCGCGACGGACGGCTGCCATCAGCACCTTGGTGGTGGCCAGGAACGGCAGGTACCGGTCGAGCTCGCGCTGGATGACGGCCGGGAAGGCGCCGAACTCGTCGAGCACCGTGATGAAGGTCCGGAACAGCCCGTCGGCGGCGAAGAACGCGTCGGGCAGCGCGACCCGTCGGACGACCGAGCAGGACACGTCGCCCTCGTTCCACTGGTCGCCGGCCAGCTCGCCGACCATGGAGAGGTAGCCACGCAGCACGACCGCCAGGCCGTTGACGCGCTCGCACGAACGCGTGTTCATCTTGTGCGGCATCGCGCTCGAGCCGACCTGGCCCTCGGCGAAGCCCTCGGTCACCAGCTCGTGCCCGGCCATCAGCCGGATGGTGGTGGCGAGGTTGGACGGACCGGCCGCGAGCTGGACGAGCGCGGAGAGCACATCGAAGTCCAGGGACCGCGGATAGACCTGGCCGACGCTCGTCAGCACCCGCTCGAACCCGAGGTGGTGGGCCACCCGCTGCTCGAGGTCGGCCAGCTTGTCGGCGTCGCCACCGAGCAGGTCGAGCATGTCCTGGGAGGTCCCCATCGGGCCCTTGATGCCCCGCAGCGGGTACCTCGCGAGCAGCTCGTCGACGCGGTCGAGGGAGATCAGCATCTCGTCGGCGATGGTCGCGAACCGCTTGCCCAGGGTGGTCGCCTGCGCCGCCACGTTGTGCGAACGGCCGGCCATCACCGTCGTCTCGTGCTCGGTCGCGAGCCGGGCGAGCCGGGCGAGGGCGGCGACGGCCCGGCCGCGCAGCAGCTGGAGGGAGGCACGGACCTGGAGCTGCTCGACGTTCTCGGTCAGGTCGCGGCTGGTCATGCCCTTGTGGATGTGCTCGTGCCCGGCCAGCGCCGCGAACTCCTCGATCCGGGCCTTCACGTCGTGGCGGGTGACCCGCTCCCGCGCGGCGATCGAGTCGAGGTCGACCTTGTCGACCACGTCGCGGTAGGCCTCCACGACCCCGTCGGGTACGTCGACGCCGAGGTCACGCTGCGCCTCGAGCACCGCGATCCAGAGGCGGCGTTCGAGGACGATCTTGTGCTCCGGCGACCAGATCGCGGCCAGGTCGTCACCGGCGTACCGCGTGGCCAGCACGTTGGGGACCGTCACGGGTGAAGTCTCCCACGCGATCCCACCCCTCGCCTCAGCAGCACGATTGGTCACAAACGCCATCCCCAGGGCCGCTTTCGTTGGCGTTTGGGACCAAACGCCACCGTTCCCCCGGCCGGCGATCAGCTGCCGGCAGCGATGTCGTGGCGCCACTGGGCGCCGGGGAAGGAGATGCTCGCGACGCCTTCGTACGCCTTGGCGCGCGCGTCGGCCACGTCGCTGCCGACGGCGGTCACGGCCAGGACCCGGCCGCCCGCCGTGACGAGCCGCCCGTCCGGGTCGAGGGCGGTGCCGGAGTGGAGGACGTGCACGTCCGACTCCTTGTCGAGGGTCTCGGTGCCGACGATGACGTCGCCCTTCGAGGCCGACTCGGGGTACCCGGCCGATGCCATCACCACCGCCACCGCAGCCCCGGGCTTCCACACGAGCGGAGGCACGGAAGCCAGGGTGCCGGTCGCGGCGCCCACGAGCAGCGGCGAGAGCGGCGAGTCGAGCAGGGCCAGCAGCGGTTGGGTCTCGGGGTCCCCGAAGCGGGCGTTGAACTCGACGACACGCAGGCCGCGCGACGTGAGCGCGAGCCCGGCGTACAGCAGACCCCGGAACGGCGTCCCGCGACGCGACATCTCGTCGATCGTCGGCTGGATGACGTCGCGCTCGATCTCGGCCACGAGGTCCGCCGCGGCCCACGGCAGCGGCGTGTAGGCGCCCATGCCGCCGGTGTTGGGTCCTTCGTCGCCGTCGAGGATCCGCTTGAAGTCCTGGGCCGGCAGCATCGGCACGACCGTCGTCCCGTCGCACAGGGCGAACAGCGAGACCTCGGGGCCGTCGAGGTACTCCTCGACGACCACGTCTCCGCACGTGGCCGCGTGCTCGAGGGCCGCGTCACGGTCGGACGTGACGATGACTCCCTTGCCCGCTGCGAGGCCGTCGTCCTTGACGACGTACGGCGGCCCGAACGCGTCGAGGGCAGCGGCGACCTCGTCGGCCGTACGGCACAGCCGGGCCGCGGCGGTCGGTACGCCGGCGGCCGCCATCACGTCCTTGGCGAACGCTTTCGAGCCCTCCAGCTGGGCGGCCGCCCGCGACGGCCCGAAGCAGAGGATGCCCGCTGCCGTCACGGCGTCGGCGACACCGGCCACCAAGGGTGCCTCGGGGCCGACGACGACGAGGTCGGCGCCGATCCCGACGGCCAGAGCAGCGACCGACTCGCCGGACATCGGGTCGACCTCGTGCAGGGTCGCGACGGCCGCGATGCCGGGGTTGCCCGGGGCCGCGTGCACCTCGTCCACGTCCGGGTCGCGCGCCAGCGCGAGGGCCAGGGCGTGCTCACGCCCGCCGGTACCGATCACGAGGGCCTTCACGACGCGGGAGTCTAGGGGTGCGAGCGGCGTTCGACGGAGACGCTGTAGGCGGACGGCCGGTACCTCAGCACGGGGTCGTCGCTGAGCTCGATCCCGTCGACGACACGGGTCGGGTCGAAGACCACCACGTCGCCCTCGGCCTCGTGGTCGTCCTCCGGCGTCGTGATGTCGATCCAGCCGGCCACGAGCTCGCGGCTGCCCTTCCAGACCGACATCGGGTTGTGGGGGTCGTCCTTGGGCCCGGCGACGGTGACCACCAGGTCGTACCGCACCGGCCCCTGGGCCAGCCGGGCGCGGATCTCGTCGCGCAGGCGGTCCCGCCCGGTGAACCGCTCCGCGGGTCGGTCGCGCGGCGTCGCCTGTGGCACCAGGCGGTAGCGCACCCAGGAGCCGTGCCCCGACAGCGTCAGCCACCGGAACGCGTGGATCGGGAAGTACGTCGCCTCGGCGTAGCTCTTCGGCGGAGCCAGTGCCTTCACCCGCGCGTTGGCCGCCAGCGCGACAGCCGAACGCGGGCGGGTGGCCAGGAACCTCACGAGCGCCTTGCGGTCGCGGGCGACCTCGCTGAGGCGCACGAAGTCCTCGGGCGTACGGACCGGGAACCGCGGCACGGTCTGGCCCAGGATGTCGGTCGACTTGCCGTCGGGCAGCACGAACGAGACGGCCATGCCACGCACGTACGGAGCGTCGTCGTTGGCGTCGGGTCGTCCGCTGCCGTGCGACCACCGGACGAGGACGGGGACCGTCCCGCCCTGGAGGTGGACCGCGCGGCAGAGGGACGCAGCCTCGGGGCTGGCGTTGAACGTGCCGGAGCAGAACAACCCCTTGGCGTGCAGGACGCGATGACCCGCGGGCGCCTTCATCACCGCCGCGAGACGGTCGACGGCCTCCTCTGGATCCAGCATGGTCCGACGGTAGGCCTAGGAGCGCGGCCGCACCACCCGCGCCAGTCGCACCAGGATCCCGACCACGAACACGGCCACTCCGGCCACCACTGCCTCCCACGGCAGCGTCGCCACGAGTGCCAGGCAGCCAGCGCAGCCGAGCACCTGGAGCCACCGCGGGTACCTACGCTGCTCGGGACCCTGGGCCCGGGCGGCCGCGTTGGCGACGAAGTAGTAGAGGAGCACGCCGAACGACGAGAAGCCGATCACCCCACGCAGGTCCGCGACGAGCACCAGCACGACCACCACGGCGGCGATGGTCAGCTCGGCGCGGTGCGGCACCTGGTACCTCGGGTGCACGGCGTCGAGCCAGCGCGGCAGGTCACCCTCGCGGGCCATGGCGAGGGAGGTACGGCCCAGGCCCGCGACCAGGGCGAGCAGCGCGCCCGCGGCCGCCAGTGCCGCCCCGACCCGGACGACGGGCTCGGCCCAGTCCCAGGGACCGGCGGCCACGGCGTCGGCGAGCGGCTCGGTGGACGTGGCCAGGGCCACCGGTCCGAGCGTCGCCAGCAGGGCGACCCCCACCACCACGTACACGACCACCGCGCTGGCGAGGGCGGCCACGATCGCGCGCGGGATGACCCGCTCGGGCTCGCGGACCTCCTCACCGAGGGTGGCGATCCGGGCGTAACCGGCGAACGCGAAGAACAGCAGCCCGGCCGACTGGAGGACGCCGTACGCGCCGTGCGGCACGTCCCACTCCCCCACGCCCTGGGCCTCACCGCCACGGAGAGCGGCCACGACCGCCACCGCCAGGGAGATGAGGACCAGGGCCACGATGATCCTCGTCAGCCCGGCCGTGCGGGTGATGCCGGCGCAGTTGACCAGCGCGAGGACGACGACGACCGCGACGGCGACCGGGCGCTGCCACGCTGCGGGAACGGCGTACGCCGCGAACGTCATCGCCATCGCGGCGCAGCTCGCCGTCTTGCCGACCACGAACCCCCAGCCGGCCAGGAAGCCCCACCAGTCGCCGAGCAGCTCGCGTCCGTAGAGGTACGTGCCGCCGGCGCGGGGGTACGCCGCCGCGAGCTGCGCGCTCGCCGTCGCGTTGCAGTAGGCGACGACCGCAGCGAGGGCGAGGCCGACGAGCAGCCAGCTCCCCGCGGCCCGCGCGGCCGGCGCGAACACGGCGAACACGCCCGCACCGATCATGGACCCGAGTCCGATCACCACGGCGTCGCCGAGCCCGAGCCTTCTCGCGAGCTCGGGCTGGACGGTCACGTGCGTCATCGCAGCACCTCCGGGTGAACGTCAGGCGACCAGCGCCGCGGCGATCTTCTCGCCGACGGCGTCGATCTCGGCCTGGTCGCTCGCGGGCAACGCGTCCTCCCACACCGGAAGCGCATGGTTGGCCATGTCGAGCCGGCCCAGCGGTCGCGCCAGGAACCACAGGTGGAAGTGCGCGCCACCCTCGCCCCAGCGGGCCACGTGCACGCGGCCGACGTCACCCGCGGCAAGGATCGCGCGCTCCACCCGGCCGATCACGCCGGCGAGGGTCGCGGCCTGGTCGGGCGGCATGTCGGCGAAGGAGTCGAAGTGTTCCTTCGACGCGAGCCACAGGGTGCCGGGGAGCGAGCACTGCATCGGGTTGTGGACCGTCCAGTGGTCGTCCTCCCAGATCATCGAGGCGCGGCTCTGCGGGTCGCAGGGCCAGCACGGCTCCCCGCCCTCCTCACCCCGGCGTGGCGGTTCGGGGATGGTGAGCTCGGCAGGGTCTCTGAGCGTCAGCGGTTCGGCGTACGGAAGGGTCATGCCTCCAGGTTCGGTGGCCCCGGAGGTACCTGCTTGATCCCGTTTGCCATCCGTGGATGAGACAGCTTCGGGGTCGTTACTGGACGTTCGCGTGGGTTACAACGACACCGAACATCCGGGATACCCGGTCGACCGGGTATCCCGTCCGAGCGGTCAGGCCGGGACGACGAGGGTCTGTTCGCGACCGGGGCCGACGCCGACACCCCAGATCCGGGTGCCGGACATCTCCTCGAGCGTCCGGACGTACGCCTGGGCGTTCGCGGGCAGGTCGTCGAACTCGCGGCAGCCCGAGATGTCCTCCCACCAGCCGGGGAAGGTCTCGTAGATCGGGGTGGCCCGGGCGAACTCCGACTGCGTCATGGGCATCTCGTCGTGGCGGACGCCGTCGACGTCGTAGGCCACGCACACCGGCACCCGCTCCCACGACGACAGCACGTCGAGCTTGGTGAGGAACAGGTCGGTGAGGCCGTTGACCCGGGAGGAGTAGCGGGCGACGACCGCGTCGTACCAGCCGCAGCGCCGGTTCCGTCCAGTGGAAACCCCGACCTCGCCGCCGACCTTCCAGAGCTTCTCGCCGTCGGCGTCGAAGAGCTCGGTCGGGAACGGGCCCGAGCCGACCCGCGTCGTGTAGGCCTTGATCACGCCGATCACCCGGTCGATGCGGGTGGGGCCGATGCCGGCGCCCGTGCACACGCCGCCGGCGACCGGGTTCGAGGAGGTGACGAAGGGGTACGTGCCGTGGTCGACGTCGAGCATCGTCGCCTGGGCGCCCTCGAACAGCACGGTCTTGCCGTCGTCGAGGGCGCGGTTGAGCAGCAGCGAGGTGTCGGCGACCATCGGCCGCAGCCGCTCGACGTACGAGAGGAGCTCCTCGACCACGGCGTCGATCGACAGCGCGCGGCGGTTGTAGACCTTGGCGAGCAGCTGGTTCTTGACCTCGAGCGATGCCTCGACCTTCTGCCGAAGCAGCTCCTCGTCGAACAGGTCGGCCACCCGGATGCCGATGCGGTTGATCTTGTCGGCGTACGTCGGCCCGATGCCGCGGCCGGTCGTGCCGAGCTTGGCGCTGCCGAGGAAGCGTTCGGTGACCTTGTCGATCGTGGCGTGGTAGGAGGCCAGCACGTGCGCGTTGGCGCTGACCACCAGCGGCGCCAGGTCGACGCCGCGCGCGATGAGGGAGTCGAGCTCGCGGAACAGCGCCTCCGGCGAGATCACGACGCCGTTGGCGATCACGCAGGTGGCGCCGGGCGTGAGGATGCCGCTGGGCAGGAGGTGGGTCGCGAACTTCTCGCCGTTGACCACGATCGTGTGGCCGGCGTTGTGGCCACCGCTCGTGCGTACCACGAAGTCGATGGTCTCGTTGGTCGCGAGCAGGTCGGTGGCCTTGCCCTTGCCCTCGTCACCCCACTGGGCACCGAGGACGACGATCGCCGGCATGTCGTCTCCTGCTGTGTCGCGGTTGAAGGCGGGCCCGAGGCTACTGCAAGCCCGACGTGGGGCAGGGGCTAGTGTCCGCCGCAATGGACCCGCTGCTCGTCATCACCAACAAGGACGCCGGAACGGCGGACCAGGAGACCCTCGAGGTCGCACTGGAGATCCTTCGAGCCCGGACGTCGGTCGAGGTGGCCGCTACCTCCGACCCGGGCGAGCTCGACGGGGTGCTGCAACGAGCCGGCTCCCGACGGATCGTGGTGGCGGGCGGCGACGGCAGCCTGCACGCCGTGATGTCGGTGCTGCACCGCCGCAACCAGCTCGGGAGCGCGGTCGTGGCGCTGCTGCCCCTCGGGACGGGCAACGACTTCGCCCGCGGCGTCGGCATCCCTCTCGACATCGAGGACGCCGCCCGGCTCGTCGTCGACGGAGAGGTACGCGAGACCGACCTGATCGTCGACGAGGTCGGCGAGATCGTGGTCAACAACGTCCACGTCGGCGCCGGCGCCGAGGCCAGCCGCAAGGGCAGCAAGTGGAAGTCCCGGCTCGGCTCGATCGGCATCGGCAAGCTGAACCTCGGCAAGCTGGGCTACCCGATCGGCGCCGTGCAGTCCGCGTTCAACCACGCCGAGCTGCACCTGCGGGTGGAGATCGACGGCAAGGTCGTCAACGACCTCGACCGTCCGGTCCTGATGGTCGCGATCGGCAACGGCGCCAACATCGGCGGCGGCACCGAGGTGACCCCGCACGCCGACCCCGAGAGCGGCTCGGTGGACGTGATGGTCTCGCGCGCGGTCTCTCCGCTCGCCAAGCTCTCGTACACGATGAAGATGGCCCGCGAGGGGTCGCACCTCGAGCACCCCGACGTCGACTACCACCGGGGGCAGACCGTGTCGGTGTCCGGCGAGGCGTTCTACTGCTCGGCCGACGGCGAGATCTACGGGCCCGAGCGGCAACGTTCGTGGCACGTCCAGCCGGGCGCGTACCGCTTCGTGCTGCCTCCTGCCGGACAGCAGGCCGACTAGAGCCAGCCGCGGCGCGCGGCCTCCACGCCGGCCTGGAACCTGGTGTCGGCCCCGAGCTCGATCATCAGGCCGGCGACCCGGCGCCGGACGGTGCGCAGGCCGAGGCCGAGGGTGCGAGCGATCTGCTCGTCCTTGGCGCCGGCGGCCAGCTGGCGCAGCAGGCTGCCGCGGACGTCGACGCGAGGCACGACGGCTGTCGAGGTCCGGCAGCGCGATGGCCTGCTCCCAGGAGCGCTCGAACAACAGGGTGAGGGCGCCGACGATGGCCGACTGTCGCACCAGCACCCGGGGCTCGTCGGCGTAGCCGAGTGGCTCCGGGAGGATCACGTGCGTCCCCCGGATGACGAGCATCCTGGTCGGCAGCTCGTCGATGACCCGCACCTGCTCGCCCGCACGGGCCCGCGCCTGCAGCACCTCGGGCGCCTCGTGCAGGGCGCGCAGCGGGTAGATCGCCCGGGACAACCGTCCCGACGCCACCGCGCGACCGACCACCACCGAGATGGCCGCCTCGCGGGGCAGCAGCCAGGCGTCGGGTCGCCACCAGAGCAGGTCACCCTTGCTGTTCTCGATCAGGTCGGTGAGCAGCTGGAGGGCGTTGCCGCCGGCGCTCAGCTCGCCGTCGAGGCCGCCGAGCTCCTGCATCTGGCCCGGACCCGGCCGGGTCGCCGACGCGACCAGGTACGGGATCGCCCGGGACAGGTCGTGCAGCCGCTCGCGGGCGCGGTCCGCGGTCTCCGCCTGCTCCTCGACCAATCGCGCGACCAACGCCGGCAGCGTCAGCACGACGAGCCGGCCGCCTTCGAGGCTCACCAGCCCGTCATCGAGCAGCGAGGCCAACCGCTCGGCCAGTGCCTCCTCGGTGGTGCCGAGCACCGTCGCCACCTCGGCGGCCGGGCCACCGGACAGCGGCAACAGCTGCTGGTACAGCCGCTCCTCTCGAACGTCAGCCCCAGGGACGTGAGCACGGAGCCGGCGCTGCCTCGTACGCCGCGTCGGTCGGCCCGGGTCATCGTGGCATGTTAGTGCCACAGGCATTCCTTAGCCAGGTGGCAGGGACCGGACAATGTGACCATGGGTCTGGCGTCCCGGCGTCTGGCCCTCTCGGGGGCTCGGCACCGGCAGCCCACTCAGTGCGGGGTTGAGTCGGGGGCGTCGACGAGCGCCGGAGCGAACTCAGGGGACAGCTCCGGCGCTCGTCCGTGCCTCTTGGCCTCGCTTCGCTCGGCTGTCGCCTCGCTATGACCTCCGTCCTTCCTCCTCGCTGCGCTCGCAGGACTCGCTCCGCTCGTCGTGCAGGACGGAGGACGCTCGGCGACGAAACCCTTGCGGGCCTGACGTCGCCCCTCCGGTAGCGTCTCGCCGCATGTCCGCCTCTCCGACCGACCCCGTCAGTGATTGGGTCACCCGCGCCGCCGACGACGCCATCAGGCACGCCGGCGAGGGCAAGCAGGTGACCGTCTCGTCGGGCGTCTCACCGTCGGGCCGGGTCCACCTGGGCAACATGCGCGAGTTCCTCACCGTGCACTTCGTCGCCGACGAGCTGCGCCGCCGGGGAGTTCCCGTGCGGCACCTGCACGTGTGGGACGACTACGACCGCTTCCGCAAGGTGCCCGTGGGCGTCGACCCCTCGTACGCCGAGCACATCGGCCGCCCCCTGAGCGCCGTCCCCGACCCGTGGGACTGCCATGTCTCGTGGGCCGAGCACTTCAAGGAGCCCCTCGTCGACGCCCTCCACGCGATGGGCATCGAGATGGACGAGATCTCCCAGACCGAGCGCTACACGTCGGGTCTCTACCGCGAGCAGGTGCTGCTCGCCGTCCGGCACCGCCACGACATCGAGGCGGTGCTCGCGCGCTACCGCACGAAGAAGGCCGCGGTCCCCGTCGAGCAGGAGTCTGCGGCGCTGACCGACTTCCTGGCCGACAGCCCCGCCGACGACGAGGACCCCGAGGGCAGCACCGAGCTCGAGCGGTTCCCGTTCAAGCCGTACTGCCGCACGTGCGGGCGCGACACCACCACGGTCACGTCCTACGACGACGAGACCACCGACCTCGCGTACACGTGCACCTACGGGCACACCCACACCACCAACCTCGCCACGCAGAACGAGGGGAAGCTGGTGTGGAAGGCCGACTGGCCGATGCGCTGGGCCTTCGAGCACGTCGACTTCGAGCCGGCCGGGATGGACCACGCGACGCCCGGCTCCTCCTTCACCGTGGGGCACGAGCTGGTCGAGAAGGTCTTCGGGATGCCGCGGCCGGCCTGGTTCGGCTACGGCTTCGTGGGCTTCGCCGGCGTGCAGAAGATGTCGTCGTCCGCGGGCGGAGCACCCACCGCCGAGGACGCGCTGCGCGTGCTGGAGGCGCCGATCCTGCGCTGGCTCTACGTACGCCGCAACCCCAAGCAGACCTTCGACATCGACTTCGGCCCCGAGGTCGTCCGGCTCTACGACGAGTGGGACTCGCTGGCCCGCAAGGCCGCGGATCCCGACAAGCGCGACGTCCAGGTGCTCGCCTGGGAGCGCGCGGCGGCCACGGCCGCCGGCCCGCTGCCGGCGCCGCAGGTCGTCGTACCGTTCCGTCTGCTCTCCTCGGTCGCCGACGTCACGGCCGGCCAGGCCACGGAGATCAGCCGGATCGTCGGCCATCCCGTCGAGGACCTCCAACCCCGCCTCGACAAGGCGATGGCCTGGACGAGCGAGTTCGTCGACCCGGCCGACCGCACGACCGTGCGTGCGTCCCCCGACGAGACGACGCTCGCCTCGCTGGACGACCGCCAGCGCACCTGGCTGACGCTCCTGCTCGACGGGCTCGGCGAGCCGCTCCGGCTCGACGCCGTCACCTCGCTGGTCTACGGCGTGCCCAAGCTGGCGCGCGGGATGGCCCTCGACGACAAGCCGACCGACGAGGTGAAGGCCGACCAGAAGGAGTTCTTCGGGCTGCTCTACCGCCTGCTGGTCGACGCCGAGCGCGGCCCGCGGCTGCCCACCCTGGTGATGGCGCTGGGTACCGAGCGCCTGCGGTCGTTGCTCGGCGGCTGAGACCTACAGCAGCTCGTCGGCCGCCGCCGGGCTCGAGTCGCGCAGGAACGTCGAGCACCGCTCCCACTCCTCGGTCTCGCCGATCGCGCGCGCCGACAGGGCGAGCAGCGCCAGGCAGCGCAGGAAGCCGCGGTTGGGCTCGTGCTCCCACGGCACCGGACCATGGCCCTTCCACCCGTTGCGCCGCAGCATGTCGAGGCTGCGGTGGTAGCCCACCCGGGAGTACGCGTAGACCGTGAGGTCATCGGCGTCCGCGTTGCGCGCATCCTGCGCCAGGGCGGCCCACGCGGCCGGCGACGCCGGGTGCCGCCGTACGACCTCGCCCGCCGTCGCGCCGTCGGCGAGCTCCGCGTCGGCGGGGTCGGCGGGCAGGTGGGTGGGCGGCGGGCCGGCCATCAGGTCTGAGTGGGTCATGGGTGCAGCCTAGGTCGGGGGAATCGATGTCCCCGGCCGGGTGTTGACTCGTTTCGTGGCCCAGACCGAGTACGACCGACCCATCGACGCGCCGACGGACGACATCCGACCGTGGCCGGCGCTGTTCGCGCTGTGTCTCGGCTTCTTCATGATCCTGGTCGACACCACGATCGTGACGGTCGCGACGCCGTCGATCATCGCGGACCTCGACGCCGACGTGAACCAGGTCGTCTGGGTGACCAGCGCCTACCTGCTCGCCTACGCCGTCCCCGTGCTGATCACCGGCCGACTCGGCGACCGCGTCGGGCCGAAGAAGATCTACATGGTCGGCCTGACGATCTTCACCCTCGCCTCGCTGTGGTGCGGTCTGACGGCCACGGTCGAGATGCTCATCGTGGCGCGGGTCGTGCAGGGCTTCGGCGCCGCGCTGATGACCCCGCAGACGATGGCGGTCATCACCCGGATCTTCCCGTCCACCGAGCGCGGCCGGGCGATGGCGCTGTGGGGCGCGACGGCCGGTGTGGCGACGCTCGTGGGTCCGATCCTGGGCGGCGTGCTGGTCGACGGCCTCGGTTGGGAGTGGATCTTCTTCATCAACATCCCGGTCGGGATCGTGGGGCTGTTCCTCGCGTTCCGCTGGGTCCCGAACCTGCCGACGCACGCGCACAAGTTCGACTGGCTGGGCGTCGCGCTGAGCGGGCTCGGCATGTTCGCGCTCGTGTTCGGCATCCAGGAAGGCCACCAGTACGACTGGGGCACCATCAAGGGCCCCATCTCGGTGTGGGGCCTGATCATCGCCGGGCTGGTCTTCCTGGCCCTGTTCGTGTGGTGGCAGGCGGTCAACCGCAAGGAGCCGCTCGTCCCGCTGCAGCTCTTCCGCGACCGCAACTTCTCGATCTCCAACTTCGCCATCTCGACGATGTCGTTCACCGCGACGGCGATGGGCTTCCCGCTGATGCTGTACCTGCAGCTGGTCCGCGGCATGTCGCCGACCGAGGCAGCGCTCACGTTCGTGCCGATGGCGCTCGTGTCGATCGTGATGGCGCCGATCGTCGGCAAGCTCACCGACCGGGTGCACCCGCGCACCCTGACGGCCACGGGTTTCGCGATCACCGCGCTGGCGGTGTGGTGGGTCTCCCTCGAGGTACGCCCCGAGAGCGAGCTGTGGCAGATCCTGGCACCGATGGCGCTGCTCGGGTTCGGCATGGCCTTCGTCTGGGCCCCGCTCGCCGCCACCGCGACCCGCAACCTGGCACCGCAGTTCGCCGGCGCCGGCTCGGGCGTCTACAACGCCACCCGCCAGGTCGGAGCGGTGCTCGGCTCGGCCGGCATCGCCGTCCTGATCGACTCACGCCTGGCGGCCGAGGGACTCGGCTCCACGGGCGCGTCCGAGTCCTCGGGCGCCGGCGGGATGCCGTCCCAGCTCTTCGACCCGTTCAGCACCGCGATGTCCCAGGCGCTGCTGCTCCCGGTTGCGGTGCTGGCGCTCGGCTTCCTGGCCTGCCTGGGCTTCGAGCAGATGCGGCACATCAGCCATCCCGGCCAGGTCGGCGCCGAGCCCGAGACCCGGGCCGCGACAGCCGGCTGAGCGCGCCCGCTGGCGGCTCAGGCGCCGATGGTCTCCAGCCGGGGCAGGACCTTGTCGCACATCTGCTCGGTCCAGCCGACGGGGTCAGCGGCGTCGGGGCCGACCCACATCTGGCTGACGCCGATCGCGGCGTACTGCTCCATCAGGGCGAGCCATCCGTCGAGGTCGTCGAGGGGCCGGACGAGCGTGCCGACCACGGTCTTGGCGATCTCGTCGTAGTCGCGCCCGAGGTCGTCACAGTGCCGGCGCAGCACGTCGAGCTTGTGGCGGAGGTCCTCCACCGGAGCGGCGAACAGGTTGGTCGCGTCGGCGTACTGCGCCACCATCCGCAATGTCTTGCGCTCGCCGCCCCCGCCGATCACCAGGCGCGGACCGCCCGGCCGGACCACCTGCGGGTTGTTGATCGTCTCGGCGAGCCGGTAGTGCCGACCCTCGAAGGGTCCGTCGTCGTCGCCGAACATCTGCCGGAGCACGAGGATCGTCTCCTCCAGCCGCTCGAACCGCTCCTTGGTCGAGGGGTACGGGACGCCCAGCGCCAGGTGCTCGCGCTCGTACCAGGCGGCGCCGAGCCCGAGCATCGCCCGGCCCTGCGAGAGGACGTCGAGGGTGGTCACGATCCGGGCCAGCAGCCCCGGGTGCCGGTACGTCACGCCGGTGACGAGCAGCCCGAGCTCGAGCCTCTCGGTCCGACCGGCGAGGAACCCCAGGCCGGTGTAGCCCTCCAGCATCGGCTCCTCGGTCCCGCCGAGGTGCTCCATCTGGAAGTAGTGGTCCATCAGCGTCATGGTCGCGACCCCACCCTGGTCGGCCACCTCGGCCACGCTCGCCAGGGTCGTTGCCAACGCCCCCGGTCCGCCGGGCCAGGACAGGTTCGCGCAGTGCACTCCGAGCTTCATGTCTCCGAGCCAAGCACAACCGGACAACCCCTCCGATTGCTGGTGGAGGTGAGCAGCTCAGCCGACCGAGTGGCCGGTGGAGCGGAGGTTCTCGCAGGCCTCGAGGACGCGGGCGGCCATGCCGGCCTCGGCGGCCTTGCCCCAGGCGCGGGGGTCGTAGGCCTTCTTGTTGCCGACCTCACCGTCGACCTTCAGCACGCCGTCGTAGTTGGCGAACATGTGGCCGACGACGGGGCGGGTGAAGGCGTACTGGGTGTCGGTGTCGACGTTCATCTTCACGACGCCGAAGTCGACGGCCGCGCTGATCTCCTCGGCGGTCGAGCCGGAGCCGCCGTGGAACACCAGGTCGAACGGACGGGCGCCGGCGTCGAGGCCGAGCTCCTTGACGGCCGCCTCCTGCGCCGCCTTGAGCACCTCGGGACGGAGCTTGACGTTGCCGGGCTTGTAGACGCCGTGCACGTTGCCGAAGGTCAGCGCGGTGAGGAACCGGCCGTTCTCGCCCGTACCGAGCGCGCGCACCGTGGCAACGGCGTCCTCGGGGGTCGAGTAGAGCTTGTCGTCGATCGCGCCCTCGACGCCGTCCTCCTCGCCGCCGACCACGCCGACCTCGATCTCGAGGATGATGTGCGCGGCCGCGCACTTGGCCAGCAGCTCCTCGGCGATCTGGAGGTTCTCCTCCAGGGGCACGGCGGACCCGTCCCACATGTGCGACTGGAACAGCGGCGCCTCACCTCGGGCCACCCGCTCGGCGGAGATGTCGATGAGCGGCCGGACGAAGCCGTCGAGCTTGTCCTTGGGGCAGTGGTCGGTGTGCAGCGCGATGTTGACCGGGTAGGCCTTGGCGACCTCGGCGGCGTACGCCGCGAACGCGACCGAGCCGGTGACCATGTTCTTGATGGTCGGGCCGGAGAGGTAGTCCGCGCCACCGGTCGAGACCTGGACGATGCCGTCCGAGCCGGCCTCCGCAAAGCCCTGGAGGGCTGCGTTCAGGGTCTGCGAGGACGACACGTTGATGGCCGGGAAGGCGAAGCCCTGCGACTTCGCGGCGTCCAGCATCTCGGCGTACTTCTCGGGGGTGGCGATGGGCATGGGGAACTCCTCGGCAGGACTGGGTGAGCCGGATTTCACCCTAGTGGCTGTGGCTGGATCGTTCGAAGGTCGTCCGCATGCGGGCACGAATGCTCGGTCCGGCGCGGGACGGCTAACCTCACCGCGTGAGCGAGTACCAGGTGACCTACTGGCGCGACCTGCCTTCCCTGGTCGTCGCGCGCGAGGGCGACACCGTGACCAAGACCCAGCTGGCGCCCCGGTTCCAGGAGGCGATCGACGAGGCGGCGATGCGGCTCGGGGCGGTCGGCAGCGACGCGTACCTCGACGGGTGGACCCGTGGGGACTGGACGCCGGCCGAGGGGAACGGGCCCGAGGTCTGCGACCGCGTCGTCGCCGAGCTGGAGCAGGAGTGGCCCGCCGAGACGCTCACGGCGTACCTCGACGCGCTCGGGCCCGCCGGGACGACGGAGTGAACCGGCTGCGCACCCTGCTCGGCGAGGAGGGCACGGTGCTGCTCGACGGGGGCATGGGAACCCTGCTCCAGGAGCAGGGCCTCGACGACGGCGGGTCCGGTGAGCTGTGGAACGTCGAGCGGCCCGACGTCATCGCCGGGCTCCACGAGGAGTACGCGAAGGCCGGCGCCCGCATCCTCACCACCAACACGTTCGGCGGCACCCGCCCGCGGCTGGAGATGCACGGCCTGGCGGACCGCCTCCACGAGCTGAACCGCGCCGGCGCCGCGGTCGCCACCGAGGTAGCGGGGCGGCACGGCATCCTCGTCGCCGGCGACCTCGGCCCCACCGGCGAGCTGCTGTCACCGCTGGGCACGATGGAGCCCGCCGACGCCCAGGCGCTGTTCGAGGAGCAGCTGGTCGCGCTGCGCGACGGCGGGATCGACGTCGTCCTCATCGAGACGATGAGCGACCTCGGCGAGGTCGAGGCCGCCGTCGCGGCCGCGCGTCGGGTCGTCCCGGACCTCCCGATCATCGCCACCCTGAGCTTCGACACCAACCTCCGCTCGATGATGGGGGTCCGGCCCGCCGACGCCGTCACCCACCTGGCCGCGCTCGGCGTCGACGCGGTCGGCGCGAACTGTGGTCGCGGACCGGGTGAGATGCAGGCCATCGCCGAGCAGCTCACCTCGGCGCGGACGGACGAGGTGCTGATCGTCGCGCAGTCCAACGCCGGCCTGCCGCAGCTGGTCGGCGACCGGTTCGAGTACGACGCCCCGCCAGAGGTTCTCGCCGACCACGCCCAGGACCTGCAGCAGCTCGGCGTCGACCTCATCGGTGCGTGCTGCGGCTCGACCCCCGCGCACACCGCTGCGATGGGGCGCGCGCTCAGCGGCTGAGAACCACCTCAGGACAGACCGAGGATCGTCCCGTCGTCCGCGAGGTCGATGCGCCCTGCGGAAGGATCGCGCGGCAGGCCCGGCATCGTCATCATGTCGCCGCACACCACCACCACGAACCCGGCGCCCGCGGACAGGCGTACCTCACGCACGTGGAGCTCGTGGCCACTGGGAGCGCCGACCGACGTCGGGTCCGTCGAGAACGAGTACTGCGTCTTGGCCACGCACACCGGAAGGCCGCCGAACCCGTCCCGCTCGATCCGCAGCAGCCGTCGACGGGCCTTGGCGTCCCACGTCACCAGGGACGCGCCGTACAGCCGGGTCGCGATCGCCTCGACCTTCTCGGTCAGCGTCTGGTCGTCCTCGTAGGTGAAGGAGAACTCGTACGGCGACGGCTCGGCGAGCGCTTCCAGCACCCCCTTGGCGAGGTCCTGCGCCCCGGCGCCCCCGTCGGCGAAGTGGGTCGCCGGGTAGGCCCGAACGCCCTCGGCCGCGACCATCTCGACGACCTTGCCGATCTCGGCCTCGCTGTCGGTCGGGAAGCGGTTGACGGCGACGACGCACGGGATGCCGTACACCTCGCGGATGTTGTGCAGGTGCCGACGGAGGTTGCTCATTCCCCTCTCGAGGGCGGCGAGGTCCTCGGTGCCGAGGTCGGCGAGCGCGACGCCGCCGTGGTACTTCAGCGCTCGTACGGTCGCCACGACGACCGCGACGTCGGGGCGCAGGCCGGACTTGCGGCACTTGATGTCGACGAACTTCTCCGCGCCCAGGTCGGCGCCGAACCCGGCCTCGGTCACGACGATGTCGGCCAGCCGCAGACCGGCGCGGGTCGCCATCACCGAGCTGCAGCCGTGGGCGATGTTGGCGAACGGACCGCCGTGCACGAACGCCGGTGCACCCGCGATGGTCTGCACGAGGTTCGGGGCGAGCGCGTCGCGCAGCAGCGCCGCCATCGCACCGTCGGCGCCGAGCTCGCGGGCCGTGACCGGCGCCGAGCCGCGCGTGTAGCCGATCACGATGTCGCCGATCCGCTTCTTGAGGTCGCCCCACGACTCGGTGAGGCAGAAGATCGCCATCAGCTCCGAGGCGACGACGATGTCGAAGCCGTCCTCGCGGGGGAACCCGTTGGCGTGGCCGCCGAGCGCGACGTTGATCTGGCGCAGCGCCCGGTCGTTCATGTCCACGACGCGCTTCCAGGTGATGCTGCGAACGTCGATGTCGAGGGCGTTGCCGTGGTGCACGTGGTTGTCGATCAGCGCGGCCAGCAGGTTGTTCGCGGCGGCGATGGCCGCGAAGTCGCCGGTGAAGTGCAGGTTGATGTCGGTCATCGGCACGACCTGGCTGTAGCCGCCGCCGGCCGCCCCGCCCTTCATGCCGAAGACCGGGCCCATCGACGGCTCGCGCAGGCAGGCCATCGCTCGTTCGCCCAGCCCGTGCAGCGCGTCGGTGAGACCGACGGTGGTGGTGGTCTTGCCCTCACCGGGCGGCGTCGGCGACAGGGCGGTCATCAGGACCAGGCGTCCGAGGGGCCGGTCCTGCAACGAGGCCAGGTAGCCGATGTCGACCTTCGCCTTGTAGTGGCCGTACGGGACCAGGTGCTGCTCGTCGATCCCGAGGGTCTCGGCCGCCACCTCCCTGATCGGCCGCAACGTCGCTGCGTTCGCGATCTCGATGTCCGACAGCAAGCTCGTCGCCCTCCCTGTGTGTCGCCCGTCACGTTCCCGGGCGCACGTTAGCCGTTCCGCGGTCAACTAGCGATGGATCTGCGAGCGCTCCTCGGACTCCGCGACCACCTTGCCCCGGCGCAGGACCCAGCGCGGCCGGGCGTGCTCGCGCAGCACGTCGACCACGCGTTCGTGGTGGTGGACGCAGAGGTCGGCCCGGTTGCCGACCGCAATGCCGTGCCCCTCGATTCCCAGGACGCGGGCGGCGCGACCGGTGACCAGGTCGAGCAACCGGAGCTGGTCCGGCCCGGAGAGGAAGCCGAGCAGGTGCGCGGCGAGGAACGCCACCTCGAGCATGTTGTGCCGGCCGAAGGGGTAGTACGCGTCCTCGATGTCGTCCTGGCCCAGCGCGACGGGCAGGCCCTCGTCGAGGAGCTCCCGCACCGGCAGGTGCAGCGGTCCCGTGTGCGGGTCCGACACGAACCCCAACCCGGCCGCCCGGGCGAGGTCGGCGAGCCGCACCATCGACGGTGTCGGGTACGTCGCCAGGGCCCGCGCGTGGCAGGCGACGCCGCGGCCCTGCAGCCCGTGCTCGATCATCGCCTCGGCCAGCATCGCGGTGGTGCGCAGCGACGGGTCGCCCGCGTCGTCGGTGAGCATGGCGACGCGCGAGTCCGTCGCGGCGGCCAGCCGGCAGGCCCACTGCACGTGCTCGGCGGCGTCCCGGTCGGTCAGCTCGATCCACGGGATCCCGCCGACCACGTCGGCCCCGAGCCGCATCGCCTCCTCGCACAGCCCGGCGGCTCCGGGGTCGCGCAGGAGCCCGTCCTGGGGGAACGCGACGACCTGGAGCTCGACCAGGTCGCGGTACTCCTCGCGGACCTCCAGCACCGACTCCATCCCCACCAGCCCGGCCGTGGTGTCGACGTCGACAAAGGCCTGGACGTGCAGGACGCCGTTGCGGACCGCCTCGTCGAGGGCACGCCGGACGTTCGGCACGATCCACGAGCGGTCGTAGTGCTGCTTGACCGCCGACGCGTCGCGCACGATCGAGCGCATCGCCTCGCCCATGTCGTCGGAGGTGTACGACGCCAGGGCCGCGTCGCCGGCCAGCGGCAGCGTGTAGACCTTGTCGAGGTGCAGGTGCGCGTCCACGAACGACGGCGTGACCAGCCGGCCCTCGGCGTCGACGACGAGCCCGGGCCCGACCTCGATCTCGCCCTCGGTGACCTCGACGTACAGGCCGTCGGCCACTCCGAGGCTGACGACGCGCCCGTCGAGCAGCCGCGCGTTGCGCACGAGGACGTCCACGGTCACAGCCTCCCACCGCGCCAGGCGTCGCCGTCGCTGGACAGGTCGGCGTGGGTGCGGATCCAGGCGTGCATGGCGATCGCGCCGGCCGCGGAGGCGTTGATCGAGCGGGTGGAGCCGAACTGGGCGATCGAGAAGGTGCCCCCCGACGACACGCACGCCTCGCGCGCCGGGTCCGACAGGCCGGGGCCCTCCTGGCCGAACAGGAAGCAGACCGACCGCGGGATCTCCATGGTCTCCAGGTGCGCCGAGCCGGGCAGGTTGTCGATGCCGAGCAGCGTCACGGGATCGCCGGGAAGCTCGTGGAGGTACGCCGCCAGGTCGGCCACCGAGGCGTGGTGGCGCAGGTGCTGGTAGCGGTCGGTGACCATCGCGCCGCGGCGGTTCCAGCGGCGGTTGCCGACGATGTGCACCTCCGCGGCGAGGAACGCGTTGGCCGAGCGGACGATGGTGCCGATGTTGAAGTCGTGCTGCCAGTTCTCGATCGCCACGTGGAAGCCGTGCCGGCGGCGGTCGAGGTCCGCGACGATCGCCTCCATCGTCCAGTAGCGGTAGCGGTCGACGACGTTGCGCCGGTCCCCCTCGGCCAGCAGGTCGGCGTCGTACTGCTCGCCGACCGGCCAGTCGCCCGGCCAAGGCCCCACGCCGACCTCGGGCGGCCCGTGGGGCATGGGGTCGTACGGGGCACGCACGTCGTCCACGGCCGCGACAGTAGTTGGCCAGAACACCAGAACCTTGGGGATCGGCAGGTATTCTCACGCCGTGAGTCCGACGACCCTGCTGATGCCACTTCTCTTCGGCATCCAGTGGATGGACCCCAACTGGTTGCTCGACCAGTTCGGCACCGCGTTCTTCTGGATCAGCCTGGCGATCATCTTCGTCGAGTGCGGGCTCTTCTTCCCGTTCCTCCCGGGCGACACCCTCCTGGTGGCCATGGGCCTGTTCATCGCCGGCGACAAGATCTCGATCGTGCCCGGCAGCGCGTTGCTCAACCTGGCCGTCGCCCTCGTGGCACTCACCGCGGCGGCGTTCGCCGGCAACATCGTGGGCTACGAGATCGGCCGCCAGATCGGCCCACCGCTCTACGAGCACGACGGCCGGATCCTCAAGCGGGAGTACTTCACCAAGACCGAGGACTTCTTCGAGAAGCACGGCCGCAAGGCCCTGGTGATCGGTCGCTTCGTGCCGTTCGTGCGGACCTACATCACGGTCGTTGCCGGCGCCACCAAGATGGACCGCGCCAAGTTCCTGATGTGGAGCTTCGTCGGCGCCGTGGTCTGGGTCGTCAGCATCACGTCGATCGGCTACTTCGTCGGTCAGAGCGTGCCGTGGCTGGCCAACAACATCGACTACGTCATCCTCGGCCTGCTGGCTCTGTCGATCATCCCGCTCGCCTTCGAGTGGTGGCGGCACAGCAACGACGACGACGACGAGAGCACCGAGACGAGCGCCCAGGCGTCCGCCTGAACCTGCTAGCCGCGGACGGCGTCCAGGTCGGCCTTCGTCAGCACCGCGCGCACCTCGAGCCCGACGTCCGAGAGCGGGTTGGCGCCGGCCGGCGAACGGTCGATCGCGCAGACCACCAGGTCGACGGTCGCCCCGGCCTCGCGTAGCGCGTTCGTCGCGTCCCGCACAGCGCCGCCGGTGGTGATGACGTCCTCGACCAGGGTGACGCGGCGACCCGTCACGTCGGGTCCCTCGGCGAGCTTGCAGGTGCCGTACTCCTTGGCCTGCTTGCGGACGAACAGCGCCGGCAGCCCGGTCCGGGCGCTGAGGGCCGTGACGAGGGGGATGCCACCCATCTCGAGGCCACCGATCAGGTCCACGTCCGCAGGGAGCAGCTCTTCCATCTGGGCGGCCACCCGGGCCAGGAGCGCGGGGTCGGTCTCGAAGAGGTACTTGTCGAAGTACTCGCTGGAGACCTGACCCGAGCGGAGCGTGAACTCGCCGGTCAGGCGGCACCGGGCGTCGACGTCACGGGCGAGGTCGGGGTCAGCACTCATGGCCTCATCCCAGCATCGCCCGGATGTCGGGCGCGAACCGGGTGGCCAGCTCGTAGCCGGACAGGGTCCGTTCGCGACGCAGCGCGGCGTACGCCGACTCCCAGGAGCCCCCATGGTCGACGAAGGCCTCGGCGAACGCCTCCGCCTGTCGCGCGGCGGTGTCCATCCCCATGCCCGCCCAGGGGTCCTGCCCGGTGCCGGCATCGCCGACCAGGGCCCAGCCCGGGCCGGCCGCCTGCCGGAGGACGCTGTCGGCCGGTCGGCCGGCGAAGGTACCCCCGACCCAGTCGACGTCCGCGACGCGATCCGAGAGGCTCGCGTGGCGTCGCAGCCTTTCGTGGAGATGGGCACCCGGAGCGGCCTTGCTCGCCTCGTAGTCCGGTCTCGTGATGCTGAGGGCGATGCACGCGAGAGCGGCGTCGCTCGGGAACACGTAGGCGAACTCGTCGCCGACGAGGGAGAACTCCGCACCCACCTCCTCCGGACTGCGCCAGCCGGACGCGTACCTGAAGTACATGGCGCGCGCGGCCGGATGCCGCTCGTCGTCGTCGGCATGGACCAGGGCTGCGACCTTCGAGCGCCGACCGTCGGCGCCGACCACCACGGCGCCGCGGTGCACCTCACCGGAGTCGTCGACCACTCCCACGACGCGGTCCTCCTCCCACACGAGGTCGCCGACGCGCACGCCTGTGCGGACGTCGACGCCGGCCCTCCGGCAGCGTCGCGAGAGCACGGCGTCGAGCGTGACCCGGCGAACCGAGAGGCAGAAGCCCGCGGCCCCGGGATCCTGCGGAGGACCCTGCTCGGCTGGTCCGTCGTCCAGGGCGAAGTACTCGCAGCGAAGCGGTGGCGCACCGGCTGACAGCACCTCGTCGAGGACGTCGAAGTCGGCCAGCGAGCGGACCAGCCCGTCACCGCGGAAGAAGTGCGTCGAGAGTGTGTCGGAGGGGAAGTGACGCGACTCGAGGACGCGTACGCTCACGCCGCGTTCGGCCAACCGGAGCGCCGTCAGCGAGCCCGCGATACGCCCACCCACCACGACAGCATCGACCTCGGCGCGCACAGGCGCAGGATAGGCCTGGTTACCCTCGGTCCGTGTCCGACCGAGCCAACCGCACGCGCACCGCCGCCCGCCTCGACGGCATCCCGCCGACGATCTTCTCCACGATGTCGGCGCTCGCCCTGAGGACGGGGGCGGTGAACCTCGGCCAGGGCTTCCCGGACGTCGACGGCCCACCCGAGGTGATCGCCGCGGCCGTGGCGGCGCTCGAGTCCGGCGCCAACCAGTACGCCCCTGGCGTCGGCATCCCGGCGCTGCGGCAGGCGATCGCGCGGCACCAGCAGCGCCACTACGGGATCGAGCTCGACCCCGACACCGAGGTGGTCGTGACGACGGGGTGCACCGAAGGGATCGCGGCCGCCCTGCTCGGGCTGGTGAACCCCGGGGACGAGGTGGTGGTGCTGGAGCCGTACTACGACTCGTACGTCGCGATGCTCCAGATGGCGGGCGGCGTACGGCGTCCGGTCACCCTGCGCGCCCCCGACTTCCGGCTGGACCTCGACGAGCTCCGGGCCGCGGTGAGCGACCGGACCCGGTTCGTGCTGCTGAACACCCCGCACAACCCGACCGGCACCGTGCTGACCCGCGACGAGCTCGCGGCCGTCGCGGAGCTGGCCGTCGAGCGCGACCTCGTGGTGATCACCGACGAGGTCTACGAGCACCTGACCTACACCGGGTACGAGCACGTGCCGATGGCGACCCTGCCGGGGATGGCCGAGCGGACGCTGACCCTGTCGAGTGCGGGCAAGAGCTACTCCTTCACCGGGTGGAAGGTCGGTTGGGCGACGGGCCCCGCCGAGCTGGTGGGCGCGCTGCTGTCGGCCAAGCAGTGGCTGACGTTCACGTCGGGCTCGCCGTTGCAGCCCGCCGTGGCAGCCGCGTTGGACGAGCACCCCGGCTTCCCGGCGACGCTGGCCGCGGAGCTGGAGGGCAAGCGCGACCTCCTGTGCGCCGGCCTGGAGGAGATCGGGCTCCCCGGCCGGCCGCCCGCGGGCACGTACTTCGCCACCTCCGACATCACCCACCTGGGGTGGCCGGACGCGATGGCCTTCTGCCTGGCGTTGCCCGAGCGGGCCGGCGTGGTCGCGATCCCGACCCAGCCGTTCTACGACGACCCGGACGCGGGCCGCCAGCTGATCCGCTGGGCGTTCTGCAAGCAGACATCGGTGATCGAGGAGGCCCTCAGCCGACTGGCCGGTGCGGACCTCGCCCACGCCTGACGGTCAGTAGCCGCGGCGCCGCTGGTACCACGCGCCGGCGCCGCCGGTGAAGAACAGGACGACGACGGCGATGCAGGCGAGCAGCCAGACAGCGCTGACGACGGAGCCGATCGCCACCAGGCTCAGCAGGCCGGCGACGACCGAGGAGATGACCAGCAGGATGCGCGACACGTTGGACCCGCGCAGGGCGAACACCGCCAGCACGCACGCGATGATGCACCAGAGCGTGAGCACGACCAGCGCGAACACGAAGAAGCCGTAGGCGTCCTCGGCGCTGAAGTCCCCGGTCACACCCTGCTCGGCGAAGGCCTTGTCCATCTCGGAGACGACGTCGTCCTTGGCCACGAGCATGCCCAGCGTGATGAAGCCGAAGAGCCCGCCGGTGAGACCCGACATGACCAGCGTGATCCACGCGGCCGCCGTGACGGTGCCGGGCCTCGCCTCCCGGACGAGTGGGCGGCCGTACATGTCCAGCCCGTCGCCCAGCGGGCCCGGAGGCGGCTGCTGGGCGTCGTACCCCTGCGGCTGCTGCCCGTACGGCGCCTGGCCGTAGGGGTTCTCGGCCGGCGGTTGCCCGTAGGCCGGCTGGGTGGGCGGCTGACCGTAGGGCGCTTGGCCGGCGGGCGGCTGGCCGTACGGGTTCTCCCCAGCGGGCGGCTGGCCGTAGGGGTTCTGGGGAGGCGTCCCGCCGGGGTTGTTCTCGCTCACCGGCTCATCTCATCATGCCGGGCCCACGAGCGGCACCGGGGACGTCGCGCCGGCCCAGCCACCGCTGCGCCGAGGACTGGAGCAGCAGGGCGACCGTCGCCGCGGCCAGCAGGCCGGGGACCACGAGCGGGGGTGAGACCAGGGAGCCGACCAGGCAGAGCAGCCCGACGACCGCGGCCGAGATGGCCAGCCCGATGGCGGCCCAGCGCCGCCTCTGGAACGCCAGGACGGCGAGCACGCCGGACGCGACCGCCCAGACCAGGCAGACGACCGCCGTCACCCAGGACGCCGACCGGAGCGCTCCGTCGGAGATCCCCTGGTCGACGAGCGTCGGGTTCTGGCGGTGCATCTCCGTGATCAGGCCCTCGGAGTCGGCGACGAGGACGCCGACCAACAACAGCGACATCAGCGCCACGAAGGCGCAGCACGCCCACGTGATCGCGCACGCGGCGGCCACGGCGGTGGGGCGGCGCGGGGGCGGGGCGGGCGCGGGCGCCGGCACCCACGGCGGAGGCTGGGTGGCGGCGTACGCCGGCCAGACCGGCGGCGGCAGCTGCGTCGCCGGTGGCCCCGGCGGGGCCAGCGGGGGTGCCGTCGGCGGCGGCGGTGCGGGCGCGGGGGTCGACGGGACCGGGTCGGGGGTGATGCCCGCGAACCACTGCCGTGCCGGCGAGAGCCACAGCATCGCGACGCTGGCAGCGACCACGCTGGCCAGGAAGCCTCCGGTGACCAGGCCGCAGAGGAACAAGGGCAGGGCGAGCACGCTCAGCCCGATCCGGGCGGACCGGTTCCGCTTGAGCACGTGGAAGCCCAGGATCGCGGCGGCCGTCGCGAGACCGGCGGCCACCATCGAGACGACGTAGAGGAGGTCGAGCACCGACTCGAGGTCGAGACCGAGGTCGCTGCCGGGAGGTCGGTTGATGAACTCCTCGATCGCCAGCCGGCTCTCGATGGAGCGCAGGTCACCGAGCCGCTCGAAGACCGAGACCACGAGCATCCCGGACGCGCCCATCACCAGGGCCGCGGCCAGCGTCACCTGACGCGGCCGGGGGAGCTGCTGGGACTCCGGGGTGGGGGGCACGCCCCGATTGTCCCAGGACTGCGGTCAGGCGACCGTGAGGGTCAGCCTGTCCGCGCCGCCAACCTCGTCGGGGGCGTGGTCCACGCGCACGGTGCTGCCGTCGACGACCTCACCGGCGAGCAGCAGCCGCGCGAGCGGGTCGCCGATGGCCGACTGGATCAGGCGGCGCAGCGGCCGCGCGCCGTACGCCGGGTCGTAGCCGGTGTCGGCGAGCCACTCGCGGGCCGCGTCCGTGACGTCGATGTCGATGCGTCGCGCCGCCAGCCGCTTCTCGAGCAGCGCCAGCTGCAGGCCGACGATGTGCGCCAGCTCGTCGCGGCCGAGCGCGTCGAAGATGACGATCTCGTCGAGCCGGTTGAGGAACTCCGGCTTGAACGACGCGCGCACGATCGCGAGCACCGACTCACGCTTCTCGTCGTCCTCCAACGTCGGGTCGACCAGGAAGGCCGAACCGAGGTTGCTGGTCAGGATCAGCAGCGTGTTGCGGAAGTCCACCGTGCGGCCCTGGCCGTCGGTCAGCCGACCGTCGTCGAGCACCTGGAGCAGGATGTCGAAGACCTCGGGGTGGGCCTTCTCGACCTCGTCGAGCAGCACCACGGAGTACGGGCGCCGGCGGACGGCCTCGGTGAGCTGACCGCCCTCCTCGTACCCGACGTAACCGGGAGGTGCTCCGACCAGCCGCGCCACCGAGTGCTTCTCGGAGTACTCGCTCATGTCGATGCGCACGATCGCCCGCTCGTCGTCGAACAGGAAGTCGGCCAGCGACTTCGCCAGCTCGGTCTTGCCGGTGCCCGTCGGGCCGAGGAACAGGAACGACCCGGTGGGCCGGTTGGGGTCGGCGATGCCGGCCCGCGAGCGGCGGACGGCGTCGCTCACCGCCCGCACGGCGTCGGCCTGGCCGATCAGCCGCCGGCCGATGACCTGCTCCATCTCCAGCAGCTTGGCCGTCTCGCCCTGGAGCATCTTGCCGGTGGGGATGCCGGTCCAGGCCTCCACGACGTCGGCGATCTGCTGGGCGCCGACCTCCTCGCCGACGAGCGGCTCGACGCCCTCGCCATCGGCCTTCTCGGACTCCTCGACCTCGGCGATCCGCTTCTCCAGCTCGGGGATGGACTCGTAGCGGATCTTGCTGGCCCCCTCGAGGTTGCCCTCGCGGAGCAGCTTGTCGGCCTCCATGCGCAGCTGGTCGAGCGCGCGACGGAGCTCACCCTCGCCCTCGAGGGTGGCCTTCTCGCGCTCCCAGCGGGTCTCGAGGGCGCGCAGCTCCTCCTCGTGGTCGGCGAGGTCGGCGCGCAGCTTGCCGAGCCGGTCGACCGACGCCGGGTCGCTCTCCTTGGCGAGGGCGAACTCCTCCATCTTCAGCCGCTCGACCTGGCGCCGGAGCTTGTCGATCTCCTCGGGCGAGGACTCGATCTCCATCCGCAGCCGGGACGCGGCCTCGTCGACGAGGTCGATGGCCTTGTCGGGCAGCTGGCGGCCGGTGATGTAGCGGTCGGACAGCGTGGCGGCCGCGACGAGCGCGGCGTCGGTGATCCGGACGCCGTGGTGGGCCTGGTACTTCTCCTGGATGCCGCGCAGGATCTGGATGGTGTCCTCGACGGTGGGCTCGCCGATGAAGACCTGCTGGAAGCGGCGCTCGAGCGCCGGGTCCTTCTCGATCCGCTCGCGGTACTCGTCCAGGGTCGTGGCGCCGATCATGTGCAGCTCCCCGCGGGCGAGCATCGGCTTGAGCATGTTGCCGGCGTCCATCGCGGAGTCGCCGCCGGCGCCCGCGCCGACGACGGTGTGCAGCTCGTCGATGAACGTGATGATCTGGCCGGCGGCGTCCTTGATCTCCTCGAGCACGGCCTTCAGCCGCTCCTCGAACTCGCCGCGGTACTTCGCCCCGGCCAGCATCGCGGCCAGGTCGAGCGAGAGCAGCCGGCGGCCCTTGAGCGAGTCGGGGACGTCGCCCTCGACGATCCGCTGGGCCAGGCCCTCGACGACGGCGGTCTTGCCGACGCCGGGCTCGCCGATGAGGACGGGGTTGTTCTTGGTCCGCCGGCTCAGCACCTGGATGACCCGGCGGATCTCGGCGTCACGCCCGATGACCGGGTCGAGCCGACCGTCCTCGGCGGCCTGCGTGAGGTCGACGGAGAACTTCTCGAGGGACTCGTACGTCGACTCCGCGCCGGCGCTGGTCACCCGGCGGCTGCCGCGCACCGCGGAGACACCCTCGCGGAGGCCGTCCGCGGTCAGGCCGGCATCGTCGAGCACCTTCTTGGCGCTCGACTCGACGGTCGCCAGCGCGATGAGCAGGTGGTCGGTGGCGACGTACTCGTCCTTCATGCCGGTGGCGAGGTCCATCGCGGTGGCCAGCACCCGGGTGAGCGCGGCGGACGCGGCGGGCCGTTGGACGGTGGCGCCGCTGGCGCTGGGCAGGCCGCGGACGGCCGCCTCGGCGGCGGCCGCAAGCGTGGCCACGTCGACGCCGGCCTTGGTGACCAGGCTGCGGGTCGTGCCGTCCTCCTGGCGCAGCAGGGCTGCCAGCAGGTGCACGGGCTCGGTGGCGCTGTGCCCGGCCGTGGTGGCGGCCACCTGGGCGACGTCGATCGCCTCGCGGCTGCGGGTGGTGAACTTTTCGGCGGCGAACTGGCTCATACCGACTGTTGGTTCCTCGTCTCGTGGTTTCTCGGAGCTCTTGGGCATCCTTGCGGATCGGCGTGGCGACCCACTGACACAACGATCATGAAGTTGAGTCTGTTCCACTCAAGATGAGAGGTGTCACGTCATGCAACGCATCAAGTCGGGCCTCACCGCCCTCGCCGTCGGGATCGTCCTGCTCGCCGCTCTCGACTGGGCCGCCGCCGCGGCGACGGGGAAGTCCCTGGTCTTGGGCAAATGGAACGAGGCCGGCCAGACCACGACGATCAAGAACGTCGGGAGTGGCCCCGCGCTCGACATCCGCGCGAAGGGCCCGGCCCTCGAGGTCCACAACACCAACCGGATCAAGAACCTCAACGCCGACAAGCTCGACGGCAAGGACGCCGATGCCCTCGCGGCATCCAAGCAGACCGTCTACGTGTACGGCGCCACCTCTCGCGTCGGCGGCTTCACCCAGAACCTCCCCGTGCAGCCGGAGGGCAGCTACCTGGTGGCGTACTCCGCGCAGTTCGTGGGAGCCGCCGGCTCCACGGCCAGCCCCAACACCGTGACCTGCCACATCACCGTCTCGTCGGTGGTGGGCACCACGGCCACGACCAAGGCGGTCCTCGCGGAGGCGCAGGTGGCCTCCGTGGAGAGCCCGCCCGCCGTGTCCGGCGTCGGCACCCTCTGGCTCGCGGCCGGTGACCAGGTCGCCCTCGTCTGCACGATGAGCCGCCCCAACCAGCAGTGGTCGACCTCGGCCCTCCAGCCGATCCAGGTCACCTTCCTGCACACCGACGGCGTGACCGCCGTCTCGGCCCCGCTCGGCCGTTCCGCACCCCGCTAGCGGACGCGCTTGAGGTACCCCGACGGGTTCTGCGTGAGGAAGTACCGCTCGCAGTGGGCGTCGACCTCGAAGCCGGGGTCGGTGGCCATGAAGTCCCACATCGCCTCCATCGGCCCCGGTCCGAAGTCGGGAGCGGCGGGGTGTCCGTTGACGTTGGTGTCCTCGACGATGAGGTACGAGCCGATCGGCACGAGCGGCGCGTACGCCTCGAGCTCGGCGGCGACGTGGTCGCGGGAGTGGTCGGAGTCGAGGATCACCAGCACCGGTGAGCCCTCGGGGATCATGCCCGCGATCTTCGCCACGATCGTCGGGTCGGTCGAGGACCCGGTGAGGTAGGTGAGCCGGGGGTGCTGGGGCGGGTTCGGCGGCTCGTTGACGTCGACGGTGACGACGTTGCCGGCCCCGATCGTCTCCAGGCGGTCGGCGATGTAGAGGGCGCTGCCGCCGCGGTAGGTGCCGGTCTCGATGACCAGACCCGGCTCGAGCTGGTCGATGAGCTCCATGTAGATCCACATGTCGGTGGGGCACTTGTAGGTGCGCACGCCGCGGTACCAGGTGTCCTTCCAGGTGCGCTTCGACACGTGGTAGTAGAGCCGGTGGAACTGGTCGCGGATCACGTCGCGGATGAACGGCGGCGGCTCGTTCACCGGCTCCCCCACCGGCTGCCACAGCCCCTCGAAGCTGCTGGCGACCGCCTGGGCGACACCGTGCGGCAGCGACTCGGCCGGGTGCTCGCTCAGGTACGCCTCGACCAGCTGGGCCAGTGCCGCCTGGTGGTGGGCGTCGAGATCGCCGCTGCGGATCCGCTGCGCCAGGTCGCGCACGGCCAGCGCGGCGGTGGCGTCGAGCGCTGCGGCAACCTCGGGGGTCGCCTCGATGCCGTTGGTCCGGCGCTCGGCCAGGGTCGCCGTGCGTTTCGCGGCGACCGGGTCCAGGCGTCGTACGACGGCCGTGCGGGCACGCGCCACCAGGTTGTCCTTGGAAGTCACGGTGTGGTGCTGGGCTCTCTTCGCAGGCGGATACTCAGGGTGCGGCCACTCTACTGACCGCGGAGGAGGGCGTTCGGTGGGGACGGACCGGCTGGTGGTCGGCGGGGCGGTGCTGGCCGTGCTGCTCGTCGCGGCCAGCGGCGTGGCCGTCCGCGGGGCGGCCGACCGGGTGCGGACCGATGAGCAGCGGCCGCCCGCCACGATCGCGGTGTCGTGCTCGCCCGACGGGATCACCGTGTCGGCGCGCGAGGTGGCCGCGGGTCCGGCGGGCATCACCGTCGACGTGTCGAGCACGATGGCCCGCGGCGCGACCCTCGTGCTCGGCGCCTCCGCTGAGGGCTGGGGCGACGCGCTGCCGCCGGAACCCGAGACGTGGGTGCGGCCCGTCCCTCCGGGCGACCTCGAGCTGACCTGCTCGACCGCCGGGGAGTCCCGCTCCGGGATGAGCGCCGACGTGCGGGTGGTGGACCCCGACCGTCACTGGCGCGACGCCAGCCTCGGCGACGCGGGTTGCACGATGACGGGCGGTCAGCCGGCGTGGAAGTTCGGCGCCGCACGGGGGGACACCCCGCAGGCCGCGGTCGACGCCCTGCTGGCGGTGATGACCGTCGACTCGGGCCGGCCCATCACCGCTCGCGATGCGGGGCTCGGCTACCCGGAGGCCGACACCCAGACCTGGGTCGCGCTGAGCGATGACGAGCGAGGCTTCACGATCGACGTGGTCCGCGGCGAGGCAGGCTCCCCGGGGTACGCCGCCAGCCCGAACTACCTGTGCGGAGGCTCCGGCAAGCCCCCGGCGTACTGAGCGGAGCTAGCGGCCGCGACGCCAGACGACGACCTGGCCCGACGGGTCGGGCTGGCGCAGCACCGGCAGCCGGCTGGGCTGGTCGGCGCGGCGGGTGCGGCCGACCTCGCGCACGGCCTCGCGGAGCGCCTCGCGGGTGGCCAGCAGCTCGGCCACCAGCTCGTCGTTGCGTGCGCGGAGCGCGTCGACCTGGTGCTCGAGGTCGAGGATCCGCCGCACGCCCTCGATGCCGGCGCCGGACGCGGTGAGCTCGGCGATGGTGCGCAGCAGGTCCACGTCGCGGGCGGAGTAGCGGCGGCCGCCGCCCCCGGTGCGGCTGGGGGCGATCAGGCCCATCCGTTCGTACGCGCGCAGGGTCTGCGGGTGCAGCCCGGTCAGCTCGGCGGCGACGCTGATCACGTACACCGCCTTGTCGGGCTCGGGCGTCCGCGGCGTCATGGGGCCTGCTCGAACAGCCCTGACCGCAACGTGCTGCCCTCGGTGGCGGCGCGGTAGGCCGCGACCGCCTCACGCGCCTGCTCGTTGAGCACGGCGGGCACCTGGACCTGCACGGTGGCGAGCAGGTCGCCGTTCGTGCCGTCCTTCTTCTTGGCCCCGCGGCCGCGGACCCGGAACGTGCGCCCGTTGGGCGTACCGGACGGGATCTTGAGGGTCACCGGCGCGCCGCCGAGGGTGGGGATCTTCACGTCGGCGCCGAGAGCCGCCTCGTCGAAGGAGACCGGGACGTCGAGGGTCAGGTTGTCGTCCTTGCGTCCGAAGAGCCGGTGCGGGGTGACCTTGACGGTGACGAACAGGTCGCCCGCCGGGCCGCCGCCCTCGCCCTGGCCGCCCTTGCCGCGCAGCCGGATCCGCTGCCCGTCCTTCACCCCCGCGGGGATGCGGGCCTGGATGGTGCGCGCCGAGGAGCCGCGGCCGCTGCCGTGACAGGTCGGGCAGGGCTCGTCGTACACGAGCTGGCGGCCGTGGCAGGTGGGGCACGTCTCGTTGAGCGAGAAGGCGCCGCCGACGCCGGACACCACGAAGCCGGCACCCTCGCACGTGGCGCAGATGTGCGGTCTGGTGCCCGGCTTGCCGCCGGTGCCCTTGCACTGCGGGCACGGGGCGTCGGAGGTCAGCCGCAGGCTGATCGTGACGCCCTCGACCGAGTCGGTGAACCCGATGGTGGCCGTGGACTCGACGTCGGAACCGCGCACCGCCCGGGTACCACGGGTCTGCTGGCCCTGCCCCCGGCCGCTCGTGCCGCCGCCACCGAAGATGTCGCCGAACATGTCGCCGAGGCCCCCGGAGTGGCCGCGGATGACGTCGTCGATGTCGAACCCGCCGGGCGGGCGGAAACCACCGAACCCGCCGGGGAACGGACCGCTGGCCACCTGCGAGCGGTACTCGTCGTACTTGGTGCGCTTCTCGGCGTCGCCGAGGACGTCGTAGGCCTCGGCGACCGACTTGAACTTCTCGTGCTTCTTGCTGTCACCCGGGTTGGAGTCGGGGTGGTTCTCACGAGCGAGCCTGCGGTAGGCCTTCTTGATGTCGGTCTGGCTCGCCTGCTTGCCGACGCCGAGGACCTGGTAGAAGTCCTTGCTCGCCCAGTCGGCGCGGATCTCGGTCATCCACCCTCACCTCCTCGGGGTCGTGGGTTCGCCAGTCTGCTGATCGTCACATCTGGGAGGCGGGAGCCTCGTCACGCTCGCCGGGGTCGACCACGAGCACCTGGGCGGCGCGGACCACGCGCTCGCCGATGCGGTAGCCGGCCTTGGCGATCACCTTGCAGGTGGTGACGTCGACACCGGGGTCCTCACCGATGTGGGACAGCGCCTCGTGGATCGTCGGGTCGAAGGCGTCGCCCGGCTCGCCGAACTTCACCAGCCCCTGGGCCGCGACGACCCGTTCGAGCTGCTCGGCCACTCCACGGAACCCCGGGTCGAGCGGGCCGTGCTCGCGCGCCCGCTCGATGTTGTCGAGGACCTCGATGATCGGGGCGAGGGCCTGGTAGGTCGCGTTCTCGCGGACGAGCTCCCGGTCACGCTCGACCCGGCGCTTGTAGTTGAGGTACTCGGCCTGGAGGCGCTGGAGGTCGGCAGTGCGCTCGGCGAGCTGCTGCTCGACGGGCGGCCCGTCGGCCATCTCAGGGGGGACTTCCCCGCCCTCGACCTCCGTCTCGTTGGCCATCTCGGCAGCGGCGTCGCCGAACGACCCGGTCGAGGTCTCCTCGACCTCGACCGGGTCGTCGGTGTCCGACTGGGGGTCGGTCACTTGGCCCCGTCCTGCGACTCGTCCTCGGTGCCGCTGTGACCCGACCCGTCGGCCTGGCCGTCCTCGTCGATGATCTCGGCGTCGACCACGTCGTCGTCGGACTCGCCGGTGCTGCCGTCGCTGCCACCCGCAGCCGACTGGTCGGCCTCGGCGGCGGCGTACATGGCGGCGCCCATCTTCTGGCTGGTCTCACCGAGCTTGGTGACCGCGGCCTGGATCTCGTCGGCGCCGGCGTCGGCGTTGTCGAGCACGGCCTTGAGGGCGTCGAGGTCGGTCTGCACCTCGGTGCGTACGTCCTCGGGGATCTTCTCGCCGTTGTCGGCCAGGAACTTCTCGGTCTGGTAGACCAGCGAGTCGGCCTGGTTGCGGCTCTCGACGGACTCGCGCCGCTTGGCGTCCTCGGCGGCGTACTGCTCCGCCTCGCGCACCATGCGGTCGATCTCGTCCTTCGACAGCGCGGAGCCACCGGAGATCGTCATCGACTGCTCGCGGCCGGACGCCTGGTCCTTGGCGGAGACGTGCACGATGCCGTTGGCGTCGATGTCGAAGGTGACCTCGATCTTCGGGATCCCGCGCGGGGCCGGCGGGAGGCCGGTCAGCTCGAAGTTGCCGAGCGTCTGGTTCTGCGCCCACATCTGGCGCTCGCCCTGCGCGACCTTGATCTCCACCGACGGCTGGTTGTCGTCGGCGGTGGTGAAGATCTCCGAGCGCTTGGTCGGGATCGTGGTGTTGCGCTCGATCAGGGTGGTCATCACGCCGCCCTTGGTCTCGATGCCCAGCGAGAGCGGGGTGACGTCGAGGAGCAGCACGTCCTTGACCTCGCCCTTGAGGACACCGGCCTGCAGCGCAGCGCCCACGGCGACGACCTCGTCGGGGTTGACGCCCTTGTTGGGCTCCTTGCCGCCGAGCAGCTCCTTGACGACCTCGGTGACGGCCGGCATGCGGGTCGAGCCGCCGACGAGGACCACGTGGTCGATGTTCGCCACGTCGACGCCGCCGTCCTTGAGCACCGACCTGAACGGCGCCTTGGTCCGGTCGAGCAGGTCGGCCGTCATCTTCTGGAACTCGGCGCGGGTCAGCTTCTCCTCGAAGTGGAGGGGGCCGGACTCGCCGTGCGTGATGTACGGCAGGTGGACGGTCGTCTCGCTCGAGCTCGACAGCTCGATCTTGGCCTTCTCGGCGGCCTCCTGGAGGCGCTGCTTGGCGATCTTGTCGGCCCCGAGGTCGACGCCGTTGTTGTCCTTGAACTTCTTGACCATCCACTCCACGACGCGGGAGTCCCAGTCGTCGCCACCGAGGTGGTTGTCGCCGCTGGTCGCCTTGACCTCGACCACGCCCTCACCGATCTCGAGCAGGGACACGTCGAACGTGCCGCCACCGAGGTCGAAGACGAGGATCGTCTGGTCGTCACCCTTGTCGAGGCCGTACGCCAGCGCGGCCGCCGTGGGCTCGTTGACGATGCGGCTCACGTTGAGGCCCGCGATCTCGCCGGCCTCCTTGGTGGCCTGGCGCTGCGCGTCGGAGAAGTACGCCGGCACGGTGATGACCGCGTCGGTCACCGGCTCGCCGAGGTAGGCCTCGGCGTCGCGCTTGAGCTTCTGCAGCACGAACGCGCTGATCTGCTGGGGGGTGAAGTCCTTGTCGTCGACCTTGGTGGTCCAGTCGGTGCCCATGTGGCGCTTGACGGACCGGATGGTGCGGTCGACGTTGGTGACGGCCTGGCGCTTGGCGACCTCGCCGACCAGGACCTCGCCGGACTTGGCGAAGGCCACCACCGAGGGGGTGGTCCGCGCTCCTTCGGCGTTGGCGATGACGGTGGGCTCTCCACCTTCGAGGACGGCGACGACGCTGTTGGTCGTCCCGAGGTCGATGCCGACGGCACGAGCCATGTTGGGTTACCTCCGTGAGAAGTGGTGCTGGGGATGTCAGTTCTTGGCCAATCCTGGCGAGTGATCGCCTGGCAGCCAAAATTCTTGAGTCGGTACGGCTCAAGTCTGTTCATGGGGTCCAACGCACTCATGGTGGCCGATGTTCCGGATCTCCGAAGCAATTTCCGGGGCGCCCGGCGGGATAGTCCAGTCCGGTTCCGTGGTGACGGCGGCCACGGGAGCACGGAACCGGACTGGACTATCCCGCGATTCCCCGTGAGACAGGGTCCCTAGAGTGGGGAGCATGGCGGCGCCGCACGTGCTGATCTCGGCGCACCGGTGCGGCGGGGCGGTGGACCCGGCCTACGACAACACGCCGGCCGGCGTGAGGTACGCCGCGTCGATCGGGGCCGACTACGTCGAGTTCGACGTACGCCGGGCCGCGGACGGCTCGCTGGTCTGCTCCCACGACCCCGTCGACGACCCCGTCGGGCGGCCCGACGTCGACGAGGTGCTCGCCGCGGTCGCGGCGTGCGGGCTCGGGGCGCACGTCGACCTCAAGGGTCCCGGCGTGGCCGAGTGGGCCGAGGAGCTGGCCGACCGGTGCGCCGGCGTGCTCGACCTCAGCCGGGTCGTCTTCACGACGGGCAACGGGCAGGCCGCGGCGGCGCTCGCCCGGTGGGCCGAGGCGCACGAGGGACTCGCGCTGGTCGGGCTCACGGTCGGCCAGAGCACCTCGCACCTACGGCTGCCGGCCGCCGTCCGCGCCCGGATCGGCGAGCTGTACCCCACCCGGCGCTGGCGGGACAGCGGCGCCGGCGTGCTGGTGGCCCACCACCTTCTCGCGCGGGTCCGGCTGCTGCGCTGGGCGCACCGACGCGACGTACGGGTCCTGGTGTGGACCGCCGACTCCCCCCGCGTGGTGGCGGCCGCGCTGCGCGACCCGCGGGTGTGGATGGTGACCACGAACCGTCCCGAAGCGGCCCTCGCCGTCCGGGCGGCGCTCAGCGGGAAGGGTCAGCAGGTGACGTAGCTGCCGTCGCCGGCGTAGGCACAGGTGTCGACCACCTTGCCGGACGAGTTCTTGAACGTGACCTTGTCGCCGGTGTTGTTCCAGACGTAGCTGCCCTGGCCCCAGTAGAGGTGCAGGGCGCGGTCCTTGCCGCTGCCGGTGTGGATGGTGACCGTGTCGCCCGGCTGGACCGTGAACCCCTCGGGGAACGCGAACTTGTACCCGCTGACGTCGCGGATCGACCAGCCGGTCAGCGTCCACGGCTTCGCGCCGGCGTTGCGGACCTGCACGTACTCCTTGTTCAGCGACGTGTTGCTGCCGTCGTCGTCGCCGGGCGGGTCGTACTGGACCTTGGCCAGCCGCATGGCGGGCAGCTGGGCTTCACGGTGGTTGAGCGCCCAGGCGGCCGAGGGTGCGGTCAGCGCGACCGCGGCCACCACGATGGCCAACCCACGGATCGGGGACGACGTCATGGACTGAGGCTAGGCCCGCCCAGAGCCGGGCGCGGAGGAATGGCCTGAAGCGTGACCAGCCGGTTGACCGCACCGCTCGCCCAGGTCGACTGTGGTGCATGCGCATCCTCGTCACGGGCGGCACCGGGTACGTCGGCTCGCACATGGTGCTGGCCCTGCTCCGCGACGGGCACAGCGTCCGGCTGCTGGTCCGCCGACCCGAACAGGTCGCCGAGACGTTCGGCCCCCACGGCATCACGTTCACGCCCGACGACGTCGTCACGGGCGACGTGCTCGACGCGGCGTCGGTCGGCGCTGCGCTCGAGGGCTGCGACGCAGTCGTCCACGCTGCGGCCATCTTCAGCCTCGACCCACGCAAGGCCCAGGAGATGCTCAACACCAACGCGCAGGCGACCAAGGTGGTCCTCGGCGCCGCCCTGGACCGCGGTTGTGACCCGGTCGTGCACATCTCGAGCTCGGTCGCGCTGATGCGCCACGGCGGCAGCGGACCCGACCTGCCGCTCGGCGACATCGACCAGGCCTACAGCAAGTCGAAGGTGCTCTCCGAGGAGGTGGCCCGGGAGTTCCAGGCTGCCGGGAAGCCGGTCGTGACGGTCTACCCGGGCGCGATCTACGGCCCGTACGACCCGTACGTCGGCTCGCAGACCGAACGCTTCTTCTGGGTCGTCAAGGGCCGGTTCCCGATGTGGTCGAAGGGTGGGCTGCTGGCCACCGACGTCCGTGACACGGCCGAGGTCGTCGCGCGGGTGATGGAGCCCGGCAAGGGGCCGCGCCGCTACGTCGTCCCGGGCATCCACATGAGGGCCAAGGACCTCTACTCCGCGATCGCCAAGGCCATCGGCCGGCGGCGTCCCTACGTCGAGCTGCCGCCCAAGCTCGGCGTCCTGACCGCGACCGTGGTCGAGAAGGTGCAGACCCGGCTGCCGGAGCGGTACCACTACCCCGCCGACCTCGAGGGGGCCGAGATGTCCCTGCGGGACACCCATCTCGACGACGGTCCCGCCCGCCGTGACCTCGGGATCACGCCGATCCCGTTCGAGCAGTCCATCCGCGACGAGATCGCGTGGGCGGTCGACGCCGGGCACCTGCCCACCAAGTACCGCCCGCGCTAACCCCCGCGCAGGAGGGCCAGCTCGTCGCCCCAGCCCTCGATGAGCTCGTGGAGGTCGTGCCCGCCGTGCCGCTCGTCCCATGCGAGGCACGCGCGCTCGACGACGGCGTACGCCGCCCGTACGGCGTCCGCGTCCCCGTCGAGGACCGCCTCGACCTGCGGCAGCAGACGGTCGGCCGACCACTCCGGGACGCTCAGCGGGTGCTCGCGGAGCTCCCACGCGAGGTACTTGTTGTAGGGCCGGACCCGGCCCTCGAGGGTGAAGACGACGTCCAGCCACCAGTGCACGGACTCGGCGGCGTCGAGCCGGCTCTCGAGCCGCCGGCCGTCGCGGTCGGACTTGAGCGCGCGGTAGGCCATGTTGACGTAGCCGTCGAGCTGGTCGCCGTGGAGCAGCATCCGCCGTGCCTCGGCGGGCGTGTGGCTCTCCATGCGACGGAGCGCCTCGCGGATCCGTCCGCCGGTCTCGTCCCGCAGCAGCTTCGTGTAGCAGTAGCCCCAGCGGTAGCCGTACTCGTCGCCGCCCCACAGCGGCACGTCCTCGAGGTCCGCGAGGGTCTGCGGGATCTCGTCGATCGCCGCGCTGTGGCTGGTCGTGCGACCCTCGGCCGCGTCGTCGGTGAGCACGACGAAGACGTCGACGTCGGAGTGCTCGGTGGGGATCCCCCGCGCGGCGCTGCCGGTCAGCACGATGCCGAGGATGCTCGGGTCGTCGCGCGCGACGATCTCGTCCAGCGCCGCCTGGGCCGCCGCGTTGAGTGTCATCGGCCGCGGTTGCGCGGGTGGGCGCGCGCCGCGCGCTCGTTGCCGCGCTTGTAGTTGCCGGTCCAGCGGGCCATCACCTGCTGGGCGCCCAACTCACCCGGGGCACCCTCGACCTCGGCGACGAACTCCGAGCCCGTGGGCCGCGCAGCACGGTCGCCCGCTTGCCGTGGTGGGTGATCACGACGTCGCCACCGCGCTGGACGTCGTAGGCGAACCCGTTCGCTTCTCCCGGCACTCGGTCATCCTGCCCGCGCGCGCTGGTCAGCGCATGGTGGTTTCGAGGCTCGGGCCTGGCGGCCCTCACACCTCAACCACCGAAACTGTTCGTCGGTCGAGGTGCGAGGAGCGCCAGCGACGAGCCTCGAGACCACGTCGATACCGTGCAGGGATGCACGACCGACGCAGCGAGATCCGGGGCCGGCTGCGCCGGCTGGTCGACCAGCACGTCAGGCCCGCCGAGCGACGCCACGTGGCGGACCTGACGGTCGAGGCCTGGCACGTACCTCCCGCAGCCGACGGGTCGGTCGGCGAGCCGGTGCCGTTCGGTACCGCCCGCGAGCAGACGTACGACGCCTTCGCGATCGGCGGCGCGTGGGGACCCGCGTGGGCGACGACGTGGTTCCACCTGACCGGCGAGGTGGCCGCTGACGTGGCGCACCCCGAGCTCGTCGTGGACCTCGGCTTCCAGGGGAACATGGCCGGGTTCCAGAGCGAGGGGCTCGTGCACCGGCCCGACGGCACGCACGTGAAGGCGCTGAACCCGCTCAACGACTGGGTTCCCGTCGCTCCTGGCGAGCGCGTGGACCTGTACGTCGAGGCTGCCGCCAACCCGCACGTGCTGACCGGCTGGAGCCCGAACCACCAGGGCGACAAGCTCACCTCCTCGGCCGATCCTGTCTACCGGCTGGTGACGGCGGCCGTCGTCGACGTCGCTCCGGAGGTCCGCGAGCTGCTCGCCGACGTCGAGGTGCTCGACCAGCTCGCTGCCGAGCTCGGCGAGGACGACGCGCGCCAGGTCGAGATCCTGCTCGCGCTCGAAGCCGCACTCGACGCGCTCGACCTGGCCGAGGTGCCGCCCACGGCGAACACCGCCCGCGCGGCGCTGACGGCGGCGCTCGGCCGACCGGCGTACGACGGCGCCCACCGCGTCTCCGCGGTCGGGCACGCGCACATCGACTCGGCCTGGCTGTGGCCGGTCCGGGAGACGGTGCGCAAGGTGACCCGCACGGTCGCCAACGTGGTGAACCTGCTCGACGACGATGCTGGCCACGATGGGCTCGTCTACGCCATGTCGTCCGCGCAGCAGTGGGAGTGGGTGCGCACCGAGCACCCCGAGCTGTTCGAGCGGGTCAAGGCGCACGTCTCCGCCGGACGGTTCGTGCCCGTCGGCGGGATGTGGGTCGAGTCGGACACCAACATGGTCGGCGGCGAGGCGATGGTGCGTCAGTTCCTCGTCGGCCAGCGGTGGTTCGAGGAGCACCTCGGGACCACCTGCGACGAGGTGTGGCTGCCGGACTCGTTCGGCTACACCGCCGCGCTGCCGCAGATCGTCACGCAGGCCGGCTGCCGGTGGTTCCTCACCCAGAAGATCTCCTGGAACACCACCAACGTCTTCCCGCACCACACGTTCTGGTGGGAGGGCATCGACGGCACGCGGGTGTTCACGCACTTCCCGCCGGTCGACACCTACACCGCCGAGCTGACCGGCCGCGAGCTCGCCCATGCCGCGCGCAACTTCCGCGACAAGGGCGCGGCGACCCGTTCGCTGGTGCCGTTCGGGCACGGCGACGGTGGCGGTGGACCGACCCGGGAGATGCTCGGCCGAGCGTCTCGCACGGCGTCGCTGGCCGGCTCGCCGTCCGTCGCGATCGAGACACCGAGCGCGTTCTTCGAGGCCGCCGAGGCGGAGTACGCCGACGCGCCGGTGTGGGCGGGCGAGCTCTACCTGGAGATCCACCGCGGCACCTACACCTCGCAGGCCGCGATGAAGCAGGGCAACCGCCGCTCCGAGCACCTGCTCCGCGAGGCCGAGCTGTGGTGCAGCACCGCCGCAGTCCGAGGGCTTCTCGACTACCCGGCCGAGGAGCTGGAAGACCTGTGGCGCATCGTGCTGCTGCACCAGTTCCACGACATCCTGCCCGGCTCCTCGATCGCCTGGGTGCACCGCGAGGCGCGGGCGACGTACGCCGCGGTGGCGGCGCGGCTCGAGCGCCTCATCGAGACAGCCCTCGGCGCGCTGTCCGGTGACGGCACGGACGAGGTGGTGTTCAACGCGGGGCCGGTCGCGCGGGACGGGGTGCCTGCCCTCGGCGCGAGCCCTCTGGTCGAGGAAGGCCGAAGGCCTGTCGCGAGACCACACGGCGAGGACGTGCTGGAGAACGAGCACCTCCGCGTCGAGCTGGACCAGGGTGGCGTCATCCGGCGCGTGCTCGACAAGGCGAACGACCGTGAGGTGCTGCCGCCCGGGGGTACGGCGAACCTGCTGCAGCTGCACCCCGACCACCCGGCGAAGTGGGACGCCTGGGACCTCGACCGCTCCTACCGGGCGAGGGTCACCGACCTCACGCACGGCGACGTGACGGTCGAGGGGGACGTCGTCGTGGTGACCCACTCCTTCGGTCGATCCTCAGCCACGCAACGGATCCGCCTCGTCGACGACCGGCTCGAGGTCGAGACCGAGGTCGACTGGCACGAGCGGGAGACCGTGCTCAAGGCGGCCTTCGACGTGGACGTGCACACCGACCACGCGGCGTACGAGACCCAGTTCGGCCACGTCGTCAGGCCGACCCACGAGAACACCACCTGGGACGCCGCTCGGTTCGAGGTGTGCGCGCACCGGTGGGTGCACGTGGGAGACGGCGGGTACGGCGTGGGGCTGGCCAACGACGCGACCTACGGCCACGACGTCACCCGTCACCCGCGCGAGGGCGGCGGCACCTTCTCGCGCGTCCGTCTCAGCCTGCTGCGCGCGCCGCTGTTCCCCGACCCCGAGACCGACCAGGGCACGCACGTGCTGAGGTACGCGCTCGTACCCGGCGCCGGCGTCGCGGGGGCTGCCGAGGCCGGGTACGCGCTGAACCTCCCGCTGCGCCGCCGTCGCGGATCGGCGGTCGAGCCGCTCGTCCGTGTCGAGGGGACGGCGTACGTCGAGGCGGTCAAGCTCGCTGCGGACGGCTCGGGCGACGTGGTCGTCCGCCTGTACGAGCCCCTCGGCGCCCGTGCGTCGGTCCGGGTGAGCGCGTCGTTCGAGCACTCCGGGGTGACCGAGGTCGACCTGCTGGAGCGACCGATGGACACCGGCTCCTGGGACGGCGGCACCCTCGCGCTCCGCCCCTTCCAGATCGTCACCCTGCGGTACGCGCGCTAGCCCCAGGGCGACGTCAGCTTGTCGATCAGCCACTCGGCCGAGGGGTGGTCGCCGGCGGCCAGGTCCGCGAGGACGGCGTCCCTGTCGTACGGCACGACCCGGTGCTCGACGGACCACCCGGTGTCGGAGGGCGTCAGGACCGCGTAGCGGCTCGACGCGTCGGACATCCGCGGCAGGCTGATGGAGCCGGGGTTGACGACGCGGACGTCGCCGAGTCGCCGCTCCTCGGGATGGTGCGTGTGGCCGACCAGCACGAGGTCCGCAGCCGCTGACGCGAAGACGGGCACCAGGTCGGCATCATCGGTGTGCGGGTCGAGCCCGGGGCCGTCGTCGCGACCGGGAGACGCATGCACCATCAGCACGCCGTCCCGGGGCCGCGCCTCCACCGGGAGCCCGACCAGCCAGGTCAGGTCGTCCGCCGACAGGGCCGCGCGGGTCCAGTCGAACGACGCGGCGTGCTCCGGCGAGGGGGGTTCGGTGAGCGTGTAGCGGTCGGTGTTGCCGCGCACCGCGACCAGACCGGGGAGCGCACGCACCCGACCTAGGCACTCCGCCGGCCTCGGCCCGTGGGCGACGAGGTCGCCGAGGAACCAGTACGCGTCGACGCCGCTCGCCTCCGCCAGCACGGCGTCGAGCGCCTCGAGGTTGCCGTGGACGTCGGAGATGACCGCGATGTGCACGCCCTCCCGTACGGACGATGGAGATGTCACGCTGGGGAGTATGCCGACACCTCCCATCACGGTCGTCCTCATCGGGGCCACGGGCGACCTGTCCAAGCGCAAGCTGCTCCCGGGCCTGCTGCACCTGTTCCAGACCGGGCTGCTGCGCGACCTCCAGGTCGTCGGCACCTCCCTCGACCAGCACGACCGGGACTCCTTCGTCGACTTCGCCCGCGCGGCGATCGACGAGTTCGCGGGGTACGAGGTCAAGGAGGAGGACTGGAAGGACTTCGAGAAGCGCCTCTGGTGGGCGTCGTGGGACGCCGGGCCGGACGGGCTGAAGGCCGTCGTCGAGGAGGCCGACGAGGCCTCCGGCAGCGACAAGCCGCGCGACCGGCTGCACTACCTCAGCGTGCCGCCGAAGGCGGCGCTGGACGTCGTGCAGATCCTCAAGGAGGCCGACCTGGTCGCGCGCAGCCGGATCATCATGGAGAAGCCGTTCGGCACCGACCTGGCGTCGGCCAAGGACCTGAACAAGCAGCTGCACCGCGTGTTCAAGGAGGACCAGATCTTCCGGATCGACCACTTCCTCGGCAAGGAGGCGGCCCAGAACATCCTGGCGTTCCGGTTCGCCAACGGTCTGTTCGAGCCGATCTGGCACCGCAACCACATCGACCACATCCAGATCGACGTGCCCGAGTCGCTCGGCCTGGAGCAGCGTGCGTCGTTCTACGAGGCGACGGGGGCCTACCGCGACATGGTGGTCACCCACCTGTTCCAGGTGCTCGCCTTCACGGCGATGGAGCCTCCGACCGCCCTCGAGCCGCGGGCCATCTCGGAGGAGAAGAACAAGGTCTTCCGGTCGATGTGCACCATCGAGCCGCACGACGTGGTGCGGGGACAGTACGTCGGCTACCGCGACATCGAGGGCGTGGCCCCGGAGTCCGAGACCGAGACGTTCGTCGCCCTCAAGTGCTACATCGACAACTGGCGCTGGGCCGGCGTGCCGTTCTACCTGCGCACCGGGAAGCGGTTGGCGGAGGGCGCCCGGATCATCTCGATCGCGTTCCGAGAGCCCCCGAAGTCGATGTTCCCGACCGGCTCGGGCGTCGGCGACCATGGTCCTGACCACCTCACCTTCGACCTGGCCGACCAGGCGAAGATGTCGCTGTCGTTCTACGGCAAGAAGCCCGGGCCCGGGATGCAGCTGCAGAAGCTGTCGATGCAGTTCGCGATGCGCGACACGTCGTGGGCAGGAGCGGTGCTCGAGGCGTACGAACGTCTGATCTACGACGCCGCCCGCGGCGACCGCACCCTGTTCACCACCGCCGAAGGCATCGAGCGGCTGTGGGAGGTCTCCCAGCCCCTGCTCGAGAACCCCCCCGTCGTGCGGCCGTACAACCCCGGCTCCTGGGGCCCCAACCAGATCCACCAGCTCATCGCCCCGTTCTCCTGGCGCCTCCCGTTCGAACGCCAGTGGCGCGACCCGAACGCCACCGGCTGAGACGCCCCGGAATACCCAGCGCCCTGTCGTTGTCATGCGAGGTATGAACTCGGTACCCGACATCAAGCTCAACGACGGCACGACGATCCCGCAGCTCGGCTTCGGCACGTTCCAGATCGAGCCCGACCAGACCCAGCAGGTGGTCGAGCAGGCCCTCGAGGTGGGGTACCGGCACCTCGACACCGCGCAGATGTACCGCAACGAGGAGGGCGTGGGCCGGGCGATCGCGGCCAGCGGCCTCCCGCGCGAGGAGCTCTACGTCACCACCAAGCTCAACAACGGCTACCACCGCGCCGACGACGCGCGCCGGGCCTTCGACGAGTCGCTGCGGAAGCTCGGGCTCGACCGGGTCGACCTGTTCCTCATCCACTGGCCGCTGCCGACCAGGTACGACGGCGACTTCGAGTCGACCTGGCGCACGATGACCGAGTTCTCCGCGCAGGGGGGCGACGGCAGGGCGACGTCGGTCGGTGTCTCGAACTTCGAGCCCGACCACCTCGAGCGGATCATCGACGACAGCGGGAAGCCGCCGGCGGTCAACCAGGTCGAGGTCCAGCCGTACTTCGGCAACGAGGCCGTGCGGACCGCGAACGCGTCGTACGACGTCGCCACCGAGGCCTGGTCGCCGATCGCCCAGGGCGACGTCCTGGACGACCCGACGATCGTCGCGATCGCCGAGCGGCTCGACCGCACGCCCGCCCAGGTCACCCTGCGCTGGCACGTCCAGCGCGGCGACATCATCTTCCCCAAGTCGGTGAAGCCCGAGCGCATGCGGGAGAACTTCGCGCTCTTCGACTTCGAGCTGACCGCCGACGACATGGCAGGCATCACCGCGCTCGACCAGGGCGACCAGGGCCGGCACGGTGCCGACCCGAGGACGATGGACTGGATCCCCGACAACTGATCCCCGACAGCTGATCCGGGGGCGGATCAGCCGATGGTGATCGTGACCTCGTTGGACGCCAGGTCGGTGTCGGTGTCGATCACCCGGAACCGGTTGGGGCCGGTCCGGCCGGTCTGCACGTAGGTCGAGAACGTCCCGCCGCTCACCGTGGCGGTCACGGGGAAGTCGACCCAGGAGTCGCCGGGACCGGTGGCGCGCTGGACCTGCAGCACGGCGCCCTCGCCGGTGGCGTAGTTGCCGGTCAGGTCGATGCGGCCCATCGGCCCGACCTGGTCCGCCCCGGCCTGGAGCGAGATACCGGTGTCCTGGCTGGGCGTGACGAGCACCGGCCCGGTCGGCTCGCTGGCGGCGCTCAGGGTGGGCGCCGCGGAAGCCGTCTCGGTCGGCGTCGTCTTCGCCGGCTTGGGCAGGTACATGCTCTGCCGCGCCGACGAGTCGGTCGCCGTGGCCTCCGCGCCGAGGCCCAGGACCCGCGTCGCGACCAGCGTGCCGCCGCCGGCCAGGAGGCCGATCGCCAGTCCGACGCCCACCAGGGCGACCAGTCCGGCGACGACCGGGTGCTGCTTGCGCTCGGGCTCAGGCACGGTGCTGGGGCGTCCTCTCGGCTCGGCTCAACGGCTGGGTCACGGCTGGGTCAGGTCCTTCGCCATTGTCGCCGAGGCACCCTGAGGCGCGAAATCGCACGTCGTCCAGGCGGTCGTCCACAGGCCGTACGACGGTGGGTTTCGGCGGCCTGCCGACCGGTGCACCCTGCCTGGCATGACGATCTCGGTGGACGTGGACCTGCTCCGGCAACATCGGCTCGCGCTGCTCGCCGAGGCCGACGAGGTCGAGCGGTGCTCGACCCTCGACCCACCCGACACCGGTCCCCTCACGGCGGTGACCGCCGAGGCGATGGACCGGTTGTCACAGCGGGCCGAGCGGCTGGCCGGGCACGTCCGCGAGCTCGCCGACGCCGTGGAGCGCTGGCTGGGCGTCGCCCACGCGACCGACGGCGAGGTCGGGCTCGGCCTCGACCTGCTGACGGCACAGGGGCTGGCGCTGTGAGCCTGACGGCCGTCGGTCGCAGCATCGACGTCGGGCTCGCCGCCGACCCCGCCTCCTGCCTGAGCACGGCGACCGCGCTGGACGCCCTGGCCCAGACGTGCGAGCAGGCCGCCCTGGTCCTCGGTCGCCAAGCGCAGCTGGACGAAGCGTCCTTCGGCGGCCTGTCCGGCATCGTCTACCGCACCTCCTCGACGCTGCTCGAGCAGGCGTGTGGACGCACGGGTCGGCGCAGCCGCCGCCTGGCCGAGGGGCTCGCGGCCTACGCCCAGGGCATGACCGAGGTACGCCGCCGCCTCGACGAGGCCGTCACCCTCGCGGCCCCGCACCTCGACGTGACCGGCGGCCGGATCTGGAGCCCGCTGCGACCTGCCGGCACCGACGCCCCCGACGACGCCGTCACCGCGCAGGGCTGGGCGGCCTGGCACGACGCCGTCGACCGCTGGCGAGCGGCCCGCGACCTGGAGGACCAGGTCTCCCAGGAGTGGGTGCGCGTGCTCGACCGACCCGTGCTCCTCGAGGGAGCGGATCGGTGAGCCGCTCACGGTCGCCGGTCTCGATGCCACCCCGGTGGGTACGGGTGGCGGGCGGCGGGCACGCCGCGCCGGGCGTGCACGGCTCGGGTCTCGCCCCGCGGCTCGAGCACCGCAGCGAGCCGTTCGCCGGTTCCCTCGACGCGTGGCGTCGGCAGGTCTCCGGGGCCGACGCCGCTCGCGCGGACCTCGACCTGGAGGACGACGACTGCTTCGAGGTGGCCGGCCGCGACACGGTCTACCGGCGGTTCGGGCACACGGTCGGCCGGGTCCCCGTGCTCACCGACCAGTGGCTGTGGGTGGTCGACGGCGTCGGCCACCAGCTGGTCGGCACCGTCGCGGCGGCCGACTACGAGGACTACTGCGACGTGTTCGAGTCCGTCGCGGAGACGTTCGACCCGGACGCCGACCGACGGAGCCGGTCGGCGTGAGGTTCAGTCTTTCGGGGTCCTCGCGGAAGCGTGAGCCGGAGGAGCGAAGCGGGGGAGGCGAGCGGTTTCGTGGGGTGATCAGTCCGCCTTCTCCCCGCGGGCCGCCCGGAGCTCGCGCTCGGCGATCGCGTGCTCGTCGGTGCGGTTGTCGTACCCCCAGAAGTCGCGGAGCGCCACGGCCGTGATGCCGACCCCGAGGACGCACGCGAAGCCGCCACTGGCGATGGCGCCCCGTACCGACCACACGTCTGCCACCAGCCCGGAGCGCACCTGGCCGCCGATCGGCCCGACGGAGTACGACAGCATCTCGATGCCCGCCAGCCGGCCGCGCATGTGCTCGGGGATGGTCTGGTTCCAGACCGTGCCGCGGAACACCCCCGAGATCATGTCGGCGGCGCCGGCCAGCACCAGGAGGCCGAGAGCCACGCCGATGGTCGGAGCCAGCCCGACGAGACCGATGAACAGGCCGTACGCCGCCGCCGCGACGACGATGGCCCGGCCGTGGTGGTGGACCCGTGCGGTCCAACCGGAGAACATCGTGGCCAGCAGGGCACCGACGGTCTCGGCGGAGTACAGGAGGCCGAGCAGCTGGGGGTGGTCGAAGACGTCGGCCGCGAGCGCGGGGAACAGCACCACCGGGAACGCCAGCACCATGCAGACGATGTCGACGACGTAGGTGCCGAGCAGGTCCTTGCGGCGGACCGCGTAGGTCCAGCCCTCGCCGATGGCCCGGAGGCTGGGCGGCGTGGTCTCGACCTGGTGGGCGTAGGCGCGCATCGCGAGGTAGAGCGCGGTCGCCACGGCGAGACCGGCCACGTCGACGAGGAAGCACCAGCCGATGCCGACGTAGGCGACGAGCAGACCGCCGATCGCCGGCCCGACCAGGACGCCGAGCTGCATCCCGAAGCTGGTCAGCGCGTTGGCGGCGGGGATCTCGTCGTGGCGGACGGTTCGTGGCATCAGGGCCTCGCGGCTGGGCCGCTGCAGGGCTCCCGTCGCGGTCAGCAGCCCGGCGACGCCGAAGATGACCGGGATGCTGGGCTCGTCGCGGAACGCGTTGACGGCGAGCACGGCGGTGAGCACGGCCTGGCCGACCCCTGTCCCGACGAGCAGGCGGCGGCGGTCCACGTGGTCGGCGAGCGCGCCGCCGTACAGGCCGAACACCACGAGCGGGACCAGCTCCACCAGGCCGATGGCGCCGACGGCGAAGTTGGAGCCGGTGAGCTCGTAGATCTGGAACGGGATCGCGACGTAGGAGACCATCCCGCCGAGGTAGAAGACCGTCCCCGCCAGGAACAGCAGCCGGAAGTCCCGTGAGGTCCGCAGCGGGGTGACGTCCATGCGCACGCCGCGGAAGCGGTCACGCCACGTCCTGCCCTGGTCCACGAGGGCCCATGCTGACGCAGGCGGGCGCCTCAGCGCACGCGAATACGGGCCCCGTGGTGCGGGACGCTCGTGATGTTGCGGACCCGCGGGTGGTCGGCGCCGACCGCCTCGAGGTCGTAGGCCGTGAGCACGGCGCGCAGCACGGCCACGCCTTCCATCAGCGAGAAGCCGGCGCCGATGCAGCGCCGGACCCCGCCGCCGAAGGGGATCCAGGTGTTCGGCGCCGGGTTGCGACCCACGAACCGCTCCGGGTCGAAGCGGTCGTGGTCCGGGTGGTTCGCCTCGCGCCGGTGGGCAAGCAGGATCGACGGCGCGACCGTCGTCCCGGCAGGCAGGTCGAGGCCGCCGATGGTCGCCGGGGCCATCAGCGTCCGCACCACCATGGGAAGGACCGGGTGCAGCCGCATCGACTCCTTGAGGACCGCTTCGAGCCACGCGTCGTCACCCTCGGCGGCGGCTCGACGGGCTCGGCCGAGCTGTCGGGAGTCCCGGCCGAGCTCGTACAGCGACCACGCCAGGGCGGTGGCCGTGGTCTCGTGACCGGCGAGCAGCAGCGTGACCAGCTGGTCGCGGAGCTCGACGTCGGACAGCGCGTCCTCCCCGTCGGCCACCAGGATCAGGCGGGACAGGACGTCGGTGCGGTCGTGCAGGTCGACGGCGGATCGGCGTTCGTGGATCTCGCGGTAGATGAGGCGGTCCAGCTCGCGGGCGTTGTCGATCGTCCGCCGCCACGGCCCGAATCGCCGCAACGCCGGGAAGCCCCAGCCGAGGACCACGGCCGGACCCACCTCGACCGTCGCCCTGACGCGAGGGCGGAGGGCGGCGAGCCGGTCCTCGTCGGTGACGCCGAACACGACGTGGAGGATCACCTCGAGCGTCAGCGCGTTCATCCGGTCCAGCGCCCGGAACGTCTCGCCGGAGCGCCAGCGGCCGACCTCGGCCCCGGCGATCCGCTCGACCAGACCCTCGTAGGACTTCAGGGCCTGCCCGTTGAACGCCGGCATCAGCAGCTTGCGGGCCCGCTGGTGGTCGCCGCCGTCCTGGAGCAGCAGCGAGTGCTCGCCCATGATCGGCCCGAGGACCGCGTTGCCCTTGCCGGCGTGGAAGACGGCCGGGTCGCCGGCGAAGATCTCCTTCGCCTGCTCCGGGCGGGCGAACAGGACCAGCGGGCGGCCGCCGGGGACGAGGCGGACGGTGAAGGCGTCGCCGTACCTCCGGTGCAGCCACGGCACGGTCTGGTGCCGGAAGCGCAGCAGCGCCACGCTCTGCAGGAACGCCGGCCAGGGCAGCCCCGGCGGCAGCCCGCGGGTGTCGACCGGCGGGGGCGTCCGTCCGCCGAACGGCCGGGTGCGCTCGAAGCGCTCGTCGGTCCGGCGGGCGGCCTCCCTGTCCAGGTCGTCGACGCTGGTCACGGCTCGATCCTACGAGCAGGTCAGCGGGTGCCGACCCGTTCGACGGCGACCACCTCGTGCTGCGGCAGCGGGTTCGGTCGGAGCGCCCGGCAGGTGAGCAGCGCGTCGTCCCCCAGGGTGGTGCGGACGCTGACGGTCCAGCGGTCGGCGGCCGCGGCGAGGTCGACGGTGGTCAGGTCGCCGTCGCGACGGTGGCCGAGCACGCGGACCGCGGCCATGGCCGTCTCGCCGAGGTGCCGGTACAGCGCGATCTCGGCCGCCTGGACGGCCATCGGCAGGCAGGACCGGCCGCGCAGCACGTCGAGCGGCAGCCGCCCGCCGAGGACGTCGGCCGCGGCGGCCACGGCCGACTCGGGCTCGAGACGACCCAGGTACAGGCCGGCGGGCAGCACCAGCGCGTTGCCGGCGAAGCGGTCACCGCCGATGTGGGAGACCTCCCAGGTCTCCTCGGGGTACGCCTCCGCCAGGGCCGCCGCGACCGGCCTGCCCTTCTCGGCGCAGCAGGCGTCGTGCTTGCCGTGGGTGCAGACGAGGAGGAGGGTCTCCTCGGTCGGGACGAGACCGGGTGAGCGGCCGGCGCCGAGGGCCTCGAGGTCGAGGTCGAGGAGGTCCTCGGGGCCGTCGAGGACGGCGGTCTGCAGCCAGCTGTCGTCGAGCCCCGCCCAGGCGGCGTACACCCGGAAACCGTTGCGGGGCGCGCGCCGGTGGTAGCGGCGGACGAGCAGGGGTCGCACCTGGGCGCGGGCGGCCGCGGCACGGACCCCGGCCTTGACCGGAGCGGGGAGGCGGCTGTCGCGGACGGCGTCCACGCCCCACGGTCCGGGGTTCTCGATCAGCAGGAAGGAGCGGACGGTCGAGGCCGAGCCGGCGATGGAGTCCGCGCGCTCGAGCCCGGCCGCGGAGCAGCGGAAGCTCGGGTCAGCGGTCACTCCCGGACCTCGAGCAGGCCCTCCCGGACGAGGCGTCGCGCCAGCACGAGGTTGCTGGCGGCATCGAGCCCGAGGTCGGCCGGCGTGAGCGTCTCGCGGTCGCGGACCACGTCGACGGCTCCGGCGATCCGGGCCGGTACCTCGACGAAGCGGTCGCCGACGAGCAGCCGCAGCCGGTCGCCGACCGGGCTGACCACACACGGCCGCCCGGCACGGCGGCGCAGCACGGTGTCGGGGCCGATCCGGCCGACCGCGAGCACGTCGTGCAGCCCGCCCCGGAGCCGGCTGTTGCGGGACGTCAGGAAGCGTTGGGTCTCGCGGTCGACGGCCGCCGCGGGGTCGACGTCGGCCAGCGCCAGGGCCAGGGCCTGGAGCCGGTCGACGAGACCGGGGGCCAGCTCGTCGCCGTGACCGACCCAGCCGGCGGGCAGGTGCTGCTCGTCGACCTCGTCGAGGAGCTGGTCGACGGTCCGCCGCACCAGGCCGCGCCACGTGAGCTGGTTGATGCCGATGGTCACGTGCAGGCTGGCGTCGTCCTGCGCGCGGGCGGCGTGCGGCGTGCCGGTCGGCAGGTACATCGAGAGGCCGGGACGGAGCAGCACGTCGTCGACGCGGCAGTCGCCCGCGTGCTCCCCGTGGTCACATGGCCGCTCGCCGCGGGGGTGGTGCACCTCCCACTGCTTGGTGCCGTGGGTCTGGAAGACGAACACGTCGTGGCTGTCGCTGTGCACGGCAAAGCCCTGCGAGCCGGGCGGGGTGAGGTAGGCGTTGGCCTGGCAGGGGTGTCCGAGCTCGAGCTCCAGCCTGGCGACCAGGTCGGTCAGCGGTGGGTGGTAGCGGTGCAACCCCTGGAAGACGATGGTCGCCCCGCCGGCGAAGAGGTCGAGGGCCTTGCGCGGGTCGACGAGACCGGACAGCGGGCGGCCGGCGATCGAGGCGCCCTGGCGGACGTACGCCGTCTCACCGAGCACGCCGCCGTCCTGCGCCACCCGGATGGCGGGGGTACGGATCGCGGTGCCGGTCAGCAGCTCGTCGGCGTCGTCGAGCGAGAGCATCGCGACCAGCGAGCCCGGATCCGTCTCGTGCACGTGCACCAGCGACGCCCAGACCTTCGAGGTGAAGGTCTGGGCGTCACCGCTGAGCAGGTCCAGCGCCGAGGCGGGCTCGCTCAGAGCGCGGTCCCGTCGGTGCCGTCGGCGTCGCCGCCGTCGGTGCCGTCACTGTCCGAAGCGGCGCCGTCGGTGCCGTCCGTGCCGTCACCGTCGGTGCCGTCGGCGTCGCCGCCGTCGGTCCCATCGGCGTCGCCACCAGCGGGTGCGGGGTCGCTGCCGGAGCTGGTGATGTCGCTGTCGTCGAGCGGGGCGTCGAAGTCTTCGTCGGTCATGCTGTCCTCCTGGTCGGAACCGGTCGAGTGGAAACTGCTTGATCCTCTGCCAGTCAAGCGCCGCCCCTCAGTGCCGACAAGCGCCCGTGAGGGTGACCCGCGACCCACCGTCGGTCAGTCGACCAGACCCCGTCGGCGGGCGATCGCCGCCGCCTCGGTACGGCCGGAGGCGCCCAGCTTGCCGAGGATGTTGGAGACGTGGACGCTCACCGTCTTGGTGCTGATGAAGAGCTGCTTGCCGATCTCGCCGTTGGTCCGGCCGGCCGCGACGTGCTGGAGGATCTCGGTCTCCCGCGGCGTGAGCACGTCGGAGCCCGCCTCGTGGCGGGCCGGCGCCGAGCCGATCGCCCGGAGCTGCTCGACCAGCGGGGTCGCGCCGAGTCGCCTGGCCGTCTCGCGGGCCTCGTCGCCGATGCGCCGGGCCTCGGCGGCGTCGCCCGCCACGCGCAGCACCGACGCCAGCGTCACCTGCGCACGCGCCAGCTCGTAGACGTCGCCGAACTGCTCGAACAGCGCCACCACCTCGCGCCAGCCGGAGACCAGGGTGTCGAGCTCGGGGGCGTCGTCGGCGCCGGCCAGCCAGCGCACCCGGATCAGCTCGGCGTCGAGGCGGGCCAGCCACGCGCGGCCCTCGGGTCCCCACGACTTGCCCGGGTCGGCGTAGCGCTCGAGGACGGTGTGACCCTCGTCGTGGAGCCGGGAGGCGAGCTCGAGCAGGGGCGCGCGGTCTCCGGCGGGGACCTTGGGGATCGCGGCCGCGATCGTCTCGAGGACGAGCGTGGCGATCCGCACCCGGCCGTCGAACCACGGGTCCCAGAGGTCGCCGATGACCTTGACGACGTGGTCGTAGGACGCCCGGGCGGCCGGGATGTCGCCGCGCTGGGTGGCGAGCCGGATCTCCTGGGCGGCGGCGTGGACCGCGAGGGCACCGTCGAGCCGCCACATGGGCCGCAGGCCGCGCAGCTCGTCGGTGAGGTCCTCGCCGCGGGCCACCTGGACCACCGCGCGCAGGCTGGCGAACATCGCTCGGGCCATGGGCGGGGCATGGGTGCCCGACAGGTCGGTCAGCCTCATGACGTCGTCCCAGTCGCCCCGGGTGAGCAGCACCCAGGTCAGGTGCCAGCGGGCACCGGACGCGTACGGCGCCCACTCGATGCCGGCGGCCTCCGCGCGCTCGACGGAGCTCGAGAACCAGCGCTCGGCCTCGTCGAGCTCGCCCCAGTCCTGGTAGGAGCGGGCCAGCAGGTAGCGACCGCGCAGCTCGGCGTGCACGGCCCCGGTCTCGACCGTGCGGTCGATCGCCTCGCGCAGCGCCTCGCGGAGCCGCTCCTTGCTCGCCCCCAGGCGCAGCCCGGACAGCGTGGTGATCACCTCGGCCGCGAGGTCGGTGCGGTTGAGCTTGTCGGCGAGCGCGAGGGCGTCGAGGCCGATCTGCTGGGCCTCCTGGTGCCGCCAGAACATCGCGAGCACGTGGGCGTGCGCGGCAAGCACCCGGGCGCGGGCCAGGGTGTCGTCGTCGGGTGTCACCCGGACGGCCTCTGCGGAGATCGCGGGAGGGTCCTCGTCGGTCTCGATCGCCGTGAGCGCGACGGCCCGGGCGGCGAGGAGCGAGCCGCGCGTGGTGGGCGATGCGTCGGCGGGAAGTGCGGCGAGCTGCTCGGCGAGCAGCGCGGCGGCCCGCTCGGGATGACCGCTGCTGCTGAGCGCCTCGGCGGTGTCGACGGCGAGCCGGGCTCGGTCGACCAGCCCCTCGCCCGCGTCGCCGAGGCCGGCGAGCAGGCGCAACGCCCGCTCGAAGTGCTGCGCCGCCTCGTCGGGTCCGCCGACCTGGGCGGCCTCGCGACCCGCCTGGACGCTGGCCGTGAGCGCGGTCTTCTCGTCGTGGGCGAGCTTGGCGTGGCGGGCCAGCTCGGCAGCCGTGCCGCGCGCGCGACCGTCGCCGATCGCGGCGGCGTACCTGGCGTGCAACCGGACCCTCTCACCGGGCAGCAGGTCGTCGTAGACGGCCTCGCCGAGCAGCGCGTGCCGGAAGGCGTAGTGCCGGTCGCTGGCGACGAGGATGTTGCGCTCGACGGCCGTGCGCAGGCTCTCGTCGAGGGCCGCGTCGCCGACGTCGGTCGCGACCGCGAGGAGCTCGTGGGTGACCCGTCGGCCAGCGACGCTGGCCGCACGCACGACCTGGCGGGCCGACTCGTCGAGGCGGTCGAGCCGCACCAGCAGCAGCTCGGCGAGGTCGGCGGGGAGAGCGTCGTCGTGGGTGCCGGCGGCCGCGCCGACCAGCTCCTCGACGAAGAAGGCGTTGCCCTCGGCGCGCTCGACGACCATGTCGACCTCGTCGTCGGTGAGCCCGGCCCCGTCGACACCACCGGCGCCCGCCCCGAGGATCAGGCAGGCGACCAGCTCGCGCACCTCGGCGGCGTCGAGGGGCTCGAGGGAGACCCGGTGCACCCCCTGGAGGCGTGACCACTCGGCGACCTTGGCTCGCAGCGGGTGCTTGCGGTGCAGGTCGTCGGATCGGTAGGACGCGACGAGCGCCACCGGCTGGCTGAACGGTCGGGTGAACAGGAAGCTCATCAGGTCACGGGTCGACTGGTCGGCCCAGTGGAGGTCCTCGACCACGAGGAGGAGGGGCTGCTGCTCGGCGGCGGCCTCGAAGAGGGCGTGCACGGCATCGAACAGCGCGGACCGGTCGACGTGGGGGCCGATGCTGGCCCCGGAGCCTGAGGCACCCTCGCCGCCCTCGTCGATCATCCGGCGTCCGGGCGCGAGGCGGTGCAGGGCGGGGTGGTGGCCGGCGACGGAGGCCAGCACCTCGGGGGCCGAGACCTGGAGGCGGCCGAGGATCTCGGAGAACGGAAGGTAGGGCAGGGCGCTGTCGGCGAAGTCGAGGCAGTGGCCGGCGACGACCTGCCAGCCCAGGTCGAGGGCGCGGTCGCGCAGCGCGGTGAGGAGACGGGTCTTGCCGACGCCGGCGTCACCGGCGAGGAGGACGATGCCGCCAGGCCGAGGGTCTCCGGACGCGACGATGCCGAGCCGGAGAGTGAGGTCCTCCAGCTCGGCATCTCGCCCCACGAGGGGGGCAGTCGTGACCGGTGCCATACAGCCCATCATGTCGGTTGGCACCGACAGGGAGCCTCTGGTTTCGGTGGTCGTGCCGACCACCGGGTCAGCCGATCCACGTCGCGCCGGCTCGGTCTTCCTGCCGCCGCAGCCGGCGACGGGCGCGACGGGCGCGGATGGGGCGCCAGTCCTCGCGGATCCGGTTCACGCGGTAGTCGATCTCCGCGTTGACCAACATGTCGTTCATCGCAGGTTCCCTTCCTCGGTCCCGGGCCGTTCCCGGTATGAGTAAGAGATTCGTCGCCTGAGGTAGGCGCGGAGCATCGGGCGGGTGCCTTATCTCTCGGCCCCGTTCACCGCCTCAGGGCTACCTCAGACGGGCGTCCGGCCACCCAGGTACCGCTCACGAGGGGCACGCCGGGTCGGTAGGCCAGGTGCACGTGGCTGGGGGCGTCCAGCAGCACCAGGTCGGCCCGCGAACCCGGCAGCAGGCGGCCGACGTCGGTGCGGTCGAGAGCGGCGGCGCCACCGGCCGTGGCGGCGTACGTCGCCTCCGCCGGCGTCATCCCCATCTCCCGCACCGCGAGGGCGACGCAGAGCGGCATCGAGGACGTGTAGCTGGAGCCGGGGTTGCAGTCGCTGGCGATCGCGACGGAGACGCCGGCGTCGAGGAGCCGCCGCGCGTCGGGGTAGGGCTGGCGCGTCGAGAACTCCACGCCGGGCAGCAGGGTGGCGACAGTGCCGCTGTCGGCCAGGGCCGCGACGTCGGCGTCGTCGAGGTAGGTGCAGTGGTCGACCGCCACCAGGCCGAGCTCCGCGGCCAGCCGGACGCCGGGGCCGTGACCCAGCTGGTTGGCGTGGAGGCGTCCGCGGAGCCCCCGGGCCTCCCCGGCTCGGAGGATCTCCCGCGCCTGGGCCTCGTCGAACGCTCCACGCTCGCAGAACACGTCGACCCAGCGCGCGTGCGGGGCACAGGCGTCGAGCATCGGCCCGGTGACCAGCGCGACGTACTCTCCCGGGTCGCTGCCCTCGGGCACCACGTGCGCCCCGAGGAACGTGGTCTCGTCGGTGAACAGTCGAGCGATCGCCAGGCTGCGCGCCTCGTCCAGGGTCGTCAGCCCGTACCCGCTCTTGATCTCGACCGTGGTCGTGCCCTGCCGCCGCATCTCGTCGACGAGCGCGGCGACCCGGCCGGTGAGCTGCTCGTCGGTCGCGGCCCGGGTGGCGGCGACGGTCGTGCGGATGCCGCCCGCGGCGTACGGCGTCCCGGCCATCCGGGCGGCGAACTCGGGCGCGCGGTCGCCCGCGAAGACCAGGTGGGAGTGGGAGTCCACGAAGCCCGGGATGACGGCGCGGCCGCCGGCGTCGACGTGGACGTCGGCAGCCGGGGCGTCGGCGGCGGCCCCGGTCCAGGCGACCCGGTCGCCCTCGACGACGACGGCAGCGCCGGTGAGGATGCCGAGGAGGTCGTCGGCCTGCGGGTCGTTGGTGACCAGCTCGCCGATGTTGGTGATGACGGTGCGGTCACGGCCAGAGTCTCCCGATCGCGTCGTCGAGCTCGCGGCCGATGTCGAGCTCGTCACCCCTGGTGAAGACGACCTTGCCGTCCGCGACGACCTGGACGACGTCGCCGGCGCCGGCCGCGAAGACGGCGGTGTGCTCGTCGCGGCCGGTGCCTGCGGTACGGGGCGTGGTGGTGTCGAGGGTGACCAGGTCGGCGCGGTTGCCCACCGCGATCGCGCCCGCGTCGTCGTGCCCGAGGCTGGCGTGGCCGCCGGCGGTGGCCGCCTGAAGCAGCTCGGCGGCCGACCAGTGGCCGCGCTCGCGGGTCGCGAGGCGCTCGTCGAGCTCGACGGCCCGCATCTCCTCGAACAGGTCGATGACGGCGTGGCTGTCGGAGCCGAGGGTCAGCGGGCTGCCCGCGTCGTGCAGGCGTCGGCTCGGCCCGATGCCGTCGCCGAGGTCGCGCTCGGTGGTGGGGCAGAAGCACGCGTACGTGCGGGTGGAGCCGAGGTGGCCGATGTCGTCGTCGGTCAGGTGGGTCGCGTGCACGGCACTGGTCAGCGGCCCGAGCACGCCGTGGTCGGCCAGCAGCTGGGTGGGGGTGGCGCCGTACGCCGCGACGCAGGCGTCGTTCTCAGCGGTCTGCTCCGAGAGGTGCACGTGGAGGGGCCTGCCCTGGCTCGCGTCGACGATCGTGCGGAGCTGGTCGTCGGGGACGGCGCGGACGGAGTGGATGGCCGCGCCGGCGCCGTCGAGCTCCTCGACGCGCTCGGCCCACGCGTCGGCGGTCCCGTCGCTGAACCTCTCCTGGACGCCGACCGGGGGCTCGCCGAAGCCGCTGCTGAGGTACGCCGTGTCGAGGAGCCGGATCCTCAGGCCGGCGTCCTGGGCCGCCTGCTGGAGGGCGCGGCCCATGGCGTTGGGGTCGTCGTACGGGGTGCCGTCGGCCTGGTGGTGCAGGTAGTGGAACTCCCCCACGGCCGTGATGCCCGACGCGACCATCTCGCGGTAGGTGGCTCGGGCCAGCGCGAGGTACGAGTCGGGGTCGAGCCGTTCGGCCACCGCGTACATCCGCTCCCGCCACGTCCAGAACGTCCCCCGCTCCTGCTGCGTCCGTCCTCTCAGCGCCCGGTGGAACGCATGGCTGTGGCAGTTCGCCAGGCCCGGGATGGTGAGGCCGGGGAGGCGGGCGGGATACCCGGTCGACCGGGTATCGCGGACGTTCGGGGTCGTTGCAACCCCCTCGAACGGGAGGACACGCCCACGAAGCTCGACCGAGGTGAACCTGCCGGCCTCGATCTCGACGTACACGTCGTCGTGGACGGCCCCGTCGACCCAGGCGCGTTCGAGCAGGTACGCCGTCACGCCGGCTCCCCGGCCAGCTCGGCGAGGACGTCGGCCAGGGCCGACACCCCGGCCAGGCAGTCGTCCATCGCCGCGGTCTCCAGCGGCGAGTGGGAGACGCCCGTCGGGTTGCGGACGAAGAGCATCGCGGTCGGGATGCCGGCGGCCGACAGGATGCCGGCGTCGTGGCCGGCGGCGGTCGGGATGACCGGCCACCCGCGCGGGCCGGCCAGCCGAGCGGCGAGCTCGGGTGAGAACTCCACGGATCCCGACACCGACTCCGGGGTCGTCACCAGCGAGGTGCCGTCGCGCGAGGCTCGCTCCGACGCCTGCCGCTCGATGGCACCGACCAGGTCCTCCAGGGAGCGAACCGACGACGCCCGCGCGTCCAGCCACGCGGTCACACCCGAGGGGACGGAGTTGGTCGAGTTCGGGGTCACCTCGAGCCGCCCGAACGTGGCGCGCTCACCGGCCAGCCGGGCCTGCTTGTTGGCGGCCAGGGCGGTCATCGCGTACGTCAGCATCGGGTCCGCGCGGTCCTCCATCCGCGTCGTCCCCGCGTGGTCGGCGGATCCGGTGAACTCGTACCGGTAGCGCCCGTGCGGCCAGATCCCGCTGGCCACCCCGACCGCCGCGGACCGGTCCACCAGGTCGCGGCCCTGCTCGACGTGCAGCTCCACGAAGGTGCCGACACCCTCGAGCAGAGCGCGGTCCGGCGATCCGGACAGGCCCACGGACGACAACCCGTCCTCGAGGCTGACCCCGGACCGGTCCTTCAACGAGCGGGCCGTCTCCCACGACACCGCGCCCGTCGCCAGCCGCGACCCCAGGCAGGCCAGCCCGAACCGCGACCCCTCCTCCTCCACGAACACCGAGACGCCCAGCGGCCGGGACGGTGTGAACCCCCGCGCCCGCAGCTCGTCGACCGCCGCGAGTGCCGAGACGACGCCGAGCGGGCCGTCGTACGCTCCGCCGTCCAGCACCGAGTCCAGGTGCGACCCCGTCACCACAGCACCCGGGCCGGGCGAGCCCCACCAGGCCACCACGTTGCCGAGCGCATCCCGCGTGACGGTCAGGCCGCGGGCCGCGCACTGCTCCTCGAACCAGGCCGCGAGCTCGCGCTCGGCCGAGAGCCACGGCTGCCGGAAGTACCCGCCCGACGAGGCCGAGCGACCGACCGGCGCCAGGTCCGCCCACATCCGCTCGAAGTCGTCGGGGACCTCAGGCATGCTCGACCCCATGGAGTTCCAGGACGTCGTCCGCCGCCGCAAGATGGTCCGCGACTACGCCACGGACCCGGTCGACCCGGCGATCGTCGACCTCGCGCTCCGCAACGCCGTACGCGCCCCCAACGCCGGCTTCAGCCAGGGCTGGGGCTTCCTCGTGCTCGACCAGGGCGAGGACGTGCGCCGCTTCTGGGAGCTGACCACCGAGGACCTCGCCCAGCCCGACGCCTGGCTCACCGGGATGATGCACGCCCCGGTGGTCGTGATCCCCTGCTCGAGCAAGGCGGCGTACCTGAAGCGGTACGCCCAGCCGGACAAGGGCTGGACCGACGAGGACGAGGCCCGCTGGTCGGTGCCCTTCTGGCACATCGACACGGGCATGGCCGCGCTGCTGATCCTGCAGACGGTGACCGATGCGGGGCTCGGCGCGTGCTACTTCGGCATCCCGCCCGAGCGCGTGGCCGGGCTGCGAAACGCCTTCGCCATCCCGGAGACCTTCGACCCGATCGGCGCGATCACCATCGGCCACCGGACCACGACCGACGGGCTGCCGGGCTCCCCGAGCGTGCGGCCGCGCAGGCCTCAGGCGGACGTCGTCCACCGCGGGCGCTGGACCTGAACCTCGGGGTGGCACGGCCTCAGTCCACCGGCCGTACGCCCCCCGGTCAACGCGCCCCTCGGGCGGTGGGTCTCGTATCCGAGACGTTTGTGACGTGGCGGCGGTCGGTCAGTAGGTTCAGGACACGTTTCGGGACACGTTCCGACCGAGGAGTGCGCATGATCCACGCCAGCCCGCTGCCCGAGGTCGAGATCCCCGACCTCCCCCTGACCGACTACGTGCTCGCACGAGCCGAGGAGCTCGCCGACAAGCCGGCCCTGATCGACGGCCCGAGCGGACGCACGCTGACGTACGGCGGCCTGCTCCAGGGCGTGCGCGCGCTGGCCGGCGGCCTGGTGGCGCGCGGCTTCGAGCCCGGCCAGACCCTCGCCCTGCTCTCCCCGAACATCCCGGAGTACGCCATCGTCTTCCACGGCGTCGCCTACGCCGGCGGGGTCGTCACGACGATCAACCCGACGTACGTCGAGCGCGAGATCCACCACCAGCTCGTCGACGCGGACGCCCGGCTGCTCGTCACCGTGGCGCCGTTCCTCGACGTGGCCCGAGCCGCCGCCGAGGGGACCGCCGTCGAGGAGATCTTCGTGATCGGCGAGGCCGACGGGAGCGACCCCGCTCACCGACCTGATGGGTCCGCCGCTCACCGAGCAGGTCCCGGTCCACGCCGACGACATCGTCGTGCTGCCGTACTCCTCCGGCACCACCGGGATCTCCAAGGGCGTGATGCTGACCCATCGCAACCTCATCGCCAACGTGGCCCAGACGCTGGGCGCCGCCGAGCATGCGCGACGACGAGACGCTCGTCGCCGTGCTGCCGTTCTTCCACATCTACGGCATGCAGGTGCTGATGAACTGTGGCCTGCGCGCGGGCGCCACCATCGTCACGCTGCCGCGCTTCGAGCTCGAGCAGTTCTTCTCGGTCCACCAGGAGTACGGCGTCACCCGGTCGTTCGTCGCCCCGCCGATCGTCGTCGCCATGGCCAAGCACCCGATCGTCGACCAGTACGACATGTCCAAGCTCGAGCAGGTCTTCTCCGGCGCGGCGCCGCTGTCGGCCGAGCTGGCCCTGGAGGCCGGGAAGCGCCTCGGCTGCGAGGTCGTCCAGGGCTACGGGATGACCGAGCTGTCACCGGTCTCGCACCTCACCCCCGCCGGCCAGTTCAAGCCGGGCTCCGTCGGCGTGACCGCGCCCAACACCGAGATGCGCATCGTCGACCCGCTGACCGGCGATGACCTCGACGTCGACGCCGACGGCGAGATCTGGGTCCGCGGTCCGCAGGTGATGAAGGGCTACCTCAACAACGAGCGCGCGACCGCCGACACGATCACCGACGAGGGGTGGCTGCACACCGGCGACATCGGGCACGTCGACGGCGACGGCCACGTGTTCGTCGTCGACCGGCTCAAGGAGCTCATCAAGTACAAGGGCTTCCAGGTGGCGCCGGCCGAGCTCGAGGCCCTGCTGCTCACCCATCCGGCCGTCGCGGACGCCGCCGTGATCGGCCGGCCGGACGAGGAGGCCGGCGAGGTCCCCGCGGCGTACGTCGTCCTGCGGCCGGGCGTCCGAGGCGACGCCGGAGGAGATCATGGAGTTCATCGCCGGGCAGGTCGCGCACTACAAGCGGGTGCGACACCTGGAGTTCATCGAGGCGGTGCCGAAGTCGGCCAGCGGCAAGATCCTGCGCCGCGAGCTGAAGGCCCTGGACTGACGGTGCTGGGCGTCCAGGACTACCCGAGTCCCCAGTCGGGGCGGTAGTCGAAGCGCGTCGGCGACGTCAGCAGCCGGCGCTCACCGGTGGCGAAGTTCGCCGTCCAGATGTCGGAGTCCTTGCTCGTGGCGCTCTTCCGGAGGTTGAACACGTAGTCGAGGCCGTCGGGTGACCACTGCGGGTTGGCGGCACGCTTGCCGCTCGCCTTGTTGTCGGTCAGCCACACGATCTGCTTCGCGCACTGCTTCGGACGGTTGCAGAGGATCGGGAAGGTACCGATGTCGACGAACGTCGCGTCAGGATCGCCGCGACCGTTGGACTCGAAGATCACCAGGTCCCTGGTCGGGCCGGACTTCGCGAGGGAGAGGTCGTTCGCCTCGACCCCCAGGGTCCACGGCAGCAGCGCGGCTTCGTCGTCCCCGTCCACGTCCACGCGCACGATCGTCGACCTGCCGTCGGAGACCCGCTCCCGCGTCCAGGTGACGAAGAAGCCGCCGCGTGAGACGTGGGCGTCGCTGTCCTCGTACTTCCCGGCGGCCGTCGCCAACGACGTACGGACCTTGGACGAACCATCGATCCGCACCGCCCACAGCAGCGACTCGGCCGGGTGGCCGTCGACGACCGGCCCGATCACCCGGGTGACGAACAGGACCTTCTTGCTCGCCCAGGTCGGCCCCTGCACGCCGAGGCAAGGGGACTTGCAGCCCAGGGGCAGCCGGTGGTCGTCGCTGCCGTCGGGCCGGACCAGGCGCACCTCCGACGAGGCGCCCTTGTCGACCTCGTAGGCGATCCACTTGCCGTTCGGGGAGAACTGAGCGCCGATGTGCCGCTCCCCCTTGCCTGCGTGGGTCAGCGCACGCTCGGCCGTGCCGGCGGCGTTGGCGATCCGCAGCGACTCACGTCCATCGGCGGCGCGGGTGGTCCACACGACCAGACCGTCCGTCGAGGGCGGCTCGGCCACAGCCGCCGGCGCCGGGGCTGCGAGCAGGGCGAGCAGGGCAGCGGCGACCGCGAGATTGCGCATGCTCCACGCTAAGCCCGGCCGACCGGTTGTGCCAGGCTGGCGCCGTGACCGATGCGGCGCCCGACGACGTCGTGGCCAAGCTGCAGGCCCTGGTGCGCATCCCGACGGTCTCCGACCGCGACCCGGCCAAGGTCGACACCGCGGCGTTCGACGCCTTCCTCGTGGAGCACGAGCGGTTGTTCCCCCGTCTGTACGCCGCCCTGGAGCTGACCCGGGTCGGCACCCACGGCCTCCTCTTCCGCTGGGCGGGCAGGTCCGCGGTCAGGCCCGTCGTCCTGATGGCGCACCTCGACGTGGTCCCCATCGACGAGACGGCTCCATGGCAGCACCCACCCTTCTCCGCCGAGATCCACGATGGGGCCGTCTGGGGCCGCGGCACCCTCGACGACAAGGGCAGCCTCGTCGCGATCAGCGAGGCGGTCGAGCGGTTGCTGGAGCGGGGACTCACCCCGCCCCAGGACGTGTGGCTCAGCTTCGGCTCCGACGAGGAGGTGAGCGGTACGGCGGCCCTCGAGGCCGTCGCCGAGCTCACCCGCCGCGGGGTCGAGCCGTGGTTCGTGATCGACGAGGGCGGCGCGGTCGCGGGCGAGGCGTTCCCGGGGATCAAGGTGCCGGTCGGCGCGATCGGCGTCACCGAGAAGGGCACGACCAGCGTGGTGCTCCGCGTCGAGGGGCGCGGCGGGCACGCCTCCACACCGGCCAGGAACGGCCCGACCGCCCGGCTGGCCCGCGCCATCCTGAAGGTCGACCGCAACCCGATGCCGTCGTCCGTCTCGGACACGACCATCGAGCTGTTCAGGAGGTTGTCCGCGCACGCTCCGCGGCCTCTCAGGCCCCTGATGGGCAACGCCGACCGTCTCCGGCCCGTCCTGACGCGGGCGCTCGTGGCGGCCGGTCCCGAGTCGGCGGCGATGACCCGCACGACGTTCGCGACGACCACGCTGTCCGGCTCGCCGGCCCTCAACGTGATCGCCTCGTCGGCGCGGGCCGGCATCAACGTGCGGGTGATGGTCGGTGACACGGTGGCCGACGTGGTCGCCCACCTCCGCAAGGTGATCGGCGACAAGCGCGTGCACATCGACGTCGTCGAGGAGGGCGAGGCCAGCCCCGTCTCCCCCGTCGACGACGACGCCTTCCGGCTCATCGAGTCCACGGTCGTCGAGCTGTTCCCGGACGCGGTCCCCGCGCCGTACGTGATGATGGCCGCGACCGACTCGAGGCACTTCACCACCATCTGTCCGCGGGTCTACCGGTTCGCGCCGTTCCGGATGAGCAAGGCGCAGCGGCAGGCCATCCACTCCTACGACGAGCACCTGGGGATCGACGACTTCCGCACCGGCGTCGACTGGTACCAGCGACTGATCGAGAGACTGCCACCATCGTGAGCACGACATGACCCACGTCGGCACCGAACCTCACCAGCGCGCCATCGGCTCACACTCGCTCGTCACGATCGTCGGCTTCCTCGTCTGTGTGGAGCTCGCCAGCGGCATCCTGCAGGGCTACTACACGCCGATCTTCAGCGACATCGCCGACCACCTCGACATCTCCGACGCCGACGTCAACTGGTTCGAGGCCGCCCAGCTGATCGTGTCCGCCCTGGCCGTCCCCGTGCTGGCACGGCTCGGCGACATGGTCGGCGCCAAGTACGTCCTGCTCCTGTCCACGGCCATCACCGCCGTCGGCTCATGGGTCCTGGCCTTCGCGCCGTCGTTCACGACCTTCCTCATCGGTTGGGCGCTCCAGGGCGCCTACGTGATCTGGCTGCCGATGGAGGTCGCCATCGTCTACCGCCGGACGGCCGGCTCCGGACGTCAGAACCTGCTCACCCGTCGCGCCGCGGGGATCCTGGTCGGCGCGCTCGAGCTGGCGGTGATCATCGGCGCCCTGACCAGCGGCGCGATCGTCGAGAGCACGTCGATGACGGTCGTGCTGATGCTGCCCGCGATCGTGGTCACGGTCTGCTTCTTCCTCATCCTCTTCGGGATCGAGCGCGACCCGGGCAGGTCCGGCGGGACGTTCGACCTGATCGGCTTCCTGCTCATCACCGACGTCATCGGGCTGGTGATGGCCGGGCTGATCACCATCCGCCTGCAGGGCGCCGGCAGCCCGCTGGCCTGGCTCCTGATCGCGCTCGGCCTCGCGTCGCTGGCGCCGTTCATCATCTACGAGTCCCGGCACGAGGAACCGATCATCGACGTCCGGCTGTTCGCCAGCCGGCTGCAGTGGCCCGTGCAGCTGACGGCGTTCCTCTTCGGCATGTCCGTGCTGGGCGCGCAGATCCCGCTGTCCACCTTCGCCCGGACCGACCCGGACGTCGCGGGGTACGGCCTCGGTGCCGACGCCTCCTTCGTGTCCACGCTGATCGGCGTCTACGTCGTGTTCCTGGCCGTCGGCGCCTTCAGCCTGCCGCTGACCACTCGGATCTTCGGCCCCCGCGGCGCGCTGATCATGTCGTCGCTGCTCGTCGCCCTCGGCTACGCGCTGTGGCTGCCGTTCCACGACAGCACGACCCAGGCCCTGGTGAACATGGCGGTCGTCGGCGTCGGTTCCGGCGCCCTGGTGGCGGCTCTGCCCGCCAGCGCCGCCGCGGGTGCGCCACCCGAGCGCACCGGGTTCGCGACCGGCATGACGAACGCAACCAAGACCATCGGCGGCGCCATCGCGTCGGCGATCTTCGCGATCGCCCTGACGTCGACCGGCTCGCTGGAGGACCCGACCGAGGGTCACGCACCGCTGTCGGGCTACCTGACCGTCTGGACCGTCTGCGCCGTGGCTGCTCTGCTCGCCGCGGTCGCCCTGCTGATGATGCCGAAGGCCTCCACCTCGGTCCCCGAGCCGTCCGATGGTGCGCGAGTGTGAGCCCACGACGTCGCTCGCGCCTCGGAGCCGTGCTGCTGACCGCCGTCCTCGGCGTGCTGGGGACGCTCGTCCTGCTGTTCGCGTTCGGTCGGCCGTCGGTCGGCCGGTTCCTGGCGGCCGGGATGCTCCTCGGGGCGGCCGCCGTGGTCCGCTACAACTCCCTGCGCCGCGACGACCCCGCGCGCTACGGGCGGGCGGCGCAGATCCGGTCGCTGGTCTGGTCGGTGGTCATCGTGGTCGTGTTCGTCGGCGCCTCGATCCTCCTGTCGCAGCTGCTCGGCAGCAGCTGAAAGGCCACTCCTTCCGGTTGTTAGCCTGGTGGCATGGCCGAACAGCCGGACCGCAGCCACCGCGAGCCGGAGCGCGACGAGCGCACCGGCAAGTCCGCTGCTGCCCAGCGGATGGAGCGCAAGAACGAGTGGGTCGACCACCAGCTGCGTCTGGCCATGGAGCGGGGAGAGTTCGACAACCTCCCCGGCGCCGGGAAACCGATCAAGGACCTCGGCGCCCAGCACGACCCCGACTGGTGGATCAAGCGGCTGGTCGAGCGCGAGAAGATCACCGGCGTCCTGCCGCCCGCGCTCCAGCTGCGCAAGGACGACGCCGAGCTCGACGCGAGGCTCGACCGTCACACCGCCGAGTCCGAGGTGCGCCGCGTGCTCGAGGAGTTCAACGCCCGGGTGATGAAGGCGCGGTACACCCCGGTCGACGGCCCACCGTTGATCACGATGCCGCGCGACGTCGACGCGGAGGTCGGTCAGTGGCGGGCGCGGATGCAGGAGCGGCGCGACGCCGCCCGGCGGAAGCCCGCCGCCCCGGCTCCGGCCCCCAAGCCCAAGCGCAAGGGCTGGTTCCGCAAGGGCTGATCGCGTCAGACGAGGTCGGGCAGCACCAGCGGGACGCGCTGCGAGGTGTGCGTGGCGCCCCACTCGAGCTTGCTCATCGACGTGCACGAGAGGGCTGAGCCGTTCTTGCGCGCCGGCACGGTGCGGCAGAAGGCGACCCCCGACCCGGACGGCACGAAGGCGCGGTAGCCCGCGTTGCCCCACGACGCGACGTGCGAGGCACTGGTCCGCCAGCCCGCGACGGTCAGCACCTGGCAGGCGAGACGCTGCTGACGCACGGTGCCGGCCCGGCCGCACAGGGCGGGGCCCACGGCCAGCGAGACCCACGTGCGGTTGTCGGCCTGCAGGGAACGAGCCGTGCGCGTCGACCGGCCGGTCTCCCACCGCGACGCCGAGGGCGACAGCTCGGCGCAGGCCGCGGTCCGTCCGACCAGCCGGCACCAGGTGACGCGTCCGGACCGGTCGGTCAGGAACGCCCGGGTCCCGGCCGTGCCGGGCTTGGCCTTGCGGGGCAGGGCCACCGTGCGCCAGCCGGTGCTGCCGAGCACCCGGCAGGCGCCGCGCCGGTCGGCGCTGGGCGACCAGCAGGCTGCGGGGCCGTCCGACGAGCCCACCCACGTCGGGTACGCCGGGGCGCCGGCGCGCAGGACGCCGGAGACGCGGTCGGGGCTCCAGGTCAGGGTGAACGGGTTGAGGTCGGTGCAGGCGGTGCGCGCTCCACGCTCATCGGGGAGCCAGCGGCAGAACGCGACCGCGCCCTGCTGGGTCGCGACGAACGCGCGGCCGTCCTCGTTGCCCCACGACACGTCGTCGGTCGTGGTGACCGAGTGCCACCCGGTCAGGGTCAGCACCGAGCAGGTCGCGGTGGGGTGCTGGTCGGTTCCGGTCAGTCCGCACCGGGCCGGCCCGCTGGGGGTGCTCACCCAGGTGGCGTCGGCGACCAGTCGCGGCGTGCTCCCCGACGTGCGGTCGGCGCCCCAGGCGCGGGTACCCGCATCGAGGCCCGTGCACGAGAGGGCCGAGCGGCCCACCTGGCGGCAGTACGAGACGCTGCCGTCGAGGCCCGTCAGGAACGCCCGGGACGAGGCGTTGCCCCACGCCGTCCTGCGGTACAGCTCCACCGTTCGCCAGCTCCCGTCGACCAGAACGCGGCAACCGATCCGCATCCGGCGGTCGGTGCCGACCCGGCCGCACTGGGCCGGCCCGGCGGACGTCTCGAGCCATGCCCGGTCGGCCGACTCCGTCCCCGGGAGCACCTTGACGCGGCCCGGTCGTGAGGTGTGCCCCGCCGCGTCGTAGGCCACCACCGAGTAGGTGGCCGTCTGCCCGGCCAGCGGGTTGCCGTCGCGGAACGACGTCCCGCGGACGGTCCCGATCGGCACCCCGTTGCGGAGCACGCGGTAGCCCGCGACCCCCCAGGTGTCGCTCGAGGCGCGCCAGGTGATGACGCTCCGGCCGCGGTGGGCGGCCGCTCGTACGTCGGTCGGTTCGGTCGGCGGAGTGGTGTCGACCGGGACGACGTCGTCGAGGTGGATGAACTTGTCGGGGTAGCCGCTCATGCCGGGGCTGACCGTGGTGAAGTGGAAGCCGTTGTGGCCGTCGGTGTTCATCTCCGAGATCACGATGGTGCCGCCGCTGTAGACGTCCTCGACGTAGGAGACGTGGCCGCGCTTGTACCAGCCGATCGCGCCGATGGCCGGGTACTTGTCGGGCTTGTGACCGATGCCCTTGGCGACCTTGCCCCAGTCGGAGGCGTTGCCCCAGTGGCGGTCGGCGTACCAGTTGGAGAACGACAGCCCGTTGCGCATCGCCAGCCGGTAGGCCACCCACGAGGTGCACTGCCCCTGCAGGAAGCCACGGGAGTCGCCGACGCAGCCGGCGCCCAGGGAGCCCTCGTTGCAGTCCGGCGCGGCCGGGTACGGATAGCCGTAGCCCGCCGCAGAGTGGGTGCCGAAGACCCCGACCCAGCGCTCGTTGCCGAACGGACCGACGTACGTGCCCGTCGCGGTGCCGTTGGTGACCGCCTGCTGGAGCAGCAGCTCGGCCTGCTCCTGGTCTGGACCTGTCTGGTCCGGTGTCTGCCCCGGGTCGGCCCGTGAGGGGGCCGTGACGACGGCGAGCAGCACCACGGTCATGGCCAGCACCACGGCCAGGACGAGCACCGTCCAGCGCACGGCGCGGTTGATCGCGTCGTAGCTGGGTCGGATGGCGTGCACGGCAGACCTCGAAGCAGGGAAGAAGTAGGGCGAACGTCATGGTCGGCGTCGAACCGGGCGCCGGGACGGGAATGGGTAAAGACGTCCACCCGTCGTCGATGAGAGGTAAAAGCGGTGAGAAGTGCGTCATACCCGCCACGTCCGCAGCGGCGGTACGTTCCGGCCATGACACCCCCGTCAGCCCGTAGCCCGAAGGACTTCTTCCGCCCGCTGGCCGTCGGTGCTCCCGAGCCGCTCCGCGAGATCCCGGCCAGGCCGACCCGGGCGATCCACTTCTTCGACCCCTCGAACGCCAAGATGGCGGCCAAGGTGCCGCAGCTCGTCGGCACCGTCGACGTGCTGCTCGGCAACCTCGAGGACGCGATCAAGGCCGACAACAAGGTGGCCGCGCGTGACGGGCTGGTCGCCATCGCCCAGGGCCAGGACTTCGGCTCCACCCAGCTGTGGACGCGGGTCAACGCCCTCGACAGCCCGTGGGTGCTCGACGACCTGACGACGCTCGTGTCGGCCATCGGCGACAGGCTCGACGTGGTGATGGTGCCGAAGGTCCAGGGCGCCGAGGACATCGCGTACGTCGACCGGTTGCTCGCCCAGCTCGAGGCCAAGGCCGGTCTCGACCGGCCGATCCTGGTGCACGCGATCCTCGAGACGGCCCGCGGCGTCGCGAACGTCGAGGAGATCTGCGGCGCGTCGCCCCGCATGCAGGGTCTCTCGCTGGGCCCGGCCGACCTGGCCGCCGACCGGCGGATGAAGACCACACGCGTCGGTGGCGGACACCCGGGGTACCTCGTGCGTCAGGACCCGACGACCACGTCCGACGGCGTCGAGGCCGCCACCCGGGCGACCTACCAGCAGGACCTGTGGCACTACACGATCGCGCGCATGGTCGACGCGTGCGCCATGCACGGGATCTCGCCGTACTACGGCCCGTTCGGCGACATCGGAGACCCGGTCGCCTGCGAGGACCAGTTCCGCAACGCCTTCCTGCTGGGGTGCGTCGGGGCGTGGAGCCTGCACCCTTCCCAGATCGAGATCGCCCACCGCGTCTTCTCGCCGTCCGTCGAGGACATCGCGCACGCGCGCCGTGTGGTGGCCGCCCTGCAACGTGACGGGGGGGACGGCACGGGAGCGGTGATGCTCGACGGGAAGATGGAGGACGACGCCTCGCTCAAGCAGTGCCTGGTCCTCGTCGAGCTCGCCGAGCAGCTGGCCGCGGTCGACCCGGCGCTCAAGGAGCGGTACGACGCGATCGAGGTCGACCCGTCGTGACCGCGGACTTCCGGCCCCGGCGGTCGGTGCTCTACATGCCGTCCTCCAACGAGCGCGCCCTGGTGAAGGCACGGACGATCCCGTGCGACGCGCTGATCCTGGACCTCGAGGACGCCGTCGCCCCCGACGCCAAGCCCGCCGCCCGCGACGCGGCGTGCGCGGCTGCCGCGTCCGGCGAGTACGGCCGCCGCGAGGTGACCATCCGCGTCAACGGCGCGGACACCGAGTGGCACGCCGACGACCTGGCCGCCGCGTGCGCCGCCGGTCCCGACGGGATCGTCGTGCCGAAGGTCTCGTCGGCCGACGATGTCCTCGCTCTCGTCGACGCGATGGCCCGCCACGGAGCGCCCGACCACACCGCCCTGTGGGCGATGGTCGAGACACCGCGGGCGATGCTGCACGCCGAGGAGATCGCCGCCGCGTCCGAGCGGCTGACCGTGCTGGTGATGGGGACGAACGACCTCGCCAAGGAGCTGTTCGCCGAGCACGTGCCGGGCCGCACCCCGTTGCTGACCGGGCTGTCGCTGGCGCTGCTGGCCGCCCGGGCCACCGGTACGGCGATCGTCGACGGCGTCTACAACGACGTGACGGACACCGCCGGCTTCCTGGCCGAGTGCCGCCAGGGCCGCGAGATGGGCTTCGACGGCAAGACCCTCATCCACCCGGGCCAGGTCGAGGGTGCCAACGCCGCGTTCGCCCCGAGCGAGCAGGCCGTCGAGGACGCACGCGGCATCGTGCAGGCCTGGGAGGACGGCGCGGGTTCGGGCGTGGTCACCTACCGGGGCCGGATGGTCGAAGCCCTCCACGTCGACACGGCCCGGCGGACCTTGGCCGTCCACGAGTCGATCGGCAGGCTGGAGAACAGCTGAGCTCAGTCGCGGGCTGCGTGCTTCCCGCCGGTGGCCTCGATGCCGTAGGTGTTCTCGGCGGGCGCGTCGGGGTCGACGTGCTTGGGCGCCACGGTCGTGGGCGCGGTCGTGGCCGCGACGGACTCTGACGCGGGCGCGTCAGCGCCGTCGTCACGATCGCCCCCGAGGGCTTCCTTGATGCTGTCCATGAAACCCATCGCGTTCCTCCTGGGTCCGAGGGGATGCACCGAGTATCGGCCTCGACGGGCCGTCGGAGCGCCGAACGCGCGGTTTCCCGGTCCGGGCGTGTCGGGGCCATAGGCTCGAGTGGTGACGACGACCAGCCCTGCGGGCGACGAGGTCCAGCTCGTCGCGGAGCACGTCGGGGCCACCGTTGCCCAGCTCGAGCGGCGCATTCGAGCCCGGTTCGGCGACCGCGGCCTGACCCGTGCCGCGGGTGATCTCGCCAACCTCGTCGGCGTCGTGCAGCAGTCGGCCGGGGCCTCGCAGGTCCGGTTGCACCGCACGACCGTGCTCGCACGGGCCGTCAGCGTGACGATCGTGGTGGCCACGGTCGTCGCCCTCGTGATCACCCTGAAGGAGGCGGTGACCGAAGGCCTCGACAACGGCTTCGACTGGCTGCCCCTCATCGAGAGCACCATCAGCGACATCGTCTTCGCCGCCATCGCGGTGCTGTTCCTGTGGGCGTTCCCCGAGAGGTACGAGCGCAAGACCCTGCTCGGCCTGCTGCACCGGCTGCGGTCGCTGGCCCACGTCATCGACATGCATCAGCTCTCCAAGGACCCCGAGCAGGTCAGCCCGACCTACACCCGCACCTCCGAGAGCGTGAGCCACGGCCTCGACGCCGAGCAGCTCCACCACTACCTCGACTACTGCTCCGAGATGCTCAGCCTCACCGCCAAGACCGCCGCCCTGTGCGCCGAGCACAGCTCCGACCCGGTCGTGCTGAGCACCGTCTCCACGCTCGAGACCCTGACCACCGAGCTGTCCAACAAGATCTGGCAGAAGATCTCGCTGCTCCCCCGCCCCGAGACGGCCCGCTGAACCTCTCCTGACACCATGGCGCACATGGGCCAGACGACCAGCGTCCCGACCGTGACGGCCGCCGACGGGGCCGTCGTCCGGCGTCTGGTCCTGGGCAGCGCGCTCATGCTGTTCCTCGAGCTGGCGCTCATCCGCTGGCTGGGCTCGAACATCGTGCACCTGTCGTACTTCTCGAACTTCGTCCTCCTCGGCTCGTTCCTCGGCATCGGGATCGGCTTCCTGGTCAGCCGGCGCAGCTGGTCCCTGATCCCGGCGGCGCCCGTGCTGCTGGCCGTGCTGGTGTTCGGCGTCCGGCAGTGGCCGGTGTCGCTCGACCGCACCGGCTCCGACGTCATCTACTTCACCTCGCTGCAGGCGAACGGTCCGCCGGCGTGGCTGGTGCTGCCTGTGGTGTTCGTCGTGGTGGCTCTCGTGCTCGCGGGGCCCGCCGAGATCGTCGGCCGCTGCTTCCCGGGCCTGCCGCCGCTGACGGCCTACCGCTGGGACCTGATCGGCTCGCTCGTCGGCATCGGTGCCTTCACGGTGCTGTCGTTCCTGTGGGCGCCCCCCGTCGTGTGGGGCGTCATCGTGGCCCTGGCCTTCGTCGTGCTCGTGCCGAACCTCAAGCGGGTGCTGGCGATCGCGGCCGGCACCCTGATCGTGGGCGTGCTGCTCGTGGAGACGATGGCGCCGGGCACCAGCTGGTCGCCGTACTACAAGATCACGACCAAGGACGTCGTCCCCGGCAACCCCGACTTCGTCGACATCTCGGTCAACGGCATCCCGCACCAGCTGATGGCACCGGCGCAGTGGAAGCTCGAGCAGGGCGAGCAGCAGTACGCCACGCCCTACCTGCGGATCAAGGACAACTCCCTCGACGACGTGCTCATCGTGGGCGCGGGCTCGGGCTCCGACGTCGCCATCGCGCTGTCCAAGGGCGCGACCCACATCGACGCCGTCGACATCGACCCCCGGATCATGCAGATCGGCGTCGAGCGCAACCCCGACCGGGCCTACCAGAACCCGCGGGTGACCCGGCACGTCAACGACGGTCGGGCGTTCCTGACCGGCACCGACAAGAAGTACGACCTGATCCTCTTCGCGCTGCCCGACTCGCTGACGCTCGTCAGCGGCGCCTCGCAGATCCGCCTCGAGTCGTTCCTGTTCACCGACCGGGCGATCGAGGAGGCCCGCGACCACCTCAAGCCCGACGGCGCGTTCGCGATGTACAACTACTACCGCGAGGTGTGGCTGATCGACCGGCTGGCCGGCACCGCGTCCCAGGTCTTCGACCACACCCCGTGCGTGGACACCTTCGCCGGCGCCCAGGCCGTCGTCACGGTCGCCCTCGACCCGGCCAACCAGCAGTGCGAGACGGCGTACCAGCCTTCGGGCCAGGTGATCGCTCCGGCCACCGACGACCGCCCGTTCCTGTACTTCAAGGGCGACGGCTTCCCGAGCCTCTACCTCTGGGCGATCGGGGGGATCCTGCTGGTCTCCGTGATCGTGCTGCGGGTGCTCGGGGGGACGTTCCGGTCCATGCGGCCGTACGCCGACCTGTTCTTCATGGGCGCCGCGTTCCTGCTCCTGGAGACCAAGAACGTCGCCACCTTCGCCATGCTGTTCGGCACCACCTGGCTGGTGAACGCCCTGGTGTTCGCGGGCGTGCTCGTGATCGTGCTGGCAGCGGTCGAGACCGAGAGACGGATACGTACGCCACCGCTGCCGGTGGTCTTCGCCGGCATCGCGCTGTCGTTGGCGGTGGCCTACGTCGTCCGGCCCGACTGGCTGTTGCCACTGCCGTTCGCGCTCCGACTGGTGGTCGCGGTGGTCTTGGCGTTCCTGCCGATCTACCTGGCCAACATCGCCTTCGCCAAGAGGTTCAAGGAGGCTGCCGACTCGCAGGCCGCGTTCGCGATCAACATCATGGGAGCGATCGTCGGAGGCTGCCTCGAGTACGCCGCGCTGCTGACCGGGTACGGGAACCTGCTGATCGTCGTAGGCGTGATCTACGGGCTGGCGTTCACGTTGAAGCCAGGGACGTCAGCGGTGCACGCCTAGCAGGACCCGGGGCACGCGGCGTCGACGGACCTGCACTCCGTCATCGACGCGCTCGATCGTGAGCCCCCGAAGACATCGCGCTGCTGATGGTTCGGCGGTGACGATCGTGTAGGGGACGACGTCCGGCCTCTCTTGCCGCGGGAGCGCAGCGTCGCCATATTTGCCAGCATGACCGAGGAAACGCACGCCGTGCCCGCGTTCCTGCGCGACCTGTTTGGTTGGTACTCGATGGTCCTGCTCGGCCTGGGCCGACGTACCGGTCTTCTGGACGCATTGCTGTCCGGACCGGGCACCGCCGAGGAGATTGCCGCGCGTGCCGGGGTGGACACGCGCAACGCGCTTGAGTGGCTCCGCGGTCTGGCCGCCTCTGGCCACGTTTCCCACGCGGGTGGCGTGTTCAGGGTCGACCAAAGCACGGCGATGATGTTCAGCCCAGCCTTTCCGGTAGACGCGCGCTCAGTTGTGGACTTCACTGTCGCCGCCCCATCGCTTTACGACGAGGTGGTGGCTGCCATGCAGGCAGGATCCGGGGTCCCGTTTGGCACTTTCGATGCCTTGTCTGCCCTTGCCGGCAAGGTCAACGGGCCGACGTACGTCGCTGCCCTGGTGGGCGAATGGATCGCCGCAGTTCCGGGACTGACTGAACAGTTGGAGGCCGGCGCCGCGATCGCGGACCTGGCCTCGGGCAACGGCGATGCCGCAGTGTTGTTGGCCAAAGCGTTCCCCCAGAGCCGGGTGGTCGGCTACGACATCGTGGCGATGTCGCGTGACGACCTGCCCTCCAACGTCCACCTGCGCGTGGCAGATGCGCGCGACCTCCCAGACGACGGACCGTTCGGTCTCGTCATCTGCCTGGATTCCTTCCACCACCTGGGAGACCCGGCTCCAGTGTTGGCACAGGTGAGAAAGGTGCTGGCGCCCGGCGGAGTGCTGATGATCGTTGAATCAGATCTGAGCGGTGACCTCGACGCCGACTCGGCCAACCCCTTCGCCGTTGTCATCTACGCCTGTGGCCTCCTCTACTGCCTCCAGGAGAACCTCGCGGCCGGTGGCAGCGGGCGCTCCAACGGCGACGGTCCCGGCTGGGTGACCGAAGCCATGACAGCGGCCGGGTTCGACGGACTCATGGTCACGCCCTCCGAGGCCGGCTACAACGTGATCACCGGCCGAGCGTGAGGACGAGCCTGACGGGGCACGCACCAGACCGCACGCCTCGCTACCCGAAGGCACCGTCCTGGACAGCGAGGGCACCATCGGGGCTGGCAGTCGTTCGGTGTGGATCGCGGCGGACAGCAAGCACTGTCACGATTGTCGCGTCGCTGAGATCGACGCCCGATCGATGGACGTGACCGCGATGATTCCGGTGAAGCCGGGGGCCTCCTCCGTGCGCTTCGGCTACCAGCACGCGAAGGCGCGGTGTGGACTCTCAACCAGGGCGAGCCAACCACCGGCGCACCCGGCATCTGGGCAGGGACACGCACGTTCATGGCCGGCGAGCGTGCTCGTTCGCATGTGTCGGAGACGTGATCCCCGCCCAGGTCCCGGCGGTCAGAGCAGTTTGCGGGTGCCTCGGTTGGTGACGAGGTACAAGGTGTCGCGGGGGCCGTGCCACTCGTAGTCGCCGTCGGGCGTGCGGAGGTAGCGCCAATGTCCGGTGGTCTTGGCGCGGTGGTGTCGCCGGCAGAGGCAGGCAAGGTTCTCGGCCCTGGTTTGGCCGGGCGGGCCATCAGGGTCGTAGGGGATGGTGTGGTCGAGGTCGCAGGATCTGGCGTCGACTGTGCATCTGGGGAAGATGCAGTGGCTGTCTGCGCGAGGTGGACGAGGTCGCGCATCCATGGGGTGGGTCGTGGGAGTCGACGGCGTCGCGTCGGGCCATGTTGAGGACGGGTTGGACGACGACGTGGTGGTGGCCGACCCAGTCGCGGATCTTGGTGAGGGTGGCGGCGCCGAGCTTCTCGATCTCGCCGACGGCGAGGGTGTCGGGTTCGAGGTCGCGGGCCTCGACGCGGGCGTAGACCTTGACCGTCGCGTTGCCCGTCGTGGTGGGTTGGCCGGTGAGGATGCCGAGGGCCTTGACCTTGCGCACGCCCAACGGCGAGGTGTCGCCGTCGAGGAACAGCTGGTGGGCGATGCCGCAGATCTGGTCGTAGAAGGCTTTGAGGAGCAGGGTGTCGCCGGTGGCCTCGAGGTGGGAGGTGCCGAGGAAGTCGGTGGCCTCGGGGTGGGTGAGGGTCACGTCCCAGCCGGCCTTCGACTGGTCTTCCAGGTCTTCGTGTTCCTCGGGGTCGTAGGCCGCGATGGCCTGCGCCACGAGCCGGTCGACGATCACGGGGCCGCAGGAGGTCCGGTCGGTGAGCTGTTCGTCGACCCACATCGCGGCGGCCTTGGGCAGGCGGTGGGTCTGGCGGGCGACGCGGCGGGCCTGCCAGGCCGGCACCTCCAACCGCGACACGCGTTTCCACAGCAGCGGGAGCCGGTGGCGGACGTCGAGGGCGTCGGCGATCAGCTGCGCCCCAGCGCCGGGTGACAGGCCCAACGCCAACGCGAACGGTTCGGGGGTGAACGCCGCCACCGCCGGGGTGCCGTCCCCGCCCAATGACTCGTCGGCCATGAGCGCCGCCCCTCCGAACGTCTCGACACCGGTGTCGGTGGTGGCGGGGTGGAGGTCGGCCCAGTGCGCGGCGAGCTGGAGCTTGCGGAACTCGCGTTCGCGGAGCTCTCGTTCGTTGTCGCGGGCGAGCTCGAGCACAGTGCTGGGGTCGAGGTCGCCGACCTCGTACTCCTCCCGGGCTGTGGTGCTCATGGGACCAAGTCAAGCATCGACCACCGACACTCGAACGCCTCAGAACCTCTTGTCCACAAGGGGATTCTCGATCGTGATCAGTTCGTGACCCACCCGGGCGGCTTGTCGCTCACCGGGTTTCGCGACGGGCGCTAGTTGCGGCCACCTATGCTCGCCTCACCGCGATGGAGGGAGCGAGCAGTGCAGGTCGGTGTCCTGGGCGGTGGCCTGCAGGGCTGCTGTGTCGCCCTGGAGCTCGCCTCGCGGGGAGTCCGCGTCACGCTGGTCGACGAGAACGCGGACCTGCTCACCCGGACCGCCGTCGCCAACGAGGGCAAGGTGCACCTCGGCTACATGTACGCCGCCGACCCGTCCCTGCGCACGGCCCGCACGATGGTGGCCGGAGCGCTGTCCTTCGCACCGTTCCTCCGGCGGCACCTGGGCCAGGACGTCGTGCTCGCCACCTCGCGGCCTGCTGCGTACGCCGTCCACCGCGACAGCCAGCACGGCCCCGACGCGGTCGCCGGCTACCTGGCCGCGGTCCACGACCTCGTGGCCGACGCGGCGAGTGCCCCCGGGGCTGCCTACCTCGGCGGAGACGTGCTGGCGCCCGTGCGCCGCTGGAGCACCGCCGAGGTCACCGAGCAGCTCGACCCCGAGCACGCCGTCGCCGTGTTCGACAGCCCAGAGGTGGCCATCGACCCGGTCGCGCTCGCCGCGATGCTGCGTCGTCGGATCGCCGACGAGCCGCTGATCGAGCTACGCACCCGGCACCGGGTGGAGTCGGTCAAGCGCGACGTCGACGAGCGCTACGAGGTCGTGGGCACCACCGATGGGGACGAGTGGGAGGCGACCTTCGACCAGGTGGTCAACGCCTTGTGGGGCGGGCGGATCGCGGTCGACGAGACCCTCGGGCTGCGCCCCGGCAGACCCTGGCTGCACCGGCTCAAGTACGGCGTCAGCCTGCGGTGGCCCGACCGGCTCCCGGCGCCGCCGAGCGTGACGGTGATCTCCGGGCCGTTCGGTGAGGTGGTCAGCTACCCGGACCAGACGACGTACCTGACCTGGTACCCCGCCTGCGTTCTCGGCTACTCCACCGCGGTCAGTCCACCGCGAACCTGGGAGACCCTGCCGGTCGAGCCGCGACGCTCGGAGATCGTGCGAGGCACCGTCGACGGTCTCTCCCGGCTGGTGCCCGTCCTCGGTGAGCTCGGCGAGGACGAGCTCGCGCCGGCCGTGGTGAAGGGCGGCGTCATCGTCGCGTGGGGCGAGACCGACATCGACGACCCAGTGAGCGAGCTGCACCGACGGTTCGCGATCGGGGTGACGAGCGAAGGCGGCTACCACTCGGTCGACCCTGGGAAGCTGACGATGGCGCCCTGGTTCGCCACGCGGTGCGCCGAACGCGTCGTCGCGACGTCCGGGAAGGGCTGAGCCGTGCCGAGGACCGTCACGGTCGGGGTGCCGGTCTACCGCGGTGCCGACCAGGTCGGTGCCTGCCTGCAGTCGTTGCAGGAGCAGACCTTCACCGACTTCGACGTGGTCATCTCCGTCGACGCCGGCGACGAGGAGAGTGCCCGCGCCTGCGAGCCGTTCCTCGACGACGAGCGCTTCTCCCTGGTGCTGCAGCCCGAACGCCTCGACTGGTACGGCAACCTCAACTGGCTGCTCCACCGCCCCCTCGGCGACTTCTTCTGCTACCGCCAGCACGACGACACCACCGAGCCGGAGTTCTTCCAGGTGCTGCTCGACCAGGCCGCGGCCCGACCCGATGCCGCAATCGTCTACGCCGACTGTCAGTGGCGCGGGGGGCGGGACGACCTCGAGAGCGCGCCCTCGCTCGAGGGTGACGTGCTCTCCAGGATGCGTCAGCACATCGAGCAGAAGCAGCCGGTCGCGGTGCGCGGTCTGATGCGCCGCGGCGCGGTCGAGCAGGCCGGCCCGATCCGCGGGGACGAGTTCCGCGGGTTGTCCGAGGTGTTCGTGTGGCTGGCCAAGCTGCTGCGATGGGGGGCCTTCGTGCGCGTGCCCCAGCCGCTGTACCACCGGCTCGACCACAGCGAGAACTACCACAAGCAGTGGTTCGACTGGCCCGACGACCGCAAGCGCGGCTCGTGGACGACGCTCTACACGGGCCTGCTGGAGGCGACCATGCCGGTCTGCCGCACCCCCGAGGAGCGGTTCTTCTTCCACCAGCTGATCCTCGACCGGGTCGCGGTGGTCCGCCCCGGGCAGAGTTACCACTACGTCGCCGACACCCCGCAGGCCGGCGGGGAGCTCATGCTGGAGTGCCTTCGCCGCCTCGAGGCCGAAGGCAACCGATCGCTCCTGGACCTCCCTGCCGAGCTCACCGCCGAGCTGTCCGCCGAGGTCGACCGCCTGCGCGCCGACAACCGACGCCTGAGACGACGCCTGGCCCGCCAGCGACAGGAGCAGCAGTCTCTCGGCGGGAAGCTCACCAGTCGGGTGCGGCGGTTGCTCGACGGCTGAGCCCGCCGCCTGTTCCACCATCAGGCGCCGCGATCCCTCGGAGACGCCGGGTTTCGTCTCACTGCGCTCTGTCAATCCTCGTACGCTGCCGGGGTGTCAAACCCGGTCCCGGATGCGAAGACCCTTCTTGCTGGGGATGGTTGGCGCAAACGCGCGGGTGACTTCTACACCCGCCCTCTCGCCCACGGTGTCCTGGGCCTGCTGGCGCTGGCAGCAGACCGTGGGTTGCCACACCAGTGGCGACTGCGACCGTACGTGGGAGTGGTGCACGAGCAGGTGAACGCCTTGGCTCGGACACTGAGCGGATCTGAGGCCAAGAGCCCCTACCCACAGGACACCATCCGGTGCCAGCTCGTCCGTTTGCTCGATCAGCCAGAGGTCCGAGCGTGGGACCGCTGGGTGATCGCCGCACAGGCCCCGGACGGGAACCAGCGGGTGTTCAGCGAGATTGCCGACGCTGCCCGTGATGTGGGAATCCCCTGGATGCACAAGCGGACGAGTCTCGAAGCGATCGTGTACGAACTCCAGGACGGGAACGGACCCTGGAGACGTACCCCCTACCTGACCGCCGCGCTGTGGATGAAAGGGGAGGTCGACGCAGCCGAGGCGTGGCTGACCCAGGTCGACTCGCAGTTCGAAAGGCCGGCGACGGAGGATCCGGTGCCGCTCGACGGCGCCCAGGTCACCAGGTTCGGTTCCTCAGCTCCCCCAGAGGGCTGGCCGCGCGAGGCGTTCGATGCGTTCGCGAGGAGACTGCGCGAGGGCATGGCGCGGTACCCCGATGGTCCGCCCGAAGGATGGCGCCCCCAACTGGACTGACGGTGCACGCAACCGTCACCTTCGGGAGCGATGCCCACGAACCGTCCGAACGGGCACGCAACCTTCGAGAAGCAGCCGCCATGGCCGGATCGATCGGATTCACGATGAGCAAGGACCCGCTCGCGCCGTGGATACGGTCGTGAAGGCGCGCTCACGCCGCCAAGACCGCCCGTCGAGCCCAGGTCCGGGCGGTCAGGGGAGTCGGCGGGTGCCTCGGTTGGTGACGAGATAGGTGGTGCCGTAGGGCCCGTACCAGGTGTAGTCCCCATCGGGCGTGCGGAGGTAGCGCCAATGTCCGCTGGTCTTGGTTCGGTGGTGTCGCCGGCAGAGGCAGGCAAGGTTCTCGGCCCTGGTTTGGCCGGGCGGGCCATCAGGGTCGTAGGGGATGGTGTGGTCGAGGTCGCAGGATCTGGCGTCGACTGTGCATCTGGGGAAGATGCAGTGGCTGTCTCTGAGGTGACGAGGTCGCGCATCCATGGGGTGGGTCGTGGGAGTCGATGGCGTCGCGTCGGGCCATGTTGAGGACGGGTTGGATGACGACGTGGTGGTGGCCGACCCAGTCGCGGATCTTGGTGAGGGTGGCGGTGCCGAGCTTCTCGATCTCGCCGACGGCGAGGGTGTCGGGTTCGAGGTCGTGGGCCTCGACGCGGGCGTAGACCTTGACCTTCGCGTTGCCCGTCGTGGTGGGTTGGCCGGTGAGGATGCCGAGGGCCTTGACCTTGCGCACGCCCAACGGCGAGGTGTCGCCGTCGAGGAACAGCTGGTGGGCGATGCCGCAGATCTGGTCGTAGAAGGCTTTGAGGACCAGGGTGTCGCCGGTGGCCTCGAGGTGGGAGGTGCCCAGGAAGTCGGTGGCCTCGGGGTGGGTGAGGGTCACGTCCCAGCCGGCCTTCGACTGGTCTTCCAGGTCTTCGTGTTCCTCGGGGTCGTAGGCCGCGATGGCCTGCACCACGAGCCGGTCGACGATCACGGGGCCGCAGGTGGTGCGGTCGGTGAGCTGTTGGTCGACCCACATCGCGGCGGCCTTGGGCAGGCGGTGGGTCTGGCGGGCGACGCGGCGGGCCTGCCAGGCCGGCACCTCCAACCGCGACACGCGTTTCCACAGCAGCGGGAGCCGGTGGCGGACGTCGAGGGCGTCGGCGATCAGCTGCGCCCCAGCGCCGGGTGACAGGCCCAACGCCAACGCGAACGGTTCGGGGGTGAACGCCGCCACCGCCGGGGTGCCGTCCCCGCCGAGTGACTCGTCGGCCAGCAGCGCGGGTCCGCCGGGTGTCTCGACCCCGGTGTCGGTGGTGGCGGGGTGGAGGTCGGCCCAGTGCGCGGCGAGCTGGAGCTTGCGGAACTCGCGTTCGCGGAGCTCTCGTTCGTTGTCGCGGGCGAGCTCGAGCACGGTGCTGGGGTCGAGGTCGCCGACCTCGTACTCCTCCCGGACCGTGGTGCTCATGGGACCAAGTCAAGCATCGACCACCGACACTCGAACGCCTCAGAACCCCTTGTCCACAAGGGGATTCTCGATCGTGTCGCTCACCGGGTTTCGTGACGGGCGCTGGCGCGCCCTCCTCAACCACCGGAGAGAAGACGGTTGATCCGCTCGGCGGTCTCGCGGTCGGTGGTGACGACGCGACGCAGGCCGTGGGGGGTGCGGTGCCAGCCGGGCGGGACGACGGCGCGGCCGACGAGGGCCGGGCGATCCGGGTCGGTGTTGTCGACGACCAGGTCGGCGGATCGGACGGGGTCAGCGGCGTCGCGGTAGAGGCGTTGGGCATCGAGGTACCTGCGCTGGTCGTCGTGGTCGGGATCCGCCGCGACTCCGTCACGCGCCGCCATCCGGCGTACGCGCTCCTCGTCGCCCACCTCCAGCCACACGACCAGGTCCCAGCAGTCGCGCAGCTCCTCGCGCTGGGCGAAGACCGCGTCCACGACGAGGACTCCGTGGTCGGGCACGGCCAGCCGAGGCTCGTCGAGGAGGGCGTCGGTGGCGAGGTCGTGATGACGAGAGCGGTACGGCGACCCGGGACCGCGGCACCACGGGTCCAGCAGCTCGCGGCGCAGGGCGCGGTAGTCGAACGACCTGGCCCAGACCGTCCCACCCGTACGGCCGAGCTCGTGGCGGAAGGTCCGCGGGTGGTGGAAGTCGTCGACGGTGGCGCGCACCGTCACCCGGCCGGTCTCCTCCGCGTGTCGGGCCAGGTCGTCGGCGAACCTCGTCTTCCCGGCTCCGTCACCGCCGTCGATGGCCACCAGGAGAGGCCGGTCGAGGTCGGGCAGGGCGTCGGCGACCCGGGCGAGCACCGCGAGCCGTTCGGGGGTCACTCGTCGGAGCCTCGCACGTGCGTACCTCCCGGAGGCCGGCGCACCATGAAGTCCCACACCAGGCCGTGACCCACGAGCACGAGCAGGATCAGCAGGATCGCCTCGGCCTGGATCGGCAGGATGCCGATCCCCTTCGCGATCTCCGGGTAGGCGCCGATGACCGCCACCGAGAGGTAGATCGCCAGGGTCGCGAAGTACTTCGCTCGTGGCTGCGGGTCGCTGGTCGTGCGCAGCACGCGCAGGATCCGCAAGGTCGAGATGCACCCGACGATCGCGACGCCGACGAAGCTGACGCGCCAGATGGCGGGGGTCTCGGTGCCGCCCACCTGCGCGAACAGCCCCATCAGCGCGGGCAGCAGGAAGGTCAGGTACACCCCACCCACGGCCCGGCGCTCGTCGTCGACGCCGACCCAGCCGGTGTTCAGCTGGAGCACGTTCCACCACAGGCCGAGCAGGGTGAAGCACGTCGCCGAGAACAACGCGTAGAACGTCGAGATGTCCATGGCTGGTCATCGTAGGGAGGACCCGTCCCCCTCGATCACCCGATTTCATGGCCGCGGGACCACCCGCCCCCCAGGATGGGGGCATGCACGAGAAGGAACGGTTCGTCCAGCGCGGTGGTGTGTTCGGCCTCGACGACGTCGTCGGCGACTTCGACGCGTCGGGGGTCGAGGCGGTCCGGGGCATCGCGGACATGATCCGTACCCAGGCCCGCGAGTCGGTACGGAGCGCGATGGCGCTCGCAGGCAGTGCGGCGCAGTCGAAGTTCCAGCTGTTCCCGGGCGACTGCGACTTCTTCGAGCGCGTGCACATCCGGGCCCCTACCCGCGAGGACGCCGTCGAGGACCTGGCCGCGACCATGATCGAGTCGGTGGCGCGGACGTTCACCAACCCGCACCTCCAGTTCGTCGAGATGAAGCTCGGTCTGTACCCCGCGGCCTACAGCCGCGAGCAGGAGCCGGTGTCCCAGGGATCCCCCATCACCTGGGGCCTCGAGGAGATCGACGTCCGGGTCGTACGGGTCGTCGACGCGACCGGTGAGAGTCACCGGCTGCGGATGCACGAGGTCGCCATGGACCCCGGTTTCGTCAAGCTGGACTGGGTTTTCGCCGACCGCGACCGCGACCGGGTCGTGCCGGTCTCCAAGGTGATCGACGCGACGTGGGAGGCGCCGGACGGGTCGATCGTGGCGCTGGACGGCGTGCTCGACAGCTTCTACCAGGAGGTCTACCTCGACCCCGAGAGCCAGATCGACGTGCAGCGTCTCGTCCAGCACGTCTCCCCGGACGGCCTGGAGAACTACCTCGAGCAGATCGCGGGCGAGATCGCCAGGTACTCCGCGGAGGGCCACGAGAACTACGGCAAGGTCGCCAAGCGGCTCTACAACATCACCCGGATCCTGCGTCGTGACGCCGACGCGTCGTACCTGCGCCAGCTCTTCGACGACCCGCCGGCGCGGCTCTACCAGGTCGGCGGCACCATGCACGCGCTCAGCGAGGCCATCCGCGCCGACCGGCTCGACCGCGAGACGATCGTCGCCCAGCTCGCGGCCCTCGAGGGCACCATCTCCGACTGCTACACCGGCGAGGACCGCGAGGAGATCCTGGCCCTGGTCCGGCGGCTCCCCGAGATGGAGGAGGACGAGCTGATCGCCGCGGCCGACCGGATCGCGGTGGCCTCCAACGTCCAGGTGAGCGGCTACTTCCAGCAGAAGATCGCCGAGTCTCCCGGCCTCAAGTCCGTCTACGACCTCATCCTGAAGGAAGCGCCGGGCCACCAGCCGTGACCACGACGTCCGAGGACGAGGCCCCCGACGAGCTCGAGACCCCGCCAACGGTGCGCGCCGACGCCTACATCTCCGCCGACATCGAGGCCGACGGTCCGATCCCGGGGCCGTACTCGATGCTCTCGCTCGGCATGTGCATCGCCGGAGAGCAGGACGCCTCGGGCGCCTTCCGGCCGATCCAGCCGGAGTCGGCCCGCTTCTACCGCGAGCTCAAGCCGATCTCCGACCGCTTCGAGCAGGGCGCGCTCGACGCGATCGCGGGCAGTGGCATCGACCGAGAGCGACTCGAGACCGAGGGCGCCGACCCCGCGGAGGCGATGACCGACGCGGCCCGTTGGGTGCTCGACCTGGCCGACGGCCGACGACCGGTCTTCGTCGGCTGGCCGATGGGCTACGACTGGATGTTCCTGACGTGGTACTTCCACTCGTTCTCCGAGATCGGGTCGCCGTTCTCGTTCGCCTCCGCCTTGGACATGAAGACGATGGTGTACGTCGGCACGCACCGCGTCATGGACGAGCTCGGCAAGCGGCACCTGCCCGAGGAAGTGGTTCCCCAGCGACCCCACACGCACCACGCCCTCGACGACGCGATCGAGCAGGCCGAGCTGTTCCAGAACCTGCGCCGCTGGCGGATCCCCGCCTTCGACGACCTGCCCTGAGAGTTGTCCTGATCCCACCCTCGCGGGTGGTCACTCGTCGCCCGAACTCTGGTTCCGTGGGACGATGAGCACTGTTGGTTGGATCATCCTCATCGTCGTCATCGCCGTGATCGTCATCGGCGTCGCCGTGGCACTCATGGGCAACAAGCGCACCGCCGCCAAGCGTGAGGAGGCCGAGCGCCTCCGGGCCGAGGCAGCCGAGCGCACCGCGAGCGTCGAGGCATCACGCCGCGAGGCCGACGAGCAGGCCGCTCGGGCGGAGGTCGCCCGCGCCGAGGCCGCGCGTGCGGAGGAGGCCGCCCTCCAGGCCCAGCAGGGTGTGCAGGTCGAGGAGGCCCGGGTCGAGGACCAGGTCCGCGCCGCCGACCGGGTCGACCCGGACGTGAACACCCGCTCGGAGGAGTACCGCCCGACGACCCCCACGACCGCTACCACCAACGGTTCGACCGGTGCGACCACCGCGACCGACTCGACGTACGACGGCACGCTCACCGACGAGAACACCACCGTCGACCCCGAGGCGAGCCAGTGGGGCCGCACCACCGACGACACGGCGACGGTCGACCCCGCGCACGACCAGGAGACCACGCCGCGCCGCACCGACCCGGCCTGACGGTCGGGCAGGAGTCAGGCCTCCGACATCGGCACCCGTACGTCGCGCTCGACGGCCACCTCGACCGCCCGGTCGTAGCCGGCGTCGACGTGCCGGATCACGCCCATGCCGGGGTCGTTGGTCAGCACCCGCTCGATCTTCTGAGCCGCCAGGTCGGTGCCGTCTGCGACGCACACCTGGCCGGCGTGCAGCGAGCGGCCCATGCCGACGCCGCCGCCGTGGTGGAACGACACCCACGTCGCCCCTGACGCGGTGTTGACGAGTGCGTTGAGGATCGCCCAGTCGGCGATGGCGTCGGAGCCGTCGAGCATCGACTCGGTCTCGCGGTAGGGCGAGGCGACCGAGCCGCAGTCGAGGTGGTCGCGGCCGATCACGATCGGCGCCTTGAGCTCGCCGGAGGCGACCATCTCGTTGAACCTGAGGCCGGCCAGGTGGCGTTCGCCGTACCCCAGCCAGCAGATCCGCGCCGGCAGCCCCTGGTAGTGCACCCGCTCACCGGCCATCGTGATCCACTTCCGCAGCCGCTCGTTGTCGGGAAACAGCTCGAGGATCGCCCGGTCGGTGGCGGCGATGTCGGCCGGGTCCCCGGACAGCGCGGCCCACCGGAACGGGCCCCGGCCCTCGCAGAAGAGCGGCCGGATGTACGCCGGCACGAACCCGGGGAACTCGAACGCCCGGTCGTAGCCGCCCTTGCGGGCCTCGTCGCGGATGGAGTTCCCGTAGTCGAACACCTCGGCGCCGGCGTCCTGGAACTCGACCATCGCTCGCACGTGCGCGGCCATCGACGCCTGGGCGTCCTTGGTGAAGCCGGCCGGGTCACGGTCGGCCGCATCGCGCCAGTCGTCGAACGCGACGCCCACGGGCAGGTACGACAGCGGGTCGTGCGCCGAGGTCTGGTCGGTGACGACGTCGATCGGTGCCTTCATCTCCAGCAGCCTCGGGAACAGCTCGGCCGCGTTGCCGAGCACCCCGATCGAGAGCGGTCGCCGCTCGTCGCGCGCAGCAATCGCCCGCGCGACCGCGTCCTCCAGGGAGTCGGCCTGTTCGTCGAGGTAGCGGTGCTCGATGCGGCGGGTGATCCGCGTCTGGTCGACGTCGACGCAGATCGCCACCCCGTCGTTCATGGTGACGGCCAGCGGCTGCGCGCCGCCCATGCCACCGAGACCCGCCGTCAGGGTGATCGTGCCGGCCAGCGTGCCACCGAACCGCTTGTCGGCCACCGCCGCGAACGTCTCGAACGTGCCCTGCAGGATGCCCTGCGTGCCGATGTAGATCCACGAACCGGCGGTCATCTGCCCGTACATGGTCAGGCCGAGGTCCTCGAGCCTCCTGAACTCCTCCCAGTTGGCCCAGTCGCCGACCAGGTTGGAGTTCGCGATCAGCACGCGCGGCGCCCACTCATGCGTGCGCATCACGCCGACCGGCTTGCCCGACTGCACGAGCAGGGTCTCGTCGTCCTCGAGCTCGCGCAGCGAGCGGACGATGGCGTCGTACGCCGGCCAGCTACGGGCGGCCTTTCCCGTCCCGCCGTACACGACGAGGTCCTCCGGGCGCTCGGCCACCTCGGGGTCGAGGTTGTTCATCAGCATCCGCAGCGGCGCCTCGGTCTGCCAGGACTTGGCGGTCAGCTCGGTGCCGTGGGCGGCGTGGATGGGGAGCCTCTCGTTCACTGCAGTTCTCCGATCGTGGCTTCGACGGCGGCGAGCACCGCGCCGGACTGGACGAGGGAGACCGTGGCCTCGATCTCCGGGGACAGGTAGCGGTCGGGGCCTGGCCCCTGGACGCCGTTCGCACGCAGCAGGTCGACCACCGCGCCGGTGCCGGCAGCCGGCTCGAGCGGACGGCGGAAGTCGAGCGCGCGAGCCGCGGTCAGCAGCTCGATCGCGACCACGCGGGACAGCCCGTCGACCGAGCGGCGCAGCTTGCGCGCGGCGTTCCAGCCCATCGACACGTGGTCCTCCTGCATGGCCGACGACGGGATCGAGTCGACGGACGCCGGCACGGCGAGACGCTTCATCTCCGAGACGATCGCGGCCTGCGTGTACTGCGCGATCATGTGGCCGCTGTCGACGCCGGGGTCGCTGGCCAGGAACGGCGGCAGGTCGTGGCTGCGGGCACGGTCGAGGAAACGGTCGGTGCGACGTTCGCTGATCGAGGCCGTGTCGGCGGCCACGATCGCGAGGAAGTCGAGCACGTAGGCCACCGGGGCGCCGTGGAAGTTGCCGTTGCTCCGGACCTCGTCGCCGACGACCACCGGGTTGTCGACCGCCGACGCGAGCTCACGGCCGGCGACGGTGGCGGCGTGCTCGATGGTGTCGCGGGCGGCGCCGTGCACCTGCGGGGAGCAGCGCAGCGAGTAGGCGTCCTGCACCCGGTGGAACATGTCCTCCCGGTGGCTGGCCATCACACCCGACCCGGCGAGCACGGCGCGCAGGTTGGCGGCCGAGAGCCCTTGTCCCACCTGGGGTCTGAGCTCCTGCAGCTCGGCAGCGAAGACCCGGTCGGTGCCCATCTGTGCCTCGACGCTCATCGCTGCTGCGATGTCCGCCGTCCGCAGCAGCATCCGCAGGTCGGTGATCGCCAGGACCAGCATCCCGAGCATGCCGTCGGTGCCGTTGATGAGGGCCAGGCCCTCCTTGGCCTTGAGCTCGACCGGGGTGAGGCCGGCGGCGGCCAGCGCGTCGGCCGCCGGCATCAGGACGCCGTCGGCGTCGCGGACCTCACCCTCGCCCATCAACGCCAGCGCGCAGTGCGAGAGCGGCGCGAGGTCGCCGGAGCAGCCGAGCGAGCCGTACTCCCTCACCACCGGCGTGATCCCCGCCGACAGCAACGCCGCCATCAGCTCCGCCGTCTCGCGGCGGATGCCGGTGTGTCCGGTCGCCAGGGTCGAGAGGCGCAGCAGCATCAGGGCGCGGACGACCTCGCGCTCGACCTCGGGCCCGGACCCGGCGGCGTGCGAGCGGACCAGGGACCGCTGGAGCTGTTCGCGCATCTCGGCCGGGATGTGCCGGGTCGCCAGCGCCCCGAAACCGGTCGAGATGCCGTAGGCCGGGTCGCTCGCCGCCGCCAGCCTCTCCACCACCCCGCGGGCCTGCTCGATGGCCGCCACCGCCTCCGCGGTCAGCGCCACCGGCGCCCCGCCACGGGCCACCTCGACCACGTCGGCGATCGACATCGGCCCCACGTCCACCTGCACCGTCATGGCCCCATGCAACTCCTGCGAGGGGACTGAGCGGCAGAGGGGGACGCCGGGAGCCGTCTCGGATGCGAGACTGGGCCCTCGCTGGTCGAGGAAGGCGCTCGCGCCTGTCACGAGACCAGTCCACGACAGCTGGTTTCGCGACGGGACTTCGTCCCTCCTCAACCACCGGGGGGAGGCGCCATGGGACAGGTACCAGCCGCCACGAAGACGCTGCGCGTGCTGCGCTTCCTGGCCAGCCAGCCGGAGCCGACGTCGATCGACCGGATCATGCGGGCGTGCGGGCTGCCGCGGAGCACGGCGTACCACCTGCTCACCGCGATGGCCGAGGAAGGCTTCGTGTCGCACCTGGCCGAGGAGCACCGGTGGGGTCTGGGCGTGGCGGCTTTCGAGGTGGGCAGCGGGTACACCCGCCAGGAGCCGCTGCAGCGGATCGCCCGCCGTCTGCTCGCCGACCTCGCCGACACGACCGGTCGGAGCGCGCACCTGGCCGTGCTGCACGGACGCGACGTGCTGTACGTCGTCGAGGAGCGGGCCCCCGGCCGTCCCCCACTGGTGACCGACGTCGGCGTCCGCCTCCCGGCCCACCTGACGGCGAGCGGGCGGGCGATCCTGGCGGCCCTGCCGTCGCCCCAGGTGCGAGCGCTCTACCCCGACGCGGGCGCGTTCGTCGACCGGCACGGCACCGGTCCGCGCAGCCTCAGCCAGCTCCGTACCTTGCTCAGCGACACCCGGCAGCGCGGCTACGCGATCGAGGCGGGTGAGGTCACGCCGGGCCTGTCGAGCGTCGCCTCCGCGGCCCTCGACCACAACGCGCACCCCGTCGCCGGGATCGCCTTGACCTTTGCCGACGGCGACCTGGCCGAGCTCGCCGTGGCCGTCCGCCGGACGGCGTCCGCGCTCGGCCGGCGGCTCGGCGGCCTGGACCGCCAGTGACCTCGGTGGCACGGTGTCGTTGAGCGTGGAGAAGGCATGACACGTCGGGAGAGGACCCCATGAACCGTCGTACCGCGCGAGCAGCCGGCCTGGTGGCGCTGCTGATGGGCGCAGCCACGCTCGTCCAGCCCGTCCACGCCGCCGCTCCGGCGCCCCAGAACACCTGCTCGGGTGCGTTCTGCGTGACGTTCGACCTGACCGCGTACGACGCGTTCGCGCCGACCCAGCCGACCGCCGCGGCGGCGCAGCCGACCAACCTGGCGCTCCGGTTCACCGACACCTCCCCCACCGTCGCCACGGACAAGTCCACGTGGCTCGCCAAGGTGTCGGCCGTGCTGGGCTCGACGTCCTCGAAGGCGTTCGCCGTCACCGCGCCGGCCCAGCTCCCGGTGGGCGCGTACGTCGCCGGCACGGCGGCCACCGCGAGTGGCTGCGCCGCCGCCACGGACTTCGCTGCCGCCTGCCCGGCCGGCTCCGGGACAGGACTGGTCGAGGCCAGCGGTGGCCTGCTCCCACCGACCACCATCAAGACGGCGACCTTCGGGATCTCCCGCATCACCACGGGCGCCGGGGGTGCCCTCACGGCCGAGCTGACGGTTCGCATCGACGGCGAGCTGCTGCCCAGCACGACCACGACGCCGCTGACCTTCTCGCCGGCCACCGCCACGGCCGGACCGACGCTGACGATGGACACCCGCCCCGCGGTGACGCCTCCTGTCGGGTACCTCTCCGCCGAGCTCTCCCTCAACACGATCGCGCTCGACCTCAACGGCCTGGTCACCGAGGCGGCCGCCGGCGCGGTGAACCCGCCCGTCGCCTTCGTCCGTCAGTCGCCGCTCTGCACGAGCGTCACGTCGACGCTCGCGGCCAACGCCCGCGGGACCGCCACCGCCGCCGGCCCGACCACGCAGACCATCACGGGCTGCCCGTCCGCACCGGGGCTGGTGTCGGTGTCTCCCGACCCGGCCAACCCCCGGGCCTTCACGTTCACCCTGAAGCCGCCGGTGGCGGCGGTCGCCGGGCGGACGGCGATGCTGGAGTACGTCTTCGGTGACGGGGCCACGCTGGTCGCGGGCGCCAGCGCGTGGCACGCGTACCCGGTCACCAGCCCGGTCGTCGCGCTGGTCACCGTGCTCGACAGCGCCGGCGCGCGCAGCCCCGCCCTGCAGGTCAAGATCGGTGCGGGAGCCCTGCGGGGCAAGCAGAAGGAGGGCAACCTCGTCCTCGGCTCGCTGACCGACCAGGAGACGGGTGCCGGCCTCGGCGACCAGGAGGTGCTCGCCTACCGCTGCGACACCCGCCACAGCCCGATCAGCGCGTGCGACTCCATCGGGACGGCCACCACCCGGTCGACGGGGAAGTACCGCCTCGAGATCCCCGAGGTCACGAAGAAGGGCTTCGTGCTCGTCGCGTACGCCGGCACCGCGACCACCTCCACCAGCAAGCCGGCGCGCTTCGGTGCCGCCCGCTCGATCGACGTGCTGCCCCAACCGGACGTGACCCTCAGGCTCTCCCAGAAGCAGGTACGTCCGGGCGCCCGGGTCACGCTCAGCGGCAAGGTCCGGCCGAGCAAGGCCGGGAAGACCGTGCGGCTCCAGGGCTTCATCCGTGGCAAGTGGCGCTCGATCGGCAGGACCGCCACCTCCCAGCAGGGCAGCTACGCGCTGGCGTACGCCGTCCGGGTCCCCGGTCGCGACCAGGTCAAGGTCCGCGCCGTGGTCGACGGCACCGCACGGACCCTGTTGGCCACGAGCCCGGTGAAGCGGATCACGATCCTGCGGTAGGTGGTCAGCGCTGCCAGCGGGTCGCGGCTGCGACCGTCTCGTCGGACTCTCCGTCGAACAGCTCCAGCTCGGACTCGCGGACCGCGACGACCGACGCCGACAACCCGGCACCGAAGGCGTACTGCACCGTCGCGTCGGCCGCGAAGGCGTCCACCGCCTCCCGCAGGGACTGCGGGAGGCGGGCGATCCCGCGCGACGCGAGCTCCTCATCGCCGAGCACGGCCGGGTCGACGTCGACCGGGTCGGGCAGCGACGAACCGGTGGCCAGGCCCGAGAGGCCCGCGCCGACCAGGCCCGCGAACACGAGGTACGGGTTGGCGTGCAGGTCGAAGCACTTGACCTCGACGTTGGCGACCGACGACGTCGCCCCGGGCGACCCGGTGACCATGCGCATGGCCGCCTCGCGGTTCTCCAGCCCCCAGCAGGCGTAGGTCCCCGCCCAGTGCGAGGGCACGTGCCGGAGGTACGACGTGACGCCGGGCGCGCCGACCGCCATCAACGCCGGCAGGTGCTCGAGGATCCCGGCGGCAAAAGCTTCGCCGTCGGCGGTCAACCCGAAGCGGGAGTCGGGGCCACCGGCCATCAGGTTCGCGCCGTCGCGCCACAGCGAGAGGTGCACGTGCCCGCCGTTGCCGACGCCCGGCACCGCGACCTTCGGCGAGAACGACGTGCGCAAGCCGTGCCGCAGGCCGACGGCCGCGACGACGCTGCGCACCAGCACCGAGGTGTCGGCCGCGGACACCGGGTCCTCGGCGGCGACCGACAGCTCGAGCTGGCCGGGCGCGTACTCGGGGTGGAACTGCTCGACCACCACGCTGGAGTCGGCCAGGGCCGCGAGCAGGTCGGCGGCAGTAGTCGGACGCGTCGACCAGCCGGGCCATGCCGTACGCCGGCCCGCGCGCGGCGGGGTGAAAGTCGTCGTCGCCGCGGTCCTCGCTGACGACCCACTCGAGCTCGACGGCGGCCTTCATGGTGATTCCCTGGGCGGCCAGGACACCGACGAGCGAGGCCAGCAGCAGTCGGCCGCACTGGTCGTGCGGCGTGCCGTCCTGCTGGTAGCGGTCGGCGGGGGCCCAGGCCCACCCGGACGTACCGCCGAGCGGCACCACCCGACGTACGTCCGGCATCACCCGCAGGTCCCCGACCGGCCTCGCGCCCGGCGCCGTCGCCGGCGATCCAGTCGTCGAAGCGGAACCGGTCGAACGAGACCGACGAACCGACCCCCCAGGCGGCCAGGTGGGGTAGCCGGTCGAGCGGGACGGCCTTGACCCGGGCGACGCCGGAGTTGTCGACGAACGTCGTCGCGACGCCCACCACGCCTCGCTCGGCGAGCGGCCCCAGCAGCGTCGCGGCTGCGGTCGCGCGGGCATCGCGCTCGGTCTGGTCCAGGTCGGCGACGTGCTCCACACTCGCATCGTAGGGAGTCCGCATCGGGTGGGCTTTCGAGAGGGAGGGCACGTGGCCACGAACACACACAAGGGAACCAGCACCGGACTCCGTCGCGGACTCTCGCTCTGGCAGGCGGTCGGCATCACCGTGGCGCTGATGGCGCCGAGCATGGCGGCCAACATCAACCCACAAGGCACGGCCGGGCTCGTCGGCCGAGCCACGCCCGCTGGCGTTCTTCCTGGCCGCGGTGGCGGTGCTGCTGATCGCGTACGTCTTCGTGCGGCTCTGCCAGTACTACCAGCACGCCGGGTCGGTGTACGTCTTCGCCGGGCGCGACCCTCGGCCCGCGCGCCGGGGCGACCGCCGGGCTGAGCCTGCTCGGCACCTACACGTTCTACGGCCTGGTGACCGCGAGCGCGACCGGTGTCTTCGGCGCACAGTTCCTCGACGACACCGACATCTGGACCGACCAGCCGAGCTGGGCCGGGTTCGTGGTCGGCGGGCTGGCCCTCCTCCTCGTGCTGTGGCTGGCGATGGTGCCGGCCCGGCGCGCGACCAGCACCCTGCTCGCCATCGAGGGCATCACGGTGCTGCTGATCCTGGTGATCGCGCTCGTCGCGTTCGTCCAGATGGCCGCCGGCACGGCGCCTGACGGCGCCGAGCTCACGCTCGACGTCTTCAAGGTCGAGCCCGGCACCGACGCCTCGACCCTCTTCCTCGGCATCATCTTCGGCCTGCTGTCCTTCGCCGGCTTCGAGGCGGCTGCCACCCTCGGCGAGGAGGCCCACCAGCCCAGCCGTGACATCCCGCGCGCGATCCTGGGGACCGCGATCTTCGGCGGCATCTACTTCACCTTCGTCACCGCCGTCGAGATGATGGCCTTCGGTACCGACGCGGACGGCGTGCAGGCCTTCATCGGCTCCAGCGCCCTGATGGGCGACATCGGCACCGCCTACATCGCTTCCTGGGTCGGCGAGACCGTCACCCTCGGCGCGGCCGTCAGCGCCTTCGCCTGCTGCCTGGCGTGCGTCGTCGGCGCGTCCCGGCTCCTGTACGCCGTCGCGCGCGACGCCAGCCCGGGCTCGGCCCTCAGCCGCACCGGCCGCAACGACACCCCGACGGTCGCCTCCTTCGTGGTCACCCTCGTGATCGCCCTGATCGCCCTGGTGTGCGCGGTGTTCTTCGGCGCCACGCCCTTCGACACGTTCCTGTGGAGCGGCACGATCGGCACCCTCATCCTGCTCGTCGCCTACGTGCTCGCGACGATCGGCTGCATCAAGCTGTTGTTCGTCGACCGCAAGATGGCGGTGCCCATGTGGGAGGTCGTGATCCCCCTCGCGGCCTTGGTGATGCTCGGCTACACGATGTGGCGCAACGTGATCCCGTACCCCGAGGACAACCCGGCCCGCTGGTTCCCGGTCGTCGCGTTCGGCTGGGTGCTGCTGGTGGCCGTCGTGATGATCGCGTCGCCCGGGCTCGCCCGCCGCCTGTCGCTCTCGCTCGAGAAGGTCGACGAGACGGCGTGAACCCCCGACGACGAGACGCCGTACGTCGCCGAGACGCTCGTCGACCACCACTGCCACGGCCTGGTGCTGCAGGACCTCGACCGCCCGGCGTTCGAGGCACTGATGAACGAGGGCTCCGGGGCCGGGCGCTGGACCGGTTCGCCGTTCGACTCGATGCTCGGCCTCGCCATCCGCCGGCACTGCTCCCCGCTGCTCGGTCTCGAGCCGCACTCCGACGCCGACACCTACGTGATGCGCCGGCAGGCGCTCGGCCACGAGGAGGTGGCCCGGCGGATGTTGGAGGCGGCCGGCATCGACACCTTCCTCGTCGACACCGGCTTCCTGCCCGGTCAGATCTGCGCTCCGGCCGAGGTCGCGGCCCTCGCCACCCCCGGAGCCCGCTCGCACGAGGTCCTGCGGCTCGAGACCACCGCCCAGGACCTGCTGACCGCCGGCACTCCCGTCGGCGAGCTGATGAGCGCCGTCGGGCAGCGCCTCACGGAGTCCGAGGCCATCGCCGCCAAGAGCATCGCTGCCTACCGGTGCGGCCTCGAGCTGCCCGGCGAGCGCCCGCGCGAGCTCGACGTCCTGGTCGCGCTCAACACACTCCGGCCCGACGACTCCGGTGCCTACCGGATCGCCGACCCCACGGTGGTCGCCGCGCTGGCCTGGACCGCGATCGACGCGCGGCTGCCGCTCCAGCTCCACGTGGGGTACGGCGACAGCGACGTCGACCTGCTGCGCTGCGACCCGCTCCACCTCACGCCCTTCCTCCGCGCGACGGCGTCGCAGAGCGTGCCCGTGCTGCTGCTGCACAACTACCCGTTCCATCGGCACGCCGCCTACCTCGCCCAGGTCTTCGACCACGTCTTCATGGACGTCGGCCTGACGGTGCACAACACCGGCGCCCTGTCGCGGCGCGTGATCGAGGAGACCCTCGAGCTCGTGCCCTTCGGCAAGCTGCTGCACTCCTCCGACGCGTTCGGGCTGCCGGAGCTCTACCTGCTGGGCAGCCTGCTCTTCCGCCGCGGCCTCGACGGCGTGCTGGCCGACCTGGTCGACCGCGACGAGCTCACGGCGCACGACGCGACCCGGCTCGGCGTGATGGTGTCCGGCGGCAACGCGCGCCGCGTGTACGGCCTCGAAGTTACCCGTCGGTAGGATTCATCTCACCCTTCCCGGCCCTGCCGTCCCTCTGGGCTCGGCCCTAGGCTCGGGCAGGCCGGAGACGAACCGCCCGACGTTGGGAGTCAATGCGTGAACTGGGTCCTGGTCATCGGCCTGCTGATGAACCTGATCGCGCTGCCGATCGTTGCCTGGCGGGTCGTGTTCCTGAACCGGCTGATCACCTCCGGTCAGCCGGCGCCCGGGCGGGTCGAGGGCGTCACCGGACGCCTGGGCGCCGCGGCGAAGCGCCAGGTCGTGGAGGTCTTCGGTCAGAAGAAGCTGCTCAAGTGGAGCCTTCCGGGGGCCGCCCACTTCTTCGTGTTCTGGGCATTCCTGATCCTCGGCACCGTCTACATCGAGGCGTACGGCGCGCTGTTCGACGACGACTTCGCGATCCCGGTGATCGGCCACTGGCCCCTGCTCGGGTTCCTGCAGGACTTCATCGCGCTGATGGCGCTGGCCGGCATCACCACCTTCGCGATCATCCGGCTGCGCAACTCGCCCCAACGGCTCGGCCGCCGGTCACGCTTCAAGGGCTCGCACCTCACGGGTGCGTGGGTCGTCCTGTTCATGATCTTCAACGTCATCTGGTCGCTGTTCCTGTTCCGTGGCGCGGCGTCGGCGCTGGGCAACCTGCCGTACGACAGCGGCGCGTTCGTGTCGATCGGCATCGGGAACCTGCTCGACGGGCTCAGCCACGACACGCTGGAGGTCCTGGAGGGCATCGGCCTGCTGCTGCACATCGGCGTGATGCTGGTGTTCCTCGTCATCGTCGTGCACTCCAAGCACCTCCACATCTTCGTCGCCCCGCTCAACGTGATGTTCGGCCGCCAGCCGATGGCCCTCGGCGCGGCCGTCCCGATGATGTCGGGCGGCAAGCCGGTCACCATGGAGGACCTCGAGGACCTCGACGAGGACGCCAAGCTCGGCGTCGGCGCGGTCGAGGACTTCACCTGGAAGGGCCTGCTCGACTTCGCGACCTGCACCGAGTGCGGCCGTTGCCAGTCGCAGTGCCCGGCGTGGAACACCGAGAAGCCGCTCTCCCCCAAGATGCTGATCCTCGACCTGCGCGACCACGCGTTCGCCAAGGCGCCGTACATCCTGGCCGACGAGTCCGCCCGCGACGGGCTCTCGGACGAGGTGAAGAGGGAGGCCGCGCGTCCGCTGATCGCCGACGAGGCGTCCTACGGCGTCATCGACCCCGACGTGCTCTGGTCCTGCACCAACTGCGGCGCGTGCGTCAACCAGTGCCCGGTCGACATCGAGCACGTCGACCACATCATCGACATGCGGCGCTACCAGGTGCTGGTCGAGAACAACTTCCCCGCCGAGCTGAGCCAGCTGTTCCGCGGCCTCGAGGGCAAGGGCAACCCGTGGAACATGTCGCCGACCATGCGGATGGACTGGGCCAAGGGCCTGGAGTTCGACGTGCCGGTCGTGGGCGAGGACCTCGAGTCGCTGGAGTCGGTCGACTGGCTGTTCTGGGTCGGCTGCGCGGGGGCCTACGAGGACCGCGCGAAGAAGACGACGCGGGCCGTGGCCGAGCTGCTCAACATGGCCGGCATCTCGTTCGGCGTGCTGGGCAACGGCGAGACCTGCACCGGTGACGCCGCCCGCCGCGCCGGCAACGAGTTCGTCTACCAGGGGCTCGCGCAGCAGAACGTCGCCACCCTCACCGAGGCGAAGGTCAAGCAGGTCGTCACGACCTGTGCGCACTGCTTCAACACCCTCAAGAACGAGTACCGCGACTTCGGGCTCGAGCTCGAGGTGGTGCACCACACCCAGCTGCTCAACCGGCTGGTGCGCGACGGCAGGCTGACGCCGGTCGCCGACGGGGCGGGCGCCGCGAGACGTTCGATCACCTACCACGACCCCTGCTTCCTGGGCCGCCACAACCAGGTGTACAGCCCGCCGCGCGAGCTGCTCCAGGTGCTGCCCGGGGCCGAGTACGTCGAGATGGAGCGGTCCGCCGAACGGTCCTTCTGCTGCGGCGCCGGCGGCGCGCGCATGTGGATGGAGGAGCGGATCGGCGAGCGGATCAACGAGAACCGTACGCGTGAGGCCGTCGCCACCGGCGCCGACCAGATCGCCGTCGGCTGCCCCTTCTGCCGGGTCATGCTCGACGACGGGCTGACGTCTGCGCAGAGCAAGGGCGAGGCCGGAGAGGCGGTCGAGGTCCTCGACGTGGCCCAGATGCTGTTGGCCTCGGTCAAGGGTGTCCCGGCGACCCGGACGAGGGCCGGCGTCGGAGCCGGCACCGGTACGGCGCCTGGCCCTGCCGCGCCGCCCGCCGCGGGCGAGTCCGACTCCTCGCCGACACCCGGTGAGCCACCGAGCGAACCGCCGGCCACGACGACCGCGGCGGCCGCGACGACCGGCGGCTCCCTGTTCGACGACGACGGCGGCTCGTTGTTCGGCGACGCCGAGGACCAGGCGGGCAGCCAGGCGGGCAAGCCCCAGGCGACCGAGGCGAAGTCCGAGGTGGAAGGTACCCAGGACGCCGAGGGCAAGCTGGGCGGCTCCCTGTTCGGCGACGGCGCGTCGCTCTTCGACACCCCCGTCGAGGAGGAGCAGAAGGCGGCCCAGCCCGAGGCCGCGAAGGGCGAGCCCGCGGCCACCGCCGCGGTCGGCAGCACCATCCCCGAGGGCACGTCGCTCTTCGACCTCGGCGACGCCGAGCCGGAGCCCGCGCAGGCCGCGCCGGAGCCGGAGCAGTCGACGGAGCCCGCCCTCGGCAGCGAGATCCCCGAGGGCACCTCGCTGTTCGACGTCGGCGACGCGGGGCCGGCAGCGGTCGCGGCCACGGTCCGGGCCGGCGGGGCGGCCGACTGGGAGGTCGGCCACGACATCCCGGAGGGACAGTCGCTCTTCGACGTGAGCGGTCCCGACGACCCCGAGACCATCCTCGATGCCGACGACGAACCGGAGCCCGAGCAGGAGCCGGAGGAGCAGCCACGGCCGACGTCCAGCGGCGCGACCAACACGCCCCGGACCGATGCCGACATCAACGAGAGCGGCTCCTTGTTCGACCTGTGACAGGCCGCTGACCTGGGCATACGCACGCTGACATCACTTGACGCCGAAATGACGTCACGAACGCCTTGACATGACATCACGGTGGTGTCATGCTGATGCCCATGGACATCACCCCCTACGTCGACTCCCTCAAGCGGGACCTGCTGGCCGCCGCCGAGGGCGCCGGGCCCGAGGCCCGGCAGGTCGCGGAGCGACTGAGCTACGCGATCGACCCGGCCGCCCGGCTGGCGCTGATGGAGGCCATCTCGCAGGCCGCCGCGGAGATCACGGCCGAGCTGCCCAGCGGCGGCGTCGACGTCCGCCTCGACGGGCGCGACCTCGACTTCGTCGTCCACGCGCCCAGCAACGTCCCCGCCCCGCCGGCTCCCCCCGCCCCGCCGATGCTCGGCGAGGACGACGAGGAGGGCGGCCTGGCCCGCATCACCCTGCGGATCCCCGAGTCCGTCAAGACCAAGGCCGAGGACGCCGCGGCGAAGTCCGGCCAGTCACTCAACACCTGGCTGGTCAGCGTCGTGCGGGCCGCGACCCGCGACGGTGCGATCAACGTCGACATCGACCTCTCGAGCATCCCGTTCTTCGGCGGCGACCCCTTCGGGGGAGGCAAGCAGCGCGGCAACCGCCGCATGACCGGCTGGGTCTGACAGACCCGCACCCGCCACCCCACCACCCACGAGGGACGGCCCCGGACATCACCAGGGGCCGGTCCCGCGGACGAACACACCCCAACACCACCCAGGGAGACAGTCATGAGCAGCTACGAGTTCGAGACCCACGAGCCCGTCGACCTGTACGTCGAGCTCGGCAAGGGCGAGGTCGAGGTCACCGCCAGCGACACCACCGCCACCACCGTCGAGGTGGAGGGTCGCGACGCCGAGCGCGTCGAGGTCCGTCAGGACGGCCGCCAGATCAGCGTGATCGGCCCCAAGGGCAACCGTGGCGGCGGGTTCTTCGGCGGCGAGCAGGCGTACACGGTCGTCATCAGCCTGCCGACCCACAGCAACGTGGTCGTCAAGACCGGCAGCGCCGACGTCACCTGCGACGGCACCTTCGGCCTCGGCCAGGTCAAGAGCGGGTCCGGTGACTGCCGGCTCGACACCTTCGACGGCCCGCTGATCGTCGAGACCGGATCCGGCGACATCGAGCTGGCCCGGGCGGGCGCCGAGCTCCGGGTCAAGAGCGGCTCCGGAGACGTCCAGGCGGCCCACGCCGAAGGCACCCTGTCGGTGTCGACGGGGTCCGGGGACGTCGAGATCGGGTCGACGAACGGCCAGGCCGTCGTCAAGACCGGCTCCGGCGACCTCGAGATCGGCCGCGCCGGTGAGGGCGTCTCGATGAGCACCGGCAGCGGCGACATGAAGATCGGTGCCGCCACGCGGGGCAAGTTCAACGCCAAGGGCGCCTCGGGCGACGTGATGATCGGCGTCCCGGCCGGGATCCCGGTCTGGACCGACGTGACCACCGTCAGCGGCTCGATCCAGTCCGACCTGCGCGGCGCCGGCCAGCCCGAGCCGGGTGCCGACTACGTCGAGCTGCGAGCCAAGACCGTCAGCGGCGACATCGAGCTCCGCGAAGTCTGATCCACCCCCACCACCACCTCGTCCCATCCACCACCACGCCAAGGGAGCACCGCCATGAACGACCACACCTACCTCAACGAGCAGCTCAGCCACCACCTCATCCGCGAGCGGGTCGCCCGCGCCTCCGAGCCGCACCTCCACACGGGCTCGCGTCGGCACCGCGTCGCCGAGGGCCTGCACCGCCTGGCGGAGCGCATCGAGAAGTGACGCCGCCCCACCGCCCCCACAACGTCATCCGAACCGTGGCCCGGACGCCACGGTTCGGATGACGTTGTGGGGGCGGTCTCAGCGTTCGGAGATGTCGGTGCGGTGGAAGTTCTGGAACGACCGCGACGGAGTCGGGCCGCGCTGCCCCTGGTACCGCGACCCGTACTTCTCCGAGCCGTAGGGGTGCTGCGACGGCGAGGAGAGCCGGAAGAAGCAGAACTGGCCGATCTTCATGCCCGGGTAGAGCTTGATCGGCAAGGTCGCGACGTTCGCCAGCTCCAGCGTCACGTGCCCGGAGAACCCCGGGTCGACGAAGCCGGCCGTCGCGTGCGTCAGCAGCCCCAGCCGGCCGAGCGACGACTTGCCCTCGACCCGGGCCGCGATGTCGTCGGGCAGGCTGACGACCTCGTACGTCGACCCCAGCACGAACTCGCCCGGGTGCAGGATGAACGGCTCGTCCCCCTCCGGCTCGACCTCGCGGGTCAGGTCGGACTGGTCCGCCGCCGGGTCGATGTGCGGGTAGCGGTGGTTCTCGAACACCCGGAAGAACCGGTCGAGGCGCACGTCGATCGACGACGGCTGCAGCATCGCCGGGTCGTACGGCTCCATCCGGATCCGCCCCGCGTCGAGCTCGGTGAGGATGTCACGGTCGGAGAGCAGCACGAACCGCACCTTATCTAGGGTGGCCCCGTGCCCTTCCACCGCTACGTCGCCCTCGGCGACTCGTTCGCCGAGGGCGTCGGCGACCCCCATCCCACCGCGTCCAACGGACTGCGCGGCTGGGCCGACCGGGTCGCGGCCGTGCTCGCCCAGCAGGCTGGGCCGTCAGGGGACTTCGGCTACGCCAACCTCGCCATCCGCGGCCGCAAGCTCGACGCGGTCATCGCCGAGCAGGTCGAGCCTGCCGTCGCCCTGGCGCCGGACCTCGTCACGATCTACGCCGGCGGCAACGACATCATGCGACCCAAGGTCGACATCGATGCGCTCGTGGAGAGGTACGACGCGGCGCTCGGCAAGCTCGCCGGTACCGGAGCGCGGCTGCTCGTGTTCACGGCATTCGACCCGGGCGGCTCGGCGATCTACCGGCCGTTGCGGGGGCGGTTCGCCCTCTACAACGAGCTGGTCCGCTGGTCGGCCGACCGCCACGGCGCGACCATCGTGGACTTCTGGCGGTTCCGCGTGCTGCGAGACTGGAGGTACTGGGACCACGACCGCCTGCACCTCGGCCCGGCCGGCCACCAGTTCATGGCCATCCAGGTCCTCGACGTGCTCGGTGTCCCGCACGGCGTCGACCAGCCCGACCTGCCGCCCGAGGCCGTGCTGACGCGCGGCGGTCGCTACCGGGCCAACGCCGAGTGGACCCGTACGCACTTCGTGCCCTGGGTCCGGCGACGGGTCACCGGCCGGTCGAGCGGCGACTCCGTGCTGCCCAAGCGACCGGGACTCGCGCCCTGGGACGAGCAGGACTGATCCACCTTCCCCGGCGTCCCGGCCGGGTGCACGATGAACGCACGATGTCGCGCTCGGCCCGCCTGCTGCTGATCGCCGCGGCCTGGGCCCTGCCGGTCGCGTGGGTCCTCGTCGCCCTCTCGGCCGGCCCCTCCGACGGTTCCGTGGTGTGGAGCTCGCCGCTGACGTCCGACGAGCGCTGGGGCGCTCGGCTGGTCGTGCTGGAGACGTACGGCGACACGGCGCTCGAGGTCGGCGACGAGATCGAGACCATCGGCGGGGTCTCGGTGACCGACCTGCTGGCCGGCGAGCGCACCGACGACCTGGCCGTCGGCGACCAGGTCAGCTACGGGGTCCGCCGCGCCGGCGAGGGGCTCGCTCGCGACCAGGAGGTCACGGTGACCCTGGTGCGCTACGCGGCTCCGGACGCGCTGCGCGAGAACGTCCCGGTCGTGGTGGTGGCGTTGTTGACGGTGCTGGCCGGAAGCGTGGCGTTCTGGCTGCAGCCCCTGGCGATCGCGACCCGCGCGTTCCTCGGCGCCTCGTCGCTGCTGCCCACGGCGCTCACGTCGGCTCCCTGGGGGCTCGGCGCGGTCGACGTCGCGGGCGCCCGGGGGCTCTGGCCCCACGCCGTCGGCGAGATCGCGTGCACCCTCGGCGTCGGTCTCGCGTTGCTGGCTGCCTGCACCCTGCGCGCTCCTCGCGGCTGGCTGCGCGCGCGGCCCTGGGTGGCGCCCGTGGCGATCCTCGCGCCGTTCGCCGGGTACGCCGTCTGGGTCGGCGTCACCCTGGCCCGTACCGACGCCGGGCCTGAACAGACCCAGGCCCTGCTGTCGATCCTGGCGCCGTCGCTCGTGGTGGCGGTGCCGTTGGCCGCCGCCGCCCTGGCCCTGACGATCAGCCACGCCCGCTCCCGCGAGGTCCGGCTGGCGGCCCGGCTCGCGCTCCTCGCGCTCGTCGCGGGCGTCGCCGTACGGCTGCTGCTCGTCGAGCTGCCGGACCGGGTCGGCGACGGACCGATCCTGCCGTGGGACGTCCTGCTCCTCCTGGTGGCACCGCCCCTGCTCGCGGGGATCGTGGTCGCGCTGGTCGGCTACCGGCTCGAGGACGTCGAGCCCGTCGTGCGCCGCACGGTCGTGCAGGGCGCGGTCGCGGCCCTGGTCGGGACAGCCTTCGTGGTGGTCGCCAGCGCAGTGGGCCGCGCGACGGACGTCCCCGTCGGCGCGATCCTCACCGGCGGCGTCGTGGCCCTCGCCGTGCTGCCCGTGGGAGTGGCGCTGCAGCGTGGCTTCCGCCGCCTGGTGTACGGCGACCACGACCTGCGCCGCACCGTGGTCGCCGAGCTCCGCCGGCTCGACGCCACCACCGCCCCCTCCGAGGCGCTGACGGAGACGTTGACCCTGCTGTCCCGGCGGCTCCGGCTCGCGTACGCCGGCATCGAGACCGACCACGACGAGGAGCCGCTCCTCGCCTCCGTGGGGGAACGGCAGGGGCGACCCCTCGTGACCGTGGAGCTGGTGGCCGGCGGCACCCGCCTCGGTTCGCTGCACCTCGAGGCGGCGCCGGACCGCGACCCGTTCCGGCGTGGCGACCAGCCCCTGCTCGAGGAGGTGGGGGCTCAGGTCGGCGCCGTGGTCCAGGCCGTGCTCGCCAACCGGGAGCTCAAGCGCTCGCGGCAGGAGATCGTCACCGCCCGCGAGGAGGAACGCCGACGCCTGCGCCGAGACCTCCACGACGGTCTCGGCCCGTCGCTGGCCACCCTGGCCATGCGCCTGGAGTCCGCCGAGGAGCTGATCGCGTCCGACCCGGCGCAGGCCACCTCGGCCGTCGCGGGCCTCGCCGACCTGGCGCGCGACGAGATCACCGAGGTACGCCGACTCGTCGACGGCCTGCGCCCGGCCGCGCTCGACCAGCTCGGGCTGGTCTCCGCCCTGCGGCAGCGGGCCGCTCAGCACGACCTGAGTGCCGGGGAGGGCGCGGTCGTCTGGGCGGTCGAGGCCGGCGAGGACGTCGAGCCGCTGCCGGCGGCGGTCGAGGTGGCGGCGTACCTGATCGCGCTCGAGGCGGTCAACAACGCGGTGCGCCACAGTGCCGCCCGGGCCTGCACGGTGAGCCTGACCCGCGAGGGAGGTGACCTCCTGGTGCACGTCAGGGACGACGGTCAAGGTCTGGCCGACGAACGGCCTGGCGGTGTAGGCCTGGTGTCGATGCGGGAGCGCGCCGAGGAGGTGGGCGGCACCTGTGTCGTCACCTCCGACGAGACGGGGACCCTCGTGGCCGCCCGGCTGCCACTCGGCGGGGAAGGAGGGTGAGCGTGGACAAGGTACGGGTGCTGGTGGTCGACGACCACGAGGAGTTCCGGCACAGCCTGGAGTCGCTGCTCGGCGCCATGGACGACGTCGAGGTGGTCGGCCGAGCGGGGGACGGTCGGCGGGCCGCCGAGCTGGCGCTGAGCCTCCAACCCGACGTCGTCGTGATGGACCTGCACATGCCGGAGCTCAACGGCGTGGAGGCCACGGCGCGCATCGTGCAGTCCTCACCGCACATCAGCGTGCTGGTGCTGACGATGATGGAGGACGACGAGTCGGTGTTCGCCGCGGTGCGGGCCGGGGCGCGCGGGTACCTGCTCAAGGGCGCCCGCCGCCAGGAGATCCAGCGCGCGATCGAGGCCGTCGGCTCCGGGGAGGTCATCTTCGGGCCGGGGATCGCCGAGCGCGTGATGACGTACTTCCGGCACGTCCGGGCCAGGCCGACCGCGCAGGCGTTCCCGGAGCTCACCGACCGCGAGCGGGTGATCCTCGGCAAGATCGCCGAGGGCCTCGACAACGCCGAGATCGCGCGCGACCTCGGCCTGTCGATCAAGACGGTGCGCAACCACGCCAGCAACGTCTTCGCCAAGCTGCACGTCGCGCACCGCGCCCAGGCGATCGTGCTGGCCCGCGAGGCCGGCATCGAGTCGGGCGAGGTCCTCTAGGCGCCCTCGGGGCAGTCCTGGTCGAAGCGCGCGTCGGAGCGCACGTCGTCGCCGTACCTCTGGGCGAGCTCGAAGTCCGGGATCACGATGGCACCACCGAGCGGACTGGTGGCGTCGGTGCCGAGCACGATGCACCCCGACGCCTTCCCGGGGTCGACCGAGGTCAGCGCGTTGAGCAGGCGGTAGAGGTCCAAGGGCGACAGGTTGCCGGTGTCGATGCCGTCGACGGCGTCGAGGCCGAGGGTCTCGATGAAGCCCGGCTCGTCGTCCCTGGCGCGGAGCTGTTCGAGAAGACCGAGCAGCAGCGCTTGGTGGTTGAGCGAACGGTCGAAGTCGCCGCGAGCCAACGTCGTCCTGGTGGTGGCGAAGTCCAGGGCCTCCTGGGGCGAGAAGGTGTTCACCCCGCGGTGCACCTGGAGGTCGGAGTCCTCGGCCTCGAACGCGAACTCGGAGTCGACCTCGACCTCCCCGAGGGTGCCCACCATCGCCAGGAAGCCGTCGGTGTCGGTCACCAGCACGTAGTCGGGGGCGATGCCGACCAGTCGCTCGACGGCGTCGGCGGCCAGCTCCGCGCCGCCGGTCGCGTACGCCTTGTTGATGCGCTCCTCGCCCACCTCCGGCGACAGCTCGAACCACGAGTCGCGCGGGATACCGATCGCGGCCGCGTTGCCGTTGCGGAAGTTGATCCCGAGCAGCTGGATGAGGTCGGTCTGCCCCTCGGCGTCCTCACCGAGCACCAGGGTCCAGACGACGCCGTCGGCGAAGTCGTACGCCTCGGCGGGCTGCACCTTCATCAGGCCGATGGTCGTCGGGCGGACGCCCGACCCAGGGACCACCAGCGCCAGCACGAGCACCAGTGGCAGCAGCCGCAACCCGTGCCTGATCACGTGGAGGACCGACCTCATGACGTCGTCTCCGCCTGCACCGCAGCGGGGTCCGAGCAGCAGATCTTGTAGCCCGTCACCTGCCAGACACCGTCGGACAGGCCGAGCGAGAAGCGGCCGGTGCGTGTCACCTGCCGGGTCGTGCCGTCCTCGAACGTGAGGTCGAAGTCGAGGTCGACGAACGCCGAGGCACCGACGACGTCGCCGCCCGGGTTGAAGAACGCCAGGTTGGCCTTCAGGCGCGTCGCCCGCACCGCGGCGATGGCCGGGGTCTCGGCCAGGGTGAGCGTCGTGAGGTCGCGGCCGCCGTCGTCGGCCAGGCCGGTGGAGAAGTCGGACAGAGCCCGCACGAAGTCCTTGCGCGGATGGTCGCCGAGGAACCCTTCGACGACGTAGCTCGCCAGCACGTCCCCGACCTCGGACTCCAGCCGGGTCCGGGTCTCCTCGTCGATCCCCCGCGTCTTGACCGACACGACCTGGAGGGCCACGTCGGCAGGCTCGTCCGGGCCCGGCGGGCTCGAGTCGTCGCCCGAGCAGGCGGCGAAGCCCACCAGCAGCACTGTCACCAGCGCCCCGGCGAGGACACGACGGGCCATGGGCCCCATGATGGCCGATCGGCCGAAGCCCGCGCTCAACTCGCGTCGACCGAGTTCACGTCGGGCAGCGGGTAGCGGGCCACCGTGTCGCGGGCCGGGAGCGAACGGCCCACCGGCCCGGCGGCGTACTGCTGCAGGAGGTTGTCGGTCACCGTTCCCACGAACGCGCGGGTGCGGTCGCCGAGGGCGTGCTCGCACCGGTCGACCAGCGCACAACCCCACCGCAGCGTGCCGGCGTTGAAGACGCCGGAGCCGGAGTCCGTCGTGTAGTAGACGGCCTGCGCACTGGTCGGGACGCCACGGCACGAGTACGGCGAGTGGCTGAGCACCTCCATCGGCCGCGGCGTGCTGCTGTTGAGGTAGACGCGGTCGGCCTCGGGACCGACCAGTCCCTCGAACCGGTCGCCCCGTCGGGCACCGGTGCCGTCAAAGCCCCACCACGTCGGCGACTCCACGACGAAGGCGGCGTCGACCGGGTAGCACTCGTACATCATCCCGGTCGCGGTCTGCTCCGGCTCGGGAGCCGGCACGTCACGGAACTGCGACGTCGCCTCCGCGGGCCGGGTGGCTCGCAGCGGGTCCAGGGCGGCGTCCGACCGGTACCCGGTCTGCAGCCGGCCGTCCAGGCGGATCCGCCAGTACATCGTGTTCGCGCCGAGGAAGGCCAGGTTCGTGCCGGAGTCGCGGGCGCGCTCGACCGCCGCGCGCATCGCCGGCGTCCAGTACTCGTCGTGACCCATCGACACGTACCCGCGAGCACCGTCGAGGACGCCGGGGTCCCGGTCGAGGTCGACGTTGGCGAAGTAGCTCAGCGGGATCCCCAGCCGCTCCGCCCGCAGCACCACCGGGAGGGCCGCCGTGCGGTAGTCGTTCGCGCCGGTCGCCAGGTTGAACGGCCGGTCGAAGCTGACGGCCCAGCTGCGCCGGTCGCCCGCGGGGCCCGAGTACAGGCTGTAGCCGCCCCACTCGTTGTAGGCCTGCCAGGTCGTGACGGGAGCGACCAGGGCCACGGTGCCGCGCGCCGACGGCGAGGAGACGACGTACGGCACGGCCGTCTGCCAACCGGAGCCGGTGACGAGCTTGAGCACGTAGTAGCCCGGCTGCCAGCCGTCGGTGTCGATGGTCAGGCTCCGGTGCCAGGGCGCCACCACCGTGCGGGTCTCCACCGGGTCGAGGACGGGGTCCGCCTGGCGCTCGCCCGCGAGGAAGGGCGAGCGCCAGACGAGCGTCCCGGAGCCGCCGCGGTACGCGCCGATCCGGAACGCTGACACGCGATACCCCCTGGCGCGTGTCGACACCTTGAGGCCCACGTCGGTGCCCGGAGGGGCGCTGATCTCCGTCGCGTACGCCGAGATGCGGCCCGCGGCCGGCCGGGTCACGCGCCACTCCTCGGTGCCCTTCGGGTCGGGCCGGTCCGTCAGGTCGACCGCCGGGACGATCGTCGACGACGACGTGGGTCCCAGCGGCACGGCGACGAAGCCACCACCGGTCGGGTCGGTGTCGCCGACCAGCTGGTCGCCTCCCGAGGTCGCCTCGGGGCGGGCCGCGCAGCCCGCCAACGCCAGGAATGCCACCACCGCCACGCACCATCGAGTCCTCATGGCCGCAGCGTGCGTCGCCGGAGTGACCCGGCGGATGGGCCCGCGGTCCCGGGTCGGACGGGAATCCCGCGATATCGACCCGGTACTATTCCTGCGGCCGGTCCCCGGACCGCCTGCGGATGTAGCTCAGTTGGTAGAGCGCGACCTTCCCAAGGTCGATGTCGCGAGTTCGAGTCTCGTCATCCGCTCCACCCACCCCGCTGGTCGAGGAGGTTGCGCTAGCAACCGTCACGAGACCCTCGCACCGGACCGCTCTCAGCTCACGAGGTCTCGTGACAGGCGCTACGCGCCTTCCTCGACCCGCGACGGTCGGGCGACTTGACCCACCTCGGATCGAAGTGGACAGTGTGACGGGTGTGACTGCCGTCAACTTCTGAGGTCTTCCCCGTGTCCCGTCCTCGCGTGTTCCTGCTCGGCGCTGCCTTGTTGGTGCTGCTGCTCGCCCTGACCCCGCTGATCCCGCGCGGGGACGACGGCGACGGGCTGCGGCCGTCCGGGCGCCAGGAGTCGTGGGCGCTGGCCGACGCGCCGGGCGCGGGCAAGGTCACGCCGGCGATGCGCACCGAGATCGACCGCGTCGTCGACGAGGCACAGGCGGCCGGACGCACCTCGCGCAAGCAGCCCCCGGGGGCGCTGGTCGACGACCTCGTCCACTGCGCCGACCTCGAGGGCCAGACCTACTGCCTGGGTCTGGGCTGGACCGATCGGACCGAGGCCCAGGTACAGGCGACGATGCGGGTGGCGGCCAGGTCCGCCCGGAGCCTGACCGGCGAGACCACCGGTGACCTCGACGTCCTCGGTGCGCTGCGGCGTACGGCGTCCCTCTCGCCCGCCGCGCGGGCCCGCGCCGAGCGGGCCGAGCTGGTCAGGGCCGCGCGCTCGGTCGCCAAGGTGTGGGTGCTCCGGCACGCGATCCAGGGTGTGCCACTGCCGGACGACTTCCTCGAGCAGCACCCCGAGGCCCGAGCGGTCCCGGTGTCCAGAGGCGGTGGCAACCCGTCGGACGACACCACCGCCCCGCCGTGCGACTGCCCGACGGCCGACCCGGCCACGCCGACCCCGTCGCCGACCGGGACGGCCCTGCCGGTGAAGGGGATCGCCGACTACCCGACGAAGGGGATCATCCTCGACCCCACCCAGGTCGCCGAGCAGGTGCGCAGCTACTGGTGCGGGCCGACGTCGATGCAGATGATCGCGTGGGGCTGGAAGGGCGAGGACCGCGGCCAGGACTACTGGGCGAGCAAGCTCGGCACGACCACCAGCGGCACCTCCATCGACGACATGGTGCGCGTGACCAACGGGAACACCGGCTGGGACCTGCCGAGCCACGCCGGCAAGTACGTCGTCCTCGACGTCGGTGGCTTCACGTTCCAGCAGTGGCTGCTGCTCAACATGAAGCACGTCATCGACTACACCGCGCCGATGATCTACCACCCGATCCTGCTCAAGCAGTTCTACCCCTACCTCGACGACGACGCCTCCGGGCACTACCAGGTCGGCCGTGGCTACCTCGAGCAGGAGGGCAGGCCCACCGAGGTCAGCTACTTCGAGCCATGGAACCAACAGCTCTTCGACCCGTCCGAGCCGTTCATCAAGCGGGTGCAGTGGCGCGACGCCTACAAGAGCTACCGCGCCAACCTCGCGCACCCGGCCCACAACATGGGCGTGTGAGCGTGCGTCGTCTGATCGTCGCCACGGCCGCCTGCCTCGCCCTCACCGCCTGCACGGCGTCCGACTCGTCGGTACCGCCGGAGCCCAGCCCGCCACCGGGGACCTCCGAGCCGTCGCCGACCGACTCGAGCCCGCCGTCCCCGTCACCCACCGCCAGTGGCTCCGTCGAACCGACGACCGACCTGCTCGACTGGAAGCCCGTGCCGGGGCCGGTCGACGAGGACGTCACCCGCAGCAGCACGTTCACGGTCACCGTGACGGCCGACAACAAGGCGGCCCGGATCAAGGGCGCCCAGTCGCTGGAGCTCGGTTCCGGCGGCCGCGTCAGCGTCTCCACCGTGCTGGTCGACCAGGAGCGGGTGGTGGTCGTGATGGAGGACGAGCGGGCGGAGCGCGGCGACGAGGCCAGCATCATCGACTCGTCCGGCGGGACGGCCGTGCTCGACGCCTCGTCGTCACCGCCCACCACGGTGGGCGGCACCTGGGCGATGGGTCAGGAGACCGTCGTGCACGCGACGATCGGCGACGACAACGCCTACTGCCTGGCGACCGTCAGCCTCGAGAGCGGCCAGGGCGACAGCCCGTGGTGCGCGGAGGAACGGCACGGATTCCGCGGCGCCGTCATCAGCGACGCCGGCCTCTCGGTGATGTCGTTCGACGACCAGCGGCCGGCCTCCTGCGCCACCCTGCTGGCGATCGACGGCGCCGACGCGACGCCCCTCGACGGCGTCACCGAGTGCCGCGGCTGGGACGCCGCCCGGCTCGACGACGGTGCCGTGTGGTCGGAGGTCCCCAAGCCGAACCGCCAGGAGGACGCCGTCTTCCGCGCGCGCATCGGAGACGCGACGCTCGACCTCGGGCCCGGCACCACGGGGAGCCTGGTGTGGTGCGGCGGCGCGGCGTACTTCGTCCAGGATCCGCAGGCCGACACCGACCCCGCTCGGCTGATGCGCTTCTCCCCCGACGGCACCCTCGCGGTCGTCTACGAGTCGGCCTCGCAGGGCACCGCGTTCCTCTCCGCGCCGCGGTGCGGCGGCGACGCGATCACGATCACCAGCTACGGGGACCGAGGCGACGAGCAGGTGACCGCCGACCTAGGCTGAGCCGGGTGAGCGACTTCCGAGGCTTCCCCGTCGCCGCACTCGACTTCTACGACGACCTCGAGGTCGACAACACCAAGTCCTACTGGGAGAAGCACAAGGGGACCTACGACGACGCCGTGAAGGCGCCGATGGTCGCGCTCGTGTCGGCACTCGCGCCCGAGTTCGCGCTGGATCGCCAGTCCTACAAGGTGTTCCGGCCCTACCGCGACGTGCGGTTCGCCAAGGACAAGACGCCTTACAAGACCAACCAGGGCGCGTACGTCGCCGTCGCACCGGCCACCGGCTGGTACGTCGAGATCTCCGCGCGCGGGGTCCGCACCGGGGGCGGGTGCTACGACATGTCGGGGCCGCGGCTGGCGGCCTACCGGGACGCCGTGGCCGACGACAAGACCGGTGCCCAGCTGACCCGCATCACGAACAAGCTGACGAGGGCCGGCTGGGAGCTCGGCGGCGAGCGGCTCAAGACCACCCCCCGCGGGTACGACGCCGGGCACCGCCGCATCGACCTGCTGCGGCACAAGTCGCTGCACGCGGGCAAGTCGTACGCCTTCGAACCCGTCATCCACACCGCCGACCTGCTGGGCGAGGTACGCGCGGACTGGAAGGCGCTGCGCCCGCTGATCGAGTGGCTGGCGCGCACCTCGGCCGACTAGCCGCGCAGGTACGCCAGCACGGCCGAGACCCGGCGGTCCGACCCCGGGTCGAGACGGAGCTTGGCGAAGATGTTGCCGACGTGCTTGCGGACCGCCGCCTCGCTGACGACGAGCGCCTCGGCGATCGACCCGTTGGTGCGGCCCTCGGCCATCAGGGCGAGGACCTCGCGCTCCCGGTCGGTGAGCGAGCCGAGCGGGCCGTCGTCCCGGCGCCGGCCGAGGAGCTGGCGGACGACCTCGGGGTCGATCACGGTCTCCCCCGCGGCCACCCGGTCCAGGCTGGCCAGGAACTCGCGGACGTGGCCGACGCGGTCCTTGAGCAGGTAGCCGACGCCCGCGGCGCCCACGGCCTCGAGCAGCTCGGGCACGTAGGCCTCGGCGACGTACGCCGAGAGCACCATGATCGCGATGTCCGGCTGCTCGGCCCGGATCCGCGCGGCCGCGCGCAGGCCCTCGTCGGTGTGCGTCGGCGGCATCCGGATGTCGGTGACGACCAGGTCCGGGTGGTGCCGCGCGGTGAACGCGAGCAGCGCCTCGCCGTCGGCGACGGCCGCCACGACCTCGTGTCCGGCGCGCTCGAGGATCCCGACCAGCCCCTCGCGCAGCAGCGCGGCGTCCTCCGCGAGCACGATCCTCAGGCCGGGCACTCCATCCTCACCTCCGTCGGACCGCCCGTCGGGCTGGTCACCCTGAGCGTCCCACCGAGCGCGTCCAGCCGGACGAGGAGACCGGCCAGGCCGCTCCCGGGCCCGCTCGCGGTGGCACCGCCCACGCCGTCGTCCTCGACGGTGAGCACGAACGTCTGGTCGTGGAGCCACGCATGCACCCCGACCCGACGCGCCTGCGCGTGCCGGGTCACGTTGGTGAGCGCCTCGCTCACCACGAAGTACGCCGCCTGCTCGACCGGCGCAGCCAGGCGGCCGGGCAGCCGGATGTCGACGGAGACGGGGACCGGCGAACGGTCGGCGAGCTCGTGGACGGCCGCCGCGAGGCCGTGGTCGACGAGCACGCGCGGGTGGATGCCGCGGATCGTGCTGCGGAGCTCGGCCAGCGCCTCCTCGGCCTGCTGTCGGGCGTCCCGCAGCGCCCCCGCGCCCGGACCGTCGGCCACGTCGAGCTCGGCTCGTCCCAACGCGAAGGTGAGCGCCACGAGCCGTTGTTGGACGCCGTCGTGCAGGTCGCGCTCGATCCGGCGCCGTTCGGTCTCGAACGCGTCGACCAGGTCCACCCGGGACCGGCGCAGGTCGGCGACGGTCGCGCGGAGCTCGTCCTCGCGCGGGTCGAGCAGCACCCGGGCCAGCGCACCCTGAGCGACGGCCGCGATCGTCAGCAGGTACGCCGCCCCGACCATCGCGAGGACACCGAAGGCGCTCGCGGCCCAGGCCTCGGCGCCGGGATCGACGTCCCACCAGAACACCGACATCCGGTCGACCGTCGACAACCACGGCGCGAGCAGGAGCACGACCGGCAGCGAGACCACGAACGCAAGGAAGAGCAGGTCCAGCGGCCAGAGCGCCACCGCGAGCAGGAACGCGTACCCGACCTCGGGCCACGAGACCGGCAGCTGCCGGCCGGCGTGCAGCCGCTCACGCAACGTCGTGGTCGCGCGCGGTCCTCCCTGCACCAGCGCCAGCCGGTGCCTCTCCAGGACGCCGACCAGACCCGTGAGCACCGGGACCGAGCCCAGCACCACCACGCCGACGACCAGCACCACGGTCAGCCCGCCGATGAGCAGCGTGAAGAACAGCACGAGCAGCGTGGGGATTCCGACCAGCACGCTGGTGACCAGGTAGGCCAGCGAGCGCCAGGGCCACGAGGTCGTGAGGAACCGCTCGGGACGGTCACGAAGCGCAGACCACGCGTCCGCCGTACCTCCCATGCGGGCAGGCTAGGCGCCGCACGGCCCGTGCGGGGTAGCGCACGCGCTACCTCAGGTGTCGCGTCCGGACCAGTGAGCCGACGCAACGTCGCCGGTTCGCTGGGGACATGACCACCAGTCCTGTCGCCGTGACCCTCGACGGCGTCACCCACACGTACCGATCGCGCGCCGGCGACGTGCACGCCTTGCGGGGCGTCACCCAGACGTTCCTGCGCGGCACGTTCACCGCCGTCATGGGCCCGTCGGGATCGGGCAAGTCCACCCTGCTCCAGCTCGCGGCCGGGCTCGACCGGCCCACCCGGGGCGAGGTCATCGTCGGCGACGTCGCGTTGCGGCGGCTCGGCGAGACCGAGCTGACCCGGCTCCGGCGGACCTCGATGGCGTTCGTGTTCCAGGCGTACAACCTGCTCGACGCGCTCACGAGCTACGAGAACGTCGCCCTCCCCGCCCGCCTCGCCGGCCGTCCGGTCGACCACGCTGCGGTGCTCGACGCACTCGCCCAGGTCGGCCTGTCCGACCAGGCCCGCCGCCGGCCGCCCGAGCTCTCGGGCGGGCAGCAGCAGCGGGTCGCGATCGCGCGGGCGCTGCACCTGCGGCCGGAGGTGCTGTTCGCCGACGAGCCGACCGGCGCCCTCGACCGAACCTCCGGCCGTCGCGTCCTGGAGCTCCTGCGCGAGGCGTCCGACGACGATGGCCAGACGGTCGTGATGGTGACCCACGACCCGCTGGCGGCGTCGTACGCCCACAGCACGCTGTTCCTCGAGGACGGCCAGGTCGTCGGCCGCCTCGACCGGGCGGACGCCGCCGCGATCGCCGCGACGATGAGCGAGCTCGAGCGATGATGCTGCGGCTGGCCAGGCAGATGGTGCGGCACTCGTGGCCGCCGTACGTCGGTGCGCTCGTGGCCCTGGCGGGTGGCGTCGCCCTGCTCACGATCGCGGTCACGGTCTCGGCGGCCGTCGCGGTGACCGTCGCGGTGACCGTCACGACCACCGGTACCGCCGACGGGGTGACCGCCGAGGAGCGGGCGCAGCTCAGTGACCTCTCCAGCCTGTTCGGGATCATGTCGGCGGTGGCGCTCTTCATGGCCGTCTTCGTGGTGAGCAGCACGTTCGGCTTCGTCGTGGCCACCCGCCGGCGACAGCTCGGACTCCTGCGCCTGGTCGGGGCCACGCCCCGGCAGGTACGGCTGATGGTGCTCGGAGAGTCGGCCGTCGTCGCCGTGCTCGCGTCCGCGGCCGGCTGCCTGCTGGGCACGGTCGCGACGCCGGCGTTCCTGGCGCTGCTGCGCTGGCGTGGCCTGATCGCGGTCGACCTCACGCTGCCGAGCCCCTGGCTCGCGTGGGCGATCGCCGCCCCGAGCGGGATCGCCGTGGCGTTGCTGGGCAGCTGGCGAGCGTCCAAGCGGGCCGCCCGGGTCTCGCCGGTCGCCGCGTTCCAGGAGGCGGGCGTGGAACGGCGCCGGCCGAGCTTGTGGCAGCTGATCGTCGGCACCCTGTGCCTCGGCGGCGCGGTGGCCGCGGTGGTCGTGGTCCGCGGGACCAGCCCGGTCTTCGCGCTGGTGACCGGGATCCTGCTCCCCGAGGTCGTCGTCATCGGTCTGTACTGCTTCGGTGGCCTGGTCTTCCCTGCCCTCTCCGGCCTGCTCGCCTCGCCGTTCGTCCGGCGGGACGTGACGGCCCGGTTGGCCCGGGACCACGTACGCACTGCGGTGCGCGCGCCGGTCGCGCTCGCGGCTCCGATCCTGGCCATCTCGGCCATCGCCGGCTCGATGGTCGTGGCCCTCAGCTTCACCGCCGACTGGGTGACCGCGCTCGACCGCGAGCAGCTGGCCACGCCGTACGTCGTCAGCACCGAGGGTGACGCGTCGGTCGTCGGCCGCCTGGACTCCGGGCTCCCGTTGGTGGACCAGCGACGGGTGGTGACGATCGGCGTCGGTCCGGAGCTGGAGGAGGAGGCGGTCGACGCGGTCGACCCGGCCACCGCGATCCCAGCCCGTGGCCTCCGCGCGGTCGAGGGAGACCTCGGGGGGCTCGCTCGCGGGGGCGTTGCGGTCAGCGAGAGCTGGCACACCGACCAGGGCACCGACGTGGGCGACGTGCTCAAGATCCGGGTCGCCGGGAAGGTGCTCCGACCTCGGGTCGTCGCGGTGTTCCGCGACGCGCCCGACCTGTTCGCCGAGGTGGTCGCGCCCCGTTCACTGGTCTCCCCGGGTGGCCACGAGCCCACACCAGAGCTGGTCTTCGTGGACCCCGGCGACGCGGACCTCGTTCACCTGGTGGAAGGGACCGACGCACGCGTCCTCACCGCCGACCAGTGGATCGACGAGGTCGACCGCCAGACCCGAGCGGGCAACAACCTCGGCCTGTGGGTGCTGCTCGGCCCGGCCGGGCTGTACGCCGGCATCGCCATCGTCAACGCCGTCCTGGTCGGCGCGTCGCAACGCAAGGCGCAGGAGCGGACGATCGCGCTGCTCGGCGCCACCCGTCGGCAGCTGCGCCGGATGGCGCTGTGGGAAGCGGGGTTGGTGGGAACCGCCGCCCTGCTGGTCGGCGGCGCCGTCACCGTGCTGGTCGGTTGGACCATCCGGTCGGCGACCTCGGCGCACGTGGCGGAGGTTCCGTTCACCCTGCCCTGGCTGCCGCTGGGAGGGATCATCGTCACCTGCGCGGGCCTGACCGCGCTCGCAGCGATGGCCGGCTCGTGGGTACGCCTTCGCTGACCCGACCGGCTCCCGATCAGCCCGGGATGCCCGCCAGCCGCTTGACGGCTCGCAGCCCCGCGGGTGTCCCGGACCAGTGCCGGTCGAGGGCATCCGGCCCCGCGGCCCTCACGACCGAGCGGAGCGCCCACACCACGACGACGGCATCGTCGGCGTAGCCGACCACCGGCACGAAGTCGGGCACCAGGTCGATCGGCATCAGCAGGTACCCCACCAGGAGGCCCATCCGGATCCGGACCCCGCGCGGTACGTCCGGGTCGGTGGCGAGCCCGCGACACATCCGCAGGACGTCCGGGACCAGGCGGAGCATCTCCTTCAGGCTTGCCGGGTCGTCCTGCCTGCGCCCGGCCCAGTACAGCGCGGCGACCAGCGCGACCCAGACGAGCACCAGCCCACCCAGGACGGCCACCACCGTCTGCCACTGCATTTCTCGAGCCTGTCACGTCCGCCGGTGGAAGGTCGTGCTGCCGTTGGGCGGGTGGTGGGTCTCCCAGGCGGGGTCGTGGGCGCGGTGGTGGTTTGCCGCTGCGCGGGGCTTGGGTCGTGACCGCCGGATGCCGCGGCCGGCACGCCTGTTCGGCGGTGACCCGGTCACCGGTGGAGGTGGTGGCGACACCGATCCCGGTCAGCAGGGTGTCGAGGTCGAGGGTGACCATCACCGACGTGGTGGTGCCGCCGTGGACGGGGAGACCGGTGTCGGGGAGGTTCTCCAGGAACGCCACGAACGCCTCACCTCGACGGCGGGCCACTGGGAGCTGGTCGACCTCACCGAGGGGGCCGCGGCGCGGCGAGGTGTAGGCGTCCAGGTAGGTCCGCAACCGGTTGGCGACGTGGTCGGGGACCCGGGCGTGCAGGTCGGTGGACCCGTCACCGCGGGCCTTGAACGACAGACACGTCGCGGCCTGGGCGCGGGTCTCCTCGACGAGCAGCCGCTGGTACTCGGCCTCGTCGGCGATCTCCGGGGCGAGGTGCTCGAGGACACCACGCCCGAGGTGACGCAGCTCGCGCGGACCGAAAGTTGCTGCTTGCTCGACCAGGTAGGCCTCGGCCTTCACGACCAAGTCGTCACCCAGCTCGTCGGGAAGCTCGTCCAGCGCCTCCACGATGACACGCGCCTGGGCCAGGTTCAGGTCACCGGCAGCGAGAGCGTCGGCGGTCTGGGTCCAGGTCGACCCGAGGGAGGCAGCCAGGGCTGCGTGCCGGCGTACGGTCCCGTGGTTGTCCCGGGTCTGGGTCGCCAACCAGGACGCGGTCGATCGGTCACCGGTCGACTCGGCGATGTCGTCGGAGGTGGCGAGCACGCGCAGGCGTTCGGCCTCGGCCCGGGCGATCAACCGCGAGATCGCGACCAGGAACTCCTGTCGCTCACCGGTCGAACGGAACTCAGGACCGATCGCAGCGAGCTCGTCCAGCCCACGCTCGACCAGGTCGAGAGGAGGGGCGTAGGTGCTGGACATACAACGATCCAAGCACCGACCACCGACACTCCTCGGGCCTCAGAACCCTTTGTCCACAAGGGATTCCAAGATTTCTCTGGCACTTTGGGGTGGGGACCCCGGGCTGCGACTCGGTCGGCCCGCACCTCCCGCCGTCCCACCCCTACGGGCGCTGTCGCACCCGCTACACACGGGTCTAGGTTGCGAAGCGGTAACCACCCCCTCGGGAGGAGAGCCCGTGACCGCACCACTGCCGATGGCGACGATCATCGACGCGAGCTTCGTCGACTACCTGATCCTCACCATCTACTTCGCCTTCGTGCTGGGCATCGGCTTCCTGGCCAAGAGCCAGGTCTCGGAGTCGCTCGACTTCTTCCTGTCCGGGCGCTCGCTGCCCGCGTGGGTCACGGGCCTGGCGTTCATCTCCGCCAACCTCGGCGCCGTCGAGATCATGGGCATGTCGGCCAACGGCGCCGACTTCGGCATCGCGACCGTGCACTACTTCTGGATCGGCGCCATCCCGGCGATGCTGTTCCTCGGTGTCGTGATGATGCCGTTCTACTACGGCTCCAAGGTGCGGTCGGTGCCGGAGTACATGCTCCGGCGGTTCGGTCCTGGTGCCCACCTCGTCAACGCGATCTCGTTCGCCGTGGCGCAGCTGCTGATCGCCGGCATCAACCTGTACCTGCTGGGCAGCATCCTGCACGCGCTGCTCGGCTGGCCCCTCCCGATCGCCCTGGTGGTCTCGGCCGTCATCGTGCTGTCGTACATCACCCTCGGCGGTCTCAGTGCGGCGATCTACAACGAGGTGCTCCAGTTCTTCGTGATCGTCGCCTCGCTGCTGCCGCTCACGCTGATCGGGCTGCACCGCGTCGGCGGCTGGGGCGGCCTGACCGACAAGATCACCCAGGCGGCCGATGCCGGTCACGGACCGCCCGCGGAGCAGCAGCTCAACTCCTGGCCTGGTCAGGCGCTGTCGGGACTGGACTCGCCGTTCTGGTCGGTCGTCGGCATCGTGTTCGGCCTGGGCTTCGTGCTGTCGTTCGGCTACTGGACGACGAACTTCGTCGAGGTGCAGCGCGCGATGGCGTCCGAGTCGATGTCCGCAGCCCGTCGAACGCCGATCATCGGCGCCTTCCCCAAGATGTTCGTCCCGTTCATCACGATCATCCCGGGCATGATCGCCGCGGTGCTGGTGACCGAGATCGCCGACCTCAAGTCGGGCGGGTCGCCACCGGGCGGGGCCTCCGGCGAGGGCGTCGCCTACAACGACGCCCTCCTGCTGCTGATGCGCGACCTCATGCCCAACGGCCTGCTGGGGCTCGCCATCACGGGCTTGCTCGCCGCGTTCATGGCCGGCATGGCGGCCAACATCTCGGCCTTCAACACGGTCTTCTCCTACGACCTGTGGGCCGACTACGTCGTCAAGGACAAGCCCGACGAGTACTACCTGCGGGTCGGCCGCATCGCCACGGTCGCGGCCACCGCGATCGCGATCTTCACCGCGACCCTGGCGTCCAACTTCTCCAACATCATGGACTACCTCCAGGTGCTGTTCGGCTTCTTCAACGCACCCCTGTTCGCCACGTTCATCCTGGGCATGTTCTGGAAGCGGATGACGGCCACCGCCGGCTGGGTGGGCCTGGTGTCGGGAACGCTGTCGGCCGTCCTGGTCGCGTTCCTCACCGAGGACGCGTTCGGCAGCTGGAGCACCGGCGTGATCCCGCTCGCGGGTCAGGGCGCCGCGTTCCTCGCGGCCTCGACCGCGTTCGTGGTCGACATCGTGCTGAGCGTGGTCGTCTCGCTGGCGACCCAGCCGAAGCCCGTCGAGGAGCTGCGTGGCCTGGTCTACTCGGAGACACCCAAGGACGAACGCACCGACCCCAACGAGGCGGGTTACCCGTGGTACCGACGCACCCTGCCGCTCGCGGGCGTCGCCCTGGCCATGGTCATCGTCCTCAACGTGATCTTCTAGGAGGTCTGAGATGAGCGTCAGCGCCACCAAGTCCAGCAACCGCGGCCACCGCGCGGGCATCTTCGACATCCGCAACATCATCGGCGCCCTGCTCGGCATCGACGGCCTGATCATCCTGCTCGTCGGCATCTTCGGCGACGCGGAGGAGGACAAGACGGGCGGTGTCAACGCCAACCTCTGGGCGGGGATCGTCCTCGTCGTGATGAGTGCGATCTTCCTCGGCTGGGCGTGGCTGCGACCCGTGGTCGTCCCCGACGACTTCGAGGGAGACCACGACGAGGAGGGCCGTCCCGAGGGGCACTAGCCCGTCTGTGTTCGCTTCATGACTGTCTGACCCACGAGTTCCGGCATACCTTGTGCTGGTGGAGCTGACCTCGGTGTCGGCCATTCGGGAGGCCACACCGCACCAGGTGCTGGACGTCGTCGAGCGATGGCTCGACGACACCGGCGTCGCGCACGGACACCGGCCGGCGACGGCCGCCGGACCCGGGGACGTCCGCGTCTCCGGGTTCGACGGATGGAGCACGGTGGCCTGGCCGGCGTACTTCGCGCCGCGGGACCTCGTCGCCTGCCAGGTCCTGTCGCGCGAGCTGCACGTGGTGGTCAGCACCGTGGCCACCACGACGGACGAGGGTTGGTCGCACACCCTGATCGGCTGCGGCACCGTGCTCGACCGCTTCCACTCCTACCCGGCCGGGCTCGCGTGGGACGACGGCGACGTTGCCGCATTGGCCACCGAGTGGTCCGGCGACCACGAGCTGGTCGCGCGCGTCTTCGGCGTCCCGGCGAGCGGGGTCCGACGGCACTTCTGCCAGGCCACCGCCGCCACCCGAGACCATCCGGGCCGCGACCGGGACGGCTACCTCGGCCTGTGGTCCGCGCTGGGGATCAGGCTCGACGCCGCCACGCCGTACGCCGTGCTCGCCGTCGACGCCGCCTGGCAGCGGCTGCCGGCCTGAGGTTCACAGCACCGTCAGCAGGTGCTCGTCGAGACGTCGCTGCTGGGCGGGGTCGGAGACGAACGGCACCCGGCCCGGCGCCGGGAGCAGGCCGACGATGTCCATCACGTCGAAGTACGGCTGTGGCTCCCGGCCGGTCAGCCGCGTGTACGTCGCGGCGAACCGGTCGGCCACCTCGGTCCCGTGCGTGAGCACCAGGTTGTTGCGGAAGTGGGCGACGTCGAGCCAGGGCGGCCCCCACGACGTCTCCACCCAGTCGACGACACCGGTGATGTCCGGCCCCGTCCACAGCACGTTGCGGGGGGCGAAGTCGCGATGGATGAACGCGCCCTCGTACGGCGGGGCGTCCTCGTCGCAGATCTCGAACGCGCGCTGCCAGGCCGCGGGCTCGCGGGCCCACTCGGGCACGACGCGCTTCGCCGCGATGGCCCACGACTGGTAGGTGCGCGGCTGCACCGACGGCCGCAACGCGTGGATGCCGACGAGCATCCGGGCCAGGGTCTCGACTTCGTGGTCCGAGGTCCGGGACACGTCGACCGCCCCGGGGAGCAGGGACATCAGGTGCGCGGACTCTCCGGCGTGCGCGCCGCCGGCGTCGAGCGCGATGGAGCGCGGCGCCGGGATGGCGGTGCCCGACAGCAGCAGCTGGGTCTCGTGCTCGCGGGTCGTCAGCTCGGCGCCGTGGGTGCGCCAGGGTTCGTTGGTCATCAACCGGAGCACGGCCCGGTCACCGTCGGCCGTCGTGAGCGCCAGCATCGTCGAGGTGATGCCGCCGCTCAGCGGCTCGACCGCGACGACGTCCTGCCCGAGCCGCTCAGCCGCCCAGCGAACAGGTCGTGTGCTGAGGTGGCTGTCCACGCGACCACTTCAGCACACGCCGCGCGCATGTCTCGCGTCACCGTGGCTACCGGGGGTCCATGACTCGTTTCGGGTACACGTTGATGACCGAGCAGTCCGGCCCGCGCGAGCTGGTCCGCTACGCACGAGCGGCCGAGGAACGCGGGTTCGACCTCCTCGTCAGCAGCGACCACTACTCGCCGTGGCTCGAGAGCCAGGGCCACTCGCCGTACGCCTGGACCCTGCTGGGCGCGGTCGCTCAGGCCACCGAACGGGTCGAGCTGATGACCTACGTGACCTGCCCGACGATGCGCTACCACCCGGCGGTCGTCGCCCAGAGCTCGGCCACCCTGCAGATCCTGGCCGAGGGCCGCTTCACCCTGGGTCTCGGCAGCGGGGAGCGGCTCAACGAGCACACGACCGGTGAGGGCTGGCCCGGCGCCGACGTCCGGCAGGACATGCTCGCCGAGGCGATCGAGGTGATCCGCAAGCTGCACGAGGGCGACCTGGTGACCCACCGCGGCGAGTTCTTCGACGTCGACACCGCGCGCGTCTGGGACCTGCCCGACCACGGTGTCCCGATCGCGACCGCCGTCTCGGGCGAGGCCGGCATCGAGCGGTTCGCGCCGCTGAGCGACCACCTGATCGCTGTCGAGCCCGACGCGTCGCTGATCGAGACGTGGAACGCCGTCGACGGCGCGCCGCGGATCGGCGGCAGCGACGGGACCAACGGCCACGGGGCCCGAGCGATCGGTCAGATCCCGATCTGCTGGGACCCCGACGAGGACACGGCGAAGAAGCGCGCGCACGACCAGTTCCGGTGGTTCGGTGGCGGCTGGACCGTGAACGCCGACCTGCCGACGCCGGCAGGTTTCGCCGGCGCCACCCAGTTCGTGACCCCGGACGACGTGGCCGAGTCGATCCCCTGCGGCCCCGACCTCGATGCGGTCGTCGAGGCCGTCTCGGCGTACTGGAAGGCCGGCTTCACCGACATCGCGATCGTCCAGATCGGCGACGAGAGCCAGGACCAGTTCCTCGCCGAGGCAGCCGGGCCGCTGCTGGACAGACTCCGCCAAGCCGCACGCTGACAACAGGGTCCGGTGCTGCCATCACGTTCTGCAGTCGACGGAGCGAGGGAGGGACGACCGAGCGGAGGAGCGAAGAACGTGATGTTGCAGCAGCGCCGGACAGCCGAGCTCCGCTCGGCAGTTGATCAATGCGGCTGCCAGGCGTCCTCGTCGGCGGTCCGGGAGGTGACGGCCTCCGGGAGGCTGGCGGTGGCGAGGGCGGCCAGGCTGACGTTCTCGAACACGTCTCGGAGGGAGCTGCGGGCGGCGATCCAGACGAGCTGGAGCACCTCGGCCTTCTCGTTGTAGGAGACCGACTCCGGCCGGACGCCGTACACGGAGACGAGCGGGCCGTCGACGGCGCGGATCACGTCGGCGACCGAGACGTCCTTCGGGTCGCGGTTCATCCGCCAGCCGCCGGACTGGCCGCGCTGGGCGATCACGACGCCGGCCTTGCGGAGGTCGGCCAGGATCGCCTGGAGGAAGCCGTGCGGGATGCCCTGCAGACGCCCGAGCTCCTCGGCGCTGACCGGCTTGCCGTCGTCGCGCGACGACATCTCGAGCAGCGCTCGCAGCGCGTAGTCGGTCTTGGCGGACACTCGCATGCACGCATTCTCACAGATATGTGCACCGGGTCGCTCTTCTCGACCGACTTGGGCCTGTTCGAGTCGTGACCCGGGCCACACGGAGCAGCCAATTGGTCCGACCTCCTTGCACACCCGCCGACGCCGGGGCAGAATTAAGTTACTGACGAGTAGCAACGCTCCACCACACGAACAGGCGGGCCATGAGCCACTACAAGAGCAACCTCCGCGACATCGAGTTCAACCTCTTCGAGGTGCTCGGGCGCGACGAGCTGCTGGGCACCGGCCCGTTCGGCGACGTCGACACCGAGACCGTCAAGGAGATCCTGCGCGAGGTCGACCGCCTGGCTCGCGAGGAGCTGGCGACGTCGTTCGAGGATGCCGACCGCAACCCGCCGACGTTCGACCCCGAGACCCACGAGGCCCCGCTGCCCGAGTCGTTCAAGAAGGGCTACCACGCCTGGATGGACGCCGAGTACTGGCGGCTGATGACGAAGGCCGAGCTCGGCGGCACCCCAGCACCCTCCAGCGTCTGCTGGGCGCTCGGCGAGCTGGTGCTCGGTGCCAACCCGGCCATCTGGATGTACGGCGCCGGCCCGATGTTCGCCGGTGTCGTGCACCGCAACGGCAACGAGCGCGACCAGAAGATCGCCCAGTACATCGTCGACAAGGGCTGGAACACCACCATGGTGCTCACCGAGCCCGACGCCGGCTCCGACGTGGGTGCCGGCCGCGCCAGGGCCACCGCCAACGACGACGGCACCTGGAACATCACCGGCGTGAAGCGCTTCATCACCTCCGGCGAGAGCGACCTCTGCGACAACATCGTGCATCTGGTGCTGGCGCGCCCTGTCGGTGTCGAGGGTGCGGGCGGTCCCGGCACCAAGGGCCTCTCGATGTTCATCGTCCCCAAGCACCACTTCGACCCCGAGACCGGTGAGCTGACCGGCGAGCGCAACGGCGCCTACGTCACCGGCGTCGAGCACAAGATGGGCATCAAGGTGTCCAACACCTGCGAGCTCACCTTCGGCGACCCGGGCGTCGGTGGCGGCGAGCCCGCCCGTGGCTGGCTGCTCGGCGAGGTCCACAACGGCATCGCGCAGATGTTCCAGGTCATCGAGAACGCCCGGATGATGGTCGGCACCAAGGCCATCGCCACGCTCTCGACCGGCTACCTCAACGCGCTCGACTTCGCCAAGGAACGGGTGCAGGGCGCCGACCTGACCCGGGCCGCCGACAAGACCGCGCCGCGCGTGACGATCACGCACCACCCCGACGTCCGCCGCTCGCTGATGACGCAGAAGGCGTACGCCGAGGCCATGCGCTCGCTGGTCCTGTATGCCGCCTCGTGGCAGGACCGGGTCATGGTCGCCGAGCACGCCGGCGAGCACGACGACCTGGCGATGGCCGTCAACGACCTGCTGCTGCCGATCGTGAAGGGCTACGGCTCGGAGCGCTCGTGGGTGCTGCTCGGCACCGAGTCGCTGCAGACGTTGGGCGGCTCGGGCTTCCTGACCGACTACCCGATCGAGCAGTACGTCCGCGACGCCAAGATCGACACCCTCTACGAGGGCACCACGGCGATCCAGGGCCAGGACTTCTTCTTCCGCAAGATCGTCAAGGACCAGGGCCGTGCGCTCGGCCACCTGGCCAAGGAGATCGAGACGTTCATCGCCTCCGAAGCGGGCAACGGCCGGCTCAAGGTCGAGCGCGAGCTGCTGGCGAAGGGCCTGGAGGACGCCAACGCGATCGTCGGCGCGATGATCAACGACCTGATGTCGGCCGACGCGTCCGCCGAGGGCGGCGACGTCCGCAACATCTACAAGGTCGGCCTCAACACCTCGCGGCTGCTGATGGCCCTGGGCGACGTGGTCTGCGCCTGGCTGCTCCTGCGCGGCGCCGACGTGGCGCTGACCAAGCTGGCGGGGGACGTCTCCGGCAAGGACCAGGCGTTCTACGAGGGCAAGGTCGCGGCGGCGCAGTTCTTCGCCCAGAACATGCTGCCGCGCCTGGCCTCCGAACGGGCGATCGCCGAGTCGACCGACCTCGCGCTGATGGACCTCTCGGAGGACTCCTTCTGAGGTCACCGCGCTCGGACGGGTGAGGCTCGCGAACCCGAACGAGAAGCAGCGGGGAGATTGAGGAGCGTCGGCTGGGTCAGTCGCTCCAGCGACGGACACAGCGACGCGTCTCGAAATCGAGGCTAGGGTCGGCGCCGTGCTGGGCGCGGCGCTGACCGGGCTGGTCACGGGTCTGTCGCTGATCGTGGCGATCGGCGCGCAGAACGCGTTCGTACTTCGGCAGGGCCTGGCCCGCCAGCACGTCGGCACCGTCGTGGCGATCTGCGCGGTGGCCGACGTCGTCCTGATCGTGGCGGGCGTCGCGGGCATCGGGAGGATCGTCGAGCGGGCGCCGGCGGCGCTGGACGTCGTGCGGTGGCTCGGGGTGGCGTTCCTGACCTGGTACGGCGTGTCGTCGCTGCTGCGGGCCCGGCACGCCGAGGCCCTCGAGGCCTCACCGGAGCGGGCGCTGACCCGCCGCGGGGCCGCCGTACGGGCGACGGCGCTGACGTTCCTCAACCCGCACGTGTACCTCGACACCGTGCTGCTGCTCGGGTCGTTGGCCGCCCACCACGGCCCGACGGGCCGGTGGTGGTTCGCGTTGGGCGCGTGCGTGGCGAGCATCGCGTGGTTCACCGGGCTCGGTTACGCAGCCCGGCTGCTCAGCCCCCTGCTGAGGAAGCGGCGTGCCTGGCAGGTCCTCGACGTCCTCATCGGGCTGACCATGCTGGCGATCGCCGCCGGTCTCGCGCTCAGCTAGTCGACGAGATCGGACTGCTCGGCGACGTCGTCCTCGGACGGCGGCTCGAAGCCGTGCTGGATGCACCAGACGACCGCCTGGCTGCGGCTGGTCGCACCGATCCGGCGGTAGGCCGACCGGATGTAGGACTTGACCGAGTTGATCGACAGGAAGCACTCGTCGGCGATCTGCTGGTTGCTCATCCCGAGGGTCAGCAGGCGCAGGATGTCGGTCTCGCGCGGGGTGAGCCCGACCTCCTCGCCGAGGACGGCGTAGGGGCCCGGCTGCTCCGGACCCGTGCCGGCGGCGTCCGGCTGGCCCTCACCCGCCACCGCGGAGCGGATCACCTCGAGGATCTCGTCGACGTCGCCGGCGAGGGTCACGCAGGCGTCGACGCCCTTGGCGAACGCCCGCGCGGCGAGGTCCGGGCGCAGGTCGCGGGCCATCGCGACGACGGCCGAGTCGTAGTCCTTCACGAACCGGTCGAGGTCCTCGCCCTCACCGTCGTGCAGGCCGAAGACGTCGTAGAGGATCACGTCGGGCTGCTGGTCGTCCGGGGCTCCCGGGTCGAGCGGGATCACCTCGACGGCGCCCGGACGGGTGGCGAACATGCCCTCGAGTCCGGTGTGCACGATCTCGTGCGCGCTGATGATCGCCGCAGTGACAGGGCCCTCCCCCATGGGGGAACTCTCGCACACCCCGCCAGCCGCCGGCCGTAGGCTCCACCCGTGGACGATCGTCAGCGGTTGAGCGGGTACGTCGACGTCTGGTGGGGTTCGGTCCGCAGCTTCACCGATCTCCTCGACGACCTCGCCGACGATGACTGGCGCCGGCCCACGGACCTGCCGGGGTGGGACGTCCAGGCGTGCGCGGCGCACACGGCTCACCTCGAGGCGGTCCTCGCCGGCGAGCCCGAGGAGGCCCCGTCGGCGGACCCGGCGGGCGGTGCCACCGCGCTGATCCGCCGGTACACCGAGCAGGGCGTGGAGGCGCGCCGGGACCGGACACCGGCCGAGCTGGTCGACGAGATCCGCCGGTCGGCCACGACGCGGTACGCGCGCCTGCTCTCGGACCCACCGACCGACGGCCGGGCCAAGCCCACCCCCATGTTCAGCGGCGTCGCCTGGGACTGGCAGACCCTGCTGCGCAACCGACCGCTCGACGTGTGGATGCACGAGCAGGACGTCCGACGGGCGGTCGACCGACCGGGCGGCCTCGACTCGCCGGCCGCGGTGCACGTGGTCGACTACCTCTCGGAGTCGCTGGGCTACGTGCTCGCCAAGCGCGTGGGAGCGCCGGCGGGAACCACGCTCGTGCTCAGCGTCGACGGCCACGCGCCGGCGGCGTTCGTGGTCGACGAGTCCGGGCGCGGACGCCGCCTGGACGACGTACCGGGCGCACCGACGGTCGGCCTGGCCATGGACCGCGAGTCCTTCGTCGTGGCGGCCGGAGGTCGCCGCGAGCCCGACCAGGTGGTCGTGACCGGCGATGGCGAGCTGGCGCGACGGGTGCTGGACCGCTTGGCCGTCACCCCGTGACCGACGGCCCGTCCGGGACGGCGATCGTCACCGGTCCGACGATCGGCGGCATCGGCTACTTCGTCGCCCTCGAGCTGGCCCGCGGTGGACGTCGCGTGGTGCTCGCCGGGCGTACGCCGGAGCGACTCGCCGCCGCCTCCGACGCGATCCGACGCGAGGTCCCCGGGGCCGACCTGGAGCGACTCGTGGTCGACGTGTCCGTGCTCGACTCGGTGCGCTCGGCGGCCGGACGGGCCGCCGACGTCGGGCCGGTGTCGCTGCTGGTCAACAACGCGGGCGTGATGGGCACGCCGTACTCCCGCACCCGCGACGGGTTCGACCTCCAGATGGCCACCAACCACTGGGGGCCGTTCCTGCTCACCGGGCTGCTGCTCCCCCAGCTCGTCGCGAGCGGCGACGGGCGTGTGGTCACCGTCTCGAGCGTCGGTCACCGCCTGGCCCGGCACGCGCCGCTGCACGACCCGCGCAGCAAGCCACGGCTGTACTCCCGCTGGGCGGTGTACGGGCAGACCAAGCTCGCCAACCTCCTGTTCACCTTCGAGCTCGACCGGCGGCTGGCCGCGGCCGGGCTGCCGGTGAAGGCGCTGGCCGCCCACCCCGGGCTGGCCGGCACCCACCTGTTCGCCAACGGCCAGGTCGGCCGGGCCGGCGGCGCGCTCGGTTCGATCTACGTCGCGGCGCAGCGCGTGGTCTCCCAGTCGGCGGCCGACGGCGCCCTGCCCGTGCTGATGGCCGCGACCGAGGACCTGCCCGGTTCGACGTACGTCGGCCCGTCGGGCCCGAACGAGTGGCGCGGGAAGCCTGTGGTCGTCGGCTGCTCGGACCTCGCCCGTGACCCGGACGCAGCCCGCGCGCTGTGGGAGCTCAGCGAGCCGACGACAGAGATCCGCTACCCGTGACCATGCTCCGCAGCGGCGAGGTCCAGGCGACGACCGTCGCCAGCACGCCGGTGGAGGCCAGCAAGAACAGCGTGGGCACCAGCCCGAGCCAGCCGACGAGCGCACCGGCGAGGATGGCGCCTCCGGTCCACCCGCAGCCCCACGCCAGCATCCGGCCCGCCGTGTTGACCCGCCCGAGCAGGGCTTCGGGCGTGACCTGCTGGCGGTAGGTCACGGAGTTGATCACCACCAGCTGGTAGAAGAACCCCCAGAACATCAGCGTCACGCCCGCCACCCACCACGTCGTGATGAGGGGCACCAGCATGCCGATCGCGGCGGCCACCGGGAGCGCGGCCAGGGCGATCCGCGCCGCGGCGTACCGGTGGATCAGCAGCGGCAGCGCGAGCGACGCGATCAGCCCACCCACGCCCCACGAGCCGAACACCAGGCCGAAGCGCAGGCCGGCCGTGCCGACCTCGAGGCGCTGGTCGATCCAGACGACCATCAGCGCGACGAAGCCCCCGGCCCCCAGGCACTGCAGGAAGCCGATGATGGTGAAGGTGCGCACCCCTGCGTGCCGGACGAGGTAGTCGAGCCCCTCACGGATGTCCCGGAAGACCTGCCTCGCGGTGAGGGGCGGACGCTCGCGCGACGCGTCGTACATCGGACGGCTGATGCCGGCGATCAGGACGGCCGACAGGGCGAAGGTGATGGCGTCGAAGCCCAGCAGCCACGCCGGGTGGACGAACGCCAGCAGCACGCCGACCGCCGAAGGCATGGCCATCTCGACCACGCTCGCCGCGGCCCAGGTCAGCGAGTTCGCCTCGGCGATCCGCTGGCGCCCGACCAGCGTGGGCAGGGCGCCGAAGACCGCGCCGTCGAAGAACACCCCGATCGTCGGGCCGAGGAAGGCGACCGCGAGGACGTGCGGCACGGTCAGCTCCCCGAGCAGGTCCGCGAGGGGGACGGTGGCCACGAGCAGGGTGCTGAGGACGTCCGCGGTGACCATCACCTTCTTGCGGTTCCAGCGGTCGGTCAGCGCGCCGGAGAACAGCCCGAAGAGCAGGTACGGCGCCGCCTCCGCCGCCGCGACCAGCGCCGTCAGGCTCGCCGATCCCGAGGTCCGGTAGACGATGATCGGCAGCGTCACCAGCGTGACGATGCTGCCCGCGACCGAGAGCAGGCGCGAGGCGAAGTACCTCAGGAACTCCTGGTCGCGGAGGACCGAGGGAGGCATGCCGCGAGGCTAGCGGGCGCTGACGCGGGCCGCCGCCGCCAGGATCGCGTCCGCGGAGCGGTCGACGTCGCGCTCGGTCGTGGTGGCGTTGGACACCGAGATGCGGATCAGGCGCTGCTGGTGCCAGGTCGTGGCACCGACCCAGCACGTACCGTCGCGCTGGACCTCGGCGACGATCTCGTCGGTGGTGGACCCCAGCTGGTCACCGGCGCCGAACCCGACCAGCACCTGGTTGAGCACCACGTCGTTGGCGATCGTGGCGCCACCGTCGCCCAGGCGGGTGGCCATCCGGGCCGCGAGCAGGCACGTCCGCTCCACGAGGTCGTCCACGCCGGAGCGGCCGAGCTCGCGCAGGGCCGCCCAGACCGCGAAGCCGCGGGCGCGCCGCGAGGAGTCGGGGACCAGGTCGCCGAGGGAGAAGTCGTCGCGCCCCGAGCCGGCGAGGTACGCCGCGGAGTAGGCCATCGACTGCCCGTGCACCACGGGGTCGGCGACGATCGCCAGCCCGCTGTCGTACGGCACGTTGAGCCACTTGTGGGCGTCGGTGGCCCAGGAGTCGGCGTCCTCGACGCCGGCGACCAGGTGAGCACGGCCGGCGGCCGCCGCGGCCCAGAGCCCGAAGGCGCCGTCGACGTGCACCCACGCCCCGGCCTCCTTGGCGAGCGGGACCGCCTGCGCGAACAGGTCACTGGCACCGGTGTTCACGTTTCCGGCCTGGAGGCAGACGATCGTCGGCCGGTCCGGCTCCTGCCCGAGCACCTGCTCGAGGTCGGCCAGGTCGATCGTCCCGTGGTCGTCGGTCAGCACCGGCACCAACGACGACGTGCCGAGGCCGAGCAGCCGCAGCGAGCGGTCGATGGTGGCGTGCCGCTCGGACCCGGTGACGACCCGTACGCGCGGTGCCCCGACCAGCCCGTCCGCCTCGACGTCGTGGCCCGCCTGCTCCAGCACCCGGTGCCGCCCGCAGGCGATGCCCACGGTGTTGGCCGCCTGGGCGCCCGTCACGAAGCCCACCGAGGCGCCGGCCGGGAGCCCGAGCACGTCCTTCACCCAGCCACCGGCGGCCCGTTCGGCCGCCTCGGCCGCGGGCGAGAGCACGGGATTGAAGGCGTTCTGGTCCCACCCGACGGCGAGCATGTCCGCCGCAGTGGCAGCGGTCGTGGAGCCACCGACGACGAAGCCGAAGTAGCGCGGGCCGACCGAGCCGACCAGGTGTCCCTCCGCGGCCGCGAGCAGCTCGTCGACCACCTGCTCCGCCGGCGTCGGGTCCTCGGGCAGCGGCAGGTCGAACGCTGCCCACGCATCCTCGCGTGACGCCGTACCCGCCACGGGTCGGTCGCCGGCCGAGGCCCGGTGCTCGGCAGCGACGCGGGCGACCCGGACGAACAGGTCCTCGCTCGTCCGGTCATTCATCGGGAACCCGCTGGGTCGTGGTGAACAGCGCGGAGTACGCGTTCAGCGCCGGCTGGCCGCCGAGGTGCGCGTAGAGCACGGTGCTGTCGCGGGGGATGTCGCCGTCGCGCACGAGGTCGACCAGCCCGGCCATCGACTTGCCCTCGTAGACGGGGTCGAGGATGACGCCCTCGAGCTGGCCGGTGAGCCGGATGGCGTCGAGGGTCGACTGCACAGGAATCCCGTAGAGATCGCCGGCCCACCCCTCGAGCACGGTGATCTCGTCGTCGCGCAGGTCGCGGCCGACGTCGATGAGCTCCGCCGTCCGCCGGGCGATGCGGGCGACCTGGTCGCGCGTCTTGTCGAGCGTGGCCGAGGCGTCGATGCCGATCACCCGTCGCGGCCGGCCACCCGCCTCCTCGAGGGCCGCGAACCCGGCGATCATCCCGGCGTGCGTCGACCCGGTGACCGTGCAGACGACGACCGTGTCGAAGAAGACCCCGAGCTGCTGCTCCTGCTCGGCCACCTCGTGGGCCCAGTTGGCGAAGCCGAGGCCGCCGAGCCGGTGGTCGGAGGCACCGGCCGGGATGGCGTACGGCGTCCCGCCGCGGGCCTCGACGTCGGCGATGGCCTGCTTCCACGAGTCCCGGAAGCCGATGTCGAAGCCGGACTCGTCCAGGCGCACCTCGGCGCCCATGATCCGGCTCAGCATGATGTTGCCGACGCGGTCGTTGACGGCGTCCGGCCAGTCGACCCACTTCTCCTGCACGAGCACACAGCGCAGCCCGAGGTGCGCCGCGACGGCCGCGACCTGCCGGGTGTGGTTGGACTGGTACCCACCGATGCTGACGAGCGTGTCGGCGCCCTGGGCCAGCGCCTCCGGCACCAGGTACTCGAGCTTGCGGACCTTGTTGCCCCCGTAGGCCAGGCCCGAGCTGACGTCCTCGCGCTTGGCCCACACCGTGGCCCCGCCCAGGTGCGCGCTCAACCGCTTCAGCTCGTGCACCGGGCTCGGTCCGAACGTGAGGGGGTGACGAGGGAAGTCCGCAAGACTCATGAAGGGAACGCTAGCGGGACCGGGTGCGGCCGAGGTGCACACGCCAACCGGCCCACGCGAGCACCCCGATCGGGATCGGCAGCCAGAACGAGACCAGCCGGTAGAGCAGCGTCGCGATCACCGAGACGTCGACCGGCACCCCGATCACCACCAGCAGCGCCGTCAGGCCCGACTCGACGAAGCCGAGACCACCGGGGGTGATCGGCACGATCGCCAGTGCCTGGGCGACGACGTAGGCGAGCAGCACCTCGGACGGGCGCGCATGAACGCCGAACGCGGCCAGCGCTGCCACCAGGGCTGCGTAGTCGAACATCCGGTTCGCTGCCGCGAGGAAGACCGCCAGCCACCACCGGCCCTGGAACGCCGCGGCGACCCGCGCACGCTGGGCCGTGAGCAGGGTGGCCATCGAGTCCGCCGTGATCGACGGTCGTACGCGATGCAGGACGTGCCCGACCAGACGACCGGTCGTGGTCAGCACCCGCGGCCAGGTCAGGACGGTCACCCCGATCCCGACGATGACGACCGCCACGACCAACGACACCAGCAACCCCAGCCGCAGCTCCTCTTCCGGCGGCGGGCCGATCAGCAGCGCAGGGATCGTCAGCACCGGGAGGAGCAGCAGCACGGCGGTGGTGATCAGGGCGACCCCGGCGAGGGCGGACGCCACCGCCGCGCCCGGCTGGCCCGCCTGGATCAGCAGCTTGCCCTGGACCGCACCTCCGGTCGCCGCCCCACCGGGCACCACCTTGCTGGCCGCGCTGCCCGCCAGCTGCGCGCTCGCCACGGTGCCCCAGCCCACCCGCCGAACGTCCTCGTCGTCGCCGGCGTCACCGGGGTGCGGTTCGAGGGCGAGCCGGGTGAGCCACCACAGGGAGGCGAAGCTCGCCGTCTGCAGCAGCACCAGCAGCACGAACCACCGCAGCTGCACCTCGGCCAGCCGCGGCCACGAGCCGAAGAGCGACAGCAGACCGGGAGCGACGACGTACAGGCCGATGCCCGTGACGGCCAGCGCGAAGGCTCGCCCTCCCCAGCGACGGACCAGTGCTGCGGGCGTCGCCATCAGGGAAGTCGGGCGTGAGGACTCAGGCTTGCCTGATCTGCTTCGCCAGCGCCCAGATGATCAGGATGTCCATGGCGATGAGGATCATCGACCAGACCGGGTAGTACGGCAGGAACGCGAACTGGGCCAGGGCCGAGAGCACGGCGAAGCCGATACCGGCCGAGGCCGCCCAGACCTGACCCTTGAGGATGCCGATACCGACGAGCACGGCGATCGCGCCGAGCAGCATGGTGATCCAGCCCCACGTGGTGAGGTCGATCTTGTAGGTGTAGTCGGCGCCCTTGACGAAGATGTCGTCCTTGAGCACGGCCGACAGGCCCTGCAGGATGTGGAAGCCGCCCAGCATCGCCAACAAGACGCCGGCGAAGATGGAGATGCCGTACGCGTTGTCGGCTGTTTCGTCGGTGTGACGTTGCCCGGTCGTGCTCATGAGTGTGTGCCTTTCGGATGACGAGACTGCTGGCGTGGCGAACGCTACCGCGTGACCGCGCGGGAGGCTGGCACCCCCTCCGGATGAGGCCTCTCGTGCTTGTTGTCGGCTGCCCAGAGGTCGGTGAGGCCCTTGAAGTGGGCCATGAACTGGTCCCGCTCGCGCTCGGGGTACGTCGCATCCACGGTTTCGCGGAGCAGCCGGTCGAAGTCGGCCGACGTCACCCAGTCGTGGACCTGCTCCTCGAGGTGCGGGAGGTTCTCGGCGCACCACTGCCAGTAGCGCGCGGTGTCGAAGTGCTCGTCGGCCAGGGCGAGGTAGGCGGTGATCTTCGCGTCGTAGGACAGCGACTCGTCGTCGGCGATCTCGAAGTACCTGCGCGTGTGCAGGTCGACCCGTCCGCTGCGCCCCGTCGCCAGCGTGAAGACCGACCAGCGCACCAGCGCCGTGATCGCCCACGGGAAGTAGTAGTGCAGGGACGTGACGGCGACGTCGGGGCAGGCGTTGGCGTAGTCGATCGGGTAGACGTCGTCGCCCTGGACGAGCATCTCGCAGGAGTTGAACTCCCACCCGAAGAAGGCGTTGACGATCCGCGAGATCGCGACGGTCTGGTTGCCGGCGGACTCCCCCAGGAAGCCGTGCGACACGGCGTACCGGTTGTGCATCGGCTCGTCGGGCTGGAACTTCATCACCATCGTCTCGGGGCCGATCGACAGCGCCCGGGCGAAGTGCTCGTACTCGACGGTGGCTTGGAGGTGCATCAGCATCTCGCCGGACTCGTCGTAGGCCTGGTGGAGGTCGTCGCGGTTGTTGATCCGGGAGACGCCGCGCCAGCCGCCGCCGTCGAACGGCTTCATGTACATCGGGTAGCCGAGCTCGTCGGCGATCTTGTCCAGGTCGAACGCCTGGTTGTACTTCTTCGCGGTGTAGGCCCAGCGCACGTTGTCGATCGGGTTCTTGTAGGGCACCAGGATCGTGCGCGGCACCTTGAGGCCGAGCCGGAGCATGGCGCAGTACGCCGAGTGCTTCTCCATCGCCTGGAACGTGAAGGGGCTGTTCAGCAGGTAGGTCCCGTTGACCAGCGCGGCCTTCTTCAGCCACTCGCGCGGGTGGTAGTACCAGTAGGCCAGCCGGTCGATGACGAGCTCGGTGCGCACCGGGTCCATCAGGTCGAACGGCTCGATGGTCAGCCGCTCGCTGCGGAAGGTGTGCGTGCTGCCGTCGGAGAGGGCGACGGGACCGACGCGGCCGAGGATGGCCTCGAAGGCTTGCGGCCAGTCCTCCTCGGCTCCCAGCAGCAGGCCGATCAGGTGGTCAGGCATCGTTGCTCCCTTCGGTGACTTCCAGCCGGATGCGCTTGTTGTCCTTGCCCTTGCTCTCGGTCCCCGTCACGCGGACGGCCCCCACCTCGGCGGTGGACAGCACGTGCGTGCCACCGTCGGCCTGCTTGTCGAGACCCACGATGTCGATGATGCGCAGCGGGTCGATCGCCTGCGGGATGAGGTTGGCGCTGGTGCGGATGAGCGCGGGGTCCGCGTCCGCGAGCGAGCGCGGCACGAAGTCGACGAGGATCTCGTGCGCCTGCGCGATCTCGTCGTTGATGCGCTGCTCGACCCGGGCTCCGAGGTCCGCCGACATCGACGGGAACGGGAAGTCGAGGCGGCCCTTCAGCGGCTCCATGTTGCCGCCGGTGACCGGGATGCCGTAGTCCGCCCAGATCACGCCGCAGAGGATGTGCAACGCGGTGTGAGTGCGCATCAGCTGGTGGCGACGGGTCCAGTCGAGCACCCCGTGGACCTCGGCGCCGGGATCGGGCAGGTCGCCCTCGACGGTGTGCCAGATGGCACCGGCCTCGCGACGTACGGCGGTCACGGCCAGGCTGCCGACCGGCGTCTCGACAGTGCCGAGGTCGTACGGCTGCCCGCCGCCGCTCGGGTAGAACGCGGTGCGGTCGAGCCGGATCCGGGCGCCTGCCTCGTCGACCTCGGTCACGTGCGCGTCGAACTCGGTGGCGTAGGCGTCGACCGCGAAGAGCTCGGTCGCGGCCAGGTCTGCTGGCGCGTTGCCGGGGACAGCCATGCGTTCGACCCTAGCGAGATAGACCGGTCGGCGGCAGACCGTGAAGGACGAGGGCGTTGTCAATCCCGGAGAGCGAGCGAACCCAAGCCGAGGCCGAGCAGGGTGGAGAACGGCCGGTCGCTCCGGATCCCGAGCACGAACGAGCCGAGCAGGGCGTACGCGCCCATCACCGGGAAGAGTGGTGAGAGCTGGGGGCTGACCAGCTCCGGGTTGAGCAGGGCGAACCCACCCAGGCACAACGCCCCCGATACCGCGAAGGCGGTGGTGGTGGCCACCGAGGTGCGCATGAGCCGAGGCTAGCGGGATGTCCGGTGGTCGAGGAGGGGCATGATGCACCCATGGCCGACTCCCGTGCAGGCACCCTCGCCACCCCCGCCGACCTGGTCGACGTCGCGCACCTCGTGACGGCGTACTACACCGGCGTCCCCGACCCGGAGAACATCGACCAGCAGGTCGCGTTCGGGACGAGCGGGCACCGCGGCAGCAGCCTCAGGACGGCCTTCAACGAGACCCACATCCTCGCGACGACGCAGGCGATCTGCGACTACCGCAAGGAGCAGGGCTACGACGGGCCGCTGTTCATCGGCCGTGACACGCACGGGCTCTCGGAGCCGGCGTGGGCGACGGCGCTGGAGGTGCTGGCTGCCAACGACGTCACCGTCCTCGTCGACGCGGATGACCGCTACACCCCGACTCCGGCGGTCTCGCACGCCATCATCAAGGCGAACGGAGGCCGCCAGACCGGCAGTGGCCTGGCCGACGGCATCGTGGTCACCCCGTCGCACAACCCGCCGGCCGACGGCGGCTTCAAGTACAACCCGCCGCACGGGGGGCCGGCCGACACCGACGCCACCTCGGTCATCGCCGCCCGGGCCAACGAGCTGATCAGGGGTGGGCTGAGGGACGTGCTGCGCATCCCGTTCGCGCGCGCACGTGCGGCCGCGTCGGCGTACGACTTCATGGGTGAGTACGTCGGCGACCTGCCGTCGGTGGTCGACATCGACGCGATTCGCCAGGCGGGCGTGCGGATCGGCGCCGATCCATTGGGTGGAGCGTCCGTCGACTACTGGGGCGCGATCGGCGAGCGGCACGGTCTCGAGCTGACGGTCGTGAACCCGCTGGTCGACCCGACGTGGCGGTTCATGACCCTCGACTGGGACGAGAAGATCCGGATGGACTGCTCGTCGCCCTCCGCGATGGCGTCGCTCATCGGGCGCAAGGACGACTACGACATCGCGACCGGCAACGACGCCGACGCCGACCGGCACGGCATCGTCACCCCGGACGCCGGCCTGATGAACCCCAACCACTACCTGGCCGTCGCCATCGGCTACCTGTTCGGCGGCGCGCGGCCCGGCTGGCCGGATTCTGCGAGAATCGGCAAGACGCTGGTGTCGTCGTCGATGATCGACCGGGTCGCGGCAGGTATCGGCAAGCCGATGGTCGAGGTGCCCGTCGGGTTCAAGTGGTTCGTCCCCGGGCTGATCGACGGGTCGTTCGGGTTCGGCGGCGAGGAGTCGGCCGGCGCGTCGTTCCTGCGGATGGACGGCTCGACGTGGACGACCGACAAGGACGGACTCCTGCTCTGCCTGCTGGCCTCGGAGATCCTGGCCAAGACCGGCGAGACCCCCAGCCGCCACTACGCCGACCTCGTTGAGAGGTACGGCGACCCGGCGTACGCCCGCGTCGACGCCCCCGCCACCCGTGAGCAGAAGGCCAAGCTCGGCGCCCTCTCCCCCGACGACGTGACCGCCACCGAGCTGGCCGGCGAGCCGATCGTCGACAAGCTCACCGCGGCCCCCGGCAACGGCGCCAAGATCGGCGGCCTCAAGGTCACCACCGAGAGCGCCTGGTTCGCAGCGCGACCGTCCGGCACCGAGGACGTCTACAAGATCTACGCCGAGTCGTTCAAGGGCCCCGAGCACCTCGCCGAGGTCCAGGCCGAGGCGCGCGAGGTGGTGTCGGCCGCCCTCGGAGCGTAGACGCCGTCGCCTCCCGCGACCGGTCGGCGTCAGTAGCTCAGGCCGTGTCCGAACGCGAACAGCTCCCCGGTGCCGTCGGCGCGCGGGATCGACACCGGCAGCCTGCCGACCGGGTTCACCTCGCCGAAGAGCACCCGCACCAGCGACTCGACCTGGTGGGTGGTGTAGCCGTAGGTGTCGAGCACGGTCGGTGCTTCGGCGAACGACGCGACGTCGTAGGGGTTGCGCATCGCGGCGACCACGACCGGCTTCCCGGTCGCGAGGAGGGCGCGCACCAGCTGGGTCTGCGCGAGGGCGCTCGGAGTCGGCTGCCCGGTGCTGGCACTGATCGCGTAGGCGTTGTTGGTCGGGACCACGACGAGGTCGCTGTCCTGCGCCGCGGCGACGGCGTCGCTGATGTTCGTCGCCGTCGGCGTGGTGCCGTCCTCGACCACGACCTGCGTCGTCGCACCTCGCGCGGCCAGCGCGTTCGCGATCCCGTGGGTCGTGCCGTCGCCCCAGCCCGCGACCAGCACCTGGCGCGGGCCCGGGGCCAGCGGCAGCAGCCCGAGATCGTTCTTGACCAGCGTGGTGGTGTGGTCGGTGATCGCCTGCGCCCTGGCCAGGTGCTGGGGCGCGCCCATGATGGTCGGGGCCGTCGCCGGGTCGACCATCGGGTCGGCGAAGATGCCGCGCTGGTACTTGTGCATCAGGACGCGGTAGACCGACTCGTCGAGCCGCTTCCTGCTGATGGTGCCGTCCTTGACCGCGTCGAGCACAGCGCCGTACGCCGTGTCCATCTGCGGCGGGACCAGGAGCTGGTCGGCGCCGGCGAGGATCGCCTTCACCGGGGCCACGTCCGGCGGGAAGGTAGCGGTCGCGCCCCCCATGTCGAGCGCGTCGGTCACGACCAGGCCCTTGAAGCCCAGCTCGTCGCGCAGCACACCGGTGAGGATCGCGTGACTCATCGTCGCGGGAGCACCACTCGGGTCGACGGCCGGGAACACGACGTGGGCAGTCATGATCGTGTCCACCCCCGCGGCGATGGCGGCCTGGAAGGGCGGCAGGTCGATCGCGTGGAACTGCTCGAGCGCTGTGCGTGACCTGTGGCAGCCCGAAGTGGCTGTCGACGCCGGTGTCGCCGTGGCCGGGAAAGTGCTTGGCGACGGCGGAGACCCCGCCCGCGTGGAAACCCTTGACCTGGGCGGACGCCAGGTCGGACACCAGGCCCGCGTCTCCGCCGATGGAGCGGATCCCGATGACCGGGTTGTTGGGGTTGATGTTGACGTCGGAGACCGGCGCATAGTCCTGCGTCACGCCGACCGCCTCGAGCTCCCGACCGATGACCTCGGCCGAGTCGTACGCGTCCTCGGCCGACCGGCCCGCGCCCAGCGCCATGTTGCCGGGCATCTGGGTCGCCGGGGGCTGGAAGCGCGCGACGAGCGCGCCGCCCTCCTGGTCGACCGAGATCTGCAGCGGGATGCGGGCCGGTTGGGCCAGCGACGCGGCTTGGAGTCCGTTGGACAGCGTGGCCACCTGCGCGGGGTCGCCGATGTTGTCGTCGGGGGTGCAGACGTCGCAGGCCTTCCGGGTCGTGTAGTAGATGACCCCGCCGGGCTGGTACTTCGCGATGGCCTGGGCGGGCGTGTCCACACCGTAGAGCCGCTGGTTGACGGCCTTCGCCGCATCACTCACTGCGGTGGCGTGCCGTCCGGCCACCTCGATGACGAAGAGCTGACCGACCTTCTGCTCCAGCGTCATGTGCTTCATCAGCGAGACGACCCGGCCGCGGTACGGCGCGTCGCCGGAGCGTCCAGGGTCGCCGGCCATGGCCGCCGGCGGCCCGAAGACCGCGGCCATCACCAGGGACAGGCCGATGACCAGCAGCCGGAACGGTGTCCAGGTGCGGCGGGTGGATGCTGACCGAGCGAACACAGGCGCCTCCGAGCGTGTCTGCCCCCCGAGATGAGGACCCCACGACCCTAGGCCCGACGGTCCGCGTTGGGAATGGCGGCGAAGAACGCGACCAGGTCCCCGACGACGGCGTCCGGGTTCTCCATGACGGCGAAGTGTCCGCCGCGGTCGAACTCCGACCAGTGCTGGATGTTGGCGTTGTCGCGCTCGGCCAGCGACCGGATCGTCTGGAAGTCGTCCTTGAAGACGGCGACCCCGAGCCGCCCGGTCGAGACCACCGGCTCACGTTGCAGGTGCGCCTCCTCGTAGTGGTAGCGGACCGACCCGGCGGCTGTGTTCGTGAGCCAGTACAGCGTCACCTGCTCCAGCACCTGCTCGGGTGTGACCAGCGACGTCCCGTTGCCGAAGCTCTCGAACAGCTCGGAGTAGGCGAGCTGGCCGACCGGGCTGTCGGACAGGCCGGCCGCGACGGTCTGCGGACGCGAGCCGTTCATCGCGTTGTAGCCGCCGACGGACTGGAACCACTGCATGTGCTCGAGCGCCGCGTACTCCTTCGGGCCGAAGCCCTCGAACTCGGCCGGGTCGCCCGACGGGAAGGAGAACAGCTGCAGGACGTGCGCGCCGAGGAAGCCCTCGGGGTCGAGGATCGCCAGCTCCCGACCGACCATCGCGCCGCCGTCGGAGCCGTGCACGCCGTACGACACGTAGCCCAGGCTGCGCATCAGCTCGTCGTAGGCGCGGGCGACGCGCGCCATCGTCCAGCCGCCGTCGACGACCGGGGTGGAGAACCCGAAACCGGGCATCGACGGGATGACGAGGTCGAAGCCGGCGTCGGTCAGCGGGCCGACGAGCGGCAGGAGCTCGAGGAACGAGCCGGGGTAGGTGTGGGCCAGGAGCAGCGCCCGGGCTCCGGGCACGGCCGACTTCACGTGGACGAAGTGGACGGTCTGCCCGTCGATCTCGGTCAGGTAGTGGGGGTGCGCGTTGATCCGGGCCTCGACCTCGCGCCAGTCGAAGTCCTTCCAGCGCTCGACCATGTCGCGCAGGTACGACGTCGGGGTGCCGTAGTGCCACGAGTCGCCGGGCGCGGCCGGGGCGAAGCGGGTGTGCTCGAGCCGGCGGCGCAGGTCGTCGATGTCGGTCTGGTCGATGTGCACGGTGAACGGCCGGATGGTCTGGTTGTTCTCGGTGGTGGTCATGTCGCTGACGCTACGAGGGGTTCCGGAAGATACGGTTCCGGAATTATGGGGGAGACCGCAACGCGTACCTTGGCCCTGCTGTCGCTGCTCCAGACCCGTTCCGACTGGTCCGGGGCGGACCTGGCGAGCCGCCTCGGGGTGTCCGACCGGACGATCCGCCACGACGTGGCCCGGCTCCGGGAGCTCGGCTACCCCGTCGACGCCGTCCGTGGACCCGGCGGTCGTTATCGCCTCGGCGTCGGCGCGAAGCTGCCGCCCCTGCTCCTGGACGACGAGGAAGCCGTCGCAGTGGCGGTCGGCCTGCGGGCGGCCACGGGAGTCGCGGGCGTGGAGGAGACCAGCGCCCGCGCCCTCGCCAAGCTGGAGCAGGTGCTGCCCGACCGCCTCCGCCGCAAGCTCACCGCCCTGGTCGAGGCGACCACGGCCGGTCCGGCCAACACCGACAGCAACGTCGAGGATCCCGAGGTCGACGCCGTGGTGCTCGAGACCGTCTCGCTGGCGATCCGCGACCACGACGGCCTCCGTTGCGACTACCGAGACGAGCCGATGGAGATCGAGCCCTACCACCTCGTCGCGTGGCAACGCCGTTGGTACCTGGTCGCCCGCGACCCACGGCACGACGCGTGGTCGCCGTACCGCGTCGACTGGCTGCGGCTCAAGACACCTGGCGGCCGGCGGTTCGTCCCGGCGGAGTTCCCCGGGGACATCACCGAGTTCGTGGTCCGCGAGGTGGCGCGCACCGGCTGGGCGGTGCACGCCCGGATCCGTGTCGACGCACCGGCTGACGAGGTGGTGGCCCGCATCAACCCCGCCGTCGGCACCGTCGAGTCACACCCCGACGGCGGCAGCGTCCTGGTCACCGGCGGCGACAGCCTCGAGGTGGTCGCCGTCTGGATCTCGATGCTCGGCATGCCCTTCCACGTGAGCGACCCACCGGAGCTGGTCGAGCACGTCCACGAGCTCGCTCGGAGGTACGCGGCCGCACTGCCGTGAGCTCCAGCGTCTCCGAGCCCGGACCGGTAACGTGGCGACCGAGAAGAGATGGCCGATGCGCGCATCGCGTCCGGAGGGGGCACGACTCGTTGGAATCGCCTCGTGTGCTGGCGATCTTCGCGCACCCCGATGACGAGACGCTCTGCGCCGGCGGGACGCTGGCCAAGTACGCCAGCACCGGGGCCGACGTCCGGGTCGTGTCGCTGACACGAGGCGGGGCCGGCCAGATCCGCGACGCCGGCGCGGCGACCCGGGCCACCTTGGCGGCAGCCAGGGAACGAGAGTTCCACGCCGCGGGCAAGGAGCTGGGGCTCACCGAGACGAGGTGTCTGGACTACCCGGACGGCGAGCTGCCCCACGTCGACCCTCAGGTCCTGGTCGAGCTCGCGTCGCAGCTGCTCGACGAGCTCGATCCCGACGTGGTGGTCACGTTCGGGCCGGACGGGTTCTCCGGCCATCCGGACCACGTCGCGGTCGGCGCCGCCGTGTCGGCCGCCTGCTACGCGCGGCAGTCCTCCTCCCCGGTCCGGCTGTTCCACTGCCACCGGCCGCAGAGCCGGATGTTGCTGCGGGACCGACTCGCGGCCTGGGTCGTCGAGATGACCACCCGCTTCGAGGGCACGAACGACTTCGTGCATGCGATGTCGGTCTTCTCCCGGGAGACCTCGGCGCTGGGCTACGCAGCGGACTTCGTCAACGTCGAGTGGTTCCCGTCCCGGACCTACCTCATCGAGCAGGGCGAGGCCGCGACGACGATGTACCTCATCCTGTCCGGCCACGTCGAGATCCGGCGTGAGGACGAGAACGGTGACGTGAGCGTGCTGGACGTCATGGGAGCGGGGCAGTTCGTCGGCGAAGAGGGCATCGCCACCGGCCGGCCCCGCAACGCCCACGTGGTCGCCGAGGACGACGTGACGACGCTGACCTTCTCCGCCTCTGCGCCCATCGCCGTCGACGAGTCCGCGGGTGAGGCCCGGCTGACGAGGTCGCTCCCGTCAGGCGACCGCATCGACGCCCGGGTGGACACGTGTGTCGACGTGTCCGACTTCGTCGACCACAAGATCCGGGCGACGGCCGCCCACCGCTCGCAGTACCCCATCGATCCCACCCTCTTTCCGCGACACGTGCTCCAGGAGATGTTCGGGGTGGAGTACTTCATCCAGGTCCTGCCGGAGCGAGAGCTCCGCGCGTCCCTCCTGGACTGACGAGCTCCGCGGCCACGTCGTCGAACAACGCGGTGGAGAAGTACCGCTCCATCCGGTCCGGCAGGATCGTGCCGACGTGGTGGCCGGGGCCGAGGCGTTCGGCGAGCCGGCGTGCTGCAGCGATGTTGAGGCCGCTCGACGGGCCGATGGCCAGGCCGCGCCGGGCGAACTCGCGGGCGGTGGCCATCGCCTCTGCCTCCGGGACGCACACGGGTTCGTCGAGCCCGACCGCGCCGGCATCGAGCAACCGGCTCATGCCCTCGACGATGCCGGGGATCCCGCCGACGACCTCGCGGTCACCCTCCGCAGTGAGGCTGGCCGTCGGCAGCGCCTCGGCGACCACCGTGGCGTGGCCGCGCTCGCGGAGTGCCAGCGCCACGCCCATCAGGGTGCCGCCCGTCCCGACCCCGGCGACGAAGGCGTCGAGCCGCCGCCCGACCTGCTCGATGAGCTGCGGCCCGGTCGTGCCTGCTGATGGGCGAGCACGTTGCGGGGGTTCTCGAACTGGCGGACGGCGTAGACGTCGCCCTCGTCCGCCGAGTCCCGGACGAGCGCAGCGATCGCTCCGTCCATGCCCTCCTCGGCGGGGGTGAGGATGACCTCGCCGCCGAGACGACGGATCATCATGACCCGCTCGCCGCTGACGGTCTTGGGCATGTAGGCGCGGAAGCGCACGCCCACCGTGGCGCAGACCATGCCCAACGCGATCGAGGTCGATCCGCTCGACGCCTCGACGACGACGGTGGAGGCGCGCACGTCACCCGACTCGATGGCGTGCGCGACGATGTTCGTCGCCATCCGGTCCTTGGTGCACCCGCTCGGCAGCAGGTACTCCAGCTTCAACCACAGCGTGCATCCCGTCCGCTCGTCGTGGAACGGGATGGTGGGGGTCTCGAGGGGAAGCCGCAGCAGCCATGACGCCCGCTCGGCGAGCTCAGCTGCTTCCGGACCCACGACCGCCTCCTGGCCTGCCAGCCTGCCACGATCCGGGAGCACTAGTGTGAACGGGGTGCCATCCCCTGCGATCCGGTCGGTGTGCCCCTTCCGGCTCGTCGTCGACGACGACCTGGAGCAGCTCGACCGCGAGGTCGCGATGGTCGACGCGGAAGCCGGGTCGACGCTGTTCGAGGAGGGCGACGCTGCCGACGGGGTCGCCTCGATCGTCGAGGGAACGGTCGAGATCCTGAAGCGGGGCCGGGTCCTGGCGACGCTCGGACCCGGCACGGTGGTCGGCGAGCTTTCGATGTTCGTGCCGTCCGCGACCCGCAGCGCGACGGCCCGGGCGAGCACACCGGTGCGGATGATCAAGTGGCACGCGGACGACCTCGAGGGCCGTCTCGCCCAGCACGAACGCCTGGCCACCGCGATCGTGGCCGACCTCGCGTACGTGCTCGCGGAGCGGCTCGGCCGGTCCACCCACGACCTCGTCTCCCTGCTCGACGCCGTCGGGACCCGCCTCCCGGTCTCGGAGCTCGAGCGTCTGCGCAGTCGGGCCGTGCAGTAAGCCGTCACACCCCGGGCCCCCGCCCTGTTAGCGTCGCGCCATGTCGACGCGTCGCGTGGTGATGCTCATCGCCGACATCGGCGGCTACACCGACTACATGCAGTTCCACCGCAGCTTCCTCGGACACGCCGAGGCCGCGACGAAGCGCATGCTCGACAAGGTCGTGAAGGCCGCCCGGGGTTCGACCTCATCGAGATCGAGGGCGACGCGGCCTTCCTGTCGCGCGACGTCGAGGGCCTGGACGGTCCCGCCACGCTGAACGCCGTCACGAGCTCGGCCGTCACCCTCCACGCTGCCTTCCACCGGGAGCGTCGCCTGATCGAGCTCAACATGTGCCCGTGCGGCAGCTGCAAGAAGACCAGCGACCTGACGTTGAAGTTCGTCGCCCACGTCGGTGAGGTCGCCACCCAGACGATCCAGACGACGCAAGAACCTGGTCGGCCTCGACGTCATCCACCTGCACCGGATGTTGAAGAACCCCGTCGAGGTGCCGGAGTACCTCCTCGTCTCCGAGGAGCTCTTCCGCGACGGTGGCACCGAGTCCTCCGGGCTGGCGATGCACGACATCGACCTGGACCTCGAGGGCATCGGGCGGGTGTCGTCGCACTTCGTGGACATCGGCGCCATCGCCGCGCCCGTTCCCGAGCCTTCCTGGCCGCAGCGCATCGGCGCGACGTTCGCCATGGTGGGCCGAGGCGCCCCGTACGCCGTCAGCGGGAACCGTCGACGCGCCCTCGGCTCAGTGGGCTGAGCCCGGACCGACCTCCACCGACGCGAGCTGGCGTCGCGTCAGGAAGAGCGCATGCTGGTCACCGGGGGCGAGCCAGCGAGGAGCATCACGGTGCGATCTGGATGTACGCCCCCGTGCTGGCCGCGCCGTGGGTCGCGTCGGCCCGATAGGACGCGTAGACCTCGTAGCCGAACGGTTGGGCGGCTTCGATGAACGTTGCGGTGCCGTCAGCCTCGAGAGCGACCGTGGGCGAGCTCTGCGAGGCCGTTGAGAAGAACACCACGTCGCCTGTCACCGGCTCGTCGGTCACGGCATCGGTGACCGTGACCGTCCAGGTCACCGGGTCAGAGGGACCCGGGCTCGGGTTGTCGGGGACGAGGGTCATCGTCGGCAGGGGCTGGAAGAGCAGCTCCCGGGTGGCGGGCGTGTCGTCGACGTGGCCGAGCTCGTCGACCGCGGCCACGTGGAACGTCTGGAGTCCACCAGGGATCTGACTGATCTCCCAGCCCGACTCGCAGTCGTAGGGCTCCTCGTCCCCGGTCCAGCAGACGAAGCTCACGCCTGTCCCGGAGAACTCGAACGCTGGGATGAAGCCGCTCCCTGGACCTGCCGTGATCGTGGTGTCCAGCGCGATCACCGTCCACCCGATCACGAGATCGGCCGACGCCCCGATCGAGATCGCGACCTGGTGGTCGCCCTCGGAGAGGTCCGCGACCTCGTAGGGGCTGGTGCAGGGCTGGGCCGCACCGCCGTCGAGGCGGCACGTGGCCGGTGCGTCCCCGGTCGTGGTGAACTCGATCGTGGCGGTGTGCCTCGTCGTGAAAGCCGGCGGCGCCGAAGTGAGGTGCACGCCGGTGTCGGGGCCGATCGAGCTCAGCTCGTCCACCATGGCATCGACCGTGTCGAACCCGGCCGTGACCTTGCGCACCACGCCGTCGGGGTCGATGTAGGCGAGCGTGGGGAAGGCCCCGATCCCGTCCTGGTTCGTGGCGGGGGCGGTGTATCCGTAGTAGCTGTCCAGAAGCCCGGGCAGAGGCTGGTTCATTCCTGCCGGTTGACCGTCCATGTGCAGCACGTGGGTCTCGGCCGGGAAGCCGTACTTCTTGGAGTAGTTGAGTGCCTGCGTCTGAGTGGCCGGCTGGTTGACGGTGGGTCCCTCGATGAGGACGGGGAGATAGCTGAAGGGGATGCCCTTGCGCGCGAGCGCGCTGGCGATCGCGGGGATCTCGCGGGACAGCTGGTTCGAGGGACCGCACCAGATCGCCGAGTAGTCGAGCAGCACGACCCGGCCGCGGAGGCTCGAGAGCGAGAACGTCTCACCGTTCTGGTCATGGCCGGTGACCTCGGGCGCGGTCTGACCCGCCACGATGTCCTTGCTGTAGACGGTGAGACCGAAGGATCGGTACACGAGCGCATAGTTGGTGCTCTTCAGGGCACTCAACGTGACCGGGTAGATCGCCGGCGGGCTGGTCCGCCCCGCGGTCAGGGCGAACTTCGGCTTGCCGGTCGCGGCGGCGGCCACGGAGTCGCCGTTCACGAGGTCGCCCTCGTTGCCGGGCACCACCGCCACCGTGAAGGTGGGGTTGGCTGCGCCGACCGGTCTGCTCCAGCGCGACGGTTCGGCATAGAGGTGCAGTTCACGCTTGGCCACGGTGAGGCCGACGGCGCTCGTGGACACGGTGGTGGAGCCCACCGTGTAGGACGCCGCGAGCGAGTGGTTGCCGGCTCGGAAGATGCTCGTGGACATCACGGCCAACCCCGCCCCGTCGATCGGGGAGGTGCCGATCGGCGCACCGGCGTCGGTGAAACGCACCAGTCCCCCGGCCGCGACCTTGGTCAGGTCGACGCTCGCCGTCAGCTGCACCGAGTCGCCGTACGTCGTGGGAGTGGGCTTCTGCACCGTCAGCGCGACGGCGGCGGGCTTGGGCTTGGACTTGCTCACGGTCAGCGGCGCGCTGTTGGGCGCGCGCTCGGGAGTGGCGCGGGGCACCCCAGTGGCGACCGCCAGCTCCGAGCGAGCGGACACCTCGCGCTCCGTCCTGACATCCGGCCCAGGTCGGGCAGCCGCCGTGGCCGTCGTCGGCGCCACGGCCGACGCAAGAGGCGCCGGCGCGACGGCGAGCAACGAGATGCCCAGGCCGGCCGTCATGATGAGGGGCGCCAGGGCTCGACGCCATGGCCTGCCTGGCGAGGTCGTCGCGGTCATGATGATCGGCCCTTTCACACGCACGGATGAAGAGGCGTGGAGCCGAGCCACCACGAGGTACGGAGCAGTAGACACCGGGAGGGGTGGCTCCGCATCGGGCATTTGCCCGGGGTGCGGGTCTATGTCCCCAGCCGGAGCGGAGTTCCCTCCTGGCCCGGACCGAACTCCACCGACCCGAGCTGGCGGCGCGTCAGGAAGAGCGCCCGCGACACGTCTGCTCCCGCGAGCGACGAGCCCCGGAGGTCGGCGCCGAGCAGGTCAGCATCGGTGAGGTCGGCTCCGCTCAGGTCGGCCCCCAGGAGCACCGCCCCCCGCAGGTCGGCACCACGCAGGTCGCTGTCCCGCAGGTCGGCCCCGGCCAGGTCGGCACCGGCGAGGTCGCGCCAGCTGTCGTAGGCCGACCGCGCGGAATCGGCGACGGCGCGCAGCGCGGGCGCGACGCGGGACCGCAGGTCGTCGACGTCCGGCTGGGACGGCGAGAGGCTGGCGGCGAGAAGCTCGGTCTCGGCGACCAGGGGCGCGACGTCGGCGCCGCGGTCGGTGGCGTCGGCGAGGTACCAGGCGATCTCGTGCACCTGCTCGACGACGAGGAAGTGCGGGATCCGGTCGGTCTCGGTGACCGACTGGCCGGCCCCGAAGCAGTCGTAGGCCACGCAGCCGCGCATGCCCGACTCGCGAAGGCGGTCGTGGATGCCGCAGCGGGAGTCGGCGGCGAGGTGGCGGCACGGCGTGCCTGCCGGCTTGTCGAACGCGAAGTCCGCCGACCGCGAGAAGGGCAGGACCACGCAGCACAGCCCGACGCAGCGGGTGCAGTCGGCGGTCAGCTCCACCCGTTCAGGGTAGGAGAGGGGACACGTCACCGGGTTTCGAGACGGGCGCTAGCGCGCCCTCCTCAACCAGCGGTGCCAAGAGAGCCCGGCGATGAGGTGCCGGCTCGCCCCCCGCGAACCTGGTCCCTCACCGCCGGTCAGCCCCCCAAAGGGCGTCTCAGGCCGCCTGCAGGCGGTTGGCCTCACGCGTGATCGAGGCCTGGATCAGCCGGCGCTCCTTGGGAGAGCCGCTGACCATCTTGTAGAGCTTGCCCAGCTGGGTCGGCAGGTTCTTCTTGTTGGTCGACGCAAGCCAGCCGTTGGGCAGGGACAGTCGTACCACCTTGTGCCACGCGGAGTACACCTGCTGCGGCAGCGGGCGGGCGCAGTAGCTCAGCCCGTACTTCTCGAAGAGGGCCTCCACCTGAGGGGCGATCTCGGAGTAGCGGTTGGACGGCAGGTCCGGGAACAGGTGGTGCTCGATCTGGTGCGAGAGGTTGCCGGTCATGATGTGCATCAGCGGCGAGCCGGAGATGTTGGCCGAGCCGAGCATCTGGCGGACGTACCACTCACCGTGGGTCTCGCCCTCGATCGACTTCTTCTCGAACGTCTCGACGCCCTCGGGGAAGTGGCCGCACATGATCACCGAGTGCGCCCACACGTTGCGGATGATGTTGGCGGTGAAGTTGGCGGCGAGGGTGTGCAGGAACGACGGGCCCGAGAGGATCGGGTGCACGACGTAGTCCTTGGTGGCCTGGCGACGGATCTTGTCGACGACCTTCTTGGCCTGCGCCTTGAAGGCGGGGTCCTTGGTCCGTCCCGACTTCAGCGCGCCGCGCAGCTCGAGGTCGTAGGCCGCGATGCCGTACTCGAAGAACATCGCGTTGAAGGCGTTCCAGAGCGGCTGGAAGAGGTAGAAGGGGATCCACTTCTGCTCCTCGTCGACGCGCATGATGCCGTAGCCGAGGTCGTTGTCCTTGCCGACCACGTTGGTGAAGTTGTGGTGCAGCTCGTTGTGGGAGACCTTCCACTGCTCGGCCGGGGTGGCGTGGTCCCACTCCCAGGTCGTCGAGTGGATCTTCGGGTCCCGCATCCAGTCCCACTGGCCGTGGAGGATGTTGTGGCCGATCTCCATGTTGTCGAGGATCTTGGCCACCGACAGTCCGGCGGTACCGACGAACCAGGCCGGCGGGAAGATCGAGAACAGCAGCACGGCCCGGCTGCCGAGCTCGAGGCTGCGCTGGGTCTTGATGACCTTGCGGATGTAAGCGGCGTCGTTGGCGCCGCGGTCGTCGATCACGCTCTGGCGGATCGCGTCGAGCTCGATGCCGAGCATCTCGATGTCCTCGGGCGTGAGGTGCGCGATCGGGTTGTCGTGCTTCTTCTGGATCGTGGTCATCAGATCTCCTTGGAGAGACGGAAGCTGGCGGTCAGTGGTCGAGGTGGCAGTCGCCTGCCGCGGCGTGGATGCAGGTCTGGACCTTGATGGCGGGGCCCTCGCCGGGGACGGCGGTGGTGATGGCGCCGGTCCGGAGGTCGCGGACGCTGCCCTCCGTGAGCGGCAGCACGCAGCCGTAGCAGATGCCCATCCGGCAGCCACTCGGCATCAGCACGCCGGCGGCCTCGGCGGCATCGAGGATCGGGGAGTCGCCGGGCGCCTCGACCTCGGTGCCGTTGATGTCGAAGACGACGGTCCCTCCCTCGCCGGGGGCGGCGAGCCGGACGGTGCGGAACTGCTCGGTGAAGAGCATGAGCCCCGCGCGGTCGTGGTGGTCGGAGAGCGCGTCGAGGAGGCCGGCAGGCCCGCAGCCGTAGGTCGTGCGCGCGCCGAGGTCGGGCACGAGCTCGGTCAGCCGGTCGAGGTCGAGCAGGCCGTGCTCGTCGTCGTACCGAGCGACGAGGCGGATGGCGCCCGCGTCGTGCAGCGCCTCCAGGTCGCGGCGGAAGATCGAGTCGGGCCGGCTGGGCGCGACGTGCAGGACGACGATGTCGTAGTCGGCACTGCGCTGGGGCCGGAGCACGCCGGAGTCGGTCGAGGGGAACAGGTTGCGCAGCATGCCGATGACCGGCGTGATGCCAGATCCGGCGGTGACGAAGAGCAGCTTGCCGCCGCCGTCCTGCGGGAGCACGAACTCGCCCTGGGCCTGCTCGAGGTGGACGAGTGTGCCGGGCTTGCAGTCGTGCACGATGTGGTGGCTGACGAGCCCGTCGGGGACGGCCTTGACGGTGATCGAGATGAGCCCGTCGGGCCGCGGGCCGTGGGTCAGCGAGTACGCGCGCCACTGGCGGACGCCGTCGACGTCGAGGCCGATCCGGAGGTACTGGCCGGGGACGTGGCCGGCCCAGTCGGCGCCCGGCTTGATGAGCAGGGTGGCCGCGTCCTTGGTCTCCTCGTGGACCGCGACGACCCGGCCACGGAGCTCGGCGCCCCGGCGCAACGGCGCGAAGAGGTCGAGGAAGTCGGCGGGGACCAGAGGGCTGCTGGCGGCTCCCGCGACGCGACCCAGATGGGTGCGCAGGGCACGCCAGGGGGTCGGCGAAGTATCAGTGGGGGTCACATCTCAAGGATGCCCGATCGATGTGACAAACTCATGACCCTCACGGGTGAATCGGCCACCTGCTTTTGTACCCAGGGAACAGATAGGGAGCATTTTTGTGACCTCACGCACCCCACGACGCACCGCTGGTCACGGTGTGCTCCTCTCCCCCGAGGTGATCGCCGACATGCGCGCCCACCTGCCCGACGTCGCCGACCGCACCGTGGCAGCCATCATCGAGGAGGTCCCCAGCTACGAAGGGGCCCTCAGCGGTGGCATGGGCGAGATCATCGGCAACGCCGTGCAGCTGGCCCTGGGCGGGTTCCTCTCCCTGGCGGGCGGGCGGCGCGGCGCCGACCCGGGCACGCCGACCGCGCCGGCCATGGAGGGCGCCTACCAGCTCGGTAGGGGCGAGGCGCGCAACGGTCGCTCGACCGACGCGCTGCTGTCCGCCTACCGGATCGGCGCCCGGGTGGCGTGGCGGGAGATGTCCGCGCGGGCCGTGGCCGCGGGCATCCCGGCCGAGCGGCTGGCCGGGTTCGCCGAGCTGGTGTTCGCCTACATCGACGAGCTGTCGGCCGCGAGCGTGGCGGGCCACACCGACGAGCTGGCCACGACGGGACGCGTGCGCGAGCGGCTGCTCGAACGTCTCGCCGCCGACCTGCTCGACGGGGCGCCGACCGAGCACGTCCAAGAGGCGGCGGACCGCGCCGAGTGGACGCCGCCGACCACGCTGACGGCGGTGATCGTGCCGGAGGCCCAGGCGCGGTCCGTGCGCGGCGCCCTGCCCGGGGTCGTGCTCCAGGCCGTCGACCGGAGCGACATGTCGGACGACGCGACGCTGCTCCTCGTGCCCGATGCCCACGGCCGCCGGAGGGCCGGGCTGCTCGCCTCGTTGACCGCCCGCGGGTGCATCGCCGGGCCCGCCCGTCCCTGGCTGCAGGTGCGGGCGTCGTACGACCGAGCGCTCCGCGCCCACGCCGACGGTCTCTCCGGCGACACCGAGGACCACCTCACCCGGCTGGTGCTGACCGCCGACCCGGAAGCCCTCGCCGACCTGCGCGCGCGGGCGCTGGCCCCCCTCGCCGACCTGCGCCCCGCCGTGGCCGAGAAGCTCGCCGACACGCTCCGCTCCTGGCTGCTCCACCACGGCCGCCGCGAGGACGTCGCCGCCGCCCTCTTCGTGCACCCGCAGACCGTGAGGTACCGGATGAACCAGCTCCGCGACCTCTACGGCGACTCCCTCGACGACCCCGACACCGTCCTGGAGCTCACCATCGCCCTGAGCGTCTGAAGACGCTGCGGCGGGATAGTCCGTGACGAAACTGTCGTCATTTCCTGGAATCGACGACAGTTACGTCACGGACTACCCCGAAAACGCACTCTCGTCGCCGTGGACGAGGCGGCCGTCGACCCAGGTCGCGGCGACGCGCATGGCACGCAGGCGGGCGGCCTGGTCCTCGGGCGTACCGGCCGGGTCGAGGGGGTCGTCGTCGAGGAGGACGAGGTCGGCGGGCATGCCCGCGCGCACCGAACCTCGCCCGTCGACGGAGCCGGCCAGCGCCTCCCTTGCGGAGATCGCCTGCTCGGGGTGCCAGGCGGGGCGCTCGTCGGCCGACCGGTGCACGGCGGCCGCCATCGCGAGCCACGGGTCGAGCGGCGACACGGGCGCGTCGGAGCCGAGGGCGAGCTCGACGCCGTCGTCGACCATCCAGCGCAGCGGGAAGCACCGGTCGGCCCGGTCCGGCCAGATCAGCTCGGTCACGTCGCGGTCGTCGAGCAGGTGCGCGGGCTGCACGCTCGCGACGACGCCGAGGCGACCCATCTCCGTGACGTCGGCCCGGGTCATCAGCTGCGCGTGCTCGATCGAACCGCGGGCGCCCGTCTCGGCGTACGCCGCCACGGCGTCGTGGCACGCCGCGTCACCGATCGCGTGCACGGCGGTCCGCAGCCCGTGCTCGGTCGCGCGCGACATCAGGGCGCGGAGCTCGGCCGGCGTCTGGTTGGCGGCACCGTGGCCGGACCCGTCGGCGTACGCGTGCTCGCACCAGGCGGTGCGGGTGTTGAGCGAACCGTCGCTGATGATCTTCAGCGGTCCCATCGTCAGCAGTCCCTGCCCCTCGACGAGGGGATCGCCCGTCCGCAGGCCGGCCGCGATGACCGCGTCGAGCCCGTCGGGGTAGACGCCCCGGCGGATGCGGAGCACGTCGACTCCCTGCGCCAGCCGGTCGGGCCACGCGCCGAACGGCTCGCCGTACTCGAGCTCGAGCACGCCGACGACACCGAGGGCTGCGGCGGCCCGCTCCATCCGCTCGTAGGCCTCGGGCGAGGTCTCGTCGCCGGCGACCTCGTGGATGCGGGCGTAGACGTCGTACCACTCCTGCTCGACCAGGATGTCCTCGCGCGGAGCGACGCCCAGCAGGTGGAGGGCGCGAGAGTTCAGCCAGCCGTGGTGGGCGTCGCCGCTGACCAGCACCACGGGGACGTCGGGCGCGACCTCGTCGAGGGCAGCGACCGTCGGCTGGACCGGCCAGGTGATCGGCCGGTGCCCGTACCCCACGACGGGCCGGTCCGGCGACACCGCGAGCCGGCCGCGGAGCCGCGCGAGCGCCTCGTCGGCGGAACGGGTGCCGGCCAGGTCGAGCCGGCCGGAGCTGGCCGTCCACATCGCCAGGTGGGTGTGCTGGTCCCACAGACCGGGGATCACCCAGCGGCCGCCGGCGTCGAGCTCCGGGATGCCGGGCGGGCGCGGTAGGGCGTGGTCGACGTCGCGGACGCGTCCGGCCTCCACCAGCAGGTCGACCGGCCCTACCCAGCCCGGCCCGCCGTCCAGCTCCACGATCCGCGCGCTGCGCAGCAGGAAGTCCATGCGCGCAATGTAGGGCCTGTCAGACGTGCCGGCGGGACTGGATGATGCGGAACCTCGAGGCGACGTACGCGCCGTCGGTGTACGACGCGTTCGCGGCCGGGTTGGCGCCGGTGCCGTGGAAGTCGGAGTACGCCGCCGACTGGTTGACGAACACGCCGCCGAGCAGGTTCTCGGAGAGGGCGACACCGGCGTCGAGCGAGGCCTCGCGCATGTCGGCGACGACGTCGCTCGAGGTCGAGTACACCGACGCGGTCATCGCGCCGTGGCGGTGCACGGTGTCGCGGAACAGCCGGATCGACTCATCGGTCCCGGCGGTCGCGATCAGGTAGGCGACCGGGCCGAAGCACTCGTTCTCGTACACGTCCGAGTCGGCCGCGGTCAGCCCGATGATGGTGGGGGTGCGGACCGTCGCGTCGTCGTAGGCCGGGTGGGTGACGACGCGCGACGGCACCAGCACCTCGCCGTGGGAGGCCGCCGCATCGAGGCGCTCGAGGACGCCCGCGTTGACGACGCCACCGAGGAGCTCGACTGCTCGCGCGTCGTCGCCCAGCAGCCTGTCGAACGCCGCACCCAGCCCGGCGCCGACCTCGGCGACGGACTTGTGGCCCTCGTCGGTCTCGATGCCGTCGCCGGGCAGGTAGACGTTCTGCGGGGCGGTGCACATCTGGCCGGTGTAGAGCGCGAAGGAGAACGCGAGGTTCTGGCACATCGCCGCGAACGACGAGGTCGAGTCGACGACGACGGTGTTGACCCCGGCCTTCTCGGTGAACACGACCGCCTGGCGCGCGTTCTCCTCGAGCCAGTCGCCGAACGTGTTGCCGCCGGTGTAGTCGATGAGCTTGACCTCGGGTCGCACGGCCAGCGTCGCCGCCAGCTTGTCGTCGGGGTTCTCCGCGGCCAGCGTCACCAGGTGCGGGTCGAAGCCGGCCTCCTCCAGCACCTGCTGGCAGACCTGCACGGTGATGGCCAGCGGCAGCACGGCGGCGGGGTGCGGCTTGACGACGACCGGGTTGCCGCACACCAGCGACGCGAACAGCCCCGGCCACGAGTTCCAGGTCGGGAACGTGTTGCAGCCGACCACCAGCGCGAGCCCGCGCGGCACGACGGTGAACGTCTTCTCCATCACCAGCGGCTCCCGGTCAGGTCGGGGGCCGGGCTTCTCCCACAGTGCGGTGGACGGAGTCCGGGTCATCTCGGTCCACGCGTAGGCGATCGACTCGAGGGCGCGGTCGAGCGCGTGCGCGCCGCCGGCCTGGAACGCCATCACGAACGCCTGGCCGCTGGTGTGCTGCACCGCGTTGGCCAGCTCGAAGACGCGCGCGTGCAGGCGGTCGAGGATCTCCAGACACACGCCCGTACGTCCCTCAGGCCGGGCGTCACGCCAGTCGCGCATGCCGAGGAGGGCGGCCTCGATCAGCGGGTCCACGTCTGTCGTGTGCGGGTAGGAGATCTCGAGGTCGAAGCCGTACGGCGACCGCTCGGTCGCGACGTACCCCTGGGAGCCGGGGGTGTCGAGCGGGAACGCCGAGCCGAGCCAGGACTCGAACGCGGCCTTGCCGTCGGCGGCGGCCGTCTCGCCGTACACGCGCGGGGACGGCGACTCGTCGAACGCGGCGTAGTAGCCCCGCGTGGAGCTCGCCCGGACGGCCGAGTCGAGGCGCTCCCGGTGCTTCTCCAGCAGGGCGTTCGGGTCGAGAGCCGTCGCAGTCATGGGGCCAACTCAACCCGGGGGCCGTCGGGCAGGCAAGTCGGGCCGGGCAGTTCAGAGGGCATCGGCTCCTCATACCCTGGCCCCGTGCGCGCGAGGGTCCTCGGGGTCTTGCTGCTGGCAGCCGTGGTCGGCGTCGGCGGCGGACTCGTCGCGGGCTGGGGCGTCGGACAGCTGAGCCAGTCGCAGGCGGCCGGCGGCGGTACCGCCTCCCCGCTGCCGGCCTCGTCGCCGAGCGTCCCTGTCGACCCGCCGCCGACGGTGGCGCCGTACGCCGACGACATCGACTACCCGCCACTGCAGCCAGGGCTGGCCCTCGCACGGCAGCGGATGGGGAACTCGGTACAGGCCTGGGTCGTGCCCTACCCGAAGGGCTGGCAGGCCTTCACGGTGCCGGGCGAGGTCGAGGTCCCCCGCAAGGAACGGAGCACCTATGACGAGCTCCGCTTCCGCCCACCGGACGAGCCGATCCAGGGTGGCTACAGCCTGCGGGTGAAGACCGTCAACGACCACGTCACGCCGGCCACGATGGTGGCGGAGCGGATCCGGCTGGTCACCAAGGCGTACGGCGCCGACGACGTCGACTACAGCCGCACCGAGGACTCGGTGAGGTTCGTGTTCCGCGACGGCAACAACCGGCTGCGCGACAACTACTTCCAGTGGTTCGCGGGCCCCGACTCGGCGGAGGCCTCGCTGGAGATGTCGGTGGCCGGCCGCAAGGCCGATGAACCCGGTCTCGACGCGTTGTTCGCGACCTTCGCCAGCAGCCTGCGGCCGGCCGACTAGATGGGTGTCAGTCCTCGGTGGCTCCGCGGCCACGGCCATGGGCACCGCGGTGGCCGCCTCGGCGACCGCCGCCGCGAGGACCCCACAGGTCCGCGAGCGGAGTGCCGTCGGCCCGGCGCCAGACACGCCAGCCGTTGACCTCGTAGCCCGCCAGGTGGCGGGCGGCGGCCGACGGGCTGTCGGCCACGTGGCCGTCCTCGAGGTGGAGGGTGCCGTCGGCACCGACGCGGGCGGTGTGGCGCTCGCCGTTGTTGCGGCGCTCCCACACGAGCTCTTCGTCGGGGCTCAGCAGGTCGTCGGCGACCAGCTTGGCGAGCTTGCGGCTCGCCCGGTCCTCGCCGCGGCGGCCGCCCCGGCGACCGACGGGATGACCCGTGCTCTCGTCGGAGTCGGAGAGCCCGAGGATCCGGCGCAGCACGGTGTTGGGGGTGTCGACGAATGCCTCGCCACGCTGCTGGAGCAGGGCGTAGACCTCGTCATCGACGCGAATGGTCGGAGTCATGGTGTGTTCCTTTCGAGATGCGGACCGGGAGGTTTCACAGTCCGCCTGCGGAACAGTGTGACAGACAGACAGACTTACGACAAGTGCTCGGCCCCTGGACGCACGACGCCGGTCTCGTAGGCCAGCACCACGAGCTGGACCCGGGTGCGGTTGCCGAGCTTGGCGATGAGCCGGTTCACATGGGTCTTGACGGTCGCTTCCGACACGACGAGAGCACGCGCGATGTCGTCGTTCGAGAAACCCCGGCCGATCAGCCGGAACACCTCGCGCTCACGCTCGGTGAGCGCCGCCAGCTCGGCCGGCACGCCATCGCGGGGCATCGGACCGCGTACGTGCTCCTCGATGAGGCGCCGGGTCAGCGACGGCGCCAGCAGCGCCTCCCCGGCCGCGACCGTCGCGATGCCCTCGGCCAGGCGGTCGGGGGGCGTGGCCTTCAACAAGAACCCGGCCGCTCCTGCGCGCAGCGCCCGGTAGACGTAGGTGTCGAGGTCGTAGGTCGTCAGCACCAGCACGCGGGTGGGGAGCCCGGCCTCGGCGATCTCCGCCGTCGCGGCGATGCCGTCGAGGACGGGCATCCGGATGTCCATCAGCACGACGTCGGGGCGGGTTCGCCGCACGGCCTCGACCGCCTCGCGCCCGTCGGCGGCCAGGGCGACGACATCGAGCCCGCGAGCCGTCAGCACCATCTCCAGCCCGGAACGGACGAGGTCCTGGTCGTCGGCGACGACGACCCTGATCGCCGCCGTCATGGCCCCACCGGCAGGCTGGCCGTCAGCTCGAACCGGCCGTCGCGGACGCCGTGGCTCAGCTGCCCGCCGAGGAGCGCCACGCGCTCCGCGATCCCCACCAGGCCGAGGCCGGCGCCGGACCCGCCCCGTCCGCTGCTCGGGTTGGTGGCCTCGATCGACAGTGAGTCCGTGGTTGCAGCCACGCGCAGCCGCGCCGTCTGGTCGCTGCCGTACCTCAGCGCGTTGGTCAGCGCCTCCTGCACGATCCGGTACGCCGACACGTCGACGCCCGCGGACAGCCGCGGCAGAGTCTCAGGTACCTCGAGGTCGATGGTGAGTCCACTCGCCCGGAACGCCGCCACCAAGCCGGCCAGGTCGGCGAGCCCCGGAGCCGGTTCGAGGCCCAGCTCGTCGGCGTCGTCACGCAGCACGTGCAGCAGTCGGCCCGTCTCCGCGATCGCGCGACGGCCGGTGTCGGCGACATCGGCGAGCACGCGTTCGGCACGGTCGGGGTCCTGGCGCACGAGGTCCTGCGCGGCTGCCGTCTGGACGACCATGGCGCTGATGGAGTGGGCGATGACGTCGTGCATGTCGCGGGCGATGCGGTCGCGCTCGCTGCGCACCGCCTCGCGGCGGATCAGCTCCTGCCGTTCCTCCAGCAGCTCCTTCTGGTCGGCGAGGCGACGCGCGATCCGGCCGACGACGTACGGCGGCGCGACCAGCGCCAGCACGAAGACCACGTCCGAGATGTCGTGGTCGCGGGCGTCGGCGAACGTGTAGTCGGCCAGCATCATCACGAGGAAGGCGGCGACGCCGACCAGACCGCGGAGGTCGGCCAGCCAGCGGCCGAGGGCGTAGACGCCGACGGCCATGACCAGGATCGGTGTGGAGGGGTCGTCGAGCTGTGGCCCGATGTAGGGCATCAGCAACAGGAGCAGCAACGGCGTGGTGGCGAACACCATCGGGCGGAGGCGACGCCCCACGAGCAGCGTGCACGCCACCAGCTCCAGCAGGACTCCCCAACCCCATCCGTCGTACCTGAGCGAGACCAGCTCGAGGACACCGATGACCGCGACGCCGGCGGGGACCAGGACGTCCCACCGGTTGAGTCGGGCGAGCACGCTTCGAATGTAGGACCGTCGAGGGTCGCTGTCAGTCAACCCAGGGGTGGAGATCGGTTCGACCGCGGAGTGGACGACGTCGGTCCCTGCCCTTCCTAACGTCGAACCATGACGACAGAACGGGAACGACTCATCGGCAGGTTCGCTTGGGTGATGGCGTGGGTGGGGCTGGTTGCGGGCCAGCTCCACGCGCTCGCCCGGCACAACACCCTGGATGGCAAGGGAGACCTCGAGCAGCCGCTGACGGCAGCCTGGTCGGACCCGGCTCGTCAGGCGCTGGCTCCCCTGCTCGACTGGGCGAACCCCGACGTCGTCTACCTGACCTACGGCAAGGTGTGGTTCCCGGTCTTCGTGGCCTTCACCCTGGCCGCGTTCGTGGTGCGCCGCCACCGTGCGCCCTACGGGTTCGAGAAGTGGGCCTGGCGGATCGCTCTCACCGGCTACGTCTGGGCGTGTGCCGCGGTCTTCGGGGACTACTGGTTGCAGTGGGGCGCGCACGCGGCCGAGCCCCTGCTCACCATCACCTTCGTCTTCGGCCTGCCTGCGCTGCTGCTGACGATGGTCGGCTCGTCACTGCTGGGGATCGCACTGCTGCGACGAGGCTTCCGGCCCCGCGCCTCGGCGTGGCTGCTGGCCCTCACGTTCCCGCTGGTCTTCGTCATCGAGCAGGTCACCTCGATGGGCAGCCTGGCCCTGCCGGTCGCCTTCGCGTTCGGGCTCGCGGGCCGGCGCCTACAGCCCGTGCGTGACGACCGAGTCGAGGACGGCGACCGCCGTGCTTCTGCGGTCGGCGCGGACCTGCACCCATAGCAGCCGGTTGGCCGCGACCTGGACCACGCGCTCGACCGTCACGAACGGGCAGTCGGTGAAGTACACGGTCATCGACCGGTCGCCGTCGCGCTCGTCGTCGATGGCGTCCTCGGGCGGCCCGCACTCGGGGTGTCCGGGCACGGTCCTCGGCAGCTTGCTGCCCGGCAGCACCCCGACGAAGACCCCTTCGCCGCCGTTCGTCTCCCAGTCGGCCGACGAGCCGACGGACAGGGCCGGGTAGGTCGTGTCGGCGGCCGGAGGCTGCCAGCCGTCGGTCGCGGTGTCGCGGTCCCAGTCGTCGGGGACGGTCACGGTGAGCGTGCTGCGCGAGTCCGAGAGCGTCGTGCTGCCGTCGAGGCCGAGCCAGGCGGCGTACCCGCCGACCGCACCGGCCACCAGCAGGACGACCACGGCCACCGCGACGAGAGCCCGACGGCGACGCGCGCCCTTCGGCGGGGTCGGTTCCGCCAGCGGCGGTTGTGCGGTCAGCGGTGAGGGCCGGGCCCCGGGTTGGGTGCGCTGCGGGTCGACCGGCAGCACGCGCGGCGCGCCGACCGCACCGGGACCGCTGCCGGCCGCCTGCGCGAGCGCGGCGGTGAACGCGGCGACGTCGGGCCACCGCTGGTCGCGGTCGGCGGCGAGGCCACGTCGTACGGCGTCCTCGACGGCGGGCGGCACCGGCCACTCGGGCGTCGACATCGCGTCGGGCTCGCCCGGGTTGGCCGCCGCCGCGAGGGTGGCGTGCCGGTGCGGCGGGCGGCCGGTGAGCAGGAGGTAGGTGAGGGCGGCCAGGGAGTACTGGTCGGCGCGGGCGTCGATCCGCTCGCCCTGCGCCTGCTCCGGCGCCACGAACGTCGGCGTTCCGGCGATCATCGTCAGCCGCGAGGACATGTCCACGGTCTTGCCGAGGCCGAGGTCGCCCACCATGGCGCGGACCTCGACGGTCTCTCCGGACCCCTCCATGGTTCGGAAGAGCACGTTGCCCGGCTTGATGTCGCGGTGCACGACGCCCTGCTGGTGCAGGGCCGAGAGCCCGAGCCCGACCTGGCGGACCACCTCGAGCGCCTCGTCGCGGGCCAGTCCGCCGACCTCGAGCCGGTCGGCGAGCGTGCCCTGGTCGGCGTACCCCATCACCAGGTAGGGGCGGCCGTCGTCGAGCTCGCCGGCGTCGTAGACCGGCACCACGTGGGGCGACTCCACCTTGCGCAGGAACCGGCCCTCGTCGACGAACCGCTGCTTCACGTGGTGGTCGTCGGTCCAGTTGTCGGCGAGCACCTTGATCGCGACCGGTGAGTCGAGGCTCTCGTCGTAGCCGAGCCACACGGTGGCGAAACCACCCGAGCCGATCCGCCGTCTGACGGCGTAGCGACCGATGCGGGTGGGTAGGGGCACCCAGGCATTATCTTTCCCAGGACTTTCCGAGGAGGACACGGCGTGGAGCCGGACGACATCGACGAGCTCGCCCGGCGGGCCAAGGCCGGCGACCGCGACGCCCTGGAGGCGTTGCTGGCGGCGGTCCGGCCGCGCACGCTGGCGATCTGCCGCGGCGTGCTGCCGTACTCCTCCGACGCCGAGGACGCCTGCCAGGAAGCGCTGCTCAACGTGGCGACCAAGATCGGTGGCTGGGGCGAGCAGGGGCGGTTCACCACCTGGCTGCACGTGGTCGCCGTGAACTCCGCCCGGTCGACCTACCGCCGCCTGCGCAACCAGGCGGTCGCCAGCGACGTGCTGCCGGCCGAGAAGCCCGACCCGCGCACGACCAGCGTGATCGCGGGCACCCGCCTCGACCTGCTGGACGCACTCGAGACGCTCGAGCGGAACCACCCGCAGTACGTCGAGCCGCTGCTGCTGCGCGACGTCTACGGGCTGGCCTACGACGAGATCGCCCAGCAGGTGGGCGCCCCGCTCGGGACGGTCAAGGCGCAGATCCACCACGGACGCAAGCTCGTCCGGCCGATGTTGAGAGGTGCCGAATGACACGCACCCGCTGGGCCGCCGCGCTCGCCGCGACGGCCCTGCTGGCCGGCCTGACGGCCTGCAGCGGTGATGACTCGTCGACGGCCGCGCCCACCGAGGACACGGCGTCCTCGTCCTCGGACACCGCGTCCGAACCTGCCGACGGCGTCGTCGACCCCGACCTCGAGGCCGCGGCGGGCGAGCCACTCGAGGACAGCGTCTACCCCGACGTCGGCGACCCGTCGGTCGACGCGCTCCACTACGACCTCGACGTCGCCTGGGACCCGGAGGGCCGCAAGCTGACCGGCGAGGAGGAGCTGACGTTCCGCTCCACCGGCGACGCCGACCACGTCCAGCTCGACCTCGTGCCGCAGCTCGAGGTGTCGGCCGTCGAGGTCGACGGCGTGGACGCCGAGTTCGAGCACGAGGGGAAGAACCTGGTCGTCAGCGGCGACTTCGTCGCGGGCGACCAGTACGAGCTGGCGGTCGACTACTCCGGGACCCCCGAGCCGGTCGAGGCGCCGACCACCCGCGCCGACTTCAGCACCACCGGCTTCACCGTCACCGACGACGGCTCCGCGTGGACGATGCAGGAGCCGTTCGGCGCGTACTCCTGGTTCGCCGTCAACGACCAGCCGTCGGACAAGGCCTTCTACGACTTCACGCTGCGGGTGCCGGCGCCGTGGACGGGCATCGCCAACGGCGTGATGACCAGCCGCGAGGAGGAGGACGGGCAGACGGTCAGCGAGTGGCACCTCGACAGCAAGACGTCGTCGTACCTCGTCACCGTCGCCTTCGGAGACTTCGCGCAGACGCTGGACACGACGTCCGAGAGCGGCGTACCCATCACCGCGTGGGTGCCCAAGGGTCAGCCCGCCACGTACGCACAGAACCTCGAGTACACGCCGGAGGCGCTGAGCTGGGTGGAGAGCAAGCTCGGTCCGTACCCCTGGTCGTCGCTCGGCATCCTGGTCGTCGACTCCAACAGCGGCATGGAGACCCAGACGATGATCACGCTCGGCAACACCGACTACACGACGGCGAAGGACACGATCGTCCACGAGATCGTGCACCAGTGGTACGGCGACCAGGTGACGCCCGACGACTGGCGCGACCTCTGGATGAGCGAGGGCATGGCGATGTACCTCCAGTTCGTGTGGCAGTCCGAGACGACCGGCACGCCGCTCGAGCAGCTGCTGACCCAGGCCGCGACGTTCGAGCGCCAGTCGCGGAAGGTCAACGGTCCGCCTGCGACGTACGACCCGAGGACCTTCGGGGAGATCCAGGTGTACTACGGCCCTGCGCTGATGTGGGACGAGATCCGGCGTCGGGTCGGCGACGACGCGTTCTGGGAGATGGTGCGCGCCTGGCCGTCCCACGATCCCGACGGGAGCAGCAACCGCGACGACTACCTGCCCTGGATCGAGGAGCAGACCGGAGCGGAGCTGTCGGACCTGTTCGACGGGTGGCTGTTCGCCAAGCGGTCCCCGAAGTTCGACTAGTCCGCTCTGAGCGGAACCGCTTGCCCCTGGAGCGGCCGACAGGGTCAGGTGTCTGCATGCGGATCCTGGTGCTCGGCGGCAGCGTGTTCCTCTCCAAGGCGACGGCGGCGGACGCGGTGGCGCGCGGGCACGAGGTCACGTGCGTGACGCGCGGCCGGTCGGGCGACGTTCCCGACGGGGCTCGGCACGTGGTCTGGGACAGAGTCGACGACGTACCCGCCGGGCTCGCGAGCCGAGGAGTTCGACGCCGTCGTCGACGTGTCGCGCATCCCGTCGCAGGTACGCAAGGCCGTGGCTGCCTGGCCCGCGGCGCACTGGGTGTTCGTCTCGACGGTGAACGTCTACAGCGACAACGAGACGGCTGATCCTGACACCACCGGGCCCCTCGTCGAGGCGATCGAGGAGGACCGCGACCTGGCCGAGGACCCGCAGGCGTACGGCGGCATGAAGGTCGCCTGCGAGCGACTGGTGCTCGACGGTGCCGAGCGGTCGATGGTGATCAGGCCGGGGCTGATCGTCGGCCCGGGCGACCCGACCGGGCGGTACACCTACTGGCCCGAGCGCCTGGCCCGGTCCGATGACCAGCCCGGTCCCGTGCTAGGTCCTGGGTCGCCCGACGACCGGGTGCAGGTCATCGACGCCCGGGACCTCGCCGAGTGGATCGTTCGCAGCGTCGAGTCCGGGCAGACCGGCGTCTTCGACGGCGTCGGGCCGGTGCAGCCCGTCGGCGAGATCATCGCTGCGACGGCTGAGGGCGTCGGCACCTCCCCGGACGTCGTGTGGACGAGCCAGGAGTTCCTCACCGAGCAGGAGGTCGAGCCGTGGAGCGGCGACGGCGCGCTGCCGCTGTGGCTGCCACGGCCCGAGTACGAGGGGATGATGACCCACGCCCACGAGGCGTCGCGCCGGGCCGGCCTGGTCGTCCGTCCCGTCGCCGAGACCGCCCGCGACACCCTGACCTGGCTGCGGGCGACGCCCGAGGCCGTACGTACGGGTCTGTCGCGTGCGCGCGAGGCGGAGGTACTGGCGGCGTGGGCGGCGCGCGTCTAGAACAGCAGCGCGGCCGCTGGGTCCTCCATGATCGCGGCGACGTCGGCCAGGAAGCGCGAGCCCTTCTCGCCGTCGACGTGACGGTGGTCGAACGACAGCGCGAGCGTGGTCACCTGCCGGGCCACGATGTCATCGCCCACGACCCACGGCATCTTGCGCACGGCACCGAACGCCAGGATCGCGGACTCGCCCGGGTTGATGATCGGGGTGCCGGAGTCGATCCCGAAGACGCCGACGTTGGTGATCGTGAACGTGCCGCCGCTCATGTCGGCCGGCTGCGTCTTGCCGTCGCGGGCCGTCGCGGTGAGCTGGTTGAGGGCCCCGGCAAGGTCGAGCAGCGAGAGGTCCTGGGCGTCCTTGACGTTGGGGACGACCAGGCCGCGCGCGGTCGCGGCCGCGATGCCCAGGTTGACGTAGTGCTTGAAGACGACCTCCTGGGCACGCTCGTCCCAGTAGGAGTTGATCTCGGGAGTACGCCGGGCGGCGAGCACCACGGCGCGCGCCAGCACGAGCAGCGGCGAGACCTTCACGTCGCGGAACTCGCGACGGGCCTTGAGCCGGTCGACGAACTCCATCGTCCGGGTCACGTCGAGGGTGACCCACTCGGTGACGTGCGGGGCGGAGAAGGCCGAGTCGACCATCGCCTGCCCCATCATCTTGCGGACGCCCTTGATGGGCTCGCGCGTCTCCCTGCCCGCACCCCCGCTGGTTGAGGAGGGCGCGCCAGCGCCCGTCTCGAGACCCGGTGACGACGAAGCGGACTGCACGTCGTCACGGGTCACCACGCCACCGTCGCCCGACCCGACCAGCGACGTGATGTCGACGCCGAGGTCCTTGGCGAGCTTGCGGACGGGCGGCTTGGCGAGGGTCCGAACGTCACCGTTGGAGGGGGCGGGCGCGTCCGGCGTGTAGGCAGGAACGGCCGGCTCGTCGGCCTCGACGACCTCGGGCGAGACCAGCTCACCCGGGACGAAAGAGGCCGCGACCTGCTCGTGGGTCGAGTGCTGCGCCGCGGCGGCCGCCGGCGAGGTGCCCTTGCGCGGTCGACGCAGCGAGTCGCGCTCGACCTTGTTGCGGCCGACCAGGCTCTCGCCCTCGCCGCCACCGCTCGCGCGGGGGTTCGAGAGGTCGATCTCGCCGAGGTCGGCCTGCGGGGGCGCGGCGGGAGCGGCCGGCGCGGGCGCTTCACCCTCGGCAGCGATCGCGATGATCGGCGTGCCGACGTCGACGGTCTCGCCCTCGGGGACGAGCAGGCCGGTGACCGTGCCGGCGTAGGGGGACGGCAGCTCGACCAGCGACTTGGCGGTCTCGATCTCCACCACGACGTCGTTGATGGCGATCACGTCGCCGACCTTCACCTTCCAGGTGACGATCTCGGCCTCGGTGAGGCCCTCGCCGACGTCGGGCAGCTTGTACTCAGGCATGTCCAGTCCTCAGAAGGCGAGCGAGCGGTCGACGGCGTCCAGCACCCGGTCGAGGTCCGGGAGCCACTCCTCCTCGATGCGCGAGGGCGGGTACGGCGTGTCGAACCCGCCGACCCGCAGCACCGGCGACTCGAGGGAGTAGAAGCACTCCTCGGTGATCCGGGCGGCGAGCTCGGAGCCCAGGCCCAGGTTGACGTGCGCCTCGTGCACGACGACGGCATGGCCGGTGCGACGGACGGAGTCGTAGACCGGCGCCATGTCGAGCGGGCTCAGGGTGCGCAGGTCGATCACCTCGATCGAGCGCCCCTCACCGGAGGCGGCCTCGGCCGCCTTGAGCGCGGTCTTCACCGTGGGGCCGTAGGCCAGCAGGGTGGCGTCGGTGCCGCGGCGGACGACGCGCGAGGCGAACAGCGGGCCGGGGGTGGCGGTCTCGTCGAGGTCGGCCTTGTCGGCGTGGTACTGCCGCTTGGGCTCGAGGAAGATCACCGGGTCGTCGGACGCGATGGCCTGCTGGATCATCCAGTAGCCGTCGATCGGGTTCGAGCAGGCGACCACCTTGAGGCCGGGGGTGTGCGCGAACTGCGCCTCCGGCGACTCGCTGTGGTGCTCGACCGCGCCGATGCCGCCGCCGAACGGGATCCGGATGACCATCGGCATCGGGCAGCGGCCCTGCGAGCGGAACCGCATCTTGGCGACCTGGCAGACGATCTGGTCGTAGGCCGGGTAGACGAAGCCGTCGAACTGGATCTCGACGACGGGCCGGTAGCCGCGCAGGGCCAGGCCCACGGCCGTCCCGACGATGCCGGACTCGGCGAGCGGCGAGTCGATGACGCGGTCCTCGCCGAAGTCCTTCTGGAGGCCGTCGGTGATCCGGAAGACGCCGCCGAGCTTGCCGACGTCCTCACCCATGATGAGGACCTTGGGGTCGTCCTCCATCGCCTTGCGCAGGCCCATGTTGAGCCCCTTGGCCAGGGTGATCTTGGGCATCAGTGGCTCCCCTCGAACGAGTCGAGGTACGCCGCGAAACCTGCGCGCTGGTCCTCGAGCTCGGGCGTCATCTCGGCGTACACGTGGTCGAAGATGCTGAGCGGCGACGGGTCGGCGAGCTGCTGCACGCCGGCGCGCAGCCGGGCGCCGAGGTCGTCGGCCTCGGCCGCGACCGCGTCGAAGAACTCCGGGTCGCCCAGACCGTTGCGCTGGAGGTAGGCCCTGACCCGCTCGATGGGGTCCTTGAGCCGCCAACGCTCGACGTCGTCGGAGAGCCGGTAACGGGTCGGGTCGTCGGTCGTGGTGTGCGCGCCCATCCGGTAGGTGTAGGCCTCCACGAACGTCGGGCCCTGGCCGTCGCGGGCCCTCTGGAGCGCAGCCTGCGTGACGGCGTACGTCGCGAGCACGTCGTTGCCGTCGACGCGGACGCCGGGGAAGCCGAAGCCGAGAGCCCTCTGGTAGAGCGGGATCCGGGTCTGCCGCTCGATCGGCTCGGAGATGGCCCACTGGTTGTTCTGGCAGAAGAACACGACCGGGGCGTTGTAGGACGCGGCGAAGATGAACGCCTCGTTGACGTCGCCCTGCGACGACGCACCGTCACCGAAGTGTGCGATGACCGCGGCGTCGCGGTCCGGGTCGCCGGTGCCGACGACACCGTCGCGCTGCATGCCCATGGCGTAGCCGGTCGCGTGCAGCGTCTGCGCACCGATGACGATCGTGTAGAGGTGGAAGTTGTACTTCGCGGGGTCCCATGAGCCCTGGTCGACGCCGCGGTAGAGACCGAGCAGCTCGAGCGGGTCGACCCCGCGGCACCAGGCGACGCCGTGCTCGCGGTAGGTCGGGAAGACGTAGTCCTGCGGTCGCAGCGCGCGGCCGGCGCCGATCTGGGCGGCCTCCTGGCCGAGCAGCTGGGCCCAGATGCCGAGCTCGCCGTGGCGCTGCAGCGCGGTGGCCTCGGTGTCGATGCGGCGGGTCAGCACCATGTCGCGGAAGAAGCCGCGGATCATCTCGGCCTCCTCGTCGGCCGACAGGCCCGCACCGAAGGAGAACTCGGGGTGCTCGATGCGCTCGCCCTCGGGCGTCAGCAGCTGGACGAGCTCGGGGCCGCCGTCCTGCTGGCCGGGCCCGAAGACCTCCGCCAGATCGGGGCCGAAACCTGCATGGGTCACCTCAGGGCTCCTCACTCTTGACCGGCTGCCGCGGGGTCTCCGCCGACCGTTCTACGTGGAAGCGGGCTGGCCCAGCTTGTGACCGGCACCACACCCGCGTGGCTTCCACGGTACCGGGGCGGCGCGGGCGGGAGCCAATCTGGAGCGAATCAGGAGCGGGCGGCCTGCACCAGCGTGATCAGCTCCGCCGACACCTGGTCGAGCGGTTCCAGCGAGCGATCGGCGCGGCTGACGGCCACGGCGCCCTCGAGCGAGGCGACGATCATCCGCGCCAGGCCGGGTGCGCGCTCGGCCGGGACGCCGCCGTCGACGAGGCCGGCGACCATGAGGTCCTGCCAGGACGCGAAGATCCCGCGGGCGGTCTCGGTCAGCTCGGGGTCGTCCCCGGTGGCCACCGCCAGCACGGGACACCCGGTGCGGAAGTCGGTCTCGACGAGCAGCTCGCGCCAGACGCGGGTGAAGGCCCCGATCGCGCCGTCGATGCCCTGCTCCCGCGCGGACTCGACCAGCTTGGCGACCCGTCGGCCGGTCGAGGTGACGGCCTCCTCGGCCAGCTGGGCCTTGCCTCCGGGGAAGTGGTGGTAGGTCGACCCCAGCGGCACCCCGGCCTCCTTGGCCAGGTCGCGCAGGCTCATCGCGCCGACCCCACGGGTGCCGATGGCGCGGGCCGCTCCGTGGATCATCCGCCGGCGGGTGTCAGAGCGGGTGTCGGGCGTCACGAGGCCCAGTGTTGCACTTTCTAGGACAGTCGTCATAGTCTGCGTCTCATGCTCTATGACGGTCGTCATAACGACGTACGCCGCGACACCCTGACCATCACGGCCGACGACGGCCGCGCCCTTCCCGCCACCTGGTACGAGCCGATCGGTGTCGCCCCCGTCGGAGTGGTCGTCGTCGCGCCGGCGATGGCGACGCCGTCGTCGTACTACGCAGCCTTCGCCACCTGGCTGGCCACCCAGGGCTACCGCACCCTCGCCTTCGACGTGCGCGGGATGGACTCCGTCGCGGCGATGAAGGCCGAGGACGCCGATCTGCTGAGGTGGTTCGGCGACATGGCGTCCGCCCTGGACGTGGCCCTGGGGTCGGCCGGCGACCTACCGGTGACCTACGTCGGCCACAGCCTCGGCGGCCAAGCGATCCCGTTCGTGGACCACTCCCGTGTCGACCGCATCATCACGGTGGCCTCCGGCACCGGCTACTACCGCCACAACCTGCCGGCGTTCCGTTGGGGCGTGCCGCTCGCGAAGTACGTCATCGCCCCCGTCGCCAGCCGGGCCGCTGGCTACTTCCCAGGCCGGCGGCTCCACATCCTCGGCGACGTGCCGTCCGGCGTGATGCGGCAGTGGGGCCGCTGGTGCATGCACCCGGACGCCATGGGTGCCGACGTCCCGAACGTCGCCGAGCGGTTCGCCTCGGTGACCTCGCCGATCACCAGCATCACCTTCACCGACGACCAGCTCCTCAGCCAGGCCAACTTCGCCGACCTCCACGACCGCTTCGTCAACGCCGACCAGGTCCGCCAGCGCTACAGCCCGGCCCAGCTCGAGGTCGACCGGATGGGCCACCACGGCTTCTTCCGCGCCCGCCACCAGGACCTCTGGGACGAGCTGGTGCTGCCGTTCCTGGCCTAGGCGTGGAGGTCGCCGAGGTCCTCGTGGGAGCGGTGCGAGACCGGCTCGACCTGGAACGTCGCGTGCCGGACGTCGAAGTGGGTGGCGACGCACTCGCACAGCCCGTCGAGGATGCCGCCGACACCGTGCTCGGCCAGCGCCTCGTCGGTCACGGTGACGTGGGCCGAGAGGCTCGGGATGCCGCTGGTGATGGTCCACGCGTGGAGGTCGTGCACCTCGACGACGCCGGGCATCGCGGCGACGTGACGGCGTACGTCGTCCAGGTCGAGGCCCGCGGGCGCGATCTCGAGCAGCACGGCCGAGGACTCCTTCAGCAGCGACCACGACCGCGGCAGGATCAGCAGCGCGATCAGCAGCGACGCGACCGCGTCGGCCTGGACCCAGCCGGTCAGGGAGATGACCACACCCGCGCCGAGCGCCAGGCCCGACCCGACCAGGTCGGCGGTCACCTCGAGGGCGGCACCGCGCAGGTTGAGGGACCCGGTGTCGGAACGCCGCAGGATGACGAGGGACACCGCGTTGGCCAGCAGGCCGACCGTCGCGAACGCGATCAGCAGTCCCGCGTCGACCTCCACGTCACCGGGTGAGCGGAGCCGGTTGATGCCGGCCCACGCGAGGTAGCCGCACACCACGAGCAGCACCACGGCGTTGGCCATCGCGGCGAGGATCTCGGCCCGGTGGTAGCCGAACGTCGAGCGCGGCCCGCCCGGCATCGCCGCGACGTACGACGCCCCGAGGGCCAGCACGATCGCCGACGCGTCGGTGGCCAGGTGGCCCGCGTCGGCCAGGAGGGCGAGCGACGACGCGAGGTACGCGCCGACCAGCTCGACGACCAGCACGACCGCGGTGATCGCCAGCACCTGGCGCAGCCGGCCACGGTCGGCGGCACGCCCGGCCGCATGCCCGTGTCCGTGTCCAGCGCCCACGCTTGTCAGACTAGAGCGCATGTCCCGGACCCCTCGCTCCTCGGTCGTCGTGCCTCTCGTGGCGCTCCTCGGCGCGTTCGCCATCCTGGCTCCGATCGCCATGAGCGACCCGTCGCCGGCCGCCGCCCAGCGCACCAGCGGCATCCCCGCTCCGTTGCTGTGGTCGCGCTCGTTCGCCGACCCCACGGTCGTGGAGTCCCGGGTGGGGTACGTCGGGGCGGCCACCGCGCCGAACCTCAACATCGGCCGGGCCCAGGCCGACGCCGGCCCGTGGAACGTGATCGCGACGCCGGCCCTGACCCGGCGGCCGGGGTGGGCGGCGTCCGCGGAGCTGTGGGCGCCGGACATCCAGCGCGCTCCGGGCGGCTGGCTGATGTACTACGCCGCGCCCATCGTCGGCGCGGACGAGAACTCCCGCTGCATCGGCGTGGCCTACTCCAAGAAGTCGTTCGGCCCCTTCACCCCGATCGGCAACGCGCCGCTCGTGTGCCCCGTGGTCCCGGGCGTCCCGCGCGCCGGCGACACCCCGCCCACCAAGGTCCTCGGCATGCGCTCGCAGACCCGCGGCGTCATCGACCCCTCGTCCTTCATCGGCAACAGGGGCCAGCGCTTCCTCGTCTACCGGACCCAGGGACAGCCGTCGTCGATCCGGCTCGTGAAGCTCTCCGAGCGCGGCCGCCGGATCCAGGCCGGGCAGGAGAGCATGTTCCTCACCAACAACCCCGGCATCGAGGAGAACCCGGTCATCACCCGCCACGACGACAAGTGGGTGATGTTCACCTCCGTCGGCTGGTTCGGGCGCTGCGGCTACCGGACCTACTGGCGTCGCACCAACGACTTCCGCGACTGGTCACGAGCCACACCCGCGCTCCTGCTCTCGACGGCCAACAACATGTGCGGGCCCGGCGGCGCCGACGTGGTGCAGCTGCGCGACGGGCGCACCCAGCTCTTCTTCCACGCGTGGACGTGCTACCGCGAGCGCTACCCGTGCCCGGCCGACTGGAACAAGGACCACCCCCAGAAGCGCAAGGGCGTACGGGCGCTGTACGGCGTGAACCTCCGGTGGTCGGCCGCCGGCAGACCGCGGATCGAGAGCTGGATCGGCGGCGTCCTGCCGCCACCCCCACCGCCGACCCCGAGCCCCACGCCGACGCCCACCCCGACGACGAGCCCGTCACCCAGCAGCCCCACGTCCGTGCCTACGTCCGTGCCCACGTCGGTGCCCACCTCCGTGCCCACCTCGGTCCCCACCTCCGTGCCCACCTCGGTCCCCACGTCGGTCCCCACCTCGGTGCCGACGTCGGGAACGTCCTGAACACCCGCGCGTGGACCACGGCGGTCGTCGCGGACGCGGCGGTGGTCGTGGTGTTCGCGACCATCGGTCGGGCCAGTCACGACGAGGGGTTGCGGCTGGCGGGCGTCTGGCACACCGCGTGGCCCTTCCTCGTGGGGACCGCGCTGGCGCTGGCGTGGGCGGCCTACGCCAAGGACGACCCCCGCACGGTCAAGGTCGGCATCCGCGTCTGGCTGCTGACGCTCGTCGTCGGCATGGTGCTGCGTCGCCTGACCGACGCCGGCACGGCGCCGTCCTTCGTGGTGGTGGCCACCCTCGTGCTGGGCGTGCTGTTCGTCGGCTGGCGACTGGTGGCGCGGGTGAGCAGGCTGACGAGACCCTTCAGGAGCTGAGGGCCTCGCGCCCGTGCGGGGTGCGCCACCTGGAGGTGTCCGGGCCGTTCGGCACGATCCCGCTCGGGTTGATGTCGTCCTGGACGCGGTAGTAGTGCTGCTTGATCTGCTCGAAGTCCGTCGCGTCGCCGAACGCCGGCGTCTGGAACAGGTCCCGCGCGTAGCCCCACAGCGACGGCATCTCGGTGATCTTGTTGCGGTTGCACTTGAAGTGCCCGTGGTAGACCGCGTCGAAGCGCGCCAGCGTGGTGAACAGCCGCACGTCCGCCTCGGTGATGCCGTCGCCCATCAGGTAACGGCGTGAGGTGAGGCGCTGCTCGAGCCAGTCGAGGGTGGCGAAGAGGCGGTCGTACCCCGCTTCGTACGCGCGCTGCGTCCCGGCGAAGCCGCAGCGGTAGACGCCGTTGTTGACCTCGGTGTAGACGCGTTCCATCACCTCGTCCATCTCGTCGCGGACGTCCGCGGGCCAGAGGTCCGGTGCGTCGGGCCGGTGGTGCTCGGACCACTCGAAGAACAGGTCGTGGGTGATCATCGGGAAGTCGCTGGTGACGACGAACCCGGACGGCACGTCGACGATCGCCGGCACGGTGACGCCCTTGTCGTACTGGGGAAATCGACGTTCGTAGGCATCGCGCAGGAAGTGGATGCCGAGCACGGGGTCCTCCCCGCCCGGGTCGAGGTCGAAGGTCCAGGAGCGGTCGTCGTGCACCGGGCCGGCCAGACCCATCGGGATCGCGTCCTCGAGGCCGAGCAGGCTGCGGACGATGATCGACCGGGTCGCCCACGGGCATGCCTTGGCGGCGACCAGCCGGTAGCGCCCCGGCTCGACCGGCCAGCCGTCGCGGCCGTCGCGGGTGATCCGGTCGGCGACGTAGTCGGTGTCGCGCTCGAAGTCGTCGTCCACGCGGTAGGGGGTCATGCCCCCTTCAGTACCCACTTCTCGACGAGCTCGACCAACCGGTCGTTGGCCTCGGTCTCCGCGACCGTCACCCGGGCGCCCTCGCCGGCGAACGGGCGGACCATGATGCCGGCCTTCTCGGCGGCCTGGGCGAAGTCGAGGGTGCGATCGCCCAGCTCGAACCAGACGAAGTTGCCCTGCGGCTCCGGCACGACCCAGCCCGCCTCGGCGAGCCCGGCGACGACCCGGTCGCGCTCGGCCACCAGGGCCTCGACCCGCTCGAGCAGCTCGGGCTCGCGCTCCAGGGACGCCACGGCCGCGGCCTGGGCGACCCCGGAGACACCGAACGGCAGCGACACCGCGCGCAGCGCGCCGGTCAGCGGCGCCGGCCCGACGGCGTACCCGACCCTGAAGCCGGCCAGTCCGTAGGCCTTGGAGAAGGTCCGGGTGAGCAGCACGTTCTCGTGGCGGCCGCAGGTCGCGACGCCGTCGACGGGGTCGGCCATCCGCACGAACTCGACGTACGCCTCGTCGACCACGACCAGCACCTGCGGCGGGATCCTCGCGAGGAACGCGTCGAGCTCGGTCTGCGTGACGGCCGGTCCGGTCGGGTTGTTGGGCGTGCACACGAGCACGACGCGGGTGCGGGCGGTGACGGCCTCAGCCATCGCGTCGAGGTCGTGCCGGCCGTCGGCGAGCACGGGGACGCGCACCATGCGGGCCGCGGCGGCCGTGACCGCGATCGGGTACGCCTCGAACGAGCGCCAGGCGAAGACCACCTCGTCGTCGGGGTCGCAGAACGCCTGGACGAGCTGGTAGATCAGCCCCACCGAGCCCGTCGCCAGGGCCAGCTCCTCGGTCGGCACCCCGAGCTTGGCGGACAGCGCCTCGTAGAGGGCGGTGCTGCCCATGTCGGGGTACCGGTTCATGGTCTGCACCGCACCGAGGGCGGCCTCGACGACGCCGGGCAGGGGCGGGTACGGGTTCTCGTTCGACGACAGCTTGTAGGTCGTGAGGTCCGCGCGCGGCGCCGGCGGCTTGCCCGCGACGTACGGCGGGATCTGGGCGATCGAGGGTCGCGGCTGCGGGGACGTCATGACGAGCACGTTAACGACGGTGACGCCACGGCCTGAACAGCACCATGAGCACCACCCCGACGGCGACCCCGATCAGGGCGCCCGAGACGTTGTCGACGACATCGGTCAGGTCGCAGGCGCGGTCGATGCGGGCGAGCTCGAGCTGGATGAGCTCGATGACGACGGAGTAGGCCGCCAGGCCGACCAGTCCCAGCGGCACCAGCAGCCAGCCGATCCGCCAGCGGGACGCCCCCAGCACCAACAGGGCCGCGGCGGGGATGAACAGCACGGTGTTCAGCAGTCGTTGGCCGCCGGCGAAGATCCAGAACCCGTCGGGCGCCGGGCCGCCGATGTCGGTGGAGCAGGACGTCATCCGCCCCTCGGCCGACACGATCCCGACGTCGGCCTCGGTCGGCACGAGGGTCACGACCGCGATGACGACCAGCGACCACCAGAACCCGGCGATCGCCCACGCGCTCACGGTGCCGACCTTGTCGCGCAGCAGCAGCGCGACCAGGGCGAAGATCGCACCCGACACCCCGATCAGGAGCAGCATCACCTCGATGCCGCCCGCCGGTGCCATGGCGCGAGGCTACTGACCTACGGGCAGCACGACCTCGCCGCCGGTGGGCAGCACGCGGAGGTCGCGACCGAGGCGGACGTCGATCGGGTTCGTCAGGCAACGGACCGAGCCGCCACCGAGGTGGAACTGGGAGACGTCGACGAGCACGACCTCGAAGCCCCACTCCTCGAGCCGCGCCCGTACGCCGGCCGGGCAGGCCGGCATCAGCACCGTCCGGCCGATGACGACCGAGTTGGCGGCGAACGTGGTCAGCGCCTCCTCCTCGGTGATCACGAGCGGCTCCGGCACCAGGGCGAGCAGCGCGGCCGCGGACTCGTCGTCGAAGGCGGCGGGGCAGACGATGGCCCGACGCTCGTCGAGCGGGCAGAAGGCGAGGTCCAGGTGGTACATCCCCGGGTGGGTGATCCGCAGCCCGCGGACCCGGACACCGAGATCGGTGGCCAGCACCTTGAGGCCGAGCTCGTCGGTGCGCGGGCCGTAGCCGACGACCAGCTCGTCGCGCCACGCGAACGCGTCGCCCGCCTCGAGGTGGGCGCCGACGCCGTCGCGGCCGGCGTACGACGTGGTGAACCCGCGGCCGGCGAACCACGTCGCGGCGGAGGCGGTCTCCATGCGGCGCTGGGCGTACCTCATGTGCGAGAGCACGACGTGGCCGGCCGAAGAGGTGACGAAGCGCCCCTCGGCCGGCTCGACGACGAACCCGAGGTTCATCGCGTAGACCATGTCGGGGGCGTCCGCGCGCTGCTCGAGGACCTCCACCTCGCCGCCGGCGGCGCGGATCGCGGCGACCAGGCCGTCCCACTGGGCCCGGGTCAGGGTCGGATCGGGCTGCTGGGCGAGGTCCATGAACGGGTTGATCTGGTAGTCGACCCGGAAATGATCGGGACGCACCATCACGTAACGACGACCCCACGACAGCTCCACCGGACACCTCCACCGCATATTGTCTGACAATCTGACAAACCACAGTGTGGCACACCGATGTCGCCTCTGCCGAAAGTTGTCAGACACTGGGTCCATGACCGGGGAGACGCAGACGGTGACGTCGGGCGAGACGCCGTTCGGCTCGCTCGTCTCGATCGGTCTCGAGCAGACCTCCACCGTCGACCGGGTCGTCGAGGAGCTGCGCCGCGCGGTGTTCGAGGGCGAGCTGGAGTCCGGTACGCCGCTGCGCGAGGTCGCCCTGGCCGAGTCGCTCGGCGTCTCCCGCCCCACCGTCCGCGAGGCGCTCACCGTGCTGGTCGCCGACGGCCTGGCCACCCGCGAACCGCACCGCGGCGTCGCCGTGGCCACCCCCGACCCGGAGTCGATCGGCGACGTCTCCCGCGCCCGTGGCGTCCTCGAGCTCGCCGGCGTCCGGCACTGGGACAGCGCCGAGGAGACCGACCGCGAGGCGGTTCGCACCGCCCTCCAGGAGTACGGCGCGGCGGTCGGCCGCTCCGCTGGGTACGGCGAGCTCAACCGGCGACACCTGGCCATCCACCTCTCCCTCGTCGGGCTGACCGGGTCGCCGCGACTCGTGGCGATGGCCGCCCAGCTGACGGCCGAGCTGAGGCTCGCGCTGGCCCAGGTCGACCGGGTCCGCCAGAACGCCTCGGACCAGGCCGCCTCCCACCAGCACCTCCTCGACCTGCTCGAGGCCGGCGACGTCGACGCGGCCGCGGCCGAGCTGGAGGAGCACCTCGACGGGGCCGAGAGCGCCATCCTCGAGCGCCTCGGACTCGAGCCCGACCCCGCTCCCGCGGATCAGTAGGCTCCCGTCGTGGGTTTCATGCGGCTCGTCACCTGGCTGGTCACCAACGCCATCGCGCTCGCCGTGGCCGCCTGGCTCTTCGAGGGGATCTGGTTCAGCGGACCGACCCAGGGGCAGGCCGAGATCGAGGAGAAGCTGCTCCCGTTGTTGGTCGTCGCCCTGATCCTCGGCGTCGTCACGGCCATCGTGAAACCGGTGCTGACCCTGCTCACGTTGCCGCTGGTGGTCCTGACCGTCGGGCTGTTCCTGGTCGTGATCAACGCGTTCATGCTGCAGCTCACGGCGTGGTTGTCCGGCAAGCTCGATCTCGGTTTCCACGTCGACGGCTTCCTGACCGCGGTCGGCGGCGCGATCGTCATCACGATCGTCACCTGGGGCGTGAACCAGCTGATCGACCGGTGATCCCCGCACCTCGCGACCCCGGCCGCTACCGCGTCGCCCTCGTCTGCCTCGGCAACATCTGCCGCTCCCCGATGGCGCACGTCGTGCTGGAGTCCCGGCTCGACGACGCAGGCCTCGGCGACCAGGTCGAGGTGACCAGCAGCGGCACGGGCGGCTGGCACGTCGGCAACCCGATGGATCCTCGAGCCGCGGCAACCCTCACCCAGGCCGGGTACGACGCGACCCGGCACCGCGCCCGCCAGTACGACGCCTCGTGGGCCGACCGCAACGACCTGGTCCTGGCCATGGACCATGACAACCTGGACGACCTCAGCGACCTGGCCGGTTCTGACCAGGTCTCACCGAGAGTGATGCTGTTCCGCGACTTCGATCCCGTCGAACCCGGTGGCGACGTACCGGACCCGTACTACGGTGGGGACGCAGGCTTCGAGGAGGTGTTGGCCATGGTCGAACGGACGTCCGACAACCTCGTCGTCGCCCTGAAGGCGCAGCTGGGATGACCCGTCAACCACTCGTGGCGCGGCACGCCGAGGAGCTGCTCGGCTCGGCCGTGGCCGCGACGGCCCCGGTCGCCGGCGGCGACGTCTGCGTGGCCACCAAGCTGCGGCTGTCCGACGGCACGACGGCGCTGATGAAGACCCTCAACAACGCGCCGCCACAGTTCTTCGCCAGCGAGTCCGCCGGTCTCGCCTGGCTGGCCGAGGCAGGCGGGGTCTCGGTCCCCGACGTGCTGGCCGCCGACGACGGCTGCCTGATCCTGCGCTGGGTCGAGCCGGGCCGGCCCTCGGCCGACGCGGCCACGGCCTTCGGCCGCGCCCTCGCGGCGACCCACCAGGCCGGCGCGGCGACCTACGGCGGCGACACCGACGGGTTCATCGCCCGGCTCCCGATGCTCAACAAACCCGCACCCACCTGGGCCGAGTTCTTCGGGCAGCGGCGCGTGCTGCCGTACCTCAAGCTCGCCCGCGACAACGGCCGGATCGGCGACGACGACGCCCAGCGCGTCGAGGGCGTGGTCGCACGACTGGCGCAGCTGGTGCCCGAGGAGCAGCCCGCTCGCCTGCACGGCGACCTCTGGAACGGCAACGTGCTCTGGGGCACCGAGCAACGCGTCTGGGTCATCGACCCGGCCGCTCACGGCGGCCACCGCGAGACCGACCTGGCGATGCTGGCGCTGTTCGGGCTGCCGCACCTGCCGCGGGTGCTCGACGCGTACGCCGAGGCGACGCCGCTCGCCGACGGCTGGCAGGACCGCGCCGGCGTGCACCAGCTGTTCCCGCTGCTCGTGCACGCGTGCCTGTTCGGCGGCGGCTACGGCGTCCGGGCCGGCGCCACCGCGGCCCGCTATCTGTAGGCCATCCCCCGGAGCCCGGCCGGCGTGACCCAGGCGTACCCGCCCACGACCTCGCGGCCGACGGAGGCCGAGTTCCGCAGGGACGGGGCGTTGTCGGGGTGGATGGTTCCCCACAGCACGTCGCCGTCCTCGGCGGGGAGCTCGTCGACGAGCCGCTGCAGGACGCCCGGGGCCAGCCGGCGGCCGCGGCTGTCGGCGTCCAGGCACAGCTCCTCGACGCTGAAGCCGCTCATCCCGTGGGCGTCGTCGCGCACCGCGGCCACCACGCCGGCCGGCTCGCCGTCGAGCAACACCTCGAAGAGCAAACCCTCGTCGGCGCACGCCGCGAGCGACTCGGCGTCCTCGGCCCGGGCCCACATCACGCAGGTCGGGGTTGCGCTGCGCGAGGTCGGCGTAGATGGCGGCGGCCCGATCGGCGAGTGCGGCCGCGTCGCCGGGCCGCAGCGCGACGAGGTCGTACGAGGGCGCTCGCGGGCGACCGCGCAGCTCGGCGACCGGCCCCGCGACGACGTACTGGTCGACCGAGCACCCTGGCCCGAACCGCTCGTCCGCGGCGGCCCGCTCCACGAGCCCGGCCGGGTCCGGCGCGTCGACCCGCAGGCACAGCGGGTCGAACGAGGCGAAGTACGGGAGGACGGCGCCGGCGACCCTGGCGAGGCTGTCCGGGGTGGGAGGCTCGGTGGTCGCCACCACGTCGACGAACGGGCGAGTGATGTCCAGGCCCCGGAACCGGATCCCGGCCACGGCCCACCCACCGGTCGGCAGGTCGATGCGCCGGTTGGCCCAGTCCAGCGGGTCGGCACTCGCGGCGATGCCGGCCCCGCGCATGACACCGTCGCGGAACTCGGCGCCGAACGCGACGTCCCCGACCCGACCGGCCTCGTCCGCCAGCCCGGAGGCGAGCTGCCGCACGAGCCGCGCGTCGTCGTACCACTCGCGGAGCCGGGGTGAGACCCACGCCAGTCGCGCACGGGCCAGCTCGGTCAGCAGGTCGTCCATGGGAGGACGCTCCCAGACGAGCGCGCGTCGTCCTCAGCGTGGGTTCAGGGACTCCTGGCAGCATGAGCCCGTGAGCCCGATCGGTAGCCCTCCCTCCGCTGGTGGCGTGAAGCCTCGCGTGCTGGTCGTCGACGACGACAAGGCCGTGCGCGAGTCGCTGCGACGGTCCCTGGAGTTCAACGGCTACGAGGTCTCGCTGGCCACCGACGGCGCCGAGGCGCTCGCCGGCATCGCGTCGAACGACCCCGACGTGGTGATCATGGACGTGATGATGCCGCGCCTCGACGGCATCGAGACCACCCGCGCCCTGCGGACCGCCCAGAACGACGTACCGATCCTCGTGCTGACGGCCCGCGACGCGGTCGGCGACCGGGTCGAGGGGCTCGACGCCGGCGCCGACGACTACCTGACCAAGCCGTTCGCCCTGCAGGAGCTGCTGGCCCGGCTGCGCGCGCTGCTGCGCCGGGTCGTGCCTGCCGAGGGCGACGACGCCGAGGTGCTCGCCTTCGCCGACCTGACGATGGACCTCGCGACCCGCGAGGTGCTGCGCAACGGCCGCGACATCCCGCTGACCCGGACCGAGTTCACGTTGCTCGAGATGTTCCTGCGGCGGCCGCGGCGCGTGCTGGAGCGCGCGTTCATCCTCGAGGAGGTCTGGGGGTACGACTTCCCGACGACCGCCAACTCGCTCGAGGTCTACGTCGGGTACCTGCGCCGCAAGACCGAGGCCGAGGGCGAGGCCCGGCTGATCCACACCGTGCGTGGCGTCGGCTACGTGCTCAAGGAGTCATGAACGCGCCGGGCTGGCCGGAGAAGGGCTGGCACTACCGGCGGTCGCTGGCCAGCCGGGTGATCCTGCTGACCACGATCGCGGTCGGCTTCGCGGTCGCGCTGGTCGCGCTCGCGGTGTTCCTCACGGTCCGGATGCAGATGCAGTCGTCGCTCGACCAGTCACTGCTCGACCGCGCCCGCCAGGCGGCGACGGCGGCACCGCTGCTGGACGAGGCCTCGATCCGGGTCCCGTCCTGGGCCACGGGTGCCGCCGACGTGCGCATCATCTTCCTGACGCCGGGCCGCGAGCCCCAGTCGCTCGACGAGGGCCCCGAGATGACCCTCGGCGCCCAGGAGTACGCCGTGGCGAGCCGGATGCTCACCGAGTCCATCCGCACGATCAGTGCCGGCGGTGAGCACTACCGGGTCGCCGCGGTGCCGACGAGCGACGGGCGGGCGCTGATCCTGGCCCAGTCCCTGGAGCCGCAGGAGCAGGTGCTCAGCCGGCTCGGTCCGGTGATGCTGCTGTTCGGCCTCGCGGGAGTGGTGGGCGCCGCCGCCGCTGGGTGGGGCGTCGCGCGCAACGGGTTGCGTCCGGTACGCCGGTTGACCGCCGCCGTCGAGGAGAAGGCACGGACCGAGGAGCTCGCTCCGCTCCCGATCGAAGGGGACGACGAGATCGCCCGGCTGGCCACGGCGTTCAACGCCATGCTGGCTGCCCTCGAGGCCTCGCGCGACCGGCAGCGCCGACTGGTGGCCGACGCCGGCCACGAGCTGCGGACGCCGCTCACCTCGCTGCGCACGAACCTCGACCTGCTCACCCAGGCCGACGAGACCGGCGGGCTCCCGCCCGAGCAGAAGGCCGAGCTCCTCGACGACGTCCGCGCCCAGATCGAGGAGCTCTCGAACCTCGTCGGCGACCTGGTCGAGCTGGCCCGCGACGAGCCGCTGACGCAGGTCGTGGAGACCTTCGACCTCGCTGAGGTGGTCGACCGGGCCGTCTCGCGGGTCCGGCTCCGCGCGCCGCGCAGCGAGTTCGACGTCGTGACCCTGCCCTGGTGGGTGGAGGGCGAGTCCGGCGCCGTCGAGCGCGCCGTCACCAACCTGCTCGACAACGCCGCCAAGTGGGGACCGGCCGACGGCACGATCACGGTGCGGTTGGCCAACGGCACCCTGACCGTCGACGACCAGGGACCGGGGATCGAGGCCGACGACCTGCCCCACGTGTTCGAGCGCTTCTACCGCTCGACGGAGTCGCGCTCGATGCCCGGCTCCGGCCTCGGCCTGGCCATCGTCCAGCAGGTGGTCGGGCGGCACTCCGGGACCGTCACGGCCGGTGCCGCGCCGGGCGGCGGCGCGCGGATGACCATGTGGATCCCGGGTCACGCCTCTCCCGCGTCCGGGCCACGCCCGCCGGTCCACCAGCCCCTCGTGCCCCAGGACCGGGTTTCTTTACCGTCTCCCACCCCGGCGGGTGGGGAGCGGCTAGCACCCCCGACATAGTTTGGAGATCCAGCCGACGGCGTCGTCCCCCACAGACGGCGCCGTCGGCCTCTGCTTTGCCCGCGGGCAAGGATGGCCGGGTGCGCCTCCTCGCCCTCGCTCTCGCGGCCCTCGTGCTGACCGGGTGCTCGGGCGACCCCTCGTCGTCGGCCGCACGCGCCGCGGCGGCGGGGCCGACGAGCGCCGGGACCACGACAACATCAGGCGACATCGGCTCGCACACTCCCACCGACCTCCGGCACCCGTGCGACCTGGTGTCGGCACGGACAGCCAGCAGGGCGCTCGGCGAGAAGGTCACCGCCCACGAGGTGACGAGCGAGCTGGCCGCGCGCACGCTCGACTGCAGCTACGTGTCGGCCGAGACGGACGTGGACGCACCGTCGCTGGAGATCAGGTCGACGCCCGACCCGGGGACGCTCGACGCGATGCTCCGCCTGTACCTCGGCGTCGACCGGCTGCCCCACCACCCGGTCGACATCACCGGGGCCGACGACGCAGAGGTCGTCCTCGAGCCCGAGGACGGCCAGGTCACGGTCTTCCTCAAGCAGGGCTTCGTCACCCACGCGCTGGTGCTCGACATCGGGGACCCCGAGCGCGCCGAGCGGATCGGGATCAGGCTGGCGACCTTGGTGCTGGCGGGGAACTCCCCGGACTGATTGCCGAAGGACTGACAGCGAGGGCGGCCAGCAACCGCTCGGCCTTCCAGCGCGACTCGGCGTACTCCTCATCGACGTCGGAGCGCACCGTGATGCCGCCACCGGTCCCCAGCCGGTAGGTGCCGTCGCCGTTCGTGGTCAGCGACCGGATCACCACGCCGAGGTCGGCGCGGCCGTCGGCCGTCAGCCAGCCGAACGCCCCGGCGTACACGCCGCGCGCGCTGTCCTCGACCTCCTCGATCACCTGCATGGTGCGCAGCTTGGGCGCTCCCGTCATCGAGCCGGCGGGGAAGAGGGCGCGCAGGGCCTGCACGGTGCTGACGCCGTCGACCAGCCGACCGCGGACCGTGGAGACGAGCTGGTGCACGCTCGGGTAGGACTCGACGTCCATCAGCACCGGGACCTCGACCGAGCCTGGCTCGCACACCATCGACAGGTCGTTGCGGAGCAGGTCGACGATCATCAGGTTCTCGCTGCGGAACTTCGGGTCGGTGGCCAGCCGGTGCCTGGCCGCCTCGTCCTCCTCGGCCGTGGCGCCGCGCGGGGTGGTGCCCTTGATCGGCTTGGTCTCCAGCACCCGGTCGGCCGTGACGAGCGCGTACCGCTCGGGCGAGGAGCTCAGCAGCCACGCCCGGTGGCCGGGGACGTCGTGCTGGAGGTACCCGGCGTACGGCGCGGGGTTCACCGTCCGCAGCCGCAGGTACGCCGCCAGGGGGTCCAGGTCGCTGGCCGTCTCGAGCCGGTAGGTGAGGTTGACCTCGTAGGAGTTCCCCGCGTGGAGCTGCTCCTGCACGCGGTCGAACGCCGTGCCGTACTCCTCGGGTGCCGGCACCACGTCATACGAAGTGGTCGCCATGGCGACCGATTCGTATGACGTCCCGAGCGGTCCGTGGTCGAAGAAGCGGAGGTGCCGCGCCCGCATCCAGACCGCGTCGGGGAGGTCGGGGTCGGGGGACGCGGGGTAGAGGTCCGGGCGGGCGGCGTAGCCGAGGTACCCGAACCACTGGTCGTCGGGCGACCCGGCGGCCAGCTCGGCCTCGAGGACGGCGAACACGTCCGAGCCGACCACCTCGACGCCGCCGGCGGTGTGGCGGCGTACCTCGCGGGGTCCGGCGTGGAAGGTCAGCGAGACGTCGTCGTCGTCGAGCCAACCGACCATCGACCGTCGGCCGGACCACTCCCGGGCGCCGCCGCCGTCGAGCCAGAAGCAGCGCGGGTGCGCGGCCGCGACCTCGCCGAAGAACACCGTGACGTCATCCATCGACGTCATCCATCGGCGAGCCCGAGGAAGTTGGCGACCAGCAGCGCACCGTGCTCGCTGAGGACCGACTCGGGGTGGAACTGCACGCCTTCCAGGGGCAGCGACCGGTGGCGTACGGCCATCACGGTGCCGTCGTCGCTGCGCGCGCTCACCTCCAGCACGTCAGGCACCGAGAGGGCGGCCAGCGAGTGGTAGCGCACGGCCGCGAAGCCCTGCGGCACACCCGCGAACACGCCACGCCCGTCGTGGGTGACCGCCGTGAGGTCGCCGTGCGCGGGCGCGATCCGGTCGACCACCCCGCCGTACGCCGTCACCAGCCCCTGCATGCCGAGGCACACGCCGAGCACGGGTACCGACCCGGCGAGCAGCACCTCGCGACCCACCGCGAAGTCGGCCGGGTCGGTCGGCCTCCCCGGCCCCGGCGAGAGCACCACGTGCGAGAAGCCCAGGACGCGCTCGGCCGACGTGTCGTCGTGCTGCACGACGGTCGGCAGCTCGCCGGTGACCGCGGCGACGAGGTGCACGAGGTTCCACGTGTAGGAGTCGTGGTGGTCGACCACGACGACGCTCACGGGCACGCGGTCAACCTAGCGGCGACTCCACGGACAGCGAGCGACACGAGTCGGGCACCGCCTCGCCGCCACGCAAGCGCGCGCAGGCGTCCCACTCGGCGAGCTTGGCCATCAGGGTCGCGCGCTCGGCGGCGTGGTCCGGGTCGGCGTACTCGTTGGTGCGCTCCCACGGCTGGCCTCGGAAGTGACCCGTGTAGTCGTAGAGCTCGTAGGCGTAGCGGTGCCGGCCCCATCGACGGTCCAGGTCGTTGCGGACCAGCAGCGCGGTGCGGCTGCGGACGGCGACGTACGACGGGATGACGTTCAGCCCACCTCCGGTGAAGGGGCGGTCGGGGTCGTCGCCGGGGCGGCTCATCGAGAAGGTGTGCTCGAAGAAGACGTAGTCCGACACGTCGGCCGCAGGATCGACCAGGGTCGGCACGAGCGAGCGGCCCGACCGGTACGGCGGCGTGGGGACGCCGGCGAGCTCCTCGAAGGTCGGCGCCAGGTCGATGTTGCTGACCATCGTGTCGCGCGACCCCGGCGCGACACGGGGGCCGACGACGAGCAGCGGCACGCGGGTGTCGGTGTCGTAGGCGGTGCCCTTGCCGCGGAGCAGCCCCATCTGCCCGAGGTGGAAGCCGTTGTCGGACGTGAGGACGACGTAGGTGTTGTCGTCGACCTGCCGCAGGATCCGCAGCACCATGCGGTCGACCGACTGGGCCATCCGGGCGCGGTCGCGCAGGCTCGTCTGCGCCTGGGACCTGGTCAGCGTGCGCGGACGGCGGTTCCACTGGGCGGAACCCCGGTCGCGGAACCCCGGCAGGTCCCGGATGGTGAGGTCGCGGCAGCCGACGAGACCACAGTCGCCGCGCTTCCTCGAGCCGCCCGGTTGGTCGCGGTAGGCGGCCGGGAAGAGCGACTCGTCGGCGTACGCCGGGTCGTCGTCCACGCGGCCGTGGGGCGCGTAGGGCGCGACCTCGAGGAAGTACGGGCGCGGATCGCCCCGGCGCTCGCGGAGGAACTTCATGGCCAGGCTGCCGATCACCGTGCCGGCGTACGCGCGGTCCTTCTCCTTGCGCGTCGCACCTGCGGGTGGGGCGGGCCAGCTGCGCACGACCGTCGTGCCCTTGTCGGTGGTGCGGGTGCCCTGGAAGTCCCACCCGTCGTAGGCCGTGCCGAAGATCGCGCGGAAGTCGGACCAACCGGGAGGTACGGGCGGCAGCTGCTGGTCACGTGCCCGCACCTCGTACCCGTTGAGGTACTTGCCGACGAACCCGGTGACGTAGCCGGCCTCCTGCAGCCCGACGGAAAAGGTGCGCGCCTGGTTGCCGTAGGTCGCGAAGCCGCGCCAGCCGCCCAGCGGGCCGCGCCGGTTCGGCAGGTTGCTGTTGTTGGTGAGGACGCCGGTCTGGTGCGGGTACTGCCCGGTGAAGGTGGCGCTGCGCGAGACGCAGCAGAGCGAGTCGACGACGAAGGAGTTGTCGTACGTCGCGCCGCGTCGCGCCATGACGCGCGCACTGCGCATCGTCGGCACCAGGTCCATCGAGAAGTCGTCCATGAGCACGAAGACGATGTTGGGGCGCCGGGCGGCGGGCGTCGCCCCACGAACCGCGGGCGCGGCCGTCGCACTGGTCACCGCCGCGCGCCGAAGGGTCTCGTCGGCGGCCCGACCGGTGGTGGGCACACCGCAGGCGGCGGCCAGCAGCGCGGTGACGCTGATCGCCACCGTCGCGAGCGGTGCCCGTCGCATCAGCCACACCCCCGTGGTCGTCCGGCTGATCCCCCGTGTTGGGGAAACGAGCCTGGTCCGATTCTGACGTGCCGGACCAACGTCCGGCTCCCTGACCTGCGATTTCGCCGGCTCGGGCACCTAGGGTGCTTCTTGACACCCCCCTCTGGTCGTGCTCTCCTCGCAAGCACGTGGCTCGACAAAACGGGGGTTTGTCATGAGGGTTCTCGTGGGGCTAGGCATTTCTGCCGCACTGACCTTGGCGTCGCTGGGGACGGCTGTGAGGGCGGAGGGCGGCGCCGCCCCGCCCGCACCACCACCGGCAGCAGCAGCGGTCGGCAGCGTCGCCATCGTCCAAGCGGTCCCGGGCGAGAGCGTCGACGTGACGATCGACGGGAAGGCCGTGGAGTCCGGGGTCGGCTCCGGGCAGGTGCTCGGGCCGTACTCGCTGTCCGAGGGCAGTCACCAGGTCGACTTCTCGGGCGGCGACGGTATCGAGCAGGCCACCACCGTGGAGGTCGCGGCCGGGTCCAACCAGGACGTCGTGCTCCACCTGCCGGCTTCGGTGGACGGCGATGCTCTGGTGACGACGTACCCGGCGCCGGTCAAGCCGATCGGTCCCGGCAAGGCTCGTGTCCTCGTGGCGCACACCGCGAACGTGGCTCCCGCCGACATCCAGGTGGACGGCCAGGTGGTCTTCGAGAACGTGGCCAACGGCGAGTACGCGACCGCGGACCTGCCGGCCGGCAAGCACGTCGTCGCGCTGTTCCCGACGGGGAGGACGACCGACCCGATCCTCGGGCCGCTGACCGTCGACCTGGCGGCACGGAGCCTCACCATGGTCTACGCGGTGGGCAACCCCGAGACCGACTCCATGGACCTCGTCGCGCACACGGCCGCGCTCGCCGCGGACGGCAGCCTCGTGCCGCGGATGATCGACACGGGATCTGCTGGCCTGGCCGCGAACGTGCGCGTCGTGCCCTTCGGACGCTCGACCTCCTGAGGATCGCGCGAAGGATGACGGGCAGACGGGTACGACGACGTGCGGGGGCCCGCGTCGTGCCCGTGCTCGCCGGAGCGGTGGTGGCTGTCGCCGGTCTGGTGTGGGGGCTGGTGTGGGGGCTGGGTCAGCTCGACGGTGAACCCACGGCCGACGACGCCCTGGACGTCTCGAGCCAGGCCTCGACCTCGTCCTCGCCGACATCGGCCGGCCCCGCCGCCGAGGTGTCGGCGTCCCCTGCGGTACCGGCGCGCCGAGCCGTCCCGGCGGCGGAGGCGCCAGCGCAGGTCCGCCTCCCGAGCGGCACCACCGTCCGAGTGGTCGCGGTGTCCACGAGGGCCAACGGTCTGCTCGACGTCCCCGGCGACATCCGCACCGCGGGCTGGTGGCGTGGCGGCGCGCGGCTGGGCGACCCGTTCGGCTCGACGCTGATCGCGGCCCACATCGACTCGACCACCCAGGGCCTCGGCCCGTACGCCGAGCTGCTCCGGGTGCGGCAGGGAGAGCGGATCGTGGTGACCTCGAAGCACCTGGAGCAACGCTTCGCCGTCGCGTCGCTCCGCCTGGTTCCCCGGGCGTCGCTGGCGGGTGCGGCCGACCTGTTCGCGCCCTCGGGCCCGCGACGACTGACGATGGTGACCTGCGCCGGTCCGTACGACGCCGCCCGGGGTGGGTACCAGAACCTGGCCGTCGTGACGGCCCGCCCGGTCACGCAGCCCTTGTCGAGAGACGAGCGATGACGACACGACAGGGTTCGAGCTCCCGCCAGGTGCATCCCCGCCGGATGCCGACGAGGACCCACTGGCGGACGGCGGAACCGGCTGACGGCGACGCCTCCCCGACGTGGGTGGAACACCGGATCCCGCAGTCGGTGCGCTCCCCCTCAGGGGATCGGCCGGACGTGACCACGCGTGCGTGGATCCGCTGGGCCGAGGCGCGGATGCGGCAGGAGCGGGCCCTGGGTGTGGACGAGCCCGTCGCCGGGCCGGAGCGGGTCCCGGACGATCGCGAGTCGTCCGTGTCGCTGGTCGAGCCGGTCGGTCCCGTCGAGCCGGCCGAGGCACGGCGTACGCCGATCCTGGTGGGGGTCGCGGCCGTGCTGGTCCTCGTGCTGGCGGCCGGCGTCTGGTGGTGGGGCAGCCGCCCCGACCCCGACCCGACGGACCGGGCACGGGCGGTCTCGGCGGCGGCGGCGCCGCCCTCACCCGTCGCCCTTGCGGCCGACGGCGAGCACTCGCTGATCACGGTGCTGGACTCCGGCGACCTCGGGGTCGAGCAGTGGGTGCGCCACTCGGACGGCAGGGGAACGCTGATGCTCGCCCCGCCCGACGGGATCCGCGTCCACGACCTGTCGGTGCTCGCCGGCACCCGACCGGTCGAGGCACCGACCTCACTGGACGGCGCGACGCAGATCTCGTTCCCGGCTGAGTCCACGCTGTACCTGAGCTACCGGCTCTCGGGAGCGCTCGAGCTCAGCGACGACAACCGGGCGCTGGCCCGGGTGATCTCGGTGGCGCTCGGGGACCAGCCCGGCGTGCAGACCGTCGACTTCGTGGGCGCCACCGTGCTGTCGCTGGCGTGCGCGCCGACGGCCGGGGACGCGACATCCGTTCCCTGCGGCGCCGACGCCGGGGCGAAGGGTTGGCGGGTCGTCCCGCCCGCGGGGGTCGGTGACGTGCAGGTCATGGCCCAGCTCGACCTGACGCTCGGTTGAGGTCGCGGCGGTCAGCGGACCAGGTCACGCACCAGGTCGTGGATGAGGTCGTAGCCGTGCTGGGTCAGGATCGACTCCGCGTGGAACTGGATGCCGCGGAAGTGCGGCCCGCGGACGAGGTGGATGTCGCCGGTCTCGGGATCGGCCTCGACCTCGACGCCGTCGGGAAGCTCCTCGTCGCCGGCGCGGGCCACGAAGGTGTTGTAGAACCCGACCCGCTCGGTGCGGCCGTCGATCGACACCGGTGACTGGGTGCCCTGGAACACGATGTCCTTGAAGCCGAGCTCGAGGCCGAGCCGGTGGCACAGGGCCTGGTGGCCGAGACAGACGGCGAGGAACGGCTGCTCGCGGTGGAGGAGACGGTCGACGACCCCGCGCATCACGGCCATCTTGGGGTCGTCGGCATCGCGCGGGTCGCCGGGTCCGGGTCCGACGATCACCAGGTCGGCCGCGTCGAGGGTCGCGGCGTCGCGCGCCTCGTCGTACTCGTCGTGGCGGATCACGCTGCTCGTCAGGCCCAGCACGCCCAGCACGTGGCGCAGCATGTTGACGAAGTCGTCCTCGCCGTCGAGCACCACGACGTGCTTGTCGCGCAGCCGCTTGTCGGGCGGGGTGCCGGCCTGGTCGGTCAGCCAGAACGCGCTCAGCCGGCGGTTGCGGGCGTTCAGCGAGAGGAGTACGTCCTCGTCGTTGACCAGCTCGGCGACGTTCACGTCCGGGACGGGCGCCAGCGGGACGAGGCCGAACGCGCTGAGGATGCCGCCGGCCTTCGCGTGCGTCTCGGCGACCTCGTGCACCGGGTCCGAGTCGCGCACGAGCGTGGCGCCGGCCGTCACGGTGAGACGTCCGTCGAGGTCGACATCGGCGGTACGGATCACGATCGGACTGTCGACGATCGGCTCGCCGTCGCCGTCGCGGCCGAGGATGGCGAGCGCTGCGCCGTAGTAGCCGCGACCCTGGGTCTCGTACTGCTTGATCAGCCGACAGGCGTTCTCGACCGGCGAGCCGGTGACCGTGGCGGCGTACATGGAGTCGCGCAGCACCTCGCGCGGGTCGCGGGTCGTGCGGCCGGCGAGGAGGTACTCGGTGTGGATGAGGTGGCTCATCGGCTTGAGGAACGGCCCGAGCACCTGCCCGCCCTCGGTGCAGATGTCGCACATCATCTTGAGCTCCTCGTCGACGACCATGAAGAGCTCGTAGATCTCCTTCTCGTCCTGGAGGAAGTCGAGGAGCCGCGGCTTGAGGTCGCCCTCGCCCCGGATCCGGAACGTCCCGCTGATCGGGTTCATCCGGACGTCGCCGCCGTGCACGGTCACGTGCCGCTCGGGGCTCGCGCCGATGAGGTAGCGGTCGCCGGTGAAGAACAGATAAGTCCAGTACGCCCCGCGCTCGCGCTCGAGCAACCGCTTGAAGACGGTCAGCGCCTTGTCGTGGCCCCAGTCGGCGACGGTCGCCCGGTAGTGCCGACCGATCACCAGGTTCGCGCCCTCGCCCTGGCCGATCTCGTCGGCGATCACGGCCTCGACGAGCTTGGCGTACTCGTCGTCGTCGATGTCGAACCCGCCGCGATCGGCGAAGGTCACCTCGACGTCGTCGATCGCCTCCACCACCTCGGCGACCGAGAACTCACGCTCGCTCTCCACGTCCACGACGACCAGGGGCGTCCCGTCGTCGTGGGCCTCGAACCCGCGCTCGGCCACCTGACGGAAGGGGATGGCGAGCAGCCGGTCGGCGATGTGGTCGGCTTCGGGAACGCCCTCTTCCAGGGGTACGTCCAGGATCGACTCGACGACGCTCCGCCTGCCGCCCACGAGCCCGACCGTGTCCCGGTCCCCCGCCCGCGTCGACCGCCGGATGATCGCCCACGCCTCGTGCTCCCTGAGTGCCTCGATGGCTTCCCGGGCGCTCGTCTCGTGGACCTCCGACATGCCGCCGACCCTACTTCCGCCGCCCCCTCCCCCGGTTCCCTTGTCCAAGGTCCCGGGGGGATAGTCCAGTCCGATTCCGTCGCCAGTCGGCTGCTGGGACCACGAAACCGGACTGGACTATCCCGTAACTCGGTGGCCCACCATCCATCCACAGCGACGGCTCCGGTGCTGACGATCCACAGGAGAGAAGGACGGCGATGAACGGCAGGATCGGCGCGGCGAGGCTCCGAACGTGGCTCATCGATGGGAACCGCGGTGTCGGCGACCAGGCGGACTGGTCACACCCGTGCGCGTCGATCCGGACGGAGTGCACGGACCGACGGAGAATCAGGCTCGCGGACCCGGGTGGCGGCAAACGTCATGGGGACGGTACGTCCCCCGCGAGGCGGACCGGACGGTTGTGGAGCAGCGCATCGTCGAAGCGGCCTGTCGCATCACGGACTACGGCGCCGTCACCGGGTGGGCGGCCCTCCGCTGGCACGGTGCGACGTTCTTCGACGGAGCAGGTGGCGGTGGCGAGGGTGAGCTACCGGTTCCGATCGTGGTGGCGAAGAAGATCCGACCCGATCCTCGTACCCAGGACTTCCAGGACCAGCTCGCACCCACCGAGTGGACCTTCGAGGGCGGGCTCCCGGTCGCGACCGTGCAGCGAGCGCTGTTCGACCTCGTGCGTCGGACCGACAGTCCGCGCGAGGGCGCCAACGCCATCGCGATGGCCGCGGCCGCCCGGCTGATCTCGCGGCGGCTCTTCGCCATGTACGTAGCTCAACGCAACGCTTGGACCGGCGTACCCCTCGCCCGGAAGGCGGTGGCGCTGGCCAGGGATGAGTGCCGATCACCCCAGGAGTTCCGCATGCTGATGTGCTGGCTCCTTGACGCCGGGTTTCCCGAGCCCCTGTGCAACCGAGAGGTCTACGACCTCGACGGTCGGCTCATCGGAGTGCCCGATCTCTTCGACCCTGAGGCCGGCCTGGTGGGCGAGTACCAGGGCGAAGACCACAAGGACGGCGCTCGCCACCGGAAGGATGTCGAGCGTGAGGAGAGGTTTCGAGACCACGGCCTCGAGCTCTTCGAGGTCGTCGGAGGCGACTTGCTGCGGCGCCACGTGGTGGTGGCACGGATGCGCCATGCACGAGCCCGCGCCAAGTTCCTGCCACCTGAATCGCGTGCCTGGACCCTCGAGACACCCCCGTGGCGGCCAACGCCCGAGACTCTCGATGCCTACCTCCTCCGCACAGGAGTAGCCGATCTGCTCTGGCGAACCTGAGTCCACGTCGATGTCGGGATAGTCCAGTCCAGTTCCGTGGTCAGCGAGCCCGGATGCCCACGGAAACGGACTGGACTACGCCAGATCGGGCCTCAGGACACCACGGTGAGGAGCTGGGTGGCGCGGGTGAGGACGACGTAGAGGGTGGCGGTGCCGGTGGCGGACTCGGCCTCGATCTCGGCCGGGCGGACGACGACGATGCCGTCGAACTCCAGGCCCTTGGTGTCGAGGCCGGTGAGGACGACGATCCGGTCGTCGCCCGAGGGGGTGACCGAGGAGTCGATGGCGGCGCGGGCGCTGGGGGCGTCGGCGGCGAGCTCGGCCCAGGAGGCCAGCCAGGCGTTGACGTCGGAGCGGCGGGCGGCGGGGACGACGACGGCGACGGTGCCGGCGACCTGGCCGGCGACCTCCGCCACGGCGGACCGCGTCGCGGCCTCCAGGTCCGGCGAGCCCACGACCTCTCGCGGCGAGACACCCGTGGACCGGACCGCGGTCGGCAGGTCGGCGTCGAGGCCGACGCGCTGCGCGTACGCCGCGGCGTAGGCGTAGATCTCCGAGGAGTTGCGGTAGTTGGTCGAGAGGTGGAACTCGTGGAGCTCCTTGCCCTCCAGGGCGGCCGCTCGAGCAAGCGCCGCCTCCTCCGGCACCGGCCAGGAGGACTGCGCGGGGTCGCCGACGATCGTCCACGACGCCACCCGGCCGCGCCGCCCGACCATCCGCCACTGCATGGGTGTGAGGTCCTGCGCCTCGTCGATGAGCACGTGGGCGAACGGGTCGTCCTCGATGCTGTTGGTCGGCGGCGTCCAACGACGGCCACCCGACCCGTACTCGCGCTCGACTGCCGACGTGAGCTCCTGCACGTCGCCACCGAGGAAGTCGTCGAGCTCGTGGTCCTCCTCCGCGCGGGTCGGGACGTCGCCCAGCGCGTAGCGCAGCTCGTCGAGCAGCGGCACGTCCTCCACCGACGGGGCCGTCTCCGACGAGGACCAGGACTTCGACAGGAGCCGTTGCTGCTCCTCCGACAGGAGCCCCTCGGCGACGCGCGCCAGGAAGTCGGGCTCGCGCAGCCAGCCGAGCACGGTCGGCGCGTCCAGCGGCGGCCACCACTCCACGACGAAGTCGACGAACGACTGGTTCGACAACATCTCGTCGTTGAACGCCTCGCGGCCGCGCTCGCGACCGCGCTCACCTCGTACCTGCCGCCACATCAGGTCGAGCAGGGACGAGGCGACCCGGGGGATCTGGCGGTTGCGACGACCCTGCCCCATGAGCTGCCGGCGCAGCTGGCCGAGCTTCGCGCCGTCGAGCAGGATCACGTCGTCGCGCCAGAAGATCCGGTAGCTCTGCGGCGAACCGGGGACCTGTTGCCGCGACGTACGCCGCATCAGCTCGGCCATCCGGGCCGAGCCCTTCACGTCGGCGACCGCCGGCTCGTCGTGGCGGATCGCGCGGACCCCGTCGACGACCTCACCCAGCGACCGCAAGGCCACTGCGGTCTCGCCGAGCGACGGCAGCACCCGTTCGATGTAGCGCATGAACACACCGCTCGGTCCGACGACGAGCACGCCGCCCGACTCGTACCTCCGCCGGTCGGTGTAGAGCAGGTACGCCGCCCGGTGCAGTGCCACCACCGTCTTGCCCGTACCCGGTCCACCGGAGATCGACGTCACGCCGCGCGACGGCGCCCGGATCGCCCGGTCCTGCTCGGCCTGGATCGTGGCCACGATCGAGTGCATGGAGCGGTCGCGAGCGCGGGAGAGCTGCGCCATCAGGGCGCCCTCGCCGACGATCGGCAGGTCGGTGTCGGCCTCGGCGTCGAGCAGCTCGTCCTCGACGCTGACCACGGTCGGTCCGGCGCTGCGCAGCACGCGGCGGCGCACGACGTTCTTGGGGTCGGCCGCCGTCGCTTGGTAGAACACGGCGGCCGCGGGTGCGCGCCAGTCGATCAGGAGCGAGTCGTGGTCGTCGTCGCGCAGGCCGATCCGGCCGACGTAGCGCGGGTCGGCGTCGAGCTCGGCCCGCAGGTCGAGGCGGCCGAACACCAGACCCTCGTGCGCGGCGTCGAGCTGGGCGATCCGCTTCGCGGCCTGGAACACCATCGCGTCGCGCTCGACGAGCCCGCCCTCGTGGCCGAGCAGCCCGCGCTCGTACCCCTCCCGGGCCAGCAGCTGGGCGGCCGAGGCTGACTTCTGCAGCTGGACGTACACCCGGTCGACGAACGCCTGCTCTCCCGCGATCTCTCGCGCCAGCAGCTCTTCCGACAAACCTGACCCCTCACCCGCAAGACGTTCCCCCGTGACCTTCACGCGCGCCCGTGGGCGCGCGTGAAGCAGTCGTCAAGACTAGCGGGTGGAGCGGGGCCGACACCTATTTCTTGCGGTTCAAGAACTCGGTCATCGCCGCGCGGGCCTCGTCGGAGGCGAACAGGCGCGCACTCAGCTCCGCCATCTCCTCCCCGTGGGCGTCGATGCGGGCGACCAGGTCGCGGTTGAGGATCACCTTCGACGCGCGCAGACCCTGCGGCGCGCCGGTCGCCAACTGGCCGCAGACCTCGTCGACGCGGGCGTCCAGGGCGTCGCCCGGAACAGCCTCGGTGACGAGCCCGTACGCCGCGGCGTCGCGGCCGTTGAACTTCTCGCCGCCCAGGGTCGTGAGAGCCGCCGCCCGGGGGTTCATCCGGGCGTGCACGGTCAACGAGATGATGGCGGCCGCCAAGCCGAGCTTCACCTCGGTGAGCGCGAAGGTGGCGTCCTCGTCGGCGATCACCACGTCCGAGGCCGCGACGAGGCCGATGCCACCGGCACGGACGGCCCCGTGCACCTTGACCACCACCGGCTTGCTCATCGTGACGACGTACCGCTGCAGCGCCACGATCCGGCGGGCGGCCTCCTCCATCCCGTCGGCCGTCGCCTCCGAGAGGTCGGCGCCCGAGCAGAACACCTGCCCGGTCGCCTGCAGGAGCACCACGCGAACTTCGGGGTCACGCTCGGCCGCCTGGAGGGCCCCGAACAGCTCGGCGACGAGCTGCCGGCTCAGCGCGTTGCGGTTGTGCTGGCTGTCGAGGGTGATCGTGGCGCGCGCGCCGTCGGTGTCCAGGTGGACCAGAGCATCCGTCATGCGCACCATCTTTCCCCACGCCCGCTCCGAACAACTCTCATGAGAAACCGGATCGTCTACGCCGCGTACGGCGTGCTCGCGACGCTGCTCGGCGTCGCCGCGGGCCACCTGGTCGCCGCACTGACCGACCCGGCCTCGTCCCCCGTGCTGGCGGTCGGCTCGACCGTCATCGACCTGACGCCCACCCCCGTCAAGGAGTGGGCCGTCAAGCAGTTCGGGACCAGCGACAAGCCGATCCTCATCGGGTCGGTGTTCGCCGGTGTGCTGGTGCTCTCCGCCGTGGCCGGGATCCTGGCGCGACGACGGTTCGCCCTCGGCGCCGGCATGCTCCTCGGTCTGGTGGCCCTCGCCGGCGCCGCGGCCCTGAGCCGGCCCACGGCCGGCCTCGCCGACGTCCTGCCCGCGCTCGTCGCGGGCATGGTCGGGGTCGCCGCGCTGGCGTGGCTCGTCCGGTCGACGCCCGTCGAGGAGCCCAGCGGACGCCGGTCGTCGGGACCCGCCGCCAGCCGCCGCGGTGTGCTCATCGGTGTCGGCGTGATGACCGCGGCTGCCGTGGTGATGGGTGTCGCCGGTCGCCAGATCGCCCGCGCCCGCGGCGTGATCAAGGACCTGACGCTGCCGGCGGCGGCCGAGCCGGCGCCGGCGTTCCCCGAGGGCCTGGAGAGCACGTACCCCGGCATCGCCCCGCTGCGCACCCCGAACGACGACTTCTACCGCATCGACACCCGGCTGACCTTGCCGGTGATCGACCGCGACACATGGACGCTCACCATCGACGGTGACGTCGACCAGGAGATCAGCCTCAGCTTCGACGACCTGCTGGAGATGCCGCTCATCGAGCGCGACATCACCCTGACCTGCGTCTCCAACGAGGTGGGTGGCCCGTACGTCGGCGGCACCCGCTGGACCGGGGTCCGGCTCACCGACCTGCTCGACCGGGCCGGCATCGGCTCGACGGGCGCCGACCAGATCCTCTCCACCGACGTCGACGGCATGACCATCTCGACGCCGCTCGACCTGGCCACCGACGGCCGCGACGCGATGATCGCCATCGCCATGGACGGCCAGCCGCTGCCCCGCGACCACGGGTACCCCGCGCGGATGGTGATCCCCGGCCTGTACGGCTATGTCAGCGCCTGCAAGTGGATCACCCGCATGACGCTCACGACGTACGACGAGAAGACGGCGTACTGGACCGACCGCGGTTGGGCGACGGACGCGCCCATCAAGCTGATGAGCCGGATCGACACACCCAAGCCCCTGGGCAACGTCAAGGCCGGCAAGACCTTCATCGGTGGCGTCGCCTGGCACCAGCACCGCGGCCTCACGGGCGTGCAGGTGCGCATCGACGGCGGTGAGTGGCAGGACGCCGAGATGGGCGCCGACGTCACCAACGACTACTGGCGCCAGTGGTACCTCGACTGGGACGCGGGCAGCTCAGGGCCCGGCCAGCACATGCTCGCTGTTCGCGCCCTCGACGAGAACGGCGAGCCGCAGTCCTCCGCCCGCGCGACGGTCTTCCCCGACGGCGCCAGCGGCGTCCAGTCGATCGTCGTCAACGTCGCCTGAGCCCCCGAACACCTGTCCAGACCGGCGAAACCGCCCAATCCACCGGCCTACCTGCACCGAACCACCAGTACAGATCGGGCCACACGCCTCACCAAACCGCTCCACCAACCGAAAGGCACACCATGAACACCAACCGCACTCGGACCCGGGTCGCCAAGACCGGGCTGGCCGCGCTGGCGCTGACGATGTCCTTCGGGCTCGCGGCTTGCGGCTCGGACGACAGCTCCACCGCCACCGACGCTCCCGCCGACACCACGTCGTCCTCGGCTCCCGCCGAGGAAGAGAGCTCGCCGGCCGCGGAGGAGACCACGGAGGCCGCCATGGGCGCCGCCGACCAGGTCTTCGGCCCCGCCTGCGACCAGGTCCCCGCCACCGGCGACGGCTCCTTCGACGGCATGTCGACCGCACCGGTCGCCTCGGCCGCCAGCGCCAACCCGCTGCTCTCGACCCTGGTGACCGCGGTGACCAAGGCCGGCCTCGTGGACACCCTGAACTCGGCCGACGGCATCACCGTGTTCGCGCCGGTCAACGACGCGTTCGCGGCCATCCCGCCGAAGACGCTCAAGGCCGTCCTCAAGGACAAGGAGACCCTCACCAAGATCCTCACCCACCACGTGATCGCGGGCCAGCTGAGCCCCGACCAGCTCGCGGGTGAGCACGAGACCCTGGCCGGCGACATGCTGACCGTCGAGGGCTCGGGCGAGGACTTCATGGTCGGCGCCGAGAAGGCCACGGTCCTGTGCGGCAACGTGCCCACCGCGAACGCGACGGTCTACATCATCGACACGGTGCTCATGCCCTCCTGACGTACCGTCAGGTCCAGGGCAGTACGGCATCATCCACACATGAGCGGTCGGCCGCCCGGGGAGTCCCCCGGGCGGTCGGCACACGGAAGGATCGAGCAGGTGGACGAGAAACCCCGCCATCTCGAGCCCGCTGACGGCGAGCCCGCCTCGGTCGGTCGCGCCAGGAGCGGCGACCAGGCCGCCCTCGGTGAGCTGCTGCGACGCAGCGCCCGCGGCGACGAGCAGGCCTTCGCCGAGCTGTACGACGCCACCTCGGCCCGGGTCTACGGCCTCGCCCTCCGGGTCGTCCGCGACCCGGCCCAGGCGCAGGAGGTCACCCAGGAGGCGTACCTCGAGACGTGGCGGACCGCGAGCCGGTTCGACCCCGCCAAGGGGAGCGCCATCTCCTGGCTGATGACGATCGCCCACCGCAAGGGGGTCGACCGGGTCCGCTCGGCCGAGGCGGCCAGCCGCCGCGACACCAGCTACCACGACACGAACAACACCGTCGACCACGACTCCACCGCTGACGCGGCGGAGAGGGCGTTCGAGGCCCGGCGGGTGCGGACCGCGCTCAAGGGGCTGACCGTCGTGCAGCGCGAGGCCATCACCCTCGCCTACTACGGCGGTTACACGCACACCGAAGTGGCCACGATGCTCGATCTCCCGGTCGGCACGGCCAAGACCCGGATCCGGGACGGAATGATCCGGCTGCGAGACGCACTAGGAGTAGGGGGAGGTGACCGGCATGAGTGACATCCATGCACTGTCCGGTGCGTACGCCGTGGACGCGGTCGACGACATCGAGCGAGCCAGCTTCGAGCGTCATCTGGCCGGCTGCCCGACGTGCCGTGCGGAGGTGGCGAGCCTGCGCGAGGCCTCCGCCGTGCTGGCCGACGACGCGACCACTGCTCCGCCCGCTGCCCTGCGCGACGCCGTGCTCAGCGGCATCACCCGTGTCCGGCCCCTGCCGCCTGTCACGGTCGGAGGTCCGGTTCACCGCCGGAGGTGGTTTCCCGCACTGGTGGCAGCGGTCGTCCTCGCCCTGGTCGGCGTCGGAGGCGCTGTCTGGCAGCCGTGGCGCGACGACGCGTCCCAGACGCTGAGCGCGACCGACCAGGTCCTCCAGGACCCCGAGGCCCAGCAGGTCAGCCAGACGCTGCCCAACGGCGCGACCGCCACCGTCGTGCGCTCGCCGAAGGAGCACCGTGCGGTGCTCGTGACCGAGGACCTGCCCGAACCGCCCGCCGGCAAGGTGTACCAGCTGTGGTTGCAGACGCCGTCCGAGGACATGGTCCCCGCCGGACTGATGCCCGCAGGCGGCAGCACCGCCCTGCTGGACGGCAACGCCGACGACGCGATCGGCGTCGGCCTGAGCCTCGAGCCAGCGGGCGGGTCCGAACAGCCCACGGAGGTCGTCGCGCTCATCGACCTCGGCAGCGCGTGACGAGGCGCGTCGCCGTGGTCGGCGCCGGCGTGGCCGGGCTGACCGCGGCGTACGTCGCGTCCAGCGACGAGACGGTGAGCGTCACCCTGTACGAGGCCGACGACCGGCTCGGCGGTCATGCCGACACCCATGACGTCGCCGGCCCGGACGGGGTGCTCGCCATCGACACCGGCTTCATCGTGCACAACGAACGCACCTACCCGACCCTGCTGCGGATCTTCGCCGAGCTCGGGGTGGCCACCCAGGACAGCGAGATGTCGATGTCCACCCGCGACGACGACACGGGGCTGGAGTGGGCCGGCGCGCTCGGAGCGGCCGGCCTGTTCCCCACCGGGCGGAACCTGGCCCGACCGGCGTACCTCCGGATGCTCACGGAGATCCCGCGCTTCCACCGCGCCGCCCGACGCCTCCTGGAGGAGGACGGCGACGACACGACGTTGCGCAGCTTCCTCGACACCCACGGCTTCACGGCGTACTTCGCCCGGAACTTCATGGAGCCCGTCGTGGCTGCGGTCTGGTCGTGCGACCCGGACGTCGCCCTGGACTACCCGGCCCGCTACCTGTTCAGCTTCCTCGACCACCACGGCATGCTCGGCGTCTTCGGATCGCCCGAGTGGAAGACGGTCGTCGGGGGCTCGCGGTCGTACGTCGAGCGGATCGGCGCTCGGCTCGAGGACGTCCGCCTCGGCACGCCCGTGAGCGCGGTGCGCGAGACGGCCGACGGCGTCGAGGTCGTCGACGGAGCGGGCCGCGCCGAGACGTTCGACGCGGTCGTCATCGCCACCCATCCCGACCAGGCGCTGGCGCTGCTCGCCGAACCGACGCCGGCGCAGCGCGAGGTGCTGGCGGCGCTGCCGTACTCCGCGAACCCCGCCCTGCTGCACACCGACGAGTCGCTGCTGCCGCGGGCGCGCAAGGCACGCGCGTCCTGGAACTTCCGGCGCGTCGCCGACGACCGCGGCCAGGTCACCGTCACCTACGACCTGACCCGGCTGATGCGGCTGCCGACCCAGACCCACTACCTGGTCACCCTCGGCGGCGAGGACCTCGTCGACCCGGCGACGGTGATCGCGCGCCGTGAGTACGCCCACCCGCTCTACACCCCCGAGTCCGTCGCCGCCCAGGCCCGGCTCCCCGAGTGCGCCACCGACCGGGTCGCCTTCGCCGGCGCCTACCACGGCTGGGGCTTCCACGAGGACGGTGCGCGTTCGGGGCTGGTGGCGGCGGAACGTCTGGGGCTTACCGCTGGTTGAGGACGGACGAGGTCCTGTCACGAAACCCGGTGCGTCGACGGTGACATGCCGGTGACGGTGGTCGTGACGGTCGCTAGCGCGACCTCCTCGACCAACGGCCCGGCGACCTCCTCGACCAGCGTTGTGGCACCCGCGGTCTACCGGACCACGATCACCCACACCCGGCGCAAGCCGTTCAAGCGGACCTTCACGCACCGGTCACACACCTGGCTCGTGGACCTCGACGACTTGCCGGACCACGGCGTGCTCGGTCGGTTCGAGGCGAGCGACCACCTGGGGTGGCCGCACGCGACGCTGCGCGGCAACGTCACGGCGTACCTCGCCCGCCACGGCGTCGACCTGACCACGGGCCGCGGTGACGGGCGGATCCTGATGGCCGCGCACCCGCGAAGCTTCGGGCACTGCTTCAACCCGATCTCGGTCTTCTGGTGCTTCGACGGCGACGGCGCGCCCGCGGCCACCGTCGTCGAGGTGCACAACACCTACGGCGACCGGCATGCCTACCTCGTGCACCCCGACCCGCAGGGGCGGGCGCGCACCGACAAGCAGATGTACGTCTCGCCGTTCCACGGCGTCGACGGCACCTACGAGCTCGCGGTGCCGACACCCGGCGACCAGCTGAGCGTCGCCGTCACGCTGCACTCCGACGACGGTGCCGTCTTCAGCGCGGTCGTGACGGGCGCACGGCTGCGCGGGAGGGCCGGGCGGGCTGTGGCGTGGCGCACGGCGCCCGCAGGCATCCGCGGAGCACTCCTGATCCGAATGCACGGTGTGTGGCTCTGGGCGCGGCGACTCCGCGTCCACCCGCGACCCACCCACCAGCAACCAGGAGTGTCATGAGAATCCCCCACGAAGTCGCTCGTTCCCTCCGCTGCGCTCCTTCCACTCACGACTCCGCGGGGACCCCAAAAGCATGACGATCGACTCGACCGCCCGCATCGGGTCTGCATGGCCCGGGCTCGACATGCCTCCGTCCGGGGCTCGCGCCGCGGTCTCCGCCGTCGTGGCCCGCCGCCTGTTCATCGCCGCGATCCGCCGGCTCCCCGTCACCGTCGTCGTGGTGTCACCCAACGGCCACCGTCAGGTCCTCGGCCAGGGTGGCCCGACGATGACCGTGCGCCGGCCCGACGAGTTCTTCGCCCGGCTGGGCCGCCACGGCCTGATCGGCTTCGGCGAGGCCTACATGACCGAGGCCTGGGACGCCGACGACCTCGCCGGCTTCCTCACGGTGCTGGCCGCCGACCTGCCGACCCTGGTCCCGTCGTCGCTGCAGAAGGCCCGCGCCCTCGTGGTGGCCCGCCCGCCCCGGGCGCAGCGGAGCACCACCGCCAACAGCCGCAACAACATCGCCCACCACTACGACCTCTCCAACGACCTGTTCGCGACGTTCCTCGACGAGACGCTGAGCTACTCCTCGGCGCTGTTCGACACCCCGATCCGCGACCATGACGGCCACCTGGTGTCCATCCCGCCCGGAGGCGAGTCCGCGACCGAGCCGCTGGCGGAGGCCCAGGCCCGCAAGATCGAACGGCTCCTCGACCGTACGGACGTCGGCCCCGGCACCCGGCTTCTCGAGATCGGCACCGGCTGGGGGAGCTCGCCATCCGGGCCGCCCAGCGCGGCGCGTCCGTCCGCAGCGTCACCCTCTCGACCGAACAGCTCGAGCTCGCCCGGGCGCGCGTCGCCGCCGCGGGTGTGGCGGACCGCGTGCAGGTCGAGCTGCGGGACTACCGCGCCATCGAGGAGCGGGCGGCGTACGACGCCGTGATCTCCGTCGAGATGATCGAGGCCGTCGGGCACCAGTTCTGGCCCGAGTACTTCGGGACCCTCGACCGGCTGCTCGCGCCCGGCGGCAAGATCGGCATCCAGGCGATCCTGATGCCGCACGACCGGATGCTCGCCACCCGCCGCACGCACACCTGGATCAACAAGTACATCTTCCCCGGCGGCTTCCTCCCGTCGGTGGAGGCGATCGAGCGGGTCACCCGCGAGCACACGACGCTGCGCGTCGCCGAACGGCTGTCGTTCGGCAGCCACTACGCCGAGACGCTGCGGAGGTGGGACGACGCGTTCGGCGCCGCGAGCGGCCGGGTCCGCGAGCTCGGGTTCGATGCGACCTTCCAGCGGATGTGGCACTTCTACCTGGAGTACTCCCGCGCAGGCTTCGCGTCCGGCTACCTCGACGTCGAGCAGATCATCCTGGAACGCTGAGGCGTACCTCCCCCGATCAACCGATCAGCGGCGCAGGTACTCCAGCACGGCGAGCACCCGACGGTTGCTGTCGGAGCCCGAGGGCAGCCCGAGCTTGACGAAGATCGAGCTGACCACCGGCTCCACGGTCTTGATGCTCAGGTGCAGGCGGTCGCTGATGGCGGCGTTGGACAGGCCCTGGGCCATCAGGTCGAGCACCTCGTTCTCCCGTGGTGTCAGGTCGGCGAGGTGGCCGGCCTCGGTCTCCTGGTCGATGACCTTGGCCAGGCTCATCCGTTCGATGGCCCAACCCGCCGCGACGGGGATCAGCGGTGCCAGCAGCACACCGGCCCGCGGCGAGCCCGAGACGGCCAGCCCCACGACCAGGGCGAGCGTCGACAGGGCGACGGCGGCCAGCAGGACGGCGAGCTGCCGACGGACGACGCCGTCGGACTGACGCCAGCGGGCCACGACGGCCGCGACCCACAGGAGCTGGAGCACCACGTAGAACGGGTGCGCGACGGCGTCCCACACCTGCTGCGCGCCGTCGGCACCCGGCAGGGAGAGCGGATGCGTGGTGACCACGCCGGCCGCGTCGTACTCGACCGGCCAGAGCGCGGACACCAGCGAGCAGGCCGCCGCGGCCACGCCGACGCCGACGCCGATGCGCCGCCACACCGGCGACAGGAACCGGCCCTCCGGGAAGCACAGCACGCACCAGGTCAGCGCGCCGAGCGTCAGGGCCAGGGGCCACACCCCGAGCCAGCCCCACCAGTCGTCACGGGCCGAGGTGGGGTACCGGCCGACCTGGCGACCGAAGAACAGCACCGCCTCGAGCACGCCGACCAGCAGGAACAGCCGCCCCTCGCGATGCCCGGGTCGCTGGAACAGCACCGCGACCCCCACGAACGTGAAGGCGAACGCCAGCAGACCGTTGTGGAGGTTGCCCAGCCAGAAGCCGCGCGCCAGGCCCACCGCCACCAGACCGACGACCAGGCAGAGGACGAGGAGCGGCTCCATCGCCCCGGTCCCACCCGTGCGCCGCACAGCACGATGGTGTCACGACGGCGCCCTCCCGTCCGTCCAGGGTTTTCCCTGCTTCTGCAGCCGCAGGGTTCTCCCCGGTGTGCCAGGCCCGGCCCGGAGGTCACGGTTGGCGACATCCCGACCTCTCGAAGCGATGGAGCGACCATGAAGCTGATCCCCGGCACGCCCACGGCCCGGCTGCTGAATGCGGCCCTGCTCCTCGGGCCGCTGGCCTACCTGTTCCTCGACTGCACGTACGCCTCCCGCGGCTGGTGGGACGCCCAGACCGGCGCGCTGCACATCGTCGCCGCCGCCCTGTACGGCGTCACGGCGCTCCGGCTGGTCACCCTCGCGGAGGGCCGCCTGCAAGCCGTCCTGCTGGTGGTCGCCATGCTCGGCGTCGTCGGCAACGCGGGCGTCGGGGACAACACGCTGCACGTCGGGCTCGGCGGCAACGACCTCTTCATGGAGGACGGTCCCGCCAACCTCTTCAAGACGATGGGGTTCTTCTTCCCGCTCACCCTGCTGCTGGCCGCCGTGGCCGTTCGGAAGCGGGTGCCGGCGTGGGTCTCGGCCCTGCTCGCCGTGGGTGCCCTGATGTTCCCGGTCGCCCACGTGCTGAACCTCTCCTGGCTCGCCATCCTCGACGGCGTGGTGCTCGTCTTCGCGCTCGGCTACCTCTTCACCATCCGCCACGAGCTGGACGCCGCCGGGGGCGCCGCCCCTGCGCTCGAGGCGAGTGGCCACCGCGCCGGCTGAGGTGGGGCGGCTGGCTAGGGTCGAGCCATGGTTCACGTCGACATCCCGACCACCACCCTGCCGCTCACCGCGGGCGCGATCCCACTCGTCGGCTTCGGCACCTGGCAGCTGCAAGGCGAGGAGTGCTACACCGCCACGTCGGCGGCGCTCGAGGCCGGCTACCGGCACCTCGACACCGCGACGATGTACCGCAACGAGGCCGAGGTCGGCCGCGCGATCGCCGCGAGCGGCGTGGCCCGCGACGAGCTGTTCGTGACCACCAAGTACAACCCCAGGAGCGGGGGCGACGAGCGGGCCGTCCTGGAGCAGAGCCTCGAGGCGTTGGACACCGACCACGTCGACCTGTGGCTGGTGCACGCGCCCGCCGACGACAACGTGCGGGTCTGGGAGAGCTTCGTGGCCGCGCAGTCCGCCGGACAGGCGCGCGACATCGGGGTCAGCAACTTCTCGCTCGGCCAGGTGGACCGGGTCCAGGAGGCCACGGGCGTGCTGCCCGCGGTCAACCAGATCGAGTGGCGTCCGTCCCTCTACGACGCCCGGGTCGCCGACGGCCACGCGTCGCGCGGCGTGGTCCTCGAGGGCTACAGCGCACTCAAGGGGGGCTCGTTGCGCGACCCCGTGGTCACCCGGGTCGCCGACGAGGTCGGCCGGACGCCCGCCCAGGTCCTGGTCCGCTGGCACGTGCAGCACGACGTCGTGGTCATCCCCCGCTCCTCGAAGGCCGACCGGGTGCGGTCCAACGCCGACGTCGCCGGTTTCGAGCTCTCCGCCGACCAGATGGCCGCGCTCGACGGTCTGGGCCGCGGCTGACCCGATGGACGCGGTGACCGCGGCGTTCGACGCGATGCCCCGCGAGGGCTTCCTCCCGCGCGGCGAACGGCGGCGGGCGTCGTACGACGGGCCGCTCCCGATCGGCCAGGGGCAGACCAGCTCGCAACCCCGTACGGTCGCGACCATGCTGCGACTGCTGGAGGTCGCGCCCGGCCAGTCCGTGCTGGACGTCGGGTCGGGCTCCGGCTGGACGACCGCCCTGCTGGCCCACCTGGTCGGGCCGACCGGGTCCGTGTTCGGCGTCGAGCTCGAGCCGTCGCTGGTGACGTTCGGGGCCGAGAACCTGGCACGGACCGATCAGCCCTGGGCGACGATCCGGGCCGCGACGCCGGGCGTGCTCGGGGTGCCGGACCACGCGCCGTACGACCGGGTCCTGGTCTCGGCCGAGCCGAGCACCCTGCCCGGCCAGCTCGTCGACCAGCTGGCCGACGGAGGTCGCCTGGTGATCCCCGTGCAGGGCACGATGACCCTCGTGACGCGAGACGGTGACCAGACGACCCAGACCCACCACGGTTCTTACCGGTTCGTGCCCCTGCGATGAGCCTGCGATGGACGCTGCGATGAGGACGGTCGGCGGCTTCCGGGTCCATCCGCTCGTCGACGTCTCCGGCGCGCTCGACACCACGAACCGCGAGGCCTTCCCCGGGGCGACCGAGGAGCAGTGGGTCGCGGCGAGGGCACTCGACCCGACTGCCTTCGGGGCGGAGGACGCGTGGGTGCTGCCGTTCCGGGCGTTCGTCGTGGTCGCCCCCGACGACACCGTCACCGTCGTCGACCTCGGGGTCGGGACGACCAGCAGCCCCGCCGCGTCGTGGGCTCCGGGTGTCGGCCGGCTTCCCGAGGGACTGTCGGCGCTCGGCATCGCCCCGTCGGACGTCGGCACCGTCGTGCTGACGCACCTCCACGAGGACCACGTGGGCTGGGTGCTCGGTCGTGCGGGGCTGCCTCTGTTCCCGAACGCCCAGCACGTCGTCCAGGCGACCGAGGTCCGGGCGGTGGCCGACGACCGGGTGATCGTCGAGGCGACCATCGACCCGCTGCGGGCCGCGGACCTGCTGCGCGAGGTCGACGGCGTGACCCGGCTGCGCGACGGCATCGACCTCGAACCCACGCCTGGCCACTCCCCCGGACACCAGTCGGTGTGGATCTCGTCCGGCGACGACGTGCTGCTGCTGACCGGCGACGTGCTCGTGCACGCCGTCCAGCTGGTCGCGCCCGACGTGGCGTACGCCGCCGAGGACGACCCCGCCGTCGCCGCGGCCACGCGGGTGCGGGTGTACGCCGAGGCGCGGCGCCGCGGTGCCCACCTCGCCACGTCCCACCTCACGGAGCCGTTCGTCGCCCTGCCCTGACCCGACCTCCGATTCGTCTGCGGATCGCTGCGAGTTCTGTCGCTGGCGGCCGCAGACGAATCGGGGTCGGGGCACACTCAGTAGGACTTCGGCAACCCCAACGAGTGCATGGCGACGAAGTTGAGGATCATCTCCCGGCTGACGGGGGCGATCCGGCCGGCGCGGGTGGCGACGAGGAGGCCGGCCATGCCGTACTCCTGGGTGATCCCGTTGCCGCCGTGCGTCTGCACCGCGCGGTCGGCGGCGTCGCAGGCGGCCTCCGCCGCGGCGTACTTGGCCATGTTGGCCGCCTCGCCCGCCCCCATGTCGTCGCCGGCGTCGTAGAGCGCGGCGGCCTTCTGGGTCATCAACCGGGCCATCTCGATCTCGATGTGCGACATCGCCAGCGGGTGGGCGATGGCTTGGTGGCCGCCGATCGGTCCCTGGAAGACCGTGCGCTCCTTGGCGTACGCCGCCGCCTTGCCGAGCGCGAACCGCGCCAGACCCGTGGAGAACGACGCGGCCATGATCCGCTCCGGGTTGAGCCCCGCGAAGAGCTGCACGAGCCCGGCGTCCTCGTCACCGACGAGGGCGTCGCCCGTGAGCCGCACGTCGTCGATGAACACCTGGAACTGCTGCTCCGGACTGACGATCTCCATCGGGATGGCCCTGGCCTCGAACCCGGCGGCGTCGGTGGGCACGACGAACAGGCAGGGCTTGAGCTTGCCCGGCCCTCCTGATGTGCTCCGTGCGTCCTCGACTCGGGCCACCACGAGCACGTTGTCGGCCTCGTCGACGCCGGAGATGTAGATCTTGCGGCCGTTGAGCACCCACTCGTCCCCGTCACGCCGGGCCGTGGTGGTGATGTTGTGGGAGTTGGTGCCGGCGTCCGGCTCGGTGATCGCGAACGCCATGGTGCCGGTGCCGTCGGCGATGCCGGGCAGCCACTTCTGCTTCTGGTCCTCGGTTCCGTACCTCGCGATCACCGTCCCGCAGATCGCCGGGCTGACGACCATCATCAGCAGCGGGCAGCCCTGCGCGGCGAGCTCCTCGCACACGGCCGCGATGTCGCCGATGCCGCCACCCCCACCGCCGTACTCCTCGGGGATGTTGATGCCGAGGTAGCCGTTCTTGCCCATCTCCAGCCACAGGTCGGTGGTCTTGCCACCGCTGCGGGCCTGCTCGGTGAAGTACTCGCGCCCGTACTTCGACGCCAGCCTCGCCACCTGCTTGCGCAGCTCCTGGCGCTCCTCGGACTCGCTGAACGCGTTGGTCATTGCTTCTCCTCCACGACGGCCAGGACCTCGCCCGCCGCCACCTGTTGACCGATCCGTACGTCGACCAGGGCGACCACGCCGTCGTACGGCGCGGCCACGGTGTGCTGCATCTTCATCGCCTCGAGCACGAGCACGGCCTGCCCGGCCGCGACGTCGGCGCCCTGCTCCACGAGCACGCTGACCACGGTGCCGGGCATCGGCGCCAGCAGGCTGCCACTCACCACCGCGTCGGCCGGGTCGGTGAACCGCGGCTTGCGCGTCAGGCGGGTGTGGCCGGTGGGCCCGTCGACGTCGACGTCGTCGCCGGAGGTCGTCACGTCGTAGGTCGTCCGGATGCCGTCGGTCTCCAGCGTCACTGCCCCCGTGGTTTCGAGGCTCGTCGCTGGCGCTCCTCGCACCTCGACCACCGAGTGGTCACCCTCGAGGACGTAGCCGTCGCGGCCCCGCCACCACTCGACGACGGTGCCGTCCTCGAACTCGGTGCGCTGCGGCTGGCTGGGCACGTTGCGCCAGCCGATCGGGATCCCCTGCTGGACCGTGCGGCTGGCGCCTGCCCGCTCGGCGAACGCGATGGTTGCGGCCACGTGCGCGACGGGCGTCCCGTCCTGTCCGAACCAACGTGAGCTCGGACAGGAGCGAGGTGTTCACCTCACCGCTCACGAACGCCTCTGACCGCAGCACCTGGACCAGCTGGTCCCGGTTGGTCACGACGCCGTGGATGCGGGCCCGGGCGAGGGCGTCGGCGAGCTTGCGAGCGGCGGCCTCGCGGGTGGGCGCGTGACACACGACCTTGGCCAGCATGGCGTCGTAGAACGTGGAGACGGTCGAGCCCGACTCGTACCCTGCGTCGACGCGGATCCCTTCTCCTGCTGGGATCTCGAAGCGGGTGAGCACGCCGGACTGCGGCTGGTAGTCGGCGATCGGGTCCTCGGCGTACAGCCGTACCTCGATCGCGTGTCCGGTCGGTTCACCGGATGCCGCGGCCTCGCCGAGCTGCATCGCCACCAGGTCGACGCCCCACACCAGCTCGGTGACCGGGTGCTCGACCTGGAGCCGGGTGTTCATCTCCAGGAACCAGAACCGGCTGGGATCCACGGCGTCGACCAGGAACTCCACGGTCCCGGCGCCCTGGTAGTCGATCGCCGCGGCGGCCTGCTCCGCGGCCGCGACCATGGCGTCGCGGGTGTCCGTGGGCAGGTGCGGTGCCGGCGCCTCCTCGACCACCTTCTGGTGGCGACGCTGGAGCGAGCAGTCCCGCTCGCCGATGGCAGTCGTGCCGAAGACCTGCACCTCGACGTGACGCCCGCGCTCGACGTAGGGCTCGACGAAGACCGTGCCGTCGCCGAACGCGGACAGCGCCTCGGCCTCCGCGGCCGCGACCTCGTCCGCGAGGTCGGCGAGGCGACGCACGACGCGCATCCCGCGGCCGCCGCCGCCGGCCGACGCCTTCACCAGCAGGGGAAGGTCGGACTCGGTGGGCTCGGCGGGTGCCTCCAGGACGGGCACGCCGGCCGCGCGCATGATCCTCTTGGCCTCGATCTTCGACCCCATCGCGTCGATGGACTCGGGACTCGGTCCGACCCACGTGAGCCCGGCGTCGATCACGGCGCGGGCGAAGTCGGCGTTCTCCGACAGGAACCCGTAGCCCGGGTGCACGGCGTCGGCGCCCGCGCGACGAGCGGCGTCGACGAGCAGATCGGCGCGGAGGTAGGTGTCGGCCGGTGCGTTGCCCGGCAGCCGGACGGCGACGTCGGCCTCGCGCACGTACGGCAGACCGGCGTCGGCGTCGGAGTGCACGGCGACGGTCTCGATGCCCAGACGGCGGCAGGTCCGGAAGACGCGCGACGCGATCTCGGCACGGTTGGCCACGAGCACGCGCTTGATCATGTGCGGAACACCCCGTACCCCTCGGCGCCGCGGATCGGGCCGTTCTCGATCACGGAGAGGCAGATGGCCAGCACGGTCCGGGTGTCGCGGGGGTCGATGACGCCGTCGTCGTAGAGCATCCCGGACAGGAAGAACGGCAGGCTCTGCTCCTCGACCGACTGCTCGACGAACGCGCGCATGCCGGCGTCGCCCTCCTCGTCGTAGGCCTGCCCGCGCGCCTCCGCGGCTGCGCGCGCCACGATCGAGAGGACGCCGGCGAGCTGGGCCGGCCCCATCACCGCGGACTTGGCCGAGGGCCAGGTGAACAGGAACCGGGGGTCGTACGCGCGCCCGTTCATGCCGTAGTTCCCGGCGCCGTACGACGCGCCCATGATCACGCTGAGGTGCGGGACCGAGCTGTTGCTGACCGCGTTGATCATCTGGGCGCCGTGCTTGATGATGCCGCCCTGCTCGTACTCGGCCCCGACCATGTAGCCGGTCGTGTTGTGCAGGAAGAGCAGCGGGGTGTCGACCTGGTTGGCGAGCTGGATGAACTGCGTCGCCTTCTGGGCCTCCTCGCTGAACAGCACGCCCTGCGCGTTCGCCAGGATGCCGATGGGCCGGCCGTGCAGCCTCGCCCAGCCGGTGACGAGCGACGTGCCGTAGAGCGGCTTGAACTCGTCGAACGGCCTCCCGTTCCCCGGCCCGACGCCGTCGCAGATGCGCAGGATCACCTCGCGCGGGTCGAAGGGCTCCTTGAGGTCGGCGGGGATCAGGTCGAGGAGCTCGTCGGGGTCCGCGTCCGGTTCGGCGCAACGCCCGCTGGTCGAGGAAGGCGCGCTAGCGCCTGTCACGAGACCCGGCGAGTGCTTGCGCCAGTTCAGCCGTGCCACGATCCGCCGGCCGATCCGGATCGCGTCGCGCTCGTCCTGGGCGAGGTAGTCGGCGAGGCCTGAGATCCGGGCGTGCATCTCGGCGCCGCCGAGCGACTCGTCGTCGGACTCCTCGCCCGTCGCCATCTTCACCAGCGGTGGGCCGCCGAGGAACACCTTCGCCTGCCCCTTGACCATGACGGTGTAGTCGCTCATGCCCGGCACGTACGCGCCACCGGCGGTCGAGTTGCCGAACACCAGCGCAATGGTCGGCTGCCGCCGGGCGCTGGCCCGGGTGAGGTCGCGGAACAGCTTGCCGCCGGGGATGAAGATCTCCTTCTGGGTCGGCAGGTCCGCACCGCCCGACTCGACGAGCGAGATCGTCGGGAGGTGGTTCTCCTCGGCGATCTGCGCGGCTCGGAAGGCCTTCTTCACGGTCCAGGGGTTGCTGGCCCCACCCTTGACCGTCGGGTCGTTCGCGGTGATCAGGCACTCGACGCCCTCGACCACCCCGATGCCGGTGACCAGCGAGGCACCGACGTGGAAGTCCGAGCCCCAGCCCGCGAGCGGCGACAGCTCCAGGAAGGCCGAGCCCTCGTCGACGAGCAGCTCGATCCGCTCGCGCGGCAGCAGCCTGCCGCGCGCGTGGTGGCGCTCGACGTACTTCTCCCCACCGCCGGCGACCGCGCGCGCGACCTCGGTCTCGAGCTCGGCGAGCTTCGCCACCATGGCCTCACGGTTGCTCATGTCAGCAGCACCTCGGGGATGTCCACGTGCCGCGACCGAGCCCACTCACCGAGACCCTTGGCCTGCGGGTCGAACCGGGTCGAGGCGGCCACGCCCCGCCCCAGCAACCCGTGCACCACCACGTTGACGCCGCCGAGGTTGGGCAGCGCGTGCACCTCGACCTCGAGGTCCCGGGTCTCAGGCAGCAGCTCCCTCACGAAGTCGGGCGTGACCGTCGCGAGCAGCCAGGCGACCCGCGCGTCGTACGAGCGAGCCCCGTCGTGTCGCACCCACAGACCCAGGTTGGCGTCGCCGCCCTTGTCGCCCGACCGGGCATGGACGAACGTGCCGAGCGGCCGACCCCGCTGGTCGAGGAAGGCGCGCGCCCGCTGGTCGAGGAAGGCGCGCTAGCGCCTGTCACGAGACCCGGTGAAGCGACCGCGGCGCTCTCACCGGGTTTCGTGACGGGACTTCGTCCCTCCTCAACCAACGAAGTGGAGCCGTCGGCGTGGTGCACGGTGTGGGTGACGGCCGAGCGGTCGACGTACTCGGCCCGGTAGACGCCGAACGGCGTGCCGTTGCCGGGTGGGGCGGTCATCGTGAAGCCGGGGTAGGACGCCAATGCGAGCTCGACGGCAGCCGCGGAGAAGCCGCGGCCCACGGCGTCGGGCGACGCGTCCTGGACCGTGCAGCGCAGCAGGGTCGAGGCGCCCTCCTCGGTGTCGGCGTCGGGTGCTGGCAACGGGCCGAGGGTCCACGTCACCGACGACGCCGTCAGCGACGGGGTCAGCTGCTCCCGGACCCACGCCGCCTTTGCCTCGATGTCCAACCCGGTCAGGACGAACTCGACCGCGTTGCGGTGGCCGCCGAGCTCGTTGACGCAGACCTTGAGCCGCGCGGGAGGAGCGGAGCCGCGTACACCGGTCACGCCGACGCGGTCGGCACCCACGGCGGCGAGCCGGATGGAGGTGAGGTCCGTCGTCACGTCGGGCCCGAGGTACCGGGTGCCCTGGACCTCGTAGAGCAGCTGCGCGGTGACCGTGTCGACGGTGACCGACCCTCCGGTTCCCGCGTGCTTGGTGATCACCGACGAGCCGTCGGCCGCCACCTCCGCGACGGGGAAGCCGAGCGGCCGCGACCGATCGACGTCGGCGAAGCCGGAGAAGTTGCCACCCGTCGCCTGGCAGCCGCACTCGATGACGTGGCCGGCGACGACGGCGCCGGCCAGCGCGTCGTGCGCGGAGGGGTCCCAACCGTGCCACCAGGCGGCCGGCCCGACCACGAGGGACGCGTCGGTGACGCGTCCGGTGACCACGACGTCGGCGCCACCCGCGAGAGCGCGCCGCGATGCCGAACCCACCGAGGTAGGCGTTGGCCGTCAGGGCACCGGGGTAGCCCTGGCTTCGGACGTCGTCGCCGTCGACGTACGCGATCGAGGGCGACAGCCCGAGCCCGGTCGCCACCTCGACCAGCCGGGCGGCCAGTCCGGCAGGGTTGAGCCCGCCCGCGTTGGACACCAGCCTCACCCCACGCTCGAGCGCGAGGCCGAGGCAGTCCTCGACCTGCCGCACGTACGTGCGCGCGTAGCCCAGCGACGGGTCCTTGAGCTGGTCGCGTCCGAGGATGAGCATGGTCAGCTCGGCCAGGTAGTCACCGGTGAGGACGTCGAGCCCAGACTCGTGACCAGGGCCCTCGAGCATCTCGCGCATCGCGGACAGCCGGTCGCCGTAGAAGCCGGAGCAGTTGCCGATCCTGACGTCAGCCACGCGCCGTCCGCCCCGGTGATCTCCCTTGGCCTGGAGGCCCCGCGAAGCACTGCGCGATGTCGAGCCACCGGTCGGCGCCCGGACCGGTCGCGACGAGCGCGGTGTCGGCGCGGTGCACACGCTGGGTGACGAGCAGGCAGAAGTCGTACGCCGGACCGGTCACCGTCTCGGCGCCGTCCTCCGGGCCCCACGTCCAGACGTCGCCGGACGGCGCGGTGAGGGTCACTCGCGGCTCGGCCTCCGGCGCCGCCTCGCCGCGCGCGGCGAAGGAGAAGCGGCGGGTGCGGACCCCGAGGTGCGCGACGTGCCGGATCCGGTCGCTGACCTCCGGTGCGACTCCGAGGGCTTCGTGCACGTCGAGCGAGTGCGCCCAGGTCTCCATCAGCCGGGCGGTGGCCATCGACGTGGCCGACATCGGTGGGCCGTACCAGGGCATCTTCTGCCCCACGGGGTACGCGCGCAGGACCTCGGCCAGGCGCGCCCGTCCGGCCCGCCAACGGTCGAGCAGCGGGCCCGACGGCCCCGAGCCGCCGGCGAGCGCCGCGGTGTCGACCGCGTGCTCGGGGTCGGCGATCGCGTCGAGCACCAACGCGTCCCAGGCCTGCTTGTCGGTCGCGGCGGCGACGGCCGCGTCGTCGGTCCAGGCGAGGTGCGCGACCTGGGTGGCGACGTCCCATCCGGCCGCCGGGGTCGGGGTCCGCCAGCCGGCCTCGTCGAGGCCGGACACCAGGGACTCCAGCCGGTCGCCCTCGGCGACGAGGTCGGCGAGCACGTCGCCCAGCACGTCGTTCACCGGGCGAGCGCCTGGTCGAGGGTGTGGGCCCAGCGGTCCAGGATCCGCTTGCGGCGTCGGGTGTCGTCGGTGATGGTGTCGGCCAGGCCGAGGCCGCGCACCAGGTCGAGGGTCGCCTGCACGAGCTCGCGATGGCCGGCCCGCGACTCGTCGGCGCCCAGCAGGTCGACGGTCATCCGGTGGGTCTGCCGGCCGACGCGCTGCTCCAGGGGGACCACTGCCGCGCGCAGCGACTCGTCGGTGCGAGCGGCGACCCAGAGCTCCAGGGCAGCGGTGAAGACGGGGGACGTGAAGTGGTCGGCCAGCAGCGCGAGGACGGCGCGGGTGCGCCGAGCACCGCGCGGCAGGCCCCGCTCGGCCGCGGCCGCGAGCTCGGCCCCCCGGACCTCGGTGACGTGCTCGACCGCGGCCACGACCAGGTCGTTCTTGGTCGGGAAGTGGTGCAGCTGAGCGCCCCGCGAGACGCCGGCGCGCTCGGAGACCAACGTCGTCGAGGTGCCCGCGAAGCCGCGCTCGACGAGCAGCTCGACCGTCGCCTCCATCAACCGCGCACGCATCGCGCGGGTGCGCTCCTCCTGCGGGACGCGGACGGTGACGGCGGGCACCCCGCCATCGTGACGGCGTACGAACAAACAGTCAAGCCTGCTTGTTTCTCAGTCCAGGCGGGCCACCAGTGGCAGCCGCGACCGGGCGGTGAGCCCCACGATGAGTGCGGTGAGCAGGGGGAGGACCACGACGAGGCCGATCACCAGCGTCCACGGCACGTCGATGAAGTGACTGGGCAACGCGTTGCCCCGCGCGTCCAGCCCCCCGGGCGCCCACGAGGTCGAGGTGAGGGGATAGGTGATGGCGATCCCGGGGATGAAGCCGACCGCCGCTCCCAGGAGCGCACCGACGAAGCCGACGACGAGGGCGTACGCCGCCGCGACGCCGCGGCGGGTCCGCGGCACTGCTCCCACGGCGGAGAGGGTGGCCAGGTCCGGTCGCGCGTCGGAGAGGGCCAGGAACGTCGCGGTGAGGGTGCCGCCCAGCATCAGCACGCCGCCGAGGGTGAACAGGATGGCCAGCACGATGTTCGTCGCGTTGTCGTTCTGGTAGCCGCGCTCGACGTAGAGGTAGGCGTTGTCGCTCATCCCCTGCACGACCTCGCGGAGGTCGCCTTCCTCGCGGCTGCTCAGGTCGTGTGCGTCGAGCAGCAGCCCGGCCGTCCGGACCGTCAGCCCCATCGGGTCGAGCGAGCCGGGGGCGGCCACGGCCAGGGCCGGGCCGGAGCCGCGGATCTGGAGGAAGTACGCCGGCAGCTCCTGCGGGACGAGGCGCTCCGGCTCCCCGGCGCCCACCGCCGGGTTGACCGAGCCGCTGATCCGGATCCGGTCGCCCTCCACGGGCTCGGTGGTGAACACGACCACACCGCCCTGCTCCAGCATCTGGCGCGCGGGCTCGAGGTCCGCCTCGTGGGCGGGGGTGGCCAGCACGAGCATCTCGGGGCCGACGAGCAGGTTGCCGAAGGAGCCGCCCCACGAGTCGAGCAGCCTGTCGTAGCCCTTCACCTCCGGCCGCCTGACCCGGATGTCGGTGTAGGTATCGCCCTGGAAGGGGTCGTAGGACGCCACGGCCGTGACGCCCACGGTCGGCGCCTCGCGGTGCACGGCGTCCTGGTACCTCGCCCAGTCGACGTCGGGGTCGGAGACCGTCAGCGTGCCCATCCCCATGGCCACCTGGGGCGTGTACGTCGCCTCCGACTCGGCCGCGTCGCTGGCGTTGGCGATGCCGAGGGCGACGACGCCGGCCACCGTGGCGGCCACCGCGGCGACGGCGGGCACGGTCCGGGTGCGGTGCCGGGCGGCGTCGCGGACGGCGTACCGCGCCACGAGGGGCAACCGCCGGGCGAGGCGCGCGAGGATGGAGACCACGACGGGCACGACCAGGATCATGCCGAGCACCGAGATGACGGCCGAGCCGGCGATCAGCAGGCTGCCGTCGCCGCCGCTGAGGTCGTTGCGCGCGCCGGCCCCGGCCACGGCGCCGGCGATGCCGACGCCGAGCAGGACGAGCCCGAGCAGCGGCGAGCGCAGGCTCGGTTGCCGGTCACCCCGACGACCGGCGAGGACGGCCACGACGTCCTGACGGGAGGCGATGAACGCCGGGACCACTGCGGCCAGGAACGCGCTCAGCATGCCGAACCCCGCGACGAGGAGGACGTGCCACCAGGTCAGGTCGAACGGGCCGAGCCAGGTGTCGGAGTAGTGCTGCACGACCGGGAGCAGCGCCCAGCCGACGCCGATGCCCAGGACGACGCCCAGCACCGAGGCGACCACGCCGAGGACCAGCCCTCCGGCGAGGATCACGCGGCGCGACTGCTTCGGCGTACCCCCGCTGGCAGCCATCAGGGCCAGGGTCCGGGACTGCCGGCGGGCGCCGACCGCGAACGCCGGGCCGGCCAGGAGCACCACCTCGAGCAGCGCCATCACCACGACCAGCACGATGACCGCGATGAACGCGTCGTCGGCCGAGGCCTGCCACTGGGTGAGCTGGTGCGGGAGCACGGAGTCCGGGGGCGGGTCCTCGACGACCGCGCGCGACAGCACGGTCGCGCCGACCTGGTTGAGGGCCTCGACGTCGTCCCAGGAGACCGGACCCCCGCCGATCAGCCAGGTCGCCTGGCCGTCGGTCGTCGGGATGCCGAGGGTCCCGAGCGTGCCGACGGCCAAGGGATAGGCGCGCGAGGTCGTCGACTCGGCCGTCCCGACCACGGTCAGGGTCCGGCCGTCGTGGATGGTGAGCTCGGACCCGGCGGCGAAGCCCTTCTCGGCGAGCGCCTCGTTGACGGCGACCTCGGTGGGCGCCGAGGGCCAGCGGCCGTCGGTGAGCCGGAACAGGCCGCTGACGAGCGGCGAGTCCAGGTCGAGCTCGGTGGTCTCCACGTTGAGGACGCCCCGCTCGGTGTCGACGCGGACCCCGCCGTCGCGCCGCTCGGTGGCGGGGACGTCGCGTCCGAGTGCCGCGCGCACGCCCTGGAGCGAGACGGGTGGCCGGTCGCTGTCCTCGAGGCTGCCGGACGGGTCGCGGTCGGGGTCGAACCCCTGGATCACCCGCCCACTCCCGGGGCTGACGACGACCCGCGCGTCGGCAGTGCCGAGCCGGCGGTCGAGGGACTCCGCGCCGGCCACGTCGGTGGTCCGGTAGACGACCTCGGCCGCGCTGACCGCCAGCACCGGCAGGGCGATCATGACGAGCACCAGGACGCTGCGACCCTTGTTGCGCAGCGCGTCGCGCCGGGCCAGCCTCAGGGCCGGCTTCCAGCCGGCCACGTCAGCGAGCCTCGACCAGGGTCTCGACCGGGTCGGCCCCCGTCTCGTCGACGACGACGCCGTCGCGGAGGAACACCACCCGGTCGGCCCAGGCGGCGTGCCGCGCCTCGTGGGTCACCAGCACCCCCGCGGCGCCGGCGTCGCAACGGGCGCGCAGCAGCCGCAGGATCTCCTCGCCGGTGTCGGTGTCCAGGGCTCCGGTCGGCTCGTCGGCCAGGATCAGGCGCCGCTCGCCGACGATCGCCCGGGCGATGGCGACCCGCTGCTGCTGGCCGCCGGACATCTCGTCGGGGAAGCGCTCGGCGAGGTCCTCGATGCCCACCTCGGCGAGTGCCTGCAGGGCGGCCTTCCTGGCGAGGGCCGTGCGCTCGCCGTCGAGCTCGCGCGGCAGGGCGACGTTCTCCGCGGCGGTGAGCGCCGGGATCAGGTTGAAGTCCTGGAAGACGTAGCCGATGGAGGTACGCCGCATCCGCGCGCGGCCGTTGTTGCCCAGGGTCGCGAGGTCGGTGCCCTCGACGAGCACCGACCCGCTCGTCGGCGAGTCGAGGCCGCCGGCCAGGGTCAGCAGGGTCGACTTGCCGGACCCCGACGGGCCCATCACGGCGACCAGCTCGCCGGCGCTCGCCCGGAAGCTGACGGCCTTGAGGGCGTGCACCTCGGTCGCGCCCTCGCCGTGGATGCGAGTGACCTGGTCGAGGTGGAGCACCGCGCTCATCGGAGCGCCTCCTCGGCCTCGGCCACCACGACGGCCTGTGCCTCGGAGCGGTCCCCGGCCGCACGCCGTACGCGGGCCTCGCAGTGGTCCAGCCAGCGGATCTCGGCCTCGGCGTTGAAGACCAGGCTGTCGAGCACCAGGCTCCAGGCGAGGTCCTCATCACCGCCGGCCCGCTTGATCCGGGTGTAGTCCTGGAGGGCCCCCATCGTCGCCGAGCGCTGCTGCTGGATGACCGTGCCGACGTCGACGCCCGGGACGGTGACGGCCAGGGCGAGCTTGATCGCCAGCTCGTCGCGCGGCGGCTGGGTACGGGCGACGGGCGTGGTGAACCACGCCGCGACCTCCTCGTGCCCGGCCGCCGTCGCGACGTACATCACGTGCCCCCCGTCGTCGGCCCCCGTGCCCTCGACGAAGCCGTCACGCTCGAGCCGGGAGAGCGTCGTGTAGACCTGCCCGACGTTCAGCGGCCAGGTGGCGCCCGTGCGCCGCTCGAACTCCGCGCGCAGCTGGTAGCCGTACATCGGACCCTGCTCCAGCAGCGCCAGCAGCGCGTTCCTGACCGTCATCTTCCGCGTCCTCCCGTGTGGATACCCGGTATGTATACCACGTATGCAGGGGAGGTCAGCGGTAGGTGAGCAGGTCTCCCGGCAGGTGGCCGTGCTCGTTGAAGGACACGAGGGTGTGCCCGCGGCGACCCACCACGACCTTGGTGACCGACGCGTTGACGACGACGGGGGCGATGCGCTGGTAGGCCGCCGGCGACTCGAGCAGGTGCGCGACGACCACGGAGATCGGGCCGCCGGACGTGACCACCACGGTGGTGCCGTCGCCCAGGGCGTCGAGCCCCGCGAGGACGCGGTCGCGGAACTCCGGCCACGACTCGGTGTACTCGCCGTCGTGCGCGCCGGACAGCCAGCGGCCGGTGGCCTTCTCGAACCAGGCCTGGAACTGGTGCGCGTCCGGCTCGCCGTCGAAGTCCCGGGGCTGTGCCTGCTCCTGGGCGGCCAGCACCGCGAGGTGGTCCATCTCGTCCCAGCGCCCGTCGACCGAGGGCGCGAGGCTCCAGCCGGCCGACTCCGCCATCAGCTCGGCCGTCCGCCGCTGGCGCTGCATGAGCCCGTGCACGACCACGTCGGGCCGGACGCCGGCCAGGAACGCCCCGGTGGCCGTGGCCTGCCCCTCCCCCAGCGGCGAGAGCACGTCGTAGTCGGCGGCACCCCATGACGCCTGGCCGTGCCGGACGAGCAGGACCTGGCCCACGTATCAGACCCCGAGGATGCGGCGGCAGCGCTGCTCGAGGTACGCGACCGCCGGGCCGAAGACGGCGTACGCCTCGTTGTGGGTCTGGCCGAGGGCGTAGCGGTACCAGATCTGCTGGGCGATCACCGCGAGCCGGAACAGCCCGAACACCTCGTAGAACCGCCACTGCTCCGGCGTGACCTCGAGCCCCGTCCGGCGGGCGTAGTGGTCGACGACCTCCCACCGGGTCCACATCCCCGGCGTGGTCGAGGGCTGGCGCCGGAACTGCTGGAAGAACTCGTCGTCACCCGGCTCGACCCAGTAGGCCAGCGCGCCGCCCAGGTCCATCAGCGGGTCCCCGACGGTCGCCATCTCCCAGTCGAGGACACCGGTCACCTGCAGCTCCTCAGGCGACAGCACGAGGTTGTCGAAGCGGAAGTCGTTGTGGATCAGGCACTGCCCCCGGTCGGCGGGCTGGTGCTCGGCGAGCCAGCCGGTGACCGGCGACCAGTCGCCGAGGTCGTCGGTCGCGGCCCGCGCCAAGCGGTCGGTCCACCCGCCGACCTGGCGCGCGACGTACCCCTCGCCCCGGTTGAGCTCCGACAGGGCCGGGATGGCCGCCACGTCGACGGCGTGCAGGTCGACGAGCACGTCCCAGGCGCGGCCGCAGAGCGTCGCCACGTCGCCCGGCGTCGCCTCGAACCCCAGGCGCCGCCGGGGGATCGTGCCCTCCAGGCGCTCCATCACGTAGAACTCCGAGCCGATGACCGCCTCGTCGCGACAGAGCCCGACCATGGTGGCGACGTACGGGAAGACAGGGGCGAGTGCGGCCTGGATGTCGTGCTCGCGACCCATGTCGTGGGCGCTCCTGGCCTTCACACCGGCCGGGGGGCGGCGCAGGATGAGGTCGCGAGCGGGGTACGTCAGCAGGTAGGTCAGGTTCGAGGCGCCGCCGGGGAACTGGCGGACGTCGGGGGTGCCGACCAGGTCGTACGCCGGCGCGTGCTCGCGCAGCCAGGCCGCGACCGCCGCGACGTCGAACGAGTCCTCCTCGCGGACCGGGCGACTCTCGTCGCGGGTGCTCATTGGTCGTCCGCGAGCCGGTGCAGCTTGTTGGCCTGGGCGCGCATCATCAGGTCGTAGTTCAGGCGGTCGTGCTGCTTCAGCTCCCAGGCACTCTGCGCCGCGACGTCGGGGAGGATCAGCTCGTGGCCGGCGTCGATGCCGACGATCACGGCCGCCGCGATGTCGTGTGCGGTCAGCGGCGAGGACTCGACCAGGTGCGCCACCATGCCGGCGAGGGCGGTGTCGGCACCCTGGATGGAGTCCATCAGGTTGGTGCGGAAGTAGGACGGGCAGACGACGCTCGCGCGGACGCCGTACGCCTCCAGCTCGTGTCCGGTCGTCTCGGTGAGCGCGACGACGGCGGCCTTGACGGCGTTGTACGACGCCATGCCGGCGGGGTGCACGAGCCCGGCGAGCGAGGCGACGTTGACGATGTGACCCGAGCGCTGCCGCTTGAAGAGGGGCACGAAGGTGCGCGTGCCGCGCACGGCGCCGAACAGGTTGATCTCGGTGATCCAGCGCCACTCGTCGAGGGTGGCCACGTCGAGCCGGCCACCGCCGGCGACACCGGCGTTGTTGACCAGGACGTCGAGCCCGCCCCACCGGGTCTGGACCTCCTCGAAGGCCGTGGCCCAGTCGTCGTCGCTGGTGATGTCGAGGGTCAGGTCCACGTCATGACCGGCCAGGTCGGTGGTGAGGACGTCGTCGCCCCGGAGTCGCCAGGCCCGGGTCAGCGCGGCCCCGAGGCCCGAGGCGGCGCCGGTGACCAGGATCTTCATCTGTACTTGCCGAGCTCGAGGCGGGCGACCATCCCGCGGTGCACCTCGTCGGGACCGTCGGCGAGCCGCAGGGTACGGGCGTTGACGAACGCCATCGCGAGCGGGAAGTCGTCGGACATGCCGGCGCCGCCGTGGACCTGGATGGCGAAGTCGATGACCGCCTGGGCCATGTTGGGGACGACGACCTTGATCTGGCTGACCTCCGACAGGGCGTTCGCCGGACCGCCCTCGTCGAGCTTCCACGCGGCGTTGAGGACGAGCAGCCGGGCCTGGTCGATGGCGATGCGGGCGTCGGCGATCCGCTCCCGGTTGCCGCCGAGGTCCACGAGCCGCTTGCCGAACGCCGTCCGTGCCGTGCCGCGCCGGATGGCCAGCTCGAGGGCGAGCTCGGCGAGCCCGATCAGCCGCATGCAGTGGTGGATGCGACCGGGACCCAGTCGCCCCTGGGCGATCGCGAAGCCCTCGCCCGGCCCGGAGATGACGTTGGCCAGCGGGACGCGTACGTCGGTGAACGAGACCTCGCCGTGCCCGATCGGCTCGTCCTGGTAGCCCATCGTGGTCAGCAGCCGCTCGATCCTCACCCCGGCGCTGTCGCGAGGTACGAGGACCATGGAGTGGCGGTGGTGGCGGTCGGCGTCCGGGTCGGTGACGCCCATGAACACGAAGATCCTGCAGTCCGGGTGGCCGACGCCGGTGGACCACCACTTGGTGCCGTTGACGACGACCTCGTCACCGTCGACGACGCAGGTCGCCTCCATGTTCGTGGCGTCCGACGAGGCGACGTCGGGCTCGGTCATCGTGAACGCCGAGCGGATCCGGCCGTCGAGCAGCGGCTCGAGCCACTCCGTGCGCTGGGCGTCGGTGCCGTAGCGCAGCAGCACCTCCATGTTGCCGGTGTCCGGCGCGTTGCAGTTGAGCACGAGCGGGGCGATGGCGGACCGTCCGGTCAGCTCGGCGATGGGCGCGTAGTCGACGTTCGACAGCCCCTCGCCGCCGTCGGTGCCGAACCGCGCGGCGTACTCACCCGCGTGCTCCTTCGGCAGGAAGAGGTTCCACAGCCCCTGCGCGCGGGCCTTGGCCTTGAGGTCCTCGAGCACCGGCAGCGGCGTCCACTGCGTGCCGTTCTCGCGCGCTGCGGCGAGGTCGCGGTGGTACTGCCCCTCGACCGGCTCGACCTCCTCGGCGAGGAAGGTACGGACCCGGTGGGTGAGGTCCGCGGCCCGAGGCGACGGGGAGAAGTCCATGTCGGGCAGCGTAATGCCCGAGGTTCGGTGTCGTTCCTGACCCTTTGAGGGGGTTGCAACGACGCCGAACGGTCGGGATACCCGGTCGACCGGGTATCCCGTCCGCCAGCCCTACGCCGCGACTGCGAGGACCACCCGGGCGCGCTGGACGGGGTCGAGCCAGACGAGGCGGGCTCGGTAGAGGCGGCACGCGGACCAGGCGAGCAGCGGGACGGCGAACAGGATGGCCAGGCGCCAGTCGTCGGCCCGCGCGAGGAACGAGAAGAACAGGCCGGTGAAGGTCGTCGAGAGCGCGAGGCGGGAGGAGTAGCCGATCATCACGCCGGGTGGGGCGGGGGTGGCCCGGGCGGAGCGCATGTCGACCGGGAAGGGGCGCTGCGCCGACCACCGCATGGCGGCGGAGATCACCTGCAGCGTGACGACCGCGACCAGCATCACCATCGCCGTCAGCTCCACCAGCGACGGCAGTCCCGCGCGGACCGCGGCCAGCGCGAGGGTGAGCAACGTCGCGACCAGCACGAACTCCGCCAGCACGATCGCCCGGGCGGCGAAGACCTGTTCCGGCCGCGCCGGCAGGCTCTCGCGCCACAGCAGGCCGCGCCCGTCGAGGCACCAGGCGTTGACGCCGAACAGCAGGGCCCCGCCCGAGGCGACCAGCCCCGGCAGGATCGTCGCGCTCGCCCACGTCATGCTGCCGACGATCGCGACCAGACCCGGACCGACGCCCAGGACGGTGATACCGCGACGCATGGGCACCGAGCGCCACACCGACGCGCGGTCGATGCTGACGATGGTCCCGACGACGGTGCGCGACATCCGACGCGGTGTGTAGTGACCACTCTCGAGCCGGGCCTCGTCCCGCGGCGGACGCCGGGCCGCGAGATGGGCGGGTACGGCGCCCAGCACGACCGCGACGAGGATGACGACCAGCTCGAAGGTGATCCCGGTCAGCCAGGCGGAGCCCAGGCCGTGGGTCACGCGGGCGACGAGCCAGAGGGTGGGCAGGTTGTCGAGGACGGTGGTGAGCCGACCCGTCGCGTGCACGACGCCGAGTGCGACGGCGCAGACGGCCACGATCGAGCGGACCACGACGCGTCCGTACGGTCGGCGGCGGATCGCCTCCATCGTCCACGCCACGACCTGCGCCGTCGCGGTGCAGACACCCAGCCACAGCACGACCGCGACCATGGTCGGGAACGCGTCGGCCGGCCCCAGCGCGTAGGCCGCGCTGCCGAGGATCGCCCAGGCCTGGAGCAGCCAGGCGACGTTCAGCGGCGCCAACAGCAGGGCACCGAGGTGGTCGGTCGTGGGGCTGACCGGGAAGGTCACCCCGTGGTCGCGGGAGAGCAGCTCGCGCCCGCCACCCGACGACACCCCGGACACGACGGTCAGGACGAAGAACGCCGCGAACATCGTCGGCATCAGCAGGAGCACGTCGCGTGCGTGGGCGGCCGGGAACAGGGCCGGCAGCGTGCAGACGGCGAGGGTGATGCCGCCGATGATCGCGAACGCCGTCGGCAGCGCACGGCGACGACGGACCGTCGCGGTGCGGAAGCGCAGCAGGTGTCCGACGTCAGCGACGGCGCGCCGCGCAGCCGGCACCAGGCCGGGCGAGGCGTACGCCTGCGTGGTCGGCGCGCTAGTCGAGGAGAGCCCGGTAGGCACGGGCCCCCTCCTCCCCCGCCATCTCGGCCGAGTCGACGGTCGCGACGCGCGAACCGCCGCGCAGGACGGTCACGTCGGTGCAGGCCTGGATGGCGAGCTCCCGCAGGTGGGTGGAGACGAGGATGCAGGCGCCACGGGCCCGGGCGTCTGCGATGACGTCCATGGTCGCCTCGACGCCGATCGGGTCGACGCCGTCGAAGGGCTCGTCGAGGAGCAGCAGACGGGGCTCGTGCAGCGCGGCGAGCACGACGCTCAGCCGGCGGCCCATGCCGTGGCTGAACCCACCCGTGATCCGGTGCGCGACGTCGCCGAGCTCGAAGCGCTCGAGGAGGTCACGCGCGCGGTCCTCCCAGTCGTCGAGCCGCCGGAGCCGGGCCGAGAGCTGGAGGTGCTCCCACGGCGTCGCACGGGGGACGAGGCCGCCCACGTCGGGGCAGTAGCCGCTGATCTGCTTGATCTCGAGGTTGTGCGTGCGCATGTCGAGGCCGCCGACGTGCACCGATCCCGCGGTCGGCGGGACCAGCCCGGCCAGGACCCGCATCGTGGTCGACTTGCCGGCTCCGTTGCGGCCGAGCAGCGCGGTCGCCTGGCCCGCGTACGCCTGCACGTCGATGCCGGCCACCGCCTCCACCTCGCCGAAGCGCACGTGGAGACCGCGGATGTCGACGACCGGCTCACTCACCCGGAAGATTCTGCCCGCCGCGGCCCGATCGGTCAGCGGTTTGGCCAAGCCACCTCGGGCAGCCTCAGAGCTGGGCTCGCAGCACGTCGATCTCGCAGCCGGGCAAGGACGGGTCGAAGCCGTGCTCGACCAGCCAGCGGATCGCCGTCAGGCTCCGCAACGACCACCACCCGCGGATCGCGTCGAGGTCGACGTCGGTGCCGTAACCGGCGACCACGTCGTCGAGGTGGTCCGGGTGCCCGAGGGTCAGGCTGGCGAGGTCGTACAGCGCATCGCCCTGCCCCGCCTCCGACCAGTCGAGCACGCCGGTGACCTCGTCGTCCTCGACGAACACGTGGGCGACCTGCAGGTCGCCGTGCATGAACACCGGGGTCCACGACCGGAGCGCAGCCTCGGCAACGTGGCGGTTGCGCGTGACCAGCTCCTCGGGAAGGACGTCGTTCCCCAGGAGCCACGCGCACTCGCCGTCGAGGCTCGCGGCCTTCTCCTCGAGGCTGGCGCCGGCCCACGCCGGCAGCGGCGCGTCGTGCAGCAGCCGGACGGCGGCACCCGCCGCGGCCCACGCCTCCGCCGTCGCGGTCGACGGCTCGCCGAGACGCCCCAGCGCCGACCCCCGGAGCGCGGCCAGCGCGAGCACGGGCGGCCGGCGCCACAGGACCTCGGGCGTGGGGACCGGCGCCGTCGACATCGCCTCGACCTCGCGGTCCGCAGCTGCCTGGTCGGCGTCGACCTTCAGGAACACGTCGCCCACACGCAGGGTCGCCCGCTCGTGGTGCGCCACGACGACCTCGACCTCGACCACGTCGGCCATTGTCGCGAAAGGACGGCTACGCCGGGAAGGACTCGCCCTTCGCGGCCATCTCCCGCAGCCGGTCGGTGGGGCGGAAGCGGTCGCCGTACGCCGCGGCGAGCTCGTCCGCACGGGCGACGAAGGCCGCCAGCCCGATCTCGCCGGAAGCCGACTCGTAGCCCGTCATGAACTGGGCCGCACCGCCGGTGTTGGGCGGGAAGCCGATGCCCATGATCGACCCGATGTTGGCCGCCGCGGACGACGTGATGACGCCCTCCTCGAAGCACTTGGCTGTCTCCAGCGCCTCGGCGAACAGCATCCGGTCCTTGACGTCCTGGAACGGGATGGGGGTGGCCGCGACCGGGAACTCATCGGCGAGGCCCGACCAGAGCTGCGTGCGCCGACCGTCGTCGCCGTAGTCGAAGAAGCCGGCGCCCTTGAGCCGCGACGGGCGGCCGAGCTCGACCATCCGCTTCACGACGGCGCTGCCGGGGTGCTCGGTGTAGGCGAAGCCCTCGCTGTCGGCGGCGTCGGCGGTCGCCTTGGCGATCTTGAGCATCAGCTCCATGTTCAGCTCGTCGGTCAGCTGCAGCGGCCCGACGGGGTAACCCGCCTGCGTCGCGGCCCGCTCGAGGGACTGCGGGTGCACGCCCTCGGCGAGCATCGCGAGGCCCTCGTTGACCATGAAGCCGATGACGCGCGAGGTGTAGAAGCCGCGGCTGTCGTTGACCACGATCGGCGTCTTGCGGATCTGCTGGACGACGTCGTAGGCCTTGGCCAGCGCCTCCTCCGACGTCTCCTTGCCCTTGATGATCTCGACCAGCGGCATCTTGTCGACGGGGCTGAAGAAGTGCAGCCCGATGAAGTCGGCCGGCCGGTCGACACCGGTCGCCAGCTGGGTGATCGGCAGCGTGGAGGTGTTCGAGCAGAGCAATGCGTCCGGGTTGACGTACGGCGCCACCTCGGCGAAGACCTGGTGCTTGAGGCTCGGGTCCTCGAAGACCGCCTCGATCACCAGGTCGCAGCCCTTCAGGTCGGCCGGGTCCGCGGTCGGGGTGATCCGGGCCAGCAGCTCGGCCTTCTTCTCCTCGGTCGACTTGCCGCGCGAGATGGCCTTGTCGAGCAGCTTCTCGGAGTAGTCCTTGCCGCGCTCGGCCGACTCGGCGGACACGTCCTTGAGCACGACCTCCATGCCCGATCGTGCGCACGAGTAGGCGATGCCGGCGCCCATCATCCCGGCGCCGAGCACCGCGACCTTGGTCGCTCGGAACGTGTCGATGCCCTGGGGGCGTAGCTTGCCGGCGTTGATCGCCTGCAGGTCGAAGAAGAACGCCTGGATCATGTTCTTGGAGTTCTGCCCGACGATCAGCGACGTCAGGTAGCGCGACTCGATCCGCGACGCGGTGTCGAAGTCGACGCTCGCACCCTCGACCACGGCCGAGAGGATCGCCCGCTGGGCGGGGTAGTCCGCGCCCTTGGTCTGCTGGCGCAGCAGCGCCGGGAACGCCGGGAGGAACGCCGCCAAGGCAGGCGACTTGGGCGTGCCGCCGGGCATCTTGTAGCCCGGCCGGTCCCAGGCGTTGTACGCCGCCGCCTCGTCGTCGCGGTGGTCGACGATCCACTTCTTCGCCGCGGGGACGAGCTCCTGGCGGGTGCCCACCAGCTCGTGCACGAGCCCCTTCTTGAGCGCGTCCGCCGGCTTGAAGCGCGGCCCCTGGAGCAGCACGTCCATCAGGGCCGACTGGATGCCGAGCATCCGGGTCACCCGCGTCACGCCGCCGCCGCCGGGCAGCAGCCCGAGGGACGCCTCGGGCAGACCGATCTCGACCCGCGGGTCGTCCACGAGGATGCGGTGCTGGCAGGCGAGCGTGATCTCGTACCCACCGCCGAGCGCCGCTCCGTTGATGGCGGCCACGACCGGCCTCGGCAGCTTCTCGAGGCGACGCAGGTCGGCCTTGATGCTCTCCACCTCGGCGAAGATCCGCGGCGCGTCCTCGGGCTTGGCCTGGATCATCAGCGACAGGTTCCCGCCGGCGAAGAACGTCTTCTTGGCGCTGGCCACGACCACCCCCGTCACCGACGACTCGTCGGCCGCGAGCTCGTCGTACAGGCGGTCGACCGCGGCGCGCATCGCGTCGCGGTAGGCCTCGTTCATGGTGTTCGCGCTGGCGGTCGGGTCGTCGAGCGTCAGGGTGACGATGCCGTCGGCGTCCTTCTCGTAGCGGACGGCGGGCTGGGTCTGGGTCTCGGTCATGGCTTCCTTGTCGGTCCAGGGGTCTCGAGACAGGCGCTAGCGCGCCTTCCTCGACCAGCGATGAGGTTCAGACGATCTCGACGATGGTGGCGATGCCCATGCCGCCGCCGACGCAGAGCGTGGCGAGGCCGCGGCGCTGGTCACGGCGGACGAGCTCGTCGACGAGGGTGCCCAGGATCATCGCGCCGGTGGCGCCGAGGGGGTGGCCCATCGCGATGGCCCCGCCGTTGACGTTGGTGACCTCGTGGGTGATGCCCATGTCCTTCATGAAGCGCATGGCCACGGCCGCGAAGGCCTCGTTCATCTCCCACAGGTCGATGTCGCCGACCTCGAGGCCGGCCTTCGCCAGCGCCTTGCGGGCGGCCGGGGCCGGTCCGGTGAGCATGATCGTCGGGTCGGCGCCGGAGACCGCGACGGAGATGATCCGGGCGCGCGGGGTGAGGCCGAGCTCGGCGCCGATCTCCTCGGTGCCGATGGCCATGATGGCCGCGCCGTCGACGATCCCCGAGGAGTTGCCGGCGTGGTGGACGTGGTCGATCTTCTCGACCCAGTGGTACTTCTCCAGGGCCACGTCGTCGAAGCCCGCGTCGCGGCCGAGGTCCGCGAACGACGGCTTCAGGCCGGCCAGCCCCTCGACGCTCGTGTCGGGACGGACGAGCTCGTCGTGCTCGAGCACGGCGACCCCGTTGCGGTCGCGCACGGGCACGACCGCCTCGGAGAAGTAGCCGTTGGCCCAGGCCTTGGCGGCACGGTGGTGCGACTCGGCGGCGTAGGCGTCGACGTCGGTGCGCGACCAGCCCTCGAGGGTCGCGATCAGGTCGGCGCCGATGCCTTGCGGTACGAAGCCGGTGGTCAGCGCGGTGGCCGGGTCGGCCGCCCACGCGCCGCCGTCGGAGCCCATCGGCACGCGGCTCATCGACTCGACGCCGCCGGCGAGGATCAGGTCCTCGAAACCGGAGCGCACGCGAGCGGCCGCCTGGTTGACGGCCTCCAGGCCGCTGGCGCAGAAGCGGTTGAGCTGGACACCGGCCACCGTCTCGGGGAACCCGGACGCCAGCGCCGCGGTCTTGGCGATGTCGCCGCCCTGCTCGCCCAGCGGCGAGACGACGCCGAGCACGATGTCGTCGACGCGACCGGGGTCGAGCCCCGGGTTGCGCGCCTTGAGCTCGTCGAGGACCCCGACGATGAGGTCGATGGGCTTCACCTCGTGGAGCGCGCCGACGGCCTTGCCCTTGCCGCGCGGCGTCCGGAGGTGGTCGTACACGAATGCTTCGGCCCCTGCTCTCGTCATAGCTCCGATTGTGACACTCTTGCTGTCATGGTGGTTCATGAGGAGGCTGTGGAGGGCGTCACACTGCCCGGTCCCTGGCTCAGCCTCGACGAGCTGACCCGGCGGGTGGGGATGAGCGTGCGCAACGTGCGCTTCTACACCTCACGCGGTCTGGTGCCGCCGCCCGTGCGCCGCGGCCGGTCGGGGTTCTACTCGGCGGACCACGTGGCCCGGCTGGAGCTGGTGCAGGACCTGCAGAGCCACGGCTTCACGCTGGCGGCGATCGAGAAGTACGTCGCCGGCATCCCGGCGTCGGCGACTCCGGAGGACATCGCCCTGCACCGGACGATGCTGGCCCCCTGGCAGACCGAACCGCCTGTCGAGCTCTCCCGGGAAGAGCTGGACAAGCGGGCCGGCCGCAGCCTGGGCGCCGATGACCTGGCCGTGCTGACCGCCCTCGGCATCGTGACGCCGGCGGTCCGTGGTCGCTACCGCGTGGCCGTCGCCCACCTGTCGGTGGGCATCGGGCTGCTCGACCTGGGCTTCCCGCCCGACGCGGCGCGTGCCGCGGCGGAGGTGTACGCCGCCCACGGGCGCGCCATCGCCGAGGAGCTGTACGCCGTGTTCAAGAAGCTTGTCTGGCCGGCGTACAAGGAGTCCGGTGCGCCGCCCGACGCGCTGCGCGAGGTCGTCGAGCGGCTCAAGCCGCTCTCGGTGGCGTCGTTGGTGACGGCCTACGAGGTCGCCATGGACGACGCCAAGCGCGAGGGCATCGCACGGCGCACCGGCTCCTGAGGAGCTACTTCTTGAAGGCGTCCTTGACGTCGTCGGCGGCGTCCTTGACCTTCTCGCCGGCCTGCTTCACGTTCGCCTTCGACTGGTCTCGCTGGCCCTCGGCCTCGAGGCTCTCGTTGTCGGTCGCGTCCCCGACGGTCTCCTTGACCTTGCCCGAAGCCTCTTCGGCCTTGTTCCCGATCTTGTCGTCCAACCCCATGGGGAGCCTCCTTCGTCGTGGACCTGCCACCCTCCCAGCCGCCGGGGTGGCTCACCCCACCCCCAAGGGGGAGCGTTCAGGCCTGGACCGCGGCGCCGGAGTCCAGGAGCGCGTCCACGTCCTCGATGCCCCAGGCGTTCAGCGCCTCGCGGGTGTCCTGCCCGGCCCGCTCCGGCGGCGGTGACGAGAGCGTCGCCGCGGTCCGGGAGAACCGCGGCGCCGGCGCGGGCTCGGGGCCGGTGCCGCGGTCGACGTAGACGGACCGGGCCACCAGGTGGGGGTGCCGCACCGCCTCGCTGAGCGGCAGCACCGGCGCGACGCAGGCGTCGGTGCCGTCGAAGACCGCGGTCCACTCGGCGAGCGTGCGACCGCGCACCGTCGACCCGATCAGCTCCCTGAGGGCGGGGTGGTTGGCCGGGTCGTCGCGGTCGGGTGCGCGGTCGCGGATGCCGAGCCCGTCGACCAGGGCTTCGTAGAACTGCGGCTCCAAGGACCCGATGGCCAGGTGACCACCGTCGGCCGTCTCGTACAGGTCGTAGAAGGGGGCGCCCCCGTCGAGCAGGTTGGCGGCACGCTGCTCGGTCGCCAGGCCGGAGGCCAGGAAGCTCGAACCCATGGCGTTGAGGTGGGCGACGCCGTCGACGATGGCGGCGTCCACGACCTGGCCCCGACCCGACAGCCGGGCCTCGAGCAGCGCGGCGAGGACGCCGATGACCAGGTAGGTCGACCCGCCGCCGAAGTCGCCGAGCAGGTTGGTGGGGAAGTGCGGACGGTCCGGGTCCTGCCCCAACCCGGCCAGCACGCCGGTGATCGCCACGTACCCGAGGTCGTGGCCGGCCGTCGCCGCCAGCGGTCCGGTCTGGCCCCACCCGGTCATCCGGCCGTAGACCAGGCGCGGGTTGCGGGCCAGGCAGTCGTCGGGGCCGAGGCCGAGACGCTCGGTGACGCCGGGACGCAGCCCCTCGACCAGGACGTCGGCGGTCTCGACCAGCCGCAGCACGGTCCTCACCGCGTCGGGGTTCTTGAGGTCCAGGGCCACGCTCGGCCGCCCACGCGTCAGGACGTCGTACCTGCCGGTGGCGAACGACTGCCCGCCCGGTCGGTCGACGCGGATCACGTCGGCACCGAGGTCGGCGAGGATCGTGCAGGCGTGCGGGCCGGGACCGATGCCGGCGAGCTCGACCACCCGGACGCCGCGCAGCGGCCCGGTCCCCTGCCCCAGGTCCACGCTCATGGCAGGCATCTTCGCAGCCGGGGTTTCCCGGCGACCCCGGCGGGGAAGGACCACCCGAGGACCGCTGGAGAGGAGCGCGCATGAGTGGGTACGACGACCTGATCGGCACGATCCCCGAGATCGTCAACGAGGCGATCATGGCCGAGATGCGCTTCTACGGCTACTACCCCGACGGGCACGGCGGCTACCAGGGCATGGGCGGCCTCGGCGGCGCGCCACCGCCGATCGCGGGTCCCAACATGCCCGACGACGGCATGCTCATCCCGGACATGCTCAACGGCGGCTCGATCTCCGTCCGGGGGATCTACCACAAGTGGGCCGAGCGCATCCCGACCATGTTCAACCTCTACCTGGGCCTGCCCGACCCGGCCGACTTCCAGGCCGAGGCCGACCAGATCCGTACGGCGCTCGAGCAGCTGTCCTCGCAGGGCCAGACGTCCGACGACAACCACGACAACATCGACTTCGAGGGCAACAGCACGCTGGCGCTCGCGAACACCGTCGCCGAACGGCTGGCCGGCTGGCAGGGCGCGGCATCGGCGTCCTTCCAGGAGTACCTCAACCTCTTCACGGCTGTCGTGGGCAACCAGGCCCTGGCCGGCGACGCGATCCGCGCGTGCATGTACATGGAGCGCGAGCTCTGGAACAACAGCCGCAACGACGTCGCGAACTTCGCTGCCAACGCCCGCGCGGCGTTCTCGCACTGCGGCGACATCAGCGTCGACGACATCAAGCAGATCATCACCGTGGTCTCGACGGTCAACACCGTGCTCGGGTGGTTCCCGGCGTTCAAGACCGTCACCGCCCCGGTCGGCAAGGGGCTGTCGGTGGCGAACGTCTTCGTCAACACGTTCGGCGGCCAGAAGGAAGCCACCAACCCGCTGGCCTCACGAGGCGTCGAGGACACGTGGAACAACATCGTCAAGGCCGACAAGGACCTCCGCGAGAAGATCCGCACCGCCGAGCGCGACATCGACACGTCGCTGTCCAACATCTACGACCGGGTCAGCGCGGCTCCCGACATCCGCTCCGACGGCAGCACCGACCAGGCGCTCTACCACCTGCCGCGGCCCACCGGGATCCTCAACGCGGACGAGCAGAGCGACGTCGTCCAGGTGACCGTGGACCCCGTGCTCATCGGCGACACCGCCGACAAGCTGCGCTCCGACCTCGCGCCGGAGATGCGGACGGCGGCCAAGGCCCTCAACGCCGGCGACACCTCGAGCATCTGGAACCGCCGCGCCGAGATCGGCATCGGCTCGACGGGTGCCTACCTGAGCTACCTCAACGTCACCGATGAGCTGCACAACGAGATCAAGCAGACCGCCGACGAGCTCGACTGGGCGGCCGACGTGCTGGACGCCGTCGCCGACAACTACGTCAAGGGCGACCAGGCAGTCGCCGCCGCGCTGGCCGAGGTGCACCAGAAGATCGTCGAGTCCGCCGCGCCGCCACCCGGGTCCGGAGGTCACCCCACCGGTGGTGGCCACATGCTGCCCAGCTGACCGGCCCTACGCGGGGAGCACCCGCCGCAGGAACTGACGGGTGCGCTCCTCGCGCGGCCGTTCGAAGATCTCGGCCGGCGGGCCCTGCTCGAGGATCGCGCCGTCGTGCAGGAAGCAGACCTTGGTCGCCACGTCCCGGGCGAACGCCATCTCGTGGGTGGCGAGCACCATCGTGGTGCCGTCGAGCGCCAGCTGCCGCATGATGTCGAGCACCTCGCCCGTGAGCTCGGGGTCGAGGGCCGCGGTCACCTCGTCGAGCAGCAGGAGGGCCGGGTCGGTGGCCATGGCCCGCGCCATCGCGACGCGCTGCTGCTGGCCGCCCGACAGTCGGTCGGGGTGCTCGTCCACCTTGTCGGCCAGGCCGAACCTGGCCAACAGCTCGCGCGCCCTGGCCTCGGCCTGCGCCTTGCCGACCCCGTGGACCTTGCGGGGGGCCAGGGTGAGGTTCTCCAGCACGGACAGGTGCGGGAACAGGTTGTAGGACTGGAAGACGACGCCCATCCGGCGACGCACGGCCCGGGCGTCCACCCGAGGGTCGGAGATGTCCTCACCCTCGAAGAAGATGGCGCCGTCGTCGATGTCCTCGAGCAGGTCGAGGCAGCGCAACAGCGTGGACTTGCCCGACCCCGACGACCCGATCAGGCAGATCACGTCGTGCGGCTCGACGACCAGGTCGATGCCCCGCAGCACGACCTTGTCGCCATAGGCCTTGCGCAGATCCTCCGTGCGGAGCACCGGCCCCGACTCGTGACCCGTCATCGGACCCCCGCTCGCTCGCGGCGCATCATCCGGCGACCCATCCAGTCGGTGAACCGCGCCAACGGGATCGTCAAGGCCACGAACAGCAACGCGACCACCACGAGTGGCGTGTAGTTGAAGTTGTACGCCGCGTAGTCCTGCGCCGCGAACAGCGCCTCGAACACGAAGATCGACGACAGCAGGGCGGTGTCCTTCTGCAACGAGATGAAGTCGTTGAGCAGGGGCGGGATCACGCGGCGGGTGGCCTGCGGCAGCACGACGTACCGCATCGCCTGCCCGTGCGAGAGCCCCAAGGCGTCCGCGCTGGCCACCTGCGACGGGTGGATGGAGTCGATGCCGGACCGGAAGACCTCGGCGACGTACGCGCCGTACGACAGGACGAGGGCGCCCAGGCCGAGCCAGAAGGTGTCGTTGGTGACGCCCTGGAGCTGGAGGGCCGGGATGCCGAAGCCGGCCAGGATCACGACCAGCAGGGTCGGGACGCCGCGCAGCAGGTCGGTGTAGAACGTCGCCAGCAGGCGCAGGGGGAACAGCGCCGCCGCGGTCGTCGAGCGCACCACTGCCACGAGGGCACCGACCACCAGGATGAGCGGCTCGGCGAGGAGGAAGAGCAGGACGTTCAAGCCGAACGCCTTGATCACCTCGGGGAACGACGCCTTCGCGTCATCCCACGAGAAGAAGGTCTCCTGCACCCGCGCCCAGCCCGGCGACGTGACGACCACGACGACCAGCAGGCCGAGCACCACCACCGTGGCCAGCGTGGCGATGGTCGCCGAACGGCGCCGCAGCCGCCGGCGTACGGCGTCGCGCTCGCGCTGCCGCGGGCTGGGAGACCAGGTGGCCATCCAACTACGGGGTGAGCGCCGGGACGCCCACCACGTCGCTGAGCCAGCGGGACTCGATGGACGCCAGGGTGCCGTCGTCCCGCAGCATCGTCAGCGCCTGGTTGACGCACTCGACGAGGGGGGAGCCCTTCTCGAACAGCATCCCGAACTCCTCCTGCTCACCGGTCTCCGGCTGGAACTGGCCGACGATCGTGGACTTCGGGATCTCCACGGCCGTGATGTAGAAGGCCGTCGGCAGGTCGGTCAGGATCGCGTCGACCTGGTCGTTGAGCAGCGCCTGCTTGGCCGCGCTGGTGTCCTTGAACACGATCGGGTCGGTGTCGGGCTGGATCACGTCGCGGATCGCGGTCAGCGAGGTGGTGCCGGTCTGCGCGCCGAGCCGCAGGTCCTTGAGCTCGGCGACGCTGGTGACGTCCTCCCCTGCGGAGCCCTTCAGCACGATGACGGCCTGGGCGGCCTGGTAGTAGCCGTCGGAGAAGTCCACGACCTCGGCCCGCTGGGGCGTGATCGAGATCTGGTTGATGTCGAAGTCGAACTTCTTCGCGCCCGGCGCGTAGGACGAGTTGAACGGCACCTTGGTCCACTGCACCGCGTCACCGGTGAAGCCGAGCTTCTCGGCGACGGCGTACGCGACGGCGGACTCGAAGCCCTCGCCGTTGGTGGGGTCGTTCTTGGCGAACCACGGGTCGTACGCCGGCGAGTCCGTGCCGATCGTCAGCGTGCCGGGGCTACGGACGGCCTCGGCGGCGCAAGCGGCCGGGTCGGCCTCGGCCGACTCGGACGTGGACTCGGTCGGCGTCGGGTCGTCTGCACCGGTGGCGGTGCTGCTGTCGACCGGCGCGCAGCCGAGGGCGAGGAACAGGACAGGGGCCATCCCGAGGGCCAGGAGACGAGGCCGGATTCGCATGCGTGGATAGTAGACCCGACTTGCTGACTTACCGGTCAGTGCTGCATGTGGTGGTCGTGGCCGTGCATGGAGTGGACGACCGCGTGGCCCTTGCCGCGGCCGATCATCCAGTGGTTGACGGGAACCGTGACCACGAACGCGATCGCCAGCGCCGCGGCCAGCGACCACCAGAACAGGGCGCTGGTGAGAGTGGCCTCCATCGCGCCGGGCAGCAGCACCAGGAACGCGTTGTCGACGACCTCCATGGTCAGGATCGAGACGGTGTCGGCGGCCAGTGCGACGCGCGCGGCCGCGCCGACGCCGAGGCCGGCGCGGCGGACCGACGCGAAGGTGAGCAGGTAGCCGAAGAAGAACGCCAACGCGATGGCCAGCGCCACGCTCGGGAGCGTGGACCAGCCCCACCAGGTGGCCAGCACCATGCCCAGCACCTCGCCGACCGCACAGCCGGTGAGGCAGTGCAGGGTCGCGCTGATCGCCGTCTTCCAGGACTCCGTCATGACTTGGGAACATATACCCCCTAGGGGTATCTGATCAAGGAGAGCCCGCGAGCGAGACACGTCACTTTGGGTTGCCTCCCAGCCCCCGCTCCGCTGCACTGGCCAGCGTGTCCAGCCCGATGGCCAGCCCCGCGCCGTACCCGCACCTCCTCGAGCCGCTCACCCTCGGCGACCTGACGCTGCGCAACCGGCTGGTGATGGGGTCGATGCACACCGGCCTCGAGGACCATGCGTGGGACCTGCCGAAGCTGACCGAGTACTTCGCCGAGCGCGCCCGCGGCGGGGTCGGGCTGATGATCACGGGCGGGTACTCCCCCACTCGGCGCGGCTGGTTGAAGCCGTTCGCCGCCGAGATGTCCACCCGCCTGCAGGCGATGCGGCACCGCGACCTCACCGAGCGGGTGCACGAGGAGGGCGGCGCCATCGCGATGCAGGTGCTGCACGCGGGGCGGTACGCCTACCACCCGTTCAGCGTCAGTGCGTCGGCGAAGAAGTCGCCGATCACGCCGTTCCGGCCCAGCGCGCTCTCGACCAAGGGCGTCGACGACACCGCCACGGCGTTCGCCCGGTCGGTCGCGCTGGCGCGCAAGGCGGGGTACGACGGCGTGGAGATCATGGGGTCGGAGGGATACCTGATCAACCAGTTCCTCGCCGCTCGTACCAACGACCGCACCGACCACTGGGGCGGCACGGCCGCGCGCCGGATGCGGTTCCCCGTCGAGGTCGTGAAGCGGTCGCGCGAGCTGGTGCCGGCGGGCTTCCCGATCGTCTACCGGATCTCGCTGCTCGACCTGGTCGAGGACGGCCAGACGTGGGACGAGGTGGTCGAGCTCGCCCACCGGCTCGAGGTCGCCGGCGTCACCGTCCTCAACACCGGCATCGGCTGGCACGAGGCCCGGGTGCCGACGATCATCACCCAGGTCCCGCCCGGCGCCTGGCGGTCGATGACCGCACGGCTGAAGGCCGAGGTGTCGGTGCCGGTGTGCGCCTCCAACCGCATCAACGCGCCCGAGATGGCCGAGGACATCCTGGCCACCGGCGGCGCCGACCTGGTCTCCATGTCCCGGCCGCTGCTGGCCGATCCCGACTTCCTCGTCAAGGCGGCCGCCGGTCGCGCCGACGAGATCAACACGTGCATCGCCTGCAACCAGGCCTGCCTCGACCACGTCTTCACCAACAGGCACGCCACCTGCCTGGTCAACCCGCGCGCGGGCCGCGAGACCTCGCTCGTGCTGCTCCCACTGTCCGTGGGGCCTGCGCAGCCGCCCCGTGTCGCGGTGGTGGGCGCCGGACCCGCGGGCCTGGCCGCCGCCGTGTCCGCGGCGGAGCGCGGCTTCGCGGTCACGCTGTTCGAGAAGTCCGACGCGATCGGCGGCCAGTTCCGGCTGGCCATGGCCGTGCCCGGCAAGGAGGACTTCGCCGAGACGCTGCGCTACTACGGCCGTCGGCTCGAGGTCCTCGACGTCTCGGTACGGCTCGCGACCGAGGCGACGCTGGCGGACCTCGCACTGTTCGACGACGTGATCGTCGCGACGGGCGTGGTGCCGCGGATGCCCGACCTCGACGGGATCGACCACCCGAGCGTGGCGTCGTACGCCGACGTGCTCAGCGGGCGCGTGGTGCCGGGTCGCCGGGTTGCAGTGATCGGGGCGGGCGGCATCGGCGTCGACGTCTCGACGTACCTCGTCCACGACCCGGCCGACGGCTTCGACGACTGGATGGCCCACTGGGGCGTCGGCGACCCGGCCGTGCACCCCGGCGGGCTGACCGAGCCCAAGCCGCGCACGCCGCTGCGCGAGGTGACGTTGCTGCAGCGCAAGCACACACCGATCGGCATCCACCTCGGCAAGACCTCCGGCTGGGCGCACCGCGCCGTGCTCAAGCAGTCGGGCGTGACCCTGGTCAGCGGGGTGACCTACGACCGCGTCGACGACGACGGCCTGCACGTCACCGTCGACGGCGTCCCCGCGACGTACGGGGTCGACACCGTCGTGGTCTGCGCCGGCCAGGACTCGGTCCGTGGCCTGTACGACGAGCTGGTCTCCACCGGGAACGCCGACGGCCGCTGGCTCATCGGCGGCGCCGACGTGGCCGCCGAGCTGGACGCCCAGCGCGCCATCGAGCAGGGCACCCGCGTGGCTGCCAAGCTTTCGTCCGTCGCGCCATCGCGTCTGGACTGACGAGCGAGGCGAGCCCCTGGGCGAGCCAGCGAGGAGGGAAGACGCGATGTTGCAGCGCGACGGACACGCGCCGAAGCGCAGCGGAGGCGCCAACTACCGGATCAGTCCCGCTTTCTTGCCGAGCTTCTCGGCGAGCTCGGCGGGGTCGAGGGTGCCGGCGAGGATGCGGGACGTCGCCCAGCGAGAGGTGTCGATGCCGGAGAGCTTCTCGAACAGCGGCAGGTCGGGGGCGAACCGCTCGGCGAGCCTGAGCATGTCCTCGGCCATCGGGGGGCGGGCGTCGACGTCGGGGCTGGCGTTCTTGGCCTGCGGTGCCGGCGGGTCGACGAACTTGCCGATGTCGAGGAAGTCGGTCAGCCGGTCGAGCAGGGTGTCGCGGTCGGTGACGACGTCGATGAAGTCGAGCAGCAACCAGCGCGAACGGTCGGGGTAGACCTCGAAGGCGCGCTCGAGCTGGGCGCCGTAGAGACCCCGGGTCGCCAGCGCGCGCTTGCGCAGGTCGCCGGGCTGCCAGCCCTCCGGCACGCGGTCGGGCACGGTCTCGAACGTGTCCTGGGCGATGGCCTGGGCGAACTGCGGGAAGCCCTCGTGCCGCGCGTAGTCCATCTGCCACTGCGAGAACGCGCGCTCGATGGGGTCGCGGAAGCTGGCGATCAGCTTCATGTCGGGGTTGTAGCGGTGCATGCGCTGCAGGGCACCGGGCCAGAAGAGGTAGGCCGGGGTGTAGTCGCCGGCGATCTTCTGACGGGGGGTACGACGCGGGGAGGTGTACGCCGAGTAGTCCGGGTTGTCCCAGTCGAGGAAGTCCTTGTCGAAGAAGTGCCGCTCCTTGCGCTCTCCGCGCGAGACGTGGCGGTGGCGCAGGAGGTAGAAGGCGATGGTGCTCGTGGCGGCCTTCTGGACCCCGACGAGCGCGAAGCTGATGGGCAGCGTCTCCGAGAGCCCGGAGAGCCCCGAGGGTTCTGCCGACGTGTCGTCGGTGGCCGTGTGCTGTGGCTGGACACCCATGTGTCCGAGCACCTCCCTGTTGTCATCGACTGGTCGACCGGTGTCACCCGGGACCGTGCGCCCGCCAGTCTCTCACAGAGACGCTCCCCGCCCGGCTTCGGTTCGGCTGCGAAGCGCAGTCCCTCTCAACCAGCGGTGGGGCGCTCGGACTCGTCGTACTCGAGCAGGCGGCTGGGGGCGAAACCGGGGCGGATCTCGGCGACGCGGACGGGGTCGAGCAGGTAGTCCATGTCGACCTCCCACGTGTGGCCGGAGGCGTTGCGGCGCAGCAGGTACCCGAGCCCGTGGGTGCGGTAGATCGCCGCGCCGGCCTGGCCGACGGCGTGCAACAGCTGCGCGTCGACGTACTTGCGCACGGACCGGAACGACCCCACCGAGCGCAGCAGGCCACGGTCGATCAGCATCGTGCCGCCGGCGACGAAGTGGGCGTACAGCTCGGCCTGGTGGCCACGACGGACCGTGACGTCCTTCGGCACGAGGTAGTGCATCTCCGAGGGCGTGCCGACGAGCTCGGCGCCGGAGTAGGACCGAGCCAACAGGAGGTCGGTGACGAAGTCGGGGCCGTACCAGTCGTCGTCGTCCATCTTCAGCACCAGGTCGCCGTCGGCGGCGGCCACGGCGTCGGCGAGCACGTCGCCGAACAGGGTGGCCTCGTCCTGAGGGCGGACCACGAGCCGGTCGGGCGCGAGCTCGCGCAGGACGTCGGCATCCGGGGTGAAGCCGTGCGGTGCCAGCACCAGCTGGAGGTCGACGCCGCGCTGCTTGCCGACCTGGCGCAGGGCGAAGGCCAGCATCTCCGGCCGCTTCGTCGCGAGCACGACGCTCACCGACGGCTCGGGTGCGACGCGTACGCCGATCCCGCCGGCCACCCGACGCCGCCAGGCGCCGGCCGAGAAGGACCGCAGGGCCAGGCGTCGCAGGACCACGCTGTGCTCCTCGCGGGCCAACGCGTCGTCCAGGTCGACCGGTGCGGTCAGCGCGTCGACCATGGCGGGACCGAGCACCGCGGCGACGGCACCCTCGACCGACGAGACGGCGACGGGCACGCCGGCCATGGCCAGCCCCGCGACGAGGAGCCCCGCCTGGAAGGGGGCGAGGTGGTCACCGCGCACCCCGCGGGCGTTCCTCAGCGACCGCACGAGGGCCTCGCTGGGGACCTGGCTCTCGACCCCCCCGGACATCAGGGACTCGAGCGTCACGACAGGCCCGTCGACGTCCGCCAGGAAGCCGATCGGGTTGAGGACGCGCTCGTCGAGCGGGAACAGGGGGAGGGAGGCGTCGAGGTCGTGCTCGGCGACCGGTGCCCGCCCGGTCACGAGGTGCTCGGCGAACGGACCGGTCGATCGCGAGCACCACGTCCGGCGGGACGGTGCGCTCCTCGACGGCCTCGACGGGTCCCGACCCGTCGTCCACGACCAGGCCACCGGCTGACGGTGGGGACGGCCAGACCGACTGCCGGCCCAGCTCGCCGACCACGTTGGCGGCCCGGACGGGCTGCTCGAACCGGGCGACGACGAGGAACCCGTCGCCGACCGGCTGGGTGCGGAACGCCTTCATCGGCGGCCACTCCGGCCGCGGTACGAAGCCCGGCGAGGACGGCAGCGACGCGATCCACACCGCCACCACCGGTGCCCGGACTGCGTGCGGCACCACCGCACGCCGGAGGTCGGCCCGGTCGCCGACGGCGACGAGCACCCGCGCGTACCTCCCGGCGTACGCCGGCTCCGGCAGGACCACGGCGTCAGGGAGCGCCGGCATGGCCCACGTCGCGAGGACCAGCTGCTCGCCACCCTGGTCGAGGAACGCGCGGACAGGCTCGGGGAGGCCGGACACCTGATCAGACATCCGCGGGAGCCCACGACGGCAGCCGTCGGACGAGCGGCCGCTCGGCCCGTGGCAGCCAGCTGGTCGCGACGTGGTCGATGACGTGCACGCCCGGGGGCGCCACGATCCGCTCCAGGCCGGGCACCTCGTCGCCCCGGCCCTCGGCGAGCGCGGTGAAGACGTCCCACTCGCGGGCCTTGCGCGGCGCCCGCGCCCGGTCGAAGTCGCCGGCGCTGCTCCAGTGCGCGAACTCGTCGACGTCGAGCCACTTCAGCTCGACGCACAGTCCCTCGGGAGCCACGATCCGCTCGGAGGTGTCGGGGAACTCGCGCACCTCCCACTCGAAGGCCTTCACGAACGTGAACTCCGGACCCATCGGGTAGACCCACGGCTCGAGGAACTTGTAGCCCAGGTCGATCCACGCCTCCGACTCGCTGACGATCGACAGCGGGTGCCTTGGGATCGCGACGACGGCCCCGGAGTCCTCGAGCTGCCAGGAGAGGTCGGCGAGGTAGCCGATGCCCTCACGGGTGAGCACCATGTCGCCGTCCCACTTCATGGAGTACGTCGTGCGCACCTGGCTGAACGACCAGTTGTAGAAGTGGGTCAGCGAGTGCACCGAGTCGGGCGGCGTCGTCAGGTGCTCGGTGCCGGCGCGGCTGACGCGGAAGGGGTACGACGCCAGCGTGAGGCGGTCGGCCGCGCCCACGGATTCGGCCACCTGCTGGGCGACCTCCGCGGTGCCGTCGTCGGACTCGTTGTCGACGAGCACCACGTGCTGGACGGCCTCGAACATCGGCGGCAGCACCCACGGCAGGTTGCGCGCCTCGTTCTTCACCCGGAACACACACGTCAGCCCAGGAACCAAGGAACCGCCGTCCTGTGCATTCCAGGCCCAGCGGACGTCGTAGTCGGCGTACCCCTCCAGGCAGGCGATGTCCGGCGGAGTGTCGGGCACGCCTAGCGCTCCCGGCCGATGGCCTTGCGGAGCCCGCGCCGCGCGGACGCCGGCACCAGGGCCCGCAACCCATGGGGGATCCGGTCGGCACCCCGCGCTCCGTCCATCCCGGGGCCCATCGGCGCTCGCCCGGCGGCGCCGTCGGCGTACCCCTCGCGGCGCGAGGCCAGGGCGGTCGACGACGCGATGGCCTCGGCCTCCTCGTAGAAGGAGGCGTACGCCGCGCGCATCTCGTCGAGGGCCGCGTGCACGTCGGGCCGGTCACCGCCGTCGTCGGCCAGCTTGTCGAGGGCCGCCCAGCTCTCCTCGGCGATGTCGCGCAGCCGTGCCGGGACCTCGACGTCGTCCCAGGTGAGCTGGACGCGGCGCAGGTTCGGGTCGATGAACTGGTGCACCTTGCGGATGTCGTTGGCCGAGGCCGACTTCACCGCGAACAGGTCGAAGCGCTGGCCGATCCCGAACAAGGGGATGGTCCAGTCGGTCAGCAGGTCCTCGTAGCGGACGTAGGCCCGCTGCGAGCCGCGGGTGGCGCGCTCGGTGTGCAGCATCATGTTGACCCACGCGGCCGTCCGGTCGATCTCGCCGAAGCGGGTGGAGTAGTAGCGCTGCTTGCTGCCGACCACCTCGGTGACGGGGCGGAGCATGGTGACGTAGGCCGGCGCGGCCTCGCAGCGGAGCGCGGCCGAGCGCCAGAGGCCGAGGAACCAGGACAGCCGCGGGTCCTTGACGACCAGCTCGGGAGCCTCGGCGAACTGCTCCTCCAGCCAGGTGTGCAGGCGGGTCCGCAGCCGCTCGACGTTGGCGAGCTTGCCGGCCTCGAACCACGCCGCCGGGCGGGCGTCGGACACCGCGACGTTGCAGCGCTGGAGCAGCTCGGTGTGGAGGTCGACCACCCACTGCGGCTCGCCGAAGCCCTTGGGGTTGGTCTCGTCGGCGAGCACCTCGGGCTGGGGGACGTGCATGCCGAGGGTCTGCAGCGCGCCGGACATCGTGCTGGTGCCGCTGCGGCCGGAGCCGACCACGAACACCACGCGGCGCTTGGGCGGAGCGACGAGGCCCGACTCCGGTGTCGGCGGGGGAAGGTCGGTCACCGGCGCCCCAGCAGGGTCGCCACCCGGTGCCGCAGGGCGCCGACCAGTGACCGGTCCGGCGCGGGCGGGGGAGGTCCGGCGGCCTTGCGGGCCGCGCGGGCCTCGGCCTTCTGCTCGGCCTTCAGACTGGGGGCGGTCGGCACGTCGGAGAAGTCCCACGCGGTGGCCGGGTCCTCGGCCTCGCCGGCCGTGCCCTGCATCCGCGGCCGGTGGACCTCGTGGCACGGCCAGAAGCCGACCTCGGCCGCGTCGAAGGTCCACGCGCCGAACAGCTCGTCGAGCACGTCGTCGAGGAACTCGCCGGACTTGATGACGTGCTGGGACCGCGAGACGGCAGCGGTCCGCTCGATGCGCGCGGTGGTGCCGTCGGGCATCCGGACGACGCGGAGCCCGTGGTGGGTGCGCTCGAGGTGGTGGACCAGCCGGGCCAGGGTCTTGCGGGTCGGCGCCCAGTCGGCGTTCTCGAGCGTCATCCGGAACATCGCCGGGCAGCGTCCCTCGGGCAGCGACTCGACCAGCCGCACGCGGGGGTCGCCGGCGTACGACGCCTGGACCAGCCGGGTGTCGAGCATCGGGTCCTCGAGCGGGTGGATGCGCGTGTCGTCGAGGTCGCTCCAGGGGCCGATGAGCGTGACCTGGAGGTCGGGCAGGGTGCTCTCGAGCACCGAGTCGACCGTCGCGACGACCGAGCCGTGCAGCAGGCCGGTCGTGTCCAGGACGACCTCGAGGTACGGGACGGCGTACAGCCGGCCCGCCCGCCTCTTGTTGCGGAGCTCCGGAAGGCGGTCGGACAGGAAGCAGTCGTTGTAGTCGTTCACCTCGGCGCGCCGGGTCATCACGTGGGTGCGGCCCAGGTGCCAGGACCGCGCCTCGCGGTCGGGCAGGAAGACCGCGCCCGCCTCGCCGAGCCGGTAGCCCAAGGAGATGTCCTCGCCGAGCTTGAGGCTGGTGTCCATGCCGCCGGACTCGCGATAGAGGTCGCGGGCCAGCGACGCGGTCGCGCCGACGTGGATGCGGCAGGCGCGCGGGCCGATGGTGCGCAGCTCGTCGTACTGCGCGTAGTAGCGCTCGACCCAGTCGTGGGGCTCGAGCACGTCGGCGGGGAAGTACTCCGCCATCCCGTCCGCGGCCACGGCGTCGCGCACCTCGTCCGGCGTCACGCCGTCGAGCGGGGCCGGGTCGACGAACCACTTGTTGCCGAGCACCACGGCGTAGTCGATCTCGTGGTGCCACCGGAGCTGCGCCTCGACGTGCTCGCGGGCCGGCAGCATGTCGGCGTCGAGCCAGTGGATGACGTCGCCCTCGGCGAGACCGGCACCCAGGGCGCACGCGTTGGCGCGGCCCCAGCCCTGCTCGACCTGCACGATGCGCGCGTTGTCGGGCCGCACCTCCGGCAGAAGCAGCGGCTCCTGTCCTGCGTGCGCGCCGTCGTCGACGACGATCAGCTCGACCAGGTGGCTGGGGTAGGTCTGGGCCGACAGCCCGGCCAGCACGTACGGCAGCGTCCGGTGGGCGCCGTACGCCGGCATCACGATGCTGACGTTGAGGTGCGGCTGCCAGGCCCCGAGGGGAGGCACGAGCAGGGAACCCCACTCGTTGCGGCGTACCCGCGGCTGCGAGCTCGTCATTCCTCCACCCGTCTCAGCTAGCCAAGGATCGTTCGGCAGCCTAGTGGTCATCGTCCGTCCCGAGGTTACGGCACCGGGCCGGGGGGCCTGCGCACGTGATTGCCTCCGTAGACTCCCCGCATGTCCGAGGTCGAGCAGCTGCGGGCCGAGGTGGCGCGGTTGCGGTCCCGGGTCAAGCTGCTCCGCGAGGGCGGGGACGACCTCGGCTACGTCTTCGTGATGACCTACGGCCGCTCGGGCTCGACCCTGCTGATGGGTCTGCTCAACACCATCCCGGGGTACCTGGTCCGCGGCGAGAACGACGACGCCCTGCGGTACCTCTACGACTTCCACCGCACGTGCGTCGAGCGCAGCCGGCACTGGCCCGTGGAGCGGGTACGGATGCGGACCGACCCGTTCTACGGGATCGGCGACTTCCCGCCCGCCGTCTCGATCGCCGCGAGCCGACGGCTGGCCGTCGAGACCCTGCTCCGTCCCAAGCCCGACACCCGGGTCACCGGCTTCAAGGAGATCCGCTGGTGGCGCCACGAGGACCTCGACGCGTACGTCGGGTGGTTGCGCGAGGTCTTCCCCGGCGCCCGGTTCCTGGTCAACACCCGCGACCACGCGGCGGTGCTGAAGAGCAAGTGGTGGGCCAAGGGCGGCGACAACAGCGAGCACCTCGCCGACATCGAGCGCCGCCTGCTCGCGACCGCCGACCGCCTCGGCGACGCGGCCTACCACGTGCACTTCGACGACTACGTCGCCGACCCCACCACCCTCGCCCCCATGTTCGCCTGGCTGGGTGAGGAGTACGACGAGGCGTCCGTGCGCCGCACGATGACCAAGAAGCACTCCGTGTAGGTCTGCGCCGCTGGTCGGTCAGCCCGTGGCTTCCTTCGCCGCCTGACCCTGGGCACGGATCATCTCGGCGAACCAGTGGAAGGAGTTCTTGGGGGTGCGCTTGAGCGTCTCGTAGTCGACGTGGACCAGGCCGAAGCGCTGCTGGAAGCCCTCGGCCCACTCGAAGTTGTCCATCAGCGACCAGGTGTAGTAGCCGCGGACGTCGACGCCCTGGCCGATCGCGGTGGCAACGGCCCGGAGGTGGGCGTCGAGGTAGTCGATGCGCGCCTGGTCGTCGACCACGCCGTCGGCGTCGGGACCGGTCCCGTAGGAGCAGCCGGACTCGGTGATCATGATCGGTGGCAGCGCGGCGCGGTACCGCGCGCGGAGGATGATCAGCCACTCCCGCAGGGCGTCCGGGACGACCGGCCAGTCGAAGTCGGTGCGGTCGTAGCCGACGAGCTCGAGGAACTCGAAGGGGTTCTCGGACTCCGGGTCGGTGTTCGCGGCGACGCGGAGCGGGTTGTAGTAGTTCACGCCGTAGAAGTCGACGGGCTGGCGGATCGTCACCATGTCGCCGTCCTGGATGGAGTCCTCCAGCAGCGGCAGGATGTCGGCGGGGTAGCGGCCCAGCAGCATCGCCTCGGTGAACAACCCGTTCCACAGCGCGTCGAACAGCTTGGTGATGCCGACGTCGGCCGGCTCGTCGCTGGCGGGCCACATCGGCGAGTGGTTGTTGGCGCAACCGACGCTGGTCGCCCCGGCCCGGCGCAGCTCGATGGCGGCGCGGCCGTGGCCCAGGAGCAGGTGGTGGGCCACCGGGAACGCGTCGAACATCATCGTGCGGCCCGGCGCGTGCTGGCCGAGGGCGTAGCCGTTGAACGTCGCGACGTTCGGCTCGTTGACCGGGACCCAGTGCTCGACCCGGTCGGCGTACCGCGCGCCGACGAGGGCGGCGTACTCGGCGAAGGCCTCGACCGTGTCGCGGTTGAGCCAGCCGCCGTCGTCCTCGAGGGCCTGCGGCAGGTCCCAGTGGTAGAGCGTCACCATCGGCTGGATGCCGGAGTCGAGCAGCCCGTCGACGAGGCGGTCGTAGAAGTCCAGACCCTTCTCGTTCGGCTTGCCCCGGCCCTTCGGCAGCACGCGTGACCACGAGATGGAGAAGCGGTAGCCGCCGACGCCGAGGTCCCGCATCAGCGCGATGTCCTCGGCGTAGCGGTGGTAGTGGTCGCAGGCCACGTCGCCGGTCGAGCCGTCCTTCACCCTCCCGGCCTGGTGGGTGAAGGTGTCCCAGATGCTCGGGCCGCGTCCGTCCTCGGCCGCGGCGCCCTCGATCTGGTACGCCGCCGTGCTGGTGCCGAACCGGAAGCCGGGCGGCAGCTGGGGAGATGCGGCGCTCATGGTGGGCTCATTCTTGCCCAGCCCCGGGGTGCCCGTGGCGGAACGGGGGTCAAACGGTCAGATCGGCATGATCCGGACGGACCAGGGGTGCCTGTCCGTTCGGACGATCCGCCGGCCTACGGCATCAGCATCCCTTGGAGGTGAAGACGAAGTCGGTGAGGAAGATCCGGTGGTACTGCGTGCCGGGCGCCGCGTTGTTCCAGTAGGCGAGCGTGAACGCGCTGGTGGCCCCGGGGTAGGTGACCTGGACGCGGGCTCCGGCGGTGTTCTCGCCCTGGTTGTTGTTGGTGTCGCTGTTGCGCCACGGGCCGACGGTGTTGCTGGACTCGGCCACGTTGAGGCCGTTGCCACGGATGTTGCCGTCGCGGGACTGGTTGTAGGACCCGGTCAGCTCGACCCGGTCCGCGTACGGGCTGGTGGTGATCGCGTCGATGTCGGTGATGTAGAAGTTGAGGCCCGTGGTGTTCACGACGGGACCGTTGATGCTGGTCTTCCGGAACGTGACCGTGAGCTCCTGCCGGTTGCCGCGACCCTGGCCGCTGGTCGAGTTCTGCAGCCGGACGCCGCGCTCGCCCGCGCCGATGCCACCGATGTTGGTGATCGCCGGGTCGAGCTGGGCGTCCGCACCCGCGGTACCGCCGGGAACGGTGAGGTTGCGGGTCGCATCGGGAGTGTTGTTGCCGAAGGTCGACACGGCGAAGACCGCGTAGATGTCCGGGCCACCGTTGGTGGAGACGATCCTGGCCGACGCGCTCGTCGCCGAGGTACGGGTGAAGACGGTCGTCCCCCAGTCCAGGCGGTAGCTGTAGCTCGTGTTGCACGTCGACGCGGCGAAGGCCGGCGCGGCCGTGCCGACGATCAACAGCGGCGCGGTCCACGCGCTGCCGCGGACGACGGCGCGACGGCTCGGGGTCAGGCGGGAGATGGGGGGGCGGGAGACAGGGACAGGCATGGCGACAGGGCCTTACGTCAGGGGGGCGGGCCTGCTGAACGTAGGGCTCGCCCGACCTCCGCCGCCGAGGATGGTTCAACTTTCATCCGTTCGGCAGGTAACCCTGGCCCTAATGGACCAGGACACCCGGACTGAGGACCCCTGTCGGATCCAGCTCGGCCTTGACCGCTCGGAGGATGCGCACGCCGACCGGGCCGATCTCCGCCTCCAGCCAGGGCAGGTGGTCGGTACCGATGGCGTGGTGGTGGGTGATGGTGGCGCCCCGGGCGACGATCGCCTCGCTCGCTGCCCGCTTGGCCCGCGCCCACTGCTCCAGCGGCTCGTCGCCCTGCCGGGCGGCCACCGTGAAGTAGAGGGAGCAGCCGGTCTCGTAGACGTGCGAGACGTGGCACAGCACCAGGACCGGGTCCCCCAGCTCGGCCTCGAGCGCGGCCTTCACGCCGGCGTACAGGTCCTCGACGCCCGACCAGAAGGTCGCCGTCTCGAGCGTCTCGACCAGGACGCCGAGGTCGAGCAGGGAGTCGCGCAGGTACGGCGCCCGGAAGCGGCCGTGCTCCCACGCGCGGCCGGGATCCTCGCCCCCGGGGGCACCGCCGAGCCCGGTGAGCAGATCGGTGACGCCGGCCCGGCGCTCGGCCACCCGGGCGGCGGGCCCCTCGAAGCCGACCACCATCAGGCAGCCGCCGGAGCTGCTCCCGATCGCGCTCGGGTCGGCCAGGTTGACCGCGGACTCGGCCTCGTCGGAGAGCCGGAGAACCGTCGGCTGGAGCCCGGACTGGGCGATGGCCCGCACGGCAGCGACCCCCTCGGCGAAGGTCGCCCAGCGCCACCCCTCGTACACCTTCTCCTCCGGCACGGGCCGGACCCGCACCGTCACCGAGGTGATGACGCCGAAGGCCCCCTCGGAGCCGAGCACCAGCTGCCGCAGGTCGGGGCCGGCGGCGGTGGACGGCGCGGTGCCGAGGGTCATCGTGCCGGTCGGGGTGACGACCGTGAGGCCGACGACGAGGGCGTCGAAACGCCCGTACCCCGCCGACGCCTGGCCGCTCGACCTGGTCGCGGCGAAGCCGCCGATCGACGCGTGCTCGAACGACTGCGGGAAGTGGCCCAACGTGAGGCCGTGCTCGGCCAGGGCGTCCTCGGCCTCGGGGCCACGGAGGCCGGGACCGAGGACGGCGGTCATCGAGACCGGGTCGACGGAGACCTCGGTCAGCCGGCCGAGGTCGAGGCTGACGACGCCGGCGTACCCGTCGCGGCGGGCGGCCAGGCCGCCGGTGACGCACGTGCCGCCGCCGAACGGGACGATCGCCGCGTGGTGCTCGACGGCGAGGGCGAGCACGGCCGCGACCTCGTCGTGGCTCCCCGGCCGGACGACGGCGTCGGGCGCGTCGGACAGATCGCCGGCGCGAGCGCGCAACAGGTCGGGGGTCGACTTGCCACGGGTGCGGTGCCGGCGCAGGTCGTCGTCGGTGCTGACGTACGCCTCGCCGACCGCGCCGCCGAGTGCCGCCAGGAGGTCGGCGGACAGCGCCGGGGCGGCAAGGGCGCCGGGCACGGGCTCGGCCGTGGTGGCCGGACCGAACACGGCCTCCACCAGTGACCGGGCGCCCTCGGGGAGGTCGGCGGCGGCATCGGGGTCTCCCCAACGCTGGGGGTGCATCTCGCGGGTCATACGTTACAGTGTGACACATGTCGTCACTTCGTCACATAGGTCGGCCCGAACCCAGCGCTCGCGACCTGTACCTCGACGCGGCCCGCGCGTGCATCCTCGACGTCGGCTGGCGGCGGACGACCCTCACCGAGGTCGCCCGCCGGGCAGGGGTCTCCCGGATGACGATCTACCGCAGCTGGTCCGACATGCCGCAGCTGCTCGGCGACCTGATGACCCGCGAGTGGGGTGGCGTCGTCGCGGTGGCGGCCAACGGCCCCGAGGAGTCGGGCACCGTCGAGCGCATCGTCGGCACCGCCACCCGGGCGATCAGGGCCCTGCGGGAGAACGAGCTGTTCGTGCGCATCGTGGAGCTCGACCCCCAGCTGCTGCTGCCGTACCTGCTGTCCCGCCGGGGTCGGTCCCAGCAGGCGATCCTCGACCTGGTGGCCGACCAGCTACGGGCCGGGCAGGCGATCGGCGAGGTACGCGACACCGACCCCGACGTGCTCGCGCGGGCGTTGCTGCTGGCTACCCACGGGTTCGTGCTGTCGGCGCACACGATGGTCGACGACCTGGCGTCCGAGGAGGCCCTCGAGACCGAGCTGGCCGAGATCCTGACGAGAGCGGTCCGGTCATGACCGGCGGGCCAGTCATCCGCCCCGGCACGGCCGACCTGCCCGAGACGCGTCGACCTCGTGGTCGTCGGCCTCGGCGTGACCGGGGCGGGGGTGGCCCTGGACGCGGTCACGCGTGGGCCTGTCGGTGCTGGCCGTGGACGCCCACGACCTCGCCTTCGGGACGTCGCGGTGGTCGTCCAAGCTGGTGCACGGCGGGCTGCGGTACCTGGCCCACGGTCAGGTCGCGATCGCCCACGAGAGCGCGGTCGAGCGGCGGATCCTGATGGAGTCGACGGCTCCGCACCTGACGCACGCCCTCCCGATGCTGGTGCCGTTCCACGCCAACGTCGGCCGCGGCCAGGCGGCGCTGACCCGGGCGGCCTTCGCCGCCGGCGACGCGCTGCGCCTCGGCGCCCGGACCGCCCGCGAGACCCTCCCGCGGCCGCGCCACGTCACGACCACCGAGGCGCTGTCCCTCGCGCCCTGCCTCAAGGTCGACGGCCTGCGCGGCGGCCTGCTCGGCTGGGACGGGCAGCTCGAGGACGACGCCCGCCTGGTCGTGACCATCGCGCGCACGGCCGCGTCGTACGGCGCCCACGTCCGCACCCGGGCGCGTGTCCTGGCCGCGGACGGTACGGGCGTGCGGCTGCGCGACGAGCTCACCGGCGCCGAGACCGACGTCGCCGCCCGGATGGTCGTGAACGCAGCCGGGGTGTGGGCCGGCGACCTGGCCGACGTCCGTCTGCGGCCGAGCCGGGGCAGCCACCTCGTGCTCCGCGGCGAGTCGTTGCCGGGCCTGCGGGTCTGCGTGACGGCGCCGGTCCCGGGCAGCACCAGCCGCTTCGTGATGGCGCTGCCGCAGCCCGACGGCACGGTGTACGTCGGCCTCACCGACGAACCGGTCGACGGCCCGGTCCCCGACGTGCCGGAACCGTCGGAGGCGGAGGTCGACTTCCTGCTCGACGTCGTCTCGGCGACGTTGGCCCGGCCGCTGACCCGCGACGACGTGGTCGGCACGTTCGCCGGGCTGCGTCCGCTGCTCGACACGGCCAGTGGTGGACAGAGGGGCGACACCGCCGACCTCTCACGGAGCCACGCCGTGCTCACCTCGCCCGACGGGGTCGTGACGGTCGTCGGCGGCAAGCTGACGACGTACCGGCGGATGGCGCAGGACGCCGTCGACGCGGCCCTGCGGGCGCGGGGAGTCGAGGCTGGCCCCTGTCGCACGCACCGCCTCCCCCTGCTCGGTGCCGCCGACCGCGCGACGCTGGCCCGCCTGGACGCCGACCCTCGCCTGGTCCGGCGGTTCGGCACCGACGCCGACCTGGTCCTCCGCACGGCCCGCGAGGCGACCGGGCTGACTGACGAGGAGCTGCTCGCCCCGGCCGCCCCGCACGTCCCGGTCACCCTGGCCGAGCTGGTCTTCGGGGTGACCCACGAGGGCGCCGCCGACGTCGCCGACCTCCTCGACCGCCGTACCCGCGTCGGCCTGGTCCCCGCCGACCGCGCCCTCGTCGAACCCCTCGCCCTTCGCGCCCTGGAGCTCACCACCGCCGCCCGGGGATAGTCCAGTCCGTTTCCGTTGGCTCCGACCCCTCACGACGACGAATGCGGACTGGACTATCCCGGCGGCGATGAGTTCGGACGGGTTGGCGGGTCGGTACGAGGGAGGCAGACTGAGGAGGCGCGCCTGATGACCGTGACCGACGAACGGACGAGGACCAGAGTGAGCAGCGAGACGGCGACCGAGCTCGACGACTTCCCCGCGCTCACCGAGCGCTACCAGCGCGAGCTGCTGGCGCACTGCTACCGGATGAGCGGGTCGGTGCACGAGGCCGAGGACCTCGTCCAGGAGACGCTGATCCGGGCCTGGAAGTCGGCCGACAAGTTCGAGGGCCGCTCCTCGGTCCGTACCTGGCTCTACCGGATCGCGACCAACGTCTGCCTCACCAACCTGGAGGGCCGGCCGCGCCGGCCGCTGCCCGCCGGGCTCGGCACCGAGGACCAGATGGCCGGTGACGCCCTCGAGCTCGACCACGAGATCCCGTGGCTGGAGCCCGTGCCGGACGCCGCCGTCCTGGTCGCCGAGAAGGACACCATCCGCCTCGCGTTCATCGCCGCCCTCCAGCACCTGCCGCCGCGCCAGCGGGCCGTGCTGATCCTGCGCGACGTGCTCCGCTGGACCGCCGCCGAGACGGCCGAGGCGCTCGAGACCACGTCCGCGGCCGTCAACTCGGCCCTCCAGCGCGCCCACGCCGTGATGGCCGCCAAGCAGCCCGAGCCCGACACCGTCAGCGAGGAGCTCTCGCCGGCGCAGAAGGTGCTGCTCGACCAGTACGTCGACGCGTTCTGGCGCAAGGACATCGACGCGATCGTCGGGCTGCTCAAGCACGAGGCGGTCTGGGAGATGCCTCCGTTCACCGGCTGGTACGTCGGGGCCGAGAACATCGGCAAGCTGATCTCCGTCCAGTGCCCGGGCGGGGTCCACGACATGGTGATGCTGCCGGCCACGGCCAACGGACAGCCGGGCTTCGCCCTCTACATGCGCGCGACGAGCGGCGACCCCGACAGCGACTTCGTCCCGTTCCACCTCCAGGTGCTCGACCTGGAGGGCGACCGGGTGCGGCACGTCGCGGCGTTCTTCGAGAAGGGCCTGTTCGAGAAGTTCGGCCTGCCCGACCGGCTGCCCGCCGACTCCCTCCCCTCCGGTGCCCGGCCTGCCGGCGCCGGGGGCCGGTGACCCGGACCGTCGGCCGGGAGCACCACCGCGCACTGGAGCTGCTCGAGCGGGCCCTGGGCTACACCCGGGGGGCGCTGGCGACCGTGGGAGCCGACCGGAGCGGTCCGACTCCCTGCGCGGGGTGGAGCCTCGCCGACCTGCTGTGCCACATGGACGACGGCCTCGACGCGTTCCTCGAGGCGGCCGGTGGCGCCGTCCGCGTCGAGGTCCCCCGGCGGCCCGTCTCCGACCTCGAGGCGCTCCAGGGCAAGGCGTGCCACCTGCTCGGGGTGTGGAGCTCGCCCACGCCCGAGTACGTCGTCGTGGGCGACCACCAGGTGCCCTCGCCGCTGCTCGTCTCGGCCGCCGCCCTCGAGATCGCGGTGCACGGCTGGGACGTCGGCCGGGCGACCGGCGCGCTCCCGGACCTGCCCGACGACCTCGCCCTGGCGCTGATGCCCGTCGCCCAGGCGGTCGTGCTGCCGGAGGACCGGCCGGACCGCTTCGCGGCCCCGCGGCGGACCGGACAGACGGCCGGATCGGCCGACGTGCTGCTCGGATTCCTGGGCCGCTCCCGATTAGACCGGTAGGCCCCGGAATCCACAACTGGGACAAAGTTCCCCCGAACCCCTCCCCCTAGCGCCCCCTGGTCCCTATCTTGTGCCCATGCACGCACCAGATTTTCTGGTCGCTGGCTTGCCGGGGGGCACCGAGTTCCATCTCCTGTCGCTAGGGCGTACGCACGCTCGAGCGGGTCAGGTGACGTCCGCGCTGGACACTCTGTCTCCCCTGGCGCGCTCGCTGGCCGACTTGGGAGACACCGCCCCGTTGGTCATCGCGACCCTGGTGGAGTGCCGGCTCGCGCGCGGTGAGGTCGCGCAGGCGCGGGCCCTCACCGACGACATCGTGCCGTGGCAGCACCGGGCCGGACGGCTGGGCGGCATCGCCAACCAGACCCTCGGCGACGTGCTCGCCGCACTCGGCGACCCCGACATCGCCATCCCCCGGTACGAGGCCGCCGGCGAGGCGATGGGCGACAATGACGACCCCGAGGACGTCCCGTGGCGCGGATCTCTGGCCCTGGCCCTCGTGCGCACCGGTGAGATCGCCAAGGCCCGCACGCTGGCCGTCCACCAGGTCGCCGTCGCGCGCGCCGCCGGGTCGCCGTACGGCGAGGCGCTGGCCCTGCGCGGCCTGGCCGTCGTCGCCGACTCGACCGAGCGGATCGCGGTGCTGCGCTCGGCCCGCGCGCTGCTCGAGGGGCAGCCGGCCGCGCGCCTGCGCGCCCAGATCGACACCGACCTCGCCGGCCTGCTCGTGCTGGCCCGCGCGACGGACCCCGACCGCGAGGAGCGGATCGAGGAGGCGACCCGGCTGCTGATCGCCGTCGAGTCGCTGGCGTTCCGCGAGCAGCTGTGGCCGCTGTGGGGTCGCGCCGCCCGCCTGTTGGAACGCCTCGGGCACAAGCCCGGCGAGGCCGAGGCCGCCGACACCCTGACCCAGACCCAGCGCCGTGTCGCCGTGCTCGCCCGCGACGGCATGCGCAACCGCGAGATCGCCGACCTGCTCGGCGTCTCGGTCAAGGCCGTCGAGTGGCACCTCTCGCACGTCTACCGCAAGCTCGGCATCCGCTCGCGCAACGACCTGGCCACCGCGCTCGGGAGCTGAAGCACACCTTACGATCGCTCGCGTGAGCGAGAGCACGGTCCGGCACACCGCTGTCACGATGTCGGGGCGGGACCCGCACGAGCGTGGCCGCACGGCGACGCCCCTGGAGCTGCTGTTCGACCTGGCGTTCGTGATCGCGTTCGGCACCGCCGCCGACGAGCTGGCCCACCTCCTCGCCGCCGGGCACGTGGGCGCGGGGATCGTCGGGTTCTGCTTCGCGACGTTCGCGGTGTCGTGGGCGTGGATCAACTTCGCGTGGTTCGCCTCGGCGTACGACACCGACGACTGGGTGTACCGCCTGACCACGATGGTGCAGATGGTGGGCGTCATCGTGCTGGCGCTCGGCCTGCCGCGGATGTTCGCCTCGCTCGAGCACGGCGAGCACGTCGACAACGGCGTGATGGTGCTGGGCTACGTGATCATGCGGGTGCCGATGATCGCCCAGTGGATGCGGGCGGCCCGGCAGGACCCGGACCGGCGCGAGGTCTGCAAGATCTTCATCATCACCCTCACCGTCTCTCAGGTCGGCTGGATCATCCTCGCGTTCGCCGACACGAGCGTGGGCGTGATGTTCGCCTGGATCGTGGTCCTCGTCCTGGTCGAGCTGGTCGGCCCGTTCGTCGCCGAGCACGTCCGCGGCGGCACCCCCTGGCACGCGCACCACATCGCCGAGCGCTACGGCCTGATGGTGATCATCGCCCTCGGCGAGGGCCTGCTCGGCACCACGGCCGCCCTCGGGGCGCTCATCGACGTGTCCGGCTGGACGACGGAGGTGGCCGCGCTCGGCGTCGCCGGCGTGGCCATGACGTTCGGGCTGTGGTGGACCTACTTCGTCATCCCCTGTGGCGACCTCCTCCACGCCTACCGCTCGCGGTCCTTCGGCTGGGGCTACGGCCACATCCCGCTGTTCGGCGCCATCGTCGGCGTGGGCGCGGGCCTGCACGCCGCGGCGTACTTCCTCGAGCACCACTCGGAGCTCTCGGCGACCGGCACCCTCCTGACCGTGGCGGTCCCGGTCTCCATCTACCTGCTGGGGCTCTACCTGCTGTACGCCACCCTCACGCGAAGCATCGACCCGTTCCACCTGCTGCTGATCGCGCTGACGGCCGTCGTCGTCGCGGTCTCCGTGGCCCTGTCGACCGCCGGCGTCTCCGTCACCGTGACCCTGCTGGTGCTCGCCCTGGCTCCCTGGGTGACCGTGGTCGGGTACGAAGCCGTCGGGCACCGCCACAACGCCGAGGTGCTGGCCTCACTTCAGGAGCCGACGGACCACTGAGCGCGCCCGCTCGAGCAGCGGTCGCGGACGGGGCGCCCCGGCAGGCCGGCGTCGGAGCCTGTCTCGTTGTCGCCTGAGCTTGTCCCTCTGGGCGCGGATCGTCCTCGCCTCCTCCCGGAGCTGCGCGATCTCGGCCAGGGCCTGCTCGAAGCCTCGGCCGGTCTCGACGAGCTCGGCGCGCAGCGCGGCGACCTCGATGGCGGTCTCCCGGTCGCGCTGCGCCGTGGCCCACTCGGCCCGGACGGCACGCTCCTCGAGCGCGTGCCGATCGTCGACCAGGCGGGCCAACGTCCGGGGGTCCCAGGACTCCGCTCGCTGGTCCGCGACCGAGGTGTAGAGCTCCACCAGGGCGGCGGCGTGCAGCTGGCCCGAGTGGTGACGCGCCATCAGGCGGCGCGCCGTCGCGCCGAGCTCCTGCTCATAGCCCGCGAGCAGGTCGGCGACGTTCTGTGGCCGGGGCGAGCCCCAGCCCGTGAAGCCGTCGTCCTCCAGGTCGGGATAGGACTGCTCGTCGACCCAGCCGGCCACCACGGACTCGTCGGCGACCAGCACCGCCCGCCCGGCGGCCATGCCCTCGAGCGCCGAACGACCCATGCCGATCACGATGTCGGCGGCGTACATCTCACGGCGCGCGTCGTCGGAGTCGCGCCCGTCGCCCCCCACCCAGTCGAACTCGATGTCCAGGTCGGCGCAGGCCGCCGCGAGCCGGGCAGGCAGCGCTCGCATGCGGCGGGACACCGCGACCGCGCGCCGGGGCACCTCGGCGATCGGCACCCGGAGGTTGTCGGCGAAGGACAGGCTCACCGGCTGGGTCATCCGAACCACCGGGACTTCTCGGGAGGACACGTGCGCCCGCATGCGGTCGTAGGTCAGCCGGTTGAAGGCGACGATCGCGCTCGCAGCCAGCTCGGGCGCCGGGTCCTCCACGACGTTGACGAACCACGAGTGACACCGAGGTGCTGGCCGCGCTGCCCGAGCACTGAGGTCAGAGCCAGTCGAGCTCGGCACCGTGGCCGTGGGTCAGCGCGACCGGCCGGCCGTCGACGGCCAGCACGAACCGGCCGAACGGGACGTCGACCCCGGGCGGTACGAGGTCCGGCAGCACCCGCGGCCCCTCGTTGCTGACCCAGTGACAGCGGCCGTCGGCCACCAGGTCCGTCATCATCGCCGCGAAGCGCTCGCGGTCGGCGTGCGTGAGGTAGGCGATCACGGCGGAGTGGAAGACCACGAGCGTCGCGTCCGGTGGCGCCTGCTCGACCAGGGCGGGCAGGGACTCCAGCAGGTCGCCCCGGACCAGGTAGGGCGGGTCGGCGCGGGCGATCCCGACGGCCCGGCGCAGGCGCTCGCGCCGCTCGTCCTGCTCCGGCCACACCATCGTCTCCAGCCACCGCACGGCCTCGTCGTCGGCGACGTCGACGGGCGAGAGGTCGACCCCTGCTCGCCACACGACCGGCGCCAGGGCCCATCCCGGCAGCTCGCCCGTCGTCGCGCACTCGAGGAGGGGACCGACCGGGTCGGTCTCCTGCGTTGCGCCGTGGGGGAACGTCCAGCGGATGAGGTACCGGTCGGGGTACAGGCACAACCCCGCGCTCGCGCCGACCTCGAGGAGCGCGAGGGGCCGGGTGCCCAGGCCGGCGAAGGCCGGGTACAGCGTCGCCAGTCGGCCGACCTCGTTGGTCTGGGTTGCCCGTTCCAGGATGGTCGCGCGGATCGGTCCCCCATCGGCACCGTCGCCGAGCAGGGCGTCGCGCAGACGCGGCGTACGGTCCCGGCGCGGGTACGCCGTGCCACCTCGCTGCCGCGAAGACGAGGTTGGCCTGGCGCTTGCGCTCGGGCAACGTCTGCAGCCAGGCGAGCACGTCGGGGTCGCCGGCCACGCCCAGCGCCCACTCGCGGAAGCACTCCGAGCCGTAGGCCTCCGCGGCGAAGTCGCGGTAGACGGTCGCCGTGTCGCCGAAGATCTCCACCCGACGCGGATCAGCCTGCGGGCAGGGCGACGTACGTCGTGTCGAGGTACTCGTCGATCCCCTCGAAGCTGCCCTCGCGACCGAACCCGCTCGCCTTCACCCCGCCGAACGGCGCCGCCGCGTTGGAGATCAGCCCGGAGTTGATGCCGACCATCCCGAACTGCAGCCGCTCGGCGACCCGGATGGTCCGGGCGAGGTCGCGGGTGTAGACGTAGGACGCCAGCCCGTACTCGGTGTCGTTGGCGCGGTCGATCGCCTCGTCCTCGTCGGCGAAGGTGGTGATCGGGGCCACCGGCCCGAAGATCTCCTGCCGCACGATCTCGGACTCGGCGGGTACGTCGACCAGCACGGTGGGCGGGTAGAAGGTGCCCAGGGAGTGTTGCTGCCCGTCGAGCGGCTTGCCGCCGACGACGAGCCGGGCGCCGTCGTGGACCGCGTCGGTGACGAGCTGGCTCACCGAGTCGACGGCGTTCTGGTCGATGAGCGGACCGACGTCGACGCCCTCGTCCTGGCCGCGGCCGACCACGAGGGCACCCATCCTCGTCCCGAGCTTCTCGGCGAACTCGTCGGCGACCGACTCGTGCACCAGGAACCGGTTGGCGGCGGTGCAGGCCTCGCCCATGTTGCGCATCTTCGCGATCATCGCGCCGTCCACGGCCGCGTCGACGTCGGCGTCCTCGAAGACGATGAACGGCGCGTTGCCGCCCAGCTCCATCGAGACCCGCTGAAGCTCGTCGGCCGACTGCCGGAGGATCACCTTGCCCACCGCCGTGGACCCGGTGAAGCTCACCTTGCGCAGCCGGTCGTCGGCCATCAAGGCCTTGCTCAGCGACTTGGAGTCGCTGGTGGTGACGATGTTGAGGACGCCGGCCGGGAGGCCGACCTCCTCGAGCGTGGCGGCCAGCGCGAGCATCGTCAGCGGCGTCAGCTCGGCGGGCTTGACGACCATCGTGCAGCCGGCCGCGATCGCGGGCCCGATCTTGCGGGTGCCCATGGCGAGCGGGAAGTTCCACGGGGTGATGAACAGGCAGGGACCGACCGGTTTGCGGATCGTCAGCAGCCGGCTGCCTCCCGCCGGCGCCTGCATCCAGCGGCCGTGGATGCGCACGGCCTCCTCGGAGAACCACCGGAAGAACTCCGCACCGTAGGTGACCTCCCCCTTCGCCTCCTTGACGGTCTTGCCCATCTCGAGGCTCATCAGCTCGGCGAAGTCGTCGGCCCGCTCGGTGATCAGCTCGAACGCGCGGCGCAGGATCTCGCCGCGCTCGCGCGGAGCCGTCGTCCCCCACTCCTGCTGGACCTCGGCGGCCGCGTCGAGCGCGTCGACGGCGTCGTTGACGTCCCCGTCGGCGACCTCGGCGATGACGGAACCGTCGGCGGGGTCGCGTACGGAGAAGGTGGCGCCGCTGGCGGCCTCGCGCCAGGAGCCGCCGATGAAGAGCCGGTGGTGCTCGGGGATGAGAAGTTCTAGACCGGACATGCAAGAAAGCCTGTCACTGACCGCAACATCCGCGAAACATCCCCCCGCCATTCGTGGGACTGCGAACCTTCTCCAGCGGACCCCCGAGGAGCCCGCAAGGACCTAGCTCTCGGGACCGACGAGCCCCTCACCGACCCCATGCGGTGGGGGGCTCGCCCAATTGCTCGGCCCCCTTGCGCACCCGCGGGAAGAGGAGTTGCCTCGGACCCAGGACTTGATCGAGAGGTGTTCGCCGTGGCCGACAAGGGAAGCGCACGTAGACCAGCCGGACAGGATCTGGGGGCGAGCAGCCCTGACCGGATCCGCAACGTGGTCCTCGTCGGGCCAGGAGGCTCCGGCAAGACGACCTTGGTGGAGACGCTGCTCGCCTCTGCGGGGGCCATCCCCCGGGCCGGGACCGTCCGCGACGGCACCACCGTCTGCGACTTCGACGAGGCCGAGAGCACGCACGGCCGCTCCGTCTCCCTCGCCGTCGCGCCCGTGGTGCACCGCCAGACCAAGGTCAACCTCGTCGACACCCCCGGGTACGCCGACTTCGTGGGCGACGTCCGCGCCGGCCTGCGGGCCGCCGACTGCGCGCTGTTCGTGATCGCGGCCAACGACGGCGTGGACGCCGGGACCCTCGCCCTGTGGCGCGAGTGCGCCGACGTCGGCATGCCGCGGGCGGTCGTGATCACCAAGCTCGACCAGGCACGCGCCGACTACGACGGCGTCCTGGCCCAGGCGCAGGCGGCGTTCGGCGACAAGGTGATGCCGCTCTACGTGCCCGAACGCGCCGACGGTGAGGTCACGTCGCTGACGGGCCTGCTCGAGGCGGGCGACGGCTCGTACGAGGACCTGCGCGGCTCGCTGATCGAGGGCGTCATCGAGGAGTCCGAGGACGAGACGCTGATGGACCGCTACCTGGGCGGAGAGGAGATCTCGTCGGCGGTGCTGACGGAGGACCTCGAGAAGGCCGTCGCCCGCGCCACCTTCTTCCCGGTGGTCCCGGTGTGCTCGCAGACCGGCGTCGGCTGCGCCGAGCTGCTCGACCTGGCGGTGACCGGCTTCCCGTCGCCACAGGAGCACCCCTCACCCGACGTCTTCACCCCCGCAGGCGCGGCGGCCGAGGCGATCGAGTGCGACCCCGAGGCGCCGCTCGTGGCCGAGATCGTCAAGACCACCAGCGACCCGTACGTCGGCAGGCTGAGCCTCGTCCGCGTCTTCTCGGGCACCCTCACCGCCGAGCAGGCGGTGCACGTGTCCGGCCACTTCACGTCCTTCTTCGGCGCCGAGCTCGGGCACGCCGACCACGACGAGGACGAGAAGGTCGGCACCCTGTCGTACGCCTTCGGCCGGACGTTGGTGCCCACCGAGGCCGTGGTGGCCGGCGATCTCTGCGCCATCGGCCGGCTGTCGCGCGCCGAGACCGGTGACACCCTCTCTGCGGCCGACGACCCGCGCGTGCTGCGGCCGTGGTCGATGCCCGAGCCGCTGCTGCCGATCGCGATCGTGGCCTCGAGCAAGGCCGACGAGGACAAGCTGTCGCAGGCCCTCAACCGGCTCGCCGCCGAGGACCCGAGCGTCCGGGTGGAGAACAACGGCGAGACCCACCAGCTGGTGATCTGGAGCATGGGCGAGGCGCATGCCGACGTGATCATGGAACGTCTCGCCGAGCGGTACTCCGTGCACGTCGACCAGGTGCCGTTCGTGGTGTCGCTGCGGGAGACGTTCAGCGGCACCGCCAAGGGGCACGGCCGGCACGTCAAGCAGTCCGGCGGCCACGGGCAGTACGCCGTCTGCGACATCGAGGTCGAGCCGCTCCCGGAGGGCGGCGGGTTCGAGTTCGTCGACAAGGTCGTCGGGGGGTCGGTCCCGCGCAACTTCATCCCGTCGGTCGAGAAGGGCGTCCGCGCCCAGATGGAGCGGGGCGTCCGCAACGGCTACCCCGTCGTCGACCTGCGGGTGACGCTGACCGACGGCAAGTCCCACAGCGTCGACTCCTCCGACATGGCCTTCCAGATGGCCGGCGGGCTGGCGCTGCGCGAGGCCGCGGGCGACGGCTCCGTGACCATGCTCGAGCCGCTGGACACGGTCTCGGTGATCGTCCCCGACGACCTGGTCGGCACGATCATGAGCGACCTCTCGTCACGCCGGGGCCGGCTCCTCGGCACCGACAAGGTCGGCGACGACCGCACCGCCATCTTGGCCGAGGTACCCCAGACCGAGCTGGTCCGGTACGCCGTCGACCTCCGCTCCTCCACCCACGGCGCCGGCTCCTTCACCCGGACCTTCGCCCACTACGAAGCCATGCCCGAGGACGTCGCCCGTTCCATCGAGCCCCGCGATCACCACTGAGGGGTCGTGATACCCGGTCGACCGGGTATCCCGGACGTTCGGCGTCGTTGCAACCGTCACAAAGGGGCAGAAACGCGGACGAAGCTCGGGGCTAGGCGGCCCTGAGGAACTGCTCCAGGATCGGGCCGGCGGTACCGGAGCCACTCGAGCCCTCGTCGACGAAGACGGCGACGGCGAGGTCGCCCTGGGCGGCGATCATCCAGGCGTGCGTGAGGAGCCGACCGTCCTTGTCGAACTCGGCCGTACCCGTCTTGGCGATCACGGGCGGGCCGGGGACGTCGAGCAGGAACGAGCCGCTGCCGCCGGTGACCACGCCACGCAGCATCCCCTTGAGGGCGGCGGCCTCGGCGGCCGTCGGGCCGGTCACACCCTCAGGCGCCGCGGACGTGACGCTCGTGACGAGCGAGGGCACCACCAGCGAGCCGGACTGGATGGACGCGATCACCGTGGCCATCACCATCGGTGAGGCGAGGATCTTGCCCTGGCCGATCAGGTCGGCCGCCTTCTCGGTCTCGCCGGCCGGCGGCACGACGTTGCCGAAGTACGCCGGGAAGCCGAGGTCGTGGTCCACCCCCATCCCCAGCGACGCGGCGGCGTCGACCAACGAGTCCTGGCCGAGCTTGCCGCGCTGGGAGATGAAGGCGGTGTTGCAGGAGTTGGCGACCGCCGTGCGCAGCGGGATGTTGCCGAGGCCGGAGGCCGGGTAGTCGTCGTAGTTCTCGAACCGCTTGCCGTCGACCACGACCGAGCTCGTGCAGGGCACCACGGTGTTCGGGGTGTCCCCGGCCCGCAGCAGCGCGAGCGAGGAGACGGACTTGAACGTCGAGCCCGGCGCGTACTGCCCGTAGGTCGCGATGTTCTGGCCACCGGTCCCGGGGCCGTTGCCGGCGGCCAGGATCTCGCCGGTCGAGGGCCTGATCGCCACGAGCGCCGCGGCCGGGCCGACGTTCGCGAGGGCCTGCTCGGCGGCGATCTGCAGGCGCTCGTCGAGGGTCAGCCGGAGGGGCTGCCCGTCGACGGCGTCGTCGCGGAACAGCTCGCGGGTCTTGCCGTCCGAGCCGACGGCGTTGACGGCCTGGCCGGGCGTGCCGCGCAGCTGCACGTCGTACCTCGCCTGGAGCCCGGACAGGCCGGCGATGTCGCCGATCGAGTAGACGTCGGGGTTCTCCTCGATCATCTCGGCCGTGACCTCGCCGACGGACCCGAGGATCGGTGCCGCGAAGCCCTTGGTCGGCGCCAGCGGCAGCTCGCCGGCGATGACGGCGCCGCCCTTGACCTTCCGTACGCCGCTCAGCACCCCGCGCGGCACCTCGTCCTGGCGGTAGACGATCGCCTCGACGAAGGCGAGCGGTCCGGCGGCCGAGACCTGCTTCGCGTACGCCGCCGCGTCGATGTCGACGAGCCGCGCCACCTCGCGGGCGGAGGCGCCCGCCTGGGCCGCGCCCACCTGGCTGCGGTCGATGCCGATGCGCACGACCGGCCGGTTGGTGACGAGGGCCAGCCCGCCTGCGCCGAGGATGTCGCCGCGCTTGGCGCCGAGCCCGACGAGGTCCATGGTGACCTTCGGGCCGAGCGTGGGCTCGATGGTCGCGGGGTCCCAGTCGGCCAGCCACTCGTCGTCGGCCTCGGTCAGCGTCGCCTGCGAGGAGTACTGCCAGCCGTCCGGGCCGAGCGGCCAGGTCCAGTCGTAGGTCGCGGTGGCGGTCGCCGGGTCGCCGGACGGTTCGGACACGTCGGCCAGGGTGACGGTCGGCGTCAGGTCCTCGAGCCCCTCGACGACGGTGGCGTACTCCTCGGTCACAGCCGCCGGGTCGGCGGACGTGAACCCGACGTCGCCGAAGTCCCCCGAGGCGAGGGCGTCGGCCAGGGTCTGGGCCGCCCCGTCGGGGGAGGAGATGTCACCGCTCTCCGGTGGCGCACTCGAGTCGTCCCCCGTGCACGCCGTCAGGCCCGTGAGGGCCAGGGAGAGCCCCGCCAGCTGGAGCAGGACCCGGCGACGACGCATGGCGTCTGTCTACCAAACGACCCCATGTGACCCAGACCACAACATTCCCGGGACATCCGGGGAAGAAAGTGGACCGCGGTCCGGTTCTATTGATTGAAAGTTGGACTAAACCTCAGGAGATGAGCAACCGACATGAGCATGTTCTCGCGTACCAAGACCACCACCCCCACCGACTTCGAGCAGGCCACCCAGGCCGTTGCCGACATCTCGGGTGACTACACCCTCGACGTGAGCCACACGCGCCTCGGCTTCAGCGCCCGCCACGCGATGGTCACGACGGTCCGCGGCCAGTTCCAGGACTACACGGGCCACGCGCACATCGACACCGCGAACCCCGCCGCCTCCACGGTCGCGGTGACCATCCAGGCCGGCAGCATCGACACCGGCAACGCCGACCGCAACGGCCACCTGGTCTCCCCCGACTTCTTCGACGTGGAGAACAACCCCGAGATCACCTTCGTCTCCACCGAGGTGGAGAAGCACAGTGACTCAGGCGAGACCACCTGGGTCATCACCGGGGACCTGACCATCAAGGGCGTCACCAAGCCCGTCACGATCGACTTCGAGCAGACCGGCTCGGCCAAGGACCCCTTCGGCAACCTGCGCGTCGGCTTCGAGGGCAGCACCGCGATCAACCGCAAGGACTGGGACCTCACCTGGAACGCCGCGCTCGAGACCGGCGGCGTGCTCGTCTCCGAGCGGGTCAAGCTGGACTTCGACATCTCCGCGATTCAGTCCGCCTGACCCGTACCAGCTCCGCCGCCTGACGCGACGGCCCGCCCGGCAACCCCGGGCGGGCCGTTGCTGTTTATCCAGGTGCGCCGGCTGCGAGCGGCGGGCTTCAATGCGCGCATGGACCTCCCCGCCGGCCTGACCGCCGCGCCGTACACCGCCGAGGACCTCGACGCCGTCTTCGCCGTGGCCGCCGCCCAGCAGCAGCACGACATCGGCCGCGTCGACGTCGAGACCGCCGACTTCGAGGCCGACTGGCAGCGGTCCAGCTTCGACTTCGCCACCATGACGATGGGGGTGTACGACGGGAGCGCCCTCGTCGCGTTCGGCGAGCTGATCGGGGCCGGCCGCGGCGAGGCCGGCGTGCTGCCCGCCTACCGCCGCCGGGGCATCGGCACCGCCCTCGCTCGTTGGCTCGAGGGGGCGGCCCGCGAGCACGGGTACACCGAGATCCGCGGGCCCGTCCCGCAGGGGTCCGACGGCGACCGGCTGCTGGAGAAGCTCGGCTACGACCTGCGCTGGACCAGCTGGGTCCTCCAGCTCCCGGAGGGCGCCACGGTGCCCCACCGCGACCTGCCGCCGGGGTACGCCATCCGCGCGGCGACCTCGGACGACCACGAAGCGGTCTGGAACGTCGTCGAGGACGCCTTCCTCGAGTGGTCGGTGCGCGAGCGGGAGCCGTTCGAGGACTTCCTCGCCGTGACCGTCCGCCGGCCCGGCCACGAGCCCTGGATGCTGCGCGTCGTCACCGATCCTGCTGGCGACGTCGTCGGCACCGCGATGCTGGTGATGGCCGCGGACGGGGCGACCGGGGAGCTCACCGAGGGGTACGTCGAGCGGCTCGCGGTCCGCGCGGACCAGCGGGGCCGGGGCCTGGCCCAAGCGCTGCTCGTCGACGCGTTCGAGCAGGGTCGCGCGCACGGCGCTCCTCGGTCCGGGCTCTCCACCGACTCCCGTACCGGAGCGCTCGGCCTGTACGAGAAGGTCGGCATGGTGGTCACCGACGTGTGGGTGAACCGAGGTCTCGACCTCTCCTGAGCTAGCGGTGCGGCTCGGCCAGCGGGTCGAGCTCGAGCTCGACACCCTGGTCGCCCTCGTCTGCCCAGTAGTCGTCGTCCTTGGTCTGGTCGACACCTTCGTCGACGCCCATCGCCCGGAAGACGAACGTGAGCACGACGGAGACGACGAGGTTGGCGATGATGGCGAGCAGGGCGATGTAGACCTTGGTCGTCTCGGAGCCGGGGAACAGCACCAACGGGCCGCCGAAGTGCGAGCCCGGGTCGCCCGGCAGCGCGACGCCGTAGGCGAGCCAGGTGCCGTAGGCCATGCCGACCGCCCAGCCGATGAGCAGCGCCCATCGGTGGAACCACCGCGTGTAGAGGCCGATGACGATCGCCGGCAGCGTCTGCAGGATCCACACGCCACCGAGCAGCTGCAGGTTGATGGCGTACTGCTTCGAGAACGCCAGCACGAACACCAGCGCGCCGAACTTCACGACGAGCGAGGCGTACTTGCTCTGCTGTGCCTCCTCCGAGTCCGTCGCGTCGCGCTTGAGGAACGCCTTGTAGATGTTGCGGGTCCACAGGTTGGCGGCCGCGATCGACATGATCGCCGCGGGTACCAGCGCCCCGATCACGATCGCCGCGAACGCGACACCCGCGAACCACGGCGGGAACTCGTTCTCGAACAGCTGCGGCACCGCGAGCTGTGGGTTCGGCGGGTCGCCGACCGTCACGCCGGCCGCGATCGCGACGAAGCCGAGCAGGGCGAGGAGGCCGAGCAGGAAGGAGTACGCCGGCAGCAGGGCCGCATTGCGTCGGATCACCGAGCGGTTCCGAGTCGAGAGCACGGCGGTGACCGAGTGCGGGTACATGAACAGCGCCAGGGCCGAGCCGAGGGCCAGGGACGCGTAGGCCCACTGGGCGGCCGCCGGCGGCATGATGCCCTTGCCGGCCACCTCCCCGGCCGCGATGGCGTCGGCGTTGTCAGTGTTGAACGTCGTGAAGGAGTCGTTGGCGACGTCGAAGATGTGGCCCCAGCCGCCGACCTGCGAGGGCAGGTAGAGGATCGCCACGATGATCACCAGGTAGATCAGGGTGTCCTTGACGAAGGCGATGAGGGCGGGGGCCCGGAGGCCGCTGGAGTAGGTGTAGGCCGCGAGGATCACGAAGGCCACGAACAGCGGCAGGTCCTTGATGATCCAGTTGTCGCTGTCCTGCCCCATGCCCATCACGTCGAGGACGACCTGGATGCCGACGAGCTGCAGGGCGATGTACGGCATCGTCGCGAGGATGCCGGTGATGGCGATGGCCAACGCGAGCGGCTTGCTGTCGTAGCGGCCCTGCACGAAGTCGGCCGGCGTGACGTACCCGTGCCGGTGGGAGACCGACCAGAGCTTCGGCAGGAACAGGAAGATCAGCGGGTACACCACGATCGTGTACGGCACCGCGAAGAACCCGACCACGCTGCCGGCGTACAACGTCGCGGGCACCGCGATGAAGGTGTACGCCGTGTAGAGGTCCCCGCCGATCAGGAACCAGGCGATGAAGGTGCCGAAGCCCCGGCCGCCGAGCCCCCACTCGTCGAGGTTGTCCATCCTCTCGGCGCGGCGCCAGCGGGCAGCCGCGAAGCCGAGGACGGTGACGACGAGGAACAGGAAGACGAAGACGCTGACCGCGACGGCGTTCACCGCGGGTCCTCCGGCACCTGCTTGTCGCGAGCCCCGTCCCGTGTGGGGCCGCGCGCCTCACGGTCCCTGCGGTCGGCGATCCGCGAGAGCGCGAACGCGATGACCGTGAGCAGGGTGGCGACAGGGATCAGCGCCATCTGGAACCAGTAGAAGAACGGCCAGCCGTTCAGCTCGGGGTCGGTCCGGTTGTAGAGAGGCACCCACAGCGGCAGGAGAACCGCGGGGGCGAGCAGGACGACGATCAGGATCCACAGTCCGCGGGACGGGGACGCGGGCGGGCGGGACTCACTCATGGGCACTACCTCCGAGTAGGGGCCACCGAGTGACCCTACTCACGCCTGAGCGGCCGACCACCTCCTCTGGGGTGGAACCGGAGAGCGGTTCACCAACGGCGCTGATGGGCGCGTTCGTGGCGCCAGGCGCGGCCTCGGTGCGACAGCACCGCCCAGACCAGGAGGCCGACCAGGATCAGCGGCAGGTGGGAGATCACCAGCACGACCAGGAGGGCCGCGAGCAGCACCTTGACCAGCACGGGGAGGGCACCGAACCAGGCTCTCGGTTGGCGGCCGCCGGAGTACGGCGGACGACCGAACGGGGGTCGCCCGAACGGCGGCGTGGGGTACGAGCGGCCGCCACCCGGCCGGTCCTGGCCGACCGCGGGCCGGTCGGCGGAGGCGTACGCCGTCGGTGCGCGGTACGCGCTGCCGGGCAGGTCGGTGAAGACCGGTGCCAGGTCGGCGCGGGTCTTGGCCGCCCAGATCCGGTCGAGCCGGTCGCTGTGCTCCTCCGGCGAGATCCGGCCCTGCGCGTAGTGCTCGGCCAGCTCCTCGGCCGCCGCGGTGCGGTCGGCGTCACCGATCCTCAGCTCACGCTGGTGTCCGGTCGACTCGGCCATCACCGCTCACCCCCGTCGGCACCGTCGTACTCGTCCTCCTCGCCCTCGACCATCGGGTCGGCCGGACCATCAGGTCCGTCGGCCAGCAGCCCGTACAGCTGACGGCGGGTCTCGATGAGGATCTTGATCGCGTCGCGTCGCTGCCGGTCGGTGCCGGTGGTGACGATCTGCCACACCGCGGCCATCACCTGGCCGATCTCGGGCTTGAGGTTGGCGTACTCGTCGCCGTTCGACTGGCGCTGCTCGCCGAACGGCGCCCACGTCTCGGCCATCTCGACGGCGCGCTCCTCGACGTAGCGGCGGCCCTCCTCGGTGAGCCGGAGGGTACGGCGGCCGCGCTCGTCGTCGGCCTCGACCAGGCCCTCGTCCTCGAGCTGCTGGATGGTCGGGTACACCGACCCGGGGCTGGGCTTCCACGCCCCGCCGCTGCGCTCGGCGATCTGGCTGATCAGCTGGTAGCCGTTCATCGGCTCGTCCTTGAGCATGTCCAGGATCGCGGCGCGGACGTCGCCGCGGCGTACCTTCGGGCCGCGCTGCTGCTGCGTCTGCGCCAGCCCGAACAGCTCCGCCACCCACGGCGGCGGTCCCGGGCGGCCGCGACGTCCGCGCGGACCCTCGCTGCCGCTCCAGTCGCCGGCCCAGCCGCTGCGGTGCTGTCCCCAGCGCTGCTCGATGTGCCGGCTGAACTGCCGGCCGAAGTCCTCGGTCCCCATGGTCTCGCTCCCTGTGACGTTCCGCCTCGGTCGACCCCTCGCCGACCGTTCACGATATATCGCGATCGTACGAGCGACTGTCGGCGAGTTCAAGGGGTTCCCGAGCTTCGGTGTCGTTCCTGTCCCTTCGAGTGGGTTGCAACGGCCCCGAACGTCCGCGATACCCGGTCGACCGGGTATCCCGCCCCGCCCTCACAGCTCGTCGCGGCGGCGGGTGAGGTAGGCGCGCTCGGCGGCGTTGTCGGTGAGGGCGAGGGCGGCGTCGTACGCGGCCCGGGCGGCGTCGGGGCGGTCGAGGCGACGGAGGAGCTCGGCACGGGTGGAGTGCCAGAGGTGGTAGGTCGGGAGGTCGAGGCGGTCGACCTCGGCGAGGCCGACGGCGGGGCCGTCGAGCTCGGAGAGCGCCACGGCACGGTTGAGGGCGACGACGGGCGAGGGGGTGATCGCGAGCAGCTGGCCGTACAACGCCGCGATCTGGGACCAGTCGGTGTCGGCGGCGGTCCGGGCGGAGGTGTGCACGGCGTTGACGGCCGCCTGGATCTGGTAGGCGCCGGGCCGGTTCACGGCCAGGCACTCCCGGACCAGGGCCAGCCCCTCCTCGATCTCGGCGGGATCCCACGACGCGCGGTCCTGCTCGGTGAGCGGCACCAGGACGCCGTGCGTGAAGCGGGCCGCGCGGCGCGCGTCGGTCAGCAGCATCAGCGCCAGCAGGCCGGCCACCTCGGGCTCGGTCGGCAGGAGCGAGCGCAGCAGCCGGCCCAGCCGGATCGCCTCGACCGTCAGGTCGACACGCATGGGATCGGGACCGGACGTGGCGAGGTACCCCTCGTTGAAGACCAGGTAGAGCACGGCGAGCACGCCGGTCAGCCGGCCGGGGAGGTCCTCGGCGGCCGGCACCCGGTAGGGGATGTTGGCCGCCGCGATCTTCTTCTTCGCCCGGGTGATCCGCTGGCCCATGGTGGTCTCGGACACCAGGAACGCCGAGGCGATCTCGGGCACCGTCAACCCGCCGAGCAGGCGCAGGGTCAGCGCCACCCGCGCCTCAGGTGCCAAGGCCGGGTGGCAGCAGGTGAAGATGAGCCGGAGCCGGTCGTCCTCGACCGGACCGGTCGGCGGGTGCGGGGTGTCGTCGACCATCAAGGCGGCCTGCCGGTACTTGGCGTCGCGGTGCGACTCGCGGCGGATCTTGTCGATGCCCTTGCGGACGGCCGTGGTGGTCAGCCACCCGCCGGGGTTGGGGGGTACGCCGTCGGCGGGCCACCGCTCGACGGCGGCGAGCAGTGCCTCCGCGGCCGCGTCCTCGGCCAGGTCGATGTCGCCGAACCGGCGGATCAGCGAGGCCACGACCCGGCCGTGCTCCTCGCGGAAGATCCGCTCGATCTCGAGATCAGTGGTCACTCGGACTGGAACGGCCGGACCTCGACCCGGCCCTCGCACGCCGCCGACGCCTCGATCGCCAGCTTCAGCGCGGCGTCGAGGTCGGGCGCCTCGAGGACCCAGAACCCACCGAGCCACTCCTTCGCCTCGGCGTAGGGGCCGTCGGTGATGATCGGCTCGGACCCGGAGGCGTCGACCGTCGTCGTCGTCTCGATCGGCTCGAGGCCGCCGCCGAACACCCAGATGCCGGCGTCGGTGACCTTCTGGTTGAAGGCGTCGACCTGGGTGAACATGCGCTGCACGTCGTCTCCGGTGGGCATCTCCTCGCCCACCTCGTGGTGCACGCTGAACAGGTACTGCGTCATGACGTTCTCCTTCGTCGAATCGGTTCAACCACTCCACGAACAGCCGCTCCCGGATCCGACAACACTCCGGTGCCGACTTTCTACCGGACCCGGCCAGTCCTCGGACGTCGGGTTTCGCCCTGCGACCTGGCGGGTAGTAGCCCCGGGCACCCCTGACTGCCGAGCACGTGAAGTCCCGAACCGAAAGAGAAGTGATGGTGCCCTCGATGCACAAGACCCCGGCCCTCGTGGCGGCCGTCGTCACCTTCCTGGCCCTGGTGGCCGGGATGGCGAGCGTCCCCACGGCCCAGGCCGACGACCAGTCCGACCAGGCCGGCCAGTCCGGTGATGCCCTCGCCGCGCGCCGGGTGCCGACCAAGTTCAAGAAGATCGTCTGGCCCGTCACCCCCGCCGTGTACGGCACGCCCACCTTCGTGAACGGCAAGATCAAGGGCAAGAAGGTCAAGAAGCGGGTCGTCGTCCTCCAGCAGAAGCTGCCCTCCGGCTGGCAGAAGGTGGACAAGGACAAGACCAACGGCAAGGGCCGGTTCCACCTCAAGGCCAAGACGACCTGGTACCACAAGAAGATCAAGCAGCGGGTCGTCGTGCAGGCCACCCGCAAGGCCGCGGGCAACACGAGCAAGGGTCGTGGCTTCACGGTCAACCCGGCCTACGCCCCGCAGGGCGACAGTGGCGCGTGGACCCGCATCGCGCCGGGCTACAAGATCCAGTACAACGCCTGCGCCCCGGTGCACTGGCGGCTCAACGCCCAGTACGCCCCCGACGGCGTCAAGCCCGAGGTGAAGACCGCGATGCGACAGCTCGGCGCCGCCACCGGCATCCGCTTCGTCTACACCGGCAAGACCAAGGCCATCCCGGGTTCCAGCCGCAAGTGGCCCGGCAACACCAACATGGTGGTCGCCTGGGCGGCCCCCAGCCAGACCAAGTGGAACCTCTACGGCAACACCATCGGTCGCGGTGGCCAGCTCAAGACCGTCTACGCCCGCACGGCCAAGGGCAAGCGGGCCCTGAAGATCACCCGCTCCGGCCTGGTCATGGACAACACGTTCGCCGCGCCCGCCGGCTTCGCCGGACCCAACGCACGCGGGTCGATCATCGTCCACGAGCTCGGTCACGCCGCCGGCATCGGTCACTCGACCGACCCGGTCCAGCAGATGTACCCCTCGGCCGTGAACACCGCCAACGGCGTCTACCAGGCCGGCGACCTCGCCGGGCTGCGGCACGTCGGCCTGTCGACCGGGTGCCTGAAGAAGGCCAAGGGCTTCGGGCGGGCGCTCCCGGGCTACGTGCCCCCGCCGGAGGCGTCGGTGCGCGTGGAGTCCGAGGTGCCGGGGCTCAACTGACCCGAGTCCCAGAGGCGGCCCGCCTCGTCGGCCAGTGCCGACTGGGCGGGCCGCATCGCCTCTGCGCGGATCCGCTCCGCGTGCGCGACGCCGTGCTCCTGACCGATCCGGTTGTTCTCCCGGTCGATCGCGCTGTCGGCGGCGTCGGTGGCGATCTTCTCGTGCGCGCGACCGACCGCCTCGGCCACCTCGCGCCCGTACGTCGCGGCGAGCCACGCCTGCCACACGAAGTGCCGCGTCGCGTTCTCCGCCCGCCACCGCTTCGGGTGGCGCTGCTTGGCGATGGCCAACGCGGACGCCGACGCCTCCAGCACGCGGAGCGCGTCCCGGCGCCCGAGCCCGGCGGCGCGCGCGGCCCGGTAGACGCCCGGGACTCCCTCGCCGACCCACCGAACCGCCCACGTGAGCTTCACGGCCCCGATCCTCGCTCACGCCTACTGGTCCGGACCAGCAAGCCTGGTGATCGCCTTGACGCCGGGAGCAGGACAAGATGGCGTCCGGGCCATGATCCGGGGGGTGGTTGACGTCGACACGCTTGTCGGCCGCGACAGGGAGGTCGCCGCCGTGAGTCGGCTGCTCCGCGCCCTGGCCGACGACGAGGTCGGGATCGTGACCCTCACCGGCCTCCCGGGCGTCGGCCGGTCCGCCGTCGCGACGGCCGCAGTCGCCCGGCTGGGTGACATCGTGACCAAGATCGTCGTGGTGCCGCTTCGCCGCGCCGACGACCCGCTGACGACGGTCGACGCCGTGCTGGCGAGTCTGCCGGGCGAAGGACTGAGCACGTCGCTGCCCGAGGCGATGTGGGAGGCCTACGACGGCGCGCCGGTCCTCGTCGTCCTCGAGGACGTCGACCGTGTCCAGGGCCTGGCGACGGTCGTCGAGGAGCTGACCACCGGCTACTCCGCCGCGACCGTCCTGTGCACGGCGTTGCGGCCGACCCGGGTGGCAGGAGAACGCGTGGTCCGCCTGGCGCCGCTGGCCCTGCCCGACGACGGCGATCCCGCCTCCCATCCCGCCCTGGTGCTCTTCGCCGCCCTGGCCTCGGCCCGAGGAGTGGAGATCGACCTCGACGATGCGCCGGTCCGCGCCGAGGTGGCCAGGGTCTGTCGACAGGCCGGGGGCCTCCCGGCCACCCTCGAGCTGGCGGCGGCCCGGCTCGACGCGGTCCCCCTGTCGGCGATGGCCCGCACCCTCGGCGCGCACCGCGGCGTCGACGCCGCGCTCGAGTGGAGCGTCGAGCTGTTGTCCAAGGCGGCTCAACGGACCTTCGTGCAGCTCTCGGTGTTCGAGGGCCCGTTCCTGCTGGACGCGGTGGGCGCGGTCGTCGACCTCGGCCCGACCTCCGGCGACCCCGCGGACGTGTTGCTCGAGCTCGTCGACGCCCACCTGCTCGACCTCGAGTCCGGCGGCCGCGGAGAGCCCCGCTTCGTGGTGCCCGAGATGGTCCGCGGCTTCGCACGTCGTCGCCTGTCGGAGTCCCCCTTCGACGAGGCCACCCGCGATCGGCACGCGACGTACTTCCTCAACCGGGCGCGCGCGGGCGGCGAGGTCGTGCGGCAGGCCTGGCCCGACATCTCCGCGGCCCTGGACCACGAGCTGGACCACGGCCGGTTCGACGACGCGCTCGCGTCCGCCATCGCCCTGGCCCCGGAGCTCCAGGAGGCGCCCGGAGCCGTCGCCTCGCTGCAGGACCGGATCGCCGACCTGCTGGGCCGAGGAGAAGACGTCCCCGACCGGCTGCGCGCCCAGGCGCTGATGTGGTCCACCGACAACTTCCCGGACGGCGAGTCGGCAGACATGCAGCGGCTCGGGGTGTGGACCGCCCACCGGCTCGCGGAGGCGACGGCTCTGGCCCGCGAGTCCGGTGACGGCCCGGTCCTCCTGGCGCTGCTGGAGACGACGATCCGCTCGCTGCGCATCACCCTGGACCTCGCCTCGGCCGTGTCGGCGGCTCACGAGGGGCTCGAGCTCGCGGGGCGTCTCGACGACCAGCGCGCGTTGTCCCGGTTCGAGTGCTACGTGAGCATGGTGGCCCGCAGCACCGGCGACGTGGAGCAGGCGGTGCGCCTGGCGACATCCTCGATCGAGCGCGGGCGCTCGTACGACGACCCGGTCGCGGTCACGTCCGCCGCCCAGCTCCTCCTGACGCTCCCTGCAGAGCTGCGGCCGAGCCTGGACCCTCCGCTGCCGACGCTCGAGGAGCTGCTCGAGCAGTGCGAGCAGACCCAGCAGCCCTTCGTCGGCATGACAGTGCTGGCGTCTCTCGCCCAGGAGAGCATCGCCCGCGGCGATGCACCGGCAGCGGCCGGCTGGTTGTGGCGGCTGCTGATGATCGGGGCCAACCGTCAGCGCACGGAACCGATGGCGACGCTGGCGGGAGTCGCCCTCCTGCTCTCCGTGGCGGTCGCCCTGGACCAGCTCGACGACGCGGCTCGACTGCGCGAGAGCGCCCGTCCGCTCGAGTCGTTCCTGCCCTTGTGCATCGCTCCCGAGGCGCTGCCCGTCTACCAGCGGGACGTCGCCATGCTCGACGGGTCGATCCCGGAGGGACGCCGGCAACAGCTGGCGGCCGACGCTGCGGCCAGCGGCATGGCCGAGACCAACCGGTGGGCCCAGGGACTCGCCCGCCGGCTGGCCGGGCACCGGCCTCCGGATCCCGAACCGGTCGCCGCCACTCCGGAGCTCACGCCCCGGGAGCGCGACGTGCTGAGGTCCCTGGCGTCCGGCCGCACCAACCGCGAGGTCGCCGACCTGCTCGGCATGACGGCCAAGACCGTCATGCACCACACCGGCGCGATCTACCGCAAGCTCGGCGTGGCCGGTCGCTCCGGTGCCACGGCGTGGGCCTTCCAGCACGGAGTCGTGGACTAGAGGCGCTCGGCGATCACCACGTGCACGGTGTCGCCCTCGGCCTTGCCGATCTCCTTGCGGAGCGCGGCCTTGACGGGCAGCTTGTGGGTGCCGTCGCCCAGGGCCATGAACGAGCTCTCGAACGGTCGCCCGTCGACGGTGCCGCGCACCTTCACCAGACCGCGGGTGCCGAAGAACTCCGCCGAGCTCGGCCACACGACGTACGTCCAGCCGCCCGTAGCGGGGCTCTTTCGCAGGGTCTCGTCGAACTCCGCGAGGATCCTCTGCTCGGTCGCCATGGAACTTCGACTCCTCGCCTGGGTGGAACTCATCGAACTGGTTTGACCATCGTCTCGCCACCGTGGTCGGGTGACCAGCGTGAAGTGGACGGACTCGGTCGCCCCTCTCCGGGAACGCAACTTCCGCTGGTTCTTCGCGTCCAGGTTCGTCAACACCTTCGGCGGCGTGATGGCCAACATCGCGCTGGCCTTCGCGGTCCTCGAGATCACTGACTCGGCCTCCGCCCTGGGCGTGGTGCTGGCGGCGCACACCATCCCTGTCGTGATCTTCCTGCTCGGCGGCGGAGTGATCGCCGACCGTTTCCCGCGAGCCGTCGTGCTGCAGGTCTCCAACGTCGTGTCGGGCACGTTGCAGGGGGCGATCGCGCTGCTCGTGATCACCGGGACCGCCGAGATCTGGATGCTGGTGGTGCTCACGGCGGTCCAGGGTGTGTCCTCGGCCGTCGCCTTCCCGGCGATGGCGAGCATCATGCCGTCGCTGGTCCCGCGCGAGCAGCTGCAGCAGGCCAACGCCCTCAACTCCCTGCTGAGGGGCAGCCTGAACGTCCTGGGCCCGACGGCCGGCGCCCTGCTCGTGGTCACCGCCGGAGCCGGCTGGGCCCTGATGGCCGACGCCCTCACCTGGATCCTTGCAGCGCTGCTCCTGCTCCCGGTGCGGATCCCGCCCCGACCGGCCAGGACCGAGGACAGCCCCAGCGCGATCGCCGAGCTGCGCGAGGGCTGGACCTACTTCTGGCAGACCACCTGGCTGTGGGTCGTCGTCATCGCCTTCTGCTTCCTCAACGCCATCCACTCAGGGGCGATCTTCATCCTCGGCCCGACGGTGGCGCTGGAGACGTTCGGCGAGCAGGGCTGGGGGCTGGTGCTCTCGGCGGAGTCGGCGGGCCTGATCCTGATGACGATCGTGATGCTGCGCGTCCCGCTCCAGCGCCCACTGCTCCTCGGGATGCTGGGGATCTCGGCCCTCGGCCTGCCGATCCTGATGCTCGGCGTGCGCCCCGAGCTGCTCTTCATGATCGTCGCCATGTTCGTGGCCGGCGCCGGGACCGAGGTGTTCTCGATCGGCTGGAACCTCGCCATGCAGGAGAACATCGACGAGCAGATGCTGTCCCGGGCCTACTCCTACGACGCGCTCGGCTCGTTCGTGGCGATTCCCGTGGGTCAGCTCGCGTTCGGTCCCCTCGCCGCCGCGTTCGGCTACCGGGACGTGCTGATCGTCTCGGGCATCCTGTACTTCGGCATCTGCCTGCTCACGCTGCTCTCGGACTCCGTGCGGGAGCTGCCACGCCGGGTCGAGGTCGAGGGGCCTGCCCCGCGCTAGCCGCTGGTCTTGTCGAGCAGCTGCAACAGGTCGTGCGCGGCCAGCTCGACGTCCTTGTGCCGCCACTCGCTCGCCCGGTAGACACACGCGATCAGGCCGGTCCGGTGCACCCGGCGCAGGTCACCGTAGACGAAGGCGTAGCGGGCCTTGGTCTCGTCGTTGGCACCCTCGGTCAGACCGAGGTGCCACGCGGAGTAGTCGTCCCAGGAGTGCTTGTCGAGGTAGGCGTTCTGCGCGTCCGCGGTCGGCTGCACGTCCCCCCAGTCGCTGTCGAGGACGTACTGCTTGGCCTCGATCAGCTTCCTGCAGTGGGCGACGGCGGCCTTGTTCACCGAGTACGTGGCCATGAGGTCATCCTGCCTCCGTCGACCCCTCCGGGTCCCCACCCCGACGGCTACCTGTCGCCGCGCCGGCCACCGCTGCCGGCCCGTGGGTGGTTTCTCCGTGGTCGCCGCAGGCGGAAAGCGTCTACGGGTCGCCGAGGATGAGCCGCGACTTGTTCGGCACGAGGCCGTTGCGGGTCGCCCACAGCACCGCCTGGGTGCGCCGCTCGACCCCGATCTTGCGGTAGGCCGAACGGATGTAGGTCTTCACGGAGTTGATGGACAGGAACGCGCGGTCGGCGATCTCCTGGTTGGACAGCCCCTGCGCGATCAGGCACACCACCTCGGACTCGCGGGCGCTCAGCCCGTGGTCGCGGCCGGGCCAGTCCCCGCCGCGGATCTCGGCCTCGCGAGCGACCTCGGGCTCGGTGTCACTGACCACGACCGAGCCGCCGTGCACCTTCTCGATGGCGGACACCAGGTCGAGTGCGTCGACCGTCTTGGACAGGCAGCCCACGGCACCCTTGTCGAGGGCCTCCCGCACGAGCACGGGGTCCAAGTGCCAGGTGTAGATGATGACCTTGGCGTCGGTGTCGGCGATGACCTGCTCGACCGGGCCGGTGACGCGTTCGCGGCCGAAGGCGTCGTAGAGCAGCACGTCGACGTGGCTGTGCACCGGCAGCAGGCTGTCGAGCTCGACGATGCGGACCCGGTCGGCGTACGGCGCGAGCATCTTCTGCAGACCCGCGACGACGACCTCGTAGTCGTTCATGAGGGCAACCCGGACCGGCTGCGCGACCTCCCCGTCGGACATGGGGACAATCTAGCCCAGCAGGGGTGGGCTCACTCACCCCTTGCGGCGACGGAGGAGTCAGCCGGACGCACGAGGGCCCCGGGAAGCTCTCCCGGGGCCCTCGCGATGGGGTTTCAGCGAACCGTCAGGTCAGTTCACCTGGAGGTTGAGCTGGTTGCCGTGCTTGGCCTGGCTGACGACCCTGATCGTCGTGCCGGTCTTCGGGACGTCGACGCTGTACCAGCCGGGCTGGTAGCGACCCGGGTGGGTGCCGCCGCTGGTGTGACCGTCGGAGGCGAACCAGTAGGTGTTGCGGTCGTCGAACGTACGGACGGCCGCGCGGGACGGGACGGTGCCCGTCATGGTCTCCGCGAACTTGCCCTGGGCGTCGAACCTGCTCAGGTGCAGGGTCAGCGCCGCCGTCGGCGCGAGGCCGAACGTCGAGTCGTAGGACAGGATCCGGTTGCGCATCAGCGTGCCGTCGGGCCAGTGCGAGAACTCCGGGTGGGCGTCCACGGGCAGGATCAGACCGTGCCCGGGGTGCTCCCCGACGTTGTTGTCCTCGTAGCTGTCGTCCCAGTAGGTGATGAGCAGGCCGGGCATGTACGGGTGGGTCTCCACCCAGTTGTCCTTCGCCGTGCCGACGAACCCGAAGTTGTACGCCGTCTTGAGCGACGCGTCGTACCCGTCGTACTGACGGTTCTCGGCGATGTAGGCGTTGAACCGCTTCACGATCGCCTGCTGCTGCTGGCGGTTGAAGCCGTCGAACTCCCAGCCCTCGTCCGCGGTCTCGGCCGTGCCGATGACCGTGCCGTTCACGGCGACGTTGTCGATGCGGATGCCCGACTCCACGGCCGCCACGTCGGTCCAGTAGCGGAACCGGATGGCGGTCGTGCCGGCCGGGACGGTGGCACTCAGGTCGACCCAGGCGCCGGCCGACGAGCCGGTGATGCCCTCACCGTCGTTCTGCTGGTTCGGGTTGGTGGCCGTCGACAGGTTGGTGTGGACGGGCGCCCAGTCGGTGCCGTTGGACGTGGCCTCGAGGTACGCGTAGTCCCAGTCCTTCTCGATCGCGTAGCGCACCTTGGCCGTCAGCGGCGTCGCCGCGGCTGCGGTGACGGTGTGCGTCATGGTGTTCTCGAGGTTGTTGCCCTGGCCGCTCCAGAACATCCAGCTGCCGGCGTACGGCGCACCGATGTCGACGAGCTGGTCCTTGTCGGGCAGCAGCGAGATCAGCGCCGACGGCTTCTTGGTGTTCGGCGTGTTCGGGCCGAGCTGGACCGCCTTGTGCTCACCGGGCTGGGTGACGGTGTAGAAGGGGCCCTGGTCGCCCTGGGCCTCGAGCCAGCCGAGCTGGAGCCGCTCCCAGGCACCCATGTCGGTCGGCGCGTCGCCGATGCCGTCGGGGCCGCCGTCGCCGATGTTGGCGCCGGAGGACATCAGGGTCCAGAACGCCGTGTTGTTCTCGGCGCCGCCGGTGTTGCCCGAGGTGTCGTAGAGGTCGGGCAGGCCGAGGTCGTGGCCGAACTCGTGGCTAAACACACCCAGGCCGCCGTTCTCGGGCTGCATCGTGTAGTCGTAGACCCAGATGCCGGTCGGGTTGTTCGGGACATCGGCGCTGGAGGCAAGACCGCCGTTGGAGCCGACGTTCACGCCGACCCCGAGCGGACCGCCCAATTGGAGGTTCGCACCAGACCGGTGGCTCCAGATGGCGTCCGTGCCCTGGTTCGGGTCGCCGGCCGCCTCGTCGCCGCCCGCGTGCACGATCTGGAAGTGGTCGATGATCCCGTCGGGCTCGTCGAAGTTCAGGTCACCGTCGACGTCGTAGCGGTCCTGCTGGTCGAAGGTCTTGAGGTAGTCCTGGACCTGGGTCATCGTCTGACCGGACTCCAGCTGGTCGTCCACCCAGACGGCAAGTGCGTCACGCACGAGCGCCTTGCTGGTCGGGCAGACGATGCTGCCGCAGTAGTTGCGCCCGTACAGAGCCTCGTTGAAGGGGACCTTCACCCAGTCGGTGACGGTGCCCTCCACGGAGTACCGGCCGCTCGACTGCGTCTCGTAGTAGGCCGCCATCCGGCTGAAGTACATGTCTTCGTAGTGCGTCCGGTTGTAGTCGGACTGCCACAGCGTGGAGTTGTCGACCGCGCGGTTCGGCTCGGGGATCTGGTTGTGCAGCGGGCCGGTGATGTCGGTCGTGGACCCGTCCGGGGGAGGACCCTGGAAGATCGGGTTCGGGTACTCCTTGTCGCCGAACTCGACAAGCACGACGAAGATCTTGTCGGTGCCCTCGCGGTCGAGCTGGACGGCCTGTCCCGGAGCCAGCTTGACGACGCTGCCCTGGGCGGACTTCTTGCCCTTCACGCGTTGCTGCAGCGCGACCTGCCGCATCGCGTCCTGCTTCTTCATCAGGTCGGTCTGGACGTTGTCGTCCTGACCCTGGGGTGCCGTGTCGGCGGTCCGCGGGTGGAACCCGCCGCCCGGCTTCGCGTCGGCGGTAGGCGACGGTGGTCGCGACGGCTGTCAGCGCGAGGGTCGCGGACGCAGCGAGGATCAGCGCTCGCCGGCCGCGGGGTGAGTGGATGTGTGGCACGAGGGTGCTCCCTTTCCCGAAAACGGCGCGCAGGAGTCCCCGAGAGAGGGGGCGCGCCGCTGCCTACCCAACACCGTGGCCGAACGGATCTGGAAGAGGCGCGGACATGGTCGGAGAATCCTCCGGCATGTGCGGCACATCACGGGAAATTCTGCGGTTGTTGGGTCGGTGATCCCCTCTCCCTCCTCACCCTTGGTGATGACGTCGCCCACGGTCACTCGCGACACCATTGCGACATCTCCATGATGTCACTATGGTGCCTCTTGTGACGGCACCATCCTCGGATCCGACGACGACGCGCGGGCTGCTGCGCACCCATCGCGACCTGCGGCTGCTGCTCGCGGCGGGCCTGGTCACCATGACGGGCGACTGGATGCTCTCCGTCGGGCTCGTCTACACCGTCTACGACGTGACCGGCTCGACGCTCGCGTCCGCGGTCGCGCTGATGGCGGCCTTCGTGCCGCAGGTCGTCACCGGTCTGGTCGCCGGCGTGTTCGTCGACCGCTGGTCACGAGCCCGCACGATGGTGGTCGGCAACCTGCTGATGGCCGTCGGCCTCACCCCGCTGTTGCTGGTGCACGGCGCCGACGACGTCTGGATCGTCTACGTCGTGCTCGCCGCCAACGCGGTCCTCGACGTGTTCGTGGCCACCGCCGACTCGGCGATGTTGCCGCTGATCGTGCCCGGCGAGGGCCGCATGACCGCCAACGCCCTCAACGGGCAGGTCGGCAACGTCGCCCGGCTCGTCGGCGGCGCGGTGGGTGGGGTCGTCGCGGCCACCGGTGGCCTCGGTGCGGTCGTCGTCGTCGACACGGCCTCGTTCCTGCTGGCGGCGCTGCTGGTGCAGCTGATCCGGACGCCGACCAAGCCGCCGCGCGAGGTCGACGCGGACGCTGCCACCGGCGCGGCGGCGGCGGTCCGCCGAGCGGCGGTCGAGTGGCGCGAGGGTGCCTCCACGATGCGCCGGTCGCGCGTGCTCAAGGTGCTGCTCGCCTTCAGCCTGATCACGGCGGTCGGCGAGGGGATCATGGGCACCTTGTTCACGCCGTACGTCAAGGACGTCCTCGAGGGGAACGCCGCCACCCTCGGCACGGTCTCGTCGGCGCAGGCGATCGGCGGGATCCTCGGCGGCTTCGTCGCCGCGGCCGCCGGCCGCCGATGGTCCTCGCGCGCGCTGTTCGGCTGGGGCGCGGTCGTGTTCGGCCTCATCGACCTCGCGATCTTCGTCTACCCCGTCGCGTACGTCGCCGCCTGGCCGGCCGTGCTGGGCATGGCGCTGGTCGGCTTCCCCGGCGCGGTGCTGATCGCCGCCCGTACGACCCTCCTGCAGGACCACAGCACCGACGAGCAGCGAGGCCGGATCTTCGCGCTGCTCTTCGCGGTGTCGGCGCTGTCGCTCGCCGTCGGCGCGGTGACCGCGGGTTTCCTGGGCGAGTCGCTCGGCATCATCCAGGTGCTCGCACTGCAGGGCGGCGGCTACGTGCTGGCCGGCTTCATGGTGCTGCTGCTGATCGGCTCGACGGAGCGGCCCGACACCTCCGAGACCTCCGCGGTCCCGCTGACCGCGGACTTGTGACCCCAGTGGGCGGGTTCTCTGGCAGGCACCCTCGCCGCTCGGGTCACAACTGGCGGGATCCCCGGCTGACCGGGGATTCCGCCACCCCGGGTCCTCAGGGCTCCGTCCTCAGGAGCCGGCCGGCCCCTCGACGTTGACCGTCGGGTCGCCGGTGCCGCAGCGCACGACGACCGCGCGGGCCGTGTCGCCGCCGGGGTTGGACTCGCGGTGCACCGCGCCGGCCGGCACCCTCAGGAAGTCGCCCGGACCGCCCTCGACGACCTCGGCCCCGTCGGGACCGGACTCGATGCGCATGCGCCCACTCACGACGTACAGCGTCGTCTCGTGCTCGCCGTGGTGGTGCCAGCCCGAGACCGAGCCGGGCTCGGTGTCGACGACGCCGGTCCACATGCCGGCCTCGTGCATGGCAAGGCTGCGGGCCATGCCGGGCGTGGGGTCGGACGGGGTGAGCTCGTCGGCGCCGATGCGCGCGACGGGGGTCGCAGGATCGTGGGTCATGGGTTCATCCAACCGTGACTCGTCAATGTCGGCGAGCACGCCTAGGTTGGCGGCATGGCCTCGAAACTCAACCCGTACCTGCAGTTCAAGGACAACGCCCGCGAGGCGATGACCTACTACCAAGACGTCTTCGGCGGAGACCTGGTCGTCAACACCTTCGGCGACTTCGGGGGTGACGGCGACGGGGTGATGCACTCCCAGCTCGAAGCTCCCAACGGCTTCACGCTGATGGCGTCCGACACCCCCGAGGGCATGCCGGACGCCTCGCCCGGCGGCAACATCACGATCAGCCTGAGCGGCGACGACAACGACGACCTACGCGGCTACTGGGCCAAGCTCGCCGACGGGGGCCAGGTGATGCTGCCGCTCGAGAAGCAGATGTGGGGCGACGAGTTCGGCATGCTCACCGACAAGTTCGGCGTCGCCTGGATGGTCAACGTCGCAGGGGAGCAGAACCAAGGCTGACCTCGCCCCACCGATGAGTTCCTGGGGTGGCGCGGGTCGTGAAGGACGTACGACAAAAGGTTGCCGACTGAGTGTCGAAACCGACGTACGCCGTTCGTGGTGGTGACGAGACCACCTCCCGCACCACACCCAGGAGCCTTCGATGGACGCCACCGACACCACCCGCCGCACCCGCTGGCTGGCGCTGTACGCGCTGTGCCTGGGCGACCTGATGATCGTGCTCGACACGAACATCGTGAACGTCGCCCTGCCGTCGATCCAGTCCGACCTGTCGTTCTCCTCCGAGGCGCTGGCGTGGGTCGTGAACGCCTACATGCTGACGTTCGGCGGCTTCCTGCTGCTGTCCGGGCGGCTGGGTGACCTCTACGGCAACCGCCGGGTCCTGCTCGGCGGCGTGGCGGCGTTCACCGTCGCGTCGGTGGCCTGCGCGTTCGCCCCGACCGCCGGCTTCCTGGTCGTCGGCCGGGCGGTGCAGGGGCTCGGCGGCGCCGCCGTCTCCGCGGTTGCGCTGGCCCTGATCATGGGCCTGTTCACCGATCCCGGCGAGCGGGCGAAGGCGATGGGTGTCTTCGGCTTCGTGATGTCCGGTGGCGGCGCCGTCGGTGTGCTGCTGGGCGGCGTGCTGACCGGATTGCTGAACTGGCACTGGATCTTCCTCGTCAACGTCCCGATCGGTATCGCTGTCTGGTTCCTGGTCACCCGGCTCGTCGCCGACGAGCGGCCGTCGGAGAGCTCCGGATCGCTGGACGTGACCGGCGCCGCGCTGGTCACGGTCGCGCTGATGCTGGCGGTGTACGGCGTGGTCGGTGGCAACGAGGCCGGCTGGACCTCCACCCGCACCCTCTCCATCCTCACCCTCGCGGTCGCCTTGCTGGTCGCGTTCGTCATCCGCGAGGCCCGCGTCGAGAACCCGCTCGTCCCGTTGCGGCTCTTCACGCTGCGCAACGTGGTCGTCTCGCAGATCGTCGGCGTGCTGTGGGCCGGTGCGATGTTCGCCTGCTTCTTCCTCTCGGCGCTGTACCTGCAGGGCGTGCTCGGCTACGACGCGCTCCAGGTCGGACTGGCGTACCTGCCCTCGTGCGCCGTGATGGCCGTGATGTCCCTGCGGGTCTCCGACAAGCTCGTCATGAAGTACGGCGTCCGCCCGCCGCTCGTCGCGGGCCTGGCCCTCGTGGCCGCTTCGCTGGCCCTCTTCGCGATCGCGCCGGTCGACGGCACGTACGTCGTCCACGTGCTGCCCCCGATGGTGCTGCTCGGCATCGGTGCCGGCATCGCCTTCAACCCGGTGCTGCTGGCCGCGATGGGCGACGTCGAGCCCCACGAGGCCGGCCTGGCCTCGGGCGTGGTCAACACCTCGTTCATGATGGGCGGCGCGCTCGGCCTGGCCGTCCTGGTCGCGATCTCCTCGTCCCGCACCAGCTCGCTGGTCGCCTCCGGCTCCTCGATGCCCGAGGCGCTGACCGGCGGCTACCAGGTCGCCTTCGCCGCCGGCGCCGTGATGGCCGCTGCGGCCGCCGTCATCGGCGGCGTCTTCCTCCGCCCCCAGCCCATGGACGCCGGCGCCCACGGCGCCGCCGCCGAGGCCGTGGCCGCCTGACGAATCCGGGATAGTCCAGTCCAGTTCCGTGCTTCGGAGGTCCCGAACACCACGGAATCGGACTGGACTATCCCGATTTCGGCGGTGCGGACGTAGCCGACGATCGAGAGCTGGAGCTCGAAGCCGAGGGACTCGTAGAGGCGACGGGCGGGGGTGCGGTGGTCCTGGACGGTGAGGTTGACGTCGTGGTGAGGGGCGGCGTCGACGAGGTACCGGCCGATGGCGACGAGCAGGTCCCGACCGGCGCCGAGGCCGCGGGCGGCGTCGGGGACGGCGAGGTAGTCGAGGTAGCCGTCGCCGTCGGGCTGCACCCTCCCGGCGGCGTACCCGACGAACCGCGAGCCCTCCTCGGCCACGAGCACGTGGAACTTGCCGTCGGGCTCGTCGGGCAGCAGCCGTTCGAGCCCCGCGTACGTCGCGGGGAACTCCTGGTCGTGCAACGGACGGATGGTCTCCCGGTCGGCGGCGGTGGCCGGCCGGATCGTCAGCACCGGGTCGGGCCAGCCCGCGGCGGCGGCGGCCGAGGCGGCGTACACGTGGCTGACCTCGCTCGCCGGCCAGCCGAGCTCGTCGGCGAGCGTGGCCATGCGGACGTTCGTGACGTCGCCGGCCATCTCGACCCGGTCGATCCCGTCCGGCAGCTGGGCGAGGGCGGCCTCGACCAGCGGCCGCGCCCAGCGCGCCCAGGCGTCGTCGCCGCCGGCGACCCACGGTCCGAAGACCCAGGCTCGGGCGTTCTGCTCGTCCCACTCGACGAGCGAGGCCGCCACGACCCGGCCGTCCTCGCGCGCGACGCGCACCGTGGAGACCCACGCCGGCTCGAGGTCGTCGAGCTCGGCCGCGACCCCCTCGCGCTCGTCGCCGAGCATCGTGGTGCCACGACTGCGCTCGGCCTGCTCGGTCGCGACCAGGTCGAGGACCTCGTCGAGAGCGTCGGCCTCCACGGGGGTGATGGTCATGCTTCCAGCTCCTTGAACAGGTCGGTGGCGGACAGGCTGCCCGGCTCCGCGCCCGCGCCGGCCATCCGCCAGGACACGTCGCGCAGGAGGTCGTTGACGGGGGTGGGGACGCCGTGACGGCGGCCGAGCATCGAGATCTCGCCGTTGAGGTAGTCGGTCTCGACGTCACCGGTCCGGCGCCGCAGGCTCTGCCAGGTCGAGCCACCCCCACGGGCTCGCATCGACCGGGTGTCGAGCAGGTCGCCCCGGCGCACGTCGTCCTCCTCCTCGGAGACGATCGCGACACCAGCGGCCGCGAGCACCCGCTCGCCCTCGGCACGGGCCAGGTCGGTGAGCCGGTCACGGTCGTCGTCCGGCGGGCACGCGGCCTGCGCGGCGTTGCCGAGGTTGAGCAACAGCTTGCGGTGCTTCCACGCCATGATGTCGGGCCGGACGACCGACTCGAACCCGCCGGCCCGCAGCGTTGCGGCCACGCTCTCGGCCCGCTCGTCGGTCCCCTCCGGAAAGCACCCGACGTCGAGCAGGCCCGGGACGTTGCTGCTGGCCTGGATCACCACGCCGGGCTCGAGGTGGCTGGTCGGCATCATCACGACCATGCCCAGCACGTGCTTGCGGGTGCGTTGCAGCGTCTCCTCGTTGGCCACGCCGTTCTGCCCGCTGACGAGCGTCACCTCCGGCGAGGTGTGCAGCGCGACGTCGCGCATGACGGCCGCGGTCTGGTGGCTCTTCACGGTCACGACCACGGCGGTGTCAGGGTCGAGGTCGAGGTCGGCGAGCGACGCGGCAGCCCGGAGCCGGACGACGTCCTCGCCGTGCGGGCTGACCAGCCGCAGGCCGTGCGCGCGGATCGCGTCGAGGTGCGGGCCACGGGCGACGGCCTGGACGTCGACACCGGCGAGGTGGAGCCGGGCCGCAAGCACGCCGCCGACCGCGCCGGCGCCGTACACGACGATTCTCATGGGCGACACTCTAGGAATGAGTGAACGAACGCGCCCCGTCGAGGACGGCGACGAGTGGACGAGCCTCACCTCGATGCTCGACTTCCTCCGCGCCACGGTGGTGATGAAGGTCGAGGACCTGACCGACGAGCAAGCCTTCGCCGCGGCGGTCCCACCGTCGACGCTGACCCTCGCCGGCCTGGTCAAGCACCTCAGTGCCACCGAGCGGTTCTGGTTCAGCATCGACTTCGCCGGCCTCGACCTCGTGTGGCCCTATCCCGAGGGAGACCCCCAGGGCGGGTTCCCGATCGAGGAGGGCGACACCCTGGCCGGCGATCGTCGCCGAGTACGAGCGCGAGTGCGAGGCGTCCCGGGCAGCCGTCGCCGGCGCGGACCTGGACGACCCGGCCAGAGGGCCGGACATGACCTTCAACCTGCGCTACGCCTTCACCCACATGATCGAGGAGACGGCCCGGCACTGCGGCCACCTCGACCTGCTGCGAGAGGTCACCGACGGCCGGACGGGTCAGTAGCCCTAGCGGCGGCCGTGGCCCGGTGGCCGTCAGACCTCATCCACCCCTGGTTGACCACCTTGCGGCCGGTCGGATAGCCGTACGCCACGTTCTCCCCGGTCGTCACCAGGCCGCACTTCGACGGCGATTGCGGCGTACTCCGAGGCCGGGCCGGCCGGGCGTCAGGTCAGGCGCACCACAGCACGCGCTCGCCGACGAAGTCCGCCAACGGGATGACCTCGCGCAGCTCGGGCCTCCGGTCGAGCAGGGTCAGCAACGCGTTGGCGCGCTGGGTCTCCTGGCGCAGGCGGGCGTCCTTGATCTGTTGCAGTCGCCGGTCGAACGCGTCGTCCCTCATCGGTTTCCCCCGTGGATGTCGGTCGTGTGTGCGGTGCCACCACCCTGTCCGAGCCGAGTGTCGAGCAGGTGCCCACCAGGTTACGGGAAAGTCAACCAAAGAGGTCGTGAATGTGGGTGTCGGTGGACCACGGCAACATCACGGCAATGAAGCACGGGCTCGACATCTCGCCCGCCGGCGCGTGGGGCCGACCCGACGAGGTCGCCGAGCTGGCCACCCTCGCCGAGGACCATGGCTGGGACGGCGTGTTCTGCGAGGACTACCTGGCGTTCCCGGGCGGCCTGCCGACCTACGACGTGTGGGTCACCCTCGGCCTGGTCGCCCAGGCCACCACCCGGCTGACGATCGGCACGATGGTGACCCCGGTGCCGGCCCGGCATCCCGCGACCCTCGCCGTCCAGGTCGCGTCGGTGGCCGCGGTCTCGCGTGGCCGGCTCGTGCTGGGCGTCGGTTCCGGAGACCCGGAGGGCGACCCGGGGATCGGCGCCGGTTCACGCGGCGATCGGCTGGACGCGGGCCTCGAGGTGGTCCGGAAGGCCTGTCCCGACGTGCCGGTCTGGGTGGGCGGAGCGCTGACCAAGCCCGCGCCCCGCGCGCGGGCGCTGCGCTGGGACGGCGCGTGCCTCTACCGCGTGCCGCCGCCGGCCTGGGAGGACCTCACGCCCGACGACGTGGCCGGGCTCCGGTCCGACGCCGGTCGGCGGCCGGGCGAGGCGCCGTACGTCGTCGCGGTCGGCGGCCGCGAACGCCGTGAGGACCTGGCCGTCGAGCGGCGCTACGTGGCCTCCCTCGCCGACGCCGGCGCGGACTGGTGGCACGAGTACGTCCCGCCGCGTCTGCCGCGGGCCGAAGCTCGTCGCCGGATCGTCGCCGGCCCGGTCACGGCGTGATGCGGGCACCGTCCCAGGTATCCGGGCTGCCGGTCGCGTCCTCCTGATCCGTCGGGAAGCCCACAGGGGGTGGGCTGACAGGAGGGATCCATCATGAACGACACCATCGTGCTCAAGCTGCGCGAACCCATCCAGCTCGACGACCTGAGCGAGCTCCTCAAGGAGCTCGTCGACCTGCAGGGCTGTACCTCGTGCGGCTTCAACGGCTGGGACCTCAACATCAAGATCGACCCGGTGATCCGCTTCAACAAGTTCCAGGACCGGTTCCGTGAGCAGCTCTCCGGCATCGACGTCGTCTCACCGGGCGTCCTGCCGCAGCAGGTCACGAACGTCCGCGGCTGATCGTGCCGCTCGCACCATCCGCCGGGGGCGGGCCGCGTCCCGCCCTCGGCGTCTCCTGGGAAGGCCGGCCCGCGGCCCTGCTGCCGACGCTCGCCGCCCGGGCCGACGTCATCGAGGTCGTGCCGGACGCGCTGCGCGGGCCGGACGGCGAGGTCAACCGTGCCCTCCTCGACCAGCTCGACCGCGAGGCGCCGGACGTCCCGCTGACCTACCACGGCATCGGCCTCTCGATCGGCTCCGTCGACGCCTGGAACGACGACTACCTGCGCCTGCTCGACCAGGTGCTCGCGTGGCGTGAGCCCCTGTGGCACAGCGAGCACCTCGGCTTCACCCACGTCGACGGCGCGTTCCTCGGCACCATGCCGGCCCTCCCGACCACGCAGGAGTCGCTGGAGCTGGTCATCGGGCGGTCCCGGTCGATGCGGGAGAGGTACGGCCGGGAGTTCCTGCTCGAGCACGTCGCCAGCCCGCTGGACCGGCCCGCCGACCTGACGCTCGCGGCGTACCTCAACACGCTCGCCGCCGAGACCGGCTCCCGTCTGCTGCTCGACCTCCACAACATCGAGTGCGACGTGGACAACGGCTACCTGCACCTCGACGAGTTCCTCGCCGAGCTCGACTGGACAGCGGTCGGCGAGATCCACGTGGCCGGCGGGGTCTGGCACGACGGCTGGCACCTCGACGTGCACACCGGCCTGGTGGCGGACTCGACGATGGCGCTGCTGGGTACGGCCCTCGAGCGGGCCAGCAACCTCGAGCTGGTCGTGTACGAGGTGCTCGCCTCGGCCGTGCCGCGGCTCGGCGTCGATGCCATCGGCGACCAGCTGGACACCGTCCGGTCGCTCCTCTCGTCCGCGACGCCGGTGCCGGCGTGAGCGACCTGGCGGCCTACCAGCGCCGCGTCGCCACCGCCCTGGCCACGGCCGAACCGCCCGACCTGCGCGGCGCCGACGTGTCCCGGTGGTCGGTGCAGCAGTGGGCCGCCGCGCTGTTGCGGAACGTCTGCCCGCTGACGGGCCGGCTGCTCGTGCTGCGCGGACGGTACGGCGCCGACGTCGACGCGCACCTCGCCCGCGGCGGCCGTCCCTCGTCGCTGCACGCCTGGGGCCGGGCCTTCCTGGCCGGTCTCGCCCTCGACCACGACCGGCTGGTCGCGGACGTCGCCCTGCTCGAGCTGGCGATGACCGCCCCGGCCGCACGGCGCCCCGACCTGCCCGAGCCCTGGGTCTGGGACCGCGACCCTTGGCAGGTGGCCGCCGCGATCGTCGCAGGTCGCGACCCCGGCGACGTCCCCCATGCCGAGGTACCGGTGCTCGTGTACCGCGAGCCCGACGGTCGCCTGGCGACCGCCTTCGCCGGCTGACCCGACGCGCGACCGTTGCTCCTCAGCAACGGTTGCCCGCCACCGACCGTTGCTCTAGAGTAACCGTCACTCATGAGCAACCATTCCGCCGCCGCCACCGCCCGGGCCGACGACGTCTTCGACGCCCTCGGGGACCCGACCCGCCGCCAGATCATCGCCCGCCTCCGCCCGGGCCCCACGCCGGTCGGCAAGCTGGCCGACCAGCTGACCATCGGTCGGCCCGCGGTCAGCAAGCACCTGCGCGTGCTCGAGGGCGCCGGGCTGGTGCGCCACGAGTCGCGCGGCACCCGCAACCTGTACGCCCTCGCACCGGAGGGGATGGCCGTGGCGCAGCAGTGGCTGGTGGGCATGTGGGACACCGCGCTCGCGGCGTACGTCGAGGCGGTCGACGCGGCGGTCGAGGAGCAGTTCACCCGTCAGGCGAAGTCGTTGGCCCGGTCACAGCGACCGAGCCGCAGGAAGAGGACCGGACCAGGAGGCATCGCATGACCACCACCACCGGCCACGGCAGCCCGGGCTCGGGCGCCGCCGTCCCGCCCCTGCGCCGAGAGGTGATCGTCGCTGCCGACCGCGACCTGGCCTTCCGGGTGTTCACCGAGCGCATCGGGGCGTGGTGGCCGCTCGCCGAGCACAGCGTCCACGGCGCGGACGCGACGGTGGCGTTCGTCGACCCCGGCGTCGGCGCCCGCATCGTGGAGACCATCGACGGCGCCGAGGACGCGACGTGGGGCACGGTCAGTCGCTGGGAGCCCGGCGAGGCGCTCGCCTTCACCTGGCACCCCGGCCACGGCCACGACGCCGCCAGCCGGGTGCTGGTCACGTTCACGACCGTCGACCGCGGCACCCTCGTGCGGCTCGAGCACTCGGGCTGGGAGGCCTTCGGCGACCGCGCACCTGAGGCGCGCGCCAGCTACGAGCAGGGCTGGCCGGTCGTGCTCGACGCGTACGCCGCCCTGGTCGCCGCATGAACACCGACATGAACGAGGACGACACCTGGGTCGTCCTGCTCCACCGGCCGACCGACCCAGCGATCGCCGGCGGCGTGTTCGCGGACCCACGCTTCGCCGGCCACGTCGCGTTCCTCCAGGAGATGGCCGCGGCGGGGTACCTCGTCGCGGCCGGCTCGCTCAGCGACCGGCCCGGTGAGGGGATGGCGGTGCTGCGTCTGCCCGGCCCCGACCGGCTCGACGAGGTGACCCGGCTGGCCACCCAGGACGACGCCAGCGTCGCCTCGGGCCTCTTCACCGTCGAGGTACGGCCGTGGCGGGTCGTGATGCACGCCTGACCCTGGGACCGGGTCTCAGGTGGCGATCCGCCGGGACACGATGTCCTCGGCCGCGACCCGGGCCGCACCCGTGCCGGTCACCGCACCCAGGAAGTCGGCCTGGTCCAGGGCCCACAGCCGGACGTCCGTGACGGCGGTGACGGTGGCGGTGCGCGGCACGTCGCGCAGCAGGCCGATCTCCCCGAAGAAGTCCCCCGCCGTCTCGCGGCGCACCACCACGTCCCCGTGGCTGACCTCGACCTCGCCCTCGACGATCATGTAGAACCGGTCGGCGACGTCGCCCTCGCGGACGACGGCCTCGCCGGCGGCGAAGGTGAGCGACTCCAGCTGGTGCGCCATCTCCTCGAGCACCGACGGCTGCAGGGGCTCGAAGATCGGCACCATGCCCAGGGCATCGAGGCCCTCGGGCGCGGTGAGTCTCTTGTCGAGCAGGCGCAGCCGGGGCAGCGTGCTGACGGCGTACGCCGTGACCAACAGGCCGAGACCCACCAGTGAGGCGCTCGTGCCGAACAGGTGGATCAGCAACGGCGCGATGAGGGAGCCCAGGGCCATGGCGGCGATGGCGATGCTCTCGACCGCGGCGTAGACGCGCGAGATGGCGTGCGACGGGGCCAGCCGCTGCGGGATGGTCTCGAGGCCGAGGTTCACCCACGGGTCGGCGATGCCGATCACCACCAGCGCGGCGATCGCCGTGACGGGCGAGGGGAACAGGGCCAGCGCGATGATCGGTACCGACCAGCCGAGCACGCCGACGACCATGTCCTGGGCGAGCTTGCCCTTGGCGACCCGACTGAGGATCATCACCCCGCCGACGATCGTGCCCACGCCCATCGAGCCCTGGAGCCAGCCGACGTTGGCGGCGTCGCCGAAGTCCCGCACGGCGATCACCACGAGGAACACCGCGAGCGCACCCCAGATGACGGTCTGGGCGGCGGTCAGCAACGCGACCGTCCGCAGGTCGCGGTCCTTGCCGAGGTAGGCGAAGCCGGCGGTCATCTCGCGCAGCATGCCCTCCTCCGGCTCGTCGTCGTCGCTCGTCGGCTCGGCGGCGGCGCGTACCTTCACCCCGGCCACCATGGCGAACGACCAGAGGAACGACGCGACGTTGAGCCAGACCACCGCGGCCACGTCGAAGGCCCCGATCATCAGGGCGCCGATCGCGGGGCCCATGAAGCAGACGACGTTCTCGATGTTGGCCGCCACTGCGTTGGACGCCGTCAGCTCACCCGGGGTGTCGACGAGCTGCGGGATCAACCCGGCCTGGGCCGACCGGAAGGGTGCTCCGACCATGGCCGTCACCACGGCGACGACGTAGACCACCGCCGTGGGTCCGTCGACCATGATCACGAGCGCCGTGATGGACGCGAGGCACGCACGGATCAGGTCGGTGGCCATCATGAACGTCCGTCGCGACATGCGGTCGGCGACCGCGGCGCCGACGGGCCCGGCGACGGCCGCGCCCACGAACCGGGCCGCCGTGAAGAGGCCGACGCCCGTGGCGCCGGACTCCTGGAACGCCCACACCATGATGGCCGTGCCGTAGGCCCAGTCGCCGACCAGCGACCCGCCGAACGCCAGCTGGATGCGGCGCAGGTTCGGGTTGCGCAACACGCTCCGCAGCGACTCCCGGGCGCTGTCCTTGGTCTCCCGCATCAGCGTGACACCGGCACCGGGATGACGGACCCCTCCGGGGCCCCTCCCCCATGGACAACACCCTGCGCGGACGCGCTCATCGGCCCCACCCTTCTCCGAGACGCAAGGGGCAGGATGTCAGCCCGGCGCCCGGGTGCGCCACAGCCACGCCAGACCAGCGAAGGGCAGGACCAGCGGGAGGAAGCCGTACCCCGCACCGAACGTCGACCACACCGTGTCGTCGGGGAACAGCTCGGCGTCCGCGACGCTCAGCGTCCCGACCACCAGCACCCCGACGAGCTCGGTGCCGCACGCCACCCACGCCACCCGGCGCCACCCCTCCCCCTCGCGGGCCAGGCCGAGGGTCGCCGCGATGTAGACGACCGCGGCCAGGGCCGAGAGCGCGTACGGGAACGGGGCCTCGCCGGCCTGGGTCGCCAGCTGGTAGACCGACCGGCCGGTGGCGGCGACCGCGAAGACGGCGTACACGGCGATCAGCACCCGGCCCCACCCGGAGCGTCGCGGGGCTCGTTCGTGGGCGGGCTCAGGCACCGCCACCCCACAGGGTGTCGAGGCGCAGCAGCAGGAACGGGACGAGCAGCCCGGCCACCACGACGACGCCGGCGCCGGCGCGGCTGGGCTCACCACGAGCCCACCAGGCGGCGATCGGCGGGACTGCGACCAGGCCCAGGAGGTAGAGGACGAAGACGAGTCCGTGGACGTCGCGGTCGGTGCTCGCCAGGGCGACGCACCCGTAGACCAGCTGGACGACGGTGCCGACCCAGAGCACCCCGAGGGCCCCGATGAGCACCCGGTCGGCCGACCGGTCGCGGGCGACGTACCCGAGCGCCAGGAGCGCCACGCCGAACGACAGCACCGACAGGGCGATCTGCAGCCAGTCGGTCACGGAGCCACGATAGGGGCGGGGGTCAGCCCTTCCGCGCGCGGTCCCGGAGGATGCGCTGGCTGGCGAACCGGCCCGGGGAGCCGATCACGCAGCCGCCGGGGTGGGTGCCGGAGCCGCACTGGTAGTAGCCGTCGATCGGGGTGGCGTACTGGCTCCAGCCCGGCGCGGGGCGGAAGAAGTACATCTGCGGGGCCAGGAACTCGCCCATGAAGATGTTGCCCTCGCTGAGCCCGGTGACCCGCTCGATGTCGGCCGGGGTGACGACCTCCCGCTGGAGCACCAGCTTGCCGAAGCCGGGGAAGTGCTCCTCGAGGACGGCTTGGGCCTTGTCGCCGAAGTTCTCGCGCTCGTCCTCCCAGTCCACGCGGACGCCGTCACGCTTGAGCTCGTACGGCGCGTGCTGGACGAAGCACGACAGCACGTGCTTGCCGGGGGGCGCCATGTCCGGGTCGATGACCGACTGCATGGCCCCGTCGATGAACGGCCGCTCGGAGTACCAGCCGTACTTCGCCGCGTCGTAGGCACGCTCGAGGTACTCGAGCGTCGGGCCGAGGTTGATGAAGCCGCCGAAGGGGGCGGCCGAGCCCGGCAGGCCGGGGAACTCGGGCATGCCGTCGAGGGCGAAGTTCACCTTGGCCGAGGTGCCGCGGTAGCGGGTGCGCCGGACGTTGTCGACGAGGTCGTCGGGCAGCTCGCGCGGGTCGACCAGGTCGAGGAACGTGTGCCGCGCGTCCAGCGCCGAGACCACCACCGGCGCGGTCAGCTCGGTGCCGTCGGCCAGCACCACCCCGACAGCCTGGCCGTCGCGGGTCAGGACGTGGTCGACGCGGGCGTCGAGCTGGATCTCGGCGCCGTACGACTGGGCCGCTCGGGCGAGCACCTGGGTGAACCCGCCGTTGCCGCCCTTGTGGAACGACCAGGAGCCGAGGTGCCCGTCGTGCTCTCCCATCTTGTGGTAGAGCAGCACGAGGCCTGAACCGCCGGCCATCGGGCCGATCCGGTTGCCGATGGACGACGACGATGCGAGGTAGCCCTTGAGGGGCTCGTACTCGAAGTAGTCGTCGAGCAGGTCGGCCGCGCTGCCGGTCAGCAGTCGCACGGTGTCGTGGATCGTCTTGCGGTCCACACTGCCCAGGTGCTTGAGCATCCAACCGACGTCGGCCTGGTCCTCCGGGTCGGTGCCGAAGATGTCGGGCGGCGGGTTGTCGAACAGCGGCCGCACCGTCGCGATGACCCGGTCGAGGTCGAAGTTGTAGCGCACGTAGGCGTCGGCGTCGTGCTTGGAGTGCTGGCGGATCATCTGCACGTTCTGCTCTTCGTCGTCGCCGAAGAGCAGGTAGCCGCCGTCGCCGGTCGGGTGGAAGTCGCCCGGCATCATCAGCGGCATGAACCCGTGCTCGACCAGGTTCAGCTCGTGGACGATCTCGGGCCGCAGCAGGCTCAGGGCGTACGAGAACGTGGTGAACGAGAACCCGGGTCGCAGCTCCTCGGTGATGGCCGCGCCGCCGACGAACGAGCGCTGCTCGAGGACCAGGGTTCGCAGGCCGGACTTGGCCAGGTACGCCGCGTTGGTCAGCCCGTTGTGGCCACCGCCGACGACGATCGCGTCGTACGTCGTGCCCGTGCGGCCGGATGGATGACCTGTCGTGGGGCTGGTCTCGCTCATGACTTGGCCGTCTTCCGTGCGGGGTTGAAGAAGGGCAGCGGCGCGGTGTTCACCGCGACCATGTGCGTGCTGTGGTGCAGGGTCGTCTCCATGTGCAGCTCGGTGCCGGCAGCGGCGAGGTCCGGGCGCACCCGGGCGATGCCGATGTGGCGCTGCAGCACCGGGGAGTAGCAGAAGCTGGTCACGTAGCCGACCTGCTCGCCCGAGCCGTCCGGGTCCGCGCGCAGCCACTGCTCCCAGCCGAGCGACTGCTCGTCCTTGGTGGGCAGCTCGCCGGCGTCGCGGTGGAGGCGGTCCCAGTCGGCCCAGTCGACGACGATGCCGGTCGTCGCCCAGCGCGACGTGCCGTCGACCAGCTCACGGCGGATCGCCTCGCTGCCGATGAACCGACGGCTGCCGTCGCGCACCCCCTTGAGCATCCAGCCCTGGCCGAGCTCCTTGGGCGTGATCCGGTCGTGGTCGGTCCACGCGGTGCGGCTGTCCTGCCACTCGACGCCGGTCAGCGGCAGACCGGCCTCGATCCGCAGCGTCATCAGGGCCTCCTCGCCGAACGGCCGGATCCCGTGCGGCCGGCCGGCCTCGAGGACGGCGTCGAGGACGGCGATCGCCTCGCCCGACGGGACCGTCAGCTCGAAGCCGAGGTCGCCCGTGTATCCCGTGCGCGACACGGTGACCGGGACCGAGGCCAGCTTGGCCTCGACGAGCCCGAAGTACGGGAGGTCGGCGACCTCGGGCACCAGCCCGGCCAGCACGTCACGCGACCGGAGGCCCTGGACGGCGAGCAGCGCGAAGTCGTCGCTGATGTCCTCGAGCTCGACCCGGGCGCCGTACGTGTGCGACGTGAGCCAGCTGAGCATCGGCCGCGCGGCCGTCATCACCAGCTCGTTGTCGCTGTGACGGAAGACGACCCCGTCCTCCATCACGAAGCCGCGGTCGTCGCACCAGAACGTGTAGGCCGCGCGGCCGGGCCGCAGCGCGCTCAGGTCGCGCACCACGATGCCGGACAGGAAGTCCATCGCATCGGGGCCGGTGACGCGGTACTTGAACAGCGGCGAGCTGTCGAAGACGCCCACCGCGTTGCGCACGGCGAAGTACTCGTGCTTGGGGGCGTGGGAGAAGCGCAGCGCGGACAGGTACCCCGACCAGTGGGTGAACAGCTGCTGGTCGTTGAGCTCGGTCAGGCGCTCGTGGAACGGCGTCGTACGGATCATGGTGGGCCTGAGTATGGGCGACAACTGACTCGCCGTTCAATAGCCGGAGCGCAACCGCTGGTTGAGGAGGGACGAAGTCCCGTCACGAAACCCCCGCGCCGGACCGCGGACCTCTCGCGCCTTCCTCGACCAGCGATCAGGTCAGCTCGGCGGCGATCGCACCGTCGAGCCAGCGACGCAGCTGGGCCCGGCTGACCGAACCGAAGACCTCGGCGGCCACCGACAACCCGTCGAGCAACGCCAGCAGCCGCGAGACGCTGGAGTCCGGGTCGGCGCAGACCATGGTGCCGTCGGCCAGACCCTCGTCGACGAGGGCGCGGAGGGTGCTGCGGCTGTGGGCCTCCAGCTGCCGGAAGTGGGCGGCGATGACCGGCTCGTGCTGGGCCAGCGCCCAGCCGTCGATCCAGAGCCGCCAGCCGGTGGCGCTCCCGGTGGGCCCGTACACGCGCAGCACGGCGCGCAGCCGCTCGAGGACGCTGCCGCGCCGGGCGGCGGCCCGGTCCATGGCCGCGAGGTCGCGCTCCACGGCGTAGGTGAACGCCTCCGCGACGAGCTCGTCCTTGGTGCGGAAGTGGTAGAAGACCAGGCCGGTGCTGATCCCCAGGGCAGCGGCGACGTCCGAGACGCGGACGGCCGCGAGGCCCACCCGCTCGACCTCGGCGATCGCGGCCCGCAGGATCTCCTCGCGGCGGACCTCGACCCGCCGCCGGGTGCGGGCCGCCGGAGCGCTCACAGGACCGCGTCGAGGAAGGCGCGGGTCTCGGGGTGCTCGGGCGAGCCGATCAGCTGGCTGGGCGGGCCCTGCTCGAGGATCCGGCCCTCGTGGAAGAAGGCCATCCGGTCGGCCACCTCACGGGCGAAGCCCATCTCGTGGGTCACCACCATCATCGTCATGTGCAGCTCGGTGGACAGCGTCTTCATCACCGACAGCACCTCGCCGGTGAGCTCGGGGTCGAGGGCCGAGGTCGGCTCGTCGAAGAGCATCACGTCGGGCTCCATGCAGAGGGCCCGGGCGATGGCGACGCGCTGCTGCTGGCCGCCGGAGAGCCGGATCGGGTGCTCGCCCGCACTTGTCGGCGAGGCCCACCCGGTCCAGCAGGTCCTTGGCCCGCTGGGCGATCTCGGCGTCGGTGCCCCGCTTGGCGCACCGGGCGGCACACGTGACGTTCTCGAGCACGGTCATGTTCGGGAACAGGTTGAACTGCTGGAAGACCATGCCCACGTGCAGCCGCAGCTGGCGGACCTGCTCGCGCTTGCGGCGGGTGCGGTGCCCGCCCTCGAGCCGGATGCCGGAGACCTCGATCGAGCCCGGGTGGGGTCCTCGATGAAGTTCACGCAGCGCAGCACCGTCGACTTCCCCGAGCCGGAGCGGCCGAAGATCACCACGACCTCGCCACGGCGCACGTCGAGGTCGACGCCCCGCACCACCTCGAGGTGGCCGAAGCTCTTGTGCAGCCCGTCGATGCGGACGACCACGTCGTCGCTCATCCGGCGCCACCCGCCTCCGTGCGGCTGGCCCTGCGGCGGCCGCATGGCCCGCGCGACGTGCGCCCGGTCGTAGCCGCGGCCGATGCGCTTCTCGAGCCGGGACTGGAAGAACGTGAAGAGCACGGTGAGCCCCCAGTAGACGAGCGCGGCGGCGACGTACGCCTCGAGGTTCTTGAAGTCGGCCTTGCCGACGAGCTGCGAGCGACGGAAGACCTCGGCGGTCGCGGCGGTCACGCCCGAGGAAGGAGACCAGCGCGGTGTCCTTCATCATCGCGATGAACTCGTTGCCGGTCGGCGGGATGATCACCCGGAACGCCTGGGGCAGCACCACCTTGCGCATCTTCTGGCCGTAGGTCATGCCGAGCGCGTCGGCGGCCTCGCCCTGGCCGCCGGCCACCGACTGGATGCCCGCCCGGAAGATCTCGGTCATGTAGGCGCCGTAGTTGAGGCCGAGCGCCAGGATGCCGGCCGTGGCGGCCTCGAGGACGAGCGCCTGGTCGAAGCCATCCGGCAGCCACGTGTACTTCGCGGCCAGGTTGCGCCCGACCGGCGGCAGGGCCAGGTAGAGCAGGAACATCTGCACGATCAGCGGGGTGCCGCGGAAGAACGACACGTAGAAGCCGGCCACGCCGTAGGCCACCGGGTTGCGGGAGATCCGGGCGAGCGCGCCGAGCAGCGCCATCACGACGGCCAGCGCGATGCCGCAGCACCGCGATGACCATCGTGTAGCGCAGGCCACCGAGGATGTAGCGGAAGTTGTCGCGGATCCAGTGCGACGTCGAAGCCGGCGGCATTGCCGATGAAGGCGAGGACAGGAACAACACGACCCAGACGGCGGCGATCTTGACCCGGAACGGCACCCGCGCCGAGGCGAGCTGGACCCGCTCCCAGGCGTCCGTCCACCGGCGTTGCGGTCACTCCTGGGTGGTGAGGTCCAGGCCGTACCACTTCTCCGACATCGCGGTCAGCGTGCCGTCGTCGTGCATGTCCCCGACGATGGCGTCCACCGCCTCGAAGAGGCGACGTCGGACGACGGGTCCGAGCTCTTGTCGAAGCCCACCGAGAGCGGCTCGTAGAAGATCGGGTCGCCCACGATCTTCACGGGGTTGCCGGCGTCGATGTAGCCCTGGGCGGTGGTCGCGAGGTGATCACCGCGTCGACGCGGCCGTTGGCGAGGTCCTGGAGCGCGGTCGTGTCGGTGTCGTAGCCGGAGACCTCGGCGTCGTCGATGACGAAGTCGAACGTCGTAGCCGTCGATGACGAGGTCCTTGTTGAGGAACTGCTCGTAGGTGCAGCCACTGCAGACGCCGATCTTCTTGCCGTCGAGGTCCGTGGTCAGGTCGTTGACCGAGTCGTCGTCGGCCAGCACCACGACGACGGCCGGCGTGTAGTTGTACGGCTGGGTGAAGTCGAGGACCTTCTGCCGGTCGTTGGTCGGCGTCATCGAGCCCGACGGTGGTGTCCCAGCGACCGTTCCAGCTGCCGGCGGTGATGACGTCCCACGCCGGGGTCTCCCAGTCGACGTCGACACCGAGCCGCTTGGCGATCTCGGTGGCCACGTCGATGTCGAAGCCTTCGTACTCGCCCGTCTGCTCGTTGAGCGAGGACTGCGGCGGGTACGCCGGGTCGGTGGAGACCATCAGCACGCCCGCGTCGCAGACCTGGGCCAGCAGGTCGGTGGCGTCGGTGCAGGGACCGTCCTCCTCGACGGCCGCCGACGAGGAGGTGTCGCCCCCGGCCGGCTCCTCGGTCGCGGTCGAGCTGTCGTCACCTCCGCAGGCGGCCAACGGGACGACCAGCGCCAGGAGCGCGGCGGCGAGCAGTGGACGAGTGCGCATGTGGGTCTCCTCGTGACGAATGCTGCGTGCAATATGACAGATGGACGCCGCCTGATCCATGGGTCAGTTACGAGAGCGCCCGACAACCTGGGCGGCGGCCCGACCGGCGACCTGGGAGGATCGGGGCGTGAGTGCGATGCAGTTCGGGATCTTCTCCGTCGGCGACATCACGCCCGACCCCGTCGTGGGCCGGACCCCGACCGAGCACGAACGCATCATGGCCACGGTCGCGATCGCCGAGAAGGCCGAGGAGGTCGGGCTCGACGTCTTCGCGACGGGCGAGCACCACAACCCGCCGTTCGTGTGCTCGTCGCCGACGACGCTCCTCGGCTTCCTCGCCGCCCGGACGAACCGGCTGGTCTTCTCGACGTCCACGACGCTGATCACCACCAACGACCCGGTGAAGATCGCCGAGGACTTCTCGGTGCTCCAGCACCTCTCCGGCGGCCGGGTCGACGTCATGCTCGGCCGCGGCAACACCGGTCCGGTCTACCCGTGGTTCGGCGAGGACATCCGCCAGGCCGTTCCCCTGACCGTCGAGAAGTACGGCCTCTTGCGCCGGCTGTGGCGCGAGGAGGTCGTCGACTGGGAGGGGCAGTTCCGCACCCCGCTGCACGGCTTCACGCTCGCACCGCGTCCCCTGGACGGCGTCCCGCCCTTCGTCTGGCACGGCTCGATCCGCACGCCCGAGATCGCCGAGCTGGCGGCGTTCCACGGTGACGGCTTCTTCGCCAACCACATCTTCTGGCCGGGATCGCACACCGAGCGGATGGTGCAGTTCTACCGGCGCCGGTTCGAGCACTACGGCCACGGCACCGCCGCTCAGGCGATCGTCGGGCTCGGCGGCCAGGTGTTCATGCGGCGCAACAGCCAGGACGCGGTCAACGAGTTCCGCCCGTACTTCGACGTGGCCCCGGTCTACGGCCACGGGCCGTCGCTCGAGGAGTTCACCGCGCAGACCCCGCTGACGGTGGGCTCGCCGCAACAGGTCGTCGAGAAGACCCTGGGCTTCCGCGAGTACGTCGGCGACTACCAGCGCCAGCTGTTCCTGGTCGACCACGCGGGGCTGCCGCTGAAGACCGTGCTCGAGCAGCTCGACCTGCTCGGCGAGGTGGTGGCCGAGCTGCGGATGGAGATGGAGAAGGACCGGCCCGCCGACGTACCCGACGCACCCACCCATGAGTCCCTGCTGGCCTCGAAGGAGAAGACCGATGACTGAGCTGACGCTTCTCAGCGGCGGCCTGCGCGAGCCGTCCTCCACCCGGTTGCTGGCCGACCGGCTGACCGCGGCGGCGGCGAGGCACCTGTCGGCGCAAGGACTCACCGTGACGACGCGCGTCGTCGAGCTGCGTCCGCTGGCCCGCTCGATCGCCGACGCGATGACCCTGGGCTTCGCGAACGCCGAGCTCGAGGTGGCGTTCGAGACGGTCGCCTCGGCCGACGGCCTGGTCGCGGTGACGCCTGCGTTCAACGCGAGCTTCGGCGGGCTGTTCAAGTCGTTCTTCGACGTGCTGCCCGAGGAGTCGCTGACCGACATGCCGGTGCTGATCGGCGCCACGGGAGGGACCGAGCGGCACTCCTTGGTCCTCGAGCACGCCCTGCGGCCGATGTTCTCCTACCTGCGTGCCATCGTCTCGCCCACGGGCGTGTACGCCGCCACCGACGACTTCGGCTCCTCCTCCGACCAGCCGCCCGTCGACGAGCGCATCGACCGCGCCGGCGCCGACTTCGCCCGTCTCCTCTCCTCGTGCGGTCAACGCGTCCGGCGGTCGGCGTTCGACGAGGAGGCTGCTCGCATGGAGCGGCTGCTCAACCCCTGACGTGGTCCACCACCTCAGCCAGCAGGACGCGCGGCGCGTCGCCCTGCGGGCACAGCTGCTGACGGGCGAGCGGCCGACCGACCTGCTGGACATGGTCCGGCACCTGACCCTGCTGCCGACCGAGCCCACGGCACCGATCGCCACCAGCTACGACCTGCTGTGCTGGTCGCGGCTGGGGTCGGCGTACGACCCGGACGAGCTGACCCGGGCGGTCGACGACCAGGTGCTCGTCCAGTACCTCGGCTTCCTGAGGCCCATCGAGGACATGGGGCTGCACCGGGCCGAGGCGCCGTACTTCCCCGGTCGCGGCGAGGTGAAGCCGTGGCAGCACGAGATCGCCGACTGGGTGGCCGCCAACGAGGAGTGCCGCCAGGACATCCTCGAGCTGCTGCGCGCCGAAGGCCCGCTGCCGGCCACCGCCATCCCCGACACCTGCCAGCGCACGTGGGGCTCGACGGGCTGGACCAACAACAAGAACGTCCAGCAGATGCTGTGGTTCATGCTCCAGCGCGACGAGGTCGCGGTCGTCGGGCTCAGTGGTCGCGACAAGCTGTGGGACCTGGCCGAGCGCGTCTACGGCGATGCGCCGCTGCCCGACCCCGACGAGGCGTCGGCGGAGCTCGACCGCCGCCGGCTCCGGTCACTCGGCATCGCCCGACCGTCGGGACCCCGCGACCGTGCTGAGCCGACGTACGTGCGGGACGCCGGCGAGCCGGCCGCGGTCGAGGGCGTCCGGGGGACGTGGCGTGTCGAGCCGTCCCTGCTGGCGGACCTCGACGACTTCGAGGGTCGCGCGGCGCTGCTCTCCCCGTTCGACCGGCTGGTGATGGATCGCAAGCGTCTCGACGCGCTCTTCGGGTTCGACTACCTGTTGGAGATGTACAAGCCCAAGGAGCAGCGCATCTGGGGCTACTACGCGCTGCCGATCCTGTACGACGACCGGCTGGTGGGGAAGCTCGACGCCGCCGCGGAGCGGGACGAGGGCGTGCTCAGGGTCGACGCGGTGCACGAGGACGAGCCGTTCACGCCGACGATGACCGAGGCCGTGGATGCCGAGATCGACGACCTGGCGACCTGGCTGGGCCTGGACGTCATCCGCGCCCACGCTGGTTGAGGAAGGACGAAGTCCGCGCCCACGCTGGTTGAGGAAGGACGAAGTCCTGTCACGAAACCAGCGCAACGGGTCGGCGACCCTGTCGCCGGGTCTCGTGACGGGACTTCGTCCCTCCTCGACCAACGGTGTGGCGTCACGGCCAGCCGGCGCCGGGCTTCGGGGCCTCGAAAGCCACCAGCTGACCGGTGACCTCACCGCTGCCCCACGTGTCGGCACCCCACTCCTGGCCGACGACCAGCAACAGCGGCCGGTCACCTGCTTGGCCGTCTCGCGACAGCGCACACGCGAAGGCGCCGCGGTCGGAGTCGACGGTGTCGAGCACCTCGCCGCCCTCGCGGATCCGGACGCAGTGCTCGTTGCCGACGTCGGCGTACCAGAGTGCGCCGGAGGCGTCGAAGCAGATCCCGTCCGGGTGGTCGCCAGGGGTCTCGGCCCACACCCGGCTCGGGCCCAGGGTGCCGTCGGCGGCGATCGGGTACGCCGTCAGCTTCTCGCCGTACGACTCCGCGACCACCAAGGTGGAGCCGTCGGGGCTGATGGCCATGCCGTTGGGGAAGGCCAGCTCCTCGGCGACCACGCGCGTCGAGCCGTCGGTGCCGACGAGGGCGACCAACCCGGGTGCGAACTCGCCGCCGGGGAAGTCGAAGCCGATGCTGTTGACGTAGGCCCGGCCGTGCCCGTCGGCCACGATGTCGTTCCAGCCGACCTGCGCGACCGCCGACAGGTCGGCGTGGGTGACGAGCGAACCGTCGGGCTCGCGGCGCAGCAGGACGCCGCCGTCGGCGGGCGAGACCAGGAGCAGCCGGCCGTCGGGCAGGAAGTCGATGCACATCAGCTGCTCGACCTCGGCCTCGAGGACCGGCTCCGCGCCATCGGCCAACGACCAGACGCGGCCGGCACCCCAGTCGGAGAACCACAGCTTTCCGTCGTGCCAGCGCGGAGACTCTCCGAACACGATGCCGTCCATCCACACGTCCATGCGAGACAGACCCGTGACGGCGGGCCGACTCATCGCGAGGATGACGTCATGTCGGTCAAGCAGCTGAGGCTCGTCGTGCACGCCGAGGACTACGACGAGGCGCTGCGGTTCTTCCGCGACGTGCTCGGCATGCCCGAGCAGGAGGCGTACTCCGGGGACGGCGGGGCCGAGGTCACCATCCTGGACGCCGGGCGGGCGACGCTGGAGATCGCCAACTCGGCGCAGGCCGACATGATCGACGACGTCGAGGTCGGCCGCCGGGTCGCCCCCCACTTCCGGGTCGCGCTCGAGGTCGACGACTGCGGGGCCGCCAGCGAGCAGGCCACCGACGGCGGCGCCGTACCCGTCGCGCCGCCCACCCGCACGCCGTGGGACTCGCTGAACGCCCGCTTCGACGCTCCCGGCGAGGTGCACCTGACGCTGTTCCAAGAGCTGACCTGACGCGTCACGCCACGCAGAACTCGTTGCCCTCGGGGTCGAGCATCACCACGTGCCCGAGGGCGCCGTCGTAGGACTCCTCCCGCACGTACGTCGCCCCCGCGGCCTCGAGGCGCGGCCACAGCTCGCGGATCAGACGTTCGCGCTCGGCCATGTCCCACGGTCCCTCGCCCGCGACCCGGATGTCGATGTGCAGCCGGTTCTTGGCGGTCTTGCCCTCCGGCACGCGCAGCCAGCCGATCGCCGGTCCGACGCCGTCGGGGTCGATGATCGAGGCGCCGTCCGGGTCGTCGTACCCGGGCTCGCTCACGTAGTCGAGGGCCAGCGCCCAGAACGTCGCCAGGGCATGGGGATCGGCCGCGTCGCAGCCCAGGGTCCAGTGTTTCGCCATGACCGCACCGTAGGGGCGGTTCCGGTCGGAATCCGTCCGTGGACGGCACCGCCGGGGCCCTGTCATGGTTCAGCGCATGCGACGACGGGCAACGGCCGTGCTGGCCACGGCGATCATGCTCGTCCCACTCGGCTGGGCCGGCCCGGCGTCGGGCGACGACACCGTCCGGGTCGGCACCCTCGAGCTCCGACCGTGCGCCGTGGTGGCGGACGCCCTCTGCGGCTCGATCGCGCGGCCGTGGGAGCCGGGGCACCCCGACGCGGGCACGGTGAAGGTCGGGTTCGCCTTCCGGCCGGCGACGGACACCTCCCGTCCCGCGCTCGGCACGTTGGTGCCGCACGAGGGCGGCCCCGGCTACAGCACCACCGGCACCGGGTCGTCGTACGCGGCCATGTACGGCTCGCTCCTCGACCGCCGCAACCTGCTGCTCGTCGACCAACGCGGGACGGGCCGCTCCGAGCCGGTCGACTGCCCGCAGCTCCAAGACCTGAAGACGGCGTACGCCGAGGCGGCCGCGGCCTGCGGTGCCCTGCTCGGCGAACGGGCCGACGACTACACGACCGCGCTCTCGGCCGACGACCTGGCCGCGGTGGTCGACGCCCTGGGGCTGGAGAAGGTCGACGTGTACGGCGACTCGTACGGCACCTTCTTCACCCAGGTGTTCGTCGGCCGGCATCCCGAGCTGATCCGCACCGTGGTGCTCGACGCGTCGTACCCGACCTACGGCGAGAGCGGCTGGTACCCGACCCAGGGCCCGGCGGTGCGCCGGGCCTTCGACGTCGTCTGCGACCGGTCCGCCCCGTGCCGGTCCGCCGGTCCGGGCTTCCTGCCGACCCTGCGCCGGGTGCTGGCCGAGGTCCGCGAGCGGCCGTGGCGCGGGCACGCCCACGACGCGGACGGACGCCGGACGGCCGTCACGGTCGACGGCCCGGGCCTGGTCGCGGTCGCGTACGGCGCGACGTACACGCCGGCCTTCTACCGCGAGCTCACCGCCGCCCTGCGATCCGCGCTGGCCGGCGACCGCGCACCACTGCGGCGACTGGTCGCGGAGGCGACCGGGGGCGACACCGACGCCGGTGCCGTGTCCGGCTACAGCGAGGGGCTGGACGCGGCGGTCGCCTGCCACGACTACCCGCAGGTCTACGACATGACGGCACCGCCGGCGGTCCGGCGCGAGCAGTACGCCGCCGCGCTCGCCGCGCGACAGGCCTCCCACCCCGACACCTACGGGCCGTTCACGGTGGCGGAGTACGCCGGGTCGGACTGGCAGTACCTCGACTGGTGCACCGACTGGCCGGTCGCGCCGCCGGACAACCCGGCCGGCCCGCCCGTACCTCCCTCGGGCAGCTACCCGGACGTCCCGGTGCTGGTGCTGACCGGTGAGCTCGACACGATCACCACCCCGGCCGAGGCGACCCTGGTGACCCAGCAGTTCCCGTACGCCCGGCGCGTCGTGGTGCGCAACAGCTTCCACGTGACCGCCATCGGCGACACCGACGACTGCGCGCAGCGCATCGTCCGCCACTGGATCTCCACCCAGGGGGTCGTCATCCCGGACGCCCTGCGCGCCTGCACCCGGGAGGTACCGCCGGTGCGCGCCCTCGGCGTCTTCCCGGCGGCGCTGCCGGCCGATGCGTCGCAACGTCGGGTGGCGCGGGTGGCGGCCCTGACCGTCGCCGACCTGCCGGACCGCTGGTGGAACAACTACTCCGGGCACGGGGTCGGGCTCCGCGGCGGGACGTGGCGGTACGCCGGGTACGACCGGGTCCGCTTCACCCTCGACCGGGTGGGTCTCGTCCGGGGCCTGAACGTCTCGGGGCACGCCGTGTGGGACCGCTACGCCGGCACGATGACCGTCGACCTCAGGGTGGACGGCGTCTCGGCCGGCCGGCTGCGGGGCGACTGGGACACCAGGACACCCGGGTCCGTCGCCGTGCTCACCGGTGTCCTCGACGCACGGTCGGTCCGGGTCACGGTGCCCGCACCCTGACCTAGCGGGTCGCGGCCGACACCAGCTGGGTGACCCGGGCCGCGGCGAGCTCGACGGTCCACCCGACCGGCGGCGCGCCCACGCCCACGGCGTCGACGGCGACCTGGACGTGGGCGGCCAGCGAGGGCGGCAGCACGTTGTCCTCCTCCGCCAGCAGCCACTGTCCGTGACCGAGCAGCTCGGCGGCACCGTCGCGACCCAGCGCCGCCATCGCGGTCGCGGCGCCGACCGCGGACTCGCCCACCGCGGCCGGCGTCACGAACGCCTGCGGACCGAGCAGCGACCGCGCGAACCAGGCGAGCGCCTGGTCGGTCTCGCCCAGCGCCAGGGCCGCCCAGCCCGCGTTCACCGCGATCGTGCCGGGCGGCCGGATGCCGAAGCGGTCGGCCGCCTGCTCGGCCGAGCGGGTGAGCAGGTCGAGGGCCTCGCGCGGCTCCCCCGCGTCCAGCAGCGCCAGCGCCACCTTGGGCAGCACGGTGACCAGCTCGACGGCGGTGGCCGAGGCGCCGACCCGCGCCTCGGCCTCGTGGGCGGAGGCCACCGCCAGGTCGCGGTGGCCGTCGGCGGCCTCCAGCACCGCCCTGGTCGCGACGATCTCGGGCAGGTGGTGCCGGGCCCGCTCGCCGGCCAGGGCCAGGCAGTGACCGAGTCGGTTCATCGCCCGGTCCACGTCGCCGACGGCGTACGCCGTGATCGCCTCGACCAGCCCCAGCTGGCAGGCCCAGTCGGGGTCGTCGGCCAGCGCGTCCGCGATCCGCCGGTGCTCGGCAGGGGTCCAGTCGATGCCGTGCCGGAACGCGGCGTGGGCCACCTGCAACCGCGCCCGCTGCCGCTCGGTCATCCCACCCCGGGCCAGCAGCCGCTCGGTCCACGTCAGCCCGGGCCCGACGCTCTCCACGAACAGCCAGCGCCGGCTCAGCGCCAGGGCCACGTCGACGGCCGAGTCGACCTGCCCGGCAGCCATGAGGAAGCGGAGGGCCTCGAGGTGGTCGTCGTAGGTGCGGCCCACGTGCTCGACCAGCTCGTCGCACAGCGGCGCGTCCCGCCACAGGCCGGCGAACCACTCCGCGTGCCGCGACCGGGTGACGTCCAGCGCACCGGCGGCGGTGAGCTCCTCGAGGGCCAGGTCGCGGACGGTACGCAGCATCCGGAAGGCCACGCCTGCATCGGTCCGCTCGACGGCGACGAGGTGATAGGCGGCCAGGTCGGCCACCACGCGCTCGGTCTCGGCCGCTCCGAGGCCGGTCAGCGCGCGGGCAGAGGGCAGGTGGAAGGCGCCGGCGAAGACGGCGAGCCGGCCCAGGGCGTCCCGGCCGGCCGGCTGGAGCCGGCCGACGCTCCACGTGATGGTGCGCCGCAACGACTGCTGCCGCGCGTCGCGCCCGACCTCGTCGGACTCGAGGTCGAGCGGGTGCTCGACCACGTCGAGCAGGTCGCGGACGGGCACCGCCCACGCGCGGCCGGCGACCAGCTCGAGGGCCAGCGGCAGCCCGTCGACCCGCCGGGCGACCTCGGCCAGCACCGTCCGTTCCGCGGAGCCCGAGGTGAGCACGCCGCGGTCGGCCAGCCGTTCGGTGAGGAGGCGTACGGCGTCCCGGACCGGCAGCGGACGGAGGGGGAGCACCCGCTCGCCGACGACCGACAGCGGCACGCGCGAGGTCACCACGAGCCGGACGCCGGGGCAGCCCGCCAGGATGGCCCCGGCGAGCTCGGCCGCCGGCTCGAGCACCCACTCGGCCTCGTCGACCAGGACGACCACGTCGCTGTTCTGCAGGGCCCGGACCAGGCTGGCCACGCTGTCGTCCGCGGCGAGCGGCACACCGGTGGTGACGGCGAGCGCCGAGGCCAGGTCCTGCGCGCCCCCCGCCTGGTGGCCGGACAGGGCGACGTAGATGACGTCGTGGTCGGTCGCGAGCTCCGCACCGACGTCGGCGAGCAACCGGGACTTGCCGACGCCTCCCGGGCCGGTGACGGTGACGAGCCGACGGCCGTCGGCCAGCGCGTGCAGCACGCTCGCCACCTCGGCCCGGCGCCCGACCGTGGGCGAGGCTGAGACCGGCAGGCGAAGTCCGGGGTTGACCCGCCTGCCGGCCGGTGACGCCGGCGACTCCGGCGACTCCGGCGACTCTGGCGACACGGCTGTCTCGGAGTCGCGGGCAAGGATGCGGGCGTGTGCCGCCGCGGCCACCGGGCCAGGGTCGACTCCGAGCTCCTCGCGCAGCCGGTCCCTCAGCCGCGCGAAGACCTCGAGGGCCTCCCCCTGGCGGTGGAGCCGGTCGGCCGCCCGCATGGCCAGGACCGCCGCCCCCTCGTCGAGCGGGTGCTCGGTCACCAGCGCGACGGCGATGCCCAGCGCCTCCGCGACGTCGTCCGGGGGCGCGCCGGGAGCGAGCAGGGCTGCGGCCAGGTCCCCCCGGACCCGGCGCAACAGCTCCTCGAGGCGCGCCCGCTCGGCCATCACCAGGTCGTCGCGCACCCCGGCGTAGGCGGTCCCCCCGGACCACAGCGCCACCGCCTCCCGGCAGCGCCCGACCTCGTCGCCCCCGCCGGCGCCGTCGGACTCCCCAGCGGCCAGGGCCGCGAAGCGCTCCGCGTCGAGTCCCACGTCGACCGGCACGACGTACCCCGCGTCGGTGGTGCGCACCAGGTCGTCGCCGAGCTGACGGCGCAGCCGGGCAACGACCGTGTGCACGGCGGCGGACGTGAGCGCGGTCGCGGCGTCACCCCAGACCAGGTCGAGCACGACCTCCGCCGGCACCGGGCGCCCGCGGCGGGCGACCAGGACCGCCAGCACGTCGCGCGCTCGCTCTCCCCGTGGGGCGACTGCTGTCTCGATCCGGTCCCCGACCCGGAGCGGGCCGAGGACTCGCACCTGCACGTCGTCATGCAACCACAGCCAGCCGACCGTCCCCCAACCCGTTTCCCAGCCCGTTTCCCAGCACGTTCTCCACCGGCAGCCGGTGCACGTCGTCGAGGTCGCGCGGAGGCCTGGCCCCCAGCCTCCGCAGCCAGCCGACCATGCGGACGTTGCCCGGAGCGACGTACGCCGTGAGGGTCCCGACCCCAGCGGCCCGGGCATCCGCCGCGATCTCCGCCAGCAGCGCGCGGCCGACACCGCGTCCCTGCCAGGCGTCGGCCACCTCGAGGGCCACCTCGACCTCGTCGACGCGGCCACCGCGCGGCCGGATCCAGCGAGCCAGCCCCACCGGCCGGCCCTCGAGCTCGGCCACGAACACCCGGTGCCGCCCGGGTTCCACGGTCGCGAGCCGGACGGCCATCCGCGGCGGCAGCAGGGTCAGGCCGGTGCCGAAGCGGTGGTAGGCCGACGTGAGCGACAGCCCGGCGAAGACGCGGTGGACGGTCTCGGTGTCGCCGTCATCGAGCGGTCGGACGATCGGAGCGGTGGCGGTGGTCCTGGACATGCCCGGACTTTCGTCGGGGCACCTGTCACCGATCTGTCAGTGCTGGTCAGCGCTCGACCCGCAGGGTCGCCAGCGTCGGGTCGGCGGCGTACGCGATCCGGACGCCGGCGTCCCGGGCCCCGCGCAGGGCGTCAAGGACGGTCGCCGTGACCTCCTCGCCGGGGGCCAGCACGGGGATGCCGGGTGGGTACGGCGCCACCAGCTCGACGCTGACCCGGCCCACGGCGTCGGAGGCGGGCACGGCCTCCCACGGCGCGAAGAACGCGGCGCGCGGCGACATGCGGGTGACCGGCTCGACGGCGTACACGGGCGATCCCGCGGTCGGTCGGGGTTCACCGCGACGACGGCCGAGGGACAGCACGAGGGCGTCGACGAGGGCGTCGAGCGTCGCGGCGGTGTCGGCCAGGGACGCGACCGCGACGAGGAGGTCGCGCTCGGCCGCCTCGAGCGGCAGTCCGGCGGCGAGGAGGTCGATCTCGACGGCGTTCCCGTCGGCCCCGGTGCCGGCGAGGAGGAGGACCAGCTTGAGCGGGTCGACGGACGGCCCGTCGAGCACGACCAGGCCGTCGACGGCGGCCAGCCGCTCGCGTGCCCCGCGCACGGCGGCGATCGCGTCGCCGAGCAGCGCCGGGCCGTCGCGCTCGAGGAGCGCCCGCGCCGCGTCGGTGCTGGCCAGGATGGCGCCCGCCGGACTCGTGGTTCCGGTGGCCTCGAAGCCCGCGTCGAGGCGGGCGGGGTCCAGCCGCTCGGTGCGTGCGAGGACGAGCGCCGCCTGGCTCCAGGCGGGCAAGGTCTTGTGGGCGCTGACGACCAGGGCGTCCGCGCCGAGCTGGAGCGCGTGCCTGGGCAGGTCGGGGTGGAAGCCGAAGTGGGCCGCCCATGCCGCGTCGACCACGAGGGGTACGTCGTGCGCGTGGGCCGCCGCGGCGACTCCGGCGACGTCGCCGACCGTGCCGACGTACGACGGGTCGCCGACGAGCACGGCCCGCGCGTCGGGGTGCCTGGCCAGGGCGTCGGCGACGGCCGCGGGTGCGACGCCGAGGGGCAGCCCGCTGGCGGGGTCGACCTCGGGCCGGACCCAGACGGGTTCGAGCCCCGCGAGGACCAGGCCGAGCAGCATCGACCGGTGCAGGGTCCGGCTGACCACCACCCGGTCGCCCTCGCTGCCGAGCGCCAGGGCGACGGCCTGGTTGGCGTGCGTCGCCCCGCCGACCGAGAACCGGCACACGTCGGCGCCCCACAGCCGGGCCGCCCGAGCCTCGCCGTCGGCGAGCACGCCGTGGCTCAGCTTCATGGTGTCCAGCCCGGCGTACAGGGGGACGTCGCCGGCGACCACGTCGCCGACCAGGTCGTGCCGCTGCTTGTGCCCCGGGATCGTGAACGGGGTCGGGGCCTCCTCGTGGAAGCGCAACCACGCGTCGAGCAGAGGCGCGTCGCCGCGGAGGTGGCGCGGGTCGGTCGGCACCCGCGTCACGCTAGCCGCGTCCGTGGGGCCACCCGTCAGGACGCTCGCTGGCTAGGGTCGAACGGTGACCCACCTGAGGCAGGACGAGATCTGGGACGACGAGGTGGCGGGTCGGTACGACACCCCGGGCGAGGGCATGTTCGCCCCCGACGTGCTGGGACCGACGGTCGACCGGCTGGTGGAGCTGGCGGACGGCGGGCGCGTGCTGGAGCTGGCCATCGGGACCGGCCGGGTCGCCGTACCGCTCGCCGCGCGCGGCGTGTCCGTCACCGGCATCGAGCTGTCGGCGCCGATGGTGGCCCGGCTGCGCGAGAAGGTGGACGAGGCGAGCATCCCGGTCGTGATGGGCGACATGGCGACGGCGCTGGTCCCGGGTGAGTACCGGCTGGTGTACCTGGTCTTCAACACCATCTCCAACCTCCTGAGCCAGGACGAGCAGGTCGAGTGCTTCCGCAACGCCGCGCGGCACCTCGAGCCCGGCGGCCGGTTCGTGGTCGAGCTCTGGGTCCCGGACCTGCGCCGGCTCCCGCCCGACCGCGGCGCGACCGTGGAGATCTCGGAGCCGGGCTACCTGTTGGTCGACACCTACGACGTGCTGCGTCAGCACGTCGTCTCCCACCACGTCGAGTTCGGCGAGGGCCGGCAGGCCCGGCTCGGGCGGAGCCCGCACCGGTACGTCTGGCCGGCCGAGCTCGACCTGATGGCCCGGCTGGCGGGGTTCGAGCTGGAGTCGCGGCACGCGGACTGGTCGGGCGCCGAGTTCACCGCGACGTCGGACTCGCACGTCTCGGTCTACCGGCTGGCCCCTTCGTGAGCGGCGCCGGCGAGACCGACCTCTCGGTGCTGCTGGCGAGCATGTCGCCCGAGCTGCACGACGGCAGCTACGTCTTCGTGGTCGACGAGGGCCGCGGGGGTCGCGAGGAGGCCGTCGTGATGGTTGCCGAGGCCGAGGGCACGACCCTCGTGCTGCCGCAGGAGCGCGCGGACGAGCTCGGTCTGGACTACGCCTTCGTCGCCTCGTGGATCACCCTGCGCGTGCACTCGGCCCTCGACGCCGTGGGGCTCACCGCCGCGTTCGCCGCCGCACTCACCGACGAAGGCGTCAGCGCGAACGTGGTCGCGGGGTACTTCCACGACCACCTGTTCGTCCCCGAGGACCGCCGCGACGACGCGATGCGGGCGCTGCGCGACCTGGCGAACAGGGCAGCCGGGGCGGGCTGACCTAGAAGTTGTTCACCATGTCGGGCGACACCTGGACGACGAACAGGGCCACGATGCCGAGGATGCAGAGGAACCCCCACATCACCGAGTTGCGCAGGAACAGCAGGTAGATCGCGCACACGGCCAGGAACGCGGCGAGGCTGAGCAGCACCGGGTCCCAGGTCACGTTCTGCAGGTCCACGGCGCGACGATAGCGGTTCCGGGGGGCCGTCTCGCTGAATTGACCCTCCTCGCCGGTGGCGGCGAGGATTCCGCCATGTCTCGTGTCCGGATGCTCGCCACGCTCATCGTCGGCGCCCTGGCCGCCACCGTCGTCTCCGTCGCTCCCGCGCACGCCGCGACCGACTGGCGCACCCGGTTGACCTACCAGGACGGGCGGGGGCAGGTCTGCGTCGACCTGAAGACCGATGGCACGGCGACCGTGTTCTTCAGGATGAACAACCGTCGGGGCGATCTGAAGCTGAAGGCGCTCATCTCCAGCGTCAGGGCGGACGGCAAGCCGGACCGCACGCTCAAGCTCACCCAGTTCGCCGACGCCGGCGAGATCAGCAATGTCGCTTCGTACGACGGCCTGAAGGCCGACGACCTCTTCTTCGTCGAGGTCATCGAGCGGTTCGACGAGGGCGCGGGCATCGTCAAGACCTCCGCCGAGCCGTTCCTGGTCAGCGCGCAGGCACCCTGCAAGCAGTAGCAGGTCGGTCCCGACGAGCCTCGAGGCTCAGTGGGCCATGTCGACGAAGCGGGAGTAGTGGCCCTGGAAGGCCACGGTGATGTCGCGGGTGGGGCCGTTGCGGTGCTTGGCGACGATCAGGTCGGCCTCGCCGGGACGGGCGGACTCCTTCTCGTAGATGTCCTCACGGTGCAGCAGGATCACCATGTCGGCGTCCTGCTCGAGCGAGCCGGACTCGCGCAGGTCGCTCATCATCGGCCGCTTGTCGCCGCGCTGCTCGGGACCACGGTTGAGCTGGGAGAGCGCGATGATCGGCACCTCGAGCTCCTTGGCCAGCAGCTTGATCTGGCGGGAGAACTCCGAGACCTCCAGCTGGCGCGACTCGACCTTGCGGCCCGACGTCATCAGCTGCATGTAGTCGATCACGATCACGCGCAGGTCGTGGCGTTGCTTGAGACGTCGGGCCTTGGCCCGGATCTCCATCATCGTCATGTTGGGTGAGTCGTCGATGAACATCGGCGCCGAGGACACCTCGGCCATCTTGCGGGCCAGCCGCGACCAGTCGTCGTCGTTCATCTGGCCGTTGCGGATGTGGTTGAGCGGCACCCGCGCCTCGGCCGACAGCAGGCGCATGGTGATCTCCGAGCGCGTCATCTCCAGGCTGAAGAAGCAGCTCGTCATGTTGTTGTGGATCGACGCCGCGCGGCACAGGTCGAGGGCGAGCGTGGACTTCCCGACGGCGGGTCGCGCCGCGACGATGATCATCTGGCCGGCGTGCAGACCGTTGGTCAGGTCGTCGAGGTCGGCGAACCCGGTGGGCACGCCGTAGAGGCCCGCCTCGCGGTTGCCGATCGCCTCGATCTCGTCGAGGACGCCGTCCATGATGTCCGACAGCGGGGCGTAGTCGTCCGACGCCCGCTTGTCGGTGATCTTGTAGACCTCGGCCTGCGCCTGGTCGACGACGTCGTCGACCTGACCCTCGCCGGCGTAGCCGAGCTGGACGATCTTGGTGCCGGCGTCGACGAGGCGACGCAGGATGGCCTTCTCGTGGACGATCTCGGCGTAGTAGGCCGCGTTGGCCGCGATCGGCACGTTGGCCGACAGGGTGTGGAGGTAGGGCGCCCCGCCGATGCGGACCAGCTCGCCGCGGCGCTGGAGCTCGGCGGCGACGGTGACCGGGTCGGCGGGCTCGCCGCGGCCGTAGAGGTCGATGATCGCGTCGTGGATGACCTCGTGCGCGGGACGGTAGAAGTCGACGCCACGGACGATCTCGGAGACGTCGGCGATGGCGTCCTTGGACAGCAGCATGGCGCCCAGGACGCTCTGCTCGGCGGCGTTGTCCTGCGGCGGCGTGCGGTCGCCGGGACGCGATGGCCGCTGCCCCGGCTCGTAGGCCGCCGGGCCGTCGCCCCAGTCCTCCACCGGCGGCTCGGGGAAGCCGCGCTGGTCCTGCTCGGCGATGCTCACGCGGCCTCCGGGTCAGGGACGGATGTGACAGGAGTGACAGTAGGAGGAGCCACCGACACCGCTACCGACACCTCCACCGAAACAGCCGCGTGCAGCGGCCAGGACTGGACCGTAGACGTTTCGGGGGGTCGCGGTCCACGCGGCCGGGGGCAGTTATCCACAGGCTGCGAGCCAGCCTGGGGAGAACTTCGGCGCACTCGTGGACGACCCGCCGGTCGCCTGTGCACCGACCTGGGGAGCCGCTGTGCAGGACACGCCCGGGACGCCCTCGTTCAGGCTGCTGACCTGCGGAAACGTCGTCCCAGGGGTGTGCACCAGAAATACTTCGGTTGAACGGTCGTTCATCCACTCGCCATCTGGGATTCGTCTGGCGGCAAGTCGACAATCAGCCGATCGGCTGATGCGCCCGCCCGATTTCCACCGCTCGTGCACAGGCAGTCGAGGGCGGTGCCTCCGGCGTTTGCCGGGGAGCTCCGGACGGACCCTAGGCTGCCCCTCCGTGACCCACCCCCTCGCCCGGTCACTGGATCGCGAGATCTGGCGGCTGGCGCTCCCGGCGTTCCTCGCGCTCGTCGCGGAGCCGCTGTTCCTGCTCGCCGACGCGGCGATCGTCGGCCACCTCGGCACCGCAGCCCTGGCCGGTCTCGGCATCGCCGCCGTCGTGCTCCAGACGCTGGTCGGCCTGTGCGTCTTCCTCGCGTACGGGACCACGGCCAGTGTCGCCCGCCTGCTGGGCGCCGGTGACCGGCGGGCGGCCCTCGCCCAGGGCATCGACGGGGTCTGGCTCGCCGTCGGCCTGGGGGTGGTCATCACCCTGGTCGGGGTGGCGACGACTGGCCCACTCGTCCGCCTGCTGGGCGCCGGTCCCGAGGTGGCCGAGCCGGCGACGACGTACCTGCGGATCGCCTTCCTCGGTGTCACGCCGCTGCTCGTCATGCTCGCCACGACCGGCATCCTGCGCGGTCTGCAGGACACGCGCACCCCGCTCGTCGTCGCCGTGGCCGGCAACGCGCTCAACATCGTGCTCAACCTGCTCCTGGTCTACGGCATCTCTGTCGGGGGGACCGGCGTCGACGGCCTGGGCATCGCCGGGTCCGCCCTCGGCTCGGTGGTCGCCCAGCTGGCCAGTGCGGCCGCCCTGCTGGCGGTGGTCGTCCGCGGCGCGCGACGCGAGAGCGCCGGCCTCTGGCCCGACCTCCCCGGCATCCGGCGCGCCGCCCACGCGAGTGTCGCCCTCGTCATCCGCACGCTGACGCTGCGCGGGGCGCTGCTGCTGACGACGTACGCCGTGGTGCTCGGCGCGGACACCTCCTCCGGCGACGACCAGTCGGTGGCGCTCGCCACCCACCAGCTGGCGTTCACGGTCTGGAGCTTCCTGGCCTTCGGGCTCGACGCGATCGCCATCGCCGCCCAGGCCATCACGGGGAGGTACCTCGGCGCGGGCGACCGGTCGGGCACGCGGGCCGTGACGAGGCGGATGGTCTGGTGGGGTGCCGTCAGCGGGGTGGCGACGGGGGTCGCCCTGGCGGTGGTGAGCCCGTTCCTCGGCGCGCTGTTCACCAGCGACCCCGAGGTGCAGGCGCTGCTGGTGCCGGTCCTGCTCGTCGCCGCGGCCGGGCAGCCGATCGCCGGGGTCGTGTTCGTCCTCGACGGCGTCCTCATCGGCGCCGGCGACGGCACGTACCTCGCCTGGGCCGGCGTCGCCGTCCTCGCGGTGTACGCGCCGGTCGTGCTGCTCGTCGGCGGCCTCGGCGGCGGCGTGGTCGCGGTCTGGGCGACGCTCTCGGCCCTGCTGATGGGGGCTCGGTTCGTGGTGCTCACGGTGCGCGCCCGGGGCGACGCCTGGCTGGTGACCGGTGACTACCGATGAGTTCGGGCTGAGGCCCGGGTCGGTACGAGCATGGTCACCGGTCACATCGACCCCCGCTATGGCGACGCGAACGCCACCGCACCCGGCTGGGACGACGTCGAACGCCGACTCGCCGCCGCCCAGCTCTACTGGCTGGTCACGGTGCGCGCCGACGGTCGGCCGCACGCCGTCCCGCTGTGCGGCGCCTGGCACGACGGCGCCTTCGTGTTCTGCACCGGCGCCGCGGAGCAGAAGATGCGCAACCTCGAGGCCAACCCGCAGGTGGCCGTGACCGCCGGCCCGCTCGGGGCCGACGGCTGGTCCAGCGGCAAGGACGTCGTCGTGGAGGGCACCGCCCGGCGCGTCACCGACGAGGACGCGCTCCGGACCCTGGCCGCGGCGTGGGAGGAGAAGTACGACGGGGACTGGCGGTGGGAGGTCCGCGACGGCCAGTTCTTCGAGCTGACCGACTCGGGCGGCAGCACCGAGGGCGGCGCGGAGGTGTTCCGCGTCGTCCCCGCCAAGGTGATGGTGTTCGGCGACGAGCACGGCCAGACGACGTACCGCCCGTAGCCGCACCCGCTCCGGGGTCAGACGCGGAAGTGGTCGAACATCCGGTACATGAAGTCGGTGCCCTGACGCAGGGCGTCGACGTAGATGTTCTCGTTGTTGCCGTGCATCGCGACCAGCTGGGCGTTGTCGATGACGTACGGGTAGACGCCGTACCCGGGGATGTCGTGCTCGCGCCACGGAGTCAGGCTGGTCCCGGCCTCGAACAGCGCCGGCGCGAACGTCGCGTCGGGGTAGGTCTGCTGCGCGGCGCTCTCGAGGGCCACGTAGAGAGGCGTGTCGAGGGTCGCCGGCTTGGTCGCCCAGCTCGTGTCGAGGTCCTGGAGGTACTCCTCCTCGCTCGTGCCGGGCGGCAGTCCGAGGGCCACCTCGACGTCGGTCCCCTTCATCATCTGACGCACGTGGGCGATGAAGGCCTGCGGCTTCTGGCCACCGGGGATGCCGCGGCAGTTGACGCGAACGGTGGCCGTGGACGGGATGACGTTCTCCTTGTACCCCGCGTCCTCGATCACGAAGGACGACGTGGTGCGGAGCAGGGCCGAGTGCAGCCAGGGGTACGACGAGCGCGCGACGACCACGCGGGCGGCCCGCTCCCGGACCGTGCTGGTCTTGGCTCCCAGCATCATCTCGATCGCGCGCGCCAGCCGCCGGTCCTGGGTCGCACCGCCCAGCGCCCGGAAGTACCGGCGGGTGACCGGCGTGAGCTGCACCGGGGCGAGGTACCCGGCCAGGCGGTCGATCGCTCGGGCCAACGAGACGATGGCGGAGTCCGGGTTCGGCTTCGACGAGTGCGTGGCGGTGCCGCTCGCGGTGAGGTCGAGGTTGAAGTAGACCTTGTCCTGCCGGGTGACCGTGATCAGCATCGGCGTGGTCTTGTCGGGCTGGGCCAGGAACCACCCGCCCTCGGTGAGCACCATCCCTGCCTTCAGCTTGCCCCAGTGCTTCTCGGCCAGCCAGCCCGAGCCGAAGTCGCCGGCCTCCTCGTCGCAGTCCGTCAGCACGATGATGTCGCGCTCGAACAGACCGCCCTCGTCGATGTGGCGCAGCAGTCCGGAGATCGAGGCGGAGTTCATGCCCTTCATGTCGAGCGCCCCGCGACCGTAGATGGCGCCCTTCGCGACGGTAGGCGTGAACGGGTCGGTGTCCCAGTTCTCCTCCTCGGCGGGGACGACGTCGGAGTGCCCGAGGACGAGGAGAGGTTCGGCCGAGGTGGTGCCCTTGATCCGCGCGAGCAGGTGGACGTTGTCCTTCTTGGGCGTCGGGATGATCTCGCAGGAGACGCCGGCCGAGTCCCAGACGCCCTTGAGCATCTCGGCGTACGGTCGGGTCTTCCCCCCAGTGCCGAAGTTCTGGGTGTCGAAGGAGAGCATCCGCTGGAGCAGGTCGAGCGGGTCGAGGTCTGCGGCGGGGACCGGCCCGAGTGGCGCGGCGACCGCAGTGGTCCGGACGCCGGCCGCGGCGGCGCCACGCCCGCCGGACAGCAGCTGCGATCCGGAGATCCCGGCGATGCCGAGGGCCGAGACGCCGGCGAGGAAACCACGTCGGCCGAGTGCCTGCCGTTCGCCGCCGAGGTGGTGACCGGAGTTCGAGGGCATGCTCATGTGGTTCTCCCATTCCCGAGTGTGTGAGTCCGTTCCTCACGCTGGCAAAGGGCGAGCAGATGCTGCAAGACGGGCGGTGGCCGGGCACGACGAGCGGCCAGAACGGTGCGGCCAACGGTGCGTGACGCGCCTCGGCCCCACCCGCCGGAGCGAGTGGGGCCGAGGTCGAGTGGATCAGGTGGTCGTCAGGCGGGCAATCAGGCGGGCAATCAGGCGGGGATGACGTTGAGGTCCACGGTCGCGGACACCTCGTCGTGCAGCTTGATCGACACCTGGTGGGAGCCCAGCGACTTGATGGGCTGGGTCACCACGATGGTGCGCTTGTCCACGGGCTCGCCGGACACGTCGGCGAGGGCGCCGGCGATCTCGGCGGTGGTGACCGCACCGAACAGGCGGCCGCCGGTGCCGGCCCGGACCTGGACCGGAACGGCCTGGGCCTCGAGCTTGGACTTGATCTGCTCGGCGTGGTCCTGGTCGCGCACGGCGCGAGAGGAGCGGGCCTTCTTGATCGACTCGACGGTCTTCTCGCCGCCGCGGGTCCAGCGCAGGGCCAGGCCGCGGGGCACGAGGTAGTTGCGGCCGTAGCCGTCCTTGACCTCGACCACGTCGCCGGGGGCGCCGAGTCCGTCGACCTCTTGGGTCAGGATGAGCTTCATGTCGACTCCCCTCAGCGTCCGGTGGACGTGTAGGGCAGCAGGGCGACCTCGCGAGCGTTCTTGACGGCGATGGCCACGTCGCGCTGGTGCTGGACGCAGTTGCCGGTCACGCGACGGGCGCGGATCTTGCCGCGGTCGGAGATGAACTTGCGGAGCAGGGTGGTGTCCTTGTAGTCGACACCGGTCGCCTTCTCCTTGCAGAACTGGCAAACCTTCTTCTTCGGCTTGCGCAAGACGGCCTTGGGCATTGTGGTGCTCCCTTTCGTAGAGCCCGGCTCGCGCCGGAATGCTGGCTGGGTTGATGGACGGGTTGTGCGCGTGGATCAGGGGTGGATCAGAACGGAGGCTCTTCGGACGAGCTGACGCCCGGAGCGGCCCACGGGTCGTTGGCCGGAGCGGACTGGCCGCCCCCCTGACCACCCTGGCCACCGGAGTAGCCACCCTGCTGGCCGCCGGACTGTCCGCCCTGCGACGCGGGAGCCGCGCTGGCCCACGGGTCGTCGCCGCCACCGGAGGCGCCGCCACCGGAGTAGCCGCCCCCGCCGCCCTGACGGGTGGTACGGGCGACCTTGGCGGTGGCGTACTTCAGGCTCGGGCCGACCTCGTCGACGTCGAGCTCGACGACGGTGCGCTTCTCGCCCTCGCGGGTCTCGTACTGCCGCTGCTTGAGGCGGCCCTGGACGACGACGCGCATGCCCTTCTGGAGGGACTCGGCGACGTTCTCCGCGGCCTGCCGCCAGACCGAGCAGGAGAGGAACAGCGCGTCGCCGTCCTTCCACTCGTTGGTCTGCTTGTCGAGGGTGCGCGGCGTCGAGGCGATCCGGAAGTTCGCCACGGCAGCCCCGGACGGGGTGAAGCGCAGCTCCGGGTCGTCGACGAGGTTTCCGACGACGGTGATGACGGTCTCGCCTGCCATGTCAGGTCTCCTTGGGTCGATGCTTCGCGAGGTTCGGCCTCATCGTGGCGCGGCCCGCCGACAAGCGGTAGGCCTCATCCACAGGTGAGGTCAGTGAGCGTCGGGACGGAGCACCTTGGTGCGCAGCACGGACTCGTTGAGGCCGAGCTGGCGGTCGAGCTCCTTGACCGTGGCCGGCTCGGCGGTCAGCGACACGACGGCGTAGATGCCCTCGGCCTGCTTGTTGATCTCGTAGGCCAGCCGGCGGCGACCCCACACGTCGACGGACTCGACGGAGCCGCCGTCCTTGCGGACGACGTTCAGGTACTTGTCGAGCGACGGCTCGACCGTACGCTCTTCGAGACTGGGGTCCAGGATGACCATGACCTCATAGGTACGCAAAGCGACCCACCTCCTCTGGACTCGGCGACCACGGTCTTTCCGTGGCAGGAGGGCTGTGCGTTTCCGGCCCGGTGGCCTGGTCGTGGGACCAGGTCGGGCAACCCGCAGAGGCTACCAGCGCCCTGCCGGGCCACCCCAATCCACAGGCGGGCGGCGGAGTCGGGCGGACGGGGCCGGTTCGCGCGTACGTTGCCCGGGTCATGTCCTGGGCAATGTTCCCCCGCCGCCGCTACCTGCTGGCCGACCAGGTCGGCGCCGGCGGCATGGGCACGGTCTGGCGCGCGTGGGACCGCCACGAACGCCGCTGGGTCGCGGCCAAGCTGGCTCGCCCCGACGACCCCGACGACCCCGACGGCCCCGACGGCCCCGACGAGACCGCCTCCCTCCAACGGTTCGCCCGCGAGCGGGCTCTTCGGGTGCGGCACCGCCACGTCGTGCAGCCGACGGGCCGCGACGGCCTGTTCACCATGGACCTGGTGCGCGGCGGCACCGTCGAGCAGCTGCTGGCGCGGCACGGTCCGCTGCCCGACAGCTACGTGCGGGTGGTGCTGGACCAGGTGCTCCAGGCGCTGGTGGCGGTGCACGCGGCGGGGCTGGTGCACCGCGACGTCAAGCCGGGCAACCTCCTCCTCGAGCCCACCGGCACCGGCCGGCCGTGGGTCCGCCTCGGCGACTTCGGCATCGCGGTCGCGTGCGGCGAGCCCCGCCTCACCCGAGCACCCGGCGGGGTGGGCACCGGCGGCTACATGCCTCCCGAGCAGGTTGCGGGCGCCGCGCCCGACCCGCGGCAGGACGTCTACGCCGCGGGGGTGGTCGCGACCCAGCTGCTGAGCGCGCGCCCACCAGGTGGGCCCGCTCCCGACACGCCGCTGGGCCGGCTGCTGGCGTCGTTCACGCACCCCGACCCCGGGCGGCGGCCGGCCACGGCGGCCACGGCCCTCGACCTGCTGCGTGCGCTGGGCGTCCCCGCAGGGGCGCCCTGGCAGGCCGACCCCGGCCCACCGGACGTGCTCGCGCTGTACGCCGACCCGCCGGTGCGGACGCCGTACGTCGGGGCCGTCGGGGCGGTCTTCGCCGCCGCCGGGCTCGTCGGTGGCCTCGCGTCGTGGGTGCTCCTCCGGTGAACCTCGAGGCCGTTGCCGTCAGCGCCCCAGCGACCGGGCCGCGAGGTCGACGTCCTCCTCGTCGTTCCAGAGGTGGAAGGAGACGCGGGCCCGGCCTGCCCGGCCGGATGCGGCGACGCCGGCCGCGCCGAACGCCGCGAGGTGCGTGCCGTCCGGGTCGGGCCAGGACACGATCGCGCTGTCGGAGGGGCCGAGGTCGATCCGCTCCCTGAACCGGTTCGCCAGGCCGACGGCGTGGTCGTGCACCTCGGCGATGTCCAGCGAGACCGCGAGACCGAGGGCGGCCTCGGCGCCGACCCAGGCGTGCCAGGCGGGCGAGACGTCGTACCTGCTCGCGTCCGGCGCCAGGTCCAGCTCCGGGCCGTAGCAGGACGCCCACGGGTCCGCAGCCGAGTACCAGCCCGCCGTGAGCGGCCGGATCTCCTCCTGGGCACGTTCGGAGAAGGCAGCGAACGCGCTGCCGCGCGGTGCGCAGAGCCACTTGTAGGTGTGGCAGACCACGAGGTCGGCATCGAGGTCGGTCGTCGGCAGCCACCCCGTCGCCTGGGTGACGTCGACCAGCACGCGCGCCCCCGTCGCCCGCGCGGCCGCCGAGACCGCTGCGGCGTCGGCGACCTCGCCGGTGCTCGAGGACACCAGCGCGTAGGCCACCATCCACGTGTCCGGGCCGACGGATCCGGCGAGCTCGACGAGCGGCACCTGCCGCACCCGCAGGTCGCCACGCGCCAGGAACGGCCGGACCACGGAGGCGAAGTCACCCTCGACGCACACCACCTCCGCACCCGGCGGCGCCGCGGCCGCCGCGAGCCCGATGAACACCGATGCCTGCGAGCCGACCGCGACGCGGGACGGTACGACGCCCAGCAGGGTGGCGGCGTACCCCCGGGCCGCCTCGACCGAAGCGGTGTAGGCCATCACGTCGACGGTGCCGGTCGCGTACGTCTCCACGTCGGCGCGCAGCGCTGCCACCGTGACGTCGGCGGGCAGCCCCAGCGTCGCCGCCCCCAGGTACCCACGCCCCGCCGCGAACCGGTCCCTCACGTCGAGTCCCATGGCCCCCATCCTCCCGCCTCCCAGCTCGCCCCTCGGGATGTCGGAGGGCGGCGCTAGTTTGGCCCCATGATCAGGATCGGCGCGCACGTGGCCCAGGAGGACCCGGTCGCGGAGGCGCGGGCCCGCGAGACCGACCTGGTGCAGTTCTTCCTCGGCGACCCGCAGGGCTACCAGGGCCCGGAGGTCCAGCACGCCGGCGGGCTCGAGGGACTGCGCGACGACGCGGTGGCGGCCGGGGTGGACCTCTACGTCCATGCGCCCTACATCGTGAACGTCGCCACCACGAACAACCGGATCCGGATCCCGTCGCGCAAGCTGCTCCAGCAGCACGTCGACGCGGCGGCGGCCATCGGCGCCAAGGGCCTGATCGTCCACGGCGGCCACGTCAACCGCGACGACGACCCGGAGATCGGCTTCGACAACTGGCGCAAGGCGATCGAGGCCACCGACCTCAAGCTCCCGCTCCTGATCGAGAACACCGCCGGCGGCGACAACGCGATGACGAGGTACCTCGAGCGGATCGACCGCGTCTTCGACGCCGTCGCGAAGGCCAAGAGCGGCAGCGACCTGGTCGGGTTCTGCCTCGACACCTGCCACGCCCACGCGGGCGGCAACGCGCTCGAGACCGTCGTCGAGGACGTCCTCAAGGTGACCGGCCGCATCGACCTGGTGCACTGCAACGACAGCCGCGACGAGTTCGACTCCGGCGCCGACCGTCACGCCAACTTCGGTGCCGGCCGCATCGAGCCCGACCTCCTGGCGGCGGTGGTCCGCGACGCGGGAGCACCCGTGATCTGCGAGACCCCCGGAGGGCCGGCCGAGCACCTCGCCGACTTCGCCTTCCTCCGCGAGCGCATCTGAGGCTGCGGCTCTGACCAGCGACGAAAGGAGCCGCGCACCGGCCTCTCACCGGTGCGCGGCTCCTGGTTCTGAGCCCGGAGGCCCGCTAGACGCGGACCCCCTGCAGGACCGCCAGGACGTCGTGCGACGTCTTGGCTGCGCGCAGCTCGGCCACGCGGTCGGCATCGACGAAGATCTCGGCGATGCGTGACAGCAGGGCCAGGTGGTCGTCACCGGCGCCGGCGATACCGATCACGAACTCGGCCTGCTTGCCGTTCCAGTCCAGGGGCAGGTCGTAGCGCACGAACGAGATCGCCGTCCGCCGGATCGAGCCCTTGGCCTCGTTGGTGCCGTGCGGGATCGCGAGGCCGTTGCCCATGAACGTCGAGACCGACCGCTCCCGCTCGTGCATGGATGCCACGTACGCCTCGTCGACGGCACCGGACTGCAGGAGCAGGTGACCGGCCTCGTCGATCGCAGCGTCACGGTCCGTGGCCGTGCCGCCGAGCACGATCGAGTCCACCGACAGCACGTCGTTCGCCACCGACCCGGCTGCCTCGGGGGTGACGGATCCGCCCGACCCCGCGTTGGACTGCTCGATGAGCTCGACGATCTCGTCGTAGCGCGGACTGGCCATGAAGTTGTCGACGGAGACGTGGATGGCCGACCCGGTCGACCGCATGGCCCGGTCCGTGAGGTCCTGGTGGGTGACCACCAGGTCGTAGGTGTCGGTCAGGCTGGAGATCGCCTTGTTGACGACGCTCACCTCGCCGTGACCGGCGTCGTGGATCTTCTTGCGCAGCACCGATGCGCCCATGGCCGAGGAGCCCATGCCGGCGTCGCAGGCGAACACGATGCTTCGGATCTCCCGCTTGGCCGGCCCACCGCCCAGCAGGGCGGAGGCGACGGAACGCTGTCCCTTCATCTCCTCCATGCCGGCCGTGGCGGCAGCGAGGTCGTCCTCGCCGTCGCCGCGTTCCATCTTCAGAAGCACTGCGGCCACGGCGAAGGTGACAGCAGCCGCAGAGAACACACCCAGGGTCACGCCGAGGTAGTCACCCTTCGCGGTCTGCGCGTAGACCGCGAAGATCGATCCCGGCGCTGCCGGCGCCCGCAACCCGACGTCCAGCTGGACGTTGACGAACACGCCGGTCATGCCGCCGAGGATCATGGCGATGAGCAGCTTCGGCTTCATCAGCACGTAGGGGAAGTAGACCTCGTGGATGCCGCCGAAGAACTGGATGATGGCCGCACCCGGTGCGGTGGCCTTCGCGATGCCGGTGCCGAAGAAGGTGTAGGCCATCAGCAGCCCGAGCCCGGGGCCGGGGTTGGCCTCCAGGAGGAAGAGCACCGACTTGCCGCTCTCGGCAGCTTCCTGGATACCGAGGGGCGTCAGCACACCGTGGTTGATCGCGTTGTTCAGGAACAGGACCTTCGCCGGCTCGATGACGACCGAGGTGAGGGGCAGCAGGTTGTTGTCCACGAGGGTCTCGACGATGTTGCCCAGACCCTCCATGACCTTGTTCACGATCGGGGCCAGGACGAAGAAGCCGACGATCGACATGACGAAGGCCGTGATGCCGGCCGAGAACATGTTGACGAGCATCTCGAAGCCGACCTTGACCTTGCCCTCCCACAGGGCGTCGAGGCGCTTCATGACATAGGCCGCCAGCGGGCCCATGATCATCGCGCCGATGAACATGTGGATCTGGCCGAGCGGCTGCTCGCCCGCCGCGAGCTGGGCGTTGAACTCAGCGACCAGCAGGTCAGAACCGGCGATCACCCCGAAGGTCGCGAACGCGCCGACGACCGCGCCTCGGGAGCCGTGCACCATCTGGCCTCCGGTGACGGCGATCAGGATGGGCAGCAGGTAGTGGATCGCCGGGCCGACCATCGTCGCCAGGTCGACGTTCGGCAGCCAGCCGACGTCGATGAACAGAGCGGTGAACAGGCCCCACGCGATCAGGGCGGGGATGTTCGGCATGATCATGTTGGACAAGAAGGTGCCGAACTGCTGCACCCGTACTCTCGCGCCTCCGCGGGGCGCTGCCGTGGCTGTCGCCATCGAGGTTCCTCTCGTTTCTCCTAGCACGTGACGCCCGTCACGCGGTCGCTGAGCGCCAGTTTGCACCGAATCGGGCACATTGCCAAGTATTCGGACAGAGTTTTCTGCCCGTTTGTGTGGCTTTCTGCGCGCAGGTGGCGATAGCGTCGGGGCATCCCACCCCGCGATCGCGAAAGGACCCGTGCGGCCATGAAGGCTCTTCGTTTCTACGCGCCCGAGGACGTCCGCGTCGAGGACGTCCCCGAACCCGAGTGCGGCCCCGACGAGATCAAGCTCCAGGTCAAGAACTGCTCCACCTGCGGCACCGACGTCAAGATCTTCTACAACGGGCACCAGAACCTCAGCCCGCCGCGGACCATCGGTCACGAGATCGCCGGCGAGGTCGTCGAGGTCGGCGCGGACGTCAACACGACCTATGGCTCCGACTGGAAGCCCGGCGACCGCGCGCAGGTGATCGCGGCCGTGCCGTGCGGCGACTGCTACGAGTGCAACAAGGGCTGGATGGCCGTCTGCCAGAACCAGACGTCGGTCGGCTACCAGTACGACGGCGGCTTCGCCGAGTACATGATCGTGCCGAAGCAGGTGCTCAAGGTCGACGGGCTCAACCGGATCCCTGACAACGTCGGGTACGACGAGGCGTCCGCGGCCGAGCCGTTCGCCTGCGCCATCAACGCCCAGGAGCTGCTGGGCATCGAGGCCGGCGACACCGTGGTCGTCTTCGGTGCCGGCCCCATCGGCTGCATGCACATCCGCATCGCGCGCGGCGTGCACGAGTGCGGTCCGGTGTACCTCGTCGACGTGAACGCCGAGCGGCTGAAGATGTCGGCCGACGCCGTCCAGCCCGACGAGACGATCAACGGCGCCGAGGTCGACGTCGTCGAGCGGGTGATGGAGCTGACCGGCGGCCGCGGCGCGGACGTCATCATCACCGCCACCGCCGCCAACGTCACCCAGGAGCAGGCCATCTCGATGGCCGCCCGCAACGGCCGCATCTCGTTCTTCGGCGGACTGCCCAAGACCGACCCGTTCATCAAGTGCGACAGCAACCTGGTCCACTACCGCCAGCTGCACATCCACGGCGCGAACGGCTCGGCCCCCGAGCACAACAAGCGGGCGCTCGAGTACATCTCCACCGGCCAGGTCCCCGTGAAGGACCTGATCACCGAGCACATCCCCCTCGACCGGGTGCTCGACGCGTTCACCATCGTCAAGAACGGCGAGGCCATCAAGGTCACCGTCGAGCCGTGACATTTGCGTCTCCGCTTCGCTTCGACGCGTGTCCGGCGCGGCGGCAACATCGCGTCCTTCACTCCTCCACTCGGTCGCAGGTCTCCTGATCGCTCACGGTGAGCGGGCAGGCTCCCTCGCTCCGTCGCTGCAGGACGCGATGGCCGCGCCGGACGGCTGGGTCGATAGCCTCGTCAGGTGACGAGCGACCCGAGCGTCCGGCCCATCTCGCCGGAGCAGCACCTGGCGTTCGTCCGCGCCCAGCGATCGACCAGCTTCCTGCAGACGCCTGCGTGGGCGCGGGTGAAGGCGGAGTGGCGGGCGGAGTCGCTGGGGTGGTTCGCGGGCGACGACCTCGTCGGCGCCGGGCTGGTGCTGCACCGGGCGATCCCGGTCCCGAAGGTACGCATCAACCGCACGCTGGCGTACCTCCCCGAGGGCCCGATGATCGACTGGGCGGCCGACGACCTCGACGCCTGGCTGCGACCGATGGCCAAGCACCTCAAGACCCACGGCGCGTTCGCCGTCCGGATGGGACCGCCCGTCGTGACCCGCCGGTGGTCGGCCGCGGCGGTCAAGCAGGGCATCGCCGACCCCGACGTACGGCGCCTCGACGACCTGGCCCCCACCCACCGCGAGCCGGTGGGGGCACGCGTGGTCTCGCAGCTGCACGAGCTCGGGTGGCGACTCCAGGGTGGCGACGAGGGCGGCTTCGCGGCCGGACAGCCGCGCTACAACTTCCAGGTACCGCTCGCGGGTGCGGACGGCATGCCGCTCACCGAGGCCGACGTGCTGGCGGGGATGAACCAGCAGTGGCGGCGCAACATCAAGAAGGCCGACAAGGCGGGCGTCGTGGTGAGCCGCTCGACCGACGAGACGGTGACGGCCGACCTCAAGTCGTTCCACGACCTCTACGTGCACACGGCGGGGCGCGACCACTTCACCCCGCGCCCGCTCGGCTACTTCCGGACCATGGCCGAGGCCATGCGCGGCGAGGAGCCCGACCGGTTCACGCTCTGGCTGGCCCACCACGAGGGTGACCTCGTGGCGGCGACGATCGCGGTGCGCGTCGGCACCCACGCCTGGTACTCCTACGGCGCCTCGTCGACCGAGAAGCGCGACGTCCGCGGCTCGAACGCCGTCCAGTGGGCGATGATGCGCGACGCCCTGGCGTCGGGAGCGGCCGTCTACGACCTGCGGGGCATCACCGACACCCTCGACCCCGACGACCCGCACGCGGGCCTGATCCAGTTCAAGGTCGGCACCGGTGGCGAGGCGGTCGAGCACGCCGGCGAGTGGGACCTCCCGCTGCGACCGCTGCTCTACAAGGGCTTCCAGCTGGCCATGAGACGACGCGCCACGTGAGCCTCACCCTCACGGTCGACGGGGACCGCTGGCGCGCACACCTGCGGTCGGTCGCCGAGTCGCAGCCCGGCCTGGTGCCGGTCGCGAAGGGCAACGGGTACGGCTTCGGGCTCGGCCGGCTGGCCCGCAAGGCCGCGTGGCTCGGCTGCGACACCCTGGCTGTCGGCACGTACTCCGAGCTGCCCGAGGTGGCCGGCCGGTTCCCCGGGGACCTGCTGGTGATGACGCCGTGGCGGCCGTTCGGTGCGGCGCTCGAGGTGCCCGCCGACCTCCAGCGCCGGGTGGTGCACACGGTCTCCCGGATGGAGGACGTGCGGGACCTCCAGGAGCACCAGCCCGGGGCCCGCTTCGTGCTCGAGCTGGTCACCAGCATGCTGCGCCACGGCCTGAACGCGCGTGAGCTGCGCGGGGCCGCCGCGGTCCTCGACTCGGGCAGCATGCGGCGCGAGCTCGCCGGGGTCGCGCTGCACCTGCCGCTGAGCACCGGCTCCCACCTGGCCGAGGTGCGCCGCCTCGTCGACGAGGTGGTGGCGGCCGGGCTCGCGGACGGCCGGCGGACGACCGTCTGGGTCTCGCACCTCACCGAGGACGAGCTCGCCCGGCTGCGCAGCACCCACGCCGACTTCGACATCCGCCCCCGCGTCGGCACCCAGCTGTGGCTCGGCGACCGGTCGGCGCTGGAGGTGAGCGCGACCGTCCTCGACGTGCACCCGGTCGAGCGGGGAGACCTGTTCGGCTACCGCGGGCGCAGCGCGCCCAAGTCCGGCCACATCGTCGTCGTCAGCGGCGGCACGGCCCACGGCATCGGTCTCGCCGCGCCCACCGGCGAGTCCTCGATGAAGGCCCGGGCCGCCACGCTGGCCCGCGGCGGCCTCGACGCGGTCGGCTTCGTCCGGTCGCCGTTCACCATCGACGGCAAGCAGCGGTTGTTCGCGGAGCCGCCGCACATGCAGGCGTCCATGCTGTTCCTGCCGTCCGGCGCGCACGTCCCGGCGGTCGGCGACGAGGTCGGCGTGCGGGTGCGGTTCACCGCGACGACGTTCGACCGCGTCGTGCTCACCTGAGCGAGAGCGAGCTCTCCGCCGGGCGCCGACGGACGTACGCGAACCACCCCAGCTCCCGCACCGGGTCGTGGCGCGGCCACAGCACGTCACGCACGATGATGCCGACCAGGTACAGCTCGCCGGCCATCCGCAGGGCGATGGCGAACCAGTAGAACTCCGCGTCCCCACCGTCGGCGGGCGCGAGGAAGCTCCCCAGGTACCACCACACGGTCGCGAAGTAGGCGACCTCGGTCGCCTGCCAGATCACCTGGTCGCGCAGCCGGGGGCGGGCGAGCACGGCGAGGGGCAGCAGCCACAGCACGTACTGAGGGGAGTACACCTTGTTGACGAGCAGGAAGCCGGCGACGACGAGGAAGCCGAGCTGGGCCAGCCGCGGCGTGGCCGGGGCCGCCAGGCCGATCACGAGGACCGCGACGCACCAGGCCCCGAAGAACAGCCACGACCACAGGTTGATCGTGGACGCGGTGATCGACAGGTCGAACCGCTGGTCGAGGACCAGCCAGATCGAGCCCAGGTCGGCGGTGCGGTCGGAGTTGAACCGCCAGAAGGTCTTCCAGTCCTCAGGCCCGGCGACGAACGCCGGCGCGTTGAGCAGCAGCCACGTCACGGCCGCGGCGGCGTAGACCTGGCCGAGCTCGCGGAACCGACGCTGCCGCAGGCAGATGACGAGGATGCCGCCGAGCAGGAACAGGGGGAAGAGCTTGGTGGCCACGCCCAGGCCGATCATCGCGCCGGTCAGCACCGTGCGGTCTCGCGACCACGCCCACAGTGCCGCGGCGACACAGGTGACGGCCAGCATGTCCCAGTTGACCAGGCCGGCGAGCAGCAGCGCCGGCGAGAGCGCGAAGAAGGCGGCGTCCCAGGGACGCCCCCGATGGACCCCGGCCAGGAGCCAGGCGGCGAGCAGCGCCAGCGCCGCGAACCCGACCGCGTTGACCGCGACGAAGCGCAGCATCTCCTGGCGGACGTCGGGCTGGCCGGCGAGGGCGTCGGCCGGGACGCCGGCCCGCGCCTCGACGTCCGGCGAGCCGCTGAGGACGTGGGTGACCTTCGCCGACCACCAGGCCCAGTAGGAGATGACGACGGGGTACTCCATCGCGGCGTACCTGGCCCGGGCCGCGTCGTCGTCGGCGTACGGCCACTGCAGCTCGACGAAGCCGCGCCCGGTGTAGAGGTACGGCAGGTCGGAGTAGCAGAAGTGCGTGTAGCTGACGTTGGCGTCGCTCCACTTGGCCCGGTAGCAGGGTGCGTCCTTGACCATCCCCAGGGCGAAGCAGAGCGCGGTCATCGCGAGCACGACGCGGACCGCTGTCCACCACCAGTGCCGGCCCGCGCGCGGTCCCATCGGACCGCCCACGGCCTCGCTCAGCGCCCGCACACCAGGGTCCTCGACCGACGGGTGCACCCGACGTGGCGCTGGTTCGTCGGTCGGCACGACGGCTACCTCATCACATCGGTGGTCGGGTGCCCGCTCATGGTCCTGCGCAGGGTCAGATCTACAGGGCCAGACGTACAGGGTCAGACGTAGCCGAGGATCGACGCGCTGTTGCGTGGCGTGGGCGGAGCCGACGGCTCCCGGGCCGCGGGAGCCGGCGACGCCGTCGTCTGCTGGGTCGGGGAGCTCGACGGCGGCGGCTGGGACGGCGTGGGCTCCACCGTCGGCGTCGGCTGCACGGTCGGGGTCGGCTCCACCGTCGGCGTCGGCTGCACGGTCGGGGTCGGCTCGAGCGTGGGTGTCGGCTCCGTCGTCGGGATGCCCGTGGGGTCCTTGGTGGGCTCGTCCGTCGGCTCCTCGGTGGGCTCGTCGGTCGGGCTGGGCGCGTTGGTCGGGCTGGGCCTCTTGGTCGGCCGGGAGGTCGGCTGCGAGGTCGGCTCGGGCTCGTGGCCGTCGGTCGGGGCCTCGCCGTCGACGTTGGCCGGCGGCGGGAACTCCTCGACGTCCAAGCCCTCCATGTCCTGCTGCATGATCGCGGTCCACGTCTGCGCGGGGTACACCGCACCGAAGTAGGTCGGCAGCCAGCCGTCGAGCTGGTCGTCGCCGTCGCCACGGACGTACATGACCGCCGTGGAGAGCTGGGGCGTGAAGCCCACGAACCACGCGGAGGAGACCTGGTCCTTGTCGTTGGTCGCCGTGCCGGTCTTGCCTGCCGCCGGACGGTCGAGGGCGAGGGCGGCCTGGCCGGTGCCGTCCTCGACGACCTGCTGCATGGCGTAGGACACGTCGGAGTTGATGTCGGGGTCGAGGGCGTCGGTGTTGACCACGTCGTAGACCTTCGGCTTCTCGCCGGTGCGGTCGACGACCTTCGAGATGACGTGCACGTTGGCCCGCACGCCGCCGTTGGCGATGGTCGCGTAGGCGTTGGCCATGTTGATCGGGCTGATCCGGGCGCGGCCCAGGGTGATCAGCGCGTCGTCAGGGCTCAGGTCACGGCTGATCTTCGGGATGCCGGGGTAGGACTTGTCGGGCTTGGCCGGAGGGATGCCGAGCTCGTTCGCGGTCTTCGCGATCTTCGCCGGACCGTCGGGGATCGAGGCGGACATGTCGACGAACGCGGTGTTGATGGACTCCTCGAGCGCGTAGGTCGCCGTCACGTTCGCGCCGTAGTCGTTGCCGTCGCCGCCGCCCTCGTTGCGGACCTCGAGACCGTCGGGGAACGTGTAGGGGGAGTTGCCGTCGAAGGTGTCCTCGAGGGAGAAGCCCGCCTTGATCGCCGTGGCGAGGGTGAACGGCTTGAACGTCGAGCCGACCATGCCACCGGCCTCGGCCCAGTTGATCTGGGAGTCGAGGTAGTCCTGGCCGCCGTAGAACCCGAGCAGCGCGCCCGTGCCCGGCTCGACGGTCGCGGCCGCGACGTGGAGCTCCTTGTCGCCGAAGCCCTCGGGCTTCTGCGCCAGCACGCCCGCCTCGGCCGCCGCCATCGCCTCGGGGGTGAAGGTCGTGGTCACGCGCAGGCCACCGCCGTCGATGGCCTCCTCGGAGTAGCCCATCTGCCGCAGCTCGGTGCGGACCATCTGCAGCATGTGGCCCTTCTGGCCGCCGTACTGGCTGTCGGCCTGGATCTTCGGGAACTTCGGCAGCGTCTCGGAGCCCTGGGCGGCCTCCTCGGCGGTGATGTCGCCGGTGTCGGCCATCGCACCGAGGACGTAGGTGTAGCGCTCCTTGAGCGCGGCCTTCGCGTCCTTGCCCTCCGACGGGTCGAGGTCGTTGGGGTCGTTCAGGACGCTCGCCAGCACCGCGGCCTGCTTGAGGTTGAGGTCCTTGGCCGGGACGTCGAAGTACGCCATCGCCGCCGCCTGGATGCCGTAGGCACCACGGCCGAAGTAGATGGTGTTGAGGTAGCCCTCGAGGATCTCCTGCTTGCTCTGCTCACGCTGGAGCTTGAGCGAGAGGAAGGCCTCCTTGAGCTTGCGCTGGAGGGAGCGCTCCTGGGTGAGGTAGAGGATCTTCACGTACTGCTGGGTGATCGTCGACGCGCCCTGGGTGCTGTTGCCGCGGGCGTTGCTGAACGCGGCGCGCAGGATGCCCTTGGGGTCGATGCCCTGGTTGGTCCAGAAGCTCTGGTCCTCGGCTGCGACCACGGCCTGCTTGATGTTGTCCGGCATCTCGCTGTAGGCGATCGACTCACGGTTCTGGGTGGCGAACTGACCCAGCTCGGTCTTGCCGTCGGCGTAGTAGACCTTGGTCGTCTCGGTCTGGAACTCGGCGTTGGGGTCGGGGATCGTCGTCTGGGTGTAGGCGTAGTAGAACGCGCCGATGCCGGTCAGGGCGACCACCAGGCCGACGATCAGCAGCCACTTGAGGACGGTCAGCAACCGACGCTTCATCGGCTTCTTCTGACCGGGCCGCTGGGGCTTGCGCTTGACCGCAGGCCCGTCGGCACGACGCTTGCTCAACTGATCGACTCCGAAGGATCGGTGCCCGGGCAGAGGCCGGGCGGGGAAGGACAACCCCACGAGCGTACGGGGGCGGACCCGGCCCCACCCAACCAACGAGGACGTGACGTGCGGTACCCCCGCCCAGGGGAGACACCGGGGTGAGGGCCCGCCGGGTTTCGCATTCGATGTATCGCTTTGATAGGTTCGGACGATAGATTCAAGCGATAGAGCAATTCGATAGGAGCAGCACCAGGTGGCACGCAAGGGCGCAGCGTTGGAGATGGCCGTGCTCGGCCTGCTCCACGAGTCCCCCCTGCACGGCTACGAGCTCCGCAAGCGGCTGAACCTGCTCCTCGGGTGGACCCGGCTGCTGTCCTACGGCTCGCTGTACCCCGCCCTCAAGCGGATGCTCCGCGACGGTCTGGTCACCGAGGTGACCAACCCGGCGTCGGTCTCGCTGCGCCAGCGGATCACCTACCAGATCACGCCGGCGGGCCGCGAGGTCTTCGCCCAGGAGGTCACCGACGACGGGCCGAGCGCGTGGGAGGACGAGAGCTTCAACATGCGGTTCGCGTTCTTCTCGCGCACCAGCGCCGACGTCCGTCTCGGGATCCTCGAGGGTCGACGCAGCCGCCTCCAGGAACGTCTGGAGCGGCAGCGGCACGCGGCCGGTGGCGACGACCGCTACCTGAGCGAGCTGCGACGTCACGCGATCGAGTCCGTGGAGCGCGAGGTCCGCTGGCTGACCGACCTGATCAACGCCGAACGGGGTCCGGACAACGGACCCAGCAGCACGAGCGACACCAAACCCACCACCCGAAGTGCACCGGCTGTGACGCCGGCGGCGGAAACGCCGTAGGCACACAGCAAGGAAGGAAGATCCGGCATGGGATCGATTCGAGTAGCCATCGTGGGCGTCGGCAACTGCGCCACGTCCCTCATCCAGGGCGTCCAGTACTACGCCAAGGCGGAGGCCGGCACCACCGTGCCGGGCCTGATGCACGTCATGTTCGGGGACTACCACGTCAACGACGTGGAGTTCGTCGCCGCCTTCGACGTCGACGACAAGAAGGTCGGCAAGGACCTCTCCGAGGCCATCAACGCCTCCGAGAACAACACCATCAAGATCGCCGAGGTGCCCACCATGGGCATCGAGGTGCAGCGCGGCCCGACGATGGACGGTCTCGGCAAGTACTACCGCCAGACCATCGAGGAGTCCGGCGCCGACCCGGTCGACGTGGTGCGGGTGCTCAAGGAGACCCAGGCCGACGTGATGGTGTCCTACCTCCCGGTGGGCTCCGAGCTGGCCGACAAGTTCTACGCCCAGTGCGCGATCGACGCGGGCGTGGCCTTCGTCAACGCGCTGCCCGTGTTCATCGCCTCCGACCCGGTGTGGGCGAAGAAGTTCGAGGACGCCGGCGTCCCGATCGTGGGCGACGACATCAAGTCGCAGGTCGGCGCCACCATCACGCACCGCGTGCTGGCCAAGCTGTTCGAGGACCGCGGCGTGGCCCTCGACCGCACCTACCAGCTCAACGTCGGCGGCAACATGGACTTCAAGAACATGCTCGAGCGCGAGCGCCTGGAGTCCAAGAAGGTCTCCAAGACCCAGGCCGTCACGTCCAACCTGCAGGGCGAGCTGGCCAACAAGATCTCCGACCGCAACGTCCACATCGGCCCGTCCGACTACGTCGCGTGGCTCGACGACCGCAAGTGGGCCTACGTCCGCCTCGAGGGTCGCGCCTTCGGTGACGTACCGCTGAACCTCGAGTACAAGCTCGAGGTCTGGGACTCCCCCAACTCGGCCGGCATCATCATCGACGCGATCCGCGCCGCGAAGATCGCCAAGGACCGTGGCCTCGGTGGCCCGATCATCTCGGCGTCCTCCTACCTGATGAAGTCCCCGCCCGTGCAGCTGCCCGACGACGAGGGCCGCCGCCGCGTGGAGGCCTTCATCGCCGGCGAGGAGTGAGACCCGCGCTCGACCAGCGTTGAGGCCGACCCGTCCAGGAGTTCCTGGGCGGGTCGGTCCTTTTCATCTAGCCTTCGGGGCATGACCGAGAACCCGCCTCCCCCGTCCGGTACACCCGAGGGCGCTGGCAGTACTCCTCCGCCGCCTCAGAATCCCTACGCCTCGCCCAGCGACCAGCCGTCCGCGCCGCCTCCGCCGCCGCAGAACCCGTACGCCTCGCAGCCGCCCCCGCCGGCCGAGCCCTACGCCGGCAACCCGCCGAGCGCCGGTCAGACGCCCTACGGCGCACCTCAGCCGCCCGCGGGCCAGAACCCGTACGGCGCCACGTCCTATCCCGTGAGTCCCGGCGGTCCCGCGCCCGTCGCCGGTGAACAGCCCGGGGGACTGGGCGGACGCTTCCTCGCCCGCCTCCTCGACGGCATCCTCATCGGCGTCATCACCGGCATCCTGGGAGTCATCCTCGACAGCGCCGTCGTCGGCGGGGTGCTCGGCGGCATCATCTACCTCGCCTACTTCGTCTACATGGAGTCCAGCCGGGGCCGGACCCTGGGCAAGCAGGTGCTCAAGCTGAGGGTCCACGGTGCCTCCGGCGGCAACCCGACGGCGGAGGAGTCGTTCAAGCGGAACTCCTGGTACGTCCTCGCCATCGTGAGCTCGGTGCCGCTCCTCGGGATCATCGCCAGCCTCGGCATCCTGATCGCCGTCATCGCCATCGCCGTCACGATCAGTACCGACCCGCTCAACCGCGGCTGGCACGACAAGTTCGGCAACACCAGCGTCACCAAGGAGGGCTGACCTCCTGATCGATCCCGACGACCTGGTCGCGCGGCTCACGTCCGAGCTGGACGAACGGCTCGCCGAGGCGGACGCACAGCTGGCAGCGCGCTACCCCGGCGAGCGCGCGGGTCGGCAGCCGGTCCACACGGCGTACGTGCCGGCGGACGCGTTCGTCGCCGACACGGCGCAGGACTGGGGTCGGCAGGCCGAGGTGCTGCTCGACGAGCACGCCGACAAGTTCGCCAGCGTGATCGGCGACGCCGACATCATCCGGCGGGTCAAGGCCAAGCTGGCCGACGAGCCGGTCGAGGACCTGCGGATCGACTTCGAGGACGGCTACGTCGGGCCCCAGGGTGCGTTCGGTGACGCCGACGAGGACGAGCACGTCCGCACCGCGGCGCACGCGCTGGCCGAGGCCCAGCAGGCCGGGACCGCACCTCCGTTCGCGGGCATCCGCATCAAGTCGTTCGAGGCGCCGACCCGGGCGCGGGGCGTGCGCACGCTGACCAGGTTCCTGGCGACGTACGCGGAGTCGCGCGGCTCGCTGGACGGGTTCGTGGTGACGCTGCCGAAGGTGACCAGCACCGAGCAGGTGGGGGCGTTCGTGCACGCCGCCTCCAGGATCGAGGACGAGCTCGGCCTGGCGGAGGCGTCGGTCCGGTTCGAGGTGCAGGTCGAGACGCCGCAGTCGGTGCTCGGGCCCGACGGCACCGCCCTGGTCGCCCGGATGGTGCACGCGGCCGAGGGCCGGCTGACCGCCCTGCACTACGGCACCTACGACTACTCGGCGTTCTGCGGCATCGCCGCGGGCCAGCAGTCGCTCGAGCACCCGGTCGCCGACCACGCCAAGCTCGTCATGCAGGCCGCGGCCGCGGGCACCGGGGTACGCCTCTCCGACGGCTCGACCAACGTGCTGCCCGTGGGCGACGCCGACACGGTGCACCGGGCGTGGGAGAACCACCACCGGCTGGTCACCCGCTCGCTGGAGCGCGGGTTCTACCAGGGCTGGGACCTGCACCCCGGCCACCTGCCGACGCGGTACGCCGCGACCTACGCCTTCTTCCGTGGCGGGCTCCCCCGTGCCCTCGATCGGCTCGCTCGCTACGTCGCCGTCCGTGACGACATGGTGGGTGTGGACCCGTCGGGACCAGCCAGCTCGTCACGGACGAACCTGGCGGACGAGCCGGCCACCGCGCGGGCCCTCGCCGACTTCGTGCTCCGCGGGCTGGACTGCGGAGCGGTCGACGCGGTCGAGGTGCGCGACGGGTGCGGGCTCGACGACGCCGGCCTGCGCCGGCTCGCACGTCGCTAAGGTTCGGCTCATGGCGGTGTTGGGGGCGAACCAGTACGGCAAGGCGGAGAGCCGGGTCGTGCGGATCGTGCGCGGGGCCGACCGCCACGAGATCCACGACCTCAACGTCAGCACCTCGCTGCGCGGCGACTTCGACGCCGCCCACGTGGCCGGCGACCAGTCGGCCGTCCTGCCGACGGACACCCAGAAGAACACGGCGTTCGCCTACGCCAAGCTCCACGGCGTCACCTCGCCGGAGGACTACGCCCTGGCCCTCGGCACGCGGCTTCTCGACGCCACCCCGGCGGCCGCGTCGGCGCAGGTGCGCGTCGAGCAGTACGCCTGGGACCGGCTGGGCCGCCATGCCTTCGCGCGGCGGGGCGGTGAGGTACGCACGTGTGTCGTCGAGGTCGGGCGCGAGGGCGTCCAGGTGACCTCGGGCCTCCAGGACCTGGTGCTGCTGAAGTCGACGGGTTCGGAGTTCAAGGGTTTCCTGGTCGACGAGTTCACCACCCTCGAGGAGGCCGACGACCGCATCCTCGCCACGTCGTTGGTCGCCGAGTGGCGCCACGACCCCGATGCTGTTGGCGACGTCGACTGGAACGCGTCCTTCGACCTCGTGCGCGACGTGCTGCTCTCGACCTTCGCGACGACGTACTCGCGGGCGTTGCAGGAGACGCTCTTCCTGATGGGCTCGGCCGTGGTCGACACGCTGCCGGGCGTCGCGGAGGTGCGGTTCTCGGCGCCGAACAAGCACCACTTCCTGGTCGACTTCTCGGGCTTCGACGTCGACGGGCTGGAGAACAACGGCGAGGTGTTCGTCGCCGCCGACCGCCCGTACGGGCTGATCGAGTGCACGGTGCTCCGGGACCCGCCCGCATGACGGTCAGCCGTGAGCAGCTGCTCTCCTGCCTCTCCGTGCCCCGGTGGGCCGACGACGTGCTGGCCGGCGAGCCGTACGCCGACCGGGATGCCGCCGTGGCCCGCGCGGACCAGGCGGCCCGCGCGCTCACCGACGAGGAGCTCGAGCAGGCGCTCTCGGGCCACCCCCGGATCGGCGAGCGGGGCGGGTCGCAGTCCCAGAGGGAGCAGGCAGGCGTCGACCCTGCGGCCGGGGACACGGCCGCGCGGCTGGCCGCCGGCAACGCGGCGTACGAGGAACGGTTCGGGCGGGTGTTCCTGATCCGGGCCGCGGGACGCGACGCCGAGGCGATCCTGGCCGAGCTCGACCGTCGGCTCGGCAACGACGACACGAGTGAACGCGCCGAGACGGTCGACAACCTGAGACAGATCGCGCTGCTGCGCCTGGAGGCGCTGCTCTGATGGCCACCCTGTCCACCCACGTCCTCGACACCGCGGCCGGCCGGCCGGCGGCAGGTGTCGCCGTGCGGCTCGAGTCCCGCGACGGCGACGTCCTCGACTCGGCCGTCACCGACGACGACGGGCGGGTCGGCTCGCTCGGCGGTGCGCTCGGGGTCGGCGGCTACGTGCTGCGCTTCGACACCGGGGCCTACGTGAGCGGCTTCTTCCCCGAGGTCGTCATCGTGTTCACGGTGGCCGACGACCGCCACCACCACGTGCCCCTGCTGCTCTCGCCGTACGGCTACTCGACCTACCGTGGCAGCTGATCTCGTCGTGCGCGCCCGGCGCGTGGTCGTCGGGGACGCGGAGGTGGCGGCGTGCGTCGAGGTGACAGACGGGCTGATCGCCGCGGTGACGCCGTACGACCGCGTGCCGTCCGTCCCCACCGTGGTGACGCTCGGTGACGACGAGGTGCTGCTGCCCGGGCTGGTCGACACCCACGTGCACGTCAACGAGCCGGGCCGCACCGAGTGGGAGGGCTTCGAGACCGCGACCAGGGCGGCCGCCGCGGGCGGCGTGACCACGATCCTGGACATGCCGCTCAACTCGGTGCCGGCGACGACCACGGTCGCGGCCCTGGAGCTCAAGCGCTCGGTCGCCGAGGGGCAGACGTACGTGGACGTGGGGTTCTGGGGCGGAGCGGTGCCCGACAACCTCGTCGACCTGGCGGCGCTGCACGAGGCCGGGGTGTTCGGCTTCAAGTGCTTCCTGCTGGACTCCGGCGTCGCCGAGTTCCCCCACCTGCCGCCCGACGCGTTCGCGGCCGCGATGGCGGAGACGGCCCGGATCGACGCGCTGATGATCGTGCACGCCGAGGACGGCTCGCTCCTCGACGACTCTGCCCTCGACGGTGAGCACTACGCGGGGTTCCTGGCCTCGCGCCCGCGCGCGTCAGAGGAGGCCGCGATCGCGCTGGTGCTCTCGCAGGTGAGAGCCACCGGAGGCCGGGCGCACGTGGTGCACCTGTCGGACGCGGACGCAGTACCGCTCCTGCGTGCGGCGCGCGCCGCGGGCATGGACGTCTCCGTGGAGACCTGCCCGCACTACCTGACCTTCGACGCCGAGCACGTGCCCGACGGCGCGACCGAGCTGAAGTGCTGCCCGCCCATCCGCGAGGCCGACAACCGCGAGGCGCTGTGGGCCGCGCTGGCCGCGGGCGACGTCGACCTGGTGGTCTCCGACCACTCGCCGTGCACGGCGTCGCTGAAGGCCAGCCCCGACTTCGGGCTGGCCTGGGGCGGGATCTCCTCGGTCCAGCTCGGCCTGCCGGTCGTCTGGTCCGGGGCCCGCGCGCGCGGACACTCGCTCGTCGACGTGGTGCGCTGGATGGCGACGGCGCCGGCCGACCGCGTGGGACTCTCGGACCGGGGTCGGATCGCCGTGGGGGCCCAGGCCGATCTCGTGCGGTTCGCCCCGGAGGCGGAGTTCACCGTGGACGTGGCCCGGCTCAAGCACCGCAACGCCGTGTCGGCGTACGCCGGCCGGCCGCTCGTCGGCGAGGTACGGGAGACCTGGCTGCGCGGCGTACCGGTGGACGACGATGTGCCCCGAGGGCGACTCCTGAGAAGAGGGAACTGATGGGCTACTCCGCCAAGTACTGGGTACCGACGCGGCGGCTTGCCGCCCCAGACCGCGCTGACGACGGACCGGTCGCGGTTCACCGAGGCGTACGCCGTGATCCCGGCCCGCACCCAGAGCGACATCACCGCCTCGCACCTGCCGGGCTGGACGCACATGCGGATGTGGGTCCTGGCGCGGCCGTTGAGCGGGTTCGCCGAGACGTTCAGCCAGTACGTCGTCGAGCTGCGGCCCGGTGGCGGTTCGTCGACGCCGGAGGTGGACCCGACCGCCGAGGCGGTGCTGTTCGTGACGTCCGGGACGTTGGCGCTGACCGTCGACGAGGCGGCCTACGAGCTGGCACCCGGGGGGTACGCGTACCTGCCGCCGGGGGCCGCCTGGACCCTGCACAACGAGACCGAGGCGACCGGGTCCTTCCACTGGATCCGCAAGAGGTACGTGGCCGTCGACGGGGTCGCGACGCCAGAGGTGATCGTGACCAACGAGCGCGAGGTGGCGCCGGTGGCGATGCCGGGGACCGACGGCGTCTGGTCGACGACCCGGTTCGTCGAGATCGACGACCTGCGCCACGACATGCACGTCAACATCGTCAGCTTCCAGCCCGGCGGCACGATCCCGTTCCCGGAGACGCACGTGATGGAGCACGGGCTGTACGTGCTGGAGGGCAAGGCCGTCTACCTGCTCAACACCGACTGGGTGGAGGTGGAGGCCGGCGACTTCATGTGGCTGCGCGCCTTCTGCCCGCAGGCCTGCTACGCCGGTGGCCCGGGTCCGTTCCGCTACCTGCTCTACAAGGACGTCAACCGCCACGCCCCGCTGGTGTTCTGACCGCCTGGGGGCGCTGCCCGGATAGTCCGTGACGTAACTGTCGTCATTCGAGCCCAGTCACGACAGTTACGTCGTGGACTATCCCCAAGGTGCAAGGTTCACGCGGAGCGTCGAGCAAGCAGACGCGCCCGCTCGGCCTCGGAGAGCGCCCTGCGCTGGGCGACGGTCTCGGTGGGGAGCCACCAGGCGGGTTGGTCGATCGTCCACAGCCGCGGGTTGCTGTGGCTAAGGGCGCGCTCACGTGCCGCGACGATGCGGGCGGCGACCTCGTCGCGGGTCTCGCCGGCAACCATCACGACACCCTCGAGACCGAGTCGCCGGAATGCGTCCTCGCGGACAAGGTCCCGCAACCGGCGCTTGCCGTCGAGATGCATGGCCCCGTCGTACTCGCCGAACAGCCCCGCCTCGACGTCGAGCAGGTCGGGTGTCCCGATGTGCCGGCCCTGCAGGTCGAACACGGGTCGGTTCGTGAGTGGTCGGGGAAGTCCGGCGGTCCGCGTCCAGATCAGGCGCATCACGACCTCCATCGGTGACCAGGCGTTCTCGTCGGCATGACCGATCGCTTCGCGCGCTTGCGGGATGCCGGTCATGCCGCTGTGCGCGAGGGCGTACGGCCACAGCTCGTGGAGAGGGACGAGGTCGGAGAACGCTGCCATGTCGGCGACGACCACGGCGTCCCACAAGGAGTCGGCGTACCGCATCTGGAAGAGCGTCGACCTGAGCGGCCGCGTGACCCGCAACCCGTCGTGAACCGTGATCTCCTGTGGATCCAGGCGCTCCTCGCAGGGCACGATTCCCGCCCGTGACCTGATGTCGATGGTCGCCAGTGCGACGGGCAGGGCCGTCCCGTCTGCGCGCATGCCGGTGAACCACGTACCGCCCAGCCAGCGCAGCGCAGCCCAGCCGGTGACCCCACCGTGCCCGGGGAGGAGCGCGCCCGCTTCGAGGATCCGCTGCTCGACCAGCGTCGCGTCCACCCATGACGGGACGTAGAACCCGTAGCCGGTCCTGCGCCAGGCAGGGCCGCGCGCCTGACCGGGTGTCGGACCTCGCCTACCCGACGGGTCGAGCAGGCGGGGAGCGACCAGATGTCGCCGGTTGGGGTGGAACGATCGAGGGATCGCCGTGACTCCGCTGCTCATGGCCTCCAGGGTGGACGCGAGTCATCCATCGCGTCGGCGGTCATCCACAGCCCTGTCCGGATAGTCCGTGACGAAACTGTCGACGAACCATCTTCCGACCGACAGTTACGTCACGGACTATCCGAAAATGGCACCGTGTCGCGGGACCGGGGGCGTGGCTAGAGTGGCGGGTACGGCCTGGTGTTCGCATGGATAACCGGCAGGCCGAGCCCGCCTGAGGGACCTGGGCCTGCAACCATGCCGTGTCGACGCGCGCGGGGAGGTGTGGATGGCCGGGATCGTGGTGAACGGCGAGCAGCGGCCGCTCGAGGGAGTGCCGCTGCACACCAACGCGCTCGACTTCCTGCGGGCGTGCGGGCTGACGGGTGCCAAGGAGGGCTGCGCCGAGGGTGAGTGCGGCGCCTGCTCGGTGCTCGTGGCACGACCCGCCGCCGACGGCACGGACGCGACCGAGTGGACGGCGATCAACTCGTGCCTCGTCCCGGCCGCCGGCCTCGACGGGCAGGAGGTCGTCACGGCCGAGGGGCTCGGCGCCCCCGACGCCCTGCACCCGGTCCAGCACGAGATGGCCGTCCGCGGCGGGTCGCAGTGCGGCTACTGCACGCCGGGGTTCGTGTGCAGCATGGCGGCCGAGTTCTACCGAGCCGGCCGATCGGCGACGAACGGCTCGGGACCGGCGGCCACCGACGCCTACCACGGCGACAACGGCTTCGACCTCCACGCGCTCAGCGGCAACCTGTGCCGGTGCACCGGGTACCGGCCGATCATGGACGCGGCGTACGCCCTCGGGTTCCCGACCGCCGACGACCGGCTCGCCTCTCGCCGTACGGCGACCGCGCCGGCTGCCGTACCGACCCGGCTGCACGACGCCGAGGCCCAGTTCATCCGGCCCACCGATCTCCAGCAGGCACTGAGGATCCTCGCCGACGAGCCCGAGGCGACCGTCGTCGCAGGCAGCACCGACTGGGGTGTCGACGTGAACCTCAAGGGCGCCCGCGCCGGCCTCGTCGTGGCCGTCGACCGGCTCGACGAGCTGCGGGGCTGGGCCGTCGGTGGCGACGAGATCCGGATCGGGGCAGCCCTCACGCTGAGCGAGATCGAGCGGCGCCTCGACGGACGCCTGCCGCTGCTGGCCGCGCTGTTCCCGCAGTTCGCCTCGCGCCTGATCCGTAACGGCGCCACGCTCGGCGGCAACCTCGGCACCGGCTCGCCGATCGGTGACGCGCCTCCGGTGCTGCTCGCCCTGGAGGCGAGCGTCGTCCTCGCGTCGACGGACGGGACGCGGACGGTGCCGTTGAGCGCGTACTTCACCGGCTACCGCGAGTCGGTCCGCGCACCCGGTGAGCTGATCACCGAGGTCGTCGTACCCCTCCCGGCCGCGACCACGACGGCGTTCCACAAGATCGCCAAGCGACCGTTCGACGACATCAGCAGCGTGGCCGTCGCCTTCGCCCTCGACATCGCCGACGGCGCGGTGACCCGGGCCCGTATCGGCCTCGGCGGCGTCGCCGCGACACCGATCCGGGCCATCGCCACCGAGCAGGCGCTCGAGGGACAGCCGTGGAACGCCGAGACGATCGAGGCCGCCGCGCGCGTCCTGGCCGGCGAGGGCACGCCGATCTCCGACCAGCGGGCCAGCGCGGAGTTCCGCTCCGCCATGCTCGGCAACGCGCTGCGGAAGCTGTTCCACTCACCGGGTCTCGTGACGGGACTTCGTCCCTCCTCGACCAGCGAGGGCGGATCATGAGCCACCTCTCCGACCGCCCCGAGAACGCCGCCGTCGGCGTCACCGTCGAGCACGAGAGCGCGGCCCTGCACGTGACCGGGCACGCGCTCTACACCGACGACCTCGTCCGCCGCAGCCAGCACGTGCTGCACGCCCACCCGGTCCAGGCGCCGCACGCCCACGCGCGGATCACGCACCTCGACCCGAGCCCGGCGTACGACGTCCCCGGCGTCGTCAGGGTGCTGACGCGGCAGGACGTCCCCGGCGTCAACGACGCCGGCATCAAGCACGACGAGCCGCTGTTCCCCGACGAGGTCAGGTACCACGGCCACGCCGTCTGCTGGGTGCTCGGCGAGACCCTCGAGGCGGCCCGCCGCGGGGCCCTGGCCGTGGACGTCGCGTACGAGCCGCTGCCCGCGATCCTGACGGTGGTCGAGGCGATCGAGGCCGAGAGCTACCAGGGCCTGCAGCCGGTGCTGGCCCGCGGCGACGTCGCCGCGGGACTTGCCCGCGCGGCCCACGTCTTCGAGGGCGAGATCGACTTCGCGGGACAGGAGCACTTCTACCTCGAGACGCACTGTGCCCTGGCGATGGTCGACGAGAACGGCCAGGTGTTCGTGCAGTCCAGCACCCAGCACCCGACCGAGACCCAGGAGATCACCGCCCACGTCCTCGGCCTGCCCAGCAACAGGGTCACCGTGCAGTGCCTGCGGATGGGCGGCGGCTTCGGCGGCAAGGAGATGCAGCCGCACGGGCTCGCGGCGGTCGCCGCCCTGGGCGCCACGCTGACCGGCCGACCGGTCCGGTTGCGCCTCACCCGCCAGCAGGACATGACGATGACCGGCAAGCGGCACGGGTTCCACGCCACCTGGCGCGTGGGGTTCGACGACGTCGGCCGCTTCACGGCACTCGAGGCGACGCTGACCTCCGACGGCGGCTGGAGCCTCGACCTCTCCGAACCCGTCCTCTCGCGCGCGCTGTGCCACGTCGACAACGCCTACTTCATCCCGGACATCCGCGTGCAGGGCCGGATCGCCCGGACCAACAAGACCTCGCAGACTGCCTTCCGCGGGTTCGGCGGCCCGCAGGGGATGCTCGTCACCGAGGACATCATCGGTCGCTGCGCGCCCCTGCTCGGGATCGAGCCCGACGTCCTGCGCCGCCTCAACTTCTACGCCGAGGGCGAGACCACGCCGTACGGCCAGCTCGTCCGCCACCCCGAACGCATGACGCTCGCCTGGGACCAGCTCCGCGAGTCGAGCGGGTACGCCGACCGTCGCCGCGCCATCGACGAGTTCAACGCCCAGCACCCGCACGCCAAGCGGGGCCTGGCCATCACGCCGGTGAAGTTCGGCATCTCGTTCAACTTCACGGCGTTCAACCAGGGCGGTGCGCTGGTGCACGTCTACAAGGACGGCTCGGTCCTGATCAACCACGGCGGCACCGAGATGGGCCAGGGCCTGCACACCAAGATGCTGCAGGTCGCGGCCACCGCGCTGGGGCTGCCGCTGGAGAAGATCCGCCTCGCGCCCACGCGCACCGACAAGGTGCCCAACACCTCGGCGACCGCGGCCAGCGCCGGCGCCGACCTCAACGGCGGCGCGGTCAAGGACGCCTGCGACCAGATCATCGGCCGGCTCGTCGAGGTGCGTGCCGACAACCCCGACGCGTCGTGGGACGAGCTCGTCCGGATCGCCTACCACCAACGCATCCAGCTCTGGGCGGCCGGCTTCTACAGGACCGAGGGGCTGAGCTGGGACGTCACGACCATGACGGGCTCGCCCTTCAAGTACTTCGCCTACGGGGCTGCCGTCGCCGAGGTCGAGGTCGACGGCTTCACCGGCGCCTACGACCTGCGCCGCGTCGACATCGTGCACGACGTGGGCGACAGCCTCTCGCCCCTGGTCGACCTCGGCCAGGTCGAGGGCGGGTTCGTCCAGGGCGCCGGCTGGCTGACGCTGGAGGACCTGCGCTGGGACACCTCCGACGGGCCGAACCGCGGCCGGCTCAGCACGCAGTCCGCCAGCACCTACAAGCTGCCGAGCTTCTCGGAGATGCCCACCGAGTTCCACGTGGCCCTGCTCGAGCACGCGCACGAGGACGGCGCGGTCTACGGCTCCAAGGCCGTCGGCGAGCCGCCGTTGATGTTGGCCTTCAGCGTCCGCGAGGCGCTGCGCGAGGCGTGTGGAGCGTTCGGACCACCCGGCGTCTCCGTCGAGCTCGCCTCGCCGGCCACCCCGGAGGCGGTCTACTGGGCCCTCGACCGCGTCAGGTCCGGAGTGCGGGTATGACCACCTGGTGGCAGGCCGTCGCGTCGCTCCGCCAGGAACGGGAGGCCGGCGTGCTCGTCACGGTCACCGACGTCCGCGGCCACACCCCGCGCGAGGCCGGGGCCAAGATGGTCGTCTCCGCGCGACGTACCTGGGGCTCCGTCGGCGGCGGCAACCTCGAGGCCGAGGCCGTCCGGCGTGCCCGGGCGCTGCTCGATGCTCACGGCACCACGCCCGAGGCGTTCGACAGCAACCTCTCGGACAAGGCGCCGCTCCAGCACGGGGTGCAGTGCTGCGGTGGCGAGGTCTCCGTGCTGCTGGAACCCCTGCCCGTGGTGCCGAGCGTCGCGATCTTCGGCGTCGGCCACGTCGGCCTCGAGCTGGCCCGCGTCCTGGCCCGCCACGACCTCGACCTGCACCTGGTCGACTCCCGCCCCGAGCACCTGGACCCCGAGGCGCTGGGCCCGCTGGCCGATGCCGTGGCCGCCGTGCACATCCACCCGGTGCCGGTGCTGCCCGAGCTCGTGCTCGCGGAGCTGCCGCCGGGCACCCACGTGCTGGTGATGACCCACGACCACGCCGAGGACGTCGCCCTGGTCGACGCGGCTGTCCGGCTCGACCACCTGGGCCCGATCGGGCTGATCGGCTCGTCGGCGAAGTGGGCGCGCTTCCGGTCCCGGCTGCTGGCCGACGGGCATCCGCCGGACGTCGTCGACCGGGTCCACACCCCCATCGGCCTGCCCGGGGTGACCACCAGCAAGGAGCCGGCCGCCATCGCGGTCGCGGTGGCCGCCGGGCTGCTCGCGGCCTTCGAGCGCGAAGCCGCCCGTCAACGGTGACGCTCTAGATGACACTGTTCCGCGGCACGTTCATCGACACCCCGCAGAGCCCGTTCCGTGGCCACCACCTGCGCGCGGAGGCCGACGCGGCCGTACTCGTCCGCGACGGCGTGATCGCCGCCCGCGGACCGGCCGACGAGCTGCTCCGTGAGCACACCGACGACGAGGTCGTCGACCTGCGCGAGGGAATCGTGCTGCCGGGGTTCGTCGACACCCACGTGCACTACCCGCAGGTGCGCGCGATCGGCGGCCTCGGCATGCCGCTGCTCGACTGGCTCGAACGTTGCGCCCTGCCCGAGGAGGCCCGCCTGGCCGACACGGCGTACGCCGCCGGCGTCGCGGCCGACTTCGTCGACGGCCTGGCGCGCGCCGGCACCACCACCGCCCTGGTCTTCGGGTCGCACTTCGCGACCGCCGTGGATGCGCTGTTCACCGAGGCCCATCGGGTCGGGCTGCGGGTGACGAGCGGCCTGGTGCTCTCCGACCGGATCCTGCGCGAGGACCTGTTCACCGACCCCGACCGCGCGTACGCCGAGGGGTTGGCGCTCGCGTCGAGATGGCACGACTCTGCCAATCCTGGCGGCCACCTGCGCTACGCGGTGACCCCGCGGTTCTCGCTCTCCTGCAGCGACCCGCTGCTGGCGTCGGCCGGTGCCCTGCTGAGCGACGTACCCGGCTCGTTCTTCACCTCGCACCTCAACGAGAACGCCGAGGAGATCCGGGGCGTTCGCGAGCTGTTCGGCTGCGACTACACGACGAGCTACGCCAAGCACGGGCTGCTCGGGCCGCGCTCGGTGCTCGCCCACGACGTGCACCCGACCCAAGGCGAGCTGCGGATGCTCGGCGCAAGCGGCGCCGCGGTCGCCCACTGCCCGACCAGCAACGCGGCGCTCGGCAGCGGGATGTTCCCGCTCGGTGCGCACCTGGCGTTCGGCGTCCGCGTCGCGCTGGGGTCGGACGTCGGCGCGGGTACCGGCTTCTCGCTGTTCAAGGAGGGCCTGCAGGCGTACTTCACCCAGCAGCAGCTGGGCCGCGAGGGCCATCGCCTCACGGCCGGGCACCTGCTCCACCTGGCCACCGCGGCCGGCGCGGACGCGCTCGGGTTGGCGGACACCGTCGGCGACTTCGAGGTCGGCAAGGCGTTCGACGCCCTGTGGCTCAGCCCCGCAGCCGGGACCACGCTCGACGTGGCCCTCCGGCACGCCGAGTCCCCCGACGATGCGCTGGCGAAGGCCTTCGCGCTGGCCGGCCCGGCGGACGTCCGGCAGACCTGGGTCGCCGGCACACCGATTCGTCAGCAGGTACGCCGCGGGGAGACCCCTCCGGACGGCTGACGAATCCGGGTCTCAGCGCGACTCCAGGGCCTCCTTGGACTTGGCGATCGCGAAGCCCCACCCCTGGGCCAGGGTCGGCTTGGGAGGTACGGAGACCTCCTCGGGGTTGGTGACGACGTCGAGGAGGGTCGGACCCTCGGCGGCCAGCGCCCAGGCCACCGCGTCCTCGAGCTGGTCGGGCTCGGTCACCCGGCGGGCGTCGAGGCCCAGCGCCAGCGCGACCGCGGCGAAGTCGGGGTTGTCGAGCTCGGTGCCGAACTCGGGCAGGCCACCCTGCTCCTGCTCGAGCTTGACCATGCCGAGGCGACCGTTGTCGAAGACCACCACACAGATCGGGAGCCGGTAGGTGACCGCAGTCCGCAGGTCGCCGAGCAGCATCATCAGCCCGCCGTCGCCCGCGCACGCGATCACCTGACGGTCGCGGTCAAGAGCCTGCGCGCCGAGGGCCTGCGGGAGGGCGTTGGCCATCGAGCCGAGGTTGTAGGAGCCCAGCAGCCGCCGCCGGTCGCTCATCGTCACGAACCGCGACACCCAGACCGTCGACATCCCGGTGTCGGTGGTGAAGACGGCGTCGGGGGCCGCGTGCCGGTCGAGCGACGCCGCCACCGCCTCGGGGCGGATCCGGTCGTCGGGGTTGTCGAACACCGCACGCACCCTGCCGACCAGCGTCGTGTCGTGACCTGGGTCGAGCAGGGCCTGCTGGCGGCCGTGCCACGCGGCGTACTTCTCGGTCGCGGCGTCGAGGTGCCCGGTGTCCGTCCGGGCGTCGAGCCGCGGCAGCAGGACGCGCAACGTGTCGCCGACGTCGCCGACGAGGGCGTGGCCGACCGAGGTACGGCGGCCGATGTGCGCCTGCCGCGCGTCGAGCTGGACGACCGTCTTCCCGGTGGGGTACCAGTCGCGGTACGGGAAGTCGGTGCCGACCAGGAACAGCACGTCGCAGTCGTCCATGGCCCGGGCGGCGGCCGGGTTGCCGATCAGCCCGGACTGGCCGACCTGGAAGCGGTTGTCGTGCTCGAGCCCCTCCTTGGCCTTGAGGGTGAGCACCATCGGCGCCTGGAGGGTCTCCGCGAGCTGGAGCACCTCGGCCCGCGCGTCGCGGGCGCCCATGCCGACCAGCAGGGTGACCTTGCTCGCCGCCCCGAGGGCGGCCGCGGCGTCGGCGACCTGGTTCTCGGCGGCCGCGGTCCAGCGAGCCGCTGGCGCGAACGTCGCGACGCTGTCCCCGGGCAGCTCCTGGTCGCCGAGGTCGCCCGGAAGCGTCAGCACGGCGACGCCCTGGTGGGCGTTCGCGGCGTTGACGGCCTGCTCGAGGAGGTGCGGCATCTGGGCCGCGGACGTCACGGTCCGGGCGAAGACCGCCACGTCGGCGAACAGCCGGTCGTTGTCGACCTCCTGGAAGAAGTCGCTGCCCATCTCCTCGCTCGGCACCTGGCCGCAGATGGCCAGGACCGGCGCGTGCGACTTCTTGGCGTCGTACAGGCCGTTGAGCAGGTGGATCGCGCCCGGGCCCACCGTCCCCATGCAGACGCCGAGGCGGCCGGTCAGCTGCGCCTGCGCGCTGACGGCGAAGGCGGCGGCTTCCTCGTGGCGGACGCCGACCCACTCGATGCGGTCCTCCTGCCGGATCGCCTCGGTGACGGGGTTGAGGGCATCGCCGACGACGCCCCAGACCTGGGTGATCCCGTGGTCGGCGAGCGCAGTGACGATGGACTCGGCGACGGTAGGCACCGCTCCAACCTAGGCACGGGGCGTCCGCGGTCCCGCCACCCGTCCGGGTGGGATCCGCCTCTGGGGATGTAGTGATCGCACGGGGGCGCCCCCCAGACTGTCGGCCATGTCCTCCCCGACGACCACGACCGACCGCCGCGACGCCTCCGGCCGCGAGGGCCCCGGCTGGATGCGGGTCATCGGCCTCGCGGTGCTCGCCTGGCTGGTCATCTGCGCGCTGGTCGTCGGCTGGGGCTGGCTGCTGACCCACCCGTTCGCGTCGTCCATCGACCCGATGGACAACGACGTGTCCCGCTGGTTCGCCGACCAGCGGAACTCGGAGCTGACGGACGCGGCGAACGCCGGCACGTACCTCGGCGAGACGATCGTCGGCGCGTCCATCTTCGTCCTGGTCGGGCTGCTCGTCAGCATCCTGAAGCGGACCTGGCGGCCGATCATCTTCGTCGCCCTGGTCGAGGCCGGCATCGGCGGCATCTACTTCTTCGGCACCGAGCTCATCCCCCGCGACCGCCCGCCGGTGAAGCTCCTCGACGCCGGGCTGGTCCCGGACGCCAGCTTCCCCTCGGGCCACGTCGCCACGTCCCTCGTCTGCTGGGCGGGCACGATGATCCTGGTGTGGACGTACTTCCGCGCCGCCCGGTGGCTCGCGGTGCTGCTGCTCGTGCTGCCACTGTTCACCCTGGTCTCGCGGCTGTACCTCGGTGCCCACCACCTCACCGACGTGCTGACCAGCGTGGTCTACGGGTCGGTCTGGCTGGCGGTGGCCGCTCTCCTCGTGCTGCCGCGCGGGCTGAACGGGGTCAGCGGGCCTGGTCGAGCACCTCGCGAAGCGTGACCCCGAACTCGACCGGCTTTCCCGCGTAGGGGTTCTCCGGGCCGCCGCCCACGAAACCGCCGTGGTGGCTGGGGAAGACCACCGGCTCCGACCCGAGCCGCTCGGCCACTGCGCGCGTCGTGCGGCCGGTGACGGTGTCGCCCGTCTCCTCGCCGACACCCATCACGACGCGGGCGGTCGCCGCCGCGATGGCCTCGAGGTCGTACTCGTGGGTGGTCACCGTCACCGAGCGCTCCGACAGCAGCGCGTCGTCACGCTTGCCGTCGTCCTCGGTCGACATCCCGAACATGGCTGGGTCGGGGGCGGGCTGGGCGAAGTACGCGTCGGTGAACTCGCCCGGCCACATGGTCAGGCCGATGAACGTGGCCATGCCGGCGCCCACACCCTTGGCCTGATAGGCCTCCCGCACGCCACGGAACGCGCGGTCGGCCGCCTCGGCGTCGTTCGGCAGGGCCCAGGTCGACGGCGGCTCGTGCGCGACGAGCGTCGCCACGTCGTCGGGGTGGAGCGACACCCAGGTCAGCCCGGCCACCGCGCCACCGCTGCTGCCGAACACGTCGACCGGGCCGCCACCGAGGTGGCCGACCAGGGCGTGCAGGTCGGCGGCCTGGTCCTCGGGTCGCTGGTCGTCGCGGCCGTCACGTCGCACGCCACTGCGGCCGAGGCCGCGCGGGTCGTAGGTGACCACCGTCCGGTCGGGAAACTGGGCCGCCAGGTCTGCGAACCCGTCAGCCTGCATCGGCTGGCCGATCATCAGCAACAACGGGCTGCCGTCGGCGGTCGGGACCGGTCCACGTACGTCGTAGGTGAGGTCGACGTCGGGCAGCTCGAGCGTGTGGGTCTTGGTCACGGTGGTCTCCTTGGTCGGGGTCATGCCTGTGCCTCGATCGGCCGCTGGTGGTTTCGACACGGGGCGACGCGGATTCTCATCGGCGTCAGACGATCGTCCTGTCCTTGCCTTCCCAGTAGGGCTTGCGCAGGTTGCGCTTGAGGATCTTGCCGGTCGGGTTGCGCGGGAGGGCGTCGAGGATGTCGACGGAGGTCGGGCACTTGTACGTCGCCAGGTGCTCGCGGCAGTAGGCGATCAGCTCGTGGTCGGTCGCCGACGTGTCCGGCTTGAGCGCCACGACCGCCTTCACCGTCTCACCCCAGCGGTCGTCCGGGACGCCGATGACCGCGACCTCCATGACGGCAGGGTGCTCGGCCAGCACCCGCTCGATCTCGGGGGAGTAGATGTTCTCGCCGCCGCTGATGATCATGTCCTTGATCCGGTCCTCGACGAACACGAACCCCTCGTCGTCGACCTTGCCCATGTCGCCGGTCCGGAACCAGCCGTCGGGCCGCACCACCTCGGCCGTCGCCTCGGGCTTGCCCAGGAAGCCCTTCATCAGCTGGGGCGTCCGCAGCCAGATCTCGCCGTTCTCGCCGGCGGGCACCTCGTCGAGCGAGACCGGGTCGACGATCTTCAGCTCCATGCCGGGGATCGGTTGCCCGGCGGAGACCAGCCGCTCGGGATGATCAACGTCGCGGTGCGCGTCGGGCATCAAGTGGGTGGCGACGCCGCCGACCTCGGTCAGCCCGTACACCTGGATGAAGTCCGTCGCCGGCCACGCCTCCATCGCCGCGCGCAGCAACGGCAGCGGCATCGGGGACGCTCCGTAGGTGTAGGTCCGGAGCTTGCCGAACACCGCCACCGCCTGCTCGCCGCTCTGCAGCACCTGGGCGAGCACGGCCGGCACCAGGAACGTGCGGTTGGCGCCGGCCATGATGGCGCCGGCCAGCGAGGCGCCGTCGGGGTCGCGGGTCATCAGGCTGGGGATGCCGTCGTGGACGCCGAAGAGCACGTACGACGACCCGCCGACGTGGAAGAGCGGCATCGCGACGAGGTTGACGTCGCCGTCCTCGAACACCCAGCCGTCGTGGGCGTTGACGGTGTGCGCGAGCATGTTGGCCTGCGAGAGCATCACGCCCTTGGGGTGGCCGGTCGTGCCGGAGGAGTACATGACGAGCACCACGTCGTCAGGCGTCACCGCCGGGTCGCGGTCGACCGGGGTCGCGGCGGCGAGCAACGCTTCGTACTCGTCACCGGGCGCGCCGTCGGGCGTCACCTCGATGACCCGCTCCACCCGGGGCAACCGGTCCCTGAGCTTGTCCACCAGAGGCACCAGCTCGCTGCCGACCAGCAGCATCCGCGAACCCGCGTCGTTGACGGCGTAGTCGACCTCGTCGCCGGCCAGCCGGAAGTTGACGATGGCGTTGGCCGCGCCGACCAGGGAACAGGCGAAGGTCAGCTCCACGCAGGCCGGGTGGTTCTTGTCGAGGAACGACACCACGTCGCCCCGCCCGATCCCCATGCCCTGCAGGGCTCCGGCGAGCCGGCGAACCCGGTCGTACCACTGCTCCCAGGTCCACGAGCGGTTCAGGTAGGTCACCGCGGTCTCGTCGGGCTTCACCTCCGCCCAGTGCGCCAGTCGGTCGGCGAGGAAGACGGGATCGGCGAGCGTCATGGGGTCACTCTCCCGCGCGGACGACCTCCGCGTAAGCGGGCAGTGTCAGGAAGTCGACGAACTCGTCGTCGAGCGCGGTGGCGACGAAGATGTCGCGCGCCGCGTCGAGGTGGTCGGCGTACCAACCCGCCTCGCGCAACGCGGCCAGCTCGTCGGTCACCACCGACTCGACGAGCTCCCGGGTCACCGTCTCCCCCGTCGCCAGGGTGGTCGAGCTGTGCGTCCACTGCCAGATCTGCGAGCGCGAGATCTCGGCGGTGGCGGCGTCCTCCATCAGGTTGTGGATCGCGGCGGCGCCGTTCCCGGCCAGCCACGCGGCGACGTAGGCGATGCCCACGTTGATGTTGAGCCGCAACCCGTCCATGGTCCGCTCGCCGGGCGTGGCGGCGGCCGCGAGCAGGTCGGCGGCGGTGACGCGGACGTCGTCGCGCCGCCGGTCGACCTGGTTGTCGCCGTCGAGCACGCCGTCGAAGATCTCCGCGCAGACCGGCACCAGGTCGGGGTGGGCGACCCACGACCCGTCGAAGCCGGCGCGCGCCTCGCGCTCCTTGTCCTCGCGGACCTTGGCGAACGCCGCCTCGTTGACCGCCGCGTCCCTGCGGGACGGGATGAACGCCGCCATCCCGCCCATCGCGAAGGCCCCCCGCTTGTGGCAGGTCTGCACCAGCAGGTCGGCGTACGCCTGCATCATCGGCGCCTTCATGGTGATCGCGCTGCGGTCGGGGAGGGTGAAGCCGTCGGCCTCGCGGAAGTTCTTGATGATGCTGAACAGGTAGTCCCAGCGGCCCGCGTTCAGCCCGCTGACGTGGTCACGCAGCTCCCAGAGGATCTCCTCCATCTCGAAGGCCGCGGTGATGGTCTCGATCAGCACCGTCGCGCGGACCGAGCCCTGCGGGATGCCGAGCTCGCGCTGCGCGTGGCAGAACACGTCGTTCCAGAGCCGGGCCTCGAGGTGGCTCTCCATCTTCGGCAGGTAGAAGTACGGGCCGCTGCCGCGCGAGAGCTGCTCGGCGGCGTTGTGGAAGAAGTACAGGCCGAAGTCGACGAGCCCACCGACGAGCGGCCGGCCGTCGAGCGTCAGGTGAGCCTCGTCGAGGTGCCAGCCGCGCGGCCTCGGCAGGATCACGGGTAGGTGGTCGGGATCGGTCAGCTGGTACCCCTTGCCCTCCGGCGAGACGAACGCGATGGTCCGCCGGACGGCGTCGGCCAGGTTGACCTGCCCCTCCACGACGTTGCGCCAGTGGGGCGTGTTGGCGTCCTCGAGGTCGGCGAGCCAGACGCGGGCACCGGAGTTGAGTGCGTTGATCGCCATCTTGCGGCTGGTCGGGCCGGTGATCTCGACCCGGCGGTCCTGCAGGTCACGGGGGGCGGGAGCGACCTGCCAGTCGGCGCTGCGAACCTCGGCGGTGGAGTCCAGGAACGCCGGTCGCTCGCCGGCTGCGATCCGCTCGCGTCGCGTCCGCCGGGCGGCGAGGAGCTCGTCGCGCCGACCGCCGAACTGGCGCTGCAGGTCCTCCACGAACGCCAGCGCCTCGAGGGTCAGCACCTCCTCCGAGCGGTCGACAGGCGGGCCGGACACCTCGATGCTCGTCATCGACGCAGCGTAGCCAGCCCTCAGACGACGAGATTGAGCAGCAGGACGAAGATGATGCCGACGACGGAGATCGCCGTCTCCATCACCGACCACGACCTGATGGTCTGCCCGACAGTCATGCCGAAGTACTCCTTCACGAGCCAGAAACCCGCGTCGTTGACGTGGCTGAAGAACAGCGAGCCGCAACCGATCGCCAGCACCAGCAGCGAGAGCTCGTTGGTCTCCATGCCGGTCGCGATGCCGCTGACGATGCCCGCGGCGGTGATCGTGGCCACCGTGGCCGAGCCGGTCGCAAGCCGGACGCCGACGGCCACCAGCCACCCGAGGAGCAGCGTCGAGATCCCCGAGCCGTCGGCCCAGTCGGCGATCACGCCGCCTGCTCCCGCGTCCACCAGCATCTGCTTGAACCCGCCGCCCGCGGCGACGATGAGCAGGATGCCCGCGATGCCAGGCAGACCTGACCCCATCGCCTTCTCCACGCCCTCACGGCTCATCCCGGTGCTGTAGCCGAGCAGGAACATCGACAGCAGGACCGCCAGCAGCAGCGCCACCGCGGGGGTTCCGATGAACTCCAAGAAGGTCCGCGGCTGCGTGCCCTCGTCCATGGTCAGCTCGGCGATGGCTCGCACGAGCATCAAGATCACCGGCAGCGTGATCGAGACCACCGCGAACGCGAACGACGGTCGGCGACGGCCACCGTCCGCTGCCGGAGTGCGCCCGGGGTCCTCACCGGTGACCGAGGGAGCCGTGGTGCCCCCTCCGCCGGAGACCGCGGTCTGCGGGCCATCGGGGTCCGGTGCGGTGGCGTCCGCCCGTGACCCGAGGTTCCCTCCGGTCACGCGCGCCACTGCTTCGTCGGTGGCGTGCAGGGGGACCCACTGCTCGACGAACCTGGCCAGCAGCGGACCGCAGATGACCAGCGTCGGGGCGGCGACGACGAGCCCGAAGAGCAGCGTCAGCCCGAGGTCGGCGCCGAGGGCGTCGATGGCGACCAGCGGACCGGGGTGGGGCGGGACCAGGCCGTGGAGGATCGAGAGACCGGCCAGCGCGGGAATGCCGACCCGCATCAAGGGGACGTCCGTCCGGCGCGCCACGAGGATGACGACCGGGACCAGCAGGACCACGCCCACCTCGAAGAACAGGGGCAGACCCAGGATGGCCGCGATCAGCGCCATCGCCCACGGCAGCCCTCGGGAGCCGACCTTGCCGATGATCGTGTCCACGATGGTGTCCGCCCCGCCGGAGTCGGCGAGCAGGGCACCGATCATCGCGCCCAGGCCGATCAGCAGCCCGACGGCGCCCACGGTGCCTCCGAAGCCGGTGGTGAAGCTGGTGACGATGTCGAGCGGGGCGACCCCCGCCACGATCCCCATCACGGCCGTGCCCAGCATGAGCGCGAGGAACGGGTGCATCTTGGCCCACACGATCAGCACCACCACGGCGGCGATGCCGAGCAGGACGGCGAGCACGATCTGGGTGTTGCCGGCGTCCGTCAGGGTCGGGGTGTCCTCGGCGAGGGGCAGCAGGTGGGGCAGGACGATCATCTGGCCGGTCATGGTGGGTTCCCTTCGCTCGGTCCTGTGTTCGTGCCCGGACGGGCCAGGCCCAGCCCGGCCAGGGCTTGGGCGATCACCTCGGCCGCCTCCCCGTCGACGGAGACCACCACGCCCGGCTCGTCGGGCTCGAGCGGCTCCAGCGCGGCCAACTGGCTGGGCAGCAAGGAGGCGGGCATGTAGTGGTCGGTGCGCCGAACCATCCGCTCGCCGATCAGGTCCTCGCCGGCGACCAGGTGGCAGAAGACGACCTCGGGCCGGCCGTCGCGGAGGAGGTCGCGATAGACCCGGCGCAGCGCCGAGCAGGTCACGACCGAGGGACGACCGGCGGCGATCTCGTCGGTCATCCAGTCGCCGATGCTGCGCAGCCACGGCCAGCGGTCGTCGTCCGTCAACGGCTGTCCGGAGGCCATCTTGGCGACGTTGGCCTCGGGATGGAACGCGTCCCCCTCAGCGAAGGTCCACCCGAGGATCGACGAGATGCCCTTGGCCACGGTGGTCTTGCCGACGCCGGAGACGCCCATGACGACGACCTGCTGCGCCCGAGAAGCAGCCATGCGTCGGACGCTACTCGCGACGCGGCCAGGCGGCAGCCCCCGTGGGGGTGACCCGGCGGACTACTGCGAGGCCCACCAGGAGACCAGGGCGGCCCGAGCGGCCGCCTCGGTCATCGGACCGTTGTCGAGGCGGAGGTCGAGGAGGAAGCGGTAGGCCCTCCCGACGTCGGGGCCGGGTGGGATGCCGAGGATCTCCATGATCTGGCTGCCATCGAGGTCGGGACGGAGGGAGGCGAGCTCCTCCTCCTCAGACAGCCGCGCGATCCGGGACTCCAGATCGTCGTACGTGCGCCGCAGCCGGTCGGCCTTCTTGGCGTTGCGCGTCGTGCAGTCGGCCCGGGTCAGCACGTGCAGCCGCTCGACCTGGTCACCGGCGTCGCGCACGTAGCGACGCACCGCGGAGTCGGTCCACTCCCCGTCGCCGTACCCGTGGAACCGCAGGTGCAGCTCGACCAGCTTGGCCACCGCGTCGACCGTGTCGCCGGGGAACCGCAGGGCCTGCAGGCGCTTGCGTGTCAGCTTGGCGCCGACCACGTCGTGGTGGTGGAAGGTCACCGAGCCGTCGTCCACGAACCGACGGGTGCGTGGCTTGCCCACGTCGTGCATCAGCGCGGCCAGCCGGGAGACCAGGTCGGGACCACCCAGCCGGTCCTCCAGGTCGATGGACTGCTCGAGCACCGTGAGGGTGTGCTCGTAGACGTCCTTGTGGCGGTGGTGCTCGTCGCGCTCGAGGGCCAGCGCGGGCAGCTCGGGCAGCACGAGGGCGGCGAGCCCGGTGTCGACCAGGAGGGTCAGGCCGAGGCGCGGGTACGGCGCCATCACGAGCTTGGAGAGCTCGTCGCGGATCCGCTCGGCGGAGATGATCGAGATCCGGTCCGCCATCGCCGTCATGGCCGCTACCACCGCCGGGTCGACGGTGAACGCGAGCTGGGCGGCGAAGCGCGCGGCCCGCAGCATCCGCAGCGGGTCGTCGGAGAACGAGTCCTCGGGCCGGCCGGGGGTGCGCAGCAACCGGTTCGCCAGGTCGACCACGCCGCCGTACGGGTCGACGAGCTCCCGGCCCGGTCCGGTCGCCGTCACCGACACGGCCATCGCGTTCACCGTGAAGTCGCGCCGCCCGAGGTCGCCGGTCAGGGTGTCGCCGAAGTCCACGGCCGGCTTGCGCGAGGTCGGGTCGTAGCTGTCGGATCGGTACGTCGTCACCTCGACCTGCCAGTCCCCCTTGCGGCAGCCGATGGTCCCGAAGTCGCGGCCCATGTCCCAGACGGCCCCCTGGTCGCCGACCCAGCCACGCAGCAGCCGTTCGGTGTCGTCGGGGCGCGCGGACGTGGCGAAGTCGAGGTCGTTGTGGGCGCGCCCGAGCATCGCGTCGCGGACGGGGCCGCCGACCAGCGACAGCTCGTGACCGGCGTCCGCGAACAGGGCACCCAGCGGGTCGAGCACCGGCGCGATCCGGTCCAGCTCGACGCCCACCGAGCGCTGGACGTCGGCGATCCGCAGGGGAGGGATCTCGGCGCCGGACACGGGGAGCCAGCCTAGTGGGCAGCCCGGCGCGACGCCTCGCCCGGACTACCATCGCAGGGTGCCCCGACGCTCGACGCTGCTGCCTGCCCTGGTGGCGGTCGCGTCGCTCGGGTGGGGCATCCCGGCCGCCACGGCGGGGCCGGCCGTACCTCCGTCCGCGGCCGCGGACGAGGCCCCGCTGTCGCTGACCATCGACACCCTCACGCCGTCCTCGATCCCGAAGAACGGCAAGGTCACGGTGAGCGGGCTGGTCACCAACAACTCCGACGAGGTGTGGTCGGCGGTCAACGTGCACGCGTTCATCGGGGAGTTCCCGATCACCTCCAGCAGCGAGCTGGCGTTCCAGGCGACCCGGGGGGCCGAGGAGTCGGTGGGTGACCGGATCACGGTGCCGGGCACGTTCGACACCATCCCGGAGCTGGCGCCGGGCGCCTCGGCGCCGTACGTCGACAAGATCCCGGTGGAGCTGCTCGGTGCCGACGAGCCGGGCGTCTACTGGTTCGGGGTGCACGCGCTGGGCACCAGTGCGGCCGGTCGCGACGGGGTGGCCGACGGGCGGGCCCGCACGTTCCTCCCGTACGTCCCCTCGAAGGACCGCGGACGACCCATCGACACCGCGCTGGTCCTTCCCCTGCGCCACCAGGTGCTGCACACGCCCGACGGGGCCCTGGCCGACGTCGACGAATGGGTCGAGACGCTCGGCGAGGGCGGTCGGCTGTCGTCGATCCTGGACTTCGGGCTCGCCGCGGGCGGCCTGCCGATCACCTGGCTGGTCGACCCCGCCGTCCCCGACGCCGCCGACGCGCTCGTCGACGGCAACCCTGCCCGCGAGCTGGTCGAGCGGCCCGAGGGCGAGACCGGGGCGGGCGAGCAGCCGACCGAGACGCCCGACGACGGCGCGTCGGCGTCGTCCGGGACGGCGGCACCGCAGGAGCCGGCCCCGTCCGGCGAGGACCCGGCGGCCGTCGCCCTCCCGTGGCTGGCCAAGCTCAACCGAGCCGTCGCCGGCAAGCAGGTCCTGGCCCTCCCCTGGGGCGACGTGGACGTCGCCGCCGCGGCCAAGCGGGACGTCTCGGTCTACGAGGACGCCCGGGCCCTGTCGGGCACGGTCCTCAAGGTCGGGCAAGCGCCGATGACCGCGGCCATCTCGGCCCCCAGCGGCTACCTCGACGACGCGGCCATCGCCGTCACCGACCCGGCCACGAGCATCCTGATCTCCGACCGCGCGGTGATCCGCGGTGAGGCACCCAGCGTCGCGTCGTACGCCGACCGGACGGTCGTCTTCTACTCCTCGGCCGTGCTGAGCGGCGGCCCCGGGCCGAACGACCCCGACAGCGCGCTGGCGATGCGGCAGCAGGTCCTCAGCGAGGCGGCCCTGCGGATGGACGAGCCCGGCCGTCGGCCGCTCGTCGTGGTGTTCCCGCCGACGTGGACGCCGCCCGGGCCCGACTACACCCAGTTCTACGACGGGCTCGACGTCAACTGGATGCATCTCACGTCGCTGGCCGACGCCACCGCGCAGCAGCCGCAACCGCTGGCACCGGACCGCTTCTCCTACCCCCAGTGGCAGGTCAACCACGAGGTCGACGACGCCGCGTTCACCTCGTTCGCCGACCTGACCGAGGAGGCGCGGCACCTCCAGGGCGTGATCACCGTCGAGAACGACCTCACCGCCCGGATCCGCGCCGACAGCCTCGGCAACCTGTCCTACGCCGCCCGCGAGAACGCCGTGCGCGCACGGGTCGCCACCGTCAGCACGACGGGATGGGTGCGGCAGCAGCTCGACGCGATCTCGGTGTCCGGCCCGCAACGGGTCATCCTCTCCAGCAACTCCGGGCCGTTCAAGGTCACCATCACCAACGGGCTCGACGAGCCGGTGTCGGTACGCATCAAGGCCACCTCGAGCCCGCCCATGGACATCGCGGTGCCCGACCGGATCGACCTCGCCGCGAGCTCGACGACCACCCAGCTGCTCGAGGCCTCCACCGACAAGCTCGGCGTGCACAACGTGACCATCTCGGTGACCGACCTCGAGGGGAACCCGCTCGGGGCCAGCGTCGAGCTGCCGATCCGCGCGGCGCAGGTGAGCCGGGTGATCTGGCTGATCATGGGCGGAGCCGTCGGCCTGTTGTTCCTCGCGATCGTGCTGCGGCTCATCCGCCGGATCCGTGGCACCGGCTCCTCGGACGACGGCGACGACGACGAGCCGCCCTCCCCGGACGACCCCGCCGGCGACGCCGCCCCCACGCCCGAGCCCGAGCCCGCGGCCGCGCCCACCCGATGACCCCGGACTCCCCCAGCCCGGACTCCCCCAGCCCGGACTCCCCCAGCGCGGACCGGGGTCGGCTCGACCAGGAGCGGGAGCAGGAGCAGCTGCTCTCCTCGAGTGCAGTGATGGCCGCCGGCACCATCGTCTCCCGGTTCAGCGGCTACCTGCGGTCGCTGCTGCTCGCCGCCGCCCTGGGCAACCTGCTGCACGCCGACCAGTTCACCATCGGCAACACGATCCCGAACATGCTCTACATCCTGCTGGCGGGCGGCATCTTCAACGCCGTCCTCGTCCCCCAGCTGGTGCGGTCGATGCGGTCGGACCCCGACCGGGGCGAGGCCTACACCAACCGGATCGTCACGCTGTCGGCGCTGTTCCTCGGGGCGGTCACCGTGGTGCTGGTCGCGGCGGCGCCCTGGATCATGGACATCTTCCTGTCCCCCGACTACGACAAGCCCGAGCTGGCCGGGCAACGCGACTCGATCATCGCCTTCGCCCGGTACTGCCTCCCGCAGGTGTTCTTCTACGGGATGTTCGCGCTGGTCGGGCAGGTGCTCAACGCGCGGCGTCGCTTCGGGCCGATGATGTGGGCCCCGGTCGCCAACAACCTCGTCTCGATCGCGATCCTGGTCGGCTACCTCGTCTACTACGGCCCCGTGGCCGACGACGCCCTGTGCACGGCGTACACGCCGGCCCAGGAGGCCTGGCTCGGCCTGGGCTCGACCCTCGGCATCGCCGTCCAGCTGCTGGTGCTCGTCCCGTTCCTGCGGGCGGCGGGCTTCCACTACCGGCCGCGTTTCGACTTCAAGGGCACGGGACTGGGCCACACGCTGCGGTTGGGCCTCTGGACCGTGCTGTTCGTGGTCGTCAACCAGGTCGCGTACGCCGTCGTGGTGAACCTGGCCTCGGGAGGTACCGCCCAGTCGCTCGGCACCTGCGCCAGCGGTGCCGGCGCGGTCGACGGGACCGGCTACACGGTCTACGCGCAGACGTTCCTCATCGTGATGGTGCCGCACGCGGTGGTCACGGTGTCGCTGGCCACCGCGATGCTGCCGCTGCTCTCCTCGCAGGGCAGCACGGGGGACCTGCGGGGGCTCGGCGCCAGCCTGGCGAGGGTGCTGCGGACCGCGCTGGCGGTCATCGTGCCGTTCGCGGTGCTGCTGCCCATCGTGGCTCCGGACCTCGCGGTGATCCTCTGGGACTGGGGCGCGGCCAGCAGCACGTACTCCCTCTTCATCCTGTCGCTGTCGCTCTTCGGCGTCGGCGTCGTGTTCTTCACCATCCACTACCTGGTGCTCCGTGGCTTCTACGCCCTCGAGCGCACCCGCACCGTGTTCTTCATCCAGTGCGCGGTGGCGGCCACCAACATCGTGGTGGCCGTCGTCCTCGTCCGCGCGACCGACGCCGAGCACACCGCACCCGCGCTCGTCCTCGCCTACACCGCGTCGTACGTCGTGGGGTCGACGGTGTCGTACCTCTGGCTGCGCCGCAGCCTGGCCAAGGGCGGAGGCGGCCTCTCCACCCCGACGACGGTGCGCTTCCTCGTCCGGCTCCTGGTCGCGACCTGCATCGCCGGGTTCGCCTCGTGGGGGGTGGCCACCGCGCTGCCTGGCCACGACGACCCCGGCCACCTGCTCGCGCTGCTGCGACTGGTACTGATCGGCGGCACCGACGTGCTGGTGTTCCTGGTGCTGGCCCGGCTGATGCGGCTCACCGAGGTCAACGAGGTCATCGACACGGTCACCCGGCGGTTGCGACGGCCCTCCGGCACGCCGTGACCCACCTACGATGAGCACACCCGATGCCCCCGAAGCAGAGCCTGGGAGGAGGACCGTGCCGCACGCGATCCGCCCCGGCGACGTCCTGGCCGGCCGCTACCAGCTGATCGACCTCCTCGACGAGAGCGGTGGCGGCCTCTTCTACCGGGCGTACGACTCCTCGCTGGACCGGTCCGTGGCCGTGCACATCATCCGCGCCGACGACGAGCGGGCAAGCCTGCTGCGCGAGGCGGCCAGGACCTCGGCCCGCGTCGTGGACCGCCGGCTGCTGCGGGTCCTCGACGTCGACGAGACCTCCGACAAGACCGCGCGCGACGGCTCCGCACTCTGCTTCGTCGTCAACGAGTGGGCGACGGGCGTCTCCCTCGACATCCTGCTGGCCGACGACGGTCCCCTGTCCCCGCGCCGGGCCGCCTGGCTGATCGGCGAGGTGGCGGGCACGCTCGAGGTGGCGCACGCGGCCGGGGTCTCGCACGGGCGGCTGGTCCCCGAGAACGTCCTCATCGACCGCACGGGGTCGGTGCGGGTGATCGGCTTCGCCGTCGACGCGGCCCTCCATGGCCTGCCCTCCGGACGGGTACCGGACGACGTCACGGGGCTGGCCGGACTCCTGTACGCCGCCCTGACCGCCCGCTGGCCCGGCGCCGCGCCGTCGGTGGTCAAGCCCGCGCCCCACGCGCACGGTCGGGTGCTGCGGCCGCGGCAGGTCCGGGCCGGCGTCCCGCGGGTGCTCGACACGTTGTGCGACGCGGTGCTCAACCCCGACGCGTCGGGGCCGGGGTCGCACGCCCGTGGCAACTTCGACCTGTCCACGGCGGGTGGCATCGGCGACGCGCTGCGCGAGTTCGTCGGCGACCCGACGGGACTCGCCGACGCCGAGGCGGCCGCGGTCCGCCGCAGGGAGGCGGGCCAGCCGATGAGCCGCCCCTCCTGGACGGGCACCCTGCCGGTGGTGCCCATCGTGGCGACCCAGGCGGTCGTGCCCCAACCCCTCTCCCAGCCCGTCACCGAACCCGTCATCGGACCCGAACCCGAGCCCGAGCCCGAGCCCGTGCCCGAGCCGGTGCCGGAGCCGGAGGTCGAGCCGGCTCCGGCCGCCCGCCAGGACCAGCCGACCCAGGCCGGCATCCCGATCTTCGACGACGACGGCGACGTCTCGTGGGTGACCAAGCGGGCCGAGAAGCCCCCACCGCCTCCGCCGTTCGACGACATCCCCGCCCGTCCACTGTTCGCCCCCGAGCCGGTCGACGGGAGTCCCGCCCGGCTGGCCCGGCCATCCGTGGCGGCCGCCGGCATCGGACCTGGGCCCGGTCCTGGCGGCTACTGGCCGTGGGACAGCAGCACCGGCACCGGCGCCCCGATCACCACGACGGGCAGCGGCGTCATCGAGGCCGTCGACGAGGACGACCACCTCGACGAGCGACCCGGCCGGAGCTGGCTCTGGCTCGCCGCGCTGGTCGCGGCCCTCACGCTGGTCCTGCTCGCCGTGGCGGTGGCCTTCAACGTCGGCCGCGGCAAGACACCGCTCGGCGGTGAGCCCGCGAGCGAGCCCACGACCAAGCCCAGCCAGACGCGGACCGCGGCGGCCGGCCTCACGGCGTACGCCGGGATCACCGCCAGGGACTTCGACCCCCAGGGCGAGGACCTCCAGGAGTTCCCCGAGCTGGCCGAGCTCGCGGTCGACGGTGACCCCGCCACGGCCTGGCGCACGCAGACGTACCTCCAGCAGCTCGGGCCTGCGGGTCTGAAGACCGGGGTCGGTCTGATGCTCGACCTCGGTACCGGCGGCGAGGTCGGTGAGGTCGACCTCACGCTCGGCGGCCAGCCGACCGGGGTGTCCATCTACGTCACCGACGTCGCCCCCCGTGGGGTCCGCGGGCTGACCCCCGTCGCCACGGCGACGGTCGACGGCACCGAGGACGAGATCGCGCTGGACGAGCCGGCGACCGGCCGCTACGTGACGGTGTGGCTCACCGCGCTGCCTCCCGTCGACGGCGGCTTCCGCGGCGAGGTGGCCGAGGTCGCCGTGCTCGGGACCCCGACCACATGAGGGCTGCCGCATGAGCGACCTGCCCGACGCCGAGCTGCTGCGCGCGCACGTGGACGGCGACCCGGACGCCTTCGCCGAGCTGTTCGCCCGGCACCGCGACCGGCTCTGGGCCGTGGCGCTGCGGACGATGGGCAACCCGGAGGACGCCGCCGACGGGCTGCAGGACGGCCTGATCGCGGCGTACCGCCGGGCCGGCTCCTTCCGCGGCGAGGCGGCGGTGACCACCTGGATGCACCGGGTCGTGGTGAACGCCTGCCTCGACCGCCTCCGTGCGGCGAAGGTTCGCCGCGCCGACCCGCTGCCCGACGACCTCGAGGACCGTGGCGGCCGGGGGTCCCTGGTCACCCAGGACGGGACGCACGACCCCGCCGACCTCAGCGTCGTCGCCGAGCGCCGCCGCCGCGTGCTCGACGCCCTCGAGTCCCTGCCGCCGGCCCAGCGGGCCGCGCTGGTGCTGGTCGACATGGAGGGGTACCCCGTGCAGGAGGTCGCCGAGATGCTCGGCTGCGCCGAGGGCACCGTGAAGTCGCGCTGCTTCCGCGGCCGCGCCCGGCTCGCCGCCCTGCTGGGTGACCTGGATCCCACCGCCACCGAGCCCCCGGAGGGGAACCAGGCCGACGACCGGCCCGTCCCAACCGGTGACCAGCCCCGCGGCCCGCCGGTCGCCGGCTGAGGACGCAGATCCATGTCTGACCCATGTACGGGCCCCCACTGAGCCACCGAAACCACCTGGGAGGAGGAACACGATGCCCGAGAACGAGAACACCAACGAGCTCCACGAGAGCCCCCTCGACCCCGCCCAGGACGAGCGCATCCGCCGCCTCCTCGCCGACGCCCGGCACACCGAGCCGATGCCCGAGGCCGTCGTCGCCCGCCTCGACCGCGTGCTGGCCGGCCTCTCCGACGACCGCACCGAACGCGCCGAGCGGGCCGACCGGGCCGAGGTCGTCGACCTCATGGCCCGTCGCCGCCGGACCGTCGGCCAGCTCCTGGTCGCCGCGGCCGCCGTCGTGGCCGTCGGGTTCGGCATCACCCAGGTCCTCCCGGACCTGGGCGGCAGCTCCGGTGGCGACGCCCAGGAGGCCACAGCCGGGGGCGCGGCCGCCGACAGTGCCGAGGGGGGCGACCAGGGGTCTCGGCTCGTGAGCCCCGAGTCGGCGCCGGAGGCGCCCTCCGACGGCACCACGAGCGGAGCGGCGAAGAGCACCTTCAAGATCCACTCCGACGAGTTCGGTCCCGACGTCCGCCACGCCCGCAACCAGCTGGAGGGCGAGGGCGCCGCCCTGGTCGAGTACCCCGCCGAGGGCTGCCTGGTCGCCAGCGTCGAGCCGGGGAGCGAGGTCGTCGCCACGACGTACGACGCCGCTCCCGCCGCCCTGGTCCTGCGCCCGCCCTCGGGAGACGTCCAGGTCGTCGACCTGTACCTCTGCGGCGACCTCGAGCCGCGGCGTTCGATCACGCTGACCGCCCCCTGACCCGTCACCAATGGGCACGAACGCCACCTCTGGGGCTGCTGGGACTGGCGATTGGGACCAATCGCCAACCGACCCCGACTTGCCGGGCGCGGCACACCGGGACGGACACCACGGGGGAATGAGGCTCGCCTACGATCGGTTGAGTCGAGTGGGTCCACCGACCCGATCAGCAGTCTCTTCCAGGAGTTGAACCGCACCCATGACCGACCCCCGCAACGTCATCATCATCGGCTCCGGACCGGCCGGCTACACCGCCGCCGTCTACGCCGCGCGAGCCTCGCTGCACCCGCTGGTGTTCGAGGGCTCGGTGACCGCGGGTGGCGCGCTGATGAACACGACCGAGGTCGAGAACTTCCCCGGTTTCCGCGACGGCATCATGGGCCCTGCCCTGATGGACGAGATGCGCGCGCAGGCCGAGCGCTTCGGCGCCGAGCTGGTCTCCGACGACATCGTCGAGGTCGACCTGACCGGTGACATCAAGGTCGTGAAGACGGCCACCGACACCTACACGGCGCGGTCGGTGATCCTGGCCACGGGTTCGGGCTACCGCAAGCTCGACCTGCCCAACGAGGCGGAGCTCTCCGGTCGTGGCGTCTCGTGGTGTGCGACCTGTGACGGCTTCTTCTTCCGCGAGCAGCACATCGCCGTGGTCGGCGGCGGCGACTCCGCGATCGAGGAGGCGACCTTCCTGACCCGCTTCGGCTCGAAGGTCACCCTGATCCACCGTCGCGGCGAGCTGCGCGCCTCCAAGATCATGCAGGAGCGGGCGTTCGCGGACCCCAAGCTCGAGATGCGCTGGAACTCCGAGGTCGCGTCGATCAACGGCACCGACCGGCTCGAGTCGCTGACCCTGCGCGACACCGAGACCGGCGAGACCAGCGAGCTCGAGGCCACGGGCCTGTTCATCGCCATCGGCCACGACCCGCGCTCGGAGCTGCTGGCCGGCCAGGTCGACCTCGACGACGACGGGTACGTGCTGGTCAAGCACCCCTCGACGCACACGAACCTGCCGGGCGTCTTCGCCTGCGGCGACCTGGTCGACCACCACTACCGGCAGGCCATCACCGCGGCCGGCACCGGCTGCGCCGCGGCCCTGGACGCCGAGCGGTACGTCGCGGCGCTCGACCACGCCGCCTCGACCGCCGGCGCCGCCGAGGAGCTCACCCAGGAGTCCGTCGGCGCCGGGCTCTGAGCCCTGCGTACCGGAACAAACGTCCCCGGCGACGTGTTCACTGGACACACCGCCCCCTCACCAGAAGCGATCCAAGGAGTCCCCCGTGGCAAAGAACATGGCCCCCGTCACCGACGACGAGTTCGAGGCCCAGGTGCTGAAGTCCGACAAGCCCGTGCTGGTCGACTTCTGGGCCGAGTGGTGTGGCCCGTGCCGTCAGGTCGACCCGATCCTCGACGAGATCGCCGCGTCCCACGGTGACAAGCTCACGTTCCTCAAGATGAACGTCGACGAGAACCCCGTGACGCCGTTCTCCTACCGCGTCAACGGCATCCCGACGATCAACGTCTACCAGAACGGCGAGGTCGTCCGGTCGATCGTCGGCGCCCGCCCCAAGGCCGCGCTGCTCAAGGAGCTCTCCGAGTTCATCGACGCCTGAGCCTCACCCACGCGTTCGACCCGACAAGGCCCCGCTGACACCGTTCGGCGGGGCCTTTCGTCTGCCTGCGATCTCGCTTGTAACAGGGTGTTTGTCCAACTTCGCACGCGTTTGAACGCTTGCGTAGTCGACCAAACACCCTGTTACAGCTCGGATCTGCCCGGACGGTGGGACTTCCGCATGGAGCGGGTGGGGCGCTCGGTACTCGGCTTGGGGGTGGGGCGGACGACGCCGATCAGCTTCTCCAGCGCCGCCTCGACCTCGTCGCGCCAGGTGAGCGCGGAGCGGAGGTCCATCCGCATCCGGGGGGTACGGGCGTGCGGCCGGTGGGTCTTGAAGCCGACGCTGCCCAGGAACTCGACCGACGCCACGCACCGGCTGCCGCGCGGGTGGTCGCGTGGTGCGCTCGGGCCGTCCCAGCCGACGTCCCCGCGGGTGTCGCCGAAGGCCTCCACCGCCTTGATCCCGCCGCGCTCGATCAGGTCGCGCGCCATACCCTGCACCAGCATCCGCCCGAGACCGCCACGACGGGCGTCGGGGGCGACGTACACCTGGGTCAGCAGCACCGCGTCGGCCGAGACCGGCGCCGTCGGGAACGACGCGGCGCCCGGCAGGAACGCCTCGGGCGCGTAGAGCGCGAACCCCTTCGGTACGCCGTCCACCAGGACCACGCGCCCGCACGAGCCCCAGTCGCGCAGCACCGCCGAGACCCACGCGTCGACCTCGTCGGCCGGGCCCCCGTCGATGTCCTGGACGCGGCCGCGGCGGACCGGGTCGAGCTGCCAGAACACGCAGGATCGGCACGGGGCCGTGAGCTCGTCGAGGTGGTCGAGGGTGAGCCGGACGACCTTGCGGGACATCGGGGCCTCCCTCCTGATCAGCACGCGTGAGCAATCACCCAGCGGTCCCGACTGCGCCGACGGACCCTGATCGTTCATGCTAGACGCGTCATGGAACCCGCCCTCCCGACCGGACCGGTCAACGCCAGCACGCGCCTCGACAGCTACGTCGACCGCTACGCCGCGCGTACCCAGGGCATGACGGCCTCGGAGATCCGCGCCCTGTTCGCCGTCGCGTCCCGGCCCGAGGTGGTCTCGCTGGCCGGCGGGATGCCCAACATCTCCGGGCTGCCCCTCGACGTCGTCGGCAGCGCCATCGCCGACCTGATCGCCAACCACGGCCCGGTCGCGCTCCAGTACTCCTCCGGGCAGGGCGACCCGACCCTGCGCGAGCAGATCTGCGAGGTGATGGCGCTCGAGGGCATCAGCGCCCACCCCGACGACGTCGTGGTGACCGTCGGTTCCCAGCAGGCCGTCGACCTGGTGACCCGGATCTTCTGCGACCCGGGCGACGTCGTCATCTGCGAGGCGCCGTCGTACGTGGGGGCGCTGGGCGTGTTCAAGGCCTTCCAGTGCCAGGTCGTGCACGCCGAGATGGACGCCGACGGGCTCGTCCCCGACGCGCTGCGTCAGGCGATCGCGGTCACCCGGGCCGCGGGCAAGACGATCAAGTTCCTCTACACGATCCCCAACTTCCACAACCCCGCCGGCGTGACGATGTCGCTCGCCCGTCGCGCTGAGATCCTCGACATCTGTAGAAGCGAGGGCGTGCTCGTCCTCGAGGACAACCCCTACGGCCTGCTGGGCTTCGACTCCGAGCCGATGCGGGCGCTGCGCGCCGACGAGGCGGAGGGCGTGGTCTACCTCGGGTCGTTCTCGAAGACGTTCTCGCCCGGTATGCGGGTCGGCTGGGCCCTGGCGCCGCACGCGGTGCGCGAGAAGCTCGTGCTGGCCCAGGAGTCGGCCACCCTGTGCCCGCCGGCGTTCAACCAGATGGCCGTCTCGGCGTACCTCGCCCAGCACGACTGGCAGGGCCAGATCAAGCAGATGCGGGAGATGTACCGCGAACGACGCGACGCGATGATCGAGGCGCTCCAGGACTTCATGCCGGCCGCGTGCCGGTGGAACGTGCCGCACGGCGGCTTCTTCGTCTGGATGACCCTCCCGCCGGGCATCGACGCCAAGGCGATGCTGCCCCGCGCGGTCACGGCCCGGGTCGCGTACGTGCCGGGGACGGCGTTCTTCGCCGACGGCTTCGGCGCCGGCTCGATGCGGCTGTCGTTCTGCTACCCCACCCCCGAACGGATCCGTGAGGGCGTACGCCGCCTGGCCGGCGTCCTCGAGGAGGAGATGGAGCTGCGCGAGACGTTCGGCGCCACCCAGACGCCCCACCTGCCCCGCAGCGGCTACGACGGCCCCGGAACGGACCTCTCATGAACAGCCACCGAGCGGGACATCCCATCGTCGTGCTCGCCGGCGGCCTCTCCCACGAGCGCGACGTCTCGCTGCGGTCGGGCCGGCGTACCGCCGAGGCTCTGCGGTCCGCCGGCCTCGAGGTGACCGAGCGCGACGTGGACGCCGGCCTGCTCGCCGCCCTGCTCGCCGACCCGCCCACGTGCGTGGTCCCGATGCTGCACGGCGAGAGCGGTGAGGACGGTGCCATCCGCGAGGTCCTCGACCTGCTGGGGGTCCCGTACGTCGGCTCCGGGCCGGCCGCCTGCCGCACGGCCTTCGACAAACCGGTCGCCAAGTCCGTGGTCGCCCGCGTCGGCATCACCACGCCCCTGGGCGTGTGCCTGCCGCACGAGACGTTCCGCGAGCTCGGCGCGGCCCAGGTGATGGACGCGGTGATCGCCCGGCTCGGGCTGCCGATCGTGGTCAAGCCCGCGCGCAGCGGTTCCGCCCTCGGTTGCACGCTCGTCGAGTCCGCCGCCGACCTGCCGGACGCGATGGTCAACGCCTTCGCCTACGGGTCCGTGGCCCTGATCGAGACGTACGTCGCCGGGACGGAGGTCTCGGTGCCAGTGGTCGACGACGGCTCCGGCCCGCGAGCCCTCCCTGCGGTCGCCATCAAGCCGGACGGGCCGATCTACGACTACACGGCTCGCTACACCGCCGGGTCCACGGAGTTCACGGTCCCGGCCGGGCTGCCCGACGACGTCCTTGCCGAGTGCGCGCGGGTGGCCGTCGCTGCCCACGAGGCGCTCGGCTTGCGGGACCTGTCGCGCTCGGACCTGATCGTCCGCGACGACGGCACGGTCTGCTTCCTCGAGGTCAACGTCGCGCCCGGCTTCACCGAGACCTCGCTGGTCCCACTGTCCGTCGAGGCCGCCGGTCTCGACCTGGGCGACGTCCTGGCCTCGCTGGTCCGCTCCGCGTCGGCACGCGACGCGCGGACACCCACGCCATGAGCGAGCTGACGTACTCGGCCATCATCGCCGCCGCCAAGCTCGGGTTCCGGGTGCTGGGGCAGCGCTTCGACGTGACCGGGGTCGAGCACCTGCCGCGCACTGGGGGGGCGCTGCTGGCGAGCAACCACATCGGCTACGTCGACTTCGTCTACGGCGGACTGCCGGCCGCGATGATCGACCGCCGCGTGCGGTTCATGGCCAAGCGCGAGCTGTTCGACCACAGGCTCACCGGACCGGTCATGCGCGCCTGCCGCCACATCGAGGTCGACCGGACCGACGGCGAAGCCTCGCTCCGGGTCGCCGAGGACTTCCTGCTTCGCGGCGAGCTGGTCGGCATCTTCCCCGAGGCCACCATCTCCCGGGCCATGGAGATCAAGGACCTCAAGACCGGCGCTGCGCGGATCGCCTTCGCCGCGTCGGTGCCGCTGCTCCCGATGATCCTGTGGGGCACCCAGCGAATGATGACCAAGGACCACGACAAGGACTTCTCTCGGGGCAAGGCCATCACCATCGCCGTCGGTGCCCCCGTCCCGCTGACCGGCGACGCGGTCGCGGACACGGCGGCGCTGAGGACCGCGATGAGCGGCCTGCTCGACGACGTGATCCGCAGCTACCCGCAGCCCGAGCCCGGCGCCTGGTGGCTCCCGGCGTCGTACGGCGGCACCGCCCCGACACTCCAGGAAGCGGCGCGCATCGACGCGGAGGAGAGGGCGGCCAGGGCCGCCCGCAAGGCCGCCAAGTCGGCGTAGAGATCTATTGATAGAGCGATCTGTCGCTTTGTTGCTTTGTCGACATTGGCATGTCTGCCCAGGTCAGGGGCTAGATCGGGCGGTCGCTCCGGTTGCGGGGATCCATGATGTCGACGATCCGGCGCAGGTCGTCGAGCGACGCGAACTCCACGGTGATCTTGCCCTTGTGCCGGCCGAGCTCCACCTTGACCCGCGTCTCCAGGCGGTCGGAGAGCCGCTCGGCGAGATCGGTGAGCCCGGGCGCGACCGGCTTGTTGCGTCGCACGGGAGGCGTCGCCAGGGCGTCGCCACCGCCGGTCGCGACGATCTCCTCGAGCCCCCGGACGCTGATGCCCTCGGCCACCACGCGGGAGGCGAGGCGGTCCTGCTGCTCGGCGTCCTCGACGCCCAGCAGGGACCGCGCGTGCCCGGCGCTGAGCACCCCGGCCGCCACCCGGCGCTGGACCGCCGGCGAGAGCCTCAGCAGGCGGATGGTGTTGGAGATCTGCGGGCGGGACCGGCCGATCCGCTGCGCGAGCTCGTCGTGCGTGCAGCCGAAGTCCTCGAGGAGCTGCTGGTAGGCCGCTGCCTCCTCGAGCGGGTTGAGCTGCGAGCGGTGCAGGTTCTCCAGCAGCGCGTCGCGGAGCATGTCGGTGTCGTCGGTCGCCCGGACGATCGCCGGGATCGCCTCGAGCCCGGCCTGCTGGGCGGCCCGCCACCGGCGCTCGCCCATGACCAGCTCGTAGCTGGGCGGCCCGCTGCCTGTCTCCGCGGCCGGCACCGGGCGGACGACGATCGGCTGGAGCAGGCCCACCTCGCGGATCGAGTGGACGAGCTCTGCCATCGCGTCCTCGTCGAAGACCTGGCGGGGCTGCGCGCGGTTCGGCACGATCTGACCTGCCGGCAGCTCCGCGAACCAGCTGCCCTCGGGCACGACCAGGTCGGGCGCGGACTCCTCCGCACCCGTCGCCGGCGTCTCCGTGGGAGCCTCGTCGGCCGGCGCGGTCGGGATGAGCGAGCCCAGGCCGCGGCCGAGACCGCGGCGGACGGTCGGGCGCTCGCGGCTCATGCGCGCGCCCCGGACTGGCGGCTCGTCACCTGCTGGGCCACCTCGCGCGCGGCCTCCAGGTAGGACAGCGCCCCCGGGGACGCCGGGTCGTACGTCATCACCGTCTGACCGTACGACGGGGCCTCCGACACGCGGACGGAGCGCGGGATGGTCGTCTTGAGGACCTGGTCGGCGAAGTGCTCGCGCACCTCGTCGGCCACGCCGGCCGCGAGCCGGGTGCGCGCGTCGTACATGGTGATCAGGATGGAGGAGACGGTGAGCCGCGGGTTGAGGTGGGCCCTGACCATCTCGATGGTCTCCAGCAGCTGGCCGAGGCCCTCGAGCGCGTAGTACTCCGCCTGGATCGGGATCAGCACCTCGGCTCCCGCCACCAGGGCGTTCAGGGTCAGCAGTCCCAGGGATGGCGGGCAGTCGATGAGGACGTAGTCGAACCGGTCCTCGCCGGCCACGTCGGCCGAGCCGATGCCGGGGTGGGACGCGAGGGCCCGGGCCAGCCGGTTCTCGCGGGCCACCACGCTGACCAGCTCGATCTCCGCGCCGGCCAGGTCGATCGTCGCCGGCACCACCCACAGGTTCTCCAGGTCGGCGGCGGGCGAGGCGACCTCGGCGAGCGGCGTCCCGTCGACGAGGGCGTCGTACGTCGACGCGACACCGCGGTGGTGCGGGGTTCCCAGGGCAGTCGACGCGTTGCCCTGCGGGTCGAGGTCGACGACGAGCACCCGCTGGCCCAGCTGGGCGAGCGCGGCGGCGACGTTCACGGTCGAGGTGGTCTTGCCGACCCCGCCCTTCTGGTTGGCCACCACCATCACCCGGGTGCTCTCGGGCCGCGGCATCGCGACCCGCGCGCGGGCGCCCATCCGGGCCAGCACCGAGTGCTCGGCGGCCCGGGCGAGCGGGGTGGTCTCGTCGTGGTCCGTCACCGCCAGCTCGCTGAGCTCCGCCGCGGTCCGCACCCGACCGCCGGCCAGGGGCGATGTTTCACGTGAAACAGGCTCGTCGGCCGGCGGTTCGACCGCGGCCCCTGCCTGTGGAGAAGTGGGTTCGCCCTGTGGAGGAACACGCTCATCGGGCCACCCCAGACCGGTGGAAAACTCCCTGGGGTCCGACGGAGCGTCTGGCCACCCCAACCCTCCGGACGCTCCGGTGCCGTCGCTCACTGCGTCCTCCGCCGATCTCTCGCCGTGCCGCCGCCCCTGCCGGGACGACCGCGCCAACCTACCGGCCCGGATTCCGGCCGGGCCAGGCGGACCGCCCAGGTCGGCTGCGCCAGCACCTCGGCCCCCAGCTCGACCACCACGGGATCCGCGCACCCCAGGGCCGTCAACGCCGGCCCCGCCTCCTCGACCTCGGCCCGCGCCGAGGCTCCCTTCATCGCAATCAGCTCCCCGCTCGGGTCCACCAACGGCAGGCACCAGCGGGCCAGCCGCTCCAGGGGCGCCACGGCGCGCGCCGTCACCACGTCGAACGTGCGCGTCCCGGCCAGCTCCTCGGCCCGGGCGCGGACCACCTCGACCTGGTCCCGGAGATCGAGCTCCTCGACCACCTCGTCGAGGAAGCGGGTACGGCGCAGCAGCGGTTCGACCAACGTCACGTGCAGGTCCGGCCGGGCGATGGCGAGCACGAGGCCGGGGAGGCCGGCGCCGGAGCCGACATCGGCGACGCTCACCGACTCGGGCACCAGTTCCGCCAGCACCGCGCAGTTGAGGAGGTGCCGTTCCCACAGACGGGGAGCCTCGCGGGGCCCGATCAACCCCCGGACCACTCCCTCGGTCGCCAGCAGCTCGGCGTACCGCTCGGCGAGCGGCAGGCGGCCGACAGCGAACACCCGCCGGGCCTCGACGGGCACGGCGGGTGTTTCACGTGAAACATCGCTCACGAACGACTCACTGAGCACACATCGGGGCACTCATCGGGCACTCATCGGGGCAGGATCACCACGAAGCGCCGGGGCTCGACGCCCTCGGACTCCGACGTCAGGCCGGCGGCGGCCACCGCGTCGTGGACCACCTTGCGCTCGAAGGGCGACATCGCGTCCAGGGCGACGCGCTCGCCGCTGTCCCGCACCCGGGTCACCGACTCCTCCGCCAGCGCCACCAGCCGGGCGCGCTGGTCGGCGCGGTAGCCGGAGACGTCCAGCATCAGCCGCGACCGCTCCCCGGTCTCGCGGTAGACGGCCAGGCGGGTCAGCTCCTGCAGCGCGTCCAGGACCTCGCCGCGCTGGCCCACGAGCTGGCTGAGGTCGGCGCCCACGATCGACACGGCCGCCCGGTCGCCATCGACGTCCATGTCCAGGTCGCCGTCGAGGTCGGCGATGTCGAGGAGCTCCTCGAGGTAGTCGGCCGCCACGTCACCCTCGCGCTCCAGCGCCTGGAGCCGAGCCTCCTCGCCGGCGTTCGGGTCGTCGGCGCCGTCGGTGCGGTCCGGACCCTCGTCCACCGACGTCTCGTCGGCCACGCCCTGCTCGGCCGCGATCTCGTCGTGCAGCGGGGTGTCGGTGTGGGACGTCTCCGTCTCGGACGTCTCGGTCTGGGTCTGGTCGCTCATGCAGTGTCTCCCTGGCTCTTGGGGGTGCCCGGCTGGGGGCCGCCCTTCTTGCGTTGCTGGCGGGTCTGCTTCTTGGGCTGCTGGCGCGGGGCGGCGCGCGGCGCCTCGGGCGCCTGCTCGACCACCGTGTCGGTGCCCGCGGGCTCCGAGCCGTGCTTGAGTCCCTTGGCGGCGTCGCGCTTCTGCTTGGCGGCGAACGCCGGCGTCCCGGGGGCCGGGTTGTTGCGGATCACGTAGAACTGCTGGCCCATGGTCCACAGGTTGGAGGTGGTCCAGTAGAGGAGCACGCCGATCGGGAAGGCGATGCCGCCGACCGCGAAGACGACGGGCAGCACGTAGAGCAGCAGCTTCTGCTGCTGGGCGTAGGGGCCGGTCAGCGCATCGGCCGGCATGTTCTTGCTCATCAGCTGGCGCTGGGTGAGGAACGTGGTGGCCGTCATCGCCACGACCAGGATGGCCGCGAGGACCATCACCCCGACGATGCCCTCGTTGTTGAGGAACGTGTCCTTGAGCGGGATGGTGCCGAACAGCTTGCTGTTGCCGAACGACGCGGCGAGGTCGTCGTTGAGGAAGCCGTGCGCCTTGCCCTTCTTGGCCGCCTGGTCGAGCATCCGGAACAGGGACAGGAAGATCGGCATCTGCACCAGGATCGGCAGGCACGAGGCGAACGGGTTGGTGCCCGTCTCCTTGTACAGCGCCATCGTCTCCGCGGCGAGCCGCTCGCGGTCGTGGCCGTACTTCTTCTGCAGCTCCTTGACCCTGGGCTGGATCAGCTGCATGTTGCGGCTCGACTTGATCTGCTTGACGAACAGCGGGATCAGCATCGCCCGGACCACGAGCGTGAGCCCGATGATCGACAGGGCCCAGGTGCCACCTGCGTCGGGATCGAGCCCGAGCTCGGTGAAGATCCAGTGCCAGGCGACCATGATCGCCGACACCGCGTAGTACAGCGGCGTCATGATCAGGTGGCCGATGTCGCCGAGGAAGTTCAGCACGGGTGAGGCTCCTAAGCCGGGGTCGTCGTGCGGTGGTCAGAGCTGGGGGCCGCGGGGGTGCGGGGCGGCACGGGGTCGTAGCCGCCGGCGGCCCACGGGTGGCACCGCCCCAGCCGACGCACGGCCAGCCAGCTGCCCCGGAGGCTGCCGTGCACCTGCACCGCCTCCAGCGCGTACGCCGAGCAGGAGGGGTGGTAGCGGCACACCTGGCCGTAGAGCGGGCTGATCACCGCGCGGTAGCCGCGCAGCAGGGCGATGAGGACGTACTTCATCGTGGCACCATCGCTCCCCCGTCGTGGGCTGCCGGCTGTGAACGGACCGGGGAATGCACCCGGGCCAGCACCCGCTCCAGACAACGAGCGAGGTCGCCGCGGAGTTCGTCGTACGACGCCCCCGCTGCGTCGGGCAGGGCCCGCACCACCAGCACGGCACCGCCTGGCACGTCACCGAGCCGGTCCCGGACCAGGTGGCGCAGCCGCCGGCGGACCCGGTTGCGGACGACCGCGTTGCCCACCGCGCGGGAGACCACGAAGCCCACCTGAGGCGGCGTCGGTCCGGACGCGGGGTCGCCACCCTCGACGAGGTGCAGCACGAGGGTGCGGCTCCCCGCCCGGTGTCCCGCCCGGATGCAGCGACGGAACGACTCACCCGACGTGAGCCGGGCAGCCGCGGGCAACACGCGTGGCCCGCAGCTCAGACAGCGAGCTTGTCGCGGCCCTTGCGACGGCGCGACGCGAGGATCGCGCGGCCCGCGCGGGTACGCATCCGCAGGCGGAAACCGTGCACCTTGTGACGGCGGCGGTTGTTCGGCTGATAGGTACGCTTGCTCACAGCATTCTCCGTGGGTCCAGGCCCTCAGGGGCCTTCGGCATGGTCTCTGGCACCCCGGCGGGCGAAGCCTGAGCTGGCCCGGTCCCCGCTGAGACGGGGTTCGGGAGCACGGCTCGACGCGGCGCCAACGGCAGGTGACCGGCCAACGGTACGCGAGGCTCTTCCACAGGGTCAAACCGTCGCGACTCCTCTCCACGATCCCCGGTCCCTCCCACGCGCCCCACCGTTCCCACGAGGGCTCGGCGGGGCCGACGCAGGGGCTCCAGACCTGTGGATGACGGCTTGCCGCTGCCCTCTCCCCGGAGTTAGGTTCGGGCCGACGAGATTCCCCGCCGTCCCTCCAATCCCACCCGGGTGCGCTGTTGCCAGCGTCCGCCAGTGTGTCGGACATTTCCCGCCGACGACCGCGCTGACCTGCACGGATGTCCTCGGGACCGGTCCTCGGTCCGGTCTGGGTGCCAGGGGAGCCACGGCTCGTCGCACTCCTTCACAGGCTGTGGAGAAGGGTGTGGAGTTCGCAGGGCGAGATCGCGATGACGCGATCCACGAGAGCAGTGACGAAGGGTGGCGGGGAACGCGTGGAAGACCAGCAGGTGAACCAGCAGTCAGGTGGTCCGGAGGCCGACCTCGAGCAGGCGTGGTGGTCGGTCGTCGGGCAGCTGCAGCCCAACCAGCGGGCGTGGCTGCAGGCCAGCGCCCCGGTCACCCTGCACGGCGACCAGGCGATCATCGAGGTCGTCGACGAGTTCACCCGCGGCCAGCTCGAGGGCCGGCTGCGCGCCGAGATCGAGGAGGGGCTCTCCGCGGTCTTCGGTCGCGACATCCGGCTCGGCGTGACGGTCAACCCCACCCTGGTGTCCGACCGGCCGGCCACCCCACCGAGCCGCCATGTCGACACGTCGACTCATCAACAGGTCGACTCATCGCCTTATGGACAGACGGGGGTGCCGGCGTACGGCGGGGACGACGGCGTCGAGGCGGCACGCTCGTCGGCCCTCGAGACCCGCCTCAACCCCAAGTACACGTTCGAGACCTTCGTGATCGGCTCGTCCAACCGGTTCCCGCACGCCGCGGCAGTCGCGGTGGCCGAGGCGCCCGGCCGGGCGTACAACCCGCTCCTGGTCTACGGCGACTCCGGGTTGGGCAAGACCCACCTGTTGCACGCGATCGGGCACTACGTCCGCAGCCTCTACAACGGCGCCAAGGTGCGCTACGTGTCGAGCGAGGAGTTCACCAACGAGTTCATCAACGCGATCCGCGACGACCGGCAGGACCGGTTCAAGCGGAAGTACCGCGACGTCGACGTGCTGCTGATCGACGACATCCAGTTCCTGGAGGGCAAGACCCAGACCCAGGAGGAGTTCTTCCACACGTTCAACACGCTCCACAACGCCAACAAGCAGATCGTGCTGACCTCCGACCGCGCCCCCAAGCGGCTCGAGGCGCTCGAGGACCGGTTGCGCAACCGGTTCGAGTGGGGCCTGATCACCGACGTGCAGCCGCCCGACCTCGAGACCCGGATCGCGATCCTGCGCAAGAAGGCCGCGATGGACCGGCTCACCGCGCCGCCGGACGTGCTGGAGTTCATCGCCTCCAAGATCCAGACCAACATCCGCGAGCTCGAGGGTGCGCTGATCCGGGTCACGGCGTTCGCGAACCTCAACCGCCAGGAGGTCGACATGACCCTGGCCGAGATCGTGCTCAAGGACCTGATCCCCGAAGGCGGCGAGCCCGAGATCACCGCGTCGCTGATCATCGCCCAGACCTCGGCGTACTTCGGCCTGCCGATCGAGGACATCACCGGACCGAGCCGCGGCCGGCACCTGGTGATGGCGCGTCAGATCGGGATGTACCTGTGCCGCGAGCTGACCGACCTGTCGCTGCCCAAGATCGGCGCCCAGTTCGGCAACCGCGACCACACGACGGTGATGTACGCCGACCGCAAGATCAACCAGCTCCTCGCCGAGCGGCGCGCGGTGTTCAACCAGGTCTCCGAGCTGACCAACCGCATCAAGATGCACGCCCGCCAGAACTGATAGTTACACCGACGGAAGATGTGGGGCGCCCTGTGCGACTCGCCGCGATTCCTCCACAGCGGTTGTGGACAGCTGGGGACGCCGGCGGGACGAGCCCTCGGAGTGCACCGCCGGCCGTCGGTGGTGCACCGGCCCGTCCACACCCCCTGGGGACAGAAATCCCGGCGCTGACCTGCGACGACAGCACTTCTCCACACTTTCCACCGCTGCTACTACTCCTCAGAACCTCTAGATCTGTGTCATTCCCGGTGAACGTCGATCCGGGCCCGACCTGGGGATGACCGGCACTCCAGAGCGGGCGGCTCTCCCCACCGTCGGCACCGCGTGGCAGGATGCGCCTGACCTGATGTGCTCGTCAGGGTTGCCTTCCCCAAACCTGACCTCGAAGGATCTCGTGTGAAGTTCCGCGTAGATCGCGACGCGTTCGCCGACGCCGTCGCGTGGGCGGCCCGCAGCCTGCCCGTCCGCCCCAGTGCTCCCGTCCTCTCCGGCCTGCTCATCGACGCCAGCGACGAGGGCCTGGTGCTCTCGACGTTCGACTACGAGACGTCCGCCCGCGCCACCCTGACCGCCGAGGTCGCCGACGAGGGCCGGGCCCTGGTCAGTGGCCGCCTGTTGGCCGACATCTGCCGCAGCCTGCCGGCCAAGCCCGTCGACCTGGCGCTCGACGGCTCACGGGTCTCGCTGACCTGTGGTTCGGCGCGCTTCAGCCTGCAGACGATGCCGGTCGAGGACTATCCGTCGCTGCCCGACATGCCGGCCGCGAGCGGCACGGTCCCCAGCGACCAGTTCGCGCACGCGGTCGCCCAGGCCGTCACGGCCGCCGGCCGCGACGACATGCTGCCCGTGCTCACCGGCGTCCGGCTCGAGATCTCCGGATCCACGATCGCCCTGCTCGCGACCGACCGGTTCCGGCTCTCGCACCGCGAGCTCACCTGGAACCCCCGCAGCCCGGACGCCTCGCTGGCCGCCCTGGTCCCGGCCAAGGTGCTCGGCGACACGGCGAAGTCGCTGACCGCCGGCCCCGAGGTCACCATCGCGTTGTCGGCGACGGGCTCCGGCGAGGGGATCATCGGCTTCGAGGGCTCCGCGGCCGGCGGCACCCGTCGGACGACGACCCGGCTGCTCGACGGCGAGTTCCCCAAGGTCCGCAGCCTGTTCCCGGCCGAGCACCTGACCAAGGCCCTGGTCGACAAGCTCGCCCTGATCGAGTCCGTCAAGCGGGTGGCACTCGTCGCCGAGCGCAACACCGCGGTGCAGCTCGCCTTCTCCGACGGGGTGCTGACCCTCGACGCCGGCTCCGGCGACGAGGCCCAGGCCTCGGAGTCGATCGAGGCCACCATCGAGGGCGAGGACCTGACCACGGGCTTCAACCCGCAGTTCCTCCTCGACGGCCTGACCGCGATCGACGAGGCTGTGGTGGAGCTGTCCTTCACCCAGGCTTCCAAACCCGTCGTCATCAGTGGTTCGATCGGTGAAGACGGCTCGGACGGTGACAGGGACCCCGCATTCCGCTACCTGTTGATGCCGCGCCGACTGCTCTCCTGAAATCCTTGACCGCCCACCACATCGGAGGATCCGTATGGAACTCGGCCTCGTCGGCCTCGGCAAGATGGGCGGCAACATGCGGACCCGTCTCCGCGACGCCGGCCACACCGTCGTCGGTTTCGACCATGATCCCGAGATCTCCGACGTCACGAGCCTCGCCGAGCTGGTCGAGGCGCTGCCCTCGCCGAAGGTCGTGTGGGTGATGGTGCCGGCCGGCGGTCCGACGCACGACGTCATCACCGAGCTGGGTGACCTGCTCGGCGAGGGCGACCTGGTCGTCGACGGTGGCAACTCGCGGTGGACCGATGACCAGAAGCACGGCGAGATGCTCGGCGAGAAGGGCATCGGCTTCGTCGACTGCGGTGTCTCCGGCGGGGTCTGGGGTCTCAAGAACGGCTACGCCCTCATGTACGGCGGCGAGGCCGATGACATCGCGAAGGTCCAGGAAGCCTTCGACGCCCTCAAGCCCGAGGGCGAGTTCGGGTCCGTGCACGCCGGCAAGGTGGGCGCCGGACACTTCTCGAAGATGGTCCACAACGGCATCGAGTACGCCATCATGCAGAGCTACGCCGAGGGCTGGGAGCTGCTCGAGAAGGTCGACGTCGTCGACAACGTCACCGAGGTCTTCCGCTCGTGGCGCGAGGGCACGGTCATCCGCTCGTGGCTGCTCGACCTGATGGTGGCCGCCCTGGACGAGGACCCCGGCCTCTCGAAGATCAGCGGCTACGCCGAGGACTCCGGCGAGGGCCGCTGGACCGTGGAGGCCGGCATCGACAACGCCGTCGCCACCCCCGCGATCACCGCTGCCCTCTACGCCCGCTTCGTCTCGCGCCAGGACGACAGCCCGGCGATGAAGGCGATCGCCGCGATGCGCAACCAGTTCGGCGGCCACGCGGTGAAGGCCGGGCCGCCACCCGGTGGCGACGCAGCCACCGAGTAGCGACGGCCCTTGTACGTCTCGCACCTGGTCCTGCACGACTTCCGCTCGTACGCCGACGTCGAGGTCGTCCTCGACCCCGGGGCGACGGCGTTCATCGGCAGCAACGGCCAGGGCAAGACCAACCTCGTCGAGGCGATCGACTACCTCTCCCGCCTGTCGTCGCACCGGGTGGCCACCGACGCGCCGCTGGTCAGGGCCGGTGCCGACCAGGCGGTGATCCGCGCCGCGGTGGTGCGCGACGGTCGTACTGCCGTGCTCGAGGTGGAGATCAACCCGGGCCGGGCCAACCGTGCACGGGTCAACAAGTCGGCGCTGCCCAAGACCCGCGACCTCGTCGGGCTCGTGCGCACCGTCGTCTTCTCCCCCGAGGACCTCGCCCTGGTCAAGGGGGACCCGGCCGAGCGGCGCCGCTTCCTCGACGACCTCCTCGTGCTGCGGACCCCGCGCCTCGCCGGCGCGCGCGCCGACTACGAGCGGATCCTGCGTCAGCGCAACTCGCTGCTCAAGACAGCCGGGCACGCGCGGCGCGGCTCGACGTCGCAGGACAGCGCCCTGTCCACGTTGGGCGTCTGGAACTCCCACCTCGCCCGGGTCGGCGCCGAGATCCTCGACGAGCGCCTGCGCCTGGCCGCCGACCTGCGCCCCTACCTGGGCGACGCCTACGCCACCGTCGCCCGCGGCGCCTCGCGCGATGCGGCCGAGGCCGAGTACAAGTCGTCGTTCGCGCTGCCCGCGGACCCCTCCGACCGGGGCGCCCTGACCGAGGCGCTGCTCGCGGCCGTGGCGGAGCGGCAGAACGACGAGCTGGACCGCGGCGTCTCCCTCGTCGGTCCGCACCGTGACGACCTGGTCCTCACCCTCGGCACGGGTGGATGACGGGACCCGTCTGCCCGTCCGCGGCTACGCCAGCCACGGCGAGTCCTGGTCGTTCGCGCTCGCGCTCCGGCTGGCGTCCTACGACCTCCTGCGCGCCGACGGCGACGACCCGATCCTGGTGCTCGACGACGTGTTCGCCGAGCTCGACATCGAGCGTCGCGCCCAGCTGGCCGAGCTGGTCGCCGGCGCCGAGCAGGTCCTGGTGACGGCCGCGGTGGACGACGACGTGCCCGAGAAGCTCGCCGGGACCCGCTTCCGGGTGAGCGCGGGGGCGGTGACCCGTGTCGACTGACGACGAGACCGGGCCGGCCCAGGAGCCGCACCGGCCCGACGGCCTCGACCTGGCCAAGAACCTCGCCCGTGCCACGGCCCGCTCGAGCCCGGCCAAGCGGGTCAAGCGACGCGGCGCCGACCGGCGTACCGGCCCGGCCAAGGGGTCCGGCGCCTTCCCCGACGAGCGGGACCCGCAGCTGCTCGACGTCACCGTCGGCCGGCTCGTCGACGACCACGGGTGGGACGTCGACCTCCGGGTCGCCGGCATGTTCGCGCGGTGGCCGGAGCTGGTGGGCGAGGAGGTCGCCCAGCACGCGACGCCTGAGTCGTTCGGCGACGGCACCCTGGTGGTCCGCACCGACTCCACGGCGTGGGCCACCCAGCTGAAGCTGCTCGCCCCGGCCGTCGTCCGGCGCCTCAACGAGGACCTCGGGCACGGCACCGTGAGCCTCATCGAGGTGCTCGGGCCGCACCTCCCGAGCTGGAAGAAGGGCCCCCGGTCGGTGCGCGACGGGCGCGGGCCGCGCGACACCTACGGCTAGCGCTCGCAGCCGATCTGAGGGGGTCGCAGACGTATAGGGACTCCACCGCACCCCTGTCAGGCCACTGCAGAGCCGTTTCCTGGCCGCTCAGCGGGATTTTCTTGCGCCCCTCCCCCCGCCCCTGGGGATGGTGGCGTGGGATACGGGCCCTGACGGGCTATCATGGACATCGGGTCGCGCGCTCACCAGCCGCGACCCGAACTGTGTGCAGGGCCGAGCAGAAGAAGGTGCGCGTGAGCGAGGATCCCAACGTCCCGGTCGTCATCCCCGCTGACGTCAACGGTGACTACGACGCCTCGGCGATCACGGTGCTGGAGGGCCTCGAGGCCGTCCGCAAGCGGCCGGGCATGTACATCGGCTCGACCGGTGAGCGCGGCCTGCACCACCTGATCACCGAGATCGTCGACAACGCCGTCGACGAGGCGCTGGCGGGCTACTGCGACCGCATCGTGCTCACGCTGCGCGCCGACGGTGGCGTCCAGGTGATCGACAACGGTCGTGGCATCCCGACCGACACCGCGCCGGGCCAGGAGCTCCCCGCGGTGACGATGGCGCTGACCCTGCTGCACGCCGGCGGCAAGTTCGGCGGGGGCGGCTACAAGGTGTCCGGCGGCCTGCACGGCGTCGGGGTCTCGGTGGTGAACGCCCTCTCGACGGTGCTGGTCGTGGAGGTCAAGAACCGCGGCCACCTGTGGAGGCAGAGCTTCCAGCTCGGCGTCCCGGATGCGCCGCTGGAGCAGATCCGACCCCTCGAGGACGGCGAGGGCACCGGGACCACCGTGACCTGGTGGGCCTCGGAGGACATCTTCGAGACCACGACCTACAACCTCGAGACGCTCACCAACCGGATGCGCGAGTACGCCTTCCTCAACAAGGGCCTCGAGATCGTCATCCGCGACGAGCGGCCCACGGCCGACGAGCTGGTCGACGCCGTCGAGGACGACACCGTGGCCGCTGAGGTGGACGAGACCGGCGCCGACGCCATCAAGCGCGCCGACACCGGCGGCCTGGAGCGCGTCTTCAAGTACGACCTCGGCCTGGTCGACTACGTCGCCCACCTCAACCGCAGCAAGACGCCGGCCAACCCGACGATCATCTCGTTCGAGGCCGACGCCCCCGAGGGGGCCGGCCAGCACATGAGCCTCGAGGTGGCCATGCAGTGGAACACCTCCTACACCGAGTCCGTGCACACCTTCGCCAACACCATCAACACCCACGAGGGCGGCACCCACGAGGAGGGCTTCCGCGCGGCGCTGACCGGCCAGATCAACAGCTTCGGCGAGGCCAACAACCTGATCAAGAAGCGCGAGGACCGGGTCTCCGGCGACGACATCCGCGAGGGCCTGACCGCGATCGTCTCGATCAAGATGGCCGAGCCGCAGTTCGAGGGCCAGACCAAGACCAAGCTCGGCAACACCGAGGCCAAGGGCTTCACCCAGCGCACGGTCAACGACCAGCTCGGCGCCTGGCTGGAGGCCAACCCGGCCGAGGGCAAGGAGATCGTCCGCAAGTCCCAGGCCGCGGCGTCCGCGCGGATGGCGGCCCGCAACGCCCGGGACCTGGCTCGCAAGCGGAAGGGCCTGATCGGAGGCGGCGGCCTGCCGGGCAAGCTGTCGGACTGCCAGTCGACCAACCCCGAGGAGTGCGAGGTCTACATCGTCGAGGGCGACTCGGCCGGTGGCTCCGCACGACAGGGTCGCGACCCGCGCATCCAGGCGATCCTGCCGATCCGCGGCAAGATCCTCAACGTCGAGAAGGCCCGCATCGACAAGGTCCTCGGCAACGCCGAGGTCCAGTCGATCATCTCCGCGCTCGGCACCGGCATCCACGAAGAGTTCAGCATCGACAAGCTGCGCTACCACAAGGTCGTGCTGATGGCCGACGCCGACGTCGACGGCCACCACATCAACACCCTGCTGCTGACGCTGCTGTTCCGGTTCATGCGGCCACTGATCGAGGGCGGCTACGTCTACATGGCCCAGCCCCCGCTCTACCGGCTGCGCTGGAACAAGCCGGCCGAGCACGAGTTCGTCTACTCCGACGCCGAGCGCGACGCGTTGCTGCGCGATGGCCAGGCCAACGGCAAGAAGCTCCCGAAGGAGAACCCGGTCCAGCGCTACAAGGGCCTCGGCGAGATGAACGCCAAGGAGCTGTGGGAGACGACCATGGACCCCGACCAGCGGCTGATGCTGCAGGTGACGCTCGAGGACGCCGCCCAGGCCGACGAGATCTTCTCGACCCTGATGGGCGAGAACGTCGAGCAGCGGCGCTCGTGGATCCAGCGCAACGCCAAGGACGTCCGCTTCCTCGATATCTAGTTCTCTAGCACCAGTCGTAGATACCTGTAGATCAAGGCAGAAGAGGTAGATCGTGACCGAGACCCCGACGACTCCGTCGACGCCTGCCCCCGGTGGCCGGGTCGAGCCGGTGGAGCTGCAGACGTCCGTGCAGCGGGCGTTCCTCGACTACGCGATGGCGGTCATCGTCGGCCGCGCGCTGCCGGACGTCCGCGACGGCCTCAAGCCGGTGCACCGCCGGGTGCTCTACGCGATGTACGACGGCGGCTACCGGCCCGACCGCGGGTTCTCGAAGTGCTCACGCGTCGTCGGCGACGTGATGGGCCAGTACCACCCCCACGGCGACACCGCGATCTACGACACCCTCGTCCGCCTGGCCCAGCCGTGGGTGATGAGGGCGCCGCTGATCCACGGTCAGGGCAACTTCGGCTCGCCGGGCAACGACTCCGCGGCCGCGATGCGGTACACCGAGTGCCGGATGGCCCCGCTCGCGTTGGAGATGGTCCGCGACATCCACGAGGAGACCGTCGACTTCCAGCCCAACTACGACGGCCGCAGCCAGGAGCCGACGATCCTGCCGGCCCGCTTCCCCAACCTGCTGGTCAACGGCTCGGCCGGCATCGCCGTCGGCATGGCCACCAACATCCCGCCGCACAACCTGCGCGAGGTGGCCGACGGCGCACGCTGGGCCCTCGAGCACCCCGACGCGACCCGCGAGGAGCTCCAGGACGCGCTGATCGAGCGGATCAAGGGCCCCGACTTCCCCAACGGCGCGCTCATCGTGGGCCACTCGGGCATCGAGCAGGCCTACCGCACCGGTCGCGGCTCGGTCACCCAGCGCGCTGTCATCGAGATCGACGAGGACAGCAAGGGCCGGACCTGCCTGGTCATCACCGAGCTGCCCTACATGGTCAACCCCGACAACCTCGCGCTCAAGATCGCCGAGCTGGCCGACCTCGGGCGCGTCCAGGGCATCGCCGACGTCCGTGACGACACCTCCGACCGCACCGGCCAGCGCCTGGTCATCGTGCTCAAGCGCGACGCCGTCGCGCGGGTGGTGCTCAACAACCTGTTCAAGCACACCGAGCTGCAGACCAACTTCTCGGCCAACATGCTGGCCCTGGTCGACGGCGTGCCCCGCACGCTCACCATCGACCAGTTCATCTCCCACTGGGTGGCCCACCAGATCGAGGTCATCCAGCGGCGGACCCGCTACCGGCTGCGCAAGGCCGAGGAGGACGCGCACATGCAGCGCGGCCTGGTCAAGGCGCTGGACGCCCTCGACGAGGTCATCGCCCTGATCCGGCGCAGCCCCGACGTCGACGAGGCCCGTGCCGGACTGATGGCGCTGCTCGAGATCGACGAGCTCCAGGCGCAGCACGTCCTCGACATGCAGCTGCGCCGGCTCGCGGCCCTCGAGCGACAGAAGATCATCGACAAGCTCGCCGAGCTCGAGATCATCATCGCCGACCTCGAGGACATCCTGGCCGACGACGCCCGCCAGCGGCAGATCGTCATCGACGAGCTGGCCGAGATCGTGCAGAAGTACGGCGACGACCGGCGCAGCCAGATCATCGCGGCCGACGGCGACCTCTCGATGGAGGACCTGATCCCCGACGAGGAGCTGGTCGTCTCCATCACCCGCGGTGGCTACGCCAAGCGCACCCGCTCCGACCAGTACCGCTCCCAGAAGCGCGGCGGCAAGGGCGTCCGCGGCGCGAGCCTGCGTGGCGACGACGTGGTCGAGCACTTCATCGCGACGACCAACCACCACTGGCTGCTGTTCTTCACCACAGCCGGGCGGGTCTACCGCACCAAGGCCTACAACCTGCCCGAGGCCCAGCGCGACGCCAAGGGCGGCCACGTGGCCGGCCTGCTGTCGTTCCAGCCCGACGAGAACATCGCGCAGGTGCTGGCGATCCGTGACTACGAGCAGGCCCCGTACCTCGTCCTCGCCACCCGACAGGGCCTGGTCAAGAAGACCCGCCTCGGTGACTACAACAGCCCGCGCCAGGCCGGCGTCATCGCGATCAACTTCCGCGAGGACGACGACGAGCTGATCGGCGCCGAGCTGGTCGAGCCCGACGACGACATCCTGTTGGTCTCCCGCAAGGGCCAGTCGATCCGCTTCCGTGCCGACGACGCCCAGCTCCGGCCGATGGGGCGCGCCACGTCGGGCGTCTCGGGCATGAAGTTCCGCACGGGCGACTCGGTGCTGTCGATGTCGGTGATCCGGGCCGAGCAGGTGGCCCAGGAGGAGCTGGCCGCGGTCAAGCCGCAGTACGTCTTCACCATGACCGACGGCGGCTTCGCCAAGCGCTCGCGGATCACCGACTACCGGCTCCAGTCGCGTGGCGGCCTCGGCATCAAGACGATGTCGCTGGCCAACGAGGAGCGCGGCAACCTCGTCGGCGCCTTCATCGTCGTCGACGGTGACGAGATCCTCTCGATCACCCAGGGCGGCCAGGTCGTGCGCAGCCCCATCAACGACGACTTCCGGGCGACCGGGCGTTCGACGATGGGCGTGAAGTTCGTGACGCCCAAGGGCGGCGACGCGGTGGCGGTCGTGGCCCGTTCGGTGGAGGCTCCGGAGCCCGACGACGCGGTGGGCGAGGACGGCGAGCCCCTTACCACGGACGACTCGGCGACTGCCGCCGAGGGAGTCGGCGCGTCGGACGCGGAATCGCCGGATGCGGCCTCCAGTGCAACAATCGATGAGACCGCAGATGGTCACCCGGCCGATTCCCCACCCGAGAGTGAGGCCTGATGACGGAGCGACCGACCGAGCAGACGCACCCGCGGCTGAACGGGCTGGACGCGTCCAGCACCACCGCGCCGACCCTCCCGCCGATGCCCGCGGCCACCGAGCCCGCCCGTCCGAGTCTCGCCGAGCGGCTCCAGCAGAAGGTCAGCACCGTGCGTCAGGCCGAACGGCCCGCGGAGCGTCTCGACGCGACCTCGGTGCGGCCCGCCGTCCAGGCGTCGACGACCACCGCGCCGACGGCGCCCGCTCCCGGCGAGGCCACCTCGGGCGAGGACCGCCCCGTGCTGCCCCCGCCGGTCGCCGACCAGTCCTCGCCGCAGCCCGCACCGACCCCGGCCAAGAAGCGGCCCGCCCGTGCCTCGCGCGCCAAGCGCCCGCCGCGTCGCGCCCGACTGCGACTCACCCGCATCGACCCGTGGTCGGTGATGAAGACCGCGTTCCTCCTGTCGATCGCCCTCGGCGTCGTCACGATCGTCTCGGTGCTGATGGTGTGGTCCGTGCTCGGTGCCGCCGGCGTGTGGGACTCCATCAACACCACCGTCCGCGACATCGTCGGCGAGCAGGCCAGCACGCCGTTCACGATCCAGAACTACCTCGGCACCGACCGCGTCATCGGCTTCACGATGCTCGTGGCCGTGATCGACGTGGTGCTGCTGACCGCGATCGCCACGCTCTCGGCGTTCCTCTACAACATGGCCGCTGCCCTGCTCGGCGGCATCGACATCACCCTGGTCGAGGACGAGCACTGATCGCGTACTGATTTCGGGACGCCTCGCCGGGTCCGGTATGTTCCTCCTCGGTCACGGGCCTATAGCTCAGACGGTTAGAGCGCTTCCCTGATAAGGAAGAGGTCACAGGTTCAAGTCCTGTTAGGCCCACCCTGCACCTGTTCGGCACCTCACCTCGTCAGCGATCGGAGACCACGATGAAGAAGATCCTGCTGCTCCTGCTCGCCGCCGGCGGCGCCGTCTACGCCAAGCGGAAGATGGACGAGGGCAAGCACGAGCAGGCCCTCTGGGCCGAGGCGACCGACAACGTCACCACGCCCGGCCGGTAGTCACACCAGTAGTCCGCTCCCCGTCTCCACCCGGGGGCCTTGGCGCAATTGGTAGCGCACCTGCTTTGCAAGCAGGGGGTTAGGGGTTCGAGTCCCCTAGGCTCCACCGCTCGGCTCCCTCCGCGATTCGTCTGCGGTCCTCCCGCTGAGAAGTCGCATGGATCCGCAGACGAATCGGTGCTCTGCAGCTCCGAACCGGTCTCGAAGGAGTACGGCCCGCCGTCTCGACCGGGCTTGCGTGTCATCCCGGCCCGCGGCGAGGCGGCTCGTGATACTCGGGTCATGATGGACGGCCTGAGGGCTCGTGTGCTGCCCGAGTCCCAACGCCGGACCTTGGCGGAGCTCTCCGACGACCTGGACCTGACCTCCGGCGACTCGGCGTCGAAGATCTCGGCGTTCTGGACGATGCTCACGCTGTCGTCGGTGATCGCGACCGCGGGGGTGTTGAGCGACTCGACGGCCACGGTGATCGGCGCGATGATCATCGCCCCGCTGTCGACCCCCATCATGGGCATCGCCCTGGGGATCGTGAACCGACAGCGCAGGGGTGCCACGCGGTTCGTCCTCTTCGGCGCCCTGCTGGTGATCGGGGTCGGCGTCCTCTTCTCGGCGGCCCTCCCCGGGTCGTACGACCTGTTGGGCAACAGCCAGATCGCGTCGCGGACCTCGCCGGGGCTGCTGGACGTGATCGCGGCAGTGGCGACCGGCTTCGCCGGCGCTGTCGCGCTCGCCCGTCGTGACGTCGCCGCGGTGCTGCCCGGCGTCGCGATCGCGATCTCGCTGGTGCCGCCCCTCGCCGTGGTCGGGGTGTGTCTCGGCCAGGGTGCGGTGTGGCTCGCCGTGGGTGCCCTGCTCTTGTTCCTGTCCAACCTGCTCGCGCTCGTCCTGGCTGGCACGGTGGTGTACGCGGTCCTCGGCTACGGCGACGTGGTGACCGGTCCCGACAAGGCCCGTCGCCGCGCCCGGGCCACCGTCAGCGTCCTGTTCCTCGTCGTGGTGCTGCCCCTGGTCGCCAACACGGTCTCCACCTACCTGATCAGCGTGTGGACCAGTCGCGTGCAGACGATCGCGTCGACCTGGATCTCGGGCGTGCCGGACGCCTCGGTCACCAGCGTGGACGTCCAGTCGCGGACCTTCTACGTCCAGGTCAGGACGACCGGCGACCTCCCGCCGCTCTCAGACCTGTTGGAGGAGCTGGACGGACAGGTCCCGAACGGCCTGCGCGTCGTGGTCGACTCGAGGGTCGGTCAGCAGCTCGACGTGGGCATCGTCGGTCAGTGAGAACCCTGGGCCGCTAGGGGAAGGCGAACGGTGACGCCGAGGCCCCCCGCCTCGCGCGGGGTGAGGGTGAGGGTGCCGTCGTGGGCCTGGGTGATGCTCCGGACGATGGCCAGGCCGAGGCCGACACCTGCGTGGCCGTCGCGGATCCGGCCCGTGCCGCGCTGGAAGGGCTCGACGAGCGTGGCCACCAGCTGACGGGTGAGCGGCTCGCCGGTGTTCGCGACGGTGAGCACCGCCGCGCCGTCCTCCACACCGGTCGTGACCCACACGCGGCCGCCCGCGGCGAGGTTGTGGACGATCGCGTTGTGCACCAGGTTCGTCGTCAGCTGCTGCAGCAGGGCGCGCGAGCCGGTGGTGGGAGCCGGGTCGCCGGCGGTCTCGACGACGAGGCCGTGCTGCTCTGCGAGGGGAAGGAGCGTCTCGGTGGCCTCCTCGGCGGCCAGGGACAGGTCGACGTGCTCGCGGGTGAAGGACCCCTGGTCGGCGCGGCTGAGCAGGAGCAGGGCCTCGGTGAGGTCGATGGCCCGGGTGTTGACGAAGTGGAGGCGCTCGACGAGCTCACCGCTGTCGCGGGTCGGGTCGTTGCGGGCGACCTCGAGCAGCGTCTGGGTGATCGCCAGCGGGGTGCGCAGCTCGTGGGAGGCGTTGGCGGCGAACCGCTGCTGCTCGGCGACGTCGGCCTCCAGCCGCGCGAGCATGGTGTCGAAGGCGTCGGCCAGCTCGCGGAACTCGTCCTGACGGCCCTCCATCCGGATCCGGTGGGTGAGCGACCCGGCCGCGGTCAAGCGGGCCGCCTGCGTGATGCGGGTCAGCGGCGCCAACATGCTGCCGGCGAGGAGCCACCCACCGACCAGGCCGAACACCAGCAACAGCACCAGCATGAGGGTGACCTTCGGGGCGAAGGCGTCCACCAGGTCGGAGCGGTCGGGCCCGACCTGCCCGGGGCTGCCGAACCCCTCGGGCACGTACCGCAGCAGGAACACCCACACGACCGCGAGCAGCCCGACACCGGCGAGCATCAGGAACCCGGCGTAGCTGAGGGTGAGCCTGAGCCGGACGCTCAGCCCAGGTTCCCTAGCCACGCGCGTCAGCCTCACGTCCGGAGTCGATCCGGTAGCCGACCCCGGGCACGGTGGCGATGAGCCACGGCTCGCCGAGGCGCTTGCGCAGGGCCGACACCGTGATCCGTACGGCGTTCGTGAACGGGTCGGCGTTCTCGTCCCACGCCCGCTCGAGGAGCTCCTCGGCGCTGACGACACCTCCGTCGGCGGCGACCAGCACGTCGAGCACCGCGAACTGCTTGCGGGTCAGGGCGACGTACCGCCCGTCGCGGTAGACCTCGCGGCGGAACGGGTCCAGCCGCAGGCCGGCGATCTCCCGCACGGGCGGCCGGTGGTGGGCGCGCCTGCGGTCCAGGGCCCGCAGCCGGAGCACCAGCTCGCGGAGCTCGAACGGCTTGGTCAGGTAGTCGTCGGCGCCGAGCTCGAACCCGGACGCCTTGTCGTCGAGCCGGTCGGCTGCGGTGAGCATGAGGATCGGCATGCCGGCGCCCGAGGCGACGATCCGTCGGGCGACCTCGTCGCCGGAGGGCCCGGGGATGTCGCGGTCGAGGACGGCGAGGTCGTAGGTGTTGACGCCCAGCATCTCGAGGGCGGTGTCGCCGTCGCCGGCGATGTCGGCGGCGATCGCCTCGAGGCGCAGCCCGTCACGGATGGCCTCGGCCAGGTAGGGCTCGTCCTCGACGACCAACACGCGCACGTCCCGATGCTAGAGAGCAGGCACGTATCGCCGGCATATCGAGAACCGCATACGCCCTGGCAACTCCACGCTGTCTTGACTGTTGCCCGTGATCTTCAGCGAACCCGTCACCGGCATCACCGCCTACGGCTGCGCGCGCGACGAGGCCGCCCTGTTCGACGTGCTGGCGCCGCGCTTCGGTGTCCGCGCCACCGTGACCGACGAGCCGTTGACCGAGGACAACGCGGGCCTGGCCCTCGGCGACCGGTGCGTCAGCGTCGGCCACCAGACGCCGGTCACGCACGCCGTTCTCCGTGCCCTCGGCCGGGCCGGCGTGCGGTACCTGTCCACGAGGAGCATCGGCACCGACCACGTCGACGTGGCGTACGCCGAGCGCGTCGGCATCCGCGTCGAGGGCGTCACCTACTCGTCCGACAGCGTCGCCGACTACACGCTGATGCTGATGCTGATGACGGTGCGCCACGCGAAGCCCGTCTTCTGCCGGGCCGACGGCCAGGACTACCGCCTGCACGAGGTCCGCGGCCGGGAGCTGCGCGACCTCACCGTCGGCGTGGTCGGCACCGGACGCATCGGCACCGCGGTCGTGGGCCGGCTGCGCGGTTTCGGTTGCCGGGTGCTGACCCACGACCACCGGCCCCAGGACGCGGCCGGTGACGTCCCCCTCGACGAGCTGCTACGGCGCAGCGACATCGTCACCCTGCACACGCCCCTGACCGCGGCCACCCACCACCTCCTGGACCGTCGCCGGATCGACCGCATGAGACCCGGCGCCGTCGTCGTCAACACCGGGCGCGGGGCGCTCCTCGACACCGAGGCCCTGGTGTCGGCGCTGGAGAGCGGTGCCCTCGGGGGCGCTGCGCTGGACGTCCTCGAGGGGGAGGAGGGAGTCTTCTACGCCGACCACCGCAACGTCGCGGTCGAGCACGCGCTGCTGCCGCGGCTCCAGGCGATGCCGAACGTGCTCGTCAGCCCGCACACGGCCTTCTCCACCGACCATGCGGTGGCCGACCTGGTCGAGAGCTCCCTGGTGGGCTGCCTGAGGTTCGAGAGCGGGTACGTCGCATGTCTCGGGTGAGGATCGGCATCGTGTTCGGAGGGACCTCCGAGGAGCACCCGGTCTCCGTCAAGTCGGCCCAGCAGGTCGCCGCGAGCCTGGACCCCGAGAAGTACGAGCCGTCCTGGATCGGGATCACCCGCGACGGAGCCTGGCTGTTGTGCGACGGGCCCGACCCGGGCTGGGAGAGCGACTGTGTACGCCCGGTCGTGCTGTCGCCGGACCGGAGCGCGCGCGGGATGCTCGTCCTGGATCGTGGGAGGTACGAGACGGTCGGCCTCGACCTCGTGTTCCCCGTCCTGCACGGCAGGTTCGGCGAGGACGGCGCGATCCAGGGCCTGCTGGAGCTCTCCGGCCTTCCCTACGTGGGCTGCGACGTGCCGAGCTCGGCGCTCTGCATCGACAAGTCGCTGACCTACCTCGTCGCCCGAGACGCGGGGATCGCCACGCCCCGGTTCTGGACCCTCGACGCGCCCGACAAGATCGCGCCCGAGGACCTCACCTATCCCGTCTTCGTCAAGCCGGCCCGGTCGGGCTCGTCGTTCGGCGTCAGCAGGGTGACTCGTGCCGAGGACCTGCTGGTGGCGGTCGAGACCGCGCGGCAGTACGACGCCAAGGTGCTGGTCGAGGAGGCCGTCGTCGGCAGCGAGGTCGGCTGCGCGATCCTGGGCGAGCGGTTCGGGCTGGTGGCCGGCGAGGTGGACCGGATCGCGCTGTCGCACGGCTTCTTCCAGATCCACCAGGAGCCGGACCCCGAGCACGGTTCGGAGAACGCCGCGTTCATCGTGCCCGCCGACATCTCCGCCGAGGCCCGTGCGCTGGTGCAGCAGACGGCCAAGACCCTCTACCGGGCCCTCGGGTGCAAGGGACTGGCGCGGGTCGACCTCTTCCTGCTCGACGACGGGACCGTGGTGCTGAACGAGGTGAACACCCTGCCCGGCCTGACGTCCTACAGCCGCTACCCCCGGATGATGGCCGCCGCCGGGGTGCCGCTCCCCGACCTCGTCGACCGGCTGGTGGCGCACACGCTGCACGGCAAGAAGCGATGAACCCGGTGAACCCGGTGAACCCAGAGTTCGCCTTCGTCGACGAGCTGGTGCCCGGCATCAGGTGGGACGCCAAGTACGCCACCTGGGACAACTTCACCGGCAAGCCGGTGGAGGGGTACCTCGCCAACCGGATCGTCGGGACGCGTGCGCTGTGCGCGGGACTGGCCGTCGCCCATGAGGAGGCCGCGGCGCGCGGCTTCGGCCTCCTGGTGTGGGACGGGTACCGCCCCCAGCGCGCCGTCGACCGCTTCCTGCGCTGGTCGCGCGAGCCTGAGGACGGCCGGACGAAGCAACGCCACTATCCCCGGATCGACCGGGCCGCCATGTTCCGTCAGGGGTACGTCGCCGCCAGGTCCGGCCACAGCCGGGGCAGCACCGTCGACCTGACCCTCTACGACCTCGCGACCGGTGAGCTCGCGCGCATGGGCGGCGACCACGACCTGATGGACCCGGTCTCCCACCACGGGGCCAGGCGAGTCACGCCGGCGGAGGCGGCGAACCGGCTCCACCTGCTCGGGGTCATGGAGGTGGCCGGGTTCGTGGCCTACGCGAACGAGTGGTGGCACTACACGCTGCAGGACGAGCCGTTCCCCGACACCTACTTCGACTTCCCCGTCACGTCCGCCCGCGATTCGTCTGCGATCGGCGCGCTCGGAAGTCGCATGGATCCGCAGACGAATCGGTGACGCCTGTCCGGCGGTGAGAGGATCCGGCCATGACGCGGCTCCTGCACCCGCGCTACTGGGGCTACCACCTGGTCGTCGTGGTGGCCCTCGTGGCCGCCGGCCTGCTGGGGCTGTGGCAGTACCACGGTTGGCAGGAGCGTCGCACCGCCGAGGCGCGGGACCTGACCCAGGTGGCTCCGATCCCGCTGGCCGACGCGATCGGTCCCGACGACCCGTTCCCCGGGCAGTACGTCGGGCAGCCCGTCGAGGTGGTCGGCACCTGGGTGCCGGGCTCCACCGTCTACGTGTCCGGCCGCGAGCACGACGGCCGCGAGGGCTACTGGGTGGTCGACGCGGTCCGGGTCGGCTCGTCGCTGCTTCCCGTCGTGCGCGGGTGGTCGCCGTCACCGGGCGGCGTACCGGAGCCGGCGGGCGACGTCACCCTGGTCGGGCGGCTCCAGCCGTCCGAGAGTGCCGTCGCCACCGATGACGACCCGACCGACGACGTGCAACCCCAGCTGAGGGTGGCCGACCTCGCCCAGCGGTTCGACGAGGACCTGTACGGCGCGTACGTCGTCGCGAGCGAGTCCCGCGACGGCCTGGTCGCAGCCGAGCTGCAGCAGCTGCCCGAGGCCGGCCGGCTCACGGCGATCCGCAACCTGCTCTACGCCATCGAGTGGTGGTTCTTCGGCGCGTTCGCCGTGTTCGTCTGGTGGCGGTGGGCACGGGAGACCGTCGAGCTCGAGACTTCCAGCACTCGGTAGGGTCGTTCCACGTGAGCCGCCTCTTCATCGCCTACCGCGTGCTCGCCATGATCGTCGGCGTCCTGCTCGCCTTCTGCGCGCTGGTGGCCCTGCCCCTGAAGTACCTCGCCCCCGAGGGCAGCAACCTCCAGCAGTTCGGCGAGTCGGCCAGCATCCTGTGGGTGGTGCACGGCTGGGTGTTCATGATCTATGTCGTGGTCACCTTCCTGCTGGCGCGACGGGCCCGCTGGAGCGTCCCGTTCACCGTGCTGGTCCTCGCGGCCGGCCTCATCCCGCTGCTCATCTTCTGGGTGGAGCGCCGGGTCGTGGAACGGGTGCGTGCCGAGCACCCCGAGCTGGCGGCGTCGTCGTGACCACCGCCTTCGTGCTCGGTGGTGGGGGAGTGCTGGGCGCGGCCGAGGTGGGGATGCTGCAGGCACTGTTCGAACGGGACATCCGACCCGAGCTCGTGCTGGGCACGTCCATCGGCGCCCTGAACGGCGCCCTCGTGGCGCGCGACCCGACCCTGGCCGTGATCGAGCGGCTCACCGACCTGTGGCAGACCGTCGCGTCGAGCCGCGAGGTGTTCGGAGACCGTCCCCTGCGCACGGTCCGGCGCGCCGTCTCCACCGGAACCCACGTCTACTCCTCCTCCCCGATGCGGCGCCGCCTGGCCGAGGAGTTCGGGGACATGACCTTCGAGGACCTGCCGGTCCGGTTCCAGGTCTGCGCGGCCAACATCGAGCGGGCAGCCGAGCACTGGTTCACGTCCGGCCCCATCGTCCCCGCGATCGTGGCCAGCGCGGCCGTGCCGGGCCTGCTACCGCCGGCCAAGGTGGGCGACGAGCACTTCCTCGACGGGGGCATCGTCAACTCGATCCCGCTCGGCCGCGCCGTCGCCCTCGGGGCCGACGTGGTCTACGTGCTGCAGGTGGGCCGGATCGACCGACCGCTCCAGGTGCCCAAGCGGCCCTGGGAGGTGGCGCGGGTCTCGTTCGAGATCGCCCGCCGCCACCGGTTCGCGCGGGAGCTGGCGGAGGTCCCGGACGGCGTGGTCGCACACGTGCTGCCGGCCCGCGGCACGTCGGACAAGGACGACTCGATCCTCGGCCACCGCGACTTCACGAGCGTGACGACCCGGATCGAGGAGACCTACCGCGCCAGCCTCGAGTACCTCGACCAGAACGTCGCCGACCAGTGACCCGCCGCGACTCCTGGTCGGGCCGCCAGGTACGCCGCCTGTTCACCGCGCCCGCCGTGATCGCGGTGACGTTGCTGATCGGGCTCACCTTTCCGCTGTGGCTGGTGGCCGCGGCCGCGCTCTCGCCGATCCTGCCGGGGTACTGGCGACCGCTGCGGATCGCCTGGCTGGCGATCCTCTACCTGGTCTGCGAGAGCGTGATGCTCGTCATCCTCCTCGGGCTGTGGATCTCGTCGGGGTTCGGGCGGCGGGTGCGGACGCCGTACTTCGAAGGCATCCACTACGACCTCGTGCAGGGCCTGCTGTGGGTGTTCTTCCGCGAGGCCAAGCGGGTGCTCAACCTGACCATCGAGACCGCAGGCCCGACCCCGGACGCGTACCCGGGCAAGCCGTTGCTGGTCTGCTGTCGGCATGCGGGACCGGGCGACTCCTTCACGCTGATCTACGCGCTCATGCACTGGTACGACCGCGAGCCGCGCGTCGTCCTCAAGGACACGCTCGCGTGGGACCCGGCCATCGACGTGCTCCTGCACCGCATCCCGGCGCGGTTCATCTCGCCCAACCCCAAGGAGGGCGCGGGGGTCGAGGACCAGATCGCCGAGCTCGCCACGGGCCTCGACGAGAACGACGCGTTCGTGATCTTCCCCGAGGGGGGCAACTTCACCGCGGGCCGGCGTAAGCGTGGGATCGAGCGGCTGCGCAAGCTGGGCATGCAGAAGATGGCCGACCGGGCCGAGGCGATGACCAACGTGCTCGCACCCCGGCCCGGTGGCGTCCTGGCGGCCCTGGAGGCTGCGCCGGACGCGGATGTCGTGATGGTCGCCCACACCGGCATGGACCACCTGATCACCGTCGGCGACATCTGGCGCGAGCTGCCGATGGACAAGCGGCTCCTCATGCAGTGGTGGCAGGTGCCGCGCGACGAGATCCCCCAGGACCGCGAGGACCAGATCGAGTGGCTGTTCGGGTGGTGGGAACGCATCGACCTGTGGATCAACGAGCACCGCGCCGAGGACCTTCCGGTCCGTCGGCGCGGTGCGTCCGCTGGGTGAGCGGGGTCAGCGCTACTTCTTCTTGGCCTGCTCCTCGACCTCGACCACGTCGGCCGGGTCGTCGGGCGTGGTGACCGCGTGCGGCTCCTCGACGGCATCGGCGATGGCCTCGTCGGGAGAGGCGCCGCCGGGGTCGTCACCGGCCGCGGCCTGCTCGGCAGCGAGGCGGGCCATCGGGTCGTCGCCGGCGATCGGTGCGTCGGGACCGACGCCCGGAGCGAGGTGGGCTCCACCCGCCGCCGTGGTCGCACTCGTGGTCGCACTCGTGGTCGTGCTCGTGCCAGAGGAGGCGGGCGGGGTGTAGGACGACTGCCAGTTGTCGGCCTGCCCCGAGCCCTTCAGCTTGTTGTAGGCGAAGCCGGCGGCCGCGGCCAAGGTGCCGAAGATCAGCAGCTTGCGCAGCTTCGAGCCCTTCTTCTGCTGGGGCTCTCCCTTGACCTCGGCGACCTTGGCGGAGGCCATGTCCTTGCCGGAGGCGGCCAGGCTCGCGGCGCCGGCGACACCGGCGGCAGCGGCCGACTTGGCCTTGGGGATGGCGACCTCGCGGGTCGCGTCGGCGATCTCGGAGGCGAGCACCTTGGTGTCGGCGAGCAGCGGACCCGCCTTGGTGCTGGTGTCCTTGGCGATGACCTTGGCCTGGTCGGCGGCGTCCTTGCTCAGGTCGCGCACCTGGATGACGGCGGACTCGATCACGGGCCGCGCCGCGTCGACGGCGTCACTGGCCGAGTCGACCGCCCGGTCGAGCAGGGACTTCTTCTTGCGCAGCATGTGAGCGCCTTCCTGTGCTGGATGGTTGTTTTCGATCATGCCGCACATCACCAACGCCCCGCGAGCGCCCCTAGGGGTGGACACCCCACCAGGGGGCGGCACACCCGGGGGCCGCTCCGCCCGACCCGGCGCTGGGGGGACGTGGCAGGATCGGTGGCGCATCCGACGTACCCGTACTGGCCCGTTTCCTGGGAAAGGCTGACATGGCTGACCTGCAAGCCGTCCTCAAGACCAACCGTGGCGACATCACCGTGAACCTGTTGCCGAACCACGCCCCCGAGACGGTCGACAACTTCGTCGGTCTCGCCGAGGGCACCAAGGACTACGACGCCGGCAACGGCACGTCCGGCCCGTTCTACGACGGGCTCGGGTTCCACCGCGTGATCAGTGGCTTCATGATCCAGGGCGGCTGCCCCCTCGGCACCGGCACCGGGGGCCCCGGCTACACGTTCAAGGACGAGCCGCACCCCGAGCTGACCTTCGACAAGCCCTACCTGCTGGCCATGGCGAACGCCGGCCCGGGCACCAACGGCTCGCAGTTCTTCATCACCGTGGGCGCCACGCCGTGGCTGAACTTCAAGCACACCATCTTCGGTGAGGTCGCCGACCAGGCCTCTCGCGACGTGGTCGACGCCATCGAGGCCACGCCGACGGGCCGTGGCGACAAGCCCGTCGAGCCCGTGGTCATCGAGCACGTCGAGATCAACCGCGGCTAGCGCACACCGCCCACCGAAGCCCACCGAAGCCCACCCGAGACCCGACGAGACGGCGCCCGATGTCCGAGCCAGCCCCGACGGGTCCGTCGGGCACCGTCCCGACCTGTTACCGGCACCCGGGCCGCGAGGCCTACATCCGGTGTCAGCGCTGCGAGAAGATCATCTGTCCCGACTGCATGCGGGACTCGGCGGTCGGCTTCCAGTGCCCCGACTGCGTCAAGGAGGGGGCCAAGACCACGCGCAGCGCGCGGACGGCGTACGGCGGGTTGCGGCCCACGAACGCCGGCATCACCTCGATGGTGATCATCGGTGTCAACGTGCTGGTGTGGCTGGCCATCCTGGTCTCGCAGGCGGCCGGCAAGCTCTACGGCTGGCTGGCCCTGCTGCCGGTCTCGCAGTGCCTCTCGGAGTCGCAGACCGGGGCCTTCTACCCGGTCGGGTCCAAGGGGTTGTGCCTGACCGCGACCCGTCCGCCCGGTGACGCTTTCTGGGCCCTGGGCGTGAGCGACGGGGCCTACTGGCAGCTGATGACCAGCGCGTTCACCCACGTCCAGATCTGGCACATCGGCTTCAACATGCTGGCCCTCTGGGTGCTCGGACCCCAGCTCGAGCTGGCCCTCGGCCGGGTCCAGGTTCCTGGTGCTGTACCTGCTGTCGGCCCTGACGGGCTCGGTCGCGGTCTACTGGTTCTCCGCGACGAACAGCTCGACGGTCGGCGCCTCGGGGGCGATCTTCGGCCTGATGGGTGCGTTGCTGGTCATCGCCTACAAGGTGCGCGGCGACGTCCAGCAGATCATGATCTGGATCGGCATCAACGCGGTGCTGACCTTCACCGTCTCCGACATCTCCTGGCAGGGGCACCTGGGCGGCTTCCTCGGCGGGGTGGTGATCGCCGGGATGCTGGCCTACGCGCCGCGGCAGCGGCGCAACCTCGTCCAGGTCGCGGGCCTGGTCGGGCTCACGCTCCTGATGCTGGTCGCGGTCGCCGTCCGCACGGCCGCCCTCGCCTGACGAGAGTTATCCCCATTGTGGACAACGCCTGGGGATAACTACACCCGTGTAGTTCTCCCCGTCTCGTCCGCAGGTGTGGACGGCTCATTCCCAGCGCGTGGCGTACGAGAAGCCGACGGCCATGAAGAGGATGCCGACGAGCAGGTTGTACTGACCCAGGTCGTTGAAGACCGGGATCTTGTCGAGGTGCTGACCGGTGAAGACGTAGTAGGTGCAGATCCACAGCAGGCCGATGAGGAAGCAGCTCAGCATGGTGATCACCACGCCGCGGCCGCGGCCGAGCGGCGTGGAGGGGTGGGCGGCCACGACGAGCCCGACCATGATCAGCCCGAAGCCGATCGCGTAGTTCCACTTCTCGAGGTCGGCCATGAAGCCGGGCTTGCCGGGTTCGGGCGCGGGGACCGCGGTCGGGTCGACCCGCACCACGAGGTAGTACCAGGCGATCCAGGCGATGCCCACCACCACGAGCAGCAGGGCGATGCCGAACCGGGGCGAGAGGAACGGCCCCCTCTCGGGGTCGGTGAAGTCCGACGTGGACCGGGACAGGGACGGCACTGGGTGACTCCTCGTGCTGCGGGGGACCAAAGGGACTGACGAAGGGGGCTGACGAAGGGGCTGACGAAAGGGCTGGGCGAGCACACGCGGAATGCGGGCCGCTCGCGGGGCTCGGGATACCTTAGTCGTCATGACCGAGGGCGCCGATTCGAGCCCCGAGGACGGTCCGGACACCCCGCGGCGGCGTTGGACGGCCTGGCGGGTCGTCATGCCGGTGGCCATGCTGCTCTGCGGAGGCCTGTTCGCCGTCAGCGCCCTCAACAGCGGAGGCACCGACCTGCGCCCCGGCCGCTACACCGACCTGCCCGCGCTGGTGCGGACCGAGAGCCGGCAGTACGACGCCTTGCGCGACCGCGTCACCCGGCTCACCGAGGAGGTGGCGGCGCTGACCGGGTCGGTGGACAACGACCAGGTCGAGCAGCTGCGCGCCCAGGCGCGGGCCCTCGAGGAGCCCGCCGGGCTGGTCGAGCAGACCGGACCGGGCATGACCGTCGTGCTCACCGACGCTCCCGCCGAGATCGCCGAGTCCAGCCAGCAGGACCCCAACCGCCTCGTCGTGCACCAGCAGGACATCCAGGCCGTCGTCAACGCGATGTGGAAGGCCGGCGCCACCGCCGTCACGATCCAGGGTCAGCGCGTGGTCAGCACGACGGGCATCAAGTGCATCGGCAACAGCGTGCAGCTCCAGGGTGTGCCCTACTCCCAGCCCTACACGATCTCCGCCATCGGCGACCCGGCGGCGCTCGCGGCGGCGGTCGCCGACGACGACTACCTCCAGCTCTACCGCAGCGACGCCGCCGAGCCGGACATCGCCGTCGGCTGGCAGGCCGACGTCGAGACCGCCATCACCGCCCCGGCGTACGACGGCCTGCTCGACATCACCTACGCCCAGCCGCTGATCGCCGCTGGTTGAGGAGGGACGGAGTCCCGTCACGAAACCCGGCGGGTCCCGTGACGGTCGCTGCGCGACCTCCTCGACGAGCGATGCTCACGGCGTCGGGGGTACTCCTGTGGGGGAGGCCGTGGGGGTGTCGGTCGGCAGCACCGTCGGGGTGTCGCTCGGTGTCGGGGTGGGGGTCTCGGACGGCTCCTCGAACGACGAGACCACGATCGTCACCGACGTCCCCTCCGGCTGCTCGGTGCCGCCCTCGGGGTTCTGGTTGATCACCGTGCCCTTGGGCTCGTCGGTGTCGTTCGACGTGGTGACGAACGCCTTGAAGCCGGCCTGCTTGAGCGCCTGCTCGGCCTCGTTCTCGGTCATGCCCACCACGTCCGGGACCTTCTCGGGGCCGTCGGAGAAGTAGACGGTGATCTTGGTGCCCTCGGGCACCTGCTCGCCGGCCGCCGGGTCGGTCTCGACGACCTGGTCCTTGGGCGCGTCGGACTCCTTCTCGACGAAAGCAGCCACCAGGTTGGCGGACTCCATCGTCGCGCGGGCCGTCGAGCGGTCCTGGCCGACGACGGCGGGGACCGACGTCATCGGCTTGCCGGTCGAGACGGTGATGGTGACCGTGGCCCCGGGGTCGACGAACGTGTCCCGGTTGGGGTCCTGCTTGACCACCTTGTCCTTGGCGACGTCGGGGTCCGCGACGTACTCCGGCTGCCCGACGGCGAGCCCGGCGTCGCCGATGGCGGCCCTGGCCTGCGCCTCGGTCATGCCGATCAGGTCGGGCACCTGCACCTGCTCGGGCGAGTCCTCGAAGAGCGAGGGCAGCAGGAACGCCGCCCCGAGGATCAGGGCCACCAGCAGGGCGCCGAGCAGCACGATCAGCCCGGTGCGGCTTCCCCCCTCGCCGTCGTCGTCGGGCGGCACCGCCTGGGTCGTGATCGTCGACTGGGTGACGGGATCGTTCGCGTACGTCGGCACGACGGTGGTCTGCGGGTCGGGTGGCAGCGGTGGCGCGGTGGCGCGCACGGGATGACCCGCGAGGTACCGCTCGATGTCGGCGCGCATCGCGGCCGCGGACTGGTACCTGTCCTCCACCCGCTTGGCGAGCGCCTTCATCACGATGGCGTCGATCTCCGGCGTCAGCGACGTGTCGTGGTCGGACGGCGGGACCGCGGGCTCGCGCACGTGCTGGTAGGCCACGGCGACCGGGCTGTCTCCCACGAAGGGCGGCCGACCGGTGAGCAGCTCGTAGACCAGGCAGCCGGCGGAGTAGACGTCGGAGCGGGAGTCGACGGTCTCGCCGCGGGCCTGCTCGGGGGAGAGGTACTGCGCGGTGCCCACGACCGCGGCCGTCTGGGTCATCGCCGAGGACGCGTCGGAGATCGCCCGGGCGATGCCGAAGTCCATCACCTTCACGTCGCCGCTCGGGGTGAGCATCACGTTGCCGGGCTTGATGTCGCGGTGGATGATGCCCGCGCGGTGGCTGTAGTCGAGGGCGGAGAGCACGCCCGAGGAGATCTCGAGCGCGCGCTCCGGGAGGATCTTGCGGCCCTCCCGCAGGATGTCGCGCAACGTGCGGCCGGCGACGAACTCCATCACGATGTACGGCTGGGCGATCCCGGAGCCGTCGGTGGCCAGCTCCTCACCGGTGTCGTAGACCGACACGATCGAAGGGTGGTTGAGCGAGGCCGACGACTGCGCCTCGCGACGGAAGCGCGCCTGGAACGTCGCATCGCTCGCGAGGTCGGTGCGCAGCCTCTTGACCGCCACCACCCGCCCGAGGCGGGTGTCGGTGCCCTTGCGTACCTCGGCCATGCCGCCGCGGCCGAGGAGCTCACCGAGCTCGTACCGCCCGCCGATCAGCGTCGGTCCCTGGTTCATCGGGTGTCGCCCTTCCTCATCGGATCACGGCCTCCATCACGGCCTTCGCGATCGGGCCCCCGAGCAGGCCGCCGGCGATCTCGTCGGTCTCCTGCCCCGGCACGCTCTCGATCATCACGGCCACCGCGACCTGCGGGTCGTCGGCGGGTGCGAACGAGACGTACCAGGCGTACGGCGGCTTGCCCTCGACGCCGCTCTGCGCCGTCCCGGTCTTGCCCGCCACCTCGACGCCGTCGATCGCGCCCGGGCTCGCGGTGCCTTCGGAGACGGTCGCGACCATCAGCTTCGTCAGCTCGTTGGCCGTGGTGGCCGAGACCGCGCGGGAGAGCTCGCTGGGGGTGGTCTTGTCGAGGATGTCGAGGTCGGCCGACTGCACCTCGTCGACGTAGTACGGCTTCATCACCACCCCGCCGTTGGCGATGCCCGCGGCCACCATGGCCATCTGCAGCGGCGTGGAGCGCACGTCGAACTGGCCGATGGCCGACTGTCCGGTCTGCGGCTTGTTCGCGCCGACGGGGTACACGGACACGGCCTGCGGGCCGAGGTCGTCGAGGTAGTGGTCGTTGAAGCCGTACGCCTCGGCCTGCTCGAGCATCGCCTCGGCCCCGACCTCGATGCCCAGCTGGGCGAAGGTCGTGTTGCACGAGTACTCCATCGCCACCTCGAAGGGGATCTGCTTCGGGTCGCACTGCGTCCGGCCGTCGTTGTCGATCAGGCCGGTGGGCCCGTGGGTCTCGGGCAGCTGGTAGGTCGCCCCGGCCGGCACCGTCGACGAGGCGTCCCAGTTGCCGCTCTCGATCGCGGCGGACGCGGTGACGAGCTTGAAGGTCGACCCCGGCGGGAGCGTGGTCTGGATGCCGCGGTTGAGCAGCGGCTTGGCCGGGTCGGCGTTGAGCCGGTCGTAGTTCTCCGAGACCGACGCGAAGTCGTGCGAGGCGAGCAGGTTCGGGTCGTAGGTCGGCAGCGAGACGTTGGCGAGGATCTTGCCGGTCGAGGGCTCGATCGCCACCACGGCGCCCTGCACGCCGTCGCCGAGGGCCCGCAACCCGTCGAAGGCGGCCGTCTGCGCGGCGGGATCGAGCGTCAGCGAGACCCGGCCGCCCTCGGTGTTGTTGCCGTTGACCAGGTCGACCAGGCGGGTGACGAACAGCCGCGAGTCGTCGCCGGACAAGACGTCGTTCTGGCTCTGCTCGATGCCGGTCTGGGAGTAGTAGGAGAACCAGCCCGTGACCGGGGCGTACTTGTAGGGCTGGGGGTAGGTGCGCTGGAACTTGTAGTCGTCGTCGGTCTTGACGCTCTCGGCCACCGGGTTCCGGCTGACCAGGATCGCGCCGCGCTCGCGGGAGAAGGCCTCCTGGATGATGCGCCGGTTGCGGGCGTCCTTGTTGAGTGCGTCGGCCTGCCAGTACTGCAGGTAGGTGGCGTTGGCCATCAGCGCCAGGAAGAGCACCATGCAGAAGATCGAGATGGTGCGGATCGGCTTGTTCATCGGTCCGCCCCCTGGTCGACCTGGATCTTCACGACCTGGGTCGCCTCCGCGTCGGCGTCGTCGTCCGCGGCGAGGGAGGGAGCCGGCCGTCGGGCGTGGTCGGAGATGCGCAGCAGCAAGGCGATCAGCACCCAGTTGGCGACCAGGGACGAGCCGCCGTAGGAGAGGAACGGGGTGGTGAGGCCGGTGAGCGGGATCAGCCGGGTCACGCCGCCGACGACGACGAACACCTGCAGCGCGACCACGCTGCCGAGGCCGACCGCGACCAGCTTCCCGAACGGGTCACGACAGATCAGGGAGGCGCGGAGGGCGCGCTCGACGATGAGGCCGTACAGGACGATCACCGCGATCACGCCGGTGAGTCCGAGCTCCTCGCCGAGCGCGCCCATGATGAAGTCGGACTCGGCCCGGGGGATCCGCTGCGGCATGCCGAGGCCGAGGCCGCGGCCGAGCAGGCCGCCCCAGCCCATCCCGAACATCGACTCGACGAGCTGGTAGGACTTGGCGCCGTCGGCGTCGTCGTAGAACTCGAACGGGTGCAGCCACGTGTCGACGCGGACCCGCACGTGGGGTTCGAAGCGGTAGGCGAGCAGCGCCCCGCCGAGGAAGAGGCCGGCGCCGACGATCAGCCAGCCGGCCCGCTCGGTGGCGACGTAGAGCATGATCAGGAACAGGCCGAAGAACAGGAGGCTGGAGCCCAGGTCGGTCTGGAAGACCAGGATGCCCAGGCTGACGAGCCACATCAGCAGGATCGGGCCGAGGTCGCGGCCGCGGGGCAGGTCGACGAACAGCACCCGGCGACCCGCCAGGGCCAGCGCGTCGCGGTGCAGCACGAGGTAGCCGGCGAACGTGACCACCAGCAGCAGCTTCGCGACCTCGCCGGGCTGGAAGCTGAACGGGCCGACGTTGATCCAGATCTGGGCCCCGTTGATCTCCTTGCCGAGCCCGGGGACCAGGGGGAGGAGCAGCAGCACGATCGCCGCGAGCCCGCTGGTGTAGGTGAAGCGCTGCAGCACCCGGTGGTCGCGGAGGACGACGAGGGTGACCACGAACAGGAGCACCCCGAGGGTCATCCAGGTCAGCTGCTGGCGGGCGTACGTCGTGTCGAGCGCGAGGTCGAGCCGGTGGATGACCGCGAGCCCCAAGCCGTTGAGGGCGGCCACCACGGGCAGCAGGACCGGGTCGGCGTACGGCGCCACGAACCGCACCACGACGTGCGCGACGACGACCAGGCCTGCCAGCCAGCCGCCGTAGGTGAGGAGGTCGGTCGGGACCTCGCCCTCGACCCCGAGCCCGACCGCGGCGTAGCCACCGACGCCGACGGCCAGGGCGAGGACGAGCAGGAACAGCTCCGCACCCCGCCGGCGGCGGTGCACGAACTCCATGATCACCCCGGGCTGGCTCATGGCGTGGCGCTCGTCGTGTCGGTGGGGCTGGGGGTCGCCGTGTCGCTCGGGGTGGCGGTGGCCTCGGCCGTCGCCTCGCCCGCGACGTCGCTGGTGTCGTCGATGGTCTGGTTGGCGGCCAGGCGGCGGACCGCCTCCTGGGCGTCGTCGAGGCTGTCGGCGTCGATGCCCTGGCGCACGGTCGAGGCGTCGTAGTCGGAGAGCCTGGCCAGGGTCACGTTGGTGGTCTCGTAGGGCTGCGACAGGCTGACGCCGGGGACGTCGGCGTCCACGCCCCGGAAGATCGTCACGGTTCCTTCGTGGTCACCGACGTAGAACTGCTGCTGGCTCCAGGAGTACGCCGCGGCCCCGGCGATCCAGGCCACCCCCACCACGGCGACTCCGGCCAGCACCCGTCGGGCCACCAGGAAGCGGCGCGGTGGCCGCGGCGCGTACCTCGCCGCCTCGGGGTCGACCGGGTCGGTCTCGATCGCGAAGGGCACGTCGGGGATCTCGGCCCGGACGGGCTCGAGCTCGCCGGTGTCGCCGGCCCGGTGCCCGCGGAACAGGTGCGGCATCGTCGGGAGGTGCGAGCGTCGCTTGAGGTCGGCGGCCGCACCGACCAGCATCGGCTGCTGGTCGCCGGGGAGCTCGGCCTCGTCGACGATGTCGGCCACCACGCACGTGACGTTGTCGGTCGTGCCGGCCTCGAGGCTGGCCCGCACCAGCTCGACCGCGGCGTAGTCGGGGGTGCCCATCGACAGCACGTCGGCCAGCCGGCCGTCGTCGAGCACACCGCTGGCGCCGTCGCTGCAGAACAGCAGCCGGTCGCCCTGCTGGATCTCGACGTCGAACAGGTCGGCGTCGATGTCGTGGACGCCGTCGATCGCCTTGAGGATGAGGTTGCGGTGCGGGTGCGTGCGCGACTCCTCCTCGGTGATCCGACCCTCGTCGATGAGGCTCTGGACGAACGTGTGGTCCTTGGTGACCTGGCGGATCTCGCCGTCGCGGAAGAGGTACGCGCGGCTGTCACCCACGTGCCCGAACGTCAGCTTCTCGCCGTCGAAGAGCGCCATGGTCGCCGTCGTGCTCGTGCCGCTCAGGGTGGGGTCGTCGTCGACGAGCTCGGCGATCCGGTCGTTGGCGCGGTGGAGCGCGCCGGCCACCTGGCTCACCATGTCGTCGCTCGGCCTGGCGTCCAGCTTGCGCAGCTGGCCGATCGCGGTCGCCGACGCCAGGTCGCCGCGGGCCGCCCCGCCGACGCCGTCACAGACCGCGAGCATCCACGGGCCGACGTAGCCGGAGTCCTGGTTGTCCTTGCGGACCCGGCCGACGTCGGAGATCGCGGCGTAGCGGAGGCGGAACGTCATCGGCTACTTCCTCAGCTCGATCACGGTCTTGCCGACGCGCACCTGCGTGCCGAGCGTGAGCGTGGTCGGCTGGGTGATCCGGGCGTTGCCGATGTAGGTGCCGTTGGTCGAGCCCAGGTCCTCGACGAACCACTGGTCGCCGGACGCCGCGATCCGGGCGTGCCGGGTGGAGACGTAGTCGTCGTCGAGGCGGATGGCCGCATCGGGCCCGCGGCCGATCAGGATCGGCGCCTGGGCGAGGTCGGCCCGCTCGCCCTGGTTGTCACCGCCCACGACCAGCACGTGGGTGGGTGCGCCGCGCCGGGCCTTGGCCGGCTTGGGCGGGCGCTGGTCGCGCTTGGCGGCGGCGGCGCGGGCGCCTTCGGGCATCCGGGCGCCGAACATGTCGGACCGGATGACCGACAGGGCCGAGAGCACGAAGATCCAGAGGATCGCGAGGTAGGCCAGGCGGATCAGGAACAGGGTCAGCTCAGACACCTGGGTAGCCGCCTTCCTCGAAGACCTGTTCCTCGGTCACCCGGACGGTGATCGTGGTCGCGCCGATCTTGACGCGGCTGCCGTCGTGCACGGAGGTGCGCTGGATCCGGTGCCCGTCGACGAGCATGCCGTTGGTGGAGCCGAGGTCGCCCACCTCGATGTCGACGTCGCCCTCACGGTCGAACACCAGGAACTCGATGTGCCGCCTGCTCACGCCGGGGTCGTTGATGCGGACGTCGGCCTCGGTGCCGCGGCCGATCACGAGACCGGGGGGTGTCAGGGGGTGCTTGGTGCCGTTCACCTCGAGCACCGCCCGCGGCCGGCGCTGCCGGGTGACGTTGCTGTTGCTGGTGACGCCGGCCTGCGCCCGGCTCTTGATGCGGAACCGGCCCGTCCCCAGGTCGTCGGCGCTCTCGAACGCGATCGTGATCGGCCCCGGGAAGACGTAGTGCTGCTGGTCGGCGTGCTCCTGGAGCTGCTGCGTGAGGTCCCCCACGAGCGTCGAGTCGTACGGCGCCAGCCGGTCGAAGTCCGTCGCGGCGAGCTCGACGTGGAAGTCGTTCGGCACCGCCCGCCGCTGCCGGCTGAGGATCTGCGCGTTGTTGTCGCACTCGCGCTCGAGGGCCGCGGCGATCTCCACCGGCTGCACCGCGCTGCGGAAGACCTTGGCGAACGCGCCGTAGACCATGCTCTCGAGTCGCTGCTCGAAGCGTTGCAGGCCGCCCACATCCGCCTCCTTCCGGCACGCCAGTGACAACCCGCCAGTGACACCATCAGGGCGTCGGGTCGTCGTCGATCGTAGCGAGCGGCACGGCTCCCCCCGGGGACCCGACCCCGCCGACCGCACGGGTTTGGGTGGACCTCCGGCGCTGGGATACCCTCAGCACGCTTCTGGCGCGAGTGGCGGAATAGGCAGACGCGCACGGTTCAGGTCCGTGTGTCCGAAAGGACGTGGGGGTTCAACTCCCCCCTCGCGCACCAGTGGTCTCACCCTCATGGTCGGTTGTCCGGCGACCGGCCCGCGGGTACGCATGACCCGTGCCGTTCCCCCGCAAGGCCCCGCACCCCGGTTCGCAAGCCGACATCGACGAGGCCGACGTCCGCGTCGACAAGCCCAAGCACGCCGCCGCGGGACTCCCCGCCGTCGCTGTGTCGATGCGGCGGAGCATCGAGCAGATGGGGTTCCGGCGTACGGCGTCGACGTTGCTGCGCCTCAACCAGGTCGACGGGTTCGACTGCCAGGGCTGTGCGTGGCCGGACCCGAGCCCGGAGAACCGGCACCATGCGGAGTTCTGCGAGAACGGTGCCAAGGCGGTGGCCGACGAGGCGACGACCGACCTGCTGGAGCCGGCGTTCTTCGCCGAGCACAGCCTCGAGGACCTCGCCGAGCACAGTGACTACTGGCTGGGGCGACAGGGGCGGATCGTGCACCCGATGGTGCGGCGTCGCGACGCCTCGCACTACGAGCCGATCTCGTGGACCGACGCGTTCACCCTGATCGGTGAGACGCTGCGCGGCCTCGACGACCCAGACCAGGCGATCTTCTACACGAGCGGCAAGACGTCCAACGAGGCCGCGTTCGCCTACCAGCTGCTGGCGCGTTCGCTGGGCACCAACAACCTGCCCGACTGCTCGAACATGTGCCACGAGTCCACGTCGGTTGCGCTGGCGGAGACGATCGGCATCGGGACCGGCTCGGTCAGCCTCGAGGACGTGCACACCGCCGACCTGATCGTGATCAGCGGGCAGAACCCGGGCACCAACCATCCGCGGATGCTCAGCGCGCTCGAGATCGCGAAGGCCAACGGGGCCAAGATCCTCTCGATCAACCCGCTGCCCGAGGCAGGCCTGACGCGGTTCCAGAACCCGCAGACCGTGCGCGGCCTGTCCGGTGTCGGTACGCGACTCTCCGACCTGCACCTGCCGATCCGCGTCAACGGCGACCTCGCGCTCTGGCAGGCGATCGGGTCGATCCTCCTCGAGGAGGACGCCGTCGACCACGACTTCGTGGGGCGTTACACGGCGGGCTTCGACGAGTACGTCGCCCACGTCGGCAAGCTGGACTGGGCCGCGGTCGAGCTGGCCACCGGCCTCGGCGCCGGCCAGATCCGCGAGGCGGCCCACCTGCTCATCGACGCCGATGCGACCGTGCACTGCTGGGCGATGGGCATCACCCAGCACCGCAACTCGGTCGCGACGATCAAGGAGTTCGTCAACGTCGCCCTGCTGCAGGGCAACATCGGGCGACCCGGTGCGGGTCTGTGCCCGGTCCGCGGGCACTCCAACGTCCAGGGCGACCGGACGATGGGCATCTGGGAGAAGGCGCCGTCGCACTTCCTCGACGCGCTGCGCGACGAGTACGGCTTCGAGCCCCCGCGCGAGCACGGCCTCGACACCGTCGACTCCATCCGCGCGCTGCGCGACGGCAAGGCGACGTTCTTCATGGGCCTGGGCGGCAACTTCGTCTCGGCCACCCCCGACACGGCCGTCACCGAACCCGCGATGGAGAACGCCGACCTGACGGTGATGGTGTCGACCAAGCTGAACCGCTCGCACGTGCGCTGCGGGCACACCGCGCTGATCCTGCCCGCGCTCGGCCGCAGCGAGCGCGACCGGACGGGCGGCATCGAGCAACGGGTCACCGTGGAGGACTCGATGTCGGCCGTGCACTCCTCGCGCGGCCCGCTCAAGCCGGCCGGCCCCGAGCTGAGGTCCGAGGTGGACATCGTCTGCCGGATCGCCGAGGCGACGCTGGGCACCGACAGTCCGGTCCCCTGGGCTGAGTACCGCTCCGACTACACCGAGATCCGGCACGCCATCTCGCACGTGGTGCCGGGCTGCGCGTCCTACGACGAGAAGATCCGGCAGCCGGGTGGGTTCGTGCTGCCGCACCCGCCCCGCGACACCCGTACCTTCCCCACCGACGAGGGCAAGGCGCTCTTCAGCATCAGTCCCGTCGACGTGCTGCACGTGCCGGAGGGTCGCCTGCTGCTGCAGACCCTGCGCAGCCACGACCAGTTCAACACCACGATCTACGGGCTCAGCGACCGCTACCGCGGTGTCTCCGGGGGTCGGCGCGTCGTGTTCGTGCACCATGACGACATCGCGGCGCTCGGCTTCGACGACGGCGACATCGTCGACCTGGTCAGCGAGTGGGAGGACGGCAGCGAGCGCACGGCGCCGGCGTTCCGGATCGTCGAGTACGACACCCCGCGCGGGTGCGCCGCCGCGTACTACCCCGAGGCCAACCCCCTGGTCCCGCTCGACTCCACGGCGGTCGGCAGCAACTGCCCGACCTCCAAGTCGGTGATCGTCCGTCTCGAGAGGGCGTCGCGCAACGCCGTCGGACGCAGCCACGACGGCGCCCCCGTGGGTGCCGACCGGCACCACAAGTCCGACGTGGAGCCGCAGCAGCTGACCTAGGGCTTGGTCGCAGCCACCACCCAGAAGTGCTCGGAGCCGGCGGCGACGTCCTTCTCCTCGACGATCCCGAGCCCGCGCGCGTAGAACTTCATCGACACCACGTCGGGCTCCAGCCGGGTCCACTCCAGGGTGCGCACGACGTGGTCGTACGTGCCGCCCGGCGTCCGGACCGACGGCAACCGCTGGACGACCCAGGACTGGTCCTCGGCCTCGCCCTTGGCGTGCTCCATGTACGCCGCCGTCGACGGCCGCGGATCCGCCGGCATCACGATCCCGGCCACCGCGCCGTCGACCCCGGCCGCCCAGGAACCCTCCCGGCTCTCGAGGTGGCCGGTGTCGTCGTAGGTCGCGGTGTCCTCGCCGAAGTACCAGACGTTGCCGTCCCGGTCGGTGGCGTACCAGTCGCGCGTCTTCTCCGCGAGGGTTCCGTCGGCCCTGTGGAGGACGTCGTCGACGACGGTCGTCTGGACCCCGACGATGGTGCGGTGCCGCGTGGTGACGGTGACGTTCTCGCGGTAGTGCTCACCCTCGTCGGTGCCGCGCAGCCGGGTCACGAGCCCGGGCGTCAGCGGGAAGTACGGGTTGGTGCCGGGGTGGGCGAACAGGCCGGGGTCGGGGTTCCCCGGAGCGGCGTGCGGCGGCGCCGAGCCGGCGCTTCCGGTGACGAGGAGGGCGACCGCCGAGCCGGCCGCGATGACGGCGAGGGTGCGGGAGACGGACATCCCGCCATCATGCGCCTCTCGTCACTCCTCGGCACGGCTCACCCAGTCCAGCACCTGCGCGGCGAAGTCGTCCGGCCGCTCCATCGACGGCACGTGGGCGACGTCGGGCCACACCACGGCCCGCACCTCGCGCACGCCGGTGAGGAGGTGGTCCGCGGCCAGGCGGATGGCGTCGATGTCGAGCTCGCCCGAGATCACCAGCGTCGGCACGGCGATCTCGTCGAGCCGCCCGGGCGGCTCGGGGCTGAGCTCCTCCTCGGCCTCCCAGACCTCGTCGGGCCAGTCGATCGTCAGCTCGAACGCCCGACGCTGCATGGTGCGGACGGCGTCCCGCACGGCCGCAGGCACGACGTCCGGTCCGCGGTGCGGGCCGTCGACCCACGCCACCACGTTCGCCTCGGCGGCGCCGTCCAGGTCACCGGCCTCGACGGCCTTGCCCTCGAGCTCCCAGAACGCGGCCAGCTCCTCGGTCCGCTCCGTGATGAGCGAGCCGCCCGGCGCGGCCAGCACGAGGGAGGCCACGGCGGCGGGTCGCTCCAACGCCAGCTCGACAGCCACCCCGGCCCCGAACGAGCAGCCGACGACATGGGCCCGCTCGACGCCGAGGGCGTCGAGGGTCGCCCCCACGTCGGCACGCGGCGACCACGGACCGGCCGGCCGCTCGGTGGAATCGCCGAACCCCCTCAGATCGACGCGGACGACGTCGCGCCCGGCCGTCAGGGTCGGCCAGACGGAGTCCCACATCCGTCGGTCGGCGATGCCGGCGTGGAGGAGCAGGATCGGCGTGGAGCCGGTGGGTCCGGAGCGTTCGTAGGTGAGCATCGCCTCCAGGCAACCGTCAGCGGGCGGCCGCCGCAAGGCAATTGCGCCTCAGCGTGCTGATCTCCGGATGGCCAGGCCCAGGGCCGCGAAGCCCAGGAGCCACACGCCGATCGCGATCCGCCCGGCGACCATCGGTCCGAACACGGCGGGGAACAGCACCACGAACACGTAGACGCCGAGCGAGAGCGGCAGCCAGCGCGCCGCACCCTCGAACAGCCCGGCGCGCAGCGCCCCCACGCCCGCGACGACCATCCCGAGGCCCAGCAGCACCATCGGGACGCCGTACAGCCCGCCGACCACGGCCCCGCGGCCGGTGTCCACCGGGGAGTCCGCGGCCGTGATCGCGACGAGCTCCAGCACGGTCAGGGCGACCTGACCGGCGAGCGCCACCCACGTACCGATCCGCAGGGCGCGGGACGGGTGCCTGCGCTCCAAGACGAGCAGCCCGGCGAACAGGGGCAGCATCGCCGCGTGCTGGACGGCGAACACGACCTGCCAGGCCGCGAACCAGCCCGCGTCGAAGGGGTAGCTGAACCGGTCCTCGGCCACCATCGGCTCCCACGCGATGATGACGACGGCGCACACCGCGCCCACGAAGGAGGCCACAGCGCCCACCAGCCCGTACGTGCGGAGCCGGTGGTCGGAGACGGTGACGGTCGGGGTCACGGTGCTGGTCACGGGACGGTCACGGGACTGGTCATGGGTGTGGGCATGCGGCGACGCTACGAGCGCGGACGGGTCCGCCGCATCGGGGGAAACACGCATCTCCGGCACCTACAGTGGGTCTCGTGTCCAGCGCGGCCGAACTCCTCGAGCGGGCGCGCGACCTCTACCGCCGCGGGGCCGTGGGGGATGCCCTCGTGGCGTGCGAGCAGGCGGCGGACGAGGCCCGTCGCACCGATGACGTCGCGGCTCTCGCGGACGCCGCCACGGTGATCCGGACGACCGCCCGGGTCGGTGTCGCGGGCCGCGTCCACGAGCTCTGCGTCGAGGCCCTCGCTCGGCTCGGGGAGAGCGACCCCGTGCGGACGGCCCGGGTGCGGGCCCAGCTGGTCGCGACCGCCAACCCGTTCGGACCGCCGGAGCCCCTCGTGCTGCCGCCCGAGAGCGACGACCCCGAGGCGACGTTCCTCAGGCTCCAGGCCTGGCACGCCGCACGCCTGGCGATCGACCACCTGACCGAGCGGCTCGCGATCGCCGACGAGGCCGTCGACCTGGGCAGGCGGACCGGCACCGACGAGTACGTCGCGTGGGGACGCCGGTGGCGGATGGACGCCTTCGCGGTGCTCGGCGACCGCATCGACCTCCTCGCGGAGCTGCAGGCGGTCCAGCCGCTGGTCGCCCGGCTGGACCGGCCGTCCTGGCGCGCGTACCTGACCCTCGTCGAGTGCTCCCAGCGACTGCTGGAGGGTCGGTGGGAGGACGCCGGCCGGCTCGCCGACGACGCGGTCGCGCTGGAGGACGACCCGATGGGCGAGGCGGCGTTCTTCCGCGTCGTCACGACGTCGGCCATCGCCCAGCAGACCGGCCGTGGCCTCGCCGAGAGCGAGGCGGCCGTGGCGGCCCTGGTCGACAGGCTGCCGTACTTCGCCCGTGGCTGGATCTGCCTGATGTACAAGGCGACCGGCAAGCGGGACGAGGCGGAGGCCCTGTGGCGGGCCATCGCGCCGCACGTGACCCGGATGCCCGAGCGGGCTCCCGAGTGGGTGATCGCGACTGCGGGCAGTGCCGAGGTGTGCGCCTGGCTGGGCGACGTCGACACCGCGAGAGTCCTGTACGACCAGCTCTCGCCGTTCGCCGGACTGCATGCGATCGGGCTGTCCCAGTCGCCGTACGACGGTCCCGTCGACCTCGCCCTCGGGCGGCTGGCCGCGTGCCTGGGCGACGCCGAGGCCGCGCGCTCGCACCTGACCGCCGCCCTGCGCCAGACCGAGGCGATGCACGCGCTGCCCTTCCAGGTGCTGGTGCTGGCCGAGCTCGCCGCCCTCGGGGACGCGAGCAGCGCGGAGCGCGCGCGGGCCCTGGCCACACGCCTGGGCATGGCGCCGCTCCTGGAGCGGCTGGGAGCGAGCGACCCCGGGCCGCTGACCCGCCGCGAGGCGGAGGTCGCGGGGCTCGTGGCCGACGGGCTGAGCAACGCCGCCATCGCCGCCCGGCTGGTCCTCTCCGAGCGCACGGTCGAGAACCACGTCAGCAACGTGCTCCGCAAGCTCGACCTCACCTCTCGCGCCGGCATCGCCTCCTGGCACGCACGCCGGTCGCGGCCCTCCTCGACCAGCGGCGGGGTTTCACTACAGTGACGGGGATGAACATCGTCTTCGTGGAACCCGCCTTCCCACAGAACCAGCGACGCTTCGTCGCGGCGCTGTCGGGAGTGGGCGCCCGGGTGGTGGGGGTGGGGGAGTCCCCCGAGCACGAGCTGGGCGACGAGCTGCGCGGGCAGATGGCGGCGTACCGCCAGGTCGGCAACGTCACCGACGTGCACCAGCTCGACGAGGCCGTGCAGTGGGCGCAGGACAAGATGTGGATCGACCGGCTCGAGTCGACGATCGAGTCCCACCAGATGGCCGCGGCCGAGGTGCGCGAGGCCCGGGGCATCCCGGGGACCACGTTGCGCACGACGTGGCTGTGCCGTGACAAGCCGTCGATGAAGGACGCGCTGCGCAAGGCAGGGGTGCCGACGGCGGCGTCGACGGCCGCCGACAGCCCCGCGGAGGTCCGCGCGTTCGCCCAGGAGAACGGCTTCCCGCTCATCCTCAAGCCCCGCAGCGGGGCGGGCGCGCAGGGCACCGTCCGCGTCGACTCGATGGCCGACGTCGACCGTGCCCTGGGCGACTTCGGCGGGGCCGGCTCCATCGCGGTCGAGGAGTTCGTCGAGGGGCACGAGGGCTTCTACGACACCATCACCGTCGACGGCCACATCGTCCACGACTGGGCCACGCACTACTACCCCAACGTGCTCGAGGCGATGCGGCACCGCTGGATCAGTCCGCAGTTCATCACCACCAACCGGATCAGCGGCTCGGTCTTCTACGACGAGGTCCGTGCGATGGGCCACCGCGTCATCGAGGCCCTCGGCATCACCACGTCGGCCACGCACATGGAGTGGTTCTACGGCCCGAAGGGGCTGCGCTTCTCCGAGATCGGCTGCCGGCCCCCGGGCGTCGGGGCCTGGGACCTGTACTCCGCCGCGAACGACGTCGACGTCTACCGCGAGTGGGCGCACGCGATCGTGCACGGCGGACCGGAGAACGCGATGACGCGCAAGTACGCCGCCGGCATCGTCGCCCTCCGCCCCGACCACGACGGCCACATCCGTGGCTACAGCGGCCTCGACGACGTCAACTGGCGCTTCGGGGACTGGATCATCGATGCCCACCTGCCCGACATCGGTACGGCGACCCAGCCGGTCGAGGCGGGCTACATGGCGAACGCGTGGGTGCGGCTGCGCCACCCCGACTACGACACCGCACGCTCGATGCTCGACGACGTCGGACGCAGCGTCCGAGTCCACGCCGGCTGACCGGTTCGGCCAGATGTGAGAACCGTCCTCCTCGGCCCGCAGCGCTTCCTCACGACCGCGGGCACCGTCGTCCGCTCGGTCGCGCCCGAGGGCCCCGTGGTGACGGTGACCGCCGGCTGGCAGGACCGCGAGGCCGCCGACGGCGAGCTGGACGAGGTGATGGACGGGCGCAGCCGCAACCTCCGTCTCTACGAGCGGCTCACCGACGTCCTGGAGACCGACGACCGTTTCGCCGGCCGGGCCTTGGCCCACCGCGACGCGATGGACGAGCTGGCCGGCATCTACTCGCTGCGCCTCCAGCGTGCCCTCGAGAGCGTCTACGTCGTCGCCCGGCGGCCCGCGCGCCACGACATCGCCGACGCCGCTTTCGCCGACGCGGTGCGGGGCCTGCGCGAGATCGACGACTGGTACCTGCGGACCGTCGACCAGCTGTACGCCGAGCTCGAGGGCGCGGCTCCCCCCGAGAGCAGCGAGCCGATCGCGCGCCATCGTCACGAGGTCGCCGAGCTGCTCCGCGACGCGGCCGTCGTGGCGATCGCCGGCGGGCACGTCGGCATCCTGCTGCGCTGCCTCCGCCTGTTCGCCGTCGTGCCCCCGCGCGAGCTGGCCGTCGTGGCCTGGTCGGCCGGGGCGATGGCGCTGACCGAGCGGGTCGTGCTCTACAACGACCGTGGGCCGCAAGGCGTCCAGGGTGCGGAGGTCTGGGACCGCGGGATCGGACGGGTCCCGAACGTGGTCGCGATGCCCCACGCCCGCCGCCGCCTGCGGCTCGACGACTCGATCCACGCGAAGGTGCTCGTGCAGCGGTTCGCGCCGGCGACCTGCCTGCTGCTCGACGACGGCACCCAGGTCGAGATCGGCGCCGACGGGTCCGTGCCCGAGGATGCTCGCGTGCTGACGGAGACCGGAGCCGCCGCCTCATGAGCCGAGCCGCGTCCAAGCTGGCCATCAACCGGCTGCTCGACCGCAAGCCCCTCGACGGCGCTGCGATCGACCGGTTCATCGAGCGGCACGGCGCCCCGATCATCGAGGGCTCGCGGGCGACGTTCCTGTGGCGCGGGCACGCCGACGAGGTGTCCGTGCGTCACCGGGTGGTCGGACTGCCCGATCCCCTGCGGCTGCGGCACGTCAAGGACACCGACCTCTGGTACGTCTCGACCGACATCCCCGAGGGCTCGCGGATCGAGTACAGCTTCGAGATCACCCGCGACGACCACACGGAGTCGTTCCTCAACGACCCGCTCAACCCCAAGCTGGCGCACGGGCCGTTCGGCGCGAGCTCGGTGTGCGCGGCGGCCGGCTACCAGGTGCCTGACTGGACGCTCCACGATCCCGAGGCCCGGCCCGGCGAGGTCATCGAGCGGAGCATCGCGAGCAAGGCGCTGCGCCGCCAGGTGGGCTACCACCTCTACCTGCCGGCCCGGTTCCGCCCCGTGGTGCGCTACCCCCTGATCGTGGTGCACGACGGGCTCGACTACCTCAACTACACCTCGGCCAAGACCGTCCTGGACAACCTCATCCACCGCAACGAGATCGCGGAGATGGTGGTCGCGTTCGTCTCGCCCGTCGGGGACCGGCTGGTCGAGTACGCCAACCACGCCCCGCACGCGCGGTTCGTCGCCCGGGAGCTGGTGCCCGAGCTGACCGCGGAGCTCCCGCTCCTCGACAGTCCTGTCGGCCGGACGTTGATGGGGTCGAGCTTCGGCGGGGTGGCCTCGGTCTCGACCGCAGCGCGGTACCCCGACGTGTTCGGCTCACTGCTCCTCGAGTCGCCGTCGCTGGTCTTCACCGACATCGGCCAGGACCACGGCGGCGGGCCGGTCTTCGACCCGGTGGTGAAGTTCGTGAACCGCTACCGCGCCCGGCCGCGACGGATCGCCGACCGCATCTACCTGACCTGCGGGGTGTACGAGCCGCTGATCACGCCGAACCGTTCCATGGAGACGGTGTTCCGGCAGGCCGGCATGGAGGTCAGGTACGTCGAGGCGCGGGACGGCCACAACTGGGAGAACTGGCGGGACCGGCTGCGCGACGGCCTCGCGTGGCTGCACCCGGGCGACCAGAAGTTCGTCTACGAATAGCCCGTCTGACAGATTGGGCCTCATGGACAAGGCAGTCGAGCGCTGGCGATCCGACCGGATGCAGCAGGACATCACCCTCGCCCGGTGGGGCCACTTCGGCGTGCCGGTGCTGGCCTTCCCGACAGCCGGCGGCGACGCCGAGGAGATCGAACGGCATCACCTGGTCGGGCACCTCGCCCCGCTGATCGAGGACGGCCGGATCAAGCTGTACTCCTGCGACTCGGTCGCGGGGAAGGCGATGACCGCGCACGACGGCGACCCGGCCTACCGCTGCTGGCTCTTCAACCAGTTCCAGCAGGCGGTGGCCCACGAGGTGGTGCCCGCGATCCAGGCCGACACCGGAGGCCCGAACTCCGTCATCGTCGCGGGCGCCTCGATCGGCGCGTTCAACGCGCTGGCACTGGTCTCCCGCTACCCCGAGCTGTTCCGCGCCGCCATCTGCATGAGCGGGACCTACGACGTCGAGCGCTTCATCGGCGGCTTCACCGACGACCTGTTCTTCTCCTCGCCGATGCACTTCCTGCCCGGCCTCGAGGGCCCGGCGCTCGACGCGCTGCGGCAGCGGTTCGTGGTGCTGGCCTCGGGTTCCGGCAAGTGGGAGGACACGGGCGAGTCGTGGCGCGCGGCCGGCGTGCTCGGCGAGAAGGGCGTGCCCAACCGCGTCGACGACTGGGGCCCTGAGTTCGACCACGACTGGCCGACGTGGTGGCAGATGCTCCCGGAGTACCTGGAACAGCTGACGTGACCACCCGGGACTGGCCGGGCGACCTCGCCAGGCTCGTCGCGCTTCCCTCCATCCACGACGGCGCTCACGCCGAGGCGTGCTCGGCGGCCGCCGACCTGGTGGTCGAGCTGTTCTCCGGGGCGGGAGTGGCCGACGTACGCCGGGTGCCCACCGACGACGGCAGCGACGCCGTCGTCGGGTTCACGCCCGGACCGGAGGGCGCGCCCACGGTCCTGCTCTACTCCCACTACGACGTGCAGCCGGCCGACCCGGCGGCCTGGGCCTCGTCCCCGTGGGAGCTGACCGAGCGCGACGGCCGGCTCTACGGCCGTGGGGCCGCCGACTGCAAGGGCAACCTGGTCATGCTGCTCACCGCGCTGCGCGCCCTGCCGCGGCCCTGGCCGGTCGGTGTCCGCGTCGTGTGCGAGGGCTCGGAGGAGGCGTCGAGCGGCGGGCTCTCGAGGCTGGTCGCCGCGTCGCCGGAGATCGTGGCGGCCGACGTGATGCTGATCGCCGACGCCGGCAACGTCGAGCTCGGCACGCCGACCGTGACGACGAGCCTGCGCGGCACCGGCTCGGTGCTGGTCACGGTGCGCACCATGGAGGGCCCCGGGCACTCGGGGATGTACGGCGGCGCGGCGCCCGACGCGCTGGCCGCGCTGATCGCGATCCTCGCCACGCTGCGCGACGACGCCGGCGACACCACGGTGGACGGCCTGGACAACACCGGCACCTGGGGAGGGGCGGAGTACCCCGCCGACCGGTTCGCCGCCGACGCCCAGGTGCTGCCCGGCGTCCGGCTGCTCGGCTCGGGCTCGGTCGCGGACACCGTGTGGGCGCGGCCGGCCGCGACGGTGCTGGCGATCGACGCTCCCTCGGTGGAAGGCGTGACGGCGGCGATCCAGCACGAGGCCCGGGCCGTGGTGAACCTGCGGGTGCCGCCCGGCCAGGACGCCGCGGCCGCCCAACGGCTGCTGGTGGCCCACCTCGAGGCGGCCGCGCCGTGGGGCGCGCAGGTCGTCGTCGAGCCCAAGACGCTGGGGGAGGCGTTCGCGGCGGGTACGCAGGGACGGGGCTACGCCGCGCTGGCGCTGGGCATGCGGGCGGCCTACGGACGCGACCTCGTCGAGGCCGGCCAGGGCGGAGCGATCCCCTTGTGCAACGCGCTCCAGGCCGCCCACCCCGACGCCGAGATCCTGCTCATCGGCGTGGAGGAGCCGGCCTGCCACATCCACGCGGCCGACGAGAGCGTGGATCCGGGAGAGCTGGGACGCACCGCCCATGGCGTCGCGCTGATGCTGGCAGAGTTGGGGTCGTGAGTCGCTCCCTCGCCCAGGCGCTCGTGGGGGCGCTCCTCGGCGTGCTGGTCCTCGGGGGCTGTGCGTCCTCGGGCTCGGAGAGCGCGGCTCCCTCGGCTCCCTCGTCGTCGCCCGTGAAGACGCTGACGATGCTGCCGGCCCCCGAGAAGACCCTCTCCGGGGAGCTCACCGCCGAGCTCCAGCAGTCCAGCCGGGACGTGGCGCTCGGCCGGTTCCAGGTGTGGATCACCAACGGGCTCCAGGAGGAGATCCGGCCGCGCCGCATCGTCTACCGCGACGCGCTGCTCACCAAGCCGGTCCGGGGTGAGCGCCTGCGCGCCATCCCGTCTGGGTCCTATCGCGGCTACCCCCTGGACCTGATCGAGCCCACGTGCGGCGGTGAGGAGGCGGGCGCGACGGTGACCGTCTCCTACGGGGGCGAGAGCGTCGAGATCCCGGTCGACGACGAGACCCAGGTCGTGGGCCGGTGGTCGAAGGAGCGCTGCGCCGAGCGCGCGATCGAGCGGGTCGCGGCGCTGGAGTGGTCGCCGGACATGCGCATCGAGGGCTCGGGGGCGGACGCGGTCGCGCTGTTCCGGCTGACCGCGCACCCGACCGGCCGGAAAGGGTCCTTCACGATCGACACCGTCACGGGCACCCCGCTGTACACGTCGGCCGACGGCGACTTCTGGAAGGTCGACGAGTTGGTCAGCGGGACGGGACCGGACACGACCATCGAGCTGCCGGCCCAGCCCGCGCGCTGCGACATCCACGCGTTCGGCTCGGCGACGGGCGGGACGACGTTCTTCGTCAACGTGACGATCGACGGCGAGCCGGCGCAGGTCCGGATCGCGATGAGCCCCGAGGTCACCGACGAGGCGTTCTCCTACGCCGCCGAGGTGTGCGGCTTCTGATGGGCGGCTTCCCGTGGACCGCGCGCACCCGACGGCTGATCTTCGTCGTGGTGATGATGGTCCTCCTCACCTTCCCGCTCGTCACGACGTTGGTCACCCGCGCTCGCATCGAGCGCTCCGGGGTCGACGTGAGCGCCACGGTCCTCCAGACCACGACGAACGGGGACGCCTACCTCGTCGCGTTCCGGCTGCCGGAGGAGATCGACCCCGACCAGGACAGCTACTCCGCCGAGGTCGACCGGGCGACGTACGAGAAGGCCGCCGCGAGCAAGGAGATCGGGGTGCGGGTGCTGGAGGACCGTCCCCAGGCCCACCGGGTCGACGGCGAGATCCGCAGCAAGGCGCCGTACGTCATGGTGGCCGTCGCCGAGGCCCTCGTGCTGGCGGTGGGACTGTGGTGGGTCCGGGTCGGCCGCCGACGCCCCACCGTGCTGATCCGCGCCAACAGTCCCCTCGAGCCGGTCGACCCCGACGAGCCCGGCTCGCTCGCGCGCCAGCCCGACGACGCCTACGAGGCCGTCGGCACGATCCTGTCGGCCGACGACGCCGAGGTCGTGCTCGACATCGGGGAGCGCCAGGTGGTCGTCACCCTGGCCGGGTACGCGAACCCCGTCCCCGTCGGCTCCCCCGCCCGTGCCCGCGGGCCGATCATCGGCTGACGCTCTTCCCGGTCCGAGGGGACGCCGGAACGTGCCCCGAGCTCGTACCTCCCGGCCCCACCCTCGACCAGCGACTCGACGAGCGCGACCACCGGATCGCGATGGCCGAGGGCACCCCTACTTGCTCGTAACCGACGAACCGGGACAGGGTGGCGGCATGTCGGCCACCGCCTCGTCGTACTCGATCACCATGCGGCTGCACACCGCCCCGGACCACGGCGTGGTGGGCAGGGTCGCCACGGCGATCGCGCGCGAGGGCGGGATCGTCACGGCGATCGACGTCGCCGACTCCAGCCACGACCGGCTCGTCGTGGACGTGACGTGCAGCGCCGCCGACGCCACGCACTCCGAACGCCTCGTCGAGTGCGTGCGCGAGATCGAGGACGTCGAGGTCTACAAGGTCAGCGACCGGACGTTCCTGCTGCACCTCGGCGGCAAGATCGAGGTCACCTCCAAGGTGCCGCTCCGTACGCGCGACGACCTGTCGATGGCGTACACCCCGGGCGTCGGACGGGTGAGCATGGCCCTGGCCGAGCACCCCGAGGACATCTCGCGTCTGACGATCAAGGGCAACACCGTCGCCGTCGTGACCGACGGGTCCGCGGTGCTCGGCCTCGGCAACATCGGTCCGGGCGCGGCGTTGCCGGTCATGGAGGGCAAGGCGGCGCTGTTCAAGAGGTTCGCCAACATCGACGCGTGGCCGATCTGCCTGGCCAGCCAGGACACCGACGAGATCGTCAAGGCCGTCGAGATGATCGCGCCGGGCTTCGGGGGCATCAACCTCGAGGACATCGCCGCCCCCCGCTGTTTCGAGATCGAGGCCCGGCTCCGGGCCAGCCTCGACATCCCGGTCTTCCACGACGACCAGCACGGCACGGCGATCGTGGTGATGGCGGCCCTGACCAACGCCCTGCGCGTGGTCGACAAGAAGATCGCCGACGTCCGGGTCGTCGTCGCCGGCGCGGGCGCCGCGGGCACGGCGATCGTCACGTTGATGCTGGCCGCCGGGATCACCGACATCGTGGTCTGGGACCGCGAGGGCTGCCTCTCCTCCGACGACGCCGGCCTGCCGGACAGCAAGGCGAGCCTCGCCGCGCGTACGAACCCCCGCAAGGTCCGCGGCGACCTGCACGACGGGCTCCGGGGCGCCGACGTCTTCGTCGGGGTCAGTGCTCCCAACGTGCTCGACCCGCTGTGGATCACGGACATGGCACCTGACGCGGTCGTCTTCGCCCTGGCCAACCCCGACCCCGAGGTCGACCCCGCCGAGGCCGACAAGTACGCCGCCGTGGTCGCGAGCGGACGCTCCGACTACCCCAACCAGATCAACAACGTGCTGGCCTTCCCCGGCGTCTTCCGCGGCCTGCTCGACGCCCGCGCCAAGGAGATCACCCTCGACATGCTGCTGAGTGCCGCCGACGCGATCGCGCACGTGGTGAGCGACGAGGAGATCAACCCCAACTTCATCATCCCCAGCGTCTTCAACCCGGCGGTGCCCAAGGCCGTGGCCGCGGCCATCCGGGGGCGGTCGACCGAGCGGGTGGCAGACTCGACGGCGTGACCACGACTCTCGGGAACTTCACCGCGACCGGCATCGACGGCGACGACGTCGACCTCTCGTCCTACGACGGGAAGGTCGTGCTGGTCGTCAACACGGCCAGCCAGTGCGGGATGACCCCGCAGTACGCCGGCCTGCAGGAGCTGTACGACCGGCGTCAGGCCGACGGGCTGGTCGTGCTCGGGTTCCCGTGCGACCAGTTCGGCAACCAGGAGCCTGGCTCGGAGCAGGAGATCGCCGCGTTCTGCGAGTCGTCGTACGGCGTGACGTTCCCGATGTTCACCAAGGTCGAGGTCAACGGGGACGACGAGCACCCGCTCTACACGTGGCTCAAGAGCGAGAAGGCCGGGCCCAGGGGCGCCGACATCGACTGGAACTTCACCAAGTTCCTGCTCGACCGCGACGGCAACGTGCTCGACCGCTTCGGGCCGACGACCACGCCCGAGGAGATCACCCCCGAGGTCGAGAAGGCGCTGGCGGCGGAGTAGCCCCGTCGATGGGCCCGTCGATGGGCTCCGTCTAGTGCTCGTCGCCGGCCTCCGAGGCCCACAGCGCCGCGCCGACGATGCCGGCCCGGTTCTCCAGCTTGGCCGGCACGATCTCGGTCTCGATGCCGATCAGGTGCAGGAACTCGTCGGCGTCCTTGCTGACGCCGCCCCCGACCACGAACAGGTCGGGGGAGAACAGCTTCTCCAGCGTCCGGTAGTAGACCGTGAGCCGCTGCGCCCACTCCGGGTAGGTCAACCCCTCCAGCTCCTTGACCGAGCTGGCGGCGCGGTCCTCCGCATCGTGCCCGTCGATCTCGAGGTGGCCGAGCTCGGAGTTCGGCACCAGCACCCCGTCGTACAGGATCGCCGACCCGATGCCCGTGCCCAGCGTGGTCACGATGACCAGCCCACCGCGGCCCATCGCCGCGCCGTACCTCACCTCGGCCAGCCCCGCGGCGTCGGCGTCGTTGACGACGTGCACGTCGCGCCCGGTCGCCTTGGTGAACAGGGCGTCGGCGTCGGTACCGATCCAGCTCGCGTCGATGTTGGCGGCCGAGCTGACGACGCCGTGCCGGACCACCGCGGGCACGGTCACGCCGACCGACCCGCTGGAGTCGTCGAAGCTCGCCAGCAGCTCGGCGAACACCCCGGCCACCGCCTCGGGCGTCGAGGGCTTGGGGGTCTTGATCCGGACCCGCTCGGCGGCGAAGTCGCCCTTCTCGAGGTCCACGGGCGCTCCCTTGATGCCCGAGCCGCCGAAGTCGATGCCGAAGGGGAGGTCGCGTTTCTGGTCGCTCATCCGGCCAATCTCCCGCACCCGCGACGACCGAGGCAACCGGAGCACCCGAACCGGCGTCACACTGGAAGGGCCCCTGTTCTGGGACCCGCTGAATCGGAGGCACGACCATGGACTCATCCACCTCGCACGGACCGCGCCTGCTCGCAGCCCTGGCGGCCGGCCTGGCGATCGCCGGCACCTTCGTCGCCGTGCTGCCCCCGGCGTCGGCCGCCGACGTGTGCAGCGCCGACAACCTGTACGTCGTCAAGGGACGTCTCGAGGGTGCCGCCGGCAACCGCTACCTCACCGTCCGCCTGACCAACGTCGGTGACGACGCGTGCTCGGCCGGGACGGCCACCAAGGCCGGGTTCCGGGACTGGTCCGGGGCCCTGGGGGTCAAGGGCGCCCTCAGCGCCGGCAGTGGTGCCGTGACCCTGGCGCCCGGTGAGACGGCCACGACCGTCATCCACTGGGCGGACCCGGGTCCGGTGCCCGCCGACGACTGCCAGGAAGCCACCGCGACGCTGGTCACCCTGCGCGTGCCCAGCCTCAAGCACACCTGGCGGCTCCCGCTGAAGACCCAGGTCTGCACGACCTCCGACTACGCCCCGGACTCCGGTCCCCTCACGAGCTGAGCCTCGGCGCCGATAACGGCAGGCCCCGGAGGCACGTGCCGTGAGACCCTTCGCGGCGTGCCCACCACGCTGACGCCAGACCAGCACCTCGCCGCCCTGCGCGACGCGGTCTCGGCGTTCGCGCGGTACGCGCAGGAGGCCGGGCTCGACGTCCCGGTGCCGACCTGCCCCGACTGGACCGTACGCCGCCTGATCGGGCACCAGGGGATGGTGCACCGCTGGGCGACCGCCAACCTCCGCGGCCGCACCGTGGAGATCGACGCGACGGAGCGGGCCGGCCGGCGGGCGCCGAGCCCGGTCGACTGGCTCCGCGACGGCGCCATCGACCTGGTCGCCGCGATCACGTCGGCCCCCGACGACGTGCCGACGGTCGTGTTCCTCAACGACGCTCCCGGCCCGCGGGCGTTCTGGGCCAGGCGGCAGTGCCACGAGACCACGATCCACTCCGTCGACGCGCTGGCCGCCGCCCTCGGCCGCTACCCGACGGCCGCCGACACCGCGATCGACCCGGCCGTCGCCGTCGACGGCGTGGACGAGCTGCTGGCCGGCTTCATGACGCGCAACAAGAGCCGCCTGCGCAGCGAGTCCCCGCTGGTGGTCGGGGTGGTCGCCGAGGAGTCGCCGACCGGCTGGCTGGTCGAGGTCGGCGCGGCGCCGGCCGTCGTCACGGTGGTCCCCAGCGACGAGGTCGCCGACCGCTGCGACGTCCGCCTCGAGGGTCCGGCCGTGTCGGTCTACCTGACCCTGTGGAACCGCTCCGACGAGCTCGACCCCGTCGACCTCTGGAGGTCCGCCCCCGTCACGTGGGCGTGACGGTCAGGTCACGATCGGGTCGCGGGGCCGCGATCACGGAACGCGCCTCGGCAAAGCCCCGTCGCACCGGCCATGACCACTCACTCGACACGCATCCGAACCGCAGCCCCGATGGTCCTGCTCGCCGTCCTCGCCACAGGCCTCACCGCCTGTGGCGGTGACAGTGACCAGGTCGCCGGTGAGCCGAGCAGCACCTATGACCAGGGCGCCCCGCCGCCGCAGGCCGCGGACGGCGGCACGTTCGATGACGAGGGGGTCAGCGGCTACGTCGACACCGCCAGCGACCCGCTGTCGACGTTCGCCCTCGACGTCGACAACGGCTCCTACCGGATCGCGCAGGCGTACGTCGCCCAGGGCACCCGCCCGCCGGCGGAGTCGGTGCGCGCGGAGGAGTGGGTCAACGCCTTCACGTACGGCGACCCGGCACCGACCGAGGCCGACCTCGCCGTCCGCACCGAGTCGGGCGTCCGGCCGGGGGCCGACGGCTCCCAGCTGGTCCGGGTGGCTGTCACCGCGCGCGAGGTCGCGGCCGAGGAGCGTCCGTCGGTCAACCTGACCCTGGTGGTGGACCGCTCGGGCAGCATGGGCGAGGGCAACCGCATCGGCCTGGTGAAGGACTCCCTGGCGTTGCTGGCCGGGTCGCTGCGGCCCGACGACACCGTCTCGGTCGTCAGCTTCGACGACCAGGTCGAGCTGCTGCTCCCGCCGACCCCGGTCTCCGAGGACGAGCGCGTGCTGGCCTCGGTCGACGACCTCTACCCGCGCGGCAGCACCAACCTGGCCGACGGTCTCTCGCTGGGCTACGAGCAGGCCCGGTCGGCGTACCGTCCCGGAGGCATCAACGTCGTGGTGCTCTGCTCCGACGGCGTGGCCAACGTCGGGATGACCGGCCCCGAGGGCATCACCGCCAGCATCGCGGAGGCCGGTCGCGAGGGCATCCACCTCGTCACCGTCGGCTACGGGATGGGCAGCTACAACGACCACCTGATGGAGCAGCTCGCGGACCAGGGCGACGGCTTCTACCGCTACGTCGACACCTACGAGGAGGCGCAGGACCTCTACGTCGACGAGCTCACCAGCCTGCTCGCCCCGGTCGCCGACGACGCGCGTACGCAGGTGTCCTTCGATCCCGAGCTCGTCTCGTCCTACCGTCTCGTCGGCTACGAGAACCGCGCCATGGACGACCACTCCTTCGCCGACCTGTCCGCCGACGCCGGCGAGCTCGGCGCCGGGCACCACGCCAGCGCCCTGTACGAGGTGTGGCCGGCCCCCGGCGTCGCCCCGGGCACGCAGATCGGCACCGCCCAGGTGCTCTGGAAGACGCCTGGCACGAACGCGCCCGCCTCCGCCGGCGCCCCGGTGCTCGCGGCAGACCCCGAAGCCCCGATGTCGGACTCCCTGGCACTGGCGACGGCCGTGGCCGACCTCGCCCAGCTGACCGAGGGCTACGGGGTCGACGGCCCTCCGACCGGCGCGTACGACGTCCAGGCGCGCGCCGCCGAGCTGGCGACGCGTGGCGTCCCGGGCGCGGCCGAGCTGGCGGAGCTCGCCGGGCAGCTGGCCACCCTGGGCTAGCTCCGTGACGTCGACCCGCCGCACGCCCGGATCAGCGCGAGGGTCAGCACCTGGGCGACCGTGACGATCTCGTCGATCGGCACCTGCTCGTGCGGTGAGTGGGCGACCCGGACATCACCCGGGCCGTAGTGGAGGGTCGGGATCCCGGCGTGCGCGTACAGGCGCAGGTCGCTGCCGTAGGGAACCCCCCGGGGCTCCAGGGTGCGCAGCGGGTCGACGGCGCCGACCGACTCCTCCATCAGCCCCAGCAGGGGAGCCCCGTCGACCAGACGCCCACTGGCGAACTGGCCGCCGGTCCACCGGACCCTCGGCGGGTGCCGGCGCAGCCAGGCCACCCGGGACGCGGCGTCGGCCACGGCCTCCTCGAGGGCGGCTCGTGCGTCCGCCGGGTCCTCGTCGAGGCAGACGCCCAGCCTGCCCTCGGCGACCAGGAGGTCCGGCACGGTGCTGGCCCAGTCGCCGGCCACCACCTTGCCGACCGAGATCGGGTACGCCACGGGGTACTCGCCCATCAGCCTGTCCACGGCCCGGTTGCGTCGGCGCTCGAGCCCCTCGATCGCCGCCAGCAAGGGCACGAAGTGCCGCAGCGCGCTCTCTCCGGCGTACGCCGTGCTGGCGTGGGTGGCGGCGCCCACCACCGTGAGCTCGAACGTCAGCGCCCCGGCATTCGCCGTCACGAGGGTGCCGGACGTCGGCTCGGTGATGACACAGGCGTCGGCGTGGTGGCCGCGGTCGAGGGTGGCAAAGGCTCCGAGGCCGCCGTCCTCCTCACCGATCACGAAGTGCAGAGCAGCGGGTCGCTCGAGTCGGATACCCGTCGCGCGGACCGCCCGGATCGCCGCGAGGTTGGCCACCAGGCCCGCCTTCATGTCGCACGTACCTCGGCCTCGGACGCTGCCCCCGATGACCTGCGCCCGAAAGGGGTCCGTGGGCCAGCCGCGCAGGCTGCCGGGTGGGACGACGTCGACGTGCGCCTGGAGTGCGAGCGCGGGCACGCCGTCGCCCGTGCTGGCCACCAGCCCCCACGCCTCGGAGCGCTCCACCTCGCAGCCGGGGAAGTCCGGGCGCGCCTGCAGCCGAGGCAGGTCGAGAGCCCAGAGGTCGACGTCGAGGTCCGCATCGAGGAGCCGCTCGGCCAGGACGTGTTGGATGTCGATCTCGGCGGGGGAGCCGGACACGCTGGGGATGGCGACGAGCTCCTGCAGCTCGGCCACGATGGCTGCCTCGTCGATGGCCTGGAGAGCACGGACCTCGTCTGCGCTGGGGGCCAGCCGTTGGTCGGGCGTCATGCCGGGCCGGGCCGGAGGGCGAGCAGCTCGCCGAAGACGTCGCGCAGGGTCGCCCCGAGGTCGTCGGTGTCGTCGTCCGAGGCGACCCAGCGGTGGAACCCCACCCCGAGCACGGTGATCGCCACCTCCGCCACCAACCGGGCCTCGACGCCGGGCACGTCGCGCGCCCGGAGACCGGCGGCGAGGACGTCGACGAGCCCGGCCAGCTTCATCAGCTCGCGTTCCTGCAGCTCGACGTTGGCGTCGACGACCACCTGCCGCTGGCGGTAGAAGTCGCGGCGATGACCGATCGCCTCGGCAGCGGCGTCGAGGGCCAGACCGGCCACCTCGACGGGCGTGGCGTCAGCGGGCGCGCCGGCCATCGCATCGTCCACGCCGGCGCGTACCTCCTCCGTGCCGGAGAACAGCACCTCGCGCTTGTCGGCGAAGTGCCGGAAGTACGTGCGGGCGGTGACGCCCGCCCGCTGCGCGATCTCGGCGACGGTGGTCTGCTCGTAGCCGCGCTCGAGGAACAGGGCCAGCGCTGCTTCCCGCAACCTGCCGTCCGCACCGGGCTCCCAGCGGGCCATGGCCTACTCCACGGCTCGACGCGCGGCGGCCAGCACCACCGGGTCGTGCCCACCCCACCGGGCGGTGAGGGTCTGCTCGCCGTCGACGGCCGGCTGTCCTGGGCCGACGACTCGCGCGAGCACCAGCTCGAGGTCCCCGGCGCGGGTCACGGTGGGGTCCCCCGCGTCGAGCACGCTGACGGTGTCCACGGCCGGGGTCTCGGACGCCGTACCGCTCCCGCTCACCCGGCACGTCGGGTCGAGCGTCACCAGCCGGCCGTCCTGCTCGATGGTCAGCGCGGCCTCGTGGCCGCCGGTGAGGATCGCGGCGAGGATCGCGGAGACGGCGACCGGGTCGCCGCAGCCGTCGTAGACCCACCGCGGTCCGAGGACCGAGTGCTGGGTGGTGCCGATCAGGTGCTCCTCGGCCTCGTCGAGCGGCGCGCCGCGGTAGCTCATGGGCACCAGCAGCGTCGAGGCCGCGGAGCCCTCGGCCGCGCCCATCAGGAAGCACTCGACGCCGACCTCGCCGGCCGGGTCGTCGAAACGGAAGGAGGCGACGGGCTTGCGGCCGTCCAGGTCGCCGTCGAACCACGCGCGAGTCGGCAGCCAGCCCTTGATCAGCTCACGCTTGCCGGGCGTGATCGTGGCGTCGTGCAGGAGGGCCATGGGCTCACGGTAGTGCCGCCGAACCGACCTCGGGGAAGAGTCCGGCGGCCCGCGACGTTGGCCACCCGTGAGCTCCACCAGCGGCCAGGTCGCGTACGGCAGCAGGACCGGGCGCGCGGTCGTGGCGGCGGCGGTCCTCGGCTCGGGGCTGACGCTGCTCGACGGCACGGTCGTCAACGTCGCCCTGCGCACCATCGGTCGGGACCTCGACGCGACCCTGCCCCAGCTGCAGTGGATCAGCAACGGCTACCTGCTGACCATGTCGGCGCTGATCCTGCTGGGCGGCTCGCTCGGCGACCGCTACGGACGCCGGCGCATCTTCGTGGTGGGCACCATCTGGTTCGCGCTCGCGTCGCTGCTGTGCGGGATCGCCCCCAGCGCCACGGTTCTGATCCTCGCCAGGATCCTGCAGGGCATCGGCGCCGCGATGCTGACGCCCGGCAGCCTGGCCATGATCCAGGGCGCGTTCGAGCCCGAGAGCCGGGCCCGTGCCATCGGCTCCTGGTCGGGGCTCGGCAGCGTCGCGGCGGCGATCGGGCCGTTCGTGGGCGGTGCCCTGGTGCAGTACGCCTCCTGGCGCTGGATCTTCCTGATCAACCTGCCCCTCGCCGCGCTGACCGTGGTGATCGCGCAGCGCTGGGTGCCCGAGACCCGCGACCCCGACGCGCCCGCGCACTTCGACGTCGGCGGCGCGATCCTGGCGGCCGTCGCGCTGGGCGGCATCACCTACGGCCTCATCGAGTGGGGACACTCGTACGCCGCGCTGGCCGGCGTCATCGGCGTGGTCACCGCCGTCGCCTTCCTGGGCGTGGAACGGCGAGGTCGTCACCCCATGATGCCCGTGGGCCTGTTCCGCGACCGCACGTTCAGCGCGGCCAACTCCATGACCTTGCTGGTGTACGCCGCCCTCGGGGCCGTGCTGTTCTTCCTGGTGCTCCAGCTCCAGACCGTCTCCGGCTACGGCGCCCTCGAGGCGGGGCTGGCCACCCTGCCGATCACGATCTGCATGGTGCTGCTCGCCTCCCGGGGCGGAGCGCTGGCCCAGCGCATCGGCCCGCGGATCCCGATGACGGTCGGTCCCATCGTGATGGGCGTGGGCACCGTGATGCTCCTCGGTGTGGGCGAGGACGTGAACTACTGGCGCGACGTCCTCCCCGGTCTGACCGTCTTCGGCCTCGGCCTCGCGCTGATGGTCGCGCCCCTCACCGCGACCGTGCTCGCCGCGGCTCCCGACGAGAACGCCGGTGTCGCCAGCGGCATCAACAACGCGGTGGCGCGTGCGGGTTCGCTGCTGGCCATCGCCGCGCTTCCGGTGGTCGTCGGGCTCGGTGGCGACGACTACACCGACCCGGCCGTCTTCGACAGCGCGTTCCGCTCGGCCATCCTGATCTGCGCCGTCCTGCTGGTCCTCGGCGGCGTCGTCTCCTGGTTCACCATCCCTGCCTCGCTGAAGGACGCCGCCTCCGATTCGTCAGCGGTCTAGCCGGACCTCCGAGCGGGCCGATCACAGACGAATCGGTGGGGAGGGGCCACCTACCCTGGACCGGTGAACGGGGGAGCGCGGCGGGCAGCGGTGGCGGCCGTCGTCGTCCTGCTCGCGTCCGGGTTGGCCGCGTGCGGCGACGACGACTCCGACGCCGGTCCGCCGGAACCGCGTCCGACGCCGACCCCCACCGCCTCCCAGGCGAGCGAGTCCACGCCGGCCGCGGACCCGACCGACGGCATCGGGCCACGCCGAGGGGCGCTGCGCTACGCCGACATCCTGGTCTTCAGCAAGGACACCCTCACCGACGACATGGTCGACCGGATCCGCTCTCTTGACGGGGTCCGCAGCGTCGAGCGGCTGTCGATGGCCCAGGTGAGCATCGAGAACCGCGCGATCAACCTCGCGGCCGTCGACCCAGCCACCTACCGCAACTACACGCCGGCCGAGAGCGCCGAGCTCCAGGAGGAGTGGGACCGGGTGGCGGCGGGTCAGCTCGCGCTGGTGCCCGACCTGAAGAAGCGGGTTCCGGGCAAGAAGGGCTCCCTCCGCCTGGGCAGCGGCCTCGACGCGCCGACGGTGGCCATCGGCGCGTACGCCCCCCAGATCCCGCGCGTCGACGCGGTCGTCAACGCCGACGTGGGTGAGGCGCTGGGCATGAAGACCGACAACGCACTCCTCGTCGCGACGTACCCCCGCCGCGCACCCCAGTCGGTCCGCAAGCCGGTCGAGCGGATCGCCGGCGACCAGGCGTCCGTCCAGCTCCTCGGCCCCGACCTCGACATCTCCGTTCAGCAGACGGCGTACCTCGTCGGGTCGGTCGGCCAGGCCGTGGGCATCTTCAACTACACCGTGCGGCCGGGCGGCTACCTGATCACGCCGGAGGCCTCGTGGGTCCGCGCCCACATCAGCACCCGGACCGTCCCGATCCTCGGTCAGGTCACCTGCAACAACGCGATCTTCCCCCAGCTCGAGGCGGCGCTGCGCGAGGTCGTCGAGCGCGGGCTGGCCGACGAGATCCACCCCGGCGAGTACGCCGGCTGCTACTACCCTCGGTTCATCGCGGGCACCACCCAGCTCTCCAACCACTCCTTCGGCCTGGCCCTCGACCTCAACGTGCCCGGCAACCAGCGCGGCACCGTCGGCGAGATGGACCGCACCGTCGTCTCGATCTTCGAGTCGTGGGGCTTCACGTGGGGCGGTCGCTGGCGCTACACCGACCCGATGCACTTCGAGGCCAACGCGATCGTCAACCCCGGCTGAGTCTGGTGGTCGGGCAGACCGACATCGGGCTGCGGGCGGGCATGATCGGGGCATGCGCGCTGCCCAGGTCGTCACGCCCACCGGTCCCGCCGACGTCGTCGTCCGGGAGGTCGACGACCCGATCCCCGGCCAGCACGACGTCCTGGTCGACGTGCACGCGGTGGGGGTCTCGTTCCCGGACCTGCTGCTGAGCAAGGGGCAGTACCAGATGAAACCCGACCCACCGTTCACCCTCGGCGTGGACGTGGCCGGCACCGTCGTGAGCGGGCCGGGCTTCGAGCCGGGGCAGCGGGTCGTGGGCGTGCTGCCGTACGGCGGCGCCGGCGAACGGGCTGCCGTCCCCGCGGTCTCCGTGTTCGCGTTGCCCGACAGCCTGACGTTCGACCAGGGCGCTGCCCTCCCGATGAACTACCTGACCGCGCACTTCACCCTCGTCGAGCGAGCCGGTCTCCGGGAGGGCGAGACGGTGCTGGTGCACGGCGCCGCCGGCGGTGTCGGTACGGCGACCATCCAGGTCGCGAAGGGGCTCGGCGCCCGGGTGATCGCCGTCGTGTCGACCGAGGAGAAGGCCGACCTCGCCCGCGGCGTCGGTGCGGCCGACGTGGTGCTGCTCGACGGGTTCCGCGACGCCGTCACCGGGCTGACCGACGGACGCGGTGTGGACGTCGTGGTCGACGTGGTCGGCGGGCCGGCGTTCACCGACTCGCTGCGCGTCCTCGCGACCCAGGGGCGGCTGATGGTCGTCGGCTTCGCCGCCGGTCAGGGCATCCCGGAGGTCAAGGTCAACCGGCTGCTGCTGAACAACGTCGACGTGCGCGGGGTCGGCTGGGGCGCCTACGCCCTGGCCCGGCCGGGCTACATGCAGGAGCAGTGGGCCGACCTGCAGCCCCTGATGATCTCGGGCGCGATCGACCCGCCGGTCGGGGCGACGTACGACCTGGACGGCTTCGGGCAGGCCCTCCAGGACATGGACGACCGGCGCACCCTCGGCAAGTCGGTCGTGCGGGTCCGCTGAGCCAGCGTCCTCAGGACACCTTGAGGCGCAGGCTCCCGTCGGCGTAGTCCTTGGCCTTCGCCACCGCGTTGAACTTGTCCTTGCCCATCTTGGCGAAGCTGATCGAGCAGACGCCCTTCTTGTTGGTCTCGCACTTCTCGCCCTTGGCCTTGACCACCGCACCCTTCACGGCGTCGCCGGCGTCGGTGACCTTGAACTCGACCGTCACGGCCTTGTCGCCGTTCCACTTCGCCGGGTCGGCCTCGAGGGTCAGCCCGGCGAAGACCTGCTGGTGCCAGATCCGCGGAGGGGCCGGGCCGGCACGGGGCGCGGCCGAACGGAGCGCCCCCTCAGCCGGGCAGTATCCTCGGCCACCGTGAGCATCCTCGACGACGCCCGCCCGGGCATGGACCCCGACATCCGGCCCCAGGACGACCTCTTCGGCCACGTCAACGGACGGTGGCTCGACGAGGAGGACATCCCCGCCGACCGCTCGAGCTGGGGGCCGTTCGTGCAGCTGGCCGACCAGGCCGAGCAGCACGTGCACGCGATCATCGAGGAGCTCGCGGCCCAGGGTGGTGACGCTGGTCATCCGCCGGGGGACTCGATGAAGATCGCCGACCTCTACGCGTCGTTCATGGACGAGGAGTCGGTCGAGGCCAAGGGCTCGAAGCCGATCGCGCCAGTGCTCGAAGCCGCGGCCGACCTGCGCGACGTCCGCGACCTGGCGGCGTTCCTGGGTGACTTCGAGAAGAACGGCGGCGGCGGCCTGTTCGCGTCGTACGTGGACAACGACGACCGCGACGCCGAGCGCAACATCGTCTACGTCCGCCAGGGCGGCCTCGGGCTCCCGGACGAGACCTACTACCGCGACGACAAGTTCGCCGAGAAGCGCGAGAAGTACGTCGAGCACCTGGAGCGGATGTTCGGGCTCGTCGGCCACGACGACCCGGCCGCCGCCGCCGCGACCGTGCTGCGCGTCGAGACGCGGCTCGCCGAGGGCCACTGGGAGCGGGCCGCGACCCGCGACGTCATCAAGACCTACAACCTGAAGACGCTGGCCGAGCTCAAGGACCTCTGCCCCGCCTTCGACTGGGACGGCTGGATCCGCAACCTCGGCGGCAGCCCCGGCACCCTGGCCGAGGTGTGCGTCCGGCAGCCGTCGTACCTCGAGCACCTCTCGGTCGTGCTCACCGAGACGCCCATCGAGGACTGGCGCACCTGGATGGCCGCCAAGGTCGTCCGCGCCGCCGCCCCGTACCTCTCCAGCGCGTTCGTCGAGGAGAACTTCGACTTCTACGGCCGCACCCTGGGCGGTACGCCGGAGCTGCGGGCCCGTTGGAAGCGCGGCGTCGCGTTGGTCGAGGGCGCGATCGGCGAGGCCGTCGGCCGCGAGTACGCCGCGCGGCACTTCCCGCCACGCTCCAAGGCGATGATGGACGACCTGGTCGCGAACCTGATCGAGGCCTACCGCCGCTCGATCACCGCCCTGGACTGGATGGGCGAGGAGACCAAGCTGCGGGCGTTCGAGAAGCTCGACACCTTCATGCCGAAGATCGGCTACCCCCTGAAGTGGCGCGACTACTCGACCCTGAAGTTCTACCGCGACGACCTGGTCGGCAACGTGGCCGCGTCCTCGTCGTTCGAGACCGCGCGTCAGCTGGCCAAGGTCGGCGCGCCGGTCGACAAGGACGAGTGGCTGATGCTGCCGCAGACCGTCAACGCCTACTACAACCCCGGGACGAACGAGATCTGCTTCCCGGCCGGCATCCTCCAGCGGCCGTTCTTCTCCGCGGACGCCGACCCGGCCGAGAACTACGGCGGCATCGGTGCGGTGATCGGCCACGAGGTCGGGCACGGCTTCGACGACCAGGGCGCGCAGTACGACGGGCTGGGCAACCTCAACGACTGGTGGACCGCCGACGACAAGGCGGCCTTCGAGAAGAAGTCCACGGCCCTCATCGAGCAGTACGACGGGTTCGAGCCGCGCGATCTGCCCGGCGAGCACGTCAACGGCGCGCTGACCGTCGGCGAGAACATCGGCGACCTCGGCGGCCTGACCATCGCCCACCAGGCCTACGCGATCGCCAAGGAGGCGGCCGGCGAGCAGGTGACGCCCGACGACAGCCGACGGCTCTTCATGAACTGGGCCTACTGCTGGCGCACCAAGCGTCGCGAGGAGACCGCGCTGCAGTACCTCACCATCGACCCGCACAGCCCGCCGGAGTTCCGGGCGAACATCGTGCGGAACCTCGACGAGTTCCACACGGCGTTCGAGACCACCGACTCCGACGCGCTCTGGGTCGACCCCGAGGAGCGCGTCCGGATCTGGTAGCTCGTTGCCCGGGCGGGATACCCGGTCGACCGGGTATCCCGGACGTTCGTGTGGGTTGCAACCCACACGAACGGCCAGGAACGACGCCGAAGCTAGGCGTCCACCAGCACCCGCTCGGGCTCGACGCTCGTCTGGTCGACCTCGCGGTCCCGGCCGCGGGTCCGGAAGAAGTCGTACCACTCGATGGTGGCGCCGACCGCCGAGGCGGTGGCGACCCGGCGAGGGCTCGAGCCGCGATGGGCCACAGGGGGCTCCTGACGTCCGAGTGCGTAAGTCTATCAATTGAGTACACTATGACGGTCGATCGTCAACCCCGAGCCCGTCGGTGTCCGCTGGTAGACATGCCGGCATGCCCGCCGCCCCCACGACCGACGTGACGACCGTCCGTGATCGGGCCGAGGCCCACCTGCGGGCACTGGTGGGCCGGGACGATGTCGTCCTCTACGACGACCAGTGGGCGGCCATCTCTGCGCTGGCCGTTGACAAGCGTCGCTCCCTGGTCGTGCAGCGCACCGGTTGGGGCAAGTCCGCGGTCTACTTCGTGGCCACCCTGCTGCTCCGCGAGCAGGGCGCGGGCCCGACCGTCATCGTCTCGCCGCTGCTGGCACTGATGCGCAACCAGATCGCGGCGGCCGAGCGGGCGGGCATCCGTGCCGTCACCATCAACTCCACCAACATGGAGCAGTGGGAGCCGGTCCACGCCCAGATCCGCGCCGGCGAGGTCGACGTGCTGTTGGTGTCGCCCGAGCGGCTCAACAACCCGGGTTTCCGCGACGAGGTGCTGCCGAAGCTCGCGGCCACGTGTGGGCTGCTGGTCGTCGACGAGGCCCACTGCATCTCCGACTGGGGACACGACTTCCGGCCCGACTACCGGCGGATCCGCACGCTGCTCGGCGACCTGCCCGACGGCGTCCCCGTCCTGGCGACCACCGCCACGGCCAACGCCCGGGTGACGGCCGACGTGGCCGAGCAGCTCGGCCCGACGGAGGAGCAGAGCGACGTCCTCGTGCTGCGCGGCTCGCTCGACCGCGAGTCGCTGCGCCTCGGGGTGGTCCGGCTGAAGACCGCCGAGCAACGCCTGGCCTGGTTGGCCGACCACCTGGCCGAGCAGCCGGGATCAGGCATCGTCTACTGCCTCACCGTGGCGGCCACCCAGGAGGTCGCCGGCTACCTGCGCTCGCGGGGCCACGACGTGCACGCCTACTCCGGCCAGACCGACACCACCGAGCGGTCGGCCCTCGAGGCCGACCTCGCCGCCGGCCGGGTCAAGGCGTTGGTGGCCACGAGCGCCCTGGGCATGGGCTTCGACGCGACGCTCGGGTTCGTGGTCAACCTGGGGGCGCCGCAGTCGCCGGTCGCCTACTACCAGCAGGTCGGCCGCGCGGGCCGCGGCATCGACGAGGCGTCGGTGGTGCTCCTGCCGGCCACCGAGGACCGCGACATCTGGGCCTACTTCGCGTCCCTGGCCTTCCCGCGCGAGCAGCTCGTCCGCCAGACCCTCGAGGTCCTGGCCGAGGAGGGGCGACCGATGAGCACGGCCGCGCTCGAGACCCGCGTCGAGCTGTCCCGCACCCGGCTCGAGACGATGCTCAAGGTCCTCGACGTCGACGGAGCGGCCCGTCGGGTCCAGGGCGGGTGGACCGCGACCGGCGAGCCGTGGGTCTACGACGCCGACCGCTACGCCCGCGTCGCCGAGGCGCGCGAGCGCGAGCAGCAGGCGATGCTCGACTACCTGGTCACCGACCAGTGCCGGATGGCCTTCCTCCGGGCCCAGCTCGACGACGTCGTCGACGGGGAGCAACCCGGGCCGTGCGGGAGGTGCGACAACTGCGGGGGCGTCGTCTTCTCCGACTCCGTCAGCGACGCGGCGCTCGGTGCGGCCGCCGAGCAGGCTCGCCCGCCCGGGCGTCGTCGTGGCGCCGCGCAAGATGTGGCCCACCGGCCTGGCCGCGATCGGGCTCGACCTCAAGGGCAAGATCGCCGAGGCCGCCGAGGAGGGCCGCGCCGTCGCGCGGCTCACCGACCTGGGCCACGGCCAGGCCCTGCGCGACCTGTTCCGCGAGGGCACCGACGACGGGCCGGTCCCGGTGTCGCTGGTGAAGGCCGTGCTCGAGGTGCTGGGCGACTGGCGGCCTCCGGTGAGCGCCATCGCGGTGGTGGAGTCCGCCACCCGGCCCACGCTCGGGCAGGACCTGGCCGCCGGCCTGGCCCGCTACCTCCAGGTGCCGGTCGTCGGCACGTTCGCGATCGTCGACCCGTCGGTGCCGCCCGGCCGCGGCGCGGTCAACTCCGCCCAGCGGGTGGTGGCGGTGAGTCGCCGCTACGCCTGGCACCCCGCACCCGACGCGCCACCGATCGAGGGCGCCCAGGTGCTGCTCGTCGACGACCAGGTCGTCACGGGCTGGACCCTCACCGTCGCGGCGCGCGACCTCCGGGCCGCCGGCGCTGCCGCCGTACGTCCCCTCGTCCTGGCCACCACTGGCTAGCCGAGTCGGCGCATCTGCAGGCCGCCACAGGGTCGAGTCGGCGCATCTGCCGACCTTGAGCGGCCGAGTGGGCGCATTCAAGCGTCAGATGCGCCGACTCGCGTCGTTCTCGGGCTGCAGATGCGCCGACTCGGCGTCAGTGCATGATGACCGGCGGGGCGCCTTCGGCCGGCTCGTCGACCATGGCCAGCTGCTCGCGCTTGCGCGGCAGGAAGAGCGCAGGGATCAGGGTCAGCACGACGAGGACCCACGCCACCCAGAAGGTGTCGGCGAAGGCGGCCGCCGCCTCGGCGAGACCGGCCGTCACGGCGGCTGCGCCACCGACCGCGTCGGTCAGGGTCGGGTCGAGGGTCGCCGCCATCGCGGGCTTGGCCAGGTCGGAGGCGTTGAGGTGGGCGGTGAGGATCACCGAGATCACCGCGACGCCGACCGAGCTGCCGATCTGCTGGTTGATGTTGAGCAGCGTCGAGCCGCGCGCGACCTCAGGGGCCCGGAGCGTCTTCAGCGCCGAGGTGAACAGCGGCATCATCGAGGCGCCCATGCCGAGGCCGAGCACGAAGAGCTCGGCGATCAGCAAGGGGTACGGCGTGGTCGCAGTGACCTGGGTCAGGCCGAAGAAGCCGATGACGATGACCACCAGCCCGACGGGCACGATCCGGCCGACCGGCAGCCGGTCGCTGAGCGTGCCGGCGATCGGCATGGTCAGCATCGCCCCGATGCCCTGCGGCGCCACGAGCAGGCCGGCGACCAGGGCCGACTCGCCACGGACCTGCTGGAAGTAGGTCGGCACCAGCAGGAGCCCGCCGAAGAACGCTGCCACGAACATGAACATCGTGATGATCGAGACCGTGAGGTTGCGGTTCTTGAACAACCGCAGGTCGAGCAGCGGGTGCTCGGGTCGGAAGCTGTGGAAGACGAAGGCGACCACCAGGAGCACGCCGGTGATGGCGGTCACCCAGACGCGGGTGTAGCCGTAGTCGCCGTTGGCGGCACCGGGGATCGAGGACACGCCGTAGAGGAACAGGGCGAGACCGGGTGACATCAGGGCCATGCCGAGGAAGTCGAAGGACTCGGAGGGCTGCGGTGCGTCCTTCTCGAGGATGAACCAGGCGTAGATCATCGCGCCGACGCCGAGGGGCAGGTTGATCAGGAAGATCCAGTGCCAGCTGGCGTGCTCGATCAGCCAGCCACCGAGGATCGGACCCATGATGGGGCCGAGCAGCATCGGGATGCCGAGGACCGCCATCAGCCGACCCATCCGGTGCGGGCCGGCCGCCCGGGTCATGATCGTCATGCCGAGCGGCATGAGCATGCCGCCACCGAGACCCTGGAGGACCCGGAAGGTGATCAGCATCTCGATCGACTGCGCCGCCGCGCAGAGCGCGGAACCCAGCGTGAAGAGGCCGATCGCCGCCAGGTAGAGACGCTTGGTGCCGAACCGGTCGGCCGCCCAGCCGGTCATCGGGATGACCGTCGCCAGGGCGAGGGTGTAGCCCGTGACGGTCCACGCCACCGTGGAGTACGGCAGCGGGTCGTCGATCCCGGTGAAGGCGGTCTGGAACGTCGGCAGGGCGACGTTGACGACCGTGATGTCGAGGATCGTCATGATCGCGCCGAGCACCACGACGCCGGCGATCTTGAGGACCGCGCCGTCGATGTTGTCGGGGTACTCGGGAGCAGGGTTGGTGGAAGCCTGTGTCACCCGACCAGAGTAAGGACGTCCACCGACATCGGCGCAACCAGTTTCACGCTCAGCGGAATGTGACCCACGTGTGTCGGCGTCGCCGGTTACCGTCGCAGGAGTGAGTCCGCCAGTGAGCGCGTGGGGCGTCCCCGTCACGGGCCCCGCCCGGGTTCGGGCCGCCGACCCGCCGCGCGACTCCTCGGTGGAGTTCTCGGACGGCTTCACGACGGTCTCGCTTCCCGTCCGTGAGGCGCTCCCCGTGCTGGCGCGCGCCCGCCGGGGCGGACGCCCGCACCCCACCGTCGCGCTCCTCGCCGAGGCCGGCATCCTCGGGCTCCGACTGGTCGGCGCGGGCCGGTTCGAGCCCGGCGACGGCCGCTGGCTGCCGTCGGCCCTCGATCCCGACGAGGACCAGCGGGTCAGACGCCTGGCTGCCGAGGCGTCGTCCGACGCGTGGCCACCGGGCGCGGCCGAGTCCGCGGTGCGCGACCTCGTCGCAGCCGTCGTCGACGCGCTCCCGCGAGGGACGCCGGGAGCGCAGACGAGCACGTTCCGGCGTCGCCTCGACGCGGAGCTCGTCCGGCCGCGGGCCTCGGGCAACGGTGGTGCGGGGCTGCCGGCCCTGGTCACGATCTCGCTGCGCGTCGAGGCCGACGAGGAGGAGCTGGTCGCGGGCTCGGTCCGGCTGGTGCTGCAGGTCCACGACGAGCTCGACCCCCTGCACCTGTGCGACGCGGCGCTGCTGTGGACCGGGACCTCGGAGGACCACGGCTTCGGCGACCGGGCCCGCACCCACGCCGCCATCGCCCTGCGGGCGGCCGCGCACGCCTGGCCGGTGCTCGACCGGCTGCTCGAGCTGCGGGTGCCGGACGAGATCACGCTCGACACCGACGAGCTGGTCTCGCTCCTCGACGACGGGGTGGCCGCGCTGCGGCGGGTCGGCGTCGACGTGCTGTGGCCGCGCAGCCTCGGCCGGGACCTGACGACGCGCGCTGCGCTGGAGCACCGCGACGAGCGGGCGCAGGAGGGGCCGCTGATGACGGGGCTGTTCGGCCCGGACGCGATGTTCGCCTTCACGTGGCAGGTCGCCCTGCACGGCGAACCCCTCAGCGACGCCGAGATGCGCCAGCTGGCGACCGCGGCCGGCCCGGTCCTCAAGCTGCGCGGCGCCTGGACCGTCGTCGACCCCCAGGTCGCCCGCAAGGCCAAGAAGCGGCTGATCCGCACCATCACCCCGGTGCAGGCGGTCGCGGCTGCCCTCACGGGCACCGTCGAGGTCGAGGAGGGCGAGGCGGAGGTCATCGTCGGGGCCAGCCTGCTGAAGGTCCGCGAACGCCTCCTGGGCGCCGCCACCCGCGACCCTCTCGACGCGCCCGCCGCCCTGAGGGCGACGCTGCGCGGCTACCAGCGGCACGGGCTGACCTGGCTCGACCAGCTCACCACGCTCGGGCTCGGCTGCTGCCTGGCCGACGACATGGGACTGGGCAAGACCATCACCGTCATCGCCCTGCACCTGCACCGGATCGAGCACCTCCCCGAGCGGCCGGGCCCGACGCTGGTGGTCTGCCCCGCGTCGCTGCTCGGCAACTGGGAGGCCGAGATCGAGCGGTTCGCGCCCGGCACCCCGGTCCGCCGCTTCCACGGCGGCGGCCGCTCGCTCGCGGGGGTGGACGAGGGCTTCGTGCTGACGACGTACGGCACGCTCCGCTCCGACCACGGCGCGCGCGACGCCTCGGGACCGCGGCTGCGCGACGTCACGTGGGGTCTCGTCGTCGCCGACGAGGCGCAGCACGTGAAGAACGCCGCGTCCGCGGCGGCACGTGCCCTGCGTGCGATCCCCGGCACGGCCCGCGTTGCCCTCACCGGCACCCCGGTCGAGAACAACCTGAGCGAGCTCTGGGCGATCCTCGACTGGGCGATCCCGGGCCTGCTGGGCAGCCGCAACGCCTTCCGCAAGGTCTGGGCAGCGCCCATCGAGTCGGGCGTGCACGAGGAGAAGACGCGCCAGTTCGCCGACCTGGTCGGCCCGTTCGTGCTGCGACGCAAGAAGTCGGACCCGGGCATCGCACCGGAGCTGCCGCCGAAGACCGAGACCGACCACCCGCTCGGGCTGACCCGCGAGCAGGTGGTGCTGTACGAGGCGTTCGTGCGCGACACCATGGAGCGCATCGAGCGCGCCGACGAGGAGACCCGGCGCGGCCTGGTGCTCGCCCTGCTCACCGGGCTGAAGCAGATCTGCAACCACCCGGCCCAGTTCCTCAAGCAGTCCGGCGCGGTGCGACTGACCGGCCGGTCCCACAAGCTCGACCTGCTCGACGAGCTGCTCACCACGATCCTGGCCGAGGGCGGTGCGGCGCTGGTCTTCACCCAGTACGTCGCCATGGCCCGGCTGCTCGAGGCGCACCTCGACCGGGTGGGCATCGGCCACCAGTTCCTGCACGGCGGCACCCCGGTGCGGGGCCGGGACGCGATGGTCCGCGCCTTCCAGGCCGGCGAGGTGCCGGTGTTCCTGTTGTCGCTGAAGGCGGGAGGCACGGGCCTGAACCTCACCCGCGCCGACCACGTGATCCACGTCGACCGCTGGTGGAACCCCGCCGTCGAGGACCAGGCCACCGACCGGGCCTACCGGATCGGCCAGGACAAGCCCGTGCAGGTGCACCGGATGGTCACCCGCGGCACGATCGAGGAACGGATCGCCGAGCTCCTGACCCGCAAGCGGGCGCTGGCCGACGCGGTGCTCTCCCGCGGTGAGACGGCCCTGACCGAGCTCGGCGACGACGAGCTGCGCGACCTGGTCACCCTGCGGGCGCGGGCCGATGACTGATGGTGGTCCGGTCCGCGCCGGCCGGGTGACGCACCCGCGGATCCGGCCGCGGCGCGGGGCGGCCCGGGCCAGCACGTGGTGGGGCAAGGCGTGGGTCCGCGCGGCCGAGGAGTCGGCGTACGGCGACGGGGACCTCAAGGCGGCCCGCTCCCTGGCCCGGGCCGGGTCGGTGGGCGCGATCACGCGTCACCACCGGCCGTTACCTCGCGGCCGTCGAGGACGGCGACGAGCTCTGGTCGACCGGCACCACCCTTCCGGTGCTCGACGAGCCCGAACGGGCAGCATTCGTCGAGGCGGTCGCCGCCGAGAGCGGCCGGCTGCCGGCGCTGCTCGCCGGCGAGCTGCCGCACGCGTTGGTCGAGCACGCCGAGGAGGCGGGGGTCGAGCTGCTGCCGTTCGGCGGCGAGCTGGAGGCCTCGTGCACCTGCTCGGCCTGGGTCGACCCGTGCGCCCACGCCCTGGCCACGGCCTACCAGGTGGCCTGGCTGGTCGACGCCGACCCGTTCGTGCTGCTCTCGCTGCGCGGGCTGTCCCGCGAGGACCTGCTCGCCCGCCTCCACGACCGCGAGGAGCAGAGGCCCGACGTACCCGACGACGTGGCGCTGGCGCTCGACGCGGCCACCCGTGCGGCGCGGATCCTCCAGCTGCTCGATGCGGGGGACCTCGACGTGGAGCACCTGCTCTAGAAGTCGTACTGGAGGCAGCCCCGGTCGCGGATCAGCTGCCACGTCTGCTGCTCGACCCGCTTGTAGAGCGTGGGATCGATCGCGTTGATCTGCTGGAGCTTCTGGACCACCGCCGCCGTCCTCGGGTTGTACTCACCGGTGATCGGACCGGGCTTGAGCCCCATGTCGACGAGCAGGCGCTGGAGGGCGCGGATGTAGATGCCGTCGCGGGTGTCGGCGACCATGCCGACGTTGAGCGGCGGCATGTCGGCCGGGTTCACCGCGCACAGGCACTGCACGTGGATCTTCACGCCGGGCTTGAGAGTGGTGACCACGTCACGGGCGTGGTCGACGCTCATCCGCAGCGAGCACGGTTCGCTCAGGCTGTCGAAGGGACCGAGGTAGGCGGCGTACGTCGGCACGGCCTGCTTCTCGGCGCCGTAGAGCGTGTTGCAGGACTTGGCCGTCTCGAGGTACTTGACGCCCGCGTCGTTGTTGTACTGGACCGCGTTGTAGATGGCGCTGCGCGTCTCGCCCCACCCGACCACGAGGATGGTCTCGCCGGTGCAGTCGACGTTCATCAGGGGTACGTCGAGGCCGAGCGGGTCGTTCGGTGAGCCCGAGGCGCTGGGGGTCGACGACGGCGTGTTGTCGTCGGGGCCGGCACTCGACGGCGACGACGTGCCCGTGGTGAAGCCCACGATCACTCCCGCGGTCACGCCCACCAGGGCGGACACGAGGAGTGCCGCAGTCCCTCGGGCGTCCCAACGCATAACTGTCAGACTAGATCGCGGCCGGAAAGGTTGTCTTCGCTCGTCAACTGAGCGACCGCAGGGCCATCGTGCCGAGCAGCTCGTGCATGTCCGCGGGCGGCAGCAGGCTGCTGTGCGGCGTGGAGTTGATCAGCCCGAACGTCGCGTGCGCCATCGCGCGTCCCCGGTCGAGGGTGAGCCCCGGGTGCCGCCGCTGCAGCTGCGTGGCCCACAGGTCGACGTACTCGCGCTGGAGGCTCCGCACCCGCTCGCGCGCCTCGGCCGGCAGCGACTGCCAGTCGCGGTCCTGGACGATGATCAGCGCGGGCTGGGCGAGGGCGAACGTCACGTGCCAGTCGACCAGCGCGGCCAGGGCGTCGTCGGGCCCGCGGGCGTTCCCCACCCGCTCCTGTCCCTCGGCCAGCAGGCGCTCGCTGATGGCGACGAGCATCTCGGCCAGCACGGCGTCCTTGGAGTCGAAGTGCTTGTACAGCGCCGGGCCGCTCACGCCGACGGCCTTGCCGATGTCGCCGACGGAGACGCCGTGGAAGCCGCGCTGGGCGAACAGCCCCGCGGCCACGTCCAGGATCTGCTGGCGACGCTCGACGGGCCTCTCGACGGGGCGTTCCACGCGCTCAGGGTAGCGCCTGGGGTTAACGAACGTTAACCTCGTCCCGTGAGTGCCGCCACGCCATCCAGCCTGTCCGACCTGGTCGACGAGCTGCGCGAGCGGATGGCCGTCGTCCGCCGGGGCGGGTCCGAGTCGGCCCGGCAGAAGCACCTCGACCGCGGCAAGCTGCTGGTCCGCGACCGGGTCGACCGGTTGCTCGACCCCGGGAGCCCTTTCCTCGAGCTCAACCCGCTGGCCGCGTTCGGGATGTACGGCCCCGGGGGTCCAGACGGCGACGCGTACGCCGTCCCGGCCGCGAGCATCGTCACCGGCATCGGCCGCATCAACGGCCGCGAGTGCGTGGTGGTCGCCAACGACGCGACGGTCAAGGGCGGCACGTACTACCCGATGACGGTCAAGAAGCACCTCCGCGCGCAGCAGGTCGCGTCCGACAACCTGCTGCCGTGCATCTACCTCGTCGACTCCGGCGGCGCGTTCCTGCCGATGCAGGACGAGGTGTTCCCCGACCGCGAGCACTTCGGTCGCATCTTCTTCAACCAGGCCAACCTCTCGGCGCGCGGCATCCCGCAGATCGCGTCGGTGATGGGCTCGTGCACGGCCGGCGGCGCGTACGTCCCGGCGATGTCCGACGAGTCGCGTGATCGTCAAGGACCAGGGGACCATCTTCCTCGGAGGCCCGCCCCTGGTGAAGGCCGCGACCGGTGAGGTGGTCACCGCCGAGGAGCTCGGCGGCGGCGACGTGCACGCCCGCAGGTCCGGCGTCGTCGACCACCTGGCCGAGGACGACGCGCACGCCCTCGCCATCGTGAGGTCGATCGTGGGGACGCTGCCTCAATCCGACGCCATTGGTCACGAACGCCAGGCTGGAAGCGCTCCCGCACGGCGTTTGGGACCAAACGCCGAGGTCGAGGAGCCGCACGAGGACCCCATCACCCTGGCCGACGTCGTCCCCGCCGACACCCGGACGCCGTACGACGTCCGCGAGGTGATCCGCCGGATCGTCGACGGCAGCCGCTTCCACGAGTTCAAGCAGCTCTACGGCGAGACGCTGGTGACCGGGTTCGCCCACGTCTGGGGCCACCAGGTCGGGATCGTCGCCAACAACGGGATCCTCTTCAGCGAGTCGGCGCTCAAGGGCGCGCACTTCATCGAGCTGTGCAACCAGCGCGGCATCCCTCTGGTGTTCCTGCAGAACATCACCGGCTTCATGGTCGGCAAGGAGTACGAGACCCGCGGCATCGCCCGCGACGGCGCCAAGCTCGTCACCGCGGTCGCCTGCTCGGTCGTCCCGAAGTTCACGGTCGTCATCGGCGGCTCGTTCGGGGCCGGCAACTACGGCATGTGCGGTCGCGCGTACGACCCGCGCTTCCTGTGGATGTGGCCCAACGCCCGCATCTCGGTGATGGGCGGCGAGCAGGCCGCGTCGGTGCTGGCCGAGGTACGTGGCCCCGACCGCGAGGACACCGAGGACTTCAAGGCCGGCATCCGCGACCAGTACGAGCACCAGGGCTCGCCCTACTACTCCACGGCCCGGCTGTGGGACGACGGCATCATCGAGCCCGCCGACACCCGCCGCGTGCTCGGGATGGGCCTCGCCGTCGCCGCGAACGCCCCGGTCCCGCCGCCCTCCTACGGCGTCTTCAGGATGTAGCCGATGACTCCGACCCGACGCCCCATCCGCACCGTCCTCGTCGCCAACCGCGGCGAGATCGCGCTGCGCGTGATCCGCGCGTGCCGCGAGACCGGCCGGCGCAGCGTGGCGATCTACACCGACATCGACAGCGAGGCACCGCACGTCGCGGCGGCCGACGACGCGGTGCACGTGCGCAGCTACCTCGACATCGAGGCCGTGGTGGCAGCGGCGCAGGCGGTCGACGCCGACGCCGTGCACCCGGGGTACGGGTTCCTCTCCGAGCGCGCCGCCTTCGCCGAGGCGCTCGAGGAGGCCGAGATCCGTCTCGTCGGCCCGACGGCCGCGGTCATGGACCAGATGGGTCGCAAGGACGCCGCCCGCGACATCGCCGTCCGCGGCCGGCGTCCCCGTGGTGCCGCAGGGCGACCGTGCGAGCTTCCCGGTGCTCGTGAAGGCCGCGGCCGGTGGCGGCGGCAAGGGCATGCGCATCGTCCGCCGGGCCGAGGACTTCGACGAGGCGGTCGCCGCCGCCAAGCGCGAGGCGCTGTCGGCGTTCGGCGACGACACCATGCTCGTCGAGAAGTACGTCGAGCACGGACGCCACATCGAGGTGCAGGTCCTCGCGGACGGCTACGGCAACGTCGTGCACCTCCACGAGCGCGACTGCTCGACCCAGCGCCGGCACCAGAAGGTGCTGGAGGAGGCGCCGGCGCCGACGATCAGCGACGCCGTCCGCCGCCTGGTCACCGACAGCGCCGTCGCGCTGGCCCGCGAGGTCGGCTACACCAACGCCGGCACCGTGGAGTTCCTCCTCGACACCGAGACCGACGAGGCCTACTTCCTGGAGATGAACACCCGGCTCCAGGTCGAGCACCCGGTCACCGAGGCGATCACCGGCATCGACCTCGTGCAGGCCCAGCTCGACGTCGCGGCCGGCGAGCCGCTGCCGTTCCGCCAGGACGACATCACCGTGACCGGTCACGCCATCGAGGCCCGCGTCTACGCCGAGGACTCGTTCGGCGGGTTCCTCCCGCAGGCCGGCACGGCCGACCTCGTGCGCTGGCCGGTCGGGGTACGCGTCGACCAGGCGCTCGAGAGCGGCCAGGTCGTCAGCACGTCGTACGACCCGATGCTGGGCAAGGTGATCGCCCACGGCCCCGACCGCGAGACGGCCCGCCGTGCCCTCGTCGAGGCGCTGGACGCGACGGGCATCCTCGGGCTCACCACCAACACCGGGTTCCTGCGCGCGCTGGTCGCGAGCGAGGAGTTCCGGCTCGCCACCATCGACACCGCCTGGCTCGACACGGCCGTCGTCGAACCGCCGAGCGCCGAGGTACCGCGCGTGTTCGCGGCGTGGATCCAGGCGCTGCTGGTCGCGGTCCAGGGCAGCGGGCACCCGTTCCAGTCCGACGGCTGGCGCCTCGGAGGTACGCCGTCCCCGACGGTGGTCGAGCTCGACGAGACCGTGCTCGTGGACCGTGCCGCCGGCACCGTGGGCGACCACCAGGTGCGGCAGCTGTCCGCGGAGAACCACGTCGCGGTGCTCAGCATCGACGGCCGGCGCGAGGTCGCCGTCGTCAACGTGCAGGCGCACACCGCCGAGGTCGCCTACCGCGGCCAGCGGTTCGTCTTCGAGAAGCCGGACGTCTTCGCCGACCACGGCCCCGCCGCCGGCGACGGGTCGGTCGTCGCGCCGATGCCCGGCACCGTGCTCGACGTGCGGGTGGCCCCGGGCGATGCCGTCGCCGAGGGCGACGTGCTCGGGGTGGTCGAGGCGATGAAGATGGAGCTGGCCCTCAAGGCCCCGTTCGCGGGCACGGTCACCGACGTGGCCGCGGCGGCAGGCGACCAGGTGTCGCTGGGCTCGCGGCTCTTCCTCGTGGAGCGAGCGGAGGAGGCCTGATGGAACGTCCCGCCGTCGTCCCGTCGGAGGGACTGCCCGAACGCGTCACGATCTACGAGGTCGGCGCCCGCGACGGCCTCCAGAACGAGGCCACGCTGGTCCCGACCGAGGTCAAGGCGGAGCTCATCATCCGCCTGCTCGACGCCGGGCTGCCCATCGTCGAGGCGACGTCGTTCGTGCACCCGAAGTGGGTCCCCCAGCTGGCCGACGCGGCCGAGCTGATGGCCCTCCTCGGCGACCGCGGCCGCGACCTCCCCGTGCTCGTCCCCAACGAACGCGGCCTCGACCGGGCCCTCGAGCTGGGCTGCCGGCACATCGCGATCTTCGGCAGCGCCACCGAGACCTTCGCCGCCAAGAACCTCAACAACACCCTCGACGGCCAGCTCGCGATGTTCGAGCCGACCGTCCGCCGCGCGCGCGACGCAGGCGTCGACGTGCGGGCGTACGTGTCGATGTGCTTCGGCGACCCCTGGGAGGGCGCGGTGCCGATCGAGCAGGTCGTGTCGGTCGGCCGACGGCTCTTCGACCTCGGGGCCAGCCAGCTGAGCATCGGCGACACCATCGGGGTCGGCACGGCCGGCCACGTGACCGCCTTGGTGCAGGCGTTCGGCGCGGCGGGCCTCGGCACCGAGCACCTCGCCATGCACTTCCACGACACCTACGGCCAGGCGCTGGCCAACACCCTGGCCGCGCTGCGCGCGGGCATCACGACGTTCGACGCGAGCGCCGGCGGCCTCGGCGGCTGCCCGTACGCCAAGAGCGCCACGGGCAACCTCGCCACCGAGGACCTCGTCTGGATGCTGACCGGTCTCGGCATCCAGCACGGTGTCGACCTGACCTCGCTGGTCGGGACCAGTACGTGGCTCGCGGAGCACCTGGGCAGGCCGAGCCCGTCTGCTGTCGTGCGCGCCCTCGGTGGTGCGCCACAATCGGGGACATGAGTCGGGTCGTCTACCTGCACATCGGTGCACCGAAGACGGGAACGACGTACCTGCAGCACCGCCTCTCGCGCAACGCCCGCGCGCTGTCCAGGCACGACGTCCACATCCCGACCCGCTCCCCGCTGGTCTCCCCGGAGCTGTTCCAGTTCCGGGCGGCCCTCGACCTGCTCGGCCAGGACTGGGGTGGTCAGCCCGGCCACGCCGACGGGGCGTGGGACCAGCTCGTCCGCCGGCTGCGGAGCAAGAACGGCACCAGCATCGTCAGCCACGAGATCCTCGCGCCGGCCTCGCCCGAGGTGATCGCCAAGGTGATGCGGGACCTCGACGGGTGCGAGGTGCACGTCGTGTACTCGGCCCGCGACCTCGGTCGGGCCCTGCCGGCCGCCTGGCAGGAGAGCATCAAGCAGGGCCGCAAGTGGGCCTACCGCCGCTTCCTCAACCGGGTCGAGTACGGCAAGCCATGGTTCTTCCGCGCCTTCGACCTGCCCACGGTCCTCGGCCAGTGGAGCACGGGTGTCGCGCCCGAGCGGGTGCACCTGGTCACCGTGCCGCAGCGCGGCGCCGAGCCGGGCGAGCTGTTCAGCCGGTTCTGTGTGGCGTTCGGCATCGACCCCGCCTGGGCGCCGCTCGACAGCGACCGGCTCAACACGTCGCTCGGGGTCGCAGAGACCCAGGTGATCCGGCAGCTCAACCGTCGGATGGACCGGGCCACCCGGCGCGAGGCCGAGTACGACGAGCTGATCCGCGAGCTGCTCGCCCAGGACCGTCTCGTGCACCGCGCCTCGCCCCCCGTGCTGCTGCCGCCCGGGCGCTTCGAGTGGGCGGCCGAGCAGTCCGACCACTGGATCGAGTGGGTCAAGGGCAGCGGGATCCACGTCATCGGCGACCTCGACGACCTGCGGCCGGTGCCGCTCGTCGACGCCGAGGAGTACGTCAACCCGGACAAGGTGCCCGCGCGGGTGGTCCTCGGCGCCGCGGTCGACGCGCTGTCGGCGATGACCCGCGAGGCGGCCGCGCGGCCGGACCCCCGACGTTCGTTCGGCGCGCGGTTCCGCAAGTTCCGCGACCGCTCGTGATCGGCCCCTCGTGATCGGGTCGGCCGTCGGCGAGCAGCGCGCCTGGGGCTGGGTGGCGCACCTCAGGGACGGCGGTACGACGCCCTGGCAGGCGTGGGAGGGCCTGGGCGAGTCCCGCGGCCGCTACCTGCCGGGCGCCCAGCAGCTCGAGCTGCTGCGTCGGCTCAACGAGGCCGGCCGCCCGAGCGCCGCGCTGGCCGACTCGGTGCTGGCCGCCTCGGCCGCCGGCCGGGGCCGACCCGACCTCGAGCTCGCCGGTGCCGTCCCCGAGTCGGCCTTCGGGCCGTCCCCCGTCGACCCGGCCGCCCTCCCCGCCGGCGAGCTGGTCCGGGTCGCCGCCAGCCTGCTGGCCGACCAGGTGGCCGACGCGGGTCTCCCCGAGCCGGAGGTCCGGCGGCAGGCCTCGTGGTGGCGTCGTGGCTACCGCTTGGTGGGCGACCCCGAGCTCGCCGACCCGCTCCGCGACCAGCTGGTCGCGCGAGGCCGCCCTCCCGGCGGTCGCGAGCCGCGCGTCCTCGTCGTCGGCAGCGACCTGGCCACCATGACCGCGCACGCGTGGACGCACCGCGCTCTCACGGAGGGCGTCAGCGCCTGGCGGGAGTGGCTGCGCCAGCTCCAGGAACGCCGCGAGGTGCCCGCCCGGGCCGACCTGCTCGCCGCCTGCCGGGCGTGGGAGCGACGCGTCGGCAAGGCGCGGGTGCACGTCGTCCTGGACCTGAGTGCCGTCCCGCGGCTCGCGGGCGACCGCAGGTCGCTGGCGGCGCCGGCGCCCGTCGCCGGTGAGGTCGGGGAGCTCGCCCGGCGCGTGGGGTCGGTGCTGGGCCTGCTCGTGCTGCCCGATGCGCGCGAGACGTTGCTGACGACCCGGCTGCGACCGAGGGTCGTCGAGGCCGCCCGGGCGCTCCCACGGACGTCCGCGCTCGTCGTACCTCCCGAGGCCCGCGACTGGGTCGAGAGCGCCGCGGAGCGGATGCGGGAGGGGATCAAGCGCGCTGGTTACGCTGTCCACGGCGACCTGGACACCCTCGTCCCACGGTGGTCGGTACCCGCCGGGACCGGGGTCGGACCGATGCCGCAGGCGACGCTCGACCTCGCGGTCCGGGTGCTGCTCGACGAACCGACAGACGGGAGGACTGCGTGACGAGGAAGGTGATCCTCCACGTCGGCACGCCCAAGACCGGGACGTCGTACCTCCAGCACGTGCTCTTCAAGAACAAGCGCCTGCTCGGCGAGCACGGCATCCTCTATCCCGCCGACCGGTTCGACGCGCACTTCCTGGCCGCCCTCGACCTGATGCGGCTGCCGTGGGGCGGCCTCGAGCGCGAGGCCGTCGGGGCGTGGGACCGGCTCGCCGCCGAGGTCCGCGACTGGGGCGGTACGACCGCTGTCATCAGCCACGAGATCCTCGCCGGTGCCTCACGGTCACAGGTCGGGCGCGCACTGGAGTCGCTCGGACACCAGCGCGACGGCAGCGGGGTCGAGGTGCACCTGGTGCTCTCGGTGCGTGATCTGGTCCGACAGATCCCGGCCGAGTGGCAGGAGAACGTCAAGCACCGCAGCGGGATGAGCTACTCCCGGTTCCTCGCGCGGATCACCGACCCGGCCCGCAACAGCCGGATCGCGTCGTGGTTCTGGAGCGTCCAGGAGGTGCCCGAGATCCTCGACCGCTGGGGTGCGGACCTGCCGCCCGAGCGGATCCACCTGGTGACCGTCCCGTCCCCGGGGGGCGCGCCCGACCTGCTCTGGAAGCGGTTCTCGCAGGCGTTCGGCCTCGAGGGCATCGACCTGGTCCTCGAGGACGAGCGGGTCAACCCGTCGCTCGGTGTCCCCGAGACGGCCCTGATCCGACGCATCAACCGCTCGGCCAACCGCGTCCTCGAGCCCGCCGACTACCGCCCGCTCGTCCGCGAGCTGCTCGCGCACCAGACGCTGTCGCGTCGGGTGCTGTCGCCGCGCCTGGCCCTGCCGCCGGCGCAGGTGCCGTGGGTGGCCGAGCGGGAGTCGGCGTTCGTCGCCGAGATCGAGCGGCGCGGCTACGACGTCGTCGGCGACCTCCATGACCTGAGGGGCAACCCGACGCTGCACCCGTACGTCGACCCCGACAAGCCGCGGGAGCGCGACGTCGCCGGCGCCGCCGTCGACGCCATCAAGGCCCTGCTCCTCGAGAACGCCCGGATGCGCGGGGAGGAGGCCCGGCTCCAGGCCGAGCTCGACGAGACGCGTCACGCGCTGTCGCGCTCGTACCTGCGGCCGTCCTACCGAGCCCGCGAGAGGGCCGTGAAGGGTCTCGCCGGCAGCCGCGTGGGCCGCGGGCTGCTGGGGTTCTACCGCTTGGCGAGGGGCAGGAGCTCGCGGTCGGCGTAGCGGCCGATCTGCCAGGTCGTGTAGCCGTCGACGCTCATGCCGACGACCCCGCCCAGGCCGGGGATCCGCCGGCTGACGGTCACGGCCAGCCGCTTGCCGGCGACCTTGGCGAGGAGGTCCGCGGCGACTACGGAGGCGACGTCCTGGTCCGTGGCCGCGTCGTACCCCGGCGCGGTGGCCAGTGCCATGGGTGGTGCCGGGACCTTCTTGGCCTTCACCTGGGCGTTGACCACGTCCTCGCCCAGCAGGCAGACCAGGATCGCGTTCTTGACCTTCGGGTCGGCCAGGTCGTAGCCGCGCAGGTGCGCGATGCCGGCGATCATCCGGCACTGGATGAGGGCCAGGCCGGTGATGTTGACCGGGATGGCGACACCGGCGGTGACCAGGCCCCCCAGGTTGGTGACGAACCCCTGGGCGCCCGCGAGCCGCACGTTGTTCTCGATCACCTCGTGGATCGCGCGGTTGACGTCGCCCTTCTGCTCCCGCAGCTGCTTGTCAGCGGCTTTCGCGGCCGGTGGCAGCGGCCCCACGCCGTCGATCGCCCGGATCAGCGACTCGCGCACGAACAGCGTCGTCATCCCCGGCGCCATGTCGGCGATGCGCGGTGCCAGCTGCCTGCCCACCACGTGCTTCAGAGCCATGCGCTCGATGGTACGGGGGAGGGGGTGGCGGGATAGTCCCTGACGAATTGCCGGTGCCTGGGCGCTCGGGAGGCGCAAACGTCAGGGACTATCCCGGAGCGCCTACCTTGGGGTCATGCGAGTCGAGCCGCCCAGGACCGCCTGGCGGTTCCCGGGGCCGGCGCGGTTCGACCCCGACGACGACCTGGTCGCCGCTGGCGCGGACCTCGCGCCGGGGACGCTGCTGGAGGCGTACCGGCGTGGGCTGTTCCCGATGCCTTCGGGGCGGCGCGGCGACCCGATGCTGTGGTTCTCGCCCGTACGCCGCGGGGTGCTGCGCCTGGACGGCCTCCGGATCTCGAGGTCGCTGCGGCGCTCGGTACGGAGGTTCGAGATCCGCGTCGACACGTCCGTCGCCGAGGTCATCGACGCGTGCGCCGACCCCCGGCGGCCCGCCGGCTGGATCGACCCGGCGATCCGGGAGGCGTACCTCGAGCTGCACCACCTGGGCTGGGTGCACTCGGTGGAGGCGTGGTGCGACGGTCGGCTGGCCGGTGGGCTGTACGGCGTCTCGATCGGCGGCCTGTTCGCCGGCGAGTCGATGTTCCACCGCGAGACCGACGCGTCGAAGGTCGCCCTGGTGGGGCTGGTCGAGCTCCTTCGCGAGGCACCGGGGGAGCCACGCCTGGTCGACGTGCAGTGGCAGACGCCGCACCTCGCGTCCCTGGGGGTGGTGCAGGTGTCGCGACGCGAGTACCTCGGGCTGCTTCCCGAAGCGGTGGCCGCCGGCGTCCCCCGGGCGTTCGCCTGAGCCCGGCATCCGGTGACGACCTCTCCGACGCCGACGCCGACGCGGTGCGGCTGGCCAAGGAGACGGCCGACGAGCTGCGCGAGACCGGGACGCCTGCGGACATGCCGGAGGACGCGCGCCAGGGCTTCGAGCTCGTCGTCGCGAAGCTCGCCGACCTCCCGGACGACGCGACCAAGGACGAGGTCGAGAGCGCCCAGGAGCTGACCGCGGAGGAGCAGACGTACTCGACCGCGCTCTCCCAGTACATCGCCTCGAAGTGCGCCGACCAGCTGTTCCCGACCGACGACGCCGGCTGACCGCCGCCCGGATTGCGCCCCGGCTGGCGCGATCGGGCAGTCTGGACCCATGAAGCGCACGCCACTGCTCGCCGCCCTGTTCCTCGTCCTCGGACTTCTCGTGGGCTGCGGCAGCAGCGACTCCTCGACCGCGGCCGACGACGGCGGCTCCGCCGGTGGCCCGCCCACGAACGCCTCCGCGGAGGAGTTCTGCGGCACGTTCCTCGACCTGATCCAGCAGGCCTCGGAGGCCGGCGACAAGATCTCCGACGAGGACGCCATCGCGCTCGCCAAGGACCTCGCCGACAAGCTGAGCGAGGTCGGTACGCCCGAGGACATGCCCGAGGACGCCCGCCGCGCCTTCGAGACCGCGATCGAGAAGATCCAGGCCATCCCGGACGACGCGACGCAGGACGAGATGCAGGAGGCGGCCGGCGACCTCAGCGAGGCCGAGAAGAAGGACCAGGAGTCCCTCTCGACCTACATCACCAAGACCTGCATGGACCAGCTCTCCCCGAGCGAGTCGCCCAGCAGCTGACCCAGCAGCCGGCGGCTACTTGAGCAACCGCGACAGGCGGCGGTCGGCGAGGGGCTTGCCGCCGGTCTGGCAGGTGGGGCAGTACTGCAGCGAGGAGTCGGCGAACGACACCTCACGGACGGTGTCGCCGCACACGGGGCACTTCTCGCCGGTGCGGCCGTGCACGGCGAGGTGGGTCTTCTTCTCGCCCTTGAGCTCGCTGGCCGCCAGTCCGCGGGAGCGCTCGACCGCGTCGCCGAGCACGCCGCGGATGGCGTCGTACAGGGTCTGCAGCTCGGCGTCGGTCAGGCTGTTGGACGGCTTGAACGGCGACATCCTCGCCGCGTGCAGCAGCTCGTCGGAGTAGGCGTTGCCGATCCCGGCGATGGTGCCCTGGTGGCGCAGCACGCCCTTGATCTGCGAGCGGCCGGCCTTCTGCAGGATGCCGCTCAGCACGTCGATGGTGAAGGCGTCGTCGAGCGGGTCGGGCCCGAGGCTGGCGATGCCGGGCACGTCGAGCGGTGCGCGGACGACGTACATGGCCAACCGCTTCTTGGTGCCCATCTCGGTGATGTCCATGCCGGACTCGTCGTCGAGGATGACGCGCACCGCGAGGCCGGACTTCTGGTTGGGGCGGGGAGGGACGGGCGGCAGGTCGTTGCGCCAGCGCACCCAGCCGCCGCGGGCCAGGTGCAGGATGAGGTGCAGGCCCGAGGTCTCGATGTCGAGGAACTTGCCGTGGCGGGTGACGTCCTCGACGAGCGTGCCCTCGAGCGCCTGCACCGGCGGGTCGAAGGTCTTGAGCGCGTTGATCGCGACGATGTGCACCTTGGCGATGGCACGGTCGGCGAGCCGGCCCTTGAGATCGAGGGCCAGCGCCTCCACCTCCGGGAGCTCGGGCACGCCCGCAGTCTAGGCGGTGACAGGGCTTGGCCCGGAGGAGCAAGATGGGGTATGGCCACCGCGCGACCGCTCCCGGAGACGGGGCAGGTGTACCTCGACGCTCGTGGCGGTGACCGGGCCTTGCGGGTCTCGTGGCACACCGAGTCCGGGCTGGTGGTGCTCTCGCTGTGGCACGGCAACGTGTGCAGCGGGTCGTTCAGGCTCGCCGTCGACGAGGTGCCCGACCTCATCGACATGCTGCGCGAGGGACTCGACCGGGCGTACGACGCGACGCTCACGCGCCGCCACGCGGGCTGAATCTAGGGATCGTCCTAGAGAGGTGGATACGGTCCGAGCATGGACCCGATCCGCAACCCGTACGCCCCCGGCGCCGGGCAGCGACCGCCCGAGCTGGCGGGTCGGGACCGGGAGCTCCAGCAGTTCGCCGTCTCCCTCGAACGCGTCGCCGCCGGCCGCCCCGAGCGGAGCATGGTCCTCAGCGGGCTGCAGGGGCGTGGGCAAGACGGTGCTCCTGAACGCGCTGCGCGGCCAGGCCGTCCAGCGGGCGTGGGGGACCGGCAAGATCGAGGCGCGACCCGACCAGAGCATCCGCATCCCCGTCGCCCAGGCCGTGACCGCAGCCATCCGCGAGGTCAGCCACCGCCACCGCGACCCCGACCGTGTCGACGAGGTGGCCGGCGTGGTGAAGAGCTTCGCGCTGCGGACGAGTGTCGCCGACCGCAAGGGACTGCGCTGGGCGCCACCGGTCGACGTACCAGCCGCGAAGGGCCGCGCCGACAGCGGCGACCTCGAGCTCGACCTCACCGAGCTGTTCACCGACGTCGCCGCGGTGGCCGGCGACCTCGGGGTGGGAGTCGGGCTCTTCGTCGACGAGATGCAGGACATCGCGTCCGACGAGCTGGCCGCGGTCTGCGGGGCCTGCCACGAGATCAGCCAGCAGGGCGCGCCGCTGTTGCTCGTCGGCGCCGGGCTGCCACACCTGCCGGTGGCGCTGTCGGCGTCGAAGTCGTACGCCGAGCGGCTGTTCCGCTACGTCGTCGTCGACCGGCTCGCTCCCGCCGACGGGCGCCGGGCGCTGACCGTGCCGGCCGACTCCGAGGGCGTCGACTACGACGACGCCGCCCTCGACGAGCTGCAGCGGCTGACCGGCGGCTACCCGTACTTCGTCCAGGCCTACGGCAAGGCGACCTGGGACGTCGCGACGGGCTCGCCGATCACCCGCGACGACGTGCTGGCCGCCGCCCCGGACGCCGAGTCCGAGCTGGCGGTGGGGTTCTTCGGCGTGAGGTACGAGCGAGCCACGCCGGCCGAGCGTGACTACATGACGGCCATGGCCGACCTCGGGCTGTCGTCGGAGGACGGACCCGTGAGCACCGCCGACCTGGCCCGCCACCTCGGCCGCAAGCCGCAGTCGCTGTCGCCCGCCCGCGACGGGCTGATCAAGAAGGGCCTCGTGTACTCCGGCGAACGCGGCCGGGTCGCGTTCACGGTGCCGCACTTCGGCCAGTTCCTCCGCGGGCGCTGACGACCCGTTCAGCCCTGAGCAGAACGGCACGACGTACGGTCGCTGCCCGGCCTACCGTGGCCGCATGGGTGAGGTGCTGCCGCTGCGACGTCCCGACCACGAGCCCGTGCGCGAGGCGCCGGCCGCCGACCGACCCGAGCCACTCTGGCGCGAGCTCGTCGGCCGCGAGCTGCGGACCGAGCGCCTCGACCGCGGCGAGCGCCTGGCCGACGTGGCCGAACGGGCGGGCGTCTCGACCCAGTACCTCTCCGAGGTCGAGCGCGGCCTCAAGGACCCGTCCTCGGAGATCCTCTCCGCCGTCGCCGGCGCCCTGGACCTCACCGTCCGCCAGCTCTCGGTCCGCGCCGCCCGTACCCCCGCGCCGTACGGCGCCCTCTGCCTCGCCGCCTGACATCGCCGTACCTGGCGTGCGCTTCCTGAACTTGGCGTGCCTCCCTAGCCACGCCAAGTTCGGATTTCCCGGCCAGCCGGAGAAATCCTCACGTCCCGGTCGGCACCTGGGAGGTGAGGACGGCGTCGGCGATGCCGTAGTCGACGGCGGCCTGGCCGGGGAGGACGAGGTCGCGGTCGGTGTCCTCACGTACCTGGTCGGCGGACCGTCCGGTGTGGTGGGCCAGGATCTCCTCGAGCAGCGTCCGGACCCGGGCCACCTCGTCGGCCTCGACGATCAGGTCGGGGATGGTGCCGCGCTGGGACATCGCCGGCTGGTGCAGCACGACGCGGGCGTGCGGCAGCATCTGGCGCCGCCCCGGCTCGCCGCCGGCCAGGAGCACGGCCGCCGTCCACGCGGCCTGGCCGACGCACGTCGTCTCCACGGGTGAGGAGACGAACTGCATCGCGTCGTAGATCGCCAGCATCGCGGTGATCGAGCCGCCGGGGGAGTTGATGTAGAGGCTGATCGGCGTCGACGGCGCCTCGGACGCCAGGTGCAGCAGCTGGGCGATGACGGCGTTGGCGACGCCGTCGTCGATCTCGGTGCCGAGGTAGATGATCCGGTCCGAGAGCAACCGGGAGTACAGGTCGACGGTGCGCTCGCCCCGCGGCGTCTGCTGGACGACGTACGGGATCGTGTAGGTGCTCATCGAGCCACGCCCAGTCCGACGAGCGGGCGGTTGCCCGACGGCGCGACGTCGTCGACGGACGCCACGACGTGGTCGACGAAGCCGTACTCGCGCGCCTCCTCGGCGCTGAACCAGCGGTCCCGTCGCGAGTCGCGCTCGATCGTCTCCACCGACTGCCCGGTGTCCTCGGACACCAGCGCGAGCACGGTGTCGCGCGTGTAGCGCAGGTCCTTGGCCTGGATCTCGATGTCCATCGCGGTGCCGCCGATGCCCGGCCGACCCCTGGTGCAGCAGGATCCGCGCGTGCGGCAGGGCGTGCCGCTTGCCGGGGGCGCCGGCCGACAGCAGGAACTGCCCGGCGCTGGCCGCCATCCCCATCGCCAGCGTGGCGACGTCGTTGGGGATCAGCCGCATCACGTCGCGGATGGCCAGCATCGCCGACACCGAACCGCCGGGGGAGTTGATCCAGAGGCTGATGTCGGTGCGCTTGTCCTCGGCCGACAGCAGCAGCAGCTGGTGCATCAGCCGGTTGCCGTTGTCCTCCTCGAGGGCCTGACCGAGCACCACGATGCGCTGGTGCATCAGCTGGCGGGTCAGCTCGTCGTCGAGCGATGTGATCGTCATGTGTCCACGGTGACCGACCAGGTACGTCGACCGAAGGGCGTGCTGCCTTCAGCGGATCCGCTCGCAGCGGAGCGGTCAGTCGGCCTTCGGCAGCTGGGTGAGCACCTGGTCCTCGACGTAGGTGAGCGGGTCGTCGGGCGTGGCCTGGCACGAGCCGCTGAACTCGGTGGAGACCTCGATGACGAGCCTGCTCGTCAGCCGGTCCGCGGATCCCGCGAAGGAACCGAAGCTGTAGCGATAGGTGTGGGTCGCGGCGCCCTCGGAGATCGGCACGGAGGCGCCCGAGTCGTCGGAGCACGCGACCTTGCCGGACTCGTCGGTGAGCCGGCGGACGACCACGAGCTCGCGCCCGTCCCACCTGTAGGGGAAGTGCTGCCCGCTGCTGCTCGACACGGTGCCCGTGCACCCGTCTGCGCTGCAGGAGTCATGGGTGAACGTCCACCTGGTCGGCTGCTGCCGGTAGTCGAGCGGCACGCGGACACCGCTGCGCAGCAGCTGAGATCGTCCGATGACCTGGGCGCGCCACCGACCCGTCGGCTGCGTCTGGGTGATCGCCTCGGCGGAGAGCACCTCGACCCCCTCGGGGGACGAGGATGCCGCCGCATCGGCGGGAGGGTGGTCCGACGAGGGCTTGCCGTCGCCGATGAGGAGGTACGCCGCCAGCGCACCGACAGCCACCAGGCCGAGCACCGAGAGGAGGCGGGTCCGCAGGCGCACTGCTCCGGGATCGTCCGCGGCCTGCGACCTCATCCGCTCGAACCGATCACCAGCTCGGTGGGGAGCACCAGGCCGTGCTCGGCCGGCGGGCCGCCGTCCAGCTGGGCCATCAGCCGGCTGACCAGCAGCTCCGCGACCCGATTGGCCGGGATGCGGACCGTCGTGAGGGTCTCGTCGACCAACCACCCCTGCATGCCGCCGTCGAACCCCGTCACCCCGACGTCGACGCCGACGCGGAGCCCCGCCTCGCGGATCCGGGAGGCCGCCAGCAGCGCCAGGACGTCGCTGCCGGCGATGATGGCGTCCGGCCGGTCGGAGCGCATCAGCAGCTTCTCGAGCTGGTCGCCCAGGACCGCGTAGTCGCCCTCGCGCAGCACCGCCCACGGCGGCAGCTCGAGACCGTGCTCGGCGACCCTGTCGGCGGCGGCGGCGACGCGGTCGACGACCCAGGGCTCGGACCCGCCGTTGTCGACGAACGCGAACCGTCGACGCCCCCGGCCGACGAGGTAGTCGACCAGGCTCATCATCCCCGACCGGCTGTCGGTGTCGACCCAGCTCTGCGCCTCGGCCTCGCCGGTACGGCCCATCACGGAGAAGGGCACGCCCAGCTCGGCCAGCACCCTGGTCCGGTAGTCGCCGGGGACCACCCGGTCGAACACGAACCCGTCGATCTCGCCGCTGCGCGCCCACGAGCGGAAGGTCTCTCGGTCGTCGTCGCCACAGGCGAAGACGATGAGGCTGTGGCCGAGCGGCTTGATCGCGTCGGCGACGGCCTTGAGGAACAGCAGGGTGAACGGGTTGCGCGGGTCCACGTGCCCGGTGTGCAGGGGGAAGCCGATGTGCCGGGACCGGTTGGTCCGCAGCTGGCGCGCGGCGCGATTGGGCTTGTAGCCCGTCTCGGCGATGACCTGCAGCACCTTGTCGCGTGTCTCGTCGCTGAAGCCGCCGCGTTCGTTGACGACGTTGGACACGGTCTGCCGCGAGACACCGGCCAGCTTGGCCACGTCGATGATGCTGAGGGAGCTCCGCGCCTCGCCCGCCACAGAAACCTCCGCCTCCTTTCGCCGCAGACGTCGGTTTTCCGGCACTACGGACGCCAGAACGCAAGAAACCGCTTGAACGATACACACGACGATAAGACGCGTGCCGGTTGGCTCGCATCCCCGGTCGACGACTACCGTCAGGGACGCACTGTACGCCTCTCACCTGCGATTTCTCCACCCGCAGCCCGCATTCGGGCAGCGGGGCGTCCGGGGAAAGTGAGCCATCACAGGGTCTCGACACGGGAGCGAACAGAGGTCTAAAGTCCGCCGTGGTGTGACTCAGGACACCTGTCTGGTTGCACCTTCAAGTTCGCAAGCGTCACGCACGGATGGAGGATGCGCATGCGCAGGACGAGGGGCCGGACACTCAGGGCAGGGGTCGCACTCAGCGCACTGGCGATCGTGTTGACCGCCTGCGGCGGCAGCGACTCGTCGACGCCCACGGCCAACAGCAGTGGCGACGCAGAGAGCGAGTCGTCGGCCCCCGCCGGCGATTCGACTCTGGTCGTCTGGGCCGACAACTCGGCCAACACCGCCAAGGCGATCGAACCGCTGTGCCAGCAGTGGGCCGAGGCCAACGGCGTCACCTGCACGGTCAAGAAGTTCAACGGCGGTGGCGAGCTGCAGGAGGCTCTCGTCCGCGGCAACGAGACCGGCGACGTGCCGGACATCTACGAGGGTGCGCACGACCAGATCGGCACCCTCGTCGACAACGGCATCCTTGCTCCGGTCGACATCTCGGCGAATGCTGCCAGCTTCGCCAAGGAGGCGGTCGCTGCGATGCAGTACCAGGGCAACTCCTATGGCGTGCCCTGGGCGGTGGAGAACATCGCGATGCTCACCAACAAGGCGCTCTCGCCCGAGTGCCCGGCCACGCTCGACGACGCGGTCTCCAACGCCAAGGCGCTCATCAGCGCCGGCAAGGCCACCGAGGGTCTCGGCATCGCCATGCAGATCGGCGAGACCGGCGACTTCTACCACTGGTACCCGCTCTTCACCGCGGACGGCGGCTACGCGTTCGCCCGCAACGCCGACGGCAGCTACAACCCCGACGACATGGGCGTGGACTCACCGGGTGGCGTCAAGGCCGCCGAGACGCTCCAGAAGCTGACGGACGAGGGCATCTTCAAGCCGTCGGTGAGCTATGACATCGCGCGCGAGACCTTCGGCAAGGGCAAGTCGCCCTACTTCATCACCGGCCCCTGGCAGATCCCCGAGCAGCAGGAGGCGCTCGGTGACGACCTGATGGTCTGCCCGATCCCGTCGTGGGCCGGCTCGGAGTACAAGTCGACACCGTTCCTGGGAGTTCGGGCGTTCTTCCAGACCGCGAAGGCCAAGAACCCCACGCTGGCCTCGACGTTCCTCAACGACGAGGTGATGACCACCGAGTTCATGGACCAGATGTTCGCGGTCGACCCGCGCCCGCCGGCCTGGCTGGAGTCCTACCAGAAGGCTTCGACGGACGTGGTCATCAAGGCGTTCGGTGACTACGGCGCCGACGGCGTGCCGATGCCGAACATCCCCCAGATGGCGAACGTGTTCGGCGACGCCGGCCTCGCCGAGTTCAAGGTGGCCTCGGGTGCCTCACCGCCCCCGACCATGCAGAAGGCCGCCGCCGCCATCAACAAGGCGAACGCCAACATCGGCTGAGCCGGAACAGGGACAAGCGCTCATGTCGTCGAACACGGCGGTGGAGGAGCGGGAGGACGTCGACGACACGCCGTCCCCCCGCTCCCCCAAGACCACCGCACTGATCGTCAAGGTCATCCTGGTGGGGCTGGTCGACGCCCTGCTCATCATCTCCTTCGCCAAGGCGGCGTCGGACGACTGGTGGCTGGCGGCCGTGTTCTTCGCCGTGGTGTTCCTGGCCGTGAACTTCGCGTACTTCACCAACAAGGCGCTGCCCCTGAAGTACTTGTTGCCGGGGCTGGTGTTCCTGATCGCCTTCCAGATCTACACGATGGTGTTCACGGGCTACGCCTCCTTCACCAACTACGGCTCCAACCACCTGGGCGCCAAGGACGAGTCGATCGCCTCGATCCAGGCGAAGAACGTCGTCCCGGTGGAGAACTCGCCGACGTACCCCTGCGTGCCGATCGTCAAGGACGGCACGGTCTCGATGCTGTTCACCGACCCGGACACGGGCGTGACCAGCATCGGTACGAACGAGGGACTGACGGAGGTCGACGATGCCGATCTCGTGAAGGACGGCGACCAGGTCACCGGCGTCAACGGCTACGAGACCCTCAACCTCGGGACCATGGCCGGCAACCCCGACTACGACAAGCAGTGGAAGGACCTCCAGGTCCCGTTCGACGCGGAGGCGGGCACCTACCTGCGCGCCAAGTCGATCACCCAGGCCTCGTTGGCCAAGGCCGGCTTCGTCTACGACGCAGACCAGGACGCCATGGTCTCCACGACCGACGGCACGGTCTACCCGGCCGACGGCGCCAAGGGCAACTTCATCAACGAGGCAGGGGAGCGGCTGCAGCCCGGCTGGCGCGTCAACGTCGGCTTCGCCAACTACACCAAGCTGGTGACCGACGACACCTTGCGCTCACGGTTCCTGCCCATCACGGCGTGGACCTTCTTCTTCGCGATCATGACGACGTTCCTCAACTTCGCCCTCGGCCTCACCATGGCGATGGTGCTCAACGAGCGCCGGATGCGCGGTCAGGGGATCTACCGGTTGCTGCTGATCGTGCCCTTCGGGATCCCCTTCATCCTGAGCGCGTTGGTGTGGAAAGCGATGCTCAACACCGACTTCGGCTTCATCAACCAGGTGCTGACCTCCGACATCCCGTGGCTGAACGACCCCGGCCTCGCCCGGTTCTCGGTGCTGATGGTGAACCTGTGGAGCGGCTTCCCCTACTTCTTCCTGGTCTGCTCCGGAGCGCTGACGGCCATCCCCAATGACCTCAAGGAGGCCGCCTACGTCGACGGGGCCTCCGGAAGGTACGCGTTCCGGACCGTCATCCTTCCGCTCCTCCTGGTGGCGACGGCACCGCTGCTCGTCACCACGTTCGCGTTCAACTTCAACAACTACACGCTGATCGAGCTGTTGACCGGGGGCGGGCCGTTCCCCGGCACCCTGCAGGAGGGTGGGTCCACCGACCTGCTCATCAACTGGACGTTCCGTCAGGCGTTCGGCACACCCCAGCAGCTCGGCCTGGCCTCGGCGATCGCGATGTTCATCTTCGTCATCGTCGGAACCGTGTCGGCCTACGGCTTCCGCTTGACCCGTCGGCTGGAGGAGATCGGAACATGACCGTCGTCACCGAGCCCGTCGCCACCCCGCCGAAGCACTCGAAGGGTGGCGAGCTCAAGGCCGATCGCATGCCGTTCGGGCGATGGGCGCGGCTGGTCGGTTGGCGGCACGCCATCGCCGTCGTGATGGTCATCTGGGCGCTGTTCCCCGTGTTCTACGTGATCAGCCTGTCGTTCTCGGGGGGCCAGACGTTGACGTCCGCCTGCTCGCCGGACCTCAAGGGTGCCCAGGCTCTCACCTGCCTGGTGCCGCACAAGCTCGACTTCAGCAACTACCAGACCCTGCTGACCAGCGACCAGTACCCGTTCCTGAGGTGGATCAAGAACAGCCTGATCCTCGCCACGGTGAACTCCGCCTTCGCCCTGCTGATGGGCGCGTGTGCGGCCTACGCCTTCAGCCGGATGCGCTTCGCGGGGCGCAGGATGGGCATGCTCGGTCTGATGCTGGTGCAGATGTTCCCGGCGGTGCTGGGCATCACGGCGGTCTACTACCTGCTGAGCCGCATTGCCGACGTGTTCCCCACGTTCGGCATCGGGTCGATCTGGGGCACGCTGCTGATCTACCTCGGTGGCGCGCTGGGGGTGAACACCTTCCTGATGAAGGGCTACTTCGACACCATCCCCATCGACCTGGACGAGTCAGCCCGCATCGACGGGGCCGGCCACTTCCGGGTGTTCGCCGACCTGATCATGCGCCTGGCCCTGCCGATCCTGGTCGTGGTGTTCTTCGTCAGCTTCCAGTCCACCTTCAACGAGCTGCCGATCGCTCAGGTGACGTTGTCCGACCAGCAGAACACCACTGCGGCGGTCGGACTGAACAGTCTCGTCGCCAACCCGCTGATCCAGGAGTGGGGGCTGATGGCCGCCGGCGGAGTGATGATGTCGATCCCGCTGTTCACGCTGTTCCTGCTCACCCAGAAATCGTTGGTCACCGGCCTCACCGCCGGCGCCGTCAAGGGCTGACACCCCGTCCACACACTCAGGGAGCACAGATGGCCACCGTCGAGCTGGACAACCTGAACAAGGTGTACGAGAACGGCTTCCACGCGGTGCAGGACCTCTCGATCGACGTCGACGACGGCGAGTTCCTCGTCATGGTCGGCCCTTCCGGGTGCGGCAAGTCGACCGCCCTCCGGATGGTCGCCGGCCTCGAGGACATCTCGACCGGCGAGCTACGCATCGGCGGGCGACGGGTCAACGACGTCGACCCGCAGGGCCGCGACATCGCCATGGTCTTCCAGTCCTACGCGCTCTATCCCCACATGAGCGTGGCCGACAACATGGCCTACGGCCTGAAGATCCGGCGGATGCCCAAGGACCAGATCAACGCGCGGGTCAACAAGGCCGCCGAGATGCTCGAGCTGACCCACCTGCTGGACCGCAAGCCGAAGCAGCTGTCGGGCGGCCAACGCCAGCGGGTGGCGATGGGACGCTCGATCGTCCGCGAGCCCCAGGTCTTCTTGATGGACGAGCCGCTGTCCAACCTCGACGCCAAGCTGCGGGTCCAGATGCGGGCGGAGATCTCGGCCGTCGTCCGCACCCTGAACACCACCACCATGTATGTCACCCATGACCAGATCGAGGCCATGACGATGGGTGACCGGATGGCCATCCTCAAGGCCGGCAGGCTGCAGCAGCTGGGCACGCCCAGCGAGTGCTACGACACCCCCGACAACATGTTCGTGGCGCAGTTCGTCGGCTCGCCCCCGATGAACCTGGTCACGGCGAAGGTCAACCGGGCCGGCGACGGGCTCGAGCTCGAGTTCGGCGGCTCGACGCTGCAGATCCCCGCCTCCGTCATCGCGGAGCGGCCCGCGTTGCAGCAGTTCGCCGGCCGCACCGTCGCGCTCGGCGTGCGCAGCGAGGACATGGAGGACGCCTCCCTCCGGCCGGGCGCTCCGGGCTCCTCGATCAAGGGCACGGTCAACCTCACCGAGGCGCTGGGGTCGGAGATCGTGGTGCACTTCACCTTCCCCGGCGAGGCCGTCGTCACCGAGGACACCAAGCTGGTGGCCGAGGACCACAAGGAGGGCGAGCTGCACATCGTCCCCGACAAGGGCGTGCGCTGGGTGGCATCCTTCGCGCCCCGTTCCCGCGTGCGGATGGGCGACGACATCGAGATCGTCGTCGACGTCGAGCGCGTGCACTACTTCGACCCCGAGACCAGCCAGGCGATCCGCGCCTGACCGCAACCGGGACGAGGGACCCGTCGTGACGCGGCCGTGGGACCCGCACCACGACGGGTCCCCGCTGTACCGCCCCGAACCGCCCGTGCTCGGACGGCGCATCCCCGTCCGGGTACGGGTTCCCCACGCCCCGCACGAGCCGGTCGTGGACCACGTCGTGCTGCGCTCGGTCCGTGACGGCGAGCCGGTGTTCGTCGAGGCCGAGCGGGAGAGCGCGGACGACGCGGAGGCCTGGTGGGTGGCGGACCTCGACGTGCACAACCCCCTGACGTCGTACCGCTTCCTGCTCGCCGAGGGTCGGTCGCACCCGCGCTGGCTCAACGGCTCGGGCGTGCACCGGCGCGACGTCACCGACGCCCACGACTTCCGGGTCAGCACCGAGCACCGGATGCCGGACTGGGTCCTCGACCAGGTCGGGTACCAGGTCTTCCCCGACCGGTTCGAGCGCACCGCGACCGGCTTGCCGGCCCCCGACTGGGCGACGCCGGCCGAGTGGGACGACCCCGTGGTCCACCGCGGGCGGACGACGAGCACCCAGCTCTACGGCGGCACGCTCGACGGGGTCCGCGAGCGGCTCGACCACCTGACCGACCTCGGCGCGACGCTGCTCTACCTGACGCCGGTCTTCGAGGCCCGCTCCAACCACCGCTACGACGCCGTCTCCTTCGACCGGGTGGACCCGCTGCTCGGCGGCGATGCGGCGCTCTCGGCGCTGCTGGGCGCCGCCCACGGCGCCGGCCTCCGGGTCGTGGGCGACCTGACCACCAACCACACCGGCTCCGCCCATGACTGGTTCGCGCTGGCCCGGGCCGACGAGGGCAACCTCGAGCGCGGGTTCTACCTCTTCGAGGGCGACGAGTACGCGTCCTGGCTCGGCCACCTGCACCTGCCCAAGCTCGACCACCGGTCGGCCGAGCTGGCCCGGCGGCTGTACGACGGCCCGGGCTCGGTCGTGGCCCACTGGCTGCGCGAGGGTCTCGACGGCTGGCGGGTCGACGTGGCCAACATGACCGGGCGGCTCGCGGCGGAGGACCTTGCTCACCAGGTCGCCCGGACCGTGCGCCGTACGGTCGAGGAGGCGCGGCCGGACGGCTGGCTGCTCGCCGAGCACGCCCACGACGCCAGCCTCGACCTCGACGGCACGGGTTGGCACGGGACCATGGACTACTCGGGGTTCACCCGGCCGGCGTGGTGCTGGCTGTCCGGTCCGTCGGGCGTCGATTTCATGGGGCTGCCCGTCGACGTGCCGCGACTGCCGGCCGAGGCCGTGGTCGCGACGATGCGGGACGTGCACGCCGCGATGCCCTGGCAGGCGTTCACCGGCTCGACGATGCACCTCGACTCCCACGACGTCGCCCGCTTCCGCACGGTCGTCGGCGGCGGCACCGACGGGTGGGTGGACCACGCCGGCCTCGGCCGCGACCGCCACCTCGTCGGCGTCGCCCTGCAGATGACGATGCCCGGGGTCCCGGTCGTCTTCGCCGGCGACGAGATCGGGCTGACCGGCGTCGACGGCGAGCACGCCCGCACGCCGTTCCCGTGGCGGCGGCGGCACGAGTGGGATGAGGCGACGCTCGAGGCCTACCGCACCTGGATCGCCGTACGCCGCGAGCACGTCGCCCTGCGCCGGGGCGGGCTGCGTTGGCTGGGGGCCGACGGCGACTCGATGACGTACCTGCGCGAGCACCCCGAACAGACGGTGCTGGTCCACCTGACCCGGGCTCAGACCGCCCCGACGTCGCTTCCCCTCGCGGCCCTCGGCCCGGACGTCCGCGGCTTCACCACGATCTCCGGCGCGCAGCCCCGGGTGGAGGGCGACCACGTGCTGCTGCCCGGCGACGGACCCGCGTCCCTCGCCGCCGTCGTGCGATAGGCGCTCGTGGCTTTCACCGGCCGGCCGGTGAAATCTCCTCTTGTGACCCCAACGGACGCGTCAGTCACCCCGAACGGCGGCCCCTGGCGTCACAGGTGACGTGATACCCGGTCGAGCGGGTATCGCGGCCGGACACCCATCGGGCAGCATCGAGGCATGCCCCCGCTCTTCTCGGTGTCGCGCACGCTGGCCGCACCCCCCGACGAGGTGTGGCGACTGCTGGTGGAGGTCGAGAACTGGCCGCGCTGGGGGCCGACCGTCAGTCAGGTCCGGCTCGACCACAGCGGCGGTCGCATCCACGAGGGCAGCACCGGCATGGTCGTGCCGCCGATCGGGGTCCCCTTGCCGTTCCGCGTCACGGACTTCGTGGAGGGCCATCGCTGGTCCTGGCGGGTGGCAGGGGTGCCGGCGACCTCGCACCGGGTCGAGGCCGTCGGGGCCGCGACGCGCGTGACCTTCGGGGTGCCGTGGTGGGCACCCGCGTACCTCGCCGTCTGCGAGCTCGCCCTGCGGCGCCTGGAACGACTCACCCTGCCCGGCGACTAGGGTCGACGCGTGACTGACCGGGTGGCCGTGTACATCGACTTCGACAACGTGGTCATCTCCCGCTACGACAACCTCCACGGCGACGGCGCGTGGCGCAAGGACGAGGCGCGCCACCACCGGCCCGACCTGACCTCGGCCGACCCGGTCGACGTGAAGCTCGCCCAGGCCGAGGTCGACCTCGGCGCGATCATCGACTACGCCGCGTCCTTCGGGGTCGTGGCGATGACCCGGGCGTACGCCGACTGGTCCGTGCCCGCGAACGCCGCCTACAAGAAGGCGCTCGTCGACCGCGCGGTCGACCTGGTCCAGCTGTTCGCGGCGGCCGGCACCAAGAACGGCGCCGACATCCGGCTCGCCGTCGACGCGGTCGAGGACCTCACCAACCACCACGACATCACCCACGTCACCCTCGTCGCCGGTGACTCCGACTACGTGCCGCTCGCCCAGCGCTGCAAGCGGCTGGGCCGGTTCGTGGTCGGCATCGGGGTCGCCGGCTCGACCAGCCGGGCACTGGTCAACGCCTGCGACGAGTTCCAGAGCTACGAGGCGCTGCCGGGCCTCAACCCGGCTCGCCTGCAGCCGCCGGCCGAGGCCGCCAAGAAGGCGACCGCCACGGCTCGCAAGTCCTCGGCGAAGAAGAGCGCAGCCAAGAAGTCGACGGCCCCACCGGAGCCGGTCGAGCCGACCGAGCCGGTCGAGTCCAACGAGCCGGTCGAGCAGACCGACGCCACCGCTCTGCTCGTCCGCGCGGCCCGCGTCGGCCTGCAGAAGAGCGACGACGAGTGGGTGCACAGCTCGAGCGTGAAGAGCCAGATGCAGCGGATGGCCCCGGAGTTCAAGGAGAAGGCGCTCGGCTACACGTCGTTCCGCGCCTTCGTCGAGTCGCGCGCCGACATCCTCGAGACCAAGCAGCTCGAGAACGGCCAGCTGCTCGTCCGCCTCAAGTAGCCAGCGAGCCGACCAGCGTCTCCCACGTGCGGTCGATGTCGGCGTCGGTGGTGCGCCACCCACCGGTGGCCAGCCGGAGCGCGGCCCTTCCCTCGACCTTGGTGTGCGAGAGGTACGCCGTCCCCGACGCGTTGATCGCCTCCATGAGGGACATCGTCGCCTCGTCGTCCCCGACCACCCGGAACACCACCAGGCCCAGCACCGGCTCGGTGACGATCTCGAACCGGTCGTCGGCCCGTACCGACCTCGCGAACCGCTCGGCCTGCGCCACCCCGGTCTCGATGTGCGCCCGCAACCCCGACAGCCCGTACGTCCGCAGCACGGTCCACAGCTTCAGCGCGCGGAACCGGCGCCCCAGCTGCGGGTGCCAGTCGCGGTAGTCGACGACGGCGCCGGACTCGCTCGCCGGGTTGCGCAGGTACTCCGGGAGGATCGACAGCGCCCCCAGCAGGGCCGCGCGGTCGCGTACCCAGAAGGCGCTGCAGTCGAACGTCGTCAGCAGCCACTTGTGCGGGTTGGTGACGTAGGAGTCGGCGTGCTCGACGCCGTCGTGGATCCAGCGGTGCTCGGGACAGACCGCGGCGACCCCGGCCCACGCGGCGTCGACGTGCAGCCAGGCGCCGTGCTCCTGCGCGACCACGGCGATGGCCGCCGTCGGGTCGATCGCGCCGGTGGACGTCGTCCCGACCGCCGACTGCACCAGCACCGGCCGGATGCCCGCGGCCACGTCGGCCACCATCGCCTCGCGCAGCGCGACGACGTCCATCGCCTGCGTCACCGGATCCACGGCGATCGAGCGGACGGCGCTCTCGCCGAGACCGCTCATCATCGCGGCCTTGAGCAGCGACGAGTGGGCCTGGCTCGAGCCGTAGATCGCGAAGGCCCCGGCGGGTACGCCGTCGCGGCGGGCCGCACCACCGGTCGCCCGGTGCAGCGCGGCCAGGACGGCGGTGAACGTCGCGGTCGAGGCGGTGTCCTGGATGACGCCCCCACCCAGGCCGTCCCGCGCGAACGAGTCCGGCAGGCCGAGCGCCTGGCGGAGCTGGTCGAGGACGACCTGCTCGAGCTCGGTCGCGGCCGGGCTGGTCGCCCACAACATCCCCTGGGCGCCGATGCCGCTGGAGAGCAGGTCGCCCAGCACGCCGGCGGGCGAGGAGTTCGCCGGGAAGTACGCGAAGAAGCGTGGGTGCTGCCAGTGCGTCAGCCCGGGGACGAGGTGCTCGTCCAGGTCCGCGAGCACCGCCTCGAGCGGCTCCGGCTGCTCCGGCAGTGCGGTGGGCAGCGACGCGGTCACGTCGCCCGGCTGCACCTGGGCGAGGACGGGCATCTCGTCGACCGACTCCCAGTAGTCCGCGATCCAGTCCACGACCCGGTGTCCCTGCTCGCGGAACTCGTCCGGCGTCAGGTGCGGTGCACTCATGGTGGCACGCTAGTCGGCCCCTCCAGCTGATGGCGTTTGGTCCCAAACGCCATCAGAACGGGCCTCCGGGATGGCGTTTGTGCCCATTCGCATCACCAACTCTTCGCCGTCCTCGCCGACGACCACGAGCCCGAGCCGCTGGTACAGCGCCCGCGCGCGCGGGTTGTCCTTCTCGACCGACAGCCCGAACGCGCGACCCGACGCCGCCGCCTCGGTCATCAGGTCGCGGACGACGCGGGTGCCGAGGCCGCGACCCTGGTGTGCGGGCAGCAGCTGAAGCCCCGCCAGCTCGACGAGCCCGTCGGTGCGCACGACGCGGAGCCGGCCGACGTCGACGCCGTACGCCGTGACGACCGACGTGGTGCTGTCGGGGACCTCGCCGCGTACCTGTTGCAGCGTCCACTCGAGGAAGCCGGCGCGGTACCCCGCCCGGTCGAGGTCGGCGGGGAAGCGGCCCTGGTCGTCGGTCGCCGCGATCGCCGCGTCGGTGAGGAACTCGACGTCGGCCTCGGTGGCCGGCCTGGTCGCCACCCGCTCGTGGGGCAGCAGCGAGTAGACGTGGGAGTCGAAGCGGCGGCCGGTGTCCGGGTACGCCGCCGACTCGCGCTCGGTGCCCTCGTAGGTGAACCCGGCACGCTCGGCGACCGCGACGGATGCGACGTTGGCCGGGTCGGCGCGGAGCTGGATCCGGGCCAGCTGTCGGTCACGGAAACCCCAGTCGGACGCGAGCAGCACGGCCCGGGTGGCGAGGCCCCGACCCCGGGCGGAGGGACGCAGGAAGTACGCGATCTCCGCCACCTGGTGCGCCCGGAAGCTCAGGTTCACCCCGCCGACGACGTGACCGTCCACCACGATCCTGAACGGCGCGTTCGATCCGTCGGCCCACGCGTCCTCGGACCGTTGGATGTTGGCCAGCGCTTCGGTCTCGTCGACGACTTCGGGCTCCCACAGCATCCAGCGCTGCACATCGGCCTCGTTGTAGACCTCCATGACGTCCGCCGCGTCGTCGGGGACCGCGCGCCGCAGGGTGAGGTCGCCGTCGACGAGGTGGTCGCTCATGCCGGTTCGTCCTCGGGTTTGCCGGGCGGCAGCTCGCGGCCCTCCGCCAGCGCCACGAACCGCTCCACCAGGATCGGCCACTCGCTGAACCTCGCCCGGCCGGCGACGTTGCCCGCCGTCCAACCGCCGTGGCTGAACCGCACCCGGGTGCCGTCGCCCTCGGCGTCGAACCACACGTCGATGCGGCTCGGGTGGTCGGGGTCCTGAGCCAGGGTGAAGTCCATCCCGAAGTGCCCGGGCTCCCAGGCAGTCACGGTGCCCCAGCGGTACGACGACCCGTCGGCGATGCGCATCACGCACGCGCCACCGATGCCCGGCTCGATCTCCACGCCCGTCAGCCCGGGCGGCGCGTAGGCCGGGTGCCACCACTCGCCGATGCTCACGGTGAAGACCGCGAACGCGTGCTCGGGCGAGCACGCGACGACGTACTCGTGCTCGATCGGGCCGGCCGCGGTGCCGCCGCCCTCGGTCGGCCGATCATTGCCGGCTTCCTCGACGAGCTGGTGGAAGACGATGCGGTTCGCGAACGGGTCCAGGACCGCGACCTCCAGCCCCCACGGCATGGTCTCGATCCCGGGCCTCGCGTAGCGGTACTCGCGCTCGTGCAGCTCGCGGTGCAGCCGCATCACGTCGGTGACCAGGATGCGGACGGTCGCTCCGGGGCTGGCGTCGCCGTGGTGCTCGCTCAGGTGCAGCAGCGCGCCGTCGCGGCTGGCCTGCAGGTACACCGGCGCGTGGTCGTCGAAGGTGTGCTCCCAGTCGATGCCGAAGCCGAGGAAGTCCGTGTAGAACTCACGCGCCTTGGCCACGTCGAAGATCCGGAGCACGGGGATGACGGGACCGAAGTCCCTGTCAGCCTCCCCGGGCGGCGGCTGGGCGACCAGGGTGTTCCAGTCGCGGGCGCCGTACTGGTGCGCGACGAGCTCGAGGGCCTCGCTGTGGGTGACCTCGACGCCGCGCTCGGCGAGGGAGGTACGCAGCCGCTTGGCCTGCTGCTTGTGGTCGGTCGACATGACGCTGCTCTTTCCCGGCGGACGAGGACAGGGCCTGCGTTGCTGTGGTCCGCCTGGGCAGGAGCGACAGGCGCATCACGGACGGTGGTTCGGTTGCTGACGCGGGCATTCACCGTCCCGGATCGCTCCGGGTGCAGGCGGCCGGCTGCCCTGGCCGTGGCACGAGCGTACGCCGCTCAGCCGGGCTGGTCACGAGGTCGGGGGACCCGCGCGGCCAGCTCCCGCGGCGCCTGCACGCAGTAGGAGTCGGTGAGCAGCTCGGCCAGCTCGTCCCAGTCGGTGTCGTCGTCGAGCAGCAGGCCGACCACGTTGCGTCCCCAGCCGGAGCGGAAGTACGGAGGGCCGAGGTGCTGCAGCGCGATCACCTCGTCGGGCTCGGCCCGGAACACGACGCGGAACAGCTGGTCCTCGCCACCGAAGACGTGGGCGACCGTCGCCCTGCGTGATGAATGGCCCACCTGCCAGCGCGTCCCGACCCAGGCGGTCTCCTCGTGGCACTCGGGCAGCGCCGAGAGCACGCGGCGGATGCGGCGCACCATCACGGCCGGGACCTCCGGCCGGTCGCGCTTCTCCACGGCGCCAGCCTGCCAGACTGTCGGCATGCGGCCCCAGGTCGTCGCCCACCGCGGCGCCAGCCACGAGAACGCCGAGCACACCCTGGGTGCCTACCTCAAGGCCCTCGAGCAGGGTGCGGAGGCGCTGGAGTGCGACGTGCGGCTGACCGCCGACGGGCACCTGGTGTGCGTGCACGACCGCGACCTGCGCCGGATCGCCAGCCGCAAGGCGGCCGTGTCCACCATGGAGCTCGCCGACCTGAGCGAGCTCGACTTCGCGGCCTGGAAGAACCCGTGGGCCGACCTCGACGACGAGGCACCCGACCGCGACCCGGACCGGGACGGCGTCCTGACCCTCCGTCGGCTGCTGGAGACCGTGGCGGGCTACGACCGACCCGTCGAGCTGGCGATCGAGACCAAGCACCCGACGCGCTACGCCGGGCTGGTCGAGCGCAAGCTCGTCGAGATGCTGACGGAGTTCGGCTGGCACGAGGCCGGTGCCCCCGTGCGGGTGATGAGCTTCTCGTACGTCGCCCTCCAGCGCGTCCGGCGCCTCGCCCCCGCGCTGCGCGTGGTGATGCTCGTCGAGCACGCGCGCCACTGGCCGGTGCTCCGCCCGCTCGTCGACGACGACTGGATCGTCGGCCCCGGCATCGCCACCCTCCGCAAGCACCCGGCGTTCGCACGCCGGCTGGCCGACTCCGGGCGCGAGATCCACGTCTGGACGGTCAACACCGAAGGGGATCTCCGTACCTGCCTCGACCTCGGGGTCCAGGCCGTCATCACCGACCGCCCCAGGTTCGTCCTCGACCTGCTCGACGGCGCCGGCTGAGACCCCGATTCGTCTGCGGATCCATGCGACTTCCCTCGCTCGGGGGCACAGACGAATCGGGGTGTGGCGCCTCGATAGGTTGGCCGCATGGCCAAGAAGTCCCGTACCCAACGACAAGCAGGGCAGCGCCCGCCGTCCGCGCCCCTCGCCGAGGGTGAGGTCGGCCCGCGCCAGCCGTGCCCGTGCGGGTCCGGCAAGCGGTACAAGAGCTGCCACGGCGCCGCGGGCGGCGTGGGCGCGTACGTCGCCCGGCCGTTCGAGGGACTGCCGTCCGAGTGCGACCTCGTCGCCCTGCGCGAGCTGGTCCCGTCGGCCACCGCACCGCTGACGATCGAGGGCACCGACCGTGCGGTCACCCTGTGCACGCTGCTCCCGATGGCGGCGCCGGCCATGCTGCGCGAGGACGGCGAGGTGTGGCTCGGGCTGCAGGTGCAGCACCAGTTCGGCGACCCGTCCCGCGACCTGGCCGCCGTCCTCACCCAGGCGCTCGCGCTGGCCGACGAGGGCGCAGAGCCCGGCATCGTCGGGCTCACCGACCCACCCGGCCCCGGGACCCGGCTGCAGGACCTGGTCACCAACGACCGGCTCGACGTCACCGTGCACGACGGCTTCGGCTTCTGGGTGGCCGACGCGGCCGACGACCCGGCCACGGCCGCCGCGCTCGAGCAGGCGAACGCCGCGGCGTCGCCGTCGGCCCGGTTGACGACCGTCGAGGCGGCGTACTGGACCGACGTCGGCACCAAGGAGCACCTGCGCTGGGTGATGCCCGAGCCGGAGGCCGAGCTCCTCGACGCCCTCGCGCGACTGCACGCGGCCGGTCGCGACAAGGTCGCCGAGGAGTCCCGGCTGGTCGGGATGTTCCGCGCCCACGGACTGCTCGTCCCGGTCTGGGACCTGCCCGTCGGCACCGGCGCCGAGGCGCTCGAGGAGCCGGCGGAGCGGTTCGCCGCCGACCTGGCCGAGGCCCTGGCGGACGGTTCGCCGCTGACCGGCGAGGAGCGCTCGGCACGCGCCGGCCTGGCCAACCGTCAGGTCACCCTGCGCAACTGAGCGCAGCTGAGCACGTCCCGCGGGCGGTGGTCCACAGGCTCGCTGGGGCCTGGTTTCGCCCGCACGTCGCCCGGGCACGCCCTCGGCATGGATGGGCGCATGGACGGACAGCTGAGGGTCGAGCTCGCAGACCTGAGGGGGTACGCCGACCAGGTCGGCCGGGCCGGGGAGGCCTGCGCCTCGCTGGCCGACTACGTGGCGACGTTCGTGCCCGACGGTGACTTCGGCCGGATCCTGTCGCTGGTCACCCCGGACTACGAGCACCTGGTGCTGCGCGTCCGCGAGACCCTCGAGGCCGACTCCACCCGGCTGGCGGGCACACGCGTGGGACTGCGGCACGTGGCGCGGCGCTACGCCCGTACCGACGCCCGCGTCGCCCAGCGGTTCGGCGCCGTCGCCGCGATCGCCGACGACGAGTCAACCGGTACAGCCTTCCGCGACGTGGAGACCACCGCGCCGCCGGGTCCGACATGTGGTGTCGAGGTCCTGCCAGAGGTGACCTTCGGCTGGGTCGTGGACCAGGCCTGCGCGCTGGTCAGCGACCTCGGCGGGCCAGACCTGCGCCGCGACATCACCGACTGGGTGGCCGGGGACGTCGGCAAGGCGTCCACCCAGGCGTCGGTGTGGGAGCACTCGGCGGTCTCCGTGGCCGCCGTACGTCGCAACCTCGCGCACGGGGCGGTCGCCGTCGCCCTGACGTGGGAAGGGTCCGCCGCCGACGCGTCCCGGGGCCACGCGGAAGCCTGGTCCGGCGCCCTCGAGGAGCAGCGCGATGGCCTCGCCCGGGTGGCCGCCCACCTGCGCGACGTGATCGAGCAGGCCGTCGACGTCGCCCAGCTGGTCGTCGACGTGGTGAAGGAGATCGTCAGCATCGTGCTCGCCGGGCTGACCCTGGCATCCGTGCCGATCTACGGCCAGGTGCAGCTGGTCGACAAGGTCCGTGACGCGGTGCGCCTCGCCAACGACGCCCGCAAGGTGCTGACGGTGTTCTGGAACTTCCTGCTCGTGGTGAAGGACTCCTTCGTGCTGGCGGCCGACTGCTTCGGCGCCGAGTCGTTGCCGCCGGATCCGGTCTCCCTGGCGGATGTCGGATGACCACGCGCGTGGACGCTGCCCACGTCGAGCTGCGCGAGGCCCTCGGGGCGCTGCGCCTGGCGGTCGACGCGGCGCGGGCCCGGCGACGTACGGACGAGACGGCTGCCCTCCAACGTCAGGCCCTCAGTGGCGCGCTCGGGGCCGACATGCGCACCCTGGCGGAGCGGGTACGGGCCGGCGCGACCACGTGGGCCGAGGTCTTCGACGGCTCGTCGCCCGACGTCGACCTGGCCCGTAGCCACGTCGCCCGGATGGCCGAGGCGCACGGCCCTCGGCTCCGGGGGCAGGTCGGATGACCCTTCTCGAGCTCCTGGAGGACTGGCTGCGCGACAGCGTCGCGACCGGACTGGCGCTGCTCTCGCTGCTGGGGGTGGTGGCGGTCGCCTCCACGGCCGACGAGGTGGCCTGGAGGGTCCTGGGCACGGTGGCCGGCGTGGGCGCGACGGCCGCGGTCCTCGTCCCGCTCGCCCGTCGTTGGAGCCCTTTCAGCACCTGGCTCGTCCTGCTCACCGTGGCGGTGTTCGACGTGGCTGTGGTCCTCGTCCTGAGTGCTCGCTGACGCGGTGAGGACGGGAGGGGTGTCGTTCCCCTGGTCACCATCGGTGAGGACCTCCTGGCCCGGTCGTTGTCGCGTCGCCGTCGATGTGGCGTGCTGGTCGGCTCGGACGACCTGACACAGTTCGGCCCATGCCACCGAACCCGACGGCACCGATCTTCCCGTCACCGGAGTTCCGGCGGTTCTGGGCCGGGGAAGCAGTGTCGGGCTTCGGGAACTACGTCACGCTGCTCGCGCTGCAGACCCTGGTGGTCCTCACCCTCGACGGCACGGCGCAGCAGGTGGGGTGGCTGAGCTCCGCGCGCTGGCTCCCGTACCTGGTCCTCGGACTGCTCGTGGGCGCGCTCGTGGACCGGCGCCGGCGCCGGCCCCTCATGGTCGCGACCGACCTGACACGCGCGGCGCTGCTCACGGCCATCCCGGTCGCGTGGGCGGTCGACGAGCTGTCCCTGCCGCTGCTGCTGGTCATCGTCACCGCCTTCGGGACGGCCTCGCTGGTCAACGACGCGGCCTCCCAGTCGTTCCTGCCGCGACTCGTACCCAGCGAGCACCTGCAGCGGGCCCACGCCCGGCTCGACGGGGCCGACGCGGTGGCGCAGACGTCGGGACCGGCATTGGCCGGGGTGCTGGTCGGCGTGGTCGGCGCGCCCCTCGCCGTGCTGGTGAACTCGGCCACGTACCTGATGTCGGCGGTCACCGTGGCGACGTTGGGCACGCGGGAACAGGCGGCCGGCAACACCGGTGAAGCACCCCACCTGCGCCGGGAGATCAAGGAAGGCGTGCGGTGGGTCTACGGACGGTCGGGGCTGACGACGCTGGCGATCAGCACCCACGTCTGGTTCGCCGCGAACGCGACCGTCGGCGTGGTCCTCGCCCCCTTCGCCCTCCTCACCCTGGACCTCAGCCCCTTCCAGCTCGGCGTCGTGACCGGGCTGGCCGGTGTCGGTGCCCTGGTGGGGGCGACCCTCGCGTCGGCGGTCGGGCACGCGGTCGGGACCGGCGGCGCCATCGCGCTGTCGTACTCGGTCTCGTCCGTCGCCATCCTGGTCATGGCCGTGGCCGGTCTCGGCACCACGGGGTGGGCGGCCGCCGCGGTGCTCGGCGCGGGCTCCGCGTGCCACGGATGGGCGATGGGCCTGAGCAACTCCCACGAGATGAGCTACCGCCAGCTCATCACCCCGGACGCGTTGCAGGCGCGCGTCAACACGACGATGCGGTCGTTCAACCGCGCGGTCGTCGTGGTCGTCGCGCCGCTCGCGGGGTTGTTCGCGGACCAGGTCGGACTGCGCCCGGCGCTCGTCGTCGCCGCCGTGGTCTTCGCGCTGGCCGTGTCGGTGCTGGCCACCGCCCTGCCGCTGCGTCCTACTGAGGCAGCGGCGCCCGGCTGATCGGACAGCTCATGCAGCGAGGGCCACCGCGGCCCGAACCCAGCTCGGACCCGGCGATCCGCACGACCTCGATGCCGGCCTCCTCGAGGCGGTCGTTGGTCTCGTCGTTGCGCTCGTAGGCGACCGCGACCCGCGGGGCCAGGGCCAGGGTGTTGTTGCCGTCGTCCCACTGCTCACGCTCGGCGGTGACCGGGTCGAGGCCGGTGTCGATCTGGTGCAGGGTGTCGATCGCCATCGCCTTGGCGGCCGCGACGAGGAACGGCTCGGCGTCGGCCACGTGCAGCACGAGGTCGGCATCGGTCTCGCCGTGCTCGTCGACGGTGACGGTGTAGGCCGTGAGGCTCCCGGCCACGTTGGGGTACATCACGATCTTGTCGACGTCGACCATCGTGCACACGGTGTCGAGGTGCATGGTGGCCCGCTCCTGGGCGATCGGCACGGCGAGCACGGTGTGCACGAGGCCCTTGTGCATGATCTCGCGAGAGAGCTGCTCGACCCCGGCCGGCGTGGTCCGCTCGCCGACGCCGACGGCGACGACTCCGGGCGCCAACAGCAGGACGTCGCCCCCCTCGACGTGCTCGTCGCGCCAGCCGTGCAGCGTGCCGGTGCCCTCGAACCTCGGGTGCCGCGTGTAGATCAGCTCGGTGAGCTGGGTCTCGCGCTTGCGCGCCGGCATCGCCAGCGACGTGATGGCCACCCGGTCGCGGATCCACACGCTGGAGTCGCGGGTGAACAGCAGGTTGGGCAGGGGGTCGATGAGGAAGTCGTGGCTGTCGATGAGCGAGGTGACCAGCCCGAAGCCGCCGCGTACCTCGTCGTTGCGGATGCCGGACGTGAGGTACGCCGTCAGCTGCTCGGGTGACGCCTCGGTCAGCAACGGGCGCAGATACCTGCGCATGGTGTCGCCGAGGTGCAGCTGCGACAGGGCGGTCTCGATGGCCTCGGCGCGGACGTCCTCCTCGGCGAACGTCTCGGTCAGCAGGTCGATGAGGTAGAGCACCTCGACGTCGCGGTCGCGCAGGGCGGCGGCGAATGCGTCGTGCTCGTCCTGCGCGCGCGCGACCCACGGGATGCCGTCGAACAGCAGCCGGTCGTTGTTGCGGGGGGTCAGCCGCTTCAGCTCGGGACCGGGACGGTGGAGCATGACGGTCTGGAGGGTGCCCACCTCCGAGTCGGCGCCGTGGTCGCTCATGCCCGCGACTCTAGAACCCCGCCCCCTCAGGCGACGAGTTCGTACCCGGTCACGAGGGCCAGCACGAGGCACACCCCCGCGCCCACGTAGTGCAGCACGTGCAGCGGGACCCACCGCAGCAGCTGCTTCCCGGCAACGACCGCCAGCGCGCTGACGGTCATCAGGGCACCCAGCGCGCCGATGAACACGCCGATCGGGTCGTCGTACTTGGCCACCAGCGTGATCGTGAACAGCTGGCTCAGGTCGCCCCACTCGGCGGCGAACAGGATCAGGAAGCACGCGAGCACCTGCCGTAGGCCGTGCACGTCACGCGCGTTGGTGACGTACTCCTCGCCGGAGGACTGGTGGTGCGCCCGCCCCTCGCGGTACAGCAGCACGGCGCCGACCAGGAACATCGCGGTCGCCACGCCCTTCACGAGGTCCGCGGGGAGGAACGACGCCGCGTGGCCGAGCAGGACGGCCACCACCGTCTGCACGGCGAAGGCCAGGCTCACGCCGATCCAGACGAACAGCGGCCGGTAGCGGGTCGCGAGCACGAGGGTCGCCAGGAAGGTCTTGTCGGGCAGCTCGACCAAGAAGATCGTGCCGAAGGTGACGACGACGGCGACCGGATCCACCGCACGAACCTAGCGACCCGTTGTATCCGCGGCGCGGCGGGTGTTTCCTGATGAGCAGAGGGATCTCGGCCTGCTGATCGGGAGGGACGCCATGGCCGTCTTCGACACCTACGCGCAGGGGACGCCGAACTGGGTCGAGCTAGTGACGCCCGACCAGCGGGGGGCGGCGGAGTTCTACGGCGCCCTGTTCGGCTGGCAGATGGTCGAGAACCCGCTCGAGGACGGCCACGTCTACATCGTCGGCAACCTGCAGGGGGACGCCGTCGCGGGGATCACCTTCCAGCTGCCCGAGATGGCCGACCACCCGGCGTTCTGGAACGTCTACCTCGCCGCCGACGACGTGGACGCCGTCGCGGCACGCGTGGGCCCGGCCGGCGGGGTCGTCGAGGCTGAGCCGTTCGACTTCTTCGACTACGGCCGAACGGCCCGCATCCAGGACCCGACGGGTGCCCGGGTGAGCCTGTGGCAGCCCCGCTCGATCCGCACGGTCCGCGCCAACGAGCCCGGCACGCCGATCTGGAACGAGCTCCTCACCCCCGACATCGGCCGGGCGTCACAGTTCTACGCCGACGTGCTCGGGCTGACCAGCCAGGAGAACCCGGTGCCGTGGGGTGACACGGCGTCGTACACGACCTTCAGCTCCGCCGGCCGGGCGATCGCCGGGGTGGTGCCGCCCCTGGAAGAGGCGCCCGCGCACTGGAACGTCTACTTCAACGTGGTCGACGTCGACGACGCCGTGGCGGCAGCCGAGGCCCTCGGCGCCAAGCTGATCACCCCGCCGTACGACCTCGAGGGCACCGGCCGGATGGCCCTGCTCACCGACCCGCACGGCGCGATGTTCAGCCTGATGGCGAGCTAGCGGTCGCGGAACGGGTCGGCGGCGTAGACGCCGAGGATCTTCACGTCGGTGGTGAAGAAGCGCAGCTCCTCGAGGGCGCGCCTGACGTGCAGGTCCTCCGGATGGCCGTCGACCTCGGCGAGGAACTGGGTCGCGGTGAACTCCCCACCGACCATGTAGCTCTCGAGCTTGGTCATGTTGACGCCGTTGGTCGCGAATCCGCCGAGGGCCTTGTACAGCGCCGCGGGCAGGTTGCGGACGTTGAAGATGAAGCTGGTGACCACCGGACCGTTGCCGGAGGGCGCCTCGACCAGGTCACGGGAGAGCACCACGAACCGCGTGGTGTTGTGGTCCTCGTCCTCGACGTCGGCGGCCAGCACGTCGAGCCCGTAGATCTCGGCGGCCAGTGGCGGCGAGATGGCGGCCTGGGTGGGGTCGCCCGCCTCCTTCACCTCGCGCGCGGCGCCGGCGGTGTCGCCCGAGATCACCGGCGTGAGGCCGTGCTCGCGGATGACCTTGCGGCACTGGCCGAGCGCGTGGACGTGGCTGTGCACGGTGCGGACCTGCTCGAGGGTGGTGCCCGGCAGGCCCATCAGCGCGAACTGGATCCGGAGGAAGTGCTCGGCCACGATGTGCAGGTTGCTGCTCGGCAGGAAGTGGTGGATGTCGGCCACCCGGCCGGCCAGTGAGTTGTCGATCGGGATCATCGCCAGGTCGGCGTCGCCACCCTCGACGGTCGCGAAGACGTCCTCGAAGCTCGCGCAGGGCACCGCCTCCCAGTCCGGGTAGTGCTGCTGGCACACCAGGTGGGAGTTGGAGCCGGGCTCGCCCTGGTAGGCGATGCGCTTCAGTTCGGGCACCGACGCAGTTTCGCACCCGCTCCCGTCGCGGCGGCCCGGTTCCCAGGGAGCGGGCGGTTACGGTCGCTGCGTGTCAGCCTCGGAGTTCATCCTCGTCGTCATCGTCGTGGTGCTGGTCGCGGTGTGCGGCGGGCTGCTGAGCGTGCTTCGGCGGCAGGCCGCCGCCCGGACGGGCCTCGAGGCCGTCCCGGAGGACGTCCTCGGCCTGCGGCAGGAGGTCGCCGCCCTCCGGGCCGAGGCGACGGGCGCGCTGCGCCACCTGTCGGTCGTGAGGTACGACGCGTTCGGCGACATGGGCGGCCACCTCAGCTGGTCCCTGGCCCTCGCCGACGACGGCGGCGACGGTGTGGTCCTGACCTCGATCCACGGCCGATCCGAGGCCCGTACCTACGCCAAGACCATCTCCGGCTGGTCCTCCGACCAACAGCTCTCCCCTGAGGAGGAGGAAGCGCTCACCCACGCACGTCCGTGAACGTGCGGCCGCCCGCTCCCCGGAGCGCCGCCGCCGGCGGCGGGGGTTCGCCGGCGACGACGTGGATGGACGCGGTGGCCGTGAGGTACTCGGCGTCCCTGGCCTCCGCCTCGATCCGGTAGGTGCCCGCCACGGGCACCTGCATCTCCATCGCGTACGGCGCCGTGTCGTCCCAGTCGTTGAAGACGAGGGCGCCGTCGGCGTCGTAGGCCAGGAACTGCACCTGGATGACGGGCGAGCCGGTGAAGGGGCTCGGTGTCCCCGTTGCCGTCACGGTGAACAGCTCCGTGGCGGTGACCGCGGCACCGTCGGCGGGGCTGTCGATGCGCACCGACGGCGGCGCCTCGAGCACGGTCACCGGTACCTTCACGCGGGCCGTGTTGTCGTCGGCGTCGGAGGCGTTGACCTCGAGCTGGACCGACGTGGCACCACCCACGTCCATCGTGAAGGAGAACGGTGCGGAGGAGTCCGTCGAGCAGCTGTAGATCGACGCGCCCGAGCAGACCTGGACCGACGTGACCGGCGATCCGGTGACGGGGTCCGGCGACGCCGTGACGGTGACCGGGAACGTCGGCCCCTGCACCTGGGCGCCCGCGCTCGGCGTGACCGAGGTGATCAGCGGCGCCGGCACGTGCTCCGCGACGCCGGCCGACGCGGCCGAGGTGCCGACCTGGTTGACGGCCCGGACGGTCCAGGATCCTGCTCCCGCGTGGCCGTCCTCGACCTCGATGCTCGTCTTCGTCCCGCCCGGGTTCTGGACGAACGTGCTGGCGCCGCCAGGCGAACGCTGCAGCTGGTACCCCAGGACGACCTGACCGTTGTCGGCTCCGGGCTGTACCGACAGGGTCACCATGCCGGAGTCCGCCGGCCGGAGCGCCCTGCTGATCGTCGGCGCGTCCGGCGCCGAGGCCAACTTGTTGCGCTGGACCTGGACGGTCGCGCCGCCCGCGTCCTGCGAGACCAAGGTGATGCGTACCCCTTGCGGTGTCGTGAAGCTGCTGCCGGCGGGCAGCGTGGCGTTGGCCAGGTCCGGGTCCGGGAAGTACAGGAAGTCGTCCGGGTTGCCGGGCGCAGCGTCCAGGATCTGGAGCGACTTGCGGCCCGTGTCCAACCTGATCTGCAGACCGGGCGTGCCCTTCACCTCGAAGGTGCCCGGCTGCTTCTCGCTCGCCTCGTCGGTGGTGTGGTACTCCAACCAGTACGACACGCGTTTCGACACCTTGACGCGGACGCCCTGGACCCCAGAGCCGGAGGCCTCGGCGTCGGCGAGCCGCCAGGTCCCCGACCCGGTCGCGGTGACGACCTTGCCGGCCCACCCGAGCCGCTGCAGGACGGCGACGGAGTACGGGCGGCTGCTGATGCCCATGGCGTCCCACAGGTCGCCGTACTCCTGGCTCGAGCACTTGGGTCCCTGGGTGATCCGCTGCTTGCCCATCTGGCAGATCAGCGAGTTGGCGTGGTCGAGGCCGAGGTTGTGCCCCAGCTCGTGGGTGAGCACGTCCCGGTAGGTCTTCCCCTCGCGGATCCAGGTGACCCGGCCCGGCATCTCGCCCGAGGAGTTGGTGCCGCACTGGGGCATCACGATCATGAAGCGGTTGAAGCCCTTCGCGTTGAACCCCCGCGACCGGGCGGCGCCCACGGCTCGCCGAGCGGAGCCGTTGAGGTCACCGCAGTTGGCGGAGCCGCCGGCCACCGACATCCAGGGCGTCACCGCGCTCGAGACCCGGTGCCGACCACGAGAGGTCCGCTTGAACCAGGTGGCGGTCGACTTCATGAGCGACTTCATCTGCTGGGTGTCCGGGAACGCCGGCGCCTTCTTCCAGTACACCCGCATCACGAGCACGCGCACCTTGCGCGGGACTCCTGCCCGTGCCGGCGTCTCGGGAAGGAACGGGTACGCCCGCGGCACGACCGTGTCGTCGCCGCGTGCCAGAGTGCGGGCGGCTGGTCCGGGTTCCGGCGCCGCCGCAGTCGCGGCCGGCGACGCAGGGGGCACGGCCCCCTCCACCGGCTGCGCGCCGAGGGTCAACAACGTGAGCGCGGCCGACGCGGCCAGGACCTGGATGGTGCGTGGCACGAGTGACCCCCACTGCTCGGTGACGACGACCCATCGTGTCGACCGGCGGTACCGACGATGGCACGTCGTCCGGCCGTTTCCCCTATTTCAGTCGAAACACCCGCGACTCCCACGGGGCCAGCGGGTCGGTGGGCGCGGATGTCGCGCCGGGGACCGAACCGAGCAGCAGGTCCGCACCGTCGTACGGCGCCTCCTCCAGGTCCGCGACCACGTCCGGGGCGTCGGACAGGTTGGCCACCACGAGCAGCCGGTCACCTTCGTGCTCGCGGACGAACGCATAGACCTGCTCGTCGTCCGGCAGCAGCATGGTGAACGTCCCGTGCGCGACCACGGGCTCGTCGTGCCGGAGCGCGATGAGCCGCTGGAAGTGCGCGAAGACCGAGTCCGGGTCGTCGACCTGGGCGGCGGCGTTGACCGACGCCGCCAGGGGGTGCACGTCGATCCAGGGTGACCCGGCCGTGAACCCACCGGAGGGGGAGTCGTCCCACGGCATCGGCACCCGGGCGTTGTCGCGGCCCTTGGCCGACAGGGCGGCCATCACGGCCGCAGGGTCCTGCCCGGCCGCGACCGCCGTGGCGTAGTGGTTGAGCGACTCGATGTCGCGCATCTGGTCGATCCGAGTGAACCCCACGTTGGGCAGCCCGAGCTCGTCGCCCTGGTAGACGTACGGCGTCCCGCGGTGCAGGTGCAGCACGGTCGCCAGCGACTTGGCCGACTGCTCGCGGTGCTCGGGAGCGTCGTTCCCGTACCTCGTCACGCAGCGCGGCTGGTCGTGGTTGCCGAGGTACAGGCTGTTCCAGCCCACCTCGGCGAGACCCTCCTGCCAGCGTCCCCAGGACCTCTTCAGGTCGAGCATCGTCATCGGCGCGATGTCCCACTTGCCCTGCGGCCCCGAGTCGAGGTCGACGTGCTCGAACTGGAAGACCATGTCGACCTCGGCCCTCGCCGGGTCGGTGTAGAGGCGGGCCTGCTCGATGGTGGTGGCGGGCGTCTCGCCGACGTTGAGCAGGCCGGGCGGGCGGCCGGCGAACACCTCGCGGTGCATCTCCTGCATGAACTCGTGGATGCGGGGACCGTTGACGACCAGCGGCGTCGTGTCGCCGTACGTGGTGATGTCGACGACGCCGGCCCCGATCGGGTCGCGCTCCAGCCGGCCGTCGGGGAGCTCGCCGTCCACGAGCACCTTGGAGAGCAGGCAGATGACGTCCATCCGGAACCCGTCGACGCCGCGGTCGAGCCAGCGGTTCATCATCGCGTAGACGGCCTGCCGGACCTCGGGGTTCTCCCAGTTGAGGTCGGGCTGCTCGGGGGCGAACAGGTGGAGGTAGTACTCGCCCGTCGCGGCGTCGTAGGTCCAGGCCGGGCCCGAGAACGCCGAGCCCCAGTTGGTCGGCTCGGCGCCCGGCGTGCCCGGCTCGAAGCCAGGTCGCGGTGACCGCCACCAGTACCAGTCCCGCCGGGGGTTGTCGGCCGACGACCGCGACTCCTGGAACCACGCGTGCGCCGCGCTGGTGTGGTTGACCACCAGGTCCATGACCAGCTTCATGCCGCGCTCGTGCAGGCCGGCGATCAGCTCGTCGAGCTGATCGATCGACCCGAACAGCGGGTCGACGTCCTCGTAGTCGCTGATGTCGTAGCCGTTGTCCGCCATCGGCGACCGGTACACCGGGCTCAGCCACACCACGTCGATGCCCAGGCGCTGGAGGTGGTCGAGGTGCTCGATGACGCCGCCGAGGTCGCCCACCCCGTCGCCGTCACTGTCGGCGAAGCTGCGCGGGTACACCTGGTAGACGACGGCGGACTTCCACCAGTCTCGCGGGGTCGTGTCGAGAGGGGTCACGCCGTGCAGTCTTGCGGATGCGGACGGGACCCGGCGCGGTGTGTTCAGTAGCGTGCAGAGGTGAGGACCGACGCACCTCGTGACCCGTGGTCCGGGGCCAGACGGCTCTCACGCCGGTTGCTCCCCGGCATCGAGCGGGTCGCCGACCAGGTGGAGCCGTACGCCGCGCGCTGGACCGTGCTCAACGAGCGGGCCCTGGCGGGCCAGGGTCCGTTGTGGGTCGTCCTGGGTGACTCGATGTCGCAGGGCATCGGCGCCACGACCTTCGACGGTGGCTGGGTGCCCCAGGCCCGACGGCTGCTCGACGAGGCCGGGCGTCCGTACCGAGTGGTGAACCTGTCCCGGTCCGGCGCGACCCTCGAGGACGTCGTCGATCGCCAGCTACCGCAACTGCAGGAGCTCGGCCCGGTCCCAGCCAACCTGGTCACGGTGCTCGCCGGCGCCAACGACATGATGCATCGAGATTCTCGGCGCGAGCTCCCCGACCGGTTCCGACGACTCGTGGACGGGCTTCCTCCCCGGACGCTCGTGGCCTACCTGCCGCAACCGGTGCGTACCGCACGCCGGGTCAACGAGGTCATCGACGCCGCGCGTGGTCGAGGCATCACGGCTCTCGACGTCCGCCCGGCTGCGAGGCACTGGCGGGGCTCCCGCGCCCCCGATCTCTTCCACCCGAACGAGCGCGGCTACGCGCGCATCGCCGGCTTGTTCGCCGACGCGGCCATGGGTCTGGGCTACCCCTAGGGGCCGTCAGTCAGGCGGACTGTCGAGCAGGGACCGCACGGCCGACCGCGACAGGAGGAGCACCACGACCAGCAGCGTGACGGAGACGAAGCCGCCCAGGCTCACCCGGTCACCGAAGACGAGGTCGACCAGCTCGAGGACGACGAGCTTGCTCCCCACCGCGACCACCCACAGGAGCGCGCCGATCCCGGCCTTGGCCCGCCGGCTGTCGGCGGCCTTCAGCCGCGCGACGATCCGGCCCTTGAGGAAGATCACCACCTCGAGTGCGACCTTGAGGAGCACGGCCGTCAGCAGGGACAGGGTGAAGCCTTCGCTGATGACCGACGGCAGGTACTCCACCGCGAGGTTGAGGACCACCACGTAGACGAAGACGTCGATGATGTCGGCGGAGCGCGCGCGGATCGGCGCAGAGGTCACGCCGGCAGTCTTGCGGAACCTGGAGCCGACCCGCGAACGTGGGACCTCGACCGAGGAGGCCCCATGAGCGTCGAGCTGAACCACACCATCGTCCACGTCAGGGATCGCTGGGCGGCGGCCCGCGACGTCGGCGGGGTCCTCGGGTTGCCGGAGGCCCAGGCGTACGGCCCGTTCGCCGAGCTGAAGCTGGACAACGGCGCGAGCCTGGACTTCATGGACACCGACGACGAGGTCCACGGGCAGCACTACGCCTTCCTCGTGGGCGAGGAGGACTTCGACCTCGTCCTCGGCCGGCTGAAGGCCGACGGCCGCACCTGGTGGGCGGACCCCTACAAACGCCAGCCGAACGAGATCAACCACGGGGACGACGGACGGGGTCTCTACTGGGAAGGCCCGGACGGGCACTGGCTGGAGATCATCACCCGCCCCTACGGCAGCGGCGGCTGACCAGCCGTCAGCGAGGAACCCGGACCAGCAGCCGGCCGTGCACGCACTGCATCCGTAGCTCACGTCCCGGGCCGACGGCGTCGCCGTCGAGCTGGCGGGGCGTGTCGGCGCTGGCACGGACCACGATGGACTGGCCGGTGAGCCGACCGATCGTCTCGTCGTTGCGCTTGCCCTTGCTGAGCACCCGGGCGGCGAGCGGCACCCAGGACAGGAAGCGCTTGGGGTGCAGCACGACCACGTCGAGCACCCCGTCGTCGATGGCGGCGTCGGGCAGCAACGGCAGCCCGGCCTGGAGGAAGCCGACGTTGCCGACCACGACGGTGACCGCCTTGTACGTCGTGAACTCGCCGCCGTCGACCGCGATCTCCACCTTCACCACCGGTGACATCAGGGCCTTCAGCCCCGAGAGCACGTAGGCGATCCAGCCGACCCGGCGCTTGATGTCCTCGTTGACGCCCTCCATGATCGCGGCGTCGAGCCCCATGCCGGCCATCACCATGAAGTGGGTGTCCTCGAAGCCGTCGCCGCTCACCTCGACCAGGTCGATGGCCCGGTCCTGGCCGTTGAGGGCGACGTCGATCGCGGAGCGCAGGAACAGCGGGATGGCCAGGTTGCGGGCCAGCAGGTTGCCCGTACCTGCGGGCACGATGCCCACCGGGATGCCGGTGCCGGCGAGCTCGGCGCACACCTCGCGGACCGTGCCGTCGCCGCCGCAGACGAGCACGAGGTCGGCGCCCGACACCGCCGCCGCCTCGGCCATCCCGCCGCCGGGGTCCTCGACGGTGGTGTAGAGCCAGGTGGGCTCGGACCAGCCGGACTCCTCGGCCTGGGCGGCGACGATGGACCGGAAGCGGTCGACGTCCTCGACCTTGCTGGGGTTGAGGATGACCGTCAGCTGGCGACTGCTCGGCACCGCCTCGTGCAGCGGCTCGGCGTGGGCCGCGTGGCTGCGGGGCAGGGGGCTGAAGAGGGCCAGCCAGAAGAGGGCCATCCCGATCGCCAGGAACGTGCCGCCCAGGACGTCGGTGGGGAAGTGCCTGCCCAGCAGCACCCGGTCGAGCCAGATGACGAGGACCTCGAGGGCGCACAGGACGTAGACCAGCCGGCGCACCTGCGCGCGTCGGATCAGCATGGAGGCCAGCACGCAGAGGACCGCCATCAGGGCGGCGTTCGCGGACGTGTGCCCCGACGGGTACGACCGGCTGTCGACCAGGCCGACCGTGTCCTGCCACTCCGGCCGGCCACGGCCGATGGCGATCTTGAGCAACGTGGTGACGATCCAGGTCGAGAAGACCACGAGGACCGCGTAGATCGCCGCCCGCCGATGATGTCGGGCGAACAAGAGCGCCGCGAGCAGGAGCGTCAGGACGAGGATCGGGAGCTGGTTGAGCCACGTCTCGATGAACCGCAGCACCTCGCGCAGCGCGTCGTGCTCGTCGGCCCAGTCCTCCAGCTGCCGCCCGAGGTCGTCCAGGGGCCCGAGCGGCGTCCGTTCCCCGGTCACCGCCCACGCGAGCGCGGCGGACAACGCCAGGAAGAGCGCGGCCCAGGCCAGGGTGATCTTGCGGGGCCGGTCGAGCACGGGCGTCAGTATGCCGGGGGCCTCCGATCTCGGGTGCGGCGCCGTACGCCGCGCGGATAGCCTCATCCCATGATCGACCCCCGTCTGCTGCGCGACGAACCCGACCGCGTCCGTGCCGCCCAGGCCAAGCGCGGCCTGTCCGACGAGGTGGTCGACCGGGCGGTCTCCGCCGACGAGACCCGGCGTGCGGCCATCGCGGAGTACGAACGGCTGCGGGGCGAGCAGAAGACCCTCGGCAAGCTGATCCCGAAGGCCGCGCCGGAGGAGAAGGCGTCCCTGCTCGAGCAGACCAAGGAGCTCGCCGGCCGGGTCAAGGCGGCGGAGTCGGCTCAGACCGAGGCCGAGGACCTGTGGCGCACGACGCTGATGGAGATCCCCAACCTCGCCTCCGACGAGTCGCCGGCGGGCGGGGAGGAGGACTACCGGGTCATCGAGACGGTCGGCACGAAGCCCGAGTTCGACTTCGAGCCGCGTGACCACGTCGACCTCGGCCGGATGCTCGGCGCCATCGACCTCGAGCGCGGCGCCAAGGTGTCCGGCTCGCGCTTCTACTTCCTCACCGGCATCGGCGCCCAGCTCGAGTTCGCCCTGATCAACATGGCGATGGACCAGGCCCGCAACGCCGGCTTCACGCAGATGATCGCGCCGTCGCTGGTGAAGCCGCGGGCCATGGAGGGCACGGGCTTCCTGGGCCAGGCCGCCGACGACGTCTACCGGATCGAGGGCCAGGACCTCTACCTGGTCGGTACGTCGGAGGTCGCCATGGCGGCCTACCACTCCGACGAGATCCTCGACGGTGGCTCGCTGCCGCTGCGCTACGCCGCGTTCAGCCCGTGCTTCCGCAAGGAAGCCGGCTCGCACGGCAAGGACACCCGCGGCATCTTCCGCGTGCACTGGTTCGACAAGGTCGAGATGTTCGTCTACACGACCGTCGAGGAGTCCTACGCCGAGCACCTGCGGCTGCTGGAGTGGGAGAAGGAGTTCATGGACAAGCTCGAGCTCCACTACCGCGTCATCGACGTGGCGGCCGGCGACCTCGGGACCTCGGCCCAGCGCAAGTTCGACTGCGAGGCCTGGATCGCCTCGCAGGGGCGCTACCGCGAGCTGACCTCGACCTCGAACTGCACCGACTTCCAGACCCGGCGGCTCGACACCCGGGGCCGCTTCGCCGACGGTACGGTCGGGCCGGTCGCCACGCTCAACGGCACCTTGTGCTCCACCAACCGCCCGATCATCGCCCTGCTGGAGACCCACCAGCAGGCCGACGGCTCGGTGCGCGTGCCGCAGGCCCTGCAGCCCTACCTCGGCGGGCTGGACGTCATCAAGCCCGTCGCGTGACCTCCCCGTCCTGGCGGCCGCGGCTCGTCGCGCTCGACATCGACGGCACGCTGCTGAAGTGGGTCGAGGGTGCGGGGCAGACCTACGAGCAGGTCGCGCCCGCCGTCCACGACGCCGTACGCCGCGCGCACGACGCCGGCGCGCACATCGTGCTGGCCAGCGGTCGGTCGCCCCACGGCATGACGACGATCGCCGACCTGCTCGACCTCGAGGGCGGTGAGCCGGCCTGGGTGGTGGCCTCCAACGGCGCGGTGGTCTTCCGCTACCCGCCGTTCGAGGTCGTGCACGAGGAGACCTTCGACGCCCGCCCCGCCGTCGAGGCGATCCTGCGCGAGCACCCGGGCGTCCTGGTGGCGGTCGAGGAGCGGGGCGTCGGCTACCGGGTCAACCGGCCGTTCCCGGCCGGCGAGCTCTCCGGCGACATGGTCATCACCGACGTCGCCGACCTGGTCGCGCACCACGTCAGCCGGGTGATCATCCGAGACCCCGACTCGACCGCCGAGGACTTCCTCGACCTGGCCGGCCGGCTCGGCCTGCACGGCACCGACTACGTCGTCGGCTGGACGGCGTGGCTCGACCTCGCTCCCGTCGGCGTGAGCAAGGCCTCGGGGCTCGCCCACGTCGCCGATCGGCTCGGTGTCGAGGCGGCCGACGTGCTCGCGATCGGCGACGGGCGCAACGACATCGAGATGCTGCGGTGGGCCGGCCGCGGGGTCGCCATGGGCCAGGCCGTCGAACCGGTCATCGCGGCCGCCGACGACGTCACCGGCACCGTGTACGAGGACGGCGCCGCCACCGAGATATCCCGCTGGTTCCCCGCCCCCCTGAGTTGAGTTCCGCCTCGTGATGCGTTGAGTTTCGTGCCGTGGTGCGTTGAGCTTCGCCCCGTGATGGTGCGAGTTGCGCCTCCGGTACCTCCGACGTGGCCTCCGGTACCCGGCAGTCGTGCACGGGGCGCAGCTCGACGGTGCACGAGGCGCAACTCAAGCAGTCACGAGGCGAAACTCAACGCATCACGGCACGAAACTCGACGGCATAGGGTCGCGGCGTGACAGAGACGCCGCCCGTACCCCGCCTGGTCGCCACCGACCTCGACGGGACTCTCGTCCGCTCGGACGGCTCCGTGTCGGCGTACACCCAGCAGGTGCTGGCCGAGCTGGACGAGCGCGACGTCCCCGTGGTGTTCGTGACCGGGCGACCGCTCAGGTGGGCCGAGGAGGTCTTCGACCACGTCGGCCGCCACGGGCTGGCCGTGATCTCCAACGGCGCGCTGGTGTGGGACGTCGCCGGCGACCGACCGGTGGCGCTGCGGGGCATCGAGCCGGACGTGGGGCTCGAGGTCGCCGAGCGGATCCGGGCCGCCGTCCCGGGGAGCGCGTTCGCCATCGAGACGCTGGCCGGTACCTCCCTGGAGCCGCAGTACCGCGAGCGCCATCCCGTACCTCCCGGCAGCCGCCGCGCACCGATCTCCGAGCTCCTGACGGAACCCGTGCTCAAGCTGATGACCCGGCACGAGGAGCTCGGCTACCAGGAGTTCTGGGACCTGGCGGCCGAGGCCGTCGGGGACCTCGCCGTGGTCACCTGGTCCTCGACGTCGGCGATGCTGGAGATCAGCGCGGCGGGCGTGACCAAGGCGACCACCCTCGCGGTGCTGTGCGAGGAGCTCGGCGTCGAGGCCGAGGGGGTCATCGCGTTCGGGGACATGCCCAACGACATCGCGATGCTCGTCTGGGCCGGTACGTCGTACGCCATGGCGGCCGCGCACCCCACCGTCGTCGAGGCCGCGACGCACCTGGCGCCGAGCAACGACGACGACGGCGTGGCGCGAGTACTGGCCTCGGTGTTCGGGCTCGCGCCGGCCGCTGTGGTCGAATAGGACCATGCTCAGGCGCCTGCTGGTGCTCGTGGTCGTCGCGCTCACCACGGTCATCGTGTCCGATGCGTCGGCGCACGCCGCCTGCCGCTGCAAGGACCTCTCGCTCCCGCAACAGGTCAACAACGCGGGCGCGGTCTTCTCCGGGACGCTGACCATGGCCTCCGGGCCGACCACGTCGGGCGACCGGCAGACGATGTCGTACGACGTGAAGGTCGACCGCGTCTACAAGGGCGACATCACCTCGCCGCGGGTGACCGTGAAGTCCGATGCGTCCGAGGCAGCCTGCGGGCTGACCGGCATGACGGCGGACACGCGCTACCTGTTCTTCGTGCGCGTCTCCGACGCGGACGCCGCGGACCTGTTCGCCAACAGCTGTGGCGGCACGGGGCCGGCGAAGAGTGCGCGGACGCAGAAGATCGTGGCCCTGCTGGGGCCGGGGTCGACGCCGATCCCGCCGACGCCCGAGGAGGCGACGTTCACGCCCGTCGCCGACGCGGAGCCCGCCACGCTCACCCGGCTGGCCGCGCCCGGCGCCGCGATGGTGCTCGTCGGCCTGCTCGGCCTGATGCTGTTCGGTGCCTTGGGCCGCTCCCGCGGCGGCAAGACCTAGAGGTACATGCCCCCGGACCCCGGACCGGTCTCGGGCTCGCCCGCGACAGGCTGCCCGTCGGGACCGGGCTGACCGGGCTGCCCCGTGGCGATCTGGACGCCGGGCGGCAGCGCTCGACGGATCTGCTCGAACTGTGCCCGCGCCGCCATCTGCTGGGCGTAGATCGCGGTCTGGATGCCGTGGAACAGGCCCTCCAACCAGCCGACGAGCTGCGCCTGCGAGATCCGCAGCTCGGCGTCCGAGGGTGTCTCGTCGCCGGTGAACGGCAGCGTCAGCCGCTCCAGCTCCTCGACCAGCTCGGGAGCGAGGCCGGTCTCGAGCTCCTTGATCGATCGGCGGTGGATCTGCATGAGGCGCTGGCGGCTGGCGTCGTCGAGCGGTGCCGACTTCACCTCCTCCAGGAGCTGGCGGATCATGCTGCCGATCCGCATCACCTTCGCCGGCTGCTCGACCAGGCTCGTCAGGTCCGACTCGTCTGAGTCGCCGGACTCGTCACCCCCGGGCGGACGCACGGCCGACGCAGGTACGGCGACCTGCTGCCCGTCGGGACCCACGATCACCACGTGGCCCGGAGCAGTCGTCTCCTCGGCGCTGGCGTCAACGGGCTTCTCGGGCTGCTCCTCGGTCATGCCTCCACCCTAGGGCGGAGCGGGTCACGACACGGTGAGGAGGATCTTTCCCGACGACTCGCCCGACTCCATCAGTGCGTGGGCCCGCCCGGCCTCGGCCATGGGGACCCTGGCCCCGATGATCGGCCGGACCGTGCCGTCGGCCACCAGCGGCCAGACGTGCTCGACCACGGCGGCGCAGATCGCCGCCTTGCCCTCGACCGGCCGCGCGCGCAGCGTCGTCGCGATCACGGCTCCGCGTTTGCGCATCAGTGCGCCGAGGTCGAGCTCTCCCTTGGTGCCGCCCTGCATCCCGATCACGACGAGGCGACCCTCGGTGGCCAGCGCCTCCACGTTGCGACCGAGGTACTTCGCCCCCATGTTGTCCAGGATCACGTCGGCGCCGTGCCCGTCGGTGGCACCGAGCACCTCGGCCACGAAGTCCTGTTGCTTGTAGTCGATGGTCACCTCGGCGCCGAGAGCCGCGCACTGCTCGAGCTTGTCTGCCGAGCCCGCGGTCGTCATGACCCGGGCGCCGACCGCGGCGGCCAGCTGGATCGCCATCGTGCCGATGCCACCCGCTCCACCGTGCACCAGGAACCACTCGTCGCGACCCAGCCCGGCCACCATGAAGACGTTCGACCACACCGTGCACGCCGTCTCCGGCAGCGCAGCGGCGTCCACGAGGGAGACCCCGGCCGGTACCGGCATCACCTGGCCGGCGGCACAGACCACGCGGTCGGCGTACCCGCCCCCCGCCAGCAACGCGCAGCACTCGTCACCGACGCGCCAGTCGGTGACGCCGTCGCCGACGGCCGCGATCGTCCCGCTGCACTCCAGCCCCAGCACGTCGGAGGCTCCGGGTGGCGGGGCGTAGTTGCCCTGCCGCTGCAACAGGTCTGCCCGGTTGACCGCCGACGCCACCACCGCGATCGCCACCTCGCCCGGTCCCGGTTGCGGATCGGGCAGGTCAGCGAGCGACAGCACCTCGGGCCCGCCCGGGGTCGTGGCGACGACGGCCTTCACTCGTCGTCGAACCGGTCGCCGGTGTGGTCCACCGTGCTGTCGTCGGGCACGGCGTCGTCGATGTCGACGGGGTCCTTGGCGTCGCGAGGCCGGTCCCAGCCCTCCGCGAGCAGCTGGGCCTTCGCGGCCAGCTTCTCCACCTCCACAGGGTTGGCCTCGTTCAGACCGGCGGCGTACCCGAGCAGGTAGGTGCTGATGGGGGCGGCCTTGCGGACGACGTTGTCCGCCACCACCTTGGCGAGGTCGAGCACCAGCGCCTCGTCGACCTCGGTGTCGATGTCGAGGACGTCGCACAGCTCGTCGATCCAGTCGTGCAGGTTCACGGATCCAATCTTGCGAACCCGGTCGAGACCCGCAAGCACTTCGGCCACTTCGGCGAGGTCGGCCCACGAGTCGACATCGCCGGACTCCGCCTCGAGGGCGGGGACGTCCGCCAGGTCGAGCGCCTCCCAGAGCCCCCGCATGGCCGCGCCCTCGACCGGGTCGGGCCGTACGGCGTCGAGCGCCGACGCCGTCACCGCCATGGCCAGGTGCGGCCGTCCGCCGTCGACCAGGACCGCGCCCTCCCGCCCCTCGGCGGCCGCCACCAGGCGCCCCACGGTCTCCGCCGTCACCGCGGGCATGTCCACCGCCACGACCACGACCAGCGGGGTAGTCCCGTGCATGTGGCCGCTCCTTGGCCCCGGGGACCGGCCAAGTGCACGGGAGTACCCCGGCGGAGGGCGTCCAGACCGGCGTACGCCGCCGCGACCGGGCCGCCGTACGCCGGGCGCTCGCGCGTCCAGACCACGGGGATGTCGGTCGGTCGCTCGTCGCCGACCACCACGACCGTCCGGGCCCCGGCGACGGCGCGCAGGGCGCGGTCCAGCAGGGTCGCCCCGGCCACGTCCAGGGCGGCCTTGTCCGCGCCGTCGAGCCGTTCGGCCCGACCGCCGGCCAGCACCACGGCGTCGAAGTCCACCCGAGGAGTCTCGCTTGCCGCTCCGGCCCGGCACACTGGGGGGATGCAGGTGACCCTGGTGCAGGAGGCATCGACCCTCGATCCGGCAGCGAACCGGGCCCGGCTCGCGGAGCTCACGCCGGAGGGCAGCGACCTCGTGGTGTTCCCCGAGGCGTTCGCCCGCGACTTCGGCGAACCGGGCTCCGACCTGAGCGCCGCGGCCGAGCCGCTCGACGGCCCGTTCGCCACCGAGGCGGCCAAGGTGGCGGCCGAGCGCGGCACGACCGTCCTGGCCGGCATGTTCGAGCGGGGCGACGACCCGGCCCGGCCCGTCAACACCCTGGTGCTGCGCGGCGCGGCCGAGGCGGACTACCGCAAGATCCACCTCTACGACTCCTTCGGCTACCGCGAGTCCGACCGCATCGCGGCCGGGCCCCGTACGCCGGTCACCGCCGACCTGGCAGGCTTCCGGCTCGGCCTGATGACCTGCTACGACCTGCGCTTCCCCGAGCTGGCCCGGGCGCTCGTCGACTCCGGCGCCGAGGTGCTCGTCGTCCCGGCCGCATGGGTGGCCGGGCCGCGCAAGGTCGCCCACTGGACGACGCTGGTCCGGGCGCGCGCGATCGAGAACACGGCGTACGTCGTCGCCGTCGGCCAGCCCGGCCCGCGCTACACCGGGCACTCCCTCGTGGTGGACCCGTGGGGCGAGGTGCTGGCCGAGGCCGGCGAGGGCGCCGAGACGCTGACCGTCGCCCTCGACCGCGAGGTCCTCGACGAGGCCCGCCGTACCAACCCGTCCCTCGCGAACCGTCGTCTCTGAGGGCTGGGTACCCTTCCCGCCCGTGTCGACCACCGCCCCCCGCCGCCGCGCCGAGCGTGCGACCCGCCGCTGGCGGCTGAGCCGCCCCGGGCGCCGCTTCGGGGTCGGTACGTGGGTGTTGCTGCTGCTGGTCGGGATCGCCTGCCTGGCCCTCGGCGCGACACCCAGGGTCCCGGCGTGGGTCGGCGAGGCCGGCGGCGTCCTGGTCGCGGTCATGTTCACGGCCGGCCTGGTGGCGCGCACCGGGGGCCGGACCTACGTCTACGGCGCCCTCGCCCTCGCGCTCGGCGCCGCGGTCGTGGTGACCGACGAACCCATGCTGCGCACCGGCGCCGCGGTGCTGACCTGTGTGGTCACGGCCGTGTTCGCGGTGATGGCGACCGTCCCGGCCGTGACCACGCTCCAGGCGGCCCGCGAGGTGCTCGTGGCGATGCTCATCGCCCTGGTCGGAGCGGCCGCCGTCGTCGGGCTCGAGCCGACGATCAGCTTGTCGCGGTTCGCGTACACGACGCTCGGCGCGTCGCTCGCGCTGGCCTTCCTGGTGGTGTTCCGGCTCGGGGCCGGGCTGCACGGCCTCGGCCGGCGAGGCCTGGTGGTCGTGCTCCTCGGCAGCGTGGTGCTGGCGTTGACGCTGGCCTACGCCGAGGTGCTGCGTCGGTACGGCGCCCCCGAGCTCGTCGACACGTTGCTCGACGGCCGCCAGTGGGCGCTCGAGACGCTGCACGGGGCCCCGCGTCCGGTCCAGGCGTTGCTCGGCGTGCCCGCCCTGATGTGGGGCGTCCACATGCGCGCCCGCCGCCGACAGGGGTGGTGGGTCTGCGCCTTCGGGGTCACCGCGGCCGCGCAGGTCACCCACACCTTCCTCGACCCCTCGCTGACGCTCGCCGAGGCCGGGCTCACCACGCTGTACTCGGTGATCCTCGGCGTGCTCATCGGCGCCGTCGTCATCCGCCTCGACCTGCTGCTCACCGGCTCGCGCTCGGGCCGTCGCGCGCGGACCGACGACTCGGGGGCGACGCTGCGCCCCGAACCCGGCCGCACCCAGCCGCTCCTCTGAGGCGGCCCGTCGGCTAGTTTCTGGCCGTGGCCCGCGAACAGCGCATCGAGATCCTCGCCGAGATGGTGGCCAACGTGCTCGTCGTCGAGGTCGCGGTGGGCGACTCGGTCGACATCGGTGACACCGTCGTGCTGCTCGAGTCGATGAAGATGGAGATCCCGGTCATGGCCGAGGCCGCCGGCACCGTCACGGCCGTCAAGGTCGCGGTCGGCGACGTCGTCCAGGAGGGCGACCCGCTCGTCGAGCTCGTCGCTTAGGCGGCACACCAGCACGGCAGAGGGGGCGGGATTCGAACCCGCGGCTGACATCTCTGCCAGCGACCGCTTTCAAGGCGGTTCCGATCGGCCACTCCGGCACCCCTCCTTGGCCACCGCGCCGAGGCGCCACGACCGGGGGCGAGTCTAGGCGGACTACTCCGAGCCGCCGATCTCCTGCTCCACCTCGTCGTAGGCCAGGTCGTGCTGGCGCTGGACGTGGTGGTCGATGTCGGTCAGCAGGCGCTTGAGCCCCTGGCGGACCTCGGCGACGTCGGGGTGCTCGAGCACGACGGGTCCGTACGCCGCCAGCCGGCGCACCAACGCCGCCTGCTCGCGGAGCGAGCGGCCGTGGCGAGCGGACTGCCACCCGTCGGCGGAACCGTGGTACTCGCGCTCCAAGGCGTCGCGTACCGGCCCCATGGCGCGACGTACGGTCCATCGCCACCCGCCTGCCTCCGTCGCGGAGAGCGGCGCGTCGAGGGCCCGGTGCAGGCCGGCCAGAGCGGCTGCGGTACCGGTCGACGGGGCGATCGGGTCGCTGCTCGACGTAACGGTCATCATGACCTCCGCGACGGGGCGGCTTCGGGGGGTTCGAGTGTCACCCCGGACCCGGGAGCAGGACAAGGTGCGTCGCCGAAGTCGGGAAGAATTGTGGTCAGCGGCCGAACTCACGGTTGAATCCGCGCGTGGACCAGGAGAACGCGGTGGCCGAGTACCGCCTCGCCCCCGCGGTGGTGCTCCGCTCCGCCGGCGCGGCGTTCGTGCTGCTCGCCGTGGCCGTCCTCGTGCTCAGCGTGGTGACGGCCCTGGCCGACGGGACCTTCGTGGTGGTCGGCGTCGTCGCCGGCCTCGGGCTGCTGGGCGTCGTCGGCGGCGTCTGGTGGGCGGCCAACCGGGCGTACGTCGTCCGGCTGGACTCCCTGGGGTACGAGGTGCGGATGGTGCGGGGTGCGGGCGTGAAGCGCGGCCGCTGGGCCGACGTCGCCCAGGCGTCCACCGCCGAGGTGGGCGGGCAGCCGTGTGTCGTCCTGGCTCTGCGCGACGGACGGACCACGACGGTGCCGGTCGGGGTGCTGGCGGGCGACCGCGACGAGTTCGTGACCCGGGTCCGCGCGTTGCTCCGGGGCTGACCCGGCCTGATTCGGTACCGACGGACGAAGGCTTGTAGCCTGTCTTCGCTTCGGGGAGGCGTCGCCTAGCCCGGTTTATGGCGCCCGCCTGCTAAGCGGGTTGAGGTTCACCCCTCTCGCGGGTTCAAATCCCGCCGCCTCCGCAGCGAGTCGGTCCTCTCGGTCATTCTTCGGAAGAGCCGAGAGGACCGGCTCAGCCCTACGCTCTGGTGTTGCAAGGTTCTGCAATGCAATTAGATGAGCCAACTGTGGGCTGACGGCGATCCCTCCGCGCCGACACACTGAACGTTCGGAGGGTGGCACCAACCAGGGACACCGCACCAAGGGAGACACTTGATGACCTTTCTTCGCAAGGCAGCGATCCTCGTGGCCACGGCCGCGATGACGATCGGGCTGGCCGGAGTGAGCTCACCAGCGAGCGCTGCCGACACCGGCTGGGACTGCCCGGGCTGCCTCCACAGCAACCGCTAGGACCCGCAGGTCGGACACGCGCGACACGGTCGTGTCGATGTGCCCACAACTCCACAGGCTTGAGACGGGAACGCCGGCCGACCCCCCATGGCCGGGCTCCTGAAGGCCACCCCCCCGGCCGGTCTCATGAACGAGGGCAGCGCCACTGGCGCTGCCCTCGTTATTTGCCCTCGTTATTTGTCGTCGGGGTCCGCGCGCTCGTTGCCGGACATGCCGAGCTGACCCATCGAGTAGCCGAGCTGGAAACGGGTCTCGGCCTCGAACTCCTCCTTGAGGTCCGCGATGTAGCCGGCGTACGTGCGCGGGCTGACGCCCAGCCGCTTCGCGCTGGCCGGGTCGGCGTGCCCCTCGATGAGCATCCGGATCGTCATCTGGCGCTGCTCGTGGGCGATGTCGCGCTGGGCAGCGCTGCCGCGGTTGGTGAACGGCCGGGACCGCTCCCAGGTGCGCTCGAAGATGTCGACCAGGTACGCCAGCAGGTTGGGCTCGCGGATCAGCAGCGCGGTCGCCGGCCCGCTGGCTCCGGGGATCACCGCCAGGCGCCGGTCGATCACGATGATCCGGTTGAAGAACTCGTCGAGGGTGCGGACCTCCGCACCGCGCGCGGTGACCGCGGCGACGTACTTGTGGGTGATGGAGCTGCGGCGGGCACTGTGCTGGTAGAGGCTCCGCATCTTCACGCCGCGCTCGAGGGCCGCGAGGTCGCGCCGGGCGGCGGCGTCGAGCGTCGCGCCGTCGCGCAGTCCCTGTGGCTGGGCGGTGAGCAGCTCCTCCTCGGCGTCGGCGACGCTGGAGACCAGGAAGGCGCGGATCGCGTCGGGACCGCGGAGCTCGGTGAACGGGCCCCGCTCGCTGATCGAGGTACGCCGCCACGACTGCGCCAGGCCCGAGAAGGCCCGCGCCCACTGCGTCGACTCCGAGAGCAGCTCGGCCCCGCGGGCGCCCATCGGCGTGACGACCTGGGACTGGACCGTCGCCGGGTCGACGGCCTGCCAGACCTGGTCGTCGCCCTCGACGGTCAGCAGGTTGAGGCGGACGAGCAGCTCGAAGGCGGCCTTGGAGTCCGCGTCAGCCGGTGACGCGCGGGTCGTCCGCCTTGATGCCGCCCGAGGCGACGACGATCTCGTAGAGCTCCGTGGCGCGCGTCTCGAAGACCGCACGGTCGTCCGGGCCGAACTGCGGCACCCCACATCCCCTTCCACCTGCCCCGATCGGATCATGGCACACGCCGGCAGAGCACGAGACCCGGACCGTGGAGCTGGTGGTCCGGGCCTCGTGAAGGGCCCCGTCAAGGGCCGGGTGGAGGATCGGGTGAGAGACCGGTTCAGGCGCCGAGCCGGGCCTTCAGGCCGTCGAGCTCGGTCCAGAGGACGGCCGGGAGCTGGTCGCCGAACTTCTCGAACCACTCCTGGATCTGGGGCAGCTCGGCCTTCCACTCCTCGGGGTCGACGCGCAGCGCGGCCTCGACCTGCTCGGGGGTCATGTCGAGCCCGTCGACGTCCAGGGAGCCGGGCGCGGGGACATGGCCGATGGGGGTCTCGACCGCGGCGGCCTGGCCCTCCATGCGCTCCACGACCCACTTCAGGACGCGGCTGTTCTCGCCGAAGCCGGGCCAGAGGAAGTCGCCCTCCTCGTCGCGGCGGAACCAGTTGACGTAGAAGATCTTCGGCAGCTTGGACGCGTCGTTGTCCTTGCCGATCGAGATCCAGTGGTTGAAGTAGTCGCCGGCGTGGTAGCCGATGAACGGCAGCATCGCCATCGGGTCGCGGCGCACGACGCCGACCTGGCCGACGGCCGCGGCCGTGGTCTCCGAGGAGAGCGTGGCACCCATGAACGTGCCGTGCACCCAGTCGCGGGCCTCGGTGACCAGCGGGATGGTCGTCTTGCGACGGCCGCCGAAGAGGATCGCGTCGATCGGCACGCCGCGCGGGTCGTCGTACTCGGGCGCGAGGATCGGGCACTGCTTGATCGGGGTGCAGTAGCGCGAGTTGGGGTGGCTCGACAGCTCGTCGCTGTCGGGGGTCCAGTCCTCGCCCTTCCAGGAGGTGGCGTGGGCCGGGGTGTTCTCGAGGCCCTCCCACCAGATGTCGCCGTCGTCGGTCAACGCGACGTTGGTGAACACCGAGTTGCCCTGGTTGATGGTGCGCATCGCGTTGGGGTTGGTGTGCTCGTTGGTGCCGGGGGCGACGCCGAAGAAGCCGAACTCCGGGTTGACCGCCCACAGGCGGCCGTCCTCGCCGATGCGCATCCAGGCGATGTCGTCGCCGATCGACTCGACCTTCCAACCCGGGATGGTCGGGGCGAGCATGGCGAGGTTGGTCTTGCCGCAGGCGCTCGGGAAGGCCGCGGCGACGTACTTGGTGACGTTCTGGGGAGAGGTGAGCTTGAGGATCAGCATGTGCTCGGCCAGCCAGCCCTCGTCGCGGGCCATCACGCTGGCGATCCGCAGGGCGTAGCACTTCTTGCCCAGCAGCGAGTTGCCGCCGTACCCGGACCCGAACGACCAGATCGCGCGCTCCTCGGGGAACTGCACGATGTACTTGGTGTCGCTGCACGGCCACGCCACGTCGGCCTGGCCGTCTGCGAGCGGCATGCCGACCGAGTGGAGGGCGGGCACGAAGCTCCCGTGGCCCTGCGCGTCGAGCTCCTCCATCCGGCGCAGCACGTGGGTGCCCATGCGGGCCATCACGCGCATCGACGCCGTGACGTACGCCGAGTCGGTGATCTCCACACCGAACATCGGCTTCTCGGCCTCGAGGTGCCCCATCACGAACGGGATGACGTACATCGTGCGGCCCTTCATGCAGCCGGCGTACAGCCCGCGCATGAGCTCCTTCATCTCGTTCGGGTCCATCCAGTTGTTGGTGGGCCCGGCGTCCTTCTCGTCGACGCTGCAGATGTAGGTGCGGTCCTCGACGCGCGCGACGTCCGTGGGGTCGGTGCGGGCGTGGAAGCTGTTCGGCTTCTTCGCGGGGTCGAGGCGGGTGAACGTGCCGCTGGCGACCAGCGCGTCGGTGAGCTCGACCCACTCCTCGTCGGAGCCGGTGCACCAGTGGATCCGGTCCGGGGTGGTCATCGCGGCGACCTCGGAGACGAAGTCGAGGATGCCCTGGTGGGTCGTGGGGGGAGCCTGGGTGTCAGCGGTCATGGTGTCCCTCTCGAGCCGCCGCGTGCGTGCGGGGCGTGTTGTCCACGGGGGTCGCCCCCGACGCCGTTGTCGGTCGTCGGGCGAGTAGTGCCCGCGAGGCTACCGAGGCATGCGCGTCTCACCTATTGGATCGATCAACGCCCTGTGTCCGCCGTCACACGGGCCTCGACGAGGCACCTGGCCTCGGGTTTCCGCAGGTCATCCACGGGTGATCGGCCACGTCGCCCGGGTGTCGTCCGGGGTCACAGGTGAAGGAATCACCGGCCGGCCGGAGAATCCTGCAGGTGCGACCCGCAGGGACGGCTTCAGCCCCCTCGACCGCGTCCGTGGGGGTCACCACGGAGCCAGCGGCACTGATTTCGGCTACCTCCGAGGGGTCGGCTATCCTCGACCAGTCGTCCGGCCGGTCAGTGACCAGTCCGTTCGGCGGGCGCCCGTAGCTCAACGGATAGAGCATCTGACTACGGATCAGAAGGTTTGGGGTTCGAATCCCTACGGGCGCGCCACGTCTTGGTCGCTCTGACCTGCGGAAACGTGTGCTTCTCCGCCTCCGCAACACCGCCCCGACTGCTGTCCTGACGGCGGCGCGTCCTCCGAAGCGGGGCTGAGCTCAGAGCCAGCCGTTGCCGCGCGCGAGCAGGGCCGCCTCGGTCCGGTTGCGGGTGCCGGTCTTGCCGATCGCGTCGGACAGGTAGTTGCGCACCGTGCTCGGCGACAGGTGCAGCCGACCGGCGATGTCGACGACGGTGGAGCCGTCCTCGGCAGCGGCCAGGACGTCGCGCTCGCGCGGCGTGAGCGGACTGACCGCTGTCCGCAGAGCCTTTCCGGCAAGTTCGGGGTCGACCACGGTCGCGCCGCCGGCCACCTTCCGGATCGCGTCGACCAGCCCCTCGATCGGTCCGTCCTTGACCATGAACCCGGCCGCCCCGGCGGCCATCGCCCGCTGGAGGTAGCCCGGCCGTCCGAAGGTGGTCACCATCACCACCCGGCACTCCGGCAGTGCCTGGGTCAGGGCAGCGGCAGCATCGAGCCCGGACATGTGCGGGAGCTCGATGTCGAGCAGCGCCACGTCGGGCCTGACCTCCAGGGCCGTCGGCACGATGTGGGCACCGTCCGAGATCTGCGCCACGACCTCGAGGTCGTCCTCGAGGTCGAGGAGAACGGCGAGGGCACCGCGCATCATCGCCTGGTCCTCGGCCAGCAGCACCCGGATCACAAGCCGCCTCCGGGGAGGGTGGCGACCAGGCGGAACCCGTCGGTGCTCGGCTCCACGACCAACGCGCCCCCTGCCGAGACCACGCGGTCGCGCAGCCCCTCGAGACCGCCGGTGCGGAACGCCGGTGCGGAAGGCCGTCCAACGCCGTCGTCGGCGATGCTCAGCGCGATCCGTCCACCCTCGTCGGTGAGAACGATCCGGCAGGCGCTCGCGGCGGAGTGCCGCAACACGTTGGTCGCGCCCTCGCGCACGACCCAGGCCAGTACCTCGTCCGCGGCAGCCGATGGCACGACCGAGTCGTCGACCGTCACGTCGATCCCGGCCGCGTCGAGCGCGCGCCGCGCACCGTCCAGCTCCTCGGCGAGGGTCGGCGCGCGCATCGCGTCGACCGCCTGTCGTACGTCGACGAGGGCCTGCCGGCCGATGCGTTCGATGTCGGCGGCGTGTGCGGCAGCCGCGTCGGGGTCCTGCGCCGCCAACCGGCGGACGGCCTGGGCCTTGACCACCATCACCGAGAGCGTGTGGCCGAGCAGGTCGTGCAGGTCACGGGAGAAGCGTTCCCGCTCCTCGGCGACCGCGACCCGCGCGAGTTCCGCCCGGGTACGCCGGAGCTCAGCCACCGTGTCCAGCAGCGCGGTGAACGCCGCGTTCGCCACCCCAGCCAGCAGCACCACGAAGCCCTCGGTGAACACTCGGCTCGACTGGTGCGGTGCGACCGCCCACGCAGCCCACATCGACGCGGTCGCGACGGCCGGGATCGCGAGCACCAGCCAGCGCCCGCGCAGCACCGCCGCCAACGAGTTGGCCAGCAGCACCCACGTGGGCAGCCACTGGCTGCTGCCGTTGGTCGCTCCCGCGAACGTTGCGGCCACCAACGTCGACAGAGCGAGGTAGGCCCGCGGGTCGCGCCAGGGAGGTCCGCCCGTGAGGGCCGCGATCAACGCAGAGGTCGCGATCACGACGATCATCAACACCTGGAAGACGATCTCGCCCGGGCTGCCGTGCAGGTCGAGCACCGGGCCGAGGAGCAGGACTGGCGTCCACACCAGCACCGAGGCATTGCGCTGCCACGAGCAGCCGAACCGGCTTCGCACGACGGTCACGCTACGCGGTTGGTTGCGCGGTTCGTCGGGCGTTTGGTTGGGCGGTCCGCGTGCCGGTGGCGGAGCCCGACGATCACCACGGCACCGACCACCAGATGGAGGGCACCCAAGGCCAGCGCCGCCTGCACGGTTCGAGCACTGGCCGGTCCCACCAAGGACACCACCCATACCGCCATCGCGACCCCGGTCCACACGCGGCGCGCTTCCGGCGTACGACGCTCCAGGACGCGCAGGAGCCCGGCTCCGGCCACGGCCACCACCACCGCGGTGGCTACCGCCGAGACCAGCCCGACGTCGCGGGTGCTCGACCCGGATCTGACCGCGAGGTCCACCCCGGCCGCGGTCGCGCCCACCCAGACCACCGCCGCCGCGCCGGCGGAGACCACCGCTACCGGCCAGTCCTCAAGCCACGTGCCGACCACCTTTCCTGCCCCGTCCTGGGTCGTCGTCTCGCTCATCGTCCTGCCTCCGTTCCGCGCCCTGTCCCGAGCGACGTGTCCACGCTAGGAACGGCAGCGTCGACCCGGCAGAGCCGGATGTGGACGAACGACTGCGACAAATGTCCGCCGCCCTGAGGAATTGCCCAGTCATGGGATGCCGGCGGGCTCCATGGTTGCCGTGACGGTGATGGCGTACTTCCGGCCGCGGCTGACCGACGAGGCAACCGATACGTCCGCCGTAGGGCTGGGACGTGTCCGACCTGAGGTGTACGGCTGTGCGCGGAAGACCCGCCTTCAGACGGTCGCCTGGGCGGCGGGTCCGTCTCTAGCGTCGAGGCATGATAGAGATCTCCGCACTGACGAAGAGATACGGCGACACGATCGCCGTGGACAACCTGTCGTTCACGGTGTGCCCCGGTCAGGTCACCGGATTCCTGGGACCCAACGGCGCCGGCAAGTCCACCACCATGCGGGTGATCGCCGGACTCGACCGTCCCACTTCCGGCGGCGCCACCGTTGGCGGGCGCCGCTACGCCGACCAGCTGGCACCTCTGTGCGAGGTCGGTGCGCTCTTGGAGGCGCGGTCGTTCCACAGGGGACGCAGCGCTCGGCATCATCTGCTCGCGCTGGCCCAGACGCACGGTATTCCGGCGGCGCGGGTCGACGAGGTCCTCGCGATGGTGGGTCTGGAGCACGTTGCGCGCCGTCGCGCCGGCGGCTTCTCGCTCGGGATGGGTCAACGGCTCGGAATCGCGGGGGCGCTTCTCGGCGATCCCGCGGTCGTCGTTCTCGACGAGCCGGTCAACGGGCTCGACCCCGATGGAGTGCTCTGGATCCGCACGCTCCTGAAGGACCTGGCCGAGCAAGGGCGCACCGTACTGGTCTCCAGCCATCTGATGAGCGAGATGGCGGTGACCGCCGAGCACCTGGTGATCATCGGTCGTGGCCGGCTCCTTGGTGACACCACGGTCGACGAGTTGATCGCCAGCGTTCAGGTGGACCGGGTCCGGGTGCGCTCTCCGCAGGCGACCGACCTGCGGGATGCGCTGGTGCGCGACCGGGCGACCGTGACGAGTCAGGAGCCGGGCCTGCTCGAGGTTTCCGGACTGTCCCCGGAGCGGATCGGTTCGCTCGCTCAGCACTCGGGGGTGGTCCTGTACGAGCTCACCCCACAGCGTGCGTCGCTGGAGCAGGCCTACATGGAACTGACGCGGGACTCGGTGGAGTACCGAGAGGAAGAAGGGATGCGCCCATGAGCTCACTCACCGATAGGGCTGACGACCATCGGATCACTCTCGCCCGAGTGGTTCGCTCGGAGTGGACCAAGCTGTCGTCGCTGCTGTCGACGTGGCTGGTCTTCGGGGGTGTGGCCCTGCTCGCCGTCGGCCTTGCCGCAGTGTTCGGCTACGGCCACGGTCAACAGATCCGCAACGGGGAGATTGCACCGAGCACGGCCGACGCGGTGTCGGTCGCGCTCCTTCCGATGGACCTGTTGGCGCTCGTCGTCGCCGTCTTCGGCGTGCTGCAGATGTCTGGTGAGTACGGATCAGGGCTCATCCGGGCGACTCTCGCCGCGGTGCCCCGTCGGCTGCCCGTGCTGTGGGCCAAGGCTGTGGTTCTGGCTGCGCTGACCGGGGTGGTGATGCTCGTCGTGTGCGTCGTCTCACTGATGCTGAGCCAGGGCTTGGCGGGTAGCGGTGACGCCTCACTCGGCGATCCCACCGTGCTCCGAGCCATCGGCGGTGCCGCCTTCTCGGTTGCCATGACGGCGCTTGTCGGCTTGGGGATCGGTTCGATGCTGCGCCACACGGCGGGGTCGATCACGGTGCTCGTGGTGGTCTTGCTGATCGTTCCCCCGTTGATGGTGGCGGTGCCCCGACAGGATGTCCGGGACGCCATCGAACCGTATCTGCCCACCCTGGCGGGCCAGGCCATCTACCAGGTCGGGGAGAGCAGCAGCACGTTCGAGACGTTCTCTCCCGGGATGAGCGCTGTGGTGTTGGCGGGCTGGGCCTTGCTGTCGCTCGCCGGGGGTGGCGCGGTGTTGTACCGGCGCGACGCGTGAGATCTGAGCCGTAGGCTGTGGACATGCGGAGGCCGGGCGCCTGGTCTGTGCCAGGGTTGGCGGGACGGTCCGTGCGGGCCGCCGCGAGACGACACCCCCGAGTGGTTGACGCCGCTCTCGCCGTGCTGGTCACCGTGCTGGACACGGTGAACGGTGACGCAACGGGCCTCGGCTGGTTGTGGGTCGGGGCCGTCTCGGTCCCCCTGGTATGGCGGCGGCGGGCACCCGTCGTGGTCTGCTGGCTGGTCTTCGGCCTGGTGTGGGCCTCGGCCCTCGTCGGTGGCGACGGCTGGTACCTCGTGTTCGCGCCGCTGGTCGCCATCTACACGGTCGCCCGGCATCGTCCACGGCGCCATGTGTGGCTCCCCGCGGTCGCCCTCGAGATGAGCGTCGTGGCCGCAGTGCTCCTCGAGGGCCGGAGCTGGACCTCCGCGATCGCCCCCACGGCGGTGATCGCAGCGGCGGTGCTGCTCGGGATGAACCTGAGGACACGGGCGGCATACCTCGCGGAGCTGGAAGAGCGGAACAGGCTGCTCGAACGCGGACGTGATCAACAGCTGCAGCTGGCAGTCGCTGCGGAGCGGGCCCGCATCGCCCGGGAGATGCACGACATCGTGGCGCACAACCTGACCGTCATGGTGACACTGGCTGATGGCGCCGGGCGCACCGCGACTACCGCGCCGGCGCGTGCCGCAGACACCATGAAACAGGTGTCGGCGACCGGGCGCGAGGCGCTCGAGGACATGCGGCGCCTTCTCGGCGTCCTGCACGACGGCGATCCGCGTCCAGGGGCCTCGGACGACACCTCCGGACTCGACGTCGAACACGCAGCCGCGGACCTGACCCCACAGCCTGGCCTCGATGACCTCGATCAGCTGGTGGATCAGGTCCGTGCCGCCGGCCTACGGGTCGCGGTGACCCAACGCGGTACGCCGGGCACCTGGGGACCCGGTGCAGGTCTCGCGATCTACCGCATCGTCCAGGAGGCGCTGACGAACACGATCAAGCATGCCGGCGCCGGTGCCAGCGCCGACGTTCGACTTCGGTACCAGCCCCATGCCGCCGCGGTCACGGTCATCGACGATGGCGCAAACCGTCCGTCCACGTCGCGCGCCGATCTTCTCGACAGTGGGCACGGCCTGGCGGGGATGCGTGAGCGAGCCGCCACCTATGGCGGAGCGGTCAGGGCCGGTCCCCGACGAGGTCCTGGGTGGTACGTGCATGCCCACCTGCGGTTCGACGACATCACCACCGCATGACGACGCGCGTCCTGCTCGTCGACGACCAGTCCCTTGTACGGATGGGGTTCCGCATGGTGTTGGAGACGGAGCCGGACATCGACGTGGTCGGGGAGGCTGGTGACGGTGCGCAGGGAGTCGCCATGACCCGCGCACTGAGTCCGGACGTCGTCCTGATGGACGTGCGGATGCCGGTGATGGGCGGGATCGAGGCGACCAGGCAGATCGTCGACTCAGGCTCCCCGTCGCGAGTCCTGGTGCTGACGACCTTTGACCTCGACGAGTTCGTCTTTGCAGCCTTGCGAGCCGGCGCCAGCGGTTTCCTCCTGAAGGACGCCCTGCCGAGCGACCTGGCGAACGGTATCCGCGCCGTGGCCACCGGTGACGCCGTGGTCGCCCCGGGCGTCACCCGCCGACTGATCGACCAATTCGCAGACCACCTGCCCGACCCCGCCACCGGTAGGTCGCCACTCGAGGAGGAGCTGCACGACCTCAGCGATCGCGAGCGCGAGGTGCTGATGGCCGTCGCGAGAGGACGCTCCAACGCAGAGATCGCGGAGTCTCTGTCCGTGTCGGCGGTGACGGTCAAGACCCACGTCAGCCGGATCCTCCGCAAGCTCAACCTGCGGGATCGGGTTCAGGTAGTGGTGTTCGCCTACGAAGCGGGAATCATCCGTCCCGGTGAGGAATGACCCGCTGTACTTCTACTGGCGCAGGATTGAAAGCCCGATCGCCTGACGGCGATGCGATGTCAAGCACGACCGGTCGACGCCGCGGTCGCATCACGGTGTTCCTTGACACATGCCGATATAAGCATATGATGGGTTTCATGGCCAGAGCAGCGACGACGTCGGATGTCTTCAACGCGATCGCCGAACCGCAGCGCCGGGACATCCTGGTGCTGCTGCGGGCGGGTGAGTGGCCGGTGACCGAGCTGGCCGGGGAGCTGGGGATCACCCAGCCTGGTGCCTCCAAACACCTGCGCGTGCTCCGAGAGGTCGGCCTGGTGCAGGACCGCAAGGCAGGCAAGCGTCGCCTCTACGGCCTTGACGCCCGCGGGCTCCGACCGGTCCACGAGTGGACTGGCGGGTTCGAGGGGTTCTGGAACGAGAGCTTCGATCGGCTGGACGCCTACGTGCAGGCCCTGAAGCAAGAGCGGCGGGAGGACTAGCGGATGAGCGCGACAGGACGAGGGACGCCGGCGCAGTCCTCGACGGCCGACCGCGAGATCGTGGTCTCCCGCGTCATCGACGCGCCACCGAGACTCGTGTTCGAGGCGTTCACCGAGGTCCGGCACGTGTCGCGGTGGTGGGGACCGGAGGGGTTCACCACCACCACGCGGTCGTTCGAGTTCCGCGTCGGCGGAGTCTGGGACTTCGTGATGCACGGACCGGACGGTACGGACTATCCCGAATGGATCACGTGGACCGAGATTTCTCCGCCGCGGCGGATCGCACTGCTCCATGGTGAGTCCCGCGGTGACCCGAACTCGTTCGAGTCGGTCCTGACGTTCGATCCCGACGGGGCGGCGACCCGGATTCAGATGCACACCGTGTTCCCCACCAAACACCTACGCGACGAGGCGGTCGAGATCTACCACGCATTCGAGGGCGGCCAGCAGACGCTGAGCAACCTGGCTGCCTACGTCACCGAGATCGCTGGTCAGGGAGTCGAGGACTGATGGCCGGGAAGGTGTTCTTCTACGTGTCGATGTCGCTGGACGGGTTCGTCGCACCCGAGAGGCGCATGGATGTGGAGCTATGGCCCAAGCTGACTGGTTGGGAGATGACCGACCCGGATGTGCAGCTCTGGATGTCGAAGTGGACGGAGCTGCAGCAGTGGGTGTTCCCGCAGCGGTTCATCCGCGAGAACCTGGGACTCGGCCAGGATGGCGAGGAAGGACGCGACAACGACATCCTTCGGGAGACGTTCGAGCGCACCGGCGCGACCGTGTTGGGCAAGCGCATGTTCGACCTCGGCGAGAGGTCGTGGCCGGCCGATGCGCCGTACCACACGCCGGTCTTCGTCGTGACGCACGAGAAGCGTGACCCATGGAAGCGGCCGGGTGGGACCACCTTCCACTTCGTCAACGACGGAATCGAGGCCGCGCTCGACCAGGCCCGCGCGGCCGCCGGTAACCGCGACGTGCGCGTCGCGGGCGGCGGCGCCACGATCCTGGAGTACGTGAACGCCGGCCTGGTCGACGAGTTCTCGATCGCACTGTCGCCCGTGCTCTTCGGCTCGGGAATCCGACTGTTCGACGGCGTGGACGCGAGCCGCGTGGCGCTCGAGCCGGTCCGAGCGGAAACCTCGCCGAGGGTGACGCACCTGACCTACACCGTCCGCGAGCGTCAGGTGTGCGCACAACGCTGACGTCGGTCGACGATCTGGACTGCGGGGGCATTGCTACGCCAAGGCTACGGATCAGAAGGTTCGGGGTTTCGAATCCCTATGGGCACGCCGATCCGCGTGCGGCTCGACCTGGCGGCAGCTGAGCCCCGGTCGCTCGCCAGCCCTGTGCGGTTGCCCCCGTACCTGGTGCGGCTTCCCGCCACCTGACCGCCGGGCAACCGTGCGGTGTCACCCCTCGCAGCGTGCGGCCTCCGCGATGTTGCGCGGACTCGGGAATTTCTACCTTCGAGACATGTCCAGAACTTCGCCGTCCATGTCCCGCAAGACCCGTCCCGAAGGACTCACCATGTCTCACGCCCTCTACCGCATCGGCCACTTCGCCGGCCGCCACCCCTGGAAGGTCATCGGCGCCTGGTTCGTCGTCGCCGTCTCGATCTTCATGCTCAACTCCACCGCTGGTGGCAGCTACGACGAGACGTTCAGCCTGCCCGGATCTGAGTCGCAGGCAGCCGCCGACGCCATCCAGGATCGCTTCCCGCAGCAGACGCTGTACTCCTCGAACGTCATCTTCCACTCGGAGGACGGACTCACCGGTCCCGACGAGAAGGCCGCGATCGAGGACGCCGTCGCGCAGCTGGCCGCCGGTCCCCACGTGATCGCCGTGAACAGTCCCTACGACCCTCGTGGACCGACCCTCAGTGACGACGGGCAGACCGCCTTCGCCACGGTCGGGTTCGACCTCGAGAAGATCGGCGCCACCGAGTACGACGCAGCCCAGGAGGCCGTGCAGGCCGCCCGTGATGCCGGTATCCAGGTGGAGTACGACGGCGGGCTCGGCTACGCGAACGTCCCCGCCGGCGGCAACAGCGAGCTGATCGGCATCCTGATGGCGATCGTCATCCTCGCGATCGCCTTCGGCTCGTTGGTCGCCATGAGCCTGCCCATCGCGACGGCCCTGATGGCCATCGTCGTCGGCAGCAGCGCGATCGGCATCATGTCCGGCCTCGTCGCCGTCCCGGAGATCACCGGCATCGTCGCGATGATGCTCGGCCTGGGTGTCGGCATCGACTACGCCCTGTTCATCCTGTCGCGGCACCGTCAGAACCTGGCCGCCGGACAGTCCGTGCCCGTGGCCATCGGGCGCGCCAACGCGACCGCCGGGCTGTCGGTGCTCTTCGCCGGCGTCACCGTGATCGTGGCGATCCTCGGTCTCAAGGTCTCGGGAGTCCCGATGATGGAGATGATGGGCTACGGCTCCGCGATCATGGTCGCCGTCGTCATGATCGCCTCGGTCACCCTGCTGCCTGCGATGCTGGGCGTCGTCAAGCACCGGGTGAACAGTGCGCGAGTTCCGTTCGTCAGGCCCAAGCCGGGCTACGACCCGGAGTCCTTCTCGGCACGCTGGGCCGCCCGGGTCGTCGCCAAGCCGGTGCGCTACGGCGTCGCGGCAGCCGCGATCCTCGGAGCCCTCGCGGTCCCGGTGTTCTCGATGCACCTCGGGTTCGCCGACGCGGGCAACGACGCGCCGACGTCGACGACCCGCCAGGCCTACGACCTGATGGCCGACGGCTACGGCCCCGGCACCAACGGTCCGCTCCAGGTGGTGCTCGACACCGAGGGTGAGCCGATCGCCGGTGCGACCCTCGACAGGGTCGCGACCGACCTCGCCGACCAGGCGGGTGTGGCATCGGTGGCGACACCCGTGACGAACGAGGCGGGCGATCTCGCGATCATCACGGTGACCCCGACGACCGCTCCGCAGGACTCACGCACCGACGAGCTGCTCGACCACCTTCGCGAGGAGACCATCCCCGCGGCCGTGGCCGGCACCGACGTCGAGGTGTCCGTCACCGGATCGACCGCCCTGACCGCGGACGTCTCATCGCGGCTGCAGCAGCGGATGCCGTGGTTCCTCGGCACCGTGATCGGGCTGTCGTTCCTGGTGCTGATGATCGTGTTCCGCTCGGTGCTCGTGCCGCTGAAGGCCGCGTTCCTCAACGTGCTCGGTGTCGCGGCGGCCTACGGCGTCATCGTCGCGGTCTTCCAGTGGGGCTGGGGCGCCAGCCTGATCGGCGTCCACGAGACCGTGCCGATCATGCCGCTGGCGCCGATGCTGATGTTCGCGATCCTGTTCGGGCTCTCGATGGACTACGAGGTGTTCCTGATGAGCAGGGTCCGCGAGCAGTACCGCAAGCACTTCGACCCGAAGCGTGCCGTGGTCGAAGGCGTGGGTTCCACGGCTCGGGTGATCACCAGCGCCGCGCTCATCATGATCAGCGTGTTCGCGTCGTTCATCCTGGACGTGGACGTCACGACCAAGATGTTCGGGGTCGGCCTGGCGGTCGCGGTGTTCCTCGACGTCACACTCGTCCGGATGGTCCTGGTGCCGGCTGCGATGAGCCTGCTCGGGCACTGGGCCTGGTGGCTGCCGACCTGGCTCGAGCGTCGCCTGCCGACGATCGACATCGAGGGCGGTGCCCTCGACGGGGACGAGCAGCAGCCTGAAGCCGTCGAGGCGGAGAAGGAGCCCGCGCTCGTCTGAACCAGCCACAAGCTGCGGCCGGTCCCCTTCGGGGCCGGCCGCAGTGTCGTGCGCGGAGCACTAGTGTCCATCGCATGGCGCTGCGGGTCGTGCTGGCCGACGACAACTACCTGGTGAGGGAGGGCATCACCGCACTCCTCGCCGAGGTGGAGGAGATCGAGCTGGTCGACAGCGTCGGCGACCCCCAGTCGCTGCTCAAGTCGGTGCGGGAGCACCAGCCGGACGCCGTCCTCACCGACATCAGGATGCCGCCGACCCACACGACCGAGGGCATCGACGCCGCCAAGCAGATCCGCGCCGAGCACCCGTCCATCGGGGTGGTCGTGCTGTCGCAGTACGTCGAGGAGGAGTACGCCCTCGCCCTGCTCTCCGACGGGGTCGCGGGGCTGGGCTACCTCCTCAAGGAGCGGGTCTCCGACGTCACCGAGCTGGTCCGAGCGCTCAACGACGTGGCTCGAGGCGGTTCCGCTCTCGACCCCAAGATCGTCGAGGGTCTGATGCTGCGCCGGCCGGACGAAGCCAGCTCGCCCCTGCGCGGGCTGACCGAGAAGGAGCGCGCCGTCCTGGAGCAGATGGCGAGCGGGCGCACCAACGCGAGCATCTCGCGGACGCTGTACATGAGCGAGCGGTCCGTCGAGAAGCACATCAGTGCCGTCTTCCTCAAGCTCGGCCTGGACGACGAGGGTGAGAGCAACCGTCGGGTGATGGCCGTCCTCGCCTTCGTCGAGGCGACCCGCTGACCGGGACGGCGCGGGCGGAGTGCGGTTGACCGCACCCGTGCGGTCGGCTCACCTCCCAGCGCGACGCGGCTCTCCTGGCGCAGACTGCTGACATGTGGTCGCCCCTGTCCGGCACGCGTCGCGACCGACGGGTGGCCCTGGTCGTCCTGGGGGGAACCTTCCTGTCGGTCTGCGCCGTCTACGTCGTCGTCGTGCTGGGCGGGGGGTTGCTGATCGGCCACACCGACTCCCCCCACGTCGGGCTCTCGATCCTCGCGACCGCGATCGTGGCACTCGGTCTGGAGCCGCTGAGGTCCTGGCTCGAAGGTGTGGCGAAGCGCTGGGTGCAGGGGGACCGGGCCACGCCCTACGACGTGCTCAGCAGGTTCACCGAGTCGCTCGCCGGCGAAGTCGAGCCGGACCACGTCGAGCTCCCGCTGCGGATGGCACGCCTGCTCGCGGAGGGCACGGGGGCGAGGTGGGCCGAGGTCTGGCTCATGGTCGACGGCGAACCGGACCTGGCGGCCGCCTGGCCACAGGAAGCCGGTTCCCGACAACACCAGGCGGACGGCGACCAGCCTGGCGTGCGATCGCTCGACGTCACGCTCGACCGTGTGCGGCTCGGGATCCTGCGGCTCCAAGAGCGCCCCGACCAGCCGCTGTCGCCGGTCGAGGAACGCCTGTTCGCCGACCTCGCGGCCCAGGCGGGTCTGGTGCTCCACGGTGCTGCACTGCGCGTCGAGCTCGCGAAGCAGGCCGAGGACCTGGCAACCCTGGCCGAGGCCCTCCAGGTCTCGCGCCGACGTGTCGTCGACGCCCACGACTCCGAACGGCGGCGACTAGAACGCGACATCCACGACGGGGCCCAGCAGCACCTGGTCGCGCTCGTCGTCAACTTCCGCGTCGCCCACACCCTGAGCGCTCGAGCTCCGGACCGGGCGCACGCGGTGCTCGCCGAGCAAGGGCAAGCCGTCGACAACGCCATCACGAGCCTGGTGGACCTCTCTCGTGGGATCTATCCCCAGATCCTCACTGACTCCGGCGTCGCGGCGGCCGTGCGCGACGTCGTGGGTTCCAGCATCATTCCGGTCGCGGTCCTCGACCGTGGGATCGGCAGGCAGGACGCCGACCTCGAGACGGCGCTCTACTTCTGCTGCGTCGAGGCAGTGCAGAACGCGGTCAAGCACGCGGCTCCCGGCCGGATCGAGGTCGAGCTCGCGAACCGCGGCGACCGGATCGAGGTGCTCGTGCGCGACGACGGGCAAGGCTTCGACGCCGCAGCGGTCGTGGCAGCGGGCGGGCTGGGGAACCTTCGCGACCGGGTGGACTCGGTGGGCGGCGACCTCGCGGTCCGCACGAACGAGGCCGGCGGCACCGACGTCGTCATCTCCGTAGGTCGGGCGGCCTGACGTGCGGGCGCGACACGTTGCGTGGACCGCGGCGGGGATCAGCCTGGTGCTGGCCGTCGTGGACACGGCGCTGGTCGCGGCGTCGTACCCGCCCTTCTCGATGAAGTCGACCGGCATCCACGGCTGGCCGCTCGTCAACCTCGCGGGCCTCGGCAGCTGCGTCCTCGGCGCGGTCATCCTGACCGCACATCCGCGGCACCCGATCGGCTGGATCCTCACCTTCATCGGGTTGTCGACGAGCATCTCACTCGCCACGGAGTCCTACGGGATCTGGGTGCTGCAGTACGACGGCCACGGCACCACTGCGCAGGGGCAGGTCGCCGGCTGGGTCGCCGCCGCCCTCGGGGGGCCGATGGCGCTGGCGTTCCTCACCGGCGTCTTCCTGCTTGTCCCCGGGGGCACGTACCTGTCGGACCGGTGGCGCTGGGTCGCCCGGGTGGCGTGGGCGGGGATGGGGCTGTACCTCCTCGGGCTCGTGCTTGTCGGTCCGAACGGCATCAACCGCAGCGGGGACGCGATCGATGCACCGCGTCACGTCCAGGTGATCCTCAGCGGCGGCGTCATCCTGATCACACTGATGCTTCTGGCCAGCGTCGTCGCGATGCTGAAGCGGCTCCGCGGAGCCACCGGCGCGGCCCGCCAGCAGCTCCGGGTCGTCACGCTCGGGGCGACCGGCGTCGGCGTGGCACTCCTCGTGCTGATCGTCGGCCAGGGCCTGAACCACGGCAGGCAGCAGTGGTGGTCGAGCGTTCCGCTCTACGTGTCGTACCTGGCCCTCGTCGTCTGCATCGGGGTGGCGGTGCTGCGCTACCGGCTCTACGACGTCGAGGTGATCGTCAGCCGGGCCGTGGTGCTCGCGATCGCCACGGCGTTCGTGGCGGTCGGCTACGTCGGCCTGGTCGTGCTGCTGGGTCGCACCGTGGAGGACAGGACCGGAGGCGGGTTCTGGTGGTCGCTGCTGGCCACCGTGGTCGTGGCGCTGGCGTTCCAGCCGCTACGACGCCGGGTCCTCCGTCTCGCCGACCGCCTGGCCTACGGGAACCGGGCCGCGCCGTACGACGCGCTCGCCGACTTCAGCGCACGGATCGGGCGCAGCCCCGCGACCGGCGAGCTGTTGCCGACGATCGCGGCGGCCGCCGGCGAAGCGGTGCACGCACGAAGGGCGGTCGTCCGTCTCGAGGGTGAGGGCGGTGCCGGTCTGGCTGCGGAATGGCCGGAAGTCGATTCGCCCGACCAGGGCGACGTCTCGCCCGTCGGTGCCGTCGTGGTGCCGATCCAGGACTCCTCGGGACTTCTCGGCTCGATGATGCTCACCCTCCCGCCGGGACGGGACATCCGGCCGCTCGAGCGCCGGCTGCTGTCCGACATCGCGGAGCAGGCGGCCCTGGCCCTGCGCAACGTCCGGCTCGAGCTCGAGCTCGCGGAGCGCGTACGACAGCTCGACCGTCACACCCGCGAGCTGGCGGCATCCCGCAACCGCATCATGGGGGCCGTCGACACCGAGAGAAGGCGACTCGAGTCCTCGATCGCGGGGCGCGTGCTCCCCACGATGGTGCGACTGCGTGCCGAGGTCGCGCGGGCCGCGACCGATGGCGCACAGGCCGACAGGATCGAGGATTGCGTCGTCATGGCGACAGAGGCGGTCGAGTCCCTGCGCGAGCTGACGCGGGGCATCTACCCGACGAACCTGACGCGTTCGGGGCTCGGCTCCGCACTGCAGTCACGGGCCGCAGCGATGCGGCGGGCCGACGCGGTCCGGATCGACCCTGCCGCCGCTACCGCGAGGTTCGCCGAGCGCGTCGAGGCAGCGGCGTACTACTGCTGCGTGGAGGTGCTGGGGCACCCCGCCGGCGAGGTCCGTCTGACCCTCGACGACCGCGGTGATCTCGTGCTCGTCATCCAAGGCGTCGACGTGGACGCACTCAACCAGCTGGCGATCGTCGATCGGATCGAGGCTTGCGGAGGAGCACTCCACCTTCCCGGCCCACCGAGCGGGAATGCCTTGCAGATCAGGTTCCCGGCGTTCTCCCGGGTGCCTGCTCCCGCGCCTGATGGGCGCCTCGATCCGACCACACCTGCCGCAGGCGTGCCGGGCTGAGTGCGGACTTGGAGACGTACGCCGCCGCACCGCACCCGGACAGGTCGAAGTCGTCCTCGTCGTGAGTGGACAGCAGGACGACGACCGGCGGCGAGCCGACTCCCCTGATCTGGCGGGTGGCCTCGATCCCGCTGATGCCCGGGAGGTTGATGTCCATCAGGACCAGGTCCGGCTCGAGCTCGGCCGCCGCGGCGACCGACTCCTCACCCGATGCGACAGCCCCGACGACGACGAAGCCGTCGGTCGAGTCCACGACGACCGACATCGCGCGCCGGTACGGGTCCTGGTCGTCGACGACCAGCACCCTGACATGAGCACTCGCGTTCCCGGACACACCTGTGATGATCCCCGTCGCACGGCGTGATCCCCAGAGGGGTTTCCGCACGATCTGCGGGGGCGGGCCCAACAGTGCCACGCCGGGCCTACCCTGGGGCCGTGCAGCCGTCGCGCTTCGTCTCGGCGGGCCGGCTCCCACCCGCGACGGACGTGGCGCTCGCCCTGGCCGAGGTCCACGAACGCCTCGCGGCGGACCACTCCGGGAGCCTGTCGTCGGTATACCCCGTGCTGGCCGCGGCCGATCCGGACCTGTTCGGGCTGAGCGTCGTGTCGGTCACCGGCCAGGTCGCGCGCACGGGGGACGCGGACGTGGTGTTCCCCATCATGAGCGTCTCGAAGCCGTTCGTCTTCGCGCTGGTCTGTGCGGCCGTCGGCGTCGACGCCGTACGACGGCGGGTCGGCGTGAACGCCACCGGCCTCGCGTTCAACTCGGCGACGGCCGTGGAGAGGGACCCGCAGGGACGGACCAACCCGATGGTCAACCCGGGCGCGATCGCGACGACCAGCCTGGTGCCCGGTCGCGACGTGGAGGAGCGCTGGGCGCGGGTCCTCGACACCTTGTCCCGCTTCGCCGGCCGTGAGCTGGCCCTCGACGAGGGCACCCTCGAGTCGGCCCGGGCGACGAACCACCGCAACCGCGCGCTGGCCAACATGCTGGCCGGCGCCGGAGCTCTCGAAGGGGACGCGCTCGAGGCCGTCGAGGTCTACACCCGCCAGAGCTGCCTGTCGGTCTCGGCCGTGGACCTCGCGGTGATGGGGGCGACCCTCGCCGACGGCGGGACGAACCCGGTGACGGGCGAGGCGGTGGTCGACCCCGAGGTCGCCCACGCCACGCTGGCCGTGATGACGATCGCGGGGCTGTACGAGACGTCGGGGGACTGGCTCCTCGACGTCGGGATGCCGGGCAAGAGCGGGATCGGCGGCGGGATCGTCACCGTGTCCCCCGGCAAGGGTGCCCTCGGCACGTTCTCGCCCCTCCTGGACCCGCAAGGCAACAGCATCCGCGGAGGGCTCGCGGCGCGTGACCTGACCCGTCGGCTGGGCCTCGACGTGCTGGCCTCGAAGGCGATGAACGACGGTTTTGCTCACCCCCAGGGGTGAGTAGGGTGCTGTGGGTCGGACCCCCACAGTCCGTACCTCGGCCACTCAGGAGTGCGCTCATGACCAGGCATCCCGCTCGCGGTGACTTCGACCCGATCCCGTCGGCCAGGCGCCAGGTCGAGATCTCGGTCGCCAGCTCGCTGCCCTCCGTCGAGCAGGCGGCGGCCCTGGCCGTGCCGGTCGCGTCGGGTGCCGAGCCGCCCGCCGACCTCGGCACCGACGCCGCTCACCTCCGCATCGCCGGCTTCACCGGGAGCGCCGGCGAGCACCTCGTCGTCCCCGGCGCCGATGGTCGCGCCCTCGTGGCCCTGGGGATCGGGGACGCGAGCACCGTCGACGAGACGCGGGTGCGCGACCTGGCCGCCGACTTCGCGCGCGCCGTGCCCCAGCACCTGTCCCTCGCCGTCGAGCTGCCGGAGGGGTCGACCGCCATCTCGCCGGCCGACTTCGCCCAGGTCGTCGTCGAGGGGATCGTGCTCGCCCGCTGGCGCTACTTCGTCGGGAAGGGCGGCGACGAGCCGACCCTGACGGCGCTCACGATCATCGCCCCGGACGACGTCGCCGACGACGTGCGCGCCGGCGCGGACCGCGGCCGCACCATCGCGCGGGCCGCGGCCATCGCCCGCGACCTGGCCAACTGCCCGGCCACCACGCTCACGGCCGTCCGGATGGCCGAGATCGCCGAGGAGCTGGGGCCGGAGTCCGGTCTCGAGGTGACGACCTACGACGAGCAGCAGCTGATCGAGATGGGCTGCGGCGGCATCCTCGGCGTCAACCTCGGCAGCGTCGACGAGCCCCGCCTGATCAAGATGACCTACCGCCCCGCCCAGCCGACGGCCCACCTCGGCCTCGTGGGCAAGGGGATCATGTACGACTCCGGCGGCATCAGCCTCAAGCCGAGCGACGAGTCCCACGCCCAGATGAAGAACGACATGACGGGTGCGGCGGCGATCCTCGGCGCGATGACCGCGCTGCAGGGACTGGACTGCCCGGTCGCCGTGACGGCGTACCTGTGCTGCACCGACAACATGCCGTCCGGCTCGGCGATGAAGCTGGGCGACGTGCTGACCATGCGCAACGGCCTGACCGTGGAGGTGCTCAACACCGACGCCGAGGGTCGGCTGGTGATGGCCGACGGGTTGTGCCTGGCCGTGGAGGACGGCGTGGACGCCGTCGTCGACATCGCCACCCTGACCGGGGCGTGCCTACGCACCCTGGGCGTGGAGGTCGCCGGCGTGATGGGCAACAGCGCCGAGCTGGTCCGCCAGGTCGAGACCGCGGGGTCCTCCGCCGACGAGCCGGTCTGGGAGCTGCCCCTCTACCGGCCCTACCGTGCGCAGCTCGACTCGCCGATCGCCGACATGACCAACATGGGCGGGATCAACGGCGGCTCGATCACCGCAGCGCTGTTCCTCGCGGAGTTCGTCGGCGAGACGCCCTGGGCCCACGTCGACATCGCGGGTACGGCGCAACAACCGGCCGTCCGTACCTGGCGCAACAAGGGGGCGAGCGGCTTCGGCGCGAAGCTGCTGATCGAGCTGGCCACCGGGTTCGCGGTGCCGCAAGGGGTGGACCAATGAGCGAGGCCACCGCCCCGACCAAGGGGGACAACGAAGGCGGTGGCTTTCTCGGCTGGATCGAGAAGGTCGGCAACAAGGTCCCGCACCCGGCGCTGATCTTCCTCGGCCTCATCGTCGGCGTGATCCTGCTGTCGGCGGTGCTGGCGTGGGCGGACGTGAGCGTGACGACCGAGGTCGCCGAACCCGTGCCGTCCGCTGTCGTCCCCGACTACAGCGACGCCGGGTCGTCCTATCCCTCCTACGAGCACAAGCCCGACCCGACCATCCCCGACTACGAGCTGGTCACCGAGACCATCGAGGCCAAGAGCCTGCTCAGCGGCGACGGCATCGCCCACATGTTCACCACGGTCGTGCAGAACTTCAACGACTTCGGCGTCGTCGCGGTGATCCTGGTCGCGATGATCGGCGTCGGCGTCGCGGAGGAGGCCGGCCTGATCGCCGCGCTGATCCGCAAGATGGTCCAGGTCGCGCCCGCCGGAGCGATCACCTTCATCATCGTGCTGCTGGGCGGCATCTCGAGCGTCGCCTCCGACGCCGGGTACCTGGTGCTGATCCCGCTGGGCGCTGCCGCCTTCGCGAGCATCGGCCGCAACCCGCTGGTCGGCATCGCCGCGGCGTACGCCGGCGTCAGCGCGGCGTTCTTCGTCAACATCCTGATCACCCCGGCCGACGGCATCATCACCGAGGTCACCAACGAGATCATGGGTGGCGTCGCGCCCAACGCCGAGCCCCTGAACGTCACGTCGCAACTTCTACTTCTCGATCGCCTCGACCATCTTCTGCGCGATCGTGATGACTCTGCTCACCGAGCGGTACGTCGAACCGCGCGCCGGCAAGTGGGACCCCTCCGAGCGGCCGGCCGACGCGCCGATCGACCACGTGCCCCAGGGCGACGAGCTCGCGCACGAGGCCAAGGGACTGCGCCTCTCCGGCATCTACACGCTGGTGGCGATCGCCATCATCGGCCTGCTGACCTTCCTGCCGAACGCCCCCCTGCGCAACCCCGAGACCGGCGAGATCTTCGGCAGCTCGCCGTTCATGAGCAGCCTGCTCTTCATCATCTCGATGCTCTTCCTGGCCGCGGGTCTGGGCTACGGCAAGGGCTCCGGCAGCCTGACCGGCAGCACGAACGTCATCAACGCCATCACCAAGACGTTCAACGGCCTCGGTGGCCTGATCTTCCTGATGCTGCTGATCGCGCAGTTCATCGCGTTCTTCAACTACTCCAACATCAGCGCCATCGTGGCCACCAAGCTGGCCGACCAGCTCGGGAACGCCGACATCGGCGCGCTGCCGTTGCTGGTCGGCTTCATCCTGCTGGTGGTCGTGATCGACATGATCATGCCGGGCGTCATCCCCAAGTGGGCGATCATCGCCCCGATCTTCATCCCGCTCTTCTACAACCTGGGGATCGCGCCGCAGACCGTCGTCGCGGCCTACCGCGTCGGTGACGGGCCGGTGAACGTCATCACGCCGCTGATGGTCTACCTGCCGTTCATCATCCTGGTCTGCCAGCGCTACCGCGCCAGCGCCGGGATGGGCACGGTGGTGTCGATGATGCTCCCGTACACCGTCGTCGTGCTGGTGACGTGGGTCCTCTTCTTCATCGCCTGGTACCTGATCGGCATCCCGTGGGGTCCGGGCGCCCCGGTCCATCTCTAGGGCCTGTCTGATGGTTGCATGGCCTGCTGCGCGACGCCCGGCACGCCCGTTGGCTGCGTTGTCGTCGACTCGACGTGCTGACGCACGCCTTCGCTCCTCCGCCTTGCCACCGCACGCACCGGACGCCGCTCGCGACGGCCGACAACCATCAGACAGTCCCTAGCGATGGATGACGCCACCAAGGCGCTGATCGTGCTGGGCCTCGTGGTGGCCCTGTTCATGTGGAACAAGCTGCCCGTGGGCAGTGTCGCCATCCTGGCCGCCCTGACCCTGTGGGCCACCGGGCTGGTGACCACCGAGCAGGCGGTCGGTGGCTTCGGGGACCCGGTCGTCATCTTCATCGCGACCCTGTTCGTCGTGAGCGAGGGCATCGACTCCACGGGGGTCACCACCTGGGCCGGTCGCTGGCTGATCGACCGGGCGGGCACCGAGCGGACACGGGTCCTGATGGCGGTCTGCCTGATGTCGGCGCTGCTGACGTCCCTGATCACTCTCAACGGGGCGGTCGCCGCGCTGCTCCCGCTCGTCGTGCTGCTGGGCCAGCGGATCGGGACGCCGCCGTCACAGCTGCTCATGCCGGTGGCGTTCGCCGGCAGCGCGGGCGGGCTGCTGATGCTGATGAGCAGCCCGGTGAACGTGATCGTCTCCGATGCGGCGGCCGAGTCCGGCGAGGGCGCGTTCTCCTTCTTCTCCTTCTCGCTCGTCGGTATCCCCTTGCTCCTGGGCACGGTGGCGATCTGCCTCCTGCTCGGCCGCCGGCTGCTGCCGACGCGGCTGCCCGACTACATGCCGCCGGACCTGGGCCGCTACGCCGAGATGGTCAGCAGCCACTACGCCATCGGCGAGGAGGCGCCCGAGCTGATCACGCGCGAGGCCGGAGTCGCCGAGGTGGTCGTGCCACCGCGCTCGCGGCTGGTGGGGGAGCGGGTGCACGCCGGCATGCGTCGCGAGCACGACCTGGTCATCCTCGCCGTGCAACGGCTCGGCCGCGACCTGGGCGACGAACCCGTCGAGGTCGCCGAGGGAGACGCGCTGCTTCTCCACGGGCGCTGGTCGGAGCTGGACGCGCTCAGCCGGGACCGCGACGTGCTCCTCGTGGACTCACCCGAGCTGGTCCGACGACAAGCGGTGCCCTGGGGCGCAAGGGCGACCCGTGCCGTGCTCGTCCTCGTCGCGCTGGTCGGCATGCTGGCCAGCGGCCAGGTGCCGCCCGCGATCGCCGGCCTCACCGCGGCGGTGGCGATGGTGCTGCTGCGGGTGGTCACCGCCACCCAGGCCTACCGCGCCATCTCCTGGCAGACCGTGGTGCTGGTCGGCGCCCTCATCCCGTTGTCCACCGCGATCTCGACCAGCGGTGCGGCCGACCAGGTGGCCTCGCTGCTGATCGACGCGGTCGGCACCGGCCGCCCGTACCTCCTGCTCGTGGCCATGTTCCTGCTCACGGCCACCCTCGGGCAGGTGGTCAGCAACACCGCGACGGTGCTGGTCGTCGTCCCGATCGCGGTGGCCGCCGCCGAGGCCACCGGCACGTCGGTGAAGCCGCTCCTGATGGTGGTGGCGATCGCCGGCTGCGCAGCGCTGCTGACGCCGATCGCCACCCCCGGCAACATGATGATCATGACGCCCGCCGGCTACCGGTTCGGCGACTACTGGAAGCTCGGGCTGCCGGTCATGGTCTGGTGGTTCGTCGTGGCGATCGCCGTCGTGCCCCTCGGGTGGGGCCTGTGACCACCAGACCAGCAAGAGCATCCACCGATATCGACGAAAGAGGCACGACGTGGTGAAGACGATGAGGTTCCGCGCAGCCGGCGTGACGTCGGCCCTGATCCTGGCGGGGTGCCTGGCGGCCTGCGGCGGCGACGACTCCTCCGGAGCGACTCCAGAGCCGAGCGCGAGCACCAGTGCTGCGGCCAGTGAGACCGCGAGTGAGACGGCGAGCGAGTCGGCCAGCCCCAGCATCAGCCCGGCGGTCCTGGCCAACACCTACGTCTCCACGGATGTGACCGGGTACGACCTCGTCGCGGACACCACGATCAGGCTGACGTTCGAGGACGGGAACCTCTCGGTCAACGCCGGGTGCAACACCATGTTCGCTCCCTACGAGCTGACCGACGACTCCCTCGCGTGGACCGAGGAACCGGCGGCCACCATGATGGGCTGCACCGACGGTCTGGCTGAGCAGGACCAGTGGCTCGCGGAGCTCTTCACCACCGGTGTCGGCGCGGCGGCCGACGGCCCGACCCTGACGCTCACGTCCGACGACGTCACCATCGTGCTGTCGCGCGCCCCGGAGGCCGACCTCCAGGAGCTGTTCGGCAAGACCTGGAGCGCGGTCGCCACGATGGCTGACGGTGCCACGTCCCGGATCCCGCGCGTGGTCCGTACGCCGCGGGTCGTCGTCGGCCAGAACGGCCTGGGTCGGCTCGACACCGGGTGCAACTCCGGTCGCACCACCGTGACCGCCGACGCCACCTCGATCACCTTCGGACACCCGGCGGTCACCAGGATCGGCTGCCAGGAACCGGCGGCGACCATCGAGCAGCGGGTGCTCGCCGTGGTGGACGGCCGCAGCGACTACGTGATCTTCGACGGGTCGGTGCTCATCGTCGTCAAGGGTGACAACGGCCTGGTGTTCCAGGTCCGCTGAGTCGTGGCCATGACCCCCGACCGTGCACTCGCCGGCGCCGGCGAGTCCACGGTCGGTGGCGCCTTCCATCGGGCCAGGCGGTCGGCATGGCTCAGGCGGCTGGTCCTGCTGGCGGTGGCCGGGCTGGTCACCGTCGTCGTCGTGCGGCTCGTCGGCCGCATCGACTGGGCGGCGGTCTACGACGCCCTCCGTCACCTGACGTGGTGGCAGCCCTTCGTGCTGCTGGCCGTGGTGGTGGTGCGGCAGGTGCTCAACGCCCTGCCCCTGGCGCTCTACATCCCGCGGGTCTCGGCCCTTCGAGCCACCGTCAACGACCTCGGGGCGATCCTCATGTCGGCCGTGGCCCCGCCGCCGAGCGACCTCGCCCTGCGGGTGGGCATGTTCAACTCCTGGGGCGTGCCGACCGTGCAGGCGGTGGCCGGCACCCTGATGAACACCCTGACCTTCTACATCGTCCGCTTCGCCGCACCACTGCTCGGGTTCGTGCTGTTGCTGGCCGTCGACGAGCCTGCGGGTCTGCGGTGGCTCGACCTCGCTTTCGTCGCGATCGCCGTCGCGATCCTGGTGGCCGTGCTGCTGGTCGTCCGGAGCGACCAGCTCGCCGTCCGGGTCGGCTCCTTCTCCGGGCGGATGGCGCGGAAGGTACGACGCTCGGTCGACCCCGATGCCTGGGTGCAGGCGTGCGTGGACTTCCGCGTGCAGATCTCGGCCCGGTTCCGCTACGGGTTCGTGCGGTCGCTGCTCGCCCTGTGCGGCATGCTCGCCGCCGACCTGACGGTGCTGGTGCTGTCGCTCCGGTTCGTCGGCGTCTCCTCCTCGGAGGTGGCGCTGGTCTACGTCGCGATCGCCTATCTGTTCGCCTACCCGTTCACCCTGTTCCCCTTCTCTGGGCTGGGGATCGTGGACGCGCTGGTGCTGGCCGCCGTGGTCGAGGCCGGCGGGCTCGAGGTCGAGGCGGCCGCCGTCGCCGCCCTGGTCGTGTGGCGGGTCTTCACCGTGGCGGTGCCGATCGTGATGGGTCTCGGTGCCGTCACCGCGTGGCGCCGGGGCTGGCTCGGCGACGTCCCACCCGAGGCGGGAACTCCCGGCGCTGGGTGAAGTCTCGGCTCCGGCCCTATCGCGCGAGGGTCGCGCGGGTCTACGTTGCCCGGAACGGCGCGGCGGTGGGGTCGCGCCCAGGGAGGGAACCCGCATGCCACGTCGTCGCCGTCACCTGCTCTCGATCTTCGCCGCCGGCGCCGCCTTGGCTGTGGCCGCGGCCGGCCTGCAGTCGGGTCCGGCGCAGGCCAAGCCCAAGCCGGCCAAGCCGACCAAGGTCGTGATCATCGTCGTCGACGCGCTCAGCAAGGAGATCGTCGACAAGTACGACATGGCCAACGTCCAGGGCTTGATGGCCGACTACGTCGACACGCCCAAGGGCTATCTCGGGCACACCGGCTCGGTCACCGTGGTGACGCACAACGTCATCACCTCCGGCCTGCTGCCGAAGCACACCGGCTGGACGACCGAGGGCTACCGCGACGTCGACAACATCCTGCCCGACATCAAGCCCACGAACGCCGGCGACAACCTGTTCATCAGCAGCGACTGGGGCAAGGACCCGATCTACGCCGTCCAGAACTACTACGGCTACCCCAAGCTGGCCGACTACCTCAGCCAGACCGGCACCGTGGCGACGATCAGCCCCAAGGTGTACGCCGCGTACGCGTTCGCCGGCGACGCCAGTGACATCGTGATCACCTTCGGCAGCGCGTCCTGCACCGCGCCCGCGACCGGCGCCGAGCCCGGCCACATCTACGGCAGCCTGCGAGGCCCGACCGGGGTCGGGGTGCCGTCGTACATCAGCGGAGCGACCTGTGGCGGCCGCTACTTCGTCGAGCGCAGCAAGACCTACGACACGGGTCAGCTGCCTGCCGTCATGTACCCGACGTCGGACAACCGCTACGTCGTCGGCCACACGCCTGGCCACGAGGGCGGCGACGTCTGGGCGACCGACGCGGCGCTCGACGTGATGGATCACGAGGACTGGAGCGGCATCTTCGTGACGCTGCCAGGCGTCGACAAGGCTGCCCACATGTGGGGCGGCGTCAACGACCCGGAGTCGGCCGTGGCCGGCTACGACCCGATGACGCACTTGGCCTACGCCGCCGACGTCGCCGACGCCCAGGTCGGTCGGATCATGGACAAGCTCGAGGCAGACGGTGAGCTCGACAACACCCTGGTCGTGCTCACTGCCGACCACGGATCGGTCGCCGTCCACACGCCGCCGAACGGCATCGTGACCGACCCGCACTTCCACGGCACTGCTTGCACGACGGTCGACTGCGGGTTCAACAACTGGTACTACGGCGACGTCGAGAACGACTCCTACCTCACGCCGCAGGCCGCGCTGCAGCCCCTCGTCGCCACGGGCAACGTCGGCTTCTCCTACAACGACTCCGGGATCCAGACCTGGCTGATCGACCAGTCGCTCGAGAAGAAGAACGAGGCGGCCGCCATCATGGCGCAGATGCCCGACGTCACCGCGGTCTGGCGCAACGACGGAGACCACTTCACTCGCGTCTCCCCGGTCCGCTACAACCTGATGACCACCAAGGCCGAGCGCCAGTGGTTCGACAAGCACGCCCAGGAGCTGGTCGACACCCAAGCAGCGCCGTACGGACCGGACCTGATCGCCACGCTGCCGGACAACACGACGTACTCGGTGGCGGGCGACCACGGCGGCATCCAGCGCGCGGCGCAGGAGATCCCGATCGTGTTCGCCGGCGCCGGCCTGTCCAGCAAGGACGTCAAGGCACCGGTGCGATCAGTGGACATCATGCCGACGATCCTCAAGGCGATGGGCATCACGCCGACCGCCGCCATGGACGGGGTCGCCTACCCGCTGCCGCTGGCGAAGCTGCACTAGCGGGTCGGCTTCCCAAAGGGGGCCCGGTTGGGCTTGGCTGGTGCGTGATGCAGCCGAGCGAGAACGACCGGGCCGCCCTGCAGTTCATCGCCGAGGGCGTCACCGAGCTCGCCGGGTTCGAGGTCGCCGCGATCAGCGTGGTGCGCGACGGGATGCTGCACACCGTCGCGGTCGCGGGCGACGACGGTGCGGGCGAGGAGCTCGCCGACGTCCGGACACCGGTGGGGGCGCTGCTGGCCGAGCTCGAGAACGCCGAGGACTGGGGCGCCCTCAAGTTCGTGCCGCACGAGCGCGAGGGCTCCTCCCTCACGGGGTACCAGTGGATCCCGGATCTCGACGTCGCCCATGGTGCCGATGCCTGGCACCCGCACGACCTGCTCTGCTCGCTGCTCACCGACGCGGACGGCGTAGCTGCGCGGCGTGCTCTCGATCGACGTGCCCCGCGACGGCAGGCGGCCCGGACCCGAGCAGCGGCGGATCCTCGAGCTGTACGCGCGTCAGGCCGAGCGTGCCGTGATCACCACGCTCGAGCGGGGCGAGATCGCCCGCGACCTCGCGCAGGAGCGCGCCGTGGCGGAGTACCGCTCCCAGCTCGTCGACGTGCTCTCCCACGAGGTGCAGAACCCGCTGACCGCCATCCTCCACAACGCCGAGCTGCTCCTCGAGGAGGGCCCCCACGACGACACGACCGTGCGCGGGCTCGAGGCCATCCGGCGCGGCGCCGAGCGGATCCAGGCGATGGGGGCCGACCTGCTCGTGCTGGCACGGGTGGGCAACCCGCTCCGACCGCTCGCCATGACCGTGGATCTCGTCGCCGTGGCGCGCGAGGCCTGCGAGCTACTGGCAGCGGAGGCCCGACAGCGCTCGGTCGTCGTCCTCCTCGTCGCCGAGGCCGAGAGCCTCCCCGTGCTGGGGGACCCGCAGGACGTCCACGCGGTGGTCGCCAACCTCGTCTCCAACGCCATCAAGTACTCCGAGCAGGGCGGGCGCGTCCGCGTCCTGGTCCGCAGGGCCGATGGTTCCCAGGACGCGCAGGCGGAGCTCGTGGTCGAGGACGAGGGGGTGGGGATCGCCGAGGACGACCGCGACCGGGTCTTCGAGGAGTTCTTCCGCTCCGCCGACCCGCGGGTGCGCGAACGCGCCGGCACCGGCCTCGGCCTCGCGATCGTGGAGCGAGCCGTGTCGCGCCACGGCGGTCGCGTCGACGTCGAGTCGGCACCCGACGAGGGGACGCGGTTCCGCGTGCTGCTCCCGCTGGTCGGCTGAGCCGGCTCGACGGGGTGCTCGACGGGTGGCGGGTCCGGCTGGGGTAGCGTGCGCGCAGCGATCACCTCGGAGGGTTCACATGCCGCGCCGTACGTTCCTCGTCGCCGCTGTCCTGGGCGTCCTGCTGCTGTCGTTCGTCCCGGCCGGGACCGCCTCGCCGGCTGCGGAGTCCCACACGGTGACCTATCCGGGCGACGGCCTCCAGGTCCACCTCGGCGAGGTGGGCAAGCTCGACAAGACGTCGCCGGGCTTCCGCCGGTTCGTCCACGACCGGCTGCTGCGCCTGTGGACGCTCGCCGGCGGGAACCTGAAGTGCAAGCCTGCGCCGACGGTCGTCGTGAAGACGTGGATGTCCGACGGATTCGCTCGCGTCGGCGAGGGCATCTACGCGCCGTGCCCGGGCGGCGGCTACAGCCAGCTGTACCTCGTCCGCAACGAGAAGTGGCGGGCCCCGGCCGCGCTCGCCAGCCAGGAGGTCCGCTCGTGCTCGATGATGCGCTGGTTCGGCATCCCGCGGCCGGTGGCCGACCGCGAGTGCTACCCCGACCTGGGGAACCTCGTGAGGTACCGGACGTACGAGCTGCCCGCCGACTACTCCACCGCTGACTACGCGGCCGGCGTGCTGGCCACGTCGGTCCAGGAGGACACGGGCTACCCCGCAGGCTGGGCCAAGCCCGCGGTGGTCGAGGAGCTGTACCGGATGAAGAACGACGGTGCGGACACCTTCACGGTGACACGGTGCTTCGGCCCGGACGACGCGGAGTACGGCGACGTCCTCGGCCAGGCACCGCGTGGCTGCGTGCTCGACGTCTTCTACGGCGACTACCGCGTGCTCGACGTGATGCGGCTCCACCCCGCCAAGCACGGCCGGTGGACGACGCGCAGCCTGGAGCCGGTCGCGAGCACCTGAGCCTGGACCTGGTCCCGCCCGGCGGTTAGGTTGCGGAGATGGCCGAGCCGGGGGTTGACTACCGCCTCGCCGCCGCCGGTCGGGAGGCCGAGGAGGACGACCGGCTGGACCTGCTCGAGCAGATCTACGACCCGACCTCGCAGGCACGGCGCACGCTGGTGCAGCCCGGCTGGCGCTGCCTCGAGGTCGGCGCCGGACGAGGCTCGATGGCGGTGTGGCTGGCCACTCAGGTGGGCCCGACCGGCCACGTGGTCGCGACCGACCTCGACACGCGGTACCTCTCCCGGCTCGAGCTCCCGAACCTCGAGGTCGTCCAGCACAACATCCTCGACGACCCGCTGGACGCCCTCGGCGCAGGTTCGTTCGACCTCGTCTGCTCACGCCTGATGCTGTTCCACCTCCAGAACCGTCAGGAGCAGGCGATCCAGCAGATGGTCGCGTGCCTGCGCCCCGGCGGCTGGCTGGTCGACGAGGACTCCGACTGGGCGACCGCCGGCCAACCCGTCGATCCCGCCCACCCGCGGTTCGACGACTACCAGCGGGTGTGGCGCGACGGCGACTGGTGGACGGTCCGCGGGTACGACAAGACGTTCGGTCGTCGGCTGCCGGCACTGTTCGAGCGCGCCGGCCTCGAGGACATCCGCGCCGAGTCGTCCAGCGAAGTAGTGCGCGGCGGCTCGCCCTGGCCGACCTGGTGGATCCCGACGCTGGAGGTCATCGACGAGCTCGGCGGTGCCGACGAGGAGTCTCGCGCTGACGTGGCGGTGATGACCGAGGCGCTCGCCGACCCGACGCTCTGGGTGCACCGCGAGGTCCTGCACGCCTGCTGGGGACGCAAGGCGGGCGGCGGTCCTTAGGTTGAGTGGTGGATCGTCGGCACCTGGTGCCGACGATCCGCCACTCAAGGCCAGTGCGAGCCGTGTCGTGGGCGGCGTGGCCCGGACTGCTCTTCGCTACGTTCCCTGTGGGAGGTCGACGTGAGCAAGCAGGGATGGCGGGAGTTCCTCGACGCCGGGGACGTCGATGACTGGGTGGTGTTGCACGGTGGAGCGACGGCGGTGTTCGGTGTCCGGTCGCTTGACGCAGCGGTGGACCTTGCCAGGGCCGTAGCGCAGGTTCCAGGTCTCGAGCGTTCGGGCGCCGTGCTGACGATCACCGATCACCACCTCGCCGTGCGGCTGAGTCGCCATTTCTCACAGTTGGAGCGGCATCATCTCGACCTTGCGCGGGCGGTCACAGCAGTGGCCCAGGCGCATGAGGCCGTGCCGGATCCAGCTGCTGCGCAGGAGGTCCAGCTCGCGATCGCTGCGAAGCCCGACTCGGTCGACAGTGGGTTCTGGCGCGCCGTGCTCGGGTACAAGAGGGTGGCCGACGTCAGCGCGGTCGACCCGTTGGGCCATGGTTCGTCTGTCTGGATGCAGGAGCTCGACGCGGCCAAGCCGTTGCGGCACGCCATGCATGTCGACGTGTCGGTCGCGCGCGAGCACGTAGAGGCGCGTCTCGCGGCGGCGCTCGACGCGGGAGGCCGCATCGTCGACGACTCCGAGGCCCCGGAGCAGTGGACGCTCGCCGACAGAGCCGGCAACCGTGTGTGCATCTGCGCGTGGCCCGACGGGGCCACCATGCCTGCCTCGGAATAGTCGGGTAGGAACGTCTCGTGATCCTCCCGCAGCCAGGCATCTTCGCCGTCGGAACCTCCTCGCACGCCTACCTCGAGCTGGACCTGCTGGTCGACGCCGACCCGGTCGCCGCCGTCAGGGTGCTCGCGAACCTGGCGGAGCGCGAGACCACCATGGGCGCGACCAACCTCGTCGTGGGCGTCCGCCCCGAGGTCTGGACGGAGGTGTCACCCGGCACGATGCCCGCTGGTCTGAGCGGCTTCGAGGCTGGCGTGGTGGGCTCGGACGGCTTCACCATGCCCGCTACCCAGCACGACCTCGCGCTCTGGTTCGCGGCGGCCGCGTACGACGTGGTCTTCGATGCGACGCTCGACGCCGTGCGCCGGCTGGCGCCGCACGCTGTACTGGTCAGCGAGGTGCGCGGCTGGTCCTACCACCGGGACCGTGACCTGACCGGCTTCGAGGACGGCACCGAGAACCCGACGCTGGCCAGCGCACCCAGGTTCGCTCTCGTGCCCGAGGGGTCGCCCGGGGCCGGTGGTTCGGTGCTGCTCCTGCAGCAATGGGTCCACGACGCGGCCTCGTGGTGGGCGCTCGGCGACGACGTGCAGGGGCAGGTGATCGGCCGGACGAAGACCGACAGCATCGAGCTCGACCCCAAGCCGGAGACCTCCCACGCGGCACGCACCGATCAGGACGACTTCGGCCACGTGCTGCGACGCAACACCGCCTACGGCACGGTCAGCGACCACGGGACGGTGTTCGTCGGCTTCGCCAGCAGCAAGGAGCCACTCCACGCCATGCTGGAGAGCATGGCCGGTGTGGGCGGGCCCCGCGACGCACTGACCCGCTACACCACGCCGCTCACCGGCAGCTACTACTGGGTGCCGCCCACCTCGGACCTGGTGACCTTCGCGTCCACCGATGACGACGGGTGATCACCCAGCACGCCAGGAACCAACCCTCCGAACGAGGTCACCGAGCCGCTCGAGCCGCCGATGAACGCGGCCGACCGATCCGTGCCGGAAACGGGAACCAACGCCTGGACGAGGTGCCCTCGACCTGGTCGTGCGTTGCTGTTCCTGCACCGGACAGGACGGTGCGCACCGCGAACCGAGCGAGCGTCTCGATGGCGGCCCGGGACAGGTCCGCGTCGCTGATCGAGGGCGCGGACCCGGTGTCCCGCGCGTCGGCCAGCAGCCACCTCAGGTCTCCGTGGATGCAGTACCCCTTGTCCGCGAGTGCGAGGACCTGGCTCGTCGACTCGGCGCCGACCCAGGCGAGGTGGTCGGGGGGCAGCAAGATGCGCGGACTCGCACCTCGTCTCAGGGCACCTTGGCTGAGCACGCGCCGGACAGGGCGGTAGGTGCGTTGGGTGCGGCCGGGGAGCAGGCGGGCCAGCTCGACGTTCAAGCGACGGTAGACCTCGGCCTCGACGACGCCGAAGGAGCCGTTCACGTCGCGGTGGTGGGGTGGCAGGACCGAGGGAGGGACACCGAGGATGGCCGACGCTTCGGTGAAGATGGAGTCCTTGTCCTCACCGTTGCGAGGGAGGACCACGAGGTGCATGTCCTGCGGTGGTACGTCCGCAGCCCACCGGGCGCACACCTGGGCGAGGTCCTGCCGCAGTCGGAAGTGCTGTCCGTAGAAACCCTCACCGGCGCGTACGGAGTCGAGGAAGTCCGGGAACGTGTCGGCGAGGCGGTGCTTCAGGAACTGCTGGTACTCCGAGGGCAGCTGGCGGGTCCACGCCCGGGCCGTCACGACGACCTGCACCTCGAATCCCGCCGAACGCGCGAGGGCCACGACGGAGCGGACCGTGGGCCCGTCGAGCTCCGCCAGGTCCTCGCTGCTGATGAGCACGTCACGCTCCGCCGCGTTCCGCAGGCACCGGAGCAGCCGAGCCAGCGGGTCGGGTTCGCGGGGTGCGACGAAGCCACTTCCTGGCCGCCAGCCGAGAGGCCTCAGGAGGACCCGCTCCACGGCGGGGCGGGTGCTCAACGGCACGGCGACGCCATGACGTGCGAGCTCGGAGCGTGACGTCGCCACGACGGACTGGAGAGCCGTCGTGCCGGACTTGCTGAGACCCACGTGCAGGATCAGGCGTCGTCGCGTCATGAGTGCCACGGCTTCGTCACACGACCCGGTGACGGGCCCGTCCTGGTCTCGGCAGGGCGCTGACAGGCTGACGGTCGGACTGCCAGCGCCCATCGGCCGGGTTTGTCATCGCGCGTTGCGGCCTGCGTCGACGGCCTGGGTCAGGTCGTTGACGGCGGCGTCCCGTGGCGAGAGCGGGGCCAGGTCGAAGCTCCGCTCGATGGTGGCCAGGATCGAGGTGGTGTCGTAGACGGTGTGGTCGACGCCGGAGTGATTCAGCGACCGAGAGATGATCAGCGCCGGGATCCGCGTGCCAGGGCCCCAGGCGTCGTGCACGCCGACGGTCGAGGAGCCGGCGCCAGGCGGAGCCACGTGGTCCCACTGACCGCCGAACTCGTCGTAGGTGACGACCACCAGGGTGTTGCCGGCTTGCGGTCCGGTCGTGATCGCCTCGAGCAGGTCGACCAGGTGGTCGCTGCCGTCGGGTTCGCTGGCGTAGCCGGGGTGCTCATTCTCTGCGCCGTAGGGCTTGACGAAGCTGACGGTCGGCAGGGTGCCGGTCTCGACGGCGTCGAGGAAGTCGGTCTCGTCCTGCAGGTGGGCACGTCCGGGCTGTCCGGGGGCATAGGCGGCGAAGTAGCTGAACGGCTGGTGGTGGTACTGGAACAGCGGGCCAGGGTGCCCCGCCACGGCGTCGTCCCAACCGCCGGAGTACCAGTTCCACGAGATGCCAGCCTCGGAGAGCCGGTCGCCGATGGTGGGGTACATCCGGTCGTCGACGGCGGGCAGGCGGACCGGACTGGAGGAGTGCGGCACGTTCTGCGGCTGGATCGTGTTGACGGCGAAGTCGCCGCAGGCCAGGACCTCGTCGTCGACCGTGGGGTCGGCGCATTGCTGGGTCAGCTGTCCGTCGCGGACCGTCCCGGTCGGTGCGTACTGCGGATAGGTGTTGACCATCCCGTTGCTGTCCAGGATGGAGTTCACAGCTCCGCTGGCGCCGTTGCTGGTGTCGAGCGGGGACCTGGCGGCGATCAGCCACTGGTGGTTGAGGAACGAGCCCCCGAACGCTGCCTGGAAGAAGTGGTCGGCGATGACGTACCGCGGTGCTCCGGGCGAGTGCAGGTACCGGTAGATGGGCAGCTGTTGGCTGTCGTAGTAGCCCATCGTGAGGCCGACCGCGTCGGACCCAGAGAGGTAGCGGTCCTGCCGGCCGCCGTCGAGCTGGTACTGCTCCTGGTAGAAGCGGTGCACCAGGTCCCGCGTGCACCCACCTGGGAGCGCCCCCGGGGAGTCCTTCAGCACGCCGTTGGGCGCAGCGACGCCTTCCGCCGGACAGGTCTTGTCCTCGGCAGCGATGTAGTCCTCGATCCCGAACGGCTCGTTGCCGAAATGACTCGCGGCGATGCCGTGGGCGGGGTCCGTGCAGGTCGTCGACAGTGGCGGGCTGGTCAGGTTCACGTCCCGCTGCTGGAGACATGCGAAGGGCACGCCGTACTGGTCGACCTGCGTCGCGTTCGTCGCGTCGGCTCGGCCCTCGACGGCTTGGCCGTTGACCGAGCCCCAGCTCCCGTACAGGTTGTCGAAGGAGTGGTTCTCCTCGTAGATCACGACCAGGTGCTTGTAACCGCCTGGGAGCCGGTGAGGCTTCTGGCCCGATCTGGCCTGACCGGGCGATCCGACCACCAATGCTGCTGTGGTCGCCAACGCAAGGGCAGCCGTCGCCCCGACCAGCGTCGTTCTCCTCATGATGTGCCCCTTCCTCCGTCGCGGATGCGTCAGCGAGTGCGTCGCGATCGGACGAGACCACGTTCGAGGGGTCTGCGACCAGGCGGACCAGAACGCGTTCTGATCGACCTCCCGGGACCGGGCGCGCGCGGTGCCGCCGCACATCCAGAGACCGCGATCCTTGACCCACCTCGACCACGCGGACAGCATGAGTACTTGGTCCGGACCGCGCGGTCTCGGAGCACCCTCCGACTCCGACGGGGGTTGGTCACCATGACCGGCAGCGAGTGCGAGCGCTCGGCCTCGTTGACGTACTCCGTGCTCGGAGGGACGGACGTCTCGCTCGACCTGGCTGCCGGCGGGGCCTGGTCCTTCGGCCGTGACGATCGCTGTACGGAGACCCTCGTCCTCCCGACGCTCAGCCGCGTGGCGCTGATCGTCCGCTGCGTCGAGCCCGGGGTGTGCCGGGTCAGCTCGCGGCAGAGCGGACTGGGTCGGGTCGTCATCGACGCCGACGACAGCCGCGAACGCCACATCGTGGGCCTCGGTTCGGGGCCGGTGCACCTGTTCGAGGGCAACTACTCCGTCAAGGTCGAGCTCCCGCCGATCGTGCTGCGCATGACGGTGGCGATCCCTGCGGCACCGCGTCGGGACGCCGCCGCTCCCACACGGGTGGTGTCGCCCCTCGCGGCAGCGGAGCGCACGGCCGTCACCTGGACTCCCGAACGACCGGGGCCGGACACCCCTCCCTGGATCACCGTGGCCGCGCTGGCGGTCGCCGTCCACCGGTACCCGGAGCTCGCGGGGGAGGACCGCACCAGCGAGGCGCTGCGACGGCTCTGCGGCTTGTGGTGCGGCCACACCAGCATCTACTGGGTGAACGAGCGCCTGAAGGAGGCGGTCGAGGCAGCCGACCTGGTCGTGCCGGACGGAGGCGAGCGCCTGGTGCTGGCCACCGCCCACTACGGCCAGATGTTCCCCCACGCGACCATCCGACGGCTGCGCGACGCGGTCCTCGAGCGCCAGGGGACCGTGCCGTGAGCTGGTTCCCGCAGGTCGGGGACACGGTGGGGCGCTACCTGATCACCGACGTGCTCGGCCAGGGTGGGATGGGCGTGGTGTTCGTCGCCGTCGCACCGGACCTGGAGCGCCCGGTCGCCCTCAAGGTGCTCGCCCCGCAGGCCGCCGTCGACCCCCGGCTGCGGGAGCGTTTCGCTCATGAGGCGGCGACGCTGGCGCGGCTCGACTCCCCGCACATCGTGTACATCCTCGAGTACGGCGAGCAGGACGGCTGCCCCTACCTCGTCACCCAGCTCGTCCCGGACGGGGACCTGCGTCACCACCTCGACGAGCACGGCCCGCTCCCACCCCGGCAGGCCGCAGACGTCATGGAGCAGGTGGCCGCAGGCCTGGAGGAGGCGCACTCCCACGGGGTCGTGCACCGCGACCTCAAGTCGGCCAACATCTTGCTGCGCAGGTTGCCCAGCGGCGAGTTGCACGCCTATCTCTGCGACTTCGGCATCGCGCGCGCCGACAGCCACGAGACGACGTCCGCGAGTGGGGTGGTCGGCACTCTCGAGTACCTCGCCCCGGAGCGGCAGTCCGGAGCGCCGGCCAGCTTTGCCACGGACGTCTACTCGCTGGGTTGCCTGCTGTGGGCCGCCGTGACGGGTGCGCCGCCGTACCGTGGCAGCGAGGTCGACGTCGCCCTGGCGCACCTGCGCGCGCCCGTTCCCCGGCTTCCCGGCGACGACCCGGTGAGCCGTGGCGCGAACGCGATCGTGGCCCGCGCCATGGCCAAGAAGCCCGGCGACCGCTACGCGTCGGCCCATGAGATGCGGCAGGAGCTGGTGTCGCTGAGGACGCTGGCCACCGAGCAGGAGGCCCAGTCCGCCTCGTCCTCAGCGAGGGGTGCGAAGCGCCGCCGTACGGTGGCGGTCGCCTTGGCGGGCATGGCCGCTGCTGCGATCGTGCTGGCCGCGGCGGTGTGGCTGGTCCGGGACCCGAGCGAAGCGCCTGCCTCGCAGCGGGACGACGGGACCCCCCATGCCACTGCTTCACCGTCCACCGCTAGCCAACGGCGGTGTTGGGACGGCCGAGTCAGGGTGCCCGCCGACTGTTCCGTGCCGTCGGGGGTGCAGGGACTGAAATGGGTCTACCCGGCCTTCGAGCAGGCCCGTGCCGACTGCCGACGGGTCGCGAGACCGTTGTCACCCCGCAAGGTGCTCGCCTTCTTCTGTCCCTTCAACGTCGACGAGCCGAATGGGGGCATCCGGTACAGCGAGTGGGACTCGGCAGCATCGGCCCGCGAGGTCATCGGCCGTGACTTCTACTGGCCCGAGACCGCAGTCGAACGGGACGGCTACACCTGGTCGGTCTGGATCCGGGAGGACCGTGACGAGCAGGGGTGGTTCTCGTCGGCCGTGGCCTACCGCGACTGGCCGTTCTCGGCCGAGGTGGTGACCAACACGAGGAGGGCCGCAATTGTGGCCTGCAACATCATCGAGCTCCGTGAGCCCGACACGTTCCGCAACGTCTCGTCACTCTGCGGATCCCCCGCCTGAGCCCGGTCAGACCTCGGCGTACCAGGTCTCCCGGACGGTCTGGCGCATGAGCGCCCGCTGCAAGGCCTGGATGGCGATGCCGCCGACGGCGAGGACCAGGAAGAGCAGGGACCAGCCGAAGCCGTTCGAGACGGTGTCGGTGAAGTCGCCCCGGCTGAAGTCGGCGGAGTCCAGGGCGCCGACCAGCAGCATGAAGCCACCGGTCACGCCGACGGCGCCGGCGATGGACCCGACGACGACGAGCATGATCATCGGGACGTTCGCGAAGACCGCGATGAGTCCGAAGACGAGGCCGAGGGCCAGGCCCACCAGGACGGCCACCCAGTTCCAGTCGATGCCGAAGGCGACGATGATGCCCGAGCCGATCGCGAAGCCGGCCGCGCCCATGGCGAGGACGATGGCGACGTAGTAGTAGAGGTAGGCCAGGATCGCGAAGATCAGTGCGAACACCAGGCCCAGCACCCAGCCGAGCACCGTGCCGAGGAAGTGCTCGTCGGCGAAGGCGGAGACGAGGCCGGCGCCGAAGGCGAAACCGGCGAAGAAGCCCCAGATGGGGATCACGAGTCGCAGCACGAACTGCCCCGCGGTGAGCAAGGCGACTCCAGCGATGATCGCCAGGATGCCCAGGATGATGTCGGCCATGCGAGCAATGTAGGGCTCACAGCCCGTCCGCCGTCGGTCGACACGTCCCTGTGGCAGCGTCAATTCGCAGCGCGACGCCTACTCGACCGTCACGTCGACGTACCCGGCGGAGTCGTACTGGTCGGCGAGCAGGTAGTGGATGCGGTAGTCGCCGGGAGGCAGCGGCCAGGGCTTCCCCTGCGAGTCCGGGCCGATGGTCATGGCACCGAAGACCGTCGGCGGCAGGGCGCCGGCCTCGTGGCCGCCGGTGTAGCCCCAGAGCAGGTAGTCGTCCTTCGTGGGGTTGGCCGCATCGGCCTCGTAGACCCCGATCCAGTCCCATCGGTTCGCGGGGCCGTCGTCCCAGGTGACCTCGATCGGCTCGCCGACGGCGTACGTCGTCTTGTCGGTCGCGAGTGCGACGTCGTCCTCCTCCGAGCGCACCCAGAAGGAGTTGCGTTCGAGCTCCTCGCCCTCGGCGTCCACCAGGACGATGTCGTAGCCGGACGGCTCGAGCGAGGTGGTGTCGAACGTCGCCTTGCCCGCCTCGTCGTGCGCGGGCTCGGAGGCCAGCGCCTCGTCTGCCGACCCGCCCTCGGGAACGACCGCGATCGTGTTGTCCGTGCTGCCCGGTGCGTTGTAGAGCACGCCGAGCTCCTCGCCCTCGGTGAGCAGCCGGCGTTCCAGCGACAGCGTCTGGCGCAGGGCGACGGGCGTCACGTCGAAGGTCGACAGCACGGCACGGTGGTCGGAGGTCCAGTGGTCGTACTCACGGTCCACGTCCGGTCCGCCGACCTCGCCGACGAGCTCGCTGGTCCGGGTGACGGCCGGCCCGCCGGCGTACAGGTAGTCGATGCGGTCGCCGCCACCGCCGGACTGGAAGTCGGGGTTGTCGTGGGTGTTGCCGGGGTCCTCGACGGGGTCGGGGTGGATCTCGCGGAACGAGTCGCGCAGCCCGACGCCCAGCAGGGCCTCGCTGACCGTCCACGGGACGACCTCGTCCACGCCCTCGTGCAGCCCGATGGTCTCCTCGGTGTAGTCGAGGCTCGAGGGCTGGTTGAGGTCACCGGTGAGGAAGACCGGGTAGCCCTCGCCGAGCAGCGTCCCGATGTCCGGGGTGAGCACCTCGATCGAGCGGGTGCGTACCTCGTCCTCGGAGGCCAGCACCTCGTCGACCGGCTTCCCGTCGAGGAGCAGCCGTGGCCCGTACCTCACGTAGTCGAGGTGGGTGTTGAACATCGCCACGACGTAGCCCGGCTGCACCTCGATGAGCGCGTACAGACCATCGGCGCCGGACGGCTCGTGGATGGGGTACTTCGAGAGCAGCTGGAGGCCGAGGTCGTAGTAGGGGTACCCCGTCCTCTCGGCGATCTCCGGGAGGCGGTCGTAGGACTCGAGGACGCCGACGACATCGGCACCGATGTCCTCGATCACCGCGTCGGTGTGCTTGTTCCCGCTGTACTCGATGTTGTAGGTGAGGACGCTGAGCTCCATCTCGTCGCCGGTCGCCAGCTCCGACGCGCTGTCACCCGACGGCTGGGCGTCCCCGCTCGGCGGGTCGGAGTCGTCGGCGGAGCAGGCCGCGACCGCCACCACCGCCCACGCCGCCAGCGCCACCCCGAGAGCCCGCCTGGTCCCGCCTCGTGCCATCTCGGTCCCTCCCGCAGTGACTGTTCGGACTAGGCATCGCCGAGGACCGCGGAGGTCCCGCGTTTGAGCAGCTGCTGCCCGACGATGACCCGCTGGATCTCCGAGGCGCCCTCCCAGATCCGCTCGACCCGCAGCTCGCGGAACATCCGCTCGGCGACGTTCTCGCGCATGTAGCCGCGACCGCCGAAGACCTGCACCGCGCGGTCGGCGATGCGGCCGGCGGTCTCCGAGCAGAGCAGCTTGATCATCGAGGCGCGGGCGTGCAGCACCTTGCGGTCCTCGCCGGCGTCGATGGCGCGCGCGGTCTCGTAGAGCGCGGCCCGGGCGGCGTACAGCTCGGCGGCCGAGTCGGCCAGCATCGCGGTGACGAGCTGGTAGTCGCCGAGGCGCTGCCCGCCGACCATCCGCTCGCCGGCGAACGTGGTCATCTCGTCGACGAGTCGGGAGGACGCGCCGACGCAGCGAGCGGCGACCATCACGCGCTCGAAGCGGAACCAGTCCTGGGTGAACGTCATCCCCTCGCCCTCGCGGCCGATCAGCTGCGTGGCCGGGATGCGGACGTCGGTGAACGACACGATCGGGTGGTGGTCGGCGATGTTGTGGGAGTACGCCGGCGTGCGCACCACCTCGATGCCCGGCGTCGGCAGGTCGACGACCAGCAGGACGTGCTCCCCCTGGTGCGGCCCGTCGGTGAGCACGGCCTGCACGAAGCAGTAGTCGGCGAGGTTGTACGACGTGACGTGCCACTTGACGCCGTTCACGACGTAGGCGTCCCCGTCGAGGCGCGCGGTCGTCGCCAGGTCGCTGACGTCGCTGCCGGCGTGCTCCTCGGTGATCGCGTAGCACTCGTGCCGCTCGCCGCGGACGGCCGGCCGCAGCCACCGCTCGAGCTGCTCCTCGGTCGCCACCTCCGCCCACCACTGCGGCGGGGTGTGCAGGCACCACGCCACGCCGTTGGTGATCCGCCCGACCTGCTCCTGCACCAGGACCTGCTGCAGCGCCGTGAAGCCCGGGCCGCCCAATGAGGTCGGCATGTTGGTGGCGTACAGCCCGCTGTCGAGTGCCGCGTGGTGCAGCTTCTCGGACAGCCCGGCCGGCTAGCACGCCGCCGGCCAGCTCGGTCTCCACCTCGTACTGCACGAGGTCGTCGACGAACGCCCTGGCCCGGCGCCGGATGTCCTGGTCCTCGTCGGTCAGTCCGGTCATGCGGGCTCCTCGGGGGTCAGGGGCACCAGCAGCACGTCGACCGCGACGGCGCCCTCGGGACTGACGATGACAGGGTTCAGGTCGAGCGCGGCCAGGTCGTCACCGCGTTCGTGGGCCAGTTCGGGAGACCGCCACGACCACGTCGACCAAGGCCTCGAGGTCGGCCGGCGCGGACCCGCGGAACCCGTCGAGCAGCGGCCGGATCCGCAGGCGGTCCACCATCCGTCGCGCACCGTCGCGGGACAGCGGCGGCAGGGCGACGGCGCGGTCTGACAGCAGCTCGACCAGGACGCCGCCCGCCGCGACCACGACCATCGGCCCCAGGGCGTCGTCGCGAACCAGGCCGACGGACAGCTCGACCCCCGCTGCGACCTGGTGGTGCACGGTGACCTCCGGTCCGAGCCGAGCGGCGAGGTCCGCGTACGCCGCCACGACGGCGGCGGCGTCGTGCAGGCCCGTGACCACGCCACCGACGTCGGACCGGTGCGCGACGCCCGGGCGCGCCGTCTTGAGGACGACGGGCCACCCGACCTCCTGGGCCGCCGCGACGGCCGCGGCTCCGGAGGATGCGCTGCGTTCCGCCGGCGTCGGGATCCCGTACGCCGCCAGGAGGTCGTGGCTCTCACCGGGTCTCGTGACGGGCCAGTCGTTGATCCAGCGTCCCTCCTCGACCATCGGCTCGGGAGCGGGCCGGTCGGCGGAGTCGAGGAGGTGGCGCAGGGCGAGCAACCCGCTGCGGAACCCTTCCAGCACAGGGATGCCGGCCGCGCGCAGGCGGTCGGCGGCGTCCACGTCGACGGCGGCAGGCAGCCCGGTCAGCGCGACCACCGGCGCCGTGGTGGCGGCCGCGACCTCGAGCAGCGCGTCGGGGTAGGACGTGTCGCCGTCGTGCTCCGGCACCAGGTCGACGGCGAGGGCGGTCACGCCGACCGCCGGGTCGGCGGCCATCGTGGCCAGGCAGTCGGCGAAGACCCGGTGGGTGTCGGCCCCGCCACCCCAGACGTCCAGGGGGTTCTCGGCCACCAGGCCCTCGTCGAGGCGGTCCGCGAGGGCCGCCAGGGTGGCCGGGCCCAGCGCGGCGAACCGCACGTCGAGGCCGTGGGCGAGGTCGGCGACCAGGCTGCGCTCGGCGCCCGAGTCGTGGACGGTCGCGATGCCCGTGCCCGGTCGGGGTCGACGGGTCGAGGAGAGCACGGCCAGGGTGTCGCCCAGCTCGGCCAGGTCGGCGACCAGGTGGCCGGCGACGTCGTCGGCGAGTGCCTCCCATGACCCCGATCCGCCGGCCACGGCGCCGGAGTGCGCGGCCACCATCGCCGAGCCGAGGGGCGAATGGCCGACCGGGAGGAGCACCACCTCCATGCCGGCCTCGCGGGCGCGGCGCAGCGACCAGCGGAGCCGGTCGCCGCCGCGGATGGTCTCGAGCACCAGGGCCAGCACCCGGGTCTCGCCGCGCTCGACGAGGTGGTCGACGTAGTCGGCGGTGGTCGTGACCAGCTCCTGTCCGGACGACACGGCCAGGTCGAACCCGAGGCGCAGCCGGGTGCGCAGCAACGTGGAGAAGACCGAGCCCGAGTGGGTGACCAGCGAGACGGGTCCGACCGGGAGGTCGTCGCGCTCGGTGTAGCCCATGGCGCGCACGCCGCGGCGGACGTTCCAGAACCCCATGCACCCGGCGCCCACCAGGGCCATCCCGGCGTCGGTCGCCACCCGCCGGAGCTCGTCGCGGACGCCGTCGGCGTGCGCGCTGCCGAAGACCACCGCGCCGCGCGCACCGACCTTCGCCGCCGCGGTGAGCTGGTCGACGAGCCGGGCGTCCCCGACGCCGAGGAGGACCAGGTCCGGTGCGTCGTCGAGGGCGTTGAGGTCAGGAAAGCACGGCAGGCCCGCGACCTCGGCGTACGACGGGTTGACCAGGTGGACCCTCTCGAGTCCCGGCGACCGCATCGCCTCGGTGACCATCCGGCGGCCGAGGCTGCCGGGTCGCGCGCTCGCCCCGACGAGCGCGACGCTGCGCGCCTCCAGGGTCCGCGCGAGGGCGTCGCTCAAGCGGCCCTCCTCAACCCGCACGCCGGCGGAGTCGCTGCCGGATCGACTTCTTGTCGCTGATCGCGGCCTTGGCCGCCTGCCACCCGGGGATGCCGCAGACGCCGCCGCCGCCGTGCGTGGCGGAGCTGGCGTTGTAGAGGCCGGCGATCGGGGTGCGGTAGTCGGCGTACCCCGGGGCGGGACGCATGTGGAACAGCTGCTCGGGCGTCAGCTCGCCGTGGAAGATGTTGCCGCCGATGAGCCCGTACTCCTCCTGCATCTCGTGCGGTCCGACGATGTCGCGGTGGGTCACCGAGTCGGCGAACCCGGGCGCCACCTGGTCGTACAGGTCGATCAGCCGGTCGGTGTAGGCCTCGAGCTCCTCGGTGTGCGGGGCCTCGCTCCACTCGTGCGGGACGTACTGGGTGAACATCGAGAAGATGTGCGTGCCGTCGGGGTTCATCGTCTTGTCCAGCGTCGTCGGGATGACGCCGTCGCTGAAGGGCAGCAGCGCCGCGCGGCCCTCGCGGGCGTCCTGGAACGCGCGCTCGATGAACTCCATGGTCGGCGACATCTCCACGGACCCCGTGAGGTGCTCGGGCACGTCTTCGCTGTTCGGGTTGGCGGTGAAGTTCGGCAGCTCGGCCAGCGCCAGGTTGATCTTGACCACCCCGGACCTGGTGTTCCACCGCTCGATGTCCGAGACGAAGTCGTCGGGCAGGTCGGTGCGGGGGAGGTGGTCGAGGAAGGCGGTCTTGGGGTGCAGGCTGGTGACGACGAGCGGCGCGGTGAGCTGTTCGCCGTTCTCGAGCACCACGCCGGTGACGTGGCCGTTGCTCGTGCTGACCGACTCGACGCGGGTGCTGGTGCGGAGCTCGGCGCCGAACGTCCGCGCCGACCGGGCGATCGCGGCCGAGACCGCACCCATGCCGCCCTCGGGGTAGCCCCAGGAACCCAGCTGCCCGCTGTGGGAGACGCCGTCGCCGACGTCCCCGATCGAGTGGTGCGCCATCACGTAGGCCGTGCCCGGCGCGTACGGGCCGGCCCAGGTACCGATCACGCCGTTGACCGCCAGCGCGCCCTTGATCTGCGGCGACTCGAACCAGTCGTCGAGCAGGTCGGCGATGCTCATGCTCATCAGCCGGGTGATGTCGGCGACCATCCGCGCGTCGACGCCGCGGTTCTTCCAGACCAGCTTGCCGAGGTCGGCGAGGTCCGCGGGGGAGTGGCTGCCGATGTTCGGTGGGACGCGGGTCAGCAGCGGGCCCATCACGTCGGCGATGCCGGCCAGCCACGCGTTCCACTTCGGCCAGGCCTCGGCGTCCTTCTTCGACCAGCGGGCGATCTCGTCGTACGTGCGCGCCTCGTCGTCCTCGTAGATCGTCAGCGAGCCGCCCTCGGGGAACGCCTGGTAGTACGGGCCCATCGGGTGCACCCGGTAGCCGTGCTGGACCAGGTTGAGCTCGTTGATGACGGTCGCCGGCATCAGGCTCATCACGTACGACAGCCGGGTGACCGACAGGTGCGGCGCGTCGGGCCAGGGCTGCTCGGTCGTGGCCGCGCCGCCCAGCGTGCTGCGGCCCTCGAGGACCACGGTCCGGGCTCCGGAGCGGGCGAGGTACGCCGCCGCGACCAGGCCGTTGTGCCCACCGCCGACCACGATGGCGTCGTACGAGTTCGTCATGGAGCACCCTTCGGTGGACTGCCGAATGTTTGACTGACTGTTCAATCTAACGAGGTGATAGCGTCCGTGGCAAGAGAACGGGGGTCGACCTGATGGCCGAAGCAGCGCCGCAGACCGAGGGCAACGAAGCTCGCCGCCGAGCCATGTTGCAGGCCGCCGCCGAGCTGATCAGCGAGCGCGGTTTCGGCGAGACCCGCATCGCGGACGTGGCCAAACGGGCCGGCACCAGCTCCGGGTTGGTCATCTACTACTTCGGCACCCGCGACCGGCTGCTGGTCGACGCGCTGCGGTTCTCCGAGGAGGCCTACTACGACACCGCGAGCACGCTGCTCGACGAGGAGAGCGACTTCCGCAAGCGCCTGTCGATGCTCGTCGGCTGGTCGTGCGTCCCGTCCCTGCCGGGCGAGGTGAGCGGCTCGTGGGGGCTGTGGCTGGACCTGTGGGCGACCGCCCTGCGCCACCCCGAGGTCCGCGACGCCCGCGACGAGCTCGACGGCCGGTGGCGCGACCTGGTCGAGCGGATCGTCGCCGAGGGCCAGCAGTCCGGCGACGTCTCCGCCGACGTCGACCTGCGCCGGTTCGCCCTGACGTTCACGGTCGTGCTCGACGGCCTGTCGACCCAGGTCGCCCTCGACGACAAGGAGATCACCTCCGAGGTCGCCTACGACATCGCCATGGAGTACGCCGAGCAGCGGCTGGGGCTCTCTCCCAGCAAGCGACGGACCAAGACGCGCAAGCGCTGACGCTCCTCAGCCAGCGGCGACGTCAACAGGATCGGGCAGCTGCGCGTCGCTGCGACGCAGCACCTGCACGGCCGCGGGGCTGAACCAGCAGGAGACCCGCTCACCCCGGACGGCGGTGAACGAGCGCGGCCCGGCCTGGTTGGCGATCTGGATGAGCAGCACCTGGGCGTCGCCGACGTCGACGCTGACCTGCGTGGAGGCGCCGAGGTAGACGACGTCCAGCACGGTGCCCACCACCCGGTTGTGGCCGGCCGGGCAGGGTGCGGACTCGTCGCCGATGGCGATCCGCTCGGGGCGGACGACGATCGCGGCCTCGCCGCGCGGGGCGTCGTCGCCGACCTCGGCGGAGATCGTGCGGCCCAGGGCGGCACACGTGGCGAGGTTCGCGGAGATGTCCGAGACGTTCGCCTCGAAGATGTTGGCGGACCCGAGGAACCCCGCGACGTACGCCGTGGCGGGGCGCGCGTAGATCTCCTCCGGCGAGCCCACCTGCTCGACCTTGCCGTCGGCGATCACCGCGATCCGGTCGGACATGGTGAGCGCCTCCTCCTGGTCGTGCGTCACGTAGACGAACGTGATGCCCAGCTCGCGCTGGAGCTGCCGCAGCTGGAGCTGGAGGTGCTTGCGGAGCTGGGCGTCGAGGGCGCCCAGGGGCTCGTCGAGCAGCAGGACCTGCGGGTTGAGCACCAGGGCCCGGGCCAGGGCGACGCGCTGCTGCTGGCCGCCAGAGAGCTGCGACGGGCGACGCTTGCCGAGGTCGCCGATGCGGGCGATCTCGAGCGCCTCGCTCACGCGGCGGTCGATGGTGGACTTCGGGACGTCCTGGTAGCGCAGCCCGAAGGCGACGTTGTCCCGGACACTCATGAGCGGGAAGAGCGCGTAGTTCTGGAACACGGTGTTCACCGGACGCAGGTGCGGCGGCAGCTGAGCCATGTCCTCGCCGTCGAGCAGGATCTGCCCGGAGTCGGGCCGCTCGAAGCCGGCGATCATCCGCAGCGTCGTGGTCTTCCCGCAACCGGAGGCGCCGAGCAGCGAGCAGAACTCGCCGGCTGGCAGCTCGAGGTCGATCCCGTCGACGGCGACCACGTCGCCGAACGACTTGGTCAGCGAGGAGAGGCGCAGCGAGCCGCCTCCCATCAGGCGGCCCCAGATGTGTGTCCGGAGGTGTTGCCGTGCTCGCCGGCGATGGACGCCAGCTTGCCGAAGTTCGCGATGAGCAGGTCGACGTCGGCCTCGGTGTGCTGCACGGACAGCAGCCACTGCTCGACCTTGCCCCAGGGTGGGAGGAACACGCCCCCATTGTGCTGCAGGAGCCAGTGCAGGTTGCCCCAACAGTCGTTGATCTCGAGGAAGTCGCGGTAGTTGCGCACCGGCGCCCCGGTGAAGGCCACGCACCCCTTGGCACCGACGCTGACGACCCGCCACGGCAGCCCGTTGGCGGCGATGTGCTCCTCGAAGCCGGCCCGGGCCCGCGCGGCGAGCGCGTCGAGGTGGGCGTACCCGTCGTCGTCGAGGACCTGGCTCAGGTTGGCCCGAGCCGCGGCCATCGCCAGCGGGTTGCCGTTGAACGTGCCGACCTGCTCGTACCTGCCGTCGGCGATCGCCGACATCACCTCCTCGATGCCGCCGATGGCGGCGACGGGGATGCCGCCGCCCAGGGCCTTGGCCAGGCAGACGATGTCGGGCGTGACGCCGTACCGGCCGGTCGCGCCCGCGGGCCCGGTGGTGAAGCCGGTCTTCACCTCGTCGAAGGTGAGGTACGCGCCCTCGGCGTGCAACAGCTCCTTGAGGCCGGCGAGGTAGCCGTCCTCGGGCGGGATGATCCCCGCGTTCATCATGATCGGCTCGAGGATCATGCCGGCGATGCGCCCGGGGTTCGCGGCGAGCGCCCGCTCCACGGCCCCGAGGTCGTTGAACGGGACGACGACGACCAGGTCCATGATCGCTTGCGGGATGCCGGTGTTGCCGGGCACGCGCAGCGGTGCGTCGGCCGGGCCGACCTCCTCGGGCTCGGGCAGCACGGAGACCTGCACCGAGTCGTGGTGGCCGTGGTAGCAGCCCTCGACCTTGATCACCAGGTCGCGCTCGGTCAGCGCGCGCATCAGGTGGACGGCGTCCATGGTCGCCTCGGTGCCGGAGTTGGCGAAGCGCCACAGCGGCAGCCCGAAACGGCGGACGAGCTCGTCGGCCAGCCAGATGGCGTCCTCGGTGGGCTGGGCGAAGTGGGTGCCTCGGGCGACCTGGCGGGACACGGCCTCGACGATCGCCGGGTGCCCGTGGCCGGCGATGGCGGCGCCGTACCCACCGTGCATGTCGACGTACTCGTTGCCGTCCACGTCCCAGACGTGGGAGCCCTGGCCGTGGCTCATCCAGACCGCTTGGGGCTGGGCGATCTGCCAGTTGGAGGTGGCGCCTCCCGCCAGGGATTTGGCGGCTTCGGCGATCATGGCGGTGCTGCGGGGCTGCCGCCGCACGAACGCCTCGGACTCGGATGTGATGAGGGCGTCGACCTCGGTGGAGCGGGAGTCGACGGCCGCAGTGGTAGTCACGACAGGCCTTTCGGTTCAGCATCGGAAACGATTGACTGAGTGTTCAGTTTATGTGACGGTGAGGAAGGCCCACAACACCCGAAATGCGCGGAGGTGTCATGGAGCAAGCGCCAGGACCGGCGTTCGACAGGCGTGCGCTGCTGCGCAACGCCGCACTGCTGGGCATCTCCGTCCCGGCGCTGAGCGCCCTGCTGCAGGCCTGCGCGGACTCGCCGACCGGCGCCGGCGGGGGTGACGGCGACAACCCCAAGGCCATCCAGATCGCCTCGCCGGACAACCCGGTCACCTGGGACATCGCCGACGACAACCAGCCGATCGCCGACGGGCTCTCGCCCGAGGCCGGGCCACTGCTGCTGTACAACTACGCCGACTACATCGGCCCCGCGGTCGTGAAGTCCTTCGAGGAGAAGTACGGCGTCGAGGTCAAGGTCTCGACCTTCAACGACACCGACGAGGCGATCACCAAGATCCGCACCGGCGCGGTGCCGTTCGACGTGTACTTCCCGAGCTACGACCAGATCGGCCGGATGGTGACGGCGAAGCTGGTGCGGCCGATCAACCACAGCTACATCGGCAACCTCGGCAACGTGTGGTCCACCTTCACCAACCCCTGGTACGACGGCGAGGCGCGCTACTCGGTGCCCTACAGCGTCTACACCACCGGCGTCGGCTGGCGGACCGACCTGGTCCCCGATGACGTGGCAGCCATGAGCAACCCGTACGACTCGCTGTGGAACGGCGACTACCGCGGCAAGGTCGCGATCATCGACGACTGGCACACCGCCATGGCGATGGTGGCGCTACGCGCGGGACTCACCGACGTGAACACCGACAACCCCGACGACCTGGCCGTCATCCAGGAGAACCTCACCGAGCTGAGCCAGGCGACCCAGCCCAAGGTGACGGTCTCGATGTACAACGACCTGCCCTCGGGCCAGCTCGGCATCAGCCAGATGTGGTCGGGCGACGTCGTCAACGCCCAGTACTACCTGCCCAAGGGCCAGTCGGTCGACGTGCTGCGCTACTGGTTCCCCGAGGACGGCATGGGCCTGGTCGACAACGACCTGATGATGGTGCTCAGCGGCGGCAAGAACCCGGTCCTCGCCCACCTCTTCCTCGAGCACATGCTCGACGAGAAGAACTCGCTGAAGAACTTCGGCTACATCGGCTACCAGCCGCCCCAGAACGCGCTCGACACCGAGAAGCTCGTCGCCGACGGCTACCTGCCCGAGAACCTCGCCACGGCCGCCGTCCGTGAGGAGTGGTTCGACGTCGCCTATCGCCTGCTGGAGCTGACGGTCGCGAACGACGCCGCCTGGCACCAGGTCTGGCAGCAGTTCAAGGCGGGCGCGTGACGGCGACCGACTCGCCCCCTCGGTCCTCGTCTCCCGAGTCCGTCCCCCGATCGCCCCGCCGTTTGCTCGGTCCGGTCCTCGCCCTGCCCGGGATCGTCTGGCTGTTCCTGTTCTTCGTGGCGCCGCTGTACGTCGTGCTGTCCGTGGTCTTCGGAGGTGTCGACCCGGTCTTCCGCACGGTCATCCCGGTCTGGAACCCGATCCTGTGGTCCTCCGACCAGCCGATCTACGTGCTCACCCACATCGTCGGCCCGAACGGCATCTTCGGCCCGGCCCTGCTGCGCACCGCGGTCTACGTGCTGACGGCGAGCGTGCTGTGCCTGGTGATCGCGTTCCCGATCGCCTACTACGTCGCACGGCTGTCCGGCCGGTGGAAGGGGCTGCTGCTCACGCTGCTGATCGCGCCGTTCTGGATCAGCTACATGATGCGGATGCTGGCCTGGGTGAACCTGCTCGCCAACGACGGCATCGTCAACCGGGTCCTCTCGCTCGGCGGGGTGCTGCCCGGCGACACCGAGTGGCTGTCGGGGAAGTCGGCCGTGGTGATCCTCGGGCTGGTCTACGGCTACGTCCCCTACATGATCATCCCGTTGTACGCCGGCCTCGACCGGCTGCCGTCCGACCTCATCGAGAGCGCGCGCGACCTCGGCGCCAACCGGTTCTGGGCGTTCTGGCGGGTCACCTGGCCGATGTCGCGACCGGTGGTCGTGGCGAGCGTGCTGCTGACCTGCCTGCCGATGCTCGGTGACTACTTCACCAGCGACCTGTTGTCGGGCTCGCCGAGCACCTCGATGGTCGGCAACCTCATCAACAACACCGTGCTCACGCCCGGCCAGACCGGCCAGGCGGGTGCCTTCGTGCTGCTCGTGCTGCTGGTGTCGCTGCTGCCGATGATCTACTACGTCCGCTCGGTCTCCCGCAACGACGGGGCACTCGGATGAACCCCATCACCGCCTGGTGGCGCGACCCGTGGCGCAAGCCGCGGCTGCTCGCAGCCGTCACGATCGGCTACCTCGTGTGGTCGCTGCTGCCGGTGCTCATCGCCGTGCTGTTCTCGTTCAACGACGGCCGCTCGCGGACGGTGTGGCAGGGCTTCTCGATGCGCTGGTACTACGGCGACACCCAACGCTCGGTGTGGCACGACGACACGTTGCAGACGGCGCTGTTCCAGACCCTCAAGCTGGGTGTCCTCACCACGCTGGTCTGCGTACCGCTCGGCGTCGCCCTCGCGATCGGGCTGCACCGCTGGCGGGGGCGGGTGCCCAGCACCGCCAACTCGATGCTCCTGCTGTCGTTCGTGCTGCCCGAGACCCTGCTGGCCGTGGCGCTGCTGCTCGTCGTGACCAACCTGGTGCTGCCGTTCACCCTCGGCACCACGTCGCAGGTGATCGGGCTGGTGACCTTCCAGCTGTCCTACCCGGCGATCCTGGTGCGTGCACGGCTGGCGACCATCGGCACCGACCTCGAGGAAGCCGCCATGGACCTCGGCGCCTCGCCGATGGCGGCCCAGCGTCGGGTGATCCTGCCGATGCTCGTGCCCGCGATCGTGGCCAGCGCCGTCCTGGTGTTCGCCGACGTGATCGACGACTTCGTGATCGTGCGCTACCTCTCGGGAGACTCCTCGACCGAGCCCACCTCGGTGAAGATCTACAACACCGCGCGCGCCGCCCCGACCCCGGCGCTCAACGCGTTGGCCACCCTGATGCTCGTCGCGGCCATGCTGACCGTCGTCGCCGGTTTCCTGCTCTACCGCTGGCTGAGCCACCGCGCCGGCGACCGTCAGTCGATCGGGTCGTTCGCGGGCGAAACGTAGGAACCGTCGCTCCCGGAACCGGTAGCGTGCCGCGCGACGTGCATTGCGACGAACGAGCCGGAGCGAGCTGAGGATGACCCAGCGCCTGGTGCCGATGGCCGGATGGATCCGTACCTACCGGCGCGAGTGGCTTCGCCACGACCTGTTGGCCGGCGTCATCGTCACGGCGCTCATCGTCCCCAAGAACCTGGGCTACGCCGGCATCGCGGGGATCCCTCTGCAGAACGGTCTGTACGCCGCTGCCGCCGGGGCGATCTTCTACGGCATCTTCGGCACCTGCCGCCAGATCTCCATGGGTCCGAGCTCGGGGTTGGCAGCCGTCGCCGCGGCCGCCGTGCTGTCGGCAGGGCTCTCCGGCGAGCAGGCCGCCGCGACCTTCGTCGCCGGCATCACCCTGGCTTCTGGCCTGCTGTTCGTCCTGCTCGCGGTGTTCCGGATGGGCTGGATCTCCCAGTTCCTCTCGCGCGCGGTGGTGACCGGCTTCCTGTTCGGTGCGGCGATCGACGTGGTCATCGGTGAGCTGCCGAAGCTCACGGGCACCGACGTCAGCGGCGACAACTCGTTCCAGGAGCTGCGCTCGTGGCTCGGCAGCCTGGGCGACACGAGTGGCGCGACGCTGGTTGTGGGCGCCATCGCGCTCGCCGTCGTCTTCGGGCTGAGGCAGGTCGCCCCGCGGGTCCCCGGTGCGCTCGTGCTGGTCGTCGGAGGGCTGCTCGCCAGCTGGTTGCTCGACCTCGAGGAGATGGGGGTCGCCGTGGTGGGCCCGGTCCCGCGGGGCCTGCCGTCCGTCGAGGTCCCCGACCTCGCGCTGATGTGGGACCACGTCGTGGTCGTCGCCCTCGCGGCGGCTGCCGTCACCTTGATCGGGTTCTCGCAGACCGCGGGCGACGCCAGGGCGTTCGCCGCCAGGCACCGCTACCAGATCGACATCAACCAGGAGTCCGTCGCCCAGGCCATGGCCAACACCGGGGCAGGGCTGCTCCAGGGCATGCCCGTCTCGACCAGCCTGTCGGCCAGCTCGCTGAACGACCGGTCCGGCGCCCGGACGGGGCTCGCCTCGCTGACCTCGGGTGTCATGGTGCTGTTGACGCTGCTCTTCCTGGCCCCGCTCTTCTCGGACCTGCCCAAGCCCGTCCTCGCTGCCCTCATCATCGAGGCCGTCGTGATGGGCATGATGGACCTGCCCGAGATGCGGCGGCTCTTCCGGGTGCAGAGGTTCGACTTCTGGATCGCGGTCGTCGCCATCGTCAGCACCCTGGCCTTCGGCGTGCTCGCGGGCGTGGTCATCGGGATCGGCCTGTCGTTGTTCTGGCTGGTCCGCGTGGCCACCGCCCCGGGGATCTCCGAGCTGGGTCGACAGCCCGGCACGCAGGTCTTCCGCGAGCTGGCGGAGCACCCCGGAGACGAGCAGATCCCCGGCGTCGTGGTGCTCCGGCTCGACGGGGGCCTGTTCTTCGCCACGTCGGACACGCTCGAGGACCGGCTCCGGCAAGTGATCCACGAGACCCCGGACCTGACCGGGATCGTCCTGGACTGTCAGGGGATCAACTTCATCGACTCTCAGGGCTCGGCCAAGCTGCTGGAGATGGTCGAGCTCGCCCAGGAGTCCGGGATCACGTTGCGGCTGGCCCACCTGAAGGCATCGGTACGGCCGACCCTGAAGCGGGACGGCGTGTTCGCGCACTTCGGCCCCGAACGCATCCACGGCAACGTGTTCCGGGCGGTGGAGGCTCAGCTCGAGGCCGGCTCAGGACGGGATCCGTCGGCCTGACCCGCTCGGCCCGAAGCGTTCGTGCAGCACGCCGTGCCGCAGGCCGCGGTCGCTGACGGTGACCGCGTCGACGCCCAGCTTGTCGATGATCGTCCGGACGATGCACGCGCCGGCCAGGATGACCTCGGCCCGGGCCGGCTGCAGCCCGGGGAGCTGCCGCCGCCCGTCGGCGTCGAGACCCCGGTAGAGCTCGATCTGACGGTCGATCTCGGCGCGGTCCAGGACCGTCCCCTGGATGACCTCCGGGTCGTAGGTGGTCAGGCCGTGCCGCACCGCCGCCAGGTTCGTGACCGCCCCGCCCATCGCCACGACCGCGTGCGGCCGTGGTCGCCCGTCGAGGCGGCCGAGCTCGGACCCGATCGCCGCGACGGTTTCGGCGACGACCTCGGCCGAGACCGCGTGCGCCAACCCGAACTGCTCGGTGAACCGGACGGCGCCGACGTTCAGGCTGAACCTCTCGTCGACCACCACACCGTGGCCGAAGGTGAACTGCGAGCTCCCGCCACCCGTGTCGAAGACGACCATCGGGCCGTCGTCGAGCCCGATCCCGGTCGCCACGGCGAGATGGGCGAGCCGACCCTCGTCCTCGCCCGAGATCACCTCGAGCGCGACGCCCGACCGGTCCCGCACCCGCTGGAGGACCTCGGCCTGGTTGGTCGCGATGCGCAGGCCCGCGGTGCCGACTGCTGCGATGGCGCGCGCGTCGAGGCGACGCGCCTCGTCGGCCATCTCGGTGATGGCCTGCGCGGTCCGGTCGAGCGGCCCGGGGCCGATCTCCCCGGTGGCCTCGAGCCCCTCTCCCAGCCTCGTCACCACGGCCCGGTCGACGACCGTCCTCCACGCACCGGTGTCGGCGTCGATCTCCGCCACGTGGAACTTGGTCGAGTTCGTGCCGGCGTCGATGACGGCGAACCGCTCGGGCACGCGGTCGACGAGCATCCGCAGCCCCGTCGGGACGTCGTGGTTGACATGAGCGCTGAGGCCGAGCGCCTCGACCGTGGCCAGCACCGCCGACGGGTCCGTCGACTCGACGGCGATGGACGTCGTCCGTCGTCCCTCGACCTCGAGCACGGCGACCTCGGCCAGGCAGCCGGCCACCGTGTAGCGGGCGCGCCTCTTGCGGACGAGCAGGGCGCGAGGCCCCCCGGGTGTCCCGACCGCGGCGGCGGCCAGGGCCGCCTCGAGGTCCAGGCCCTCGGGCGGCACGTCGGGAGGCGGGCGGTCGAGGCTCCGGAAGGCCACGAGCGCGGCCTCCTCGTCGAGCGGGAACGTCGCCTTGAGGATCGGCTCCCACCGCTGGAGGCCGGCCGCGTCCGTCTCGCGCAGGACCTTGACGTCCATCAACCCGGCCCGGACCTTGACGTTGTCCCCGCCCTTGCTGAGCAGGTAGAGCTCCTCGCTCTCCTCGATCGCCGGCTCCATCGTCGCGAACACGGCGTCGGCCGTCGGGACGTCGTTGGCGAACGTGCGCCACTCCCAACGCGGGACGATCTCGCTCATGCCCTCACGTACCCTTCACCGGCGCCCTGTTCGGGGACGCGTCTGACGAGGTTAGCGCTCGGGCGGGCCGTGGTCCTGTGGGAACCTGGGTCTGGACCCCATCGACCCCACACCCGTAGGATTGACTGCATGTTCAATCAACTTCGTGGCACCACCGCTCCGCTCCCTGCCGACGAGGTGGCGGCGGCGTACGCACCGTTCGGTGAGTCGCGCATGCTGCCGCGTCGGGCGTACGTCGACCCGGCGGTCCACGACTGGGAGCAGGCGAACATCTTCGCCGGTTGGATGTGCCTGGGTCGCGGGGAGAAGTTCGCGGAGGCCGGTGCCCAGACCTCGGTCGAGACCGGGGCGGGCGGGGTCCTGCTGGTGCGCGGCGAGGACGGCACCCTGCGGGCGTTCGCCAACGTGTGCCGCCACCGCGGCCACGAGCTGGTGCCGTGCGGAGTGTCGGTCAACAAGCGCTCGATCGTCTGCCCGTACCACGGCTGGAACTACAAGCTCGACGGCTCGCTGCGCAACGCCCCGGGCGGCTTCCGCGACGTGGAGGACTTCGACAAGTCGCAGTTCGGGCTGGCCGAGCTGGACGTCGTCGAGTGGCACGGCTGGGTCTTCGTCGACCCGAGCGGCGAGGGCGGTCCGTTCGTCGAGCACGCCGCCGGCCTGGAGCAGGTCGTCGCGAACTACCGCCCCGAGGACCTGGTCACCGTGGCCTCGCACTCCTACGAGCTCGAGACGAACTGGAAGATCATCGTCGAGAACTACCAGGAGTGCTACCACTGCCCGTCGATCCACCCCGAGCTCTGCCGGGTCAGCCCGCCGCAGAGCGGCGAGAACCTCGACCCCGATGGCGAGTGGATGGGCGGCTGGATGGACCTGATGCCCGACGCCACCACGATGTCCCTCGACGGCAGCAGCGGCGGCGTCGCCATCCCCGGGCTGACCGACGTCGAGATGCGCACGGTCATGTACGCCGTGGCGTTCCCCAACCTGCTCATCAGCCTGCACCCCGACTACGTGATGACCCACACGCTGCGGCCGCTGTCGGCGGACCGCACGTTCGTGGAGTGCTCGTGGGCGTTCCCCCGCGAGGTGGCCGAGCGACCCGGCTTCGACCCGTCGTACGCCGTGGACTTCTGGGACCTGACCAACCGCCAGGACTGGGCGGCGTGCGAGTCCGTCCAGCGCGGCCTCACCAGCCCGCACGCGATCCCCGGGCCGCTCGCGCCCGAGGAGGACGGCGTCTACCAGTTCGTCAGCCACGTCGGTCGCGCGTACGCCGGCCTCGGCCGCGCCGCCGACGCCCGCCCGTCGATGAAGTCCGAGGACGTCGTGCCGGCCGAGCCGGCCGCCGCCGACGAGGCCACCGTCTGAAGTCGGAGCTGCTCACGTCGAGCGCCATCGACGACGAGCCCGGTGACCTCGTCCGCAGGTGCGGGACCGTGGTCGCCGAGTTCGGCCACCTGACCCAGGACTCCGGCAACGTCTCGTGGCTGGTCGACGTCGGCGACCGCCGGCTCTTCGTCAAGACCGCTGGTCGCACCGGAGAACCGGTGCCCGGCGCTGCCGTCCCGTACTTCGACCACGCGGGTCGCGTCCGGCTGCTGCGGAACGCCGTCGAGCTGGCTGCCTCGTGCTCGCACCCGGCGCTGCCCCGGCTGCTCAACGTCATCGAGTCGCCGACTGGCCCCGCCCTCGTCTACGAGGCCGCGGAGGGCGAGCTCCTCCACGTACGACGGGAGGCCCGCAGCGACCCGGCCTCGGCCTACCAGCGGTTCGCGCACCTGCCGCCGGACCGGCTGCTCGGCGTCTTCGACGTCCTCATCGACCTCCACGTCGAGCTCGCCGCGGCCGGCTGGGTCGCCTGCGACCTGTACGACGGCTGCCTGATCGTCGACTTCGAGACCGGCTCCCTCAAGGTGGTCGACCTCGACACCTACCGTCGCGGCGCGAGCGTCAACGACATGGGCAGGATGTTCGGGGCGACCCGCACCATGGCCCCCGAGGAGTTCGAGCTCGGCGCGGTCATCGACGAGCGCACCACCGTGTTCACCCTCGGCCGCCTCGTCCGGCACTTCGGGACCCGGCTCACCGAGCGGGACGACCACTTCTGCGGCTCCGCGGACGTCGCCGAGGTCGTGCGTCGGGCCTGCCGACCGTTGCCCGCCGACCGGTACGCCGACGTCGCGGCCTTCGCTCAGGCGTGGCGATCCGGGCGAGGTGTGGCGAGCACCCGTGTCGTCGAGGCGGGATGACGGCCGAGAGCCTCGGGCGTGCGGATGGGGCGTGGCGCGAACCCGCCGCCACAGTTGGGGCAGACGCGGCGCAGGTGCGTCTCCACGCAGTCGCGGCAGAAGGTGCACTCGAAGGTGCAGATCATCGCGTCCTCGGCGGTCGGCGGCAGGTCCTTGTCGCACCGCTCGCAGTTGGGTCGCAGCTCGAGCACGACGAGCATGCTCGCGCACCCACGCAGCGAGCGCTGCAGTGATTCCTGCCTGGTTCCGCCCACATCCAGCCGAATCTCACGTCCGTCGGTGGAAGGTCGTGCTGCCGTTGGGGTGGTGGTGGGTCTGCCAGGCGGGGTCGTGGGCGCGGTGGTGGTGGAACGAGCAGAGCAGCTTCCCGTCGGCAAGATCCGTCTTTCCGCCGCTGGCCCAGGGTTGCTTGGCGTGGTGGGCTTCGCACCAGGCGGCGGGGATGCTGCAGCCCTCGGTGGTGCACTCGCGGTCCCGGATGGCAAGGGCCTTGCGTTGGGCCGGTGAGAACAACCGGGCGGAGCGGCCGAGGTCGAGGACCTCACCCTCGCGGCCGAGGACGACGGGGATGATCCGGGCCTGGCACGCGAGCCGGCGGGCTTGCTGGGCGGTGATCCGGTCCCCGGTCGAGGTGGTCGCGGCGCCGATGCCGGTGAGCAGGGTGTCGAGGTCGAGGGTGACCATCACCGACGTGGTGGTGCCGCCATGGACCGGCAGCCCGGTGTCGGGCAGGTTCTCCAGGAACGCCACGAACGCCTCACCACGACGCCGGGCGACCGGCAGCTCGTCAACCTCACCGAGTGGGCTCCGGCGCGGGGACGCGTAGGCGTCCAGGTAGGTCCGCAACCGGTTCGCGACATGGTCGGGGACCCGCGCGTGCAGGTCGGTCGACCCGTCGCCGCGGGGTCGCAGGTCCAGCCTCGTTGCCGCCTGGGCCCGGGTCTCTTCAGCGACGAGTCGTTGGTACTCAACCTCGTCGGCGATCTCGGGGGCGAGGTGCTCGAGGACCCCACGGCCGAGGTGGCGCAACTCCCGCGGCCCGAAAACCGCGGCCTGGTCGACCAGGTACGCCTCCGCCTTCACGACCAGGTCGTCACCCAGGTCTTCCGGCAGGGCATCCACGGACTCGACGATCGCCCGCGCCTGGGCCAGGTTCAGAACGCCGGCCGACAACCCGTCGGCAGTCCGGGTCCACCGCGACTCAAGCGCCGAAGCCAACGCCGAGTTACGGCGAACGGTCCCAGGCGCTTCACGGGTCTGGTGGGCCAGCCAAGTCGCGGTGGACCGGTCACCGGTTTCCTCGGCAATGTCGTCAGAAGCTGCGAGGACCCGCAGCTCTTCGCCGGCCAGCCGTGCCTTGGCCCGCGCCACGCGGAGCAGGAATTCGGATCGTTCGCCCGTCGAACGGAACCCCGGGCGGATCGCGGCGAGCTCGTCCAACGCGTTGTCGAGCCGGTCGAGCGGCTCGGCGTACGTGCTGGACATACAACGATCCAAGCACCGACCACCGACAGTCCTCGGCCTCAGAACCCCCTGTCCACAAGGGATTCTGACGTACTTGATCAGTCGCCGCCGCCACCCGATCGCGGCAGTGCCGAGCGGAAGGAGCGGCAATGGTCACGGAGGCGTCACGAGTCGGTGCCAAGTCGGCCGCACGGCCCCCGACCGCCGTCGAGGGCCGTGCAAGATGGGCCGGGGCCGTTCGAGCTCTGGAGTCGTGACTGAGGCGACTCCGAGGGGAAAGCTCGATGGGTCCGCGTGCCGCCCGGGCCGGAAAGGTGTCGTCCCGGGCGGCACCCCATCATGGGGTGTGATCCGCTGACCAACCTGCGTGGATCACTGAACCATTGCACTGGACCATTCACTGGGTGATGTACATCATCTGGAACGTCGGCATGCCACGCACGTTGTCGTTGGCCATGCCGCCGATCAGGGAGCCCCGGATCATCGCGGTGCCGGAGTAACCGGTGTTCACGGCGGGGTAGTAGTCCTCCTCGATCATCTTGTCGAGCTCGTTCCAGCCGGCCGCAGCGTCGTCCGCGGAGCCGTCGAGGATGCTCTTCATCTTGGCGTTGACGTCGGCCTCGTCGAAGTTGGCCGGGTTGGGCATGCCTTCGAGTCCGACCAACGCGCCGTCCCACTGGGCCGGGAACCACGAGCCACCCGTCGGCCAGTCCGAGCACCAACCGCTCGAACGGACGTTGATCGGGCTGTCGTAGTCGGTGCGCGCCTCACGGATCTTCTCGGTGGTGCTGGCGATCGGCGTGGCGGTGAAGCCGCCGGCTTCGAGACCCTTCACGATCTGGTCCTTCGCGGAGACCGACAGCGGGTCGTCGGTGGCGTAGAGGAACTTGATCTCGTACCCCGTCGCGTTGGCCTCCTCCAGCAGCGACTTGGCCTTCTCCGGGTCGGTGTCCTGGCCGCCGATGCCCAGCACGTCGTACTCGGTGCGTCCGGCGGTGCCGGGCGGCAGGATGTTGGTCCCTGGGACCCGGGTCAGCCCGACGATCTCGCCGCCGGCCTTCCAGGCGTCGACGTACGGGTAGGCGTAACCGATCGCCTTGCGCACGTTCATGTCGGTGATCTTGGTCATGTCCAGGAACCACATGAACGTGCAGGGCGAGGTGCCCGTGACCAGTCGGTCCGGGTCCTCCTGCGTGATCTGCTTGTAGGTCGGCGGGGTGACGTTGTCGTAGGTCAGGGTCGTCTGGCCCTCGCCCTGGTCGCTGAGGATCGTGTTCTCCAGCTTCGCGGTGTCCTCGTTGAACTTGAAGTCCCACTCGTCCACGGACTGGATGCGACCCGGGTCGGTGGCGGGGTCCCAGTGGGGGTTCTTGACCAGCGTCAGCGACGAACCGGGCTTGTAGTCGGAGAACATGTACGGACCGGTGGCCAGCGGGTGGTTGCCGTACTCCTCCTTGGTGTCCTTCGCCTGCGGGATGCCGGTGAACACCGGGAACGAGGCGTAGTAGTCCATCTCGGGGAACGGGCGCGACATCTTGATCGTGATGTCGTTGCCGTTGACCACGACACCCTTGTAGGGGGACTTGTCCTTGTACGGGCCCTTGTAGGTGTCGCCGTCCAGGAAGAACTGCAGCTGGTACGTCGGGCCGTCAGGCAGCTCCTCGATCGCGAACGAGCGAGAGATGGCGTAGGCCACGTCCTCGGCCTTCACGTCGGTGCCGTCCTCGTACTTGAGGCCGTCCTTGAGCGTGAACGTCCACTCGGTGTTGTCCTCGTTCGGAGTGCCGAGGTCCGTCGCCATGTCCGGCACGAGCTCCATCTCGCCGTTCTCGGGGTTGTACGCGTACTGCGTCAGCGCCCGGGTGACGAGGTTCATGATCTCGGTCGAGTCGGTGTAGTAGGCCCGGGTCGGGTCGAGGGTGGCGGGGACTTGGAGGGTCAGCACCGTGGCAGTGCCGCCCTCGGCTGCGTCCTCGGGGATCGCCACCGGTCCGGCGGCGTCGGGGTTCTTCCCGGCGCCGGCGTTGCCACCCTCCCCGAGTGACGGAGTGGGTGTCTCTGGGTCGTCGCCCCCGTTGCCACCGCAGGCGGCCAGGGCCAGGAGTGAGGCAGTGGCGACGATGGCTACTGCGGACCTCTTCAATCGCACGGGCATTCCTTTCGTGCTCCGGACAGGGTCATGGATCTGATGACCCTCGGCAGCATTCGCCGGTCCGCGGCGAGCGCCAATGGGGTGTGCGGAAACGCAATGTTCGAGTCCCAATCGAAATCTCTTCGTGACCTGCGTCCGGCGTGACTTGGCAAGACTGCGATGGGGGGTCACGACCCAGTAACGACGAATCCGGACGGTGTCAGCAGCCGCCGGGAACGACGGGCCACGGGAAGGACGGGAGCGACGCATCGTGTTCCACATCGGCATCGTCGGCCACACCATCGAGGGGGCCGCCGATTTCGTCCGGGGCATCGCGAGCTACGGATCGCGGGCCATCCACGAGTACCAGCATCCGGAGTTCTCGCTGAACTGCGTCGCCATGGGCGAGACCCTCGACGCGATGCGGCGAGGCGACCTCGAGGAGCTGCACGGCATCCTCGCCCTGTCGACGCGACGCCTGCGTGCCGGCGGCGCGGACTTCTTCGCCTGCCCCGACAACACCGCCCACCTGGCGTTGGAGGCCGACGGACCCGACCTCGCCCTCCCCGGCCTCCACATTGCCGACGTGGTGGTCGCCGAGGCCCATCGGCTGGGTCACGACACCCTCGGCCTGCTCGGCAACTCCTGGGTGCTGGAGTCCGACATGTACCAGTCCCGCTGCGAGTCGCGGGGAATCGCGACGATGGTGCCCGAGCCGGCCGACGCGACCACCCTGCACGCGATCATCCTCGACGAGCTGGTCATGGGTCACTACTCGGCCGAGGCGCGCGACGAGGTGCTCGCCATGATCGGCCGGCTGGCTGACAAGGGCTGCTCGGCCGTGGCACTGGCGTGCACCGAGCTCTCCCTGCTGGTGCCCCCGTCGGTCTCGCCCGTCCCGCTCCTCAACTCCACCCGTCTGCTCGCCCAGGCATCCGTCGACACGGCCGTCGGGCGCAACCCCCTTCCCGAGTGGCGTGGAGGGCCGGACGCCTAGCCCAGCTCGCTCCGGAAGTACCCCGTCGTCCGCGCCATCGCCGCGAGGAACGACGGCCCGAAGGCGTGCTCGTCCGGGTACCACGCCAGCGGCGGGCACGTGGAGTCGCGGCTGCCGTGGACGAGGAGGAGCGGCTCGGTGATCCGGGCGAAGTTCAGTCGGCGCGGCGGCTCAGGGGGGTTCAGCCGACGAGCAGGACGTGGAGGGTACGGGGGCCATGCACGCCCTCGACCCGGTCGAGCTCGATGTCGCTGGTGGCACTGGGGCCGCTGATCCACGTGAGCGGCTTGGTGGGGTCGAGGCGAGGCATCGCGTCGGGGACGTCGGCGACGACCTGGTCGGCGCGGACGATGCAGACGTGCACGTCGGGGACCAAAGTGATCGCGCGGCGCCCCTGGCCGGGGCCGTGGTCGAGGACGATGGTGCCGGTCTCGGCGATGCCGACCGTGGCGTCGGTGACGACCGCGACGCACGCGTCGAGCTCGGCGGCCGTCAGACCCCCTGGCTGCCCGTCGACGACGGCGTTCGGGACCTGCACCGACAGACCGGCGGGGATGACGACCCGGCCCTCGGGCAGCGCGGCCTTCAGCCGGGCCGGCAGCTGACGAGGGGTGCAGCGTTCGACGACCGCCCGGTAGTCCGCGACCCGCTCGGCGAACAGGGCGACCACGTCGTCGGGTGCCGACCCGTGGGGGATCGGCAGGGCGTTGCGCAGGAGCCGTACCGGCCAGGGCCGAGCGGACCTTCCCGAGGATCTCGTCGCGCGCAGAGGCAACGGGGTCAGTCATGGCGGCCTCCGTCGGTACGTCGCCACCAGGCGCGGAAGGACTCGCGCGGCGCCCGGGGCAGGTCGCGGGCGCCCGTCCACCCCGAGGCGCCGAACCGGGAGGCGACGCCGGTGCCGAGGCGGGCGAACCGCTCGGCCACGCCGAGCCGTCGGCCGGAGCCGAAGGTCGCGGCGGCGCCCTTCATGGCGACCGTCTGGATCGACGGCGTACCGCCGCGATGGGCGTCGACCACCTGGGCGCGGAGGTCGACCAGGACCGAGGGGATGTCGATGCGGACCGGGCAGACCTCGAAGCACGCGCCGCACAGGGATGACGCGTACGGCAGCGAGTCGACCTGCGGATCGGTGCCGACGCCCTTGAGGAGCGGGTTGAGGATCGCGCCGATCGGGCCGGGGTACACCGAGCCGTACGCGTGGCCGCCGACCCGCTCGTACACGGGGCACGAGTTCAGGCAGGCCGAGCAGCGGATGCAGCGCAGGGCCTGGCGGCCGACCTGGTCGGCCAGCGCACGGGTGCGGCCGTTGTCGAGCAGCACGACGACGACCTCCTGGGGGCCGTCGCCGGGGGTCACGCCGGTCCAGGTCGAGGTGTAGGGGTTCATCCGCTCACCGGTCGAGGAGCGGGGCAGCAGGCGCAGGAAGACGTCGAGGTCCTCCCAGGTCGGGACGACCTTCTCGATGCCGACGACCGAGACCAGCACCTCGGGCAGGGTCAGGCACATCCGGCCGTTGCCCTCGGACTCGACCACGACGAGCGTGCCGGTCTCGGCGACGGCGAAGTTGGCACCGGAGACGGCCATCCGGGCGTTCAGGAACTTCTCGCGCAGGTGCACCCGCGCGGCGCCGGCCAGCACCGCGGGTTCGTCGGTCAGGTCCTCGGTTCCCGCCATCCGGCGTTGGAAGATCTCGCGGATCTCGGCCCGGTTGCGGTGGATCGCCGGCACCAGGATGTGGCTGGGCAGGTCGTCGCCGAGCTGCACGATGAGCTCGGCCAGGTCGGTCTCCCAGGCGGCGATGCCCTCCGCCTCGAGCGCCTCGTTGAGGGCGATCTCCTGGGTGACCATCGACTTGACCTTGACGACCTCGTCGATGTCGTGGGCCTTGGCCACCTCGGCCACGATCGCGCACGCCTCCGCGGCGTCCCGCGCCCAGCGGACCGTCGCCCCGGCTGCCGTCAGGCGCTCCTCGAGGAGGACGAGCTGGGTGTCCAGCGAGAACAGCGCGGCGTCCTTGATCGCCGCGCCCGCGAGCCGCAGCTCCTCCCAGTTGTCGACCTCGGCGACCACCCGGGCCCGCTTGTCGCGGATCGTCGCGGTGGCGTGCGCCAGGTTGCGTCGCAGCTGGGTGTCCTCGAGCGCGGCCTTGGCGGCGACCGGAAACGTGGGCATCCCCACGAACGTGGCAGTCACGGTGAACCTTCCGTGGCGGCGAGGATCTCGGCCAGGTGCATCACGCGGACGCCGGCCCGCTGGCGGGTCAGCGCCCCGCCGATGTTCATCAGGCAGCTGTTGTCGCCGGCGACCAGCACCTCCGCACCGGTCTCGCGCACGTGGCGCGCCTTGTCGGAGACCATCGCCACCGAGGTGTCGGCGTTCTTGACCGCGAACGTCCCGCCGAAGCCGCAGCACTCCTCGGCCCGTGGCAGCTCGACGAGGTCCAGGCCACGCACCGCTTCCAGCAGCCGCGCGGGCCGGTCGCCGACGCCGAGCATGCGCAGCGAGTGGCAGGTCGGGTGGTAGGTCACGCGGTGGGGGAAGTACGCGCCGACGTCGGTCACGCCGAGCACGTCGACGAGGAACTCGCTCAGCTCGTAGGTGCGCGGCGCGGTCCGTTCGACGGCCGCGACGAGCGCGGGGTCGCCGGATCTCGTCGCGACGATCCCGTGCTGGTGCCGGGCGGACCCGGCGCACGACCCGGACGGCGTGACGATCGCGTCGTACCCGTCGAAGGCCTTCACGAACGACCGCAACGGCGCGATGGCCTCGTCGAGGTAGCCGGTGTTCACCATCGGCTGCCCGCAGCACGTCTGCGCCTCCGGGAAGTCGACCTCGACGCCGAGTCGCCGCAGCAACGTCACCACGGCGCGGCCCGTGTCCGGGAACAGCGCGTCGTTGATGCACGTGACCATCAGCGCAACCCTCACGGCTCGATCCTCTCAAGCACGGGGTTCGAACCGCACCAGGTCGTGGGTGCGCGCGACCAGCGCCCGGAGGTCCGCGAGGCTGGGGCCGACGACCCCGGCGGCGCGAGCCTGGACCAGCACGTTGCCGAGGGCCGTCGCCTCGACCGGCCCGGCCAGCACCGGCAGGCCCGTGCCGTCGGCGATCGCCTGGCACAGAAAGGTGTTCTGGGAACCACCGCCGACGACGTGCACGACGCCGATGGTCCGCCCCGCCAGGTCGCCCGCCCGCTGCAGCGCGGTCGCAATGGCCGCCGCGATGCTGAGCACGATGCACCGCACCGCCTCGACCCGCCCGCGCGGTGGGGCGATTCCGTGCTCGTGGCACCAGTAGCCGATGCGGGCCTGCATGTCTCCCGGAGCCAGGAAGAGCTCGTCCTGCACGTCGATGATCGGGACCGGGACGTCGTACGCCGCGGCCGCGCGGAGCATGCCGGTGAGGTCGGTCTCGCCCCAGGTGCGCATCGTCTCGCTGAGCAGCCAGGTGCCCATCACGTTGCAGAGGAACCGGACGGTGCCGTCGACGCCGCCCTCGTTGGTGAGGCTCGCCGCTCGCGCCTCCTCGGTCAGCACCGGTGCGTCGAGCTCGAGGCCGGCGAGGGCCCAGGTGCCGAGGGAGACGTACGCCGCGTCGCCGTGCACATCCGGCTGCATCGGGACGCCGACCACGGCGGACGCGGTGTCGTGCGAACCGACGGCGACCACCGGCACGACGCCGCCGACCCGTTCGGCGACGTGGGGCAGCAGGTCCCCGACGGGGTCGCCGGGGTCGACGAGGTCGGTGAAGAGCGTCGGGTCGAGCCCGAGCCGGATCATCAGCTCGGTGTCCCACTCTCGTGTGGTCACGTCGAGCAGCCCCGTGGTGGAGGCGTTGGTGCGCTCGGTGACGTGGCTCCCCGCGAGCGAGGCGGCGACGAGGTCGGGCACGAGCAGCAGCTGGTCGGCATCACCGAGTCCGCTGTCGGCCGCGAGCTGGTAGACCGTGTTGAAGGGGAGGTACTGCAGGCCGTTGCGTCGGTAGAGCTCCTGCGCGCCGATCAGCTCGGCGACCGCGGCCGGACCCTCCGCCGTCCGCCGCTCGTCGCGGTAGTGGAACGGCTGCCCGAGCAGTCGGCCGTGGCGCAGCCGTCCGTAGTCGACGGCCCAGGAGTCCACGCCGATCGACGCGAGCGGCCCCGCGGCGTACGCCGTGGCCAGGCCGGCGACCGCATGGTCGACCAGCGCCTCGACGTCCCAGTGCAGTCCGTCCTCGGTACGCACCGGGTCGTTGGGGAACCGCGCGGCGGCGGTCAGCCGCAGCGTGTCGGGACCCACCTCGCCGACCATCACCCGGCCGCTGGACGCGCCCAGGTCGACCGCCGCGAAGCGGGCTGTCATCTCAGGAACGCTGCCGCGACGCCGGAGTCGACGGGGATGTGGAGGCCGGTGGTCCGGGACAGCTCGGGGGAGCAGAGCACGAACACGGCCTGGGCGCAGTGCTCGGGGAGCACCTCCTGCTTGAGCAGGGTGCGCTGGGCGTAGAACTTGCCGAGGTCCTTCTCCTCCACGCCGTAGACGGCGGCCCGGTTGGCGCCCCAGCCGCTGGCGAAGATCCCGGACCCGGCCACGACGCCGTCGGGGTTCACGCCGTTGACCTTGATGCCGTGCTCGCCGAGCTCGGCGGCCAGCAGCCGGACCTGGTGGGCCTGGTCGGCCTTGACCGCGGAGTAGGCGATGTTGTTGGGGCCGGCGAAGACGGAGTTCTTCGAGGAGATGTAGACGATGTCGCCGCCGAGCTCCTGCTCGATGAGCACCTTCGCGGCGGCGCGCGAGACCAGGAACGAACCCTTGGCCATCACGTCGTGCTGGAGGTCCCAGTCGGCGACCGTGGTCTCGAGCAGGGTCTTCGACAGCGAGAGCCCGGCGTTGTTGACGACCAGGTCGACCCCGCCGAAGGCGAGCACGGTCGCATCCACCATCGCCTGCACGGCGGCCTCGTCGGAGACGTCGACCTGGACACCGACCGCGACGTCCGAGTTCCCGATCTCGGCCGGCGGCGGCCTGCGCCTTCTCCAGGGAGAGGTCGGCGATCACGACGCACGCGCCCTCGGCGGCGAGCTTGGTGGCGATGGCCTTGCCGATGCCGGAGGCGGCGCCGGTGACCAGCGCGATGCGGGTGGCCAGCGGCTTGGGCTTCGGCATCCGCTGGAGCTTGGCCTCCTCGAGGGCCCAGTACTCGATGCGGAACTTCTCGGCCTCGTCGATGGGGGCGTACGTCGAGAGGCCCTCGGCGCCGCGCATCACGTTGATGGCGTTGACGTAGAACTCGCCGGCCACGCGGGCGGTCTGCTTGTCCTTGCCGAAGGAGAACATCCCGACGCCGGGGACCAGCACGATGAGCGGGTCTGCCCCGCGGATGGCCGGCGAGTCCGGGGTGGCGTTGCGGTCGTAGTAGCCCTGGTAGTCCTCGCGGTAGGGACCGTGGAGCTCCTGGAGCCGGGCGATGGTCTCCTCGACCGACGCCGTCGCAGGCAGGTCGAGCAGCATCGGCTTGACCTTGGTGCGCAGGAAGTGGTCGGGGCACGAGGTGCCCAGCGCGGCCAGGCGCGGGTGCTCGGTCGAGGCGAGGAAATCGAGGACCACGTCGGAGTCGGTGAAGTGCCCGACCATCGCCTTGTCGGTCGAGGCGAGCCCGCGGATGGTGGGGGCGATGGCGGCGGCCCTGGCCCGTCGCTCGGCCTCGGGGAGGGCGGCGTACCCGTCCAGCGCCGGCCCGAAGGGCTCGGGCCGGGTGTGCTCGGCGATGTAGGCCGCGGCGTTGTCGATGATCCAGAGGCTGTTCTTCTCGGACTCCTCGGAGGTGTCGCCCCACGCGGTGATGCCGTGCCCGCCCAGGATGCACCCGACCGCTTGCGGGTTGGCCTCCTTGATGGCGGCGATGTCGAGGCCGAGCTGGAAGCCCGGACGCCGCCAGGGCACCCAGACGACCAAGTCGTCGAAGATCTCCTTGGTCAGGGCCTCGCCGTCGGCGGCGGTCGCGATCGCGATGCCGGAGTCGGGGTGCAGGTGGTCGACGTGGGCGGAGTCGACCAGGCCGTGCATCGCGGTGTCGATGGAGGGTGCCGCGCCGCCCTTGCCGTGCAGGCAGTAGTCGAACGCCGCGACCATCTCGTCCTCGCGCTCGACCCCGGGGTAGACCCGCGTCAGCGCCCGCATCCGGTCCAGCCGCAGCACGGCCAGGCCTGACTCGGTCAGGGTGCCGAGGTCGCCACCGGAGCCCTTGACCCACACCAGCTCGACGTCCTCGCCGGTCACCGGGTCGACCTCGGTGCCCTTGGCGGAGGTGTTGCCGCCGGCGTAGTTGGTGTTCTTGGGGTCGCGGCCGAGCCGGTTGCTCCGCTCGACGAGAGCGGAGACGGTCGGGTTCGTCATGAGTTCCATCCTGCCTGCGAGCCGCCCACACGGTCGGCCTCGATCGTGTCCTGGTAGCCCGAGGCGAGGTACGCCGCCATCGGGTCGGCCGGCAGCCCGCGCTCCTCGCGGAAGCCGGCGAGGTCGCGTCGTACGTCGGTGTAGAACGCGTCCATGTAGATCTGGTTGGCGGCCAGCACGTCACCCTCGCGCTGCGCGACGGCGAGGGCATCGGTGTCGAGCAACAGCGCGCGGGCCACCATCTCCTGCACGTTGAGCACCGAGCGGATCTGGCCGGGGACCTTGTTCTCGATGTTGTGGCACTGGTCGAGCATCAGGGCGGCGGGCCCGTTCCTCGTCGAACCAGCCCCGTCGTACGCACCGCCGCGGATGACCTCGACCATGATCCGGAAGAGCTGGAAGGGGTCGGCCGCGCCGACGATCAGGTCGTCGTCGGCGTAGAAGCGGCTGTTGAAGTCGAACGAGCCGAGCTTCCCGAGCCGGGAGAGCTGGGCGACGATGAACTCGATGTTGGTGCCCGGCGCGTGGTGGCCGGTGTCGAGGCAGACCACGGCGCGGTCGCCGAGGGCCGCGCAGTGCACGTAGGACGTGCCCCAGTCCGGCACGTCGGTGTGGTAGAACGCCGGCTCGAAGAACTTGTACTCCAGCACGAGCCGCTGGTCCTCGGCGATCTGGGCGTAGATCTCGGCAAGCCCCTCGGCGAGCCATTCCTGGCGGGTCAGGATGTCAGCCTGGCCGGGGTAGTTGGTGCCGTCGGCCAGCCAGATCTTGAGGTCGCGCGAGCCGGTGGCGTTCATGACCTCGATGCAGTCGAGGTTGTGCTGCACGGCCTTCCGGCGGATCGCGGGGTCGGCGTTGGTGAGGCTGCCGAGCTTGTAGTCGTCGTCCTGGAACGTGTTGGAGTTGATGGTGCCCAAGGCGACGCCGTGGTCCTCGGCGTAGGCCCGCAGCTTGCCGTAGTCGTCGACCAGGTCCCACGGGATGTGCAGCGCGACCGACGGGGCCAGCCCCGTGAACCGGTGCACGGCCGCGGCGTCGGCGATCTTCTCCTCGACGGTGCGGGGCGTGCCGGGGGAGCCGAACACCTTGAACCGGGTGCCGGAGTTGCCGTAGGCCCAGGAGGGGACCTCGATGGCGAGGCTCTCGAGCCGGCCGGTGATGTCGGCGAAGGTGGTCATCTGGGTCAGTCCTCGGGGTGGTCGATGGTGGCGAGCTGGTCCTCCAGGTGGAAGACCTCCTCCAGGAGAGCGAACCCCTGGTCGGGCGGCACGTCGAGAGCCTCGAAGAACGGGCCCATCTCGGTCTGCCAACGGGCGTTCACGTCGGTGGTGTCCATCGCCGCCTGGGCGGCGGCAAGGTCGTCGGACTCGACGTAACCGATGAGCAGCCCGTCGGGTCGCAGGAACAGGGAGTAGTTGCGCCAGCCGGTCTCGGCCAGCGCCCGGAGCATGTCGGGCCACACCGCCGCGTGCCGTTCGCGGTACTCCGCGATCCGCTCCGGCCTCACCTGGAGCTGGAAGCAGTAGCGAGGCATGGCGCAGCCCTTCGGTGCTGGGGAAGGAGCGGGGAAGGAGGGATGGTGCCGGCGGGCGCGGATGCGAGACGCACCCGCCGGCACCGAGGTCAGGACGGACCTGACGTGTCGGTCGACGACTCAGAAGTTGAAGTCGCCGATGTTGTCCGCGTTGAACTTGAACGGGTCACCGAGCAGCACGGTGGCGTCCGCGCCGACCTCGAAGTCGCCCAGGTCGCCGGCGGTGAAGGAGTCACCCTCCTCGCCGGTGATGTCGCCGTCGACGAGCGCCTTGGCGGCGCACGCGGCGAGGTAGCCCAGGTCGCCCGGGTTCCACAGCGCGAACTCGGTGACGGTGCCGTCGGTGACGTAGTCGCGCATCTGGTTGGGCGTGCCCAGACCGGTCAGCGCGACCTTGCCCTTGGCGTCCGAGGTGGACAGGTAGCGAGCGGCCGCGGCGATGCCGACCGTGGTGGGCGAGATGATGCCCTTGAGGTCCGGGTGGTCGGCCAGCAGCGCGGCGGTCAGGTCGAAGGACTTCTGGTCGTCGTCGTCGCCGTAGACGGTGTCGACGAGCTTGATGTCCGGGTGGTTGTCAGCGAGGTCGGTCTTCATCAGCTCGATCCAGGCGTTCTGGTTGGTCGCGGCGGCCGCGGCCGAGAGGATCGCGACCTCGCCGGCGTCACCGATCTGGTCGGCGATCATGTCGACCTGGACCTTGGCGATGCCTGCCGCGTCGGCCTGGCTGATGAACAGGTCGCGACACGTCGGGTCCGTGTCCGAGTCGAACGTGACCACCTTGCTGCCCGCGTCGCGGGCGGCGTTGATGGAGTCGCACAGGGCAGTGGTGTCGTTGGCCGAGATCACCAGGGCGTTGATGCCCTGCTGGGCCGCGGTGTCGATGAAGGCGACCTGACCGTCGGGGGTACCGGTCTCCGGGCCCACCTCGGAGTACGTGCCGCCGAACTCGTCGACGGCCTTCTTGCCGCCCGCGTCGCTGGTGTCGAAGTAGGGGTTGCCGAGGTTCTTGGGGATGAACGTGACGGTGGTCGCGTCCCCGCTCCCGCCCCCGCTGTCCCCGTCGGAGGCGGTGGAGGAGTCGTCGGAGCCGCAGCCGGCGAGGCCGAGGCTGGCGACCAGCGCCATGACTGCCACGGCGGCGAATCGATGGGTCTTGATGTTCATTGCCTTACCTTTCGTGATTCGTCGCCGGAGGTCGGCGTCTTGAGTGGCGCGGAGGCCACGGCCCTGCGCGGGAAGAGCTCCCGGATCCGCGGCAGGAAGCTGGAGGCGATCACCGAGACGACCAGGAGCAGGCCGATGATGATCTGGATGATCTCCGAGCCCTGGTTGCTGAGCTGGAGGGCGGAGTTGAGGACGGCGATGAGCAGGACGCCGGCGATCACGCCGTGCAGAGCGCCGCGACCACCGAAGATGGAGACGCCGCCGAGCAGCACGGAGGCGATGACCTTGAGCTCGAAACCCACCCCGGTGTCGATGGCCACCGAGTCGGACTTGAGCATCACGTAGACGCCGGCGAGCGAGGCCACGAAGCCGCTCATCACGAACAGCAGCAGCTTGGTGCGTGCCACGTCGACGCCGGAGAAGTGCGCGGTCTCGGAGCTGAGCCCGATCTCGTAGATGCCCCGGCCGAACGAGGTGAAGTGCAGCAGCACGGCGAAGACCACGACCAGGATGGCCACCGGGATCATGATGTTCGGGATGTTGGTGTCGCCGATCCGCTCGGTCGGCCAGTCCTGCCAGGAGGGCGGGAACTGAGCGAAGCGGTCGGTCTGGATGAGCCCCTCGGCGAGGCCGCGGTAGAGCGCGAGCGTGCCGATGGTGACCGCGAGCGACGGCAGTCCGACGTACGCGACGAGGAAGCCGTTGAAGGCGCCGAGCAGGATGCCGAGGATCATCGTGAGGATGACCGCGGTGAGCATGGAGAAGCCGTGTTCCTTGACCAGGACCCCGCAGGCCGCGGCGCAGACGCCGAGCGTGCTGGCCACCGACAGGTCGATCTCGCCGGTGATGATGATCAGCGTCATCGGCAGCGCCAGCATCAGGATCGGCGCGTACTCCTTGAAGAGGTTGTACGTCGTCAGCGGGCCGTCGAAGAACTGGACGTTGACCAGCGAGTAGACGTAGACGATGACGAGGGCCGCGATCACCGCCGCCTCGCGGTTGACGAGGATGCGCTGCGGCGATGTTGCGCGAGTACGACGGGTAGCTGCGCGTGGGAGCCTCGGTCGCCGTGGTGGTCATGACTCGTCCCTCGCTTCGATGAGCTGGTGGGTGCGGCGCAGGGTCAGCACCCGGTCGAGGACGATCGAGCCGATGATCAGCGCGCCGACCACGGCGCCCTGCCAGAAGTCGCTGATGCCGAGGATCGGCAGCGCGCGGTTGATGGTGACGAGCAGGAAGGCGCCGAGCGCAGCGCCCCACACCGTGCCGCTGCCGCCGAAGATCGCGACACCGCCGATCACCACCGCCGCGACCGCCTGCAGCTCGAGGTCCCTCCCGGTCCCGGCGAATGCGGTGGCGTAGCGGGCGATGTGGAAGACGCCCGCGAGACCGGCCAGGGCCCCCGACAGCACGAACGCTCCGAACACTCGCTTGCCGACGTTGAGGCCGTAGAGCCTGGCGGCGTCGGGGTCCGAGCCGATGGCGTAGAGCTCCCGGCCGCCGCGCGCGGTGTAGAGGTAGTAGCCGACGATCGCCAGCACGACGAGCCCGATGATCGTCAGCAGCGGGATGGACAGGATCTGGTCGGTGCCGAGCTTCTCGAAGTTGGCCGGGATGTCACCGGCGACGATGCGCTCGCTGCCGATCTGGTTGGTCAGCACGCCGCGGAAGATGTACATCGTGCCGAGCGTGACGACGAGAGCCGGCACCCGGAAGAACGCGACGAGGAAGCCGTTGATCGCGCCGAGCGCGGCGCCGACCAGCATCCCGGCGAGGAAGACCAGCACCACGTTCGTCTCGGGGTTGGCGATGAAGATCTTGCCGGTGACGTAGGCCGTGACCCCGAGGATGGAGCCGACGGACAGGTCGACGTTGCGGGTGACGATGACGACCATCTGGCCGATCGCGAGCAGCAGCAGGATCGAGGGCGTCAGCAGGGTGTCGCGCCAGCCGTCACCGCTGAAGACGAACGTCGGGCGCCGGATGGTGGCGGCAAGGATGATCAGGAGCAGCACGAGCGCGATCGAGAACTCACGCGAGCGCACCACGGTCGTGAGGATGCGGTGACCGCGGGACTGGCTGCTCGGCTCGACGAGGAGGTCGGTGCTCATGAATCGGCCTTCTCGGAGGAGCGGGTCGCCGCGGCCATCACGTTCTCGGGAGTGGCATCGTCACGGGCGATGTCCGCGGTGATCCGGCCCTCGCAGACGACGAGCACGCGGTCGGCCATGCCGAGCACCTCGGGGAGCTCGCTGGAGATCATCAGGATCGCCAGGCCCTGGCCGGCCAGCTCGGAGAGCAGCCGGTGCACCTCGGCCTTGGTGCCGACGTCGATGCCGCGCGTGGGCTCGTCGATGATCAGGAGCTTGGGGTGGGTGGCCAGCCACTTGGCGATCACGACCTTCTGCTGGTTGCCGCCGCTCATGGTGGCGGCCGCCATGTCGAGGGCGTTGGTCTTGACCTCGAGGCGGGACGCCCAGGGCCGCGCGGCGCGGTACTCCGAGCCGGCGGTGAGGAGGCCGGCCTTGGTGAGCTCGCCGCGGATGACGGAGGCGATGTTCTTGCCGACCGAGCCCTGGATGACCAGGCCCTGTTGCCGTCGGTCCTCGGGAACCATCGCCATGCCGGCCCGGATGGCCGCCCGCGGGTTCTTGGGAGGGACGGGCTTGCCGAGCAGGGTGACCGACCCGGCGTCGTACGCGTCGACGCCGAAGACGGCCCGCGCGATCTCGCTGCGGCCGGCGCCGACGAGGCCGGCGAGCCCCACGATCTCGCCGGCCCGGACCTGGAAGGAGACCCCGTGGAACTCGCCCGCGGTCTCGAGCCCCTGGACGTCGAGGACGATGTCCCCGATCTCGGCGGGGGTCTTGGGGAACAGGTCGCCCACCTCGCGGCCGACCATCTTGGCGACGATCTGGGACTCGGTGGTCTCGGCGACGCGGTCGGTGGAGATGTAGGAGCCGTCGCGCATCACCGTGACGTGGTCACAGAGGGCGAACACCTCGTCGAAGCGGTGGGAGATGAAGACCAGGGCGCGGCCCTCGTCACGGAGGCTGCGGGCGACGGCGAACAGCCTGGCCACCTCGTTGCCGCTCAGCGCCGCGGTGGGCTCGTCCATGACGAGGAGGCGGGCGTCGAGCGAGATCGCCTTGGCGATCTCGATGATCTGCTGGTCGGCGATGGAGAGGCCGAGCGCCGGGCGGCGCGGGTCGATGTGCACGCCGAGCCGCTGGAAGAGCGCGTTGGTCTCGCGGTGCATGCCGGCCCGGTCGATGCGGTGGCCACCGCCCATCGGCATCCGGCCCATGAAGATGTTCTCGGTGACCGAGAGGTCCGGGAAGAGCGTCGGCTCCTGGTAGATGACGGCGATGCCGGCGTCCTTGGACTCGGCCGTCGAGCCGAAGTCGACGGACTCGCCACCCAGCAGGAAGTCGCCCGAGTCGCGGCGGTAGACGCCCGCCACGACCTTGACGAGGGTGGACTTGCCCGCACCGTTCTCGCCCACGAGGGCGTGGATGCTGCCCGCCTCGACCCGCAGGCTCCCGGCGCGCAGGGCGACGACAGGTCCGAACGACTTGGAGACGTCACGGAGCTCGAGCACCGCTGAGGTGTCGGCCTGCGTCATGGTCCCTCGCTCGTCCGGCTCTTGCGCACTTCGCATTGAAAGGTTTCAATTCCGATAGGCAGACCGTAAGTGACGGCGCTCACTTCCGTCAAGGATCTGCACTAGATTGTCGGCGCGGAGGCTGGCTGAAGCGTTTTAGCGACGGAGCGAATCGGGGGACGAGGATGGCGGGCGTGAAGGACGTCGCCGAGCGGGCGGGTGTCTCGCTCGGCACGGTGTCGAACGTGCTGAACCGGCCCGACCTGGTCAGCCCAGCGACCCGTCGCCGGGTCGAGGAGGCGATGGCCGACCTCGGCTTCGTGCGCAACGAGGCTGCGCGGCACCTGCGGTCGGGGCGCAGCCGCACGTTGGCGTACGTGATGCTCGACGCGGCCAACCCGTTCTTCACCGACGTCGCCGCCGGGATCGAGGAGACGGCCGAGGAGGGCCACTTCTCGCTCTACATGTGCAACAGCGGCAACCGGGCCGACCGTGAGGTGGCGCACCTCGACCACCTCGTCGAGCAGCGGGTGCAGGGCATCCTCGTCACGCCCCTCGATCCGGAGGCCGAGCACCTGGCCGGCGTGGCCCGGCGGGGGACTCCCGTCGTGGTCGTGGACCGTACGCCGCGCGACGAGGCGCTCTGCTCGGTCGCCGTCGACGACGTCCTGGGCGGCAGTCTCGCGATCGACCACCTCCTCGACCGCGGCCACCAGCGGATCGCGTTCGTCGGCGGACCTGAGTCGATCGGGCAGGTCCACGACCGTCTCCAGGGTGCCCAGACCGCCCTGGCAGCCGGGGACGCCCCACCCGCCACCGTCATCGCCACCGCAGCCACGACCGTCCGCGAGGGCCGGATGGCCGGCGAGCGGATCCTGGGGCTGCCCCGGAGCAGGCGACCGACCGCCGCGTTCTGCGCCAACGACCTGCTGGCTCTCGGCCTGCTCCAGCAGCTGGTGGCCTCGGGGCTCGCCGTCCCCGACGACCTCGCCATCGTCGGCTACGACGACATCTACTTCGCCGGGGCCGCTGCCGTCCCGCTCACCTCGGTCCGCCAGCCCCGCCACGAGCTCGGACGGCGAGCGGCGGAGCTGGTGCTGGACGAGGCGGACAACCCCGAGCACCGGCACCAGCAGGTGGTGCTGCTCCCCGAGCTCGTCGCCCGCACCTCCACCTTGGGGTGATGGTCAGAGCACCAGCACGCCGTCCTTGGCGATCGTCGGGACGTCGACCGTGACGGTGTCGGGGTAGATCACGCCGGCGCCGGTGTTCAGGAGCACCACCTCGTCGTCGGGCGAGAGCCAGCCGGTCCGCGCCAGCTGTCTGGCGGCGGTCACCGTGGCCGCACCCTCGGGGCAGAGGAACATGCCCTCCAGCCGTGCGGTGAGGGCCAGGTCGGCCAGCAGGTCGGCGTCCTCGACGGCGACTGCGGTCCCGGAGGTCTCACGCACCGCCCGGAGCACGAGGAAGTCGCCGAGCGCCTTGGGCACGTTGATGCCGAACGCGACCGTCGAGGAGTCCTCCACCTTCACCGACTCCTCGGCGCCGGCGTCGTACGCCGTCACGATCGGCGCGCAGCCCGTCGCCTGGACGCACACGAGCCGCGGCAGGTCGCCCTCGACCCAGCCCAGCTCCCGGGCCTCGACGAGCGCCTTGTGGATGCCGATCAGGCCGACCCCGCCGCCGGTCGGGTAGAGGATCACGTCGGGCATCCGCCAGCCGAGCTGCTCGGCGATCTCCAGCCCCATCGTCTTCTTGCCCTCGATCCGGTAGGGCTCCTTGAGCGTCGACACCTCGAACCAGTCGTCCTTGCTGGCCTGCACGGCCGCCCCGATCAGCCGTCCGGCGTCGGAGATCAGCCCGTCGACCAGGCGCAGGTCGCCGCCGGTCACGACGGTCTCCGCCCGGGTGATCGTGGGTGCGTCCAGCGGCATCGCGATGGTGGCGCGCAGGCCGGCCCGGGCGGCGTACGTCGACCAGGCCGCACCTGCGTTGCCGTTGGTCGGCATGGCCAGCCGGGTCGCGCCCAGCTCCTTGGCCCGGGAGACGCCGACGGCGGCGCCGCGCGCCTTGAAGGAGCCGGTCGGCAGCAGCCCGTCGTCCTTGACCAGCAGTCGTGGCAGGCCGAGCTCGGCGCCCAGGCGCGGAGCCGGGAGCAGCGGGGTCATCCCCTCGCCGAGAGTGACGACGTGCTCGGCCGCGGAGACGGGCAACAGCTCGTGGTAGCGCCACAGGTCGGGAGCGCGGCCGGCGATGGACCGCGGGTCGGTGCCGACGCGAGCGAGGTCGTACCTCGCCAGGAGGGGCGACCCGTCGCCGGGACAGAGCCCTTGCAGCACGGTCGCGTCGTACGTCGCGCCGCAGCGCGGGCACTCCAGGTGGTCGAGGGCGCTGAAGGTCACCCGACCATCACACCAAGGTCTGCTCGACGGCGAGCACGAGGGTCGCAGCAGCCGTCCCCTCAGCTGCGCTGGACCGAGAGTGCGGCCTGGAGCCGTTCGAGGCCGCGGGAGCAGTACCCCTTCACCGTGCCCTCGGCGATGCCGAGCTCGGCGGCGGTCTCGGCGACGGAAAGTCCGACCCAGTGGCGCAGCACGACGGCGCGCCGCACCATCGGCGCCAGCTCGGCGAGCGCGTCGAGCAGGGCGGCTCGATCCTCGTGGGCGAGCCCGCGGGGTGCGGCGGCGTCGTGGCCGTCGAGACCGGCTCGTTCGTGGCGCCGCCACGGTCGACGGTGCTCGTCGATGTTGGCGCGCACCATGATCTGGCGGACGTACGCCTCCTCGCGACCGTCCCGCTCGATCCGCGGCCACGCGACGTACGCCTTGGCCAGCGCGGTCTGGAGCAGGTCGTCGGCCTGGTGCCAGTCGCCCGAGATGAGGTACGCGACCCGACGCAGGTGCACGTGGCGCGACGCCACGAACTCCGAGAACCCCGCGTCGCGGTCGCTCACCACGTCGCCCGCGACTTCTGGTCGGCCAGCCACGCGTCGATGGAGCCGTACCCGTCGAAGGCGACCCGGATGCTCTGCGCCGCGTCCAGACCGCTCGGCCCGAGCTCCCACAGGGCCCACCAGGTCTTGCCCTCGAAGCGCACCACGTACGCGACCGACCGCCGCGGCGCCGCGACGCCGAGCGGGTTGTCGACCTTGCGGACCGTCTGGACGCCAGGCCTGATGACCGGCATCCCGTCACCGGGGGAGATGTCCCAGAGTGGCGGCATCGGGCCCGCGACGCTCATGGAGGGCCCCATGGCTCGTTGGTCCGCAATCAGCCCCTGGAGCGTGTCCTGGCCCGGCACCCCGAACGAGCCCCCGTTGGGCGTCAGGACCATGAGCATGTGCTGGTCGCCCTTGCGGACGTCGAGCGCGACCGAGGTGTACGGCGCCTCGAGGTCGAACGGGTTGTCGATGCGCTGGAGCACCTCGACCCCGGGCTGGATCTCCGGGACCCCGAAGCGGTCGGTCACCACCAGGTCCATCGGGTCGTCGACGTCGTCGGGGTCGAAGGGAGTGTGTTGCATCTGGTGCATCCGCTCCGCCCACTCGGCGAACGGCTCGTCGGTCTTCGCGGGCTCGTGGGAGCTGCCCCCACCGTTCGTGTCCCAGTCGACGTACCACCACGTCTCTTCGCCGTCGAGCGTCACGGCCACCGCCACGGCGCCGGCGTCGGCGGTGAGGTCGCCCATGGGGATCGCCTGCCGCACCTCGCCGCCCGCGAACGCCGTGACCTCGCCGGTCGCCTGGTCGACGTGGAAGCCGCGGATCCGGTCCTCGTCGGTGGGGTCGTCGGGCTGGTCGTACGTGGTGGTGGCGGTCGGTTCGGGTGGCTGCGGTGACGCCGACGGCTCCGGGGCGGCCGTCTGGCTGGGGGTGGCCACGACGAGCGTCCGCCCGTCACCCTGCCCAGCGGCGACGGCGGCGTACCCGGCCGCCACGGCAACCACCACGGTCGCCACGCCGAGCCCCTGGCCGAGACGCCGGCGGCGCAGCCGGCGCCGACCGCCGGCGACGAGCTGCTCGAGCGGAGGACCCGGTGGCTCGTCACCGAAGAGCGGAGCGAGCTCGGTGCGGAGGTCGGTCGTGGGCTCCATGCCTTCCCTACGGTTGGTCGGCTGGATCGGTTGCCCCAGCGTGCTCAGTTGACCACGGTGATCGTTGGTATCCGACCTCGTTGGTTCCGGTACGGCTCCGGGGTCGGGAGGCTGGGCCCGTGCAGGTACGCGCGGAACACCTCGACAGCTCTCTCGGCATCGGCGAAGCGGAGCCGCGACTCTCGTGGGTGCTCCCGGCGGAGTCCGGCGAACAGCTGGCCTACGAGGTCGAGGTCGACGGGACCCCCGTGCGCGTCGAGGGGGATGAGCACGTGCTGGTGCCGTGGCCCGGCAAGGCCTTGGCGTCGGGCGAGCGGCGCGAGGTACGCGTCCGCGTCGAGACCGACGCAGGCTGGGGCGAGTGGTCCGAGCCGTTGGTGGTCGAGGCCGGGCTGCTCGACCCCGACGACTGGTCGGCGGCCTGGGTGTCCACCGGTGACCGGCCCGGTCCGGCCGGTCACCGGCCGGCGTACCGGGTGCGCGGCGAGGTCACGGTCGACCGGCCCGTCGTCCGAGCGCGCCTGTACGCGACCGCGCACGGGATCTACGAGGCGACGATCGACGGGCAGCGTGTCGGCACCGACGAGCTCACGCCCGGCTACACGGAGTACGCCTCGCGCACGCAGGTGCAGACGTACGACGTCACGGCGCTCCTGGCGCCTGGCAGCCACGTGGTCGAGGCGTTGCTCGCCGACGGCTGGTACCGCGGCCAGGTCGGCATGCTCAACGCCCACGACCAGTGGGGCACCGAGACGGCGTTCCTCGCGCAGCTCCACCTCGAGCACGAGGACGGCACCACCACCGTCGTCGGCACCGACGAGACGTGGCGCTGGGCGACCTCGCACATCACGGAGACCGACCTGATCGAGGGTCAGCACGAGGACCGCCGGCTGCTCGCCGAGGAGCCCGTCTGGTCGCCGGTCGTGGTGAGCGATCGTGGGTACGACGCCCTCGTCTGCTCGCCCGCACCGCCCGTGCGGCCGGTCGAGGAGCTGCGTCCGGTGTCGGTCACGTCGGTGCAGGCAGGCGTGTACGTGGTCGACCTCGGCCAGAACATCAACGGCCGGGTGCGGCTGACCTCCCTCGGCCCGGCCGGCACCCGGATCACCTTGACGCACGGGGAGGCGCTCGGCCCGGACGGCGACGTGACCATGGAGCACCTGCGCCCGAACGCGCCGTTCCTGCCCGAGCCGCTGAGCGCGGGCCAGGTCGACGTCGTCGTGTCTGGAGGAGTGGCCGGTGACGTGTTCGAGCCGCGGCTGACGACGCACGGCTTCCAGTACGTGCGGGTGGAGGGGCACCCGGGTCCGCTCACCGCCGACGACATCACCGGGATCGTGGTGCACACCGACCTCGAGGCCCGGGGGTCCTTCGTCTGCAGCGACGACCGCATCAACCGGCTGCACTCGGCGGCGGTGTGGTCGTTCCGTGGCAACGCGTGCGACATCCCGACCGACTGCCCGACGCGCGAGCGCGCGGGATGGACCGGTGACTGGCAGCTCTACGTCCCGACGGCGTCGTACCTCTACGACGTCGCGGGCTTCTCGCTGAAGTGGCTGCGCGACTTGATGGTCGAGCAGTGGGCCGACGGCAACCTGGGCAACATGGCGCCGATGCCGGTCGCCGAACGCACCGGGTTCCTCGAGAAGATGAACGGCTCGGCGGGGTGGGGCGACGCCGTCGTGCTGGTGCCGTGGGAGCTGTACGAGGAGTACGGCGACACTGCCGTGCTCGCCGAGAGCTGGCCGGCGGTGGTCCGCTGGCTCGACCGCGTCGAGGCGATGGCGTCCGGGTCCCGGCACCCGTCGCGGATCGAGCGTCACGCCGAGCCGCTGCCCCACGAGCAGTACCTCTGGGACACCGGCTTCCACTGGGGCGAGTGGCTCGAGCCCGGCGGTGAGCCGAGCGACTTCCCGGCGTTCATCGCCCAGGACAAGTCCGACGTCGCGACCGCCTTCTACGCCTGGTCGACGCGGCACGCCGCTCGCATGGCCGCGGTGCTGGGTCGCGACGAGGATGCCGCGAGGTACGCCGAGCTGTCGGCCCACGTCGTCGATGCCTGGCGCACGGAGTTCGTGTCGGCTGACGGCCGGGTCGAGCCGCACACCCAGGCGACGTTGGTGCGGGCGCTGACCTTCGGGCTGGTGCCCGACGAGCACCGGCGGCGCGTCGCCGACGACCTCGCCGCCCTGGTGAGCGAGGCGGGCGACCACCTGGCGACCGGCTTCCTGGCCACCCCCGACCTGCTGCCGGCACTGGCGGACCACGGCCATCTCGACGCGGCGTACCGGCTGCTGTTCCAGGACTCCGAGCCCTCGTGGCTGACCATGATCGACCGTGGCGCGACGACGATGTGGGAGCGCTGGAACGGCATCGACGCCGACGGTGTCCCGCACGAGTCGCTCAACCACTACTCCAAGGGCGCGGTGATCTCGTTCCTGCACCGGTACGTCGCGGGGTTGCGGCGCCTGGAACCCACTTGGCGCCGCTTCCGCGTGGAGCCCTTGCCCGGAGGCGGGATCACCTCGGCGTCGACCGAGCACCTGTCACCGCACGGTCGGATCGCGGTGTCCTGGACGCTGGGGGACGTCGCTCGAGCTGTACGGTCACGGTCCCGCCGGGCTGTGTCGCCGAGGTGGTGCTGCCGCAGGGTTCGGTCGAGGTGGGTCCGGGGACGCACGGTTCTGAGCACACCCGCGATCAGGCGTGGCAGACGATCGGGCCGCCGTGGAGCGCGACCATCTCGGGCCAGAGGGCGGGGATGCGCAGAGGAACCGGAGGCTCGTACGCCGGGTCGACCTCGGTGTAGGCCCGGTGCAGGTTGCAGACCACCCGCTCGCCCTCCGGCCAGTCGACGTACGGGCCGCCGGCGTGCTTCTGGGCCGCCTCCAAGGGCGACAGCCCGGCGGCGTAGGACTCCCGGGCGACCTCCTCGATCCAGTCGACGTACCCCTCCAGGTCGTCGAGCACCCGGCCCACCTCGTCGCCCCGACAGGCGGGACCGTGACCCGGGAGCAGGGCGTTCGGTTCGAGGTCGCGCATCCGTCGGACGGCCGTGCGGAAGCCGGCCATCGAACCCTCCAGGAAGATCGGGTGTCCACCCGAGAACGCCAGGTCGCCGGCGAAGAAGACCTTCTGCTCGGGCAGCCAGACGCCGATGTCGTGAGTGGAGTGGGCGGGTCCCATGACCTGGAGCTCGACGGGGAACTCGCCGAGGTGCAGCGTGATGTCGTTGCCGACGGTGAGGTCCGGCGGGCGGACGACGAGGTCGCCGTAGTCAGCGGGCAGCTCCTCGGTCGCCTTCAGCCCGGCACGCAGCACACCCTCGCGGCAGAGGTGGTGGCCGATGATGGTCGTCGACGCCGGCAGGAACCCGTTGCCGTACGTGTGGTCCGGGTGGTGGTGGGTGTTCACCGCGATCCGCGGTCCGCGTTCGGCGACGCCGGCCACCTCGGCGAGCAGGGCGCGGTTGCGCTTCTCCGTCGACGTGGTGTCGACCAGCAGGGCGTCGCCCGACCCGTCCGTCACGACGCCGCAGTTGTTGACCATCCAGCCACCGTCGGGCTGCACAAAGGCGTAGACCCCCGGTGCCAGCTCGTCGAGGTATGACGTCCCGTCGTCCCAGCTCATGCCATCAGTCAGCCCTAGGAGGCCCTGCGGGACAAGGGATGTGGGCATCACCAGGGCCGATCACTGCCATGCGTCGGTGGCGCGTTCCGCGTGTGTCGCGCCGCTGGTGGACTGGGGCCGTGACGGACACGAGCGCGGGCGCGCCCGCGCGGATCTCGGCGATCCGGTGGCCGTTGCTGCTCGTGCTCGCGTCACTCGCCGCGCTCGCACCCGTCGCGACCGACCTGTACCTGCCGGGGTTCCCCGAGCTCGGTGCCGACTTCGGCGTCGAGGCCAGCGCGGTCCAGCTCACGCTGACCTCCTTCCTCGTGGGCCTGGCGTTCGGCCAGCTGGTGATGGGTCCGCTCTCCGACCGTCGCGGGCGACGCGGCCCGCTGATCGTCAGTGCGTCGGTGTGCGTAGCCGCCGGTGTCGTCTGCGCGCTGGCCCCGACGCTTCCCGTCCTGGTCCTCGCCCGGCTCGTCCAGGGGTTCGCCGGCGCCGGGGGCATGGTCATCGGGCGGGCGATCATCGCCGACGTGGTGACCGGCCGTGCGGCGGCCAGGGCGTTCACGCTGATGATCACGGTCGGCGGCGTCGCGCCGGTGCTGGCTCCCCTGGTGGGCGGGCTGCTCGCCGACCCCATCGGCTGGCGCGGGATGCTCTGGACCGTCGTCGTGCTGTGCGCCGCGATGCTGGTCGGCGTCCTGCTCGTGATCCCCGAGACGCATCCCGCGGAGGTACGGCGGCCCGCTGATGTGTCCGCGCTGGACGGCGTCCGCACCGTCCTGCGCACCCGGGCGTTCCGCGGGCCGATGGCGGTGTTCGCCCTCAGCTTCGCGGTGATGATGGCCTACATCTCGTCCTCGCCGTTCGTCTACCAGAACGTCGTCGGCCTCGACGAGGTCGGCTACGGCCTCGCTTTCGGCGTGAACGCCGCCGGGCTGATCGGCCTCGGCTGGCTGGCCAGCCACTTCGTCGACCGGTGGTCGCCGCGGAGCATGGTGCGCACGGCCGTCGCGGTCCAGCTCGCCGGCGACGGTGACGTTCCTCGTGCTCGCGCTCGCCGACGTACCTTCGTGGCTGCTGCCCGTCCCGATCTTCGTCGCGGTCGCCTCCAACGGCGCGATCATGGGCAACTCCGCCGCCCTGGCGATGGCCGAGGTCCGGCCCGTCGCAGGTACGGGCAGCGCGGTCCTCGGCTTCGCCCAGTTCGGCCTCGGCGCCCTCGTCGCCCCCCTCGTCGGACTCGGCGGCGAGTCCTCCGCGGTCGTGCCGGCGCTGGTCATGACCGTCTCGTCGGCCTGCGGCTTCCTCGCCTCCCGCCGCCTTCATGCAGGTTGAGTTGCGCCCCGTGATGTCGTGAGTTGCGCCTCATGATGGTGCGAGTTGCGCCTCGTGACGAGGTGCGTGCGTCACGAGACGCAACTGAACGAGTCACGAGGCGCAACTCAACGCATCACGAGGCGCAACTCAAGTGATGGCGGCATCCTCCACGGCGACGGCGACGTCGTAGAGGAGGCGGCGCAGCCAGACGACGGCGGGCTCGGTGTCGCGCCGCGGGTGCCAGTGGGCGGCCTCGGTGATCTGCACCGGTTCGAGGGGGGTCTCGGCGACCACGAGGTCGAGGATGTCGAGGCAGCGGTGGGCGAGGCGGGCCGGGACGAACGCGCACATCTCGGTGCCGCTGACCGCGAAGGGGAGTGTGAGCAGCGAGGTGACCTGGACGAGGATCGGCCGTCCGACCACGCCGAGCCGCTCCATCTCGACCTCGAGCGGACGCTTGCGCTCACCGGCGGCACCGAACTCGGCGACCGCGTGCGGCATCTCCTGCAGGCTGTCCAGCGTCAGGCTGCCGTCGGCGAGCCGAGGGTTGTCGCGTGCCACCACGCAGACGAGGTGGTCGGTGAAGACCGGCTGCCGGTGTCCGGGGAACTCGAACCCGAGCGGCCCGATGATCAGGTCGCGCCGCATCAGCTGGCTCTCGAACTGGTCCGGCGCGACGCCGACGGCGTCCATCGCGAGCGCACAGCCGGGGGCCTGCTCGCCGAGCAGCCGCGCGAGGGGTTCGGCGAGGACCGTCATCGCGTACTCCGACATGCTCACCGCGAACTCCCGGTTGCTCGAGGTGGGGTCGAACTCGCGCTGGTTCCCGAGCAGCGCCTCGGCCGCCTCGACGGCCTCCTCGACGGCGGGCTTGAGCCGTTCGGCCATGGGTGAGAGCTCGAACCCGCGACCGACCCGGACCAGCAGCTCGTCGTCGAAGTGCTTGCGCAGCCTGGCCAGCGCCCCGCTCATTGCCGGCTGGCTCATCGTCATCCGCTCGCCGGCGTGGGTGAGGTTGCGCTCCTCGAGCAAGGCGTGCAGGGCCAGCAAGAGGTTCGCGTCGACCTCCCGCAACCGCTCCTTCATCACCTGCTCCTCCCATCGGACCGCTCGTGACTCTAGTGTCACGACCATGGCCCTGGGCGGCACCGACCTCAACCTTCTGCTCCCGCTGAAGGTGCTGCTCGAGGAGGGCAACGTCACGCGGGCCGGGCAGCGGCTCGAGCTCAGCCAGCCGGCGATGAGTGCGGCGCTCGCGCGGCTCCGACGACGCTTCGACGACGAGCTGCTGGTCCGCGCCGGTCGTGACTACGAGCTGACGCCGCTGGCGCGGGACCTGCTGCCCGAGGTGCAGCACGCCGTACGCCTGCTGCAGCGGGCCCTGGAGCTCGAGGACGAGTTCGACCCGGCGACCAGCGACCGGACCTTCCGGATGGCGATGAGCGACTACGCGATCGCCGTCGTCCACGAGCCGTTCGTACGGCTCCTGGGGGCGTCGGCTCCCGGCGTGCGGCTGGCGATCGAGAACCTCGGCCCCGACGCCCGGTCCTCCGACCGGATCCTGCTCGACCACGACGCGCTGATCGCACCGCTGGGCCTCGGGTTCCCCGGCGAGTCCCGCCCGCTGTGGCGTGACCGGATGGTGCTGATCGTCGACCGCGGCAACGACCGGCTCACCGACGGCAACCTCAGCCTCGAGGACCTCGCCGAGGTCGGGCACGCCGTGAGCAGCTTCGGGCCGGGCATCCTGACCCCCGCCGACCGCGCCTTCGGCGAGCTCGGCATCCACCGGCACGTCGCCCTGCAGGTGGCGGGCTTCCTGCCGCTGCCCTTCGTGATCGAGGGCACCGACATGGTCGCCGTCGTCCCCGAACGCCTCGCCCGGATGCACCTGCGCGCCGACGGACCACTCGTGCTGGTCGAGCCGCCGTTCGACGAGGTCGTCCTGGCCGAGGGCTACTGGTACGCCTCCGACCGGCTCTCCGACCCGGCCCACCGCTGGCTGTTCGACCGGCTCGACGAGCTGGCTGCTGAGCTGGCTGCCGAGGCGCGGGGCTGATGCTCCGTCCGCAGGACGGCCCCACTCGCGAGCGGAAGGTGCTCGACGGTGTCTGGGACTTCGTGCTCGACGCCCCCGGCGCCGGCCGGCGGGAGCGCTGGTGGACCGGGTCTCTCGTCGGGAGCCGGAGCATGCCGGTCCCGGCGAGCTACAACGACATCGTTCCCGGCCACGAGTTCCGCGACCACGTGGGGGACGCGTGGTACCAGCGCACGGTGCACGTCCCGGCCGGCTGGGGCGGCCGCCGCATCGTGCTGCGCGTCGACGCGGCCACCCATCGCGGCACCGTCTTCGTCGATGACGTGGAGGTCGTCTCGCACGAGGGCGGCTACACGCCGTTCGAGGTCGACGTGACGCGGCTGGTGACGCCCGGCCGGCCCTGCCGGTTGACGATCGTGGTGAACAACGAGCTGACGTGGCAGTCGATGCCGCCGGGCGAGGTGCTGGAGACACCGGCGGGGCGGCGCCAGCGCTACCAGCACGACTTCTTCAACTACGCGGGCCTGCACCGCTCGGTGTGGCTGCACAGCACGCCGACCACCCACGTCGCCGACGTCACGGTCACGACGGGGCTTGCGCAGGGCACGGGAACCGTGGCGTACGACGTCCGGGTCGCGGGCGGTGAGGGCGACGTGAGGGTCGCCCTCCTGTCGGAGGACGGTGTCCGGGTCGCCACCGGCACCGGAGCGACCGGGGTGCTGGAGGTCCCCGACGTGCACCCGTGGCGGCCCGGAGAAGGCTATCTCTACGACCTCGAGGTCTCGCTCCTCGACGGCGACCGACTGGTCGACTCCTACGTCCTGCCGGTCGGCGTGCGCACCGTCGCGATCCGCGGCCAGGACTTCCTCATCAACGGGGAGCCCTTCTACTTCAGGGGATTCGGCAAGCACGAGGACGCAGCCGTGCGAGGGAAGGGCCACGACGACGCCTTGATGGTGCACGACTTCGAGCTGATGAGCTGGATCGGCGCGAACTCCTTCCGCACCGCGCACTACCCCTACGCCGAGGAGGTCCTCGACCACGCCGACCGCCACGGCATCGTGGTCATCGACGAGACCGCGGCGGTGGGGCTGAACCTGCCGCTCGCCGGCGGGATGATCGGTGCGGACAAGCGACCGACGTACTCCGACGGGACCATCAACGCGGCTTCCCGCGAGGTGCACGCCCAGGCGATCAGGGAGCTCGTCGCCCGCGACAAGAACCATCCCTGCGTCGTCCTCTGGTCGATCGCCAACGAGCCGGAGACGACCTCGGAGGAGTCCCGCTCGTACTTCGCGCCGCTGCTGGACCTCACGCGCGAGCTGGACCCCTCGCGCCCGGTGGGCGTCGTCAACATGTTCCTGGCGCCGGCCAGCCGCTGCCGAGTCAGCGACCTCTGCGACCTGGTGATGATCAACCGCTACCACGGCTGGTACGTCGACACCGGCGACCTGGCCGCCGCCGAGATCAAGCTCGAGGCCGAGCTGCGCGCCTGGGCCGCCCTGGGCAAGCCGGTGATCGTGACGGAGTACGGCGCCGACGCGCTGGCCGGGCTGCACGCCGTCGGCGACGTGCCCTGGACCGAGGACTACCAGGTGGGGGTGCTCGAGATGTCGCACCGCGTCTTCGACCGCGTCGACGCTGTCGTCGGCGAGCACGTCTGGAACTTCGCCGACTTCGCCACGTCGCTGGGAGTGACGCGGGTGGACGGCAACAAGAAGGGCGTCTTCACCCGGGACCGCCGGCCGAAGGCCGCCGCACACGCACTGCGTCGACGCTGGCGCGAGACGAAGGAGCCGTCGTGACCGAGACCACCGTGCGGACAGGCCTCGTCGGCGCCGGACCGTGGGCGACCGTGATGCACGCGCCGCTCCTCGCCGGCGGACCAGGCACCAGCCTCGAGGCGGTGTGGGCGCGTCGCGAGGACGCCGCGACCGAGCTCGCCCAGCAGTACGGCGCCTCGGTGGCGGGCTCGTTCGACGAGCTGCTCGAACGGTGCGACGCGATCGCGTTCGCCGTGCCGCCCGACGTCCAGGCGGACCTGGCGCCCCGGGCCGCTGCGGCCGGCAAGCACCTGTTGCTCGAGAAGCCGTTGGCCTTCAGCCTCGCCGACGCCGAACGGCTCGCGGAAGCGGTCGACGAGGCGGGAGTCCGCACGCTCCTGTTCCTCACCAACCGGTTCACCGCGGAGGGCCGAGAGTTCGTGCACCGCGCCGCGGAGGCCGAGCCGCAGGCCGCCCAGGCGAGGTCGCTCGGCGGCGGCTCGCTCCCCGGATCGTTCTTCGCGACGCCGTGGCGGGTCGCGCGAGGCGCCCTCCTCGACCTCGGGCCGCACGTGCTCGACCTGCTCGTCGCCTCGCTCGGACCGGTCGCCGAGATCACCGCCACCGGCGACCCGACGCGGGTGGTGGCGCTGACCACGCGGCACGAGTCCGGCGTCCTGGGGCAGGCGCTGCTCTCGATCACCACGGCTGACGCGGAGGACGCGATGGTGTGCCACGTCCACACCGACTCCGGGCCGGTCGTCTTCGACAGCAGGTCGGTGACCGACCGAGCGGGGGTGCTGTCCACGATCGCCCGCGAGTTCTCCGAGTCGGTCCGCACCGGCGTCCCGCACGAGCTCGACGTGCACCGGGGGCTGATGCTCCAGCGGCTGCTCGAGCAGGCGGAGGCATCGCTGGTCTCGTGACGGGACTTCGTCCCTCCTCAACCAGCGGTGATGGACTCCCAGTGGTTGCGGTTGGTCGCACCGTCCGGCCCGGCGAGGTACCCGCCGAACAGGCCGTCCGGGTCCCGTTCGGCGCGGATCTCCTGCAGGCGCTGGAAGTTCTCGTCCGACAAGAACCTCACCTGCCGCCGTGAGAGGTCGGAGTCGCCGAGGTACTGGCCGACGGTCACGGGTTCGAGGTCGGCCATGGCGGAGGCCAACCACGAGACGCAGCGCTCGTCGTCGTCGGGCGACTCCCACGCGACGTACGACGCGAGGTAGATCTCGGACTGCAGCGAGAAGGCCATGTCCGGCAGGTCCCGCAACGGCGCCATGCTGAACCAGATCGTGAAGGCCTTCTCGTTCGGCAGGGTGGTGTAGGCGCGGCGCATCGCCGGCACGACCGACGACGCCGGGCCCGAGAGCCAGGCGTTGTCGACGGCCCAGCGATGTCCCTCCGGGTTGTCGTGCAGCTGGCGCTCGCGCTGCTCGTCGATCGTCGTGGGCACGGCGTCGAGTGCGAAGATCGCGCGGTCGAGGACCGGTGAGGTCCGGAACGGCGCCAGCGCGGCGTCCGCCTCCGCGGCGGACCCCACCAGGGCGAGACCCGTGACGAGCAGCACCGGACCGGGCGCGAGCGCGGGGTCGGTCTTGGTCAGCGCCACGATCTCGACGGTGTCGGCGACGGACGCGTGCGTCTCGTGCAGCCACGTCATCACCTCGTCGAAGTCCTCGAGGTCGTAGGCGTGCACGGTCTGCGCGAGGTGAGCGGGACGAGGCAGGGTGCGCAGGTGGAAGCGGGTCACGACACCGAAGAAGCCAGGCCCCGCACCGCGCGCGGCCCAGTAGAGGTCGGTGTTCTCGTCCGCCGACGCGTGCACGAGCTCGCCGGCCGCCGTGACCAGGTCGACCGCCTCGACGTACTCGGCCGCCCAGCCCCAGCCGCGGGCGTTCCAACCCTGCCCGCCCTGGAGCAGGAAGCCGCCGATGCCGACAGTCGGGCAGTGCCCTCCGGGGAAGAAGCGACCGCGCGACTCGAGGTACGGCGCAAGCTCGGCGCCGCCCTGCACCGACGGTGACGCGGTCACGATGCCGGTGGCGTCGTCGTACGCGAGCTCGCGCAGCGCGCCCAGGTCGATGACGAGCGCGTCGGTGCGGACCGACCACTGCGCCCAGCTGTGGCCGCCGGAGCGCACCGCGACCTGCCAACCCCTCTCCCTGGCCAGCAGGACCGCCGCCACCACCTCGGCTTCGGTGGTAGGCCGGACCACCGCTGCGGGTTGCCGGGACGTCAGCCGCCGGTTGAAGATCCGGTCGACGCGGGCGTCCTCGAATCCTCGGTCCTCGCGGCCCAAGAACGGCAGAGCCATCAGGCCGGGGCGACCAGCGCGCCGAGGGTCTGGCCCATGATCCGGCCGGGGTCGGCACCCGGAGTCTCCGGGTGGATCTCCCACTCGGCCAGCGTCAGGCTGTTGTCGAGCACCATCTTCACGCGCGGGAAGCGACGCTCCATGAACGCCGGCAGCACCTCGTCCACCGACGAGCCGGACGTCAGCATCTCCGCCAGGATCACGGCGTCCTCGGCGCACATGGCGGCGCCCTGGGCGATCAGCGGCGGACACGCGTGGGCGGCGTCGCCGATGATGATCGTGCGGCCGCGGAACCAGGGGGAGTCGACGCAGATCGCCTCGATCCACTGGTAGTTGACGATCGCGTCGTCGGCCAACGAGTCGCGGACCTGGCCCCAGATGCCGCCGTACCCCTGGCCGCGCTCCTTGAGCTCGGCGCCTCGTGCGCCCTCGCCGACGAACGAGCGGTCGAGGTTCTCCTCGAGCAGGAACGCGTAGCAGAGGTCCTCGGAGATGGGGGTGTAGCCGGCCTTGTACTTGGGTCCGCCGAAGTAGAGCTCGGAGCAGTCCATCTCGGCCGGTCGCTTGGCGACCGTGCGCCAGATGCCCATGCCCACGTTGTGGGGCTGGTCCTCGATGCCGATCATGCCGCGCACCTTGGACCGGATGCCGTCGGCGCCCACCACCAGGTCGACGGTCTCGGTGGAGCCGTCGGAGAGCGTCGCGGTCACCGAGTCGCCGTGGTCGTCGATGGACTCGATGGTGGTCCCGAGGCGGAGGTCGACGCCGGCCTTGACGACCTCGTCGGCCAGGATGTCGGCCAGGTCGCCGCGCAGGGCGCCCATCGTGCCGGGCAGGTCGGGGCCGCCCATGGGCGGCGTCGGGATCTCCATGATCACGTGGCCGTCCGGCGACTTCATCCGCAGGTGGCTGAAGGCGAATCCTTGCTCGGCCAGGCGATCGTAGATGCCGACGGCCTGGAACGCCTTGAGCGCGTTGCCCTGCAGCGTGATGCCGTGCCCGACGCCGCCGAGACCGTCGCGCAGGTCGACGAGCACGACCTCGACGCCCTTCTGGGCGAGGCCGAGGGACAGCACCCCGCCGGCGATGCCGCCGCCCACGACGAGGACGCGCTGAACTGCTGCTTCGGGCATGGGGTCTCCTACGTAGCGGGGACGGTGGTCGGGTGGGCCACGGTGGTGGCCATCGTGGCGAGGATCCGGTCGACGGGCTCGACGTCGGCCGAGAGGCTGAGGAAGCCGTGCAGCATGCCCTCGGCGAGCACGCGTCGTACGTCGACCCCGGCGGCTTCGAGCTGGTCGGCGAAGGCCTCGCCCGTCGTCCGCAGGTCGTCGTACTCGGCCACGACGAGCAGGGTCGGGCACAGCCCGGTCACGTCGGCGAGAGCAGGGAAGGAGTAGCCGTCGGCCAGCGACGGCGGGCCGCCGAGGTAGTTGGCGTTGATGCCCGCGGTGGCCTCGGGGGTGAAGCGCAGCACCGGCGGGACCTGGTCGAGGGCGTCGGCCACCTCGGCGGAAGGTACGGGCAGCTCGGGGTGCAGCACCGGGTAGATGGCGACCAGGCTGGCGGGCTGCCAGCCGTCGTCGTCACGCAGCCGCAAGACGGTCGCGGTGGCCAGGTTCCCGCCGGCGCTGGCCCCGCCGAGGTGGATGCGATCTGCGTCGACGCCGAGATCGGCGGCCGAGTCCCTCAGCCACCGGGCGGCTGCGACGCAGTCGTCGAGCGGTACCGGATGGTGCACCCCACCGACAGCGAGCCGGTAGTCGACGCTGACGACGACCGCACCGGCGCGAGTGCAGATCTCGCGCGCGGTGAGGTCGGCCTCGGGCATGTCGAGGTCGCCGAACATGAAGGCGCCGCCGTGCAGCCAGAGCAGGGCTGGTCGGCTGGTCGCTCCTCCCTCCGGTTCGTACACGCGGATCGGCACGGGACCGTGGGGTCCGTCGACGGTGAGGTCGCGGGTGGCCGCGTCCGGGACCGGGCCGAGGGGAGGCTCCATGTACTCGCGCATCCGTCGGTCGAGCTCGGGGTCGGCCATCGCTGCCTGGATCGAGGGGATGCCCTCGAGCAGGTAGAAGCGGTCGGCGAAGGCGGGGTGGATGCCCATGTGCTCAGCCGGCGGCCGGGACGGGGAACATCGACGCGCGCGAGCCGGTGATCCAGCCCACGACGTGGTCGCGGTCGGTGGTGCCGGCGGGGACGTCGGCGACCTTGCGGCCCCGGTTGAGGATCACGATCCGGTCCGCGACCTCGTAGCAGAGCGGGAGGTCGTGGGTGACGATGACGATCGCGATGCCCTGGTCGGCCATCCGCCGGATCAGCGCCTCGACGTTCTTGGTCTGCTCGTAGCCGAGAGCGGCGGTCGGCTCGTCGAGCAGCAGGATGCCCTGCGACTCACCGTTGACGCGGATCGCGCTGCGTGCGAGCGCCACCACCTGACGCTGACCGCCGGACAGCATCTCGACCGGCCTCGTCATCGGGGCGGTGCGGACGCCGAGTCGGTCGAGCTCCGCCTCGGAGCTGCGGCGCATGGCCTTGCGGTCGACGAAGCCCAGCAGGCCGAGCAGGCCGCCGCGCAGCTTCTCCTGGCCCATGTTGAGGTTGGTCGAGATGTCCTGCGGCTCGACGAGGGCGAGGTCCTGGTAGACCATCTGGATGCCGGCCTCGGCGGCCGCGCTCGGCGCCGGGAACGAGTGCTGGACGCCGTGCACGTGGATGCTGCCGTGCGAGGGCTTGTGCGCTCCCGACATCACCTTGAGCAGCGTGGACTTGCCGGCGCCGTTGTCGCCGAGCAGGGCCACGACCTCGCCGGGCATCACGTGCATGTCGATGCCGTCGAGGGCCCGGACGAAGCCGTAGTGCAGCTCGATGTCGGTGAGCCTGAGGGCCGCGGTCTCCCCTGAGGATGTGCTGGTCATGGTTCAGCCCTGCCCTTCAGCCTTGCTTCGCATGGACGGAGAGGTTGGCGGACATCAGTCGCTCGGAGACCGCGGTCTGCAGCGCTCGTTCGAACATCAGCGAACCGAGCAGCAGCGCACCGGTGGCCACGATCGCCCAGTAGGGCTGGATGCCGCGGATGGTCAGGCCGTCGGCGATGGTCGCCAGGATCAGCGCACCCACCAGGACCCGCGGCAGGCTGCCGCGGCCACCGGTGAGGGCAACGCCGGCGAGGGCGACCGCGGTGAGCGCCGTGAAGAGGATCGCCGGGCTCGCGTTGGGGTTGGCCTCGGTGACGTTGGCCGTGTTCACCAGACCGCCGACCGACGCGAGCAGCCCGGAGATGACGAAGCCGACGACCTTGTAGCGGTCGCTGTGGATGCCGGCGCGGCGTACGGCCTCGGCGTTGGCGCCGACCGCCATCAGCCGGAGCCCGTCCCGGGTGCGGGTCAGGAAGATCGTGCCGACGATGAACACCACGGCCACGATGAAGACCGGCGCCGGGATGCCGGCGAAGGTCTCGCCCGTCTCGCCGATCCGGAAGTAGCGGTGGGTGCCCATGAACTCGAGCTGGGTCAGGCCCGGGAAGGTGTAGCCCCCGGCCACGACCGCCGCGAGACCCGTCAGGATCGACAGCGTGCCGATGGTGACGATGATCGGGTTGAAGCCTCGCAGCGTGATGAACCCGTTGACCAGGCCGACGGCGACGCCGCAGGCCAGGCCGGCCAGCAGGCCGACCCAGGTGGCGTAGTCGTGCGTGAGCAGCCAGCCGCACACGCAGCTGGCGATCGCCGCGGTGCCGGGGAGCGACAGGTCGAGGACGCCCGTCATCACGCCGATGCCCACGCCCGCGGCGAAGATGCGCCGTCAGGGCCCCGGCGTTGGCGATGAGGAGGGCGTTGTCCATCGTGAAGAAGTACGGCGACGCCCAGAACGCGAAGAACACGATCAGCAGGCCCCACAGGATGAAGATGCCCCGATCGCGGAGGAAGACCAGCACCGAGACGCTGCGGGGCACGTCGTTCCCGGTGGGGACCGGCGCGGGGCCGGGGCTGGTCGCCCCGGCCTCCACGTCGGCCTGATCACTGGTCTGGTCACTGGTCTGGGTCACATCAGGGGTGCTCATGATCGTCAGCTGTCTGCCTTCACGACTTCCTGGGGCACGGTCGAGCTGCACGCCGGTGGCCGTCGGGTCGTCGATCATCGCGACGAGGGCGTCGAACGACTGCAGCCATGTCGGCCTGGAACTGCAGGGCGACGGAGGCGTAGATCTTGCCGTCCTTGACCGCGGCCAGGACCTCGTCGTTGCCGCCCGTCTCGGTGAGGCAGGGCAGCTCCTTGCCGGCGGAGGCGTAGGCGCCGAGGGCGCCGAGCGAGCCCTCGTCGTTCTGACCCATCACGGCGTTGATGCCGGGGTTGCCCTGCAGAGCGGCGCCGACGTCGGTCTGGGCCTTGGCCCGGTCGGAGACGATGACGGTGCTCACGATCTCGGCGTCGGGTGCGGTCGCGGCCAGGGCCGCCTTGATGGCCTTGTCCTGCTCCGCCTTGCCGGCGGTGCCGGCCGGGCTCTCGATGTAGAGCACCTCGGCCTTGCCGTCGAGCTTCTCGTTGATGCAGTTGCCGAGCTCCTCACCCATCGCGGTGCCCTGGGTCTCGTAGTCGATGGTCGAGAAGGAGATGCCGGGCTCGAGGCCGTCGAGGCCGTAGTCGGCGGGGGTGCCGTTGAGGATCAGCGGCACGTCCTTGTCGAGGGCCGTCTGCACCAGCGGCGCGGCGGCGGGCGGCGCGATCATGATCGCCCAGGCTCCGTCCACGGCCCCGGACTCCACGACGCTGGTCAGGTCGGTGACCTGCTTCTGCGGGTCGAGGTTGGGGTCCTGGACGATGACCTTGTAGCCCTTGCTCTCGCCGTAGTGGGTGACGCCCTCCGAGAGGCCCTTCATGGCCGGGATGCTCAGGGCGATCGGCGAGAACGCGATGGTCCCGCCCTCGCCGCCGCCGTCGGCCGCAGCGGAGTCGCTGGAGTCGCTGGAGTCGCCCGAGCCGGCGTCGCCGCCGTCTGCGGCTGAGGTGTCGCCGCCGCACGCGGCGAGGAACGTGAGGCTCCCCACGGCGATCGCCGCGAGGGCGATCCGGCGGGGCTTGGAGGTTGCGTACATGGAGTCTCCTGGCTGTCGAGGTGGTCAGGGCGCCACCTGTGCGGTCGGTCACACGAAACACCGGCGCCGCGCAATGCAGAACCCCGATCGCCGTGATGCCAGGCATCGGCGCCGGTGCTTTCCGCGCCGCCCTCCGGCGCGCCTAGCGTCCTGGTGTCGGCGGTCCGCCGACCTCATGTCGTGATCTCGTGAAGGAAGCCCCCATGGCCTACGTCGTCGCCGCCACCTGGACCTGCGAGCCCGGCAAGGAGGACGTCGTCCGCGACGCCATCGAGAAGCTGACCCCACCCTCGCGCGCCGAGGCTGGGAACGTCTTCTACCAGGCCTACCAGGACCCGGCCGAGCCCACGGTCTTCCGGCTCTTCGAGATCTACGCCGACGAGGATGCGTACGCCGCGCACGGCGCCTCGGAGCACTTCGCGACGTACGGTCTCGACCAGGCGATCCCGGTGCTGACCAACCGGGAGCGCGCGTTCTACGAGACCCTCGGCTGAGCTCCTCATGAGAGCTTGCCGCCTTCCGCAGACGAGACATCGATCCGGGCGACGAGCCGGGGGACCGGTGCGTCGGCCTGGTGCTGGGCCAGGGTGAGCACCTGCGCATCCACCCGTTCCCGGTCGACGCCGACCTGGTGGTGCTCCTCGCCCAGACGCAGGAGCGCCGTGAGGCGCTGGCCGACGAGGCCGCCGCGCACGACGGGCTGACCCTCGACGAGGTCGTGCTGCTCCCGCCCGTCTACCCCACGGCCATGCGTGACTTCCTGACCTTCGAGGCGCACGTCGACGGCATGGAGCGCGGCCACGGGAACCCCGGACCACCGGCCGAGTGGTACCAGGCGCCGGTCTTCCTGTTCATGGCCCCGCACGCCGTCACGGGCGCGTACGACGACGTCGAGATGCCGCCGGACACGGAGCGGTTCGACTTCGAGCTCGAGATCGCGGCGATCGTCTGCCAGGACGTCCGCAACGCGACCCCCGCCCAGGCCCGCGAGGCGATCGGCGGCTACTGCGTGATGAACGACTGGTCTGCCCGCGACATCCAGGGCCGCGAGATGAAGCTCAAGCTCGGCCCGTCCAAGGGCAAGGACTTCGCGACCACCATCGGCCCGTGGGTGGTCACCGCCGACGAGATCGACGGCCATCGCGACGCCGACGGCTTCCTCGACCTCGAGATGACGGTCAGCGTGAACGGCGAGCAGGTCGGCGCCGACCGCTCCGGCCACATGGGCTGGTCCTTCGAGCAGCTGGTGTCGCACGCGTCCCGGGCGTCGTGGGTCAAGGCCGGCGAGGTACTCGCCTCGGGCACCTGCGCGTCGGGCTCGCTGGCGGAGTCGTGGGGCCGGACGGGCTCGCTGACCCCGCCGCCGCTCCAGCCGGGCGACGTGGTCGAGATGACCATCGAGCACATCGGCACGATCCGGAACCGCGTCGTCGAGACGGGCGACACCACGCCTGCCGTGCCGGCCGCCCGCCGGCGGGTGCGCGAGTCCGTCTGATGCCCACCATCACGACCTTCGACCCGGCCACGGGACACGAGCTGGCGACGTACGACACCCACGACGAGGCGGCCGTCGCGGCCGCGCTCGCCGACGCCCACACGGCGTACGTGGGCTGGTCCGCCCGTCCCCTGGGTGAGCGGGCCGACCTCCTGCGCGCGGTCGGCAAGCTGCTGACGGAGCGGCGCGAGGAGTACGCCGCGCTGATGACCGCCGAGATGGGCAAGCCGCTCGCCGAGGCACTGGCGGAGGTCGACAAGTGCGCCTGGAACTGCGAGGTCGTGGCGGACTCGGCGCCCGAGTGGCTGGCCGACCACGAGGTCGCGTCCGGCGCGGCCCGGTCCTGGCTGTCGTACGAGCCGCTGGGCGTCGTGTTCGCGGTGATGCCGTGGAACTACCCCTTCTGGCAGGTGCTCCGCTTCGCGAGCGCGGCTCTGGTGGCCGGCAACGCGGGCGTGCTCAAGCACTCGCCCAACGTGACCGGCTGCGCCCTGGCGATCGAGCGGGTGTTCGCGGACGCGGGTGCGCCTGATGGCCTGTTCACCACCCTCGTGCTCGCCGACGAGCAGCTGGCGGAGATGACGCCACGGATCATCGGCGACCCGGCCGTCGCGGCGGTGACGCTGACCGGCTCCGAGCGGGCCGGCGAGGCCGTCGGCTCGGCCGCCGGGCGGTTCCTCAAGAAGAGCGTGCTCGAGCTGGGCGGCTCCGACCCCTTCGTGGTGCTCGACGACGCCGACCTCGAGGCCGCCGCGGACGTCGCCGTGAAGTCGCGGTTCGGCAACGGCGGCCAGTCCTGCATCGCGGCCAAGCGGTTCATCGTGGCGGAGTCGGTGGCCGACGAGTTCGTCTCGCTGCTGACGACCCGCGTCGCTGCGCTCGAGCTCGGGCCGATGGCCCGTGGGGACCTGCGCGACCAGCTGCACGCGCAGGTGCTGTCCTCGGTCTCGACCGGCGCCGTCCTGGTGGCAGGAGGTTCGGTGCCCGAGGGCCCGGGCTGGTTCTACCCGCCGACCGTGCTCGACCACGTGACCCCGCGGATGACGGCGTTCGACGAGGAGACCTTCGGTCCCGTGGCGGCGGTCGTGCGGGCCCGCGACGACGACCACGCGGTGGAGCTCGCGAACGACACGGCGTACGGGCTCGGTGCCGCCGTCTGGTCCCGCTCGTCGCGCGGGCTCGAGGTGGGCAGGCGGATCCGCTCGGGCGCGCTGTTCGTCAACGCGATGGTCGCCTCCGACCCGCGCCTGCCGTTCGGTGGCATCGGACGCTCGGGCTACGGCCGCGAGCTGTCGGCCGAGGGCACGCGGGAGTTCACCAACGTCCGCACGGTGTACGTCGGTTCGTGATGCGCTTCGACCACGTCGGCCTCAACGTCGCGTCCCTGGACGAGATGCGGGACTGGTACGTCGGCGCGCTCGGCCTGGAGGTCGAGTTCGAGTTCGCGCTGGAGGCGTTCGGGTTCACCGGCGCGATGCTGCGCTCGCCGGAGGGATGGCGCCTCGAGCTGCTGCACCGGGTGGGCAGTGTCGGAGGCATCGCCGTCAGGCGGCCGATGGACGCCGCGCTGACCCGCGGCTTCGGACACCTCGCGCTGACCGTCGACGACCTGGAGGCGACGTACGACCGCCTGCTCGCCGCCGGCGCGACGACGCGCATGCCACCCGGACAGTCTCCCGAGCCAGGGGTCCGCATCGCGTTCGTCGCCGACCCCGAGGGCAACCTCGTCGAGCTGCTGGACCGAGGTTCGTCGTGACCGGTCGGCTCGAGGGCAAGATCGCGCTCATCACGGGTGTCGGCGGCGGCATGGGGGTCGCCGCAGCCCGCCGCTTCGCGGCGGAGGGAGCCAAGGTCGCCGGGTGCGACCTGGACAGGGACGGCGCCGCCCGCACCGAGGAGCTCGTCCGAGGAGAGGGCGGCGAGATCACGGTGACCGGGGGCGTCGACCTCGGTGACCCCGACGCGGCCCGGGCGTGGGTGGACGCCGCGGTGGCGACGTACGGCGGCATCGACGTCCTCTACAACAACGCCTCGACCCAACGCTTCGGGGCGCTCGACGAGCTGAGCATCGAGGACTGGGACTTCACGATGCGCAACGAGCTCGACCTCGTCTTCTACACGGTGCGCGCCGCCTGGCCGCACCTCAAGGCGTACGGCGGCGGCTCGATCATCAACGTCGGCTCGATCGCGGCGCTCCGCGGCGTGGAGTTCATGCCGCAGAACGCGCATTCGACGGCCAAGGGCGGCGTCATCGCACTCACCCTCCAGCTCGTCGTCGAGGGCGGCCCGCACGGCATCCGCGCCAACGTCATCAGCCCCGGCATGACCTCGACGCCGAACACGGCGCCGTTGCTCGCGGACCCTCCCGAGCGGATGAAGCGCATCGTCCTCGACCGCATCCCCCTCGGCCGCGTCGGAAGACCCGAGGACGTCGTCAACGCCGCCGTCTTCCTCGCCTCCGACGAGTCGTCGTGGATCAGCGGGACCAACCTCGTCGTCGACGGCGGCGGATCCGTGCTGGGCTGACGTCGACCACGATCTCCGTCCAGGATGGGCCCGTGTTCGGACTAGAGATGGTGGTGCTGCTCGGGGTCGCCCTCGTCGTGTGCGGTGCGCTCGCGCGCCGCTACCCGATCGCTCCGGCGATCCTGCTGGTGCTGGTCGGCGTGCTGGTGGGCTTCTCGCCGCACCTGCGACACGCGCAGCTGCCCCCGGAGGTCGTGCTCCTGCTCTTCCTGCCCGCGCTCCTCTACTGGGAGAGCCTGACCACCTCGTTGCGCGAGATCCGCAACAACCTCAGGGTCGTCGTCCTCACCAGCACGATCCTCGTCGTCGCCACCGCCGCTGCGGTCGCCGCGGTGGCGCACGCTCTCGGCGTGGCATGGGGGCCGGCCTGGGTGCTGGGCGCCGCTCTCGCCCCGACGGACGCGACCGCCGTCGGCGTCCTGGCCCGCGACCTGCCGCGTCGCACGGTGACCGTGCTGCGCGCCGAGAGCCTGGTCAACGACGGCACCGCACTCGTGCTCTACGGACTGGCTGTCGGCGTGACCGTCGGCGAGGAGCACCTGACCGGCTGGCACGTCACCTGGCTGCTGGTCCTGGCGTACGTCGGCGGCGTGCTCAGCGGCGGCCTGATCGGCCTGATCAGCTGGCAGGTGCGTCGCCGGATGGACGACCCGATGCTCGAGAGCATCGCCATGCTCGTGACACCGTTCGCGGCGTTCCTGCTGGCCGACGTGATCCACGCGTCCGGTGTCCTGGCGGTCGTCGCGTGCGGTCTGTTCATGAGCCAGGTGACGCCGCGGATCACCGGTGCGGCCACCCGGCAGATCGTCATCCCGTTCTGGGCGCTCGCCACGACCGTCCTCAGCAGCTCGCTGTTCGTGCTGATCGGTGTCTCGGCGCAGGCCGCGCTCCGCGATCTCACCAGCGCCTCGATGCTGCGCGCGCTCGTCGACGTGCTCGTGGTCACCGCCGTGGTGATCGGCGTGCGGTGGGTGTGGACCTACACCACGCCGTACGTGATCCGGCTGCTCGACCGGCGTCCGGCCCAGCGGGAGCGGCGCATCGGTGCTCGCCAGCGCACGGTGAGCGCGGTGGCCGGCTTCCGCGGCGCCGTCTCGCTCGCCGCGATCCTCGCCGTCCCCCACACGCTGGACTCCGGTGCTCCGTTCCCCGACCGGGACGTGATCGTGCTCATCACCTGCGGGGTGATCCTGGTGACCCTGCTGCAGGCGCTGTTGCTGCCGGCCGTGGTGCGGTTCGCCCGGCTGCCCGTCGACACGTCGGTCGCCGAGGAGCTCCAGCTCGCCGAGGTCTACACCGTCGACGCGGCCCTCGCGGACCTGGACACCACGGCCGCCGAGCTCGGCAGCAGCGAGAAGGTCGTCGCGCGGGTCCGGCACGAGCTGGAGATGCAGCGCACGTTGGTCGCCGCCTCCGGCGCCGGGGACGACCCTGTGGTCCAGCACGACGACCAGTACACGAGCCTCCTGCTCGCCCTCATCGGCCGCCGGCGCGCGGCGCTGCTCGAGCTGCGCGACGCGCAGCGGATCGACGACATCGTGCTACGCCAGGTCCAGGCCAGGCTCGACATCGACGAGGTGCGCATCGCCCGGACCAGCCCCGTCGAGTAGCGAGTCCTCGTCCCGGCCGCCACGTCCCTGCGTGGAGCTTCCCGGAAGCAGCCGGTCGAGCCAGGCCGGCAGCCACCAGTTGGCCTTCCCCAGCAGCGTCATGGTGGCCGGGACGAGGACCAGCCGGACGACCGTGGCGTCGAGGGCGATCGCGGTGGCCAGGCCCAGTCCCATCATCTTGACCAGCGGGTCCGCGCCGAGGACGAAGCCGCCGAAGACCGCGACCATGATCAGGGCCGCCGAGGTGATCGTGCGGGCGGTCCCGGCCAGGCCGCGCACGACGGCCTCGGCGTTGTCACCCGTGCGCACGTACTCCTCCCGGATGCGGGACAGGAGGAACACCTCGTAGTCCATGGAGAGCCCGAACAGGATGGCGAACATGAACAGCGGGATGAACGACAGGATCGGCACCGTCGACTCGAGCCCGATCAGGTCGCCGCCCCATCCCCACTGGAAGACCATGACCAGGACGCCGTACGCGGCGCCCACGCTGAGCAGGTTCATCAGGGCGGCCTTCAGGGGCACCAGCAGCGAACGGAAGAGCACCATCAGCAGGACGAACGACAGCATCACGACGGCCGCGATGAACCACGGCAGCCGGTCCTGCACTCGGTGACCGAGGTCGGCGAAGACCGCCACCTGGCCACCGACGTGGGCTCGTGCCGGGCTGTCGGCCAGGGCCTCAGGCAACACCGCCGAGCGCAGCCGTTCGATCGTCTCGCGCGTGACCTCGGACTGGGGCTCGGTGGTCGGTTCGGCGACGAGGACGGCAACGTCCGCGCGCGGGGACACAGCCGGCTCCGTGACGTCGGCGATCCCGGGATCTGCCGCGACAGCGGAGGCGAGAGCCGGCAGGACGCCGGGATCACCCGCGACATCGACCGCGATGACCAAGGGACCGTTGGCACCCGGCCCGAACCCCTCCGCGACCAGGTCGTAGGCCCGCCGTTCCGTGCGCGACTGCGGCATCGTCCCCTCGTCGGGGAAGCCCAGGCGCAACGCGGTCACCGGCGCCGCCAGGGCGAGCAGCAGGACGGTGGCACCCACGGCGTACGCCGTGGCGTGGCGGCCCACGTGGGCACCCCATCGGCGCCACCGGGTGTCGGAGGCTTCCTGGTGGCCGGAGCGGCGACCGTTGACGCGGTGGCCCGAGATCCCCATCAGCGCCGGCAGCAGCGTGATGGACGCGAGCACCATCACCAGCACGATGAGGGAGATGCCGATGCCCCCCGCGGTGATGAACGGGATCCGGGCGACGGCCAGCCCCAGGATGGCCACCACGACGGTGCCCCCGGCGAAGACGACCGACCGGCCAGCGGTGGCCAGGGAGCGGCCCACCGCGTCCTCGACGTCGCGGCCTTCTGAGAGGTACTCACGGAAGCGGGTCAGGATGAAGAGCGCGTAGTCGATACCGACCCCGAGCCCGATCATGGACCCGATCACGACCGCCCAGCTGGGAATGTCGACGACGTACGCCACGAGGGACAACGACCCCGCGCCGACCGCCAGGCCGAGGAGTGCGGTCCCGATCGGCAGGCCCATGGCGACGATCGAGCCGAAGGCCAGGAGCAGGATCACGATCGCCACCGCGAGGCCGAGGGCCTCGCCGACGCCCGTTGGTGCCTGCTCGAACGCGAAGAACAGATCGCCGCCCGCCTCGATGCGCAGCTCCGTGGAGTCGCGGAGGTCGTCGAGGGTCGTCTTCAGGTTCTCGAGGTCGGCGGGCGACAGCTCCGCCCGCTCGGGGTACTGGACCCGGATCAGGGCGACCCGGCCGTCGGGCGACACGAGGTCGCGCGTCCCGAGCACGCGCGGCAGGCCCGCCAGCGCTTCCTGGACCTGGTCCGCGTCGGTCCGTGCATCCGGGGCGTCGAAGGTCTGCTCGGGGTCACGCGGCGTGAGGACGACGTCGGCGCCCAGACCCATGTCGGCGGACCCGGCCCGCGTCAGGAGCTCGGTGGCGCGATGCGAGTCGAGCCCGGGCGCCTCGAACGGGTCGTCGAGCTCGCGACCGAACGCCCCCGCCGAGGTCACGACCACGACGCAGACCGCCGCCCAGGTGGCGATCACGACCCAGGGACGGCGGGCGGCGAACCGGCCCAGTCGTTCGAGTGCTCCGGACACGGGGTGCCTCCTCGGTGTGCGGCCGGCGTTCGGGCACGCGGCCAGTTCCTCCACGGTCGGGGAGCGGGGGTGGCCGGCACATCGGCGTCGAGGCCGGGATGCACTCGTGCTTTCGGCCAGGGGCGGACCAGACTTTCGGCCGGTACTGGCGGCGCCGGGCTTCCCTAGGCTGGGTCGGTGATCAACCCGCTGCGGTCCGTCCTGGACGAACCGCGCGCGCCGTCGCCGCCGGCGCGGGTGTGGCGGGACTGGGTGCTGGTCGGAGTCGTCGTCGTGGGCGCCGCGCTGGAGGTCGCGCTGCGCGAGGACCTTCCCCTGCCGTGGTTGTCCTTGCTGGTGACGGCCGGGCTCGCCCCGACGTTGCTGTGGCGACGTACGCACCCGTTCACCGCGGTGGCGGTGGCCTTCGGCGTGTCCGCCGCTGTGGACGTCGGCCTGATCATCGCCGACGAGCCGGCCCTCGACATGTACACGGTGATCTACTTCCTGGTCCTGCCGTACGCGCTGTTCCGGTGGGCCTCCGGGCGTGAGGTGCTGGCAGGGCTCGCGGTCATCCTGGTCGCCGCCACCGCCGGTTTCTTCCTGAGCTGGACCGGGATCGGAGACCTGGTCGGCGGGACCGCCGTGCTGATGACCTCGATGGCCCTCGGGGTGGCCGCCCGCTCCCAGCACGACCACCGGCGGCGCAGGCTCCAGCAGGCGAAGGCCGAGGAGCGGGTCGAGCTGGCACGCGAGCTGCACGACACCGTGGCCCACCACGTGTCCGCGATCGCGATCCAGGCGCAGGCCGGGCGGGCCCTGGCCGCGAGCCGTCCCGCTTCGTCGGTCGAGGCGCTGGAGGTGATCGAGGCAGAGGCGTCGCGCGCGCTGGCCGAGATGCGCGCGATGGTGCGGGTGCTGCGCAACCAGGAACCCGCCGACTACGCCCCGCAGCCCGGCGTCGCGGACCTGGAGCGGTTGGCAGGGGTTTCGACGACCGGCCCTCGCGTCGAGGTCAAGCTCTCCGGTGACCTCGCGACGTCTCGCGGCAGCGGTGGACGCCGCGGTCTTCCGGATCGCCCAGGAGGCCGTGACCAACGCGCTGCGCCATGCCCGGAACGCGACGCTCGTCGAGGTCTGCGGTCGACGGTGGACCCTCCTCGATCCGCTTGAGCGTCCGCGACGACGGCGACCCCGGTCAGGGTCGAGGTACCGAGTCGGGCTTCGGCATCATCGGCATGGTCGAGCGGGCGACCCTGCTCGGTGGCACCTGTTCCGCCGGCCCGGACCGCGAGCGGGGTTGGCTGGTCGAGGCAACCCTGCCGCGGGAGGTGATCGCGTGACGATCCGCGTGCTGGTCGCCGACGACCAGGACCTCGTCCGCACCGGCTTGTGCCTGATCCTCGGCACGTTGGACGGCATCGAGGTCGTCGGCGAGGCGCGCGACGGGCAGGAGGCCGTCCGGCTGGCCCGACTCCTGCGTCCCGACGTCTGCCTGATGGACATCCGCATGCCCGTCCTGGACGGGGTGGAGGCAACCCGTCAGCTCGCCGGGCCCACCGTCGAGGACCCGATCGCCGTCGTGGTGATCACGACCTTCGACCTCGACGAGTACGTGCACGGTGCCCTGCAGGCCGGTGCCACCGGGTTCCTGCTGAAGGACGCGGGGCCCGAGATGCTGGGAGAGGCGATCCGGGCGGCCACCCGTGGCGACTCGCTCATCTCGCCGAGCATCACCCGCCGACTGCTGTCGTCGTTCGCGCGCACCGGCAGGGGGGCATCGCCGCCGCAACCGATCGACCCACTCACCGAACGGGAGGAGCAGGTGCTTCTCACGATCGCCCGGGGCCGCACCAACGCCGAGATCGCCGACGAGCTGCACATCAGCCTGAGCACGGTGAAGACCCACGTCGGCAGCCTGATGGCCAAGCTCGAAGCCCGGAACCGGGTGGAGGTCGCCATGTGGGCCTACGAGACCGGCCGGGTCAGCGACTGACCGGCCTCCATCGACGAGCCGGGCGAGGCCTGTCAACCATGCTGCTGAGGCGAATGGTTGGCATCACGTCCGCTTGGTTCCGGGCTCGCCCGCACGCACTTACGGTCACACCATGAGCGGCAACCTCAACGAGTTCGGGATCACCCACCTACGGCACGTGGACCTCGCGGTCCCCGACTTCGAGACCCAGCGGACCTTCTACAAGGACACCTGGGGCCTGACCGAGCAGGGCAAGGACGGCAACCTCTCGTACTTCGCCGCGGAGGGCTCCCCGGAGCAGTACGTCGTCCGCCTGCGCGAGGCCGACGAGAAGCGCCTCGACCTGATCTCGTTCGGCGCGGACTCGACCACCTCGGTCGACGCTCTCGCCGCCAAGCTCGGCTCCGAGGGCGTGCAGGTCGTCGCCGAGCCCGGCGCGCTGCAGACCGCCGGCGGGGGCTACGGCTTCCGGTTCTTCGACCTCGACGGTCGCACCATCGAGATCTCCAGCGACGTCGAGACGCGTCAGCACCGCAAGGTCGAGGAGGGCGAGGCGATCCCCGTCCGCATCTCGCACGCGGTGATGAACTCCAACGACCCCAACGCCACGCGCGACTGGTACACGAAGTACCTCGGCTTCCAGCTCTCGGACTCGCTCTGGAGCCAGCACATGGGCGAGATGATGCACTTCATGCGGTGCAACGACTGGCACCACAGCCTCGCCATCGCCCGCGGCCCGCACACCTCGGTCCACCACGTGTCGTTCGAGATGCGCGGCCTCGACGAGTACATGCGCGGCACCGGCCGCGTGATGCGTGCCGGCATCAAGAAGATCTGGGGACCCGGCCGTCACAACGCCGGCAACAACACGTTCTCCTACTTCCTCGACCCCAGCGGCAACACGATGGAGTACACGACGGAGCTCGAGCGCCTCGAGACCGACGAGTGGCACCCGCAGCTCCACGACATCGCCGACCCCAACGTCCAGGACCAGTGGGGCACCGCCGACCCGATGTCGGAGATCATCGCCCGCGACTCCTTCAACGACCCCGACAAGGGCGTCTTCGTCGCACCGCCGGTCTGACCGGTGGACCTGACCGGCAAGGTCGTCGTCGTCACGGGCGCGGCCCGCGGACAGGGCGAGGCCGAGGCCCGCGCACTCCGCGAGGCCGGGGCCACGGTGATCGCCACCGACGTCCTCCCGTTCGCGACACCGGAGGGCGGCCGCCACCTCGACGTCACCTCGTACGACGGGTGGTCGGCGCTCGCCGACGAGCTCCGCGCCGAGCACGGTGAGGTCCACGGCCTCGTCAACAACGCCGGTGTGGCCGGCCGCGACAGGCTGCCCGACGTGCCACTCGACGCCTGGGACCAGACGTTCGCCATCAACGTGACCGGTCCGTTGCTGGGCATCCAGGCCCTGGTGCCGCTGATGAAGCCCGGTGCCAGCATCGTCAACATCTGCTCGGTCGCCGCATTGAGTGGGCACGTCGCCGCGGCGTACACCGCGAGCAAGTGGGCGCTCCGCGGCCTCTCGCGGACGGCCTCGCTCGAGCTCGGCGCCCGCGGCATCCGGGTCAACGCGGTGATGCCCGGCCTCGTCGAGACCCCGCTGATGGCCAACGCCTCACCGGCCTTCCGCGAGGCCGCCCTCGCCGAGATCCCCCTGGGCCGCACCGGGACCGTCGACGACATCGCCCCGCTCATCACCTTCCTGATGTCCGACGGGTCGGCGTACCTCAACGGCGCCGAGATCGCGGTCGACGGTGGCCTGACCGCGCACGTCTCCCACAAGGGCATCGCCGACGCCATCCGGCCGCCCGCATGAGGTTCGGCTCCCTTCCCGCCGGCGGCGCCGTGCTGACCGACGACGCGGCGTACCTGCTGCCCGACGGCCTCACCGTCGACGAACTCGTGGCGATGGGCCTGGAGCGGGCCCTCGAGCACGGAAGCACTGCAGTTCGTGGGAATCCCGTCCCGTTCGGCCCGGATGAGCTCGAGCTGCCGTACCTCCCGTCCAGCGTCCGCGACTTCGTCACCTTCGAGTCGCACGTCGAAGGCGTACGACGCAGCGTCGACGGGGCGTCCGGCGTGCCGGAGGCGTGGTACGACGCGCCGACCTTCTACTTCACCAACCCGCACGCCCTCTACGGGCCGGGCGCAGCCGTCCCCAAGCCGACCCTGACCAACGCCCTCGACTACGAGATGGAGGTCGGCGCCGTCGCCGGCCCGGACCTCGAGATCTTCGGCTACACGATCGTCAACGACTGGTCGGCCCGCGACATCCAGTCCCGCGAGATGAAGGTCGGGCTCGGCCCCGCCAAGGGCAAGGACTTCGCGACGTCCGTCGGCCCCTGGATCGTCACGGCCGACGAGCTCGCCCCGTACCTCGACGCCGCCGGCTTCCTCGACCTCGACTGTCGGGCGTACGTCAACGACCAGCTCATCGGCCACGACCGGCTCTCGCACATGCACTGGACGTTCCCCGAGATGCTGGCGTACGCCGCCCGCGACTCCGTCGTGAAGCCCGGCGACCTCCTGGCCTCCGGCACCACCGGTGGTGGGGGCTGCCTGGCCGAGCTCTGGGGCCGGCGCGGCGAGCAGACGCCACCGCCGCTCCAGGTCGGCGACCGGGTGACCCTGTCCATCGAAGGAATCGGGACCCTGAGCAACACCATTGCCTGACGTGGCAACCTCGGACGAGGTCGGACGCGTAGGAGTGGTGTGAGGGCACGCGAGCAGGAGTTCACCGAGTTCTTCGCCGCGCACGCGGCCGGGCTGCGGCGCACGGCGTACCTCGTCGTCCACGACTGGCACCTCGCCGAGGACCTGACCCAGCAGGGGATGGCCAAGCTGTACGTCGTGTGGCGGCGCACGCGGCCGGAGACCCGGCTGGCCTACGCGCGCCGCATCGTGGTCAACGAGTGCCTCAGCTTCCTGCGCCGCAAGCGGCCGGAGACGGCGACGGACATCGTCCCGGAGCGCCCGGTGCAGGCCGGGGACGAGCAGCTCGACCTCGGCCAGACGCTCGACCTGCTGCCCCCGCGGCAGCGGGCGATCGTCGCACTGCGGTTCCTCGACGACCTGTCCGTCGCTGAGGTCGCCGACCTCCTCGGCGTCGCCGAGGGCACCGTCAAGAGCCAGACCGCTCGCGCGCTCGACACCCTGCGCCGCCACCTGCCCGACCTAGCCCCTGTGGAGGACCGATGACCGACCACGACCTCGCCGAGCTCCTGCGCGACCACGTGTCCCACGACGAGCCCCCGACCCCGCTGGCTCTGCCCGCCCTCGCGAGCGGCCGGCGCCGGCTGCGTACCCGTCGTCTCGTGACGGGCGGCGCGTCGCTGGCCGTTCTCGTCCTCGCCGCCGCGGTCGTCGCCCCGCGTCTCGGCGGGAGCGACGGCCCGGACACGGCGATGGACCCGGCAAGCACGGCCGCGCTGGCGGTGTACGACGCCCACGCGATGCCGGAGCTGATGGACGCGCACGCCCGCGCCGTGCTCGAGCGCTCGGTGCCGGACCTCGGGCCGTCCACGTTCGGCGCCACCGACGCCCAGGCCCAGGACCTGCCCGAGGAGTACTGGGACAAGGCCAGCTCGCTGGCGGTGTCCTTCGGCACCGAGGCGCACGGGTACGACCTCTCCATCACGCACGCCAAGAGCGAGGCCGAGGGCGACCCCGAGCGCTACTGCCAGGACGGACTGGCCGAGGGCATCTACCTCGACTGCTCCGTCGAGCGCACCGCCGACGGCGACGTGGTGATCAGCAAGCTCTGGGCGATCAAGCCGCAGACGTTGCTCGGCACCGACACGGGCTTCTCGAAGGTCGTCCGCCGCGACCGGCTCGACGACGTGCCGCTCGACCAGCTCACCTTCGAGCGCAGCATCAAGGTCATCAAGTCCGAGACCCTGATCACCTACGTGAGCGAGCGCGTCGCCGCCACCGACCGCGACCCGGCCAGCGCCGCCTTCAGCACGCCCGTCGGCGATCTCGTCGAGATCGGTACCGACCCCGAGCTGGTCATGCCCGTGCCGCCCCCCGGCGAGAACGGGTGCCCCGCCTGGTCCATGCCGATGGACGATGCGACGGTGTCCTGCAGCTAGAGGAGCCGCTGGAACGTCGGCGACACCACGAGCGCGTCCAGGTCCGCCTGGTCCGCCCTCCAGGCTTGCGCGGCGACCATGACGGTCCACACCACGGCCCACGAGACGGCTCGGTCGACGTCGACGGACATGGCACCGGCCAGCTCGGCCGCCGTGTCGAGGATCGAGGCGGTCGGTTGGTCGTGCGCGAACATCCCCACGTCCGCGGCCGGGTCGCCGAGCCGAGGCATCGGGTCGACCACCCGGTAACCGTCCCCGGACGCGAGCAGGTTCTTGGTGAGGAAGTCGCCGTGCAGCAGCACCCGGCTCTGGGCGGTGACGGCCAGCCCCTCCATCAGCCGGCCGGCGGCGGGCAGCAGCCGTTCGGCCTCTCGGGCGCGGTCGGGCTCGCCGCGGGCACGCCGTTCGTGGGTCAGGTCCGCTCGTACCTCACGTTCGTGGTCGGGGAAGCTGCCCGCCAGCTCGCGGAACGCGTACTGCGGCAGAGGCGTGGCGTGCAGGGCCGCGAGGACCTCGGTCGCGGGACCGGAGTCGCCCGGCGGCAACGGCGTGCCGGGGACGAGCCGCTCGAGCAGCAGCGCGCCGGCGCGGAGGTCGGCGTCCAGCAGCCTGACCGCCACCTCCGTGGACGCCCACGCGCCCAGCGCGGCGGCCTCGTCCGCCGCGTCACGGGTCGAGGCGCACACCTTGAGCACGGCCGCGAACCCGCCGGGACGACGGACGGCGTACACGTCCGACCGGTGGCCGCCGGACAGCGGCTCGCCCATCTCGAGCGACCAGCGTCGGATGGCGATCTCGCGGGCGGCCGGGCTCATCGGGGGGTGACGACGATCCGCATGACGCAGTTCTTGAGGCCCTTGGGCCGGACGTACTCGAAGCCCATCCGCTCGTAGACCGGTCGGGTGGCGTTGTAGAGGAACGACGACGAGACCTTCTTGGTCGGCTTCTCGTGGGGGTACCCCTCGACCACACCGCCCCCGGCGGCCGCGATCAGGTCGAGCGCGCCTCGGATGGCCAGCGAGGTCACGCCCTGCCGCCGGTGGTCGCGGTCGACGAAGATGCACGTCAGCCGGTAGTCGGGCAGGACGTCGGCCTCCGCGAGGTACTGCTTGCGGTGGTGGATGTTCGGCAGCTCGTCGGGTGACCCGTACTGGCACCAGCCGACCGCCACGTCGCCGTCGAAGACCACGGCGGCGTGCGCACGGCCCTCCTCGACCAGACGGCACTTGAGCGCGCGGTTGCTGTCGTAGGTGCGGTCCGGGTCGCGTTCCAAGGAGTGGAAGTAGGTGTCCCAGCACCCGCCGAAGATGCCGTGGTGCTTCTCGATCAACGCGGCGTACGCCGGCCAGGTCTCGCTGGTCAGCGTGCGGATCTCGTAGTCCCCCATGGGCACAGCCTGGCACGGGAGCAAGGTCACATGCCCGAGGTCTTTGGATCGTTCCAATCCTGGGTCATGCTGGTCTCATGCGACTGGTCGACGAGCTCAACGTCCTGCACGACTCCTACGTCACGGCGGTCAACACCGCCGTCGAGCAGAACGACGTGGCGCGGGCCGAGCAGCTGGCCGTGGCCTACGACGACGAGGCGATCCGGTTGATCGCCGAGCGCGAGGGCAAGACCCACCTGCTGCCGATCTCCCGGCCGCGTCGCGTCGAGACTCCGCTGCGCCGCCTGGTCGCCCGCCTCCGGGTGACGCGCGCCGCCTGAGTCTCAGGCCGAGCCTCAGCTCGACACGGCGCCGGCCCGCACGATCGCGGCGTACACCTCGGCGCTCGGCTTGGCGGTGCGCACGAAGGTCGTGCGGTCGACCTCGTGCAGCCCGTACTGGAAGTCGTAGCCGAAGATCCACTCGAAGTTGTCGAGCAGCGACCAGTGGCAGTAGCCCAGCACCGGGACGCCCTCGTCGATCACGTCGAGCAGCCCGCGCAGGGACGGCTCGATGAACGCGGCGCGCAGGGCGTCGTCGGGCGTGCCCATGCCGTGCTCGGTCACCAGCACGGGGACGCCGGCGACCTCGTGGCCGTAGCGCACCGCACCCGCCAGGGAGCGCGGCTCGACCTCCGTGCCCATCAGGTTCTTCGTCGCGTCCTCCGAGGGCGGCACCACGCCGTTGGCGTCGAAGGGCACCTGCTCGTAGTTCTGCACGCCGAGGAAGTCGTCGTCCCGGGCGAGCTCGAGCCACCGCTGGTAGACCTCGGCCCGCTTGCGGTCGCGCACCGACGGGTCGTCGCCGACCACGACGTCGTCCATGATCGCGAGCGAGAAGCCGACCGGCAGCTCCGGGCGACGAGCCTTGATGGCGGCCCGCGCGGCCACGTGCCCGGCGGCCATCCCGTCCTCGAGGGCGTCCATCTCCTCGGGGAGCGCGACGTTCGCCAGCCGGTACGCCGGCACGCCGGCGGCCTCGCTCGCCGCGGCCAGCGTGGCCCGGTCGAGCTCCTTGATGAAGTCGGGCAGCGGGAACCAGGTCAACAGGTGGGCGAGGTTCGGCTCGTTCAGCGTGACGGCGTACGCGATCCGGTCGCCGAACCGCTCGACGACCTTGTCGCAGTAGCGGGCGAAGAGGGCGGGCGCCTCGGGGTCGAGCCAGCCGCTCCTCATCGCGAACCAGTGGGGGGCCGTGAAGTGGTTGAGGGTGACCACGGGCGCCAGGCCGAGCTCGACGCAGCGGTCGACGATCGCCTCGTAGTGGTCGAGCTCCTCGTCGGAGAACTTGCCCTCCACCGGCTCGACCCGGGCCCACTCGACCGAGAAGCGGTAGGCGTTGAGCCCCAGGCCCTTCGCCAGGTCGATGTCCTCGGCCCACAGCTCGTAGTTGTTCACCGCCCTGCCCGACGGCTCCTTGAACACCGTGGGCGTGACGTTCTCGGCGAACCAGGTGTCGCTGTTGTCGTTGTTGCCCTCGACCTGGTGGCCGGCGTGGGCGGCACCCCAGAGGAAGCCGGGCGGGAAGCTGCGTTCGGTCATGGGACCAGCCAACGCGATCCGGGCCGCTCGCGGAACGCGCGGATGGTGATACCGAGCATCAGCGCGCGAGGCGTACCTACACCGCGCGAGCGCCCGCCTCGCCCGGCTCGCCTTCCTCGAGGCGCAGCGCACCTTGACGGTGGCGGTTTCGTGACGGGACTTCGTCCCTCCTCAACCAGCGGACGCGAGCAGCTCGTCCTGCCAGGCGAAGCACTCGTCGGACAGCTCGCGCAGCCGCTCGACCCCGGGGAGCAGCGCGTCCACGCGCGCGGCGTCCCCGGGGTCGATGTCCGTGTCGAGATAGCGCAGGCCGAAGTTGTGGCGGGCGTAGCAGTCGCGCACCCGCACCAGGTAGACGGCCGGCTGCAGCGCGAAGCGCAGGTACAGCGACACCGCCTCCGGCCGGTGACCGCGCTCGATGGCCCGGTTCACCAACCACTCGCCGAACGGTCGCTGCGCGCGGACCTGCGCCACCGACTCCTCGATCGCTCGCCTCCTGTCCTCCTCGTCGTCGTGGCGCTCGACGACGAGCGCGTCCGGGTCGAAGAGGACGATGGGCGAGCCGTGCCGGCGTACGTCCTTGTGCCGGTGCTCGTCGGTCGTCTCCCAGACCACGAAGTCGACCAGCCGGGTCGGCGCCGCCAGGGCACCGGGCGACGGGTCCAGGGCGACGAAGCACTGGCGCCCGTCGGGGTACGTCGACTCCAGGAGCTCCCACACGTCCGGCGGCGCGAACCGCTCGCGGATCGCCGCGAGCAGGCGCCGGTAGACGTCGAGGTACGTCCCTGGCGTGCACAGCACCTCGACGTCGAGGTCGGACCACTCGTCGTACCCTCCCGTGGCCGCCGAGCCGCCCACCCACGCCGCCCGCAGGTCGGGGTCGGCGGCGTGCTGCTCGTCGAGGAACGAGAGGAAGTCGGCGTAGCGGCTGAGGTCGGTCACCCGAGGATTATCGGGCGGATCATCGGGCGAACCGATAGCGAGCATCACCACAGCCGCCTTCCCGGCCACGCCGGGCGGGGACAGAGTGGGGGATCGTGACCCACCCTCGCCCCGTCCCGATCCCGCGCCGCTTCGAGGGGCGCACCGTCGTCGTCACCGGAGCCGGCACCGGGTTCGGCGCGGCCATCGCCCTCCGCGCCGCCCAGGAGGGCGCCAAGGCGGTCGGCATCCACTACCGCTCGTCCCGCAAGGGTGCCGAGGAGACGGCACGACGGGTCGAGGCGGCCGGCGCCGCCACCGCGTTCTTCCAGGCCGACATCGCCGAGTGGGCGAGCGTGAAGGCGTTCGCCCAGCAGGCGTTCGAGGACCTCGGCGGGGTCGACGCCGTGATCAACAACGTCGGTGACGTGGCGCGCGAGCAGATGTCGTGGCGCGACCTGAGCGAGGAGTCCGTCGACCACGTGCTTGCCGTCGACATCAAGGGCACGATGGCGTGCACGCACGAGTTCGGCTCGCGGATGCTCGACCAGGGCTGGGGCTCGATCGTCAACATCGGCTCGACGGTGATCGTCCGCGGCAGCGCCCGGGCCCCGCAGTACGCCGCGGCGAAGTACGGGATCCTCGGCCTCACCAAGTCCTACGCCCATGCCTTCGCCCCCACCGTGCGGGTCAACGTCTTCGCCCCCGGCTTCATCGAGACCGAGGCCACGCTCGGCCGCAAGGACTGGCAGGAGGGCCGCGGCGACCAGCTCCGCTCCCTGACGCCGATGAAGCGGATCCCCGGCCCGGACGAGCTGGCGGGCACCGCCCTGTTCCTCGCCACCGACGACGCGTCCCACATGACGGGCGGGTACCTCGTCGCCGACGGCGGCTACAACATGGTCGGCGCATGAGACGTCGAGGACCTCGACCTCGAGTCGGCCCGCGCTCTCGTCCGCCGCGCGGTCGAGAAGGCCGAGCAGCTCGGCCTCGTCCGGCGGCATCGTCGTGGTCGGCGCGAGCGGCGCGCTGATCACCGGCTCGCGGATGGACGACGGCGGCGCCGGCGGCATGGGCCGCGCCCGTTCCAAGGCCTGGATCGCGGCCACCCAGCGCATCCCCAGCACCGAGCACCTGCACCGCCTCGGCGTCATCGCGCCCGCGGTCGCAGCCGGCTTCCCGCTCATCTCGCCCGAGTCGGCGTTCCCGGGCGCCGGTGGCATGCCCGTCCGCCGCGACGGCCGCGATCGTGGCCGGCATCGCGGCGTCGGGAGCCACCGTCAGCCCGTTCATCCCGCCGGGCCTCGACGCCGAGATGATGCTGGCCGACGGCCGGCCCGCCAACCCCGAGGACCTCCTCATCGCCTACGCGCTCGAGCAGGAGTACGTCGGCCAGCACGGCGACGACCTCGCCCGCTGGACCGCGGCGTTCGGTGCCTGGCGCGACGAGCCGCCTGCGGGCGTGGGCATGTCGGCCGCCCCGACCGTCCACGCAGCAGGCCGACCTCGACTGGGCCCGCGGGCTCGCGGACGCGGTGATCGCCCGGGCCGCGGGCGCAGGGCCTCGCCGTCTCGGTCTGCGTCGTCGACCGGCGCGGCGAGCCGATGCAGCACGACGCGATGGACGACGCCCCGACCAGCGGCGCCTACGTCGCCGAGGCCGTCGCGGCGGCGGCGGCGCTGTTCCACGCACCCAGCGGCGACCTGGCCGAGCGGCTTCCCGCGGCCGACCACCTCCTTCCCGTACGCGTCTCCGCGCTGTCCGGCGGCCTGCCCGTGCGGGTCGACGGACGCGTCGTCGCGGGTCTCGGCGTCGGTGGACCCGCACCGTTCCGGTGCGCCGAGCTCGCCGCCGCCGTCCTGGCCGAGCGCTCATGACCGTCCGCGTCTGCGTCGTCGGCTGCGGCGCGATCGGCAGCCTGTACGCCGCCCACCTCGCCCGCCTCGACGACGTCGAGGTCTGGGCCGTCGACCCGTACGCCGCCCACGTCGACGCCATCAACGCGCACGGCCTGCGAGTGACCGGGCGCGCGGAGCTCACCGCGACCGTCCACGCCACGACGAACCCCTCCGAGGTACCACCCTGCGACTTCGGCATCGTCGCCACCAAGGCCGAGCACACCCGCGCGGCCGTGGCGGCCTGCGCCGACGTCTTCGCCGACGCGGCGGTGGCCAGCGTGCAGAACGGGCTGGGCAACGAGGAGGTCGTCGCCGAGCTGGTGCCGCGCGTCATCCGCGGCACGATCCTCCCTGCCGGTGCGGTCACGGAACCGGGCGTCGTCCGGCTCGACGCCCCCGGTGACACCTGGCTCGGTCCGTTCGAGCCGAAGCCGGCCTCGATGGGCGAGGTCGTGGCCCTCTCGGACCTGCTGACCCGCGCCGGCTTGCCGTGCCACGCCATGGTCGACGCCCGCGGACCCCAGTGGGACAAGGTCGTCTTCAACTCCGCCACCAGCCCGCTCTCCGCTCTCACCGGCCTCCCCGTGGGCCCGGTGTGCGAGGACCCGGCGCTGCGCGCGGAGGTCGACGCCCTCATGGCCGAGGCGCTCGAGGTCTGCGAGGCGCTCGGCATCGAGACGGCGAAGGACCCGGCCGCCCTGGTGGAGGAGGCCATCGAGGTCGCCTACCACCACAAGCCGAGCATGCTCCAGGACGTGCTGGCCCGGCGCCGCACCGAGATCGACGTCCTCAACGGCGGCATCGCCGCCCAGGGACGAGCCGCCGGCGTAGCCACGCCGCGGCACGACGCGATGGTCGCGCTGGTCCACGGACTCGAGCGGTCGTGGGACGAGGAGACGACATGAAGCTGGTGACGTTCGATGGCGGGCGTGTGGGACGTCTGGAGCTCGAGGACGAGACCGTCATCGAGCTCGACGTGCCGAGCACGCGGGAGTGGTTCGAGCGCGGCGGGGAGGTGGTCGAGACCGGCGAGCGACTCGCGCTGGCCGACGTACGCCTGCGCGCCCCGATCACGCCCAAGAAGTTCTTCCACACGGCCGGCAACTTCGCCGCCCACCACGAGGAGCTCGCGGCCGTCGACTGGTCGCACCCCGTGCACAAGGGGATCGTGTTCTTCCAGAACGTCGACGCGATCGTCGGGCCCGAGGACGACATCGTCTATCCGGAGGGGCTGACCAAGGAGCTCGACTACGAGCTCGAGCTGGCCATCGTGGTCGGCCGCACCGGCAAGTGGTTCGACGCCGACGAGGCGGCGGAGCGGTACGTCGCCGGCTACACCGTCTTCAACGACATCACCGCCCGCGACATCCAGCGCCGCGAGATGCAGTCGGGGGTGTTCAGCTTCTCCAAGGGCATCGACACGTTCTGCCCCATCGGACCGTGGATCGTCACGGCCGACGAGATCCCGGACCCGCAGGCGCTGGCCATGGAGCTGCGCGTCAACGGCGAGGTCCGCCAGCGCGGCAACACCGACGACATGCTGATCTCGATCCCGCACCTGGTCGCCTACCACTCGCCACAGGGCTACTCGGCCGGCGACCTGATCACGACCGGCACCATCAGCGGTGTCGCGGCGATCCAGCCCAACCCGTTCGACTTCTACCTCCAGCCCGGCGATGTCGTCGAGGCCGAGATCGCGGACGTCGGCCTGCTGCGCAACACGATCGTCCCGTGGTCCGCGGCGCACGACACCCCGCCGTACGCGATGGACCTCTACGCGTGAGGCTCGGAACACTGCGAGGACGCGCCGTCGAGATCGACGGCGAGCGAGCGCGCGACCTCGGATCGTCCCTCCGCGACCACCTGGCCACTCCCCGTCCCTCTGGTGGCGACTGGTTCGCCTTCGACCCCGCCGACCTGGAGGCGCCGATCCCCGATCCCCGGCAGGTGTTCGCGATCGCGCTCAACTACGCGCCTCATGCGGCCGAGGCGGGCTACACGTTGCCCGAGCTCCCGCTGGTCTTCACGAAGTACCCGTCCAGCATCACCGGCCCCGACACCACGGTCGCGCTGCCGGCAGGCAACGTGGACTGGGAGATCGAGGTCGTCGCCGTCGTGGGCAAGGGCGGTCGGCACATCGCCGAGGCCGACGCGTGGGATGCGCTCGCCGGGGTCACGGGCGGCCAGGACCTCTCCGAACGCCTGCTTCAGCTCAGTGGAAGGCCGGCCCAGTTCTCGCTCGGCAAGTCGCACGACGGGTTCGGACCGACCGGGCCCTGGATCGTGACCCCGGACGAGCTCCCCGATCCGGACGACATCGCCTTCGCCTCGACCCTCGACGGGGAGCCGCTCCAGTCCGGCCGGACGGCCGACCTGATCTTCTCGGTCCCGCGGCTCGTGGCGCACCTGTCGTCGGTGTGCGAGCTGCTCCCCGGCGACCTGATCTTCACCGGCACGCCCGAGGGCGTCGGCAACCGGCTCTCACCACCCCGCTTCCTCCAGCCCGGCGAGACGCTCGTCAGCCGCTTCGACGGGATCGGCGAGATCACCCAACGCTTCGTGAAGGGCCCCACCTGATGGACGTCACCCACCTCGGCCATGCGTGCCTCCTCGTCGAGACCGACCGGGCCCGCCTCCTCATCGACCCGGGCACGCTGTCGACGGGCTTCGCCGACCTGCGCGACCTCGACGCCGTCCTGGTCACCCACGAGCATCCCGACCACGTGGACGACGCGGCCGTCCGGGCCCTGCTCGCGACGAACCCCGGCGCCACGCTCGTCCTGGACGAGCTGACGGCCGCCCGCTTCGCCGACCTCGACGCCGTCCGGGTCGCGCACCCCGGCGAGACCCTCGACCTCGGCGAGCGGGTCGACGTCCTCGGCGGCACCGCACGCCCCGGTGTACGGCGACGTCCCCGGCTGCCCGAACCTCGCGTACCTGGTCGGCGACGGCGAGCTCCTGCACCCCGGCGACTCGCTGCACGTGCCCGACCGTCCGGTGCACACCCTGGCCGTCCCGATCGACGGCCCGTGGCTCAAGCTGGCCGAGGCCGTCGACTACGTGAAGGCCGTCCGTCCCGAGGCCTACCTGCCGATCCACGAGGGCGAGCTGACCGACCCGGCCAAGTACGCCGGGATGCTCGCGGCCTTCACAGGGCCCTGACCGGCGCTAGGCCCGCAGCCGCTCGATCCACTCCATGACGACCAGGTTCTGCTCGACGGTGGACCGGCTCTCGGCCTTGCCGAGGCAGGCGTCGCGGAACTCGCGGACGGCGGCGGAGTACCCCGCCTTCTCGCCGCCGAACAGCAGCGGGCTGCAGGTCTGGCGCGGCTCCTCGGGGGCGCCGGGCCGGTAGACGACGACCTCGTCGAGGGTCCAGCTCACCGACCAGCCGTCCGCGCACGTCACCGTGGTCTCGAACGCGAACCGGTTGCGGGTGTTGGACATCCGCAAGGAGCCGCGGGTGGTCCGGGTCGTGAAGTCGGCGGTGACGAAGATGTCGTCCTTGCGCGTCTGGGTGACCTCGGCGCTGGTGAGGGTGTCGGCGGCCGGCCAGCCGAGCAGCTCGGCCATCACTCCCAGCGGCTGGATGCCGGACGACAGCAGGAAGCTGTCGAGCAGGTCGCGGTCCCAGACGGTGGTGCGCGGCTCGTCGGTGTGGCAGTCCATCGCGACGTGCATGACGCGGCCGTGCGCGGTGATGTGCTCGAGGGCGACGCGCGACATCGCGGCGTACCTGAGGTGGGCGTCGACGAACGACGTGACCGGCTTCGGCCGGGCGGCGTTGTCCTGGGCGAAGCGGCGGATCGCCGCGGCGCCGAACGCGGGCGGGTTCTCGACGAAGAGCGAGACGCCGTACTCGGGGGCGACGGCCAGCGCGGCCTCGTGGGCGGCCGGTGTCGAGCAGAGGACCGCGGCGTCGAACTCGCCGACCTTGAGGAACTCCTCGACCTCGGCCTGGACGCCCTCGACGCCCCACGCTGCCGCGAGCTCGCCGGCGGAGGAGCCGCGCGAGCAGATCGCGGCCAGCTGGACGCCGGGCGTGCTCATCAGGGTGGGGATGATGACCTCGGCGGCGTGTGCGCCGGCGCCGACGAGGCCGATGCGAAGGGGGGTCATGTCACGAGGTTGTCATGACCCGGTGAGGTACGGCAGGAGAACGTGCCGAACGATCTGCTGCTGGATCGCCTTCTTCCGGTTCGCCTCCAGGGCCCCGCGGTTGCTCGCGAGGTCGTGGGACGTGGGCGCGTTGCGCTCACCGGGGGAGCGGACGTAGTCGGTGGCGAAGTGCGCGGCGCTGAAGTCGCCGCCGTACACGGCTGCTGCCCGCGCCATGTGTGCGATCTCGTTGTCGATCGAGGCGGCGCCGAGGTCGGTCGCTCTCCGGCGCTGGAGGTAGTCCTCCTCGAGCACGGTGGGGACCGAGACGTGGAGGCCGGTGTCGAGGTCCGGGAAGCGGCGGAGCAGCGGCGGCGTGGGCAGGTCGACGGTGACCTCGAGGCTGTCGTGACGCATCAGCCCGAACCGGCTCGGCGAGAACACGCGCGTGTAGAGGTCGTCGTCGCTGGTCATCGTGCCGAGCTTGCCGAAGTAGATGACCTCACGGATGCCGGCGGCGTACAGCGCGCTGGTGAGGTGGTAGGAGATCGAGCCCCAGTAGGAGTACTTGGCGCCGAGCACCTGGAACAGCGGCTGCCGCCTCTGGGAGACCTGGAACAGCGAGTAGTACTTGCTGTCGAAGAGCCGCCGCGTGCTCAGACCGGCGTCCTTCGCGCCCTCCAGGACCGGCTCGACGTACCCCAGGGTGACGATGCCGCCGGCGGCGAGCCTGTCCGTCGGCAGGTGGGTCCAGCCGGCGATGGACTGCTCGGCCTTGGGGTAGCGCTGGATCGTCAGCATCTCCTCGCCGAGCACGCTCCGGTTCCACATCGCGTGCCGCAGGATCGCGCCGTAGTGCCGGACGTAGTCCTCGCCGGGCGTCACCGCGAGGACGAGGCCGCGACGGCCCTGCGCGTCCTTGCAGAGCCAGTACTCCGGCCGGATGCTGTTGAACGGCTTGGTCTTCGTCCGCGCGAGGTCGGGGAGGCGGCGCAGCGACTTGTAACCGTGGTCGCGCAGGGCGCCGTAGGCGTGGCCCGGGTAGATGCCGTGCACGTCGACGAAGCCCCCGTCGGCCATCACGTCGGTGAGCTCCTCGTCGGGGATCCGGCGCGCGACGTAGTCCTCCAGCGCCCGGTGCATGGTGTGGTCGAGCACGCGCGTGCGGGGGATGTCGTGGAGGTCGACGACCGTGGGGTTCGTGTAGAGCGCCACGCTCTCGTCGGGGCGCCTCGCCTTGGGCACGCTCTTCACATCGAGGTCGCCGTAGCCCGCCGCCGCCAGGCAGGCGACGACGGTGGCGGTCACCCAGGTACCGCCGCCGCCATCGTCGAGCGTCCAGAGCCCGTCGTGCTGGAGAGCGAGCAGGGCGAGGAGGCTCTGACGTCGCGCGGCCGTGTCGATGCCGTCGAGCCCGTCGAGCCCGTCGAGCCCATCTAGTTTGGCCAGCACCAGGAGGGCGTACGCCGTCGCCTCCGGGCTGTGCTCGATGCCCTGCCAGTCCCGCCAGTAGCCGCTCTCCTGCCGTTGTCCGCCGAGCCAGGCCGTCGCGTGCTCGAGGTCGAGGCCGTCGGAGGAGATCCCCCACAGCTCCTGCGCCTCCACGAACGCGTGCAGCACGAAGCACGTGAACGTGACGTCCGAGGGTCCGTGCCTGCTGTAGCCCCAGACGCCGTCGGCCGTGCGGTTCGCCAGCAGGGCCTCGAGCCCCTCGTGGACGGCGATCGACGTGGCGGTGCTGCGAGGAGCGCGGAGCAGGGCCCGGATCGCGTACGCCGTGGCGTAGTGCCGGCTCTCCGCGTCCGCGGGTCGGGGCGACACCGGCGCCGCCATCCAGCCTCGGTCGCACGTGTGGACCAGCCAGTCGTAGCCGCTCAGGGTGCTCGCGGAGAAGCCGTCCCCGAAGTCGTGCATCGCCAGCAGCGCGTGGGCCGTGGCCGGCACGTCGCCGTTCGCCTTGCGGAACAGCTGCCCGGTCCACGACCCGTTGGCGTTCTGCTTGGACTCCAGCCACGCCATCCCGCCTGCGCGCTGCTCGGTCAGGCGCAGGCTGTCGGGCATCTCGAGGTCGAGGACCTGTGCCGTGGTCCAGGCGTCGAGGGGCGCACTCGCCTCGGTGCCCCACGCGGGCCGCTGGCGGCCGAGCTGGCCGTACAGGGCGACGTACGCCGCCCTCATCGCCGCGTTGACCTTGGAGCGGAGCGGCAGGGCCTGCTTGCTGTTCGCCACTGCTGCGACCTCCCCGTCCGGCTCGCCCGCCAACCTAGTGCCCGGGTCGGGGTGGCAGAAGGGCGGGAAATCGGTGCTCGGTGTCCGAAAACCGGCAGGTCAACAGCACTCCCACCCGCCTAGCATGGCGGGGTGAAGGAGCAAAACGACCGTTTGCCGATGACACCCTCGGTGGCCGTGCCACCGGCGGCGTGGCTCGTCGCGGTCGCGCTCGGCATCGTCTACGTCGTGTGGGGCTCGACCTACCTGGCGATCCGCGTGATGGTCGAGGACCTCCCTCCGATGGCGTCGGCCAGCTGGCGGTACCTCGTGGCCGGCCTCCTCCTCGCCGCGATCCTGGCCGCCCGCGGCGGCGTCGGGCGGCTGCGCGCGACGCGACGGGAGCTGGTGGGCTGCGCGGCGCTCGGGCTGCTCCTGCCTGCGCTGGGCAACGGCCTGGTCTCGGTGGGTGAGCACCAGGGAGCACCGTCGGGCATCGCCGCGCTGCTCGTGGCGGCGGTCCCGCTCTGGGTGATCGTCTACCGGCGGCTCTCCGGCGACCGACCCAGCCGACGGACGCTGTTCGGCGTGCTGTTGGGCTTCGCCGGCCTCGTGCTGCTCATCGGCTCGCAGGGCATCGAGGGCGACGTGGCGGTCAGCGCCTGCCTGATCATCATGGGTGCCACGGTGTTCTGGTCGTTCGGGTCGTGGTCGACGCCGCGGCTGACGCTGCCGAAGGACGCCTTCGTCCTGACCGTCTACGAGATGCTGTTCGGCTCCGTCTGGCTGCTGCTCTTCGCCGCCGTCCGTGGTGAGCACCTGCTGCCCACCTCGGCGCCGCTCGACGCGTGGCTGGCCTGGGCGTACCTCGTCACCTTCGGCTCGGTGGTCGCCTTCACGGCGTACGTGTGGGTGCTCAGCGTCGCGCCGATCTCGCTCGTCGCCACCTACGCCTACGTGAACCCGGTCGTGGCCGTGTTCCTCGGCTGGCTGATCCTCTCGGAGTCGGTCACCTGGGCGATCCTGGTCGGCGGCGCGATCGTGGTCGGGGCCGTGGCGGTCGTCGTGTCGGCGGAGCGCCAGACGAACCGCAACGCGGCCGCGGCGCGGGAGGCCGTGGCCACCCGCTGACCGTCAGGCGACGGCCGACCTCACCAGGGCGACGACCTGCTTCTCCACCTTCGGGGTCCACTTCAGCAGGGCGTACGACGCGGCCCACATGTCCCCCTCGTCGAGGTGGGCGGCGTCCTGGAAGCCGAGGGTCGAGTAGCGGTACTTGAACTTGCCCGCGTCCTGGAAGAAGAGGACGACCTTGCCGTCCTCGTCGGCGTACGCCGGCATGCCGTACCAGGTCTTCGGCGCGAGCTGCGGGGCGTTGGTGGTCACGACCACGTGCAGCCGCTCGGCGATCGCCCGGTCCTCGGGCGCCATCTTCTCGATCGCGTCGAGGACGGCTTGCAGACCGTCGGCCTTCTTCGCCCCCTTCTTGCCCTCGGCACGCAGCTCCTCGGCGCGCTCCTTCATGGCGGCGCGCTCCTCGGCGCTGAACCCGTCGGACTTCTTCTTGGGAGGCATGGCGGACCCTTCCGGTCGTCGGGCGGTCGACCCGATGTCGATCCGCTCTCACACGGTAGGACGAACGGCGGGCCGCGGTTGTGACAGGTGTCAGTCAGGTGGTGGCGCCGTGGCCGGTGTCAGCCGGCGGCGACGCACGGCGTTCTCGACCCGGTCGCCGGGTTTTGCCGTGCCGGGGTACGGCGGCACGGACGTGAGGGCGACCGCGACCAGGTCGGTGTAGGCGTCCTGGCGCATCCGGGTGGCGAGGCGTTCGGCGGTGTCCTTGGCGCGGGTGAGGACGCCGGTGAGGACGGCGCCGCCGACGCCGAGGATCCCGACGAGGGACGGGATCCACTCACTCGTGGCCTGCCCGCGGAAGGCGAAGAAGGCGACGATCAGGCAGAGGGCGATGATGCCGAGGATGATCTGGAGCCGGTAGAGCCGCATGAAGCGGAAGAAGTTGTGCGGCGAGCTGAGCTTCGCGTACGGCTTCACCATCGTGGTGGGGTCCTGGTCGAGGACGAGCAGCTGGTACCACCGCCGGGTCTGCTCGTAGAGCTGCTCACGCAGGTCCGGGGTGTGTGCCCAGGCGTCGTCGGCGGCGACCCGGCCCCAGGCCTCGATGCTCCCCGAGATCGCGGAGGCGCTGAGCGGGTGCATCTGCCCGGACCCGAGCCGGCCGAGCATCCGGGTCAGCTCGCGCCGTCGGTCGGCGCCGAACAGGAACTGCAGCGAGACGCCGGTCTGCTCGGTGCCTTCGGTCCAGCTCTCGTCGGGCCCGAGCCCCCAGTAGCACTCGGCCAGGCCGCGGGCGAGCAGGTAGCCGTTGGCCGCCGCCTCGTCACGGGAGGCCAGCGAGTCCTGGATGCGGGCGTCGAAGTCGAAGAAGTACGTCGCCATGGCCGGCCAGTCGTTCTCCGGGGCCAGTGCGGCGTGGGCGTCGTCGGCCGGGATCCCGAGCCGGGTCGCCAGCGTCGCGAGGGTGTGCACCGCGGACCGCTGGGACGCGGCGTACCCACGCTGCGACCGCAGCGGCAGCGTGTGCTCCGGTCGTGGTGGCAGCGACGACGTGGCGGGCCGGGAACCCTCGGGCCACGACCGTCCGCGCAGCTCGGCCACGGCCCAGCCCAGCCGGACGGCGGTCCGTACGTCCGGGGCGATTGCCTCCGTGGACGGTTCGCTCACGTTCCGCATTGTGCGCCACTCGGGCGGTGGCGAGTGGGCAACGCCCCGTCAACCGGTCGGCGGAGGTACGTCGAGGGACCGCGCGAGCACGGCTCGGGCCAGCCACAGCTGCAGGTCCCGGATGTCCTCGCCAGCAAGGCCGGCGACATCGCCCAACCACACCCGCGTCTCGATGCCGCAGACGCTGCGCAGGGCCACCGCGAGCCGATGGACGGCGTCGTCGCCGACGTCCGCGCGGAGCGGCTCGAGCGCCTCGGTCAACCAGCCGATGGCGCGACCCTGCCTCAGGGGCAGCTCGTGCTCGTCGGCGCCGAGCGACAGCCGGAGCATGGCTCGCTGCTGGGTCTCGGTGCGTTCGACGGTGTGGATGAAAGCGGTCACGACCGCATCGACGCGGAGTCCCACATCGTCGGGCGCGGGGTCGGGAAGCATCGACGCCGCCGCAGTCTCGGGGAACGCGGCGGCCAGCAGCTCGGTCTGGGTCGGGAAGTAGCGGTAGGCGGTGGTGCGAGAGATTCCGGACTCGCGGGCGACGTCCTCCACGCGGGGGGTGTCGCCGCCCTCGATCAGGCTGCGCGCCGCGCTCAGGAGGGCCTCGCGCGTTCGTTGCTTCTGGTTGGTGCGGCCGGAGGCGACATACGCGGTTGACACGGCATTCATGGTATGTCAGATTCATGATGGTACTCAAGTCCCACGAAGGAGGTCTCATGGACGGACAGGTAGCAGTGGCCCCGGTGGTACGTCGCGCCGGAGAGGGTGACAAGCGCTGGTTCTTCGGCGGCGGCGTGTGGACCTGGAAGTCGTCGGGTGCCGACCGTGCGGGCGGTTTGGTCGTCGTCGAGCTCGAGATGGACGCAGGCAAGGCGACTCCGCTGCACACCCATCCCATCGCGGAGTCGATCTGGGTCCTCGAGGGGCAGCTGCGCTACCACGTGGCGGGCGATGACCTCGAGCTCGGTGTGGGCGACTTCGCGATGGTGCCGGCCGGCATCCCGCACGCCTTCCTGGTGCTGGCTGAGCCGGCCCGCGTGCTGACGATCCAGCCCTCGGACGCCTGCGAGGCCTTCTACCTCGGGGCGAGCGAACCCCTCGAGGGATCGGCCCGCGAGACGGACTTCGAGCGACTCGGGCAGAGCGCCCGGCTCAACGGCGGCATCGAGATCCTGGGCCCCCCGCCCTTCTGACCGCCCTTCTGAGCGATACCTCTCATCACGAGGCGCTGGTTTCGCCCGCGTAGGCAGACGGGCACAGTCAGGGCATGTTCGAGTACTTCCCGACCAACTACATCTGGAGCCTCGGCGTCGCGGCGACCCTCAACAGCGGGGGCGCGATCGACGAGGTGGACCGGGCCTGTCGGCCGATCCGTGACGCAGCGGCCAAGGGGGACGCTGGGACGCGTGACCTGATGCTGGCCTGGAAGCGGGTCGCCGACCAGGTGGCCGATCAGGCGCGGGAGGCCGAGGCAGCCGGGCACCACCGGACCGCCGGCCAGAAGTACTTCCGGTCCGCGGCGTACGTGTGCCAGGCCGAGCGGATGCTGAGCTCGAAGGACCCGGAGCGGATCCCGTTCTACCAAGAGGGTCTCGACGCGATGCAGAAGTCGTTCGACCTCGTGGACCCGGCGACGACGCGGGTGGCGATCCCGTTCGAAGGGAGTGAGCTGCCGGCGTACTTCATGAAGGCGGCGCGCGCGGATGGGTCACCCGCGCCGACGATGATCATGTGGAACGGGCTCGACTCGACCAAGGAGCACATGTACACGTCGGGATGGCCGCAGGAGCTGGCCCAGCGCGGCATCTCGACGCTGATGGTCGACTGTCCCGGCAGCGGTGAGGCGCTGAGGTTCCTCGGCCTCAAGTCCCGCGTGGAGACCGAGGACTGGGCGAAGGCGTGCGTCGACTACCTCGAGACGCGCGACGACGTCGACCAGCGCCGGATCGGGCTCGCGGGCTGGTCGCTGGGTGGGTACTACGCCCCGCGTGCCGCCGCGTTCGAGAAGAGGCTCGCCCTCGTGGTCGCCTGGGGCGCCAACCACAACTGGGGCGAGGTGCAGAAGCGCCGGCTCGAGCGCGAGGGCGAGAACCCGGTCCCGCACTACTGGGAGCACGTCCTCTGGGTCTGGGGCTACGACGACGTCGAGACGTTCATCAAGGCCGCCGAGGACGTGCACCTCAACGGCATCGTGGAGCAGATCACCGTGCCGTTCCTGATCACCCACGGCCAGAACGACCGCCAGATCCCCGTCGAGTACGCCCACCAGTCCTACGACCAGGCCGTCAACAGCCCGAACCGTGAGCTGCGCATCTTCACGCCCGAGGAGGGTGCGACCGAGCACGTCGGCCTCGACCACCTGCCGCACGTCGGTGCGTACACCGCGGACTGGATCGAGGACCGCTTCGACGAGCTGGCCCGTTCCTGATGGTGGTTTCGAGGCTCGTCGCTGGCGCTCCTCGCACCTCAACCACCGATCGATGGTTTTGCGCAGCCATGGGCCTCGCCGCCAGGGTCGTACTCATCACCGTCCGCAAGGGCGGCCTCGTCGCCATGACCAAGCAGCCCGCTAGGGCCGGTAGGGCAGGCTGAGGGGGTGGCCCGATGCGAACCTCGTCGTGGACGGCGGCCGGTCGGCGGTGCCGCCCTTGTGAGCAGCTCAGCCGACGCCACGTGGTCCGTGCGGACTAGACGCCTGGCCCAAAGGGACCATTTCGAGCCGAAGCCCGATGACATGCTCCGATCGCCTCATAGCGTCGGCCCTACCGCCGAGGAATCCCCCCGGGCACCCCATGGGTGCCATCCTCGGTGGACCAGACTTCAGGCCGGCACGTCCGGCTGGACAGGACCCCAGTGTCCCTTGCGGTGACGAACCCGACCTCGGCGCTCGACGAGGCGCACCACGCCTGCCCGACGTTGGGTGCCGTGGTGCGCCGCGTCTCGCTCAGCCTGCTGGTCGCGTGTGTCATCCCGGCGGTGCTCTTCTACGCGACGTTCGTGCTGGCCGGAGTGTGGACGGCGATCCTGGTGGCGCTGTGCTGGTCGTACGGCGCGATCACGTTTCGCGCGGTGACCGGCCGGCGTACGTCGGGCCTGCTGATCATCACGGCCACCCTCATCACGTTGCGGACCGTCGTCTCCCTCGCGGCCGGCAGCACGTTCCTGTACTTCCTCCAGCCGATCATCAGCGACATGGTCGTCGGGACGACGTTCCTGCTGTCGCTGGCGACCGCTCGGCCGCTGGTGGCTCGCCTGGCCGGTGACTTCTACCCGATGACCGACGAGCTGAGGCTGCGCCCGCGTGTCCAGCGTCTGTTCCGCAACCTCACCGTCATGTGGGCGGTGCTCTGCATCGGCAAGGCGTCGTTCACGCTGTGGCTGCTGCAGTCGCAGTCGCTCGAGGACTTCGTGCTCATCAAGAGCGTGACGGTGCTGGCGGTCAACATGTTCGCCGCGGCCGCCACCATCGCGGTCGCCACGCTCTGCGCGCGGCGCGAAGGTCTGCTCGGGCCCCGCGCACAGCTGGTGCCTATCGTCTGAGGCATGACCGAGCCCACGCTGCACGACTGGGCGGGCGGTGGCGACGCCTTCCGTCGGCTGATCGATGCGTTCTACGACCGCGTCGAGCGCGACGACCTGCTCTCGCCGCTGTTCCCCGGCGGCGTCTCGGAGGAGCACCGCTCGCACGTGACGACCTGGTGGGTCGAGGTGTTCGGTGGCCCGGCGGCGTACACGCCGCTCGGTGGCTACGACCGGATGCTCGACCACCACCGCGGGCTCGGGATCACCGCGGACCAGCGGTTCCGGTTCGCCTCGCTGATGAGCCTGGCCGCGGACGACGCCGAGCTGCCCGACGACCCGGAGTTCCGGGCGGCCTTCGTCGGGTACGTCGAGTGGGGCACCCGGCTGGCGCTCGGCAACTCGCAGCCCGGCGCCGAGCCCTTCGAGCACGCACCCGTGCCGCGGTGGGGCTGGGGCGTCGCGCCGCCGTTCAGTCCCGAGGCCCCTTCCGGCTGACCTTCTCGAACGCACCGTCGGGCAGGGTCGCCAGCAGGTCGGGCGTGAACGCACCGTCGACGAGGATGAACGCGACCTTGGTGACCGCGTCGCTGCGGTTGGCCCAGGCGTGGTCGGTCCCCCGCTGCACGACTACGTCACCCGCGTGCAGCGTCACCTCGGAGTCATCCAGCACCAGCGTGATCTCACCCTCGAGCACGATCCCGTAGTCGATCGACTCCGTCCGGTGCACCGGCGACTGGAGGCCCTGCCCGTCGAGGTGGCCGGGCTGGAACTCGTTGATCCGGATCTTGGTGCCGTGCTTCGGCGGCGGCACGGTCAGGTCGCGCTCGGTCGGCTCGACCTCCTCCGCCGCGTCCACGTTCGCCGGCGCCCCGCTCGTGTTCCAGATCTCGTGGAAAGCGACACCGTCGTCGGGGAGCTCCCGGCTCACCGGCACCGGCCCGTCGCTGACCACCACGGACACGCCGTCGGGAGTGTGTCCGGTGACGACGCGACGAGGGCGGGTGCTCATGCCGTCGAGTCTTGGGGGCGAGGTACGAGGGGACAAGACGTGGCCTCATCGCTTGCGGTCATGGCTGATATCCGCCGTCCGTGACGAAATGGTCGGTGCTGGGCGTCGACAGACAGCCATTTCGTCACGGACGGCGTCAGAAGCCGATCGGGAGTCCTGCGTAGTTCTCGGCCAGTCCGGTGGCGCCCGCGTCGGAGGAGCAGACCCAGCGCAGCTGGGACAGCTGGAGCTCGGCGTCGAACGGGTCGCCGGAGGTGTGGAGCATGGACGTCATCCACCAGGAGAAGTGGGTGCAGCGCCAGACGCGGCGCAGGGCGGTGTCGGAGTAGGCGTCCGCGAGCTCGGACGAGCCGCGCACGAGCCCGGCGAGCGCCGGAGCGAGGAGGGCGACGTCGGCGACGGCGAGGTTGAGGCCCTTGGCGCCGGTGGGCGGGACGATGTGCGCGGCGTCGCCGGCGAGGAACAGCCGGCCGTGGCGCATCGGGGTGGCGACGAACGACCGCATCGGCAGCACGGCACGGCTGGTGACGGGGCCGGTCTCGAGCGCCCAGCCGTCCTGACCGTGGCCGAGGCGGGTGGCGAGCGCCTCCCAGATGCGGTCGTCGGACCACTCCTCGATCGGGGTCTCGTTGGGCACCTGCACGTAGAAGCGGGACACGGTGTCGGAGCGCATCGAGTGCAGCGCGAACCCGTCCGGGTGCCAGGCGTAGATCAGCTCGTCGGTCGACGGGGCGACGTTCGCCAGGATGCCGAGCCACGAGTAGGGGTAGACCCGCTCCCACGACTGGCGCACGGGCTCGGGTACGGCGCCCCGCGACGGCCCGAACGAGCCGTCACAGCCGGCAACCGCGTCCGCGACCACCCGCACCGGGGACCCCGACGGCGACGTGAACGTCACCGAGGGGCGGTCGGACTCCAGGTCGTGCAGGGCCGTGTCGGCGACCTCGTAGAACACCTGTTGCCCACCCGCCAGCCGTGCCGCGACGAGATCCTTCTGCACCTCCGTCTGGCCGTAGACCCACACCGAACGCCCGGTCAGGTCGACGAAGTCGAGGTGGTGACGCTCGCCGGGCCACTGGAGGTAGATGCCACGGTGCTGGTGCCCCTCGGCGTCCAGGCGCTCGCCCAGACGGCTCGCGCGCAGGAGGTCGACGGTCGACTGCTCCAGGATGCCGGCGCGGATCCGGGACGCGACGTACTGCTCCGTTCGCGTCTCCACGACCACCGACTCGATGCCTTCGGCCGCCAGCAGGTGCGAGAGCAGCATGCCGGCCGGGCCCGCACCGATGATCGCGACCTGGGTGCGCACCTCGTCCATGGTCGTCAGGGTCGCGGTCACGACAGCCTGCGGCGATCCGGGGCTTCCGCTGGCCGGAACTCCAGGGCGCGACCGATGCCCCGTGCCGCCACCGTCAGCGCCGTGACGAGCTTGGGCCTGTCCCGCTTGAGGCTCGGAACGACCAGCCCGAGGGCGGCGACCACCTCGTCCCCATGGCGGACCGGGACGGCCACCGAGCACGCACCGAGGCTCATCTCCTCCTGCGTGGTGGCGTAGTCGTCGCGCAGCACCTGGCCGAGCTGGCGACGGAGACGACCCGGCTGGCTGACCGTGTAGGCCGTCACGCGATAGAGGTCGGCCAGCACCCGCGACTGCACGTCTCCCGGCGCGTGGGCCAGCAGCACCTTGCCGACCCCCGTCGCATGCATCGGGAGCCGCGACCCGATGGTGCTGACGACCGGGACCGACGCGTTGCCGCGCAACCGGTCGAGGTACAGCACCTCGTCGCCGTCCCGGACGGCGAGGTGCACGGTGGCGAGGGTCGCGCCGTAGAGGTCGTGGAGGTAAGGCGACGCCGTCTCGACCAGTCCCGCCTGCACCGGCGCGAGCATCCCGAGGTCCCACAGCCGGCGGCCGACGACGTACTCACCCGAGGTCGACCGCGCGAGCGCTCCCCACTCGACCAGCTCGCCGACCAGGCGGTGGGCGGTGGGAACGGGAAGCTCCGCCCGTGTCGCCAGGGCCGTCAGCGAGAGCCGGCGGTGCTCGTCGTCGAACGCGGCGAGGAGTGCCAGTGCGCGCGACGTGACGCTTGCCCCAGGGGTGGAGGTGTTGCCGGCCACCCGGTCATCTTCCACCCACCGGAACCGGGGCGTCGGCAGGGACGGTGGCGAGCGCGACCATCGCCAGCCCCGCGGCGATCGCGAAGGCGTAGAAGCCCCACGGGTAGGCGATTCCCGCGGTGACGATCGCGCCGGTGACCGAGGGGCCGACGATCGCGCCGACGCGGCCGACGCCGGCCGCCATGCCGAGGGCGGTCCCGCGGACCGCGGGCGGGTAGAGGTGGCCGACGAACGCGTACACCAGCACCTGCGCGCTGAACACGAAGATGCCGGTGAGCAGCACCGCGGCGTACACGAGCCAGGTCGCCTCGAGCTTGATGCTCAGCAGGATGAGGAAGGCTGCCGCCAGACCGAACCAGAGCAGCACGATCTTCTTGTTGCCGCGTGCATCGGCCAGCACGCCGGCCACCAGGAGGCCCAGCACGGCACCGACGTTCAGCACCAGCAAGAGAGTGGTGCCCGCCCGGATGCTGTAGCCGGCCTCGCCCATGATCTTGGGCAACCAGGTGTTGAGCCCGTACACGAGGAGCAGCCCCATGAAGGACGCGACCCACAGGCCGATGCTGATCCGCAGGTACGGCGGCCGCACGACGTCCGCGGTCCGCGAGACCGGGTGCGGCGTGCCGTCGCTGACGGCGGCGAGGTAGGCCTCGGACTCGGGGAGCTTCGCCCACATCAGCGGCAGCGTCAGCAGGCCGAGCACCCCGCCCACCACGAACATCGACTCCCAGCCGAAGTCCTCGACGAGCCACAGGGCCATGAGTGCCGTCAGCACGGCGCCGACGTGGTAGCCGGTCATCGTCCGCGTCACGGCCTTGCTGTTGCTGCCCTGGGGAGCGTGTTCGGACATGTAGGCGAGCGCTGTCGGCAGGCAGGCGCCGAGGCCGAGTCCGGCGAGGAACCGCAGAGCGGTGAACTGCGTGACGTCCTGGGCGAACGCCACGGCGAGCGTGAACACGGAGAAGATCGCGATGCACGAGATCAGCGAGCGCCGGCGGCCGTAGCGGTCGGTCAGCGGGCCGATGGCCACGGCGCCGATGCCGACGCCCACGAGACCGACCGTCGAGGCGGTCGTCAACGAGGCGTCGGTGAACCCGAGGTCGCCGGTCTTCGAGAGCGTCGGGATGACGGCGCCCAGGACGACGAGGTCGAAGCCGTCGAGGGCGACGGCGAGCCAGCACAGCAGGACGGGCCAGAAGCTGTCGCTGGCGGTGTTGGTCGGTGGCGCGGCTGTCCGAGGGCTGGCCATGGTGGTGCTCCTTGTCCCGAGAGTTCCCTCGACCGTGTCAGCGCTCACTCGGGTCCGCGACCGACCGATTCCACTGGGCGGAAGCCACCGAAGGGCCGCGAGCCGTCCGAACCCTTAGCGTCAGCCCGTGACCACCCAGGCCGACATCAGCGCGGAGATCGCGCTGCTCGCGCAGGAGTACGCGAGCGCCGGTGTCGTCGAGGCCGACGTCCGCCTCGACTACCCGCCGTACCGCTCCAGCCTGCTGCGTCACCCCACCAAGAGCCCGGTCCAGGTGGACCCCGAGGGTGTGGAGTCGTGGAGCCCCGTCTTCGGCGAGCGCGACGTCGGGCCGCTCGAGGCCGACCTGACCATCCAGCGCGGCGGCGAGCCTGTCGGCGAGCGGATGAAGGTGGCCGGGCGCGTCCTCGACGGCGACGGCCGGCCCGTACGCCGCCAGCTCGTCGAGGTCTGGCAGGCCAACGCGGCGGGGCGGTACATCCACCAGCGCGACCAGCACCCGGCGCCGCTCGACCCGAACTTCATCGGCATGGGCCGCTGCCTCACCGACGACGACGGCGGCTACGAGTTCACGACCGTCAAGCCGGGCCCGTACCCGTGGCGCAACCACCGCAACGCGTGGCGGCCGGCGCACATCCACTTCTCGCTGTTCGGCACCGACTTCACCCAGCGGCTGGTGACCCAGATGTACTTCCCCGGCGACCCGCTGTTCGCCCTCGACCCGATCTACCAGTCGATCGTCGACCCGCAGGCGCGGGCGCGGCTGGTGGCGACGTACGACCACGACCTCACCGAGGCCGAGTGGTGCACCGGCTATCGCTGGGACATCGTGCTCACCGGCTCGGCGGCGACGCCCCTCGGGGAGGAGGAGTGACGAGCCCGACCCCCGGCCAGACCGTCGGGCCGTTCTTCGCGTTCGGTCTCGAGTACGACGGCGACTCGGCCCTCGTGCCGCCGGGCAGCCCGGGCGCCATCCGGCTGCACGGGCGGGTGCTCGACGGGGCCGGCGAGCCGGTCCCCGATGCGCTCCTCGAGCTCTGGCAGGCCGACGCCGACGGCCTGGTCGTCCAGCGGTCGGGCTCGTTGCGCCGCGACGGCTACACCTTCACCGGCTGGGGCCGCGCGGCCACCGACCGCACGGGCACGTACTCCTTCACGACCCTGACGCCGGGGGTGACCCGGCCGGGCTCGACCCAGCACGGCGACCCCCCGTTCTTCGCCATCACGGTCTTCGCCCGCGGGCTGCTCGACCGGCTGTTCACCCGCGCGTACCTCCCGGGCCATCCCCACGACGAGCTGCTCGCCTCGCTCTCCGACGACCGGCGGGCGACGTTGGTCGCCGATGCCGACGACCACGGCTTCGTGTTCGACATCCGCCTGCAGGCCGACGACCAGGACGAGGGCGAGACGGTGTTCCTCTCGCACTCGGGCGCGCAAGACTGACGACATGGCCAACCTCTTGTGGCCCGGCGACGAGCGCGCCGGCGACCTGTTCTCCGACGAGGCCTTCCTCGCGGCGATGGTCGCCGTCGAGGAGGCGTGGCTCGACGCGCTGGCCGGCGTCGGGCATCGCGCCGGCCGCCGTGGCCAAGCTCGACCTCCAGTCGATGGTCAAACCCTTCCACCGCGAGTGGCTGGACAACGAGGCGGAAGCGACGGGGAACCCGGCCGCCGCGCTCGTCGAGCTGCTCCGGGACGGGCTGAAGGACCAGAACGCCGAAGCCGCGCGGTGGTTGCACCGCGGACTGACCAGCCAGGACGTCGTCGACACCGCCCTGATGCTGTGCGCCCGCGACGCCATCGGCGTGGTCGGCACCGCGCTGCGCGAGCAGGTCAGGCTGCTGGCCGAGCTGGTCGAGCGCCACCGCCGGACACCGATGGTCGCCCGTACCCTCACCCAGCACGCCGTGCCCACGACGTTCGGCCTGAAGGCGGCGGGCTGGCTGACCGGCGTGCTCGACGCGTACGACGTCGCCTCGGCGCTCGTCCTGCCGGTGCAGGTCGGGTGGCGCCGCCGGCACCCTGGCCGCGACGGTGGAGCTCGCGGGCGACCTCGACGACCCGGTCGCGTCGGCCGCCGCGTTGTCGCTCGAGCTGGCCACCGCGCTGGGGCTGACCGCCTCGACGCCGTGGCACACCACGCGATCCACGGTCACCAGGCTCGGTGACGCGGCGACGGGCTGCACCGATGCGTGGGGGCGCATCGCCACCGACGTCCTCACGCTCAGCCGACCGGAGATCGGCGAGCTCGCCGAAGGTGCGGGCGGCACGTCGTCGACCATGCCGCACAAGGCGAACCCGGTGCTCGCGACGCTCGTCCGTCGCGCCGCGCTGAGCAGCCCGGGCCTGGCCGCGACCCTCCACGTCGCCGCTGCGGACGCCGGGGACGAACGCCCCGCCGGAGCGTGGCACACCGAGTGGGACACCCTGCGGACGCTGCTGCGCCGGACCGTCGTGGCCGCCGGCCAGACCACCGAGCTGCTGGCGGGCCTCGAGGTACGCACCGACCGGATGGCCGCCACCCTCGAGGCCGCGAGCGACGCCGTACGCTCCGAGCAGCGCGCGATGGCGGACCTCGCGGGCCGCACGCCCTCGGGCGACTACCTCGGCGCCGCCGACGCCTTCATCGAGGCCCCGTTGGCCCGAGCGGCAGGAGTGCTCGCATGACCCCCGTTGTCACCGGCGTCCGGATGTCCGGCGTCCGCCACCGCGCGGAGCTGCCGCTCCTCGTCCTCGGACCGTCCCTCGGCACGAGTGCCGGGGCGCTGTGGACCGAGTGCGCGCAGCACCTGTCCGGCGAGTTCGACGTGCTCGCCTGGGACCTCCCCGGCCACGGCCACAACCGGTCCGTGCCGGACGAGCCGCTGACCATGGCCGAGCTGGCCGAGGGCGTGCTGGCACTCGTCGCCGACGTCCAGGAGCAGCGCGGCGACGCGGCTACGCCGTTCGCGTACGCCGGCGTCTCGGTCGGCGGCGCCGTCGGCCTGCAGCTGCTCCTCGACCATCCCGACCGCGTCACGGCTGCGGCGCTCGTGTGCACCGGTGCGCGCATCGGCGACGCCGACAGCTGGTCGACCCGCGTCGACCAGGTCAAGGCGTCGGGCACGTCCGGCCTCGTCTCCGCCTCGGCCGAGCGGTGGTTCGCCCCGGGCTTCATGGAGCAGCACCCCAGCCGGGCCAGCGCGTTGCTGCACGCGCTCGCCGACGCCGCCGACGCCGGGTACGTCCAGGTCTGCGGCGCGCTGGCGGCCTTCGACGTCCGCGACCGGCTGGGCGAGATCACCCAGCCGGTGCTGGCGATCGGCGGTGCTGCTGACCCCGTGACGCCCCCTGCCCTGCTGCAGCAGATCGCCGAGCAGGTGAAGGACGGGCGGCTGGCCATCCTGGACCACGCCTCCCACCTCGCGCCGGCCGAGCGGCCCGACCTCGTCGCGCGACTGATCCGCCAGCACGTGCGCGGCGAGCCGCTCGACAGCACGGACCGGAGTGACGGAGAGATGGTCCGCCGCGAGGTCCTCGGCGACGCGCACGTCGACCGGTCGCTGGCGGGAGCCACCGACCTGACCCGCGAGTTCCAGGACTTCATCACGAACTACGCCTGGGGTGGGATCTGGACGCGACCGGGGCTCGACCGGCGCAGCCGCTCGATGATCACGCTCACGGCCCTGGTCGGCGGTGGCCACCACGAGGAGCTGGCACTGCACCTGCGCGCAGCCCGACGCAACGGCCTGACGTGGGACGAGATCAAGGAGGTCCTGCTGCAGACGGCGATCTACTGCGGGGTGCCCGCCGCCAACAGTGCCTTCCGCATCGCCCAGCAGGTCCTCGACGAGGAGGACCAGTGACCGCCGCCTACCTGTACGCCGCCGCGCGGACGCCGTTCGGGAGGTTCGGCGGCGCGCTGGCCGACGTACGCCCCGACGACCTGGCCGCCACCGCGATCACCGGCGTGCTCGCTAAGACGCCCGACCTCGACCCCGAGCGGATCGGCGACGTCGTCTGGGGCAACGCCAACGGGGCCGGTGAGGACAACCGCAACGTCGGCAGGATGGCGGTGCTGCTGGCCGGCCTGCCGACCTCGGTACCCGCCGCCACCGTGAACCGACTCTGCGGCTCGTCGCTCGACGCCGCAATGGCGGGTTCGCGGTCCATCGAGTCGGGCGACGCCGACGTCGTGCTCACCGGCGGCGTCGAGTCGATGACCCGCGCCCCGTGGGTGCTGCCGAAGCCGTCGCGCGCCTTCCCGGCCGGCAACGTCACCGCGGTCTCGACGACGCTGGGCTGGCGGCTCGTGAACGAGCGGATGCCGGCCGAGTGGACCGTCTCGCTCGGCGAGGCCAACGAGCAGCTGGCCGACCGGTTCGGCATCTCGCGGCAGCGGCAGGACGAGTTCGCCGCGCGCTCCCACAACCTGGCCGACGCGGCGTGGACCGATGGGTTCTACGACGACCTGGTCGTGCCCGTGGAGGGCGTCGACCTGACCAGGGACGAGGGCATCCGGCCCGGCTCCACCGCAGAGAAGCTGGCCGGCCTCAAGCCGTCGTTCCGTACGGTCGAACAGGGCGGCACCATCACGCCGGCCAACGCCTCCCCGCTCAACGACGGCGCCTCGGCGGTGCTGCTCGGCTCCGAGGCCGCCCGCGACGCGATCGGCGTCGACCCGCTCGCCCGCGTCGCCGGACGCGGCACCTTCGCGCTCGTCCCGCAGGACTTCGGGATCGCGCCGGTCGAGGCTGTCAACCAGGCCCTGGCCCGCGCGGGCATCTCCTGGGCCGACGTCGCCGCGGTCGAGCTCAACGAGGCGTTCGCCGTGCAGTCCCTGGCGTGCGTGGACCTCTGGAAGGTCGACCCCGACATCGTCAACACCAAGGGTGGTGCCATCGCGATCGGCCACCCGCTCGGGGCCTCCGGCGGCCGGGTGCTCGGTACCCTCGCCGCCCGGCTCCGCGAGTCCGGCGACCGGTGGGGGGTCGCCGCGATCTGCATCGGCGTCGGCCAGGGCCTCGCGGTCGTGCTGGAGAACGTGACGTGAGAACGGCGTTCATCGACACCCCGGACGAGGCCGTTGCCGACGTGGCCGACGGTGCGACGGTCCTGATCGGTGGCTTCGGCCTTGCCGGCATGCCCATCGCGCTCATCGACGCGCTGATCCGCCAGGGTGCGAGCGACCTGACGATCGTCAACAACAACGCGGGCAACGGTGACACCGGCCTGGCCGCGCTGCTCGCCGAGGGACGGGTGCGCAAGGTGATCTGCTCGTTCCCCAGGCAGCACGACTCGTGGGTGTTCGACGGGCTCTACCGCGAAGGCAAGATCGAGCTCGAGCTCGTGCCGCAGGGCAACCTGGCCGAGCGGATGCGGGCGGCCGGGGCCGGCATCGGCGCGTTCTTCTGCCCGACCGGCGTGGGCACGCCGCTGGCGGAGGGCAAGGAGACCCGCGAGATCGACGGGCGGACCTACGTGCTCGAGTACCCGATCCGCGGCGACGTCGCCCTCATCGGCGCGCTGCGGGCGGACCGGTCCGGCAACCTCGTCTACCGCAAGACCGCCCGCAACTTCGGGCCCGTGATGGCCACGGCCGCCGAGACCGTGGTCGCCGAGGTTCGCGAGCGTCGTGGACATCGGCGGCATCGACCCCGAGGCCGTCGTCACGCCGGGGATCTTCGTGGACCGTGTGGTCCTGGCATGAGGACGACCGACGAGATCGCCGCCGCCGTCGCGGCCGACATCCCGCCCGGCTCCTTCGTCAACCTCGGCATCGGCCAGCCCACCAAGGTCGCCGACCACCTGACCACCGAGTCCGGGGTCGTGCTGCACACCGAGAACGGCATGCTCGGCATGGGTCCGGCGGCGGAGCCCGGCCACGAGGACTGGGACCTGACCAACGCCGGCAAGCAGGCGGTCACCGAGCTGCCCGGGGCGGCGTACTTCCACCACGCCGACTCCTTCGCGATGATGCGCGGCGGCCACCTCGACGTCTGCGTGCTCGGCGCCTTCCAGGTCTCGGTGACCGGCGACCTGGCCAACTGGCACACCGGCGCGCCCGACGCCATCCCCGCGGTCGGCGGCGCCATGGACCTCGCGATCGGCGCCAAGCAGGTCTTCGTGATGATGACGCTGTTCGCCAAGGACGGCTCGCCCAAGCTCGTCGACGCGTGCACCTACCCCCTCACGGGCCTGGCCTGCGTGACCCGCCTCTACACCGACCTCGCGACGTTCGAGCTCGGACCGGACGGCGCGCGGCTGCTGACGACGTACGGCGTCGAGGCCGGCGAGCTCGCCGAGCGGCTCGGCCTCGATCTCTAGGCGAGGTCCAGGCGCATCACGACGCGCCGCTTGCTCGGATGACTGACCACGGTCATCCCGGCGTCGGCGAACATCGACTCGGTGCCGACGTGCAGCTCCTCGTCGACGACGTTCTTCACCACGATCGGGTACGCCTCCACGGCGCGCGCTCCGTGGGTGCGGGCGTGCTCGACCGCCGCCTCGGCGAGGGCGCGGGCGACGCCACGCCTGCGGTACCCCGCCCGCGCGAACAGGCAGGTGACCGACCAGACCGACTCGTCGTCGCGGTCCTCGTCGCGGCCCTCCCAGTGGATCCGGAACGTCTTGCGCAGCAGGCCGTGGTACGCCGGCCTGGGCTCGACCGCGCACCAGCCCACCGGGTCGTCGCCGAGGTAGGCCACCAGGCCGCTGCCGCACCGGGTCTGCTCACGCATCCGCTCGGCCAGCGCGTCGGGTCCGAGGGCTGCGAACGACTCGCCCGGGAAGAGCTTGTAGCGCTGGCACCAGCAGCGCGAGCCCGGTCCGCGGTCGCCGAACACGGCCGCCACGTCGTCCCAGTCCACCTCGTTGCTGAGGACGATGCGGAGGTCGTTCACCCGCCTAGGGTGTCACTGATGGCCGGTCGCGAGCGCTCGACTCCGCAGGCGGCGACCGTCGTCGTCGCGGTCGGGGGCGTTGCCTGCGCGGCCTTCGCCCTGCTGGCCGTACCCTCGCCCGTGCTGTTCGGAGCGGTGCTCGGCGGGATGGCGCACGCACTGACCTCGCGGACGCCGCTCGCCCTGCCTCCCTGGTCGTTCCGGGTGGCGCAGGGTCTGGTCGGCATCACGGTCGGCGCCCTGGTCGACGTGACCACCCTGCGCCGGATGGGGTCCGACAGCGCGTCGATCCTCCTGGTCGTGCTGGGCACCGTCCTGCTGAGCATCGTTGCCGGCCGGGTGCTGGCCCTCCGTCGCGACGTCACGCCGACGACCGGCGTGTTCGCCCTCATCGCCGGAGGCGCCTCCGGCGTGGTGGCCGTGGCGCGCGAGCTCGGGGCCGACGACCGCGTCGTCACCGTGGTGCAGTACCTCCGGGTGTTGCTGGTGCTCGTCACCATGCCGCTGGTGACCGGGCTCGTCTTCCACCCACCGAGCGGCCGCGGCACGCTCGCGCTGGAGGAGACGTCCGCGACCGGCGACCTGGCCTTCGTGACGATCAGCCTCCTCGGCGGACTGCTGCTCGCCCGGCTGGTTCCCGTGACCACGATGGCGCTCCTCGGCCCGCTGGCGATCTCGGCCACCATCGCGGCCGCCGGCTGGCTCGGCCCGGTGGCGGTGCCGACGTGGCTCCAGTGGGTGGCGTTCGCGGTCATCGGCGTCCAGGTGGGGCTGCGGTTCGACCGCGCCAGCCTCGCCGCGATCGGCCGGATGTTGCCCGTCGTGGTGCTGATCGTGCTCGCGTTGATCGGCGCGACGGCCGGGCTGGGCGCACTGCTCGCCTGGCTCACCCCGGTCGACGCGCTGACGGCGTACCTGGCCACCACGCCCGGCGGCCTGTTCGCCGTCCTCGCGATCGCGGCCGACGCCGGTGCCGACTCGACGTACGTGATGGCCGTCCAGCTGCTGCGGCTGCTGCTGATCCTGGCCGCGCTGCCGCTGCTGGCGCGCTGGTTGCGCCGGTCGGACTAGCCGGCCGGTTGCTCGACCGAGCAGGCCCAGGTGGTGCGGCCGCCGACCTGGGTACGCCGCATCGGCGCGCCGCAGCGCGGGCAGTGCCCGCCGGCCTTGCGGTGCGCGATCACCTCGCCGGTGTGGACCCCGCCGCGCTTGATCGCACGGCGGATCGCCTTGCGCAGCTCGCGGTGCAGGAGCGCCACGTCGGTGGCGTCGATCTCGTCGGCCGGCCGTTCGGGTGCGATCGCGGCCTGCCACAGCACCTCGTCGGCCAGCAGGTTCCCGATGCCGGCGACCGCGTGCTGGTCGAGCAGGCGCGCCTTGACCGGCGTTCGCGAGGCAGCGACCAGCTCCCGGAAGTCCGCGAGCCGGACCTCACCGGCGTCCGGGCCGAGAGCGTCGATGTCGGGGTCGAGGCGGACCCGGCCGAGGCGTCGCTTGTCGAACAGTCGCAGGGCGCCGCCGTCCGCGAAGCGCAGGGTGAAGCGGTCCCACTCGGGCTTGACCGGCGTCCGTTGCGGGCGGGTGCCGACGTAGTCGCCGCCCTCGTCGACGCCACCGTCGCGCTCGGTGACGAGGATGCGGCCGCTCATGCCCAGGTGGATCCCGAGGACGTGGTCGCCCGACGTCTCGACCCACATCGACTTGCCGCGTCGGTGGGCGGCGACGAGCCGTCGGCCCAGCAGGGCGGCCCGGATCTCGCCGGGCGGGTGGGGTCGGCAGACCCAGGTGTCGGTGTCGTCGACGTCGTCGATGCGCCGGCCGAGGGCGGAGCGCTCGATCACGGCGCGGGCTGACTCGACCTCGGGAAGCTCCGGCACGCCGTCAGTCTTGCGGCCCGGCCCAACCCGACCTCATTGGCCGAACCTCTCCTGGGCTGCGTTGAGAGCCGGGCACTCGCCCTGGGCGCGGCGGCACGCGGTCAGGTCGCACAGCCGGCAGGTCCAGGCTCCGCCGTCCTTCCTGCCGACGACGGCGGCCATCACCTTCGCCAGCAGGCCTCGGAGCACCTCGACCTCCGCGGGCTCCAGCGCTCCGACCACTCCTGAGAGGTACGCCGACCGCGCGCCGCCGACCGCCAGCGCGCGCTCGCGGCCCGCGACGGTCAGCCGGACGGCGCGGCTGCGCCCGTCGGGACCGGCCGCCCGGGTGACCAGGCCCGCACCCTCGAGCCGGTCGACGAGGCGGACGGCTCCCGACGGCGTCAGGCCCAGCGCCTGGTGGACGCGGTCGACCGTGGCGCCGTCGAGGAACTGGGCCAGGGCCGAGAGGGCCGCGGCGTCGGTCACGGACCCCACGTCGTCGGTCACCGACCGGCCGAGCTCGTCGGTGACGACGAGCGCGAGCGCGCCCAGCACGTTGGCCAGGGCGCGCCGCGCGTCCGCGGGGTCGGTCACCCGAACGAGTACTCGATCACCAACGGCATGTTCGGGTAGTCGTCCTGCGTGGAGCTGCTCGACACGGTGCCGCTGATGCCGGCGAGGTCACCGGTGCCCTCCACGATCCGCATCGTGCTGCTGGCCGTCGTGCCGTCGTACGTGCCCTCGCCGATCGCGGTGAACGCACCGCTCTTCCCGTCGAGCTCGGCCTCGAGGCGGATCAGGCCGACGTACTCGCTCGTCCCGTCGCCCGCGTAGTGGAGGACCGACTCGAGGAGGCCCGAGCGCAGTCCGTCGTTGCCGTCGGCGAGGGTGACGACGGCGTGCGCCGTCTTGGTGCCGTCGTCGTGCTCCTGGGTCGGCTGCTCGTCCCAGTTGTCGATCTTGATGGTCGTCGTGAGTGTCTCCGTCATGCCTCCGACGTTATGTGTGACCCAGTCACATGTCTCCACCCCCACGGGTGGAGACTGTCTCCGGCTCTCACCCCATCGGGCACTGTGCCGGACCTGTTCCGTCTGGTTGATTGGACGGAGTGCGGCGGGCACCTCCCGCCGCAGCACCGGACTCGGGTCCGAGAGATCGCACTCACAAGGAGCGGCAACACAATGGTTTTTCTTCTGTGGATCCTCGCAGTGATCCTGGTGGTCTGGGGCATCGTGACCCTGGTCCGTGGCCAGATGCTGATGGGCATCGTCCTGATCATCGTCGGACTGCTCGTCGGCCCGGGTGGAGTCAGCCTCTTCACCAAGTGACTGGCAACAACTGAGTGGGCAACTGACTGACGACCGGCGCCCGGGGCTTTCCGCCCCGGGCGCTGTCGCGTCCCCGCCCCCTAGGCCCGGGCGTTGCGCCGGGCAACCAGCAGGGGGACGACGACGAGCAGCTGAACCAGGACCACGGACGACACGACGGCGACGACCAGGGCGGCCTCCCAGCCGACCACGACGCTGAAGATGAGCGTCGAGATGCCGACGATGATCAGCGCGAGCAGCACCATCACCACCTGGAGGAGGAGGTGGCCCGAGGCCACCACGCGGTCCTTGACCTGCTCCCCGAAGACCCGGCGGTGGATCATGATCGGCGTCAGCGTCACCCCGATCGCGAGTCCCGCCAGCAGCACCAGCGTCAGGTACAGCCGCTGCTGCCAGACATCGATGTCGCCGAAGCGCGTGGTGAACGGGAGCGTCAGCAAGAACCCGGACAACAGCTGCACGCCCGTCTGCACCACCCGCAGCTCTTGCAGCATGTCGTTCCAGTTGCGGTCGAGCCGCTCGGCCTCGGTCTCGTCGCGCTCGTCGTCGGCCATCGGACCACGGTGCCGGGCGCGGACTGCGCCGCACCACACCCTGATTGACTAGGTCCCGTGACCGACTTCGTCACCTTCAGCAGTCTCGCCACCGAGCCGTACGAGCGTGGGGTCGAGCTGGGCAGCGCCCAGGCAGGCCCGGTGGCCGCGACCGTGGCGTCGTACCGCCGCCTCTGGGAGTGGCTCGACCCGGACTTCGACCTGACCTCCTGGGGCGGGCTCGCGTGGGGGTCGATCACGAGGCAGGCGCCTCGCGCCGCCGAGGAGATCGCCGGGATCGCGGCCGGATCCGGCCGTCGGGTCGAGGAGATCGCGGCCCTCAACGCCCGCACCGAGGTGCTGGGCGCGATCGCCCCACGGCTGGACACCACCGAGTGCAGCACCGTCGTGTCGAGCGCACCCGGCCGTGCGCCGCTCGCCGTGCAGACCTGGGACTGGTACCCGCACATGCGCGCCAACTGGTTCGTCTGGACGTTCCCCACCGCCGCGGGCGGTCGGGTCACGACGTTGACCGAGTACGGCGTGCTGGCCAAGATCGGCGTCAACGACGCGGGTCTCGGCGTGATGCTCAACATGCTCCACCACAGCGCGGACGAGCAGGTGGGCGAGCCGCGGATCGGCTTCCCGGTGCACGTGCTGCTGCGGACCCTCCTCGAGGACTGTGCGAGCGTGGACGAGGCGCGCGACCTGGTCCGGAGCCTGTCGTTCTCGGCGTCCTCGGCGCTCACGGTCGTCGACCGCGGGGGCGACGCCGCGTCGTTCGAGACCTTCCCCGAAGCGGTCGGCGAGGTGAAGCCCGAGGCCGGGCTCCTCGTCCGCACCAACCACTTCGTCTCCGCCGAGGGTGAGGCCGGCTGCCAGGGCGGCGTCCTCGACGACAACTCGTGGGTGCGCCGCGACCACCTGCTCGCCACCCTCGGCGACCACCCGCCCGCGTCGGCGGCCGATGTCCACGCCGCGCTCACGCACCACGACGACGCCGGCCCGATCTGCCGGCACGCTGCCGAGCCGGACGACCTGCTCGCCACGGCGACCCTGGCGACCGCCACCCTCGACGTCGAGCACGGTGAGCTGGCCGTGCTGAGGGGCGGGCCCTGCGGCCACCCGTAGGGTGCCCCGCATGCGACGTGGTGAGGTGCTGGCGCTGGTGCAGGCCGGCGGGCAGGGGTCCCGGATGGACGTGCTCACCCGGGAGCGGGCGAAGCCGGTGCTGCCGTACGGCGGCACCCACCGCCTCATCGACTTCGTGCTGTCGAGCCTGGCGAACTCCGGGCTGGTCGACGTCTGGGTGAGCGTGGAGTACCAGGTCGCGTCGATCGACGACTACCTCTCGGGCGGCCGGCCGTGGAGCCTGGACCGCAACCGGGGCGGGTTCCGGCGGATGGTGCCGCAGTCAGGGAGCGGCCCCGCGACCGAGGACGAGTTCGCGCACGGCAACGCCGACCTGTTGCTGCGGATGAGCCGCGACCTCATGCACTTCGGCGCCGAGACGCTCGTGGTGGCAAGCGCCGACCACGTCTTCGCGGCCGACCTCGAGCCGATCATCGCGCGGCACGTGGACTCCGGCGCCGACGCCACCGTGCTGACCTCTGAGGTGACCAAGCGCGAGGCGAGCGAGAACGTCGTCGTGCTCACCGGCCGCGGTGGCCATTCATCGGACTGGGCCACCGGCCTGGAGGTGAAGGTGTCGCGTCCGACCTCTGGCGTGGTCGCCAACGAGATCTTCGTCTACCGCACCGAGGCGCTGCTCGACGCGCTGTTCGAGCTGCGGCGCGAGCTGAGTGCCGGTACCGGCACTGACGCCGACGACGGTGACGGCAGTGCCGACAGCGGGCTCGGGGACTTCGGCGAGCACCTGCTGCCCCGGTTGATCTCCGGCGGCACGGTGCGGACCGAGCCGCTGCCGGGGTACTGGCGCGACCTCGGCCGTCCCGGCGCGTACCTCGAAGGACACCGCGACCTGATCGCCGGCAAGGTCGACGTGTTCGACCACGCGGGGTACCCGATCATCAGCCACTGGGAAGACCGCAGCTCGGCCCGGCTGCGCACCGGCTGCCACGTCGAGGACTCGCTGGTCTCACCGGGTGCCGACGTGGCCGGCGAGGTCGTCCGCTCGGTCATCGGCCCGGGCGTCGTCGTCGAGAAGGGTGCACGCGTCGAGGACTGCGTGCTCTTCTCCGACTGCCGGGTGGAACGTGGTGCCCGCGTCAGCACCACGGTCGCCGATGACCGCTCGGTCTTCGCGCGCGACAGCGTGGTCGGTGAGCTGCCCGCGAGCCGGGTCGTCCGGGACGAGGAGGTCACCCTCGTGGGCCGCGACAGCGTCGTCGGGCGGGGCCGGCACGTGGAGGCCGGGGCACGGCTCGAGCCCGGGACGACGGCCTGAGGAGTCTCCCTAGGGGTGAAGTGCGGTACCCCCCGGGGGCTTAGCGTGGTGACAACAGGGGACCTCGGGTGCGACACGCTCGTACCCGCGGGTGAAGGCCCGGATCCACGGATCCGGGCCTTCGTACGTCCTCACACCGGGTCGGTGGACCCGTCCCAGCCGTCGTCGGCGCCCTCGGCGTCGCGTGGCGCGTCCGTCGGTGCGGACAGCTCGGTGGGCTCGGCGGGCTCGGCGGGCTCGGCGGGGGTGGCCGTCACGGTCGGCCCCCACTCGCGGTCGGCCAGGCTCGCCACGCCTGCGACGAGCCGGCCCCGGAACTGCTCGACCTGGTCGCCGTACCGTCCACCGGTCTGCCGGTCGATGGCGCCGAAGGCCCGGTCGAAGAAGCCCTCGATGTCGCCGCGGTGCTCGCGCACGTAGGACCCGGTCGCCTCGAGGCCCCGGAGCACCGCCTCCTCGGCGGCCACCGCCGCCTCGCGCACCTTGCCCTCGAGCTCGAGGTCGTCGACGGCCCGCTTGATCTGGTCGCTGATGGGGGTGTCGTCCTTGCTCACGTGGTTCCTCCCGAGGTCTCGACCCGCGGGAACTCCGCGAGCGCTTGCGCGGCGATCTGCCGCATCATCCAGGTGTCGATGACGGCGCCGAGGATCCCGCCGACGAAGGGCACGCCGCGGCCCAGGCGGGAGAAGAACCGTTCGAAGACCCCACGCATCAGCCGGAACGCGACGGCCTTGTTGACGACCATCAGGGCGGCCGGTGGCAGCCGGCCGAGGGCGAGCCTGGTCATCGATCCACCGCTGGTGGAGAGGCCGGCCTTGGCCAGCACCTCGTCGGCCCTGGCGCCGACGAGCGTCAGCATCACGGCGGTGCGCACTTGTGGTTCCGCGAGGTCGTACCCGCGCAGGGTCGCGATCCCCCCGACCATCCGGGTCGCCTGGATGTAGAACTCCGCGATGTTGACCGGGAGCGCGACCGGCATGGTCACGAAGCCGCCGAGGCCGGTCACGAACCCGCCGACCGCCCCGCCGATCACGTGCAGGCGGACGACCCTCTCGACACCTTCCTCGGGATCGGACGTACGACGGCGGGCTGCTTCGGCGATGCTCGTCGCCGACCGGAGGGGTCCGCGTCCGTCGAGGCCGGCGTCCATGAACACCTGCACCAGCCGCCCGATCGCGCTGTCGTCCGGTGCGTTGGCGCGCGCCGCCTCGAGGGCGGACGCCGTGCGCTCGGACTCGTCACGGCCGGGCCTGAGCAGGTCGAAGAGTCCCATGCGTCGAGTCTGTCATCCGGAGGCGAACCGCCTAGCCGCCGCCGCCCCCGCCGCCGCCCCCGCCGCCGTCGTAACCGGCGTCCCCCTTGCGGGCTGGGCAGAGACTGAGCGTACGTCCGGGACGTCATACGAATCGGGGCCTGTACACCACGATTCGTATGACGTTGTGGCCCGCTCGGCGCACCGATCGCATCTCGGCCCCCTCTCGCCGTGCGCGTCGATCCGACCTAACCTGCCGTCATGACTCTCTCTCGGGGGTGCCGGTCCGCGCCCGTCCTCGCACCTGTCCTCGCACCTGTGCTCGCACTGGGCCTCGGTCTCGGCCTCGTCGGTGCCGTGACGGCACCGGCCTCGGCGGTCCGTACCTCCATCTCGTCCGGCACCGGTGTCACCATCTCCGACGCGGTCGACATCCAGTCCGGTCTCGTCATCATCGACGACGACCAGGCTGCCGACCCGTACCCCTCGGACCTGGCGATCACCAACACCGGCGTCGTCACGGACGTCGACGTGTACCTGAACAACGTCAACCACGGACGCGCGGACGACCTCGATGTGCTGCTCGTCGGCCCCGGTGGGCAGCAGGTGACCCTGATGAGCGACACCGGCGGCGACAACGCCGTCGCGGGCCAGTCCCTGGTGCTCGACGACGAGGCGACCGCGCCGCTGACCTCCGCTCCGGTGACGACGGGCATCTACCGGCCGACGGACCTGGGCGGCGGGCCCGACGCGTTCACGGCGCCGGCCCCGGCGGAGAGTGGGAACACCTCGCTGGGGGTGTTCGACGGGACCCCCGCAGCCGGCACCTGGAGCCTCTACGTCGTCGACGACGCCACCGGTGAGTTCGGGAGCTTCGCGTCCTGGGGCCTCACCGTCCGTACCAAGTCAGACCCGTACCCGTCCACGGTGAACGTCTCCGGGATCGGCACCAAGGTCTTCGACGTCGACGTGCGCCTGAACGGGCTGACCCATACCTACCCCGACGACCTCGACGTGCTTCTGGTCGGGCCGGGCGGTCAGCGGACGCGCTTGATGAGTGACGTCGGCGCCTTCCACGGCGTCACCGACCTCGACCTCACCTTCGACGACGAGGCGACCGACGTTCTTCCCGACGAGGCCGCGCTCACCCCAGGCACCTTCAAGCCGACCGACGCGGACGAGGACGGCTACCCCGACAACTTCGACCCGGCTCCGGCGCCCACGGCGGACACCTCCCTGTCGACCTTCGACGGCACGGATCCCAACGGGACCTGGAGCCTGTACGTCATGGACGACGCCGGCCGGGACGTGGGCACGCTCGCGGGCTGGTCGCTGGACATCGAGACCGACGGCACCGCGCCGACCGGCACCGTGGTGGTCAACGGCGGTGGAGCCCTGACCACGTCGCACACCGTCACCCTGACTCTCGCGGCGACCGACCCGGGCTCGCCGGCGTCCGGTGTCACCGCCATGCGCTTCAGCAACGACGGTGTCACCTGGTCGGCGTTCCAGCCGTACGCCGCCGCGGCGACCTGGACGCTGTCGGGCGGCGACGGCACCAAGTCGGTGTACGCCCAGTTCCGTGACGGCAGCGGGATCCTGTCGCCGGTGACCAGTGACGCGATCTCGCTCGACAGCACCGGCCCCCGCGCCACCAAGGTGAGGCCGCGCGGCGGCGCCAAGGACGTCGGCGTCGACGTGAAGATCAGAGTGGTGGCCAGCGAGGCGCTGGCCGCCGGCTCGGTGACCAAGAGGACGGTGGTCCTGCGGCAGAAGGGTGTGGGCAAGGTGAAGGCAAAGGTCACCTACCTGGCCGCCCGCAAGGTCATCAAGCTGGTCCCGAAGCAGCCGCTCGACCCCGATGCGACGTATGTCGTCAAGGTCAGGCGGGTCAAGGATCTCAACGGCCTGGTCTGGGACCAGAAGCCTGCGGTCAACGGCGCTCAGCGCTTGCGATCGACGTTCACGACCACCTGAGAGCGACCGCCCGCCGACGGCGACCCATCAGAACTGCGGTGGGGAGCCCTCGGCGGGGACGGAGGCGAAGAGGTTCAGCCCGAGCCGTTCGGCGAGGTACTTGGTCGCGAGCTGGCCGCGGATGCTGTTGCCGGCGGCGTCCAAGGGAGGGGAGTACGTCGCCAGGCCGCCCTTGCCGGGGGCGACCGTGACGATGCCGCCGCTGACGCCGCTCTTGCCCGGGACCCCGACCTGGTAGAGCCAGTCGCCCGACAGCTCGTACAGGCCCGCGCTCGACATCACCGCCAGCACTCGCCGGCACACCCCGGGTCTGATCACCGTCTCGCCGGTGGTCGGGTTGACGCCGCCGTTGGCCAGCGTGGCCGCCATCACCGCGAGGTCGTGGACGGTCACGTCCAGGGAGCACTGACGGGTGTAGACGTCGGTCGCCTCGTCGGGGTCGAAGTAGAGCCGCTCGTAGCTCTTGAGGAGGTGAGCGATGCCCTGGTTGCGCATGTTGGTGGCCGACTCGGAGGCGTAGACCTCGGCGTTGACGGTGAGCTCGCGTCCGGCGAACATCGACAGCCGTTCCCTGATCGAGGCCCACTTCTCGTCCGCCGTGGCGCCCGGCGCGAGGCTCGTGGTGGCGATGGCGCCGGCGTTGACCAACGGGTTCATCGTCCGCGCGGCGTTCAGCTCGACGGCCATCAGCGAGTTGAACGGGAAGCCGGTGCTGTTGACGCCGAGACGCAGCCGGGCCTCTTCGTAGCCGACCTCGTCGCAGACGAGGGCGAACACGAACGGCTTGGAGACGCTCTGGATCGAGAACTGCGCGGCCACGTCCCCGATCTCGAACGACCGGCCCCAGGGCCCGACCACGGCGATCCCGAACAGGTCCGGCGAGGCCTCCGCCAGCACGGGGATGTAGTCCGCGACGCTGCCGCTGCTCTCGCCGCGGTAGCGCTCGTACGCGTCCGTCACGACCTGCCGGATCTCCGCGGGTATGGGGAGATCGCCGGTCGACACCCGCGGCGGTGTCGTCGTCTCGTCGAACGGGAGGGTCTCGTGCATGGGCAGCTGGGTCATCGAATCTCCGATCGCCCGGCCCTGGGTCGCCTGGCCCAGCCAGCCTCGCCCCTCGGGGCGGGGCTGGCGTCACCCGCATCGGATGAAGGTCAGGAGCCGCTCGAGTGGTGCTCCCGGTACGGCTGGTACAGCCGGTGCAGGAACGACTCGAGCTCGGCGGCAAGCTCCGCGTCCAGGGATGGGAAGGAGAACGTCGCCCTCCCCGTGCGCAGGGACCGGAACTTCTCGGAGGAGGCCTCCAGTGCTTCAGGCCAGGTGTCCACGGCGATGGCGTAGAGGCTGACCTTGTGTGCGCTCCGCTTCACCGCCGCGAAGTAGTCGTGACCACCCGATCCGGGCCAGCGCAGCGAGGGGATGCCGTAGATGGTCGCGTCCTCGAGCTCGTCCCGGTACGGCTCGAGGAGCGCCCAGATCCGAGCCTCGACAGCGTCCAGGTCCGCCACCGTCTGAGTGTAGAAGTCAGGTCGTCGCCGTGGAGACGGAGCGCGGTGCGCTGAATCCCTTGGTGATCAGCCAGATCGGGAGGAACACCAGCTCGAACAGCCCGCCGGGGACCACCAGGAGGAGGCCCGCACCCTGGCTCATGTCGAGGATGCCGAGGAGGTCCAGGGGCACTCCGAGGGTGAGCAGGACGTACCCCACAAGACCCAGGAGGGCGATGGCCCGCGGCACGAGCCGCGAGACGAGGAGCAGGTAGGTGAGGACGATGCCCCCGATACCCGTGGGCACGTAGATCCACAGCATCTGGTTCGGCACGACCTGCGACTCCACCAGGAGGTAGACACCACAGGCAGCGGAGACGAGGCACTCGGTGATCCGGAGCGCCGGATACCAGACGGCCAGGCGTGGGTCGACCTCCTTGAGGACGGGGTACATCAGCAGGCCGATGCCGACGACGGCGAGACCGGAACCCATCATCAGGAGGACGCCCAGGGTCATCGAGCCGCGGTCGGTGCCGCCCTCGACGAAGGCTTCGATCAGGGACGTGCCGAGCATGGCGGTGACCATCTGCACGACGAACAGGACACCGACGATGCTGGCCGTCGCCCTTCTCGTGATCCGACTCCGGCTGCGGGGTATCGATGCTGTGGCGGTGCTCAGGCTGGTCATGGCGTGCCCTTCGTGGGCGTCGGGAGCGGCGAGCCTAACGGCGTTAGGTTGGTGTTCACGGTAGCCTAACACTGTTAGATTGTCCAGGATCGCAGCGAGAGGAGAGTGCCGTGGGCCGGAGGCCGACCGAGGTGGCGACCAGGGCGCCCGTGAACCGGGACCGGACGCTCGAGGCCGCCCTGGCCGTGGCGGACAGCGAAGGGATCCAGGCCGTCACGATGCGCCGCCTCGCCCGCGAGCTGGGGATCGAAGCCGCATCGCTCTATCACCACGTCCGGGGGAAGGACCAGATCCTCGACGGGCTCGTCGACATGGTCGCCGCCGAGATCGAGCTCCCGGAGTCGTCCGCGAACTGGCGTCAGACCGTCAGCCAGCGGGCCCACCACACGCGGACGGTCCTGCGCCGCCACCCGTGGGCCGTCAGCCTGATGGCGTCGCGGACGAGCCCGGGCCGGGCGACGCTACGGCTGCTGGAGACCGGGATCCGGTGCTTCCGCGAGGGCGGCTTCTCGGTCGCCCTGGCTGCCCACGCGATCTCGACGGTCGACAGCTACGTGCACGGGTTCGTGCTGCAAGAGGTCAACCTGCCCTTCCGCGACGAGTCCGAGCTGGCAGCCATGACCGGGGCCATCATGGACTCGTTCCCTGCGTCGGAGTTCCCCTACCTCTTCGAGCTGACGGTCGAGCACGTCCTCCAGCCGGGCTACGACTACGGCAAGGAGTTCGACTCCGGGCTGTCCGTCGTCCTCGACGGTGTCGCCACGTTGCTCGATCAGTAGGGACGCTCATGGGCCACCACGACGTCGTCGTCGTCGGACGAGAGGACGTCCAGGTCGAGATCGCCCGCCTGGTCGCGAGACACCAGCGTCACGAACACCCCTCCCGGCGAGAGCCAGTGGTCGGCGTCGGCGAGGACGGCGCGCAGCGGGTCGAGGCCGTCGGGGCCGCCGTCCACCGACAGCGCCGGTTCGTTGGCGCGGAAGTCCGGGTGGATCCCCGTCAGTCGGGAGGTGGGGACGTGGGGGAGGTACGCGACCGCGAGGTCGACCCGCCCTGCAAGAGACGAGGGCAGGCCCGACCACCACGAACCCTGGTGGACGGTGAAGCCGCCGGTACGTCGGGCGCAGGCGAGGGCGGCCTCGTCCAGGTCGACGCCGTGCACCGTCGCGTCGGGCAGCAGCACGGCGAGCGACGCGGCCAGCGCGCCGGCGCCGCAGCCCAGGTCGACGACCACGCGCGCATCGGAGCGCAGGGCGACGGCGGGGGCCAGGATCGCCTCGGCCCGGCGTCGAGGGACGAAGACACCCGGCGCGAGCGCCACCCGGACCGGCCCGAACGCCGCCCAGCCGACGACCTGCTCGAGCGGACGCCCGGTCGCGCGGTCGGCGACGGCACGGGCGCGCGCGACGGGGTCGGCGTAGGTCTCCCAGATCACCGCCGCCTCGTCCTCGGCGTAGACGCAGCCGGCGGCGCGCAGCGCGAGCACGGCCTCCTCGTGGGTCACCGGGACAGGGTGGCAGGATCCGCAACATGTACGACGTCGAGGCCCTGCGCCGACACTTCCCCAGCCTCGCCGGCGGCACGGCGTACTTCGACGGGCCGGGTGGGACGCAGACCCCGGACGTCGTGGGCGAGGCGATGCGGAGGGCGATCACCCAGCCGCTGTCGAACCGTGGCCGGCTGACCCTCGCGGAGCGCAACGCCGACGACACCGTGCTGGCGGCGCGGACCGCGCTGGCGGACCTCGTGGGCGGCGTCCCGGAGGGCGTGGTCTTCGGGCGGAGCATGACGCAGCTGACGTTCGACATCTCGCGCGCGATGGCGAAGACCTGGGAGCCGGGCGACGAGATCGTGGTCACCAAGCTCGACCACGACGCCAACGTGCGGCCGTGGGTGATCGCGGCGGAGAACAGCGGCGTGACGGTGCGGTGGGCGGAGTTCGACCCGGCGACGGGTGAGCTCGACCCGTCGGCCATCACCAGCCTGCTGACCGAGGACACCCGGCTCGTCGCGGTCACGGCCGCCTCGAACCTGATCGGCACCCGTCCCGACCTGCCGACGGTCGCGGCGGCGGTGCGCGAGGCGGGCGCGCTGCTGTACGTCGACGGTGTGCACTCCACCGCGCACGTCGCGACCGACCTGGCCGAGCTGGGCGCGGACTTCTACGCGTGCTCGCCCTACAAGTTCCTCGGCCCGCACTGCGGCGCCGTCATCGCCGTGCCCGAGCTGCTCGCCGAGCTGCACCCCGACAAGCTCGTGCCGGCGACCGAACACGTGCCCGAGCGGTTCGAGCTCGGCACGCTGCCCTACGAGCTGATGGCCGGCACGACCGCCGCCGTCGACTTCCTGGCCTCGATCGGGGACGGGGACGACCGTCGGAGCCGGCTGCGGTCGGCGTACGCCGCCATCGAGAGGTACGAGGACGGCCTGCGGGAGCGGCTCGAGGAGGGCCTCGCGAACCTGCCGCTGCGTCGTGCACTCGCGGGCCGAACGGCGCACGCCCACGGTGCTGGTCACCTTCCCCGACGCGGACGCGGCTGAGGTGTCGGTCGCGCTGGCCGACCGCGACATCAACGCGCCGGCCAGCAGCTTCTACGCATGGGAGGCCTCCCACCACCTCGGTCTCGGGGACGCGGGCGGGCTGCGGATCGGCCTCGCGCCGTACTCGACCGAGGACGACGTCGACCGCCTGCTGGCCGCGCTGGGCGAGCTGCTGGCCTGACAGGGGTCAGTGCGGGTCGGGCGAGATCATGAACCGGCCGGCAGCGACCAGGTGGCCGCGGCGCTCGTCGTCGAGGTGCTCGTCGACGATGCGGCCCGAGCCGCCGGTCTCGGGCGCGTGCAGCATCCGGCCGCGACCGGTCACGAAGCCGACGTGGTAGATCCGGCCGTCGTCGCGCGCGAAGAAGTAGAGGTCGCCGGGCTCCTCGGAGCCCAGGGGCACGGGAGTCACCGCGAGCGCCTGGTCGGGGGAGTCGCGGGGGACCACGACGCCAGCCTGGCGGTAGGCGTAGTGAACGAGGCCCGAGCAGTCGAAGCCGGCCGGGCTGGTGCCGCCCCAGAGGTAGACCAGGCCCTGGAACCGCTCGGCGTACGCCGCCAGGGCGATGCGGTCGGCCGGCACGTGTGACCGCGGGTGGTCCGGGTCGGTGACCACGGGCTGGCGGAGGTGCGCGGTCCGGACCCAGCCCCGGTAGCCGTCCTGGCCGGGTACGGGCTGCCAGGGGGCGACGACCTCGGCCCAGCCCTCGCGCTCGTCACCGAGCAGCACCGGCTCGCCCTCGAGCAGCTGGGTCAGGGTGCGGCCGTGCAGGCCGAGCCGGTCCTCGGCGGAGAGTCCACCGAGCCAGGCGGCCTGGTCGGGGCGGTCGGCCACGGCGGCCGCGTCGAGGTCGCGGGGAGCGTCCGGGGAGGCCCAGACCGTGGCGACGGGGACGCCGACTCGGAGCACGTCCATCACTGCAGCCCGTCGATCCCGAGGCCCGGCGTCCCGGGGAGCACGATCACCCCGGCGTCGTACGTCGCGCCGCCGACGACCGGCGACGCGCTTGCCCACCACGCGGCGTCGAGGTCGCTGACGTGGCTGGTGCCGACGGCGGCGACCAGGGCGGCCGCGGCGCCGACGCCGATCGGGCCCTCCATCATCGAGCCGACGATGGTGCCCATGCCCGCGGCGCGGGCCCGTTCGAGGAGCTCGCGGGCGACGCCGAGCCCGCCGCACTTGGCGAGCTTGACGTTGACCAGGTCGGCCGCGCGCAGGTCGATGACGGCGGCGAGGTCGCGCAGGCCGAACACCGACTCGTCGGCCATCACCGGGGTGTCGACCGCCGCCGTCACCGTGGCGAGGCCGCGGACGTCGTGGCGCTCGACGGGCTGCTCGACGAACTCGACGGCGAGGCCGGCGTCCTCCATCGCGCGGATGACCGCGATCGCCTGGTCGGGGGTCCAGCCCTGGTTGGCGTCGACGCGGATCCGGGCGTCCGGCGCGGCCTCGCGGACGGCTCGGACGCGAGCGACGTCGTTGGCGGCATCGGTGCCGACCTTGAGCTTGAGGACGGTGAAGCCCTCGGCGGTCCGCTTGGTCGCGGTCGCCGCCAGCTCGTCGGGCTCACCCGCGGAGACGGTCACGTCGGTGGGTACGCGCTCGGCCGCCGGCCGAGCCGCCGAGGAACGCGGTCAGGCTCACACCCGCCCGTCGGGCGGCCAGGTCGTGCAGCGCGACGTCCATCGCGGCCTTGGCGCCGAAGTTGCCGACGACGGCCTCGAGCAGCTCGGCACTCACGTCGGGGAGGTCGTCCACGGACCGGCCGCGCACGACGTCGGCCAGCGGCCCGCTCAGGCACGCCTCGGCACCGGCCAGCGACTCGCCCGTGACCCGCCAGACCTGCGGCGCCTCGCCGTACCCGCTCACGCCGTCGTCGTCGACCACCTCGACCACGGTCGTCTCGAGGTGGCTCGGTGCGCCGCAACGCGGTCACGAACGGGGTGTGGAGAGGGGCCGTGAGCCGGTGGCAGCGGATCTCGGTGATGCTCATCGCCATCAGGGTAGGCCTGTCGTCGGCGCGGGCGGGTGGGAGGCTGAGGAGGTGAGCATCCCGGGCGGGTACGACGAGGCGCGCGAGGCGGCGGAGCGACTCGCGGAGCTGACCGGTGCCGACCGCCACGAGGCCGTCGTCGTCCTCGGGTCGGGCTGGGGACCGGCGGCCGACGCGTTCGGGGAGCCGGTCGCGAGCTTCCCGATGTCGCGGCTGCCGGGCTTCCACGTCCCGGTCGCGGAGGGGCACCGGGGCGAGGTCCGGTCGGTGGTGCTGGGCGAGCACCGGGTCCTGTTGTACCTCGGCCGCACCCACCTCTACGAGGGACACGGACCGGCCGCGGTCGCGCACCCGATCAGGACGGCCGCCGCGGCCGGCGTACGGCTCGCTGTCCTCACCAACGCCAACGGAAGCCTGCGCGACGACCTCGAGCTCGGACAGCCGGTGCTGGTCCGCGACCACCTCAACCTCGCCCAGATCGGTGGGCAGGGCAGCCCGCTCGAGGGACCACGGTTCGTCGACCTGACGGACGCGTGGTCGGCCCGGCTGCGCGGCCTCGCCCGGCGCCTGGACCCCGACCTGCGCGAGGGGGTGTACGCGCTGCTCGGCGGGCCGCACTACGAGACGTGGGCCGAGGCCGGCTGGCTACGGCGGATCGGCGCGGACCTGGTCGGCATGTCGACGGTGTACGAGGCGATCGCGGCGCGAGAGTGGGACGTGGAGCTGCTCGGGCTCTCGACGGTCACGGCGGTCGAGGGTGCCGAGGCGGGGATCGACCCCGACGACGTGGTGCGGATCGCCGAACGCAGCGCCGCGAGGGTCGGGCCACTCCTGGTCCGGCTGGTCGAGGAGGGTTTGAGGACATGACTGCCGACACCAACGCCGACACCAACGCCGACATCGCCACGCAGAAGGACTCGCCCGAGAGGCCGACCCGCAGGGGCGGCATCGAGACCAACGGCATCAACGTCATCGACGAGAGCGAGCGCAAGGGCAGCTCGGCCGGCCTGTTCTGGCCGTGGTGCGCGTCGAACATCTCGGTGCTGGCGGTGTCGTACGGCTCGTTCGTGCTCGGCTTCGGCATCAGCCTGACGCAGGCGCTGGTCGCCACCGTGGTCGGCGCGGTCGTGAGCTTCTTCCTCGTCGGCCTGGTCTCCATCGCCGGCAAGCGCGGCTCGGCGCCGACGCTGGTGCTCAGCCGGGCGGCGTTCGGCCGGGTCGGCAACGGGCTGCCCGGCCTGGTGTCCTACCTGCTGCTCGTCGGCTGGGAGACGGTCCTCGTCTCGCTGGCGACGCTGGCCACCGCGACCGTGTTCGACCGGCTCGGCTGGGCGTCCGGGGACTCCACGAAGGTCGCCGCGTTCGTCGTGGTGGCCGGCGTGATCGTGGTCGCCGGGGTGCTCGGCTTCGACGCGATCATGAAGATCCAGAAGTGGCTGACCATCGCGATGATCATCGCGACCGGCGTCTACGTCTACCTCACCGTCGACCACATCGACCTCGACGCGGCGCAGGCACTGCCCGACGGCCCGACCACCGCAGTGATCGGCGCCACGGTGCTCGTGATGACCGGTTTCGGGGTCGGCTGGGTCAACTCGGCGGCCGACTACTCGCGGTACCTGCCGCGCACCGCCCGCACGCCCGGCGTCGTCTTCTGGCCGACGTTCGGCGGCAGCCTCCCGGTCGTGATCCTGGTGTCGTACGGCGTGCTGCTCTGCGCGAACGACCCCGAGCTCTCCGCCGCCATCGCCGCCGACCCGATCGGCGCGCTGACGACCCTGCTGCCGACGTGGTTCCTGGTGCCGTTCGCCCTGGTCGCCGTCGGCGGCCTCGTCAGCGGAGCGATCCTCGACATCTACTCGAGCGGCCTGACCCTGCTCGCTCTCGGGCTGCGGGCTCCCCGCTGGATGGCTGCGCTGCTGGACGGCGTCCTGATGATCCTCGGCACCATCTACATCGTCTGGGTCGCCGACGACTTCTTGTCGGTCTTCATGGCCTTCCTGATCATCCTCGGCGTCCCGATGGCCGGCTGGTGCGGGATCTTCCTGTGCGACCTGTTCATGCGCCGCTACCCCTACGACGACCGTGCGCTGTTCGGCTCCGACGGGGACGGCGCGGGGTACGGCCTGGTCCGTTGGGAGTCGGTGCTGCTGCTCGTCGCGGCCACCGTCATCGGCTGGGGCCTGGTCATCGACACCACCGGGGCCGGCAAGGGTCTGGACTGGCTGGGCTTCCTGCTCGAGCCGCTGGGCCTGGGCGGGCGCGAGGGTGAGTGGGCCTACGCCAACATCGGCGTGCCGGTCGCGCTGGTGGTCGGGTTCGTCGGATACCTCTTCCTCGGCTCGCGCGCCGTGCGTCGCCAGGAGCACGAGCAGGTCGTCGCCGGCGTGCGGGCCGAGCAGACGGTCCCTGAGACGGCCGAAGAGACGGTCGACGAGAAGGCCTGAGAGCTCTCAGGGGTGTTGCCCTTCACCCCCGAGGAGCCGCAGGATGAGGCCCTCACACTCGGGGGTGTCGGCGTTGATCGGTTCGAGGACCCAGGTCTTGCTCGTCGTCGCTCTGGCGCTCCTGGTGGTCGCCCCGGCGACTGCGCACCCGGCGGAGCTGGCGTCCGTCGACGTCGGCAGGCCGCAGCTGATCAACCGCAACAGTGCCGGCGAGGTGTCGTCGTACTCGGCCGCCTTCGGTGACCTCGACCGGTCCGGCCGCTACGTCGCCTTCTACAGCAGCGCCCCGAACCTGCACCCTCCGGGCGTCGACTACACGGGCGTCTACCTGCGCGACCGCCGCACCGGCAAGACCTCCATGCCGGTGCGCAACCGGCACGGCAAGCCCAACAAGATGGGCTCGGACAACGGACGGCTCTCGCCCAACGGCCGCTTCCTCGCCTACTGCAGCTTCGATCCGAACATCGTCAAGCCGGACTCCTTCGAGTACGACCCCGGGGACCTGCCGTTCCTCCCCGACTACGACGTGTTCGTGCGCGACCTGCGCACCGGGAAGACCCGGAGGCTGTCGACGGCCTGGAACGGCAAGGAGGCCGACGACTACTCCTGCGGGGCGACGGTGGCCGACAACGGCGACACCACGTTCGAGTCCGAAGCGAACAACCTGGTCCGGCATGACCCGGACGGCAAGGAAGGGGGCACGTTCCTCTACGACTGGAGCAGCGGGCGCCTCCACCGCCTCGGCCAGCTGGACCACGATGTGATGATCTCGGGCGACGGCACCACCGTCGTCGGGCTGGCCGGGAGAAGACTGGACCGCGCCGACCACAACGTGTACGACGACGTCTACCTGCTGCACCGGCGTCGCGACGGCAGTCCCGGACGGGTCGACCTCTTGTCGCGGAAGCCCGGAGGCGGTGGGCTCGATCTCGGCTGCGAGGTGCCCCTGACCATCAGCCACGACGCTCGGTACGTCGTCGGGTCCTGCCGCGACGGAGAGATCTTCGACCCGCCGATCCCCGACAAGGCCACCCACCTGGTGCTCTTCGACAGGAAGCGCGGCACCCGCACCCTCGTCAACGCGAGCGCCGACACGTACTCGGCGGTGGAGAGCGTCGCCGTCTCCGACGACGGCCGGTCTGTCTTCTTCGGCTCGTCCAACTACCTCTACCCCGGCACGCCCGTCGAGGTGGGTCCTGACGTCTACATGTGGCGCCGCGGCGAGGGCCTGACCATGGTCAGCCCCGGGGACGACTCGATCTACCGATGGGCTCACGGCTGGGTCGACATCACCGGCGACGGCAGCCAGGTGCTGTTCGACTCCGACAGCGCCCTGGTCGAGGGCGACAACACGCGCGGGGTGCTGGACCCCGACGTGTACGTCGTCCGGATCGGGAGCTGAGCTCCCTACCTGGCGCCCGGGATGTCGGGGTCCAGGACCCGGACCCGGTCGAGCTGCATGCCGTGGTCGACGCCCCAGAGGACCGCACGCGAACGGCTGTCGACGTTGATCTTGCGGTAGCACGAGCGGATGTAGGACTTGATCGAGTTGATCGAGAGGTGGGTGCGCTCGACGATCTGCGCGTTGGTGAGGCCCTGGGTGATCAGGCACAGCACCTCGGACTCGCGCGCGGTCAGACCCTCCTCGCGGCCCGGCCAGTCGCCGCCGATCAGCGGCAGCCGGTCGGGCTCCTCGCTGACCACGACCTCGCCCTTGTGGACCATGTCGAGGGCGTTGACGAGGTCGCTGGCGGACATCCGCTTGGAGAGGTAGCCGGACACCCCGAGCCGCAGCGACGCGTCCCGCAGGGCCCGGTCGGTGCTCCAGGTGTAGACGACCACCTTGTCCACGCGCGGGTTCTCGAGCAGGTGCACGATGCCGGTGCCGTCGTCGCGCGACTGGGTGAAGGTGTCGAACAGCGCGATGTCGACCGGCTCCGCGACGCTGCTCGACGCGTTGAGCTCCACCACCTCGATGCGGTGCACGTGGGAGCGCAGCATCGAGGCGATGCCGTGCACGACGACCTCGTAGTCGTTGACGAGAGCGACACGGATGGGCATCCGGCCAGAGTAGGCCTCCGCGCCGCGCGGCTCCACCCCGAAGGGTGAGGTCTTCAACCTGGGTAGGGAGCCGACCCGCTGTCAGCGGCACCGCCTAGGGTCGCCCCGTGGCGCTTCACCTGCACCGGGCACCGCGCACCGACCTGTTGGCGGAGGCGCTCGGCGACCTCCTTGCGACGCCCCTCGGCGACCCCCTCGCCCAGGAGGTCGTGGTCGTTCCCGCCCGCGGGGTCGAGCGGTGGCTGACCCAGCGGCTCTCGCACCGGCTCGGCGTCGGAGGCGGCGGTGACGGGGTCTGCGCCGGCGTCCGGTTCCTCCAGCCGCGGTCGCTGGTGTCGCTGCTCATCGGTCGGGAGACCGACGACCCCTGGGACCCCGACCGCTTGGTCTGGCCCCTGCTGGCCACCATCGACGCCAGCCTCGGCGAGCCCTGGTGCGCGACCCTGGCCGCGCACCTCGGCCACGGCCACACCGGGCACGACGCCGAGCTGCGCCGCAACCGCCGCTACAGCGTGGCGATCCGGTTGGCGGCCCTGTTCGCGTCGTACGCCGCCCAGCGGCCGACGCTCGTCACCGACTGGCGCGATGGACTCGACACCGACGGCGCCGGCAGGCCCCTCGACCCCGACCTGGCGTGGCAGCCCGAGCTGTGGCGACGGTTGCTGGGACGCGTCGGTGTCCCCGCGCCGGACCTCCGGCACGCCACGACCGTCGCCTCCCTGCGCGACGGGGGAGCCGGCCTCGACCTGCCGCCCCGGCTCTCCCTGTTCGGGCACACGAGGCTGCCGGCCACCGAGGTCGAGCTGCTCGGGGCGCTGGGGGAGTGCCGCGACGTCCACCTCTACCTCCCGCAGGCATCCCCCGCGTTGTGGGACGCCCTGGCCGGGCTGGGGGGTGTGGACGCCCGCGAGGACGACGAGTCGGCGCGGCTCGTCGGCCACCCGCTGCTGGCGTCGCTCGGGCGCGACGCCCGTGAGCTGCGCCGCTCGCTCGACGGGGCGGGCTTCCCGGACGGCGACGCCGTGGCGCCACCCGCCGAAGACCGGCCGTCGCTGCTGGGTCTGCTCCAGGCCGACCTCCGCGCCAACCACGCGCCGACGATCGAGGAGAGGGCTGGCCGGCACCACGACCCCGCCGACCGCAGCCTCCAGGTGCACGCGTGCCACGGTCCTTCGCGCCAGGTCGACGTCCTGCGCGAGGTGCTCGTCGGCCTGCTCCAGGACGATGCGACCCTCGAGCCTCGCGACATCCTGGTGATGTGCCCGGACATCGAGACCTACGCGCCGCTGATCTCGGCCGGCTTCGGCCTCGCACCGACCGGTCCGGAGTCCGCTGACGGGGTCGGGGTCACCGGCCACCCGGCGCACCGGTTGCGGGTCAAGCTCGCCGACCGGGCGCTGGTCAGCACCAATCCGTTGCTGGCCGTGGCCGGGGTGCTCCTCGAGCTGAGCGGCGGCCGGGTGACCGCATCGGAGGTGCTCGACCTCGCCGCCACCGAGCCGTGCCGGCGCCGGTTCGGCTTCACCGACGACGAGCTCGAGCGGGCCGGCCGCTGGGTCGCGAGCACCGGCGTCCGATGGGGTCTCGACCAGGAGGCGCGGGCGTCGTTCGCGATGGACAAGTTCCCGCAGAACACCTGGCGCACCGGCCTCGACCGGATCCTGCTGGGCGTGGCGATGAGCGGTGACGACCACCGCCACCTCGGCACCGGGCTGCCCCTCGACGACGTCGGCAGCAACGAGATCGACCTGGCCGGGCGGGTGGCCGAGCTGCTCGACCGCCTCGACCGCACCCTGGCCGCGCTCGGCTCGGCCCGCTCGGTGACCGACTGGATGGACGCGCTGCGCACGGGCGTGCGCGACCTCACCGACGTACCCGCCGACGACGCCTGGCAGTTCCCGCAGCTCGAGCGCGAGCTGGCGCGGGCCGCCATCACCGAGGCAGGAGACGATGGGCTCGAGCTACGGCTGGCCGACGTGCGGGCGTTGCTCGGTGGCCGCCTCGCCGGTCGGCCGACCCGGGCCAACTTCCGCACCGGCACGCTCACCGTGTGCACGATGGTGCCGATGCGCTCGGTGCCGCACCGCGTCGTCTGCCTGCTCGGCCTCGACGACGGCGTCTTCCCGCGGGCCGGCTCCCTCGACGGCGACGACGTCCTCGCCCGCCGCCCGCGCACGGGTGAGCGCGACGGCCGCAGCGAGGACCGCCAGCTCCTCCTCGACGCGGTGATGGCCGCCACCGAGCACCTCGTCATCACCTACACCGGTGCCAACGAGCACTCCGGTGCTCGCCGGCCCCCGGCCGTGCCGCTGGGCGAGCTGCTCGACGCCGCCGACCGCATCACCGCCGAGCCGGTGGCCGACGCGATCCTGACCCGGCACCCGCTGCAGGCCTACGACCCGCGCAACCTCAAGGCCGGCGACCCGTCGACCGACCCGCCGGAGTGGGCCATCCCGGACTTGCGGGGCCCGACCCTCCGGCCCTTCAGCTTCGACGGTGCGGCGCTCGCGGGGGCGCGGGCCGCGGCCGGCGTACGTCGTCCTGTCCCGCCGCTGCTCCCCGTCGACCTCCCGCTGCGAGCGGGTGAGGATGTCTCGCTCGAGGATGTGATCCGCTTCCTGATGCACCCGGTGCGGACGTTCCTGCGCGACCGGCTCGACGTGTCGACCCCTTTCGAGCCGGACGAGCTCGTCGACGCGATCCCGGTCTCGCTCGACTCCCTGGAGGTGTGGCAGGTCGGCGACCACCTCCTCCGCGAGCTGCTCGCCGGGCAGGACGCCGAGGCCGTGATGACGGCCGAGCAGCTGCGCGGCACGCTGCCGCCCTACCGGCTCGGCGAGCAGGCCCTGGCCGGTGTGACCGAGGAGTGCCAGCGGCTGTGGACCAGCACCGTCGAGCTGCGCACCGGCGCCCGGCGGTCGGTCGACGTCGACGTGGACCTGGGCGACGGTCGTCGCCTCACCGGCACGGTGGCGGGGGTGTACGGCACGAAGCTGGTGTCCCTCGGCTACTCCCGCCTCAAGGCCAAGCAGCGGCTGCGCACCTGGGTCGAGCTGCTCGCACTCAGTGCCTCCGACCCCGACCAGTCCTGGACCGGCCACGCGGTCGGCCGCGAGCGAGCAGGCCCGAAGCGCGCCCTCACCGGGCCGCTCGACCAGCGTGCCGTCGACTGGCTGCGGTCGCTGGTCGAGCTGCGCGACGCGGGTCTCTCGAAGCCGTTGCCGCTGCCGATCGCCACGTCGGCCGCGTGGGCCGAGGAGCACGCGCGCGGCCTGCGCGGCGCCGACGCCGACGAGAAGCGAGCCGCGCGGCGGGAGTGGGAGACCGACCGGTTCGCCGGCACGGCTTCGTTCTCCAAGGAGGACGAGGACGCCTACCACGTCAGGGTCTTCGGCCATCGGGCCACCGTGGAGTCGCTCATCGACGCCGGGCTGCCGCAGTACGCCTGGCAGGTCTGGGAGCCGCTGCTCTCCGGCGTCGAGAAGGTGGGCCCCCTGTGACGGATCCACGGCCCTTCGCGATCACCGACCCGCTGCCGACCGGCACCGTCCTGCTCGAGGCGAGTGCCGGCACCGGCAAGACGTGGACGATCGGCGCGCTCGTGACCAGGTACGTCGTCGAGGGCGTCGCCAGGCTCGAGCAGATGCTGGTCGTGACCTTCGGCCGCGCCGCCAGCCAGGAGCTCCGCGAGCGCGTCCGCGCCCAGCTCGTGGAGGCCGAGCGGGTGCTGAGCGACGACGCCGCCGACCGGGCCTCGGTCCCAGGGTCCGAGCTCGTGGACCTGCTGCAGACCTACGACGACGAGCAGCGCCGGCTGGCGCACCGGCGGGTGGTCGACGCGTTGGTCGGGTTCGACGCAGCGACGATCGCGACGACCCACCAGTTCTGCTCCATGGTGCTCGACTCCCTCGGCGTGGCCGGCGACTCCGACTCGCGAGCCCGGCTGGTCGAGGACCTCGACGACCTGGTGCGGGAGGTCGTCGACGACCTCTACCTGCGGGCCTTCGCCCTCGACGAGGGCGGACCGGCCTTCTCCTACGACGAGGCGCTGAAGATCGCTCGCCGCGTCGTCGACGACCCCCAGGCCCACCTCGAGCCCGAGGCCGAGGACCGGTCGTCGACCGCCGGCCGCCGGGTGTCGTTCGCGAACGCCGTGCGCACGGAGATGGACCGCCGCAAGCGACGGCTCGGCGTGCTCTCCTACGACGACCTGCTCAGCCAGCTCGCCGACGCGCTCGCCACCCCGGAGTCGCCGGCGGCCGAGCGGATGCGGCAGCGGTGGCAGATCGTGCTGGTCGACGAGTTCCAGGACACCGACCCGGTGCAGTGGCAGGTGCTCGACCGGGCCTTCAGCGGGCACGCCACGATGGTGCTGATCGGCGACCCCAAGCAGGCCATCTACGCGTTCCGCGGCGGCGACGTCACGACCTACCTCACCGCGGCCGCCACCGCGGCGACCCGGCAGACGCTGTCGGTCAACTGGCGCAGCGACGCGGCGCTGCTCTCGGCGATGCAGGAGCTGCTGCGCGGGGCCGCACTCGGCGACGAACGGATCGTGGTCCGCGACGTCGAGGCCCACCACACCGAGAGCCGCCTGGTCGGCGCGGGCAACCCGTTCCGGGTGCGCGTCGTCCGGCGGCAGGACGTGTCGCGGCGTCCCGGGTTGTTGGCGGTGGCGCAGGTGCGGCCGCGGATCGCGCGCGACCTCGCCCACGACATCCGTCGCCTGCTCGACTCCGGCGCGACGTTCGACGGGCGCCCCGTGCGGCCGCGCGACATCGCGGTCATCAGCTACCGCCACGCCGACCTCGCCGACGCCCAGGCCGCACTGCTCGACGTCGGCGTTCCGGGCGTGATCGCCGGTGGCGGCAGCGTCTTCGCGACGCCGGCGGGTGGTGACTGGCTGACGCTGCTCGAGGCGCTCGAGCAGCCGCACCGCAGCACCCGTGTCCGGTCGGCCGCGCTGACCTGCTTCTTCGGCCACACCGCCGCCGACCTCGACGCCCGCGGCGACGACCTGACCGACGAGGTCGCCGAGACGCTGCGCACCTGGCTCGAGCTGTTCGGGAGCCGTGGGCTGGCCGCGGTGATGGAGGCGGCGAGCATCGCCGGCCTGCCGGCCCGGGTGCTGGCGGAGGTCGGCGGCGACCGGCGGCTCACCGACCTGCGGCACATCGGCGAGGCCCTGCACGAGGTCGCCCTGACCGAGCGGCACGGCCTGGTCTCCTTGCTGACCTGGCTCCGCGAGCAGGTCGGCGAGGGGCGTGCCGGCCGCGGGCTCGAACGCACCCGCCGACTCGACAGCGACGCGGCCGCCGTCCAGCTGGTCACGATCCACGCCAGCAAGGGCCTCGAGTACCCCGTCGTCTACCTGCCCGCGGTCTCCGACCGCCACGTGTCCGAGCCCGACCTGCCGCGGTTCCACGACGACGCCGGCCGGCGCTGCCGCAACGTCGGGGCCGGCGGCGCCGGGTGGGCCGACCACGTCCGCCGGGCCCAGGAGGAGGAGGCCGGCGAGTGGCTGCGCCTCTTGTACGTCGCCCTCACCCGTGCGCAGTCCCAGGTCGTCTGTTGGTGGTCACCGACCAAGAACACCCTTGCCTCGCCGCTGCACCGGATGCTGATGCGGCCGGCCGACTCCTCGGAGGTACCCGACCAGCCGCCGGTCCCCTCCGACGACGACGTGGTCTCCCTGTTCGGCCAGTGGCGCGACCGCGGCGGGCCGGCCCCCGAGCTCGCGACCCCGCCGGACCTCCGAGGGCCGGCGCCGGTGGAGGAGGTCCCGGTGCTCGGCGTGCGTGCCTTCACCAGGACCGTCGACGCCGCCTGGCGCCGGACGTCGTACTCCTCACTGAGCGCGGTCCGCGCCGAGACCGTGGTCGACTCGGTCGCGAGCGAGCCGGAGGTGGTCGGCAAGGACGACGAGGACCTCTCGGACTCGCCGGGCCTCGTGACGGGCCTTGACGGCTCTCCTCGACCAGCGGCGGTTGCGTCCCCGATGGCGAACCTCCCGGTGGGGGCGACGTTCGGCTCGCTGGTGCACGCGGTGCTCGAGCACGCGGACCCGGCCGCGGCCGACTTCCGGGCCGAGCTGCTCGGCCACATCGACGAGCAGCGGGGCTGGTGGCCGGTCGAGCTCGACCGCGAGGAGCTCGCCGATGCGCTGGTCGCGGTCTGCGACTCGCCCCTGGGCGGACCGGAGGGCCCGCTGGGCGGGGTGACGCTGCGCGGCGTCCCGCTCACGGACCGGCTGCGCGAGATGGACTTCGAGCTGCCCTTGGCCGGCGGCGACGTGCGTGACCGCACGGCCGACGTACGCCTGGGTGACCTCGCTGCCCTGCTCGAGCGACACCTGCCCGAGGGCGACCCGGTGCGGGCGTACGCCGTGCCGCTGCGCGGTCCGCTGGGCGAGCAGGCCCTGCGCGGCTACCTCACCGGGTCGGTCGACGTGGTGCTGCGCGTGCCCACGGCCGACGGTCCGCGGTTCCACGTCGTCGACTACAAGACCAACTGGCTCGGCCCCTTCGACGAGCCGCTGACCGCCGCGGCCTACCGGCCCGAGGCGATGGACGCCGCGATGGGGCACTCCGACTACCCGCTCCAGGCCCTGCTGTACGCCGCGGTGCTGCACCGTTTCCTGCGGTGGCGGCTGCCGGGCTACGACCCCGAGCGGCACCTCGGCGAGGTGCTCTACCTCTACGTCCGTGGGATGTGCGGGCCGGACACCCCGGTCGTCGACGGGATCCCGTGCGGCGTGTTCACCTGGCGCGCGCCGGTGCCGCTCGTCGAGGAGCTCTCCCACCTCCTGGCCGGCCGGGTGGTGACGTCGTGACGGAGCTCTTCGAACCGACCAGCGAGCACGACTGGCGGCTCGCGCGCGGCCGGTCCGGGCTGCTCGCCGCGTTCAACGACGGCCTGCTGCTCACCTCCGCCGACCTCCACGTCGCCGCCCGCGTCGGCGCGCTCGGCCGCGAGGACGACGAGCGGGTGCTGCTGGCCCTGGCTCTGGCCGTCCGGGCCGTCCGCCGCGGCTCGGTCTGCCTGTCGCTCGACGAGGTCACGGCCGCGGCCCCCGACCTGCCCTGGCCCGACGCGGAGGCCTGGGCGGACGCCGTACGTCGCTCGACCCTCGTCGAGGCGGGCGTGCTGCGCTGGGACCACCGGCTGCTGTACCTCGACCGCTACCACCGCCTCGAGACGCAGGTCTGCGAGGACCTCGCGTCCCGCTCCTCGCAGCCGGCGCCGCTCGTCGACGAGCCGCGGCTGGTGGCCGCGGCGGCGGAGGTACGCGGCGAGCACGCGAGCGCCCAGCAGGTCGAGGCCGCCACGACGGCCGTGCGCCGGTGGACGACGATCCTCACCGGCGGACCCGGCACCGGCAAGACGACGACGGTCGCGCGGATGCTGGCGCTGCTGGCCGACCAGGCCGCCGCGCGCGGCGAACGGATCTCGGTCGCCCTGACCGCGCCGACCGGCAAGGCCGCCAGCCGGCTGCAGGAGGCGGTGACCGCGGAGCTCGCCGCGCTGACCGGCGTGCCGGACGCCGTCGCCCTCCTCGGCCACCCGCAGGGCGTCACCCTGCACCGGCTGCTCGGCTGGCGGCCCGACAACGCGACCCGGTTCAGGCACGACCGCGGCAACCGGCTCAAGCACGACGTGGTGGTGGTCGACGAGTCGTCGATGGTCGAGCTGACGATGATGGCGCGGTTGCTGGAGGCGCTGCGGCCCGACAGCCGCCTGATCCTGGTCGGCGACCCCGAACAGCTGACGTCGGTCGGGGCGGGTGCCGTGCTGAGCGACCTCGTGCGGGGGTACCAGAGCCAGGCCGACTCTCCCGTGGTCGAGCTGACCACCAACTTCCGGTCCAAGCCCGAGATCAAGGCGCTGGGTGCCGCGCTCCAGGCCGAGGACCCCGACCTGGTGCTCGAGGTGCTGCGCGGCTCCACCGAGCACGTGTCGTTCGTGGAGGCGTCCTCGGAGGACGACCTCGTGGCCGCCCTGCGCCCCGACCTGGTCGCTGCCGCGTCACGGATCCGCGCGCACGCCGACTCCGAGGACGCGCGCGGTGCGCTCGACGCCCTCGACGGGCACCGCCTGCTGTGCGCGCACCGCGAGGGACCGTTCGGCGTACGCCGCTGGAACGGGCTCGTCGAGCGCTGGCTGGCCGAGGAGCTCGGCGAGGTCGCTGGGCTCGGCGGGCCGTGGTACGTCGGCCGGCCGCTGCTCGCGACCACCAACGACTACGCCCTCGACGTCTACAACGGCGAGATCGGGGTCGTCGTCCGCCAGGGACTGCGCCGGCGGGTGTTCGTCTCCGGGGCGGGTACGCAGCGACTGCGCGACTTCGCGCCCGGCCGCCTCGACGCGGTCGAGACCATGCACGCGATGACCATCCACAAGGCCCAGGGCAGCCAGGCCGACCGGGTCACCGTGCTGCTGCCGGAGGAGGGTTCGCGGCTGCTCACCCGCGAGCTGTTCTACACCGCCGTCACCCGCGCCAAGGAGCACGTGCGCGTGGTCGGCACGGAGGCCGCCGTCCGCGCCGCCGTCACCCGCCGCGCCTCCCGTGCCTCCGGGTTGGCTGAACGGCTCCGCGACGTCTGACCCGAGTCGCCCGACCCCGATTCGTCTGCGGATCCATGCCACTTTCCTCGCTCGGTGTCGCAGACGAATCGGTGTGGGTCAGCCGCGGTCGGCGATCGAGGCGGCGAGGCCGGCGAGGTGGCCGAGCCGGGCGAGCTCCGACTCCAGGAACTCGGGACCGCCGCGGCGGCCGAGGACCACGACCTCCTTGCCGGTGAGGGGCGCGGCGCAGAGCAAGTCCTCGCCGTCGAGCGAGTCGAGCCGGGCGGGGTGGTCGAGGGGGACGTACGGGATCGCCGTCGGTGCACCCTCGGTGCCGTGCAGCACGTCGTCGCCCGGGCCGACCCACGCCGCCCACTCGCAGCGGAAGGTGATCGGCAGCATGTCGACGAGCCGGACGAGCGCGGTGGCCGGGCTGGAGGTGAGCTCCTCGACCACCTCGAGGTCCAGGAACAGGTTGCTGCCCGCGGCGTAGCGGCTGATCCAGATGACCTGCACTCCGTCGAGGGCGTTGCACGCCGACACGATCGAGTCGGGCATCACCCCGACCGGCGTCTCGAGGAGCACGTCGTCGACGGCTGTGCCGTCGTGCCGCTTCTCCACGATCTCCAGCGCCTCGATGTCGCCGCCGGCCGAGCCGATCGCGCCCGCCAGCCGCCCCAGGGATCCGGGGACGTCGGGCAGCTCGACCCGGAGCAGCAGGCTCATGACCAGGAGCGTAGGCCTCGCACGTTGCGTGAGGATTTCGCGCGTATCAGGACGCGGACCGGGCCCCCGGTCGGCGCAGCGCGGCCAGCACGACGCCGGCGTAGCCGTGGTCGGGTTGCCCCACGAGCGGCTGGACGTGGATCGTCCCGTCCACGCGGCCCCAGGTGGTGACGACCAGCGCACGCAGGTCGTCCTCGTCGACGTGGGCGCTCGGGAACGTCGAGCCGCCCACGCGGTAGCCGTGCGATCGGCGCAGCATCGCCGTCAGCAGCAGCCCACCCGGCTCGAACGCGATCGAGGATGTTGGTCATGAAGGCCGCCCACTCCGCGTGGTGCTGGGTGGCCGAGTCGGCGCAGTAGGCGCTGATGACCGTCGCGTATTTCGGCCCGGACGACGGGCGGCGTCCGTCGACGTGGACGAGCCGCGTGGTCCGGGACCGGGTCAGCTCCTCGCGACGTCGCACGGCGTCCGCGTCGGCAACGGTCCCCTCGCACTCGAGGGTCCACCGCACGAAGGCGCGCCAGTCGTGGGCCTGCGGGTCGCGGTCGAGCCAGCGGCGGAGCTCGGCCAGGTTGGCGTCGAGGTAGTCACCCAGGTGCAGCTCGGACGCGCGCGGCGCCGCGAGGAAGACGTGGTGCATCGTCGGCCCGGTCCCGTAGACGAGCACGGGCCGGTCGGCCGCCGCGTCGGCCATCCCGCGCACCAGGAACCGGATGGTCGCGACCTCGTCGGGCTCGACGCGCGTGTAGTAGTCGCGCAAGTAGTCGGCCGGCACCCAGTCGCGGTCGAAGTCCGCGACCGGGTGCTCGACTGGGTGCTCGACTGGGTGCTCGACTCGGTGCTCGACGAAGGCGTGGGTGCCGCGACCCAGGACGTACTCGTACGCGGCCGCGCCGAGGTTCGCCCCGACCAGGAAGGCCACCGCGTCCGCGGCATCCACCGGGTCCGCGACGAGGGCCGCCCCGAAGGCGCCGACGTAGTAGGGCACCTCCTTGGCCAGCTCGGTGACGACGTACCCGGCCGACGCGGCCCATCGGCGGGCCCGAGGTCCGCGGCGCCCGGCCAGCTCGTACGCCGCCTTCGACAGCACGTTCGTGCTCGTCCCCGTCGCTGCCAACAGGCGTGCGTTGGCGCCCAGGTTGGTCCGCAGCCCGGCGAACCAGGCGACGTAGCTGGCCACCAGCACGGCAAGCAACCACGGGGCCTCGAGCCCGTCGAGCAGCATCGTCGCCGCAGCCAGCAGGCCGGCGCCGGTGGCGACGAGGTCGAGGGCGTACGTCGACACGACGGTCGCCCCGATGCTCACCCACCACGTCGTGGAGCGGGCCATCCCGACAGCCACGGTCAGACCCCGAGCCCGGCCGGGGCGCGCGAGGCCGCTGCCACCAGCTCGCTGCGCGACGGCCCATCGAGGAGGCCCCCGTCGGTGAGCCACGGGCCGAGCCGGGGCCCCACCGCCGGGTCGCCGAGCACCGCAGCCGGCAGGGCGAGCATTCCGCCGATCCGGCCGGACGCCCTGGCCAGCGTCGGGTCGGCCGCTGCGCCCCTGCGCAGGGCCCGCGACATCGCCCAGCCGATGTCGTCGGTGACGTACTCCTCGCTACGCATCTCGGCCCCCATCTCCGCAAGCCGGTGGTGGTCGAACCACTCGGTCGCGTCGACCCACGGACCGACGGTCTCGGCCGTCGCCCGGGCAACCTCGGCGACCGTGCTCGGGGCGGCGGGGTCGTGACCGGCGAGGACATCTCGCAGCGCGCACGCCTGCAGGACCCCGATCGACGCGCCACGGCCGAGGGACGGGTTGGTCGCCACCGCGGCATCGCCGACCGCGACCAGTCCCGTGACCACCGGCTCGCCGTCGACGACGTAGCTGCGGGTGACGTCCTCGATGCCGGCGATCGGGACCACCTGGCTCGTCGGCTCGCCGCGCTCGACCCAGGCCCGTGCCGCCGGGCTCGTCGCGGCCACGGCCTCCCAGATGGCGGCGTCACGCAGTCCGCGCATGGCTCGGTCGTCGGCCCTGGTCGCGAGCGCGACGCAGAACGTGTCGCCGTCACCGGGCAGGGTGAGGACCGACAGTGAGGCGTGGTGGGTGAGGGCGGCGCCCGTGCCGGACGGCGGCCTGCCGTCGAGGGACCGGAAGTGTCGGCTCCAGTAGACGAGGCCGCAGTCGTCGCGACGTTCGGCGGGTGCGACCGCCCCCAGGGTGCGGACGTGGCGGGGGAGCGTCGTACGCCGACCGCCGGCGTCGACGACCAGGCCGGCGGCCAGCGACCCGTCGGTGGTCTCGACGCCGGTGACGTGCGGGGTGCCTCGCTCGCGGGTCGCGGCCGCCAGCAGACCCGTGACGCGGACGCCGCGCCGGACGGTGACGCCGGCCTCGGCGTCGGTCAGCCGCGCGAGGCAGGCCTCGAGGACCGGTCGCCGCACGGCGACCGTGTCGAAGTCCTCGTCGCCGGGGCTCCAGCCATGGGTGATCGTGGTCGGTTGGAGGTGCAACAGGTTCGTCGGTCGCGCCCCGGAGCCGACCAGGTCGGTCAGCAGAGCGGGCAGCTCGCGACGGATGGTCGCGTGCCACCGCGGCAACATCAGGTGCGGGTGCCGGAACTGGCTGACCCCGGGCCGGGCCCAGGAGCCCCAGGAGTCCTCGGCGGTGGCGGGAGGTGGTCCGGGATCGCGTTCCAGCACGACGACGCGGTGGCCGGCGCGGGCGAGGAGCAGAGCGGTGGTGAGGCCGGTGAGTCCGGCGCCGACGATGACGACAGGTGGGCGGGTCATGGCCGCAGCGTCCGGCGGACCGGTGCTCACCTACCAGGTCACTGGCTGCTCACTTGCTGTCCGGGCCGAGCACCTCCGCACGGCGCTCGCCGATCTCGACCGCCCACAGCACCTCGACGAGCCGCTCATGGGCGCGGCCCAGGTGCCGCCGGTAGGTGCTGAAGGGCAGCCCGAGCACCTCCGCGGCGGCTTCCTGGGACGGGGATCCGAGCAGGTACGTGCGCTGGAGGACCCGCAGGTGCTCGGCCCCACCGGGCTCCGCGGCCAGGGAGTCGATGGCCCACCGGACGACGGCGTCCACCTCGGGCGCGGTGTCTCCTAGCGCCGACCCCACGAGGGGGGAGCGCCCCATCCGGTCGGGGAACGCGAGGTCCGACAGCGCGGCGCGGACCGCGGCCGTGAACGCCTCACGCGACAGGGGCGCGGGCCGCATCAGGTCGGCGGGGGGTGGGCCGGTCTCCCCGTTGAGCTCGCGTCGGGCCATCAGCTCGAACATGTCGGAGGCGGGGAACCGACGACGGTCCCAGCCGTAGGCCGTCTGGGCGACGCCGTCCACCACGAGGTCGAGCTCGGGTGACATGCCGAGGTACTCGAAGTACGGACCGTAGAGGTCGGCGTCGACGGTCACCACGAAGGTCCAGGCCGCGGCTTCCAGCGCCCACTCGAGGATGCACGAGATGCCGTTGACCAGCAGGACGGCGGGGTTGCGCTGGTAGCGCAACGAGGCCCCGGCGAACCGGTTGACGTTCACCCGCTCGCCCGGTCGGAGCGGTCCCTCGCGCTCGACGTGCGCCAGGATCGCGGCCACGACGGGGTCGTCGGCGTCCAGACCCGGGTCCGCTGCACCGGCGGGCGCGTAGATCTGCAGGGCGAAGGCGTCCACACCGTCGTCGGAGCGGAGCATCAACAGACCACGCGGCCGGATCGTGATCCACCGGCGGGCCAGGGCTGCCACCCGCGCGCCCTCGGCCTCCTCGACCAGGGCGACGATGCCGTCCGCATCGGTCGGCGTCGCTCGGATGACGGAGAGCCGACCCGCATCGCGCAGGACGGACAGGTGGTCGGCCAGCGGTCCGCGCCGGTGCAGCAGGAGGAGCTCGGCCGCCGCCCGGTCGGGACGCGGCTCGTGGGGGTCGAAGAGGCGTTGGAAGAAGTAGTCGCGGACCGTGACGTGCAGGGTGGCGTAGGCCTCGGGGGACCGCACGGCCATCTCGGCCTCGAAGGCCTCGCGGACGACGTCGTGCACGAACAGTCCCACCTCGCCGCGGCGTACGTAGGGCCGTGCCTCGAGCCAGGCCCAGACCTCCGGCGCGCGGGCGCCGACCGTGCGAGCGAGGAGGTCCTCGGTCATCCGGACCGCGTGCGCGCACGTCGCCAGGCCCGTGCGGTGGGCCTCGTCCGGGACGTCGTTGATCAACCGGTGGCACAGGGCCGCCGCCACGGCCGGGGCCTCGATCAGGTCGGCGGGGACCCGCCCGTCGGCTGCTGCCTCGGCGAGCATGGCCAGGGCGAGCGGGTGCCCGCGGCCGAGCTGCGACAGCGGGGCGCTGTCCACCGCGTCGACGCCCAGCCGGCCGAGCAGGTGCCGACTCTGGTCCGGGTCGAGCGGCGGCACCTCGTGGACCGAGGCGACCCGTCGCCAGCCGGGGTCCAGCCGCCACTCGCGGCTGGGGGTGGAACGTCCCGCCAGCACGGTCACCGCCCCGGCTGGCCGTCCGGGGAGCAGCTCCTGGCGGAACCACGCGTCGAGCGGAGCAAGCAGCTCGTACCCGTCGATCAGCAGCAGGTCGACCTGACCGTCAGCCCGGCCTTGCCGGAGCCCGCGCTCGGCGATCGCACCGAGCACCGCGTCCGCGGTCAGCTCCACGTCGCGTCCGTCGAGGTAGGCCCAGGTCAGTCCGCGACGTGCGGCGAGGCGGCCGTACGCGTCGAGCAACGTGGTCTTGCCGATGCCGCCCGGGCCGTGCAGGACGTGGACCCGTACCTCGCTCGTGCCTGCGAGTGAGGCGTCGACCGCCTCGAGCTCGGCGGCGCGACCGACGAAGCCGCGCTCGCGAGCAACGAGCAGTGCGTCCTGGAGGGAGTCGATCCGCCGAGCGTAGACCCGGCTTCGGTCAGACCTCTTCGAGCAGGAAGATCGGGATCTGGCGCTCGGTCTTCTGCTGGTACTTGCCGTAGGTCGACCAGGTCTGCACGGCGTACGCCCACCAGTCCTCGCGCTCGGCGCCCTCGAGGAGTCGAGCGCGGTAGAGCTTCGGCTCCGGGCCGTCCTGGAGCTCGACCACGGGGTTGGCGAGGAAGTTGTGGTACCACTCCGGGTTGGTGGGGGCGCCGCCGATCGAGGCGACAGCGAGGTACTTGCCGCCGCGCTCGACCCGCATCAGCGGGTTCTTGCGCAGGGCACCGGACTTCCGGCCGACCGAGGTGATGACCACGATCGGGTACTTGCTGCCGCGCAGGGTGTTGGCCTCGGCGCCGCCCGAGGCCTCGTACTCCTCGACCTGGTCGCGGACCCACTTGGCCGTGCTGGGGACGTAGTCGCCCGCAAGAAGACTCATGACAGGCGCAACCACCTCGGGTGCCGGGGGATTCCTCAGCGGGCCGAGTGCCGGCCCCGGCGACGGGCGCGGGTGGCCGGGGCGTTGAACGCCTCGAGGGTGTAGCCGTCGATGCGGCGCAGCAGACGCTTGATCGTTGTCATGTCTCCATGGTGCGGGATTTATTGGATCGATCCAAAGACTCGGCGACGTGTTCCGAGTCACGGTGGTTTCGTGACGGGACTTCGTCCCTCCTCAACCAGCGGAATCGCGGCAGGCGGCCACCGCGAGGGCATCGACGAGGTCGTTCATCCGGTCGCCCGAGTGGCCCTTCACCCAGCCGAAGGCGACGTCGCCCCGGTCGACGTACAGGCCGATGAGCGGCTCCCACAGGTCGCGGTTGGCCACCGGCTTCCTGGCGGAGGTCGTCCAGCCGCGCTCGAGCCAGCCCTGCCACCAGCGGTCGCGGAAGCAGTTCACGACGTACGTCGAGTCGCTCACGACCAGCAGCGGGCCCTCGTTCGCCCGAACCGCCTCGAGCGCGGCGCGGATCTCCATCCGCTGGTTGGTGCTGGGGTCCTCGCGGCCGGATGCGGACGTCGTCTCGTCGAGCGCCCAGGCCCAGCCGCCGGGACCGGGGTTGCCCGAGCAGGCGCCATCGGTCCAGACCGAGACGGCGCCGTCCGGGACGAGCATCGGCGCGGGGCGGGGCTTGCTCGTGCGGCGCAGGCGAGCCGGAGGATCGGGTGGGGTCACCCCGGCACGCTAGCGGCCACTAGCGTCGCCCTCATGACCGCCATCGAGGGTGTCTCGCAGACGTTCGACCCGGACGCCTGGGACGACGTCGCCGGCTTCGAGGACCTGACCGACGTCACCTACCACCGGGCGCGCGCCCACGGGACCGTGCGGATCGCCTTCGACCGCCCCGACGTGCTCAACGCCTTCCGCCCGCACACCGTCGACGAGCTGCTGCGCGTGCTCGAGCACGCGCGGACCTCCAGCGACGTGGGTTGCGTGCTCCTCACCGGCAACGGTCCTTCGGAGAAGAACGGCAAGTGGGCGTTCTGCACAGGCGGGGACCAGCGGATCCGTGGACGGACGGGCTATCAGTACGCCGAGGGCGAGACCGCCGAGTCCGTCGACGTGGCCAGGTTCGGGCGGCTGCACATCCTGGAGTGCCAGCGGCTGATCCGGTTCATGCCGAAGGTCGTCATCTGCCTGGTCAACGGCTGGGCTGCCGGCGGCGGCCACAGCCTGCACGTGATCTGCGACCTGACGCTGGCCTCGGCGGAGGAAGCGCGGTTCAAGCAGACCGACGCCGACGTCGGCTCGTTCGACGGCGGGTACGGGTCGGCCTACCTCGCCACCCAGGTCGGCCAGAAGTTCGCCCGGGAGATCTTCTTCCTCGGCCAGGAGTACTCCGCCGAGGACGGCGTCCGGATGGGCGTCGTCAACAAGGCCGTGCCGCACGCTGAGCTCGAGGCGACCGGCCTGGAGTGGGGCCGGATCGTCAACGGCAAGTCGCCGCAGGCCCAGCGGATGCTGAAGTACGCCTTCAACCTCCCCGACGACGGGCTGGTGGGCCAGCAGCTCTTCGCCGGCGAGGCGACCCGGATGGCGTACATGACCGACGAGGCCGTCGAGGGCCGCGACCAGTTCCTCGAGAAGCGCGAGCCGGACTGGTCGCGCTTCCCCTGGATGTACTGACGTCCCGGTAAGGCTTCCGTAACCGGCACCCCCTGTCGGCCGGGCCGCCATCTCCCCAGTATTGGACCAAGCGGTCCAGTTGCTCGGGAGGGCCGCGAACCCCACCGTTCGCCGTCCTCAAGGAGCACACCATGAAGCGATCCGTCCGTCTCGCCGCCCTCGTCCCGACCGCCGTGCTGTCGGTCGCCGCCCTCGCGACGGCCCCGCCCGCCCTTGCGGCCAGCAGCTCGGGCGCCGTCTACGTCCTCACCAATGCCGCCGCCGGCAACGCCGTCGTCGCCTACGACCGGGCGGCCGACGGCACCCTGACCTACCACGCCACCTACCCGACCGGTGGGCTCGGCTCGGGCGCGGGCCTCGGCTCGCAGAACTCGATCGTCGTCGACGACAGCGGCCGCCACGTCTACGCCGTCAACGCCGGCTCCGACTCGGTCACCGCGTTCGACGTGACGGCCGACGGGCTCGCCTGGTCCGGCACGGCGCCTTCCGGCGGCGACCTGCCGGTGAGCGTCAGTGTCCGCGGCAGCCTGGTCTACGTCCTGAACGCCGGCACCGACGGCAACGTCTCGGCCTTCCGCGCCCAGGACGGCGGTCTGGCTCCGCTGGCCGGCTCCGCCCGGCCCCTGAGCCAGTCGGTCACGGGTGCCGCGCAGGTGCAGATCAGCCCGGACGGCAAGAGCCTGGTCGTCACCGAGAAGGCCACCAGCGTCCTCGACGTGTACCGGCTGCTCGGCAACGGCCGGGCCGCGACCCACCAGACGGTGGCGTCGAACGGGTCCACCCCGTTCGGCTTCGACTTCACACCGTCGGGCGACCTGGCCGTCTCCGAGGCGGGCCCGAGCGCGGTGTCGACGTACGACGTCCACCACGGCCGGATCGCCACCCTCGACGCGACCGTCGGCAACAACCAGGCCGCGGCCTGCTGGGTCGTGGTGACCGACGACGGTGAGTTCGCCTACAGCGGCAACGGTGGCGGGTCGCAGTCCATCAGTGGGTACAGCGTCGGCGCCCGCGCCGACCTCACCCTGCTGGACGCCGACGGCCGCACCGGCACCGCGGCCGGCGGGGTCAGCGACATCGCCCTGAGTGCTGGCAGCGACTTCCTCTACGCCCGTCTGGGCAACGGCACCATCGGCGGCTACGAGGTGGGCGACGACGGGTCGCTGACCGCGCTCCCGGTCGCCGGTGGGCTGCCGGCCGGTGCGCAGGGCATCGCCGCTCGCTGACCGGCCTCTAGCGTGCCCGGGCCGTACGCCGTGAGCGTGCGGCCCGGGCCTGCGTCGCCTGCGTCTCGACCGCGAGCAGGGCGTGGTCGAGGGCCGTCTCGAGTGGGGCAGTCGACTGGTGGGCCTGGGCCATGAGCAGGCCGCCCTGGAGAGCGGCCAGGAGGCCGAGGGCCAGCGCGTCCGGGTCGGCCTGGGGGCCGAGCTCTCCGCCCTCCTTCATCCGGCGGAGCCCGTCCGCGAGATGGGCCGCCCAGGACTCGAACGCCGTCGCGGACGCCTGGCGGGATCGTTCGTCGGTCGCCGTCTCGGACACCAGACTGCCTACGGGGCAGCCACCCAGCATGACGGCCTGGCCGTTGAGGCGGACCACCTGGTCGCGCCACGCGCGCAGGCCCTCCAGCGTGGCCAGGTCGCCGAGGAACGGCCGGTCGCCGATGACCGCCCGCTCCTGGAACGCGACGACCGCGCAGACGAGGGCCGTCTTGTCCGCGAAGTAGTGGTACAGCTGCGACTTGCTCGTCCCGCTGGCCAGCCGGACGTCGTCCATCGACGTCCCGGCCACCCCACGTTGGTACATCAGTCCGGCCGCGGCGGTCACGATCCGCTCGCGCGTCGCTCGACCGCGGGCCGTGCGGGGTTCGTCGTCCACGCTGCGAGTCTAGGTCGTGTACTGGACTGGTCGGTCCAAGGCTCGGCGTTTCGTGTTGCGGACGCCGTCCGTCCGGAGCGGCTCCTATCCTCGGCCGCATGCCGCTGACCTTCGCCGGGACCCTCGACCGCGACGCCCTGCTCCGCGCGACCGCTTCGTTGACGGAGCTCGTCGCCGCGCGTGCGGTGGCGAAGGCGTGGGACGAGGAGTCGGCGTTGCCGGGGTTCACGGTCGGCGGCGTGTGTCGGCACCTGGTCAGCCAGCCGGAGACCGCGGTCGAGTTCCTGGGCATCCAGCCGCCGCCCCCGCACGCACCCGTGGTGTCGCTCGCCGAGCTGTACGAGCGGACCGACTGGTTCGCCGCGGCCGTGGACGCCGAGGAGAACACCTCGATCCGCGACGACTTCAACGCGATGGCGGCGGGTCGGCAGGAGCACTCGGTGGCGATCCTCGAGAAGGCACTGGCCGAGCTGCCCGGCGCCGTCGCGGCGGCGGGCGACACGACGTACGTGCCGTGGCAGGACTGCTCGCTGGCCACCGACGACTTCCTGGTGGTCCGGCTGATGGAGGTCGTGGTCCACGCCGACGACCTGGCCGCGAGCGTCGGTCTGCCCTCGCCGACGTTCGACGACGACGCGCTGCACCCCGCGCTCTCGTTGCTCGCCCTGCTGGGCGCGCGGCGGCACGGACAGGACGTCGTGGTGCGAGCGTTGTCGCGGGCGGAGCGCGCCGGCCGTCCGGCTGCTGCCTTCTAGGCGAGCAGGGCGCCCGCATGAGCGGGCAGCGTCAGGGCAGTCCCGGCAAGGTCGACACCCGACTCGGTCTCGAACCGCAGCGTCAGGCCGTCGTCCACCGAGGTCGTGACCGGCTCGGTGCCGAAGTTGCACGACGACCAGGACGTCGCCGCGGCGTCCCGACCTACGCATGGTGAACAACCCGGTGTCCTCGTCGGCGGTGCATCGAGTGCGTTCGAACGACGGGTCGGTCAGCTGCGGCAGCGCGCGCCGCAGCTTCGCCAGTTGTCGGTAGACCTCCAGGATCCTCGCGTGCCGGCCCTCGCCCAGCTCGGACCAGTCGAGGCGCGAGCGTTCGAACGTCGCCGGGTCCTGCGGGTCCGGCACGATCGCCGGGTCCCAGCCCAGGCGGGAGAACTCCTCGATCCGGCCCCTCGCCGTCGCCTCGGCGAGCTCGGGCTCCTCGTGCGAGGTGAAGAACTGGAACGGCGTCGAGGCCGCCCACTCCTCGCCCTGGAACAGCATCGGCGTGAACGGTCCAGCCAGCGTCAGCAGCGCCGCGCAGGCGAGCTGGTCGTCGTCGAGGGCGTCGACGTTGCGGTCGCCGACCGCGCGGTTGCCGACCTGGTCGTGGTTCTGTGCGCACACGACCAGCCGCCACGACGGCATGGACGCGGTGTCGATCGGCACGCCGTGCTCGCGCATGCGGTACGACGAGTAGGTGCCGTCGTGGAAGAACCCGCGCTCACAGACCTTGGCCAAGGCCGACAGCGGTTCGAAGTCGGCCAGCCATCCGGTCGTCTCGCCGGTGAGCGCGACGTGCACCGCGTGGTGGAAGTCGTCGCTCCACTGCCCGTCGAGCCCGTACCCGCCCGCCTCGCGCGGAGTGACGAGCTTCGGGTCGTTGAGGTCGGACTCCGCGATCAGCGTCAGCGGCCGGCCCTGGTGGGCCGACAGGGCCGCCACCTCGATCGCCATCTCCTCCAGCAGGTGCACGTCGGAGGTGTCGCTGAGGGCGTGCACGGCGTCGATCCGCAGGCCGTCGACGTGATAGTCCTCCAGCCACATCCGGACGTTGTCGAGGATGAACCGGCGCACCTCCGCCGAGCCCTCGCCGTCGAGGTTGACCAGGTCGCCCCAGGTGTTGCGGCCCGCCTTGAGGTACGGACCGAACTCCGGCAGGTAGTTCCCCGATGGCCCCAGGTGGTTGTAGACCACGTCCTGGATGACACCCACGCCGGCCTGGTGACAGCCGTCCACGAACCGTTGGTAGCCGGCCGGGCCGCCGTACGGCTCGTGGACCGCGTGCCACAGCACGCCGTCGTAGCCCCAGTTGTGGACCCCGCTCATCGCGTTGACCGGCATCAGCTCGACCAGGTCGACGCCGAGGGCGCGTAGGTGGTCCAGCCGCCCGAGCGCCGCGTCGAACGTCCCCTCCGGGGTGAACGTCCCGACGTGGAGCTCGTAGATCACTGCGCCGCCCAGCTGCCGACCGGTCCAGGCCTGGTCGTGCCACACGTGGGCCGTGGGGTCGAAGGTTCGCGAGCGCTGGTGGACGCCCGCCGGCTGACGCCGCGACCGCGGGTCGGGTCGGGGCGTGTCCGCGTCGTCGATCAGGTAGCCGTAGTCCACCTCCGCTGGGTCGGGAACAGGGTCGGCGGGGACCCACCAGTCGTCGTCCCCGCGCGTCATCTCGACGGTGGCATCGCCCACCGACAGCCGGACCCGTCGAGCCCGCGGCGCCCACACGTCGTACGGAGATCTGTGGAGAACGGGAGTCATGCGCCGTCCCTCACGAGCAGCGCCACGGGCAGGTCGCGGAGAACGTCGTCGAGGCGAGCCGTCACGACCCGGCCGGTCAGCGCGTCGCGCCAGGTCCCGTCCAACGAGAGCACGGTGTCGGCCCATCCGCCGCGCTCGTCGAGGCCGACGGGCAGCCGGGTCACGACGGTGACGGCACCGCCGCGGTCGAAGGCCAGCACGTGGTCGGCGGCCGGGCCGGAGGCCGGCACGGCGGCGTACGACGTGAACAGCTCGGGCCGGTCGCGTCGCAGTCGGAGAGCGGTCGTGGTCACGCGGAGCTTGGGGTGGCCGCCGTCGGCGAGCAGCGCGACGCGGTCGTCGTAGTCCACGGGCCGGCGGTTGTCGGGGTCGGCCAGGCTGTGGTCCCACAGCTCGGTGCCCTGGTAGACGTCCGGCACGCCGGGGATCGTGAGCGCGAGCAGCTTGGCGGCGAGGCCGTTGCTGCGGCCGGGCGCGTCGAGCGCGGCGACCAGACCGTCGACGACCGCACGTACCTCGGCGGAGTCGAACGCGGCGTCGACCGCGGCGTGCATCGCGGCCTCGTACGTGGCGTCGGGGTCGGTCCAGGTGGTGTGCTCGCCCGCCTCGCGCATGGCCTTCTCGGCGTACTGGTGCAGGCGCTCTCGGCTGGCCGGCCACGCGCCCACGACTGCCTGCCACAGCAACGACCCGAAGCCGGGGTCGGGCAGCGGCACCAGCGCGAGCAGCCGGTCGAGCGCGGCCTGCCACACGTCAGGGAGCTCGGCGATCACGGCGATCCGGGCGCGCGTGTCCTCGCTGCGCTTGGTGTCGTGGGTCGTCGTGGCGGTCATCGCCTCGGGCCAGTCGCGCTGGCGCTCGGCCATCGCCGCGTGGAAGTCCGACGGATCGATGGAGAAGTCCGCAGGGTCGCCGCCGACCTCGTTGAGGGACGTGAGCCGGGAGTAGCGGTAGAACGCGCAGTCCTCGACGCCCTTGGCCATCACCATCCCGCTCGTCTGCTGGAACCGCAGCGCCGCCGGGTGGGTCGGGTCGGACAGCACCGGCGTGAGGTCGTCGAACGCGGCGGCCAGGTCGGGGCGATGCTCACGCGCGGCGGCCAGGGCCTGGTCGAGGTGCTCTCGGCCCAGTGGGAGGTACGAGCGGTAGACGGGGAAGCAGGCGAGCACCTCGGCGACGGCGTCCTCCAGCTCAGCGGGTCTCGTGACAGGACTTCGTCCTTCCTCGACCAGCGTTCGTGCGATCCGCCGTACCTCGGCCAGCAGCGCGCCGTCGGCCACAGCCCGCTTGGTGTCGTGGGTGAGCGAGGCCCAGTCGATGGTGGCGCCGCGCAGCCGGGCCTCCAGGGCGTCGAGCGGAGCCTGGCCGCCGGGGTCGACCAGCACCCGGTCGATGAGCCCGAGCGCGTCGTATCCGGTGGTGCCGGCGGTCGCCCACGAGGTCGGCAGGCCCTCGCCCGGCTCGAGGATCTTCTCGACGAGGACGTAGCCGCCGTGGGTCAGGCGGGTCAGGTCCTCGAGGTACGCGCCGGGGTCGAGCAGGCCGTCCGGGTGGTCGACGCGCAGCCCGTCCACGAGCCCCTCGGCGAACCAGCGGCCGACCTCCCGGTGCGACTCGGCGAAGACCCACGGCTCCTCGACCCGCACCCCGGCCAGCGTGGTGATCGTGAAGAAGCGGCGGTAGTTCAGCTCCCCGTCGCCACGACGCCACGAGACGAGCTCGTAGTGCTGGTCATCTCCAGGGGCCGGCTCGGGGAAGACGGTCTCCGGCGTCTCCCCGCCGTCGCCCAGCACGGGCACCAACAGCCGACCACCGAAGGCTTCCCAGTCGACGTCGAACGCGTCGGCGTAGGCCGAGGAGCGGCCGAGACGGAGCAGGTCCCACCACCAGCGGTTCTGCTCGGGTGATGCCACGCCCATGTGGTTGGGCACGATGTCGACGAGCACGCCCATGCCGAGCCGCCGGGCCTCGGCCGACAACGCGGCCAGGCCTTCCGGGCCGCCCCGGGCCGCGTCGACGCGGGTCGGGTCCACGACGTCGTAGCCGTGCGCGGACCCGTCCGTCGCCTGCAGGATCGGCGACAGGTAGACCCAGTCGACACCGAGGTCGTGCAGGTACGGCAGCTGTCGCGCCGCCGCGTACAGGTCGAAGTCGGGGGTGACCTGTAGCCGGTAGGTGCTCCGAGGCGTGCGCATCACGTCAGGCGTCTGGCGCCTTGGTGGGCCGGTTACCGGTGCGCTGGTCGGCCGCCGGCGTGGCGGTGGCCTGGGACAGGGCGGCGACCGACGCTGCCACGGAGTGGTCGGGCTCGGCTTCGGGCTCCGCGTGCTCCTGGAGCACGACGACGGTGCGGGTGTCGAGCTCGAACGTCGACCCGGCCGCGAGCGTGGTCGCAGTGTCGGCCGCGCCGCTCGTGTCGATGACGACGTCCCACGCCTTCGCGAACTCGTCGGGCGGCAGGGTCACCTGCGCGGGCCCGTCGGCGTTGAAGTAGAGGAGGAAGTGGTCGTCGGTGATGGTCCGGCCGCGGGCGTCCTTGCCGGCGATGCCGTCGCCGTTGAGGTACATCCCGATGGCCTGTGACCCGCTCGTCCAGTCGTCCTGCTCCATCGCCCGGCCGTCGAGGTGCAGCCAGACGATGTCGTTGAGCCGCTTGCCGTCGCCGGTGCGCACGGTGCTGCCGGTGAAGAAGCGCTTGCGACGGAACGTCGGGTGCAGGTGCCGCAGCTTCGCCACGGCGGCCGTGAACTCGACGAGGGGCTTGTCGATGGTGTCCCAGTGCATCCACGCGATCTCGGAGTCCTGGGCGTAGGTGTTGTTGTTGCCGTCCTGGCTGCGACCCATCTCGTCGCCGTGCAGGATCATCGGCACGCCTTGGCTCAGCAACAGCGTGGCGAGGAAGTTGCGTTGCGCCTTGGCGCGTTCGGCCTGGATCGCCGGGTCGTCGGTCGGGCCTTCGGCGCCGTGGTTCCAGGAGCGGTTGTGGCTCTCGCCGTCGTTGTTGTCCTCGCCGTTGGCGTCGTTGTGCTTCTCGTTGTAGGACACCAGGTCGCGCAGCGTGAACCCGTCGTGGGCTGTGACGAAGTTGATGCTCGCGACGGGACGGCGTCCGGAGTGCTCGTAGTAGTCGGCCGAGCCGGCCAGCCTCGACGCGAACTCGCCCAGCGACGGCTCGCCCCGCCAGAAGTCGCGCACGGTGTCGCGGTAGGCGCCGTTCCACTCCGTCCACTGCGGCGGGAAGTTGCCGACCTGGTAGCCACCGGGTCCGATGTCCCACGGCTCGGCGATCAGCTTCACCTGGCTGACGACCGGGTCCTGCTGCACGAGCTCGAAGAAGGACGACAGGCGGTCGACGTCGTAGAACTCGCGGGCCAGCGTCGCCGCGAGGTCGAAGCGGAAGCCGTCGACGTGCATCTCGGTCACCCAGTAGCGCAGCGAGTCCATGATCAGCTGGAGCGAGTGTGGCTGGCGCACGTTGAGGGAGTTCCCCGTGCCGGTGTAGTCCATGTAGTAGCGGGCGTCGTCCTCCATCAGGCGGTAGTACGACGGGTTGTCGATGCCCTTGAAGCTCAGCGTCGGGCCGAGGTGGTTGCCCTCCGCCGTGTGGTTGTAGACGACGTCCAGGATCACCTCGATGCCGGCCGCGTGCATCGAGCGCACCATCTGCTTGAACTCCTGCACCTGCTGGCCGATCTTGTCCTCGGCGTCGGCGGCGCTGGAGTACTCCTGGTGCGGCGCGAAGAAGCCGAGGGTGTTGTAGCCCCAGTAGTTGCGCAGCCCCTTCTCGGCCAGCGTGCTGTCGTGCACGAACTGGTGCACGGGCATCAGCTCGATCGCCGTCACGCCGAGCTTGGTGAGGTGGTTGGTGATCGCCGGGTGGGCCAGACCGGCGTAGGTGCCGCGCAGCTCCTCGGGGATCTCCGGGTGCAGCTCGGTGAGCCCCTTCACGTGGGCCTCGTAGATCAGGCTCTCGTTGTAGGGGATGTTGAGGCGACGGTCGCCCTCCCAGTCGAAGAACGGGTTGATGACGACGCCGTGCAGCATGTGCGCCGCCGAGTCGTCGTCGTTGCGCGAGTCGGGGTCGCCGAAGTCGTAGGTGTAGAGCGACGGGTCCCACTCGATCGAGCCGGCGGTCGCCTTGGCGTACGGGTCGAGCAGCAGCTTCGCCGGGTTGAACCGCAGGCCGTGCGCGGGGTCGTACGGGCCGTGCACGCGGTAGCCGTAGCGCTGGCCGGGCTGCACGGTCGGGAGGTAGCAGTGCCAGACGAACCCGTCGACCTCGGTCAGCTCGACGCGCGTCTCGGTGACGTCGGGACCGCCCGCCCCCTTGGCACCGTCGAACAGGCACAGCTCGACGCGCTCGGCGTGCTCGCTGAAGATGGCGAAGTTGGTGCCACTGCCATCGAACGTCGCCCCGAGCGGGTATGCGCTTCCGGGCCAGGTCTCCACGGGTCTCCTTCTTGGATCGATCCAAAGCATCGATCGTGGCACAGCGTGCCACGGCCGACCCCATCCTGACGGGCGATCGTCGGGTGATGGTCGGCACCTCCAAGTGACCCGCGGGTAACCTCGGATCCGTGAAGCGCACGATCTACGACGAGGACCACGAGGCGTTCCGTGAGTCCGTCAAGGAGTTCCTCGACCGTCAGGTCGTCCCGCACCTCGAGGAGTACGCCGAGGCGCACGCGTTGCCGCGCGAGTTCTGGATCGAGGCCGGCAAGCAGGGGCTCCTCGGGCTCGAGGTCCCCGAGCAGTACGGCGGCTCGGAGGCCGGCGACTACCGCTTCAACGCGGTGCTGACCGAAGAGCTCGCCAAGGTCAACATGACGCTCCCGTCGTGCCTCGGCATCCACGGCGACATCGTCGCGCCGTACCTCGTGCACCTCACCACCGACGAGCAGAAGGAGCGTTGGCTGCCGCGGTTCTGCTCCGGCGAGCTGCTGACGGCGATCGGCATGACCGAGCCCAGTGGCGGCTCCGACCTCGCCGCGCTGAAGACCACGGCGGTCAGGGACGGCGACGAGTGGGTGGTCAACGGGTCGAAGACGTTCATCACCAACGGCTACTCCGCCGACCTCGTCGTGGTGGCCGCGCGCACCGCACCGGAGAAGAAGGCCCGCGGCATCACGCTGTTCGGCGTCGAGAGCGACCGCGAGGGGTTCGCCCGCGGGCGCAAGCTCGACAAGGTCGGCCAGGACGAGTCCGACACCGCCGAGCTGTCGTTCACCGACGTGCGCGTCCCTCACGAGAACGTCATCGGCGAGGTCGACGAGGGCTTCATCCACATGATGACGTTCCTCCCGCAGGAGCGGCTCGGCTCGGCCATCACCAACCTGGCGCACGCGGCGCAGATCCTCACCGAGACGATCCAGTACGCCAAGGACCGTCACGCCTTCGGCAAGCCGATCGGCACGTTCCAGCACAACCAGTTCCTGCTCGCCGACCTGGTGACGCGCGTCGAGGTGACCCAGGCCTACGTCGACCAGTGCGTGCTCGCACACCGCGAGGGCGACCTGACCGCCGTCGACGCGGCCAAGGCGAAGTGGTGGACCGCGCAGGTGCAGAACGACGTCCTCGACCACTGCGTGCAGATCCACGGCGGCTACGGGTTCATGAACGAGTACCGCGTCGCCCGCGCCTGGCGCGACGCCCGCGTCACCAAGATCTGGGCGGGCTCCAACGAGATCATGAAGATGCTGATCGGTCGCGACTTAGGTTTGTGACCGCCGTTGGTCGAGGAGGGACGAAGTCCCGTCACGAGACCCGGCGACGTGCGCACTGACCTCACTGGGTCTCGTGACAGGCGCTAGCGCGCCTTCCTCGACCAGCGCAGGGCAGCCTGGCCTACGTTGCGAATCTCCAAGCGGGCTTGGAAGATCGGGGTATGGCGACTCCGTCTGCGGAAGCCGCGCCCCCTCCGGCGCAGCACTCCGACGAGCCGCACGAAGGCAGCGTCGCGAGCCGGCTCAACTGGCTGCGCGCGGGCGTGCTCGGGGCCAACGACGGCATCGTGTCGACCGCCGGCATCGTCGTGGGGGTGGCCGGGGCGACCGACGACCGGCAGGCCATCCTCGTCGCGGGCGTGGCCGGGCTCTTCGCGGGCGCGTTGAGCATGGCGACCGGTGAGTACGTCTCGGTCTCCACCCAGCGCGACACCGAGCGGGCGCTGCTCGAGAAGGAACGGCGCGAGCTCCGCGACGAGCCCGAGGAGGAGCTGGCCGAGCTGGCCTTCTTCTACGAGCAGAAGGGGCTGAACCCGCAGCTCGCGCAGCAGGTGGCCATCGAGCTCACTGCCCGTGACGCTCTCGCCGCGCACGCGGAGGTCGAGCTCGGCATCGACCCCGACGACCTCACCAACCCGTGGCACGCCGCCTGGGCCTCGATGCTCGCCTTCACGGTCGGCGCGCTGCTGCCCCTGCTCACGATCAGCCTGGCCGGCGCCGACATCAGGCTCGTCGTGACCGTCGTGTCGGTGCTGGTGGCCCTGGCCCTCACCGGGTTCGCCAGCGCCCGCCTCGGCCACGCACCTCCGGGTCGTGCGGTGCTCCGCAACGTCGCCGGCGGGCTGCTCGCGATGGCCATCACCTACCTGATCGGGATCGCGGTCGGCAGCCGCATCGGCTGAGCGGGACGCCGCCGCGACCCTCCGGGCATCCCGGGCGGTCCGGTGGTGGGGTTCACACGTCGGTGACGAGGGCGCGGTGGTCGGAGACGGGCAGGGCCACCGGGCCGCCGGTACCGGAGACGCCGCGGCCGAGGACGTGGTCGATCTGACGAATGGGGGCGTCGGCGGGGAACGTCGGACCGGTGGCCAGCGCGCGGAGGCCGGTCAGGCGGTCGACCCGCCGCGGTCCCATGTTCAGGTCACCCATCAGCACGAGCCGACCGGAACGCTCGGCCAGTCGCTGGACCAGCAACCGCAGCTGCGCGCCGTTCGAGGTCGGCAGGAACGACAGGTGCGTGGTCACCACGCGCAGCGGACCACGGGGCGCTGCCACCTCGGCGACGATCGCCACGCGTGGCTCGTCCCGGACGAGGATCGGTCGCAGGTGGCCCGGCCACCGGTAGGGCACCGGCATGGTCGCGGGTGGCAGCGGGACGACGCTCCAGGCCTCGACGGGGTAGCGGCTGAGGAACGCGACGCCGTACGTCGGCACGTCGGCCGCCTCGCGGCCCGTCGCCCCGCGCCAGGAGTCGGGCGTCCCGGTGAGCGCGGGCGCGAACAACCACTCGCGGGCACCCATCGCCTCGGCCGCCACCGCGGTCAGGTCGAGGTGGCCCGACCGGGGCTGCGCTCGGTCGACCTCCTGGAGGCCCAACAGGTCGACGCCCAATGACCGTACGGCGTCGGCGAACCTGCCCTCGTCGACGGCCTCCTCGCCCGGCGAGCGCCCGCTGAGGATGTTCCACGTCGCGATGCGCACGGGTCAACTCTGCCCGTCGGGCGGCGGGCTAGCCTCCTGGCGTGCGGATGTTCGTCGCGGTGCGGCCTCCCGACGACGTCCTCGACCACCTGGACGACTTCCTCGACCCCCGCCGGGACGCCGCGGACTTCCGCTGGGCATTGCGCGAGCACCTGCACGTGACACTCGCCTTCCTCGCCGAGGTGCAGGACAGGGCGCGCGACGACCTGGAGGCGCGGCTCGAGCGCGCGGCCGAGCGTCGTACGGCGTTCGCGGCCGCGCTGGCCGGTGGCGGCGCGTTCCCGAACGTCGCTCGTGCCCGCGTGCTCTGGGCGGGCGTGGACCTGTCCGACCCGGCTCGTACCGAGCTGGTGCGGCTGGCGACGGGCGCTCGGGCGGCGGCCTCGAAGGCGGGGGTGGTGGTCGACGGCGCACGCTTCACGCCCCATGTCACGGTCGCCCGGCTGCGGCATCCTCGCGAGACGACGTCGTGGGTGCGCCTCCTCGACACCTACCGCGGGCCGGAGTGGACGGTGGCGTCCGTCCACCTGGTCGCCTCGTTCCTCGGCGAAGGGCCGGGCAACCGGCCGCGCTACGAGACTGTCGCGTCGTTCCCACTAGGGTCGGCCCAATGAAGATCGCAGTCGCCGCCGAGACCCGCGACGGCGAGGCCCGGGTGGCGCTGGTCCCGGAGCTCGTCGGCAAGCTCACGGCCCTGGGCTACGACGTGGCGGTCGAGCCCGGCGCCGGGATGCACGCGCTCCTGTCCGACGACGAGTACGTCGAGGCGGGCGCGGCCATCGAGGCCGACGCGATCACCGACGCCGAGGTGGTCGTCTCCGTGCAGCCGCTCGACGTCGACCGGATCCGCCGGCTGCGCCGCGGGACGGCCACCGTGTCGTTCCTGCCGACGGCCTTCGAGCAGGCCGTGGTCGTGGACCTGCGGGACTGCGGCATCACGGCCTTCGCGATGGAGCTGGTGCCGCGCATCTCCCGGGCCCAGTCGATGGATGCGCTGTCGTCGCAGGCCCTCGTCGCCGGCTACCGGTCGGCGATCGTGGCCGCGGGCATGCTGCGCCGCTTCTTCCCGCTCAACATGACCGCGGCCGGCACCGTCCAGCCGGCCGACGTCGTCGTCCTCGGAGCCGGCGTCGCCGGCCTCCAGGCCATCGCGACCTCCAAGCGCCTCGGTGCGGTCGTCCGCGCGTACGACGTCCGCGCCGCCGCCGCCGAGGAGATCCGCTCGATGGGTGCCAAGGCGATCGACCTCGAGCTGGAGACGCTCGAGGGGACGGGCGGCTACGCGCGCGAGATGACCGAGGACCGGGCCGCCCGGCAGCGCGAGCTGCTGACGCCGTACATCGCCGCCGCCGACGCCCTGATCACCACCGCTGCCGTGCCGGGTCGCACCGCGCCGATGCTGGTGACCGGCGCGATGGTCGAGCAGATGAAGCCCGGCTCCGTCGTCGTCGACCTGGCCGCCGAGACCGGTGGCAACGTCGAGGGCTCGGTGCCGGGCGAGGTCGTGCGGATCGGCAACGCCCAGGTGTGGGGTGGGCGCAACGTGCCCTCGCAGATGCCCGGGCCGGCGTCTCGGCTGTACGCCCAGAACGTGGTCAACCTGGTCACCCTGATGACCGCGACCGGTGAGGGCTCTGCCGAGGGGGGCGGCACGTTCGCCCCCGACTTCGACGACGAGATCGTGGCCGGTTCGTGCGTCACGCACGACGGCGAGGTCCGACACGAGCCGACGCGCGCGGCTCTGGAAGGAGCGTCCTGATGGACGAGGCCGTCGTCTGGCTGACGATCTTCATCCTCAGCGTGTTCGTGGGCATCGAGGTCATCTCGAAGGTGTCCTCGACGTTGCACACGCCGTTGATGTCGGGTGCCAACGCCATCCACGGCGTGATCCTGCTCGGCGCGATCATCGTCACCGGCAGCACCGACAACAACCTGGCGCTGGCGGTCGGCCTCGTCGCGATCGTGCTGGCCGCCATCAACATGGTCGGCGGCTTCGTCGTCACCGACCGGATGCTGCAGATGTTCGTGCGCAAGAAGCCCGCGAAACAGCCGGCCGGGGAGGCCGGCAAGTGAGCATCCCCGTCTGGGCGCAGCTGGTCTACCTGGCCGCCGCCGTCTGCTTCATCCTGGCCCTGAAGGGCCTCTCGGGCCCCAAGACCGCACGCAACGGCAACCTCATCGGCGCCGTCGCGGCCGTGGTCGCGTGCGCGCTGCCCTTCTTCTACGCCGACCTCGACCACGTGCCGCTGATCCTCGCGGCCGTCGCGGTCGGTACGGCCGGCGGCCTCTACGGCGCCCGTACCGTGCAGATGACCCAGATGCCGCAGATGGTGGCGCTGTTCAACGGCGTCGGAGGCGGGGCGGCGGCGCTGGTCGCGATCATCGAGCTGCACGCGATCGTCGAGGCGCTGAGCGTGGCGCCCGGGTACGACGTCGGGTGGTTCACCCTGTTGGCCACGGCGTTCACCATCCTGGTCGGCTCGGTGTCGTTCGCCGGCTCGGTGGTCACGTTCGCGAAGCTCCAGGAGCTGATGACCTCGCGGCCGGTGGTCTTCCCGGGTCTGCCGGTGGTCTTCGGTGCGGCCCTGATCGGCTCCGTGGTGCTGTCGGTGCTGCTGGTCCGCGAGCCGACGATGTGGCTGGGCGTCGTGCTCGGCCTTCTCGGCCTGGTCGTCGGCCTCCTGCTGGTCCTGCCCGTCGGCGGGGCCGACGTACCGATCGTGATCTCGCTCCTCAACGCCTTCACCGGTCTGACGGTGGCGGCCGGCGGGTACGTGCTGTCCAACACCCTGCTGCTCGTCGCCGGCACGCTCGTCGGTGCCTCCGGCACGTTCCTGACGTTGCTGATGGCCAGCGCGATGGGCCGGTCGGTCACCAACATCATGTTCGGCGCGCTGAAGGGCGGCTCGACCCTCGGATCGGGCGTGGCCTCCGACCGCCCGGTGAAGAGCGCGAACGCGGAGGACATCGCGATCCTGCTCGCGTACGCCGAGCGTGTGATCATCGTGCCCGGGTACGGGCTCGCCGTCGCCCAGGCCCAGCACACCCTGCGCGAGCTGGTCGACGTGCTGGGGGAGCGTGGCATCGAGGTCGACTACGCGATCCACCCGGTCGCCGGCCGGATGCCCGGCCACATGAACGTGCTGCTCGCCGAGGCCCAGGTGCCGTACGAGCAGCTCAAGGAGATGGACGACATCAACGGCGACTTCAAGAACGCCGACGTCTGCCTCGTCGTCGGCGCCAACGACGTCGTCAACCCCGCCGCGAAGACCACCCCCGGCGCCCCGATCTACGGCATGCCCATCCTCAACGCCGACGAGGCCAAGCAGGTCATCTTCATGAAGCGCTCGATGCGCCCCGGCTTCGCCGGCATCGAGAACGAGCTCCTCTTCGAACCCACCACGACCCTGTTCTTCGGCGACGCCAAGGAGTCCCTCGGCAAGCTGCTGAACGCGGTCAAGGCGCTCTGAGTCCGGAGGGCGGGATACCCGGTCGACCGGGTATCCCGGACGTTTGGCGTGGTTGCAACCCCCTCAAACATCCAGGAACGACACCGAAGTTCGCCATGACCACTCTGGCTGGTCGTCGTTGAACTCACCATGAGCGACCCCCACGACGACCGCATGGGCCGCGCGGACGGCCACCGCTACGACGCGCCGGAGTCCGACGAGGACCGGGCCGGCAAGTCCTGGACGTACCTCGCCCTGGGTCTCCTCGTGGTCGTCCTGATGGTGCTGGTTGCCACCGGCACCGTGCAGATCTTCCCGCACTAGGTTCGGTCCGTGCAGGTCGACGACGTCCGACGCCTCCTCCTCGGCACGTTCGTCCGGCCGCCGGAGGAGACCGGCGGGGCGCCGAAGGTCGAGGCGGTCTACGCGTACGCCGTCCCGCACGCGTCCGGACTGGTGCTGCTCGACACGGGGATCGGCGCGGCCGACGACGAGACCGAGGCCTGGTACCGCCCGCAGCGGGTGGACCTGGCTGCTGCGCTGGCCGAGCACGGCTGGGGCCTCGACGACGTGTCCCTCGTCGTGAACTGCCACCTGCACTTCGACCACTGCGGCGGGAACCCGCTGTTCGCGGGCCGCCCCGTCGTCGCCCAGCGCACCGAGCTCACCACGGCCATCGCCGGCAGCTACACGGTCGAGGACCTGGTCGACTTCCCCGGCGTCCGCTACGAGCTGCTCGACGGCGAGGCGGAGCTGCTGCCCGGGCTGCACGTGGTCCCGACGCCCGGCCACGTCGACGGACACCAGTCACTGGTGGTGGTCTGCGACGACGGGTCGGTCGTGCTGGCAGGTCAGTCGCACGACAGCGCGTCGGCATGGAGTGACGACGCGCTCGCCCTACGCGCCCGCGACCTCGGCCACCACGAGCCGCTCCCGACGTACTCGCCCTGGATGGCGCGACTGCTCGCCTTCGACCCCCGGCGCGTGGTGTTCGCCCACGACGCCGCGGTGTGGATCCCGAACTGATCGGCTAGCCGGCCAGCCCGTACAGCCGGTCGCCCGCGTCGCCGAGACCGGGGACGATGTAGCCCTTGTCGTTGAGCTTCTCGTCCATCGCGGCCGTCACGATCGTGACGGGCACGTCGAGCCCCTCGAGGTCCCTCTCCACCCGCTCGCAGCCTTCGGGTGCGGCGAGCAGGCAGATCGCGGTGATGTCGTCGGCGCCACGGTCGGTGAGGAACTTGATGGCTGCCGCGAGCGTGCCGCCGGTGGCGAGCATCGGGTCGAGGACGTAGCACTGGCGTCCGGACAGGTCGTCGGGGAGCCGCTCGGCGTACGTCGAGGCCTGCAGCGTCTCCTCGTTGCGCATCATCCCCAGGAAGCCGACCTCGGCCGTCGGCAGCAGCCGCATCATCCCGTCGAGCATGCCGAGCCCGGCGCGCAGGATGGGGACGACCAGGGGTTGCGGGTCGGTGAGCCGTACCCCGGAGGTCGGCCCCACCGGCGTGACGATGTCGACCGGACCGACCCGTACGTCGCGGGTCGCCTCGTACGCCAGCAGCGTGACCAGCTGGTCGACGAGACGGCGGAACGTCGGGGAGTCGGTCGTCTCGTCGCGCAGGTTCGTGAGCTTGTGCGAGACGAGCGGGTGGTCGACGACGTGGATGCGCATGGCACGCACCCTAGTGGGGCTCGCCTGCGCTCAAGGGGGTTGGTTCACCGGAGGTGGTCTGCCACTCTGGACTGGTGTCCGACACGGAAGGCACCCCCGCTGACCGGCCGGTGGACCTGACGGTCGACCTGCCCGGTGACGGGATCGACTTCGCCCTCGCGGCCTACCGCGAGGAGGGGATCTGGCGGCTCGAGGAGCTGGTCCACGACGTCCTGGGCGACGTCGAGGCCCTCGCCCACGCGCTGCGCCGGTTCCCCGGTGACGGCGGCGCGGTCGGCCTGGTCGCCGTCGACGAGGACTTCTTCCTCATCGTCCGCGTCGCCGGCGCGGCGACCCGGATCCTGCTCTCCGACGTGACCGCGGGCGACGAGTGGGAGCTCGCGGCGTCGGCCATCGACGCGCTGGGGCTGCCGACCCCCGAGGACGAGGACGAACAGGTCCCGGCGGGCGACCTCGACCTGCTCGGCGACCTCGGCATGGGCGCCATGGACATGGGCGTGCTGCTCGACGACTTCGACCTCTACCCCGACGAGATGCTGTCGGACGTGGCCCGGCGGCTGGGGTTCGGCGAGCTGTTCGACGAGGCCGTCGGTCTCGCGTCCGCGTGAGCGCTCACCGGTGAGACCGGCGTACGACGCCCTCATGCAGGCCGCCCTCGCGGAGGCGCGGTCCGCGCTGTCGACCGGCGACGTCCCCATCGGTGCGCTGGTGATCGACACGAACGGCGAGGTGATCGGCCACGGACGCAACGTCCGCGAACGAGACCACGACCCGACCGGTCACGCCGAGGTCGTCGCGCTGCGGCACGCCGCTGCTACTCGCGGGTCGTGGCGGCTCGAGGGCTGCACGCTGGTCGTCACCCTCGAGCCCTGCACGATGTGCGCCGGCGCGATCGTGCTCGCGCGGGTGGCCAAGCTCGTGTTCGGCGCGTACGACGAGAAGGCCGGCGCCGTGGGCAGCCTCTGGGACGTGGTCCGCGACCGACGCCTCAACCACCGGCCCGAGGTCATCTCCGGGGTGCTCGCGGACGAGTCGACGGCGCTGCTCGACGAGTTCTTCGCCGAGCAGCGCCGTGCGGGTGAGCAGGATCAGGCGACCTTCCGGACCGCGCCGGCCAGCGACCAGGCGTAGACCAGCAGGCCGGCGGCGCACAGGAGGCCGCCCCAGACCGCACCCTGGCTGGCGAACAGCGCCGCCAGTGGGACGAGCACGGCCAGCAGGGTCCACCAGCGGACCAGGCCCGCGCGGATGAGCGCCACCACCGAGAGCGGCACGCCGATCACGAACCCGGCCATCGCGGCGATCCCGAAGCCGGCGATGCCCCACATGGTCGACTCCATGTAGGTCTCGACGGCCTGCGTACCGGCGAGCCCGTACTCGTGGCCGATCGCCGACGCGTACCAGTCGGTGATCAGCATCCCCGGCAGGGTGACCATGCCGGCGAACGCGAGCAGGGCGGCCACGTTGGCCAGCCAGCCGCCCTTGCCGCGGACCAGGCCGGCGCCCAGGAAGGCGGGGAGGATCCAGAAGGCGTAGGCCCAGTGGTAGCCGGTGGACTTCCACTGCAGCGGGCTGGGGTTCTCGATGTAGATCTTGACCATCTCGTTGCCGTTGATGCCGGCGGCCGGGTCGCCGATGGCGCCCACGATGGTGAAGGCCGCGGCGAGCACCGGAGCCGCGACCAGGAAGGTACGGCGGGCGGTGACGGCCGAGGAGCGGGGCGCCGCGGACGGCGTCGTGGTGGTGTCGAGGTCCTGGTGTGTGGTGGTCGTGGTCATGGGAAGACCTTCCGCCGAGGCGGCCTCGGCGCGGATCGGTCGCGCGACGGGTTCTGCCCTCAGCCGAGCGGCTGATCTTCGCCATCGCCGGGCACGACGACGCCGTTCTCGTACGCGAAGATCACTGCCTGCACGCGGTCGCGCAGCCCCAGCTTGTTCAGCACGTTGCTGACGTGGGTCTTGGTCGTGCCCTCGGAGACGAACAGCCGCCGGCCGATGTCGAGGTTCGAGAGGCCGCGGGCCAGCAGCCCGAGCACCTCCAGCTCACGAGGGGTGAGCTGGGCGATGCGCCGGTCGACCGGGTGGGTCGACGGCTCGGCCCGGCGGACGAACGCGTCGATCACCCGCCGGGTGACCCCGGGCGCGAGCAGGGAGTCGCCGGCAGCGACGACGCGGATCGCCGCGGCGAGCTCCTCGGCCGGCGCGTCCTTGAGCAGGAAGCCCGAGGCCCCGGCGCGCAGCGCCTCGAAGACGTACTCGTCCAGGTCGAAGGTCGTCAGCACCAGCACGCTCGTGGGTACGCCGGCCTCGACGAGGTGACGGGTCGCGGCGAGGCCGTCGAGCACGGGCATCCGGATGTCCATCAGCGTCACGTCGGGACGGAGGAAGGTGACGACGTCGATCGCCTCCTGCCCGTTGGAGGCCTCGCCGACGACCTCGAGGTCGGGCTCGGCCTCGAGCAGGGACTTGAATCCGGCGCGGACCATGCCCTGGTCGTCGCAGACGACGATGCGCGTCACCCGGCGTCCCTCAAGGGGAGGGTGGCGGAGAGCCGGGTGCCTCCGCCGGGGGCGGGTGCGAGCCGCACCGTGCCTCCGTAGAGGGCCACGCGCTCGCGAACACCGACCAGTCCGTGTCCGCCATCCGTGCCGCCTGGCCCGACGCCGAGGCCGTCGTCGGTGACCTCGAGGTCGAGCCGCGTCGGGCTCCACCGCAGGGTGACCGTCGCGTGGCGGGCGCCACTGTGGCGCAAGGCGTTGGTGAGACCTTCCTGGGCGATCCGGTACGCAGCCAGGTCCAGGCCGGGGCTGAGGTCGACGGGGTCTCCTTCGACGGTGAGGGTGGTGGCCAGGTCGGGCGTGCTCGCCTGCTCGACCAGACGTCCGAGCTCGGAGAGGCCCGGCTGGGGTGCCAGCGAGGCGGACTCGCCGTCGGTGCGCAGCACGCCGAAGAGCCGGCGCATCTCGGCCAGCGCCTCACGAGCGGTGGCTTCGACGGCGGCGAGGTCCTCGGCCTCGCGCGCGTGGTCGGGGCCCAGTCGGCGCCGTACGGCCTGGGTCTGGATGGTCACCACGCTGATCGAGTGGGACACGATGTCGTGGAGCTCGCGGGCGATCCGGGTGCGCTCCTGCTGGGCGATCCGGGCGGCCTCCTGCTCGCGCTCGGCCTCGAGCCGGTCGGCGCGCGCGACGGCCTCCTCGGCGCGGGTTGCGCGGTCGCGGGTGACGGTGCCGACGGTCCACGGGCCGGCGAAGAACACCAGGGCGGCGGCGAGGTCGCTTGGCTCGAAACCGTCGATGATGCTCACGCCGATGAATGGCACGAGCACGATCGCCAGGCCCGCGTACGAACGCGGCGGCCGGGTCTCGTACCCGACGGTGAAGCAGACCAGCACCAGCGAGAGCAGGGTGGAGAACTGGCCCTCCGGGTCGGTGAGGACGTTGACCAGCACCACCAGGGCAGCCACCAGGATCGGTGCCTGCCTTCGCCAGGCGAGCAGCGCGGCCGCGAACCCGCCCGCCACGGCCCGCCACCACGGCTGGTCGCCCGGCCCGGCCAGGCCTTCGGCGACCGCGAAGGCGACGAAGGCAGCCGCGATCGCCATGTCCACCAGGGGAGGTCGCAGGAGCGTGCGGCTGGTCACGGACGGAACGCTAGGCGACCGCGACGCCCGACACATCGGTCGCGCGACCGATCAGGGCCCGCGAGCGATTTCTGAGGGCCCCGACCCGTCCGGTACATTCACCGGCGGTGGCGTGTCCGAGCGGCCTAAGGAGCACGCCTCGAAAGCGTGTGTGGGTGCAAGCCCACCGTGGGTTCAAATCCCACCGCCACCGCCAGCCGTCCGGCAACGTCATACGAATCGTGGCTCCTGGGCCTCGTTTCGTATGACGTCCCGGAGGCCGGACTGCAGGGCGAGGGCATCCCGAACTGACGTTCGTTCGGATCCGGTCAGCCGTGCCCGTCGACGACCTTGCGATCAGTCGACGCGGTGGTGACGTGCAGCTCGAACGCGGGGCGGGCGGTCGGCGCGTCCAGGTACCGGGAGACCGAGGGGTCCACGAGCGCGACCGTACGCCGCGCCGAGCGCCAGGCACGCCCCGGCCAGCGCGAGCCACGTGGCCTCGGGCCCGAACCGACCGAGGAGCTGGGTGCCGACGAGCGGGGCGATGATCGCGGCGAATCCCCAGCTGGTGCCGTACGCCGCGAGGTACGAGCCGCGGGCGTGCTCCGGCGCGATCGACGAGACGAGGGCGTACGCCCGGCCCATCAGCAACACGTCGCCGACGCTCCAGACGATCGTGGCCACGACGTACGCGGCCAGGTCGGTCGCCACCCCCGTCAGGGCCAGCCCCGCCGCCAGCACCACGAACCCGAGCGCCATCGCGGTGGGGTCGTCGAGGCGACGCCACCGGGGAAGGGCGAGCAGCGGCTGGGCGAGGACCACCGTGGCCGCCGCGACCGCCAGCAGGAGGCCGACGACGGCGACCGGCAGCCCACGCTCGGCGACTGTCAGCGGCAGGGTGATCGTGACCTGCAGGTAGACGGCGGCGAAGGCGGTGCCGAGCCCGAGCAGCAGCAGGAGGCGAGGGTCCCGCCACGGCCGCCCGCGGCCGTCCGGCCCTGTCGGCGGCACCGCCCGCGCCGGGAACCGCCACCACACGATGGCGGCGCACGCCAGGCAGGTGAGCGCGTCGGCCACGAACAGCCACCGCAGGCCGACACCGGCCAGCACCGCCGCGAGCAGGCCGGCCACCATGCCCGCCGCCGCCAGCGCGGCGAACAGCAGACCGAACGCCACCGGCCGGTCCTCCGGAGAGGTGGCGTCGGCAACCAGCGACTGGCTGGCCGGCTCGTACACCTCGAACGCCAGGCCCAGCAGGACCACGGCCACAGCCGCCTCCGTGAGCGACCGCGCCCCGGCCACCAGGAGCTGTCCGACCGCAGTGCCCACGAGACCCGCCGCGATCGTCGCTCGCGGCCCCCACCGGTCGGACAGCCGACCGCCCAGGAGGCGGGAGGGGACGGTGGCGACGCCGAACGCGGCCAGCAGGAACCCCGCCTGGGCGACGGACGCACCCTGCTCCGCCACCAGGGTCACCGACAGGAACGGCAACGTGAAGGCGCCGAGCCGGTTCACGGCCCGGGCCAGGACCAGCAGCCACACGATGGCCGGCAGCGACCTCCATGTCGTGACTGTCGAACGCGCTATCGTCAGTGACATCACGACGACCCTACGATGAAGCGAGTAACTGGTCAAATGACGTTCGACAGTCACGTATTCAACCTCGTCGACGTCGCTTCCCGCCTGGTGAACGAGCTGACGCCGGGCTTGCGCGGCGGCCACCCGGTCGTCCTGCCGCGTGGCGCGGGCCGGGTCGCTGCGGTCGCCGACGCGCTGGGCGGCAACGGGCGCCGTGCTCCTCACGTCACCGCCCGCCAGGCCGCGACCCTGGCCGAGCACGCCGCCCAGATGCGCCTCGTGTTCGAGGCGACCGACACCGGCGACCTGACGGAAGCAGCGCGAGTGCTCAACCAGCTCCTCGACGCCACCGGCGCCCGGCCGCAGCTGGACCCCCTGGCGACTGGTGGCTACCACGTGCACTTCCACGGCAGCACCGACGGCCTCGCCACCGGCTGGGCCGCCGGCTGCGCGACCGGCCTGGCGCTGGCGATCGGCACCGACCTGGCCGGCCGCCTCGGCGTCTGCGAAGCCGAACGCTGCGACCGCGTCTACGTCGACACGTCGAAGAACACCAGGCGCCGGTTCTGCTCGACGGCGTGCCAGAACCGCACCAAGGCAGCGGCGTTCCGCCAGCGACAGCGGTGATCAGAGCGGTGATCAACCAGCGATCAACCGGCCGAGGCCGAGCAGCTCCAGGGTCCGCGCCATCGCGCGTCCCATGCCGACGCCTGCGACGTCGTCGACCAGCTCGTCGCGCTCGGGCCCGTCGGTGAAGCAGTGCACCGTCAGCGCGTCGGGTGTGCCGGGCAGGAGCACTCCGCCGTCGTGCCGGACGCCACCCACGGAACCGCTCTTGTGGGCGAACGGCGTCTCGTCGACGAGCTGCCGCGCGAGCGAGTCCCGGTGCCACTGCTGCTCCAGCATCGTGCGGGCGACGGCGTGGCGTGGATCGGTGACCAGGCGGTCGACCGCGTCGGCGTGCTCGGCGACCACGACCACGCTCAGCCCGGCGCGCGACGGGAGGGACGGCGACGAGTCCCAGGAGTCCGCGCGCGGGTCGGCGTACCGACCCGTCACCCAGCGCCGCATCCGGCTCGCGTACCCGGCCGCGGCCAAGGCGTCGTTGACCACCTCGAGCCCGCCCAGGGTGTCGACCACCGCGTTGGTCGCGGTGTTGTCGGAGAGAGCGGTCATCAGCTGGGCCACCGCGTGCAGGGGCAGCGTGACCGGCAAGGGCCAGGTCGCCAGGACGCCGTCGCCGACGGCCAGGTGCTCGGGCGTGACCGACACCTTCGTGTCCCAGCCGAGCGATCCGGCGGCCACGGCCGCCGACGCCTGCTCCAGCAGGAACGTCTTGATCGTCGAGGCGCCGCTGTAGGCCAGCCCACCCCGGACGTCGACCTCGACCCCCCGGCCACGCAGCACCAGCGACCAGGACCCGACGCCTGCCAGCTCGGACTCCCAGATCGCGACGACGTCTCCCGGCTCCACCACAGCCCGCACGTTACCGAGGTGACCGGCGGGTCACGGACAGTCGGGCGGCTGGAACGGCAGGCTCCGGTGCACCCCGCGGTGCAGGTAGACCGGGACGCCGCAGACCGTCATCACGACCCGGTACCGCATCGTCAGCGTGGCCAGCACGCGGTGCTCCGGGTCCAGGCCCCAGGTGTCCAGCGGGAACCACTGGACGACCCACGTCGGCGGGTGCGGGCCGTTGAGCTGCTGGCTGAGCTGGAGGAGCCGCGGGTCGAGGGCACGCGTGGGCAGGCTCCAGAGCTGGTCGGTGCCGGGGGGCAGATGGGCGGTCAGCAGGAGGTCGGCGTTCCCGTAGAGCACCGTGCCGGTGTCGCCGGCGATCGAGGCGTCGCGGAGCCAGGTGCCGACCACGTCGGTCTTGTCGGGACGGGCTTCCCGGGTCCGTGCCGTGCCGGCCTGCATGCCCGTCGAGAGCACGGCGGAAGCGACGGTGAACGCGAGCGCGGCTACGCCGGCCCTGCGGACCCGGGCGCCTCGGGTGGCCGTGACGGCGACCACCAGCACCACGCCGGGCAACAGGCCGACGAGGTAGTGCGCCCAGTAGCTCCCGCCGCCCACGATGCCGACGACCTCCCAGCCGACCATCGCCACCGTGGCGACGACGAGCGGGTCGCGCCCCCGCAAGGGCCGCCACAGGGTCGCGCTGCCGACGGCCACGACGACGGCGATGCCCGAGACCACCGACAGCCAGCCGAGCGTCAGCCGCCGCGCGTCGTTGGCCGGCGACGCCGCGCTGCCGATCGCGTTCGAGGCGTCGACGCGGAACGCGTAGAGCGTCTCCCACAGTCGCGCGAGACCCGGGCCCTCGGTCACGGCCCACAGAGAGGTGAGGCCGATCGGCAGCAGCGCGCCGAGGACCCCCACGGCCAGCACCGTCCGGGAGCGCGCCCAGGGCCAGCGGCCGGCGAGGGCCGCGGCCAGCGCCAGAGCGGCACCGAACACGAGGGCGTCGAGCAGGTTCTGCTTGACGAGGACGGCCGCGGCGCCGGACGCACCGGCCAGCGCGACCTGCGAGGTACGTCGCCAGCCGAGCGGGCGGCGTACGGGCGGACGGACGCCTGCGAGCAGGAAGCCCACCGAGAGCAGGGTCAGCGGTGCGCCCAGCAGCTCGGCGTTGATCTCGGACGTCCCGATCATCGGGTTGGCGACCAGCGCGGCGGCGGCGAGGGCGGCCCAGGCCGTCCCTCTCCGGCCCGCGAGCGTGTGCCCGATCCAGCCGGCCGCGGCGACCACGACGGACGCCGCCACCAGCCCCATCAGCCGCGCCGCCTCGAGGCCGCCGAGGTCGTCGGCCAGCCTGGTAGAAGAGGAGCAGCAGCGGTGGCCGGTCGACGAACAGGGTCCCGTACAGGTTGGTCCCGCCCTCGTGCCAGTGCTGCGCGACGATCAGCAACCCGGCCTCGTCCGGGAACGCCAGCCGGTGCAGGAACGGCAGCCGCAGCAGGAGCGCGAGCCCGACGGCCAGGGTGACGATGCCCGCGGGCGTGCGCACGCCGGCCAGCAATCGACCCAGCACCCCTCGTGCCAGCCCCCGAACCAGCCTCATGTCCCGACGGTACGTCGCGTGCCTATGCTCGGCCGGGTGACCCAAGTGATGTCGTGGTTCGCGTCGCCCGACGACGCCGGACGACGGCTGGGCGAGGCGGGCTACCTGGCCGACGCCGCCACGGCGACGACCGCGTACCTCGCGGGTGCGCTCGAGAAGCCGCTGCTCGTCGAGGGTCCCGCGGGTGTCGGGAAGACCGAGCTGGCCAAGGCGGTCGCGCGGGCGACGGGCGCCGACCTGGTGAGGCTGCAGTGCTACGAGGGCCTCGACGAGGCGCGGGCGCTGTACGAGTGGAACTACCGCAAGCAGCTGCTCCGCATCCAGGCGGACCAGGGGGACGGCTCCTGGGAGGAGACGCACGACAGCATCTTCACCGAGGAGTTCCTCCTCACCCGACCGCTGCTGACCGCCATCCGGCGCGACGAGCCCACGGTGCTGCTGGTCGACGAGGTCGACAAGGCCGACGTCGAGGTGGAGGGCCTGCTGCTCGAGGTGCTGTCGGACTTCCAGGTGACGATCCCCGAGCTCGGCACGGTCGCGGCCGTGCGCCGGCCGTTCGTGGTGCTGACCTCGAACGCCACCCGCGAGCTCTCCGAGGCCGTGAAGCGGCGCTGCCTGTTCCTGCACCTCGACTACCCGACCGCCGAGCGTGAGCGGGCCATCGTCACGGGACAGGTCCCCGACCTGGACGACCGGATCGCCGGGCAGCTCGTGGCGACCATCGGCCGGCTGCGCGACCTCGACCTGAAGAAGGCGCCCTCGATCGCCGAGTCGGTCGACTGGGCCCGGACGCTCGTCGCCCTCCAGATCGAGGACCTCGACGAGGCCGCCGTCGACCAGACCCTCGGCGTCGTGCTCAAGCACGCCTCCGACCAGGCCAAGGCCGTGCGCGAGCTCAAGCTGCGGAGCTGACCTCGCGATGAGCGGCCTGGTCGACCGGCACCTCGACTTCCTCGTCGCCCTGCGTGCGGCCGGCGTCCCGGTGTCGCTCGCCGAGGGCGTCGACGCGGTGGCGGCCCTCTCGACGCTGCGGTGGGACGACCGCGAGACGGTGCGGGCGGCGTACGCCGCGACGGTGGTCAAGCGGGCGACGCACCGGTCGACCTTCGACACGCTCTTCGACTTGTACTTCCCGCCGCTCGTGGGCTCTGGCGCCGCATCCTTTGACGAGGACGACGCCGGCGTCCACGACGATGCGGCGGCGCGAGACAACCTGCGTGCGCGGCTGCTGGCCGCCCTGGCCGCCGGAGACGCGGAGGCCCAGCGCCGGCTGGCGGTCGAGGCGGTGGGCCGCTTCGGCGCGATGCCGGGCCGCGGTCCCGGGCTGTCGGGCTGGTCGGCCTACACGGCCCTGCGCCGGCTCTCACCCGACGACCTGGTCGCGCGGATCGTCGCGGCCCTGCTGGACGACGGGCGGACCGAGGACGAGGCCGACCGGCTCGCCGCCCGCCGCGTCGGCACGTTCGCGGCGATGGTCGAGGCCGAGGCCCGCCGCCGGATCGCGGAGGAGAAGGGGGCCGACCACGTCGCCGACGTCGCAGTCCGGCCCAGCATCGACCGCCTCGACTTCACCGCCGCGAAGCGCACCGACCTCGAGGAGATGCGGCGCGAGATCTATCCACTCGCCCGCCGGTTGGCGACGCGGCTGGCCCGCGAGCAGCGCGCCCGCCGCCGCGGACCGCTCGACTTCCGGCGTACGGTCCGGGCCTCCATCTCCACCGGCGGCGTCCCGCTGACCACGCACCACCGGCCGCGGCGGCCGCACCGTACCGAGCTGGTGGTGCTGTGCGACGTGAGCGGCTCGGTGGCCTCGTTCGCCCGGTTCACGCTGATGCTGGTGTTCGCGCTGCGCGAGCAGTTCCAGCAGGTGCGCGCGTTCACGTTCGTCGACCAGGTGCACGAGGTGACCCGGCTGTTCGTGCCCGGGGGCGACCCCGGCGAGGTGCTCGCCTCGCTCGCCGCGTCGACCGAGCACGCGGCTCGGTGGGGCCGCACGAACTACGGCCGCGCTTTCACCGACTTCCAGCAGTCGTTCCCCCACGCCATCGGGCCGAAGTCGTCGCTGCTCGTCCTCGGCGACGCCCGCTCCAACTACAGCGACCTGTCACTGCCGACGGTGCGGGGCCTCGCCGACCGCGCCCGGCACGCGCACTGGCTCAACCCCGAGCACCGTCGGCACTGGGACACCGGCGACAGCGCCGCGACGGCGTACGGCGAGATCGTGCCGATGGTCGAGTGCCGCAACCTCGCCCAGCTCGGCACCTTCGTGCACGACCTGGTCTGAGGGAGGGTTCAGCCGTAGCGGTGGCTCTTGGCCGCGTGGCCCTTCTCGCGGGTGCACGTGCGACCGCTCATGTTGCGGTGTCCGCAGAGCTCCTCGGCGCTCGCGTCCGACACCACCTCGGGGGCCGGCGCCTTGGCGACCTGGGCGGGCGCCACGGGGGCGGCTGCCGACGTGGGCTTGGTGCCTCCGGCCTGCTTGGCGCGCGCGGCGGCCTTGTCGTAGCGCGCCTCGCGCATGGCGCGCAGGTTGTCCATCTTGCTCATCGTCGGCTCACGGCCCCGACCCTACGGGTCGGCACCGACGGCCACCCGGCGGCCTCAGCCGGCGAGGTACCCGAGGCCCTGGATCCGGTCGATCTCCGCCCGTAGGTCGGCATTGTCGGCGCGGTCGGCGGCACGCCCGCCGAGGACGTACGCCGGCTCGGGGGCGCTGCCGTTCGTCGTGGGGTCGTGGGCGGCGTCGAACACGACCACCAGCCGGTTCGAGGCGCCGGCGCTGAGCAGGGAGCCGAGCAGGGCCACGGGGTCGGCGCGGTCCTCCAGCGACAGCATGCGGGTGCCGCTCGGCAACGTGGGCACCTGGGCCGAGGGAGCGCCGGCCGTGACGACCTGGTCGACCGTGAAGCCTGCGCCACCTGCCGCCGCGGCGATCTCGGCCGCGGCCACGCCGCCCTGGGCGGAGCCGACCAGCATCACCGTGGCGTCGTCGACGCCCTTGACCGCGGTCTCGATGGCGGCGACGGCCTGGGCGGCGTACCGCGAGGGATCGCCGCCGACCAGTCGCAACCGGCGGACCCCGTTGGCCCCGCCGTCGGGCCCGGGCAGGTAGGCGATGAAGCGGGAGTCGCCGACCTGGTGCACGGTGACCTGCGCGGTCTGGGACAACCGCGTCATCAGTTCCTCGATCGTGCGCGGAGCGCTCGACCCGGGAGCCGGCGGATCGACCGGCCCGGCAGGTCTCGGCTCGGGAGCCACGACCGGACCCGCGACGTCGCGGACAGCCGCCGTGGTCACCCCGGCGAACGCCTCGACCCCGATCGCGCGCAGCCCGCCGGCGGCTGCCAGCCGGCCGCGGTCGCCGGCCAGCAGGCCCGAGGTGAGCACCGAGCGGAGCTGCAGGGACTCGACGAGTCCACCGCCCCCGCTGGTGACGTGGTCCATCAGGTCGGGGTTGGCCTCGGCGAGGTCGCTGAGGTAGTCCGCGATGCCGTCGCGGTCGAGTGCGTCGGTCTCGATGAGCCCGGCGGAGACGATCGCGCCGCCCAGGGCCACCCCAGGGGCGAGGTAGCCGATCGCGCGCCCGGCGATCGATCCGAGCGTGGTGTACGCGGCTTCCTGGAGGTCGTCGATCCAGCGGTAGGTCAGCACCGTGGCCCGCACCACCAAGGCGTCGGCATCCAGCTCGATCGAGCGGGTCAGCAGGCCGCGGGTGCCCGTGGTCGCGCTGCGGATGTCGTCGACGGCGGCGTCGAAGGTCGGCTTGGAGAGTGCGCCGGACTCGGCCACGGCCTCGTCGCGCAGGATCTCGGCCCCCAGCTTGGAACGGAGCCGCATCTCCTGCCCGGACGCGTCGAAGAGATCGGCCAACCGGAGCATCCGGTCGTACTTGTCGGCCAGGTCGGCGGCCTCCACCGGTGTCGCAGGAACCTGGTCGGTCATGCCGTCACCTCCGCGATCACCGGGGCCAACGCGCCGGCCAGGTCGCTCGCCTCGACGGCACGCACCCGGACGAGGGGAGTGTCGGAGCCGCCGCCGCTCTGGGTCTCGAGGGCGTGCCAGCCGTCGGACAGCAGCAGCCAGGACACCACACCGACGACGCTCGGGGCGCTGTCGCCGACGTGCGCGACGAGGGCGCGCAGCCGGCCACGGGTCTCGCGGCTCAGGGTCTGGAGCAGACCGGCGACGTCGGCGTCGGCCACCGGTCGACCGCTCTTGACGACGGCGCCGGAGTGGTGGTCGGCGAGCACCGGCACCAGGTCTCCCCGACCACTGTGCAGGGCCTCCCCGGCCGCGTCGAGCAGCTCGAAGGGTAGGTCGACGGAGGCCGGCACCCCACTGGCGGTCATCCGCAGGTCGCTGGGCAGGGTCGCCACCCGACCGAGCTCGTCGGCCCACCGGTCGGTGGGCAGCCAGGTGATCTCGAACACGATGCCGTCGGCCGTCGCGAGCGTGGCGACCCCGAGGTCGGACTGCCGCTGCCAGGACTTCACCTGCACCCCCTCGACCACGACGTCGAAGTCCACGGCCAGGTCCGGCGTCGCCAGGAGCCCGATGGCGCCCGCGAGGCCAGGCTCGAGACGGCCGTCGACCAGCAGGCCCCGGCGCTCGAGCGAGGCCGTGGGCTCGTGCAGGGCGGCGAGTGCCGCGGCGTACGCCGCCTCCTCGGTGCCGCCCCGCGTCTGGCCGAGACGCTCCTCGAGCGGCGTGGTGGTCGTGGTGGCGGCCATCTCGAAGGGCAGGGGCGCGCCCCCGGCCCGCTCGGCCGCGAGGCGGAGCTCGGGCAGGGTCAACGAGAGCCGGCGGGGCAGGCCGTCGAGGACGGAGGCCGGCGGTGCGGGCGGGGTGCCGAGGTCGACGCTGACCATCACAGGCCCGGGAGCTCGACGTCGAGCCAGTCCTTGTGACCCGACGGCGGAGGTGCGAACGCGACGAGGGCCTGGTCCTCGCGGGTGGCGGTGGGGCGGACGGCGTCGTCGTCCGCCGAGCTCTGCAGCCGGGCCACGCGGGTGCGGGCGTCGATCACGAGGGACGAGGCCCGACGCTCGATGCCGGCGATGGACTCGGTGAGCCGGTCGCACTCGCCGAGGTGCTTCTCGAGCGAGGCGGCCGCGACGTCGTGCGCGGTCGCCGCGTCGCGCAGGTGGGCGGCGCGCTCGCGCACCCGGTCCCGCATGGCATCCGCAGCACGCCCGGTCCAGCCACTCTCCTGGGCGACCTCGTCACTGCGCGTGACGAGCTGCTCGGCCATCGTGCGGATGTCCTCGCCCTGCTCGCGCAGCTGAGCCGCGCGTCTGCGCATCACCAGGGTGTCGCCGTACATGCGTTCTCCTTCAGGGGTCTTCGCCACCGTTCCCCCGAGTGGACATGACCAAACCCGCTCGTCTGTCGCGGGCCGATCACGGCACCCGGGTGATCTGGAAGACCTGGCTGATGACCTCCTGCCCATCCGCGGACCCGACGAAACCTGCAGCCTCGAGGCTGGCGAGCTGCTCGACGACGGACGGGTCGGCGCTGGCCTGGACGGCGGACGCGCCGTGGACGTACCGCGCGAGGTCGTGGTTGCCGGCGACGTTCGACCCGTGGTCGTCGAAGCGCACCGTCACCTGTTCGGCGGAGTCGGGGTTGTCCTCGCCGTCGAGCAGCGGCACGACGTCGCCCCGGTTCTCCAGCGACAGCACGTGGCTGCCGGGCGGGAAGCCGTCGAGATGAGCCGTTGGTGACCCGGCGGTGACGACGTGCGTCACGGTGTAGGGCGACCCGTGCCCGAGGATCGCGGCCGCCTCCATGCCGCCCTGCGAGTGCCCGACGAGGGCGACCGGTTCGCCCGGCCGGACGCCGGCCTGCTGCATCGCGTCGAGGATGCCCTGCTGGTAGGCGTTGTCCTGGCCGCTGACGAGCAGCAAGTTCGTGCCGAGGTCGCGGACGTCGGTGTCCTGGCTCCAGGGTGTCGTGGTCAGGTCGTCGGTCCCCGGCAGGTACACGACGTGCCGCACCGACCCGTCGGTCGTCCTGATCGTCTGGACCTCGACGACGCCATCGGGCTGGTCGTCGACCCGCTCGAGGTGCTGCACCAGCCCGGCCAGGTCGGCCGGGGCGGTGTCGGAGCCGGGGATGACGAGGGTCGCGGGCGTCGTCAGGTGGTGCCCGTCGGTGTAGAGCGCCGCCAGCAGCCCCGCGGCCGACTCGGTGTCGGGCACGAGCAGGGCGACTCCGAACGGACCGCCCGGCGTGACGGGCGTCAGGCCGTCCCAGAGCCCCTCGAGGAGGCCGCCGCCACCGTTCGCGAGGTGCTGGACGAGCTCCGGGTGGTCGACCAGCCACTCCTGCAGCTCGTCCAGGCTCGTGGTCTGCAGGACGGCCTGGATGTCCGGTGGCAGCTGGGTCCAGAGCAGCGCGAGGCCTGCCGCGGGCAGCAGGAGTGCCGGGGCCCCTGCAGCCAGGGTGAAGCCGACCATCACGCCGAGCTGGTGGTCGAGCGTCTCCCACGTCCGGGCGACCAGCTCGTCGGTCTGCTGGGTCGCCCGGACGGCGACCCGGATCGTGACGGCGTCGGCCTCCCAGACGAGCGACGCCACGAGGACGCCGTCGGGTCCGCTCGTCGCCACGAGCACCGCGGTCTCCGCCTCGGCGAACGAGACCGGGGAGAGCAGCGCCGACTCGAGCAGGTCGGTGTCGAGCAAGACGCCTCCGCCACGCCCGGCCCATTCCCGCATCCGCCCGCCCGCGCTGTCGTAGTCGCCGGCCAGTGCCACGGCGTGGTCGTAGGCGACCGCCATCCCGTGCGACCCGCCCGTCACGTCGGTGATCGGTGGTCCACCGGTCATCGGGTGCCCCTGACCACGGCGACCTGGGCGGCGACCTGGGAGCCGAGGTCGGCGGGCCCCACAGGCGACAGCACGACGACCGGCCGGCCGTCGCGACGCACCGGGGTGAGCGAACGCCAGCCGTCGGCGAACAACAGCCAGCTCACCCAGCCCGCCCGGACCGCGCCGGCTTCCTTGGCCGCGACGACCGCGAGCAGTCGACCCGCCGCAGCGGTGTGCAGCCGGACGAGCTGGTCGCGCAACCGCGTCGGATCCGCTGGCGCCGCGCGGCGGACGAGCTCGCCGAGGACGTCCGGGCGGTGGGTACGCAGGGCCTCGCCGGCACCCAGCAGGACGTCGAACGGCACCTCCACCTCTCGATCCGGTGGGGGAGGTGCGTCTGGCACGGGGACATCGGCGATCTGCGCGAGTCGGGCCGCCCACTCCTTCACCGGCCACATCGCGGCCTCGCCACGAGGACCTGCCCTGGTCACGGCGGCGACCAGGTCGCCGCGGAGCGCCTGGCTGCTGTGCACCTGGACCCAGCCCGGGGAGCTCGCGTCACGACGTACGGACACGTCGACGACGCATCTCACGTCGGGGTCGCTCACCATCGTGGCACCTCCACGTCGAGCCAGCGCACGCTGCCGCGCGGTGGCGGGTCGAAGGCGTCCAGCCAGCCAGAGGTCCAGTCGTCGAGCTTGTCGCGGGCGGCGTCGACGAGGCGGCGGGCGCGGCGCTCGACCTCCTCGATCAGCCGCTGGCGGCGCTCCACCTCCTGGGCGTGCCGGTCGAGGGCGTCGGCAGCGTCATCGTGCAGGGTCGCCGCCCGGCGCAGGTCCCATGCCCGCTCGCGAGCCCGGTCCCGCAGGGCATCGCCACCCTGACCGAGCCAGCCGACCGCGTCCGTGCGCGCGACGAGACCGTCGGCCTCGGCCCGGATCTCGCCTGCCTGCTCGCGCAGCCCGGCCGCGAGCCGTCGGATCGCGGTCGGGTCGCCGTACACACCGAGACGTTGCCCGGGGGAGCGGGTCGCCGAAACCTGCCGTCGCCGCACCTGTGGACGAGACCGGCAACGACGGTGAGGATGGCCGGACCGTCACAGGGGAGGAACCCATGCAGCTCTCAGCCGTCCGTCGTGCCCTCGCCGCGGTCGTCACCGCCGGCCTGGTCGCCGCTTCGCTCGTCGTCACCGCACCGGCCGACGCCGGGAAACCGAAGAACCCACCGGGCAAACCGGTGACGGTGATGTCCCGCAACCTGTACCTCGGCGCGGACATCAACCGCCCCGTCAACGCCGCCCTGGCCGCGCAGGCCGGCGGGGGCTCCGCGCCGCAGATCCTGGTCGCGCTCGCCAACGCGACGCACCTGACGCGGGCCATCGTCGACGACACCGACTTCACGGTCCGCGCGCGCCTGCTGGCCGAGGAGATCGCCACGGCCGAGCCGGACCTGATCGGGCTCCAGGAGGTGGCCTGGTGGCGGCACGGGGCACTCGAGCTGGGCGACGTCGGCCACGCCGACGCCACGGAGACCGACTACGACTTCCTGCAGCTGCTGTTGGACGAGCTGGACGCACTCGGCGCCGAGTACGTGCCGGTGAGCATCGCCGCCCGCGCGGACGTCGAGGCGCCCAGCTTCACCGGCAGCCCGTTCAACGGGACCATGAGCGCCGACGCCCGCGACGTCCGGCTGACCATGCGCGACGTCGTGCTGATGCACGTCGAGGACGGGCTGTCGGTGCTGGACGAGGGCCAGGCGGTGTACGCGCACAACCTCCAGGTGCCGTTGCTGGGCAACACGATCAGCTTCGACCGCGGGTACCAGTGGGTCGACGTACGCGCCGGTGCCAAGCGGTTCAGGTTCGTCAACACGCACCTGGAGGCGTTCAGCTCCGACCTCGCGTACGCGCAGGCCGCCCAGCTGCTGGCCGAGGCGACCGCCCGTGACCGGACGACGGTCTTCGTGTGCGACTGCAACTCCGACCCGCTCAACTCGAGGATCAAGCCTCAGGACACGCTGCCGCACAAGGCGGCGTACGACCTGATCATCGGCGCCGGCTTCACGGACGAGTGGCTGACGTGGGCGCCGGCCGCGGCAGGCTGGACATCCGGGCTCAGCGAGACCGTCGACGACGCGACGGGCGACGACTTCGACCACCGCATCGACATGGTCTTCGCCCGGGCGGCCGCCGGCGGCGGCCTCGTCGTCGACCGCGGCCGGGTCACCGGCACCGACGTGTCCACCAAGGACCCGGCCACCGGCCTCTGGCCCTCCGACCACGGCGGGGTGGTGCTCCGGCTCCGCGGCCTCTGATTCTGGATAGTCCAGTCCGGTTCCGTGGTCCAGAGAGGCGTCTGGCCGCGGAACTGGACTGGACTACCCCGTCGTACGGCGCGTTCTCACGCTCGGGCGAGGGGGGCGGCGGTGGGGCGCGGCGTCGCTAGACTCGCGCACCAGCCGCCCGGAGAGGGGTGACTCGTGACCTTCGACGTCCATCAGCTCGACCTGTTCCTGCTGGTGGGTTCGGCCGTCACGATCCTGGCGATCCTCGCCGTGCGGCTCTCTTCGCGAGCGGGCCTGCCCAGCCTGCTCATCTACCTGCTGATGGGCGTGGTGCTCGGCGAGCAGTTCTTCGGCGTCCAGTTCGAGAACGCGGCCGTCGCCCAGGCGCTGGGCTTCGCGGCGCTGGCGATCATCCTGGCCGAGGGTGGTCTGACCACCTCCTGGCGGGACTTCCGGCCCTCGATGCGGATCGGCCTCTCGCTGGCCACCATCGGCGTGGCGGTGTCGGTGACGGTGATGGCGCTCGGCGCCCACTACCTGCTCGGCCTGCCCTGGGAGCTCGCCGTCCTCCTCGGCGCGGTGACCTCGCCGACGGACGCGGCGGCGGTGTTCTCCGTCCTCCGGGTGGCGCCGATCAAGAAGCGGCTGTCGGGAGCACTCGAGGCCGAGTCGGGACTCAACGACGCGCCCACCGTCGTCCTCGTCACGCTGATCTCCACCGACGCCATGGGCGACCACGGCATCCCGTTCGCGATCGGGATCGTGGTGTTCGAGCTCGTCGTGGGCGTCGCGTGCGGCCTGGCCGCCGGCTTCGGTGGCGCGTGGCTGATGCGGCGGGCCGCCCTGCCGGCCTCGGGCCTGTACCCGATCGCCGTGATGACGCTGGCCCTCCTCGCGTACGGCGCCGCGGCGTTCGTGCACGCGTCCGGGTTCGCCGCGGTGTACGTGGCCGCGCTGGTCCTCGGCAACTCCGAGCTGCCCCACCGCGGCGCGACCAGGTCGTTCGCGGAGGGCGTGGCCTGGCTGGCCCAGATCGGGCTGTTCGTGATGCTCGGGCTGCTGCTCTCCCCGGATCGGCTCTCGTGGGAGGTCCTCGGACTCGCCCTGCTCGCGGGCCTGATCCTCACGGTGCTGGCCCGACCCATCTCGGTGCTCGCCAGCTCGATCGTGAGCCCGCTCCCGTGGCGCGACCTGACGTTCCTCTCGTGGGCCGGCCTGCGCGGCGCGGTCCCCATCGTGCTGATGACGATCCCGTTGGCCGAGGGGGTCGAGGACGCCCCACGAGTGTTCGACGTGGTGTTCGTGATGGTCGTGATCTACACCTTGCTGACCGGACCGACCCTCCCGATCGTCGCGCGATGGCTGGGGGTCGACCGTCGCAACGAGCCCCGCGACCTGGACCTCGAGGCGGCGCCGCTGGAGCGGATCGCGGCCGACCTGCTCCAGGTCACCATCACGCCGGCGTCCCGCCTCCACGGCGTCGAGGTCGGCGAGCTCCGGCTGCCGACGGGAGCCTCGGTCTCCATGCTGATCCGGGACGGGCAGTCCTTCGTCCCCGAGCGTCGTACCGTCCTCAAGCGCGGCGACGACATGCTCGTCGTCACGCCTCGGCGCCTGCGCGAGTCGACCGAACGCCGGCTGCGGGACGTCTCGATCGGCGGACGCCTCGCCCAGTGGCTGCCGGACGAGTGACGGCGGTCAGACCTCCGGCGGGACGCAGACCTCGATGTCGTCCTCGACGCCGACCGTGCGCTTGCCCTTGACCAGCTTCTCGAACCCGTCGCCCACCACGACGATCACCCCGACGCCGGTCGCGTCGCGGCGGACGACGGCGGCGTCGGGCCCGAGGCGGGTGCGGACCAGGCGTACGTCGGGACGCTGCGGGTCGTCGGTCCAGATCTCGGCCACTGCGACGTCACTGCCCTCGGGGGCGTTGCCGACCTCGCCCTCGCCGAAGCCCTGGTCGACGAAGAGGCTCATCGTGCGGTCGGCGAGGCCGGCCCGCTCCCCGGCGTTGAGGACCGTGACGGTGACCTGGCTGGCGCGGATGCGGTCGCCGGCAGCCACGGTGGTCACTCGGCACTTCCCGGAGTCCGCCTTGCCCGGCAAGGGCTCGGTCATGGCCGACCAGCCCCAGAGCCCGGCGACGACGAGCAAGGCGCCGAGCACGGCGAGGGTGATGATCGTCTTGAGATGGATGCTCACGCCGTGCCCCCGTTGCCCCGGTCTCTATCCGGCGACCGGGTGGACGCGCGCGTGCAGGACGTTGCGTTGGTGGAGCGCCGCTCGCAGAGCGCGGTGCAGGCCGTCCTCGAGGTAGTACTCGCCGCGCCACTCCACGACGTGCGCGAACAGGTCGCCGTAGAAGGTCGAGTCCTCGTCGAGGAGCGCGGCCAGCTGCAGGGTGTCCTTGGTGGTGACCAGCTCGTCGAGCCGCACCTGGCGCGGCGGCACGTCGGCCCAGGCGCGCGAGGTCATCCCGTGGTCGGGGTAGGGCCTCCCCTCACCCACGCGCTTGAAGATCACGCCGGAAGTGTAAGGCGATTCGAGGCATCGCGATCCCCCCGCTCGGAGGAGGTGGGACGGCGGACGTGGTTACGCTTCGGCGCATGAGCGCCACGCCGCCCGAGCAGCCCCCCGTGACACCAGCCGTGACACCACCGGCGACAACCCCCGTGACACCCCCAGTGACACCCGCCGTGACGGCCGAACCTCCCGTCGAGGCAGCCGCGGCCGAGGCACCTGTGGAAGCACCGGTGGAGGCGGCTGTCGAGACGCCCGCGGAGCCCGACCCGTTGGTCGACGCGATCGCACCGGGGTACGCGTTCGAGGGCGCCGCCCTCGAGCTGGGCGGCCTGATGCGCAACGCCACCGAGCTGACCGACACCCACATCAGGATCCCCTTGGGCATGCTCAACCGGCACGGCCTGGTCGCCGGCGCGACCGGCACCGGCAAGACCAAGACCCTGCAGCTGATGGCCGAGCAGCTGAGCGCCAACGGCGTCCCGGTCTTCGCGGCCGACATCAAGGGCGACCTGTCGGGCATGAGCGTGCCCGGCGAGGGCGGCGAGAAGATCGCGTCTCGCGCCGCGTCGGTGGGGCAGACCTGGACCGCGACGGCGTACCCCGTCGAGTTCTACGCGCTGGGCGGCCAGGGCACCGGCGTCCCGATGCGGGTGACCATGACGGCGTTCGGTCCGGTGCTGCTGTCGAAGGTGCTCGGCCTCAACGACACCCAGGAGTCCAGCCTCGGCCTGGTCTTCCACTACGCCGACCTCAAGGGCCTGCCGCTGCTGGACCTCTCCGACCTCCGCGCCGTCGTGTCGTGGCTGACCAGCGACGAGGGCAAGCCCGACCTCAAGGAGCTCGGCGGCCTCTCGGCCGCGACGGCCGGCGTCATCCTGCGTGAGCTGATCGGCTTCCAGGACCAAGGGGCCGACGCGTTCTTCGGCGAGACCGAGTTCGAGTCCTCGGAGTTCCTCCAGACCACGCCCGACGGACGCGGGCTGGTGAGCCTCGTCGAGCTGCCGAACCTGCAGGACCGCCCGGCCGTCTTCTCGACCTTCCTGATGTGGCTACTGGCCGACCTGTTCCACGACCTCCCCGAGGTCGGCGACATCGACAAGCCGAAGCTGGTGTTCTTCTTCGACGAGGCGCACCTGCTCTTCAACGACGCCTCCAAGGCGTTCCTCGACCAGATCGCCCAGACCGTTCGGCTGATCCGCTCGAAGGGCGTCGGCGTCTTCTTCGTGACCCAGTCACCCACCGACGTCCCCGACGTGGTCCTGGCCCAGCTCGGCTCCCGCATCCAGCACCAGCTGCGCGCGCACACGCCCAACGACGCCAAGGCGCTCAAGGCGACCGTCAACACCTACCCGAACTCCGCGTACGACGACCTCGGCGAGGTCATCACGTCGCTGGGGATCGGCGAGGCCGTGGTGACGGTGATGAACGAGCGCGGCGCCCCGACCCCCGTGGCCTGGACGCGGCTGCGCGCGCCCGAGTCGCTGATGGGCATCGCCGACGCGGCGTCCATGGATGCGTCGGTGAAGGCGAGCCCGCGCTACGCCAAGTACGCCGCCGTCGTCGACCGCGACTCCGCGCGCGAGATGCTGGCCGTCAAGGTCGAGGAGGGTGCGCGTCGCCAGGCCGAGGAGGACGCCGCCAAGGAGCGCGACAAGGCCGCCAAGTCTGCTTCGAAGACCTCGTCCTCACGCCGTACCTCCGGCGGGTCATCGGGGGACGACGGCGGCATCGTCTCCGACGTCGTGAAGTCCGGTGCCTTCAAGGACTTCATGCGGACCGCTGCGCGTGAGATCGCGCGCGGGATGTTCGGGACCGCCCGTCGGCGGTGAGTGAGGGTTGGTTCGTGGGTGGCGGAGGTACGTGGAGGTTGGTTCCTGTCAACGAAACCAACCCTCACGCACCGCCACCCGGTGACCGCTCCGCCTAGGGTGGCGCGATGGCCCTGGACCCCGACGAGTTCTACGCCCACGCCCTCGAGGCGGCCGACGCCGAGCAGCGGCTGCCGCTGTCGCGGATGACGATGTGGGACGTCGCGCCGTTCGACCAGGACGGTCTGAAGGTCGCGCCGCTGCGGCCGCCGGTGCTGCCCGAACCGCCCCGCAACGGCGAGGACCCGGCGACGTGCCGTACGTGCACGCGCGAGGACGGCGTGTGGACCGACGAACGCTGGCGGCTCACCAGGATCGGCGGCTGCGGCGTCCCTCTCGTGATGATGCTGATTCCCCGGGCCCACCACGACATGGGCGACCTGCCCGACGACCTTGCCGCCGAGCTCGGGGTGCTGAGCACCCACCTCACCCGGCACGTCGAGGCCCTCCCGAACATCGCGCGCTGCCACGTGTACCGAATCGGCGACGGCGGCGCGCACCTACACATCTGGCTGTTCGCCCGGCCGCTCGGGCAGGGCCAGCTGTACGGCTCGTGGCTGCCCGTGTGGGACGACCTGCTGCCGGAGTACCCCGACGACCTCGCCCAGCGCGACGCCGAGGCGGTGGCGCTGGCGTTGGCCGAGAGCTACGGCGAGCGCAGCGAGGCGTCGAGGTCGTCGCGCGCCCGAATCTCCCGCCGTCCGTGACGAATTGGTCGGTGTGGTGGCCCGAACACCAGCCATTTCGTCACGGACGAGTGGCTACAGCGCCGGGTCGGTCCAGGCGACCTGGACGACCTCGGTACCGCGTTCTCGCGTCCAGAGGCGACCGCGGCCGGGTTGCAGGGGCTGCGGCTTGACGGTGCCGATCAGGATGCCTTCGTCGGGTGAGCCGGACAGCATCAGGCCGGGCATGGCGAGCTCGCGCATCGACTGGAGCACGGCCTCGTACGACGCCCGGCCGGCGCCACCCGAACGTCGCGCCACGACGACGTGCAGGCCGACGTCGCGGGACTGGGCCATCAGCGGCTGGAGTGGTGCGATCGGTGACGACTGCTGGGTCGACACCAGGTCGTAGTCGTCGATGACGACGTACACCTCGGCGCCCTTCCACCACGACCGGGTGCGGAGCTGGTCGGGCGTCACGTCGGGTCCCGGGATGCGGGACTCGAGGTAGGCCGCCAGGTCCTTGATGGTCGGCGTGGCCTGGGTGGCAGACGTGAGGTAGTTGAGCAGGTAGTCCTCGGGCACCTCGCCCAGCAGCGACCGGCGGTAGTCGACGACGACGAGCTGCGCCTGCTTCGGCGTGCGGGTGCGGACCACCTCGCGCAGGTAGGTGCGCAGCGTCGCGCTCTTTCCGGACTGTCCGTCGCCGTAGATGAGCAGGTGGGGCTGGGCGTCCGGGTCGAGCCCGACCGACGCCAGCTCCTTCTCGTTGATGCCGAGCAGCAGCCTCTTGTCGTCGGGCGGGGCCGCGGCCACGAGGGCGTCGAGGCCGATGCGGTCGGGCAGCAGGCGCAGCTTGGGTCCTTGCGGGCCGCGCCAGGCCGCGCTCACCCGCTTGACCAGGTCCTCGACCCCGTCGCCGAGCGTGTCCGTGTCGGGGTCGCCGTCGATCCTCGGCAGCGCGGCGAGGAAGTGCAGCTTGCTGGTGACCAGGCCACGGCCGGGGCGGCCGGACGGGACCAGCGCCGCGACCCGACGGTCGATCTCGGAGTCGAGGGGGTCGCCGAGCCGCAGCTCGAGGCGGGTGCCGAACGTGTCGCGCATGGCCGCCCGGAAGTCGGCCCAACGACTGCTGGCCACCAGCAGGTGGAAGCCGAACGTGAGGCCGCGCCCGGCCAGCTGCTGCAGGTGGAGCTCGATGTCGTCGAAGTCGGCGCGCAACGTGCTCCAGCCGTCGACGACGAGGTACACGTCGCCGTACCCGTCGTCGACCCGGCCCTGGGCCCGCCGGGAGCGGTAGGTCTCGATCGAGTCGATGCCCTGAGCCCGGAAGTACGCCTCGCGACGGTCGACGATGCCCGTCACCTCGGCGACGATCCGGCGGACGACGTCGGGCTCCGACCGGCTGCCGACGCCGGCGACGTGGGGGAGCCCGGCCATCGGTGAGAACGCGCCGCCGCCGAAGTCCATCACGTAGAACTGCGACTCCCGCGGCGTCGTGGTCAGCGCCAGGCTGGTGACGACGGTTCGCAGCAGCGTGCTCTTGCCGCTGCGGGGACCGCCGACCACGACCGCGTGGCCGGCGGCACCGGCGAGGTTGACGCTCAGGGTGTCGCGGCGCTGCTCGCGGGGGCGGTCGACGGTGCCGATCGGCATCACCAGGCCGCCGAGCTTGCGCCACTCCGGCGAGACCAGCCCGAGGTCGGGGTCCTCGACGAGGTCGGGCATCAGGTCGTCGAGGGTGTCGGGCACGTCGAGCGGCGGCAGCCAGACCTGGTGCGCCGCCGGGCCGTGGCCCTCCATGCGGTCGACGGCGACGTCGAGCAGCGAGTCCTGCTCGCCCTGCTGGGGCTCGGCGACGGGCTCGGGTTCCTCCTCGGTGCGCGGCGGGTCGAGCGTCAGCACCTCGGAGATCGTGAAGGGCAGGATGCCGCGCAGCACGCCACCCTCCTCGCGGCGTACGCGCGTCCGTGCGGTCGGCGGCCCCGAGACGTACGCCGCCTTGAAACGCAGGAGCGTGGACTGGTCGGGCTTGAGGAAACCCAGGCCGGGGACGGGCGGCAGCTCGTAGGCGTCGGGCACGCCGAGCACGCCGCGGGACTCGGCGGCGCTGAACGTGCGCAGGCCCACGCGGTAGGACAGGTGCGACTCGAGACCTCGCAGCCGGCCCTCCTCGAGCCGCTGCGAGGCGAGCAGCAGGTGCAGGCCGAGCGAGCGACCCAGTCGGCCGATCGCGACGAACAGGTCGATGAACTCCGGCTTGGCCGACAGCATCTCGGAGAACTCGTCGACCACGATGAACAGCGACGGCAGCGGCTCGAGCGCCTCGCCGGCCGCGCGGGCCTTCTCGTAGTCGCGGATCGAGGCGTAGTTGCCGGCCTCGCGGAGCAGCTCCTGGCGGCGCACCATCTCGCCGGAGAGGGCGTCCTGCATGCGGTCGACGAGGGTGAGCTCCTGGGCCAGGTTGGTGATCACGGCGGAGACGTGCGGCATCTCCGACATCCCGGCGAAGGTCGCGCCGCCCTTGAAGTCGACCAGCACCATGTTGAGCTGCTCGGGGGAGTGGGTCAGGGCGAGGCCGAGCACCAGCGTGCGCAGGAACTCCGACTTGCCGGAGCCGGTCGCCCCGATGACCAGCCCGTGAGGGCCCATGCCCTGCTGGGCGGACTCCTTGATGTCGAGGTTGATGACGTTGCCGCCGTCGCCGAGCCCGATGGGCACGCGGAGGCGGTCGCGGGCGGGCCGCTGGCGCCAGGCCAGCGCGGGGTCGAAGCCGTGCACGTCGCCGAGACCGAGCAGATCCATGAAGTCCATCGGTCCGGCGATCTCGCCGCTCGGGGTGTCGGTGACGCCCGCGGTCACGGTGTGCAGGGGGGTCAGCCGGCGGGCGAACGCCTCGGCCGTCGCCTGGTCGCACTGGTCGGCCAGCGCGCGTACGGGCGCCTCGCGCAACCGCAGCGCGCTCAGCGGCAATCGTCCCGCGTCCCCCGGCGCGGTGACGTCGGCGGTCTCGAACAGCAGCCGCAGGCAGGACGCGTCGTCCAGCTCGTCCCACCGCACCGGCAGGTCGAGCACGGTGACGCCGTGGAGCCCGTCGGGAGGGACGACGTGGTTGCCCGGCGGCAGGAAGCCGCCGTCGACCACGAAGAGCAGGTGCGGGGTGGCCGGCCGCTCGTCCGCACCGAAGCGCGGTCGCTCACTCAGGTCGGGCGGCAAGAGCGCGGCCAGGTCGTTGAGCGACGTCGACACCATCCGCATCGGCCCGACCGCGTCCGACTGTTGGGTGGACAGCGCGTGCGGCAGCCACTTCATCCAGTCCCAGTGGGCCAGGTTCTGCTCGGAGGCGAGCACGGCGATCTCGAGGTTCTCCGGCGACTGGAACGCCGCCGCGCTGCAGATCATCGCCCGGGCGAGCGAGCGAGCCTCGTCCTCCGGGCCGCACACCTCGATCCGGTCGAACGCGCGCATGTCGATCGACGCAGGAAGGTTCGGCAGCAGTCGGTGCACGACCAGCAGCCGGTGCAAGGCCGAGGCGGCGGCGGGGTCGACCTGGTCGACGACGGTCGTCTCGGGAGCGACCAGCTCGAGTGCGAGCGGCTGCGCGCACAAGCCGTACCGGACGTGGAGGAAGTGCGGGTCGGAGGAGTGGTGCTCCCACACGCGGGACCGCTCCTCGGCCAGCGACGGCAGGGCCGACGGCGCCGGGTGCTGCCAGGTCAGGGCGCGGCGCTGCTGGTCGGCCGCTTCGCGGGCGACCTTCCGGACGTTGGCGAGGTACCGCAGGTACTCGGTGCGCGACCCCGTCACCTGCTGCGCGCGCTGCTTCCGCTGCCGGTCGATCTGCACGACGATGAACCCGACCGTGGCGAACAGGAACATGCCGCCGGCGATGTAGCTCCGCCCGCCGCCCGCGGCGCCACCGATGCTGGCGACGAGCACGATCGAGCCGAGGCTCCCGAGCATCGGGATGGCGTTCATCAGCACGCCGCTCGCGCCCTCGTGCTGCTCGAGCTGGGGTGGCGCCTGGAGCACGATCTCGCCGGTGGGCATCTCCGGCTGGTCCAGCCGCCCACCACGAAGTGTCGTGCTCACGGAGCCCCCTTGCCCAGAGTCGGTGACCGGATGGTGCCCGCCCGGCCGGCTGCTCAACCGTCGTGCGCGTCGCTCGATGATAGAGAGCGGCTAGCCTGCCCGACATGGCGAGGCGCGTCGGGAGCCGAGGCAGGGAGGGACATCACCTCGCCCTGACCGTGCACGGACCCCTCGGCTCGATCGACCTGCTCGTGCCGCCCGGCGCCGCCGCCACCGACGTCGCACGCGAGTACGCCGCCCAGGCGGGCCTCGGTGCGATCCCGCTCATCTCCACCCAGCTCGGGCAACCCCTGGCCGCCGACCTCCCGCTCGTGGACGGCGGCGTCGACAGCGGCGACGTCCTGGTGGCGAGCACGGCCCTGCACCGTTCCCCCACCGATTCGTCAGCGAAGCCACGGCGCGGACCCTCTGCCCCGCTGACCAACCGGGGTGGGGCGCCGGTCTGGGGGCTGGTGCTGGCGGTGGCGGCGGCGACGGCGCTGCTGGCCGGCTGGTGCGCGGCACAGGACACGGGAGCGGCCGTCTCCTCGCGCTGGACCTCGGTGACCGTCGACCTGCTGCTGGTGGGGGCCTTCGTCGGTGTGCTGCCGATCGGCGTCCACCGGCACGTGCGCGCGCTGGCCGCGCCGGCGTTCGCAGGGGCCGCCGCCTTCGCCCTCGTCGGGGAGACCGACCAGGAGAAGCTGCCGATCGTGCTCGGCATCGCCGGGCTCGCGGCGGCGGTCACGGCTGCCGTCGCTCGTGCGCTCGACAGCGGTACGGACGCGGCGGCCCGGGTCTGGATCGTCACGGGCGCGGGGCTTTTCGCGCTCACCGGGCTGGCCACCCTGGTCGATCTCCCACCGCGAGCGACCTGGTCGCTGCTGCTGGTGCTGGCCATGCTGGCCGCGCGCGTCGTACCAGCGATCGCCATCGACGTGCCCGACAACTACCTCATCGACATGGACCGCCTGGCCATCACGGCGTGGTCCGCGCGGGACCGGCCGCGCAGCCGGCGCGGCCGGGTCGTCGTGCCCGAGGCCGCGGTCGTGGCCGTCGCGACCCGGGGGTCGGCGATCGTCACGGCCGCCGCCGCTGCCGTCCTTGCCGTCGCGGCCGTGTCGGCTCCCCTGCTCCTGGTCGCCGCGGACCTCCCGATCGACCGCGTCGGCGCACGGGCACTGGTCTTCCTCGCCGGTGGCGGGCTGCTCCTGAGTGCCCGCAGCTACCGCCACGCGGCCGCCCGACAGCTCCTGCGGCTGGCCGGCCTGGCGTGCTGGGTCGCCCTGACGTGGGCGCTCGTGCCGGTGCTCAGCGACGGGCAGTGGCTGGCGGTGGCCGTCGCCGCGGTCGCGCTGGCCGGGGTGATGGTCGCCGTCGCCGTCGCGACCGGTCGGGGATGGCGCTCGGCCTGGTGGTCGCGGCGGGCCGAGGTGGCCGAGGGCCTCTGCTTCTCGTTCGCCATGGCCGCGGTCGTCGTCTCCTCCGGTGTCTTCCGCATCCTGTGGGAATCGACTTCGTGATGTTTAGCCGCGACCGCCGCGGGTAGACAGCGGTTGTCCCGATCGAACTGATCCGCACTCGGATGGCGAAAGGGATCGGGAACCACACACAGCGGAAGAGCTCGGGGACCTCATCGGTCGCTCGGGCGGATCAAGAGGAGGAGTCCCATGGCAGGCGAAGACCCGAACGTGATGGACATCGATCGCGATGGCGTCATCCGCATCGGCGAGCGGATCAACTTCGCGCAGAGCGAGTTCAAGAAGAAGTCCAAGGAGCTGGAGACCCAGCTCGCCAACATGAACCGGGACTGGATGGGCGAGGGCGGCGCGGCCTTCGGCAAGCTGATGATCGAGTGGCAGGGCCGCCAGGAGAAGATCTCCGGCCTCCTGCAGTCCTTCGAGGACTCCCTCACGCAGACGCAGAAGACGTCGACGGAGCAGGACTCCACGCAGGCCGCCAACATGTTCGCGATGAACAAGAACCTCAACCAGTAGCCACCGGTCAGCAGACCAGACCCGAGAAAGAGAGACCTTCGACATGATTTCCGTCAATCACAAGGCCCTCGAGCTGGCCGCCCAGGACATGGTGGCCAAGGCCAAGGAGATCAAGGGTGTCCTCGACGCCCTCGACCAGGACATCCACAACGACGTGATGCAGTGGGGCGGCCAGGCCAAGGCGTCCTACGTGCCGGCCAAGCAGCAGTGGGACAACTCGCTGTTCGCGATGATCCAGCACCTGCAGGACGCCGCGACCGGCGTGGGCAACGCCAACGTCGAGTACCACAAGACCGACCTCAACAACGCCGGCCTCTTCCAGGGCATCCCCAAGGCCTGAGACCTGGTGGGAAGCATCTCCGCGAGGTGAGCACCTGGGACCGGCAGAGCCCTGCCGGTCCCAGTCGGCATGACGACCCGAGCACCGCACGACATTCACGAGGGAGCACCCGATGGCTTTCCTGGACTTCAGCGCCCTGATCACCAAGATCGCGGCGGCTGCGAAGACCGAGGGAATCGAGCTGTCCCAGGACGAGATCGACAAGGCGGTCAAGAAGCTGGCCGCCGCGCAGGACTTCCTCAACGAGCACGGCCTCCAGGAGGACGAGCAGGCGGAGGGACGCTTCGGCACCTCGCCGCTGGGCCAGACGATGAGCCAGCAGCACCGCCGGGTCTACGGGATCATGGCGCGCTCGCTGGACAACGTGGCCACCGATCTCGGCCAGTTCGCCAGTGGCATCGACGCGGCTGCGAAGTCGGTGACCACGACCGACGACGACATCGGCGGTGAGCTGCTGCTGCGGGCGCTGACGCTCCAGGCCAGCAACACCGACCTCAACGACTACGACCCCCACCTCGGTCACGGGGGCAAGCACCACGGGGGTGAGTCCTATGGCGGGTAGCCAGGAGGTCCGGCTGCGACACCTGATCGCCGGCGCCGAGCTCGAGGCCACGATCGACAAAGAGCTCCAGCAGTGGACCGACGCCAGGGACCGCCTCCACGACGTGGGCGCCGCGCTGATCGCCGTGTCGACCCCGGTGAGCGAGAACCTCGGCCAGGAGACGGTCGCGAGCGCCCTCGAGGCGTTCAAGGCGGTCGGCGAGAAGGTCAACGAGCGTGCCGACGACATCCAGGAGATCCACCAGGCCCTGCGGCACGCCGTCCTGGTCACCCGCCAGGCCCAGACCGCGGTCGCCGAGATGGACGGGGACCAGCGGGACAAGCCGGAGTTCGGCAACGGTGAACCGCCGACCGACGACGCCGACGAGATGCACGACCTGAAGGTCTACGTCGGTCAGATGAAGCTCTACAACTCGTGGGCGGATGCCCGGGAGACGAAGTCGCAGGAGCACGCCGACAAGGTCGAGACCGCCTGGCAGGACGCCATCGCGGTGATGGAGAAGATCCCTGACGACCAGACGTCGAGCGGTGGCGGCGGCGGAGGCGGCGGCGGTGGCACCGGGCCGATCATGCCGACCAACCCGACGGTGCCCACCACCCCCACCGACCCCACGACCCCGGACGGCACGTGGGTGGACCACTGGCCCACGCCGGAGAACCCCACCCCGACCATCCCGATCCCGACGCCGACGCCGACGCCCACACCGACCCCCACACCGGTGCCGCCGGGTCCGCACTTCCCGGCCCCGGAGCCGGTCCCGCCGGGCGGTGGCTACCACCCGACGCCGTTCCACCCGGGCACGCCGGGCACGCCGGGCACGCCGGGCCCCGGCCCGGGCCTCGATCCCTATCCCGGCTCCACTCCCGGCGTCCCCGGCACGCCGTCGACCGGCGACGTCGCGCCGACCCCGGCCGTCGCGCCGGGCTCGCTCAGCAGCTACGCCGTCGGCGGCGCCGCCGGCATCGGTGCGCTCGGTGGCCTCGGCGCCGGCATCCGGGCCGCAGGCGCGGCGGGCGCCTCGGGCGGGCTCCGCAGTGGCGGCACCCTCGGTGCGTCCGCCCGTACGGCCGGCTCGGCCAAGGGTTCCCTGGGCGCGCGCACCGGCGGCACGGCCGCCGGTGGGGCGGCCTCCGGTCGCGCCACCGGGCGCGGTGGGTCGCGCGGCGCGGCCGGCGGTCGCGGCACTGGTGGGGTCGGAGCCGGTGGTGGTCGCGGCAAGGACAAGGACAAGAAGAAGCGGAAGCCCGCCACGGTCGAGCTGTTCGACGAGGACAAGGACTGGATCGACGACGAGGGCGCGAGCACCGGAGTGATTGACTGACCGCCCACTCACGGGCCGGGCAGCATCGGGCCCGCACCAGTCAGGAGGTCGGATGAGCCAGGCGCCCCCGGCCGGCCCCCGGTCTCCTCCAGCCCGCCCAGTCCGGCGTCGGGCCTGGTCCGCGTCACCGTCGCGTCCGGCACCCGCCGCGTCGACCTGGTCCTGCCGGGCGCGGTGCCGGTCGCCGAGCTGGTGCCCGAGCTGGCTCGGAGCGTGGGGCTGCTCGACGCCACCACGGTCTACGGCGGCTACCGGCTCGTCACCGTCGACGGTCGTGAGCTGACCTCCGATGCCGGCCTGACCATCCAGGGTGTCGAGGACGGCGGGGTCATCACCGTCACGGCCGGCGTGGCCGACCCGGCGCCTCGCGTCTACGACGACGTCGTCGAGGCGATGGCCGACGTGGTCGAGCGCGACCTCAAGCCGTGGTCGCCGGAGACGGGACGGCGTACCGCCCTCTCGGCCGCGGGCCTGCTGATGGCCCTCGGCGCGCTCGCCCTGCTGATCCAGCACGAGTCGGCGGTCGCGGTGGCCGCCGCGGCGCTGGTCGCCGTGGCGCTGGTGGTCGGCGCCATCGTGCTGAGCCGCGGGCAGGACGAGCCGGACGCCGCGGTGGCCGTGGCGTGGATGGGCACCGGGTACGCCGCCGTGGCCGGCCTGATGTGGGCCTTGCCGAGCGAGGGGTACGACGATCTCTTCGGCTACCCGATGGCGGCGGCCGGCGGTGCCGCCATGGTGGCCGGCCTGGTGGCCCTGGTCGGTCTGGGAGAGGGCCGCACCCTCGTCATCCCGCCCATCGTGGTCGGGGCGATCTTCGTCACGGCCGGCCTGGCCACCGAGCAGCTCGACCTCGACGCAGCGGTCGTGCTGACCTCCACCCTCGTCTTCGTCGTCATCGTCGGCAGCATCTTCCCGTGGCTCGCACTGGGAGCGACGGGCACCAACGTCGACCAGCTGTTCAGCGTCGCCGACATCACCGCCGATCCCGACGACATCGACCCCGAGCAGGTCGGCGCCGACGCGCGGACCGCGCACGAGATCCTCGTCGGCGTCTCCGCCACGGTCGGGCTGCTGCTCGTGCTCGTCGCTCCGCTGGCCGTCTCGCTCGGCGTGAGCGGCACGGTGCTGGCGCTGATGTGCTGCCTGGTGGTGATGCTCCGCACGCGTCAGTACCGCACCGGGACCGAGGTGCTCGTCGGGTTGGTGTCGGGGGTGCTGGGCCTGCTCTCGGTCGGCGTCGCCGTCCTCTGGCTGCACCCCGACTGGCGACCGGTGGCCGCCGTCGCCCTGGCCGCGACCGGGGCGGTGCTGCTGGCAGCCACGTTGCTGCCCACGTCGCCGTCGGTGCGCCGCGGCCGCCTCGGGGACGTCGCCGAGACCATCGCGCTGCTCTCCCTGCTGCCGCTGCTGGTGGTGGCGAGCGGCCTGCTCGACGCCGTCCAGGGCTGACGGGACCCCGAGCGATGGCCACCAAGCGCGACCTGGTCGAGGCGCACCAGTTCAGCCGACGCCGGCTGATCACGGCGTTCGTGTCCGGCGCCCCCGGGGGCCGCGAGGTCGAGCCGGCGCGACCCGGCCGAGCCCTGGTGGGCGGCCTCGCCCTGGCGCTGCTCGTCGTCGCCGGCGGCGCCGTCACCGGGCTGATCTTCGGCCGCGACGAGGCCGACTGGAAGCAGCCCGGCCTGGTGATCTCGAAGGAACGCGGGCAGCCGTACCTCGTGAGCACTCCCGAGGACGGCGGGCTGGTGATCCGGCCGGTCGTCAACGTCACCTCGGCGCGGCTCATCCTGGGGTCGGAGTCGGAGCCGACCTACGTCTCCGAGGACGCCATCACCGCCGAGCGGATCGGCGAGCCGATCGGCATCCTCAACGCCCCGGCCAACGTGCCCGAGCCGCAGGCCCTGGTGCAGTCGGGCTGGACCGCCTGCACGAGCGCGGAGTCCGGGCTGCAGCTGACGCTGGCCCCGAGCCCGGGGGTGTCCGCGGCACCCGGCGCCGGGTTCCTCGTCGAGAGCCGTGGGGTCCGCTACGTCATCGCGCAGGCGGCGTCCGGGCGCGGCGAGCAGCCCAGCGCCTACTCCTACGAGCTGCCCGCCGACCCCGGCACCCAGGACAACCTGCTGCGCGACCTCGGGCTGAGCGTCGGCGCCGACGCCGCGAAGGTGACCACGGACTGGTTGTCGCTGTGGCCGGTGGGCGGCGCGCTCGAGTGGTCGACGTTCGGGATCGACGGCGCGGGTCGGCGGCTGCCGTACGCCGGCGGCTCGTCCGGTCTGCCGCGCGAGGCCCGGGTCGGCGACATCGTCACGGTGTCGGGAGGCCCGGGCGAGAGCGTCGTGCTCGCCGAGGATGGTCCGCGGCCGCTCGACGCCTTCTCCTTGGCCGTGCTGCGCAACAGCACGATCGACGGGCGGCCGGTGCGCGAGCTCGAGGCCGACCGCATCGGGGTGGCCCGGCTGCCACCCGACCGGAGCGCGCACTGGCCGGAGTCGACCCTGGCCCAGGTCCGCGGGGAGTACTGCGCCGAGCTCGAGACCGACCCAGGCCAGGTGCCCGTCGTCGCCCTCGGCGTCGCCCCGACCTCCTCGGCGTCCTCGGTGGGCGTGCCGCCGCAGCAGAGCGCCGTCTCCGTCACGCCGGCGGGTGGCGCCTACGTGCTGTCGGGTGCCTGGTCCGACACCGACGACGGCTCGCCGTACCTCGTCGACAGCAACGGCCTGGCCTATCCGCTGGTCGGGCCCGAGGTGGCGGCCAACCTCGGGTTCGCCGACGTCGACCCGCCCGTGGTCCCCGACCCGTGGGTCGAGCTCTTCGACCGCGGCGTCAACCTGTCGGTGTCCGATGCCCTGTGCCCCCCGGTGCGCGCCAGCGGGAAGCCGTGCGAGTAGCCCGCCGGCTCGCGCCCGTCGCCGTGCTGGCGGCGGTGGCGGCCGCCGTCCTCCCGCCGGTGCCGGCTTTCGCCGCCCCGGTGCGCGCCCTCGACAGTGTGCAGTGCGACGACGTGGGCGACGAGGTCGTCACCACCACCGACCCGAGTGCCCCGCTCGACCGGCTGCGGATCGCCCAGGCGCAGGAGCTCGTGGGCGGGGCCGCGCGCGCCGGTGCGGGCGTCAACGTGGCCGTGCTCGACTCAGGTGTGTCCCGTCAGGGCGACGGGGTCGACGTGGTCGGCGGGACCGTCGTCAGTCGTGGCGGCGAGATCGTCGACCCGCACGGTACGGCGGTCGCGTCGCTGATCGCCGGTCGGGCGCGCGCCGACGGCGGGCTGGTGGGCATCGCACCCGCGGCCGGCATCGTGGACGTGCGGGTCTACGACACCCTCGACCCCGAGTCCCTCGAGGGCGAGGTGCTGACGCCCGGCGCCCTGGCGGCCGGTCTGCGGTGGGTCGCGGCCAACGCGCAGCAGCAGGGCATCCGGATCGCGAACGTGTCGCTGTCCGTCGCGCCCGACGACGAGCTGGCCGCGGCCGTGAAGGCGGTCCGGGACGCCGGGGTCCTGGTGGTCGCCGAGACCGGCAACCGCGGAGCGGCCGGCCCGATGGAGGCGTTCCCGTCGGCGGTCCCGGGGGAGGACGTCGCGCGGTCGGTGTTCCCCGCGGGCTACCTCGACGACGTGATCGGCGTCAACGCCACTGCGGGCGGCGCGGAGGCGGGCACCGACCCGCAGCTCAACGTGGGCGCGAGCTCCGCCACCGACGTGGCCGCGCCGACGTACGGCGCGGTCGTGCTCGCTGTGAACGGCAGCGCGTGCACGCTGCAGGACATCAACACCAGCTGGGCGGCCGCCGAGGTCAGCGGCGTCCTGGCGCTGCTGATGACCAAGTACCCGGACGACAACCCGGCCCAGCTCACCGCGCGTCTGTTCGGCACCGCATCCGGCACCATGGACGACCCGACGCGGATGACCGGGTACGGCGTCGTCCAGCCGCTCGAGGCACTGACCCGCCCGTTGCGGCCCGGCAAGGACGGTGAGTACGCCGACACCACGTCCGCGCGTGACGAGAGCCCGCGCGCCCGGGCCCCCGAGCCCGAGGTCGACACCCTTGCCTCGCTGCGCCACACCGCACTGTGGGCCTCGATCCTCGGCGGCGCCGCCTTGCTCCTTGCCCTGATGCTCCGGCCGGTGCTGGCGCGCCGCCGCGGCTGACCCGGCCGCTAGTCTCCCTTCACCTGCCACCCCAACGAAGGCCTTCTCGTGGACGCGACGGTCACCTCCCTCTTCTGGATCTCCCTCGTCGCGGTCGCGGCCCCGCTCCTGGCCGGCCTCGTGCCGCACCGGCTGGTGTCCGAGGTGGTGCTCCTGCTCGGGCTGGGCATCGTCATCGGTCCGTACGGCCTGGAGCTCGCGGCCATGGACGCGCCGATCGACCTGCTGCGGGAGCTCGGCCTGGCGTTCCTCTTCCTGCTCGCCGGCTTCGAGGTCGAGCTGCGCGAGCTGACCGGACGTGCCGGCGGAGCAGCGGCCCTCACCTGGCTGGGCTGCCTGTTGCTGGCCCTCGGGATCGTCGCGCTGCTCGGGGTCACCGAGGTGCTGGACGCCGAGATCGCGGTCGCGATCGCGCTGACCTCGACCGCGCTCGGCACCTTGCTCCCCATCCTCAAGGACCACCGGCTGGTGAAGTCGCCCATCGGGATCCGGGTGCTGCGCCACGGCGCGTACGGCGAGCTCGGGCCCGTCGTCGCCATCGCCGTGCTGCTCGGTGCCCGCGGCCCGTTCGCGTCCGTGGTGGTGCTCGCCGCGTTCATGCTCCTGGCGTTCGGCCTCGCCGTGCTGTCCAGACGCCTTCGACCCGAGACCTCCGCCCTGCGCCGACGGATCGACGCCGGAGCCGAGACGACGGGCCAGACCCCTCTCCGCCTGGTGGTGCTGCTCCTGGCGTCGCTGATCGCGGTCGCCGACGTCTTCGAGCTGGACATCGTGATGGCGGCCTTCGCAGCCGGCTTCATCCTCCGCATGGCGATCCCCGACGGCGATCACCTGCTGGAGAGCAAGATCGAGGGCATGGCCTTCGGCATGCTGGTGCCGTTGTTCTTCGTGACCTCGGGGATGGGCGTCGACCCGGAGGCGATCGCGTCGCATCCCGGCGACTTCGTCATCGTGGTGGCGCTGATCCTGGCGGTCCGTGGGTTCCCGGTCTTCCTGCTCACGCGGTTCCACGGACCGACCCTCGGCACCAGGGACAGCGCGGTGGTGGGGTTCTTCGCGGCCACCGGACTCCCCATCATCGTGGCCGTCACCGCGGTCGCCGTGAAGGCCGGCGAGATGAGCGACGCCAACGCCTCACTGCTCATCGGTGCCGGCGCCACCACAGTGCTCCTCTACCCGCTCGCCGCCGTCCTGGTGCTCAACAGGACCAAGCACCCGGTCCCCGTCGAGCCCTCGACCTGACCGGGACGTGCCGGCGACGTGCCCGCAGACGCCGGGACGTCATACGTTCTGGTCGCCGGAGCGACCACGTCGTATGACGTCCTGGGCAATCGAATGGCGGAGGATAGGGGATTCGAACCCCTGAGGGCTGTTAACCCAACCCGCTTTCCAAGCGAGCGCCATAGGCCACTAGGCGAATCCTCCGCCGAGGAGGCTACCGGGGCGGCGCCGAGCGGTGAAATCCGCCGGGTGCCGGTCGATTGGTCGGCTGAGAACCGCTCACCTAGACTCGGGCCAACCCCCCACGTGGCGGCATCATGCCGAACTCCCCCAGGGCCGGAAGGCAGCAAGGGTAGGCGCGCTCTGCCGGGTACGTGGGGGGCCTTTGCTTGCCCGGAGATTTCTCCGGCCGGCCGGAGAAATCTGAACCTGGCGTGCCTAGCGAGACACGCCAAGCTCAGGGAACCCACGCCAAGGACGACGCCCCTCACGGTTGTCGGCGTGGCTGGTTAGGGTTCAGGGGTGGAGTCACCCCTCGCGCTGTACCGGCGCTACCGGCCGGAGACCTTCACGGAGGTCATCGGCCAGGACCACGTGACCGAGCCACTGCGCGCGGCGCTGGCGGGCAACCGGGTGAACCACGCCTACCTCTTCTCCGGACCGCGCGGCTGCGGCAAGACGACCAGCGCCCGGATCCTGGCTCGCGCGTTGAACTGTGCGCAGGCGCCGGTCGCCGACCCGTGCGGCGAGTGCGACTCGTGCCAGGACCTCGCCCGGGGCGGTCCGGGCAGCATCGACGTGATCGAGATCGACGCGGCCTCGCACGGCGGCGTCGACGACGCCCGTGACCTGCGCGAGAAGGCGTTCTTCGCGCCGGTGCGCGACAAGTACAAGGTCTACATCATCGACGAGGCCCACATGGTCACGACGCAGGGCTTCAACGCCCTGCTCAAGCTCGTCGAGGAGCCGCCGCCGCACCTGCGGTTCATCTTCGCGACCACCGAGCCCGACAAGGTGCTCCCGACGATCCGGTCGCGCACCCACCACTACCCCTTCCGGCTGATCCCGCCGCGGCTGCTCTCCTCCTACCTCTCCGAGCTCTGCGAGAAGGAGCACGTCACCATCGAGGCCGCCGCGCTCCCGCTCGTGGTCCGCGCCGGTGCCGGCTCGGCCCGCGACACCCTCAGCGTGCTCGACCAGCTGATGGGCGGCGCCGGACCCGACGGCGTCACGTACGCACTGGCGTCGGGTCTGCTCGGCTACACCCCCGACGCGCTGCTCGACGACGTCATCGAGGCGTTCGCGGCCGGTGACGGAGCGTCGGTGTTCGCGGTGGTCGACCGGGTCATCGAGACCGGACAGGACCCTCGCCGCTTCACCGAGGACCTGCTGCGCCGCCTCCGGGACCTGGTGATCATCTCGGCGGTCCCGGACGCCCCGGCGACCGGGCTCATCGACGTCGCCGAGGACGCCGGCGAGCGGCTCGTCGCGCAGGCGGCACGGTTCGGCGCCACGGAGCTCAGCCGCGCTGCCGACCTGGTCGCCAACGGGCTCACCGAGATGCGTGGCGCCACCGCCCCGCGGCTCCTGCTCGAGCTCATCTGCGCGCGGGTGCTGCTGCCCGGCTTCGACCACGGCACCGACGGGATGCTGGCGCGGCTCGACCGCCTCGAGCGCCGCGTCGCGATCGGTGCGCCCCTCAGCGGTACGCCGGCCCCGACGGCCGCCGCGCCCGAGCCGACTCCGACGCCCGCCGCCCCGGTCGCCGTCGAGCCGGAATCCGAGCCCGCCCCGGCGCCGACACCCGAGCCGGCACCGGAGCCGACTCCCGAGCCCGAGCCGACACCGGAACCGACCGCCGCGGCGCCCCCCGCCGGCGGCCTGACCCTCGTCGACGTCCGCCGGCTGTGGCCCGACATCGTCGAGGCGGTCAAGAGCAAGCGTCGGTTGACCTGGATCCACCTGACCCAGCACGCCCAGGTGGTCGCGGTCGACGGCACGACCCTGACGCTGGGCTTCAGCAACGCGGGCGCCCGCGAGTCCTTCGACGGCGGCGGCAGCGCCGAGATCGTCCGACAAGCGGCCATCGACGTGGTCGGCTCCGACTGGAAGGTCGAGACGATCGTCGACCCGGGCGCCCAGCCGTCCGCGACCCAGTCGCCGGTCACCCCGGCGCCGACGCCCGACGCGCCCACCCCGCCCGAGCCGACGGTCGCCCTCGAACCTCCCGCGACGCCCTCCACCACCGACCCGGCTGCCGTGGCCGCCGCGCGCGGGGCCATCCAGCAGACGCGGGTCCCGGGCCGGGATCCGGCCGGCGACCCGCGCGCCGCGGCCGACGCCGAGGCCCACCCCGACGACGATGACGTCGACTCCTCCGCACTCGCCGGCGCCGAGCTGCTCCAGCAGCACCTCGGGGCCGAGGTGATCGAGGAGATCAAGCACCACTGACCCACCAGACCGCCAGCGACACAGAGGTAGAGCGATGACCGACCAACCCATGGACCAGACCCCCAATCCCTTCGACGCCCTCGGCGGCGGCGGCTTCGACATGAACGCCCTGCTCCAGCAGGCCCAGCAGATGCAGGAGCGGCTCGAGGACGCGCAGGCCCAGCTGGCCGACACCACGGTCGAGGGCACGGTCGGCGGCGGCGTGGTCACGGTGACGGTCAACGGCGTCGGCGAGCTGGTCGGGGTCGCGATCCGGGAGGGCGGCTTCGACGGCAGCAGCGCCGACGACCTCGCCGACCTCGGCGACCTGATCGTGGCGGCCTACCGCGACGGCAAGGCCCGCGCGGACGCGCTGGCCAGCAAGACCCTCGGCCCCTTGGCCGGGGGAATGCCCGGCCTCGGCTAGGAGCCACATGTACGAAGGCATCATCCAGGACCTCATCGACGAGCTCGGCCGGCTCCCGGGCGTGGGTCCCAAGAGCGCGCAGCGGATCGCGTTCCACCTGCTGCAGGCCGACCCGGTCGACGTACGCCGCCTGGCCGACGTGCTGGTCGAGGTCAAGGCGCGCGTGAAGTTCTGCACGATCTGCTTCAACGTGTCCGAGGACGACCAGTGCCGGATCTGCCGGGACCCGCGGCGCGACCAGTCGGTGCTGTGCGTGGTCGAGGAGTACAAGGACGTCGTGGCCATCGAGCGCACCCGCGAGTTCAAGGGCCGCTACCACGTGCTGGGCGGGGCGATCTCGCCGATCGACGGCATCGGGCCCGACCAGCTGCGCATCCGCGAGCTGATGGTGCGGCTCGCCGACGGCGCCATCACCGAGGTGATCCTGGCCACCGACCCCAACCTGGAGGGTGAGGCCACCGCCACCTATCTCACCCGTATGCTCAGGGAGTTCGGGCTGCGGATCACCCGGCTGGCCAGTGGGCTCCCGGTCGGCGGAGACCTGGAGTACGCCGACGAGGTGACGCTGGGCAGGGCCTTCGTGGGCCGGCGCTCGGCCGATGAGTAGGGCCGATGAGTAGGGCCGATGAGTAGCGAGTGAGGGACGACATGACTGAGGACGACATCCTCGAGGCAGCCGCCGAGATCGAGGCGCTCGCGCCCCTCGACAGCACCACCGAGGACTTCGCGACGGCGATCTCCGACTCGGTGAAGAGCTTCCTCATCGCGCTGCGGGCCGTCTCCCGCGAGGACGACGGCGGCCGGGCCATCTCGCTGCTGCTCCTCGAGATCAGCCAGGTGCTGCTGGCCGGTGCCCGGCTCGGCGCCCAGGTCGACTTCGAGCCCCGCTCGGAGTACCAGCCCGACGTCGGCCCCGACGCCGACCTCGACGACATGCGCCTGCGGCTGGCCAAGCTGCTCGGCGGCGTCGACACCTACAGCTTCGTGTTCGACCCCTACGACCCCGACGTGGTCGACAGCCAGCTCTCCGACGACCTGACGAGCATCGCCTCCGACCTCGAGAACGGCCTGCGCCACTACCGCGCCGGCGACATCGACGAGGCGCTGTGGTGGTGGCAGTTCTCCTACGTCTCCTCGTGGGGCAACCTCGCCGGGGCCGTGCTCAACGCCCTGCTGTCGGTCGTGTCGCACGACCGGCTCGACATCGACGTCGACCTCGACGCCGACCAGGTCGCGGCCGCCGATGAGATGTTGGCGGGCGACGCCGAGCCTCCTCGTTAGACTCGGGGGGCCGTCCCGCGCAAAGGCGCGCCGGGACGCGCCGTACCAGGCCCGGGAGGGCTCTCCACCCAGCACGAGGACAGATACCCGTGGGCATTGTCGTGCAGAAGTACGGCGGCTCGTCGGTGGCCGACGCCACCGGCATCAAGCGGGTCGCCCAGCGCATCGTGAACACCAAGCGGGCCGGCAGCGACGTGGTCGTGGTCGTCTCGGCGATGGGCGACACGACCGACGAGCTGCGGGACCTCGCCGAGCAGGTGACGCCGCTGCCGCCGCCGCGCGAGCTCGACATGCTGCTCACCGCCGGTGAGCGGATCTCGATGGCGCTGCTGGCGATGGCGATCGCCCAGCTCGGCCACAAGGCGCGGTCGTTCACCGGCTCCCAGGCCGGCGTGATCACCGACTCCGCGCACGGCCGGGCCAAGATCATCGACATCACGCCGGGCCGCATCGTCGACGCGATCGACGCGGGCTCGATCGCGATCGTCGCCGGCTTCCAGGGCGTCTCCCAGGACACCAAGGACGTCACGACGCTGGGCCGCGGGGCCTCCGACACCACCGCGGTCGCCCTGGCCGCAGCCCTCGGCGCCGAGGTGTGCGAGATCTACAGCGACGTCGACGGCGTCTTCACCGCCGACCCGCGCATCGTGCCGACCGCCCGCAAGCTCGACCGGGTCTCCCATGAGGAGATGCTCGAGATGGCGGCCTCGGGCGCCAAGATCCTGCACCTGCGCTGCGTCGAGTACGCCCGCCGCTACGGCATCCCCGTCCACGTCCGGTCCTCCTTCTCGCAGAAGGAAGGGACCTGGGTCGTCGCCGACCCGACCGTCAACTCCCAGGGGGAGACAGATATGGAACAGGCCATCATCGCCGGCGTCGCCCACGACCGCAGCGAGGCCAAGATCACCGTCGTCGGCGTGCCCGACAAGGTCGGTGAGGCGGCCCGCATCTTCGAGGCGCTCGCCTCGGGCGAGGTCAACATCGACATGGTCGTCCAGAACATCTCGGCCGCCGCCACCGGGCTGACCGACATCTCCTTCACGTTGCCGCGCGCCGACGGTCACTCCGCGATGGAGTCGCTGGCGCGCATCCAGAACGAGGTCGGCTACGACAAGCTCCTCTACGACGACCAGATCGGCAAGGTGTCCCTCATCGGCGCCGGCATGCGGTCGCACCCCGGCATCACGGCACGGTTCTTCGCGGCCCTGGCGTCGGCGGGGGTGAACATCGAGATGATCTCCACCTCCGAGATCCGCATCTCGGTCATCGTCGACGAGGCCCAGGTCGACGCGGCCGTGCAGGCCACGCACTCGGCGTTCGACCTCGACGCCGACGAGGTCGAAGCAGTCGTCTACGGCGGGTCCGGACGCTGATGGCGCGCATCGGAGTCGTCGGCGCCACCGGCCAGGTGGGCGTCGCCATGCGCCAGATCCTCCTCGAGCGCGGCTTCCCGGCTGAGGAGGTCCGCTTCTTCGCGTCCGCCCGCTCGGCCGGCACGGTGCTGCCGTTCGGCGACCGCGAGGTCGTCGTGGAGGACGCCTCCACCGCCGACCCGAGCGGCCTCGACGTCGCGCTGTTCTCCGCCGGGGCGACGACGTCGCGCGCGCTCGCACCGAAGTTCGCCGACGCCGGGGCGGTCGTGGTCGACAACTCCTCGGCGTTCCGGATGGACCCCGACGTCCCGCTCGTCGTCTCCGAGGTCAACCCGCACGCCATCGCCCAAGCACTGACCGGCGCCCGCAAGGGCATCATCGCCAACCCCAACTGCACCACGATGGTCGCCATGCCGGCGCTCAAGCCGCTGCACGACGAGGCCGGGCTCGTCCGCCTGGTCGTGGCGACCTACCAGGCCGTCTCCGGCTCCGGCGTGGCCGGTGTCGAGGAGCTCGCCGACCAGGTCGCGGCAGCCGGTGACAAGGCCCGCGAGCTCGCTTACGACGGCGAGGCGGTCGCGTTCCCCGACCCCGTCACGTACGCCCGGACCATCGCCTTCAACGTCCTGCCGCTCGCCGGGTCCATCGTCGAGGACGGCGACGGGGAGACCGACGAGGAGAAGAAGCTGCGCAACGAGTCGCGCAAGATCCTCGAGATCCCCGGGTTGCTCGTCTCCGGGATCTGCGTGCGCGTCCCCGTCTTCACCGGGCACTCGCTCGCAGTGAACGCCGAGTTCGAGCGCGCGCTGACCGTGGACCGCGCTCGCGAGATCCTGGCCGGGGCGCCCGGCGTCGAGCTGAGCGACGTCCCCACGCCGCTCCAAGCGGCCGGCAAGGACCCGTCGTACGTCGGCCGGCTGCGGCAGGACGAGGGCGTCGAGGGCAACCGCGGGTTGGCGCTGTTCGTCAGCGGCGACAACCTGCGCAAGGGCGCGGCGCTCAACACCGTGCAGATCGCCGAGCTGGTCGTCGCGGGCTGAGGCTCAGCGCGTCCGGTCGCCGGGCGAGGTGTGGGTCGAGGTCACCCACTGCGCCACCGCGAAGGTGACCGCGCCGAGGACCGGCAGCACCACCAGCATCCAGGTGTCGGCGAGCGAACCCATCAGGAACAGCATGGCCAGCACGGCCATCAGTGCCGTGGCGAGGAAGCTGGTGCTCCCGGGGTCCGGGACTCGCAGCGCGCCCAGCAGCGCGCGGCCGGCCAGACCGACGACCACGACGATCGCGAGCAGCACCAGCAGTCCCGGATCACCGCAGGACGAGGTGTCCCGCAGCGCGACGCAGCCTCGCTCCGCCAGCCAGGTCAGGCCGACGGCGAGCAGCCCGACGACGACGCCCGTCAGGGCGGCCGCGGGCAGCGGACCCAGGGCCGGGAGGGACAGGGCCGGCAGGGACGGCTGCCGGGGGCGTGGTGGCCGTGGCCCGCGCCGGAAGAGTGGGGGCAGCTCCAGCGACGGCTGGTCAGCGTCCCGCTGCTCGTCGGCCATGCGGGCAGTCTGCCACCAGCCCTCGTGCGAAAGTCTGCCCCGCGGCGTCGTCCTTCGTGCCCGTCAGTAGCAATCGGAAGACGCCGCGGGGCCCCCGCGGCAAGCTCAGGTGGTCCGGGTGACGTCCGTCAGTAGGGCGTGGTGCGGGCCAGCTCCAGTGCCCGGTCCAGCAGGAACGGGGCGGCCTGGTTGTAGAGCCAGGGGCGGCCGAACCACAGGTAGGCGTCGACGTACTTCTCGGCGAGCCGGCGGTCGTTCGCGCTGAGGCCCCACTTCGGGTCCCCCACGTCGACCGTGGGCGGGATGCCGAGGGTCACGCAGCGCTTGTCCTGCTGCGACCGGCAGGCGGTGGCGTGGTCGAAGTTCGGGCCGCGGTACTTGTAGCCCTTGAAGGGCCGGCCGTTCGACGAGGTGTTGATGACGCCGAACTTGTCCTGGATGCCGCGTGCGGAGAGCGCCCTGGCGATGGCGGCCGAGTAGCGCACCTGGCGCTCGGTGGAGTCGTAGTGGGTGCTGTTCAGCGCGAACCCACGAGCCCAGCGGATGCCCATCGGGATGAGCATCTGCAACGCCTTCTTCGGGTCATCGCGGTTCCAGTCCGCCGCGCCGACGTCGATGTAGACGCTCGTGTTGGGCAGCGCGCTGAGCTTGCGGACGCCGTACTTGATCAGCTTGGCCGGCACCTTCGAGTCGCCGGGCGCACAGAGCACGAACGGGCCGTCCGGCTGCATGACGACGGCCATGTGGGCGTCGCCCACGCCGGCGACGAAGCCGTCGATCCACGTCTTGTACGAGGCCTGCTCGGCCGCGGTGGGCAGGCGCTTGCACGCCTCCAGCTCCCACGGGTCCATGCGGAAGATCGAGGTCTGGACGAGGACGTCCGGGTCGCCGCCCGTCGTGAGCTCGATGTACTTCCGGACGCGGTCGGTGATGTCGCCGTCGGGCTGCCAGTGGCCGAACCAGGTCGCCTTCGGGCGCTGGACGATCTTGTCGAGGAGCGCCCGCTGCTCCGCGCCTGCGGTGAGGTACGGCATCCAGGACATCTCGGCGAGGCCCTGGTAGACGCCCCACTCGCGCACGAGCGGGTTGGCGGGCGTGCCGTCGTACACGGGCCGGGACGTCGGCGTGTACATGGGCGGGTCGTAGTTCTCGTTGTTCGGCCCGCGCTGGCCCGGCGTCGAGGCGGCCTTCGAGTCGACGCTGGCGACCGTGGGGCCGCCGAGCGCGACGAGTCCGACCAGCGCGGTGGCCGCGATCATGGTCCGGAGGGCTCGGTGGTGGAACATCTGGTCGGAATCTCCTGCTGGTGCTGGTGCTGGGATTCCCCCCGGAACATCCCCCCGGATGTCCGTCAGTGGCGCCAGTCTGTGCCGCCGAGCCGCGGCAGATGACCGGTTCGCCCAAAGTCGGGGCGCCTGGCCCGGAGTGGATCAGACCACCCCAGGTGACGACCCCCCGATCGGGTCAGAAGGTGTAGCCGAACGCCTCGACGTCCTCGGCGTAGAGCTCGGCCACCCGGCGCCGGGTCGCCTCGGTGTAGAAGTCCTGGTAGGGGCCGCGCGGCGTGCTGGCGTTGGCGCGAGGCACCTCCTCGACCTCGGGCAGCCCGACGTGCGCGAAGACGGTGCCGACATCGGCGACGAGGCTCTCGGTCCGGCCGATGAAGTCGGCCTTGCGGTGCGGGGTCGTGAGATAGCGCAGCTGGGGCGTGCCCACCCGCGGCAGGTCGTCGGGGCCGCGGAGCACGAACTCGTCGAAGGTGTCGTACGAGGTGGCGACGACGCGCAGGAACCGGTTGGTCCGCAGCCGCTCGACGGCGCCCTCGTTGCCGGCCTCGGCGTTGACCTTGGCGTCCTGGATCATCGACCACCACGAGACGAGTCGCGACCACGGGTTCCGGACGAAGCCGAAGACGTAGTAGTCGGCCAGGCCCGGCTCGGCCTTGAGGATCCCCCCGAGGTGCGCGTGCTTGGGCAGCTCACCCCGCGGGTTCCGCGGGTCGGGGAGGGCGTCGTTGAGCATGCCCCGGACCGTGTTGCCACCGGTCTTCTGGACGTGCACGAAGAGCAGCCGGTACTGGTCGGACACCCTCACCGCGCCACCCTACCGACGCCGTGACGAAGGCCGGCCGATGTCACCTGATGAGGGTCACCTGATGAGGGTCACTTGATGAGGCTGACCCCGATCGGGCCGATGAGGGCGCCGACGCCGATCGCCACGGCGGCGTAGAGCCACTGACGCTGCAGCAGGAAGTAGATCCCGGCGACGATCAGAACGATCGACACCATCCAGAAGAAGAGTTCCATGGTGATCCCTCCACGTGCGGCCGGCTCCAGTCCTGGAGCGTCGCCCCCAATCAACCAGACGCGGGCCGCGCGGCACAGCCCCCACGCGTAACGACTTGGGCGCAACGTCTTGGCTCGGCCGCGCAGAGCAACAGCCGGACCTGCTGGCGCAGGTCCGGCTGTCGGGTGTCTCCGAAGAGATCATCTGGTCGGGCTGACAGTGTCTTCCGTCAGGACATCCGCGACACATCTCTCAAGACATCCGCGACACGATGTCTCAGGTCATCGGCGACAGGTGATCGGCTGCTGATGGTCGGCCCTGTCGAAGGCTCGCCTGGTCATCACCGCCCTTGTCGTGGAGCAGCAGACCGTCGCGGAGGTGGCCGCCCGGTACGGCGTGCACCGCTCCTGGGTCTACCGGCTCAAGGCCCGCTACGACGACATCGGCGAGGAAGCCTTCGAGCCACTCTCGAGGCGTCCGCACACCTCCCCGGCCGCGACCGAGGCCAGCACCGTCGAGCTGATCCGCCGGCTGCGTAAGGAACTGACCGAGGCCGGCCTGGACGCCGGCCCGGACACCATCGCCTGGCACCTGAACCACCACCACCAGGTCACGGTGTCGGTATCGACCGTGAGCCGGACCCTGACCCGTGAAGGCCTGGTCACCCCCGAGCCGAAGAAGCGACCGAAGTCCTCCTACATCCGGTTCGAGGCCGCGATGCCCAACGAGTGCTGGCAGTCCGACTTCACCCACTACCGCCTCACCCAGCCCAACGGCAGCCACGGGCCGGACGTAGAGATCATCAGCTGGCTCGACGACCACGCCAGGTACGCCTTGGGCGTGACCGCCCACCGACGGGTCACCGGACCAATCGTGCTGGCCACCTTCCGGCAGGCCGCTGACCTGCACGGATACCCAGCATCCACGCTGACCGACAACGGCATGGTGTACACCACCCGGTTCGCCGGCGGCCGCGGCGGCCGCAACCAGCTCGAGCACGAGCTCCGCCGCCTCGACATCGTCCAGAAGAACTCCCGCCCGAACCACCCCACCACCTGCGGCAAGGTCGAACGCTTCCAGCAGACCCTCAAGAAATGGCTCTCAGCCCAACCGACCCAACCGGCCACCATCGCCGAACTGCAGACCCTCCTGGACGCCTTCGTCGACGCCTACAACCACCATCGCCCGCACCGGTCGCTGCCACACCGGGCCACCCCCGCGGCCGCCTACCTGGCACGCCCCAAAGCCACCCCGACCGGCGACCGCAGCACCGACAGCCACGACCGCACCCGCCACGACATCGTCGTCGATCGCAGGCAACGTCACCCTGCGCGTGGCCGGCCGGCTCCGCCACATCGGACTCGGCCGAACCTACGCCCGAACCCGCGTCATCCTGCTCGTCCAAGACCTCGACGTCAGAGTCATCAACGCCGCCACCGGCGAACTCCTCCGCGAGCTCACCATCAACCCCGCCCTGCGACTACCAGCCCCGCACCCCGAAATGACAGACAGCCGAACCTACGATTCGTAGGTCCGGCTGTCGCGTATCTCCTGAGAGATCACAATGGTCGGGCTGACAGGATTTGAACCTGCGGCCTCCTCGTCCCGAACGAGGCGCGCTACCAAGCTGCGCCACAGCCCGATGCGGACCAGCTGGCCGAGGCCGGTCGGTCCGCAACCTGCGCAACCATACCGGAGCAGCAGGGGCGTCTCGAATCGGAGGTCAGGCGGGCCGGGCGGTCAGGGTCAGGAGGGTTGCCTCGGGCCTGCAGGCGACCCGGATGCGGGCGTACGGGCTGGTGCCGACGCCCGCGGACACGTGCAGCCACGCGCTGCCGGGGTCGCCGTCGCGGGAGTCGGCCGGGTGCCGATGGAGGCCCTTGGCGCGGGCGTTGTCGAGGTCGCAGTTGGTGGTGAGGGCGCCGACGAACGGGAGGCAGACCTGACCGCCGTGGGTGTGGCCCGCGATCACCGCGTCGTAGCCGTCGGCGGCGAACTGGTCGAGGACCCGCAGGTACGGAGCGTGGGTCACCGCCAGCCGGACGTCGGCGCCGGCCTCCGCGGGGCCGGCGACCAGGTCGAGCCGGTCGTAGCGGAGGTGCGGGTCGTCCACGCCGGCGAACGCGAACGACGTCCCGCCCACGTCGAGCGCGTCGCGCCGGTTGGTGAGGTCGAGCCAGCCGGCCTCGACGTAGGCCCGCTGGAGGTCGGGCCACGGCAGGTGCGGCTTGTCGGCGTACCGCTTGCCGGTGTCGGGCAGCAGGTAGCGCGCCGGGTTGCGCAGCGTCGGCACGTAGTAGTCGTTGGAGCCGAAGACGAAGACCCCGGGCCGGTCCAGCAGGGGACCGAGCGACTCGGTCACGACGGGGACGGCATCGGGGTGCGAGAGGTTGTCGCCGGTGTTGACGACGAGGTCCGGCTCGAGGTCCGCCAGGCTGCGCACCCACTCCTGCTTGCGCCGCTGGAGGGGCGTCATGTGGATGTCGCTCAGGTGCAGGACCGTCAGCGGCTGCCGGCCGGGTGGGAGCAGCGGCACCTCGACGGTGCGCAGCGTGTAGGCCCGTGCCTCCCAGGCGGCGTACGCCGTGAGGGCTGCCCCGGCGACCGAGCCGGCCGCCAGGGTGCCGGCGGCGAGCTGGACGGGGCGCACCCGGCCAGCGTGTCACACGGGGGATGATGGGCTGCATGAGCGCCCTGAAGGACCGACTGCGAGCCGACCTCACCACCTCCATCAAGGCCCGGGACGAGGTCCGCTCCAGCACGTTGCGGATGGTGCTGACGGCGATCACCAACGCCGAGGTGGCCGGCAAGGAGGCCCGGGAGCTCAGCGACGACGACATCGTCGGGGTGCTGTCGTCGGAGGCCAAGAAGCGTCGCGAGGCCGCCACGGCGTTCGCCGACGGCGGCCGTCAGGAGATGGCCGACAAGGAGGTCGCCGAGGCGGCCGTCCTCGCGGAGTACCTGCCCGAGCAGCTGGGGGCCGAGGAGATCGAGGCGCTGGTGACCGCCACCATCGCCGACCTCGGCGTCGCCGGGGAGGGCATGAAGGCGATGGGCCGGGTGATGGGCGTGCTCACGCCCCAGGTCCGCGGCCGCGCCGACGGCGGCGCCGTCGCCGCCGAGGTCAGGCGCCAGCTCGGCTGACGACGACCACTCAGGGGGAGGGGGCCTCGATGACCGTGGCGGTGGACGTGCTCGGCCCTGTGCGCCTGTGCGTCGACGGTGTCGAACGCGCCATCGGTGGCCGACGGGAGCGTCTCCTGCTCGCCCTGCTCGCCACGACCCCCGACAGGCACGTCGGCGACGACAGGCTGGTCGACGAGCTGTGGGGCGAGGAGCCGCCGACGGGTGCCTCCAGCGCCCTCCAGGTCGCGGTCTCGCGCGTCCGCCGCGCGCTGGGGCCCGACGCCGAGGTGCGTCGAGACCCGGCCGGCTACACGTTGGTCGGGGTGGACGTCGACGCCACCGACGTCACCGAGCTCGCTCGCTCCGTCGGCCGTCCCGGCGTCTCCCCGGGAGAGGTCGACGAGCTGACGGCGACCGCGCTCGCCCGCTGGCGCGGCGCGCCGTACGCCGGCCTCCTCGACGCTCCTGCACTCGCCGTCGAGTCGACCAGGCTCGAGGAGGTCCGGCTCGGACTCGTCGAGGCCCGGGCGCAGGCGCTCCTCGACCTCGGCCGGGCCGAGGAGGCCCAGGGGGTTGTCGCGGCCGAGGCCGCCGCCCAGCCGTACCGTGAGCGACTCTGGTCGCTCCTCGCCCTGGCGCAGTACCGCTGCGACCGGCAGGCCGACGCCCTGGAGACGCTGCGAACCCTCCGATCGGCGCTCGTCGCGGGATTGGGCGTGGACCCCTCGGCGACGGTGCGCACGCTGGAGCAGCGAATGCTGGCCCAGGACCCGGCACTGGACGCGACGGCTGCCCCGCCGCCCGCCCGGGCTGCGACCCTCGACGGTGCGGCCGGTGCCGCCGGTGCCGCCGGTGTCGTCGGGCGCCCCGATGCGCTCGCGGTCATCCGCGAGAACCTGGATGCACTGGTCGAGCAGCGTCGCGGTGGGGTGCTGCTCATCAGCGGCGAGGCCGGCATCGGCAAGAGCATGCTGGCGGCCGAGCTCGTGCGTCGAGCCCGCGAGCGGGACGTCGACGTGCTCGTCGGTCGCTGCCACGAGGCCGACCTGGCGCCGCCCTACTGGCCGTGGCTGCCCGTGCTCCGCGAGCTGGTCCGGAGCCGCGCCGGCGAGAGAGACGCCGAACCCGAGGTCACCCGGCTCCTGGAGTCCCGCACCGTCGACGAGGCCGACTCCAACGATGCGGGTGCGGCCGCCGCCACCACGCTGCGGACCTTCGCGGCCGTGACGCGCCTGCTGGCCGAACCGGACGGTCCTCGACTGGTGCTGCTCGAGGACCTGCACTGGGCGGACCAGACCTCGCTGCGGCTGCTCGCCTACGCCGCGGAGGAGCTGCGGTCCCGACCGGTCCTGCTGGTGGCCACGGTCCGCACCGTCGACCCTGCCCACCACCCGCACCTCGTCCACGCCATGGCGGCGTTGGCCCGGCTCTCGGCCCGGCGGGTGGCGGTGCCGCCGCTCGACGACGAGTCGGTGGCAGCCCTGGTGGCCACCGTCGTCGACGAGCCCGGTGACGGCCTGGTCGACGTCCTCACCCGCCGGACCGACGGCAACCCGTTCTTCGTGCTGGAGATGGCACGACTCCTCGTCGCGACGGGCGACACCTCGACCGTGGCGGCCGAGCGGCTCGAGGTGCCCGACGGCATCGCCGACGTGCTGCGGTTGCGCCTGCTCCAGCTCGGTGAGAGCACCCGCGCCACCCTCGGCGCGGCGTCGGTCATCGGGCGCTCGTTCGACCTGGCCGTCCTCTCCACCGTGCTGGAGCGGTCGCCCTCGGCCGACCTCGACGAGGCGCTCGCCGCCGGCCTCGCGGAGGAGCAGGCTGGTGGACGCTACCGGTTCGTCCATGCGCTGACCCGTGAGACGACGTACGGCGACCTGCCGGTCGGCCGGCGTGCAGACTGGCACGCCCGCGCGGGCCGGGCACTCGCGGCGCGGCTGCCCCGCGACCCCGAGCTGCTCGGCGAGGTGGCGAACCACCACGCCCTCGCCGCGCCGTACCTGTCCGAGACGGTCGAGGACGCGCTCGCCTACGGCGAGCGCGCGGCGCTCGCAGCCGAGCACCGGGGAGCCTCCGACGAGGCCGCCTCGCTGTGGGACCGCACGCTCGACCTCGAGCGGCTCGCGGTCGGCCCGGATCCCGGGCGCCGGCACCGCCTGCTGCTCGCGACCGCGACGGCGCGTCAGCGGATCGGTGACCTGCACGGCATGCTGCTGGCCCTGAAGATCGCCGTGCGTGAGGCGCACCGCGAGGGCGACTACACCCGGATGGCCGAGGCAGCGAGCGCGCACCGGAGCTCTGGCGTCTGGCACTGGCGGGAGATGGGCGAGGGCGACCCTGCTGCCGTCGCGGCGATCCAGGAGTGCCTGGCGCACGTCGACGACGCGGCGCTGAGGGCACGGCTCTACGGCACCCTCGGGCTCGAGCAGTACATGGCTGCCGACTTCCGGTCGTCCGACGAGAGCGGGCTGCACTCCCTGGAGCTGGCCCGCGCGAGTGGCGACCGGGCCGTGCTGCGGGACTGCCTGGCCGCCCGGGAGGTCGCCCTGTTCGTGCCTGGTGGTGCCGCGGAGCGCGAGCAGCGCGCGCGGGAGTCGCTGACGGTGGTCGACGACGCGGAGTACACGATCTCCGCCCACTTCCACCTCGCCACCGCACTCCACCAGCAGGGCCGAGGCGACGAGGCCGACGAGGCGATCGCGCCGGCGCTCGAGATCGCCTCGCGACTGCGCTACACCGGCTCGGACGTGCCGTTGGCGTGGATGCGGTGGCTGCGCGCCGTCGAGACCGGGAGCCCGGAGGCCGACGCGATCGGCCGAGAGGCACTGGTGAGGCACCGGCGTACCACCGTCGTCGGGCTGCCGGAGCTCACCGGGCTGCTGGCCATCGCGTCGGTGCCGGTCGGCACGCCGCCGCCCGCGGACGTCCTGGCGGAGGCGTCCGGCCACCCGTTCCGGCCGTTCCGGGCGGTGGTGGCCCACGCCCAGGCGCTCGCCGGCGACCTGCCCACGGCTCTCCGGCTGTTGGGTACGGACCTCGACCTCGGCGGCGACTACGGCGCGCTGGCGGCTGGCTGCCTCGCCGTCGAGGTGCTCCGGATCGCGGGCGACGACCGCCTGGGGCACGCCGTCGAGCAGATCCGGCCGTTCGCGCACGAGGTGGCGACCTACGGCAGCGTGCAGTCGTTCGGGAGCGCTGCGTTGTTCGTCGGCTCGGGGCTGCTGGCCCTCGGCGGGAGCCGCGACGAGGGTGTCCGGCTCCTCGAGCAGGCGGTGGCGGTCAACGAGGGGCTGCGGGCGGCGCGCTGGCTGGCCGAGGCCCGCGACCGGCTCGCCTCGGCCTGACCGCAGGTCCGCCGCAAGGTCTCCGCAAGGGCCTCGCAAGGGAGTGGCCGCATGGTCGGGGCACGGCCGGACCGGCCGTCACCCACGAGCCGAGGAGCGCCGCATGACCACCACCGTCCAGCCCACCCACTCGCCGGAGACCCACGAGGCCCTGGGATCCCTCGCCTCCCTCGTCTCCGGCCGGTTGACGACGACCGCCGATCCGGACTACGACCGGGCGCGCACGCCCTGGGTGGTCAACGTCGACCAGCGCCCGGCTGCCGTCCTCGAGGTCGCGGACGTCGACGACGTGGTCGCGGCCGTCCGCTGGGGCGCCGCGTCCGGCGTGCCCGTCGCGGTGCAGCCCGGCGGCCACGCCCCGCGGACCACCCTCGACGGCACCCTCCTGCTTCGCACCCGCGCCCTGCAGGGCATCGACGTCGACCCGGTGCGACGGACTGCCACGGTCGGCGCCGGTGTCAGCTGGGGCCAGCTGTGCGACGCCCTCGACGGCACCGGGCTGATGGCCCTGTGCGGCAGCAACCCCGACGTCACGGTCGTCGGGCTCACCCTGGGCGGCGGCGTCAGCTGGTTCACGCGCAAGCACGGCTTCACGGCCAACAGCGTGGTCTCCTTCGACGTCGTGGGCGCCGACGGAGAGCTGCGACGCGTCACGCGCTCGAGCGACCCGGACCTCTTCTGGGCGCTGCGCGGGGGCGGCGGCGACTTCGCCGTGGTCGTCCGGATGGAGCTGGCCCTCTTCGACGCGGCCGAGATGTACGGCGGGCAGCTGCTGTGGCCCGTCGAGCACGCCGCGGACGTGCTGCGAGCGTTCCGTGACCTCGCCCTCGTCGCGCCGCGCGAGCTCTCGCTGTGGGCGCACGTGATGCACTTCCCGCCGATCCCGGACGTGCCCGAGCCGCTGCGCGGGAAGTCCTTCGTGACCGTCGCGTCGACCTACCTCGGTGACGCGAAGATGGCCGAGATCCTGCTGTGGTCGCTGCGCGACGCCGCACCGGTCGCCCTTGACCTGATGGGCCCGATCACGCCCGCCGGGCTCGCCGCGGTGGCCGCCGAGCCGACCGAGCCGATGCCGGCGCTGGAGCACTCCTTGTTGATGACCGGCTTCGACGACGAGGCCATCGAGTCGCTGGTCGCCGCGGTCGCCGACCCGACGACCTGCCCGCTGGCGATGGTGCAGGTCCGCGGCCTCGGCGGTGCCTTCGGCGAGGACGTGCCCACCGGGGGTGCCGTGCGGCCCGTGCCCGAGCCGTTCCAGCTGTTCGCGATGGGAGTGCCGGCGGTGCCCGAGCTCGCTGCGGCGATCCCCCACGGGTTCGCGGCCATCGATGCTGCGCTGGCCCACGTCACCGCCGAGCACCGGATGCCCAACTTCACCGCGGCCGACCAGGCCGACGAGGCGGGGTACGACGCGGAGCGGCTGGCCCGGCTACGGGCGATCAAGCGGGCGCAGGACCCGCAGGGGGTGATCCGGTCGAACAAGCCGGTCTGAGGTCAGTGGCCGTGGCCGTGGCCGTGGCCGTGACCGCCGCCGTTCCCGCCGCCGTTCCCGCCGCCGTTGCCGTGGCCGCCGCCTCCGCCGTCACCACCGCCGGGCTTGGGGGGCTTGGGTGGCTTGGGCGGCGGGACGCCGGTGGACTGGTAGAGGGTCACGGTCGCGCCGCTCGCGACGTCGGAGCCGTGGCCGGGAAGCGTGTAGGCGACGGTGTCCTTGGCGTACCCGCTCGGGCTGTAGCCGCCCAGCTCGACGACGAAGCCGAGGGACTGGAGCAGCGAGGTGGCCTGGTCGACGCCCATGCCGCCGGTGTCCGGGATCTCGGTGAGCACGCCGGCGATGTCCTGGCCGCTGGGCGGGGTGAAGTCGTCGTCGGGCAGCCACTGCTGGATGACGTGCATGGCATCGCCCCACATGGGTCCGGCCACCGTCGAGCCGAACGCCTCACCGATGCCGGTGCCACCGACGGTCTGGCCGTTGAGGCTCACCCAGGTCCCGTCGTAGTTGGCGCCGGCGATCATCGCGGACGTGGCCAGGTTGGGGGTGTAGCCCATGAACCACACGGCCATGTTGTTCTGGATCGTGCCGGTCTTGCCCGCGGACGGCTGGTTGAGCGCGAGGCCGTTGTCGTAGCCGAAGCCGCCGGGCTCCTGCACGCCGCGGAGGATGTCGTTGACGGCGTCGGCCGTCGAGGCATCCATCACCTGGTTGCAGTCCTCGGGGTACTCCTTGAGGACGGTGGTGTCGGCCTTCTCGATGGAGGTGACCGGTCGGGCGCTGCAGTGCAGTCCGCGGCCACCGAACGTGGCGTACGCCTCGGCCATCTCGAGCGGGCTGGTCTCGGCGACGCCGAGGGTGAAGGACGGCACCCGCTCGCGGTTGGGGTCGGTCAGGTCGATGCCCATCTCGCGGGCGAGGCGGTAGGGCTCGCACAGGCCGGTCTGCTTCTCGAGCTGTGCGAAGAACGTGTTGACGGACTTCTGCGTGCCCGAGTAGAGGTCGAAGGTGCCGCTGTCGGTGGAGTTCTCGGGCTCCCAGACGTCGGTGCTGAAGAAGTTGTGGCCACCGCAGGTGGGGTACTCAGACATCGGGATCGAGATCTGGGGCGGCGAGGAGATCTCGGTGTCGAGGGGGATGCCCTTCTGGATCGCCGCGGCCAGCACGAACGCCTTGAAGGTGGAGCCGGCCTGGAACCCGGCCGAGTCGCCGTACCTCTTGGGCACGACGTAGTTGAGGTAGGTCTCGCCCTTCTTGCGGTCGCGACCCATGGGTCGCGACTGCGCGAGGGCCTTGACGTCGCCGGTGCGCGGCTCGACCATGGCCATCCCGCCGATGGCCGTGTCGGTCGGGAGGACGTGGTCGGCGACCGACGCGTCGGCCGCGTCCTGCATCCGCAGGTCGATCGTGGTGTGGATGGTCAGGCCGCCGGACCTGATGAGCTCCTTGCGCTCGGAGACCGTGTCGCCCAGCGTCTTGTCGTGGTAGAGCCGGTTGAGGACGTAGTCGCAGAAGAACGGCGCACGGGAGAACACGCAGCCGTTCTGGGTGTTGACCACGTGCAGCCCGAGGTTCTTGGCCTTCAGCTGGTCGGCCTTGGCGTCGGTGATGACGCTGAGCTGGGCCATCCGGTCGAGCACGATGTCGCGACGCTCGAGGGCACGGTCGGGGTAGTTGGTCGGGTCGAAGCCCGTCGGGTTCTTGACCAGCCCGGCCAGCACGGCGGACTCGCGCCAGTCGAGGTCCTTGGCGTTCTTGTTGAAGTAGTGGCGGGCGGCCGACTGGATGCCGTAGGCGCCGTCGCCGAAGTACGCGAGGTTGAGGTAGCGCTCCAGGATCCAGTCCTTGGAGTACTGCTGCTCGAAGGCGATCGCGTAGCGCAGCTCGCGCACCTTGCGGGCGTACGTGTCGTCGGTCGCGGCCGCGAGCTCCTTCTTGCCCTTCGCCTGGCTCAGGAGCGTCAGCTTGACCATCTGCTGGGTGATCGACGAGCCGCCCTGGACCACGGCCCCGTTGTTGGCCTGGTTGGTGATCAGGGCCCGCAGCGTGCCCTTCAGGTCGAGGGCGCCGTGCTCGTAGTAGCGGTAGTCCTCGATCGCGACGATCGACTTCACCATCTTGCGGGAGATCTGGCTGAGCGGGACGTTGATCCGGTTCTCGTCGTAGAGCGTCGCGATCACGTTGCCCGCGGCGTCGACCATCACCGTGCGCTGCGCCAGCGGCTGGGTCTTCAGCTCGGCGGGCAGCTTGGTCATCCCCGAGGCGACCTGCTTGGTCCCGATGCCGAGGACGCCGGCGAACGGGATCGCCAGGCCCGCTGCGACCAGTCCCATGACCGCCGCAACGGCGAGCATGACCACGACGTGACCGAGCACTCGGGGCGCGGAGAGTCGTTCGGACCGGGGGCGGGGCATGGCGGCAAGAGTACGGGACTAGTCACTGCGAACCGATTTCTCGCGACGCGCGCGTATCTAGGTTCGTGCCTAGGTTCCTCGCCTGCAACAGCCGATTTGCCCACGCACCGTGTGCCCCGATGTGCCGGCCCACCTACACCATCCTCGTCATCGTCAAGTAGTCATTTCGGACTACTCGAAAACAACCGTTGGGGTCTGTGGGCCAGGACCCCAGGTCTTTACGTTTGCTTCTGGGGAAACCCGGCGGCGTCATGGGGACGTCGGTCAAGACGGATGTGGGGACGTCAGTCATGTGGAATGAAGACTGGGCAAGCCAAGCAGCTTGCCGTGTGAGCCAGCCCGACCAGCTGTTCGTGCGTGGCGCGGAGCAGAACAAGGCCAAGAAGATGTGCGCCGGGTGCCCGGTGAAGGCCGAGTGCCTCGCCGAGGCCCTCGAGAACCAGATCGAGTGGGGCGTCTGGGGTGGCATGACCGAGCGTGAGCGCCGGGCCCTCCTCAAGCGCAACCCGAACGCCAAGTGGCGCGCGGTGCTCGAGCAGGCCCGCGTCGGTGCCGCGTCCAAGCCCGTCACCGTCTGAAGCGGACCTTCAGCCGGTCTCCACCACCGTGTCACCGTCCTGACCCCCCAGGAGGACGCCGACACGACGGAGGTCGACCAGGTCGTGGACGTCGCCGGCGAGTGCCGGGACGACCGCCGTCGGCACCTCGGGGTGCGCGGCGGCGAACCGCGCTCGCAGGCCCGCTTCCCGCTCCACCAGCCGGCTCCGGTCGGCGTACAGGCGTAGCAGCCCCGCTGCCAGGGAGCCTGGGTCCTTGGAGCTCGGGTCCTTGGCCAGGCGACCCGCCGCGGCGGCGGCCTCCTCGGCCGACAGGTCGCTCGAGTGCGCGGTCGCGGCCCTGTTGACGACCAGGCCCGCCAGGGGCATGCCGTCCTCGCTGAGGCGCTCGACGAAGTACGCCGCCTCGCGCAGCGCGTCGGGCTCCGGCGCCGCCACGACGATGAAGGCCGTCCCGTCGGCCTGGAGCAGCCGGAACGTCTGCTGCGCACGCACGCGGAAGCCGCCGAACAGCGTGTCGATGGCCCCGACGAACGTCTGCACGTCGCGGAGGAACGTGGCGCCGAGGACCTTGGTGAGCGCGCCGGTGATGATGCTGAAACCTGCCGTCATGAAGCGCGCGGGTCCGCGCGCCGGGGCGAGCAGCAGGCGGATGAACCGCCCGTCCAGGAAGCTCGACAACCGCTCCGGCGCGTCGAGGAAGTCCAGCGCCGAACGGGACGGCGGGGTGTCCACCACGATCAGGTCGTAGGTGCCGTCGGGCTCCCCGACGCGCGCGTCGCGGTGGATCTGCCCGAGCTTCTCCATCGCCATGTACTCCTGCGTGCCCGCGAAGGAGCTCGACAGCGCCTGGTAGAAGGTGTTGTCGAGGATCTGCTGCGCCTTCTCCGGGCTGGCCTGGCTCTCGACCACCTCGTCGAAGGTGCGCTTCATGTCCAGCATCATCGCGTCGAGGCTGCCCCCGAGCGTGGTGTCGATGCCGCCCACGGGCCGGGGGGTGTTGTCCAGCTCGGCGATGCCCATCGACTGCGCCAGCCGGCGGGCCGGGTCGATCGTCAGCACCACGACGCGACGCCCCCGCTCGGCGGCCCGCAGCCCGAGGGCGGCCGACGTGGTCGTCTTGCCGACGCCGCCGGAGCCGCAGCACACGATGATGCCGACCGAGGGGTCGTCCAGCAGACCGTCGACGTCGAGGCGGGGCGCGGCCTTGGTCGACTGCGGGCCGACCCGGGCCCTCGAGCGGGTCATGGGGCCATCCCCTGGTCGCGCAGCATCCCGGCCAGCTCGTAGAGCGCGCCGAGGTCGATCCCGGCCGTGAGCCGAGGCAGCTCGTAGGTCGGCACGTCGAGGCCGGCGACCACCGCGCGCTGCTCGTCCTCCAGGGCGCGGCGCTCGGCGTGGTCGCGCGCCTCGGCCAGCAGGCCGTCGACGAGCGCGTCGTCGGCCTCGAGCCCGGCCCTCTTCAGGTCGGCGGTGACCGCGGCCGTGTCGACCTTCCCCTTGCGCACGGCCGCGAGCGCCTTGTCGCCGAGCTCGCGGGGGCGGACCAGGTTGACCACCACGCCCCCGACCGGGAGACCGTGCGTGCGGAGGTCGGCGATGCCGTCGACGGTCTCCTGCACGGGCATCTCCTCCAGCACCGTCACCAGGTGCACGACCGTCTGGTCGGACGTGAGTAGTCGCATCACCTTGTCGGCCTGGCTCTTGACGGGACCGACCTTGGCCAGCCCGGACAGCTCGCTGTTGACGCCGAGGAACTGGGTGATCCGCCCGGTCGGGGGCGCGTCCAGCACGACCGCGTCGTACTCGATGGCTCCCTTGTTGCGCGCGTTGCGCTGGGTCGCCTCGTAGACCTTGCCGGTCAGCAGGACGTCGCGCACGCCAGGCGCGACGGTGGTGGCGAACTCGACGACGCCGAAACGGTCGAGCGCGCGGCCGGCCCGGCCGAGCTTGTAGTACATGGAGAGGTACTCCATGAGCGCGGACTCCGGGTCGATGTGCAGCGCGTGCACGACCCCCGCGCGCGCACCGTCAGCCGCGGGCAGACCGGTGGCGACCCGCCGCTCGGCGTACGGGAGCGGGTCGACGTCGAACATCCGCGCGATCCCCTGACGCCCCTCGACCTCGCAGAGCAGCACGTTCTTGCCGTGCGTCGCCAGGGCCAGCGCCAGCGCCGCCGCGACCGTGGACTTGCCGGTGCCGCCCTTGCCGGTGACGACGTGCAGGCGCGCCTGGGGGAAGTCGGGGGAGCCTGCCATGCAGGAAAGCCTAGGAGCAGACCGTCTGACTAGGATCCGGGCGTGGACAAGGTCGTGACATCGGCCGCGGATGCGGTCGCGGACATCCCTGACGGGGCAACCCTGGCGGTCGGCGGGTTCGGGCTGTGCGGGATACCTTCCGTGCTGATCCAGGCCGTGCTGGACGCCGGCACCACCGACCTCGAGGCGGTCTCGAACAACTGCGGCGTCGACGACTGGGGTCTCGGCCTGCTGCTGAGCGAGAAGCGGATCCGCCGGATGGTGTCGTCGTACGTGGGGGAGAACAAGGAGTTCGCGCGGCAGTACCTCTCGGGCGAGCTCGAGGTCGAGCTGACGCCACAGGGCACGCTGGCCGAGCGGATGCGCGCCGGCGGATCGGGCATCCCGGCGTTCTTCACCGCGACCGGCGGCGGCACCCAGGTGGCCGAGGGCGGGCTGCCGTGGAGGTACGACGACGCCGGCAACGTGGTCATCGCGTCACCGCCCAAGGAGACGCGCGACTTCGGCGGGCGGGAGTACGTGCTCGAGGAGGCGATCGTGGCGGACTTCGGGCTGGTCCGGGCCTGGAAGGGCGACCGGCACGGGAACCTCGTCTACCGCGACAGCGCGCGGAACTTCAACCCCCTAGCAGCGATGTGCGGACGGGTGACGATCGCCGAGGTGGAGCACCTGGTGGAGCCGGGCGAGATCGACGCCAACGAGGTGCACACGCCTGGGGTGTTCGTGCAGCGTGTGGTCGCGCTGAGCTCGGAGCAGGCCGCCGACAAGCGGATCGAGAAGAGGACGGTGCGCGCGCGATGAGCTGGACGCGTGAGGAGATGGCCGCCCGAGCGGCCTCGGAGCTGACCGACGGGTCGTACGTGAACCTCGGGATCGGTCTGCCGACGCTGGTGCCCAACTACGTCGCCGACGACGTCGAGCTGGTGCTGCAGTCCGAGAACGGCATCCTCGGGGTGGGGGCGTACCCGGTCGACGGCGAGGAGGACCCCGACCTCATCAACGCCGGCAAGGAGACCGTGACGCTGCGTCGGGGTGCGTCGTTCTTCGACTCCGCGACGTCGTTCGGGATGATCCGCGGCGGCAAGATCGACGCCGCGATCCTGGGCGCCATGCAGGTCTCGGCCGCGGGCGACATCGCCAACTGGATGATCCCCGGCAAGATGGTCAAGGGCATGGGCGGGGCGATGGACCTGGTCCACGGCGCCAAGCGGGTCATCGTGCTGATGGAGCACGTGGCGCGCGACGGGTCGTACAAGATCGTCGAGGAGTGCTCGCTGCCCTACACCGGCCGCGGCGTCGTCCAGCGGATCATCACCGACCTCTGCGTCCTCGACGTGACGCCGGACGGGCTGCGACTCGTGGAGCTCGCGCCCGGGGTCACCGAGGACGAGGTCCGCGAGAAGACCGAGCCCGAGGTCATCGGGTGAACGGCGTCGCCGTCGGTCCGGCCTCGCTGGTGCGAGGCGCAGGCGTCATGGCCGCCACGTTGACCCCGTCGCTCGGGCTCCGGGTCTTGACGCTGGCCAGCAGCTACGGCGCAGCGTGGTCGATCAAGCCCGGTGGCCTCACGTTCCTCTCGGTCAGCGACTCCGACCACGACAACGCCATCGTGCGCGCCGCCATCCCGCTGGGCACGTCTGGGGCCTCGTGGACGGCGGTGCACCTCGGGATGACATCGGTGCTGCGCCGGAGCGGCCGCCCGCTGCTGGCCGGCGTGGTGTACGGCGTGCTCGTCGCCGCCGTGGACGCGGTGCTCGTCGAGAAGTTCGACGCGCTGAAGGCGATGGCGGCCGAGCGCGCGGCGGGCGTGCCGGCTGCCGATCCCGTGGGTACCGATGAATCGGACGGTCTCGCGGGGTCCTCAACCTGACCCGACTTCAGGAGGACAGCATGGGCAAGGTCATCGCGTCGATCACCACCTCGGTCGACGGCTACGTCACCGGGCCGGACGACGGGCCGGAGCTCGGCCTCGGTCGTGGTGGCGAACGGCTGCACTACTGGGTGTTCGGCGGCCCCTGGACCTATGAGTCCGAGCGCGACTTCGGCGGGATGTCGGATGCGGACAAGGCGTTCTACGAGCCCCTCGTCGCGAGCATCGGCGGCGGGATCGTCGGTCGCGGGATGTACGACGCAGCCGGCGCGTGGGGCGGCCACAACCCGTTCCCCGGGACGCTCGTCGTGCTGACCCACCGCCTCGACGACCAGCCCGACCCGGCCAACGGCTTCCACTTCGTCGAGGGTCTCGACCACGCCCTCGCCTGCGCCCACGACGACGCCGGCGACAAGGACGTCTCCATCGGCGGCGGCGCCGACATCATCCGGCAGGCGCTGGCCGCGGGGGTCGTGGACACCCTGCTCATCTCCACCGCCCCGGTGATCCTGGGCGCGGGCAAGCGCCTCTTCGACGGGTTCGAGAAGGACGTCGACCTCCGGATCAGCAGCGTGCACCCCTCCGAGTGGGCCGTCCACACGACGTACGACGTGGTGCGCTGACCCGGACGTGATACCCGGTCGACCGGGTATCACGGACGTTCGGCGTCGTTGCAACCCTCACTAACGGTCAGCAACGACACCAAAGCCCGCCCCGCTCGCGGTCCGGGAGGCGGCCAGCACGGCGACGGCGGCCACGGCGGTGCCGAGAGCCAGCGCGAGGGCGAACTCGTCGGCGCCCGCCCGGAGCGCCACCGCGAACACCACACCGGAGGCCGAGATCGTCAGGGCACCCCCGAGGGAGTCGGCGATGGACAGGGCCGAGGAGTTGAAGCCGCGGTCGGAGTCGCCGGAGTCGGCGAGCATCGCGACGCTGGTGCGGGGGTAGGCCAGACCCATGCCGGTGCCCGCCAGCACGTACGTCGCGACCGCCAGCGGCGCGGGTACGTGGAGGACGACGGCGGTCGTGAGGCCGAAGCTGCCCGCGAGCACCAGCACGCTGCCGATCACCATCGCGCCGCGGTCGGACAGCGTGCGGGCGAGGCGGGCCTGCAGCCAGCTGGCCGCCGTCCAGGAGAGCCCGACCCCGGTCAGCGCGAGGCCGGCGACCCCGGCGCTCAGGCCCCACCGCTCCTGCAGGACGAAGATGATGTAGGTCTCGCCGCAGAAGAAGGCCCCGCTCAGCAGGCCGCGCGTCCCGATGACCGCGGGCAGCCCACGATGCAGGGCCAGGGTGCCGGCCGGCACGAGGCGGGCCATCGCGATCACGGCGACGGCCGCCGCCGCAACCATGAGCAGCGCCACGGCGCCCTGGCGAGAGCCGAGCATCTCCAAGGCCAGTACGGCCACCGCGGCGACGACCGCCCACACCAGCCGCGAGCGCGGCGCGGCCAGCCCGGCCGCTCTCGCGTCGAGCCTGCGCAGGGCCGGCGCGACCAGGGCTGCGGCCGCGGCCACCATCACGACCACGCCGAGGAACACCCAGCGCCAGCCGGCCACGTGGGCGACGTACGCCGCCAGGACCGGCCCGAAGAGCGTCGGCAGCACCCAGGCGGCCGCGAAGCTGGTGAAGATGGCCGGCTGCAGGGCGGCGGGGAAGATCAGGCCGACCAGGACGTAGAGGCACACGGTCAGCGCGCCGCCGCCCAGTCCCTGGAGGATGCGGCCGGCGACCAGGACCTCCATGCTCGGAGCCAGGCCGCAGACCACCAGCCCGGAGGCGAAGAGGACCAGGGCCAGCGCCAGCGGGACCACGGGCCCACGGCGGTCGCTCCAGCCACCGGCCGCGACCATGCCCACCACGCCGCTGGCGAGGGGGGCGGCGAAGGAGAGCGCGTAGAGGCCGACGCCGTCGAGCTGGGCCGCCACGGTCGGCATCACCGTGGTGATGGCCGTCGCCTCGAAGGCCACGAACGCGCAGAGCGCGAACATGCCCACCGTCGTGGCGGCGTACGTCGGCGACAGCAGTCGCGACTCGCTCGCCTCGTCGGTCGGGGTCGCGGTCACCCGTCGAACGTAGGACTTCAACCGCACCAGAGGTCAAGCGCGGCGGTGAGTAGGGTGCGGATCATGACGAAGTGGGAGTACCTGACCGCGCCGATCCTGACGCACGCCGCCAAGCAGATCCTGGACAACTTCGGGGCGGACGGCTGGGAGCTGGTGCAGATCGCGCCCGGGATGAACCCCGAGAACCTGGTGGGCTACTTCAAGCGCCCGCTGGAGGCCTGAGATGACGACTCCTGAGGAGCGCTTGGCCGAGCTCGGTCTGACCGTGCCCGAGGTGGTGCCGCCGCTGGCGGCGTACCAACCCGCCGCGCGTACGGGCAACCTGGTCTTCACGGCCGGCCAGCTGCCGGCCCGTGACGGCGCGATGCTGGCGACCGGCAAGCTCGGCGACGCGGTCACCGAGGAACAGGGGTACGAGTGCGCGCGGCAGTGCGCTCTCAACGCGCTCGCCGCGATCAAGGCCGAGATCGGTGAGCTGTCGCAGGTCAAGCGTGTCGTCAAGGCCGTGGTCTTCGTGGCGTCGACGCCCGACTTCACCGCCCAGCCCCAGGTCGCGAACGGTGCGTCCGAGCTGCTCGGCGAGGTGTTCGGCGAGGCCGGCAAGCACGCCCGATCGGCCGTCGGGGTGGCGTCGCTGCCGCTCGACGTACCCGTCGAGGTCGAGCTGGTCGTCGAGCTCGTCGACCACTGATGCTGCGGATCCCCCTGCCGGCGGCGCTGGTCGAGCAGGCCCGCGCGTACGCCTCGGGGGAGATGACGCCGGTCGAGCCGCGCAACGCGGCGACGGTGGTGCTGATGCGGCCGGGCTCGTCGTCCGACGGGCCGGAGGTCTACCTGCTGAGGCGGCAGGCGTCGATGGCGTTCGCGGCGGGCATGTGCGTCTTCCCGGGGGGTGGCGTCGACCCGCGCGACTTCGACCATGCCGTGGCCTGGGCGGGCCCGTCGCCGGCCGCGTGGGCGGAGAAGCTCGGCACCGACGAGGCCACGGCGCGCGCTCTCGTGTGTGCCGCGGTGCGCGAGACGTTCGAGGAGTCGGGCGTGCTGCTGGCCGGTACCTCGCCCACGTCGGTGGTCGAGGACACCACGGGCGAGGACTGGGAGGCCGACCGGCTGGCGCTCGAGGGCCGGTCGCTGGCGTTCACCGACTTCCTGGAGCAGCGCGGACTGGTGCTGCGCACCGACCTGCTCGGCGCGTGGTCCGCGTGGCTGACGCCGGTGTTCGAGCCGCGGCGCTACCGGACCTGGTTCTTCGTGGCCGCCCTCCCCGCGGGGCAGCTGACGCGGGACGTGTCCACGGAGTCCTCCGCAGTCACGTGGACGGGCGCGCTGGACGCGGCCTCGGCGGTCGACGCGGGTGAGCTGCTGATGCTGCCGCCGACCTACCTGACCTGCTTGGAGGTGGGCCTGCACGCCTCGCCGCGCGACGTGCTCGCCGCGGCCGCCGACCGGCCGCCGGTCGAGATCTTCATGCCGGAGGTCGAGGGAACGGGGGACTCGGCGTCGCTGTCGATCCCCGAGCGGCTCCGGACACTGGTGGAGCAGCGGCTCTCGTGACCTGGTCGGGCGGCAGCTTCGGGTCGCGGGCGGTGTGCGTACTGGCCGACAACGCCTCGCCGATGACCCTCGACGGCACCAACACGTGGGTGCTCCGCGAACCGGGTGGGTCGCGATCGGTGGTGGTCGACCCCGGGCCGTCCTCACCGGCGCACCTGGACGCCGTGCGCGCGGTGGCGGAGGACGTGGCCGTGGTCCTGCTGACCCACCACCACCTCGACCACTCGGAGGCGGCCAAGGAGTTCGCGGAGTCGGTCGGGTGCGGCGTGCGAGCCCTGGACCCCGACTTCCGCCTGGGCTCTGAAGGCCTCGGCGCCGGTGACGTGGTGGCGGTCGACGGCCTCGAGGTACGAGTGGTCGCGACCCCCGGCCACACCGCCGACTCGCTGTCCTTCGTGCTGCCCGCCGAGCGTGCCGTGCTCACCGGTGACACCGTGCTCGGCCGCGGGACGACGGTGGTGGCGCATCCGGACGGTGAGCTGGGCGCGTACCTCGGGTCGCTCGACCGGCTGCACGCGCTGGCCGCCGCGCACGAGATCGAGACCATCTGGCCCGGCCACGGCCCGGTCATCGCCGACGCCCTGCCCGCCCTCGACCACTACCTCGCGCACCGGCGGCAACGACTGGGGCAGGTACGGGACGCGGTTGCCACCCTCGGTACCGACGACCCGACCACCCTCCCGCGCCGGGTCGTCGAGCTGGTGTACGCCGACGTCGACGAGGTCCTCTGGCCCGCCGCCGAGCTCTCGGTCCGCGCCCAGCTCGCGTACCTGCGAGCGCGCTGAGGTCAGCGGGCGCGGCGCTGGAGGCGGTCGACCTCCATGATGACCACGGAGCGGGGCTCGAGGCGGATCCAGCCGCGGCTGGCGAAGTCGGCGAGGGCCTTGTTGACGGTCTCGCGGGAGGCGCCGACGAGCTGGGCGAGCTCCTCCTGCGTCAGGTCGTGGTGGACGTGGACGCCGTCGTCGGCGGTCCGGCCGAAGCGGTCGGCGAGGTCGAGCAGGGCCTTGGCGACGCGGCCCGGCACGTCGGAGAAGACCAGGTCGGCATTGACGTCGTTGGCCTTGCGGAGCCGGCCGGCGATCTGGGCGAGCAGGCCCCGGGCGACGGTCGGGCGACCCTCGAGCCACTTCAGCAGGTCCTCGTGGGAGAGCGAGGCGAACGACGTGTCGGTGACGGCGGTGACCGTGGCCGAGCGCGGGCCGGGGTCGAACAAGGACAGCTCGCCGAACATCTGGCCCGGGCCCAGGATCGCCAGCAGGTTCTCGCGGCCGTCGCTGGAGGTCCGGCCGAGCTTCACCTTGCCGTCGAGCACGATGTAGGCCCGGTCGCCGGAGTCACCCTCGTGGAACAGCACCTCGCCCCGACGCAGCTTGGTCTCGGACATGGAGCCACGCAGAGCGTCGGCCGCCTCGTCGTCGAGCGCGCTGAAGAGCGGCGCTTGACGCACCACGTCGTTGTCCACGAGTCCTCCTCCGACGCGACCCGTGACCACGCGCACGAGCCTGCGGCAGAATCCTAGCCAGTGGCGTACGTCACAGGGAGCCACAGGCCGAACGGTGGAGCCGATCGTCGCGTCGGTACGTCGCCGTAGGCTGACCGCGTGCCGAAGAAGGTGACCAGCAAGGTCCCGCCACCCGCCGTCCCGACCGCGGCAACGACCGCGGCAACGACTGCGGCAACGACTGCGGGGACCACGCCCACCGGCGAGACCCGTACCTCCCTGGTCCGCCGGGCTCGGCGCATCGACCGCGTGCTGGCCGAGACCTACCCCGACGCGCGGTCCGAGCTCGACTTCGACAACCCCTTCGAGCTCCTCGTCGTCACCGTGCTGAGCGCCCAGACGACCGACAAGCGGGTCAACGCGGTCCGCCCCACGCTGTTCGCCGCCTACCCCGACGCCGCCGCGATGGCCGGGGCCGACCGTGACCACCTCGAGCAGATCATCGGCCCGCTCGGCTTCTTCCGCGCCAAGACCGAGTCCCTGCTCAAGCTCAGCGCCGCCCTGGTGGAGCGGCACGGCGGCGAGGTACCTCCCCGACTCAAGGACCTCGTCGACCTCCCCGGGGTGGGCCGCAAGACGGCCAACGTGGTCCTGGGCAACGCGTTCGGCATCCCCGGCATCACCGTCGACACCCACGTCGGCCGGCTGGCCCGTCGCTTCGGCTGGACCATCCAGACCGACCCGGTCAAGGCCGAGCACGAGATCGGGGCACTGTTCCCCAAGCGCGACTGGACCATGCTCAGCCACCACCTCATCTGGCACGGTCGCCGGGTCTGCCACGCCACCAAGCCCGCGTGCGGCGCGTGCACGGTCGCGCGGTGGTGCCCGGCGTACGGCGCCGGGCCGACCGACCCCGTCAGCGCGGCCGCGCTGGTGCGCACCGAGGGCCGCGCGTGAGGGCCGTCCTCGCGCTCGTGCTGGCGGCGGTGCTCGCGCTGACCGGCTGCACCGGGGACGACCTGCCCTCCGCCGACGCAAAGGTGGACGTCGACACCCCAGCCCTCCAGCAGGCGAAGGAGAAGGCCGGCGTCGAGCCGTGCGTCAAGGGCGACGGTGACGGCTCGGCCGTCGACGGCGGCCTGCCGGCGGTGAGCCTGGCCTGTTTCGGCGGCGGTTCCGCGCTCGACCTCTCCACGCTGCGGGGGCCGATGGTCGTCAACCTGTGGGGCTACTGGTGCGGTCCGTGCCGCGATGAGCTGCCGGTCCTCGCGAAGTTCTACGCCGACCACGGCGACCGGGTCGCCATGCTCGGCGTCGACTACCAGGACGTCCAGGTCGACGACGCGATGGCGCTGGTGGCGAAGGCCGGGGTCACCTACCCGCTCGTCGCCGACCCCGACGGCGACCTCAGCGGTCGCCAGCCGTTCGGCCCGATCCGCGGGCTGCCGATCAGCGTGTTCGTCGCCGAGGACGGTACGGCGACCGTGGTCCCCGTGGTCATCAAGAGCGAGGCCCAGCTCGCCGACCTCGTCGAGCAGCACCTCGGGATCCGTCTGTGACCTCCCGACCACCTGACCTTCCGGCCTGGCTCGTACCGGTCCGCACCGGCGCTGCCGAGGTCACCGGCGACGACCTGACGCGGTTCCTCCCGCCCGACGACGCCGACCCCCGGCGCGGCGCCGTCCTGATGCTGTTCACCGGCGACGACGAGGAGAGCGGCGGTCTGCTGCTGACCGAGCGGGCCCACCACATGCGCTCCCACCCCGGCCAGGTCTCGTTCCCCGGAGGCTCGATCGACCCGGGCGAGACCCCGGTCGAGGCCGCGCTCCGCGAGGCCGAGGAGGAGACCGGCCTGGATCCCGTCGGTGTCCGGGTGTTCGGCGAGCTGCCCGACCTCTACCTCCCGCCCAGCAACTTCGCCGTCACGCCGGTGCTCGGCTGGTGGGAGAGCCCGTCGCCGGTGCGGGTGGTCGACCCCGACGAGGTGCACGCGATCCACCTCGTCCCCGTGTCCGAGCTGCTTCGGCCCGACCACCGGATCGGGGTCCGGCACCCGTCCGGTTGGGTCGGGCCGGCCTTCCTGATCGGGCCTGACCGCGACGTGATCCTGTGGGGGTTCACCGCGGGGGTGATCACCCGCCTCTTCGAGTACCTCGGCTGGGCCACGCCGTGGGACGACTACGAGATCCGCGACCTGCCGTCGTACATGCTGCAGGGTGGTCCCCGAACCCACCGGGCACCGGACCCCACGACGACGCCGGGAGAATGAGTGAACCTGCTCGACTGGCTGCTGGTCGGCCTGGTGCTGACCTACGCGCTGTCGGGCTACTGGCAGGGGTTCGTCACCGGCGCCGCGGCGACAGCAGGGCTGATCCTCGGCGGCCTCACCGGCGTCTGGCTGGCGCCCATCGCCCTCGGTGACGCCAACCCGAGCGTGCTCGTGTCGCTCGGCGCCCTCTTCATCGTGATCCTGTGCGCCACGCTGGGTCAGGCGCTGTTCCAGTACGGCGGCGGGCGCCTGCGCGACACCATCCAGTGGCAGCCGTTCCGCGCCGTCGACGCGGTCGGGGGCGCCGTCCTCAGCGGGGTGGCCGTCCTCCTCGTGGCGTGGGCGCTCGGCGTGGCCATCGCCGGATCGGGCCTCTCCGGCATCACTCCCATGGTGCGCGAGTCGGCGATCCTCGCGAAGGTCGACCAGACCCTGCCGACCGGCGCCGACGGCCTGCTCAAGACGTTCAACAACGTCGTCGGCACGACGTTCTTCCCGCGGTACCTGGAGCCGTTCGCCCCGGAGCGGATCGTGCCGGTCGGCCCCGGCCCGCAGCGCCTGCTCACCGACCCCGACGTGGTGCGGGCCGAGCCGTCGGTCGTGAAGATCCAGAGCGTCAACTCCTGCGGCCGCGGCATCGAGGGGTCCGGCTTCCTCTACGCGAGCGATCGGGTGATGACCAACGCGCACGTGGTCGCCGGCGTCGACGAGCCGTCCGTCGAGATCGACGGCAACGCCGTCGCCGCCACCGTCGTCTACTACGACCCCAAGGTCGACGTCGCCGTGCTCGCCGTCGAGTCGGGCGAGACGCCCCCGCTGACCTTCGACCTCCAGGTCGAGCCGATGCAGGGCGTCGCCATCCTGGGCTTCCCGGAGGACGGCCCGTACGACGTCCAGCCGGCGCGGGTGCGTTCGGAGCAGCGGTTGCGCTCGCCCAACATCTACGGCGACGGCGCGGTGATCCGCGACGTGCTCTCGTTGCGCGGCAAGGTCCGGCCAGGCAACTCGGGCGGGCCGGTCGTGTCCTCGGCCGGCGAGGTGGTGGGCCTGGTGTTCGCCGCGTCGCTGACCGACTCCGACACCGGCTACGCCCTCACGGCCTCGCAGCTGTCCGAGGCGGCGACGCTGGGCGTCGTGGGCCAGGAGGCCGTCGACACCCAGGACTGCGCGAGCTGAGCGAGCCGAACGGTCAGCCGCCGCGGGTGGTCAGCGCGGCCTTGGTCTTCTGGGCCTCGGCGATCGCCTTCTCGGGGCCCCGGACCTTCTGGACCTTGCGGTAGCCGAGGTACCCCAGCAGGGCGGCGACCAGCAGGTAGATCAGGAACACCAGCAGGAACGCCCACTGGAGGTCGAGCCCTTCGCCGTTCCAGTGGAAGAGGTAGGCCAGCCCGATGGAGAACATCACCAGGCCCATCAAGAGGAAGAACACCGCGCCGGCGAACAGGCCCACGCCCGTACCGCCGTTCTTGACGCTCACCTTCAGCTCGGACTTGGCGAGCTGGATCTCCTGCTGCACGAGCGAGGAGATGTCGCGGCTGGCGTCGGAGACGAGCCGTCCGATCGTCGGCTCGCCCTGCATCGGCTGGATCGCCATGACCGCTACCCCCTGGTGACTAGATCGGAAGCGACCCTACTCCGAGCCGGTCGCTCCGGCCTCGCCCGCCCGGGGGTAGGACTAGGCTGCCGTGCGGTGAGCCGGGAAGCCTGGTCGGCACGTCGTCGACCGACGGCGTAGGACGTCGATCGGAGCCGTCAGTGTCCCTAGTACGCCGGATCTTCCCCGAGCCGGACCAGCGGGAGGCGTCGTTCCTCGGCGAACTCTTCCGGCGGGAGGCGGTCGGGGGTGCGATCGCCCTGGTGGCAGCCGTGGTCGCCGTCGTGTGGGCCAACTCCGCGTGGGCAGCGTCGTACTTCGAGCTGCGCCACGTCGAGATCGGCCCCCTCGACGTCGAGCATTGGGCGGCTGACGGCGCGTTGACGCTGTTCTTCTTCGTCGCGGGCCTGGAGCTGAAGCGCGAGCTGGTGATCGGCTCGTTGCGGCGGCCGGCCGACGCTGCCGTCCCCGTCGCCGCCGCCGTGTGTGGTGTCGCCGTGCCCGCCCTCTTGTACCTGGCCATCAACGCCAACGGCGGCCACCCCGAGGGCTGGGCGGTGCCGGCGGCGACGGACATCGCGTTCGCACTGGCGGTGCTGGCCGTCGTGGGGTCGAACCTGCCCACGGCGCTGCGGGCCTTCCTCCTCACCCTGGCCGTGGTGGACGACCTGATCGTGATCGTCATCATCGCCGTGTTCTTCACCGACTCGCTCGACTTCATCTGGCTGGCCGTCGCGGTGTCCGCCATGGTCGCGTGGGCCCTCCTGCAGCGAGCGCGGGTGTCGACACCCCTGGTCTACGTACCGCTGGCGGTGCTGGCCTGGTGGGCGGTTCACGAGTGTGGCGTGCACGCCACGATCGCCGGTGTGGCGCTCGGTCTCCTGACCCGGGTCCGGCACGACCCCGGTGAGGAGACCAGCCCCGCCGAGCACTACGAGCACGTGCTCTCACCGGTGTCGTCGGCGCTGGCGGTGCCGTTCTTCGCGCTGATGTCGGCCGGCGTGGTGCTGGCCGGCGGCGCCGAGCTGGTGAGCGACCCGGTCGTGGTCGGTGTGGTGGTGGGACTGGTCGTCGGCAAGCCGGTCGGGGTCTTCGCCGGCGGCTGGATGGTGGCCCGCTTCACCCGCGCCGAGCTGGACCCGTCGATCGTCTGGCGGGACGTGGTCGGCGTCGCCGTGCTCGCCGGCATCGGTTTCACCGTGTCGCTGCTGGTCTCCGACCTGTCGTTCGACGGGCCGCAGCGGGACGCCGCGAAGACCGCCGTCCTCGCCGGCTCGGTCGTCTCAGCCGTCCTCGGTGCGCTGGTCCTGGGGCACCGTGACCGCTTCCGGGCTACTCCCTGAGCGTCGCGATTGGTCACGAACGCCACTCGAACGGCCCGGAATGTTGGCGTTTGGGACCAATCGCCACGCGAAAGGCGGTCGTCCAGCCGGGTGGTCAGTCCTCCGCCGTACCCGCGCCTTCCTTGTCCTTGATCAGGTCCATCACCGTCGAGTCGGCCAGCGTGGTCACGTCGCCCACCTCGCGGTGCTCGGCCACGTCCTTGAGCAGCCGTCGCATGATCTTGCCGGAACGGGTCTTCGGGAGCTCGGGGACGATCATGATCTGGCGCGGCTTCGCGATCGAGCCGATCTCCTTGGCCACGTGGTTGCGCAGCTCCTGGACCAGGTCGGCGCCCTCACCGGGCTCGTCGGCCTCCTCGACGGCGGACTCGCGCAGGATCACGAACGCGCACACCGCCTGACCGGTCGTCTCGTCCGCCGCCCCGACCACGGCCGCCTCGGCGACCTTGGGGTGCGAGACGAGCGCGGACTCGATCTCGGTCGTGGACAGCCGGTGCCCGGACACGTTCATCACGTCGTCGACCCGGCCGAGCAGCCAGAGGTCGCCGTCGTCGTCCTTCTTGGCGCCGTCGCCGGCGAAGTAGAAGCCCTGGTCGGCGAACCGCGCCCAGTAGGTCTCCTTGAACCGCTCGTCGTCGCCCCACAGCGTGCGCAGCATCGCCGGCCACGGCTTGGTGAGCACCAGGAAGCCGCCGGACCCGTTGGGCACGGACTCGCCCTCGTCGTTGACGACGTCGGCCTCGACGCCCGGGAGCGCCTTCATCGCGGACCCCGGCTTGCCGGCGGTCACGCCCGGCAGCGGGCTGATCATGATCTGACCGGTCTCGGTCTGCCACCAGGTGTCGACCACCGGGACCTTCGAGGCGCCGATCGTCTCGCGGTACCAGACGTACGCCTCCGGGTTGATCGGCTCGCCCACCGACCCGAGGACCCGGATCGAGGACAGGTCGAACTTCGCGGGGATGTCCGAGCCCCACTTCATGAAGGTCCGGATGGCCGTCGGCGCGGTGTAGAAGATCGTGACGCCGTACTTCTGGATGATCTCCCACCAACGGCCCTTGTGCGGGCTGTCGGGCGTGCCCTCGTAGACGACCTGCGTGACGGCGTTCGAGAGCGGCCCGTAGACCATGTAGCTGTGGCCGGTCACCCAGCCGACGTCGGCGGTGCACCAGTAGACGTCGGTGTCGGCCTTGAGGTCGAAGACCGCCCAGTGCGTGTACGACGTCCCGACGAGGTAGCCGCCCGTGGTGTGCAGGATGCCCTTGGGCTTGCCGGTCGTGCCCGACGTGTACATGACGTACAGCGGGTGCTCGGAGTCGAAGAACTCGCACGCGTGCTCGGTGGACGCCTTCTCGACGCTGTCGTGCCACCAGACGTCGCGGCTCTCGTCCCACTCGACGTCCTGGCCGGTCCGCTTCACCACGAGCACCTTGTCGACCTGCTGGCCGAGCTCGGCCGCCTTGCCGACCGCCTCGTCGACGGCAGGCTTCAGCGCCGACGCCGCGCCGCGGCGGTACCCGCCGTCGGCGGTGATGATCACCTTGGCCTCGCAGTCGGCGACCCGGTTGGCCAGCGCATCGGCCGAGAACCCGCCGAAGACCACGGTGTGCGGGGCGCCGATCCGCGCGCAGGCGAGCATCGCCACGACGGTCTCGGGGATCATCGGCAGGTAGATCGCCACCCGGTCGCCGGTCTCCACGCCGAGGTCGATGAGCGCGTTGGCCGCCTGGCAGACCTGGTCCTTCAGGTCGGCGTACGTGATCTCGCGGGTGTCGTCCTCGGGCTCGCCGACCCAGTGGATCGCGACCTTGTCGCCCTTCCCCGCCTCGACGTGCCGGTCGACGCAGTTGTACGCCGCGTTGATGCGACCGCCCACGAACCACTTGGCGAACGGCGGGTCGTCCCAGTCGAGGACGCGGTCCCACTTCTGGTCCCAGTCGAGGCGTTCGGCCTGCTCGGCCCAGAACGCCTCGCGGTCGGCGTCCGCCCGGTCGTACGCCTCGGCCGTCACGTTCGCGTTCTCCGCGAGCTCGGCCGGTGGCTCGAAGCGACGCGTCTCGGTGCTCAGGTTGGAGAGGGTCTCGTCACTCATGGTTCGGAACCTACCCGGCGCCCGCGGGCCGCGACGACCCCCGTCTGCGCCAGGGGCGCCGTCCGGTCGGTCGCGGGCGACGAGCGGTCGGGACGCCGTGGCCCACCTACGCTGGCTGGGTGATCGAGCCCGTGTCCACCGCCGCTCCGGCGCTGCGCGGCCGGGTGATGATGAACCAGGACTGGCGCGACCTCACCTTCCTCCACTGGGCGGTCGACCCCGAGCGGGTCGCGCACCTGATGCCGCCGGGCGTCCGTCCGGACACCCTCGACGGGTCACCGGATGGGGCGACGTACGTCGGGCTGATCCCGTTCAGGATGGTCGACGCCGGTGTCGGGCGTGGGCCGGGGGTGCCGTGGGCCGGGTCGTTCCTCGAGACGAACGTGCGGCTCTACTCCGTGGACGAGACCGGTCGCCGCGGCATCGTGTTCCTCAGCCTGGACACCGACCGCTCGCTCGTCGTGGCCGGCGCTCGCGCGGGCTTCGGGCTGCCGTACCGGTGGGCGCGGATGCGCTACGTCGCGCGCGGCGACGTCCGCACGTACTCGGCCTCGACTGCGGTGGCCGGGCGTGCACGGGCGCAGCCGGGTCGCCGTCCGCGTGGGTGAGCCACGGCCGGCCACGCCGCTCGACGAGTTCCTCAGCGCCCGTTGGGGTCTGCACGTCCGCTGGTGGGGCCGCACGTTGTACGTCGCCAACGAGCACGAGCCGTGGCCCGTCCACGACGCCGAGGTGCTGGAGCTCGACGACGACCTACGCACCTCGGTCGGCCTCGGCGAGCTGGTCGGCCGGGCCCCGGACCACGTGGCGTTCAGCCCCGGCGTGCACACCGAGTTCAGCTTCCCCACCGACGCCCGACGCCCGCGGCGCTGACCCGACCCCGGCCTATTGCTCGCAGCTCTGGCGTACCTCGGCGCGGCAGGTGTCGGTCCCGCGCATGCCCCGGGCGCGGTCCAGGCCAGGGCCGCCGAGAAGGATGTCGTCGGTGCGGTTGGAGCCGAAGAGCATGTCGTTGCCGGCACCACCGTCGATCGTCGTGGAGAGAGCCGGGCAGATCGAGACGACGTCGTCACCGCGCTCCAGCAGGTCCCACCCTGCGCGCCCGCGCACCACGACGTCGCAGCCGTTGGCGCGGATGCGCTCCCCGCGTGCCGAGCCGAGCGCCCGCACCCGCACCGCGCCGGCGTAGAGCGTCTCGACGCCGCGCACCGGGCTCACGATGTTCCCGAACGACGCCCGTTGCGCCGCCAGGTCGACGCGCAGGTCGGACAGGTGGAAGCTCGGGTGCACCGAGTCGTACTTGCCGAGCGTCAGCCGGTCCAGGCCGGGCCCGAGGAGGAACGTGCCCCCCGGGGTGGTGAGGGAACCGCCCCAGTCGTTCCCGGCCCCGAGCCGGAAGTGCGGCACCAGGCCGGGTCCGCCGACGAAGACGGTGTCGTCGGCCTTCGTCCCGAGGAACACCAGCGACGAGGGCGCCGAGGCGTCGGCCATGGTGAAGTACCAGCGGTGCAGGCGGCCGCGCCATCCGGACGTCTGCTCGTCGAACTCGAGGGCACGGCGACCGACGTCGACCAGCCACGCCGTGGTCTCGGTGGCCGCGAGGGTCACGATCGCGGTGTTGCGGCCGGCTCCCACGTCGAGGGACGTGGCGTGGTCGAGGCCCTCCAGGTGCACGCGGTCGTCGCCCACACCGGTGGCGATCACGTCGAGGTTCGCGGAACCGAGGGCGCCGGAGAACACCTGGTCCTTGCCGCCACCGGTCGTGATCACGTCGGTCTCGGTGTCGGGTGGGTTGAGTCCGTCCTCGCCGAGCCCTTCGGGCGCCGACCCGTACACGAAGTCGTCGCCCGGTCCACCCGCGAAGGTGTCCGCGCCCTCACCCAGGCTCACCGCCGTGGGCGCGTCGGTACCCGTCGCGTCGACGAGGTCGTCGCCCGCGCCGGCCTCGATCACCACGACCATCTGGATGTCGTGCAGGCAGACGAGGTCGTCACCCCCGAGGGCGCGGATGCGCAGGTCGCCCCCGTCCGCCACGATCACGTCGTCGCCCTCGGTCGCGGTGAACACGCCGGACCCGCTCGCGACCATGGTCGCCGGCCGCCCGTGGCAGACGGCAGCGGCTTCCGCCGTCGCAGGGAGGAAGACAACCGTGCCTGCGGTGAGCAGGACTCCACAGAGCGTTGCGGTGAGCGTCTTCACGACAGTAGGACGCGGCGTACGGGCAGAAGGTTCACGCGCCGGCGACGACGAGCCGCTTCTTCACCGTGGCGCTGGTCACGCCGAGGGTGCGGGCAGTGGCGGTCACCACCCAGGTGTCGGCCAGCAGCCTCGATCCTTTGAGGACGACCGTCGACCCGCCGGCGGCGAGCTCCCGCCGCAGGACGAGCTTCTGGCGGTGGAGGACTCCGTCGACCCGGTGCCGCTCCTTGCTCCTCAGCACGAGCTTGACCTTGGCCGGGACGTTCAGACCGATCCGGATCCGCGCCTTGTCGGCCAGGCTGATCCGCCGCTTGGCCAGCTTGAAGCTGGTGATCTCAGGCGCCGCGATGACCTTGGTCCGCGCGACCCGCATCGTGCTGTTGCCGACGGCGTCGGTGACACGGAACCGGACGGTGTACTTGCCGGGCTTCGCGAACGCGTGGGTCGCTCCGGCGCTCGTCGCCATCGCGCCGTCGCCGAAGGTCCAGGAGTACGTCGCGACCGGCGACCAGGCGTCCACGGCCACCGCGTCGAACGTCGCCGCGTGACCCGCGACGGCGTGGCCGGCCAGGTGCAAGGTGCGCACGTTCGGCCCCGCGACGTCGTACGCCGCGAACCTCGGCTGGAACTCTCCTGCGGGACCGGTCTCGCCCCAGAAGGCCAGCACGTCGCCAAGGGTGTTCACGGCGAGCAGCGGCGGCCCGCCGTCCCGGTCCGGGGAAGAGAGAACGACGGTCGGTCCGAACGCGGTGGCGTACGCCGGGAGGCCCGCGCCGAGCACGGCGGAGCCGGAGCCGGTCGACCCCAGCCACGTGACCGTCGCCGGGTTGGTGGCCGACACCACGGCGGTCGGGTGGCTCGACGCGGCGGCCGGGTCCGACAGGGTCACGGCCGGGCGCCAACCTCCCTCCTGGTGAACCGCGGCCTGGACCACCGACGGGCCGGACGCGGGGGTCGCGGTCCACGTGGCCACGAACCGGCTGCCGAAGGTGTTGGTCGCCACCTCGACGCCGTCGACGGAGAAGCCGGCGGTGGACAGGTCGGCGGGTCCGCTCCATGCGGGCTGCTGGGCCGGTCGGGTGCTGGACTGGGCGACCCAGCGGTCGGCGCCGTTCCAGCGGGCCCAGACGGCCATGGTGGTGCCGTTGCCGGCGACGGCGAGGTCCGGCTCGACGGCGTCCTGGTCGGTCGGTGAGACGGTGATCGGCGCGCTCCACGTGCCACTGAGCGGGGCGCTCGCGGCCCGGACCGTCCAACGGGCACCGTCGCTGACCGACCACACGGCCGTCGTCACGATGCTGCCGTCGACGGCGAGCCGGGGGCGGCCGGGCATGACGGGCGATCCCGACGACAGGTCGACCGGCGCGCTCCAGGAGCCGGTCGCCGTCCGCAGGGAGGTGGACAGGGACCACAGACCCCCCACCGTCCGCGGCCAGGCGACGACCACCGACGCCCCGGGCCGCACCACCAGCGCCGCCTCCGCCGCTGCGGACGTGTCACCGGGGAGGTCGACCGGAGACGTCCACCCGCCGCCGACCGACCGGGTCGAGCTCTGCAGCCCGTACGTCGCCGGGCCGGTGGCGCGGAACCACACGGCCGTCGCCCGGCCGTCGCCTCCGAGGACGACCTGCGGGTGCACCGCCGCAGCGTCCGGGATCGACAGGGGGACGGGGGCACCCCAGGACCCACCCGCGGGTCGGCTCGAGGCCACCACCTGGGGTTCGCCCCCGGTGGCCTGGGTCCACACCGCAACGGCGTTGCCCGCGGCGTCCAGGTCGACCGCCCCGGCCTCGCCGGACGCCGCGGCCGCGGCCACCGGGGCTGCCGGCAACCAGGTCGGCGCGGCCGTGCCGTCGGGGACCGTCGCCAGGGTCCCCACGAGCGCGACGATCGTCACCACCATGCCCCTGCGGGCGCTCCCGCGCACGACCGGACCCTAGCGGCACCCCCACCGATTCGTCTGCGAACGCCAGCGACAGAAGTCGCATGGATCCGCAGACGAATCGGTGATGCCCGAGACGACTCAGTGGCGGGTGGCCTGCTCGGCGCCGGCGCCGGTGAAGGCGCGGACCTCGAGCTCGGTGAACTTGTCCTCGGCCGTCGGCTCCTTCGACGTCACGGTCCCGAGCCAGCCGAAGAAGAAGCCGAGCGGGATCGAGACGATGCCGGGGTTCTGCAGCGGGAACCAGTGGAAGTCCACGTCCGCCGGGAACAGCGACAGGCTCGCGCCGGTCACCGGGTTCACGCCCAGGCCGGAGACGACCGGCGAGAAGAACACCAGCACGACGCAGGAGATCAGGCCGCCGTAGATCGCCCAGGTGGCGCCGCGGGTGTTGAACCGCTTCCAGAACATGTTGTAGATGATCGACGGCAGGTTCGCCGAGGCCGCGACCGCGAAGGCGAGCGCCACCAGGAAGGCGATGTTGAGCTTCTGTGCCGGGATGGCCAGGCCGATGGCGATGCAACCGATCACGAACGCCGCGATCCGCGCCACCCTGACCTCCTCCTTCTCGGTCGCCTGGCCCCGCTTGAAGACCGTCGCGTACAGGTCGTGGGCGACCGACGACGCCGACGTCAGCGTGAGCCCCGCGACCACCGCAAGGATGGTCGCGAACGCCACCGCCGAGATCAGCGCCAGCAGGACGGCCCCGCCCGTGGTCCCCTCACCACCGCCGAGGTACTCGGCGAGCAGGGGAGAGGCCAGGTTGCCGCCCGAGGCGGCCACCTCGCTGTCCGGCTTCGTGTTCAGCAGCGCGGCGGCACCGAAGCCCAGCGCCAGCGTCATCAGGTAGAACGCGCCGATGAGCCCGATGGCCCACAGCACGGACGTCCGGGCGTCCTTGGCCGTCGGCACCGTGTAGAAGCGGATGAGGATGTGCGGCAGGCCCGCGGTGCCGAGCACCAGGGCGATACCGAGGCTGACGAAGTCGATCTTCGAGGTCGTCGAGACGCCGTACTTCAGGCCGGGCTGCAGGAAGCCCTCACCCTTGCCGGTGTTCTCGGCCGCGGCGCCGAGCAGGCTGGACAGGTTGAAGTTGAACTCCGCCAGCACCAGGACCGTGATCAGGATCGTGCCGCCCATGAGCAGGACGGCCTTGACGATCTGCACCCAGGTGGTGCCCTTCATGCCGCCGACGGTGACGTAGAAGACCATCAGCAGGCCGACGCCGACGATGGTCCAGGCCTTCACGGACTCGTCGGTGACGCCGAGCAGCAGGGCGACGAGCGCACCCGCGCCGACCATCTGGGCCAGCAGGTAGAAGATCGAGACGACGACGGTCGAGGTGGCCGCGGCCGTCCGCACGGGGCGTTGCCGCATCCGGTACGCCAGCTGGTCGGCCATCGTGTAGCGGCCGGAGTTCCGCAGCAGCTCGGCCACCAGCAGCAGCGCCACGAGCCAGGCGACGAGGAAGCCGATGGAGTAGAGGAACCCGTCGTACCCGCTCAGGGCGATGGCGCCGGAGATGCCGAGGAACGACGCCGCGGACATGTAGTCGCCCGAGATGGCCATGCCGTTCTGGAACCCGCTGAACGAGCGGCCCCCGGCGTAGTAGTCCGTCGTGCCGTGGGTCTGGCGGCTCGCCCAGAAGGTGATCCCGACCGTGATGAGGACGACGGCGACGAAGAGGATCGCGGTCAGCGTGTCGGAGCTCATCGACCCGACACCTCCTGCCGGTACTCGGCCTCGAGGTCACGGGCCAGCGGGTCGACCTTGGCCGTCATGTACCTCGCGTACAGCCAGGCGATCAGGAAGGTGGTGACGAACTGGAGGAGCCCGAAGACGAGGCCCACGTTGATGTTCCCGACGACCTGTCGGCTCATGAAGTCGTGTGCCCACATCGACATCACGACGTAGAGCAGGTACCAGGACAGGAACGCGATCGTTGCCGGCAGGACGAAGCTGGTGTGCCGCTTCTTCAGCTCCTGGAACTCCGGGGTCGCGTGGAGCCGGTCGTAGACCGGGTCGTGCCGTTCGGCCTGGTCGTGTGAGTCGACGCGTGTGTCCGCCATGGTCACTCCTTCAAGTCCCGAAGAACCCCCGAGGTGTCACCGGATGTGACGCCCTTCACGCTTCCGGAGCGGGTACCCCTGCGGGCAGGGGTGGATGCGCGTACGTCGACCAGTGGCGACGCCCGTTCGGCCAGCGGTCGGTTTGGTGCGACGAGCGGTTGGATAGTCCGTGACGTAACTGTCGTGAATCGGCCGCGATGACGACAGTTACGTCACGGACTATCCCGATGGCGCGCGGACTACCCGCGGTCGACGGTGACGGTCTCGGGGGTGTGGAGGCGGACCATGAAGCGGGTGGCGTGCGGTGGCCGGCGGTCGGGGGTGAGCAGGGAACCGACGACCATCGCGGCGAACGCGAGCGGGACGGTCCAGGCGGCGGGCTGGGCCATCAGGGTGGAGTACCAGCCGCCGTCCTCGGTGGCGACGAACGTGCGCAGCACGGCCGCGCCGCTCGTCACGCCGCCCACCACCAGCCCGGCGATGGCGCCGACGTCGGTGAGGCGTCGCCACCAGATGCCGAGCACGAGCAGGGGGCAGAACGTCGAGGCGGCCACGGCGAAGGCGAGACCGACGGCGGTGGCGACGCCGACGTCCTCGGCCAGCACCGCCAGCACGTAGGCGACCGACACGGCCAGCACCGCGGCCACGCCGGAACGACGCGATGCCACCCAGCCACCGGCTCATCACGTCCTGCGACAGCACGCCGGCGACCGCGATCGTCAGGCCCGACGACGTCGACAGGAACGCCGCGAACGCGCCGGCCACGAGCAGCGCGGCGAGCAGCTCGCCACCCGTACCCCCGATCATCCGCAGCGGGAGCTGGATCACCACGGTGTCGGCCCGACCCTCGGCCACCAGGTCGCCCGCGTAGATCCGGCCGAGGGCGCCGTACACCGGAGGGAGCACGTAGAAGATCCCGAGCAGGCCGAGCACGACGAGGGTGGTGCGACGGGCCGCGCGGCCGTCGGGGTTGGTGTAGAAGCGGACGACCACGTGGGGCAGGCCCATGGTGCCGAGGAAGGTCGCGATCACGATCGAGTACGTCGTGTAGATCGGGTGCGGGCCGAGGCCAGAGAGCGGGTCGGCCCAGCCCGATTGGCCGGGCAGGTCGAACATCGCGTCCGCCGGTGACGTCGCGCCGTCGCCGAACCAGACCAGCAGCAGGAACACGGCGGGCACCAGGAGGGCGGTCAGCTTCAGCCAGTACTGGAAGGCCTGCACGAACGTGACGCTGCGCATCCCGCCGGTGACCACGTTGACGAGCACCACCACCGCGACGACCAGGCCGCCGAGCCGGTTGTCGAGCCCGGTGGCGAGGTTGAGGGTGAAGCCCGCGCCCTTGAGCTGCGGGATCAGGTACAGCCAGCCGATCGCCACGACCAGGGCCGAGGTGATGATGCGGACCGGCCGCGAGCGCAGCCGTGCCTGGGCGAAGTCCGGCAGCGTGTACGCGCCCGACCGCCGCAGCGGAGCGGCGACGAGAGCGAGCAGGAGGAGGTAGCCGGCGGTCCAGCCGACGGGGTACCAGAGCATGTCGGCCCCGAAGGCCAGGACCAGCCCGGCGACGCCCAGGAACGAGGCGGCGGAGAGGTACTCGCCGCCGATGGCCGAGGCGTTGAGCGCGGGTCGAACCGTGCGTGAGGCCACGAAGAAGTCGGACGTCGTCCGGCTGAAGCGCAGCCCCCAGATGCCGATGCCGACCGTCAGCACCGAGACCACGAGCACCGCGACGGCGCCGAACGGGTGGCTCATCGGTCGGTCACAGGCGCTCGACGACGTCGGTGAAGGCCCGCTCGTTGCGTTCGGCGGCCCGGACGTACCACCAGCCGATCGCGACGAGGACGGGGTAGACGAGGAAGCCCAGCAACCCCCACGCGAGCGGCATCCCCAACACCTCCTGGTCCATCACCTCGGGCAGCAGCCAGAACGCCAGCGGCAGACCGCCCACGAGGACGGCGAGGAGCGCCACGACCACGATGGCGAGGCGGAGCTGGGCGCGCAGCAGCGACTGCAGGTACACCTCCCCGACCTGGCTCTGGGCGTCGATCTCGTGCGCCGCGCTCGGCGGCGGCAGTCGGCGACCCGACGTCGTCCGCGGGGACGTGACGCGGACACGCTCACTCATCGCGCCCCCTCTCGACCAGCGGGATGGTCATCGGGACGTGGCACCCGGCCGGTTGCGGCGGACGAGGAGGTCGCGCAGGGCGCGGGTGTGGCGGCGGCTGACGGCCAGCTCGGTCCCGGCGACGACCACGGTGCAGCGGCCGGCCTCGGTGCGTACCTCGTCGACGTGCGGCAGCGAGACGAGCAGCGAGCGGTGGATGCGCACGAACCCGGCCGCGTGCCACTCCTGCTCCAGCGTTGCGAGGGGAGTACGCAGCAGGTGGCTGCCGTCGGCCGTGTGCAGCCGGGCGTAGTCGCCCTGGGCCTCGACGTAGGTGATGTCGGCGCGGCTGATGAAGCGGGTCACGCCGCCGAGCTCGACGGCGACCTGGTCGTCCTCGGCGGCCCGTGCGGGGTGGGTGCCCTCGACCACGCGGCGGACGGCCTCGGCCAGCCGCTCCTCGCGCACGGGCTTGAGCACGTAGTCGACGGCGTTGAGCTCGAAGGCCTCGACGGCGTGCTGCTCGTGCGCCGTCACGAACACGACCGGGGGCGGCGTCTTGAACCGGGCCAGCACCTGCGCCAGCTCGAGGCCGGACAGGCCCGGCATGGAGATGTCGAGGAAGACCGCGTCGACCGACAGGTCCTGGAGGACCCGGAGCGCGTCGGTGGCCGAGTCGGACGTGAGGACGCCGTGCACGCGCGGGTCGCGCTCGAGCAGGAAGGCCAGCTCGTCCAGGGCGGGACGCTCGTCGTCGATGACGAGGACGCGCAGCCCGACCGGTTCGGCGGTCACGTGTGCAGTCTCTCGGCGTACTTGGGCACGCGCAGGATGACCCGCGTGCCGGCGCCGACCGCGGTCTCGACCGCGAGCCCGTACTCGTCGCCGAACGTGTGCCGCAGCCGCTCGTCGACGTTGGCCAGACCGACCGACTCCGACGCCCCGGCGAGCGCCCGGCGCACCTGGTCAGGGTCGGCCCCGGCGCCGTCGTCCTCGATGGTGATCTCGCACTCGCGGTCGAGGTCGCTGGCCACCACCGTGATGGTCCCGCCCTCGGCGCGGCCCTCGAGGCCGTGCTTGACGGCGTTCTCGACCAGGGGCTGGAGTGACAGGAACGGGATCTGCACCGGCAGCACCTCCGGCGCGATCCGGAGCACGACCCGCAGCCGTTCGCCGTACCTGGCCTGCTCGAGCAACAGGTACTGCTCGATGGACCGGAGCTCCTCGGCCAACGTCGTGAACTCGCCGTGCCGGCGGAAGGAGTACCTGGTGAAGTCGGCGAACTCCAGCAGCAGGTCCCGGGCCCGCTCGGGGTCGGTCCGCACGAACGACGCGATCGCGCCCAGCGAGTTGTAGATGAAGTGCGGCGAGATCTGCGCCCGCAGGGCCCGCACCTCGGCCTCGACCAACCGGCGCCGCGAGGCGTCGAGCTCGGCCAGCGCGAGCTGCCCCGACACCCATGACGCGACCTCGTCGGTCGCCCGGACCAGGCCGGCGGTGGGGTACGGCGTGCCGACGACGAGGTGCCCCACGAGCAGCTCGTCGACCACGAGCGGGCTGAGGATCACCTGCTGCACCGGGCAGCTGACGAGGTGGCAGGCCAGCTCGGCGTGCCCCGCGATCTTGGTGGACTCCGTCCCGCGGGCGAGCGCCGAGACCTGGTCGCCGTGGTGGGCGCCGAGCCCGTCCCACGCGAGCACGCGCTCGTTGTCGGTCAGCGCCACCGCCGGGGCGCCGAGCAGCGAGCGCAGGTGCCGGATGCTGCGCTCCGCCCCGGCCTCGGTGAGGCCCTCGCGCAGGGGTGGTCCGGCGAGCGAGGCCTCGTGCAGCGTCCGGAAGGTCGCTCGGTCCGCCTCGGTCCCCAGGTGGGACCGACGGAACACGCGTCCGAGCGCCGTGGCCATGCGCGGACCGTAACGGCGTGGCCCCGGGTCAACAAGGGCTGGCGCGCCGGTCCGCTGTCACACTGACGCCGCGACGGCATCTCAACGACGCGGTCCGGGCAGGCGACACCCTCCACGAGCAGGCACATCGGGAGATGAAGGGCCGCTGGAAGCACCCGGTGGCGTCGATGGGCTGGTACCGGGACACCACGAAGGCCTTCGCCGCGCTGCCCCAGGACCGACCTCAGGATCCTCCCGAGGTCGCCTCGATCGCGTCGAGGTCGCGCACCGCGAAGCGCAGGTGCTCCCACTCCTCCTCGAGGATCACGTGCAGGCACGACCGGACGGTCTCGGGGTACTCCGGCTCGTGCGGGTTCTTGCGCGGGGCGGCGAGCTCGTCCGCGGTGACGGTGGCGAGGAAGTCGTTCACCAGGCCGACGCGGTCCGCGCGGGCCGCGAGCACGTCGGCGTACGACGGGGTGTCCGTCGTGAAGACCGACCCGTCGTCCTCGGTGCCGTCGTCCTCGGTGCCGGCGTCCCTGAGGCCGAGCGGGTGGTAGGGCTGCTCGATCTCCAGCACCCCTCGCCGCAGCCAGGTGTCGGTGGCCAGGACCAGGTGGCGCAGCGTCTGTGCGAACGACCACTCGCCGTCCACGGAGACGTCCACCGTGCCGTCCGGCATCGCGGCCGCACGGTCGAGGGTGGCCGCCCAGGTGCTCTGGAGGACGGCCCAGGCCGCGCGCAGACCCTCGGGGTCGTCGGCGCGCCGGTCGGCACGGCCGGGGAAGCGTCGGTCGAGCTCGGCCTCGACGTAGGGGATCACGTCGACGCCGTTGACGCGGAAGTACGCGCTCTCGGGCAACCACGGGGCGTCGATGTCGGCCTCCTCGACCTGCACCCCGCGCATCACGACGCGGGACAGGTCGGCGCCGACGAACCGGGCACCCTGCAGGTTGGTCTCGACGAACCTGGCTCCCTGCAGGTCGTCGGATGACGTGAACGCGTCCATGCCGTCTCCTCTTCTAGCCGGGGTCGACCGTCCTCGAGACGACCCACCGGTGCTTGCCGATCTGGCGGTCGCGCACGAACCCCAACCGCTCGAAGGTGGAGAGCGCGCCGTGGAACAGGAACCCGGCGGGGACCAGCGCGGCGTCCTCCGGGTAGCCCTCGACCCGGCCGCCGCCGAGCCCGGCGATCAGGCCCAGCGCGCCGGCCAGGCCCGCCGTGGCGACTCCCTGACGTCGGTGTCCCTTGCCGGCGTAGTTGCAGGCGATCCGCCAGTCGGGCGGCTCGGTGGCGGTCTTCTCGTAGGCCACGCGGTTCTTGATGCGGGGCAGCTCGTCGGGCGCACCGAACTGGCACCAGCCGACGCAGGCGTCGCCCTCGAAGACGAGGGCGGCGTGGGTCGTCCCGGCCCGTACGCGCTCGAGCTTGCGGTCGCGGTTGGCCGTGGCCGAACCGGCGGTCCCCTCGGGGTGGAAGCCGATGCACCAGCAGCCGCCGAAGATGCCGTTGTTGGCCTCCACGAGCGCCGCGAAGGCCGGCCACGTCGACTCGTCGAGGGGGCGTACCTCGTAGGGACTGTCCGCCATGGCATCCAGCCTGGCACCGGGCTCCGACAACGTCGCCCTCGATCATGTCGAGAAGGCGATGTCGGCTCCGTCCCCTGGGTGTCAGCACCGGACGAAGGAGAGATCGAGATGGGCAAGATCGTCGTCTGCACCATGGTCAGCATCGACGGCTACACCGAGGGTCGCGGTGGCGACGTGATGGCGCTGCCTCTGGACGAGGCGTTCGCCCGGCACAACGAGGACAGGGTCCGCTCGGCGAGCTCGTTCCTCCTCGGCGCCACGACCTACCGTGGGTTCCTGACCTACTGGCCACACCAGCACGACAACCCGGACGCCTCGCCGCTGGACCGCTACATCGCGGGCCGGTACGCCGACGGCATCCCCCTCACGGTCGTCTCGGACTCGCTGACCGCGGACGACACCGGACCGTGGCGCGACCAGACCACGATCGTTCCCCGAGGTGAGGCCCACCAGGCGGCCGCGCGGCTCCGTGAGCGCGACGGCGACGCGCTCGTCTTCGGCAGCCGGACCCTGTGGACCGACCTGCTGGCCCACGGGCTCGTCGACGAGCTCCACCTGATGATCGGTCCCAAGGTCGTGGCGGGGGACCACCACGTCTTCGACGGGGTCCCGGAGACGAAGCTGCGGCTGATCGGCGTCCGGACCTGGGGTGGGTCGGACAACGTGGTCCTGAGCTACGCGACCAGCCTGGAGTGACGGGCGCCTGCACCTGAGGCCCGGTGCCGCTGCGAGGATGTGCGCGTGCGTCGTGCCGCGGCCCCGTTGCTCGCCGTGACCGTGGCCCTGGTGCTCGCGGACTCGGCGGTGGTGACGCTCGCCCTGCCCGACATCCTGCGGCACCTCGACACCACCGTCGGCCAGGTCGCCTGGGTGCTGATCTCGTTCAACCTGGTGCTGGGGCTCTGCGCCGTGCCGGTGGCCGTGATGTTCACGCGGCTGAGGCCGCGGAGCTTCACCGCCGCGGGGATCGCGGTGTTCGCGGTCGCGTCGGCGTGGTGCGCGGTCGCGCCGTCGATCGACGTGCTGATCACGGCCCGCTGCGTGCAGGCGCTGGGCGGCGCGCTGGCGCTGGTGGGCTGCCTCGAGCTCCTCGTCGCGGAGTACGGCGAGCGTCGCGGCGTCGCGACCTGGGTGACGGCCGGCGTGATCGGGACCGCGGCCGGACCGGCCGCCGGCGGCCTCCTGACGGGGCTGTTCTCGTGGCAGGCCATCTTCGTGGTGCAGGTGCCGTTCGCGGTCCTGGCGGTCCCGGCCGCGCTCGCCGTCCACGCCGTGCCGGCGATGGCGCCGGACCGACACCGTCCCGCGCTACGGCCCAACCTGACGCTCGCGCTGCTGTCGGCGGCGCTCACGGCGGCACTGTTCCTGCTGGTCCTGCTCCTCGTCGAGGGGTGGGGCCAGTCCCCGGTGACGGCGGCCCTGGTCGTGTCCGTCGTACCGCTCGCCGCCCTCGCCGCGCGCCCGCTCGCCCGGGCCTTCCGGCCGACGCCCGAGGTCGAGGTCGCGGTCGGCTGCTTCCTCATCGCCGGCGGACTGGCCGCCCTCGCGCTCCTGCCGTCGTCCGAGCTGGCCTGGACCGTTGCACCGCAGGCGCTCGTGGGGCTGGGTCTCGGGCTCACCGTCGACCGGCTCACCTCGCAGGCCATGGAGATGCGCTTCCCGCGCGTCGAGCACGCGGGGTGGACGATCGGTGCGCGCCACATCGGCGTGGTGGTGGGGTTGGCCATCCTCACGCCGGTCTTCACCGCCGACCTCCAGGACGCGCAGGTGCCCGCGCAGGAGGCGATCGCGGCGCTGGTGCTCGACGCTCCGCTGCTGCCGGACGACAAGGTCGCGCTGGCCCAGGCGCTCGGGAAGGAGCTGACCCAGCAGCAGGGTCGGATCCCCGACCTGCACCGCGCCTTCGCGACGGCGGACCTCGACACCACCGAGCGGGTCGCCGCGGCCGAGCTCGAGCGCAGCCTCGACGAACAGCTGGAGCGCGCTGCCACCCGGGCCTTCCGCGACTCGTTCCTGATCGGCGCGGCTCTGGCCCTGGCCGCCCTGCTCACCGTGATCGCCCCTCGACGGAGGCGGACGTCGTGACGGGTCGCTGGCGGATGGTCGGCCTGCCGGTCGTGGCACTGGTGCTGGTGTGCGGGGTCCTCGGCGTCCAGGTCGCCCACGGGGGCGGGGAGTTCGAGCCCCTCCAGCCGGCCGACCCGTGCGTCGCGCGGACCGTCACCTCGCAGGCAGCAGGGATGGACGGCCTCACCGAGCAGCTCGTCCTGATCGGCATCGACGAGGCGGCCTGCACCCTCGGCGTCAGCCGGGAGGCGCTCACCCTCGAGCTCGCGCAGCCCGGGCCCCGGACGGACGAGGAGGTCGACGCCCTCCGTGGTGGACTGCTGTCCGCCGTCGACCGGATGCAGGAGGACGGCTCGTTGCCACCCGCGTCCGCGCTCGTCGACGAGGCCCTCGACAACGCGGACCTCAACGACTTCCTGGAGACGCTGATCCGCGCGCTCCCGGACTCCGTGATCGACGCCGCCGTGAAGACCGACGACGTCCTCGTCCGCGCGATCGACGACCTCGACCTGCGCACCCTCCTCGCCAACCTCGACGACCAGGACGACCTCAACGCACAGGTCAACGCCGCGGTCACCCAGGCGGTCAAGGACTCCTTGCTCGCCCGCCTCGACGACCTCTTGTGAGTCGCGACTAGCGTCAGGCGCATGGCAGCCCTCTCCGGTCACCGCATCCGGCACAGCGTCGCGTTCGCCCTGCACCACACCGAGGGCAGCGCCGAGGAGGCGACGTTCCTCGACGCCCTGCGCGCCCTTGCCGCGATCCCCGGCGTCGACGCGTTCGAGGTGGTCACCGAGGTCAGCCCGAAGAACCCGTACCGGCACGGCGTCACGATGGAGTTCGCCGACCGCGCGACGTACGAGGCGTACAACGTGCATCCCGACCACGTCGCGTTCGTGACCGAGCTGTGGGAGCGCGAGGTCGCCGAGTTCCTCGAGATCGACTTCGTCGCCGCCGCGGGTCACCAGGCGACGGGCAACGCCTGACGAAGCCCGAGGTGGCTGCGGTCAGCCAGCCGGACGACGGCGAGCTTGGCTCCGGAGACCTCGACCACACCGGTCTCGGGGTCGCCGTTGGTGATGGGCGCGGTGCCGATCTCGGCGAGCGAACCGTCGGCGACCTCACCGAGTGCACCGTTCGAGGTGCTCGCCTCACCCGAGCTGCTCGCGCAGGTGAGGTTGTTGGCGGAGCGGTATGCCGAGGCGGCGCGCCGTTCGTCCTGACGGCTCATGTCCGCCGGTGGAAGGTCGTGCTGCCGTTGGGGTGGTGGTGGACCTGCCAGGCGGGGTCGTGGGCGCGGTGGTGGTGGAACGAGCAGAGCAGCTTGCCGTCGGCGAGGTCGGTACGCCCGCCGCCGGCCCAGGGTTGTTTCCAGTGGTGGGCTTCGCACCAGGCCGCGGGGACCGTGCATCCCTGGGTGGTGCACTCCTTGTCGCGGAGGGCCATGGCCTTGCGTTGGGCCGGTGAGAACAGTCGGGCGGACCTCCCGAGGTCGAGGACCTCACCCTTCCTGCCGAGGACGACGGGGATGATCCGGGCCTGACAGGCGAGTCGGCGGGCTTGTTCGGCGGTGATCCGGTCGCCGGTGGAGGTGGTGGCGACACCGATCCCGGTGAGGAGGGTGTGCAGGTCGAGGGTGACCATCACGCTGGTGGTGGTGCCGCCATGGACGGGGAGCCCGGTGTCGGGGACGTTCTCGAGGAACGCCACGAACGCCTCACCGCGCCGGCGGGCGACCGGGAGCCGGTCGACCTCGCCGAGCGGGCTGCGGCGTGGGGAGGTGTAGGCGTCGAGGTAGGCGCGCAACCGGTTGGCGACGTGGTCGGGGACCCGGGCGTGGAGGTCGGTCGACCCGTCACCGCGTGGTCGGAACGACGAGTCGCGTCGCCGCGTGGGCACGGGTCTCCTCGGCGACCAGTCGTTGGTACTCGGCCTCGTCGGCGATCTCCGGGGCGAGGTGCTCGAGGACACCACGGCCGAGGTGGCGCAGCTCCCGCGGACCGAACACCCGCGCCTGCTCGACCAGGTACGCCTCCGCCTTCACGACCAGGTCGTCACCCAGGTCCTCGGGAAGCGCGTCGAACGACTCGACGATCACCCGCGCCTGCGCCAGGTTCAGGTCACCGGCACCCAGAGCCTCGGCGGTCTGCGTCCACGTCGACCCGAGCGAGGACGCGAGCGCCGCGTGACGCCGTACGGCCCCGTGCTCGTCGCGGGTCTGGGTCGCCAACCAGGCAGCGGTGGACCGGTCACCCGTCTCCTCGGCGATGTCGTCCGAGACCGCGAGGATCCGCAGCTCCTCGGCGACCACGCGCGCCTTGACCCGCGCAACCCGCACCAGGAACTCCCGCCTCTCGGCGACAGTGCGGAGCTCCGGACCGATCGCAGCCAGCTCGTCCAACCCGCGCTCGACCAGGTCGAGCGGCTCGGCGTACGTGCTGGACATAGGACAATCCAAGCACCCACCACCGACACTCCTCCGGCCTCAGAACCCCTTGTCCACAAGGGATTCCTCACCTCAGGGCGCGCATTAGGTCTACGGCGCGGCGGTAGCAGAGGGATCCGGTGCGGTCATCCGACCACCGTCAGCGTGACCTTCTTCTTCGGGCTCGTACCGCTGGTGTTCTTCGCCGTGCCGGTGATGACGTAGTGGTCGGGCGTGAGGTTCTTCCCCTTGACCCTGGCCTTGATGGTGATCGTCGAGAGGCCGGCGGGCAGCTGCTTGCGGAGCACCACGCGAACGTACTTCTTCTCGCCCTTCACCAGGTGCCGATGCTTCGACTTGAAGACGAGCTTGAGGGTGGCCGACGTGTTGAGGCGGACCTCGAGCTTGGTCTTCTTCGCGACCACGCGGGCGTGCGCCCGGATGGTGGACCTCGTCAGCTGGAACCTCTTGATCGCCGGCAGCGGTGCCGTGACGGTGGTCGTCGCGGTCCGGGTCGTGGCGTTCCCGACCGTGTCGGTGACGGTGAGCGTCACGGCGTAGGTGCCGGGGACGGCGTACGTGTGGTTCCTGGTCGCCCCTGTCGCGGTGGTCCCGTCGCCGAAGGACCAGACGGAGGACGCGACGCCGGACCACGTGTCACGTGCGGTCGCGGCGAACGCGACGCTCTTCCCGACGGTGCCGGAACCCGGGGCAGCGAAGGTGAGGACGGCGGGTCCGGCGACGTCGAACACCCGGGCCTGGATCCGGGTGGGGATGAGCTCGCCCTTCGTCCACACCACCACCGACGCCCAGACCGCCACGGCGTCGCCGGAGGCGTCGACGGCGAGCGACACGACGAACGGGTAGGCGGCGTTGCCGATCGCCATCGCAGGGGTCCAGGTGGGACCGACGCGTCGGCTCGTCTGCACGAACCACTCCGACCCGGAGTCCTGGAGCCAGGCGGCGTACACCCCTCCCGTCGGGTCGGCGTGGACGTCGGCCGCGATCGCGTTGTCGTCGAGGTTGGACAAGGGCACCGGATCGGACCAGCTGCCGCCCACCGGTCTCGAGGCGCTCTGCAGGCGGTAGTGGTCCACGTCGTTCTGCAGCCAGATCGCGGTGACCACCCCGTCCCGGTCGGCCACGACCTTCGCGTCGCGGGCCTCCTGCGCGGCCGCCGAGAGGGTGTCGGGTGCGCTCCACGCTCCGCCCGCCGTCGCGCTCGACGCCTGGGTCCGCGGGCGGGTGCCGTCGTCGCGCGTCCACACGGCGGTGGCCGTCCCGCCGGCGTCGACGGTGACGTCGGGCAGCGACGCGTCCGCGCTGTTGTCCGACAGGTCCACCGGCGACGACCAGCTCCCACCGCGTGGATGCCGGCTCGCCTGCACGACGACGTGCGTGCCGTCGGAACGTTGCCAGACCACGGTGGCGAGACCGGTCGTGGTGCTGATCGAGACGCGCGGCGCCTCGGCGTCCTGACCGACGTCCGAGAGCGACTCCGCCGCGGACCACGCGCCGCCCGCTGGACGGATCGACGCCTGGATGACCTCGACGCCCCCGATGACGCGAGCCCACGCCGCCACGGCGTTGCCGGCGGCGTCGACGGCAAGCACCGGGTCGCTGTTCGCGCCGGAGACCCCGACCGGGGAGCGCGCTGACCACTCGCCGCCCGACGTCTTGCTGGCGGACTCGATGACCTGACCGCCTCCTCCGTCGGCGGAGCGCCACAGCGCGGTGACGGTGCCGGTCGCGTCGGTCTCCAGCGTCGCGAGACCTGCGGAGCGCGCCGGGTCGGAGAGGAGGACCGGGGCACCCCAGTCGCCTCCGGCCGGCCGGCTCGTCGCGAGGACGCTCCCGACCGTGCCGTTCGACCGCGAGAACACGACGGTCACGCCACCGGATGGCTCGGCGACGACCTGAGGAGACTGGGTGTGGTCCATCGGTGGCCCGGAGATGGGTGTCGCCGGCAGCCAGACGGACACGGCCTCCGACGGGACCGCCGCGACCCCGGCCAGCACCAGGGCCGCGACCGTGAGGATCGCCGTCCGGATGGGCGCCACCGCCCGGGTCATCGCACCACCGTCAGCTTCGCCTTCTTCTTCGGGCTCGTGCCCGTGGTGTTCGCCGCAGTCCCTCTGATGACGTAGGCGTCGGGTTTGAGCTTCCTCCCCTTGATCGTAATCTTCGAGAGCCCGGCAGGGATCTGCTTCTCGAGCACGATCTTGAGGTACTTCCTCTTGCCCTTGACCAGGTGCCGGTGCTTGCTCTTGATGACGACCTTGAGCGTCGAGGCCGCGGTGACCCGAACCTTCAGCTTGGTCTTCTCGTCAATGGAGATGGTCTTCTTCGTGAGCTTGAACGTGGTGATGGCCGGGATGGCCGGGATGGCCGGGATGCCGGCGTCACCGCGGTCGTCCCGCTCCGGGTCGTGCTGTTGCCGACGGCGTCGGTGACGGTGAGGGTCACCGGGTAGCTGCCCGGGACGGCGTACGCGTGGCTCGTGCTGGCCCCCGTCGCGGTGCCGCCGTCGCCGAACGACCAGGCGTACGACGCGACCCCCGACCACACGTCGGTGGCGGTGGCGGAGTACGGGAGGACCTGTCCGACGTGGCCGGCGGGCGCGGTGGTGAACGCGTTGACCGCCGGCGGGGCGGCGTCCAGACCGACCGCCTGGACGAGGGTCGGGGAGCCCATCAGCTGCCAGATCGCCACCGCGTCGCCCGTGGCGTCGACGGCCAGTCGAGGAGCGATCGCGGGGAGGCGACCTTGACGCTCAGGGGTCCGGGAGTCTTCCCCACGCTCCACACCACGGTGACCGTCCGAGCAGCAACGCGGTGACCGCCGTCGCCTCCGCGGCGGCAGTCGTACGCCTGGCCATCGGACACCCCCGGGCGCGCCGCGGGCTGCGGTGTCGACACCCTGACCCCAGCCAAGCGCTGGTCACCCCTGGCCGCCATAGTCCGGACGGGCCATGCGCCTCGGGTCAGCGGAAGTCGATGAGCAGCATGTCCGTGTCGGTGCCGTCCGAGGGTTCGTCGCTGTCGGCGACCTCGACATCGGCGTCGTCGTCGCCGGGCTGGTCGAGGACGGTGGCCCGGAAGCACCGCGTCACGTACGGCAGCTGCATGCCGTCCATGCCGCGGCCGTACTCGTCGTAGAAGGCGACCACCTCGGCCAGCTTGGCGGCCCTCGCCTCCTCGTCCAGCACCGCGATGTTCGACCGGGAGAGCACGAGGTCCTGGATGCTCTTGCGGTCGACCTGCTGCCAGTGCGTGAAGCGCGCTTCCTCGACAGGGCCGAACAGCCCGCTGTCGTCGAGGGCCTGGGCGGGCTCGGCGAGCTGCTCCTGCGTGCCGATGATCGTGCCGAGGCGGCGCACCCACGGGATGGAGTCGTCGCGCCAGTTCCAGACCAGGCCGAGCCGACCACCCCGCTTCAGGGCGCGGGCGATCTCGGGCAGGGCGCGGTCGAGGTCGAACCAGTGGAAGGCCTGGGCGGCCACCACGGCGTCGAAGCCGTGGTCACCGACGGGCAGCTCCTCGGCGTGCGCGACGAGCGTGCTGACCTCGGGCAGCTTGCGCTGCAGCCGGTCGAGCATGGCCTGGTCGGGGTCCGTGGCGACGATTCCGTGCCCCAGTGCGACGAGCTGCTCGGTGAGCTTGCCGGTCCCCGCACCGAGCTCGAGGACCGTCGCAGCCTGCTGGCCCACCAGCCACTGGGCGGCCTCGGACGGGTACGTCGGACGGGCGCGTTCGTAGGCGTCCGCAACTCCCCCGAAGGAGTGCGCCCAGTCGGGTGTCGCTTCCGGGGTCGGGTCCTCGCTCATCGGGGCCGACCCTACCCGCGAGACTGGTGCCATGCCCGACGCCGACCCGCTCGCACCGCTGCTCCGGTTGGAGGGCGTGCCGTCGGCGTTCGCGGCCACCCGCGACGGCATCGACGCGCTGCTGCGCGACCGCGGGCTGCGTCGTACGTCGTCCGAGCAGACCGCCGAGGCCCTCCTGGTCGGCGCCCACGCCTCGGCGGTGCTGGAGGGTTCGTCGTCGTCGTTGGAGGAAGTCCGTGCTGGCACGGGAGACCCGGTCGCGGCGGACGCGGTGCGGGTCTCGGTGCACCTGCTGTCGCTGGTGCCGACCCTGCGTACCTCACCCCTGCAGGCCTTCGCCCGCCTGCACGCGGTGGCCTCCGGTGTCGCCGAGTCCGGCCGGCCTCGCGACGCCGCATCCCTCGACCGCCTGCAGACACTCGGCCGGCTGCTGGACGGAAGCACGGCGGCGCCGGCGCTGTTGGTGGCGGCGGTCGTGCACGCCGACCTCGCGACCGCTGCGCCCTTCCCGTCCCACAACGGCATCGTCGCCCGGGCGGCCGAGCGGCTGGTGTGGGTGGCCCGCGGCGTCGACGAGCGCTCGGTGCTGGTGCCGGAGGCCGGCCACCTGGCGCTGCGGGCGGCGTACGAGTCGAACCTGCGCGGGTACCGCGACGGGGGTCCGGCCGGCGTGGCCGCCTGGCTGAGGTACGCGGCGGAGGCGGCCGCCAAGGGCGCCGAGGCGAGCCCGCTGGCACGAGCCTGACGTGTGGCGGCACCCGATCCCCGAGGGGATTCGGATGCCGTCACTGACACACGAACCGATGGCTACCAGGCGTGCACACTCAACTGCTGCCTCGGGAGGATCCCGGTGGCTCGCGCCCTGAAGGAAGGGTAGGTCGCCGCGTGGGTACCCGGTTCGCGTGCGGGTGTTCTTTTCTCTGACTCAGTTGTACGCCCGTCCCACGAGGCCCACAACCCTTGACTTTGCTGGGGTTTGGTGGGGCGGGGAGTACGTGCAGGTCAGGCCGGTCCGGCCGTCGTTTCACGCACCGAGACGACGACGTCGGGCGCTCGCCCACAGTGCCCAGCCGACCGCGCCGACGCCGCCCACGGCCAGGGCGGCAAGGGCCGAACGGGCGGGCGGGAGCCGGCTGCCGAGGGTGACGGGCTTGGTGAACACCAGGATCGGCCAGCCCCGGTCGGCCGCGATCCGCCGCAGCTCCTTGTCGGGGTTCACGGCGTGCGGGTGGCCGACCGCCTCGAGCATCGGGACGTCGGTCACCGAGTCGCTGTAGGCGAAGCTCGCCTCGAGGTCGTAGCCGCGCTCGTCGGCGAGCGCGCGGATGGCGCGGGCCTTCTCCTCGGCGTACGCGTAGTACTCGATGGTGCCGGTGTACCTGCCGTCGACGATCTCCAGCTGGGTGGCGATCACGTCGTCGGCGCCGAGCATCTCGCCGATCGGGCCGACCACCTCGGCGCCGCTGGTGGAGACGATGACCACGTCGCGGCCCAGGGCCCGGTGCTCCTCGATGAGCGAGACCGCCTCGTCGTAGACGATCGGGTCGACGACGTGGTGCAGCGTCTCGGCGACGATCTCGCGCACGGTGGCGACGTCCCACCCAGCGGTCAGCTGCGACATGAACTGCCGCATCTTCTCCATCTGGTCGTGGTCGGCGCCGCCGACGAGGTACACGAACTGCGCGTACGCCGACCGCAGCATCGCCCGCCGGGAGATGAGGCCGCCCGCCTGGAACGGCTTGCTGAACACGAACGAGCTCGACCTGGCGATGATCGTCTTGTCGAGGTCGAAGAACGCCGCGGTCGGTCGGCGGACTCCGGCGGGCATGTCGACATCGTAGGTGGCGGGCCCCGCAATCCGGGGAGGCCGGAGCCTCCCCGAGAGCCCACTTGCCGTCCACAAGGCCCTGTCCTGCAAGGGATCTCCACAGGGTTGGGCCACGGTCAGGTGGGTGGTGCCGGCGATGGGGGAGCGTCCGGACATGGACGCACCCCTCCTCGTGACCGACGACCCGACCATCATCGACGAGCTCCAGCGGCTGGCCGCCGCGGCGGGGGTGACCCTGGCTCTCGCCCCTGACCCGGAGGCAGCGCTGCACGCGTGGAGCGCGGCGCCCCTCGTCTTCGTCGGGGTCGACCTCGCCAAGGCATTGGCCCGCCTGGCGCCATCGCGTCGTTCCGGCGTGCACCTCGTGGGGTACGGCGGCGTGCCCGACGACGTCTTCCGCACCGCTCTCGCGCTGGGCGCCGAGAACGTCGCCGAGCTGCCGCGCTCCGCCGGCTGGGTGACCGAGCTGATGGCCGACGTCGGGGACGCCACCCCGCACGGGTCGATGACCGTCGGGGTGATCGCCGGCTCGGGTGGGGCGGGTGCCTCGACGTTCGCGTGCGCGCTGGGGCAGATGGCCGCGCGTTCGGGTCCGGCCGTGGTCATCGACGCCGACCCGCTCGGGCCGGGGATCGACCGGGTCCTCGGGCTCGACGGGTATGACGGGATCCGGTGGGACGCGCTGTGCCAGACGACGGGCAGGTTCAGCGGGCGCTCGCTCCGCGAGTCGCTGCCGCGGCGCGAGGGGCTGGGCGTGCTGACCTGGTACCCCGGACCTCAGGGCAGCCTCCAGGCCTTCGCCGTCCGCAACGCGATCGCGGCCGCCCAGCGGGGCCACCAGACGGTGGTCGTGGACCTGCCGCGCAGCGTCGACCCGCTGGTCGAGGAGCTGGTGGCGCGCTGCGACCGGGTGTTCGTGCTGACGGTGCCGACCGTCGCGGGGCTGGCGTCGGCCGTACGCCTGTGCGCCCGGTTCCGTGACCCGACCTCCCTGCGGCTGGTGGTGCGCGGTGACCGGGTCCGGGCGGATGCGGTGTCCCGGCTGACCACCGTGCCGGTGGCCGCGCAGATGGCCGACCAACGCGGGCTCGAGGAGGCCATCGACCTCGGGCTCGGGCCCGTGCGCTCGCGTCGTGGCCCGCTCGGTCGCACCGCGGTCGACGTGCTGGCCGACCTCGCGCCGCTGCGACGCGCGGCATGACGGCGGTCCCCGTCCAGCTTCCGGTCGAGCTGGGCGTCGTGGTCGAGGAGGTCCGCGAGCGCCTGGCCGACAGGCCGGGCGCGCTCACGGCGCACCGGGTCGCCGATGCCCTACGGGCGACGGGACGGCCCGTGGGCGACGCGACCGTGCTCGCGGTGCACGAGGAGCTGCGCCGCGACGTCCTCGGCGCCGGCCCGCTCGAGCCTCTCCTGCGCATGCCGGGCGTGACCGATGTCGTGGTCAACGGCACCGACGGCGTGTACGTCGACACGGGTGAGGGGCTGCAGCCGGTCGATGTCCGCTTCGCCGACGAGGTCGCCGTACGACGTCTCGCCCAGCGCCTCGCCGCGCTCGGTGGGCGGCGCCTCGACGACGCCAGCCCGTTCGTCGACGTCCGGCTGGCCGACGGCACGCGGTGCCACGCGTTGCTCGCCCCGATCGCCCGGCCCGGCACGCTGATCTCCCTGCGGGTGCCGCGCGCCCGCGGCTTCACCCTCTCCGAGCTGGTCGCGGCGGGTGCGGTGAGCAGCGCCGGCGAGCGCCTGCTGCGCGCGGTCGTTCGCCGACGTGCCGCGTTCGTCGTCAGCGGCGGGACCGGTTCGGGCAAGACGACGCTGCTGGCCGCGCTGCTCTCGCTGGCCGACCCGGCGGAGCGCCTGGTCCTGGTCGAGGACTCCCACGAGCTGTCGCCCGACCACCCGCACTGCGTGTGGCTCGAGGCCCGGCCGCCCAACCTCGAGGGCGCGGGCGAGGTGACCGTGCGGTCGTTGGTGCGGCAGGCGCTGCGGATGCGGCCCGACCGTCTCGTCGTGGGCGAGGTACGAGGCGGTGAGGTCGTCGACCTGCTGGCCGCGCTCAACACCGGGCACGAGGGTGGCTGCGGGACGCTCCACGCGAACTCCGCCGCCGACGTCCCGGCGCGGGTCGAGGCGCTCGCCCTGGCCGCGGGCCTCGGCCGCGAAGCGGCGCACAGCCAGCTCGCCGCCGCCGTCGACCTCGTGGTCCACCTCGGCATCGACGCCGGCGGCCGACGACGGCTGCGCGAGGTGGGCGTCCCCGAGCGGTCCGGTGACGGGACGGTCACCATCGCGACTGCCGTCTCCTTCGACGACCACGGCCGGGCCCATCCCGGGCCGGGCGCCGGCCGGCTGGAGCGACTCCTGGACGACCCGTGACGGCTGCGCTCCTGGCCGCCGCCGCCGTGCTGGTCGGGTTCCGTGCGCCGACGTTCCCGGCCGGCCGGTGGCGTCCGGGTCCGGCGATGGTGGCGGTGGCCGTGGCCGTGGTCGGTGTCGTTGCGCTCGTCGGGTCGCCCGAGCCGGCCGTCCTGGCCCTCGTGCTGGCCGGTGGTGCTGCAGGAGCGCACCGGCTGTGGCGGCAGCGGGCCCGGGCCCTGGTCACCGAGCAGACGCGCGACCGGGTGCTCGAGTGCTGCGACCTGCTGGCCGCCGAGCTCGCATCCGGGCAACCGGCCGAGGCCGCGCTCGACCAGGCTGCGGAGGCCTGGCCGGTGATCGGCCCGGTGGCGCAGTGCCAGGCCTACGGCGGTGACGTACCTGCCGCGCTCCGGCGCGCGGCCCTGGAGCCCGGCGCCGAGGGGATGGCCCTCGTCGCGGCGGCCTGGCACGTGTCCCACCGCACCGGGCACGGCCTGGCCGACGCTCTGGGCCGGGTGGCCCAGGCGCTGCGCGACGGCCGGGCGACCGAGCGCGTGGTCCGGGGCGAGCTGGCGTCCGCGCGTGCCACCGCCCGCTTGGTGGCCGCCCTGCCGCTGGTCGCCCTGGCGATCGGCGCCGGGTCGGGGGGCGACCCGCTCTCCTTCCTCATCGGCACCCCGATCGGGTTGGCCTGCCTGGCCGGTGGCCTGGGCCTCGGCCTGGCCGGGCTCGCCTGGATCGAACGGCTGGCGTCCGAGGCCGCTCGATGACGACCGTCCTCCTGGCCTCGCTCGCCGGCGCGGTCGTCTGGCTGGCGACGCCGGCGGGCCCTCCCCGGCTCGGCTCGGGGCCGCCGGGACGCTCGGTGTCCACCGCGCCGGACGAGCGAGGCCGGCGACGCTGGCCCTGGGCCGCGCTGGCGGGGCTGGGCGCGTGGGCCTTCGTCTCCGGAGCCGTCGGCCTGGCGGTCGGTGTCGTCGCTGCGGGTGTCGTGTGGGTCGTGCTCGGCCGGGCCGAGACCGCCGCCCAGCGGGCACGTCGGGTGGGGGTCCGCACCGAGCTGCCGCACGTCGTCGGGTTGCTCGCGGCCGCGGTCCGGGGTGGTCTGCCGCCCGCCGACGCCCTCGCCCTGGTCTGCGTCGCGCTGCCCGGGCCCGCGGCCGACTCGCTGGCGACCCTGCCGCCGCGCATCGCACTGGGCATCGACCCCGTGGAGGCGTGGAGGGCGCTGGAGACGGACCCGGGGCTGGCTCCGCTGGGCCGGACCCTGGCCCGGTCCGCCCGCACCGGTGAGCCGATCGCCGACGCCCTGGACCGCCTCGGCGCCGAGCTGGCCGCCCGGGCCCGCACGGAGGCCGAGGACGCCGCCCGCCGGGTGGGTGTCCGCGCCGCCGTCCCGCTGGGCCTGTGCCTCCTGCCCGCCTTCCTCCTCATCGGCATCGTGCCGGTCGTGGCCGGCCTGGTCACCGACCTGGCGGACTGACGTCCCGCGGGCCCACTCGTGGTCCACAGCCGACCGCCCGGCAAGCCTCCTCCCCAGGTCCGGACCGGACCGGCGCGGACGGTCCCCGCTCCGATCCACCCTGGGAGTTGTCGGGACGCATCGGGCGTCCCCGGACAGGAGGCACTCCATGACGATCTCGACCCGTCCCGACCAGCGAGGCATCACGACTGCCGAGTACGCCGTCGGCACCGCCGCCGGCGCGGGCCTCGCCGGACTGCTCTACAAGCTGCTCAGCGGCGGGTTCGGCGACCAGCTGCTCAAGACGCTGTTCGACCACGTCCTCGGCCTGCTCGGCATCAAGTGAGCCGAAGGCCCCGGTCGTCCCAGCGCGGTGCGGTCACGGCCGAGCTGGCCATGGCGGTGCCCCTGTTGCTGGCTGTCACCCTCGGCCTGGTGTGGCTCCTCACCCTGGCGACGGCGCAGGTGCGGATGGTCGACGCGACTCGCGAGGCGGCGCGGGCCGTCGCGCGCGGCGACTCCACCGACGAAGCGCTCGAGCGGGGTCAGCTGGTCGCCCCGGCGGGTGCCGCGCTCACGGTCACGACCCTCGACGACCGGGTCGTCGTGAGCGGCTCGGTCACGGTCGACGGGGTCGGCGGGCTCTTCGACGCCTTGCCGTCGGTCGAGCTCACCGCCGATGCGGTGGCCGCCCGGGAAGACCCACCCCCGTGAGCGTCCCGCGCGGCGAGGCGGGAGCCGCGACCCTGCTCGCCGTGGCGATGACGGGCGTGCTGATGATGCTGGGCGCGGCCCTGGCCGTCGTGGGCGCGATGGTCGTCGCGCACCGGCAGGCCCAGGCGAGCGCCGACCTCGCCGCGCTGGCGGGAGCCACCGCCGCGGCGCGGGGTGGGGACCCCTGCCAGGCCGCTCGCGACGTCGCCCACCTCAACGACGGCACGGTCGTCGCGTGTGCGGTCGACGGGGGGACGGTGACGGTCGAGGTGCGCGTGCCAGGCCCCCACTGGCTGGGTCAGCAGTCCGACCTCGAGGCCCGGTCCCGTGCCGGACCCGGGCCCTGAGCGCGGTCAGATCCGGTCGTCGTCCACGTCGCGACGCTTCTCCTCGTCGACCTTGTCGAGCTTCTGCGACAGCTCTTCGAGCTGCTTGCTCTCGCGGCGGTGCTTCATCGACTTCTTCACGCCGTACTTGGCGATGGAGTAGCCCCACAGGATCGCCACGCCGGCGGCGAGTCCGATGAGGAAGATGCCGAACGCGCTCACGTCGAACGAGAGGAACGCCGCGGTGCCCTCGCTGCCGAAGATTGCAGCGACGATCGCCAGCGCACCGAGCAGGACGAGGAGGAGACCCACGACGAACATGCCGCGAGACTACTGCTGGAGCAGCGCGTCCAGCAGGGCCACGGCACCCGCCTTGTCGAGGGGGTTGTTCTGGTTGCCGCACTTGGGCGACTGGATGCACGAGGGGCAGCCCTCCTCGCAGGCGCACGACGCGATGCCCTCGCGGGTGGCGGTCAGCCACTCGCGGGCCGCCCGGTAGCCGCGCTCGGCGAACCCGGCTCCGCCGGGGTGGCCGTCGTGGACGAAGACGGTCAGCCGTCCGGTGTCGGCGTGCATGATCGTGGACACGCCGCCGATGTCCCAGCGGTCGCAGGTCGCGAAGAGGGGCAGCAACCCGATCGAGCAGTGCTCGGCCGCGTGGGCAGCGCCGGCGAGGTCGATCTCGGCAAGACCGCTCTCGAGCAGGACGTGGTCGGGCACGGTCCACCAGACCGCGGTGGTGCGCAGGGTGCGGACGGGCAGGTCGAGCGGCTCCTCGGCGACGACCTCGCCGCCGGGTTGGCGGCGCTTGAGGTACGACACCACCTGGTGGGAGACCTCGACCTCGCCGAGGCTGAGCCGGCAGGCGCCCCAGTCGCGACCCTCACGCTCGGCGACCACGGTGATGTCGGTGACCTCGCGGGCGGTCGTCGACCAGTCCGGGTCTGCCCGCGAGATGACGGCGACGTGGTCGTCGAGGTCGAGGGACTCCACCAGCCAGGTGTCGCCCCGGTGCACGTAGACCGCGCCGGGGTGAGCGGTCGCGTGCGAGCTCGACGCGTCGACGTGCCCGATGACCCGCCCGGTCTCGGTCTCGACGAGGGCCACGGGACTGCCGCCGGCACTGCGGATGTCGGTGAGGTCGGCCGCCCGGTGACGGTCGGTCCAGAACCAGCCCCGGGGCCGGCGCCGCAGCCGGCCCTCCTCGACGAGGCGGTCGAGGAGGCCCCGGGTGGTCGGCCCGAACAGAGCGAGGTCGTCGTCGGTCAGCGGCAGCTCCTGGGCGGCGGCGCACAGGTGCGGCGCGAGCACGTGCTCGTTGGAGGGGTCGATGACGGTGGCCTCGACGGGCCTGCCGAACAGCGACTCCGGGTGGGTGACGAGGTAGGTGTCCAGCGGGTCGTCGCGGGCGACCAGCACGCCGAGGGCGTCGCCGTGACCTCGGCCGGCGCGGCCGATCTGCTGCCACAGGGCGGCGCGGGTGCCGGGAAAACCCGCCATCACCACCGCGTCGAGCCCGCTGATGTCGATGCCGAGCTCGAGGGCGTTGGTCGCGGCCAGCCCCATCAGCTCACCGGAGCGCAGAGCGCGCTCGATCGCGCGGCGCTCCTCGGGGAGGTAGCCGCCCCGGTAGGCCGCGACCTGGCCGGCCAGCGCCGGGTCGACCTCGGCGAGCAGCTCGGCGGCGGTGAGGGCGACCTGCTCGGCCCCGCGCCGCGACCGGATGAACGCCAGGGTGCGGACCCCCTCCACGACGAGGTCGGCCAACAGGTCGGCGGTCTCGGACGACGCGGCGCGCCGCACCGGGGCACCGTGCTCTCCGGTGCGCGAGGTGAACGGCGGCTCCCAGAGCGCGACGGCGACCTGGCCGCGGGGCGACCCATCGGCGACGACCGGGACGAAGTCGAGGCCGGTGAGCCGATGGGCGTGGACCTCCGGCTCGGCGACCGTGGCCGAGGCCAGCACGAACGTGGGGTGGGCGCCGTAGGCCGCGCACACCCTCCGCAGCCTCCGCAGCACCTGGGCCACGTGAGCTCCGAACACGCCGCGGTAGTGGTGGCACTCGTCGACCACGACGTAGCGCAGCGACCCGAGGAACTGGGCCCACCGGTAGTGGGCGGGCAGCAGGGAGCGGTGCAGCATGTCGGGGTTGGTCAGCACGTACTCGGCGTGGTCGCGCGTCCAGTCCCGTTGCTCGCGCGGACTGTCGCCGTCGTGGGTGGCGACCCGCAGGTCGAGCGCCAGCGCCTCCAGACCGGCCAGCTGGTCCTGGGCCAGCGCCTTGGTCGGGCTGAGGTAGAGGGTGGCCGCCCCGCGCTGCCCGCGCGGCCCGCGGGCGGAGCGGATGTCGGTCAGCGTCGGCAGCTGGTAGCCCAGGGACTTGCCCGACGCCGTGCCGGTCGCCATCACGACGTGCCGTCCCGCGTGCGCCGCCTCGGCCGCCTCGACCTGGTGCCGCCAAGGGGTGCGCACGCCCCGGGCCTCGAACGCCGCCCGGACGTCGTCGGGCACCCAGACCGGCCACGCCGCCTCGACCGCCGCCCGGGCCGGGAGCACCTCGAGGTGGGTCATCCGGTCCTCGCGGCCGGGCACCGCCGAGAGCCGCTCGACCACAGCGCGCATGGAGACGGGGGAGACGGTCTCGGTGACGGTCACGGTGCGCACGCCTCCATCCTCCCAAGCGGCGCGGACATCGGTCGCGGGCCAGGCCAGCGGGCTTTCGCGACGCCCGTCCCGAGGACTGCCTACTATTTCCACGAACGACGCGGCGGCGTGGTTTGATTGCATCGCGGGGACGCCACGGCGTGCCCTCGCGCGACCGGGGCACAGACGAGGGCAGTGGAGAAGACGTGGACCTGACTCTTTCGACCCACGAGGCCGACGGCACGACCGTCGTCGCCGTCGGGGGAGAGATCGACGTCTACACGGCTCCGCGACTGCGGGACAAGTTCACCGAGCTGGTCGCCGCCGGCTCCTACGACATCATCGTCGACATGCAGAACGTCGAGTTCCTCGACTCGACCGGCCTCGGCGTCCTGGTCGGCGGCCTGAAGAAGGTGCGGGCCCACGAGGGCTCGCTCGACCTGGTGTGCAACCAGGACCGCCTCCTCAAGATCTTCCGCATCACCGGGCTGGCGAAGGTGTTCGTCATCCACGAGTCGGCCGAGGCCGCTCTCGCCTCCCGCTGACCCCGTCCGTGTGGCTCTTCCCGGGCGGCCCCGTGGCATAGGCCACACCGGATGCGGCGGCACGCCTCCTCGTGCGTAGACTCCGCCGGGTTCAAGTCTTGAAATTCCCAGGAGGACACAGATGACCGGGATCACTCCGGCCGTTGTGGAGCTCTCCGGAGGCAACCTCGTCCTGGTCATCGTCGTCGCCGTGATCGCGCTTGGCGCGCTCGCGATGGCAGTGATGTTCAGGCAAGAGGTTCTCGCCGCCGGTGAGGGCACCGACAACATGAAGAACATCGCCCACGCGGTCCAGGAAGGCGCCAACGCCTACCTGCAGCGTCAGTTCCGGACGCTGGCGATCTTCGCCGCCATCGCCTTCTTCGTCCTGCTGGCGCTGCCGGCCGACGACTGGGCGGTCCGGATCGGCCGCTCCATCTTCTTCCTGGTGGGAGCCGGGTTCTCGGCGACCGTCGGGTACCTCGGCATGGGGCTGGCCGTGAAGGCCAACCTCCGCGTCGCCGCGGCCGCCAACGACCAGGGTCGCGACCCGGCCATGCACATCGGCTTCCGCACCGGCGCCATGGTCGGCATGCTGACCGTCGGCCTGGGTCTCCTGGGCGCCAGCGTCGTGGTGCTGCTGTTCGAGCACCAGGCTCCGCACGTGCTCGAGGGCTTCGGCTTCGGTGCCGCGCTGCTCGCCATGTTCATGCGAGTCGGCGGCGGCATCTTCACCAAGGCCGCCGACGTCGGCGCCGACCTGGTCGGCAAGGTCGAGCAGAACATCCCCGAGGACGACCCGCGCAACGCCGCCACCATCGCCGACAACGTGGGCGACAACGTGGGCGACTGCGCCGGCATGGCCGCCGACCTCTTCGAGTCCTACGCCGTCACGCTGGTCGCCGCGCTGATCCTCGGCTCGCAGGCCTTCGGCGACAAGGGGCTCGTCTACCCGCTCCTGATCCCCGCCATCGGCGCGCTGACCGCGGTCGCCGGTGTCTACCTGTGCAAGCCGCGTGCCGGCGAGAACGGCCTGACCACCATCAACCGCGCCTTCTACATCTCCGCGGGCATCTCCGCGGTGGCGTGCGTGATCCTCTCCTACGTCTACCTGCCGTCGAGCTTCGCCGACTTCAACAACATCACGCCCAGCGCGCTCGACCTGCTCTCGACCAGTGGTCCCGAGGGCGACCCGCGGCTGATCGCCTCGGCCGCCGTCGTCATCGGCATCGTGATGTCCGCGGGCATCCTGGCGCTGACCGGCTACTTCACCGGCACCGAGTACCGCCCCGTCAAGGACGTCGGCAAGACCTCGCTCACCGGCGCGGCCACCGTGATCCTGTCGGGCCTGGCGGTCGGCTTCGAGTCGGCCGTCTACACCACGCTCGTGATCGGCGCGGCCGTCTTCGGCGCCTTCCTCCTGGGCGGCGCCTCGCTCACGGTCTCGCTGTTCGCGGTGGCGCTGGCGGGCTGTGGTCTGCTGACCACCGTCGGCGTGATCGTGGCCATGGACACCTTCGGACCCGTCTCCGACAACGCGCAGGGCATCGCCGAGATGTCCGGTGACGTCAGCCCCGAGGGCGCTCAGATCCTGACCGAGCTCGACGCGGTGGGCAACACGACCAAGGCGATCACCAAGGGCATCGCGATCGCCACGGCCGTGCTGGCCGCGACGGCACTGTTCGGCTCCTACGCCACCTCGGTGCTCGACGCCCTGGTGAAGGCGCGTCCGACCGACGACGAGTTCTCGCTGGCCGACTTCTTCGTCTTCAACCCGGCCGTCCTGGTGGGTGTGCTTCTCGGTGGCGCGGTCGTGTTCCTGTTCTCAGGGCTGGCGATCAACGCCGTCAGCCGGGCCGCCGGTGCGGTGGTCTTCGAGGTCCGTCGCCAGTTCCGCGAGATCCCGGGGATCATGGAGGGCACGGGCCGTCCCGAGTACGGCAAGGTCGTCGACATCGTCACCAAGGACTCCCTGCGCGAGCTGATCACGCCGGGCATCCTGGCGGTGCTCGCGCCGGTGGCCGTGGGCTTCGGCCTGGGCGTCACGACGCTGGCCGGCTTCCTCGCCGGTGCGATCGGCACCGGCACGCTGATGGCGGTGTTCCTGGCCAACTCCGGTGGTGCCTGGGACAACGCCAAGAAGCTCGTCGAGGACGGCAGCCACGGTGGCAAGGGGTCGCTGGCCCACGAGGCCACGATCATCGGCGACACCGTCGGCGACCCGTTCAAGGACACCGCCGGCCCGGCCATCAACCCGCTCATCAAGGTGATGAACCTGGTCTCGCTGCTCGTCGCCAGCGCTGTGGTGTCGATCGGCGTCGGCAAGGACCAGAACGACGCGCTGCGCATCGCCATCGCCCTGGGGGCGACCGCGATCATCGTCGTGGCCGTCTACATCTCCAAGCAGCGTGAGGTCTCGATCGACAGCGGCGGCCCGGAGACCCCGGTCCCGCCCGCGCCGGTGAGCGACCCTCAGCCGACCCAGCCGGTCCAGCCGATCGTCTGAGCCGCATCAGCACGACAGTGAGGGGCAGGTCCGACTCGTCGGACCTGCCCCTTCGTCTGCGCCCGGCCCTGCAGACCGCCGACTTCACCTACGACGCCGTCGCCGACCTGCTCGGCACCCGCGCCCACGAGGCGCTCGGCCGCAACGAGACCACGCCGGCCCTGCAGCGCACCGGTCACGGAGAGGGCGCCGGGTCGCCGCTCGCCACCCTGACCCGGCTGTTCCTGCTCCAGACGGCGGTCTCCACCGAGGACGCCGAGCGCGCCCTGCCCGGACTGGTCGGCGAGCTCGAGCACGCCGGCTTCGTCCGTACCTCCGGCGGCGAGGTACGCGCGCTGCTCGACGTACGCCCGTACGCCACCGTCGACCGTCACGCAGACCGAGACCTCTGGGTCGTCTCGGACCTCACTCCCGGCCTCGACGGCCCGAACCTCCGCGTCCCCGACGACCACGTGCTCGGCATCAGCCCCGCCGCGACCTCGCTGGCCCAGCTCACGCTGCGCGAACCCGTCGGGCGCGCGCTCGACCTGGGAACCGGGTGCGGTGTGCAGGCCCTGCACCTGGCGACCCACGCCGACGCCGTCGTCGCCACCGACATCAACGCCCGGGCCGTGTGGGCGGCGGGGTTCAACGCCGCCCTCAACGACCTGTCGAACGTCGAGGTCCGCACGGGTTCGTTCTTCGACCCGGTGCGCGACGAGACGTTCGACCTGATCGCCACCAACCCGCCGTTCGTGATCTCGCCGGCCACCGGCTCGCGGCTCGTGTACCGGGACTCCGGCCTCCCGGGCGACGAGGTCGTCGAGCACATCGTCCGCACGGGGCCGACCCGTCTGACCGACGGGGGCTGGCTCCAGGTCCTCGCCAACTGGGTCATCCACCGCGACGTCCCCTGGGACGACCGGCTGGCGGCCTGGGTGCCCGACGGTTGCTCCGCCTTGGTCGTGCAGCGCGAGGTGCTGGACCCGGCGGCCTACGTCGAGCTGTGGCTGAAGGACGAGGGTCTGCACGGCAGCCCCGGCTACCTCGACCGGTACGACGCGTGGCTCGGCTGGCTCGACGAGCAGGGTGTCGAGGGCATCGGCTTCGGCTGGGTCAACGTCCACCGGAGCACGCACGACTCGACCTTCCTCGACTGGCCGTACGCCGTCGAGCAGCCCATCGCCCCTGCGATCCGCGACTGGGCACCGGCGGTCACGCACCCGTTCTCGGAGCACGACCGGCTCACCCTGCGGGTCGACGTCCTCCAGGAGACGACCGGTGAGCCAGGCGCCGAGGATCCCGAGGCCATCGTGCTGCGCCAGCAGCGCGGGCTGCGCCGCGCCCGCCAGGTCGACACCGTCGAGGCCGCCGTGGCGGGCGCCTGCGACGGGGACCTGTCGGTCGGTCAGATCCTCGACGCCGTCGCGACGCTGACCGGACGCGACCCGGTCGAGCTCCGGACGGCCTACCTGCCGGTGGTCCGCGAGCTCCTCGTGGAGGGCTTCCTGACCGTCTGAGGCGTGGACGGTCGTGCCCGCCTGGGAATGCTTCGGCCTCCCGCGCTGCTGGGCCCGGTGTCATGACAGCCACGAACCAGCGGACCGACTACCGCCTGACGTTCGTGGTGCTGTGCGTCGGCGTCGGATCCTTCTCGCTCCTCCAGTCGATGGTCACGCCCGTGCTGGCGACCATCGAGCGCGGCCTCGGCACCGACCAGGCGACCGTCACGTGGGTGCTGACGGCGTACCTGCTGTCGGCGTCGGTGTGCACGCCGATCGTGGGCCGGGTCGGCGACAAGGTCGGCAAGGAACGGATGCTCGTCTTCGCGCTGGGCGCGCTGGCGGTCGGCTCCTTCCTCGCCGCGATCGCCCCGACCATCGGCGTCCTGATCGCGGCCCGCGCGATCCAGGGGATCGGCGGCGGCGTGCTGCCGCTGACCTTCGGGATCATCCGCGACGAGTTCCCGCGCGAGAAGGTGGCCGGCGCGTTGGGCATCTCGGCCGCGCTCCTCGCCGTGGGCGGCGGTATCGGGCTCGTCATCGCCGGACCGATCGTCGAGGCTCTCAGCTATCACTGGCTGTTCTGGCTCCCGATGATCCTCACCGGGCTGGCGGCCGTCACCGCCTACTTCTTCGTGCCGGAGTCGCCGGAGCGGGCGCCCGGCCGGATCAACGTCTCCAGCGCCCTGCTGATGTCCACCTGGCTGGTGGCGCTCCTGCTGGCCGTCAGCCAGGGCCACGTCTGGGGATGGGGCTCGCCCATCACCGTCGGCCTGTTCGCCCTTGCGGCCGTGGTCCTGCCGATCTGGGTCTGGGCCGAGGCCCGCAGCGACAGCCCGTTGATCGACATGAAGATGATGCGCATCCCCACCGTGTGGACGGTGAACCTGGTGTCCCTGCTGTTCGGGATGGGGATGTACTCGATGTTCGCGTTCCTGCCCCAGTTCCTCCAGACGCCGGACGACCTCACCGGCTACGGCTTCGGCGCCTCGGTGACCCAGTCCGGGCTGATGCTGCTCCCGCAGACCGTGGCCACCTTCGTGGCGGGCCTCGCCTCGGGGCGCCTGGCCGCGAGGTACGGCTCCAAGGCGATGCTGGTCGCCGGCGCCACCCTGACGTCGCTGGGCACCCTGGGGATCGTGGTGGCGCACCAGCACGTCTGGCAGCTCCTCGTCGAGTCCACCGTCCTGGGCCTGGCCTTCGGCCTGGCGTTCGCCGCCATGTCGAACCTCATCGTCGACGCCGTCCCGCAGACCCAGACCGGTGTGGCCAGCGGCATGAACGCCAACATCCGCACGATCGGTGGCGCACTCGGGGGCGCCGTCCTCGCGAGCGTGATCACGGCCGGCCACCGACCGGACGGCTACCCGGTGGAGTCCGGGTACGTCCACGGGTTCACGCTGCTGGTCGTCACCTCGGCCCTGTCGGCGCTCGTGGCCCTCGCCGTGCCCGTGGTGAAGGCGCGTACCCACGTCGTTCCCGGACCGCAGGTCGAGGCCGAGGCCGCTGAGGCTCTCCGGGCTCAGAGCCGGGCTCGGTAGGCCGCCAGCAGCTCGGTCATCCGCTCCTCGTCGCGGTCGACCACCGGGAGCAGCAGCTCGGCGACCACGTCGGTCAGCTCGGCCACGCGGCGGTGCAGCTGGCGGTTCTCCTGCACCTCGGCCTCGAGCGCTGCCAGACGCCCTCGCACCCCGAGCTGGTGGCGACGCACGCGGCGGTACCGGTCCCGGGCAACCGCGAGTCGCGACTGGAGGTGGGTCATGCGGTTCTCCTCTTCTGGGGGCCGGGACGTCGGAAGGTCACCCGCATCCGGCACACGCTGGGGTCGTACTGGTCGAGCATGTCCACGCCGGGGCCGAGCTCCTCGAGGAGGACCCGCCCGCCGGCCGCCTCGATCTCACGCCGCACGGCGGCCGGGTCGACGCGCCGCACCAGGCCTGCCGGAGCGGGGTCGGCGGCGTCCGGGTGGTCGGTGACGGCGCTGAACTCGAGAAAGAGCTTGCCCCGACCACGTGCCGCCATCCGGGCCAGCGTCCACAGGTTGTCGCGGGCGGCGTCGTCGAGGCAGCCGACCAGCTGGCGGGCGTAGAGGTGGCGTCCCTCGCGGGCCAGCTCCGCTCCCGCGACCAGGACGCTGCGCAGCTCGTTGAGGATCAGCAGGCGCGGCTCGATCGGCACGCTGCGTCGCCGGGCCCGACGGCCGACCCGGGCCCGCGCGTTCCGGCAGAAGTCGTACGCCGCGACGTCCCGGCCGCGGCGGGCGAAGAACAGGGAGTCGCGTCCGGTGCCCGCGCCCAGGTCGGCGACAGGTGCGCGCTTCGGGACCTGGGCGTCGACCCAACGGGCGAACGTCGACCGGCGACGCCGGATCGTCCTGGCCTCCGGCCCGCGGTAGAACTCCGTCCACCGGCCCATGTCGGTGCGGAACCCCCGCAGCCAGCCGTCGAGCCGGCGGATGCCCGGGACGGGGTCGGCGTACTTGAACGACGGGTCGGGCACCCGCCAGCCCGGGCCGTACACGAAGGCCAGCATCTGCTCCGGGAACGCCGGCGCCGGGAACACGAACCCGTGCAGCTCGATCGTGGTGAGCGGCAGGATCGCGGACTCCGGCAGCTGACCGCTCCGGTTCCCGAGCTGGTAGAAGGTGCCGGCCACCCGGAAGGCGACGAAGACGTCGATGTGGCACTGCCGTCCGTCGCTGAGCGGGAGGAGCAGCTTGAGGTCGCCGCCCGACATCCGCAGCAGGGTCCAGCCGCGTCGCCGCATCTCGCGCTCGATCCGGTAGGACTCGAGGATCAGGTCCGCCGGGGACTCGGCGTGGCTCAGGTAGCAGACGTCGGTGTCGGAGTCGTGGGCGATCATCGCGCCGTCGCGCACGGCGCCGAGCAGGGCACCGTAGTTGAGGTACGCCGCCAGGCCGCAGCCCTCGGTCAGGTCGTGGAGCGCGCGCTGCGTGCCCGCCAGGATCTCGTCGCGCACGCCGTCGTCGGTCGCGGCGAAGGCGCGGCACAGGTGGCCCACCTTGTCGACGGCCAGGGGCAGTCCCTGCGGGTCCACGATGTCGATCCGGCCCACACCGGAGCCGAGGCTGACGTCCTCGTCGACCAGCACCCGTACGCCAGAGGCATCCGCGACCCGCACGCGGGCCCGCCCGTCCAGGAACGGACGCAACGCCTGCGGCCACTCGACGAGCACCCCGCCGCGGTGGGCGTGCCCGTCGCGGGCCGGGGTGAACGCCCAGATGTAGCGACCGTCGACGGTGAGCACGAGCGGCTCGTCGCCGGCGGTACGCACGTGGACGCCCCGGTCGTCCACCGAGGCGGTGACCGCAGTCGCGACGCTCACGCGGGTCGGGCCGCGGCGATCAGAGCGCGTAGGTGCGTGCTGGAGGTGTGGACCGTGTAGGGGAAGTAGACGACCTCGACGCCGTACGGCGCCATCCGCTCCTCGAGGGCGAGCCCGCGCTCGGTGCCCTTCCAGTCGTCGCCCTTGAAGAGCCGCTGGAAGCCGACCTCGTGCCAGGCGTCGACCTTGTCGGTCGTCAGCTCGGCGTAGGTCGCGTCGACGATGCCGACGGCGTCCACGATGGCGATCCGCTCCTCGAGCGGCACGAACGGCGCGAGACCTTTCACCGAGGCGCACACCTCGTCGGAGACGACCCCGGCGACGAGCACGTCGCAGAGCTCGCGCGCCTGCCGGAGCACGTTGAGGTGACCTACGTGGAAGAGGTCGAAGACACCCGGCACGTAGCCGATCAGAGGTCCCAGCGTCATGCGTCCTTCACCATCACTTAGTCCATCAGGTTACTCAACTTTAGCGGACCCACAGGTGACCGTGTGTCATTGACTCCTGGGAAGTAGCGCTACCGTGATCGGCCGGACGCCCCCGAGAGCCGGGGTCTGAGCAGGAAGAAAGCAGCAGGAAGAACCTCGTGGCACACAAGCTCGTCATCGTCGAGTCCCCCAAGAAGGCCCAGATGCTGGGTGACTTCCTCGGGGACGGCTACGTCGTCGAGTCCTCCATCGGCCACATCCGCGACCTCCCGCAGAGCGCGGCGGACACCCCGGCCAAGATCAAGGACAAGCCGTGGGGCCGCCTGGCGGTCGACGTCGAGAACGGCTTCCAGCCCTACTACGTGGTGCCGCGCGACAAGAAGGCGCACATCTCCAAGCTCAAGACCCTGCTCAAGGACGCCGACGAGCTCTACCTCGCCACCGACGAGGACCGCGAGGGCGAGGCGATCGCCTGGCACCTCTTCGACGAGCTCAAGCCGAAGGGCATCCCGGTGCACCGGATGGTCTTCCACGAGATCACCAAGAAGGCGATCCTCGAGGCCGTCGCCAACCCGCGCCAGATCAACGACGACCTCGTCGAGGCCCAGGAGGCGCGCCGCATCCTCGACCGCCTCTACGGCTACGAGGTCTCGCCCGTCCTCTGGAAGAAGGTCATGTCGGGCCTGTCCGCAGGCCGCGTCCAGTCGGTTGCGACCCGGCTGGTGGTCGACAAGGAGCGCGAGCGGATCAAGTTCCGGGTGGCGTCGTACTGGGACGTCGAGGGCACCTTCGACGGCGGCGAGGGCAAGGAGCCCCGCATGTTCCCGGCGCGGCTGCACTCCATCGACGAGGCCCGCGTCGCCAGCGGGTCCGACTTCGGGTCCGACGGTGAGCTGAAGAGCAAGCGCGGCGACCGGGTCCACCTCGACCGTGCCGGCGCCGAGCGGCTCGTCGAGGCGCTGCACGACACGTCGTACGCCGTCCGGTCCGTGGAGGCCAAGCCCTACCGCCGCTCGCCGTACGCGCCGTTCCGCACCACGACCCTCCAGCAGGAGGCCAGCCGCAAGCTCGGCATGAGCGCCTCGGTGACCATGTCGGTCGCCCAGCGGCTCTACGAGGGCGGCCACATCACCTACATGCGGACGGACTCGACGACGCTGTCGGACACGGCGGTCAACGCGGCCCGGACCCAGGTCCGTGAGCTCTACGGACCGGAGTACCTCCCCGACGTCCCGCGCACCTACGCCTCGAAGGTCAAGAACGCCCAGGAAGCGCACGAGGCGATCAGGCCGTCGGGCGACGCCTTCCGCACCCCCGGCCAGACGGGTCTGACCGGCGACCAGTTCCGGTTGTACGAGCTGGTCTGGCAGCGCACCGTCGCCTCGCAGATGAAGGACGCCACCGGCCAGTCGGTGTCGGTCCGCATCGGGGGGCTGGCCGCCGACGGCCGCGACGTCGTGTTCGCCGCGTCGGGTCGCGTCATCACCTTCCACGGGTTCCTCAAGGCCTACGTCGAGGGCACCGACGCCGGCAAGCGCAGCGACGACGACCAGGTCCCGCTGCCCGAGCTCGTCCAGGGCGAGGCCGTCAACGCCGCATCGCTGACAGCGCAGGGCCACGAGACCAAGCCGCCGGCTCGCTACACCGAGGCCACGCTGATCAAGGAGCTCGAGGACCGCGAGATCGGCCGGCCGTCGACGTACGCCTCGATCATCGGCACGATCATCAACCGCGGCTACGTCTACAAGAAGGGCTCGGCGCTGGTGCCGGCCTGGATCGCGTTCTCCGTGGTGCGGCTGCTCGAGGAGCACTTCGCCCGGCAGATCGACTACGAGTTCACGGCCAAGATGGAGGACGTCCTCGACGAGATCGCGGCCGGGCAGTCCGACCGCAACACCGAGCTGGCCGAGTTCTACTACGGCTCGGACGACATCACCGGGCTGCACACCCTGGTCACCGAGCTCGGCGACATCGACGCCAAGGAGCTCGCGACGTTCCCCGTCGGCGGACCCGACAGCGGCATCGTGCTGCGGGTCGGGAGGTACGGGCCGTACCTCGAGGGTCCCGACCCCGATGACCCGGAGGGCAACCCGGTCGGCAGGCGCGCCAACGTCCCTGACGACCTGCCCCCCGACGAGCTGACGCTGGAGAAGGCGCGCGAGCTGTTCGAGACGCCGGCCGGCGAGGAGGTCGTGCTGGGGCAGCACCCCGAGACCGGGCTGACCGTGGTGGCCAAGAACGGCCGCTACGGCCCCTACGTGACCGAGGTGCTGCCCGAGAACGCCAAGAAGTCCGACAAGCCGCGCACCGGCTCGCTCTTCAAGTCGATGACGATCGACACCATCGCCCTCGACGACGCGGTCGAGCTGCTGAGCCTGCCGCGGGTCGTCGGCCACGACGCCGAGGGCGTCGAGATCACCGCGCAGAACGGCAGGTACGGGCCCTACCTCAAGAAGGGCACCGACTCCCGCACCATCACCTCGGAGGAGCAGCTGCTCACCATCACCGAGGACGAGGCGCTGGCGATCTACGCCCAGCCCAAGCAGCGCGGCCGCGGCGCCGCGACCGCACCGCTCAAGGAGCTCGGCGAGGACCCGGTGTCCAAGCAGCCGATCGTCGTCAAGGCCGGGTCGCTTCGGCGAGTACGTCACCGACGGTGAGTACAACGCCACCCTCCGCAAGGACGACACCGTCGAGGCCATCACCCTGGAGCGGGCGGCCGAGCTGCTCGCCGAGCGCCGCGAGAAGGGCCCCGCCAAGAAGACGGCGAAGAAGACCGCCAAGCGGGCGCCGGCCAAGAAGACCGCCAAGAAGACGACCAAGAAGGCCGCCGCCAAGAAACCCTAGGCCTGTTCTCGGTGGTTGAGGTGCGAGGAGCGCCAGCGACGAGCCTCGAAACCACCACGACGACAGGCCGACTTTCGTCTCACCGGTTTCGTGACGGGCCTTCGGCCCTCCTCAACCAACGGGACCGCTGGTTGAGGAGGTCGCGCTAGCGACCGTCACGAAACCAGCGCGACGTCTCAACCCCACCAAAAGGCCGTCGCGATGATCGCGTACAGCGCGACCAGGGTCGCGCCCTCGAGCCAGGTCGACTCCCCGTCGAGCGCGATCACCGCAGCGAGCATCACGGCCAGCACGAGCGCGACGACCAGCAGCGGCGAGAACACCAGCGTCAGCGTCGCCAGCCCGAACACCTGGCTGACGATGACCAGCAGCGGGGCCAGCACCAGGGCGATCTGGATCGGGCTGTTGAGGACGACCGAGAACGCGTACTCGGACTCGCCCTTGGCCGCGAGCTGGATCCCGACGACGTTCTCGATCGCGTTGCCGGCGATGGCGACGATCACCAGGCCGGCGAACGCCTCGGAGATCCCGGCGGCGTCCATGGCCGGCTCCAGGGCGGTCACGAACCAGTCGGAGACGAACGCCGCGGCGACCGCGGCCGCCGCGAGCAACCCGATGGCCAACCCGAGGGGCCACCTGGGTTCCTCCTTCTCGTGCGTGGGCGGCGCCGTGTCGGACCGGTCGCGGCGCAGGGAGAACGGAAGGGACAGCGCGAACAGCCCGAGCAGGATGACCGAGACGATGAGCGAGAACGTCTCCTCGTGAGTCTCGGCCGGCGTGTGCAGGTGGTAGGTCAGGGACGGGATGGCCATCGCGGTGACCGACAGCACCATCAGCACGACGATCGTCCGGGCGCGCTCGGAGCCGAGCTTCTGGGTGCCGTGCTTGAGGCCACCGACGAGGAAGGCCAGGCCGAGGACGAGGAGCAGGTTGGCGAGGATCGAGCCGATCAGCGCTGCCTGGACGACCTCCACGAGGCCCGCCTTCAGGGCGAAGATGCAGATGAACAGCTCGGGCAGGTTGCCCAGCGCCGACTGCAGCACACCGGTGGCACCGGGGCCGAAGCGGTCGCCCAGCTGCTCGACCGAGCGGCCCACGAGTGTTGCCAGCACGCTCATCGCCGCGGCCGACAGCACGAAGCCCAGCCCGCTCGCCCACCCGCCGTAGTGCGCCAGCCCTGCCAACACGATGAGGGCCGCGGCCCCCCCGAGCATCAGCTTGTCGGACCTGATCAGGACCGGCCGAGCCGTCGTCGCAGTCACCATCGCACGCTAGTCGTCGCGCACGGTTCCCCGCTCCCGTCGTCGGGGTGAGTCCGGGCGTCTGGTAGACAACGAGGCGAACTCGATCTCGGGAGGGAACCCCTACATGACCACGCCCCAGCAGCCCCAGCGCCGCGCACCGTCGTCTCCGGAGCAGCCGCCGCCGGCATCGCCACCACCGCCGCCGTCGCGACCGGCGCCCCTGCTGCAGGCGGGCGCCGGTGGCAGCACCACCCGCAAGCTGACGCTGACCGTGCTCGGCACGACCGACCTGCACGGCAACGTCTACAACTGGGACTACTTCAAGAACGCCGAGTTCGACGACGCGGCCCACAACGACATCGGCGTGGCCAAGGTCAAGACGGTCATCGACCGCGAGCGCGCGGCTCGCCCGCGGCCAAGCGGTGCTCACCCTCGACGCGGGCGACACGATCCAGGGCACGCCGCTCGCCTACTACTACGCCAGGGTCCAGCCCATCGGCGGCAACGTCATCCACCCGATGGCGCGGGCGATGAACCTGATCGGGTACGACGCCGCCGCACTCGGCAACCACGAGTTCAACTACGGCATCCCGCTGCTCCGTACCTTCGAGTCCCAGCTGAACTTCCCGCTGCTGGGCGCCAACGCGGTCGACCCCGTCGACCAAGCGACCGGTCTTCCCGCCGTACGTCATCAAGCGGATCAAGATCCGACCGCGGCCCGGACCTCAAGGTCGGCATCCTCGGCCTGACCAACCCCGGTATCGCGATCTGGGACAAGGCCAACGTCGAGGGGAAGATGGAGTTCCCCGGGCTCGTCGAGCAGGCCAAGAAGTTCGTCCCGCAGCTCAAGGCCAAGGGCTGCGACATCGTGGTGATCTCGGCCGCACTCCGGCGCGGACACGTCGTCGTCGTACGGTGACGCGCTGCCGTACCCCGAGAACGCCGCCACCCTCGTCGCCGAGCAGGTTGCCGACGTCGACGCCATCCTGGTCGGCCACGCTCACATCGACATCGGGATGCGGGAGGTCGCCAGCCTGGTCACCAAGAACAAGAAGGTCGTGCTGTGCGAGCCCTTGTTCTGGGGCAAGAAGGTCGCGGTCTTCGACATGGACCTCGAGCGGCACGGCAACCGGTGGAGCCTGAAGAAGATCACCTCCAAGACCCTGCCGACCAACACCGCGGCGGCCGACCCCGCCGTTGAGTCCGCCGTCCGGGAGCAGCACGACACCGTGGTCGCCTACGTGAACTCGGTCGTCGGGACGTCGGCGGTCGCGATGGCCGCGACCCGCGCGGTCGTCGAGGACGTCCCGATCATCGACTTCGTCAACTATCGTGCAGGCCCTGACCGTCAAGGCAGGCGCTGACGGGCGCCGACGCGGCCCTTCCCGGTGATCTCGATCGCGGCGCCGTTCAACCGGGCTGCGTCGTTCCCCGAGGGTGACGTCACGATCCGCGACGTGGCGGGTCTCTACATCTTCGACAACACCCTGCTCGCGAGCAGGGTGACGGGTGCCCAGGTCCGCGACTACCTGGAGTTCTCGGCCAACTACTTCAAGCCGGTCATGAACGCCGGGCCCGTCGCCGATCGCCGACGTGACCAACGCTCCGAGCGACCTCGCGCCGGGCGGCACCCCGGACTACAACTACGACATCGTCGCGGGCCTCGACGGCAAGCTGGCCTACGACATCGACCTCGCCAAGCCGGTCGGCTCGCGGATCGCCAACCTGACCTACGACGGCGCTCCTCTCGACCCGGCCCAGCAGTTCGTGATGGCGGTCAACAACTACCGGCAGTCGGGTGGCGGCAACTTCCCGCACATCAAGACCGCCCCGGTCGTCTACAACCGGCAGGTCGAGATCCGGCAGCTGCTCATCGACTGGGTGGTCGCCAACCACGTGATCGACCCAGCCGCCTTCGCCTCCCTCGACTGGAAGCTGGTGTCCAACGGCGCCCCGATCACCATCACCTGACGGGTCGATCGTGGGTGCGCCCCGGTAGCGTCGGGCGCACCATGGGTCTCTACTCCAGCGTCGGCGTCTTCGTCTGCTTCGAGGGCGGCGACGGCTCCGGCAAGTCCACGCAGTCGAAGGCCCTGGGCGAGTGGCTGGAGTCCGAGGGCTACGGCGTCCGGCTGACGTTCGAGCCCGGGGACACCGAGGTGGGCCGGATCCTGCGCGACATCGTGCTCAGCCCGTCGACAGGGGAGCTGTCGGACCGCACGGAGTCCCTGCTGTACGCCGCCGACAAGGCCGAGCACATCCGTCAGGTGGTGCAGCCGGCGCTCGACCGCGGCGAGGTGGTGATCACCGACCGCTACGTCGACTCGATGCTCGCCTACCAGGGCGCCGGCCGCCCGCTCGAGCTCGCCGAGGTCGAGCACGTGGCGCGCTGGGCCACCCACGACCTGCGGCCGCACCTGACCGTCGTCCTCGACCTCGAGCCCGACCACGGGCTGGGCCGGTTCGCCGAGCGCGACCGGATCGAGGGCGAGTCCGTGGAGTTCCACGAGCGGGTGCGCCGGGCCTACCTCGACCTGGCCGCCCGCGACCCCGAGCACTACCTGGTGCTCGACGCCCGGCTGCCGGTCAACCTGGTGGCCGCCGCCGTGCAGGCCGCCGTCCAGCCCCTCCTCGGCCAGGCCAAGAAGGAATGACCGTCTGGGACGACCTCGTGGGACAGGCCCACGCGGTCGAGGTGATGAAGACGGCAGTGTCCGGCCAGGGGATGAGCCACGCCTGGCTGTTCACGGGTCCGCCCGGCTCCGGGCGCTCCAACGCCGCCCTCGCCCTGGCCGCGGCGCTCCAGTGCGAGCAGGGAGGCTGCGGTGAGTGCCACGCCTGCCACACGATCGCGACCGGCACCCACGCCGACGTCACCGTCGTCCGCACCGAGAAGCTCTCGATCGGCGTCGACGAGGTCCGCGACCTGGTCCGCCGCTCCGCCCTCGCCCCCGCCGGGAGGCGCTGGCAGATCATGATCGTCGAGGACGCCGACCGGCTGACCGAGCACGCCTGCAACGCCCTCCTCAAGGCCATCGAGGAACCGACCGAGCGCACCGTGTGGATGTTGTGCGCGCCCACCGTCGAGGACGTGCTGCCCACGATCCGCTCCCGGTGTCGCCTGCTCACCCTGGCCACGCCGACGGCGGAGGACGTGGCGGCCTTCCTGGTCCGCCAGGACGGTGTGGCGGACGGCCTGGCGGCGTACGCCGCCCGCGCCAGCCAGGGCCACATCGGCCGGGCCCGGGCGCTCGCCCGCGACGAGGCCACCCGCAACCGCCGCCGCGAGGTCGTCACGATCCCGGCGAGGTTGACCAGCCTGGGCGCCTGCATGACGGCCGCCACCAACCTGGCGGAGGTGACCAAGGAGGAAGCCGACCTGATCACCACGCGGCTCGACGAGCGAGAGAAGGCCGACCTGGACGTGGCGTACGGCGTGGTCGAGCGCGGCCGCCGCCCGCGCGAGTACGCGCCGGCCCTGGCCGCTCTCGAGCGCGCCCAGAAGACCCGGGCCAAGCGCCGCCAGCTCGACGTCGTCGACCGTGGCCTGATGGACCTCGTGTCGGTCTACCGCGACGCCATCGCGGAGGCGACCGGGGCGACGGGTCCGCTGGTCAACGAGGAGATCCGTGGCGACGTCGCCGAGGTCGTGCGCGGCTCGACGCCCGAGCTCAACCTGCGACGGATCGGCTGGATCTTCCAGGCCCGCGAGCAGATGCTGGAGTTCAACGTCCCGGTGCCGCTGGCGCTCGAGAGCATGATGCTCGCGCTCAAGGTCCCCGAGGGCAGCCGATGAGGAAGGTCGTCGCCTGGCTGCTCGTGCTGGCCCTGGTGCTCGGGGTGGTCGGGGTGGCCGTGAGCTTCTTCCTCAGCCGGGACAGCGCCGCCAACGCCTACGAGCCCGTACCTCCCGTCGCGTCCGCGAGCACGCCAGCGGCCGAGGAGGCGCCCGACCCCGCCCTCGAGCGGTTCTACTCCCAGGACCTCGACTGGTCCGACTGCGGCGACGGCGACGAGTGCGCGACCCTCACGGTGCCCCTCGACTACGCCGATCCCACGGGCGAGACGATCGGCATCCACGTCCTGCGCCGGCCGGCCGACGACCAGGACGACAAGGTGACCTCCCTGGTGGTCAACCCCGGCGGACCGGGCGTGGGCGGGTCGTCGATGGCGAGCAACGCCGGCTCGTACTTCCGCCGTCCGTTCCTGACGTACTTCGACATCATCGGCTTCGACCCGCGCGGCACCGGGCAGAGCAGCCCGGTCGACTGCCTGACCGACGGGGCCCTCGACGACTACCTCTCGGGTGACCCGGAGCCCGAGACACCCGTCGAGACGCGCGCCTACGTCCGCACGTCGCGCAGCATGGGCCGTGGCTGCGAGGAGTCGAGTCCCGGTCTCGCCTCCCACATCTCCACCGTCGAGACCGCCCGCGACATGGACGTGCTCCGCGCGGCCCTCGGCGAGCAGGTGATGACCTACTACGGCGCCTCGTACGGCACGCAGCTCGGGTCGACGTACGCCGAGCTGTTCCCCGAGCGGGTCGGACGTCTCGTGCTCGACGGCGCCGTCGACCCCACGCTCACGGTCCGCGAGGAGGCCCTGACGCAGGCCGCCGGCTTCGAGACCGCGCTGACCGCGTACGTCCAGAACTGCATCGACTCGACCGACTCCTGCTTCCTGGGCAGCACCGTCGACGAGGGGCTGCAACGCATCCGCGACCTCATCGACCAGGTCGACGACGAGCCGCTCGTCGTGGGTGACCGCGACCTCACGGCCGGCCTGGCGGTCTACGGCATCATCACGCCGCTCTACAACCGCGACTACTGGATCCTGCTCAGCCAGGGCCTCCAGGCGGCCTTCGACGGTGACGGCTCGGTGCTGCTGCAGCTCGCCGACGCGTACGCCTCGCGGGACTCCGACGGCGGGTACGCCGACAACACCATGGAGGCGTTCCCCGCGATCAGCTGCCTCGACGACCCGTCGGGGATCCGACCGGCCCAGGTGCCGGGCGAGATCCCGGAGTTCGAGAAGGCCTCGCCGACCTTCGGCCGCATCTACGCCTGGGGCTTGATCTCGTGCCGAGGCTGGCCGGCGGCCCGTGGGCTCGACCCCGAGCCGCTCACCATCGACGCCGCGGGGGCCGCCCCCATCGTCGTGGTCGGCACCACCCGTGACCCTGCGACGCCGTACGCCTGGGCCGAAGCACTCGCCTCGCAGCTGGACTCCGGGGTGCTGGTCACCCGTGACGGCGACGGCCACACCGGCTACAACGCCGGCAACGAGTGCACCAGCGTGGCCGTCGAGTCCTACCTCATCGAGGGCAAGGTCCCGCGCGACGGGTTGACCTGCTGACGACCAGGGGGTTGGGCGTACGCCCTGAGTCCGGCGAGCTCAGCGGATCGGTTCGGCCACCGCCCTGATCCGGGCGACCGCGAGCTCGATCATCAGCTGGGCGGCGGGGGAGAGCGTCGCGTTGACACGGTGCACGATCGCGAACGTCTCGTACTGACGCGGCCGGAGCACAGTCCAGGTCGCGCCAGGCGCGAGCCGGGGCACCAGCTCGGTGGCCGCACCTCGGTGCACCACGGTGTCGGCCAGCCCGCGACCGGTCAGCTCGATCGCGGTCTCGACGTCCTCGACCTCGATCCGGGTCTGCGGGTTGTGGCCGGCCTCGTGCAGCATCCTGCGCAGCGCCAGCCGCATCGAGTCCGTCGCGCGGTAGCTGGTGTCGGCCATCACCAGCTGGGCCTCGGCGAGCCGGCGGGCGGTGACCGGGGTGGCCGTACGTTCCGGGTCCATGGACACGTAGACCAGCTCGTCGCGCGCGACCGGGAGCACCTCGAGACCCTCGCTGGTCGGTGGGGCGGCGATCAGGGCGGCCTCGATCCGGCCGCGCCGCAGGTCCTCGAGCACCTCGGAGGAGTTCAGGCCGATGATCTCGACGCGGACGCCGGGGTAGCGCTCGAGCACGTCGGTGACCAGGGTCGCGCTGACGTAGAGACGGGCGCTGCCGAACATCCCGAACCGGATCGTCCCGGTCTCGAACGCCTTGACCTGCTGGACCGCCCGAAGCGCCTCCTCGGCCGCGGCGATGGTCGCCTCGGCGTGCGGACGCAGGGTGTCCGCGACGGTGGTCGGCACCACACCCCGGCCGACGCGGCGGAAGAGCTGTAGCCCGATCGACTTCTCCAGGGTACGGATCTGCTCGGAGATCGACGGCTGCGCGTAGCCGAGCTCTTCGGCCGCCGCGGTCAGCGAGCCGAGCTCGTAGACGGTCAGGAAGCAGCGGAGCTGGTGCAGCGAAAGCATAGGTTCTCCCTAGGGCAAGCCTCGGAAAGAGAGGCTACCCCTATGACTCGTCAGGCCCCAGGATTGACCCTGTCAGCGTTTCCGCTCAGACCTGAGGGAGGTCACCCCATGTTCGACCGTCACTGCACCGCCTGCGACCGGACCCAGCTCATCTTCCCGAGCCAGATCCACGGCGTGACCAACACCGACCACGGCATCCTGGTCAGCTACGTCTGCTGGTGCGGCTCCGAGCAGACCTGGCTCACCGGCTCCACCGGTCACGCCGACCAGCCGGCCCTCGTCGCCGCCTGACGGACGCCGACCTGGATTCGGCGAGCCTCCGGCGTCTCCGTTATCCTCGGCGGGTTGCCCGGACCTGACGTGCCTCGGTACGCAGACCGTCCGGGCAGCGCGCCGCCTTAGCTCAGTCGGTAGAGCGATTCACTCGTAATGAATAGGTCGTCGGTTCGATTCCGACAGGCGGCTCAGCTCGAAGCCCCAGGCCAGAGGCCCTGAACCTCTCCTGGGGCTTCTGCGTTCCCGGGCCCTGCGGCCGTGCTGGCCGTGCTGGCCGTGCTGGCCGGGCGCCAGCGGCTATCTGTCCAAGGTGCTCACCGGACCCGCCATCGGCGATGCTCTCGAGCGGATCAAAGCCGTTGAGATCGTCGTCCTGGTCGGGGACTTCGAGTCCAGCGCGGACGGAGCCGGCGACTCGCTGCGCACCATCGATCCCGCCCTCCTTGTGCGTCCGGCAGCTGGGACCCGACCCCCGTCGTGGTTCGATTCCGACAACTCGAAGCCCCAGGTCAGAGGCCCTGGATCTCTCCTGGAGGCTGGTGCGTTCCTGCCCGTTTGGGTGAACCCATCGGGGTGAGCCGTCGACCCCACGCCCCTCGTAACGTCGATTCCTCATCCGGGAAACACCCGGAGACAGGGGAGGTACTCATGAGCAGCATGTGGGACTACCGCGACTCGACGTGGACCGACGGCCATGACCTGGCCGGGTACGACGTCGAAGCCACCGACGGCTCCATCGGCAGCGTCGATCGGGCCACCAACGAAGTGTCCGACGCCTACGTCGTCGTGGACACGGGCTTCTGGATCTTCGGCAAGAAGCGCCTCATCCCGGCCGGCGCGATCACATCGGTCGTGCACGATGACAAGAAGGTCCACGTGGCCATGACCAAGGACCAGATCAAGGGCGCGCCCGACTACGACGCCGACACCTGGAACGACGACTCGCGTACCCAACACGGGGACTACTACAGCCCCTACAGCTCGTACTGAGGCTTCTCCGCCGCGTCCGCGCCGGACGCCTAGCCTCGATGATGGTGGGGCAGAACTCGGAGCGCCCCTCGACCAAGGTCGATGGCCGGCTCCCCCGGGACTCTCTGCGTTGATCTCCAAGACCTTGTCGCCGATCACGTCGATGCCGACGAAGTACATGCCATCGGCCATCAGCTTGTCGCTCATCGCCTCGACGATGCCACGTTCCACGTCACCGACCTGGAGAGGGACCGCGCGTCCGCCCGTGCTGCTGTTGGCAGCCCGATGGGACGAGCCCGGGTCTCCAGCCGGTCAGTCAGCGGTCTCGTCAGGAGGAGACGGCCAGGGACGGGTGCAGCGTCACCCGACCGTGGCCGTCTTGCACGCTGACCGACATCGGCCTTCCGCCGAACTCGAGGCGCTCGAGCGTCACGTCCGGGACTCCGGACAGGTCGGAGCGTACCAGCTCGACCCCGGACCGGTCGGCTGTCGGCTCGAGACCCAGCATCGTCCGCACGAGCAGCAGCACCGACGCTGAGGACCACGCCTGTGGTGAGCACGACGACGGGTAGGCCACCGGCATGGCGACGTCGTCGCGTGCCACCCCGGCGAAGAGCTCCGGGCGGGCGGCCCTCGAAGTGGCGGGTCGCCTCGAGCGCGCCGTCGACGAACAGGTCGACGGCGTCCCACCGCCCGTAGCGAGCCGCGCCCGCGACGCAGAGGGCGGTGTCGTGCGGCCAGACGGAACCGTTGTGGTAGCTCAGCGGGTCGTAGGCGGCCATCGAACGGGCGAGCGTGCGCAGCCCCCAGCCGGTCCAGAGGTCCGCGTCGACGAGCCGTTCGACGTACTGCGCGGCCTTGTCCTCGTCGGCGATCCCCGACCACAGCGCGTGCCCGGGGTTCGTGGTGAGCGAGTCGATGGGTCGGCCGTCGGAGTCCAGGCCCAGCACGAACCAGCCCCGACGGTCCCAGAAGATCTCGTTGAACCGACCCTTGAGCTCCTCGGCACGTCGCCGCAGGTCGGTGGCGCGGTGGCCGATGTCGACCACGTCCGCCAGGGTCGCGGCACCCTGCAGCGCGGCGTACACGTATCCCTGGACCTCGACCAGGGCCAGGGGTGCGGTCGGCACCGTCCCGTCAGCCCGGGTGATGCCGTCCCAGGAGTCCTTCCACCCCTGGTTCGCGAGCCCGCGGGCGTCACGACGGCGATAGTCGACGAAACCGTCCCCGTCGGAGTCACCCGGGCCGATGATCCAGTCGATGGCACGACCGACGGCCGGCGCGAGGCCGCGGAGGGTCGCCTCGTCGATCGCCCGCCACCGCCACGCCTCGGCCGTCAGCCCGACGAAGAGCGGCGTCGCGTCGACCGTGCCGTAGTACCGGTTGCGGGAGGAGAAGGCGCCGCTGCCGCCATGCCGGCGCAGCTCGTGCAGGATCCGGCCCGGCTGCTCCTCGGACGCCGGGTCGTCCTCGCGGCCCTGGAGGTCCGCCAGGCTGGCCAGGACCCCTCCGGCGAGGGATCCGTCGAAGGGCAGGGTCATCCAGGCGGTCAGCAACGAGTCGCGGCCGAACAGCGTCATGAACCACGGTGCCCCGGCGGCGACGACGGCGCGGTCAGGGTGCTCGCGGTCGATGATTCGCAGGGCGGCCAGGTCGGCCAGGGCTTGGTCGACCGCGGTAGGCAGGCGGGGGTCGAGCGAGACCACGGCCGGTACGGACGTCCGCCAGGCCTGGAGGTCCCGGATCGCCACTCCCCGCGCCAGCTCGGACGGTCGCTCGAGCTCGGCGGGCACGCCCGCCGAGACGGGCTGGACGGTGACGGCGACCTTGACCTCGTCCCGTCCCGGGATGCTCAGGCGCCACCCCGCCGTACCGCGCAGAAGGTCGACCTTGTCCGGCTCCGGTTGCAGCACGACCTCGGTGCGGTCCTGATCGTCGTGCGGCGAGCGCAGCGTCCACCGGCCAGGCGAGTCTGCCTCCGGCTTGGCGGGCTCCTCGTCGCTGGATCCGCTCTTGACGTCGAAGACGTGCGCGAAGTCGGCGGCGACCTCCAGCTCGAGGTGCACGCTGACGGGCAGCGGGTGCGGGTTGCGCAGGGTCAGCTCCTCGACCAGGCTGCCCGCGAGCCACCGGCGGCGGATCACCAGGACCTCCGCGACGTCACCCCGCACGGCGTCGCCCGCGTCGCCGGTGTCGCTGGCTCGCCCGTCGACACTCGTGACCACCCGCGAGACGACCACGGCGGAGAACGGCGTGGGCGTGCTGGCGGCCAGCAGCTCGACCCGTCCGCCGGTGACGGTGACCCGTAGGCGGCTCAGGTGGCGCAGGTCGTCGTAGATCAAGCCTTGGGTCGGGCCGGACATGTCTCCCGTCTCGCCGCTGATGGCGAAGCTGCGACCGTCCACGGTGACGAGATCGTGGCGATCGCTGGTCGGGACCGTGCCTGCCGAGAGATGGAGCTCAGACATCCCTCCACTCTGCACAAGCCGGCCAGATGATGCACATCGGGGTGAATCGGAGCCGGGTAGCACTCCACTAACTTCAACGTCAGGGAGCAGGACCGGGGCGAGATTGAGGGAGATTGCCATGAGCACCATTTTCGAAGTGCCGTGCCCGGACTGCGGACGACCGATGGTCGTCGAGGCCACCGGCAACCTGGCGTGTCAGACCTGCCACCACGGCTACCGCGCCAGGATGGGACACCTGTTCGCTGTCGCGGAGCCGTCACGAACCGGACCCGGCGGCCCACCGGCGCAGCCGGCCGCACGCTCGAACTCCGTGCCCGCATGAGGATCGCGCAGGTCGCTCCGCTCTACGAGGCCGTCCCTCCGGGCGCCTACGGCGGGACCGAGCGGGTGATCGCCACGCTGTGTGACGGTCTGGTGGCGCTGGGTCACGAGGTGACCCTGTTCGCGCCCGAGACCTCGGAGACGGACGCGGTGCTTGAGGCGTACGGCGAGCCGTTGCGCACCCGGTTCAGCCGCGAGGAGCTGACGGACCTCGCCCCGCACCTGCACCTCCAGATGTTGGCCGAGCTCTACGCGCGGCAGGACGAGTTCGACGTCGTGCACTCCCACCTCGACATCTGGACCTACCCCTTCACGCTCCTCTCGCAGGTACCCACCGTCCTGACGATGCACGGCCGGCTCGACCTCGACTTCCTGCGGGACCTCCTGCCTCGTTACGGCACCGTCCCCCTGGTCTCGATCAGCGACGACCAGAGGCGAGCGGTGGCCGACCTCGACCTCACGTGGGCGGCCACGGTGTACAACGGCCTCGACCTGTCGGCGTACAGCGACGTTCCGCACGACTCCGACGGCTACCTCGCCTTCGTCGGTCGCATCGCCGAGGAGAAGGGCCCGCTCGCGGCCATCGAGGTCGCGCGACGGTCGGGGCTGCCGCTCCGCATGGCCGCCAAGGTCGACCCGCTCGACGAGGTCTACTACGAGGAAGAGGTCAAGCCCCACATGGGCCACGGCGTCGACTTCATCGGGGAGATCGAGGAGCACCAGAAGGCCGAGTTCTACGCCGGAGCCCGAGCCACGCTCTTCCCCAGCGACTGGCCGGAGCCGTTCGGCCTGGTCATGATCGAGTCCCTGGCCGCCGGCACACCCGTCATCGCGCTGCGGCGCGGTTCGGTGCCTGAGGTGATCGAGGACGGGGTCACGGGGTTCATCTGCGACGACGTCGACGAGATGGGCAAGGCGGCCGAGCGCATCGCTGAGATCGACCCCGACGAGTGTCGTCGGCAGGCCGCACGATTCTCAGCCGAGGCGATGTGCCAGGGGTACGTCGGGGTGTACGAGGCTCTGATGCGTGAGCGGGGCTCGCGGGGCTGAGCTCACGTTCAGGAGTGGGCATCACGCAGGGTATGAGCACGGACCCCACCCGGGCTCCGCTTCCTTCCCTCGGAAGGGAGGCACGGCGGAGGCACCCCCGGGTGGGGTATCTGGTGGTTCCGTCCCACCCCTATGACGGCCGATCGTGGGTGACATGACGCGGCCGCGAGACAACACCGGGGTCAGTACTGCTGGTAGGCCCGGTAGTAGTCCCCCTGCCGGTCACGCGACTCGTCGTTCCACGCCGCCGCGTCGTAGTCGGGGGCCGCCTTGACCTGGTCCTTGGTCAGGATCACGAAGATCGTCTTGCTGTCGTGCTCGACGGCGCTGACCACGCCGGCCGGGATCACGCGCTTCTTGCCGAAGATCCAGATGCCGGTGTCGACGACGAGGTAGGCGTCTGACACCCCGTTGGTCGCCGCGTCGACGCTGCCGATCGAACCGTCGGTCGCCTGGACGTCGTAGCCGGCCAGGTCGAACCCATCGGTCCAGGCCGAGTCTCGGTAGTCCCACATCGCGCTCATCTGGTGCCCCTCCAAGGGAGTTGGTGTCATCCCCCGGTCCGCCAGCCACGCTAGTAGGAACTGATGGCGTGCAGACCACCCCTAGGGACGCTTCCCCGACGCCTGGGCCAATCACTCACAGGCAGGGCCTCGGTCGCCACGCCCGCGCCCCCTCCTTCGGCGTCCCATTCGTCGGGCGCTCGTCCGGGAATTCCAGCCCACCATTTCGCCACTGGTGCCCGCTCGGCCTCCGGCCAGCCCACGATCGGGCAGACCGGTCCGCACCTGTGACTCGCGGAGGACCGTCGCATGACGCGGGCCACCCCGCAGCAGTGCCTCACTGCGGCACTGTAGGCGGCTCCGGGTGACGGTCGAGGCGTCGCCGCCCGCGCCTCGAGGCGCGTCATCCCTGGTCGGCAGACCGTCATGGGGGTGCGTGGCCACACCCAGGCTGCGCACCGTCGTCGCCCGAAGAACTCGGGCCGATCAGGAGGGGTACGCACCCATGTTTCTCGGCACCCAGAAGTCCAGGACACCGTTCGCGGTGCTGGCAGCAACGCTGGTCCTGGCCATCATGACCACGCTCGGAGGGTTCTCGTCCGCGGCCACGGCCGTCAGTGGTGGCAGCGAGACTGCGACCCGCGGGACCGTCGCCAAGAACGTCAACGGCAAGCTGACCTCGAAGCTCGTCGGCACGGCCTCCGACGGCAGCAAGGTCACCGGCAGCTTCACCCCGCTCAAGTTCGTCAAGAAGGACGGCAAGCAGCAGGTCAAGGGCGTCGTGGACGGCGTGGTGACCCACGCCGACGGCAGCAAGGAGACCTTCACGGCGCTGCGCACGCTGCAGGTCAAGAAGATCAACGGGCAGTCCCTCTCGGGGCTGACCTCGCGGTCGGCATCGGGCCTGGCAGCCTGCGACGTCCTGCATCTCGTGCTCGGGCCGCTCGACCTCGACCTCCTCGGCCTGCAGGTCCACCTCGACAAGGTCGTGCTCGACATCGTCGCCGCCACCGGAGCCGGCAACCTGCTGGGCAACCTGCTGTGCGCCATCACCGGCCTGCTCGACGGCGGCCCGCTCGCCGGGCTGCTCGGCCAGCTGAACGACCTGCTCGGGCAGATCCTCGACGCCCTGAACCTGGGCATCTGACAAGAGGCGCCTGACGCCTGGCGTCACGCACCTCCATGAGAACCCGAACCCCGGCGCGGATCCGACCCCCGGTCCACCGCGCCGGGGTTCGGACGTTCCACGACCACCTCGAGACGAGACCAGAACGCTGATGACCCCCGCATTCCACGACAACGAAGGCCCGCCACCCGTCGGGTACTTCACCTACAGCGTCCTGGGCGACCACTGGTCGTGGTCGGACGGGATGTACGCCCTGCACGGGCTGCAGCGCGGCGACGTCACGCCCAGCACCGCGATCCTGCTTGCCCACCTGCACCCCGAGGACCGTTCCGGGGTCTATGAGGCTCTCGACCACGCCATGCGAGCCGCGACCCCCTTCACCTGCTACCACCGCGTCATCGACCATCACGGACACGAGCACTCGGTCCTCCTCGTCGGTCGAGGAGTCCGCGACGACCGCGGTCTCGTGGAGCAGCTGGAGGGCTACGTCGTCGACATCGCTCCCAGCCGGGGATCCTCAGTCCTCGAGCTGTGAGGCCCGGTTGACACCGACCGTGGGTGCGGGGTCCTGCGGGGCCGGATCGCTGAGCGTGACCACTCCGTCGTCGTCCAAGGCCGACTCGCCGTACACGGCCTGGGCGAGACCGATCGCCAGCCCGGGCCATCTCATGGGTCCGAACGGTGCAGCGGGTTCTCGGACATCAGGTCCTCGATCACACCGGCCAGGACCTCCGGAACGTGGGACTGAGTGGTGTGGGCTGCGTTGGGTCCTTGCGGGGGTGGTCAGTTGGTGCCCGGCGACATAGCGTGCGGAGCGCGAGGGTGATCGTTTCACTCCTCAGCCTCGGGGCATCGTCCATCCAGCACGAACGGTGGGCGATGTCTTGCTAGGTCTGGGGTAGCCAGGGGTGAAGCGCGTCATCCCCGGGATCCTCGACACTCAGCGTGTGGAGGCGAACCAGGACGTGGTCTGGGTACAGATCGTCACGACTCAGCGCGTCGTCGAGCTCGGCCTCCGTGCCATGCTCGCGGGCGTCTCGGCCCCCTTCACGCTGACCACCTCCGGACCGTCCGTCGCCGACCCAGACGTGGTCCTGTTCGACGTCATCTGCATGCGCGACGGTGACACCGCCGAGCTCGACGTCTGGGTCAAGGACACGTCCACCATCGTCATTGCCATCGACCGCACCCTGCGCCCCGAGCTCGGAGCGCAAGCGAGGGCTCACGGGGTGGAGTGGAGCATCGCCCTCGACATCGCCGACGCTGACTTCGTCCAGGTCATCAGGGAGGCCATCGCCGGCACTCTCGAGGACAGCCACATCGCGCAGGAGTGGGAAGCTACCGACTTCCTCGGCCAGGAGGTCGGACTGAGCCCTCGCGAGTCGACCGTGCTCGTCCTTGTCACTCGGGGCTTCAGCAATCAGGACATCGCGGATGAGCTCTACCTGAGCATCAACTCGGTCAAGACCTACATCAGGTCGGCGTACCGGAAGATTGATGCGTCGACTCGCAGCCAGGCGGTGGCCTGGGGTATCCAGGCGGGCTTCCCCAGCACCCCTGGGCCGGATTCCAGTCGGGAAACGGCCAACTGAGGCACGGACCGGCGACACCAACTGACTGGAACACCGAGTAGTCCTGCTCGACGCGTAGGCCCCTAGAAGGGAGTGTCGGGCGCCGGGCGCACCAGGAGGGCAGGGTCGACGGTGCGCAGGCTGTCCGGCTTGAAGCCGTGCTCAAGACCCCAGATGGCCGCTTGGGTGCGGCTGGAGGCGTCGATCTTGCGGTAGGCAGAACGGATGTAGGTCTTGATGGAGTTGATGCTGAGGTACACGCGGGCTGCGATCTCCTTGTTGCTCAGGCCTTGGGTGATGAGTGCGAGGACCTCGGCCTCGCGGGGCGTCAGCCCTTCGTCGCGCCCCGGCCAGTCTCCGACTCCGCCTGCACTCGTCTCGAAGTCCCCAGCCAGGACGACAACTTCGCCTTGCATGATCCGCTCGAGCGCTCGGACGAGTGCGGGTCCGGTCAGCACCTTGGACAGGTAGCCTCTGGCGCCGCTGGCCAGCGCTTCCTCGATGAGCTGTGGTTTCAGGTTCCAGCTGTAGATGACCACTTTGGCGCCACGGCTGTCGCGAACGAAGTCCTCAAGGTCGATGCCCTTGCCCTGGACCTGGCCGAAGGTGTCGTACAGCACGATGTCGACGTCCGAGATGACAGGCGTGGTCGCACCGGTCTCGACCACGTCGATGCGCTCGGCCTTGAGGAAAGACGCCACCCCGGCGACGACCACGGCGTAGTCATCAACGATGGCCAAGCGCAGCGGACGTTGGAGTTCGGGCACGGCCATCAGGCTAGACCTGCGACCACCCCTGAGTGCCGCGACAAGTCGGTTCCGCTCACGTCAGCCGCCAGCGACGCGCTGAGCGCGGGCCTGCGGGCGGCGCTGGCGCGCCCTCGGCAGTGTCCGTCCGCCGGCGAGTCACCTCCCTCTCGATCCCGTACGACGTCGGCGCCACCGGAGGCTCGCGCAACGGATCTTCGCTCAGGTGCCAGCCCTCGCTGCACTGGTGCATGCGGAGGCGGCGCGCTCGCTGGGCGCAGGTGGGGCACACAGGGGTGCGCGTTGGCGCCTCGCGGACGCGGTTAGTCCCCGCTCGATGGCGGCCCGGGTGGGTGTTATGGATGGGTGAGCAGGAGTCGACGCCATGAGTCGGCCAGCCACGCTTGGTATCGCTCGGGGGTCCAGCCGCGGTCCTGAACGAGTAGTTGGTGGACGTCTGGGCTGTTGGTGACCCAGATGAGGTCGGCTACCTGGTCGAGTGTCAGGTCTGGGCGGATCTGGCCCGTGCTCAGGAGATCGTCAGCGAGCCTCCTCATGTTGAGGGCACGGCGTTCGCTGATCGCCGACCAGATCCGCCCGGCTTCGGGGTCAGCTCGCGATGCGTCGCGGAGCGCAAGGAACAGCGGGGCGAGGCGTTCATGGATCCGGCTCATGGCGCCGGCGTAGAGGTCCAGCTTCCGCCCAGCGTCTGGTTCCGCGCGCATCGCCTGCACGTAGTCGCGTTCCAGTGGGTCAACGGCGTGGTCGGTTCCTGAGATCGCGTTTTCCACGAGTTCATGCAGGATCACCGGCTTGCGTCCCACGAGCGCATAGACCGTGTCGACGTGTACGCCGGCGCGTCGAGCCACCTCGGCGACGGTGGTGCCGGCGTATCCCCTCTCGACAACGAGGTCGCGGGCGCGGTCGAGGATGCGCCGACGGGTCTCCGCCGAGCGGCGACGCCGGATCTCGCTCGCATAGGGGCGGCTACCCGTTTCTCCCTCTCTTGACACCGTCATAAGCACTCATCATAGTTGATCCGAAGACCCTTCGGGTCAATGAGGAGCCGGACATGACCTACGCATTCATCCAAGACGTGCCGATCGACGCGGCGACCTACGACCGCATCGTCACAGACCTCGGTCCCGAGCAGGCGCCGGGACTGATCGTTCACATCGCCCTGGAACGGCCAGAAGGGGGACTTCGCTACATCGACGTGTGGGACTCAGAAGCGGACTGGGACCGCTTTGCCGAGGAGCGATTGCACCCCGTCGTACATCCCATGCTCCACGCCGTCTTCGGTGACGACATCCCGGAAGAGCCTGAGCGAGCGCCCCTCAACGTTCACCATGTGTGGCAGCAACAGGTCACAGCCCCCATGTGAGCCCACATCCGCGTGCCCAGCCCAGGCATCGCACGTTCATGCCGCTGTCCCCCCATGTGCCGATGTCGGGCGGATCGCACGGCCCCGAGGAGGTAGGAAACCCGCCTTGCCGAGGCGCACATCTTCGATGGCGAACGGGGCTACGTTGAGGCCATCGTATCGACGGAGGTCGGCATGGGTTGGCAGGAAGCAGGCATCGCGTGGAGCTCCCGAGCGCGAGACTGGGCCTATTTCATGGAGCCACTCTTCCTCCCGTTGTACGAGCAACTAGCTGCAGCCCTTGACCTGGGTCCTGGGACAGACTTGCTCGACGTCGGGTGTGGAGCGGGTCTCGGTCTCCATCGCTACTCGAGCCGCGGCGCCGACGTCGTTGGAGTTGATGCAGCAGCTGGGTTGTTGACGATCGCCAAGTGCCGAGTCCCGCGGGCCGAACTCCACCACGCCTCCATGACGAACATGCCCTTGGAAGACTCGTCCTTCGATGCAGTGACCGGAGTGAACTCGTTCGTCTACGCCGACGATGGCGGGTTGAGGGAAGCCCACCGGGTCTTGCGGCCAGGAGGTTCGCTGGCGCTCGGCTTCTGGTCAGATCCCCGGGATTTCGGCTGGGCCATGGCCGCGTTGGGTGAAGCCCTGGCACCTCATGTCGATGCAGCTGAGACGCACACGCCACTGCGAATGTCCGAACCCGGTGCCGCCGCGGGACTGCTGGCCGATGCCGGTTTTCAAGTTCTCGACTCAGGCACCGTCACTTCAGTGAGCGAGTTCCCCGACGCCGAGGTCGCGTATCGCGCGCTGGCATCGACCGGGATGATGTACCCGCTGACGGAGTCGGGTGATGAGCAGGCGTTGCGTACGTCGTCCATGGAGGTACTGCGCGCGCAGGAACGCACGGACTCCGGCATCCGCATGGATGCGGCCTTCGGCTGGGTGGTGGCCCGACGAACCTGAACCCATCCGGTCGGTGACAGGACCCGCGCGGCACATCTGGTCAGGGTAGGCAGGCTGCCGTTTTCCGAACCAGCACCGCGACCAGGCCCCGCACCGCTGATAGTGCGCGACAGCGCGGACGGCGTCACTGGATCTCTGGGCTCGTGAAGGCCCAGTCCAGGCCATCCTCCCCCTGGCAGTCCATCGCGGCATCGCGTTGTAGCCCGGCCTTCAGCGCCACGTTCTGGCTGGAGCGGTTGTCGGGTCGCACGCGGGCCACGACGGTCTCCGCCGGCATGTCGTCCAAGGCCCTCGACACAACGGCCGAGGCGGCCTCGGTGGCGAAGCCCCGTCCCCACACCTCTGGCACGAAGCGATAGACCAGGTTCAGCACTGGGCGACCGTGGATCAGCATGCGCTTCACGCCGGCGTAGCCGATGATGCGGTCCGAACGGGACTCGCGGACGCACCAATAGCCGAAGCCGTGATCTTCCCAGTGGCGGACCCACCGGGCCACCAGCTCAGACGCCTCGCCGCGATCCTCGAGCCGGTCGGACGGGTTGTGCTCAACGGTGCGCGGGTCTCCGAGGATCGCGAACACTCCCGCTGAATCGGTCGCCACGGGTTGGGTCAACCGCAGCCGCTTGGTCCGCATCTCCTGGGCACCCACCGCTCGATGGTCCCAGGCCGCGGCCAGGGTGGGCTCCACGCCCGGATCTGCCGCGATCAGCTCGGTCATGGCTCCTGAGCGGATTTCGGAGCGTAGTAAGGATCGCCCGCAGGGGGTGAGTGCAAGGGGCTGTAGATGGGTGTTTGGTAAAGGTCGTCTTCATGAGAGGGAAGCGGCATGACGTCACAGTCCGGCACCGTCGTCCTGATCAACGGGTTCGGGGTCCTCTTCGTCATCTTGAACTCGTTCGGTTTGGGTCTCAGACTTCCGATCGGCAAAATGCTGGGGCAGGGCTTCGCCCATTGGAAGATTGCCACGTGGGCGCTGGTGACCAACTTCGTCATCATCCCGTTCGTCTTCATCGGCTACTTGCTGACGATCGCCTCGTCCATTCCGGGAGAGATCAAGGTCGGGTTCTGTGTCGCAGCCCTGTCTGCCGGTATGCCGTTCGCTCCCATCCTCGCCCGGCTGGCCAAGGCGGACGTCGGCACAGCCACCACGATGTTGGTCGTCCTGACGGTGGCGACAATCATCGCTCTCCCCTTGGGTTTGCCCCTTGCCATCGACGCGGTTGACGCCCAACTCAAGACCTCTGCCTGGGATGTGGCGTGGCCGCTACTGCTCTTCTTGCTGCTGCCGCTGGCTCTCGGATGCGGCTTCAGGGTTTGGTGGCCCGACCTGACTCCGCCATTGATGCGGTGGTCTGTTCGGGTGGCAATCCTGTGCCTCCTGTTCAACCTCAACTTCACCCTGGTGGCCTACTGGGGCCTGTTCGAGCAGGAATGGGGCACGGAGAGCTACATCGCGGCCCTGGCCGGTCCGTTCATCGGCCTCGGGTGTGGCTACCTCCTCGTTTCCAGTCTTCGTGTCAAGGACGTGGGAATCCGGCACGCGGCTGAGGCGACCACGGCGGTGCGCAACATCGCCCCGATGCTCCTGATGATGATCTTCCCCTTCGGAGCCGACCCGCTAGTCACCGTGTCGATCACGATCCTCAACACCGTTGGCATCGTGATCGTGTTGATCTTCGTCCTGGTCTGGAGGCGCGCTGCTCCGGCGGACCCTGAGGCGACCGGACAGGCGACACCAAGCGAAGACTCGTCCTTGCCAGCGTCCGCGTGACGCGGCGGGCGTCATCGCCGTCCCTGACGAAGGGAGTTCTCTCCATGTCTGTTGATCTCGAGGAGCAGCCTGCCAGCCACGTGATCTGCTTTTTGTGGCGTGACAGCGGCTCGTTGGTCACTCTGTGGGAGCTGGCGACAGTGTTGCCCGCGGACGCTGCGTGGCTGGGCACGGCGCTGCGCCTCAGCGGTCACCACATTCGTGAACTGACAGCGTGGGCAGATGCCCGCACTGCCTTGGAGCGCTCTGGGTTCGCCCACGCCGAGGCAACGTCTGAGCTCGATGAGCGAGCGGACGATCTCGTCGCCCGGCTCGGGGCCGAACTGCCTTCGCTGTACATGGTGGAGTACCGGCGCTGAGGACCGCGGACCAACGCACTCTCATGCCTGCGGGCTCAGGCGGTCAACGCAACACCTCGGCTAGTGCTTGTGATGGTGTCTTGAAGCCGAGGGTCTGTCGAGGGCGGTTGAGGTGGGTCGGCTAGACGGTCGGTCGCCGCCGTGCGCGCCACACGGCGCGCTCGGTGCATGCCCAACTGTCCTGGCTTTGCTGGGTCGGCGTGGTTCGCCATCAGGAGCTCGGTGAGTCTTTCCGCCGCCTCATTGGCGCGTGGCCGGTGAGAACGCGGAATGAACCGATCGACCTTGGCCGGCATCCAACCTGTCATGAAGTTCTTGTTGCTCGCGGGGGGTCTGGCCTCCAGTCTTGTTGTCGGAATCGTGGCTCTCCCTGTGCCGGCCGTGGCGGCGGAGATGTGCCAGGGGCAGGCGGCCACACTCGTCGGCAGTCCCGACATGTCCCTGGTCGGCACCGACGGAGACGACGTCATCGTGACCAAGGGGAGCCGGGTGATCTTCGCCCTCGATGGCAACGACCGCGTGTGCGTCACGGGCAAGTCGGGCCAGGTCTACGCCGGGTTCGGCGACGACGTCGTGGACACGACGGCAGCGTCCTCCGGCCGTTCCTTCCTCGGCCCTGGGGCTGATACCTATCTCGGCGGCCCTGGGCCGGACTTCGTGAAGGCCGCGGGCGATCCCGGCAACGCGGCGGCCATCGGTGACCAGCAGGTCGATGTCATCGAGGTCGGTGCAGGGCCGGCCACGATCTACTCGGGTGCACCGGGGAAGGGCAATGCCGACACGATCATCGTGGGGGACGGCAACTCGACGGTCTACTGGAGCGGCTACCAGACCGGCGGCGAGGTCGAGTTCGGCGCCGGCCGACACAGGATGCAGGTCTTCCTGAAGGGCGACGAACCACGTGACTGGCGGCTGGGCAACGGTCTCGTCTCCGACGCCGGCGACCAGCTGGTGCGCTGGACGGGGATGGTGCGAGACCTGTCGGTGCTTGCCTTCCCGGACAGCGCGGCGCTGACGATGCTCGGGTCCGCAGCACCCGAGCTGCTGAAAGCCCGTGCCTGCCGAGCAACGATCGAGGGGCGGGGCGGCAACGACGTCTTGCGGTTCAGCCTCGCCCCCGACGACGGTTGCCCGCGCCTGGAGCGACGCCTCCTCGGCGGTGCCGGCGCCGACACTCTCCTCGGTTCACCCCGCGGCGACGTCCTCTTCGGCGGAGGAGGGCGCGACGTTGCGGATGGGCGACGTGGCAACGACCAGTGCCGAGCCGAGGTCAGGCGTCACTGCGAGCGGCGCTGACGGCGGTCTGAGGCTCTCAGAGACCGTGAGAGCTCTTCGTCCTTGGGGTGAGGCAGAGGCGCCTCTCTTGGGGGTAGACCTGCCGTATGACAGTCAATCCGCAGGCGCCCACTCCCGACCCGGAACTTGAACCCCCCTCGCCCGACGATCCCATGTCGCCTATCCCTGGTGTTGATCCAGACGCCGATCCCGACCCCGACGCGCTTCCGGACCCCGACGCCGATCCGGAGGCTGACACAGGCCGCTAGTGGCGCACATCCCGCAGAGCGCCTCGCCTCCGCGTGAACGCGGCGTCGCGACGGATGTTCCTTGATGCGCGGATCGCGGCCAGATCAGCTGCCGTCGACTTCGCCAGCCGCCTCGAGCCGCGCGCGGGCGCGTGATGCCGCAGCACGGACGCGAGCAGACGAATCCTCCTCGAGCCTCGCCATGGCGGGGGCCCCGTCACGAACTAGGTGACGCGCGACGACCTTGAGTGCCATCTCCCGTACTCGCCACGCCTCATCGTCGAGCGCCGACAAGACGGCGGGGGTAGCGACCTCGTCCCAGTTCCAGAGCAGACCCCGGGTCGCCCACACCCTGAGCCAGTAGCCAGGCCCGCTCGGTTCACCGGTCTTGGCCCACCGAGCCGGTGGGCCTCCCAGTGCCACGATCAGGTCAGGGTCCGCATCGCGCCCGGCGAGCAGGTCGACGCACCCGTCGACGACGGCGCGCTTGCCCCGGCGGGCGCACTCTCTCCTGACGCTCTCCCTCGGCGTCCACTTCGATGCCCGCACGCCTCGATCACTCCAGCCAGGAGCGGCCGTACGGCTCGACGTAGCCTGCGAGGTTGGCCAGCGAGGACGCGAGCCCGGCCGCATGGTCCTCCGCGGAGATGCCGGCGGGGACGTGCTCGGCACGGATGTCCATGCGCGTCCCATCGTGGGTCGCCGTGACCTCCCACGTGATCGTCATGGTGCCCGCGAGGTCGGGATCGTCGGCGACGAAGGTGACTTCCTGCACGACGCGTACGCCGGGGACGATGTCGACGTAGCGGGCTTCGACGACGTCTGAGTCGGCGGTGGTCTTCCCCGGGCCCGTGGAGGTGTCTGCGTAGGTGAGCACCATGCGGTACGAGCCGCCCGGCCGCGCATCGAATCCTTCGAACCTGGCGCTCATCCCGGCAGGTGGCAGCCACGCGACGAGCGCGTCGGGGTCGACAAGGGCGGCGAAAACACGACCGGGAGGTGCCGCGATCTCGCGGTGGGCAGTATCTGTCCGGGGCACGACCCCATCATGCCGCGGCGGCGCCGTTCCTCTCGCCAGATCCCGCTCGGGTACGGCGCCGACAGGCGGTGTGCCAACAACCGCGCGGCTCGGCTGATGGGTGGCCGGTGACTCAACCTTCGGCTCCATCGGCATGAGCGCGCACCACCAGCGGCTGAGTGCGTTGCGGGAGATGCGCGGGATCGTGGCAGCGGGGGTCCCTGCATCCAGGCAGCACGGGACCCACGCGCACGACGCCGTACTCTCGCCGGATGACGCGGTGGCCAGTGGTCGTGATGGCCTGTGTGCTGCTCGCCGGCTGCGGCGAAGGCGCCGACCCGGTCGCCGGCGATGAGCCGATCACGCCCGCAGCCATCGCTGCCATCGCGCAGGAGCACGTCGATCTGCAGCCGAGCCGCATCGCGGAGTCAGATGTCTTCGAGCCCGAGCTCGGTGACCAGTCCACGGCTGCGTGGCTCCAGTACGCCGACGTATCGCTCACCGTCGTCGTGGCACCCAGCAGCAACAGCCCGCTGGTCTGCGCCGAGCCCACCTTCTTCGACGAGTGCGTGGCCGACTCCGTCGACGGTCACGACGTGACGATCGCGTGGCAGGAACTCGAACCTGAGGAGGACCCCGGAGTCGTCTACCTCATCGACCGTCGCGCGAGGGAGGACGTCGCAGTACGAGTGACCGGAGCGTCCATCACCGACGACCCGCGCGACCTCGACCTCGGCGTGCCGCTGGCCAACCTCGCCGCCCTCGTGGCCGATCCGCGACTGAGCCTCACGACGTCCGAACCCGTCATCGAGCTGGGCGCCGACGTGGAGATCGAGCAGGGCGGACCACATGAGACCACCGCACCGCGCTGACCATGTCGCGTTCGCATCTGGCGACGGCAGGGACCGGCGCACTCATCTCGGTTCGGGCGGTTGATCGCCGAGCGCCGGGCTCGAGCCGACGATCAAGAGTGGCCGTCGTGCAGCGCGCATCCGCCCCGCGCTGATGGCGTTCTGGTGCTAGCTGAATGACATGAGGCCTCGCACCCCCAGCTTTGTCCTCACCACCCAAGTGCAGGGACTCTCGTCGCTCAGGCACAGGTGTTGTCAGGTTGGCGTGAGGTGACCACGGCGCTAGATGAATGGTTGTCCTCTCAGGCCTTCTGCACCAGCAGATCCCGCGAGGTCGCTATCACTTCCTGCAGCCGCGCAACAAGCTCTTGGTCGATCGAGCTCGCACGGCTCAGGATGTCGACTACCTCTAAGACCTGACCGTCAAGTCCGGGAGGTTCGAACGCCAGGCCCGCTTCAGCAGCGTGGTAAAGGGACGCCTCGACTCGCTGCAGACACCATCCCATGGCCTGCTCGCTGCCCTGCCCACTCTCCAGGGCGTAGGCGAGGGCGTCCACGAAGTCGAACCGAAACGCCCCCGGTCCGTCGGGCTCCTCCTCGAGCTGTTGCTCCTCGGTCGATGCCACGTCCTCGACCAGGGTCGCGGACGGGCCCGCCTCGACGTCCCCGAGCGCCTGGTCCAACAACCGTCGGCAGGCATCGCTCCGCTGCTGTCCGTGCTCGGTGTCGTCGAACCGCAGGAACGGCTGCAACAGCCACGCGAGGACCAGCCCCAGCACCATCTGCGAGCGCGCGGGCAGTCCCTTCGCCTGCGCCGCTAGGCCGTCACCGTTCATCACTCACCACCACCGAACCAGAAGAACTGGGACTGATCTCATCGTCGGCTTGCCCTGGAACGATAGGGCCCCAGCGGACCCGTGAACTCTCCCCCACTGTCCATGATGGCGGTGGTGCAGAAGGGACACGACGGCCGACTCACGGCGCCTGCCGGCTTCGTCCAGCCCTGCTGGTCGACACAGGACATCGCCGACACCTCGGCATCCCCGGCGATGTTCGGGGCCTCGATGCCACCGAGCTGCTTCATCACGTCCCGGGCTTTCGGGTCCAGGCCGCGTGTACCGCTGCCCGCGTAGACGTCGACGACATCGCCGCCTGGCTGCTGAGCACGGATGACCGCTGTCGTCCGTAGCGACTGCGCCTTCGGGTCGAGAGCGGAGTGGACGGCACTGACCGAGCGCCATCCGTCAGCGGTCGACGACGACAACCTCAAAACTGGTGGCATCGGGGGGCAGGCCGGTGTCGAACTTCGCGTTCACTGCCGCAAGCCGGTCCCCGAACAGGGCAACGGTCGTGGGGACCTCGAACAGGCTGCTCGTGATCACCTTTCTCACCGAACCGGAGTTGAGGTCTCCGCTGAGGCGGACCTCGGCGATCCGGTTCTGGAAGGTCTGCGCGGCATAGAGGGTCCGACCCTGCATGAGGATGCCGTCGACGTTGGGCAGGCTCAGATCGTCAATCGTGCGGCTTGTGCCGGTCTTGGGGTTGACCACGTTGAGCGCGCCCGAGCTCGAGTGGGACACGACCAGGCTCGAGCCGTCAGAGGTGGCCTGGATGCCGTTGTTGTTGATCCCATCAGGCTGCACCACGGCGGCGGGGCCGCTCAGGTGGAGGGTGGTGAACTCGCCGGCGTGGCCGTTGGTGATGGGCACGAAGTAGAGCTCGGGCTGGAAGGAGTTGGTGAACCAGGCGCCGGCAGGCGTCAGCGCCACGTCGTTGATGAGCGACGGCGCCTCAGAGAACTGGTAGCTCACGAGGGTGGCACCGGTGCTGGAGTCGTAGACGTACCCCTTGCCGTCGAATCCGCCGGCCGCGAAGAGCAGCCCGTCTGCGACGTCGACCCGCAGGCCCAAGGCGTTGCGGCCCGGTGGGTTGTCGATGAACTTCTCGGCTACGCCCTTCCGGATATCACCTCGGAAGATGTCGCCCGAGAACATGTCACTGGCGTAGAAGGTAGATCCCGAGCCACTGGCGATACCTTCTGCGGAGATGGCACCCGGCAGCACGATCTGGAACTCCTGGTGGTTGGCATGAGCGGGCGCCGCTGTTACCAATACTGCTGCCGCGACGGCCGAGGCAGTCACTGCCCGCATGCTGAATCGCCTCATGGCTGACCCCAGAGAATCGCGGTGGAACGGGCACACAGATGGGCGCGCAGAATCTTCATGACTGTCTCCTTGGGGTGACGTATTTCCACCACTCTGCAGGGGCCCGACACCCCCCCGCGTCTGGGGAAACCCCACACTTTGCTCCGCTCGACTCCACACTGGGCAGATGACGACGTCAGTGGGGGGTGGCGCCATCGTGGGGCGCGAGCGGGAGCTCGCCGTTGTCGGGAGCTGGTTGGGTGCCGTCCCGGACGGCTGCGCCGGGCTGCTGTTCACCGGCGAGCCCGGGATCGGCAAGACGACTCTGTGGGAGGCCGCGATCGAGAGAGGTCATGACCTCGGCGCGACCGTGTTGACTGCCAGGGCTGTTGAGTCCGAGCTCCCCCTGGGCTTCGTCGCCCTGGGGGACCTGCTGGGTGAGGTCGTTGACGAGGTGCTGCCACAGCTGTCTGCTCCGCTGGCGGGTGCCTTGGGCGCTGCGCTGCTCCGGACTCCGCCTCGGGAGGGGCTAGACCCCTATGCGGTGGGACGTGGCCTGACGGAGGCTCTGCACCATCTCTCACTGCACGGTCCGCTGCTCTTGGCCCTCGATGACCTGCAGTGGCTCGATGCCCCTTCCGCCAGGGCGCTCGCCTTCGCTGTACGCAGGCTCGGGAAGGGGACGGGAGTCGTGGCGACGCTGCGCCTTGATGCGAGCGATCCGGTCGAGTTGCGTCTCGGCCTGGAGGGTCGTCTCTCTGAGATCGAGGTGCTGGCCCTGCCCGTCGGAGCTGTCCATGACGTGCTTCGCCAGAGCGGTCTGATCGTCTCCCGGCGCGATTCACGACAGATCCACACCGCCTCGGGCGGCAACCCCTTCTACGCATTGGAGCTGGCTCGATCAGGCGCGGCTCCTGGCCTCCCACCGTCGCTGCGGGCGGTCGTGGATGACCGATTGCGCTCGGTCTCAGAAGCCGCCCTGGCCGCTATCGAGAGGGTGGCTGTGCAGGGCCCCGCGCCCCTCAGCGCCGTGCTCCGCTTCAGGGTTGAGGCGCGCGCGATTGACGAGGCCGTTGCCGCGGGTGTGATGGTCGTGGAGGGAGGCTCCGTGCGGCTTGCCCATCCATTGCTCGCTTCCGGTGCACTCGCGACTATTCCCCCGATGAGGCTCCGCGAGCTGCACCTACAGGCAGCCGGCCTCGCCGACCTGGTGGAGGATCGTGCTCGCCACCTGGCTCTTGCGACGGACGGTTACGACGGCAGTGCGGCATTGCTGCTCGAGCGGTCTGCGGGGTCCGCTCAAGCTCGAGGTGCGCTCGAGTCGGGCATCGACCTCATTGCCCATGCCTGTCGCCTCACCCCAGCGACAGACATAGAAGATCTCGCGCGCCGAGAGGTGATTCAGGCTGACTTCCTTTATCGAGCTGGCGGGCACGCGCAGGCCTCGGCCCTGATCGAAGACGTGCTGCGCGGTGACGCCACAGGGGTGGTGCGGGCGCGCGCTCTCATCCACCGTGTCCAACACGACTCCGATCCGGCTGTCGCAGTGGCTCGGCTGGAAGAGGCGGTGCTGCTGTCCACCGGCGACGACGTCGTCCGCGCTCGTGCCCTGGCAACGCTCGCCTGGATGCGCGGCGCGTGGGGAGGGGACGTCCAACCCGCGAAGGTCGAGGCCGAAGCCGCAGTGGCGCTGGCGATGACCACCGGAGACCGGGGTGTGCAGACGACTGCTCTGACGACAGCCGGCATCCTCGAGGCCTTGCACGGCGACCCAGGCGCCGAGCTCTACCTCGAGCGAGCCGTCGAGTCGGCCGACCCCATCGAAGGGGTTGCCGGAGACCGCTTGCCTTTCGTGGCCTTCGCTCACCAACGCTTCTGGCGAGGCGACTGGGCTGGAGCCGAGCGCTGGCTGGACGTCGAGCGAGGCCACGCCCTGCGCAACGGCGAGGAGTCGCGGCTCGAGCGGCTCGACGTCTTCCAGGCTGATCTGGAGATTCGACGGTGTCACTGGAGCGAGGCCGCACGTCTCCTCGACGCCGCGTTGAATTCGGCGGGCAGCGGGTACTGGCGAACTCGTGCGCTTCTCTGGCGAGCCCTCTTGCTGGCCCGTCGCGGCGATCGTGCAGCCCTCGACGACGTGGAAGAGGCACGCACATCGACGGCAGCCGAGGACGATCCGCTGCTCAAGGCCACCGCAGAGTACGCAATCGGCCTGGTGGCCCTGGCAGAGGAGCGCGCTGTAGACGCCGCGCAGCGGATGGCACCCTTGCCCGCGCGGCTCCAGGCGCACGGACTCCATGAGCTGTCCATTCTGCTCGTCGCGCCGGACGCGGTCGAGGCGTCTCTCGACGCCGGGGACACTTCCTTTGCGGCCACCCTGACCGACGAGCTCGAGCGCCGGGCCCTCTCCACGCAACATCCTCTCGGGGTCCCCGCAGCGCAGCGGTGCCGCGGGCTCATCGCGCTGACCACGGGCGACACCGACGACGCCTTGCACCATCTCGGGCGATCAAACGATGGATTCCAGCGAGCAGCGGCGCCGTACGAGGCAGCCCGTACCCTTCTCGTCGCCGGCGCTGCGCTGCGGCGCGCAGGCAGGCGGAGCGCAGCAGCTGAGATGCTGACGGCGGCGAGCGACACCTTTCTCTCGCTCGGAGCTCTTCGTTGGAAAGCCCGAGCCGACCAGGAGCTTCGAGGCGCCCGACCACGGATGCGCACCGACCACGCGCTGACGACAAGCGAACGACGCGTCGCGTCCCTGGTCGTTGCCGGGCGAACCAACCGAGAAGTGGCAGCGCAACTTCATACGAGCGTGGGCACCGTCGAGGCGCACCTCACCCGGATCTATCGCAAGATCGGTGTGCGGTCGCGGACCGAGCTGGCACGTGCTGTGGCCGACGGGCGCGTCTCCCTGGAGTGAGAGTGGGCGGAGTGGCGCAGGCTCAACGGCAAGCGGTCGACTCCCGGGGCGAGCACGCTTGCAGCCGCGAGCCGGGGTCTCCTTCATGCGGGCAACCGCAGCTAGTTTCCCACGATCCTCACGCCTTGGGTCTCGTCGCGCGGTTCCCCGGGGTGTGGAAGCAGGGGATGCCACTGAACGCACGCTCAACGGCTCTGAGAGTGCGTCTTGCGGTCGCGTTTGGAATGGCAGGCGCTCGAGACCTTGTCCCGGCTATGTCGATCCGGTGACAGAGTGGGTGGGGTGAGGGCAGTGGAGCTGGCTGAGCAGGTGCCCATGGTCCAGCGGGGGACGACCGGCGCGGAGGCGGCCCGGGTGATTGCGGAGTACCGGTTGTCCGGCCTGGTCGTCGCAGACGAGGACGGGGTTCCGATCGCGGTGATTCCTGGCAGTCAGGTGTTGTCGTTGGTCTTGCCGCAGTACGTCCGGGACGAGCCCAACCTGGCTCACGCCTACGACGAGCAGGGGGCAGACGAGCTGTGCCGGGTCCTGAATGAGGCGACTATTGGGGAGCTCCTCGAGGCGAAGCGGCTGACGGGTCTCAAGCCGCCGTCGGTGCTGCCGGAGGACACGTTGATCGAGGCGGCGAGCGCGATGGACTCTGGGCACACGCCGGTGATCTTGGTGATCGACCGTGGTGGCTCGTTCTTCGGCGTCATCACCCTGAGCCGCCTTCTCGCAGCGATTGCCACCGCAGCCGGTCAGGACAGCCCGCTGGTGCGGCGCCGGCTGGAGCGTGACGTCCTTCACCGCGACGACAAGTCCTGACGGGTTCACTGCCCGGGTGGTCTCGGGGTGCGGGTGCTTCGTACCGGTACCGTGTCGCCTGGTGTGCCGGGAAGTCTGGTCGGCGGTTCTGTTCCCGACGCCGAAAGCCACCCAATGTTCTCGTCCCCGCACCGGTCGCGTGCCGTCGATGACCTGATCGAGGGGTGAGGTCTTGTCCGTGACCGCCTGGCTCGCACTCGCGGTCTTCGCGACGGCGTACATCCTCATCGTCACCGAGAAGTTCTCCCGCACCGCCGTGGCGCTCTTGGGCGCCGCCGCCATGGTGGCCATCGGCTCGGTCCGCGGGCACGACATCTTCTTCTCCGAGGACACCGGGATCGACTGGAACGTCATCTTCTTGCTGTTCGGGATGATGGTGATCGTCGGCATCCTCCGCCAGACGGGCGTCTTCGAGTTCCTGGCCATCTGGTCGGCACAACGAGCCCGCGGACGCCCGTTCCGCATGATGGTGCTGCTGGTCCTCATCACCGCCGTCGCCTCGGCGTTCCTCGACAACGTGACCACCGTCTTGTTGATCGCCCCGGTGACTCTGCTGCTGTGCGACCGGCTCGCCCTGGACCCGGTGCCGTTCCTGCTGGCCGAGGTGATGGCCAGCAACATCGGCGGCACCGCCACGCTGATCGGCGACCCACCCAACATCATCATCGGCAGCCGGGCGGACCTGGGCTTCAACGACTTCCTGGTCCACCTGACCCCCATCGTCGTGGTCCTGATGGTGGCGTTCGTCGGCCTGTGCTGGTTGCTGTGGGGACGCCACCTGACCTACGACGCCGAGCGCGCTCAGGCGGTGATGCGACTGGAACCCCGTGAGACGATCTCCGACCCCCGGATGCTCCTGCGGGTCGGTGTCGTCCTGGTCTTCGTGCTGGTCGGGTTCCTCACCCACGCGGTGACCCACCTCGAACCGTCACTCGTGGCCCTGCTCGGCGCAGGCGCAGCCATCCTGGTCTCCCGGGTGCCGCACCCGATCTACCTCGAGGAGATCGAGTGGGAGACGCTGCTCTTCTTCGCCGGTCTCTTCATCATGGTGGGTTCGCTGGTCCACCAAGGCGTGATCGGCGACCTGGCCGACAGTCTCACCGCCCGGATCGGCGACGACTACGGGCCCGCCGCGTTCGGGATGCTCGTGGGCTCCGCCACCCTGTCGGCGATCGTCGACAACATCCCCTACGTCGCCACCATGGCACCGGTCGTGTACGACCTGGTGGGTCCCGCACCCGGCCTGGAGCCACAACAGCAGGCCCTCTGGTGGAGCCTGGCCCTGGGCGCCGACCTCGGCGGGAACGCGACGGCGATCGGGGCCAGTGCCAACGTCGTGGTCACCGGCATCGCCAAACGCAACGGGCACCCCATCACCTTCTGGACCTTCACCCGCTACGGACTGGTCGTCACCACCGTCACCATCGCCCTCTGCGTCCCCTACATTGCCTTGCGCTACTTCGTCCTCGCCTGACGTCCCTCCAAGACGAGGCTTCCCCGAACCCTCAGGTGCCCGGATCCAGGGAGAGGGGTGCGCTGTTCGCGGCAGATGAGGTCGCTTCTGGAGCTGATCTAGGATGACAGTTGCCATCGGGCCAAGCGATGCAAGGACGTGTCGGGTGAGCCTTGTCGTGAACCCGGCCTTCTTGCCAGTCGTCGTGCTGGCGCTCTCAGCGTGCTCGGCATCCACCCCAGAGACGCCAACCGCGACCGAGGTCGAAGCTTCGATCGCCAAGATGTACAGCACGATGAACGACACGACCATCACGGTGGACTGCCCCGACGCCAAGGTCAGACTCAGCAGCCGTTTCGACTGCACCGCGACGGACGTCTCGGGCGAGCGATTCACCATCAGCGTGAGCATGAACTCGGCGGGCACTTTCGGGTTCCATCGCTACACCGGAGGTGATTGACCGCGAGCCCGCACGATCAAGCGGATCGCGGGAGATGCGGACGCAGGGGCGGTTCGTTGCCAGTCTCAAGGTTTCTGAGCCGGAAACGTCGATGCGGAGGCGCCCTGGTCGTCATCTCGACGTCAGACCATCACTGAAAGGAGCGCGTCATGACCGAGTACGTCGTCATGTTTCCCGCCGACAACGAGGACGAGAAGGCGGCTGCATCGGAGTCGGACCGACAGGCCACGTTCGACATCGACTTCAAGTTCGGCCAGCTCCTCGAGGCGCGGGGTGGCGCCGTGACCGGTGGCGCAGGACTCACCCACAGCAGTGAGGCACGGACGATCAGAGGCGGACCTCGGTCGAACGTCCTGGTCACCGAAGGCCCCTACGCGGAGTCCGTCGAGCAGCTGTCCGGTTTCTTCATCGTCAACTGCGACGACTACGACGCCCTGGTGGAAGCCGCACGGGTCCTGACTCGCGCCCACCCCGTCGTGGAGATCCGGCCGGTGAGGAAGTTCTGACACTAGGGACATTCGACCGCGCGCTCAGGCATGAGCGGATGTTTCGCGGAGGCGCTGCGGCAAGCATCGGGCATTCGACGTATGCCAGTGATCGGGGCTGGTGATGCCCTGGACCCTTGTCCGATCGTGATGCCCTGATGCTGACTGGCTGCTATGACGTGGCCCGCACCCCTTGTGCCCGGGTTCCATCCGGACCCGAGCATCGTGCTGGTCGATGGCGTCTACACGCTGGTCACCTCGACGTTCGAGTATCTGCCGGGCCTGCCCGTGCACCGCAGCACCGACCTGGTGACCTGGGAACTGCTGGGTCACGTCATGACCCGGCCCGAGCAGGCGCTGTTGGCGGACGTGCCCACGCCCGGTGGTGTCTGGGCCCCGACCATCCGGCACCACGACGGCCTCTACTACTGCATCGTCACGGTGATGATGGGCCCGCGCGGCTGCGTCGTCTTCACGACGGAGGACCCGGCCGGCCCCTGGAGCGACGGCACCTCGATCCCAGCCGTCACCGGCATCGATCCCGACCTCGCCTGGGACGACGACGGCACCGCGTATGTCACCTTCGCCGCATTCCCACATGACCTCCAGCAAGTAGCCGTTGACCTCACTACCGGCCAAGCGCTCGAAGCGGTGCGAGCCGTCTGGGCCGGAAGCGGGCTCTACGCACCCGAGGGACCTCACCTCTATCGCCGCGATGACTGGTGGTACCTCCTGGCCGCTGAGGGCGGCACCGACCGCGGCCACGCCGTCACGATCGCCCGCAGCCGATCGCCGCGCGGGCCGTTCATCGGCTGCCCGCACAACCCGGTGCTCTCCTCGCGCAGCACCGGCCTCCCGGTGCAGAACCAGGGCCACGCCGACCTGGTCACCACCCCGGACGGAGGCGACGCGATGGTGCTGCTCGGGGTGCGCCCGCAGGGATTGGCGCAAGCGTTCTCACCCATGGGCCGCGAGACCTTCCTGGCCGACGTGACCTGGACCGACGGATGGCCGACCGGTCGGCCGGTCACCGAGGTGACCGATGCGCCACCCGAGAGCCTCACCGTCGACCTATCCGAGCCTCTCGACAACGAGTGGGTCGCAGTTCGGCGTACACCCACCGAGGTCGCGACCACGACTCCCGACGGACTCCTCATCACCGGCGACGGATCGGGACTCGACGCGATGCAGCCCTCGTTCGTCGGCATTCGGCAACGGCACCCGCGAGTGTCCTTCTCGGCTGCGGTCGACGCATCGGTCGGTGTCGGCGGCGTCGCCCTCCGGCTCGATGGCGACCACATCCTGGTTGTGGAGGCCGACAGCACAGGGATCACAGCGAGGGCAACACTCGCCCGGCTCGAACACACCTGGACCACAACCGTCGCCGACGGAAAGCTGCGCCTCGGCATCGACCTGGAACCCGCGTCACCGGACTTCCGCGACGGCATGGTCGGCGCGGACAACGTGACCCTGTGGGCCGAGTCCGCCGGCACACGGACCGTCCTGACCGAGCTCGACGGCCGCTACTGGACCTACGAGTCCGCCAAGTCCTTCACAGGTCGCGTGCTCGGGCTCTACGCCACGACCGGCACCGTTGCGTTCGCCGACGTCACGTACCAGGGCAGCGACCGCACCGGCTGAGTCCTCAACACGGGCACGCAGTTGCCCGACGACCGCACATCGGTGCGGGCTCAGGCGGTCAACGCAACACCTCGGCTAATGCTTGGGATGGTGTCTTGAAGCCGAGGGTTTGTCGAGGTCGTCCGTTGAGCTCATCTGCGATGGCGTCGAAGTCGTCTTGAGTCAGGGTTTTGAAGTCGAGGGTGCGGGGCAGGTATTGGCGGAGCAGTCCGTTGGTGTTCTCATTCGAGCCGCGTTGCCAGGGTGACTTGGGGTCGCAGAAGTAGACGTCGATCCCAGTCTCCTGGGTGAACCTGGCGTGCTCGGCCATCTCGTTGCCCTGGTCCCAGGTCAGGCTCCGGGTCAACGCCGCGGGCAGGGTGGTGATCTTCGCGGCCAACGCGTCGGCGACGAGATCGGCCTTGTGTCCGTTGGGGAGCGCGACCAGCATCACGAACCGGGTGGACCGTTCGACCAGGGTCGCGACTGGGGACATGCGCTTGCCGAAGACCAGGTCGCCCTCCCAATGCCCCGGCACGGCCCGGTCGTCGGCCTCAGCGGGTCGTTGGGAGATGTTGATGATCCCGGGCCGGTTGCCTCGACCATCAGGCAACCGGGTGCCGGCTGGGCGACGGGTCACCCGCTTGGTCCGCAGATGAGCGGTCAGTTCCTTGCGTAGTGCGCCGCGGGACTGGATGAACAGGGTGCGATAGATCGTCTCGTGCGACACCTGCATCTCCGGGTCATCTGGGTAGGTGGTCTTCAGCCAGCCGGCGATCTGCTGAGGCGACCACCGCCGTCTTAGCTTCTCGGCCACGATGTCACGCAACACGGGCTGTTCGGCGAGCTTGCATCGCTTCGGCCGAGTGGCTCTGATCCAGGCCTGCTGCTCGGCACGGGCCGCCCGATACCTGGGGCGGCCACCGTTGGCGGCGACCTCTCGACTCACCGTCGAGGCAGCCCTGCCCAGGGCCGGCCGCGATCGATCGCAACGACTGGCCAGCGGCCAGGCCCCGAGAGATCTCCTCGCGTTCGGCGGCCGAGAGCCGACCTGTAGCTCGGTGACGTGGCACGGGTCTGATCCCGCCACACCGATGTAGGTAGTCACGCACCGTCG
>CAVPUJ010000002.1:0-312500 GCA_963708915.1 uncultured Actinomycetota bacterium
GGGACGGTCCGTACCCACATCAACCGTCTGCTCGCCAAGCTCGGGGTCCGCGACCGCTTGCAGGCGGTCGTGTTGGCCTATGAGTGCGGACTGGTCGAGCCCGGTCACACCGCGCACGGCTGACAGCCTCGGCGAGTCAGTCCTGCCCGCATGCGGCCGAACGCGTGCGCCCTGCCCCACTCACCCAGCTGTTCGTGACGATGCGTCTCGCACGGCTCGATCGAAGTTCGGCAGTTCAGGCGTGGGTCGCAGGATGCACACGGACGGCTAGTCGCCTCAGACCGGTCGCAGTAGGTGGATGGCGATGTCGCCGTCCACGTGACCCTCCGCAGCCGCGAGCGCGGCCGCGATGTCTTCGGTCTGCATGTGGGACTCATGGTCCTCCGGGCTCTCCCAAGTCTCGACGGTGACGAAGGTGCCGGGCGCGGATACCGACTCGTACAGCTTGAACTCGATGCAGCCGCGGTGACTCTGCGTAGCCGCGGCCAACTTGGCGAGCGCCCCCCGCATCATCTCCTCCGACCCAGGCTGGGTGCTGAGCTGTGCGACGACACGCAGGTGGGGCATGGCTCCTCCTCCAAGGCAGGGATGCAGGCTTCATCACGCTAGCGACGATGCTCCCGCGCGGCTAGGTGAAGCGGCTCCCTGCCTGTACGGCGGCGGCTGGCCAGGTTGGGGTCCCCCTCGCAGGGGAGCCGGTCTCGCTGGTGGCGGTAGCGCGGCTCTTGGGTGCCGACCCTCCTCGCTCCCTTGGAGTCGACGAGTGCAACACGGGCTGGGCGCCCTTTTCGACGATGCCGTGGCTCGAGCGATGGCCTTGCTCCCACCAGTCCGTCGCTTCACGCCCGAGAAGCGCCTCAACGGCGTGTTCGCGATGACGCCTGACAACCTGCCGCTGCTCGGGCCGGTGGGCGACATCGGCGGGCTCTGGGCTGCCGAGGCCGTGTGAGTGACCCACGCGGCTGGTGCTGCCCACGCGCTCGCCCAGCTGATGACAGGCACCGCGCCCGACATCGAGGGCCTCGAGGGCCTCGCCCCCGGCCGCTTCGCGGGTCGGACGGATCAGGAACTCGGACAGCCACGACGGTCTCGCGGCAGAAACTCGGTTACGCCGACAAGTCTGACTCTCACAGCAGAATGAACAGAAGGGGTCGCCGTCAGCTCCCCCCGGATTGACGGCGACCCTCGGCCCCGAAACCCCCGTTGCTCCAAGACGCTAGACCCGTGACTCGACGACGTCAGTAGCCCAGATGGGCCAGGGGCACTGGGGGTGAACTCGGGGGTAGCGGCCTCCCTGCGGCACGGTTACCCGTTCCGGAGGGGGCGAAGACGCGCACGCCTAGGTGGCGCAGTCGTCCTCGAATACCCAACGTGAGCGAAGCGCCACAAGCCCCTTTGTGCTGTCCTGATCGGTAGGCGTTCACGGGTCTGCATCCTGTGGGCACTCGCAATGGATCCCATGTTCGTCCGGACCCCCGCCTGGCGGACAAGGGTATGGGGAGGGAACTGGCCCCAGCCGCCCACGCTTCCGACATGGGACGCGTGGGCGGTCTTGCGTCCTCCGGGGTGACGTCACTGCCCAATGCCAGCTGGTCGACATACCTCCCAGGGGGCTCGCCGAAGGTCAGATCCGAGGTGGCCTGCGGTATGCCTCTTCCTCCTCGAGCGACTCGACCACCGAGATGAGGGTGGTGTCGAAGCCGCTGCCGGGGCCCGCGCCGGCGTACATGCTGACCGGACCGGAGGGGTAGTCGTCCGGTCGCCGCACGCCACAGCCCTCGTCCGAGGAAGAGCCGGTCGGGGCGGTGGTCACATGAGGGTGAGGCGGTAGATCTTGGTCTTGGTGTTGGCGGTGCCGCCGGTCGGCGTGAAGGTGAACTTCACGTTCACCCTCAGCTTGCCCTTCGCCGACTGCTCGAGCATCTTGAGGCCGGCCTTGGTGGGCTTGACGGTGATCTTCGCGACGCCGGAACCGAGCAGGGTGACGGTGGCGGCCTTGACCGGGGACTTGCCGGCGGACCTCAGGCTGAGCACGCCGGCCCCGGGAAGCGTGACCCTCAGGGTGAGCGTGCCCTTGGCGTGGTGGGCTCTCCCGGTCGCGGGAAGGGTGAAGGTGTTCACCGGCGACGGGGTCGGGGTCGGGGTGGGAGTGACGACGACGACGTTGACGGTGAAGGTGCGCTGAGCCGGCGTCGGGTCGGCGTTGCCGGTGGCGTCGACGGCGCGGAACGCAACGGTGTGGGTGCCGTTGCTCAGGTCGGTCAACGTGTGCGGTGAGGTGCAGTCGGCGAAGGCGTTGCCGTCGAGGCTGCACTGCAGCGTGGCGGTGTCGCCTGCGGTGCCGTGGAAGCCGAAGGTCGCCGTACTGGTGCTGATCGTCGCGTCGTTGGCGGGGCCGGAGTCGATCGACGTGTCCGGAGGAATCGTATGGACCGTCAGCGTGAAGGACTGGTCGCTCGAGCCGGCGCTGTTCGCCGCTGTCACGGTCAGTGGGTAGCTTCCGGCGCTGCCGGTGGCCGGCGAGCCCGCCAGGGTCGCGGTGCCGTCACCGTTGTCGGTGAACGTCACGCCGGTGGGCAGCGTGCCGGTCGCAGACAACATGGCGGTGGGGAAGCCCGTCGACGTGGTCACCGTGAAGCTGTTGGTGCCGCCGACGTCGAAAGTCGCGTCGCCCGCGCTGCTGATCGTGGGCGGCGCCGTCACGGTCAGCGTGAACGTCTGGGTCGCGTCGGTGGTCTCGCCGTTGCCGGCCGTGATCGTGACCGGGTACGCGCCGGGAACCGTCGGGGTGCCGGCCAAGGTGGCGCTGCCGTCACCGTTGTCGGTGAACGTCACCCCCGAGGGCAGTGCGCCCTCCTCGGTGAGGGTCGTGACGCTGGGGTAGCCGGCCGTGGTGGTGACATCGAAGCTGCCAGCCGAACCCGCCGGGAAGGCCGCGCTGTCGGCGCTGGTGATCACCGGTGGTTGGTTCGGCGGGATCTCGTAGCTGATGGAGATGTAGGGCGCCGCGCCGGAGTTCAGGTCGAACGTGGTGTTGGTGCCGCTCGAGAAGCTGGAGCCACCGCCACCGCCGCCCGGGCTCTGGTGGCTCCCACCGCCTCCGCCGCCGTAGAAGCCGCCGCCACCGCCGCCTCCCCCGTAGGCACCACCATCGCTGTTGGCGCCGCCACCGGCGCCGCCGGTTCCCAGGGCGCCGTCGGCCCCGTTCTGCGCCAGGGGAGCGCCGTAGCCGGCACCACCGGCGCCGCCCGCTACGAGGGTCCCGGCACCGCCGCCGTACCCGGGACCGTAGTACCCGTTGGCTCCCGCGCTGCCGGCGTCGCCACCGCCACCGGCGTATCCGAAGAAGTTTCCGGTGCCGCCCTGGGAGGCCGCGCCACCGCCGCCAGCCGCGACTACCAGCCGGGATTCGGTCGTGAGACCGGTCGAGCGGGGTGAGGAGCGGACGTCCGAGGCTCCACCACCGCCTGCCCCGCTGTAGCTGATGATGTCTCGACAACCGTAGGCGCAGGCCCCGTTGGCTATGCCCCCGGCGCCGCCGCCGTTCCAGCCGCCGGTGCCGAAGGTCGTGCCGTAGGGCTGGGAGGTCGAGCCCCCGTCGCCACCGACCTCGACGTAGAGCGTCGCCGCGGGAGTGACGGCGAGGTTGGACAACACCCAGGCGCCGCGGCTCCTGAGGGTGCTGCCGGACCCGCCGAAGTTGTAGTAGCTCCACGAGCCGCCCCAGCCGCCGACGGCGCTGACGCGCACGCTGGTCACGCCGGCCGGCACGGTGAAGGTGTCCTCGCTCCCGGTGGAGGCGTAGGTGCACGTGACCAGCACGTCGGTGCTGGAAGTGGTGCCGTTCCCACACGGCCCGGCCGGGTACGCAGTGGCTGCGGGCGCCGGCCCGACGACGAGACCGAACCCGACCAGGGACGTGACCACGGCCAACGCGGTCCCCCGCCGACGCGGGGCCCGGAACACAAGGCGGGCTGCAGCGGGCACCTGATGAGTCATCGGGTCTGTCCTCTCCGAGTAGACAGACCGAGCGGCCCACCGTGGTGCCAACATACGAGAACGCAGGCTCCCCCGAGAGGCTTTCGCTGCAAGTGTGGTGGGCCACAGGTCGTCGCCCCTGTGGTGTATCCACCGGGGTCGTCGGAGACTCCTCTCCCTCGACCCACGATGGGTCGAGGGAGGTGAACCTCGTGCAGCGATCCGGTCGAGCGGCCGCCGTCCTGGTGCTCGCGATCCTGGTGAGCGCGTGCTCGCCGCCGGATGCACCCGAGGACCCCCAGCCGGTGGTGCCGCAGACGGTCACGGTGTCGCCGACCACGACTCCCGGCGAGACCACCCAGACCAGCGATGCCGTCACCACGGACGCCACCGACGTCGCGGATGACGAGGCGGGCGCCGTGCCGACCACGCTGGTCGGTACCTGGCAGAGCGTGGACCAGGGGTCGGCCGAGGACCTGATCGAGATCCATGCCGACGGCTCGTACCTGCGGGCGATGGTCCTGATGCAACAGCGGCCGTCGGGGGTCTTCAGCTACACGATCGCCACCAAGGGGAACGTGGAGGTGGACGGGACCACGCTGCGCGTCGTACCGACGGAGGGCACGGAGTCCCTGACCGACCCGGACTCCCCCAGCGACAGCTACACCGACCAGCCGACGGACCTCGCGCCACAGGAGTACCAGTGGTCGGTGTCGGGGAGCTCGCTCTTCCTCGACGGCGAGTTCGGTGTCGTCGAGTTCCGCCCGTCGACATGACGAGCGTGCGGCAGTGGGTGACCGCCAACCGACTCCAGGTCGCGGTCACCGTCATGCTCGCCGTGCTCCTCGGTGCGGCGACGTGGTCGAGCGCGAAGGCGAGCGGCTACTGGCAGCAGGCGACGCGTCAGGACGCCCGCAGCCAGGCGCTTCGCTCGGAGAGCGTCCGCTTCGTCTACCAGTCCGAGCTGCCGCTCGCGAGCGGGCTCGCGGAGGCCCGGGTGCGGCGTGACGCGCTGCGGGACCTGGATGCCACCGACGCGGAGGTCGTCGGCGAGCTCGCCGCAGCCGAGCAGCTGGTCGGGCAGCTCGAGCAGGCCACCGAGCAGTCCAGCAACGGGCTTGCCCAGGGCGACACGTACGCGACGTCGGACGGTGGGTACGACGTCGCGCGCCGCCTCGGGGACAAGCTTCGCGACGACCAGGTCACGGCGTACGACCTGAGCACCGCCACCATGCGGGTCGGCGACTGGTGGGCGCGGCGGGCGCGTGGCTGGGCGCTGCTGGCGCTGGGCGTGACAGCGGCGTACGTCGTGGCGTCCGCCGTCCGGTCCCGCCGACGCCGGCGTGAGCCGCCACCGGACTCCTCCGACGTCGGCCTGGTCCCGACGCCGTGGACCGAGCCCCGGGCCGAGCGTGCGGTCGCCGCGCTCGCGCTGGCGGCCTGGCTCGCGCTCCCCGTCCTGACCGCCCAGCAGCTGAGCCTGTCGATGGAGTCCGCTCGCGCGGCCGCGGAGTCGTCGCGCCTGATCACCGACCTCTCGGGGTCGACCATCGTCAGCCAGCTACGGGTCGGGGCTGCGACCGACCTGCAGCTGCGGGCCTACCACCTCGGCATGGCGGGGCTGTCGCGTCAGTACGCCGCGAGCCTCGACGGCACGAACGGCCAGCAGCTGATCGGCGCGGCCGAGCAGGCCGCCGGCGAGCGCTGGGCGCAGGTCGGTCTCGCCATGGGCGACGCACCGACCGAGGAGGACGGTGTGGACGACCTCACGATCCGGTGGCTCGCGTCCGAGCCCTCCGACTGGGGACGGACGGGCAGCCGGCAGGAACGTGTCCAGATCGCGTCGGAGGACGCCGGGTCGGCGGGTGACGCCGTCGGGCTCGCCCTGCTGCTGGCGGCGCTCGCGGCCACGGCGGCCACGGTGGCCCGGCTGCCCGGCGCGCCGCGCCGCTCGACCTCGCTGCTCGCGGCCGGTCTGTTGGCCTCGGCCGCGTTGCTCGCGGTGGGGGCGCTGTTCACGTAGCCGAGCGCTACCGGCGCTGCATCTCCCAGGCGAGCTCGATGGCCTCGCGGATGGCGGACGGGTCTGCCCGGTCGAGGTACGCCTCCACCTTGTGGTGGGCCTCCATGCGAGGAGGTACGCCGAAGCTGGTCGGGTAGGTGTCCAGCAACGACTCGCGCTTGCCCAACGGCACGCGGATCACCGCGGTGGTCTCGTCGACGAGTCGCACGACGAGGCGGTCGTGGACGTACCACGCAGGCTGAGCCGCGGTGCCCTTGCGCTTGACCTGCGGCAGGGACTCCGCGAACACGCCAACCTCGTCGGGCGTCACACCCGAACCGTACGAGGTGCGTCGGTGACCTAGGCTGCGCGGGATGAGGATCCTGATCATCGGAGGTACCCGGTTCGTCGGCCACGCGATGGCCGAGGCGGCGCTCGCCGCCGGCCACGACGTGACCCTGCTCCACCGCAACGCCACCGACGAGCTGCCCGCCGCCACCCACCTGCTCGCCGACCGCAACGGCGATCTCTCCGTCCTCGCCGACGGCCGGTGGGACGCGACCATCGACGTGTGCGCGTACCTGCCCGGCCAGGTCGCGTCCCTGCACGAAGCGCTCGGCGAGCGCGGCGGTCACCACGTCTTCGTCTCGACCGTCTCGGTGTACGCCGACCAGGACGCACCCGGGGCGGACGAGGACGCCACGCTGCTCCAGGAGTCGTCACCCGAGACGCTGGAGGTCACGGGCGAGACGTACGGCCCGCTCAAGGTGGCCTGCGAGCGGGTTGCCCGAGAGCGATGGGGTGCCGACGCGCTCACGATCATCCGCCCGACGTACGTCGTGGGGCCGCGCGACGCGACCGCGCGCTACCCGTGGTGGGTGCTGAGGGCGGCTCGGGGCGGGCGGATGATCCTGCCCGGCCCCGACGATGCGCCGATGCAGTGCATCGATGCTCGCGACATGGGCGCGTGGACGATCCGCCTCGTGGAGGACCACACCACGGGTGTCTTCACGGCAGCGCGTCCGGCCACGACGTTCGGGCAGTTCGTCGCGGAGACCGTCGCGGTCGTCGGCGGGCAGGTCGAGCTGGTCCCCGTCGACGGGGCCTTCCTCGTCGACCAGGGCGTGGACGGGGCCCAGCTGCCGCTGTGGTCCGAGGGTGCACCGGAGCAGGTGCTCGCGATGGGCACCGCCCGCGCCGAGGCCGCGGGCCTCACCCACCGGCCGTTCGAGGAGGTCGTCCGCGACACCCTCGCCTGGGCCCAGGCCAGCCCCGACCAGGCCGTGCGTGAGGGCGTGGGGCTCGCGCCCCAGCGTGAGCAGGAGCTGATCCAGGCCGCCGGGACCAACGGCTGACCGAGGAGGCGCCGACCCGGCTCAGTACGTCTGCGTGCAGGTCCAGATGGTCGCGAGACCATCGTCGGTCCAGACACCACCAGACACGCCTCCCACGCTGACGCCGCCGTCGGGGGCGAACCACGTCACGCCACGGACGACCGACAGGCCCATGGCGGACTTGTTCCCGCGGCCCTGGGGGAAGGGAGCTCGGTGACCGTCTCCGCGCCGAGCTGTGAGACCCACGCCCGGGTGCCCACACCGAGGAACCCGCCGCGGTATCCCGTGACGTCGCCGTCGTCGTTCATGTCCCAGGCAAAGGCGAACGCATGGTTGCCGACCAGCTGCGGCAGGCTCTGGGGTCCGTCCCACAGATATCCGCGTGGACCCGACTCCGGGCTGATGGCGCTGGCCAGGATCCTGTCCTGGTTGTCCAGGTCGATGAGGGACCGTTGGTATCCGTCCGGATCGGGCAGCGGGCCGCTGGTGCCCCCGAGCTGCCAGTACCAACGCCGTCGCTCGCTCCGGGGGAACTGGGTCCAGCCGACGACCAGGTCGCTGTTGTTGACGCGGAACGCCACCCCGCGAGCACCTGGCGGGACGGGGAGGCGGATCTGTTGGCCGTCGCGCCAGACAGCGGGCCGAGCGGAACCCGGCGTGGGAAAGTCGCTCACGTACCCCACCGCGACCCCGTGGTCGTTGAGCGACCGAACCACGGCGAACCGTCGCTGGCCGCCGACCTCGAGCCGGGTGGCGGTGCCGTCGTCCCACAACCAGGACGAAGCTCCCACCCAGTCGGAGTCCACGTACCGACGCCACTGCGCAGCCACGACACCGGCTTCGTTCACGTCCACGGCCACGCTCACCACGCGTTCCTCACGGGTGAGCCGGCCCCCGATGCCGAGGTCGATCACGTCGCCGTCTCGCCAGAGCACGGCCTTCGAGTACCTGATGAACGCCCCGTCGCTGGTGGGCGCGCGCGAGGTACCCACCGCCCAGCCCTGGTCGTTCATGGCATAGACCACGCTCGAGACGTGACCCTCCAGCAACGGGAGCAGCACGATGTCGGGGTCGCACGTCGGCGCCTGGCGAGCGCTCGCGATCGTGACCGGGGTCGCCAGTGTCGCGACAGCGAGAAGGACGGCACCCAGCAGTCGGATGCGGCTCCTGGTCACCCTCTTCCTCGTCACTTGCGGCCTCCACCGAGGTGGTGCGGGACCACGCACGAGGCCTGCCGCGTCGTCGTGTTGCCGGCGTTGTCCGTCGCGGTGGCGAGCACGGTGTAGGTGCGGCCGGGACCCTCGCCGTCCCTGGTTGCCCGCACCCACACCGTGCCACCCTCGATCACGATGTCCGCCGGACCGGCCGGCTCGCTGGAGGTGGCGCTCACGTCCAGGTCCGCCAGGCCCGACAACAAGTCGGCGCCGACGATGTCGGCAACCCGGACGAGCTTCTCGTTGGGTGGCCAGATCACGCACGGCTGGACCGGAAGCCCCGTGACCTCCGGCGCCGTGCGGTCGATGCGTACCGTCAGCGTCTGCTCGGCCTCCCGGTTGCCGAGGCGGTCGACGGCGAAGTACGGGTCGATCAGCGCGGTGGCGAGCGACGACCCCGTCCTGCTCGACGACCTGGGCGTGGATCTCCTTGACCCCGACGCCACCGGTGTCGTCCGCGGCGCTCAGGGATACGGCGACGTCGCCGTGGTGCCAGCCGGCCGCGCTCGCCGCCGGGACGACCGACGCGATGGTCGTGGGGGCCGTGGTGTCGTCGGGTGCGGGGTACGGCGGCGGGGGCACGGCGTCGAGTCCGCTGAACGCGACCTCGACGACCTTCCGCCCGGGCAGCGACGCCAGGTCGCCCCGGACGACGCGAGCCTCTTGGGCGGCATCGAACCAGTACGGCTTGGCGACGGCGGTCAGCGCCTGGTCCTCGGGGAACGCGTAGTAGAGGCTCGCCGGTCGGCCCTCGAGGGCGCGGCCGTGGAGGTACATGATCAGCGCGTGCTCGTGCGCGTGCAGCATGTTCTTGCCGAAGAAGCTCTTGCGCAGGTCGGTGTCCGCCGCGACCCGAGAGATCGCGAACGTCTCCCTGGCCGCTGACTCGTCGTCGACGAAGACGTCGAGGTAGCTCTGCGCGCTGCGAGCGGCTGGGCCTGGTGGGCGAAGCCGTTGGTGAGGTCGAGGGCAGCCAACGTCTGGTCGGCCTCCGCGTGCACCCACCACGCGCTGTCGCGCTCGACGGCACCGGGGAGGAAGCTGCGCAGCCGCTCGTTCCAGCGCGTCGCGGCGTCGTCCCAGGCTCGGCCCAACAGCGTGTCCCGGTCGGCGGCCAGCGAACGGCCACGGCCGGTCGGGGAACACCTGGTTGGCGTTGTGGATCATCTCGTAGGACTTGATGTTGTGGCCGAAGTCGGTCAGGTTCGCGCCGAAGTTGCCGAAGCGGAGCGTGCGTCCCCAGAACCACCACGGTTCGGTGGCCGACGCACTGTTCTTGTGGCGGGCGATGAGGCTGTCGGTGACGTGACGCAGGTCGTCGCGGAACTGGGCACGTCGGGCCGGGTCGGTCAGCAGCGCGGCGTTGGGCAGCAGCAGCGCGGTGCCGGGGACCAGCAGGTGCGAGAGCGCGTCGCACCGCGTCCAGGGCTCCTGCGGCCCTACGACTGGGAACAGCAGCTGTCGATCCCCTACGCGCTGGACGGCTTCTCCTATGAGGCCTTCGTCCTCGGCCGGGGCGGCGACGAGTACGCCGACGACGAGCTGGACCTCGCCCGTCACCTGCAGAGCCTGATCCGCGGCCTCTACCTCCGGTTCGCGGCCGTGACGACCACGACCCTGCAGGCCGCCGAGTCGTGTGCCTCGGCCAGCCGGGTCGGCCTCACCGCGACCGAGCTCGCGGTGCTCGTCCTGCTCGCCGACGGCCACACGACGTACGGCATCGCGCTTCGTCTCCAGATGGCGCCGCGGACGGCCAGCAAGCACCTCGAGCACATCTATCGCAAGCTGGACGTCACCCACCGCATCGCCGCCGTGAACGTCGCCCGCACGGCCGGCCTGATCGTTGGTATCAACGGCCAGGGTTCCGTAGTCCGATAGGTGGCCCCTCGTGACCGTTCGGATGGACATGTCAGAACGTCCTGCGGGGGCCGAAGCGACGTGGTTGCATCCCAACAGCGCCAGACGCAGTCACCGACGAGCGAAAGGGTCCCCGATGTCCTCACCGATGCCGAAGGCTCTGTCGGCTGCCGAGACCACCGCGAAGATCATCGCGTTCCCCACGCGCCCGTGGTGGGCCACCGCCCCCAATCCCGCGTGCCTCGACTGGTGCGAGGTCGACCACGACCCGGGCGAGTTCGCCAGCAGTGCGAGCTTCGTCTGCGAGCAGATCGTCGCGGACGACGACAGGTTCCTCGTGCTGGCGCGGTCGACGGTCCTGGCTACGCACTCCGACGGCACGTCCGGCGCCCGGTCCTCCGGGCCGTTCGTGATCCTCCACCTGCACGAGCCGACGGCCGCCGACATGCTCGACCTGATGGCCGCGCACGCCCGAGCCGGTGCCGTCTGTGAGACCCCGGGAGCTCAGCGCGACGGCTGAGGAGTCTCCACGACGCGTCATCTGGTCCGTGACTCCCGAGGTCAGGGACTCCGGGTCTGCCCCCCGCGGGATGAAGGCCGCGATGGCAGCGCCGAGGAAGGCCGCGAGCGCGCCGACCAGGAAGCACAGCTGGAACGCGCCCCTCGTGGGGAACTCGAGCGCACCGACGCTCATGGTGCTGCTGGTGAGCAGGGTGACCATGACCGCGGAAGCCAGCGTGGTGCCCAGGGAGCGCATCAGCCCGTTGAGGCCGACCGCTGCCCCGGCCTCGCGCCCGGGCACCGAGTCGAGGATCAGGGTCGGCATCGCGGCGTACCCGATGCCGACGCCTGCCGAGGCGACGCACGACGCGACGAGCAGCTGCCAGGGCGCGTCCATGAGGACGAGGCCGACGAGGTACCCGGCGCCGAGCACGGTCGCGCCGGCCATCAGGGTCTTCTTGGCGCCGACACTCGTGATCAAGCTGCCCGAGACCGGGGCGAACACCATCATCATCAGGCCGCCGGGGGCCATCCAGAGGCCGGCCGCGAGGATCGACTGGCCGAGCCCGTAGCCCGTGAGCTCCGGGATCTGCAGGAGCTGCGGGACGACGATGGCCTGGGCCATCATGCCGAACCCGACGGCGACCGCCGCGAGGTTCGTGAGCAGGACGGGGAGCCGGGCGGTCGTCCGCAGGTCGACCAGCGGGTCGTCCTGCCGCAGCTCGAACCACGCCCAGGCCACCAGCACCAGGATGCCGACGACGATGCAGCCGATGGTGCGTCCGCTCCCCCAGCCCCACTCGTTGGCCTTGGAGATCCCCAGCAGGAAGGCGACGAGCCCTACCGTCAGGCCGACGGCGCCGGGTACGTCCAGGCGCCCCGGCGTCGCGTCGTGGACGTGCGGGACGACGACGGCCACCAGCAGCGAGATGAGCGCCGCACACGCGGCGGCGACCCAGAACAGGGCGTGCCAGTCGCCGACCTCGACGATCCAGGCCGAGAGGGGCAGCCCGATCGCTCCTCCGACGCCGAGGGTCGCGCTCATCGCTGCGATCGCGGTCGTGGCCATCTCCGGCGGCGTGAACTCGCGGATGAAGGCGATGCCGACCGGGATGAAGCCCATCGACAGCCCCTGCAGCCCGCGCCCGACGAGCATGGGGAGCAAGGTGTCGGAGAACGCGCAGATGAGCGAGCCCGCCATCAGGATCAGCGAGCTGGCCAGCAGCACCCGCTGCTTGCCCACCAGGTCGGCGACCCTGCCCGCGATCGGCATCGCGACGGCCGCGGCCAGCAGCGTCGCGGTGATCACCCAGGCGGCGTTGGCCGCCGAGGTCGAGAGCAGCGTGGGCAGCTCGGACTGGATGGGGATCATCATCGTCTGGGTCAGCGACGCGCTCAGGCCACCGAGGCAGAGCACGATCACCGCCAGCAAGGGACCGCGCGTGGCGGGGGCTGTCGTATCAGGCACGGGACGCACCCTACAGATGGTTGCTGACCACAACCAATCGCCGGGGCTAGGGTCCGGGCATGCGGTTCGGCGCGCACCTGCCCCAGATCGACTTCGACGGCACGGGGCACGACGTGGCCGCACTCGGGCCGTACGTCGACGCCGCCCGGGAGCTGGGCTACAGCGCCGTCACGGCCAACGACCACCTGGTCTTCCAGCGACCGTGGCTGGACGGCCTGGTGGCCCTGGCCAGCGTGCTCGACCGCGCGGGTGACCTGACGGTCGCCACGACGGTTGCCCTGCCTGTGGTGCGGGGTCCGGTGGTCCTGGCGCGGACGGCCGCGGCCTTGAACCTGCTGTCCGGCGGTCGCCTCGTCCTCGGTGTCGCACCCGGCTCGTCGGCGCGGGACTACGCAGCCGTCGGGATCCCGTTCGAGGAACGCTGGTCCCGCTTCGACGCCGCTCTCACCGTCCTGCGCACCGAGCTCGAGGATGAGTCGGTCCCGATGTGGGTCGGCAGCTGGGGGTCGGCGGCCGGGCTGCGCCGGGTGGCCCGCCTGGGGGACGGGTGGCTGGCGTCGGCGTACAACACGACGCCCGCGCGTCTCGCCGCCGGACGTGCGAGCCTGGACGCGACGCTGATCTCGGCAGGCCGCGACCCGGCGGGCTTCCCGCTCGCCCTGGCGACCATGTGGACCTACGTCACCGACGACCGCGCGGAGGCTGACGCCAGGCTCGGCGCCCTGGCCTCCATGCTCGACCGCGACCCGGCCGTGCTGGCCCAGCAGGTCCTCGTCGGCAGCGCGGACCACTGCGCGGCGATCCTCGGTTCGTACGCAGAGGTCGGGGTGGAGACGGTCTTCATCTGGCCAGTGGGTGACCCGGTCAATCAGCTGCGCACGTTCGCGGAGCAGGTGTTCCCACGCATGCCCACCACGACATGATGGCGTCATGACGACGTGGGTCACGGAGGTCGGAGCCGACCCGGCGTACTGGCTGGTGCCCGTGGACGCCCTGCCGGACGGCGAGACGGTCCTCGCCCACATCCGGGCGCAGGAGCGGCCCAAGGTGGTGGCGTTGGTCGGGTACCACGACGACGCCGAGGCGGGCGCGATCGCGGTCCGGCTGCTCTACGGCTACCGCGGTGACGGCATCGAGGAGATCGTGTTCTGCCGGTTCGGGCCGGCGACGGGAGAGGTCGTGCAGTTCGCGGACGACGCGTGGCCGGGTGAGGACCGGACGTACGTCGTGGACGACGTCGCCGCGGCGCTCGCGCTGGCGCAGCGGTTCGCGGTCGAGTACGACGCGGAGGGCGCGGTCGTGGTGGTCACCGGGCGTCCGGAGTTCGTGGACGAGGTCGCCGAGCTCGTGGCCTGAGACCGCGCAGGTCAGCGGTAGTGGTCTCGCGCGTAGTCGTCGGCGGCCGTGATGGCTCGGGGCGTCCCGGCCAGAGCCGTCAGGAAGGTGCGGCGGTCGACGGTCAGCAGGCTGACGGGGCTGAGGGTGGTCACGCTGGCGGTCCGACGCGCGTCCGCGTGGAGCAGGGCGAGCTCGCCGAACCAGTCCCCCGGGCCGAGCCGTCGGATCTCGTCGGTGCCATGGGTGACGACGACGTCGCCGGCCATCACGACATAGAAGAGGTCGCCCGTCTCGCCCTCGTTCACGACGGCCACGTGGGCGTCGCGATGCTCGAGACCCGAGAAGACGGCCAGCCGCTCGACCACCCGGGGCGCCAGCATGCTCAGCATCGGCACCCGCGTGAGCAGCGCCAGCCGGTCCGCCGGCACCTCGGTGGACGCGTCGAGACGGGCCAGCCTCCACCAGGCCGCGATCGGCCACCACCGGCAGGAACGCACCGGCGACCACGAACGCCGCGACGGGACTCATCGCGGTCACCAGCAGGGGTGCCGTCAGGGCGCCGACGGCGAGCCCGGCCATCATCATCGACTCCTGGAGGCCGAAGACGGCGGTCAGCAGGTGGTCGGGCAGCAGGCGCTGGACGAAGGTGCGGAGGGAGACGTCGAAGAACACCTTGCCCGCGCCACAGACGGCGAGCAGGGTGATCGCCACCGCAGGTCCGGGAGAGAGCCCGGCCAGGGCCGCCGCCCCACCGGCCGTCACGGCTCCGGCAACCAGCGCCGGGGCTATCCGCCTGGCGCCGATCAGCACGACGGTGACGGCGGCGCCGATCATCCCGCCGATGCCCAGCGCGGAGTTGAGCAGGCCAGGTCCGGCGTCGGACATCCCGAGCTGGTCCAGAGCGAGCACGACCAGCAGGATGTCGAGGATGCCGATCAGCACGTACTCGGCGGCGACGAGACCGCTGAGCAACCGTGCCGCCGGGTCGCGCACCACGATCCGCAACGACGACAGCGCCCCCTCGCCGCGCGTGGCGGGTTGATGCGGTGCGCCGGCGCCCAACCCGACCGCGCACCACAGAGCGGCCGCGGAAGCCACGGCCATCACCAGAAGGACGCCACCCGGGTGCCACCAGGCGGTCAGGACGCCGCTGATCAGAGGGCCGACGAAGATCGCGACCGACTCCACCCAGCCCGAACCGGCGTTGGCGGCTGTCAGCTCGCTGGTGGTCTCGGAGATCTCGGGCAGCAAGGAATTGTGCACGGGACGCGTCATGGTGATGGCCACGTAGCCGATCGCCGCCAACACGCAGACCAGCACGAACGACGCATCGGCGAGCACCGCGATCCCGACCACTGCTGCCATCACGGCCTGGAGGGCGTACCCCAGGCACAGCGCCTGCGGCGCCCGCATCCGCCCGAGCCATGCCGCGACGGGGGACGCCAGCAGCGCGGCGGGCACCACCTGCGCCATCGCGATCGCGCTGGCACCGCGCACGCCGTGGACGCCGTAGGCCCAGACCATCAGCGCGATCCACGTCGCCCACTCGTTGATGTTGAAGAGCAGGTATGCCGTCAGGGCGCGCCGCAGTCGGCCGTTGGCCCAGCAACGGCTCAGCACATCCCCCCGGCTGCCCACGCGTCCTCCCGCAAGCAGCATGCACCGCGAGGCTCTCCCGCGCATCGGGCATCTGCCCGGGGTGGGGCTGGACGAGTCAGCGGCGCACGCGCACCCGGCTGGTGGCACGCGACTTCGCGTGGAAGCGGTCACCCTGGTACCTCGCCCGCACCCGGTACCTGCCCCGCGGCAGCGGGCGGGTCGCACCGAACGTCGCCACCCCGTGGCCGTCGGACAGGCGGACGACGGCCCGTCGTCCGCCGAGCGCGACGACGACCTTGCCGCTCGCCACGGGGCGTACGCCGCGCGGTGAGTCGACCCGGACGGAGACGCGGAGTCGGCGACCCTCGAGCACCTGCGCGGAGACCGACACCGACGACGGTCCGCTCGTGCGGCGCGACGCCCACCGGCGACGCTCCAGGGGCTTGAGGCCCGAGTGGTGGACGGTGATGCGGACGGACAGACGGGTGCCGACGTCGGCCGGCCGCACGACGTACTCGCGACCCGAGGCCCGCGGGATCGGCTTGTCGTCCCGCAGCCAGACGTAGGCGAGGACGGCGCCCGAGGGCTCATACGTTCCCGGGTCCACGCTCAGGGTGCTCCCGAGGGTGGGCGTGCCGGACAGCGTCGGCGGCGTGACGAGCCGCACCTTGGAGTAGCGACGGACCAGGGCGTCGGCGCGCTTCCGGATCTCGGGGAGGTGGTGGTAGAGGTGGCGGCCGGGGCAGGCGGTCTGGTTGGTGTCGCGGTGGCCGTCGATGGTGGGCAGCCGGACCTTGCGGCCGCGGCGGTACCGGTCGCTGCCCTCCGACCGGACGCGGACGTTGCCCCGCGGGTCGCGGTCGAACGGGTGCAGCTTCCACGCCGCGACGGCGGCGACCGCGTCGAGGACCTCGTCGGCGGGGCGGACGAGCTCGAAGTTCCCGATCACGGCGACGCCGGCCGAGGTCGCGTTGAAGCCCAGCGTGTGCGCGCCGCGCACGAGCCGCCCCGAGCCGCCGGCCCGGCCGGTCCAGATCCGCCCGAACCGGTCGACGAGGAAGTTGTAGCCGATGTCGGACCAGCCCAGGTAGCGCGTGTGGTAGCGGTACATGCCCCGGATCAGGGCCGGCACGTCGGCGCGCGAGTAGTCGTTGCCGCTCGCCGTGTGGTGCACGTGCACCTGCTTGATGGTGCGGTTGTAGCGGGGCTGGCCGTCGCGCCACCGCTCGTTCGCACCCCACTGCCTGCGTCCGCGCTGGCGCGGCCGCGGCACCCGTCCGGCCTGCGACAGCGACCCGTCCACCGTACGGTCGAGAGGTACGTCGAGCTCGTCGGCCGCGGCGGCGTCACCCGGCTGCGCCCAGGGGTTCAGCAGCACGAGCGTGAGGCCACTCGGACGGGACTGGCCGACGCGCACCTGGACACCGTCGGACGTGCCGATCCACATCAGGTCCGTGCCGGCGACGCTCGACTCCTCGTCGGAGGTGGCGTCGGGCCGGTCGGCCAGCACGGGAACGGGCCGCCAGTCGCTCCAGCCGCCGTCCGAGCGCGTGCGTACCTCCGCCTCGGGCGCGGTCTCCCCCGCGTCCCAGGTCAGCGCGAGCATCGAGTACGCCGTGGAGGTCAGCGCCGTCGTCTCCCAGGCGCCGACGTCGCGACGCGCGAGCAGCGGACCGGTGAGAGGTACCTCCAGCTCGCCGATCCCCTCGGGCGCCGCGCCCGTGAGCGTCAGGGTGCGGGAGCCCGTGCCGGGGTCGGCGCCCGGCCAGACGCGCACGGCGGCGCCGACGGCCCCGATGGCGGCCACGCCCCCGAGGGCCGCCTTCAGCACCGGTCGCCGGCGCGCGGCAGGCTGCTCCACCACATCATTGTTGGCACACGCAGACCACGAGTCCGGGCAGACACGACGGGGCGGGCCCTCTGCTACTTTCATAAGTCCATACTTATGAAAGAGAGGTTCCATGGCCATCTTCGACCCCGTCACCGCCGCCGGGCTGGTGGCCCGCGAGCTCCGTACCGGCGAGCGCGACGGCACACCGACCCGGGTCGCCGTCGCGCGACGCGCCTACCCCACCGACCGCGCGGACCTGTGGGACTGCTTGACCAACCCGGAGCGGATCCCGCGCTGGTTCCTGCCGGTGACCGGCGAGCTCGCCGAGGGCGGGAAGTACCAGGTCGTGGGCAACGCCGGCGGGGTGGTCGAGTCCTGCGACGAGCCGCGGGCCTTCGCCGTGACGTGGGAGTTCGGCGGGATGGTGTCCTGGCTGGCGGTGTCGCTCACGGAAGGTACCGACGGCACGACGCTCGAGCTCGTTCACGAGTCGCCGGTCGACCCGGACATGTGGGCGCTCTACGGCCCGGGTGCCGTCGGGCTCGGCTGGGACATGGCCCTGCTCGGGCTGGGCATGCATGTCGAGACGGGCGAGGCCGTCGACCCCGAGGTCGCCACAGGTCTCAACTTCATGCCCGAGGGGCAGCAGTTCCTCCGTCTGGCCGCCGACGGCTGGCGCGACGCCGCGGTCGCCGACGGCGACGACGTCGAGGCGGCGACGACGGCCGCGGACACGGCGTACGCCGCGTACACCACGCCAGCGTCGTGACGGTCGTGACCGGCGTCTTCGAGGCGCTGGGCGACGCGACCCGGCGCCGCGTCCTGGAGGTGCTCGCGGCCGGCGAGCAGGCGGCCGGCGACGTCGTGGCCGCGGTGCAGGCACACGGGCCCATCACGCAGCCCGGCGTGTCCCAGCACCTCCGCGTGCTCCGCGAGGCCGGGTTGGTGACGGTGCGCGCCGAGGGTACGAAGCGCGTGTACGGCCTCGACGCGGCCGGCCTCGACGCGGCCCGCGACTGGCTCGCGCACCTGGACCCGCTCGCCCCGTTCGAGCAGCCACTGGACGCCCTCGCCACCGAGGTCGCCCGTGGCCGTCGCGCCGGACGTCATACGAGTCGGTCGCCGGGGCGACCAGAACGTATGACGTCCTGAGGTCAGCCGGTGTAGGGGACCTCGGTCTGCCAGTCCGACTCGTCCTGGTGGCCGGCGTCCCAGATGGCGGTCGGCGACGCGGTCGGGGGTGAACGGGCCGTCGGTGCCGAGCGTGCCGCGTACGGTCAGCGAGACCGCGCGGACGCCCTCGGGCTCCAGGGTGGTGTCGATGCTCTTGATGAGATTGCGGAGGCCGGCCTTCTGGACGCCGAGCGAGGCGGCCTCGTTCCAGGGATTGTCCGCGGCCATGCTGCCGGTGGCGGTCACGCGGGCGCCGGCCCGCAGGTACGGGCGGACGGCGTGCAGCGCGGTCAGCAGCGCCCCGACCCCCAGCCCCACGTCGGTCAGCAGCTCCTCGGCGGTCAGGTCCACCGGGGTCTTCTGGCGGAAGGCGCTCGGGTTGAAGTGCAGCCAGTCGACCCGGCCGAGCTCGTCGGCCATGCCCGTGAGGGCCGAGGTCAGGGCCGGCGCGTCGGTCACGTCGGCGGCGGCGTACCTCACCGTCGCACCCCGCGCCTCCAGCTCGCCGGCCAGCGCGTGCAGGACCTCGGTCTCGCGGCCGACCAGCGCCAGGTCGAAGCCCTCACGGGCGAACCGGCGCGCGAGCGACCCGCTCACGCCGGGTCCGGCGGCGATCACGACGGCGACGGGCCGGCCGGCCATCAGTCCTCGTCCTCCTCGTACGGCGACCCGCGGAAGCGGCGGTAGCTGTAGATGATCAGCCCGATCGCGAACATGCCCGACAGCACCAGGGTGACACCCGGCGGCCAGCCGCCGAACAGCCACCACTGCTCGTCGATCGGCCACCACGAGGGGGCCGGCGGCTGGGCGAACCAGTAGACGCCGAACGCGATGGTGACGAGGGCGCACAGCGTCGCGAACGCGATCCGCGGCCAGGTCTGCACGGCGTCGGACGCGCCTCCGAGGGCCTTCTTCTTGACCGGGTCGACACGCTTCTCGGCCCACTCGTACTGCTGGGACAGGATCGCCATGCCCGCGAAGATCCCGAGCAGGCCGGGGCCCGGAAGGATCAGTCCGGCGATGCCGGCGACGATCAGCAACCAGCCGAGGATCTCGAGACCGACCCGCTTGCCGTGCTTGGCGACGGCCTTCGTCTTGCTCATCCGCGCTTCACCCGGCGCCGGAGCTGCAGGATGCGCAGCGAGCCCGCGATGGCGGTCACCAGGATGCCGCCCGCGGCGGCGATCAGCAGCGCCGCGGCCAGCGGCGGCGTGCCCTCCCACCACAGGAACGACACCTTCACCTGCTGGGTGTTCTGCAGGATCAGCACCACCAGCAGGATGAGCACCAGACCGAGACCGATGGTGGCGAGCCACACCATGCTCGTGCGCGAGCGCCGGAGCGGGTCGTCGCCGGGCGTCGTACGTGGTGGCTCGGGCTGCGAGCCCGCGGGTGGGTCCTGCTCGGGTCGAGCGGTCGACTCCTCGAGGGGCGACCGCTGCTGCTCGTCTGACACAGACTCACCCTAGGGGGGTGGTCCTCCCTGGCGGACACCCCGGCGGGTGGGCTGCCGCACCCGCCTGCGGACGGGCAGGATGGCTGGATGAGTGCGGTCGCGCGGGTGTCACCACGCGACTGGGCCGTGCCGCCGTCCGACGTACTGCTGTCCGACGGGTCGATCGCCGTGATCCGTACCTTGCGGCCCGAGGACCGCCAGCCGCTCCTCGACCTGCACGCCAGTGTCTCCGCGGACACCCTGCGGCTGCGCTTCTTCACCGCCAGCCGCGACGCCGCCCGGCGCTACGTCGAGCACCTCTTCGACGAGACCAACGCCGACTCGGCCGCGATGGTCGCCGTGCTCCGCGGCCGGGTCGCCGGGCTGGCCACCGCCGAGGTGATGGACCGCGAGCGCGCGGAGGTCGCGTTCCTGGTGTCCGACGAGGACCACGGCCGCGGGCTCGGCATCCTGCTGCTCGAGCACCTCGCCGCGCTGGGCCGCGCGCACGGGCTGACCCGCTTCGAGGCCGAGGTGCTGGGGCACAACTACGGCATGCTGCGGGTTTTCCGCGGGGCCGGGTTCGCGGTCTCGCGACGGACCGCGGACGGCGAGGTGTCCGTCGAGCTGCGCACCGACGTGTCGGCCGCGGCGCTCGACGCCGCCGACCGGCGCGAGTGGCGCTCGGAGGCCCGTTCGCTGCGGCCCCTGCTGGCGCCCGCGAGCGTCGCCGTGGTCGGCGTACGTCGCCAGGGCGGTGGGCTGGGCCGGGCCGTGCTCGACGCGATCAGGTCGGGCGGGTACGCCGGCAGGCTGAGCGTCGTGCACCCCGAGGCCGACGCGGTGGACGGCGTGCCGGCGTACGCCTCGGTCTCCGCGGTGCCGGACCCCGTCGACCTCGTCGTGGTGGTCGTGCCGGCCGACCAGGTGCCGGACGTGATGGCCGACGCCTGCGCCGCCGGCGTGGGCGCGGCCGTGGTGGTGTCGTCGGGGCTGACCGGAGGTGGGCAGACGGCCGCGGGCCGCGACCTCCTCGCGCTCTGCCGCGCCCACAGCGTGCGGCTGGTGGGCCCGAACTCCCAGGGCGTCGTCGCCCTCGGACCCGACGGTGCGCTCAACGCGTCCTTCGCCCGTACGTTGCCGGGGCCGGGCGGCCTGGCCGTCGCCACCCAGTCCGGCGGGGTCGGGTTCACCGTCCTCGACCTGGCGCGCGGGCAGGGGGTCGGCGTGCACTCGTTCGCGTCGCTCGGGGCCAAGCTCGACGTGTCCAGCAACGACCTGCTGGCCGCGTGGGGCGAGGACGAGTCGGTGACGGTCGCGGCGCTGTACCTCGAGTCGTTCGGCAACGCGCTGAAGTTCGCCCGGACCGCCCGCCGGTTCGCCGAACGAAAGCCGCTGCTCGCCGTGGTCGCCGGGCGTTCGGTGGGCGGCAGCGTCGGCGTCTCCGCCCTGTTCGCACAGGCCGGCGTGATCCCGTGCCGGGGCGGGGCCGACATCGCCGAGACCGCGGCCGTGCTCACCCAGCAGCCGCTGCCCGGCGGGTTCCGGATCGGCGTGCTGAGCAACGCCGGCGGCATGGGCGTGATCACCGCCGGGATGGCCGAGGGCGAGGGCCTCTCGGTGCCGGTGCTGTCGTCGGGCCTGCAGGACCGGCTGCGCGACGTGCTGCCTCTCGTCGGCGCGGCCAACCCCGTCGACCTCGGGGCCGAGGTGTCGCCGGCGTCGGTGCAGGCCGCCGTGCGGCTGGTGCTGGAGTCCGGCGAGGTCGACGCTGCCGTCGTCACCCTGGTGCCGACGACGTTGGCCGACCCCGTGGCGCTGCGCGCGGCCGCCGCGGTGGCTGCGCTCGACGCCGGCCTGCCCGTGGTGGTCGTCGCCTCGGACGCCGACCCCGCCGAGCCGGCACCCGGGCTCACCGTCTTCCGCACGCCCCTGGTCGCCGTCCTCGCGCTGGCGCGGGCGATGAGGTACGCCGCGTGGCGTCGCGTGTCCGCCGACGACACCCCGCCCGCCGACCCGGCCCGCACCGCCGCCGCCCGCGCCTGGGTCGCCACCCGACTGGCCGGCCGCGGCGGGGCACCCGAGCGGTTGCCTGCCGTCGCGGCGGCCGAGCTGCTGACGCCGTACGGCGTCGAGCTCGTCGGGCTCCCGGCCCGGGGAGGTACGGCGGCGGGTGCGGCCGCGGAAGCCATCGGCTGGCCGGTCGTGGTCAAGGTGTCCGACCCCGACGTACCCGCCAAGTCCGACCGCGGCCTGGTGCGCGTCGGGCTGGGGTCGGCGGCGGCCGTCGTCGCGGCGGTCGAGGACTTCGCCGCCGAGCTCGACCTTCCTCCCGACGAGGTCGAGGTACGGGTCCAGCCGGTCGTGACAGGGGTCGAGCTCGCCGTCAGCGTGGTGCGCGACGAGACGTACGGCCCCCTCGTCCGGGTCGCCGCGGGTGGCGTCGCCGGAGACCTGCTGCGCGACGAGGTGCACCTGCTCGCGCCGGTCGCGCCCTCGGACGCCGCCCGGGCCCTGCGTGGCCTCCGGACCTGGCCCCTGCTCGACGGCGTCCACGGCCACGACCGGGTGGACGTCGACGCCCTCGAGGCCCTGGTCGTCGCCGCCGGGCAGCTCGCGGCCGACGTCCCCCAGCTCGCCCACCTCGACCTCGACCCCGTCGTCGCCCGCCCCGACGGGGTTCACTGCGTCGACGTGAAGGTGCTCCTCGCGCCGGCCGACGTCCCCGACGCCGGCGTACCCCGGCGCCTCCGCCCCCTCTGACGCCGTCCGTGACGAAATGGTTGGTGCATCGGGGGTCACACCAACCATTTCGTCACTGACGGTGGGCGAGCCACCGACGACGTTGGTCAGGGGTGAGGGCCCGCCGTTGGTCGACGGTCGCGGTCGGCACCCACCACGGCGGCAGCTCCACGGTCCAGCGGCGCGCGTCAGGGGCGAGCCACAGTCCACGGCGTCGGGCTGCCTCCATCCGGGCGACCAGAGCACCCTGGTGGCCGGCGTCGGTGGCCAGCATCGTGAAGTACTCGAGCCCCAGCGAGCGGAAGGCATCCTCACGACCGAGGTCCCGACCGCGGCTCTCGCGGGTGAGGTGGACCGCGCCGTCGTACTCCCCCACGACGCCGGCCCGGACGTCGAGGATGTCGGGAGTCCCCACGTGCCGACCGTGGCGATCAAACACCGGCACGTTGGTCAACGGGCGAGGGAGTCCCGCCACGCACTCCCAGATGAAGCGCATCAGCGTCTCCCGGGGCGACCAGCTGTTCTCATCGGCCAGCGCGAGGGCAAGCCGGGCTCGGCGGATGCCGGGCCACCCCACGTGACGGGACACGAACTCGGCCAGCTCGCACAGGGAGACGAGGTCGGAGTACGCCGCCATGTCGATGGCGACGACCGCGGCCGCCAGCGTGCGCGCGAAGCGGAGCTCGAACAGCAGCGAGCGCACCGACGTGGTGGTCCGCAGTCCGTCGTGCTCGACGAGGTCGTTCTCGTCAAGGTGCTCGGCCGACACCACAATCCCCGGCTGCGAACGGATGTCTTCGGACGAGATGGCGAGGGCCACGGGTCTCGGCGTGAGACCGTCCGATTCCACGCCGTCGAACCAGCGTCCGCCGGCCCATCGCAGCTGGGCCCAGCCGGTCACTCCGCCGTAGCCAGGGAAGGACGCTCGCCGCTTCGACAATCCGCTGCTCGACCAGCCCTCCGTCGACGATGGCCGGCACGTAGACGCCCGTGGCTGGTCCTGCGCCACCGCTCACTGCGGGCGGCAGCTCGCGTCGGCCCCCGGCGCCCGGTCGGGTCGACGGGCACGGGAGCGGACCAGGTGCGGCCGCTCAGGGTGGAAGCCCGGCGAGGTCGGGGTACGGATCGGCCGCATCCGTCCGAGCCTGCCGAAACTTCCGCCTCGACGTCGGCCGCTCTCCACAGGCCGCCGTCCGTGACGAAATGGTCGGTCCTGATGGCGTCAGACCGACCATTTCGTCACGGACGGCGGACGACCTCGAGGGCCTGGCGGGCGATCTCGTACTCCTCGTTGGTGGGGATCACGAGCACGGCGACGTCCGAGCCGTCCGGGGACACGAACGTCGCGCCGGAGATCGGTCCCTGGTTGCGGACGTCGTCCACGACGATGCCGAGCCGGTCCAGGCCCGAGAGGGCGGCGGCCCGGAGCTCGGCGCTGTGCTGGCCGACCCCCGCGGTGAAGACGATGGCGTCGACGGTGCCGAGGACGGCGTAGTAGGCGCCGACGTACTTGCGGATCCGGTAGCAGTAGACGTCGAAGGCCAGGGCGGCAGCGGCGTCACCCGAGGCCCGCAGGCGCATGCACCTCGCGGAAGTCGTTCTCCCCCGCCAGGCCCTTCAGCCCGGACTCGCGGTTGAGGGCGCGGTCGATGTCCTCCAGCGACCAGCCGAGCGAGCGGTGCAGGTGCATGTGGACCGCGGGGTCGAGGTCGCCGGAGCGGGTGCCCATCACCAGGCCCTCGAGCGGCGTGAGCCCCATCGACGTGTCCACCGACTGCGCCGCCGCGGACGGCGGTCGCGGACGCGCCGTTGCCGAGGTGCAGCACGATCACGTTGGTCTCCGGGACGGCGCGCCCGAGGGCAGCCGGCCGCCGCCCGCGAGACGTAGGCGTGCGAGGTGCCGTGGAACCCGTAGCGGCGGATGTGGTGCTCCTCGCGCCACGCGCGCGGGACGGCGTACGTGTGCGCGACGCTCAGGGCATCGTGTGGTGGAAGGCCGTGTCGAAGACCATCACCTGCGGCAGGTCGGGGAACAGCCTGCGGGCCACCGCGATGCCCTCGAGGTTGGCGGGGTTGTGCAGCGGCGCGAGCGGCACGAGCGCCTCGACGGCCGCGACCACGTCGTCGTCGACCAGCGTCGGCGTCGACGAACTGCTCGCCGCCGTGCACCACGCGGTGCCCGACCGCGACCACCTCGACGTCCCCGAGCTGCGGGCCGTGGTCGTCGAACGCGTCGACGACCGCGCTCAGCGCGTCCTCGAACGTCGCGAACTCCCGCTCCTCGGTGTGCTTCTCTCCGTCGACTCGTGCGCCAGTCGCCCGCTGGACTCACCGATCCGCTCGACGGATCCCGACGCGGGTGACTCTCCCGTCTCGCCGTCGACGAGGCTGTACTTGAGCGACGACGAGCCGGCGTTGATCACCAGGACATAGGACGTCATCGCGGCGCCTGCGACATCGACTGGGCCTGGATCGCCGTGATCGCCACCGTGTTGACGATGTCGCGAACGGTGGTCCCGCGCGACAGGTCGTTCACGGGCTTGCGCAGCCCCTGCAGGATCGGCCCGACCGCCAGCGCGCCGGCCGACCGCTGCACCGCCTTGTAGGTGTTGTTGCCGGTGTTGAGGTCGGGGAAGATGAACACCGTCGCCCGCCCGGCGACCTGCGAGCCCGGCAGCTTGGTGCGCGCGACGGCGGCGTCGATGGCGGCGTCGTACTGGATCGGGCCCTCGACCAGCAGCGACGGCGCCCGCTCGCGCACCATCGCGGTGGCCTCGATGACCTTGTCGACGTCGGAGCCCGCGCCGGACCCGCCCGTCGAGTACGACAGCATCGCCACCCGGGGCTCGACCCCGAACGCCGCCGCCGTCCGCGCCGACGCGAGTGCGATGTCGGCGAGCTGGGCTGCGGTCGGGTCCGGGTTGACCGCACAGTCGCCGTAGACGAGCACCTGGTCGCGCAGGCACATGAAGAACACCGACGACACGACCGACACGTCGGGTTCGGTCCGCACCACCTCGAGCGCCGGCCGGATGGTGTGCGCGGTCGTGTGCGCGGCCCCGGAGACCATCCCGTCGGCGAGGCCCAGCTCGACCATCATGGTGCCGAAGTACGAGACGTCGATGACGATGTCGCGGGCCCGCTCGAGGTCGATCCCCTTGTGCTTGCGGCGTTCGTGGTAGGCCGCCGCGAACCGCCCGCGCAGCTCCGGGTCGGTCGGGCTCAGCAAGGTGGCCGCGGAGATGTCGACGCCGAGCAGGCCGGCCCGCTGCTGGATCTCGCGGGGCTCGCCGAGGATCGTCAGGTCGGCGATGCGACGCCGGAGCACCGTGTCGGCGGCCTGGAGGATCCGGTCGTCGTCTCCCTCGGGCAGCACGATGTGGCGCCGGTCGCTGACGGCCCGGTCGATGAGCTGGTGCTCGAACATCAGCGGGGTCACCGCGAGCGTGCGGGCGACCTCGAGCCGGTCGAGGAGCACGTCACGGTCGACCCGCTCGTCGAACAGCGCCAGGGCGGTGGCCACCTTGCGCGGCGAGTCCTTGTGCAGCCGGCCGCGGACCGTCGTCAACGCCTGCGTGGTGTCGCTGGTGTCGAGGTCGGTGGCCACGATCGGCATCGTCGTGCCGAGGCCGTCGATCAGCCGACTGACCTGCTCGGGCAGGTCGAAGCCGCCGTTGAGGACGATGCCCGCCATCTGCGGGAAGTTCGCGGACACCTGGGCCGTCAGCACGCCGAGCACCACCTCGGGTCGATCGCCGGGTGTCACCACGACGGCTCCTTCGAAGAGCCGGTCGAGCACGTGCGGCAGCGTCATCGCCGCGACCACGATGCCCGTGCTCTCCTGCGACAGCAGCGACTCCTCGCCGCTGACGAGGGTGCCGTCGCAGGCGGCCATCAGGTCAGCCACCGAGGGCGCGCTCAGCAGCGGCTCCTCCGGCAGTGCGAACGCCGGGACACCGTGCCCGTCGAGGGCTTTGACGATCGCGTCGAGGTCGCCTTCTGCCCTGTTGGCGACGATGGCGAACAACGTGCCGTGGTTGGCGGTCAGCTCGCTGACCGCCAGGTCGGCCGCGGTGCTGATGCCCTCGAGGGTGCGGTCGTGGGCGTTGAGCACCAACAGCACCGGACTGCCGAGGTTGGCGGCGAGCCGGGCGTTGAAGGAGAACTCGGTCGGGGCGCCCACGTCGGTGTAGTCGCTGCCGACGACCACGACCGCGTCGACCTTGGCGGCCACCTGGTGGAACCGGTCGACGATCCGGTCGAGCGCACCCTCTGGGTCGCGGTGCACGTCGGCGTACGTGACGCCGGCGCACTCGTCGTACGTCAGCTGGACGGCGTCGTGGGAGACGAGCAGGTCCAGGACGTAGTCGGTGGCCGCGTCGCCGCGGACGACCGGGCGGTAGACCGCCACGCGCTCGACCCGTCGGGACAGCTGCTCGAGGACGCCGAGGGCGACCGTCGACTTGCCGGTGAAGCCCTCCACCGCGGCGACGTACACGCTCGTGGCCATGTGAGCGACCCTAGTCAAGGTCGGGTGGCGGCGCAGGTGCCGTCCCACCCCTCTGTGTGGTGTCCGATGGCCGCGCGCGCCCTAGCGTGGAAGCCATGACCGACCTCACTGGCAAGAAGATCGCCTTCGCCGTCGCGAAGGAGGGCATCGAGCAGGTCGAGCTGACCTCAGCCGTGGGAGGCCGTCAAGGACGCCGGCGGCCAGCCCGTCCTCGTGTCCGTCGAGAACGGGCCAGGTCCAGGCCTTCAACCACCTCGACAAGGGCGACACCTTCGACGTCGACGACGACGTTCGCCGACGCCGACCCCGACGACTACGACGGCCTGGTGCTGCCCGGCGGCGTGGCCAACCCCGACGCGCTGCGCACCGACACCGACGCGGTCGCCTTCGTCAAGGCCTTCTTCGACGCCGACAAGCCGGTCGCCGCGATCTGCCACGCGCCCGTGGACGCTGGTCGAGGCCGACGTCGTCCGTGGCCGCACGCTCACCTCGTGGCCGAGCCTGCAGACCGACCTGCGCAACGCCGGCGCCGAGTGGAAGGACGAGGAGGTCGTCGTGGACGGCAACCTGGTGACCAGCCGCAAGCCCGACGACCTGCCGGCCTTCAACGAGGCGGCCGTGTCCGCGTTCGCCCGCTGAACGCCGTCCGTACCGTCGGGGTCGAGGAGGAGTTCCTCCTGCTCGATCCCGCGAGCGGTCACGTCGTCCACGCCGCCGGAGCGGTCGTGCGCGGGACCGAAGGCGACGACACGATCGACGGCGAGCTGATCGAGGCACCAGGTCGAGACGCGCACCGAGCCCTCGACCGACCTGGCCGACATCCGCGCCCAGCTCGTCGACGCCCGCAGGCGGGTCGGCGAGGCCGCACGCGAGACCGGGGCCGCGGCCGTCGCCACCGGCACGGCGCCGTTCGGGGCCGGGGACGTGCGGGTCTCGCCCAAGGACCGGTACCGGGCGATGGTCGACGAGTTCGGTGAGACCAGCCGCGAGGCCGGCACCTGCGGGATGCACGTGCACGTCGGCATCGCGTCCCGCGAGGAGGGCATCGGCATCATCGACCGGATGCGCCCGTGGCTGCCGTTGGTGCTCGCCCTCAGCGTCAACTCGCCCTACGCGGAGGGCCGCGACAGCGGGTACGCGTCGTGGCGGTCCCAGGTCTGGTGCCGCTGGCCCACGGCCGGTGCGACGGAGCTCTTCGGTGACCCCGCGACGTACGACGCCCTCGTGGCGGACCTGATGGCCGCCGGCGCGGCGAGCGACCCCGGGATGGTCTACTTCGAGGCCCGGCTCGCCGCCGACTGGCCGACGGTCGAGGTCCGCGTCGCCGACGTGTGCACCGACCCCGACGACGCCGTCGTCATCGCCGGCGTGGTCCGGGCGATCGCAGTCACCGCAGCGGCCGAGTGGGAGGCCGGCACCGCGCCGCGCCCCTGGCGCAGCGAGCTGCTGAGGGCGGCCGCCTGGCGCGCCGGGAGGTACGGGCTCGCCGGCACCCTCGTGCACCCGGTCGAGCGCGAGCTGCGCCCCCGCCCGACGGGTGCTGGAGTCCTTCGTCGAGCGGATGCGACCCGCGCTCGAGGACGCCGGCGACCTCGAGGTCGTCACCACCGGCTTCGAGCGGCTGCTCGCCGCCACGGGCGCGAGCCGGCAGCGGGCGGCCTACGAGCGGGGTGGCAGCATCGAGGACGTGGTCGCCGACCTGGTCGGCCGCACCGAGGCGGCCTGGGAGAGCTCGTGAACCTGCTGGTGGGGCGCACGCGCGGCATGTTCTACCTCAGCCACCACCCGTGGGTGGCCGTGCTGCTGCTCGTCGTGCTGCTCCTGCTCGTGCTGTACCTCAAGAACCAGAACCAGCGCCGCTGACCTACTCGACCCCGGCGCAGGCCTTCTCGGCGGCGCGGGCGCGGCGCAGGTACTCCACCTCGTCGTCGGTCGTGTCCTCCCTGTCGGTGACCGCGTTGGCCGCCAGCCGCAGCTCCTGACAGCGTCGCTCCTCGGCCGAGGGGCCGTCGTCGAACGCCTCCCGGACGACGGCCAGCACCACCAGCACGGCCAGGACCGCCGCGATCGCGAGCAGGGCGCGCACGTCAGTCCGCCGACGGCAGGGTGAGCTCGAAGACCGCACCCTGGCCGGCCTGGTTGTTGCGCGCGGTGATGGCGCCACCGTGCCGCTCGACGACCCGGCGGCAGATCGCGAGCCCCAGCCCGCGTCCGTCGTACGACGGGTGGGCGCGGTGGTGCTCCTCGAAGACGCGCTCGTCGGCCCCGGGCGGCAGACCGACGCCCTCGTCGGCGACGGCGATCGCGACCGTGCCCGAGTCGGTACGGCGACCGGTGACGGTGATGCGCGGCTCGTCGCCCGGCGCGACGAACTTGAGGGCGTTGCCGAGCAGGTTGTCGAAGACCTGCCGGACCAGCGCGGCGTCCGCGCGCACCTCCGGGATGTCGCCCACCTTCACCTGGTCGGTGGCCCCGTGATCGGCCGCCACCTCCTCGGCCAGCTGCGCCACGTCGACGCGGCGCAGCTGGAGGGCGGCGTCCTGGGTCGCCCGCCCGAGCAGGTCCTCGATGAGGGCAGTCATCCGGCGCGTGCCGCTGCCGACCCGGTCGATGTACTCCTCGAGCAGGCCGGCCTCGACCTCGCCCTCCTCGACCTCGGCCGCCATCATCTCGGTCCAGCTCTCCATGGCCGCCAACGGGTTGCGGAGGTCGTGGGCGACCACCTCGGCGAACGCCGTGAGGTCCACGCGCCGGGCATGCTCGACCGTGGCGTCACGGAAGATCAACAACGCGCGCGCCCGGCCGGTGTCGCTGTCGCGGGGCAGCGGGGCCGCGGAGACGGCCAGGATCCGGCCGGCGCCCGGAGGCCCGGAGACGACCAGCTCGCGGTCGCGCACGGTGCCGCCCGCAAGGGCCAGCGCCAGCGGGTCGCCGGCGCCGGACGCCGAGGACAGCAGCGCGCGCAGGTCACCGGCCAGGCCGCCGACCCGAGTAGCAGCCGGGTTGCGTAGCAGCCACTGGCCGGCGTCGTCGACCACGGCCAGCCCCTCGGCCATCGAGTTGACCACGGCGTTGAGGAGCTGGGCCTGGTCGGTCATCTCGCGCGTGCCCTCGACCAGCTCGAGCGTGGAGGGCACGGCGCTCGTCGAGCCCGGTCGACAGCGCGAGTCCCATCGACGCGGTCGCGACCACGAAGAACTGGACGAGCAGAGCGTTCACCATCGGGTCGGACTCGGTGAACGGGCCGGAGCCCTCGAGGGTGGCCCAGACCGCGAGGTACCCCAGCACGAGCAGATGCAGGGAGGTCATCAGGGTGCCGAACCGGACCCCGCACCAGATCAGCGCACCGAGGACCAGGAAGAGCAGGGACGGGGTGTCGAGGACGAAGACGACGACGTACACCGTGACGCTCGTGAGGCAGGCGGCCACGAACTCGAGGGTGCTGCCCTCCCAGAGCCTGGGCCGAGGACGGGGCTGGGCAAGGTGGTGGAAGAGCAGCAGCCCGGCCGTGGTGACGAGGAGGATGCCGCAGATGTTGCGAGCCGTCCACAGCAGCACGTCGAGCCCGGTGTCGGGGTCGGCGGCCAGCATCCACACGGCGGTCAGCGGGACCGCGCTGACGATCACGCCGGTCGTGATGCAGGCGAGGTAGCCGGCCAGCATCCGCGGCGAGTCCAGCACCCTGGTCTCGCCGAGCCCGGGCAGGAACCGGCGTAGCAGTCCGACGACGAGGAGCGTCTGCAGGGTGTGGGCACAGGCGAGCGTGACCGCCTGTCCGGTGGCGATGCCCGACAACAGCCCCAGGCCCAGCATGGTCCCGAGCATCAGCCCCGTGTCGATGCTGAGCAGGGCGGCCCGGCGGACCAGCAACCACAGCACGGTGATGCCGGCGGCCGGCCAGACCGTGGCGAACTCCTGGCCGGGAATGACGGTGGTCCGGGCGGCCCACCCGAGCACCGAGGCGACCACCAGGAACCCCACCACGGTGCGCCAGCCCGGCCGGTCGGGGCCGCCCCTCACGGGCCCGGAGACCGGACGCCTCACCGTGTCGGCGATCGTCGCCGTGGCCACGCGCTAGCCGTCCTCGTCCGCCAGCGCCTCGTTGTGGGTGCCGGGTCGCGGCGCCCACGGCAGCTCCTTGGCGGGCCGGACCACGATCAGCCGGTCGCCGCGGGCCAGCTGGGTCACGACCGGGTCGAAGTAGCGGTAGACCTTCTCGTCGCGCACCACGGAGATCACCTGGTCGGGCAGCGACTGCGGCTGCTTGCCGACCTCGGTGACGAGCAGGTCGCGCTCGGCGACCTCGAGCCCCTCGCCGTACGTGAGCAGGTCCTCCATGACCGAGCCGAGCGTCGGCGACAGCGAGGAGAGTCCGAGCAGGCGGCCGACGGCGTCGGAGGAGGTGATCACCGAGTCGGCGCCGGACTGCTTCATCAGCGGCACGTTCTCCTGCTCGCGCACCGCGGAGACGATCCAGGCCTCGGGGTTGAGCTGGCGGACCGTCAGGGTGGTGAGCACGTTGGAGTCGTCGCGGTCAGTGGTGATGATGACGTGGCTGGCGGTCGAGATGCCGGCACGCTGGAGCACCTCGCGCCTGGTCGCGTCGCCGGTGACCACGGCGAGGCCGTCGGCGTGCGCGTCGGCGAGGGCGGTGGCGCCCTTGTCGACCACGACGATCGCCTCGCGATCCTGGCCGTTGTTCACCAGGGTCTCGACGGCACTGCGGCCCTTCGTGCCGTAGCCCACGATCACGACGTGCTCTCCCATGTTCTTCCTCCAGCGCGAGACGCGGAACATCTCGCGGCCTTGGGACGCGAGCACCTCCAGGGTGGTACCGATCAGCAGCACCAGGAACGCGATGCGGAACGGGGTGATGATGAACGCGTTGACCATCCTGGCGCGGTCACTGACCGGGGCGATGTCGCCGTAGCCGGTCGTGCTCAGGGTGACGGTCGTGTAGTAGATGGAGTCCTTGAAGTCGACGGCGTAGTTGGACAGCGGGTCGTTGCCGTCACGGTAGCCCGTGCGGTCGAAGTACACGATGAGGACCGTGCTGATCAGGATGGCGGCCGCGGCCAACAGCCGCCGGCCCAGCTCCCACCACGGCGAGCGCGCCTGCTCCGGCAGCGCGATCCGGCTCCCGAGCTGACGGTCGACGAGGATGCGCCCCTCGGCAGGCGACTCATCCGGCACGGCCCGAACCTAGCCCCTCGGACCCGGCTGGCCCCGCCGACTCGGCGGGTTGCTCGTCCGCCTCCCGCGCCATCCGCTGGCGCAGCCGCTGGACCAGCTCGAGGCGGGCGGACGTGGTCGCCTTCTGGGGGAAGACCGAGTCGAACGACGCGTTGACCGCCGCGCCGATCAGCACGGCGATCGCGACGAGGTAGAGCCACAGCAGCACCGCGATCGGGGCGGCGAGCGGCCCGTAGATCGAGCGCGAGTCCGCTGCCGTCGCGGTGAGGAACCAGCGCAGGGCGAACGAGCCCAGGATCCAGCAGGCCAGCGAGAAGGTCGCCCCGGGCAGGTTGAAGGTCCAGTTCGTCCGGACCGGGACCGACACGTGGTAGAGCGTCGCCAGGAAGCAGATGCTCAGGGCCAGCACCGCGGGCCAGTAGAACGCCATCAGGAAGTCGAGCTGGTCGGGCAGCGCCGCCCGTACCAGCGACGGCCCGGCGACGATCAGCGGGATGGACACGACGCCCGTGAGCATGGCCAGCAGGTACAGCCCGAACGACAGGGCGCGGGTCTTGATGATCCCGCGGTGGCCGCCGAGCCCGTGCATGATCGTGATGGTGTCGACGAACACGTGCATCGCCCGCGAGCCCGACCAGAGGGCCAGCACGAACCCCACCGAGATCACGTCGAGGCGACCGCCCCCGAGCACGTCGTCGATGGTCGGCGTGATGATCTTGTCGACCGCGCGGTCGGTGAGGGCGCGCGAGGCCAGGTCGAGCACCGCCTGGCGCACGTCGTCGATCTGCGCGGCCGTGAACTGGTCGGAGACGTAGCCGATCGCGCCCGCCATCGCGAAGATCAGCGGCGGCACCGACAGCACGGCGAAGAAGGCCGCCTCGGCCGCGAGCCCGGTGACCCGGTGGCGCATGCACGAGCCCACGGTCGCGACGACGACCTGCCACAGCGCGTCGAGGGTACGGCGCCACCACGGCCGCTCCGCCGCTTCCTGCCGCCCCGCGGCGGCACCGCCACCGAGACGGTCGGGAACAGCGGACATGCACCTACGGTAACGAGACCGGGGGCCCTTACCGTGGTGCCCATGGCTTCCCAGGAGAGTGGCGTGCGGGTGGCCGCCAACCAGCCACCGCCGTTGGTCGGCCACGACGTGGTCACCTCGGACGCCGCCCTCGTCGAGGCCGTCACCCGCCACGCCTCGGCCGAGGTGGTCGACGACCTGATCGCCCTCGGGCGGGAGGCCGGGTCCGCGGAGGCGCGCGAGCACGCGATGCTGGCCAACACCCACGAGCCGGAGCTCACGACGTACGACCGCTTCGGCAACCGCATCGACGAGGTCGCCTTCCACCCGTCGTGGCACTGGCTGATGACGCGGGCGGTCGGGCACGGGCTGCAGGCGGCTCCCTGGGAGCAGAGCGACGCAGGCTCCGAACACGCCCACGTACGCCGGGCGGCGGGGTTCCTGGCCTGGTCGCAGACCGAGCCGGGCCATGGCTGCCCGATCTCGATGACGTACGCCGCGGTGCCGGCGCTCCGCGTCGACGAGACGCTGGCCAAGGAGTGGACGCCGGCGCTGGCCGCGACGACCTACGACCCCGGGATCCGGCCGGTCGCCGACAAGGCCGGCGCGCTGGCCGGCATGGGCATGACCGAGAAGCAGGGCGGCTCCGACGTCCGGGCCAACGTGACCGAGGCCAGGCCCACCCAGGTCGAGGGCGAGTACACGCTGCACGGCCACAAGTGGTTCACCTCGGCACCGATGAACGACGTCTTCCTGGTGCTGGCCCAGGCGCCGGAGGGGCTGTCGTGCTTCGTGGTCCCCCGTGCGCTGCCCGACGGCAGTCGCAACCGGCTCGACGTGGTCCGGCTCAAGGACAAGCTGGGCAACCGGTCCAACGCCTCGTCGGAGATCGAGCTCGACGGCACACTGGCACGACGGCTCGGCGACGAGGGGCGCGGGGTCCGCACGATCATCGAGATGGTGGCCGCGACCCGGCTCGACTGCGTGCTCGGGTCGGCCTCCCTGATGCGGCACGCGCTCGCCGAGGCGTCCTGGCACGTCGCCCACCGGTCGGCCTTCGGTTCACTGCTGGCCGACAAGCCGCTCATGCAGAACGTGGTCGCCGACCTGGCCGTCGAGTCGGAGGCGGCGACCGCGCTCGCGATCCGGCTGGCCGCGGCCGTCGACCGCATCGACGACCCGCACGAGGCGGCCCACGAAAGAGCACTGCGTCGGATCGCCCTGCCGCTGGCGAAGTTCTGGGTGTGCAAGCGCACGCCGGGCTTCGTGGCGGAGGCGCTCGAGTGCCTGGGCGGCAACGGCTACGTCGAGGACTCCGGCCTGCCGCTGCTCTACCGCGAGGCGCCGCTCAACTCCGTGTGGGAGGGCTCGGGCAACGTCAACGCCCTCGACGTGCTGCGCGCGCTGGCCCGCGAGCCCGAGGCGCTGGCCGCGTGGATCACCGAGGTCGGCCACGCCCGCGGTGCCGACGCCCGGCTCGACCGGGCCGTCGACGACACCCTGACCCTCCTGGGCGAGTCCGGGTCGCACGAGGCCGGTGCCCGCCGCCTGGCCGGCCGGATGGCCGCGTGCCTCCAGGGGTCGCTCCTGGTGAGGTACGCGCCGGCCGAGGTCGCCGACGCGTTCTGCGGCTCGCGCCTCGGCACCTCCTACGACGGCACGTACGGCACGCTCTCGACGTCCGTCGCCGAGCTCAGGACCATCGTGGAGCGCACGACCCCCACGCTCTGATCCCGCTCAGCCAGGCTGGCTCAGCTCGGCCATCACCTGCTTGAACGTCGCGAAGCGGCGGGGGCCCACCTGCGCGGCGAACTGGCCCTCGATCCGGTCGAGGGCGCCGTACACGCGCTTCATCACGCGGTCGCCCGTGCTCGTGCGGTGGACCAGGCGGACCCGGCCGTCCGCGGGGTCGGGCGCGGTGGTCAGGTGGCCGGTGCCGGAGAGGTAGGTGACGAACTGGCCGCAGCCCTGCTTGGTCATCCCGGCGCGACGGGCGAGCTCGGTGACGTTGACGCCGTCGGGCGGGACGGCCGCCAGCACGCGGACGTGGGACATCCGGAGGTCGCCCAGGGTGCCGTCGGAGAGCTCCGCGCGGATCCGCCCGAACAGCCCGGCCATCAGCTCTGGCAGTACGTCGTCACGCGCGCCACTCATAAACTCAATTTACTATCTCGGCCCGGCGCCTAGGCTCGATCCGTGGATGCTCGCATCGACTCAGTCAACCTCGGCTCGCGTGAGCCCAACCCGGCCAAGAAGGTCGGGGTGACCGGCATCCTCAAGCGTCCGGTCGACGTCGCCACCCTGCGCGCACCCGGCCCCAAGCGCGGCGGCCTGGGCAGCGGCCTGGTCGACGACTTCATCGGCGACGTCCGAAGCCACGGTGGGGACTACCAGGCCGTGTACGCCTTCGCTCGCGAGGAGCTGGACTTCTGGGAGCGCCGGCTGGGGGTCGACCTCGCCAACGGTTCCTTCGGCGAGAACCTCACCACGCTCGACCTCGACGTCGACGCCTCCCTCGTCGGAGACCGGTGGGCGATCGGCGACGAGGTGGTGCTCGAGGTGACCGGGCCGCGGGTCCCGTGCGCGACGTTCGCCGCACGGATGGGGGTCCGTGGCTGGCTGAAGACGTTCACCGAGGTCGGCCGCAGTGGCGCCTACCTCGCCGTGGTCCAGGGCGGCGAGGTACGGCCGGGCGACGAGGTGCGCGTGGTCTCACGGCCCGATCACGACGTCGACGTGCCGACGACGTTCCGGGCCTTCATGGGCGACCTCGAGGCCGCCGAGCACGTGCTCGCCGTCGGCTGCCTGGTCGAGCACGAGCAGGCCGCCCTGCGCGACCAGGTCGACCGACGCCGGGCGAAAGGCGCTTGACCCTCTCCCCCGACGCGCCTACGGTGAGCAAGTAGTAAAGTTGCTTTCTTATCTTCGGAGCGCCTCATGCACGAACGCAGCCTGCTCGGCCCGGCCGACGTCGACGACACCACGCTGGCCTCGATGGTCGCGGAGCTGCTGGGCGCCGAACTGGCCGACGTCTCCCTCGAGAGCTCGGCGGTCGAGGAGTTCCCCTACGACCTGGACTCCATCACCACGGCTGGTCGCTACGTCGTGAGCGGCGAGGCGGCCGTGGGCGGCGACCGGGCGCCGTACGAGCTCTTCGTCAAGGTGGTGCAGTCGTGGGCGCGGTCACCGTTCTTCGCCGATGTCCCCGACGAGATGAAGGAGTTCGCCGAGGCTTCGGTGCCCTGGCGGACCGAGCCCCTGGCCTACCGCTCCGACCTGGCCGAGCGGCTGCCCGACGGGCTCGCGATGCCGCGCGCGCTCGGCGTCTTCGACCTCGACGAGAAGTCCGCGGCGGTCTGGCTCGAGAAGGTCGCCGTCGTGCCGCGGCCGTGGGACGACGCGCGGCACGCCCGGGCGGCGTACCTCCTGGGCCGGCTCTCGGGCAGCCCGCGGGTGGCGGAGCTGGCTCGGGTCGGTCAGCACCCGTTCACGATGGCCGACTACGTGTTCGGCCGGCTCGCCACGCAGGTGGTCCCGATCCTCCACGACGACGGGGTCTGGAAGCACCCGGTGGTCGCCGCGGCCTTCCCCGACGAGCTGCGCGACCGGTTGCGCGCCGCGGCGGACGAGCTGCCGGCGTACCTCGAGGAGGTCCTGTCGCTGCCCCACCTGGCCGCCCACGGTGACGCCTGTCCCAACAACCTGCTCACCGCCGCCGACCCTGAGGGCTTCACGCTCATCGACTTCGGCTTCTGGCAGGTCATGCCCGCCGGGGCCGACCTGAGCCAGCTGCTCATCGGCGACGTCCAGATCGGCAAGGCTCGCGCCGGCGACCTGGCGGCTCGCGACGACGCGCACGTGGGCGAGTACGTGCGAGGACTGCGCGACGAGGGCTGCGACGTTCCGGAGCCCCTGGTCCGCCGCGCCCACGCCCTCCACATGCTGATGATGAGCGGTCTCTCCGCCGTGCCGGTCGAGCTCCTCGACCGCCCGCCGTCGGCCGCCCTCGACGCCCAGGTCGCCGACCGCGCCGTCATCGCGGCGTTCTGCCTGGACCGCGTTCAATGTTGAGTTGCGCCTCGTGATGCGTTGAGTTGCGCCTCGTGGTGATCACGAGGCGCAAGTCGAACGCATCACGAGGCGCAACTCAACGTCAGGTCAGCTCGAGGCCGGGGTAGAGGGGGTGCTTGTCGAGCATCTCGGCGGACGCGGCCTTGACGCGGTCGGCGACGCCGTCGCCCAGCACGTACGTCGCCTTCGACGGGGCGCCGGCCTTGTTCACGCCGGGCTGGGTGTTGGAGAGGACGTCGATCATCAGCTCGGCGACCTTGTCGAACTCGTCGGCGCCGAAACCGCGGGTGGTGAGGGCGGGGGTGCCGATGCGGATGCCGGAGGTGTACCAGGCGCCGTTGGGGTCCTGCGGGACGGAGTTGCGGTTGGTGACGACGCCGGCGTCGAGCAGGGCGAACTCGGCCTGGCGGCCGGTGAGGCCGAACCCTGACACGTCGACGAGCACGATGTGGTTGTCCGTACCGCCGGTGACCAGCTTGCCGCCGCGCTTGAGGAACCCCTCGGCCAGCGACTTCGCGTTGTCGGCGATCGACTGGGCGTAGGTCTGGAACTCCGGCTGCCGGGCCTCGGCCAGCGCCACGGCCTTGGCCGCCATCATGTGGCTGAGCGGGCCGCCGAGCACCATGGGGCAGCCGCGGTCGACCGACGACGCGTACTCCTCCTGCGCCAGCACCATCCCGCCGCGCGGTCCACGCAGCGACTTGTGCGTGGTGGTGGTGGTGACGTGGGCGTGCGGGACCGGGTCCTCGTCGCCGGTGAAGACCTTGCCCGCGACCAGGCCGGCGAAGTGCGCCATGTCGACCATCAGGGTCGCGCCGACCTCGTCGGCGATCTCGCGCATCTTGGCGAAGTTCACGCGGCGCGGGTAGGCCGAGTAGCCGGCCACGATGATCAGCGGCTTGAACTCGCGGGCCTTCGCACGCACGGCGTCGTAGTCGAGCAGCCCGGTCTCGGGGTCGGTGCCGTACTGCTGCTGGTGGAACATCTTGCCGCTGATGTTGGGCCGGAACCCGTGCGTCAGGTGGCCACCGGAGTCCAGCGACATGCCGAGCAGCCGCTGGTTGCCGAGCTTGCCGCGCAGCTCCTCCCAGTCGGCATCGGCGAGCTCGTTGACGTTCTTCGCGCCCAGCTTGGCGAGCTCGGGGCTCTCGACGCGGTGGGCGAGGATCGACCAGAAGGCGACCAGGTTCGCGTCGATGCCCGAGTGCGGCTGGACATAGGCGTACGGCGACCCGAACAGCTCGCGGGCGTGCTCGGCCGCCACGGACTCCACGGTGTCGACGTTCTGGCAGCCGGCGTAGAAGCGGTGACCGACGGTGCCCTCGGCGTACTTGTCGCTGAACCAGGTGCCCATGGTCAGCAGCACGGCCGGCGAGGCGTAGTTCTCGCTCGCGATCAGCTTCAGCGATGCCCGCTGATCGGTCAGCTCCTGACGGGTGGCCGCGGCGATCCGCGGTTCGACCGAGCCGATCACCTCGAGGATGGCGTCGTAGGCGCTGGAGGTGGTCTTCGCGAGAGCATCGTTCACGGGCACAGACTAGGGATCGGCCGGGTGGGTGGAGAAGAGGCCCGCCGACACCACGCCTCCGCTGTCTCAGCCAGTGGATGGTCGTCTCACTCCATGGGATTCCGGTTTGTGGGATGGCCGTCCAGCCCCTGAGACTCGTTGACATGACCTCCGTTGCGACCCCCATGTTCCTCGTGGCCCGCCGCCACGTGGACCTCGGGCGTACGCGCAGCGCGATGTGTTGGCCTCGCTGAACCTGCCGCCCCTCCTCCGCGCCCAACGAAGCGCGCGGCCTCCCGCGAATGACCAGCGATTGACCAGCGATCAAGGACCCGGCCAGTGCCCGACCTGAGATTCCAGTCCCAGCCTCCCCTCCACACGGAGATCCCGCGCGCCAAGCGCGCCGAGGGTCAGTGGTCGCTCGGCTACACCGAGCCGCTGAACAAGAACGAGCAGTCCAAGAAGGACGACGACCCGCTCAACGTCCGCGCGCGGATCCTGAACATCTACTCCAAGCGCGGCTTCGACTCGATCGACCCGGCCGACCTCGGCGGCCGGTTCCGCTGGATGGGCCTCTACACGCAGCGCAAGCCCGGGATCGACGGTGGCAAGACCGCGATCCTCGAGGAGCACGAGCTCGACGACAGCTACTTCATGCTGCGGGTCCGCTCCGACGGCCGGCTGCTGTCGCCGGAGGCCGTGCGCGCCCTGGGCACCATCGGCGTCGACTTCGCCCGGGACACCGCCGACGTCACCGACCGCGAGAACATCCAGTACCACTGGATCCGCATCGAGGACGTCCCCGCGATCTGGGACCGCCTCGACGCGGCGGGGCTGAGCAGCCTCGAGGCCTGCGGCGACTCGCCCCGGCCGTTCCTCGGCTCGCCGGTGGCCGGCGTCGCCAAGGACGAGATCATCGACGGCTCGGGCGCCCTGGACGAGATCTTCCGCCGCTACATCGGCGACCCGCGGTTCTCGAACCTGCCGCGCAAGTTCAAGACCGCGCTCACCGGTCACCCGAGCCACGACGTCTCCCCCGAGACCAACGACGTCGCGTTCGTCGGCACCGTGCACCCCGAGCTCGGCCCCGGTTTCGACCTCTGGGTCGGCGGCGGGCTGTCGACCAACCCGATGCTGGCGCAGAAGGCCGGCGTCTGGATCCCGACCGAGGACGTGCCCGACGTGTGGGAGGCCGTCGCGTCGGTCTTCCGCGACTACGGCTACCGCCGCCTGCGCTCGCGCGCCCGCCTCAAGTTCCTCGTCGCCGACTGGGGCATCGACAAGTTCCGTGAGGTCGTCGAGAACGAGTACCTCGGCCGCAAGCTCGAGCGCACCCCGTCCCCGCCGTCGCCCGTCGGCCACCGCGACCACATCGGCGTGCACGAGCAGAAGGACGGCGACTTCTACGTCGGCCTGGCCCCGACCGCCGGTCGGGTCAGCGGGACGGCCCTCGTCGCCCTGGCCGACCTGATGGACGAGTTCGCGGTCCGCGGCGCCCGCCTGACGCCGTACCAGAAGATCGTGCTGATCGGTGTCCGGCCCGACGCCGTGGAGCCGCTGCTCGACCGGCTCGACGAGATCGGCCTGTCGGCCCGGCCCGTCGGCAGTGGCGGCAGAACACGATGGCGTGCACCGGCATCGAGTTCTGCAAGCTGGCGATCGTCGACACCAAGAACCGGGCCCGCGACCTGGTCGCCGAGCTCGAGGTGCGGTTCCCCGACCTCGACGCCCCGATCACCGTCAACGTCAACGGATGCCCCAACGCCTGCGCGCGCACCCAGTGCGCCGACATCGGCCTCAAGGGCCAGCTCGTGCTCGACGACCAGGGCAACCAGGTCGAGGGCTTCCAGGTGCACCTGGGCGGGGCAACCGGCCTCAACGCGAACTTCGGCCGCAAGCTGCGGGCGCACAAGGTGACCAGTGCGGAGCTGGACGACTACGTCACCGCCGTCGTGACGGCGTACCTCGACGAGCGCCAGGACGGCGAGTCCTTCGCCACCTGGGTGCGTCCGCGCCGACGAGCAGGCCCTGCGCGGCGAGCGCGAGCTGGAGGCAGTCTCATGAGCCGCCACGCCAGCCCGTTCCACTGCCCCTACTGCGGTGACGAGGACCTCTTCCCCCGCGAGGACGGCTGGGAGTGCCGGTCGTGCCTGCGAGCGTTCGCGGTCACGTTCCTCGGCCAGGTCGACCGGCCCGCGGGGGTTACCTCGCCGGTCAGCCGGGGGGCCGACTCGTGACCACCGCCACGACCAAGCAGGCGCGCGACTTCCGCGGCACCCACACCGCGGGACGCAGCCCCGAGGAGCTGCGCGACCTGGTGTCGCACGTCGGCGCCGAGCTCGAGCTCGCACCCGCCGAGAACATCATCGAGTGGGCGGTGGCGACGTTCGGCGACCGGTTCTGCATCACCTCGTCGATGGGCGACGCCGTGCTGGCGCACCTGGCCTCGAAGGTCGCGCCTGGCATCGACGTGGTGTTCCTGGACACGGGCTACCACTTCGTCGAGACGATCGGCACCCGCGACGCGGTCGGGGCCACCCTCCCGGTCAACCTGCTGACGATCACGCCGGTGCAGTCGGTGACCGAGCAGGACGCGGCGTACGGCAAGGACCTCTACAAGACCGACCCCGACCTGTGCTGCAACCTGCGCAAGGTCCAGCCGCTGGCCACCTCGCTGGCGGGCTACGACGCATGGGCGACGGGCCTCCGTCGCGCCGAGACCCACAACCGGGTGATCGCGCCCGTCGTCGGCTGGGACGCCCGCAAGGGCAAGGTCAAGGTCTCCCCGCTCGCGCGGTGGAGCGACGACGACATCCAGCGCTACATCGCCGACAACCACGTGCTCGTCAACCCGCTGGTCTACGACGGCTACCCGTCGATCGGCTGCGCCCCGTGCACGCGGCGGGTCGCCCCCGGCGACGACCCGCGCAGCGGGCGCTGGGCAGGTACCAACAAGACCGAGTGCGGCATCCACCGATGACCGGCTCCCCGCTCCCCCTCGACACCGTCGTCGAGAATCCCACCCGCACCACGTCGAGAACCGAGAGGAGGCCACTCTGATGGCCGCTCCCGCTCTGGTGGCCCTGGCTCATGGCAGCCGGGACCCACGCTCCGCCGCATCCATCACCGCGCTCGTCGACGCGGTGCGGTCGATGCGCCCCGACCTCAAGGTCGAGCGCGCCTTCCTCGACCTCTCCAAGCCGTCGCTCGACACGGTGATCGACCGGCTCTCCCGCAAGCACGAGGAGATCGTGGTCGTGCCCCTCCTGCTGACGGAGGCCTACCACGCCAAGGTCGACGTGCCGTCGGCCATCGCCGCCGCCCAGGCCCGGCACCCCGAGGTACGCATCCGGGCCACGCCGATCCTCGGCCTCGAGGCGCGCTTCCTCGAGGTGCTCGACCTGCGGATGCGCGAGGCCCTCGCGTCGGCCCGCGCCCGCGAGCTCGACGCGCTGGTGCTGGCCGCCGCCGGGTCCAGCGACCCGCTGGCCAACCAGTCGGTCGCCCGGCTGGCCCGGCTGTGGGGCTCGCACCACAAGCTCCCGGTGACCGCGGCGTTCGCGTCCACCTCTCCCCCGGCCACCGGCGAGGCGGTCCGCGCCTTCCGCAAGGAGGGCCGCCGCCACATCGCCGTCGCGTCGCTGTTCCTGGCCCCCGGCTTCCTGCCGGACCGGGCCGCCGAGCTCGCCCTCGAGGCCGGCGCCGTCGCGGTCTCCGAGCCCTTGGGTGCCCACCCGGAGATTGCCCGCACCGTGCTGGCGAGGTACGCCGTGGGTGCGGTCGAGCTGGTCCCGGTCTGAAGCGCGGAGCGATGGCGATTGGTCCCAAACGCCATCAGAACCAGACCCGCGGGTGGCGTTTGTGACCAATGGTGAGGCTGGTCGGCGTCGGTAGGTTGGCCGGGTGAGCCTGGAACTCGACCTGGAGACGGCCGGCGTGGCTGCGGTGACGGCGGCGATGGCGTCGGGGGCGACGACGAGCGTGGCGCTGGTGGAGGCGTACCTCGACCGGATCGCGAGGCTGAACCCGCTGGTGAACGCGATCCGCTGCCTGGCGCCGGACGCCCTCGAGCGAGCGGCTGCGCTGGACGCGGAGCGGGCCGAGGGGCGGGTGCGGGGGCCGCTGCACGGAGTACCCGTGCTGGTGAAGGACAACATCGACGTCGCGGGGCTGCCGACCACGGCCGGCAGCCTGGCGCTCGAGCATTCCGTGCCGGACCAAGACGCCGAGGTGGTCGTACGACTCCGCGAGGGCGGCGCGGTCGTGCTCGGCAAGACGAACCTCACCGAGATGGCCAACTGCATGGCCGAGGACATGCCCAGCGGGTACTCCGCGCTCGGCGGTCAGGTGCTCAACCCGTACGACCTCAGGTTCGACGCAAGCGGGTCGAGCAGCGGTTCCGGCGCGGCGGCCGCGCTCGGCCTGGCCACCGTGACGGTCGGCACCGAGACCGACGGGTCGATCCTGTCGCCGGCGTCCAACCAGAGCCTGGTCGGCCTCAAGCCGACTCTCGGACTGGTGCCGGGCCGCGGCATCCTGCCCATCGCGAGCAGCCAGGACTGCGCCGGACCGATGTGTCGCACCGTCGCCGACGCGGCGGCGCTGCTCGGCGTGCTGGCGGGTGAGACGTACGGCGAGGGGTCCGGCCCCGAGACCCTGCGCGGCGTCCGGCTGGCCCTTCCGCCCGAACCCGAGGAGCTGCACGCGCAGGAGGCGGAGGTCTTCCACTCGGCGCTCGACGTGCTGCGTGAGCAGGGTGCCGTGCTGGTCGAGGTGCCCGCGCTGCCGGAGACCGACGAGTTCCCGGTGTTGATCCACGAGTTCGTCCGCGACCTCGACACGTACCTCGCGAACCTCCCGGAGGGTGCGCCGATCCGGTCGATGCGCGAGCTCGTGGCCTGGAACGACGCGCACGCCGACCGCGCGCTCAAGTACGGGCAGGTGCTGCTCGAGCGGGCGCTGGCGGTCGACCACGACGCCGAGCACGCGGCGTACGTCGTGCGCCGCGCCCGCGACCTCGCCGTCGCCGGCGAGCACGGCGTCGACGCCACCCTGGTCATCGCGGACGCGGCCGCCATCGTGTTCCCCGGGCCGCACGGCTGCGGGGTGGCGGCCCGGGCCGGGTACCCGAGCCTGGTCGTCCCGGCGGGCTACCGGCGCGAGGGCCGCCGGCCGATCGGCCTGACGTTCGTGGGTCCGTCGCGCAGCGAGGCGCTGTTGCTGGGCCTGGGTGCGGCCTACGAGGAGGCGGCGCAGGTGCGCAGGCCCCCCTCGGAGATCAACCCGTCGCTCCTCCGAGGCGTCGCAGGATCTCCGGCCACTGGGTGAGCAGCGTCGCCAGGTGGGTGGTCCCGGGCGCCACCTCCAGCGCAACCTGCGCCAGGCGGGCCGTCCACCAGGACGAGGCGGCCATGGCCTTGTCGTCGTCCTCGCCGACCCAGACGGTGGCCGGGCAGCGGACGTCGGCGACGTCGAAGTCCCACGGACGCGTCAGCAGGGCGGCGTCGCGCAGGTAGCCGTCGGGCTCGACCAGTGCTTCCCAGGCAAGACCGCCGACGAGCCCGGCGCCGTACGGCGAGAGCAGCGCGGCGTCAGCCTCCGGCAGCTCGGCCAGGAACCTGGCCGCCAGCGCCTCGTCGTCCTCGTCGTCGGGGTCGATCCGCGCCCGCCAGGCCAAGAACTCCGGCGCCATCCGTGCCATCGCGTCCTCGACCGTGCCCTCCGGGGCCTCGTCGGGCATCGACGGCGCGGCGACCAGCGCCAGGGAGGTCGTGCGGTCGGGGTACGTCGCGGCGAACGCGGCGGCGTACGGCCCGCCGACCGACATGCCGAGCGCCGCCACCCGCTCGATGCCCCACAGGTCGAGCAGCTCGGCGGCGTCGCGGGCGACCGTGGTGTGGGTCGAGGCCGTGGGCGTCGAGGATCCGTACCCCGGCCGGTTGAACGCCAGCAGCCGGACACCGACCTCGTGCGCGGCAGCGTCGCCCGTCATCGCCACGCGGCGGGTGTCGGGGCAGCCGTGGAAGACGAGCACGACCGGACCGTCGGTGGCGCTCGACCAGTAGCGGAGGATCCGTCCGTCGGCGAGAGAGACCTTCACCCGACGAGCTTCTCCAGCAGGCGCTCGAGCTGGCGCGCGGGGTCGTCGGTCACCCCGCCGTGCACCGGGCCGGGCTGGAGCACCGTGCTGCGCGGCGCCCGGACGAAGCCGAACCGGGTGCCCAGCGGCTGCTGCCCCGCCGCGCCCGCCCTCGGGTCGCCGGAGCAGACCAGGTCGATGTAGCCCAGGGCGTCGCAGACGGCGTCGACGTCGACGCGGGGGTCGACCGCCTGCAAGCGCTCGGCGCTGAGGTTCCAGACCGCCTGGAGGAAGTCGGTCGCCTGGCAGTAGAGCACCACCCCGACGTTGACGAACTCCTCCCGGTCCACGCGCGGCACGCAGCGCAGCACGACGTACTGGTAGGGATGCCCGCCCGTCATGAGGCGATCTCCAGAGGGAGCCACGCCCGGGTGGCAAGCCGGGCGTCGAGGAAGGCGACGTACGCGGCGCGCACCTGCTCCGGCGTCTCGGCACCCGGGGCCGGCTCGAGCCAGGCGTCGGGAACCTCGCCCACGACCTCGACGAACACGTCGTGACCGAGCGCGGCCTCGGCGTCGGCGTCGACGCCCGCCAGCCGACCGAGGTACTGCCTCAGCACGTGGTCGCCGGCGTCCCAGGCCTGGGCGGCGAACCGCTCGGGCGCGGTGACCCCGTTGCTCCAGCCGTGGTGGAAGTACAGCGCGGCGCCGTGGTCGATCACCCACACCTCGTCGTGCCAGCGCAGCAGGTTGGGGTTGCGCCAGGAGCGGTCGACGTTGGCGGTGAACGCGTCGAGCCAGAGGATCCGCGCGCCCACCGGGTCGTCCTTGTCGTCGAGCTCACCGTCGTAGCCGAACGAGCCCGGCAGGAAGTCGACACCCAGGTTCGGGCCCGGGCTGGCGTTGAGGAGGTCCTGGACCTCCTCGTCCGCCTCGTACCTGGCGATGGCCGGGTCGAGGTCGAGCACCACCAGCCGCGGGCGTGGACAGCCCGAGCCGCTGGGCGAGCCCGCTGACGATCACCTCGGCGACCAGCACCCGAGTGCCCTGGCCGGCGCCGCGGAACTTGCACACGTAGGTGCCCAGGTCGTCGGCCTCGACGATGCCCGGCAGGCTGCCCCCCTCGCGCAGCGGGGTGACGTAACGGGTGACGCGGACGGTCTCCAGGGTCAAGAGATCGGCTCTTCGTCCAGCAGCCGTTGCTTCTCGGCGTCCACGTCGAAGTCGGCCTCGGGCCACTGCGGGTCGAGGCGGCGCAGCGTCTCGAGCAGCAGGCTGCCGACCGCGAGGTTGCGGTACCACTTCTTGTCCGCCGGGATCACGTGCCACGGCGCGGCCTCGGTGTTGTTGCGCTCGAGGGTGGTCTCGTACGCCGACCGGTACTCGCCCCAACGCCCGCGCTCGTCCAGGTCCCCGGGGTTGTACTTCCAGTGCTTGGTCGGGTCGTCGAGCCGCGCCAGCAGCCGGGCCTTCTGCTCCTCGGGTGAGATGTGCAGCATGCACTTGACCAGCGTCACGCCCGAGTCCGCGAGCTCCGCCTCGAACGCGTTGATCGCGTCGTAGCGCCGCTCGATCTCGTCGGCCGGCGCGAGCTCGCGCACGCGCGCGATCAGCACGTCCTCGTAGTGCGACCGGTCGAAGACCCCGATGACCCCCGGGCCGGGGACGCCCTTGCGGATCCGCCACAGGAAGTCGTGGGCCAGCTCCTCCTTGCTCGGCGCCTTGAAGGACGTGATCTTCACGCCCTGCGGGTCGACCAGGCCGACGGTGTGCTTCAGGGTGCCGCCCTTGCCGGAGGTGTCCATGCCCTGGAGCACCAGCAGCACCGACCGCTGGCCGTCGTCCTTGCCGGCGAACAGCCGCTGCTGGAGGTCGAAGAGCTCCTCGCCGGTGGCCCACAGGTCGGCCTTGCCCGACTTCTTGTTGCCGTCGTAACCGGGCGCCGCATCGGTCTCGATCGACCTCAGGTTGACCGGACCAGGCGGCAGGCGGAGCACGTCGGAGAACGAAGGAGGCGTCGACATGGGCCTCATCATGGCCCACGTCGGGCGCCCCGCCGCGAACGACTCGAGCTAGTCGATGTCCGCGATCCCCGGGCTGCCGCACTCGATGTGCGGGTCCAGCATGCGCGCAGAGCCATTCATGCTGTCGCCGCGCCCCGCCGCGGCCGCCAGCTCGTCCTTGACCACCGCGAAGGCCAGCCCGGCGGAGTAGCCCTTGCGGGCCAGCATGCCGACCAGCCGCCGGGTGGCGGTGGTGCTGTCGACGTTGCGGAGGGAGGGCAGCTTCTTGCGCACCAGCCTGCGGGCGGCGGCCTCCTCGTCGGCCGGGTCGACCTCGTCGACGGCCTCGCGGACGATCTCGGCGTCGACGCCCTTGCGCCGCAGCTCGTCGGACAGCGCCCGCCTCGCGAGGCCCCGGCTCGACTGTCGCGACTCCACCCACAGGCGGGCGAACGCCGCGTCGTCGATCAGCCCGACCTCGGTGAACCGGTCGAGCAGCCGGGTGGCGATCTCGTCGGGGACGTTCTTGGAGCGAAGCTTGTCGGCCAGCTCCTTGCGGGTGCGGGCCCGACCGGTGAGCTGGTCGAGCAGGATCGTGCGGGCGACCGACTCGGGATCGGCGTCGGGACCCAGCGACCTCAGGTCCGGCGGAGCGTCCTGAGGAGCCCCGAAAAGGTCCTCGGGGACCGGATCCCCCCGGACCGGCCCCCGATTCCCGTCCTCATGATGCGACGAGGGGCGCTCGTCGTCACCGAGCCACGCCGAGACACCTGTGGCGACGTCGCCACGCCATGCGGTCATCTCGTGTCACCTCCGCTGGTGGTTTCGAGGCTCGGCCGTGGACGGCCTCGCACCTCAACCACCGATCGGTTCTCAGAAGTCGTCGACGCCGATCGGCTCGGGCACGACCTCGGCATCGACCTGCGGGCCGACGCCGAGCTTCTCGAGGATCTTCTTCTCCAGCTCGTTGGCCAGGTCGGGGTTGTCCTTGAGGAAGGTGCGGGCGTTCTCCTTGCCCTGGCCGAGCTGGTCACCGTCGTAGGTGAACCAGGCGCCGGCCTTGCGGACGATGCCGGCCTCGACGCCGACGTCGATCAGGCCTCCCTCGCGGCTGATGCCCTTGCCGTACATGATGTCGAACTCGGCCTGCTTGAACGGCGGGGCGACCTTGTTCTTGACGACCTTGACGCGGGTGCGGTTGCCGACCGGGTCGGTGCCGTCCTTGAGCGTCTCGATGCGGCGCACGTCGAGGCGGACCGACGCGTAGAACTTCAGGGCCCGGCCACCGGTCGTGGTCTCGGGCGAGCCGAACATCACGCCGATCTTCTCGCGGAGCTGGTTGATGAAGATGGCGGTCGTGCCGGCGTTGTTGAGCGCGCCGGTCATCTTGCGCAGCGCCTGCGACATCAGCCGGGCCTGGAGGCCGACGTGGCTGTCGCCCATCTCGCCCTCGATCTCGGCGCGGGGGACCAGCGCGGCCACCGAGTCGATGACGATCAGGTCGAGCGCCCCGGAGCGGGTCAGCATGTCGGCGATCTCGAGGGCCTGCTCACCGGAGTCGGGCTGGGAGACCAGCAGCGCGTCGGTGTCGACACCGAGCGCCTTGGCGTAGTCGGGGTCGAGGGCGTGCTCGGCGTCGATGAACGCCACGATGCCGCCGGCGCGCTGGGCGTTGGCCACCGCGTGCAGGGCGACGGTCGTCTTGCCGGAGGACTCCGGACCGTAGATCTCCACGACCCGGCCGCGCGGCAGGCCGCCGAGGCCGAGTGCGACGTCGAGGGCGATCGAGCCCGTCGGGATGATCTCCAGCGGCGCCCGGGTGTCGTCGCCCAGCCGCATGACCGAGCCCTTGCCGAACTGCTTCTCGATGTTGGCGAGCGCGGCGTCGAGGGCCTTCTCGCGGTCTCCACCAGCCATGTGGTCCGTCCTTCCAAACGAATGTTGCTGCGATGTCTGTGATGTCGATGGGCCGAACGTTAGACACGACCGCCGACAGTCCGCCGGGACTCGCGCGGTGCCTGTGGACGAGCGCCTGAAAGCCCTGCACGCCAGGAACCTAGTCGAACAGGTATTCGAGCGTGCGTCGACACGCCGACCACTGGCAGGGTGGCGCCATGACCTTGTCGATCCGCCCCGTCGACCCCTGGGACGAGGACGAGATGGACGTCCTGCAGGCGCTGTACGTCGAGGCGCAGCGCGCCGAGGTCCCGGACGCCCGCGTCTACTCCAGGACCGACAGCGTGGCCCTGCTGCGGCGTACCGAGGGCGGCGTCTTCTATGACGCGTTCGCCGGTTTCGAGGGCGACCAGATGGTCGGCCAGACGTGGGTGGTGGGCAGCACGATCGACAACCTGCACCTGGCACACCTGTGGGCCTGGGTACCTCCCAGGTTCGGGCGCCGCGGCCACGGCACCGCGCTGGTGGAGGTCGCCGAGCAGCACCTGCGCGAGCTGGGCCGCCGTACGGCCGTGACGCAGACCTGGGTCGGCGACGGCACCGGCGGCTACCGGCCATTCGCCGAGAGGCTCGGCTACACCCTGGCCCAGACCCAGGTCGAGCGCCGCCAGCGGCTGCCGATGGACGAGGCGACCCTGGCCCGGCTGGAGGCGGAGGCCGCCCGCCGCAGCGAGGGCTACACGCTGCGCACCGTGGTCGGCCCGATCCCCGACGACCTGGTCCCGGGTTTCCTCACCCTCTACAACCTGATGAACGTCGAGATGCCCACCGGCGACATCGACCTCGAGGAGGGCCGACGTACCCCCGAGGTCCAGGCCCAGCAGGAGGACGAGCTCCGCGACCAGGGCCGCACCCGGCTGACCGTGCTGGCGTACGCCCCCGACGGCGAGGCGGTCGCCTACTCCAACGTCGTCACCGGCGCCCCCGACAGCGACGACCCCGGCATCGACCAGTGGGCCACGATCGTCCGCCCCGACCACCGCGGTCACCGGCTGGGGCTGGCCGTCAAGTGTGCGCTGACGCGGGCGATCCAGGACAACTTCCCCGAGGCCGAGTACGTCCGCACCCAGAACGCCGAGACCAACTCCCCCATGGTCGCCATCAACGAGGCCATGGGGTTCGAGATCCACACCGTCGAGGGCGAGTTCCAGAAGCACCTGGTGTAGGCGTCAACCGCGCAGCGACGACCCGAACCCGGCGCGTGCAGCGGCGACGTCGTACGCCGGCACGTGCGCCTCGACGAGGTCGAACGTCTCCTCCGTGAGACGCACGAGATCGGGTACGCCGTCGCGCGGCGCCGCGAGCACGTGCCGGATCCGCGCCTCGAGGTCGCGCGGCGGCCAGCGACAGCTGCGCGCACTCGAACGCCAGCCACTTGTGGAACGGGTGCGGCACGTACGTGCGGTTGACCGCGAACAGCGCGTCGAGGAGGCCGTGCACGCCCTCGACCACGTCGCGGGTCAGCAGCACCGGGTCGTCACGCGCGACGAGCATCTCGAGGCGCTCGACGGGCCGCGGCGGCAGGGCCTGGTCGAGCATCGCGAGGGCGAGTGCCTCGGGGTACGGCGCCAGCCGGGCCCGCCACGCCTCGATCAGGCTCTCCCCCGCCAGCGCCCGACCGTCGAGCAGCGCCGTCGCCCGGACCTGGAGCTCCGGCTCGGTGTCGCCCTCGCGCAACGCATCGAGGTAGCCGTCGATGGTCGTGGTGACGAACTGGCTGACGTCGACCTTCACGCCGTCGAGCCGGAGTCCGTCGGCCCACTCGTGCTCGTCGACCTCGGCGTAGACCCACTCCCAGCCGGCATCGTCGACGACAGCCCGGCGCTCGGCGTCGGTGGGCGCGCGCTTCCAGTAGACGTCCACCTCGACGTCGGACCGGGCATCCGCGAGGCCGCGGGCCACCGAGCCGGCCAGCAGCACGGCCGCGACCCCGTCGGACGCGGCGTACCGCTCGGCCATCGCCTCGGCGACCGCGACCCGGCGGGCAAGCTCGTCCACGGGAGCGATCGTCACACCGAGGGGACGTCGGACGCGACCGGTTTGGCCTGTCGTGCCGCGGAGTACGCCGCGACGCCGACCGCGGTGGGCAAGAGGCACGCGATCAGCGACAACGCCGGGAAACCCCACGCGGCGACGATCACCCCGGACAGGGCGCTGGCCCCCGCCGCCGCCAGCCCCATGACGAGGTCGGAAAGACCCTGGATGTCGGCGCGCGAGTCCAGGGGCGCGTTGTCGGTGATCATCGTCGAGCCCGCCACGGTGGAGAACGACCAGCCCAGGCCGAGCAGGAACAGACCGACGAACACCTGCCAGGACGTACCGGCGGGTGAGGCCGACGCCACGACGAGTGCGACGAGGAGCAACGTGGCGCCTGCCATCGCCGCCGGCGCCCTGCCCACGCGGTCGGTGACGATCCCGGCCACGGGGGCGAAGGCGAACATGCCGAGCACGTGCACGCTGATCACCACGCCGATGATCTGCAGGTCGGCGCCGCCGTGGGCCATGTGCAACGGCGTCATGACCATCACCATGATCATGGCCGCGTGTGCGCCGGCGATCACGACCATCGCCGCGATCAGCAGCGGGCGCTCGCGCACGACGGTGAACGCCTTCTTCCAGGACGTGTGCGACACGACCGGGACGTCGGCTGCCTGGCGGGCGAGCTGGAGGGGGTCCGGCCGCAACGCGACGAACAGCACGAGGCCCGCGGCCAGGATGCCGACGGTCCCGACGGCGAAGGGTCCGGTGAGCACGGGCAACGACAGCTGCCGGGCGGTCCAGGCGCCGAACCCGGTGAGGTTGGGTCCGGCGACCGCACCGATCGTCGAGGCCCACACGACGATCGACAGCGCGCGAGCCCGCGCGTGCTCGGCGGCGAGGTCGGTGGCGGCGTACCGGCTGCTGTTGTTGGCAGCGGACGTCGCACCGAGCAGCGCCGCGCCGATGAGCAGCAGCGTCATCGACTCGGCGACACCGCCGGCGACGGCGAGCATGCTGCCGGCCGCGCCGATGACGTACCCGGTCACCAGGCCTGCGCGCCGCCCTCGCCGTGACATCAACCGAGCGAGGAGGTACGACGCGACGGCGGCCCCGAGGACCTGGCTGGTCGACACGAAGCCGGACTGCGTGTCGGACCCGGAGATGTCGCGGGCCAGCAGGGCCGCGGTGGCGAAGCCGATCGTCATGCCGAGCGCGCCGACCGCCTGGCTGACGACCAGCACCCGTACGGTGTGTCGCTGGGCCGCCTCGAGATCGGTAGGAGCCAGGGTCACCGGTCGACCGGAGGCAGCTCGAGGGTCCGCCAGACCGCGGCCCAGACCTCCTTGGGCGTCACGCCCGCGTCGAGGGCCTCGGTGGGCGTCCGTCCGTCGAGCTCGGCGATGACGGTCTGCGACGCCCAGTGCCGGGCGTAGCCGGCGCCCAGGGCGGCCTCGATGCGGGCCCAGAACTCGGTGTGCCGCACGGCTACGGCCGCTCTGGTGGCCGGGTCGCGAACACGGCGAGCCACGGCTCGCTGGGCCGGTCGCTGTGCGTGCTGTCGCCGCGCCGCACCTCGTCGACGATCCAGCCGGCCTCGGTGAGGTGTGCGCGCAGCGGGTCCTCGCGCCAGTAGGTGAAGAAACGAGGCGCGCCGACGTGCCCGTGCACCGACCAGCCGGCACCGTCGCCCTCCTTGAGGGTCAGGTGCAGGGTGCCCCCGGGACGGGTGACGGCGGCGAGCCGGGCCAGCACGGTCGGCAGGGACTCCCGCGCCACGTGGAGCAGGGACGCGCCGGCCCAGATGCCGTCGTACGGCGCCCCTCCGCGCAGCGTGTCGGTGAGGTCGTCGCGGAGCGGGTCGAGCTGGTCGGCGAGGTACCCGGCGGCGCGGAGCCGCTCGACGAACGCGCGGCTGATGTCGGTGCGCCGGACGCTGAGGCCGATGTGCTCGAGGGCCGCGGCGTCGCGCCCGGGGCCCGAGCCGATCTCCAGCACCCGCGCCTCGGTGCCGACGAGGTCGACGAAGTGGTTGAGGTTGTCGGTGACCTCGTCGGGCATGGCGCTGGTGCCCGAGGCGTACTCGCCGGCGTACGCGTCGTAGGAGCCGATGGTCACCCGCTCCGCCAACGTCGCCACGTCGTGGAGGTGGTGCTCGATGTCGTGGAGGTGGTACCTCCCGAGCGAGGCGATGTTGAACACGCTGCCGTCGCTGCGGATGCCCTTGCGACCCCAGTCGTCGTCCGGGACCGAGGCGTAGAGGTCACCCACGGCGTACGCCGAGGCCACCAGGGTCGGCCCGACGATCGCGGGCACCTGTTGGTCGTAGCGGCGCTCGACGGCCGTCGTGTCCTGGTCCCAGTTGGCGAAGTGCGGCTCGTGCTCGGTCATCATCGCGGTCAACCGCTCGTGGAAGAGCTGGTGGACGTCGTGGACGTGACAGGCGTACTCCAGGGGGGACCACACGCCGGCCCGGGGCCGGACGGCCACGTCGGGCTCGCCCATGAGGGCCAGCCACACGACGGCGTTGGCGCGGATCCGGTGGGCCAGGTCGGCGACGGCGACGGTCGAGGCGTCGTAGCCGCACTCCGGGCACGGCTCGTCCAGCACCCAGGTCCAGTCCTTGGTGTCGGGGGTGATGGGCCCGGCACCGCCCGAGGTCGTCATGGCGGCATCCTCTCAGGAGTGCGGACCGGTTGATCGAACGGGCAGAGTGAGGGCATGGAGATCCGCGCTGCCACTCGGGACGACCTGGTCGAGGTCTCGGCCATCTACGACCACCACGCTCGCTCGTCGGCCACGGCGCTGGACGACGAGTCGCCGGGACCGGACCGTTGGGCCGCCAAGGTCGGCGACGACCCACGCCGGGGCGAGCACCTGCTGGTCGTGGTCGCCGAGGACGGCGAGGTCCGTGGGTACGCCGAGTCGTCGGTCTACCGCGACCGGTCGGCGTACGAGCAGACGCGCGAGGTCGCGGTGTACCTCGGCCTCGACGCGCAGCAGCAGGGCTTCGGCCGGCGGCTGTACGACGACCTGCTGGGGAGGCTCCGCGACGACGGCATCCACGTGGCCGTCGCCGTGATCGCGCTGCCCAACGAGGCCAGCGAGCGGCTGCACCGCGCGTGCGGTTTCGCCGAGGCCGGGGTGCTGCGTGAGGTGGGTTGGAAGTTCGCGGCCTGGGTCGACACGGCGTACTGGTTGCTGCGCCTCGGCGAGGAGACCCCCGCCTCATGATGATCCGGCCCAGCGAGCTGCGGGCGATCCAGGACGGCGGCATCGACCTCGCGTTCCGGCGCTGGGAGCGTCCGCGCGTGGTGGTGGGGACGAAGATGCGCACCGCGGTCGGGCTGGTCGAGGTGACCTCGGTGTCGGAGGTGGCCGTCGAGTCGCTGACGGAGGAGGACGCCCGACGGGCGGGCTCGCCGTCGCTGGCCGCCCTGGTGGCGGCCCTGGAGCCGAAGGCCGACCGGCCGACGTGGCGGGTCGGGCTGCGGCACGCGGGGGCCGACCCGCGAGCCGAGCTGCGCTCGGCGGTGCCCACCAAGGAGGAGGTCGCCGCCATCGTCGCGCGGCTCGAGCGCCTCGACCGGGCGTCGTCCGCCGGGCCCTGGACGCGGACGACGCTCGACCTCATCGACCGCAACCCCGAGCGCCGTGCCCCGGACCTTGCCGCCGAGGTCGGCCGGGAGACGGCGCCGTTCAAGACCGACGTCCGCAAGCTCAAGGAGCTCGGGCTGACCGAGTCGCTCGCGATCGGCTACCGCTTGTCACCCCGCGGCGAGGTCGTCGTCGACAAGCTGCGCGGACGTCGTCGCACGCGTCCGCCGCGCCCCGAAGGCACGCCGCTCCCCCGGTCCATCGGCGCCCCGGCCACCCGGGCCCTGCGGGCCGCCGGACTGACGTCGCTGGAGTCGCTGGGCTGCCGTCACCGAGGCGGAGCTGTTCGCGATGCACGGTGTCGGTCCGGTCGCCATCGCCCGCCTGCGCGAGGCTCTCGCGGACGCAGGCCTGTCGTACCGACCTACTTGAGCAGCAACTGGTCGAGGCGGCGGCGGACGAGCAGCAGGCCGAGCACGCCCATCACGACGAGGTAGACGACCGACCACACCGACGCCATCGACACGGCTCCGGTGGTCAGCTCGCGGCACAGCACGACGCCGCGGTAGAGCGGCGTCAGCTCGACCACCCAGCGGATCGTGTCGGGGTACGCCGTGACGGGGAAGAAGGTCGCCGAGAACAGGAACAACGGGAGCTGGGCGAGGGTGATCTTGTCGAAGTCCTGCCAGGACCGCATGTAGGTCGTCAGCCCCATGCAGACGGCCGCGAACGCGAACCCGACGAGCATCGCCGCCGGCAGCGCGAGCACCGCCCACCACGAGTGCAGCATGCCCATCACGCCCATCACTCCGAGGAACGCCAGGGAGTAGACGCCGCCGCGGAGCTGGCCCCAGGCGATCTCGCCGCGCGCGATGTCGCTGGTGGACAACGGCGTCGCGAGCATCTGGTCGTAGAGCTTGTCGAACTTCAGCTTGAAGAAGACGTTGAAGGTCATGTCGATCAGGGCGCCGTTGAACGCCGACGCGGCGAGCATGGCGGGCGCCACGAACGACGCGTAGTCGACCACCTGTCCGTTGAACTCGAAGCTGTCGATGAGCTGGCCGACGCCGATGCCGATCGAGAGAAGGTAGAAGAACGGCTCGAGAAAGCCCGTGATGAACAGCTTCCAGGCCTTGCGGTAGACGAGGTAGTTGCGCAGCACGAGCAGCCGCGCCGCCGCGACGGCGGTCAGTGGGGGCATCAGGTCCGCGGCCGTCGACGACGTGAGCGACCGGTCACCGGGGTAGGTGGTCGCCATCAGGACACCAGCCGCTTCCTCAAACCGGTCACCGACCAGCGCAGCCCCACCATCGTCAGCACCAGAAGGACCGTCGCGTTGATGGCGGCCACGGCCCAGTCGACGTTGTCGAGCATGAACATCCGCGACAGGTTCACGCCCTGCCACAACGGCGTCAGCCGCGCGATCCACGCTCCGAACTCACCCAGGTTGGCGACGGGGAAGAACGCACCGGAGAACAGGAACATCGGGAACACCCCGAGCCGGAACAGCACGGCGAAGCCCTCGGGTGTCGACATCCGCGTCGTGAGCGCGTAGACCAGCGACCCGAAGGCCGTACCGACGAGGATCTGCGACAAGAACGCCAGGACCGCGCCCCACCACGTCTCGATCACGCCGAACGGCGCCACCACCAGCATGAACACCGCGCACGTGCTCGCCACGCGCGCCGTCACGAACACCAGGTGGGCGAACACCACGTCGCGGACGGCCAGTGGGGTGGCCAGCATCGACTCGTAGACGCGCTGCCACTTGATCATGCCCATGACCGGGTACGTCGTCTCACCGACGGCCGTCTGCATCGCGTGCGCCGCGACCAGGCCGGGAACGAGGAAGGCGAGGTACGAGGTCGCGCCCTCGAGCTCGGAGGGGTCCACCTCGATGAAACCACCGAGGAGCACCCCCATCGCGACCACGTAGAACAGCGGCGCGACGAACGACGAGATCGCCGTGCCCTTCCAGGTCCGGCGGTAGACCGTCAGCCAGTAGTCGACCTGGCGGCCGATGCCCTCGGTGACGGGCACGCCCTCGGTGACGGCCATCAGTCGACCAGGGTCCGGCCGGTGAGGTGGAGGAAGACGTCCTCCAGCGTGGAGCGGCGGACCAGCACCGCAACCGGCCGGAGACCGCGCTCGTGGACCTTGGCCGCGACCTCGTCGCCGTCGTCGCTGTAGACCAGCAGGCGGTCGGGGAGCACCTCGACGCGCTCGCCCAGACCAGTGACCAGCTCGGCGACCTTCTCGGCGTAGGACGCGTGGGTCTCGTCCTCGCCGGCCACCCCGAACCGGAGCTCGGTCACCTCGCGGGTGGAGTGCTCCTGGATCAGCGCGGCGGGCGAGCCCTCGGCCACGATCACGCCCTTGTCCATCACGACCAGCCGGTCGCACAGCTGCTCAGCTTCGTCCATGTAGTGCGTGGTGATGACGAGCGTGACGCCCGTCTGCTTGAGCCGGAACAGCTTGTCCCACAGCAGGTGCCGGGCCTGCGGGTCGAGGCCGGTCGTCGGCTCGTCGAGGAGCAGCAGGTCGGGCCGGTTGATCAGCGAGCGGGCGATCGTCAGCCGCCGCTTCATGCCACCGGAGAGGTCCTCGACCTTGGACTTCGCCTTCTCGGTGAGCTGGACGAACTCCAGCAGCTCCTGGGCCCGCTCGCGGACGTCGGCGGCCGGGATCCCGAAGTACCGGCCGTAGATGAAGAGGTTGTCGAAGACGTTGAGCTCGGTGTCGAGGGTGTCCTCCTGCGGGCAGACGCCGAGCCGGCCGCGGATGGCCGGACCTTCCTTCGCCGGGTCGCGGCCGAGGATCCGGAGCTCGCCGCCACTGACCGGCGAGACGGCGGCGATCATCCGCATGGTCGAGGACTTGCCGGCGCCGTTCGGGCCGAGGAAGCCGAACGCCTCCCCCTTGCGGACCGCGAGGTCGATGCCGCGGACGGCCTCGAAGTCGCCGAACGCCTTGCGGAGGTCTCGCGCCTCGATCATCAGTTCTTCCGAGCGGTCTGGATCTGGCACGCCTGCGACCCTAGGACACCCCGCCGACGTCCCCCCGGGGGATAACGCGTTGGGTTTGTCGGCGGCATCGGGGAGGATCGCCGCGTGTCCCAGACCGTTGACCAGGCCCTTGACCAGACCCCCGCGCCCCTGACTCTCCCCGCCGCCGACGGCTTCGCCGCGTGGCTCGACGAGCGATGTGCCGCGGGCCTCCAGGCCGCACGCGACGCCGCCGACCGGCTCAAGGCCGGCGAGGCGACCTCCCCCGACCAGGCGCTGCGCATCTGGGACGAGGGGATGATCGGCATGAGCAACGCCGCCGCCGTCGGCTCGCTGTTCAGCGAGGTGCACCCCGACGAGGCCGTCCGCACGCGCGGGGAGGCGGCTGTCCAGGACGTGCAGAAGCTCGGCACGGAGCTGCAGCTCGACCGCGACCTGTACGACGTGTTCGCCGCGCTCGACGCGGCCGCCCTCGACGCGCAGGGGGCTCGCCTGCTCGACAAGACGCTGACGGACTTCCGCCGCGCCGGCGTCGACCGCGACGACGCGACCCGCGCGCGGATCACCGAGATCAACGAGCAGATGACGGTCATCGGCCAGGAGTTCAGCAAGAACATCCGCGACGGCAAGGGCACCATCCGGGTCGCCCCCGAGCGACTGGCCGGCCTCCCGCAGGACTGGCTCGACGAGCACCCCGCCGAGAGCGACGGCCTGGTCACCGTGACCACCGACTACCCCGACGCCATCCCGGTGCGTACCTTTTGCGCGGACCGCGACGTACGCCGCGAGATGGTGGCCGCGTTCCTCAACCAGGGCTACCCGCAGAACGAGCCGCTCCTGGGCGAGCTGTTCGAGCTCCGTGAGGAGCTCGCCCGGCTGGTCGGCTACGACACCTGGGCCGACTACGACGCCGGCGTGAAGATGATCGGCAAGGGCTCGGCGATCCCGGAGTTCATCGAGCGGATCACCGAGGTCTCCCAGGAGTCCGCCGAGCGCGACCGCGAGATCCTGCTGGCCCGCCTGCGGGTCGACCACCCCGACGCGACGGCGATCGACGGCGTCGACTACCCGTACTACGAGGAGCTGGTCCGCAAGGAGCAGTACGACGTCGACGCCCAGGTCGTGCGCACCTACTTCGACTTCAGCCGCGTGCGCGCCGGCCTGCTCGACGTGACCGCGCGCCTGTTCGACCTCACCTACACCCCCGTCGACGACGCGGTGGTCTGGGACCCCGACGTGACGGCGTACGACGTCTCGCTCGCCGGCGAGACCTTGGGCCGCATCTACCTCGACCTGCACCCGCGCGAGGGCAAGTACTCGCACGCGGCGCAGTTCACGATCACCGACGGCATCTCCGGCACCCAGCTGCCCGAGGGCGTGCTCGTCTGCAACTTCAACAAGGGGCTGATGGAGCACGACGACGTGGTGACGCTCTTCCACGAGTTCGGGCACCTCGTGCACCACGTGCTCGCGGGCCGGGCCGAGTGGAGCCGGTTCGCCGGCGTGGCCACCGAGTGGGACTTCGTCGAGGCTCCGAGCCAGCTGCTCGAGGAGTGGGCCTGGGACGCCGGCGTGCTGCAGACGTTCGCCCTCAACGCCGACGGCGAGCCGATCCCGGCCGACCTGGTGGCCGCGATGAAGCGGGCCGATGACTTCGGCAAGGGCTACCAGGCTCGCACCCAGATGTTCTACGCCGCGATGTCCTACTGGTTCCACACCGACCGCCCCGACGACCTGACCGCAGGCGACGATCCGGCTGCAGGAGCGGTACTCGATGTTCCGCTACGTCGAGGACACCCACATGTTCGCCGGGTTCGGGCACCTCGACGGCTACTCGTCGGGCTACTACACCTACATGTGGTCCCTGGTCATCGCGAAGGACCTCTTCAGCGCCTTCGACCCCGACGACCTCTTCGACCCCGTCACCGCCCACCGCTACCGCGACCTCATCCTCGCCCCCGGTGGCTCCCGCGACGCCGCCGACCTCGTCGAGGACTTCCTCGGCCGCCCCTACACCTTCGACGCGTACGGCGCCTGGCTCGCGCGGTAGGGGCGAGATTTCTCCGGCCAGCCGGAGAATCCTGAACTTGGCGTGGCTAGCGAGGCACGCCAAGTTCAGGAAAAGGTCACCAAGTACGCCGCTCAGGTCGCTCCTCGAACCAGTCATGGCGCGGGATCCAGGCGCGTATCCACAGGTGAAAGCTGAGTGGTTCCGCGAAAGAGCCGAACCCGGGAACCTCGTCGCGTGGATCCCCTTCTCGAGCTCATCTGCAAGCAGCACGGCGTCTTCCTGAGGTACGAGGCCGAGGCGCTCGGCTACCACGACCACGCGATGGCCCGCGCTGTGGCCGACGGGCACTGGGTGAGAGTGCGACGGGGCGCCTACGTGCTGGGCGAGATCTATGCCGAGCTGGACCTCTCGGCGAGGTATGACCTGCTGTGCCGAGCGGCAGTGCGACAAGCGGTCACTCCCGTGGTGCTCAGCCACACCAGCGCCCTCTCGCAGTGGGGATGTCCGCTCTGGGACGCGGGACTGACCGAGGTCCACCTGACGCGCCCGGACCAGCGCAGCCAGAGACGCGAGGCGCAGATCCGGCACCACAAGGGCGTCCTGGTGGACGGCGACGTCGTGGAGCACAACGGTCTGCTGGTCACCAGTCCCGTCCGCGCCGCGCTCGAGTACACGACGGTCGGCGATGTGGAGCACAGCCTCGTCGAGATCGACGACCTCCTTCACCGCAAGCTGGTGGACCTGGCGGCACTGCGTGCTCGGTACGCCGAGATGGCCCGGTGGCCGAACACCCTCATCACCGATCTGGTGCTGCGCTTGGCAGACGCACGGAGCGAGTCGGTGGGCGAGACACGGGCTCGCTACCTGGTGTGGTCGCAGGGCCTCCCGGCACCTGAGGTCAACTATCCGATCGTCGACGAGAACGGTGTCGAGGTGGCGCGCGTAGACCTCGCATGGCCCGCGTACGGTCTGTTCCTCGAGTTCGACGGCAAGGTGAAGTACGAGCGGCTTCGCAACGAAGGGCGAGTCGGCGTCCGACGTCGTCTTCCGCGAGAAGCAGCGCGAGGACATGATCTGCCGCCTGACAGGGTGGCGGTGCATCCGCATCGTGTGGGCTGACCTGTATCAGCCCCAGGTCACCGCCGGCAGGATCCGCGCAATGCTCGGTCGAGTGGCGGCCTGACCCGCAGTTGGCGTGCGTTCCCTGAACCTGGCGTGCCTCCCTAGCCACGCCATGTTCAGGTTTCTCCGGCCAGCCGGAGAATCCTCGGCACCTCGCTGTCGGTGGCGTGAGGAAGACTGAACGCGTGCAGACAGGGCTCGAGCGCTTCAGCGAACCGACGCGGGCGTGGTTCGCGGCGGCGTTCGCGGAGCCGACGCCGGCGCAGCAGGGGGCGTGGGACGCGATCGGGGCGGGGAGGCACGCGCTGGTCGTGGCGCCGACGGGGTCCGGCAAGACGCTGGCGGCGTTCCTGTGGTCGCTCGACAAGCTGCTGACGGCGCCGGTGCCGGAGAAGGGGAAGCGGTGCCGGGTGCTCTACATCTCGCCGCTCAAGGCGCTGGGGGTCGACGTCGAGCGCAACCTGCGGGCACCGCTCGCCGGCATCCGCCACGCCGCCGACAGGGTCGGGGGCGGCAAGCTGCCCGAGATCAGCGTCGGCGTACGTTCCGGCGACACGACCGCGCAGGAGCGCCGGAGGCTGAGCTCGAGCCCGCCCGACATCCTCATCACCACGCCCGAGTCGCTGTTCCTGATGCTGACCTCGCAGGCCCGCGAGTCCCTCCGCGGTGTCGACACCGTCATCGTCGACGAGGTGCACGCCGTCGCCGGAGGCAAGCGCGGCGCCCACCTGGCCGTGAGCCTCGAGCGCCTCGACGCCCTGCTCGAGACGCCCGCCCAACGGATCGGCCTCTCGGCGACCGTCCGGCCGCTCGACGAGGTCGCCCGGTTCCTCGGCGGCCACGCGCCCGTCGACATCGTGGCCCCTCCGGCCGACAAGGCCTGGGACCTCAAGGTCGTGGTCCCGGTCGAGGACATGACGGCCCCCGACGGCAACGTCGACTCAGACGCGGACGCCGACGACGGCCGTACGGGCTCGATCTGGCCGCACGTCGAGGAGCACGTCGTCGACCTCGTCGAGCAGCACCGCTCCACCATCGTCTTCGCCAACTCCCGCCGCCTCGCCGAGCGGCTGACCGCGCGCCTCAACGAGATCGCCACCCACCGGGCCGGCGGTGACCTGCCGGAGACCGGCAGGCAGCCGGCCCAGGTCATGGCCCAGTCCGGGGCGAGCGCCGGAGCCGACGTGGTGATCGCCAAGGCCCACCACGGCTCGGTCTCCAAGGAGCAACGGTCGATCATCGAGGACGACCTCAAGCGCGGCCGCCTCCCCTGCGTGGTCGCCACGAGCAGCCTCGAGCTCGGCATCGACATGGGTGCGGTCGACCTCGTCATCCAGATCGAGTCCCCGCCCAGCGTCGCCAGCGCCCTCCAGCGCGTCGGCCGCGCCGGCCACCAGGTCGGTGAGGTGTCGCGGGGCGTGCTCTTCCCCAAGCACCGCGGCGACCTCGCCCAGACCGCCGTGGCCGTCGAGCGCATGCGCTCCGGCGCCATCGAGTCGATGCGCGTCCCGACCAACCCGCTCGACGTGCTCGCCCAGCAGGTCGTCGCCACCACCGCCCTCGAGGCCTGGGCGGTCGACGACCTCTACGACCTCGTACGCCGCAGCGCACCGTTCGCCGCCCTCCCCCGCAGCGCCTTCGAGGCCACCCTCGACCTGCTCAGCGGGCGGTACCCCTCCGACGAGTTCGCCGAGCTCCGCCCCCGCGTCGTCTGGGACCGCGTCGGCGGCACCATCACCGGCCGCCCCGGTGCCCAGCGGCTCGCGGTCACCAGCGGCGGCACCATCCCCGACCGCGGGCTGTTCGGTGTCTTCCTCGTGGGCGAAGGCACCGGCCGACGGGTCGGCGAGCTCGACGAGGAGATGGTCTACGAGTCGCGCGTCGGCGACGTCTTCGCCCTGGGCGCGACGAGCTGGCGGATCGAGGACATCACCCACGACCGGGTGCTCGTCACGCCGGCGCCGGGCATCCCCGGCCGGTTGCCCTTCTGGAAGGGCGACGCCCTCGGCCGACCCGCCGAGCTCGGCGAGGCCATCGGCGGCTTCACCCGCGAGCTCGCGGCCCTCCCCGCCAAGCAGGCCAACGCCCGTGCCGCCGAGGCCGGCCTCGACGCCTACGCCGCCGACAACCTCGTCACCTACGTCCACGAGCAGGTCGAGGCGACCCGCGTCCTGCCGAGCGACCGCACGCTGCTCGTCGAGCGGTTCCGCGACGAGCTCGGCGACTGGCGGCTGATCCTGCACTCCCCCTACGGCCTGCCCGTCCACGCCCCCTGGGCGCTGGCCATCAACGCCCGGTTGCGCGAGCGGTACGGCTTCGACGGGCAGGCGATGGCCTCCGACGACGGCATCGTGATCCGGATCCCCGACACCGACGTGGACCCGCCGAGCGGCGAGGTCGTCGTCTTCGAGCCCGACGAGATCGAGCAGCTGGTGACCACCGAGGTGGGCGGCTCGGCGCTGTTCGCGGCTCGCTTCCGCGAGTGCGCCGCCCGCGCGCTGCTGCTCCCGCGCCGCGACCCCGGCCGGCGCTCTCCGCTCTGGCAGCAGCGTCAACGCGCCGCCCAGCTGCTCGACGTCGCCGCGAAGTACCCGTCCTTCCCGATCGTCCTCGAAGCCGTCCGCGAGTGCCTCCAGGACGTCTACGACCTGCCTGCTCTCGTCACACTGATGAAGCGCCTCGACCAGCGTGAGGTCAGCGTCTCCGACATCGAGACCCAGACGCCTTCGCCCTACGCGCGCACGCTCCTGTTCGGGTACGTCGCCCAGTTCGTCTACGAAGGCGACTCGCCCATCGCCGAGCGTCGGGCCGCCGCCCTGTCGCTCGACCAGGGCCTGCTCGCCGAGCTGCTGGGCCGGGCCGAGCTGCGCGAGCTGCTCGACCCCGAGGTGCTCGCCGAGGTCGAGGCCGAGCTCCAGCGCCTGGTCCCCGACCGCAAGGCCAAGGACGTCGAGGGCGTAGCCGACCTGCTGCGCCTCCTCGGTCCGCTGACCGTCGCGCAGGTGGCGGAGCGGTCCGTGCCCGGCACCGACGTCGGCGACTGCCTCGAACGGCTGGGCACGGCCCGCCGCGCCGCCGTGGTCCGGATGGCCGGCGAGGAGCGGTGGACCGCGGTCGAGGACATCGGCCGGCTGCGGGACGCCCTCGGCGTGCCCGTACCCCCCGGCATCCCCGACGTGTTCACCGAGTCGGTCGACGACCCGCTCGGCGACCTGGTCGCACGCTACGCCCGCACCCACGGTCCGTTCACCGTCGCCGACCTCGCCACCCACCTGGCCCTGGGCGCGGCCGTGGTCCGCCACACCCTGCTGCGGCTCGGCGGTCAGGGCCGGGTGCTCGACGGGGAGTTCCGCCCCGCCGGCACCGAGACCGAGTGGTGCGACGCCGAGGTGCTGCGCCGACTGCGGCGCCGCTCGCTGGCACGGCTGCGCAAGGAGGTCGAGCCGGTCGACCCCCAGGCCCTGGCGCGCTTCCTGCCCGCCTGGCAGTCGGTGGCCGACGGCCAAACTGGTGACCGGCCCACGGGTCGACGCGGGCTGCGCGGTGTCGACGGCGTGCTCACCGCCATCGACCAGCTGGCCGGAGCCCCGGTCCCCGCATCCGCCCTCGAGCAGCTCGTGCTGGCCGCCCGCGTCCGGGACTACGAGCCGGCCTACCTCGACGAGCTCACCACCTCAGGCGAGGTCGTGTGGGCCGGCCAGGGCGACCTGCCCGGCAACGACGGCTGGGTCGCCCTGCACCTGGCCGACCAGGCGCCTCTGACCCTGCCGCCGCCGACGCCGTTCGAGCACTCCGAGCTGCACCAGGCCGTCCTCGACGCCCTCGCGCCCGGTGGCGCCTGGTTCTTCCGCCAGCTCTCCGACCAGGTCTCAGGCCAGGTCAGGGCCACCGACGACCGGGCCCTCGCCGGCGTGCTCTGGGACCTCGTCTGGGCCAGCCGCGTCACCAACGACACCCTGACGCCGCTGCGCGCGCTGATCCGCGGCGGCAAGACCGCCCACCGCACACGCCAGGCCCCGGCCCGCACTCGTACGACCGTGTCGGGCCGTCCTCGCATGCCGACGCGCGGCGGCCCACCCGAGACAGCCGGGCGCTGGGCGATCCTGCCCACCCTCGACGACGACCCGACCCGTCGCGCCCACGCCGTCGCCGAGCGCCTGCTCGACCGCCACGGCGTGGTCACCCGCGGCGCGGTGGCCAGCGAGCGCGTCCCGGGCGGCTTCGCGGCGGTCTACAAGGTGCTCGCGGCGTTCGAGGAGACCGGACGCTGTCGCCGCGGCTACTTCGTCGGCACGCTCGGCGCCGCCCAGTTCGGCACCTCCGGCTCGATCGACCGGCTGCGCACGTACGCCGAGGTGGCCGACGACGCCAAGCCGGTCGCCGTCGCCCTCGCGGCGACCGACCCCGCCAACCCCTACGGCGCCGCCCTCCCGTGGCCCGACCGGCCCGAGCGGGCCGAAGGAGACAGCACTGACACCAAGACGGGGCACCGCCCCGGCCGCAAGGCCGGCGCCATGGTCGTCCTCGTCGACGGCGCGCTCACGCTGTACGTCGAGCGCGGCGGCAAGACGCTGCTGACCTGGCCCGACGACCTGGACCAGCTGGAGCCGGCCGCGCACGCGTTGGCAGAGGCCGCCCGCCGTGGCGCCCTGGGCCGGATCACCGTCGAGAAGGTCGACGGCGAGCAGCTCCTCGGCTCGGGTGCCACTCCCCTGCGCGCGGCCCTCAACGCCGCCGGGTTCATCGCGACCCCCCGCGGGCTGAGGCTGCGACCCTCCGGCGCCCCGGTGACCTGACGTGCCCGAGGGAGACGCCGTCTGGCGTACCGCCCGGCGCCTCCACCAGGGCCTCTCGGGCCGGACTCTCGTGCGCACCGACTTCCGGGTGCCGGCCATCGCCACGGCCGACCTCGCGGGGGGGACGGTGGTCGAGACCGTCTCGCGCGGCAAGCACCTGCTGACCCGCATCGACCACGACCAGAAGTGGACCCTGCACACCCACCTCAAGATGGAGGGCTCCTGGCGCGTCTACGCGCCGGGAGAGCGCTGGGGCAAGGCGGGCCACACCGCCCGGGTCGTCCTGGACACCAGCGAGAGGGTCGGCGTCGGGTTCCAGCTGGGCATCGTCGAGCTGGTGCTGCGCGAGCACGAGGACCAGGTCGTCGGCCACCTCGGCCCCGACCTGCTCGGTCCCGACTGGGACGAGCACGAGGCTGTCCGTCGCCTGACGTCCGACCCCGAGCGCCCGCTCGGCGAGGCCCTGCTCGACCAGCGCAACCTCGCCGGCATCGGCACGATCTACCGCACCGAGCTCTGCTTCCTCACCGGCTACGACCCGCGCTCCCCCGTGAGCGTGGTGGCCGACCCGTTGCGCATGGTCCGGCTGGCGCACACGTTGCTCTACCAGAACCGCCACCTTCCCCAGATCGCCACCACGGGTGACAAGCGCCGGGGCCGAAGCCTGTGGATCTACGGCAAGCGCGGCGAGCGGTGCCCGCGCTGCCGCACACCCATCGCGTACGCCGAGCTGGGCGAGCAGCGCCGGTCGGCCTACTGGTGCCCGTCCTGCCAACCGCCGCGATGACGGGAGAGGATCAGGCGGCGGAGGCGACGACCTCGGAGCGGTTGCGCGCGCGGATGGGCTCGAGCGAGGTCAACAGCGCAGCCGCTTCCTCGACGGCCACGGCGTCGGAGACCTCACGCAGCACGTCGGACAGCGGGACCTCGAGCGCGTCGCACAAGGAGTAGAGAAGCTCCGAGGAGGCTTCCTTCTGGCCGCGCTCGATCTCGGAGATGTAGCCCAGGCTGACCCTGGCCTCGGCCGAGACCTCACGCAGGGTGAGGCCACGCTGGGTCCGCTTGTCGCGGAGCACGTCGCCGAGCAGCCGACGGAACAGCACCATGCCCTCACCCTCCTTCGTCGTCGTTCGGTGTGCCCAACGCTACCCGAGGCCTGGTTCTTCCCCGGGGATATGGCCCACCACGACCCGCAGGGCCTCCTCACACGTGCGGTCCTGGATGCTGCCACGGTCGCCGACCAGCTCCAGGGCGACCACGGCGTCGCGGCCGTCCGGCCCGGCGAGAGCGATGTAGACGGTGCCCACGGGCTTTCCCTCCTGGAGGTCAGGGCCGGCCACGCCGGTCGTGCTCACGCCGTACGTCGCCCCGGTCAGCCGGCGGACCCCGTGCGCCATGGCCCGCGCGCACTCCGCGGAGACCACGCCGTACTGCTCCACCACGGCCCGGGGCACGTCCAGCACCTCGACCTTGATGTCGGTGGCATAGGAGACGACGCCACCGAGGTACACCTCGGACGAACCGGGGATCTCGGTCATCAGCGCCGCAAGGCGGCCGCCGGTCAGCGACTCGGCCGTGGCCAGGGTGGCACCACCAGCCTGGAGGGCCGCCACGGCGGCAGCGGCGCGGGGAGCGCGGGTCGTGTGTCGCACGTGGCTACTGTTCCTCACATGGCCCTGCCGATCGAGGACTATGCCCTCATCGGCGACCGTCACACCGCCGCGCTCGTCGGCAAGAACGGCTCGATCGACTGGCTGTGCCTGCCTCGCTTCGACTCCCCCGCCTGCTTCGCGGCGCTCCTCGGGGACGAGAGCCACGGCTTCTGGCAGCTGGCGCCCACGACCGAGTTCGAGTCGACCCGACGCTACGTCGACGACTCGGCTGCCCTGGAGACGACGTTCACCACCGACGACGGCCAGGTGACCCTGCTCGACGTGATGCCGACCGGGGACAACCGCTCGGACGTCGTGCGGATCGTCACCGGCGTGGAGGGCACGGTGCGGATGCGGCACCAGTGGGTGGTACGCCTCGACTACGGGCTGATCATCCCGTGGGTCCGCCGTCGGGAGATCCACGGCGAGGAGGCGATCACCGCGGTCGCAGGTCCGGACAAGCTGGTCCTCCGAGGGAGCCGTCTGCCGATCGGCGACAAGCGTCGCCACGTCGACGAGTTCGACGTGGCGGCCCGCGAGTCACTCACCTTCTCGATGACATGGATCCCGTCGTACGAGCGGACGCCGCCGAGCGCCGAGCCGCCCATCGCGGAGACGATCGCCGCCGACGCCGAGTGGGCCGCCCGGTGCCACGACGACGTGCCGCACGCCGACGTCGTCCGGCGCTCCCTCCTGACCCTGCGCCTGATGACGCACGAACAGACCGGCGGCATCATCGCGGCTCCCACCACCTCGCTGCCGGAGGACTTCGGCGGCGAGCGCAACTGGGACTACCGCTACTGCTGGCTCCGCGACGCGGCCCTGACCATCGAGTCGCTGATCGACGCGGGCTACATCGACGAGGCCGGGTTCTGGCGGCACTGGCTGCTCCGCGCCGTCGCGGGCGATCCCGACGACCTCCAGATCATGTACGCCGTCGACGGGTCGCGGCACCTGCCTGAGCACACTCTCGACCACCTGCCCGGCTACGAGGGGTCCCGGCCGGTCCGGATCGGCAACGGCGCGGTGGAGCAGAAGCAGACCGACGTCCTGGGCGAGGTGATGGTCGCCCTGTCGGCTGCCCGCGCGGCCGGCCTGGGCAGCGACGAGGACTCCTGGGACCTCCAGCGCAGCCTCGTCAACCGGCTGACGGAGACCTGGCGGGAGCCCGACCACGGCCTGTGGGAGATCCGCGGCCCCCAGCGCCACTTCACGCACTCGCGCGTGATGGTCTGGGCAGCCTTCGACCGGGCGGTGCGTGCGGTCGAGGTCGAGGGCATGGAAGGTCCGGTCGACCGCTGGCGCGAGGCCCGTGACGAGGTCTGCGACGAGCTGATGACCCGCGGCTTCGACGCCGGGCGCAACACCTTCACGCAGCACTACGACACCCGTGAGGTCGACGCCTCGTTACTGGTGCTGCCGCTCGTGGGCTTCATCAAGGGCGACGACCCCAAGATGCTCGGCACCATCGAGGCCATCGAGAAGGACCTGATGCGCGACGGGCTGCTGATGCGCTACCGCACCGAGACCGACGTGGACGGGCTCTCCGGCGGTGAGCACCCGTTCCTGGCCTGCTCGTTCTGGCTGGTCTCGGCGTACGCCGCGGCCGGTCGCCTCGACGACGCGAACGCCCTCTTCGACCGCCTGGTCGGGCTGGTCAACGACGTCGGCCTGCTGTCGGAGGAGTACGACCCGAAGAACCACCGGATGGTCGGCAACTTCCCGCAGGCCTTCAGCCACCTGACGCTCGTGCAGGCCGCCTTCCGGCTGCGCGCGGCCTCCGCCGTCGCGCGCTGACGGCAGGCCCGCTGGCTGAGGAGGGACGAAGTCCCGTCACGAAACCAGCGCAACCGGTGCAGGTCGCGCTGGTTTCGTGACGGGCGCTGGCGCGCCGTCCTCAACCAACGGTGTGGATCAGCGCACGACCCAGAGGTTGATGAACTTGTGGGCGCGCTTGAACTTGTCGTTGCCGAGGTACTTGACCTTGAGCTCCTTCTCGCCGGTGTGGTGGAACTTCGGGAGCTTGATCGACACCTTGCCGTCGACCAGCTTCCCCTTGTACTCCTTGCCACCGATCTTCACCGAGGCCCAGCCCTTGGGTGTCATGCCCGGGACCTTCACCTCGATCTCGACCACGGTGCGGGTCTTGCCGACCAGGGCCGGTTTGGGCGCCTTGCTGGTCGCCAGTCGCGGCTTGGCCTTGATCTGGTGGTTGAAGGTGCCGTGGAAGATGCCGACCGTGGTGTCCGACGGCTCCGCCACGACCGAGAGCTGCGAGAAGCGGATGTCCGGCGTGCGGAAGTTCACCTTCGCGACCCCGTTGCTCACGGGGAACTCGCCCAGCTTGACCTGCTCCGGCTTGTTCTTCACCACGGCGGTGCCGTAGACGCCCACCTCGGTGCTCTGCGGGCTACCCAGCGACGTCAGGTCGAGTCCGGACACGGTGAAGTGGTACTTCTTGTTCGGCTTGACGCTGCGCTTGAAGTTTGCGGCCTTGACCTGTTGACGGGCGAAGTCGGGCGCGATGGTGCCGGCGCTCTTGAGGTACCCGATCCACACGTCGCGATCGACGAGCCCGGTGTCCTTGGCCTTGCCGTCCTTGAAGGCGGTGAAGTTGTCGCCGCCGGTGCCGAGGAACGAGAACGTGCTGACCGTGTAGGTCTTGGCGTTGTCCAGCTCCACCCCGTTGACCAGCACGTCGGTGATCCGGCTGCCGACGGGCTTGCTGGCGTCCTGGGTGACGCGGACGTTGTCGGACAGGCCCAGCGCGAGGTACGGGCGTTGTGCTCCGGCCGGCTGCCACTGCTGCTCCAGCACGCTCCTGAGCTGCTTGCCGGTGAGCTGGACCAACCAGATGTTGTTGACGAACGGGAGCACCGCGTTTGCCTCGGCGTAGGTCACCGTGCCGTCGGTGTTGGCCGGGTTGGTGGCCGTGCTGCCTGCGTAGAGCAGCTCGTCGCGCAGGCCGCCGGGGTTCACGATCCCGAGGTCGGCCTTGCCCTGGGCGGCGGGGATCCCGTCGCGCAGCGCGTCGGCGACCAGGTCGCCGAGCGCCGACTCCGATCCCCGGTCGTCCCGGGTGCCGCCGGTGTACTTGCCGTTGACGTAGGTGCCGCCCGTGAAGGCTGTGGTGATGTCGCCCGAGATCTTGCCGACCGGCACGTCACCCTGGACCTTGGCGTTGGCCAGGGCCGCGTCGACGGTGGTCTTGACCTGCTGCAGCTCCGGGTACGCCGTGATCAGGTCGGCGTCGCTGGTGGTCACCCGGGCGGTGTTGCTCGCCGAGCTGTTGATCACCTTGCCGGTGGCGGTGTCGTAGGTGAGCAGGATCTGGCCGACGTTCTCGCCGTACTGGCCGGTCTGCACGATGGGCCGGGTCGGCCGGTCGCCTCCGGTCACGGGCTGGTTGAACACGTACTTCTGGTGGGTGTGCCCGTTGAAGATCGCGTCGATGTTGGGGTTCAGGTTCGCCATGTTGGCGAACTCTGCGCCTCCGCTGGCGAGCGCGTCCGCGTAGCTCGTGGTCACGTTGGACCCGGCGTGGAACGTCGCCACCAGCACGTCGGCCTCGCCGTTGGCCGCGTTGCCGTCGCTGAGCTGCGCGGCCACCCGGTTGACTGCCGCGACGGGGTCGCCGAAGTCGAGGTCGGTGATGCCGCCGGGGCTGACCAGGCTCGGGGTCTCCTGGGTCACCGCACCGATCACGCCCACCTTGACGCCGCCGACCGTGTACGTCGCGTACTCCGGCAGCACCGGGGTCGTGGTGCCCTTCTGGTAGACGTTGGCGCCCAGGTAGTCCCAGGTGGCGTTGTGGCTGCCCGAGGGGCCGATGACGCGGTCGCGCAGGTCGGCCCAGCCCTTGTCGAACTCGTGGTTGCCCACGGCCGAGGCGTCGACGTCGATCTCGTTCATCACGTCGATGGTCGGCTGGTCGTTGGCCACCGCCGAGGCGAAGACCGAGGCCCCGATGAGGTCACCGGCTCCGACGACGAGCGCGTTGTTGGGGTCGACGCCGGGCGTGGACTTCTCGAGCTTCTTCACCGTGCCCGCCCACTTGACGGTGTTGGCGTCGATGCGTCCGTGGAAGTCGTTGATGCCCACGAGGTTGATGGTGACGTCTGGTGCCGCCTGGGCCGGTGCCACGGTGCCGGCGATGACGGCGAGGGATCCCGCCACCAACCCCAGCGAGGCCACGAGGGCCGGGCGAACGAGCTTGGTCTGTCGCACAGTTTCTGCCTTCCGGTCGATCTTGTCGGAACCGTTCGGTGCGTACGACCATCTCGCGCGCTCGCGCCGAGCAGTACGCACACTGGTCCGATGGTGCCTGAGGGACAAAAGTTCGCTCCCGAGAGGCACGAAATGGCCGACGACCCGACCCGCGTGCGCGGGTCGGGTCGTCGGATGGTGCTGGAGTGGTGGAGCGCTACTTGGTGACGGTGACGTCCACCTGCTTGTCGTCCCGGGTCAACAGGTCGTTGCCCAGGTAGACGGCTCGCAGCGTGAACGTGCCGGCCTTGGTGAACTTCGGCAGGTGGAACACGGCCTTGCCGTCCACGACCTTGGCCTTGAACGACTTGCCTGTCCCCTTGATCACGAGCTTCACCTTGCCCGTGACCTTGATCCCGTCGGGGGCGCTCACCTTGACGACCGCCTTGGTGGCCTCACCCTTGGTGAGGTCCCGGTCGACCTTGATCTTCACCTTCGGACCCGCCTTGTCCACCAGCACCGCGATGGTGTTGGTCGATCCCAGGTGCGTGGCGTTGCCCGAGTAGCCCAGCACCAGCAGGTGCGTGCCCGGCTCGAGCGACTTCGCCGTCAACGCGAGCGTGCCCGCGCCGTTGGTGATCGTCGCCGTGCCGAGCGTGGTCGCGCCCTCGGTGACCGTGACCGTGCCCGAGGCCGTGGCGGGACTCACCGTGATGGCGAGCGACCCGGCCGTGCCGTAGGCGAACGCGGCAGCCGATCCCGTGACGGTCGTGGCGACCGGCGTCGGGGTCGGGGTCGGCGTCGGGGTCGGCGGGGTGACCACCGAGGAGATCGTGACCGGGACGCGAACCAGCGTGCCGGTCGTCGCCCCCTCCACGAGCAGCTCGGCCGCTCCGGCCGGAGTACCGGCCGGGATGACCACGTCGACCGAAGCCGTGCCGGCGTCGTCGTTGCTGTTGGCGTCCGCCGGCGGGCGCAGCGTCGTGGTGACCGGGAAGGTCCCCAACGTCGTGCTCCCCAGCTTGACCGTCACCGTGGTGTCACGCTTGTCCAGCGGGTCGGTCATCGACAGCGAGGTCAGGCCGAACGTCACGTGGTCCCCCACGGCGTAGGACGCCGGGGCCGCGGCCGGGAGCAGGACCCCCACGGCGTGCTGGGCGTAGTCCACGGCCAGCGGCGTCGTGTCCGCGAACTCGGCCATGTAGTCGACCATGCCGGCGAGGTCGGTCTTGCCGGTGTCCTGCTTGTTGGTGCCCCCGGCGAGGGTGGTGAAGTTGTCACCGCCCGACGCGAGGAACGAGTTCACCGTGACCGAGTAGGTCGTGCCCAGGCCGATCGGCGTGCCGTCGAGCCACATCCCGGTGATCCGGGAGCCCAGCGGCTTGTCCGCGTCGTAGGTGAACGAGAACCCGTCGGACGTACCGAGTCGCAGGAACGGGCGAGAAGCACCGGCGGGCTGCCACTGCTGCTCGAGGGTCCCCTTGATCTGGGCGCCGGTCAGGTCCATGTTCACCAGGGTGTTGGCGAACGGCTGGACGTTGGCGGCCTGCCGGTAGGTGAGCGTCTTCGGGTAGACCGTCTCGCCGGTGATGCCACCGACCATGTCGGCCCGCAGCCCACCGGGGTTCATGAACGCGATCTGCGCAGAGCCCGACTCCGGGTTGCGGGTGACCCAGCGCTGGGCCTCCGCGACCAGGTTGCCCAGGGTCGACTCGCCACCTCGGTTCTCCGAGGTGCCGTTGTCGAACTTGGCCCGTCGGAAGCCGTCGGCCAGCTGGCCGAGCGGCTTGGCGCCGAGGACGTTCGGCGTTCGCCACCGCCGCGTCGACGATCGCCTGGGTGGGCGCGTCGACCGGCGGGAAGGTGAACGGACCGCCGTTGGCGACCTTGAGCCGGAGCACGGCCTGACGCTTCGCCAGCACCTCACCGGTGCCGGGGTTGACGTCGAAGACGATCTGGTTCAGCGCGGCGCCGTACTGACCGGCAGAGACCACCGGACGCTTGGTCACCTTGCGACCCTCGTCGACCCAGTCCTGCACCGTGAAGTCGCAGTTGTACTCCAGGTGGGTGTGCCCGGAGACGATGGCGTCCACGTCACCGTCGATGCCGGCGATGATGCTGCCGAAGTCGGACGTCGGGTCGTCGTCCATGGTCGCGCAGTCGGTGCCACCGGCACCCTCGTGCACGAGCATGATCACCAGCTCGGCGCCGTCAGCCCTCAGCTGGTCGGCCTCCTCGTTGACGGCCTGCACGATGTCGGTGACCTGGATGTCGGCGATGCCGGCCGGTGAGACGAGCTCCGGAAGGTGCTCGGTCACCGCACCCACGAAGCCCACCTTGACGCCGCTCATGGTCTTGGTCCACGAGGGAGCGATGTCGGTCGGGTCGCCGGTTGCCTTCATCTCGAGGTTGGCGCCGATGTACTCCCAGTTGGCCCCACCCTTCGGGTTGGTGCTCGCGTTGTACGGAGCCATCACCCGGTTGACCAGGTCGTTGTAGCCCTGGTCGAACTCGTGGTTGCCCACCGAGGAGACCTCAAGACCCGCCGAGTTCAGCGCGTCGATGGTCGGCTTGTCCTGGTCGATGAACGACTCGAAGGTCGAGGCACCGATCAGGTCACCCGCGGCCGCGAACACCGTGTTGGCGTTGTCGGCCCGGAGCTGCTTGACCGCACCTGCCATCGCCGCAGCACCGGCTGCCGACGACGTCGGGTCGTTGGCGATCCGACCGTGGAAGTCGTTGGTGCCGAGGATCTGGATCTCGACGCCGCCGTTGGGTCGGTTGATCCCGACGACCTCCGGGTTGTGGTCGGAGGAGCCGTAGATCGTGTTGCGGTCGAACAGCTGCGTCGCGGTGTAGTTGAAGCGGCTGTACTGGTTGAACACCGACTCGCTGGCGTTGATGTCGACCACGTCGGCGTCGGTCACGTCGGCCAGCGCCGCGGCGTTGGCGAAGACGTGGTCGAGCGACCCCGACAGGCCGGAGAAGCTGTAGGACTCCGAGCCGTCGATGGTGTCCTCGAGCGCGGTGTAGTCGTCGCCGGTCAGGGGCGTGTTGTCGACGCCCTTCTCGATCTCCTGGACCGGGTCCTCCTCGCTGTAGGCGTTGAAGTCGCCCACGAGGAACATCCGCTGGATGCCCCGGTCGGTCTTGAACTGCGCGGCGAAGTCGAGCAGCCCGTTGGCCTGCGCGATCCGGTCCACGTTGGCGTTGCCCTGGCCGTCGGGGTCGGCGGTGCCGGAGCCCTTCGACTTGAAGTGGTTGACCACCACACCGAAGGCGTCGGCGTCGCCGGTGCCTCGGATCTTGAACGCCTGGGCCAACGGCTCACGCGCGTTGTTGAAGGCGGCGTTGCCCACCAGCACGCGGGAGGTACCCACCGGGATGACCTTGGCGGGCTTGTAGATCAGGGCCGTCCGGATGACGTCCTGCTCCGCGAGCGGCGGGAGGTCGGCAGCGGCCGGCGAGGGCACGAAGGCCCACCGGGTCGTGCCGGCGTCGGTGTTGAGCGCGGAGACGAGCTTGCTCAGCGCGTCGTCGCGGTTGCGGCCGAACTGCACGCTGTTCTCGATCTCCTCCAGCGAGACCACGTCGGCGTTGATGGCGTTGATGGACTTGACGATCTTGCTGCGCTGGCGGCGCAGGTTGGTGTCGTCCCAGGCGCCACGAGGGCCGTTGGGAGTGCAGGAGTTCACCGCGATCGGGTTGTCGTCGCGGTCGAGGAACGCCGAGCAGGCGTTGGTCGTCGGGGCCAGCGCGACGTACTCGGCGGCCGAGACGGGGAAGAAGTTCAGGACGTTGAACGTCGCGAGCTTGATGTCGCCACCCACGTTGGCGACGCCGGCGGGCCGGTTGTTGGTGAAGTCCACCCCGGCGCTGGTGCCGTCATCGGTCACCTGCTCGACCGCGATCAGGCGACGCGTGCCGAAGCCGTCGCTGTAGATCATCGGCTCGGCGAAGGTCACGGCCTCACCGACCCGAACCGGGTTGGTCGGCGTGAACCACGGCATCGTGAGGTCGTCACGGCCGGTGCCCGTGGTGTTCCAGTAGGTGATGCTCGACGCGTCGTCGAGGACCAGCTGGTGGGCCTTGTTGTAGGCGGTACGGGCGTCGACGGCCGCGTGGTCCTGGGCGTCGACGACCTCGGTCGGGACGACCAGCGGGTCGGTGGAGTTGGCCGCCAGGCCGACCTCGCCGAACATGCTGCTGGAGGCCGTGGTGCCCCAGGCGTCGCCGCCGAAGGCCGAGCCGTCGTAGGCGTCGGTGACGGTGACGTCGCCGGAGGGCTGCCACAGCTCGCCCTCGTGCGCCTCCTGCACGGCCGCGAGGGCGGTGCCGCTGAGGCACGCGGTCCCCGGCAGGGCGCAGTCGGTGCCCGGGAGCGCGCCGGTGTGCGGCTCGATCGCGGTGGTCGCGCCGCCGTCGGCGACGGATCCGGCCGTGACGGTGGTGTCGATCTGGGTCAGGCCGTTGAACTCGGTGACCAGGCCGACGACGTTCGCGGTGTGGCCGACGGCCGGGATCGAGCCGAGGCCGTTGGCGCCCACGTAGACGAAGATGGCGTCGGAGGCGTTCGGGGTCGGGTCGCCCGCGCCCCCGGAGCCGGCGGTCTGGAGGTAGAAGCCGTTCAGGCCACCGGTGGTGTACGCCGCGGTGACGACGCCGGTGGTCGTGGCGGTGTAGCCGTCCTTGGTCGCGATCGGTCCGCTGCCCTGGATCTGGGCGATGGTGCCGGTGAAGGGCCCACCTGCCCCAGGGGCCTTCGGCGAGGGCGAGCCGACGAGGAAGTCGGTGTTGTTGTTGTTGGTGTCCTCGGCGACCGGGAAGCGGTAGGCAGAGGTGGTGTTGCCGGCGTTCGAGGCGACGGCCGCGGTCTCGTAGGACGTGGCCGTCGTGGCGCCGCCGAGGAAGTCGACGATCTGGGCGTCCGCGACGTTGCCGTCACTGGGGTCGAGCAGCGTCGTGGTGTTGGCGAGCCAGGTCTGGCCGCCTCCGGCGGCGATGGCGATGGTTCCGCCCGCCACGTCGGGGGTGGGCAGGTCGGTGGTGCCACCCGCTCCCGCCGCCTCCTCGATCAGGTAGTAGGCACCGGCGGCGATCGAGCCGGTCAGGGCCGTCGAGGCGGTCGCGGTCGCGTTGCCCGCGGCGGAGCGGTACTGGACCGACCAGCCGGCCAGGCTCACGCTGCTGGCGGTGGGGTTGTACAGCTCGATGAAGTCGCGCTTGTACGTGGCGCCGCTGTTGCCCCCTCCCCCATAGACCTCGGTGATCACGACGTGGCCGGCTGCGGCCTGGGCGGGCGGGGCGAGGATCGTGATCCCGGCGACCGCCAGCGCAGCGGTCGCCAGGGCAGCGACGCGCTTGGGGGATGTGGACATGCGTTTCCTTCGGCTCGAAGTACAGGACGCTCACACGCGGGGAAGGACGCACACCTGAGCCGCAGGGAAGGGGCGGGAGCCAGGCGTGGGCCGGGTCACCCTAACCCGCGGGAGGGTGACCTCGCGCGGCCAAGAAGTGACGAATCAGCGAACGGTGGACTGGCGAATGTTGGCGCGCTGGCGCCACACGTCGCGGAAGAACTCGTAGCCCGACCACATCGTCACGACCACGGCACCGGCGAGGACCACCTGGGCGGCGTAGAAGATGACGTTGCCGAGGGTGTCCCACGGCTCGCCCGTGACCTGCCGCAGCGGCAGGCAGAGGGTCGACAGCGCGATCGCCTGGAGCACGGTCTTGACCTTGCCCGACCAGGCCGCGGCCACCACGACCTGCTTGAGGATCGAGAGTCGCAGCAGGGTGACGCTCCACTCGCGTAGGAGCACGACGATGGTCACCCACCACCAGATGTCCCCCACGATCGAGAGGCCGATGAAGGCCATCCCGGTGATGGCCTTGTCGGCGATCGGGTCGGCGATCTTGCCGAAGTTGGTGACCAGGTTGCGGGCGCGGGCGATGTCGCCGTCGATCTTGTCGGTGATCATCGCGCCGACGAACAGGACGAAGGCGACGGTCCGCCACAGGATGGAGTCGCCACCGTCGTGCAGCAGCGCCCAGCCGAAGAAGGGCACCATCACGATGCGCAGGCCGGTCAGCACGTTGGGAAGGTTCCAGTTGCTGACGACCTGCTGCTCGCTCATCGCATGCCCACCGGCTGGTTCACCATCTGGGTCACCATCTGGGCCACCAGGTCCACCCCGTCGCTGGCCACCACGGTGGCGGTGACCAGGTCGCCGACGGCGACGTGGCCGGCGGCCAGCAGGGACGTCGTACCGTCCACCTCCGGGCCCTGGTGAGCCGCCCGACCGACAACCCCACCGACCTCGTCGTCGTCGAGCGACTCCACGAGGACCTCCACGGTCTCGCCGATGCGTTCCTCGGCCCGCCGGGCGGTCAGCTCCTCGACCAGCCCGCTGACGTGGGCGACCCGGGCGCGGACCTCGTCGTCGTCGTGCTTGTCGTCGAAGCCGGCCGCCTCGGTGCCGTCCTCGTCGGAGTAGCCGAAGACCCCGGTGACGTCCATGCGGGCCGCCACCAGGAAGTCGGTGAGCACCTCGAGGTCGGCCTCGGTCTCGCCGGGGAAGCCGACGATGACGTTGGAACGGACGCCGGCCTCGGGGGCCAGGGCACGTACCTGCTCGAGGAGACCGAGGAAGCTCTCGGCGTCGCCGAAGCGGCGCATCCGCCGCAGCACCGGGCCGCTGGCGTGCTGGAAGGAGAGGTCGAAGTACGGGGTGACGCCCGGCGTGCGGGCGATCGTCTCGACCAGCCCCGGACGGGTCTCGGCGGGCTGGAGGTAGGAGACCCGCACCCGGTCGACGCCGTCGACGGCGGCGAGCTCGGGCAGCAGCGTCTCGAGGAGACGGATGTCGCCGAGGTCCTTGCCGTAGGACGTGGAGTTCTCGCTGACCAGGAACAGCTCACGGGCACCCTGGGAGGCCAGCCAGCGGGCCTCCTCGACCACCTCGGTCGGGCGGCGGCTGACGAAGGAGCCGCGGAAGCTCGGGATCGCGCAGAAGGTGCAGCGGCGGTCGCAGCCACTGGCGAGCTTGAGGCTCGCGGTCGGACCCTTGTCGAGACGGATCCGGAGGCTGGCCGGCGCGTGCCCGGGGACGCTGACCGTGTGGTCGTCGCCCGGACCCTGCGCTCCACGGGGCTGATCGGCAGCAGCTGGCGTCGGTCGCGAGGTACGTGGGAGTGGTGGGCCTCGCCGGCCAGGATCCCTTGGAGCCGGGCGGCGATGTCGGGGTAGTCGTCGAACCCGAGCACCGCGTCGGCCTCGGGCAGGCTCTCGGCGAGGTCGGCGCCGTACCTCTCGGCGAGGCAGCCGACGGCCACCACGGCGCGCGTACGGCCGGAGTCCTTGAGGTCGGCCGCCTCGAGCAGCGTGTCGACGGAGTCCTTCTTGGCCTGCTCGACGAACCCGCAGGTGTTGACCATCACGGCGTCGGCGTCGGCCGGGTCGGCGACGAGGGTGAACCCACCCGCGGCCAGCCGCCCCGCCAGCTCCTCGGAGTCGACCTCGTTGCGGGCGCAGCCCAAGGTCACGAGTGCGACGGAGGTGGTCATAGGGGTACGAGTATGACGCCTGCGTCGACGGATGCAGGAATCACCGGCCGGCCGGTGAATCCCCGGGCGAGTGACACCGATGGCAGGCGATTCAGCGCTGCCAGGGTGCGAGAGGCGTCACTCGAGCCCGGGTGGCCGTCGCCGCTACGGTCCAGAGCTGGGGCAGGACACCCGCGCGCGCTCGAGCCGCCGCCATCCGGTCCAGCACGAGAGAGACGTCGTTGATGTCACGACCCTCGACCGTGAAGCACTCGAGACCGACCCGGCGGAACTTGTCCTCGCGATCGACGTCGCGACGACGACGGACGATGCCGAGATGGTCCGCTCCGTTGTACTCGCCGACGATGCACCGGCGCGGATCCATCAGGTCGGGGTGCCCGATCAGCCGGCCGCCGGCGTCGAGCACGGCAGGGTTGCAGAGCGGTCGATCCCACCCGGCGTCCAGCACCCAGATGAGCCGGAGCCGGCTCTCCATGGGTGACCACGAGTCGTCCACTGCGTAAGCGAGAGCGTGGAGGACGAGCTCCAGACCGCGCGCTCCACGGCGCGTCCGCGCGTACCGCCTCATACCGGCGATCGTCACCAGCCGGGCCGCGGCCGCCATGTCGGCAGCGACCACTGCCTCGCGCAGGTCGCCGCTCCGGCGCATCTCGTCGAAGAGCGCTGCTTCGGGCCGCAGACAACGAACGCCGTACCGGACGACGACATCACACTCGTCTACGCGCGCTCGCGACACCGCGACACCGCGGTATGACGCGAGCCGGTCGCGACCTCCGGCGAGCTGGACCGCAAGGGGCGTGCGCCCGTCACGGTCCAAGCCGTCGAAGTAGCCGCCGCCCCACAGTCGCAAGGCTGCCCATCCAGTCACGGCTCCAGTCCGCAGGCGCACTCCCTGCTCGACGATCCGCTGCTCGACGCTCAACGAGAGGGAGGCGGTGACGTATCTGCCGGTCGACGTACGACGCCACAGCCTGCCTTGCGCCTGGCCCCGCGTCGGTCCGTGCTGCCCGGCGGGGTCGATCGGCACGGGTTGGACGAGGCCGGCCGGCCGTGGCGCCGTGACTCCCCACTTGCTCTCGCTCATGCCGGGAGGTTCCCCGCGCAGGTGCGGCGCCGAACCCGCGATCTGCTTCCCTGTGGACGACCTCGAGTGACGCCGTACGCATGTCCTCAGCCCCGGAACGCGTGCCGTTGGCGTCACTCGCGGTTGGGATACCCGGTCAGCCGGGTATCCCAACCGCGAGTGACGGGAAATGCAGGGGTCAGCGGACGACGAAGGTGCCGGAGCCGGGGGAACCGGAGGCGCCGAGGGGGCCGTGGTCCTCGCCGTCGACGGAGACGGTGACCGAGCCGTCGGTGGACTGGACGCGGACGGGTGGGGAGACCGAGAGGGTCTTGGAGCCGCCGAAGGCGAGGTCGCCGCTGAAGGCCACTGCACCCGCGCCGTCCCGGACGATCACCCGGGCGCCGGAGGTGGGCGCCGAGATCACGACGGGCACGGCCGGGGCGACGGGGGCGCCTTGATGGTTCGGGCCACCCGAGCCGTTGAGGACGATCGCGTCACTGGGCCCGACAGGGCCGTCCATGACCAGCCGGGCGATCGACCAGGCCAGCACCAGCGCCATCACCGCGGCGACGAGCACCGACCAGTTCGGGCCGCCACGCGTGGCGCGGATGCCGCCGCTGTGGGCGAGCTCGGCCTCGAAGACCCGGCGCGGGTTGACGGGAGCGTCGGCATACCGCTCGTCGTACGAGGCCAGCAGCGGCGCCGCGTCGACGCCGAGGATCCGCGCCAAGGTGCGGATGTGGCCGCGGGCGTAGAAGTCGCCCCCGCACGGGACGAAGTCGTCGACCTCGATCGACTCGATGACGTGCGGCCGGATCCGGGTGCGCTCGGCGACCTGGTCGACCGAGAGCCCCAGGAGGGTGCGCGCGGCCGCGAACTCCGGGCCGATGACCGGCTCCACGGCCGGCTCGATGGCGAGGTCGTCGATGACCACGGTCTCGAGGGCGTCACCCGGGATGACGACCGGCGCGACCCAGTCCTCCAGGTCGACTCCGCCTGGCCGCCGCAGCTCGAGCTCCTCGGGCAGCGCGCGACGCGCGACGTCCTCGTCGAGGTCCGGCTCGAGCGCGTTGGCACCGGAGACCAGGTCACTGCGGACCTCGCTGCGGCGACCCGTCACGAGGTGTCGCATCGGGCTCGGCGTCGAGCTCGCGACGAGCGGCGCCGGCACGGCCTCGGTCGTCCCCGGCGCGTCCACGTCGGGACGCGACCGCAGCCGGGCCGCCACCACGCCGATGCCGTGGGCGAGCGCCGGGCCCGGGTGGCTCCAGCGCCGCACGGCAGGCGTGCTCGGCTCGACGTCGTCCTCGGCCGCCTCGACGGCGACATGGACGGGGACATCGACGGGGACATCGACGGGCACATCAAGGGCCACGTCGGCGCGCTCGTCGGTCTCCGCATCCTCGGGCCACCCGCCGGTGACGTCCGTACGTCCCTGGGCCAGGACCCTCAGCGAGGCCTCGATGTCGTCGGTACCGACCACGCGCGTCGCCAGGGACAGCGGGACGGTGAAGGGGTCGCCGTAGAGGCGGCGGGCGAGCCGGAGCGATCGTCGCGCACCCGCGTCGGCCTCGGCCTCCACGCGCTCGGCGTCGCGGGGCAGCAGCACCACGCGTCCGTCGCGCAGCCCCGAGCGGCCGGTGACCTGCACCCGCCGCAACGAGACCCACGTCAGCCCCGCCCACGACCGGCCCAGCCGCAGCCGCACGCCATGGTCGTCGGCGACGAGCAGAGGAGTACGCGCATCGAGCAGCGCGGCGAGGTACGCCACGGCCACCAGCGCCATCAGGGCGCAGACCGCCCAGTCCAGCGCGGACCCCGTGTCCACGGCGCGGGCGAGGTACGCCGTCGCCACGGCGCCCGCGAGCACGCCGACGAGGGCGGCCACGCCGGCCCGCCGACGTACTTCGACGGTCTCGGGCTCGGGGACGACGGCTTGCTCGGCCGCCAGCTCCTCGGCCGTCACCGGTGCCGGCAGCGGCCCGAACTCGGTCGGCACGTCGAACTCGACCAGCTCGTCGTCGCACGCCGGCAGGTCCTGGGTGTGGTCCTCGTTCACAGCTCCCCCTGAAGTGTTGCGATCACACCGTCGATCTCGTCGGGCTTGACCAGCACGTCGCGGGCCTTCGAGCCCTCGCTCGGCCCGACCACTCCCCTGCTCTCGAGGATGTCCATCAGGCGGCCGGCCTTGGCGAAGCCGACGCGCAGCTTGCGCTGCAGCATCGACGTCGACCCGAACTGCGTGGACACGACGAGCTCCACGGCCTGGATCACCAGGTCCATGTCGTCGCCGATGTCGTCGTCGAGCTCGCGCTTGGCCGCGGCCGGAACGGTCACGTCCTCGCGGTAGGTCGGCTGCAGCTGGGTCTTCACGTGCTTGACGACCAGGGCCACCTCGGCCTCGGTCACCCACGAGCCCTGCACGCGCACGGCCTTCGAGGCGCCCATCGGCAGGAACAGCCCGTCACCCTGGCCGACGAGCTTCTCGGCGCCCGGCTGGTCGAGGATGACCCGGCTGTCGGCCAGCGACGACGTCGCGAACGCCAGCCGCGAGGGCACGTTGGCCTTGATCAGACCGGTCACCACGTCGACCGACGGGCGCTGGGTGGCGAGCACCAGGTGGATGCCCGCGGCCCGGGCCAGCTGGGTGATCCGGACGACGGAGTCCTCGACGTCGCGCGGGGCGACCATCATCAGGTCGGCCAGCTCGTCGACGATCACCACGAGGTACGGGTAGGGCGTCAGCTCGCGCTCGCTGCCGGGCGGCACCGTGACCTTGCCCGCGCGCACCGCCTTGTTGAAGTCGTCGACGTGACGGAAGCCGAAGTTGGCCAGGTCGTCGTAGCGCATGTCCATCTCGCGCACGACCCACGCCAGCGCCTCGGCGGCCTTCTTCGGGTTGGTGATGATCGGGGTGATCAGGTGCGGGATGCCCTCGTAGGCGTTCAGCTCGACCCGCTTGGGGTCGACCATGATCATCCGGACCTCATCGGGCGTCGACCGCATCAGCAGCGACGTGATCATCGAGTTGATGAAGCTGGACTTGCCGGAGCCGGTGGCGCCGGCGACCAGCAGGTGCGGCATCTTCGCCAGGTTGGCGACCACGAACCCGCCCTCGACGTCCTTGCCGAGGCCGACCACCAGCGGGTGGTGGTCGGAGCGGGCAGTCCCGGACCGGAGCACGTCGCCGAGCGACACGATCTCCTTGTCCAGGTTGGGGATCTCGATGCCGATGGCGGACTTGCCGGGGATGGGCGACAGGATCCGGACGTCGGCCGAGGCGACGGCGTACGCGATGTTCTTCGACAGCGCGGTGACCTTCTCGACCTTGACGGCCGGGCCGACCTCGACCTCGTACCTGGTCACGGTCGGGCCGCGGGTGTAGCCCGTGACCTGGGCGTCGATGCCGAACTCCTCCATCACCTGGGTGAGCCGCTCGACCACTGCGTCGCTGGCCTTGGAGCGGGCCTTGTGCGGGGAGCCGGCGCGCAGCACGTCGTTGGCCGGGAGCGTGTAGGCGATGTCGCCGGACAGTGCGAGCTGCTCGACGCGTTGGGGCAGCGGCGTGTGCGGCGGCGGCTCGAGCTCCCCGTCACCGTCCGACACCGCGTCGACCTCGGCAGTCAGGTCGGGGTCGGGGTCGGCAGCCTTCTTTCGGCCGCGTCGCCGGACCTCGCGCTCCTCGAGGACCGGGGAGTCGTACGCCGGGTCGCCCATCTCGGGGTCGATGTCGCCCGTCTCGGGCATGGCCCCACGACGACGCGAGACCCGGATCGGCTGCGTCGGCTCGCCCTCGTCGAGGGTGTCGTCGCCCTCGGCCGGCGTGCGGCCGAGCAGGCGGTCGCGCAGCGCGCGGAGACGGTGCGGCACCTGGTAGACGGGCGTGGCCGTGATGACGAGGACACCGAACACGCACAGCAGCACGAGCAGGGGGACCACGACGTACGGCGTGCGGAGCAGGTCGAGCAGCAGGCTCGCCACCACGAACCCGACGGCCCCACCGGCGTTCTGGAGGTCGCTGGCGTCGCCGAGCTCGGGCTGCGGGCTGCCGTTGGCGACGTGGACGATGCCGAGGATCCCGAAGGCGAGGGCGACCCAGCCGACGACCTGGCGGCCGGCCGGCCCGTTGCGCTCGGGGTCGCGCATGTTGCGCCAGCCGATCAGGACGAGCACGAGCGGCACCAGCCAGCCGACCTTGCCGACCGACCCGGCGACCACCGTGCGCACGCCCTCCATCACGGTGCCGGGGAGCTGCCACCAGACGGCGGCCGCGGCGACGACGGCCAGCCCGATGACGAACAGCCCGACGCCGTCGCGGCGCTGCTCGGGGTCGAGGTCACGGGCCCCCCGACCGATCGAGCGCGCGATCGAGCCCAGCCCGTGGGCGATCGCGAGCCACGCGGCCGCCACGCCGCGGCCCAGCGCGGCGAAGGCCCGGAGGACCGGGCCCGGCCCGCTCCGGACGGCCCGCGGTGCCGGCCTGCGGGTGCGCGTGGGCGCGCGCTTGCTCGAGGAGCGCTTCTTCTTGGTGGGTGTACCCCGGGTCCGGGTGCCGGATGCGCCTCGTGTGGTCCGCCCAGACGAACTGGACCGACCGGCCTTGGACGTGCTCCTGCTCCGCGAACCCGGCGGGGAAGACGTACGGGTCGCCATGACACCAAACGTAGGCCACCGTCACTCCAGTCACACGGATCACACCGCGTGTCGGGTGCCCCGGGCCCGTTCCGTCTCGAAAGCATCACGACGGCGGAAAACATGTCCTTAGTTGTTTACCCGCGGGGCTATGGACTCCTAGGGTGCGTTCTGAATTCGACACATCCAGTCGAAATAGTTGCCGAATCGACACCCAGCAGCCTTCAAAAGGGGATCAGCACACGTGAAACGACTCAGCATTTTCGCCGGCCTCGCGCTGGCCGGTTCGGTCCTGGTGACCGTTCCGACACTCCAGGCCGTGGCGTCCGGACCAGCCGCAACGGTGCAGCCCACGATGGTCCAGCAGATGAGCAGCACCGCCAGCGGCACCGCGTCGATCCGCGCCGACAAGGCCACCGGCAAGGTGACCTTCGTGCGCGCCGGGTCCGAGGATGACCTGCTCCCCGGCGTGGAAGGCTCGAGCAAGGCAGCGGCCGGCGCCAAGGCCGACGCGTACCTGGCCCGGTTCGGGCCCGCGTTCGGCGCGGCCCCCGGCCAGCTCGTGCGCGACTCCGTCGTCGACAACAGCTACGGCTTCACCGTCAGCTACCACCAGCAGTACCAGGGCGTGCAGGTCTTCGCCGGCCAGCTCAAGGCCAGCGTCGACCGCGACGGCGACCTGGTGGCGGTCAGTGGCTTCGCGGCCCCCGACCTGGACCTCTCCGTCACGCCGTCGAAGTCGGAGGCCGAGTCTGCCCGGGCCGCCGTCTCGATGGTGCGCAACGACCCCAGCGGTGTCGAGAAGGGCGCCAAGGTCGACACCAGCGGACTGCGTGCGGTCTCCAACGACCTGCGGATCTACCTCACCGGTTCGCTCCGCGGCGTCGAGGGGCGCGCACTCCTGGTGCGCCAGATCGAGGTGACCAACCTCAAGAACATCCGCGACATGGTCTTCATCGATGCCAACACGGGCAAGCCGGTCAACCGCTACTCGATGATCGACAACGCGCTGGACCGCGAGCTCCGCGAGGCCAGCGGCACCGCCCAGAACCCCACCTTCACCACCGTGTGGGAGGAGGGAGACGACTTCCCGGACGGCCTGAACGAGGACCAGCAGAACCTGGTCAACTCGGCGGGCGAGGCCTACTGGTTCTACCGCAACGCATTCGGCCGCGACTCCTACGACGGCTTCGGCGCGAAGATGATCACGGTCAACAACGACCCGCGGATCGCCTGCCCCAACGCCAACTGGAACAGCGTCACCACCAACTACTGCGACGGGGTCACCTCCGACGACGTGGTGTCCCACGAGTGGGGCCACGCCTACACCGAGTACACCGACGGCCTGATCTACCAGTGGCAGCCGGGCGCCCTGAACGAGTCCTACTCAGACATCTGGGGCGAGACGCTCGACCTGATCAACGGCCGCGAGGACGAGGGTGAGGGCGACATCAACATCAAGCGTGCGGTCGGCTCCTGCGACCCGACGGCCGCCCCGCGCCTGATCATGACGATCACCGCACCGGCCGGCGCGGCCGGTCCGTGCACCGCCATCCCGGCGGCGTTCGGCCCCGCCTTCACCACCACGCCGGTCACCGCCACCATCGTGGTGGCCACCGACGCGGCCAACCCCACGGGTCCGACCACGACCGACGGCTGCACGGCGTACACCAACGCAGCGTCGGTCGCCGGCAAGTGGGCGTTCGTCGACCGCGGCACGTGCCCCTTCACCACCAAGCACGCCAACGCGGTGGCTGCCGGCGCGATCGGCATCGTCGTCGGCAACAACCAGCCGGGCCTCCCGCTCTCGATGTCCGGCACGGCCAACATCTACGGCGTGATGGTCTCGCAGGCTGACGGCACCCGTATCAAGAACGCCGGTGGGCCCGTCACCGCCACGCTCGCGGCCGAGGACATCTCCTCGCGCAAGGCGACCACCCGCTGGCTGATCGGCGAGAAGTCGCCGGCCTTCGGCGGCGCGATCCGCGACATGTGGAACCCGACCTGCTACCAGGACCCGGGCAAGGTGACCGACGCGGAGTACAACTGCGACTTCGCGATGACCGACAACGGCGGCGTGCACGGCAACTCCGGGGTGCCCAACCACGGCTACGCCCTGCTCGTCGACGGTGGCAGCTACAACGGCCAGACGGTGCGCGGCATCGGCCTCACGAAGGCGGCGGCGATCTACTGGCGGGCCCAGAGCGTCTACCAGAACTCCGCCTCCGACTTCGCCGACCACGCGGACGCGCTGACCCGGTCCTGCCAGGACCTGATCGGGGCGAGGATCAACGAGCTGAGCACGGCGACGAACGACAGCCGGGCCTCGCTCAAGACGATCAGCGCCGACGACTGCGCCCAGGTGCCGAAGATGGCGGCGGCTGTGGAGCTGTACAAGGCCCTGCCGGCCCAGTGCAACTTCCAGCCCGTGCTGGCGCAGGACGCCCCGGCTCTGTGCGGTGCCGGCTTCGAGTCGACGCCGTTCTTCGAGGAAGACTTCGAGGAGGGCGTCACGGCCAACGGCTGGACGCAGGAGTCGGAGAACCCCTACAACGGCATCACCCGCGACTGGGTGACCAACACCGAGGCACCCGGGACGGACACCACCACGGTGGCGTACGGTCCGGCACCGTCGATCGGCGCCTGCGAGGCGTCGCCCGCGAGCTTCGAAAGCACCAACTACCTGATCAGCCCCGACATCGAGGTTCCGGACGGGTTGTCGCCACGGATGTCGTTCCGTCACTACGTGGCCACCGAGGCCGGGTACGACGGTGGCGTCGTCCAGCTGAGCATCAACGGCGGCGACTTCGAGACGGTGTCCAGTGACGCGTACACCTTCAACCCGCCCAACGCGGTGCTGGAGAACGAGACGCAGGGCGGCGAGGAGGGCTTCTCCGGCACCGACGGTGGAGAGGTCACCGGCAGCTGGGGCGAGTCGCAGATCGACCTGGAGGCCGCCGGCGTGGCAGCCGGTGACACCATCTCGGTGCGGTTCGGGATCTCGCGTGACGGGTGTGGCGGTGTCGACGGCTGGTACGTCGACGACGTGATGCTGGTGACGTGCACGGAGTCGACGGCGACGCCGACGCCCACCGTCACCCCGACCGTCACCCCGACGGTGACCCCGACGGTGACGCCCACGGTGACGCCCACGGTGACCCCGACCGGGACCCCGACGACGACGCCGCCGCCCGCCAAGGTCGCCACGACGACGTCGGTGAAGAAGCCCACGAACGCCCCCGCGTTCAAGGAGGACTTCAAGGTCAAGGTGAAGGTCTCGGCCGACGGTGCCAAGCCGACCGGTCGGGTCGTCATCAAGCTGAACGGCGAGACGATCGGCAAGGGCAAGCTCGTCGACGGCAAGGTCAAGGTGACCATCACGAAGAACCTGAAGGTCGGCAAGCACACGCTCGTCACCAAGTACGAGGGTTCCTCGACGGCCCTGCCGAGCAAGACGAAGTTCACCATCAAGATCGTCGAGGGCTGACGACCTAGCACCACTGGCACATCTACGAGGGGCCCCGCCGGATCCGTCCGGCGGGGCTTCGTCGTCCCCGGGTCACCCTTAGGGGGGTGTAGACCTATCCCCCCCTGCCGCCTAGGGTGACGCCGACTGTGATCCGATCCACAGCACTCCATCACACCCCACTCGGAGGGAAATGTGAGACCACTCAGTCTCATTCTCAGCCTGGCACTAGCGGGAGCGACCCTCGCCGCGGTGCCAGCAGTCCAGAGCACCGCCGCCGGCCAGCCGGCACCCGCCAAGCCCAGCATCACGGACCGCATGAAGGGCGAGGCCGAGGGCGCCGTCCGCATCAGCACCCAGCGCGCCACCGGCGAGATCGGCATGGTGCGGACCACCGGTGACCTGATGCCTGACCGCGACGGCGCGTCTCGCGCCGACGCCGTGGACAAGGCAACGGCCTACCTGCGGACGTACGCCGGCGCGTTCGGCGCCCGGGCCCAGGAGCTTCGCCAGGTCGGCGTGACCGGCGACCGCTACGGCCGGACCGTCACCTTCGAGCAGCGCTACCAGGGCTTGCCCGTCTTCGGATCCAGGCTGCTGGCCAACCTCGACAAGGCGGGTGCCTTGACGTCGGTCAACGGCTTCGCGGCCCCGGACCTGCACCTCTCGACCCAGCCCAGCCGCTCTGCACGCACCGCGAGCCGAACGGCCGTCGCACTGGTGCGGCTGGACCCGCCCACCAGCGAGGACGGCAAGAAGGCCGACACGCGTGGCCTGAAGGCCGTCTCACCCAAGTTGCTCGTCTACCGCATGGGTGCCATCAAGGGTGAGCCCGGCAAGAACGTGCTCGCCTACCAGGTGGTGGTCACCAACGGCAACGTGCGCGAGATGGTGTTCATCGACGCCCAAACGGGCAAGCTCGTGAACCGCTACTCCATGTCCACCGACGCCCTCGAGCGGCACCTCTATGAGGGCTCCGGCACCAAGGACAACCCGGTGTACACGAAGGTGTGGGACGAAGGTCAGTCCACGGCGAGCCTCACCCCGGACCAGCTGAACGAGGTCAAGGGCACCGGTAACGCCTACTGGTTCTTCCGGGACACCTTCGGCCGTGACTCCTACAACGCCGCGGGTCACTCGATGACGACGGTCAACAACGACCCCCAGATCAACTGCCCCAACGCCAACTGGAACGGCCAGACGACCAACTACTGCACCGGCGTCAGCTCTGATGATGTCGTGGCCCACGAGTGGGGCCACGCCTACACCGAGTACACCTCCGGCCTGATCTACCAGTGGCAGCCCGGCGCGCTCAACGAGTCCTACTCCGACGTGTGGGGCGAGACGGTCGACCTGATCAACGGGGAGCAGGACGAGGGCGAGGGCGACATCACGGCCAAGCGTCCCGACGGTCTCTGCAGCAGCCACAGCCCGGCCCTGCCGGTCGTCGTGATCAACACCCCGGCCGACATCGCCAAGGTCTGCTTCGCCGGTGCCGCGCAGTTCGGTCCCCAGGTGACCGCCACCGGAGTCACCAGCAACGTCGTGGTCGGCATCGACCCGAACGACGCCGTCGGCCCCCTGACGACCGACGGATGTTCGGCCCTGACCAACGGAGCCGCCGTCACGGGCAAGATCGCGCTGATCGACCGAGGCAACTGCGGGTTCGCGATCAAGGTGAAGAACGCCCAGAACGCCGGAGCGATCGCGGTCGTCATCGGCAACAACGTCGAGGCCGTAGCCGGTATGGCGGGCAGCGACCCGACCATCACCATCCCGAGCGTCATGATCAAGCTCTCCGACCGCAACCGCATCGTCAACCGGTTGGCCACCTCGGCGGTCAACGTGACGATCAAGGACAACACCACGGCCGCCAAGACGGACTCCTACAGGTGGTTGATGGGTGAGAAGTCGACGGCGTTCGGTGGTGCCATCCGCGACATGTGGATGCCGACCTGCTACGGCGACCCGGGCAAGGTCTCGGACGCGGAGTACTACTGCCCGTCCGACGACGCCGGTGGAGTCCACTCCAACTCCGGCGTGCCCAACCACGCCTACGCCCTGCTCGTTGACGGCGGCGCCTACAACGGCGTCAACACCACCGGAATCGGGCTCGACAAGGCCGCCAACATGTGGTTCTACAACCAGACCCACTACCTGACGCCGAGCTCGGGCTTCCCCGAGATGGCCGACGGCCTGATGGCCTCTTGTGCCGCCCTGACGGGTCAGCCCATCAACGCGGTGCAGACTGCTCCCAACGGCACACCGCTCGCAGCGACTCCGATCACGGCGGCCGACTGCCAGCAGGTGGCCAACGTCATTGCGGCGACGCAGCTGCGGGCGGAGCCGACCCAGTGCGCCTTCCAGCCGTTGTTCGCCCAGAACGCCCCGGGTACCTGTGGCCCGGGCACCACGCAGAACACCGTGTGGAGCGACGACTTCGAGTCGGGCCTCGGCAAGTGGACGCCGAGCCAGGTCGTGAGGTTCGCCGGCGGGATGGGCGATCCCTGGAGCATCACGGACGACTACGCCGCCAAGGCCCCGGGCCACGCCAGCAAGGTCGCCTACGGCCCGGCTCCCGACGAGGGGGTCTGCTCCAACGGGGCGGGTGACTTCTCCAGTGTCGACTCCATCACCACCCAGGCGATCGGACTTCCCGGCGGATCCGCGAAGCTGACCTTCGACCACTCGATCTCCAGCGAGACCGGGGTCGACGGGGGCAACGTGAAGATCTCCGTCAACGGAGCACCCTTCACGGTCATCCCGCAGGCGGCGTACACCTTCAACGCGCCGAACGCGACACTGCTCACCTCGGGTGCGGGCAACACCAACCCGATGCAGGGCGAGCGGGCCTTCACCGGGACCGACGGCGGCAAGGTGACCACCAAGTGGGGAACCTCCCAGGTCAACCTCGCGGCCGCCGGTGCGAGCCCAGGTGACACCATCCGGCTGCGCTTCGACATCGGGCGCGACGGCTGCGGTGGCCTGTTCGGTTGGTTCGTCGACAACGTCGCGGTCACGACCTGCAAGCAGTCGACCTCGATCGCGGCAGTGCACCAGCCCGAGCCCTCCACCTACGGCGACCCGTCGTCGGTGAAGGTCACCGTCACTCGCGACGGTAACGCCGGCTCGACACCGACCGGCAACGTCAACCTGAGAGACGGTGCGGGCAACCTCGTTGCCAGCGGACCGCTCGGCGACGATGGAGTGGCCCTGCTGGCACTACCGGCGACGTACCCGGCCGGCATCAGCACGCTGACGGCCCGCTACTCCGGCACCGACGTGCTTGCACCGGCTCAGACGCCGGTGAAGGTCACGGTCGTCAAGAGTGGCGTGGCCCTCAAGTGGATCACGACCACCGTGATCAGAAAGCCCGACAACCTTCCCTCGTACGGGGAGGACTTCACCATCAGGGCCAAGGTCACGGCGTCCGGACTCGTGCCGACCGGCAAGGTGGTCATCAAGAAGGACGGCAAGGTGATCGGCCAAGGCATGCTGAAGAACGGCAGGGTGAAGATCACCGTCACGAAGAACCTCAAGGTCGGCACGCACAAGTTGCTGGCCAAGTACCTCGGTTCCTCAGTGACCCAGCCGAGCAGGCACACGTTCAGGTTCAGGATCCTCCAGAACTGAGCTCCTGACCTGAGCGACCCAGGGGCCCCGCCGGAGCGATCCGGCGGGGCCTCTCGTGCTCTCTGCGATGATGTGGCGCACGCCACGAAAGGTCGAGTGTGACTCCAGATCCGGTGCCGGTGATCGCCGTCGCGGTCGAGGCCGCGTCCGTCGAGCGACCCGTCATCGACGCCTGGGCCGCCGAGCAGGACCCATCCGTCGAGGCCGTCCTCGATGCCGTGACGGGCACCGGTGATGGCCTCGGTGCGGCCCTGGCCGTGTACGACGACGCGCTGGTCGTCCCCGTCCGGGTGGCCTGGTTGCCGACGGTCGAACGGCGCGCAGGCACCTCCCGGCTCTCCGAGCTCGCCCTGCTCGCGACGCCCAAGCGACCGGCCACCTGGATCTCACGCCGCCTGGCAGCCCTCTCCCCCAGCCGACGCCGCGTGATGGCGGGCGAGCCAGCCCTGTTGTCGGAGCTGCGCAAGCGGTTCCTGGAGGTCACAGGCACCTCGGGGGACGCCGATGTCGAGGACCCCGAGGCCTTCGGCGCGTTCGTCCGCCGCTCCGCCGTGGTGACCCTGGAGCGCGAGGAGCGCGCCGAGATCGGCAACCGCTACAAGGTGCCGCACGCCGTCAGCGAGGAGATCCTGGCGCGCAAGGAGTTCCGCGACGAGATCGCCGAGGTCTCCGCCGAGATGGGGCTGACCGTCGACGAGGGCCTGGAGAAGGCCGAGGAGTGCCTCGACGAGCTGGTGGCCGTCCAGAGCCGCGCGGCCGTGGACATGTTCTACGCGATGATGGGGCCGCTGCACTCCTCGACCTGGCAGGTGCTCGCCGACCAGTCGGGGCTGGCCAGGCTGCGGGAGCTCAACAAGCGCTACGCCCTGGTGTTCCTGCCGGCCCACCGGTCGTACGTCGACACGCTGGTCCTCGGTGACGTCCTCGCCCGCAACGACTTCCCGCGCAACCACGTGATGGGCGGCGCCAACCTCCGCATCTGGCCCATCAGCGACCTGGCGAGGCGGGCCGGCATCGTGTTCATCCGCCGCAGCTTCGGCGACGACGAGATCTACAAGTCCGTGGTCCAGGAGTACTTCGCGTTCCTCCTCGCCAAGCGCTTCAACCTGGAGTGGTACTTCGAGGGCGGGCGCTCACGCACGGGCAAGATCCGCAGCCCTCGTTACGGGCTGCTCCGCTACGTCGCACAGGCCGTCCACAGCGGTCGCGTCGAGGACGTCTACCTGGTGCCGACCTCGATCACCTACGACCGCCTGCACGAGGTCAACTCCATGGCCGCCGAACAGGCCGGCGGCAAGAAGCAGGCCGAGGGCCTCAAGTGGCTGGCCGAGTACGCCAGGTCCCAGCGGCGGACCTCGGGCGGCTCGGCGTACGTACGATTCGGCGAGCCCATCGCGATCAGGTCGTGGTTGCCGCCGGCCGACGCCTCCGACGACGACAACCGGGCGGCGCTGCACAAGATCGCGTTCGAGGTGGCCGTCGGCATCAACCAGACCTCACCGCTGACGGCCAACGGGTTGCTGGCCCTCACCCTGCTCGGTGTCCGCGACCAGTCGCTGACCCTGCACCAGATCCAGCGGATCCTCGAGCCGGTGCTCGCCTACATCGAGGCACGCGGGCTGCCGTCGACGGGGCTCGAGCGGCTCCGCGACCCCGAGGAGCTCACGGCCGTGCTCGACCGGCCTGGTCCGGGCGAAGGTCGTCACGGTCTACGACAAGGGCGAGCTGCCGGTCTACGCCGTCGACCGCGGCCAGCACCTGGTCGCCGCGTTCTACCGCAACAACGCCATCCACTGGTTCGTCAACCGCGCGATCCTCGAGCTCGCGATGCTGTGGACCTCACAACAGGAGTCGGAGAACCTCGAGCTGACCGGCTGGACCGAGGCCAAGCGGATCCGCGACCTGCTCAAGTTCGAGTTCTTCTTCCCCGACCGCGACACGTTCGAGGCCGAGCTGCGCGACGAGCTCGCGCTCATCTCCCCCGGCTCCTCCGACCCGGCCGCGGCGCTGCGGGGCTCGGGCGTGCTGATGGCCCACCGCGTGCTGCGGTCCTTCCTCGACGCCCAGCTGGTGGTCGCCGACCGGCTCGCGGCCGTCGGCGCAGGCCGGCAGATCGAGAAGGGTGCCCTGCTCGACGAGTGCGACCGGGTCGGTGAGCAGATGCTGCTCCAGCGCCGCCTGCACAGTCCCGAGTCGGTCTCCCGCGAGCTGTTCACCTCGGCGATCGACCTCAAGGACAACCTCGGCCTCCTCGCCCCGGCGGAGGGCGAGTCGCCCGAGGACCTGCAGCGCCGACGTACCGAGCATCTCGAGTTCGTCACCAGCCTGATCGATCGCGCCCAGCTCATCGAGTCGCTGGACGCAGCCAACCGAGCGGAGGTCACGGGTGTTGTTGTCTGATCGCCTGGCCCAGGTGTACGCCGGGCCGGAGGGTCCGCAGGTCGCGGCGTTCTTCGACTTCGACGGCACCCTCATCCACGGTTTCTCGGCCGTCGACTTCTACCTCGACCGGATCCGCAGCGGGAAGGTCAGCCCGCTCGAGGCGATCCGCACGACCGCCTTGGCGGTCCGCGGCATCGAGACCGAGGAGGACTTCGAGAAGCTCGTCGCCATCGGCCTCAGCGGGCTCGACGGGCAGCACCTCGACGACGTCAGTGCCGTGGGCGAGCGGGTGTTCGCCAAGAAGCTGGCGGCGCGGGTGTACCCCGAGGGCTGGCAGCTCGTGCAGGCCCACCACCGGATGGGCCACACGCTCGTCCTCGCCTCCTCGGCGACCCGCTTCCAGCTCGAGGCCGCCGCGCGCACCCTCGACATCGAGCACGTCCTGTCCACCGCACTGGAGTCCGGCGTGGACGGCATCCTCACCGGTCGGGCCGACGGCCCGACGTTGTGGCGGGCCGGCAAGGCGCGTGCCGTCCGCGAGTTCGCCGCCGCGCACGACGTCGACCTCGAGGCGAGCTACGCCTACTCCAACGGCAACGAGGACATCGACTTCCTCAGCCAGGTCGGGTACCCCGCCGCGACCACCCCCGAGGACAAGCTGCGCGAGCACGCGACCGCCGAGAGCTGGCCGGTGCTCGACTTCCGCAGCCGTGGCCTGCCCAGCCTGCCCACCATCGCCCGCTCGGCCGCCGCGATGGGCGGCATCCTGACCGGCATCGGCACCGGCGTGGCGTTCGGGCTGCTCAACGGCAGCCGCCGCACGGCCATCTCGTCGATCATGGCCCTCTCGTCCGAGTACTCCCTCGCCCTCGCCGGGGTCACGGTCGACATCGTGGGCGAGCAGCACGTGTGGGAGCAGCGGCCCGCGGTGTTCGTCTTCAACCACCAGAGCCAGCTCGACGTCTTCGTGATCTGCTACCTGCTGCGCCGCGACTTCACGGGCGTGGCCAAGCAGGAGCTGACCAAGGACCCGATCTTCGGCCCCCTGTTCAAGTTCGCCGGCGTGGCCTTCGTCGACCGCAAGGGCGGCGGCAGTCCACGCGAGGCCCTCGCCCCGGCGGTGGCCAAGCTGCAGGAGGGGATCTCGGTCGTCATCGCTCCCGAGGGGACGCGCTCGCTGACACCCACGCTCGGCGAGTTCAAGACCGGCGCCTTCCACCTCGCGCGCGAGGCGGGCGTCCCTGTCGTCCCGATCGTGATCCGCAACGCCGGCGAGCTGATGTGGCGCGACGCGCTGACGATCAAGCCCGGCACCGTCCAGGTCGCCGTGCTGCCACCGATCGATGTCGCCTCCTGGCCCGCCGACCAGGTCCGCAACAAGACCCGCGAGGTCCAGGCCATGTTCGAGGACACCCTCGCCCACTGGCCCGGCGACCCCCGACCCGCCCCCAAGGACCCGAGCCCTCCCAAGAAGAAGGCCGCTCCCCGCAAGGCTGCTCCCCGGAAGGCAGCCGCGAAGAAGACCGTGACCAAGAAGACGGCGACCAAGAAGTCGTCCGCGACCCGGCGTCCTACGGCCGAGTGACGGTGCGAGGTCAGGCGCGGCCGGCGAACCAGGGGTCGGGGAGGTCGAAGTAGGTCAGGTCGTGCATCTGGCCCATGCCGGACTCCATGTCCCGCCGGACCTCCTCGGGCATCTCCTGCTTCTCGCCCTCGCGAGCCGCGGCCTGCGAGGTGAAGTAGATGGTCTGGGTGAACTGCCCGTCGTCGGCGACGGCGACCGTGCCGCCGATGATCTCCGGACGCATCGCGCGCAGGTCGTCCATCGGCGCCTGCATGAACGACCTGAAGCCGGCCGCGTCGTCGACCCGGCCCTGCATCACCTGGACGAACCCGGCGTCGTCGCTGCCCCCGTCGAGCATGGTGAACGCGTCGTCGTAGTCGTGGAAGGCGACCTCGCCGTCGTAGCAGGTGGACGTCGCCTGCCACCACGCGTCCTGCTCGGGCCGCGACGAGCTGGCGTCGGCCTGCTCACGGGAGTCGAACCGGACCACGGCCACGAACGTGCCGTCGTCGGTCAGGCCACCGGTCGAGCCGAGGAAGCCGTCCGCGCCCGGGGCGAGGTCCTGCTCCCACACGTCGAGCTGATTGCGGAGCCGGTCGGCGTCGCTACAGCGCCCCTGGATCACCTGGATGAACATCGCTGCCTCCTCTCCCGAGAGGCCGCTCCGCCCTGGAGCGGTCGACGTACGACGCTACGCCGACCGCAGGGCGGTGGCTACGCCTCGATGACCACCGGGATGATCATCGGCCGCCGCTTGAGCTCACGGTTGACCCAGCGACCGACCACGCGACGGATGACCTGCTGGAGCTGGTAGGCGTCGTTGTTGCCCTCGGCACCGGCCCGGTCGAGCGCGTCGATGATCGGCTGCTTGATCGTGTCGAAGGTCGCGTCGGGCTCGGCGAAGCCGCGCGCGTGGATCTCGGGTCCGCCCGCGACCTTGCCGCTCACGGAGTCGACGACGACGATCACCGAGATGAAGCCCTCGGAGGCCAGGATGCGGCGGTCCTTCAGCGACGACTCGGTGACGTCGCCGACCGACGATCCGTCGACGAACACGTAGCCGCAGTCGACCTTGCCGGCCACCGTGAGCTGCCCGTCGAGGAGGTCGACGACGACGCCGTCCTCGGCGACCACGACGTTCTCGGCGGCCATGCCGGTCAGGCGGGCCAGGGCGGCGTTGGCCTTCATGTGCCGGATCTCGCCGTGCACGGGCATCACGTTGCGCGGCCGCACGATGTTGTAGGCGTACAGCAGCTCACCCGCGCTGGCGTGGCCGGACACGTGCACCATCGCGTTGCCCTTGTGCACCACGTTGGCGCCCCATCGGGACAGGCCGTTGATGACCCGGTAGACGGCGTTCTCGTTGCCGGGGATCAGGCTGCTGGCCAGGATGACGGTGTCACCCTCCTCGATGTGCACGAGGTGGTGGTTGCGCTGGGCGATCCGGCTGAGCGCCGAGAGCGGCTCCCCCTGGCTGCCGGTCGAGACCAGCACCTGGCGCTCGGGAGGCAGGTCGGCGAGGTCCTTCACGTCGACCAGGACACCGTCGGGGACGGTGAGGTAGCCGAGGTCGCGGGCGATGGCCATGTTGCGGACCATCGAGCGGCCGACGTACGCGACCTTGCGGTGGTGGGCGACCGCGGCGTCGAGGATCTGCTGGACCCGGTGCACGTGGCTGGCGAAGCAGGCCACGATGATCCGCTGCGGACTCTTCTGGAACACCCGGTCGAGCACCGGGCTGATGTCGACCTCGGGAGTCGTGAAGCCCGGGACCTCGGCGTTGGTGGAGTCGGTGAGGAACAGGTCGACGCCCTCCTCACCGAGCCGGGCGAACGCCCGAAGGTCGGTGATCCGGCCGTCGAGCGGGAGCTGGTCCATCTTGAAGTCGCCGGTGTGCAGCACGGTGCCGGCACCGGTCCGGATCGCGACGGCGAGCGCGTCGGGGATGGAGTGGTTGACCGCGACGAACTCGAGCTCGAACGGCCCGAGCGTCAGCCGGTCACCCTCCTTGACGACGTGGTGGATCGTCTCCTTGAGCCGGTGCTCGCGCAGCTTGGGGTCGAGCAGCGCCAGGGTGAGCTGCGAGCCGACGAGCGGGATGTCACCGCGTTCGCGCAGGAGGTACGGCGTGGCGCCGATGTGGTCCTCGTGACCGTGCGTGAGCACCAGGCCCTCGATGGCGTCGAGCCGGTCGCGGATGGAGTCGAAGTCGGGAAGGATCAGGTCGACGCCGGGGTGGTGGTCCTCGGGGAACAGCACGCCGCAGTCGACGATGAGCAGGCGGTCGGCGTACTCGAAGACGGTCATGTTGCGGCCGACCTCGCCGAGGCCGCCCAGGGCGATGACCCGCAACCCTCCGGAGGCCAGCGGTGCCGGCGCGGAGAGCTCGGGGTGGGGATGACTCAAGGGATTCCTTAGGGGATGAGTTGGGAGGCGACCAGGCCCTCACGGAGGGCGGCCACCTCCTCGTCCGAGAGCGGCACGAGTGGGCCGCGCACGTTGCGGTTGTCGAGGACGCCGAGCAGCTGGAGGCAGGCCTTCGCGGTGGTCGCTCCGTAGTTGGGGACGCCCATGATGGCGTCGGTGGCCGGCAGCAGCCGTTGGTACGTCGCGAGGGCGGCGGCGTGGTCGCCGTCGAGGAAGTCGCGGATCATGCCCGCGATCTCGCGGCCGGCGGCGTGGCCGACGACCGAGACGACCCCCTGCGCCCCGTGCGCCAGCCACCCGAGGGTGGACACGTCGTCGCCGGAGTACAGGTCGTAGCCCATCTGGATGATCTTCACGCCCCGGGCGTAGTCGCCGACGGCGTCCTTCACGGCCACCACCGTGTCCCACTCCTTGACGGCGGCGTAGGTGTCCAGGTCGATCTGGGTGGCGGTGCGTCCGGGGACGTCGTAGAGCATCACCGGGACGCCCGTGGCCTCCACCACCGAGCGGAAGTGGTGCAGCACGCCGGCCTGGCCGGGCTTGTTGTAGTAGGGCGTGACGAGCAGCAGCCCGTCGGCACCGAGCTTCTCGGCCTGGCGGGCCAGCTCGACGGAGTGGGCGGTGGCGTTGGTACCGACACCGGCGACGACGCTGGCGCGGTCGCCGACCGCGTCGATCACGGCGCGCAGGATGTCGCCGTCCTCGCCGACCGTCGTCGTCGGGCTCTCGCCGGTGGTGCCGCTGACCACGACGCCGTCGTGGCCGTGGTCGACCAGGTACGAGGCGATCCGCGCGGTGCCCCCGAGGTCGACGGCTCCGTCGTCGTCGAACGCAGTCGCCATGGCCGTCAGCATCCGGCCGAAGCGCGGGCCGGAGGGCGAGGACGTCATGACCATCAGGTTATCGGGCTGAGTGGCTTCGTTGGTCGAGGAGGGCGGTCAGACGTGCGGCTTGATCTCCTCGGCGACCAGGTGCAGGTGGTCGAGGTCGTGGAGGTCGAGGGTCTGGAGGTACAGGCGGCTCTGGCCGGAGTCGACGTACCGGCCGACCTTGTCGAGCACCTCGCTCACGGTGCCGCCGAGCTGGCTCGCCCGCAGCTCGGCCGGGTCGTGGCCGATCGCGGCCGCGCGTCGCTGGAACTCCCCCTCGTCCTTGCCGACACAGAGCACCAACGCGCTGGAGGTGATCAGCGACGCGGGGTCGCGGCCGGCGACCTCGCACGCCCGCTTGACGCGTTCGAGGATCGGGAGCCCGTCCTCGAACGCCTCGAAGGCCAGGTTGTACTCGTCGGCGTACCTCGCGGCCAGCGCCGCCGAACGCTTCTTGCCGCCGCCGCCCATGATGATCGGCGGCTTGGTCTGGTGTGGCTTCGGCAGGCCGGGCGAGTCGGTGACCGAGTGCTGCTTGCCTGCGTAGGAGAAGCCGCCGTCGGTCGCCCAGAGCCCGGTGACGATCGCCAGCTGGTCCTCGAGCATGTCGAAGCGCTCGGGCGGCTCCGGGAACGCGAAGCCGTACGCCGCGTGCTCCTTCGCGAACCATCCCGCACCGATGCCGAGCTCGACCCGACCGCCGCTCATCTGGTCGACCTGCGCGACCTGGATCGCCAACAGGCCGGGCGAGCGGAACGTCACGCTCGTGACCAGCGTGCCGAGCCGGATGGTGCTCGTCTCCCGCGCCAGCGCGCCCAGCGTCACCCAGGAGTCCGTCGGCCCGGGAAGCACGTCGCCCCCGAAGCCCAGGAAGTGGTCGGAGCGGAAGAACGCCCCGAACCCCAGCTCCTCCGTCTTCTGCGCCACCCGCAGGAGGTCGTCGTACGACGCCCCCTGCTGCGGCTCGGTGAACACCCGCAGCTCCATCCCCGTCATGGCTCCTAGCCTGCCAGGGCCTGTCAGAGGTGCTTGGCGAAGAACACGCGGTGGAACCCGTTGGCCTCGTCGCGGTGGGTCTCGACGTACCCCTGCCGTGGGTAGTAGGCGAGGTTCTCGGTCATCCGGGCGTTGGTGAACAGCCGGACCTCGTCGAACCCGCGGTCGGCGGCCTGCTCGTCGGCCAACGCCATCAGCCGGTGGCCGACGCCGCTCCCTTGCTGCCCGGGCGCCACCGCCAGGACCTCCAGCAGCAGGTGGTCTGCCCGGTCCTCGAGCACCAGCACACCCACCACCTCTCCCGCCTCGTCGGCGAGCCAGGTCTGTCCATCCGCGATGACCTCGGCGTAGTCGCGGTTCATCGGCCACGGCCGGACTCCCCCCAGTCGCTCGACGTACACCGCGAACGCCGCCAGCACCACAGCCGTCACTGCCGACGCATCCGCGGCCGTCGCACGACGCGTCGTCACCACGTCAGCTCAGGATCCCGTGGCGCCGGTTCCACTGCTGCGCACCTTGATAGGCGTCGACCATGCCCCAGACCCAGATGCCGACGGCGGCCAGCAGCGGCACGATCAGGAAGAACAGGAAGAGGCAGGCGAAGTACCCCACCAGGATCCCCACGCCCTTGCCCACCTCGCCGTTGAGCATGGTGCCCAGGCCGGGAATGAAGAACGACGCGATCAGCGAGACGCCAGGGTTCTTGGCAGCCACCGCGTAGCCCTGCGGCACCGAAGACCAGTCAGCGAGCTGACCCGGTCCGGCATCGCTGCCGTAGTGGCCCGGCGCGGCCACCGGCACGGTCGGCGGTGGGGGCTGCGGGCGGCTGTGGGCTGTCCACATCTGACCGTCCCACCACCGGTCGGTCCCGTCGGGCTGTGGGTACCAGCCGGCGGGCGCGTACTGCGCCATAGAGGAAAGGTAAAGGACGGTCGTCTCCCGTGGGCCGTTTTCTCGGCCGTGCGTCTAGCGTGCCCAGTGTGCTCGTCCAGCTGTCCGGGGTGCCCGGCTCGGGGAAGTCCACGCTGGCGCGCGGGCTGTCCGAAGCCCTCGGCCTCGTCGTCTTGGACACCGATGTGGTGAAGAGCGCCTTGCTGTCCAGGGACCTCGGTGTCGAGGCAGCCGGACCAGCGTCGTACGGGGTCGTGCTGGCGCTCGCCGCGGACCTGCTGGCGCAGGGGCACCAGGTGGTCATCGACTCCCCGTGCCGGTACCCGGCGCTGCTGGCGTCCGGCCAGGAGGTCGCCGAGGCCGCAGGGGTGCCGTACCGGCTCGTCGAGCTGTGGGTCGACGACCCCGCCGCCCTGCTCCCCCGCCTGGATCGGCGGAAGCCGCGCCCATCACAGGTCGCCTCGAGCAGCGAACCGGTGCCCGGCACCGCGTGGGAGAACGGCACGGCCACCGCGACGATGCGGGCCTGGCAGGGGCAGCTGGTCCGGCCCGAGGTCGGGTACGTGCGGCTGGACGCGACCCTGCCTCCCGACGAGCTGCTTCGCGATGCGCTGACTGCCCTCGACCGGAGTCGACCGACGGGTGACTAGCCTCCACACCATGGTGGCGTGGAGCGTGTCGCGGCTGCGCGACCCGCTCTTCTGGGGCGACGTCGTCCAGCTCGGCAAGACCGTGCTGGCGGCCGTCCTCGCGTGGGTCGTCGCGGCCGAGCTGCTGGACCTGTCGCAGCCGTTCCTGGCGCCGTGGGCAGCCCTGCTCGTCGTGCACGCGACCGTCTACCGGACGTTCTCCCGCGGCCTGCAACAGGTGGCCGCGGCCGTCGTCGCCGTCGTCCTGGCGTCGGCGATCGGCCACGTGTGGGGCCCGAGCACCTGGGCGGTGGCCGTGCTCATGGTGGTGTGCCTGGCGGTCGGCAGCGTGCCGTGGTTCCGCGCCGAGACCACCATCGTGGCCACGACCGGCCTCGTGGTGCTGACGACCGGCTTCAGCGACGACGCGATGCTCCTGACCCGTCTCCTCGACACGGCCATCGGCGTGGCGGTGGGGCTGCTGGTCAACGTGGCGGTGTGGCCGCCGTTGCGGTCGCGCACCGCGATCGCGGCGATGGACCGCCTCGACGACGGCATCGGCGAGCTGCTGGTCGACATGGCGCGCACGCTGCGCGAGGGCCCGACCGACACCGAGACCGTCACCGAGTGGATCGACCGCACCCGCGACCTCGACGAGAAGATCGACCAAGCCTGGGCGCTCGTCCGCCAGGCCCAGGAGAGCTCGCGGATGAACCCGCGGCGCCGGGCCCGCGACGTCCGTGACCCGCAGGGGTGGCGCGACCTGCTGCGGCGGATGGAGCAGGCCGTGGCCGAGGTACGCAGCCTGGCCCGGACCTGGGGTGCCGAGCTCGACCGTGGGGAGGTGCCGGACCCCGAGTTCCTCGAGCCGTGGAGCCGGCTGCTCGGCGAGGCGGGCCGAGCCACGTGTGACGCCGACGCCGAGGGCTTGCACGCGGTCCGCCAGCGCCTCGACGAGCTGGTCGACACCCTGAGCGCTCGGGGTGACACCACCGCGCGATGGCCGGTGCATGGCGCCCTGATCGTCAACCTCCGCAACATCCTCGACGCCATGGACGAGGTTGCCGCGGCCAACCCGATGCGCCCGCCGCCCGTACCCCTGCGGCTCGGCCGGCCCGGCCGAGGGCGCGTGGCACCATCGCAGCCATGACCACGATCACCCTCGCCGACGGACGGCTCCTCGACATCGCGGACAGCGGCGGGGACGGGCGTGTGCTGCTGTTCCACCACGGCACGCCCGGCTCGGTTGCCCCTCTGCCGCACCTAGCGGAGGCGGCGGGCCGCTGCGGGCTGCGGATGGTGACGTACTCGCGAGCCGGGTACGGCGCGTCATCGCGGAGAGCGGGCCGCACCGTCGCCGACGTGGTCACCGACGTGGAGCAGGTGCTCGACCACCTCGGCGTGGACCGGTGTGCCACGGGGGGCTGGTCGGGAGGCGGCCCGCATGCGCTGGCCATGGCTGCTCTGCTGCCGGACCGAACGACGGGTGCGCTCGTGATCGCCGGGGTGGCGCCGTACGACGCCGACGGGCTGGACTTCATGGCTGGCATGGGCGAGCAGAACGTCGACGAGTTCGGGGGGGCGCTCGAGGGCGAGGACGGCCTGCGGTCGTACCTCCAGTCGCAGCTGGCTGGGATGCAGCACGCCGACGGTCCGGGGCTGATCGAGGAGATGTCGTCGCTGCTTCCGGACGTCGACCGGGCCCTGTTGACCGAGGAGTTCGGCGAGGCGCTGTCCGCCAACATCCGGGAAGGCCTGCGCCCGGGCGTCGACGGCTGGCTCGACGACGACCTGGCCTTCACGCGGCCCTGGGGGTTCGACCTCGGCGCGATCACCGTGCCGGTCCAGCTGTGGCAGGGCACCGAGGACCTGATGGTGCCGTTCGCCCACGGCCGGTGGTTGGCCGACCACGTCGCCGGCGTCGACGCGCACCTGCTCGACGGCGAGGGTCACCTGTCGGTCGGGGTCGGCGCCGTCGACCAGATGTTCGAAGCGCTGGCCGGCACCATCCGCTGACCCGATTCGTCATTGATCCAGAGGATCCTCGACGCCGACCATCTGCTGACGAATCGGGGTCAGGCCCGCTCCCACCACACCCACTCCAGACCCGGACCCGGGACCCGAGCCGTCTCGACCCACTCGGTCCGGTCCCAGTCGGGGTAGTAGGTGTCGCCGTCGGGCGTGAGGTGGACCTCGGTGAGGACCTGCGCGTCGGCGGCCGGCAGCGCCGCGGCGTAGATCGTGGCGCCCCCGGCGACCATCACCTCGCCCGGGAGGTCGACGGCCAGGGCCAACGCCTCGTCCAGCGACGCGGCGACGAGGACGCCGTCGGCCGACCAGGTGGGGTCTCGGGTGAGCACGACGGTCGTGCGGCCGGGCAGGGGTCGGCCGATGGAGTCGTACGTCGCCCGACCCATCACGAGCGTGTGGCCGAGCGTGACCCGCTTGAAGTGGGCGAAGTCCTCGGGGATGCGCCACGGGATGCCGCCGGCCGCGCCGATCACCCCGTTGTCCGCAACTGCCGCGACCAGGGTGATCCGCTCAGACCGCAATGGGAGCCTTGATGCCCGGGTGCGGGTCGTAGCCCTCGACCGCGATGTGCTCGAGGTCGAAGGCGTCGAGCTCGGTCACGGTGGGGTCGAGCACCAGCCGTGGCAGTGGTCGCGGGTCTCGGGTCAGCTGGAGCCGGGCCTGGTCGAGGTGGTTCACGTAGAGGTGGGCGTCGCCCAGGGTGTGCACGAAGTCGCCCACCCGGAGCCCGGTCACCTGGGCGACCATGTGGGTGAGCAGGGCGTACGACGCGATGTTGAAGGGCACGCCCAGGAACACGTCGGCGGACCGCTGGTAGAGCTGGCACGACAGCCGGCCATCCGCGACGTAGAACTGGAACAGGGCGTGGCACGGCGCGAGCGCCATCTGGGGGATGTCGGCGACGTTCCAGGCCGAGACGATGTGGCGGCGGCTGTCGGGGTTGTCGCGGATCTGCGCGACCACCTGGGCGATCTGGTCGACGTGCGACCCGTCGGGAGCCGGCCAGGAGCGCCACTGGTAGCCGTAGACGGGACCGAGGTCGCCGTCGGCATCGGCCCACTCGTCCCAGATCGTGACGCCACGGTCCTGTAGCCACTTGACGTTGGTGTCACCGCGCAGGAACCACAGCAGCTCGGCGAACACCGACCGCGTGTGGACCTTCTTGGTGGTGACGAGCGGGAAGCCCTCGCTGAGGTCGAAGCGCATCTGGTGCCCGAACACCGACAGCGTGCCGGTGCCCGTGCGATCGCTCTTGTCCGCTCCCTCGTCGAGGATCCGCTGGACAAGGTCGAGGTACGCCCGCATACGGCCAAACCTACTCGCCGAGACCGACCGTCCCGGAGACCGTCGTCCGCGCGTCACCGCCCACCCAGACCGTGTCGCCCTCCCGGTCGATGAAGACCCGCCCGCGCCGGCCGAGGGCGGTGCCCTGCGAGGCGACGTACGACGTGGGCAACCGGTCGCCGGCCAGCCACTGGGCCACCCCCGCGTTGAGGCTGCCCGTCACGGGGTCCTCGGCGATGCCCATCTCCGGGCAGAAGGCACGGATCTCCACCGCGCACTCGCTGCCCTCGGGGTACGGGCCGACCACGCCGATGTCCATGCCCGCAGCCGCCGACCAGTCCGGCTCGAGCGCCAGCACCTCCTCGGCGGAGTCCAGCAGCACGCCGACCCAGCCGGGGCCGTTGTCGATCCACTCGAGGTCACGAACCTGCGAGGGGTCGATCCGCAGGGCCCGGACGATCCGCTCGCGGTCCTCCTCCGACACCTCGCCGGACCGGATGAACGGCGGCCCCGCGAAGGCAAGCCGGCCATGCCCACCACTGGCTCGCCGCAGCTGCACCAGGCCGGCGCCACACTCCTGCACCAGCGTGCCCTCGGTGCGCGGCACGCCACCGCCCTCCAGCCACGCGTGCGCCGAGCCGATCGTCGGATGCCCGGCGAACGGCAGCTCCTGGCCGGGCGTGAAGATCCGCAGCCGGTAGTCCGCCTCGTCGCTGGTGGGCGTCAGCAGGAAGGTCGTCTCCGAGAGGTTCGTCCACCGGGCGAACGCCGCCATGTCCTCGTCGGAGATGCCGTCGGCGTCGTGCACGACCGCGACCGGGTTGCCCAGGAGGGGCTCGCTGGAGAAGACGTCGACCTGGCTGAAGTTCCGCATGCCCGCACGCTAGCCGGAGGTCGCGCTCACGCTCTCGACCACCGTGGTGCCCACCAGGCCGGGCTGGACGCCGGCCAGCACGGGCATGGTGCCGAGCTCGACCCGCACGGTGCACGGCTCGTTCTGCGGGTCGAAGGAGTCGATGTAGGCCTGCGACGACTGGCACTCGTAGAGACCCAGCGACCCGTCGTGGCTGTCGACCACCCAGACGATGCGTCCCTCGCCCGTGAAGGTGGCGGCGAGCGGGGTCCAGCTGTCGTCGAACCAGCTGGCCTCGGGGGCGCCCGACCGGGCGTCGTACGTCGAGGGCCTGCCGTCGCCCGAGTGCGTGAGCACGTAGTTGCCGTCGGGCGAGAGCTGGCCGGAGGTGCCCGGTACCTCGTTGGGAGCGCCGACGAACGGCTGGAAGATGTCGAGCGTGGCACCGCCGCGGCGCAGCTCGGCGCCCGCGGAGACGTCCTGGAGCATCGACCCGTACGCACCTTCCGGGGTGGCCACCTGGACGGGGTCGGTCGTCCGGCCGTCGGGAGTGATCGAGACGCTCCAGTCGTTGCCGTCGCGGTGGAAGTAGAGGCGGTCGCGGTCCCAACCGATGATCCGCAGGTCGACGGCACCGTCCACGCGACCCGTCTCGGCCTGCGCGGTGACGTCGTAGAGCACGAGGTCGCCGTCGCCGGGCTCGCTCCAGGCGACCCAGCCGATGCGGGGCTGGGAGACCAGCGGGGACCCTGGCTCCAAGGTGCCGAGCGAGAGTCGGCTGCCGTCATCGGCGATCGAGCGGACCACTCCCTCGGAGTCGGCGTACGCGACACCGACACCCGTCTCCACGAGCTGGGCGACGTCGGCGACCCGCACGGTGCCGTGGTCCAGGTGGAGGGTGCCGTCGACCCACCAGGCGGAGTGGACCGGGTTCTCGACCTCGGTCACGTCGAGTGCCCCTGGAGGGGCCGACGCGGGGTCGGGCTTGGTGACGACGTACGCCACCCCGACGGCGAGCGCAAGGGCGGCCACGACCCCGCCCGTGACCACCCATTGCCGCCGGCGCTTCCCGGCTGCTGCGGAGACCACTCGATCCACCGCTGGAGCAGGGACGTCGATCGCCGCCGCCGCCGCGTGGCAGGCCGGGTCGAGCGGGACCAGGTCGAGGGCGTGGGCCGCCTCCGACAGCCGCCGGCTGACCTCCGCGCGCGACATGCCGAGCACCTCGGCCACCTGGTCCTGGTCGAGCTCGCCGAGGTGGTGCAGCACGACGGTGACGCGGGTCGTCTCGTCGAGCTGGTCCAAGCCGGCGACGATCCGCTCGAGCAGCGCCAGCTGGTCCTCCAGCTCCTGCGTGAGCAGTCGGGCCGCGGGCACGGTGACCGGGAGGCGCGGCACGGGTTGCTGCCCCCGGACGCGCACCCAGCCGTCGAGCACGACACGGGCGAGCTCGACGTCGACGTCGACCTCGCGCCGCAGCCGGCCCCAGTCGGACATCAGCCGCGCGAACGACGCCACCGCGACGTCCTCGGCCCGTTCGACTGACTGACCGAGCACCACCAGCACCCGGACCACGGGCCTCCAGCGCGCGACGACGTACGCCGTGAAGTCCGGGTCCGCTCGCACGTCCCTATCCTGCCCCGGCAACCGCGATGCGCGTGGAGTCCTGCGCGATCAGCGGCGTGCCCGATCCCTGGGGCTCCACCTCGTCGGTGCACCGCTCCGGGCTGCACGTGACGATCAGGTACCCCTCGGTGCCCCGGTCGACCAACCAGACCACCCGGTCGTCGGAGATGAAGGTGGCGGCGCGGACGCGCCACCCGTCCGGGAACGGAGTGCCGAGGTCGGCCCCGGTCCGGGCGTCGAACAGCGCTGGCTCGGTGCCGGTCACGCCGCCGGCCAGCACCAGCCGGCCGTCGGGCGACAACGTCCCTCCGAAGCCGGGAACCTCCCGGGAGCGCTCCTTCCCCACCCGCACCACGCGGAGGGAGTAGCCGTGCTGCTCCAGCCGGGTCCCGGCGACGACGTCCACGAGCGCGGTCCGCTCCGCCGGCTCCTCGGCGAAGCCGTTGCCGGTCTCCCGGGCGCTGCCGCCGTGCGGATCCCACGCCCAGTCGGTCAGCCCGGTGCCGAACGTGAGCCAGCCGCCGTCGAAGGTGATCGTCCGCGCCCGAGGGCTGGTGACCACACCGGACACCCGCTCCCCTGCGTCGACGTCCCACACCACGATGCGTGGCTCGGCCGGCACCGAGGCGTCGGTCCAGGCCACGAGCCCCAGCCGCGGCGAGGAGACCAGGCTCGACCGTTCCGTCGGCCGACCGAGCAGCGTTCGGTGGCCGTCCGGGGTCACCGCGACCAACCGACCGTCCCCGTCCACGTACGCCGCCCCGCGACCGGCCGCCACCAGCCGCTGCACGTCGCCGACCTCCACGGCGGCGTCGGCGAGGTGCAGCGTGCCGTCGGCCCACCAGACCACCCCGGACGGGTTGTCCTGCTGCGCGGTGGCCACCGCGGGCAGGTCGTCGCCGGGCCGGAGGACGGGTTCGGGTCGGCTCACCTGGTAGGCCAGCCCGACGACCAGGACGGTGACCGCCACGACGCCCGACGTCAGCAGCCAGGTCCGCCGCCGGCGTTGCACGGAGACGGCGCGGACCCGCGCGTACGGCACAGCCAGCACGGTCGGGCCGTCCATCTCGTCCGGCTCGGGCGCCACCGTCGCCAGCAGGGCACGCAGCCGTGGGACCGACACCCCCAGCACCTCGCAGGCCTGCAGCTCTTCGAGGTCGGCGGGGCCGCGCAGCGCCTGGGCAGCGAGGCCATCGGCGGCCGGGGCCCGCCCGCGCCGACGTCGACGGCGTGCGTCGACGGCGAGCACCGTCGCCCACAGCACGACGTCCGGGTCGGCCGCCTGGCCGACGTCGCGCCACTCGGAACGCAGCGACGCCAGGGCCGCGGCCGCGGTGTCCTCCGCCTCGGGAAGGTCGAGGCCGAGCAGCAGCAGCCCACGGATGACGGCGGCGCCGCGCGCCGTGGCGTACGCCTCGAAGTCCCGCTCGCCCCGCATCGGTCCATGGTGGCCCGCGGACCCGGACACGGCTACGGTCCCGAAGGTGGGATTCGACGTCACGGCGGACGCCTACGCCCGCTTCATGGGCCGCTTCTCCGAGCCGCTTGCCCGGCAGCTCGTCGACCTGCTCGACCCCGCCCCCGGCGACCGGGCGCTCGACGTCGGCTGCGGACCGGGCACGCTGACGGCGGTTCTCGCCGACCGGTTGGGGGCCGATCAGCTGTCCGCCGTGGACCCGTCGCCGAGCTTCGTGGAGGCGGTGCGCACGCTGCTCCCCGAGGTAGACGTGCGTGACGGTGCGGCCGAGGAGCTGCCGTTCGACGACGAGGTCTTCGACCTGGCGACGGCTCAGCTCGTCGTGCCGTTCATGACGGACCCCGCCCGAGGTCTGTCGGAGATGCGCCGCGTGGTCCGGCGAGGCGGTCGTGTCGCGGCGTGCGCCTGGGACCTCCACCACGGTCCGGTCCACGTGCTCTGGCGGGCGGCGGACGAGCTCTTCCCGGGCGCGTCGGCGGCCATCGACCTCCCCGGCGCGCGTGAGGGGCAGCTCGCCGCGCTGATGACGTCGGCGGGCCTGGAGGTCCGGCTCTCGACGACCCTCGGCGTGCGCGTCCAGATCGCGACGTTCGAGGAGTGGTGGGCGCCGTTCTCCTTCGGGATCGGGCCCGCGGGCGAGTACGTGGCCAGGCTGACGGACGGCGACCGGGAGCGGCTCCGGGCGCGGTGCGTCGAGCTGCTGCCGGACGAGCCGCTCGAGATCGTCGGGGTCGCCCGCGTCGCGACGTCGCGTCGCGGCTAGGGGTCAGCCGGCCGACAGCGACATCGGGCCGTAGACCGCCCGCTCGCCCTCGAACAGGGTCACCGAGGCGACGCCCTCGTCGGAGAGGTCGGTCCAGGTCTCACCCACCCACGACTCCGCGTCGGCCTGGGAGACGAACCGCTGGCCGGCGAGGTCCTCGGAGGCCTCGACCTCCGCACCGGCGGCGTCCTCGAGCCGCCACCACCAGGGGCGCTCGGCGGCGGTGGGCTGGCGGAAGGTCGGCGGCTGCTCGGGCAGGTTCACGACTCACGCACCGACGGGTCCACGAACGGCAGCTTGGTCGAGCGGAACAGCTCGCGGCGACCGCGTACGTCGACCATCAGCTCGGCCTCGGGGTTCACGAACGTCGGCACCAGGGCCATGCCGATGCCCTTGCGGAGGGTCGGGCTGAACGTGCCGGAGGTGATCTCGGCCAGGGGGACGTCCGGCGAGAGGAAGACCATCATCCCCGGGCGGGGGATGCCCCGGCCGTCGGCGAGGAGCCCCCGCAGCAGGCGCTTCGGCCCGGCTTCCTTCTCGGCCATCAGCACGTCGCGCCCCCAGAACTGCTCCTTCTTCCAGCCGACGGCCCAGCCCAGGCGGGCCTGGTTGGCCGTGACGTCGATGCTGATGTCCTGGCCGTGCAGCGGGTAGCCCATCTCGGTGCGCAGCGTGTCGCGGGCCCCCAGCCCGCACGGGAGGATGCCGTGCTCCTGGCCCTCCGCCAGCAACCGGTCCCAGAGCTCGCCGGCGACCTCGTTGCGGGCGATCAGCTCGTACCCGCGCTCGCCGGTGTAGCCGGTGCGACAGACCACCACGCCGGTGCCGCCGAAGTCGGCCTCGACGAAGGACATGTAGTCGTGGCCCGCGGGCAGCCCGACGGCCGCGAGCACCTCGTCGGCGCGCGTGCCCTGCACCGCGAGGACGGCGTACTCGGTGTGGTGGTCGACGACCTTGACACCGTCCGGGGCCGACTCGGCGAGGCGGCGGACCACCTCGGCGGTGTTGGCGGCGTTGGGCACGAGCAGCACGTGCTCGTCGTCGTGGAAGTAGGCGATCAGGTCGTCGACGACGCCGCCCGTGGTGTCGTCGCAGCAGAGCGTGTACTGCGCCTTGCCCGGCTCGATCTTGGCCAGGTCGTTGCTCAGGGTCGCGTTGACGTGGGCGGCCGCTCCGGCACCGCTGACCATCGCCTTGCCGAGGTGGCTGACGTCGAAGATGCCGACCGCCTCGCGGACCGCGGTGTGCTCCTTGACCACGCCGGAGGGGTACTCCAGCGGCATGGTCCAGCCACCGAACTCGGCGAACTTCGCCCCGAGCGCCACGTGTCGGTCGTGCAGCGGGGACTCGAGGAGCGCCATGCCGCGAACCTATCCCAACGTCCCGGTCCCACCACCGGGCGTGGTTAGAGTGCGCGGGTGACGACGTACCACCTGCGCAGCGCCAGCCCCGCCAAGACCCGGTCCGACGTGGTCGTGGTGGGAGCCCTGCAGTCCGGCAAGGACGTGCGGCTCGCCGCGGGGGCGGAGGACGTCGCCGAGGCCTACGGCCGCAAGCTGAGGCCCCTGCTGTCGACCCTGGGCTTCACGGGCAAGCCGGGCGAGGTGCTCAAGCTGCCCACCGCCGGCACGATCTCCTCCCCACTGCTCCTCATCGTGGGCCTCGGCAAGGACCCGGGCCACGTCTCGGTCCGCCGCGCCGCTGGTGCCGCGGCCCGGGCGATCAGCAACGCCTCGTCGGTAGCCCTGGCCCTGCCCGCGGACAGCCCGACCCTGGTGGGGGCGGTGATCGAGGGCTTCGACCTGGGTGGCTACACGTTCACGACGTACAAGCGGAACGGGAACAAGGACTCCTCCACCAAGGGCGCCAACACCGTGTCCCTGCTGACCGGCATCGCCCGCCAGCAGGCGGCCGTCACCGCGATGGAGAACGCGCTCGTCGTGGCCCAGGCGGTCCGCGACACGCGCGACTGGGTCAACCTGCCCGCCGCCGACCTGCGACCGCCGGAGTTCGCGGACGCGGTGGCCGGGGCGGCGAAGAAGCTCGGCCGTGGCGCCAAGGTGTCGGTCAAGGTCTACGACGAGAAGCAGCTCGCCGACCTCGGGTGCGGCGGCATCCTCGGCGTCGGCGGCGGCTCGTCCGCTCCGCCGCGGCTCGTCGAGCTCACCTACGACCCGTCCGACGCGGTCGCGCACCTCGCCCTCGTCGGCAAGGGCGTCACCTACGACTCGGGTGGTCTCTCCATCAAGACCGCGGGTGGCATGACCACCATGAAGTGCGACATGGCCGGCGCGGCCGCCGTCGTCCAGGCGACGTTCGCGATCGCCAAGCTCGGCCTGCCCGTCAAGGTCTCCACGTTCGCGCCGATGGCCGAGAACATGGTGTCCGGAAGCGCGATGCGTCCCGGTGACGTCATCACGCAGTACGGCGGCACGACGGTCGAGGTCCTCAACACCGACGCCGAGGGCCGGCTCATCCTGGCCGACGCCCTGGTCCGGGCGACCGAGCTGAAGCCCGACGTGATCCTCGACGTCGCCACCCTGACCGGCCACATGGTCATCGCCCTCGGCGACCGGGTCGCCGGCGTGCTCGGCTCCGACGACATCGTCGGCGGCGTGCTGGCCGCGGGCGAGGAAGCCGGCGAGGCGATGTGGCCGATGCCGATCCCCGAGGCGATCGTCGACCGGGTCAAGGCCAGCCAGATCGCCGACCTCCTCCAGCACGACGGCGTCCGCTGGGGCGGCGGCCTGTTCGCCGCGGCCTACCTCCGCGAGTTCACCGCCGACCTCCCCTGGGCCCACCTCGACATCGCCGGTACGGCGTTCAACTCCGGCGGCGCGTACGGCCACATCACCTCTGGAGGTACGGGCGCCTCGGTCACCACCCTCGTCGAGTACGCCCGGTCACTCACGGAGTCCTGACGCCGTCCGTGACGAAATGGTTGGTGTTCGGGCCTACAGACCAACTATTTCGTCACGGACGGCGAGAGATCAGAGGCCCTGTTGCTTCTTGCGCCTGTTGTAGTCGCGCATCCGCTGGGGGACGCCGACGACGGCGGCGTCGTAGGACGGGACCTGGTGGTTGTTGCAGAACTTGTGGGCCCAGTCGACGGACGGGACGCGACGGCGCGTCCACTCACCGTCGTGCGCGACGAGCAGCAGGGTCACGTCGCTGACGGCGGTGCGGGGCTCGACGAACCCCTCGACACCGCGCCGGTTCACCACGAAGTCCTGGAGGTGCGTCTCGTCCGCCGCGTCGGAGGCACGGACCCGGGTGGAACCCGTGCGGGTGGCGTCGCGAGCGGGCGCGCGCATCTTGGTGCGCGAGCTCCGACGGAACCTGTCGAACAACCCCATGCACCTAGTGTGCCCTGCCGCAGGTCGGGACGCGTGATGCCACGGCAGGACCGGTGTGGACACGTTCGGCGAAAGTGCAAGGATGGACCGGGCTGCCAGATCGGGCACCACAACAGACCTGCGGGAGCGGAAGGACCAGCGTGGCTGAGGCCGACTTCGACGTACTTGTTCTCGGGGCAGGATCGGGTGGATACGCCTGTGCCCTGCGCGCGGCCCAGCTCGGGCTGAGCGTCGGACTGGTCGAGAAGGGCAACCTCGGCGGCACCTGCCTGCACGTCGGCTGCATCCCCACCAAGGCCCTGCTGCACGCGGCGGAGATCGCCGACTCCGCCCGTGACTCCGAGCAGTTCGGCGTCCGCGCCACGCTCGACGGCATCGACATGCCCGGCGTGAACTCCTACAAGGACGGCGTCGTCGCGCGGCTGTTCAAGGGCCTGACCGGACTCATCAAGGGTCGCGGCATCACCGTCATCGAGGGCGAGGGCCGGCTGACCGGGCCCCACGAGGTGACCGTCGACGGCACGACGTACTCCGGCCGGCACGTCGTGCTCGCGTCCGGGTCGTACTCGCGGTCGCTGCCCGGTCTCGACATCGACGGTGACCGGGTCGTCACGTCCGAGCACGCCCTGCGCCTCGACCATGTGCCGGCGTCCGTGGTGGTGCTGGGTGGCGGCGTCATCGGCTGCGAGTTCGCCAGCGTCTGGCGCTCGTTCGGGGCCGACGTCACCATCATCGAGGCCCTCCCCCGGCTCGTCGCCGGCGAGGAGGAGGCGTCGTCGAAGGCGCTCGAGCGCGCGTTCCGCAAGCGCGGCATCGTGGCGCGCACGGGCACGCCGTTCCAGTCCGTGAAGACCACCGACGACGGCGTCGCCGTGACCGTCGAGGGCGGCGACGTGATCGAGGCCGAGCTCTTGCTCGTCGCGGTCGGTCGCGGACCGACGACCGACGGCCTGGGCTACGACGAGCAGGGTGTCGCGATGGAGCGCGGGTTCGTGCTCACCGACGAACGCTGCCGCACCAACGTCGAGGGCGTGTACGCCGTCGGCGACATCGTCCCCGGCCTGCAGCTGGCGCACCGTGGCTTCCAGCAGGGCATCTTCGTCGCCGAGGACATCGCCGGCCTCGCGCCGGCCGTCATCGACGAGGCCGGCATCCCGCGCGTCACCTACTCGCACCCCGAGGTCGCCTCCGTCGGCCTGACCGAGGCGCAGGCGGAAGAGAAGTACGGCGCGGTCGAGGCCCTGACCTACGACCTCGGCGGCAACGGCAAGAGCCAGATCCTCAAGACGCAGGGCTTCGTCAAGCTCGTCCGTCGCCAGGACGGTCCCGTCGTCGGCGTGCACCTGGTCGGCGACCGCGTCGGCGAGCTCATCGGCGAGGCCCAGCTGATCTACGGCTGGGAGGGGTACGCCGAGGACGTCGCGCCGCTCGTGCACGCGCACCCCACCCAGAACGAAGCACTCGGCGAGGCCCACCTGGCCCTCGCCGGGAAGCCGTTGCACGCCCACTCCTGAACCCACCACCGACCGAACCATCTCCCCGAAGGAGCCGCATGGCCACCGAAGTCACCCTCCCGGCACTGGGCGAGTCCGTCACCGAGGGCACCGTCACCCGCTGGCTCAAGCAGGTCGGCGACACGGTCTCCGTGGACGAGGCGCTGCTCGAGGTCTCGACCGACAAGGTGGACACCGAGATCCCGTCCCCGGTCGCCGGCACGCTGCTGGAGATCAAGGCCGCCGAGGACGAGACCGTGGAGATCGGCGCGATCCTGGCCGTGATCGGCGACGAGGGCGAGTCCAGCGGCGGTGGCGAGTCCACCGGCGAGGAGCCGTCGGGTGAGTCCGCGGACGAGTCGGACGCGGCGTCGGACGAGGGCGACACCCAGGCCGAGGCCGAGGCCGAGGAGGGCGAGGCCGAGCAGTCGGAGGAGCCCGAGCAGCCCGCCGCCGAGCAGGAGCAGCCGGCGGCGGCGGAGAAGTCGTCCGGCGGCGAGTCGTCGGGTGGTGGCAAGACCACGTCCGTGACCCTGCCCGCCCTGGGTGAGTCGGTCACCGAGGGCACCGTGACCCGCTGGCTCAAGCAGGTCGGCGACGACGTGGCCGTGGACGAGGCACTCCTCGAGGTCTCCACCGACAAGGTGGACACCGAGATCCCCTCGCCCGTGGCCGGCACGCTCCTCGAGATCAAGGCCGAGGAGGACGAGACCGTCGAGGTCGGCGCCGAGCTGGCCGTCATCGGCGAGAAGGGCGCCGCTCCCTCCGGAGGCAGCGAGGAGCAGCCGAGCCAGGAGCCGGAGCAGCAGCCCGAGCCGGAGCCCGAGCCCGGAGCCCGAACAGAAGCCCGAGCCCGAACAGAAGCCCGAGCAGAAGTCCGAGCCCGCCCCCCAGCAGCCGCCGGCGGCGGCCGCACCCGCGGCACCCGCGGAGTCGGCGGGCCGCGACGAGCCGTCGGGCTACGTGACGCCGCTGGTCCGCAAGATGGCCGCGCAGCACGACGTCGACCTGGCGGCCATCACGGGCACCGGCGTCGGCGGACGGATCCGCAAGCAGGACGTCCTCGACGCCGCGGCCAAGCAGGGCACCACGGCAGCCCCCTCGACCGCAGCCGCCGAGGCGGCGGCACCTGCCGCACCTGCCGCACCCGCGGCCCCCGCGGCCCCCGCGGCCGCTGCGGCCCCCGCGGCCGCCACCGCGTCCACCGCACCCGCGACGCTGCGGGGGACGACCGAGAAGATGACCCGCCTGCGCAAGGTCATCGCCACCCGGATGATCGAGTCGCTGCAGACCAGCGCCCAGCTCACGACGGTGGTCGAGGTCGACATCACGTCGGTCTCGCGGCTGCGCGACAGCGCGAAGGGCGAGTTCGCCCAGCGCGAGGGCGTGAAGCTGTCGTTCATGCCGTTCTTCGCGAAGGCCACGATCGACGCGTTGAAGGAGCACCCCAAGCTCAACGCCGCGATCGACACCGAGAAGGGCGAGGTCACCTACTACGACCGCGAGAACATCGCGATCGCCGTCGACACCGAGAAGGGCCTGCTCACGCCGGTCATCAAGGACGCCGGCGACCTGTCGATCGCGGGCCTCGCCCGCAAGATCGCCGACGTGGCCGAGCGCACCCGCACCAACAAGATCACCCCGGACGAGCTGTCGGGCGGCACCTTCACGCTGACGAACACCGGCAGCCGCGGGGCACTGTTCGACACCCCGATCATCAACCAGCCGCAGGTCGCCATCCTCGGCACCGGTGCCGTGGTCAAGCGGGCCGTCGTGATCTCTGACCCGAACCTCGGCGAGACGATCGCGGTGCGCCAGATGGTCTACCTCGCGCTGACCTACGACCACCGCCTGGTGGACGGCGCCGACGCCGCCCGCTTCCTCGGTGACGTGAAAGCGCGGCTCGAGACGGGCACGTTCGAGGTCTGATGCGGTTCCTCGTCGCCGGAGCGTCCGGCTTCCTCGGTCGTCACCTGGTCGAGGGCCTCCGGGCGAACGGCGACGAGGTACGCAGCCTCGTCAGGTCGGCACCCGATGGACCCGACCAGGTCCGTTGGGATCCCGCCCACGGTTCTCTCGACCCGGCGGCCCTCGACGGGGTCGACGTGGTCGTCAACGTCGCCGGGTCACCCACCCTGGGCAACCCGCACTCGACGACGTGGGCCCGCAACATGCGCGAGAGCCGGGTCTCCACCACCAGCACGCTCGCCGAGGCGGTCGCAGCACATCCCGGCAAGCCGGCGTTCCTCGCCCAGAACGGCGTGGGCTGGTACGGCGACCACGGCCCCGAGGTCATCACCGAGATGTCCGACAGTCGAGGCGACGCCTTCATGACGAACGTGTCCCGCGACTGGCAGGCCGCCGCCACGCCGGCCGTCGAGGCGGGAGCCCGCGTGTGCGTGCTGCGGACCGTCCCCGTGTACGACCGCACTGCGCCGCCGCTGAAGCAGCAGCTCCTGATGTTCAAGCTCGGTCTCGGGGCGCAGCTGGGCGACGGGCGGCAGTTCTTCCCCGTCATCTCCCTGCGCGACTGGGTGGCCGCCGTGGTCCACGTCGCCCACGCCCCATCGATGGCCGGCCCCGTCAACCTGTGCGCACCCCGCACGCCCACCAACGCCGAGTTCACCCAGGCCCTCGCCCGGGCGGTGCACCGCAAGGCGTTCCTCCGGGTCCCGGCCTTCGTCATCAAGCCCGGTGCCGGGCGGATGGCCAACGAGGTCCTCGGCTCGCTCAACGTGGTCCCCGACGTGCTCGACAAGTCGGGCTTCCGCTTCCGCGACGAGGACGTCGACGACGTGCTCGCCGAGGGCCTCAAGAAGTCGTGACCGGGCGTCGTCAGTCCGCTGCGTAGGCCTCGGAGACCCGCCACGAGCCGTGGTCGCGCACCAGCACCACGCGACGGGTGGACGGCCGGTCGTGCGGCAGCGCCCACCGTCGTCGACCGGTGTCGCCGGCCACCGCGTCGACGAGGACGTCGGTGACCAGCAGGACGAGCCCTTGCTCCGAGGTGCGCAGCACCCGCGCGGCGAGCACCTGAGTGCGCATCCCGGTGACCCGTAGCCCCCGCTCGCGGTAGCCGCGCAGCACGGCCCGGTCGGCCGCCCCGGTGCGCGAGCCGGCGACGTACAGGTCGGCCAGCGCCGCACCGTCGGCGTGCGCGTAGGCCCGCGAGCGGCGCGCGTCCCAGGCGCGGAGCACGCGGACGGCGTACGTCTCGGTCGCGCGCCCCTCGACCGCCGGGCCCGGCTCGGGTCCGCGCAGCGCGAGCGCCACGACCGCGACACCGCTCACCAGGCCGAGCACCGCCGCCACGACGAGAACCAGGCGCGGACCCATGGGCCCAGCCTGCGCCGATCCGGCCGCACGCGTCGGCCGTCATCCACAGGTACCGTGGACGCGTGACGTTGGACTTCCGGATCGCGGGCCTCGGGCCCGAGGCCGTCGACTACCTCGCCGCCTGGGAGCTGCAGCGACAGGTGCACGCCGGGGTGGTGGCCGGCGACCAGCCTCCGACCGTCCTGCTGCTCGAGCACCCGCCGGTGTTCACCGCCGGCAAGCGCACGACGCCGCACGAGCGGCCCACGGATCCCGGCGGCGCGCCGGTCATCGACGTGGACCGCGGCGGCAAGATCACCTTCCACGGACCGGGCCAGCTGGTCGGCTACCCGATCGTGGCGCTGCCCGACCACGTCAAGGTGGTCGACTACGTCCGCCGGGTCGAGGAGGCGCTGATCGGCGTCTGCCGCGACCTCGGCGTCATCACCGCACGGGTCCCCGGGCGCAGCGGGGTGTGGCTCCGGGCCGACGACCACGGCCCCGAGCGCAAGGTCGCCGCCATCGGCATCCGCGTCAGCCGCGGCGTGACCATGCACGGCTTCGCCCTCAACTGCGACGTGGACCTCGGCTGGTACGACCGGTTCGTGCCCTGCGGCATCGCCGACGCCGGCGTCACGTCGCTGACCGAGGAGCTCGGTCGTCGCGTCACGGTCTCCGACGTGCTGCCCCTCGTCGAACGGCACCTGACCGACCTGCTGGCGTGGGCGCCGTACGCCCCGACGCCCGACTACGAGGCACGGCCCGAGCCGGGGCGTACGCCGCGCATCGAGCTGCTCACTCCTTGAGCGTGTAGTGCTCGGCCATCGCCGGGTAGTAGTCGCGCTCGAAGTCGACGGACGCCGGTCGGCCGCCGGTCTCGGCGGCCACCAAGCGGTCGAGGTAGTACTCCCAGCCGGGTCCAACGCTCGGGGCGTCGACCTGGTCGGCGTCCGGCTGGCTGAAGGTCAGCGTGGTGACGCCGTCGGCCTCGCTGAGATCGACGTCGAGGTACCACCGCTGCTCGCCGACCTGCGAGGTCACGGCGAGCCGCCGCGGCGGCGTGCACTCGCGGATCTCCATCGCGTCGCCGGGCGGCTCCTGCACCCTCAGCAGTCATCGCAAACAGCACGGAGCCGGACTCCGGATCGCCGGACCACGTGCCGATCCAGCGCGCCAGCCGCTCGGGTTCGGTGATCGCGGCCCAGACGTCATCGATCGGGGCGCCGAAGGTCCGGGTCAGCACGAGCGTGAGTCGGCCGTCGATCCGGTCGAGTCGGCCGGTGGGCCCCGAGGTCGGCTGGGCATTCATGCGGTCTCCTGTCGTGAGGTGGGTGAGGTACGGCGGTCGCGGACGGTCCGCCGTACCTCGGTGGCGAGCGCGTCGAGCGCCTCAGGGATGACCGGTGTGCCGCCCAGCACGAGTCGCTCGAGGAGCGCCTGCACGGGCGTCAGACCGGCCACGGTGAGCGTGTAGTGACGCTCGCGGCCGCGGTCGGTCGCCGTCACGAGCCCGGCGTCGGCGAGCACCTTGAGGTGCTTGCTGACCGCGGGTCGGGAGATCGGGCGACCGGCGGCCAGGTCGACGACCCGGGCCGGGCCGGCGGCCATCTCGGCGAGCAGCGACCGACGTACGGGGTCGGCCAGCGCGGCGAACACGTCCATCCTTGAAAGGTAACCGTTGAGTTACCGGTTGTCGAGGCACGCCGATGCTCGGAGCGTTGTCCCCGCGGCGTAATGTTGGCCGACGTGACCCCCGCTCCGGTGCCCGACGGCAGAAAGCTCCTGCGTCTCGAGGTTCGCAACGCCGAGACGCCGATCGAGCGCAAGCCCGAGTGGATCAAGACCCGGGCACGGATGGGCCCCGAGTACACCGCGCTCCAGAGCCTGGTGAAGTCCGAGGGCCTGCACACCGTCTGCCAGGAGGCCGGCTGCCCCAACATCTACGAGTGCTGGGAGGACCGCGAGGCGACCTTCCTCATCGGCGGCGACCAGTGCACGCGTCGCTGCGACTTCTGCCAGATCGACACCGGCAAGCCGCAGCCGCTCGACCGCGACGAGCCGCGCCGGGTCGCCGAGTCGGTGCAGAAGATGGGGCTGCGCTACGCCACCATCACCGGGCGTCGCCCGCGACGACCTGCCCGACGGCGGCGCGTGGCTGTACGCCGAGACGGTGCGCGTGATCCACGAGGCTCAACCCCGGCACCGGCGTGGAGAACCTGATCCCCGACTTCAACGGCAAGCCCGACCTGCTGACCGAGGTGTTCGAGTCCCGGCCCGAGGTGCTCGCCCACAACGTCGAGACGGTGCCGCGGATCTTCAAGCGGATCCGACCGGCCTTCCGCTACGACCGCTCGCTCGACGTGCTCACCCAGGCCCGGGACTTCGGTCTGGTGACCAAGTCCAACCTGATCCTGGGCATGGGCGAGACCCGCGAGGAGGTCAGCCAGGCGCTCCGCGACCTGCACGAGGCGGGCTACGAGCTGGTGACGATCACCCAGTACCTCCGCCCCTCGGCGCGGCACCACCCCGTCGAGCGCTGGGTCAAGCCCGAGGAGTTCGTGGAGCTGCAGGCGGAGGCCGAGGAGATCGGCTTCTCCGGCGTGCTCAGCGGACCCGCTCGTGCGTTCGTCGTACCGCGCCGGCCGCCTGTACCGTCAGGCGATGGACGCGCGCTCCGTCGTCGCGCCCGCCTGACCTCTCCCACCGTCAGCCCCACCAGCACGGAAAGCCCAGCATGGCCAAGACTCCCGAGCAGCCCAAGATGAAGCGCCGCCAGCAGTTCGTCGAGACGTTCAAGATGGCGCGCAAGGGCGACCCGAAGCTCGGTCTGGTGGCTCCTCGGCGCGTTCGTCCTCGGTGCCGCCATCGGCTTCGGGCTCTTCTGGATCCTGCCGGGCAGCGGCGTCATCGCACTGATCTCCTCGATCGTCGGCGCCATCATGCTCGGCCTGCTGGGCGCGCTGCTGCTGTTCTCCCGCCGGGCCCAGGCCTCGGCGTACGCCCAGATCGAGGGTCGCCCGGGCGGCCGCCGCGTCCGCGCTCACCACCCTGCGCCGCGGCTGGAAGACCGAGCCCGCGGTCGGGTTCACCAAGCAGCAGGACGTCGTGCACCGGGTCGTCGGGCCGCCCGGCATCGTGCTCGTCGGCGAGGGCAACCCCACCCGGCTCAAGGCGCTGCTGGCCACCGAGCGCCGCCGCCACGAGCGGGTCGCGGCCGAGGTGCCGATCCACGAGGTCGTCGTCGGCAACGACGCGGGCCAGGTCCCGCTGCCCAAGCTCGTCAGGTACGTGCAGCAAGCTCAAGCGACAGGTCGCGCCGGCCGACATGACCGACCTGCTCAGCCGGCTCAGGGCGATCGACGCCGCCCGTCCCGCCGCTCCCCTGCCGAAGGGTCCCGTGCCCACCAGCATGAAGGGGTTCCGCGGCCAGACGCGCGGCCGCTGACCCGAGTCGGCGCGTCTGCAGCCCGAATCGCACGCTCGCGCCTCCAGTCGGCGGGTCTGCAGCCCGAATTCGTGTCCAGTCGGCGCGTGTGCAGTTCCGCCCGAGCGAAGTGACTCCGCAGATACGCCGACTCGACCGTCCTGAGACCTGCACATACGCCGACTCGCGCCCTGAGGGACCTGCAGATACGCCGACTCGCGCCCTCAGGGACCTGCAGACAAGCCGAGAGCCCCCGGCAGCAGCCGCGACCGCCCCACCGGGTCGCCAGGCTCGGCCAGCAGGCGGTGGACCGCGCCGGCCACCGCGTCGCGGTGAAGCCCCCACCGCGCGCGGGGGCGGGGAACGGCAGCCCGGTCAGGCCGACGTACGTGGGTCAGGAGGCGACGAGCTTGGCCAGGCGAGCGGTCAGCGCGTCGGTACGGCCCGCGTTCCCGCTGAGCCCGACGTACCTCTCGCCGAACGCCGCCAGCAAGGCGTCGTCGAGGCGGCGTACGGCGCCGGGCGGGTAGCGGTAGCCCATCCGGTCGACGAGGGCAGCGCTGTCGAGTGGGCGCAGCACGTCGCCCAGCTCCGCGAGCGAGGTGACGCCGAGCTCGAGCAGGAGCCCGGAGATCCACGCGTAGTGGTCGGTGCGCGACCATCCGGCGTCCGCGTACTGACCCGCGAGGAACGCCGCGAGCTCGCGGGGGCTGATGCGCGGGTCGTCGTCGGCCGGGGCCGGGGCCGGAGCCTGACCGGTCATGCCCTCCTGGAGCCGGTCGCGGATCGTCGCGAACTCCCGGTCGGCCAGCTCGAGCAGCCCGGCGGCCAGCGTGAACCGACGGTCGAGGTCGGGCGCGTGCTCGTCGGGGACGTCGCCCTTGTAGCGGATGTCGTGCTCGAACTCGGCCCACGCGTGCTGGAGCACCGTGCGGATCTGCACCTGGGCACGGCGCGTGCCCAACGCGGCGTACGCCGGCTCGCCTTCCCGCCCGGCGTCCAGGCCCACGAGCAGGTGCCGGCTGGCGTAGCCCCACCGCCCCTCGCTCGCCGTCTCCTGGCCCATGTCGCGGTCGTCGTGCACGACCACCTGGTCGGCCAGCAGGTCGGCGACCGCGTCCACGTCGCTGTGCACGTAGGTGATGACGCGGACGCCCACCTGGTCGGTGATCTGGTGGAGAGGGTCGGGGAAGGCAAGCACGCCGTCCACCACCCGCCCGGCCTTGGCCGCGAACGACGCGACGCCCTTGGCGCGGCCGGTCACGCTGAGGTAGTTGATGCCCGCGTCGTCGAGCACTGCGGTCACCAGGTCCACCCATCCGTTCGCGGCTGCCCGCACCGCGTCGTACGTCTCGGCGTACTCCGCGATCGCGGCCCGGACGACGTCCTCGGGCGACCTGCGCAGACGCGGCGCACGCGGTTCACGAGGGGACGCGGCGAGGTCCTCCGGCAGGGTGGGCGTGACGATGTAACCGGTCGCGTACCCGTCCGCAGGGTCTCCGTAGGTCGTGGTTCGCTCCGGCGCCCGCTCGGCGAACAGCCCGACGTACGCCGCGACGACGGCGTCGACCTGGTCCTCGACGACCCGGAGCCCGGACTTGCGGGTGGCCGCGACGACGGCGCTCCGCAGGGCCGACCAGGCGGGCGAGGCGACCACCATCGCCGGCGTCGCGTCGGCCAGGGTCTCGACCAGGTCCATCAGCACCAGCAGCTCGGCGCGAAGACCCTCGAGGTCGCGGCCGCGCTTGTCCTTGTACTTCAGGGTGCGGCCGAGCCGGAACAGGGCCACGGTGGCCGGGTGCGGGTACACCTCGATCGCGCGCCGCGCCCGCCCGGACTTCGGGTTGAGGTCGAGCTTGAGGCGCGCGCTGAGCCGGGCGCCACGGGTCCCGTCGCTGAACTCGGGCTTGCCGGTGTTGGACGGGTGGGCGCCGGCGTCGAAGCGCGCGAAGTCGCGGTTCAGCGCTGCCTCGGCGGGACGGTTGCCGGTCGGGTTGGTGACGACGAGCGGCGCGTCGAACGCGACCAGCACCGGGCCGTCGTACGGCGCCAGGGCCGCGACGATCTCCTCGTCGGTGCGCACGGTCTCGACGTGGACCAGCCGGCCACCCTCGTCGAGGACAGCGAGCCCGGTGGGGTTGCGCTCTCCCCACGCGAGGTCGATCCCGACGAAGTACATGGGCTCACCCTGCCCTAGCCACGGCGTCACGCCCGACGGGGTGATCCCTCACACCCCTCGCCGTGCCTACGGTGAAAGTGCTCTGCGTCACACGCGGGGCACTTCCGGGGAGGGAAGCCCATGAAGAAGCGCCATCCTGTCAGCTGGCTCACCGCGCACACGCGGGAGCTGCCGACCACCATGTCCAGAGTCCTGGAGAAGACGCTGGCCGAGCCGGCGCGGGACGCGACCGTCGCGGTCACCGACGCCACGCCCTTCGGCGACGGCGTCGAGGCCCGGCTCCGTCGGGCCGACGCCGCGCTGGAGCGAGCCCAAGAGCTCGAGGCCGAGGCCGCCGAGAAGGCTGCCCAGGCACGGGCCGCCGCCGAGGAGGTCGACGCCACCGAGCAGGCCGGCCAGGACGACGTACGACGCGCTCGCGAGGAGGCCGACCAGCACGTCGAGCAGGTGGTCGCCGAGGCCCAGCGCGAGGCCGACGACTACGTCGCCGCCAAGCGGCAGCGGGCCGAGCAGCACGCCGACCAGGACGTGGCCGCCGCCGAGGACGAGGCGCGCGGCAAGGTCGAGAAGGCCTCCGGCCGCGCCGACCGCGCTCGCGAGGAGGCCGAGGAGGCCGTGGCCCGAGCGCGGACCCAGATGGTCGACGCGCGCCGGCTCGCCGACGACGCCGCCGCCGCGGCCAAGGAGGCGGCTGAGGAAGCCCGTCAGCGCGCCGACCGGCTCGCCCAGGACGCCAACGCCCGTGCCGAGGAGGCCGAGCAGCGCGTCGCCGACGCCGAGCGTCGCAGCGAGCTCGTCGCCGAGGGTGGGCGCGCCCTGGCCAAGGACGCCGCCAGCAACGGGTCGGCGGACCTCGACGACCTGACCAAGGCCGAGCTGCTCGAGCTGGCCGACGGCATGGGGCTCGAGGTGAGCAGTCACCAGCTGAAGAAGGAGCTGGTGAGCACCATCAAGCGCTCCAGCAAGTAGACCGACTCATCCGACGATCGAGAGGAGCACGACATGCTCGGCACCAAGACGATCGGCCGCTCGGTGGTGTTCGGCCTGGGGTACCTGGCCGGCACCCGCGCGGGCCGCGCGAGGTACGACCAGCTCCAGCAGGTGGGCCGACAGCTGGCCACCCAGCTCCGCGAGCAGCTTCAAGACGCCCCCGACCACAGTCCGGCGTCGGTCGCCGGCGCGGCCCGACGGGCCTGGGACGACAGCGACATCAGGCTAGGGAAGCCCTGAGGATGCCGTGCGGATCCGCATCCATCTCGTCGCCCGGCTGCTGAAGGTCCCGATCCTGCGGGTCGACGGAGACATCCTGCTCCGGGACGACGACGACGTGCCGGTCCGGGTGCCTTCCCTGTCGACAGCACCACCGGTGGGTCGCTTGCTCGCCTCGGCGGAGGCCGACCTCGACGGGCTCGACCGTCGACGCGGGGCCGTCAGGAGGCGGGCGGGCTGACCACCTGGTCGGCCGGGGGCGCCTCGAGCGCGACGGCCTTGTCGAAGTCCGAGAGCGTCGCGTCGTACTGGACCGCGCCGAGCCCCATCGACGTCTTGGCCATCCGGCCCTCGTCGTCGAGCCAGACGACCATCGTGATCTCGGGCGGGAGCGCCGCGGTGCTGTCCGTGCCGTCGTCGGCGAGCTTGGTGGTGTCGACGGTCAGCTCGTAGCGGTCGAGGGTCCGGCCGTCGACGTCCTCGCTGCCCGACGACGTCACCGACGTGACGGCCTTCGTGAAGGCCTCGACGGAGCCGGCGGGGTCGAGCTTCTCGGAGAGCCCGGAGCCGAGGGGGTTGGCGGGGTCGTCGAGGTCGAACTTGATGTACTTGCCCGCCTGGGACGACTGCACGTACATGATCTTGTCGACGAGCAGCATGCCCACCGTCTGCGGACCGAGCTCCATCGACATCTGCATGTCGGGCGGTGCGGCGGTGTAGTCGACGTCGCCGGAGCCCGTCATCTCGCCACCCGCACCGCCCATCGTGAACTCGATGTGGGCGTACTTCGTCTTGGCGATGCCGTCCTGCAGGCGGGCGACGAACTCGTCGGGGTCGACCTGCCCACCGTCGTCGTACTCCTGAGGCTCTTCGGTCGCCTCGGAGGCGTCCGCACTGGGCGGGTCCTCGGCGGGCGCCGAGGTGCTGGGGGCGGCAGCCGCGGGGTCGTCCGCGGCGTCCGGCTCGCTGCCACCGCAAGCGGTGAGCGTGGCGCCGAGCGCGAGCGCGGCCAGGCCGCCGGTCAGCCGACGGAGGGTGGGACGAGTCGTGCGCATGAGGACTCCCGGGACGGTGGGGCAGACGGCCGAAAGCCTAACCGGGCACCCCAGGCCGACCGACCGGAACGGTGACGGACCCGACGAGCAGGTCGTGCAGGCCACGTCCGTCCGGCTTGAAGACCAGTGGCGGAACGACCAGGCAGACCAGGACCACGCGGGCCAGGGAGCGCAGCAGGTCCAGCGGCCGACCGCTCCCGTCGACCCTGGCCACGCGCAGCCGGGTCACCAGCTTGCCGAACGAGCCGCCGACCAGGGCCGTCAGCACGGTCGACTCGAGGATGAACAGGCCGATCGTGTAGAGCCCGGTGGCGCGGCTGTCGGACCAGCCCTGGGGCCCCATCAACGCGACCAGGACCAGGTTGCACGCGGTCCAGTCGACGAACAGCGCCAGGATGCGCCGCGGCCAGGACGCCGTACCGGTCCGTGCCTCGGCGGGGGTCGTCTGGCTCACCCGGTCAGCCTAGACAGGGCCCGCGAAATGCCCGTCGGACATCTGTTACACGGGCGAAACAAAGGGGATACGGTCGGGAAACTGCCCCTGCCTACGTTGCAGTCACTCCCGAGCCCGCAGAGTCGCGATGCCCGGGGCCCACTGACCTGCACCAGACCTGTCGGTCGCCCAGCACGTGCGACCAAGGAGGACAGATGTTCGCCAACAGCGACGAGCTGCTGAAGTACGTCAAGGACGAGGGCGTCGAGATGGTCGACGTCCGGTTCTGCGACCTGCCCGGGATCATGCAGCACTTCACCGTGCCGGTGTCGTCCTTCACCCAGTCGGTCTTCGACGACGGACTCGGCTTCGACGGCTCCTCGATCCGAGGGTTCCAGGCGATCCACGAGTCCGACATGCAGCTCTTCCCGGACCCGACGACCGCCTACATCGACCCCTTCCGGGTCGCCAAGACCCTGGTCGTCAACTTCTTCATCCACGACCCGATCACCGGCGAGGCCTACTCCCGCGACCCGCGCAACATCGCCCGCAAGGCGATGGCCTACATGGCCAGCACGGGCATCGGCGACCAGGCGTTCTTCGCGCCCGAGGCGGAGTTCTACGTCTTCGACTCGGTCCGCTTCGAGACCGGCGTGAACAAGGGCTTCTACCACATCGAGTCCGAGGCCGGCGCCTGGAACACCGGCCAGGACACCGAGACCAACCGCGGCTACAAGGTCCGTTACAAGGGCGGTTACTTCCCCGTGGCGCCGTACGACCACTTCGGCGAGCTCCGCGACGAGATGGTCCTCGAGATGGAGCGGGCCGGGCTGCACGTCGAGCGCGCCCACCACGAGGTCGGCACCGCCGGCCAGGCCGAGATCAACTACAAGTTCGACGAGCTGCTCAAGGCCGCCGACGACGTGATGAAGTTCAAGTACATCGTCAAGAACGTCGCCTGGCGCAACGGCAAGACGGCGACCTTCATGCCCAAGCCGATCTTCGGCGACAACGGCTCCGGCATGCACGTGCACCAGTCCATCTGGAACAACGGAGAGTCGCTGTTCTACGACGAGACCGGGTACGCCGGCCTCTCCGACATCGCGCGCTACTACATCGGCGGCATCCTCAAGCACGCGCCGTCGCTGCTGGCGTTCACCAACCCGACGGTGAACTCCTACCACCGCCTGGTCCCCGGCTTCGAGGCCCCGATCAGCCTGGTCTACAGCCAGCGCAACCGGTCGGCGTGCGTGCGCATCCCGATCACGGGCTCGAACCCGAAGGCCAAGCGCATCGAGTTCCGCTGCCCCGACCCCTCGGCCAACCCGTACCTCGCCTTCTCGGCGCTGCTGCTGGCCGGCATCGACGGCATCAAGAACAAGATCGAGCCGAACGACCCGGTCGACAAGGACATCTACGAGCTCCCGCCGGACGAGATGGCCGAGATCGACCAGGTGCCCACCTCGCTGAACGCCGTGCTCGACAACCTCGAGGCCGACCACGACTTCCTCACCGTCGGCGGCGTGTTCACCGACGACCTGATCGAGACGTGGATCGACTACAAGCGCACCAACGAGATCCTGCCGGTGCAGCTGCGTCCGCACCCGCACGAGTTCGAGCTCTACTACGACATCTAGGTCGTACGAGCCGCACGGACGAAGGCACGAGAGAACCGCCCCGCCAGGAGGCGGGGCGGTTCTCCGGACGCGGTGCGGCTAGTTGCCGGTGCTGATCGAGTTGCTGGTGTTGTCGAACGCGGTCGACAGCTGCTTGCCGAGGACGAAGACGATGCCGACGATGACGCTGGCGATGCCGGCGACCAGCAGGCCGTACTCGACGGCGGAGGCGCCGCGCTCGTCCATCTTGGCGAGGTGGCACGGAACAGCAGCAGCGCAGGCACAAGTCTCCGGGCGCGACGCTCGAAGAAGCGGGCGATCCGCACCGTGCCCGAGTCCTCGCGTTCGGCGATCAACAGGGCCGTGATCAGGAACCCACTCAGCGTGAAGAACACCGTCACCCCCACGGTGCCACCGCCGTGGAGCGCCGGGATGCTCGTGTGACAGAGCATCACCAAGATGATGGCCATGCCGCGGAGTCCGTTCAGCCCGGGCAGATGACCTAGCCGCCATCGTTGCCCGAGTGCCTCCGACTCCTCTGCCCTGGACACCGGGCAATTATGCGGTGGAACGAGCCACCCGTCTCGGGATTGGCATCAGACGGCCGGGGGGTTGGTCCCAGTCACCCGAAGGGGGTGAAGCCATCCTCACGGCCGTGTCGTAACGTCCCTTCTGGCTGGAGCGCTTCCAGCTCTGACTACCCCGGGCTCATCCGGGTTGACGTGGGCAAGCCGGGAAGCGTGGAGGTACGAACATGGCAGCACGGGACGAAGGGGCTGCGAAGCCGGGGCTGAGTGTCGGGCCGACGAGCGAGTTCAGCCTGTTCTTCCGGGTCAAGCCAGGCTCGGGCCCGTCCCTGCGGGCCGCGCTCGTCGACCTGCAGGACACGCCCGGGTATCGGCCTGGTGACTACGGGATGGCGATCCAGACGATCCACGAGGCACGGTTCGTCCTGTTCGACGACGACACCCGGCTGGCGTTCATCACCAGCTTCGACGGCCCGTGGGACGCCTACATGGAGGACTTCTTCACCTCCGGGCCGACGCTGGCGCTGTTCGACGTGATCTTCAGCCACGTCGAGGGGTACAGCGGGCTGCCGGACGGTGCAGCCCTGCGGTCCTTCGTCCTCGGGGCCGAGCAGACCGCGGCGGCGTACGCCCGCAACTACGGCGGCACGGTCAAGGAGATCCGCAAGGCGCAGCGCGTGAACGCCGCGTTCCAGCAGGTGCTCGACCATCCTCAGGCGGCCGAGATCTTCGAGCATCCAGCCATGCAGCCGCTGGTGGACGAGGCTGGCGACTAGCGACTGATGTCTGACCACATCTCGGGGCCGCGCGCCCTGGCGGACCCGATCGCAGACATCACGGACGTGTTCGCGTTCCCGAGTCCGGAGACGCCCGACCGGCTGGTCCTCGTCGTGAACACGCTCCCGATGGCCAAGCCGTCCGACCTCTTCTCGGCGGGGCTTCTCTACCGCTTCCGGCTCCGGTCGGTCACGCCGTCGTCGGGCGGCTCCCGGTGGGCGTTCCTCCCGGGACAGGACGAGGTGGTCATCGACTGTGTCTTCGGTACGCCGGAGCACGTGTCGGACCCGGTCACGGGCGAACCGGCCCACGAGCAGCACGGCACCTGCATGACGCCGAGCGGCGATCAGGTCTCGTTCCGCGTCAACGACGAGGACGGCGGCACGGCGCCCGGGATGCGGGTCTTCGCCGGTGTCCGGTGGGACCCGTTCATCATGGATGCCCGCGCCGCCCTCGCGACGATCGCGACACGCCGGCTCGCCTTCACCGACCCGGGGTCGATCTTCCTCGACGGAAAGAACGTGCTGAGCATCGTCGTGGAGCTCGACACGAGTGCTCTACCGGGTTGGACCCTCGTCGGTGTGGTGGCCGAGACCCTGACCCGTGGCGAGTTCAACGTCCGGATCGAACGCGTGGGGCGTCCCGAGGTGAAGAACATGATGCTCGCCCCGAAGGACTTCGACCGGGTGAACCGGGACCTGGAGATCCGCGATCTCTACAACATGGATGACGCGTTCCACCTCGGTGACTCCTACGCCGGCGCCTTCCGGGCCCGCCTGGACGCCAACCTCGCGTTCTGGGACGGCCTCGACGGGAGGATGGACTGGCCCCTCGGCGAGGACGGCAGCCACCCGCTCACGGACCTGGTCCTCGGTGACTACCTGGTGGTCGACGTCACCCAGCCCTACGTCGAGCAGGGCTCGTTCCTCGAGATCGAGCTGGCCGCCCGACGCGGCGAGCCGCACCGGACGTGTGGGGGCAGGACCTTGAACGACGACGTGATGGACACGATCTTCACCCAGCTCGTCAACGCCGGCGAAGGCCCCATGGTCCGCGACGGCGTCGACGCCGCCTCCCGGCCGGGCACGCTCGTCTTCCCGTACCTGGCCGCGGCGAACCCGAACCCGCCCGAACCTCCCGAGCACCACTGAGCATGGAAGGCGTGTGATGTCCGTGGACGCCTCCTCGGACGTGGCCATCGAGCTCGACGACATCCAGGCCGGAGCGCTGTTCGAGCGTCCCTCTCCGTACGTCGGCACCTACCTGCTGCTCAGTATCCGCGACCGGGACGACGGCCGGGAGCTGGTGCGAAGGCTGCACCGGATCGTCGACCCCGCCTCCGCCGCCGGCGAGGCGCACGAGACCTCGCTCACGGTCGCCTTCACCTACCAGGGGCTGAAGGCTCTCGGAGTTCCGCAGGCGTCGCTGGACAGCTTCGCCCCGGAGTTCCGCGAGGGAATGGCGGCCCGGGCCGAGGTCCTGGGCGACACCGGTGAGAGCGGTCCCGACCACTGGGAGGAACCCCTCGGCTCGCCCGACGTCCACGTGGCCATCGCCGTCCTCTCCTCCGACGAGGCCCAGCTACGGGCCGCGAGCGAGAAGGCTCGCAAGGCCCACGCCGAGCTTCCCGGGATCGATCTGATCTGGCGTCAGGACTGCTACCAGCTGCCCACCGGGCGGACGTCGTTCGGGTTCAAGGACGGCATCGGCCATCCCTCGGTCGAGGGGAGCGGGCGACCGCCGACGAACTCCCGTGAGCGGCCCCTCAAGGCCGGCGAGATCATCCTGGGCTACCCCGACGAGACGGGCGAGCTGCCGCCCATGCCGACCCCGGACGTCCTGGGACACAACGGGACGTACGTCGTGTTCCGCAAGCTGCACACCAAGGTGGCGGCCTACCGGAGCTACCTGCGGGCCAATCGGCCAACCGGGCGGAGGCCGACCTGCTGGGCGCGAAGATCGTCGGGCGATGGCAGAGCGGCGCCCCCCTCGCACTCGCACCTGACCAGGACGACCCCGAGCTGGGCGGCGACCCGCGCCGCAACAACGAGTTCGGTTACAGCGACGACCCCCGAGGCTTCAAGTGCCCCGTCGGCGCCCACGCCCGCCGCGCCAACCCGCGCGACGCCCTCGACGACGAAGGCAGCGTGGACGTCCGGCTCCACCGGATGATCCGCCGCGGCACCAGCTACGGACCCATGCTGCCCGAGGGCGTGACCGAGGACGACGGGATCGAGCGCGGCATCGTCTTCGTCTTCGCCGGTGCCCACATCAAGCGACAGTTCGAGTTCGTCAAGACCCAATGGCTCAACGACGGCATCTTCATCGGCGCCCCGCAGGAGTCCGACCCCCTTGTCGGGCCGCGCGACGAAGCCGGCAGCTTCACCATCCCTCGACGACCGATCCGTCGGCGGCTCCAGGACGTGCCGCCGTTCGTGGTCACGCGGGGCGGCGAGTACTGCTTCGCGCCGAGCGTGAGCGCGCTGCGCTGGCTCGCCGAGCTGGACACCTGACAGCGTCACCCGAGAGAGGACACACGATGAGCACATCAAGCACGGACCGCTGGGCGGCGCTCGACTTCGCCCCACCGGCCCCGGACGTCGTCGACACCGAACCGCCGGTGCTCCTCGACTACCTCTCTGAGGGCCGGGTCGCCCGGATCACCCTCAACCGGCCGCACGCCGACAACGCGATCACGACGGAGATGGGCGCGTTGCTGACCGAGGTCGTCGAGACCGTCGCGGTGCGGACCGAGGTCAGGGCGGTCGTCCTGACGGGGGCCGGTGACCGTGCCTTCTCGGTGGGGAGCGACCTCCGGCAGCGCAAGTCCATGACCAAGGAGGACTGGCTGCGTCAGCGGCAGGCCTTCGACCGCACCCTCTACACGGTGCGACAGCTCCGCAAGCCGCTCTTCGCGGCCGTCAACGGGATCGCGTACGGGGGAGGCTGCGAGCTGGCCCAGAGCACGGACTTCATCATCGCCTCGACCACCGCGACCTTCGGGCAGCCCGAGGCCATGCTCGGCCTCGCTGCTGGCGGCGGCTCACCGGCGCTGCTGCCCCGGCTCCTGCCCCGCGGCAAGGCGTTGCAGATGCTGATGACCGGCGACCCGCTCCCCGCAGCAGAGGCGCACCGGCTCGGCATGGTCAACGAGCTCCACGAGCCGAGCGAGCTGATGACCGCGGCGCTGGCGATCGCGGACAAGATCGCCGGTAACTCACCGACCGCCGTCCAGGCGGTCAAGCGAGCCGTGCAGCTCGGCGAGGGTCAGCCGGTCGAGCAGGCCATCGCGATCATGATGGACATGCACTGGCGCTCCGCGGTCCACTCGGACCGCGTCGAGGGCATCGGCGCCTTCAACGACGGCCGCGAACCGACCTTCCTCGACTCCGACTTCTGAGACCCACTCGCGCAACCCGCCCTAGGAGGCCGAACACCATGACCATTGGCGAAGATCTCGACGCCGCGCGTGCCTCGCTGGTGATGATCAACCCAGCGCCCTACAACGCTGAGGCACCGCCGGCCGCCCTCGTCGGCGACGTCACGCCCACCGAGATGCACTACGTGCGCAGCAACTTCGCAGTGCCCGATCACGACGGCACCTTCGAGATCGGCGGCGCCGTCGGAAGACCGACGACCCTCACGGTCGACGACCTGCGCGCGCTCCCCGCCCATGACCACACGGTCACGCTCGAGTGTGCCGGCAACGGCCGCCTGGAGATGCGCCCGCTCCCGACCGGGGAACCCTGGGGAGACTTCGCCGTGTCCACCGCCCGCTGGACCGGAGCCCTGCTGCACGAGGTCCTGGCGCAGGTCGAGCCGAGCTCCGACGGGGTCGAGCTGCTCGCCCAGGGTGCCGACCACGGCGGCTACCACCTCCAGGCGATCCTGCCCGACACCGACCAGGACAACCTCACCTTCACCCGCTCCCTGCCGTTGGATCAGGCCACCGACCCGGCGTTGGGAATCCTCATCGCCTACGAGATGAACGGACAACCCCTCGGGCGCGACCACGGAGCGCCGTTCCGGCTGATCGTGCCGCACTGGTACGCCGTCGCCTCGGTGAAGTGGCTCAAGCGTCTCGACGTCCTGACCGAGCCGTACTCCGGTGAGTTCCAGACCGGTCACTACATCTACGAGTGGCCCGACCGTCCGCACGAGCCGGTCTCCCTGATGCGCGTGCGTGCCCGCATCACCGACCCGGCCCCCAGCTCCACCATCCAGGGTGACTCGGCCGTCGTTCGCGGGAAGGCCTGGTCGGGCACCGGCCCCATCACCCGCGTGGACGTCAGCCTCACCGGCGAGGGTGACTGGCAGCCGGCGCAGCTCGAGCCGGCCAGCGGCGAGTACGGGTGGCAGGCCTGGAGCTTTGCCTGGGACTCGATCAGCGTCGGCCGTCACACCCTGCGGGCGCGAGCCACCGACGCCGCCGGGAACGTCCAGCCGGACGTGCCCCCGTGGAACCGCCTGGGGTACGGCAACAACGCGATCGAAGTCATCTACGTCGACCGCGTGTAAGCCGGGAGGTTTCAGCCCTCAGGGCCTCGTCAGGGCCGGACGTCGCGGTCCCAGTGCCGCAAGGACCCGCACAAGGCCACGAAGTCGGCTGCGTCTTGGGGGGTGGCGAGGTCGGCGACTCCGTCGTCGACGGTGACTCCTGCCGCGGTGAGGAGGTCGGCGGCGTCGGGGCCGACGCCGATGAACTTGTGGTGGGCATAGGCGTCGCTGACGAAGTCCTTGGCGCTGGCGCGACCGGCGAGCTCGGCGGCGCCGGCTGCCGAAGGCAGCAGCGCGACCGCGTCGAAGAGGACGGACGGGGCGCCCTGGATCGCCTCGTCCGGCGTGATCGACCCGCCGCCCTTGAGCTTGATCGGACCGATCGCCGGGGCGATGTACGCGACGACGGCCCCGACCTCCTCGAACGCGGCTGCGACCGCAGTGACCAGGGCCTTGTCGCTGCCCTGGGTGACCAGCACGCCGAGCTTGCGACCTGCGAACGACTCGGGGCCGTTCAGGAGGATGCTCAACGCCGGCGACTCGGGGAGGTCGGTGCGGGTCGGCACGGCAGCAGCGGCAGCCTCCGGCAGCGGCATGCCGAGCGCGTCGGCCACGCCTCGGGCGAGGTCGTCGTGGACGTTGAGGAGGTTGGCCAGCATGCGGGTGCGGATCTTCGGGTCCTCCACCTTGCCGAGCTCGAAGGCGAACGCCGCCAGGATGTGGTCGCGTTCCACATCGGTCTGGCTGATGAAGAACTGCCGTGCCTGGCTGTAGTGGTCGGCGAAGGACTCGGCCCGCAACCGCCTGGTCCCACCCTGTTCCTCGCGCACCACGCTCTGGTAGCCCTGGACGAGGTCGGCCCGCGGTCCGCGGTCGTCGCCCGTCAACGAGTTGGGCTCGTAGTTGCCGCGTCCGCGCTGGGGGTCGTGCTGCATGTGGCCGTCACGCTGGAAGTGCATGACCGGGCAGCGAGGGGCGTTGACCGGCAGCTGGGTGAAGTTGGGGCTGCCGAGCCGCTTCAGCTGGGTGTCGAGGTAGGAGAAGTTCCGTCCCTGGAGCAGCGGGTCGTTGGTGAAGTCGATCCCCGGGATCACGTTCTGCGTGCAGAAGGCGACCTGCTCGGTCTCGGCGAACACGTTGTCGACCACCCGGTCCAGCGTGAGCCGCGCGATCGGACGGACGGGCAGGACCTCCTCAGGGATCAGCTTGGTGGCGTCGAGGACGTCGAAGTCGAAGTCGTCGGCGAACTTCTCGTCGAAGACCTGGACCCCGAGCTCCCACTGCGGAAAGTCTCCGCTGTCGATGGCGGCATAGAGGTCGCGTCGGTGGAAGTCGGGATCGGCGCCGTTGATCTTGAGCGCCTCGTTCCACACCACCGACTGCAACCCCTGCAGAGGCTTCCAGTGGAACTTGACGAACGAGTCGTGACCGTCCGCATCGACGAAGCGGTAGGTATGCACGCCGAAGCCCTCCATGAACCGGAACGACCGCGGGATCCCCCGGTCGCTCATGGCCCAGAGCAACATGTGGGTCGACTCCGGCATCAGCGAGGCGAAGTCCCAGAAGGTGTCGTGCGCGCTCGCCGCCTGCGGCCAGCCGCGGTCCTGCTCCTCCTTGACCGCGTGGATCAGGTCGGGGAACTTCATCGCGTCCTGGATGAAGAACACCGGGATGTTGTTCCCCACGATGTCCCAGTTGCCCTCGTCGGTGTAGAGCTTGACCGCGAAGCCACGTACGTCGCGGGCCAGGTCACCCGAGCCCAGGTTCCCCGCCACGGTGGAGAACCTGACGAACGCCTCGGTCTTCTTGCCCTTCGTCTGGAACGGAGCGGCCCTCGTCAGATCGGGAATCGGGTCGAGGCACTCGAGGGTTCCGTGTGCCCCGTAACCGCGCGCATGCACGACGCGCTCGGGGATGCGCTCATGATCGAAGTGGAAGATCTTGTCCCGCAGCGCGAAGTCCTCGAGCAGCGTCGGACCCCGCTCGCCGGCCTTCAGGGAGTTCTGGTCGTCCCCCAACGGGGTACCGGTGGAGGTGGTCATCCGGTCGCCGCGCTTGACCCCCTGGTGCAGCTCGTCCCCGGCTCCACGCTCATCGGGTGTTGTGGTGGGCGTTCGCTTGGCGGCCATGAAGCTCCTGTCGAGGTGCGGGCCCGCACCACGCGGACCCTGCTCATCGACGCTAGACACCAGCCCGAGCCGGTGCACCATCCCCACGGAGGAGGTCGACGGAGGGCAAACCACACCTGAGGGTGAACGACGTCGGCGCTGCACTGCAGTAGCGTGACGAGCGCAGGGACTTCCGGACCCCCGGAGCAGGACGGTCGCCCTCCACATCGGTGCGAAGGGGCGACCTGTGAGGTCAACGAGGTGAGCCGCGTCGAGCCGGGCCTGCTGCTCTGCGGGCGGTACCTGCTGGAGGGCCGCATCGCGTCGGGTGGCATGGCCGATGTCTGGTCGGCGTCCGACACCGTCCTCCAACGACGGGTCGCCATCAAGATCATGCGGCCGGACCCCGATCACGAGGAGCTCTTCGCCCTGCGTTTCCGGGACGAGGCCCTGCACTCCGCAGCCCTCATCCACACCAACATCGCCACGCTGTTCGACTATGGCGAGGACGACGGGCTGGCCTTCCTGGTCATGGAGCTCGTCGACGGCCAGCCGCTCTCCCAGGTGATCCGTGAGCGAGGCCCCCTCCCCGCCGAACAGGTGAGGTCAGTGCTGGGGCAGTGCGCGCTGGCCCTCGGGGTCGCCCACGAGGCGAAGGTCGTCCACCGGGACGTGAAGCCTGCCAACATCCTGGTGCGTGCGGACGGCCTGGTGAAGCTCACCGACTTCGGCATCGCGCGTGCGGCTGACGCCTCGGGTCACACCCGCGCCGGAGACCTGCTCGGGACGCCGTCGTACCTCAGCCCGGAACAGGCCCTCGGCCGACCGGCGACCGGGGCGTCGGACCTGTACGCCCTCGGTGTCGTCGGGTACGAGATGTTGTCGGGCACCAAACCGTTCGACAAGCCGACGCCCATCGCGACCGCGATGAGCCACATCCACGAGGCCCCGCCCCCGTTGTCGGACGACGTGCCTGAGGTCCTGGCCGGTGTGATCCAGGACCTGTTGGCCAAGAACCCTCTGGACCGTCCGCACAACGCCCGAGCCGTCGCCTACCGCCTCGGCCTTGCCGACCAGGAGATGGCCGGCTTGGCGATCGGCCTGGCCCAAGCCGTGTACGGCGAGTCGACGCTGAACGACGACATCGGAGGCGTGAGCACCGTCTCGCCCCCTCAGGAGGCTCCCCCGACGATCGCCGTGGATTCGGCGTCACTGCTCGAGAGCTGAGGACTCCACGTCCGAGCGGGTCAGTCCGTCCGCAACGAGGACCGCTGGCCGGGGCTCGGTGCGATGTCGACGATGTAGCCCTCCAGCTGCTCCACGAGACCGCGGTCGTCGCGGACTCCTCGACCGACGAGGAGGACCGAGTGCTCGTGTCCGTGATGGTCGATGACGCGGTGGTAGCAGGTGAAGGGGGTCGCGGCTCGCATGGCGTGGTCGAGAGCCTCATAGACCCCGGAACGGTCCTCGGGGTGCAGGTGGGCAAGCAGGATCGCGGTGCTGGGCGTGACGTCGCCGCGCTGCAGCCCGTGCAGGGCGTACATCCCGTCCGACCACGACCAGTGGTCGCCCAGGACGCTGTAGGTGAAGTACCCGACGGGTGGCGGGCCTTCGTTGTCGTGGAATGCGGGGGTCATCAGCGTTCTGGTCTCGTCTCGAGGTGGTCGTGGAACGTCCGAACCCCGGCGCGGTGGACCGGGGGTCGGATCCGCGCCGGGGTTCGGGTTCTCATGGAGGTGCGTGACGCCAGGCGTCAGGCGCCTCTTGTCAGATGCCCAGGTTCAGGGCGTCGAGGATCTGCCCGAGCAGGTCGTTCAGCTGGCCGAGCAGCCCGGCGAGCGGGCCGCCGTCGAGCAGGCCGGTGATGGCGCACAGCAGGTTGCCCAGCAGGTTGCCGGCTCCGGTGGCGGCGACGATGTCGAGCACGACCTTGTCGAGGTGGACCTGCAGGCCGAGGAGGTCGAGGTCGAGCGGCCCGAGCACGAGATGCAGGACGTCGCAGGCTGCCAGGCCCGATGCCGACCTCGAGGTCAGCCCCGAGAGGGACTGCCCGTTGATCTTCTTGACCTGCAGCGTGCGCAGCGCCGTGAAGGTCTCCTTGCTGCCGTCGGCGTGGGTCACCACGCCGTCCACGACGCCCTTGACCTGCTGCTTGCCGTCCTTCTTGACGAACTTGAGCGGGGTGAAGCTGCCGGTGACCTTGCTGCCGTCGGAGGCCGTGCCGACGAGCTTCGAGGTCAGCTTGCCGTTGACGTTCTTGGCGACGGTCCCGCGGGTCGCAGTCTCGCTGCCACCACTGACGGCCGTGGCCGCGGACGAGAACCCTCCGAGCGTGGTCATGATGGCCAGGACCAGCGTTGCTGCCAGCACCGCGAACGGTGTCCTGGACTTCTGGGTGCCGAGAAACATGGGTGCGTACCCCTCCTGATCGGCCCGAGTTCTTCGGGCGACGACGGTGCGCAGCCTGGGTGTGGCCACGCACCCCCATGACGGTCTGCCGGTCGCCGGATGACGCGCCGTGGGACGTCCCTGGCGACGAAACGGCGGGTGTCGGCCCGCCGCATCACCGCGCGCGGCCGGACGGCTGGCGGAGGCGCCCGCGTCATGCGGACGCACGAGGCGAGTCACAGGGATGGGCCGGTCTGTCGGAACGCCGGCTGAGGCCGGGCAGTGTGGGTACCAGAGGAGAAGTGGTGAGTTAGATTCCGAACCGAGTGCCCAACGGGTGGGGCGCCTTGGAGAAGGAGGCGCGGGCGTGGCGACCGAGGCCCTGCCTGCCGGCGACGGTGCGGAGGACGACGACGCCCTCGTCGACCTCGTGCCCATGCTCCGTCGCGTCGTCGGATCACGCGTCAAGGACCCGCACACCGTGGACGACCTCGTCCAGGAGGCCCTGGTGCGGGTGATGGCCGCCCGTTCGCGCGTCGAGCCCGACAAGCTGCCCCACTACGCGGCCGTCACGGCCCGCAACCTGGTCGCGACGATGGCCGAGAAGAACGACCGGGCCCGCAGCCGGTCCCACCTGCTGGTGGACACCGAGGACGGCGAGTCACCGGTCGCCGACGTGCTGCGCGAAGAGGAGCGGGCGATGGTCGGCGCCGCCCTGGCCCAGCTGCCGGCAGGTGACCGTGACGTCCTGGTGGCCCACGAGGTGGAAGGCCAGGACACCATCACCCTGGCCGAGGGCCAAGGCTCGACGCCGGGAGCGGTGGCGGCCCGGCTGAGCCGGGCTAGGGCGAGCCTCCGCGTCGAGTACCTGTTGCTCGCCGAGGGGATCGAGCCGCCGACCGACCGTTGCCGCCCGGTCCTGCGGGCGTTGTCCAGCGGAGACCGGCGCCGCCAGAGGGAGCTGGACGCCAGTGGCCACGTGCTGGGCTGCGCCGCTTGCAGCCGCATCAAGGCTGAGCTCTTCGAACGCCGCGAGGAGCAGACCACGGACGGCGTGGTGCGGGTCCCCGTCTCGAGGGACGCCGACGTGGTCGTCGCCCGCCAGAAGGGTCGCGAGATCGCGGCGTTGGTGGGGTTCTCGGCCACCGACCAGACGCTCATCGCGACGGCCATCTCGGAGGTGACGCGCAACATCGTGAAGTTCGCCGAACGCGGCGAGGTGGTCATCTCGATGATCTCCGCAGGAGAGCGACGCGGCGTCAGCGTCGTGGCGCGCGACGTCGGCGCCGGCATCCACGACACCGAGCAGGCGATGCAGGACGGCTTCAGCACCTACGACGGGTTCGGTCTGGGTCTGCCCGGGACCAAACGGTTGATGGACCAGTTCGACCTGGACTCGGTTCCAGGCGTCGGCACCACGGTCACCATGGAGAAGTGGTTGCCGTGACAGGAACAACTCGATCACGGACGAGAGGCAGCGCACATGACTGACACCACGGACACCACGGGACCACGGAGACCACGGAGACCAGCGACACCCAGGCCGAGGACAGCATCCAGCACGCCCACAGCGAGGGCGATGCACTCCTGCCGGAGCTGGTCGCGCACCTGCGAGCGAACCGGACCCGGCTCCGTCAGCAGTGGGCCGAGCGCATCACCGAGGCGCACCTGCTCTCCGCGATGACGGCCCAGGAGGTGTTCTCCGAGGCGACGTCGGTCTACGACAACTACGTCGAGGTCCTGGAGACCGGCAGCGTGGAGGCCCTCCAGCACTACGCCCGCGACCTGTCCGAGCGGATCATCCCGCGCGGCGTGGAGACCCACGAAGTGGTCGGCATCGTCCTGCTGCTCCGCGACGTCCTGGCGCGTTCGCTGTTCGAGAAGTACCGCGAGGACTTCGACCTCCTCAACCGGGTGCTGGACGCCTACGAGCCGGCCGCCAACCGCATCGCCAACACCGTGGCCGTGAGCTTCGTCGAACAACGCGAACGGGTCATCCGCGACCAGCAGGACGCCCTGCTCGAGCTCTCGACCCCCGTCCTGCAGGTCCGCGAACGCCTGCTCATCCTGCCCATCATCGGCGTCCTCGACACGGCCCGGGCACAGCAGCTGACCGAACAGCTCCTGCACGGGATCCGGGCCCACCGGGCGAAGCTCGTGGTCATCGACATCACCGGTGTCCCCAACGTCGACGAAGCGGTCGCCAACTCGTTGGTCGACACGGTCACCGCCTCGCGGCTCATGGGCGCTGACGTGATCATCACCGGCCTGTCCTCCGACATCGCCCAGACGCTCGTCACCATCGGGGTCGACCTGAGCAAGATGCACACCGTCGGCGACCTCCAGGGCGGCATCGAGGAGGCCGAGCGCCAGTTGGGGTTCAGGGTCTCGAAGGTGCCGGATGACCACTGACGCAGCGGGTAACACCCTGGCCCCCGTTCCGGCCTCGATCCTGACGCAGGGGCCCAACCTCATCGTCTCGATCCACACGGCCCTCGACGACGAGCAGCTCGTCCGGCTGCAACGTGACCTGCTCGACCGCGTGGGAAGGCAGCGCTGCCGCGGCATCCTGATCGACGTCGCCGCACTCGACGTCCTCGACTCCTTCGCCGCACGCACGCTGGGCAACCTGGCCTACATGGCGAGGCTGCGCGGTGCCCGCACCGTCGTGGTCGGGATCGCGCCCGACGTGGCGATGGCGCTCGTGAGACTGGCGGTCCACATGCCGTTGGTGCAGACAGCACTGGACCTCGAAGAGGGACTCCAGTGCCTGGCTTCGTGACCCGACGGCGTTCGCAGTCGGGCGTGTGACCGCGTGTCCGAACCGCTGGTCCGCTTCCGACTCGACTACACGCCCCTGATGCTGAGGTACCTCTCGCAGCGCGACGAGGCGAGCCTGAGGCACGCCTACGAGCTCGGCCGCGACGCCATGCGCGAGTCGATCGGCCTCCTCGACGTGGTTCGCGTCCACCACGAGATCTTCCTCGACGTGCTCGCGACCGCCCGCGACACCGACGAGGCCCAGCGCATCGCCGAAGCGGCGTCTGCCCTGTTGATGGATCTCATCGCGTCGTTCGAAATGTCCCACCGGGCGTTCACCGCGTCGCGCTCGCCTCGTGACGACAGCGTCTGACGCTCACCGGGTGCCGACGACGGCCTACCTAGGGTGATCTGCACACGTCCACGCGACCGACGGTTCGATCGGCAGCGTCGACGGCGAACCCGATGGGCTAGGCACTCGGCGTCATGCTCGCCCTCGCCCCGGCCCCCAGGCTTGTCAGGTGTCCAGACAAATTCGGCCACGTGACCAGTTATCACCTGCCCGTAGACGTACTCGCTCACGAGGTATATGCAAGGAGGCACAGTCGGCCCCGCTCGACGTCGGGGGGCTCGGGCGGGGTCGGCGCCGCCAGGCGGCGGCTCGGCAGCTGGCGGCGAACCCGAACGTCGTGACCTGTGCCAGCGGTCCCAGACCGCGAAAGTCGCGCCGGATCGTCCCGTGGACGCAGCAGACGAAGGTCGCCGCCACCTTCCCCCCGGATGTGACGGCGACCGTCGTTGTTTGCGGCGAGCCGTCCGCTTCCATGCAGAAAGAGGCGGACGCCCCCAGGGACTGGGTAAGTCCCCCCTGCCACGCGCTTCAGGAACGAGAGCGCTCGGCTCATCGAGGGTACGCCTGCGAGATCGACAGGGCCATAGCGAGATGACGGATGCCTCGGCTCGACCACCTAAGGTCGGAGGCATGGATCGCGCGACAGCCCAGCGCTGGCTCGACGACTACGTGTCGGCGTGGAAGTCCTACGACCGCGACGACATCGGGGCGCTCTTCGCCGAGGACGTCACCTACCGCTTCCACCCGTACGACGAGCCGCTCGTCGGCCGCGAGGCCGTGGTGGACGCGTGGCTCGGCGAGAGCAACGCTGCGGGCTCGTCCACGCGGGACGCGCCGGGGACGTACGACGCCCACTACACGCCGTACGCCGTGGAGGGTGACACCGTCGTCGCGCGCGGCACCTCGGTCTACCAGGACCACCCGGACGGTCCGGTGACCCGGACGTTCGACAACTGCTTCCTGATCCGCTTCGACGGCGACGGCCGGTGCGCGGAGTTCACCGAGCTCTACATGGAGAGGCCACGATGACGGGGACCGAGCCAGACCTGACCGCGATCGAGGCCGAGCGGCAGCGCGTCCGTGAGACGTACCTGCGACCGCCCGGCGAACGCCCGGCGTCGACGGCCCGCGGCCTGCACCACACGGCGTTGATCAGCAGTGACGTGGAGCGGACCGTGCGCTTCTACCAGGACCTGCTGGGCTTTCCCCTGACGGAGCTGATCGAGAACCGCGACTACGCCGGTTCCTCGCACTTCTTCTTCGACATCGGCAACGGCAACCTGTTGGCGTTCTTCGACTTCCCCGGCCTCGAGGTCGGCCCGTACGCCGAGGTGCTCGGCGGCCTGCACCACCTGGCGATCTCGGTGGAGCCCGAGCGTTGGCAGGCGATCGTGGACCGGTTCGTCGAGGCGGGTGTCGAGCACGCGATCCACAGCGGGGTCTCGGTCTACTTCACCGACCCCGACGGCGCCCGGATCGAGCTGATCGCCGACCCGCTCGGCGAGATGTACGGCGAGCACGTGCTCTGAGCTCGAAGGCGAGGACCGCCCGACCGGTGCTGGGCGGGCGGTCCTCAGGGACGGACCCGTGGCGCCTTCGGGGCCTCGTGACCTTGCGGCCACACCGTACCGGTAATCCCAACCACCACCGTGTCATCCACGGTGGCCCCGTGGCTCACCCCGACAGGCGAGAAGGGCACGACCGCTGCCCGTCAGGCCGGCGTGAACGTCAGGAACGACATCGCGGGCATGGGGAGGTCGAAGGTGACCTCGAGGCGGCCGTCGGAGCCGGCGACGAACGTCTCGTCGGGGCCGAGGACGTCGAGGCGGTCGGCCGCGCGTAGCTGCGACCACTGCTCGTCGGTCGGCCAGGCCTGGTCGGCGTCCTTGATCCGGCCCCACACCGACGCGATGTCGGAGTGGTCGTCGTCGACGCGGTCGTGGTGGACGACGTAGGACGCCCCCGGCTCGAGGCCGGTGACCGCGACGGTGACCGGGCGGGCCAGGTCGGCCGAGCCGGACGCCTTCAGCTGGTCGAGCGTCAGGTTCCACGCGAGGACGCCCACCTCGCCGGACGGCGAGCGCGAGCCGATGGCCTCGACCAGCGAACCGGCGCCGTCGCCGGTCAGCGTGACGCCGAGCCGGTCGGGGAACAGCCGCTCCAGGAGGGCCAGGGCCCACCAGCGCGGCTTGCGCAGCTCGCCGACCGTGCGGGTGCCGAAGCCCCCGTGCAGGAGAGCAGGCGGGCGGCCGAGCTCCTCGAAGTGGTCGGAGACCACCCAGTACGACAACGCCTCGACCCGCGGTTCGATCCCGGGGCCCATGCACGAGGCCATCCCCCGCAGCAGGAAGGTCCCCGCGAACACCGCGTCGCTGACCTCGTTGAAGTGCGTCGGCGTGACGCCCCACTCGGTCCACCAGATGGGCGTGCCCTCGCGTCCGTACCGCTCCAGCATCGGCCGGAAGTCCAGCGGTGGGCTGCCATAGGTGTGCGTGGTGACGAAGTCGACCGGCGACCCCGCGCGCTCGGCGTGGGCGAGGAGCTCCTCGACCCAGCCGGACGCCGCCGACGACGGCCCGCCGACGCGCAGGCGAGGGTCGACCGCACGGACGGCGGTGGCGGTCACGTCGTAGAGCCGGAGGTACTCCTCCGGCGTGCCCGACCAGAACACCTCGAGGTTGGCCTCGTTCCAGACCTCGAACGACCAGTGCTCGACGAGGTCCTCGATGCCGTAGCGGTCGGCCAGGTGCGCGACCAGGTCGCGGATCAGGTCGTGCCAGCGGCCCCAGTCCTTCGGCGGCGAGACGATCGCGGCGTACTCGAACACCGTCTTCGACGGGTCGGACGCGAGGTCGTGCGGCATGAAGGACAGCTCGACGACGGGGTACATCCCGATCGAGCGCAGGTGGTCGTAGACCCGGTCGACGCCGGCGAAGTCGTGCACCGGCTCGCCGTCGACCTCGCGGTAGACACCGAGGTCGTCACCGAGGATCGCGTGCGCCCGCACGTGGCTGACACCGAGCTCGTCGTGCGCCGCCTTCAGCGCGGACGTGAGCTCCTCACCGATCACGCGGCCGCCGGTCGAGTCGGTCGACAACAGGTGCGAGAGGTGCTCACTGCCGATCATCGGCCGCCACGGGCGTGGCAGGGTGCCCAGCTCGTCGGCGGCGTCGACCTCGACGGTGACGCCCGCGGCCGGTCCTTCCTGCGAGGCCGACGAGACGGGCTCGCAGCGCTCACCCTCGACATGCACGTCGGAGAGCGAGGTCACCGAGTACCACCGGGTCTCCCCCGGCGCGCCGGTCGTGTCGGCGTACGGCGGGTGGGGCACCGCCAGCACGTCGCGGCCGGCGTGGTCCACGGGCTCCCAGGGGCCGTCGGCCGTCGGGGCCGCGTACACCTGGTAGCCGATGGCTCCCGCCACCGGCGACCAGGTGAGCGTGACCTGGTGTGCCCCCGGGAGAGCCTCCAGGTCCTTGGGCGGGTCGAGTCGCGGCGCGTTGCCGCCGAAGGCGACCCCGCTCCGCGTCCCGATCCGGTTCTCCCAGTCCTGCCGGGCCGACTCGTCGTGGGCGTCGGTCATCAGCGCACCCCCGCCGCGAAGACCTCTTGCCGCATCATCGGCCGGAGCTTGTCCTCCATCGCGCCCTTCGAGACGTAGCGACGCATGTCGTCGCCGGCGAGCGCGTTGCCGAGCGCGGCCATGATCATGCCCTGGTCGAGGGACAGGTAGCGCTTGCTCACCTGGCCGGTGCCGACGTCGACGGCGTCGTAGAAGCCGCCGACCCCGTAGGCGTCGAAGTTCGCGCGCAGCTTGGCCAGGTTGGCCAGCGCGGCCGCCGGGGCGTAGCGGTAGGCGAGGAAGGACGCGTGGGGGGTGACCACGCCGTCGCCGTACTCCGACGCAGCGGGCGGGGTCGGGTCACCGTCACGGCAGCCCTCGTACGGCTGGTTCCAGTCGGTGCGCTGCTGGTCGCTGGTGTAGCCACCGGCACCGGTGCTGCCGCCCGTGCCGGCGTCCATGCCGAGCGCGTCGACGCCGTACTCGCGGTAGCCGCCCGCCGGGTTGTTCGACGGCGAGAAGCCCCAGTAGCCGTACTGCGCGTCGTCGAGACCGTGCTCGATCTGGCCGCGGACGTACAACGGGTGGTTGACGCCCCAGCTTCGCGGGCCCCACTTGTCCTCGGGCACGAACAGCGGCACCATCAGCGCCTCGAACATGCTGCCGCCCCAGGTCGGGACCACGTTGATGTCGCGGTAGGGCAGAGCGCCCTCGAAGACCGGGATGCCGTCGTAGCTCTGCCACGAGCCGACCGGCTTGGTCTCGGTCCAGCTGTAGTCGCAGTTGTCGTTGTAGAACGTGCGGACGGGACCCCAGTAGTGCTTGGCCGGGATCTGGCCCGCGGCGATGCCGAGGTACGACGCCATCCGCGGCTCGGTGTTGAACGCGCCGTAGCGGTGGCAGGTCTGGTAGACCGGCTCGGTGCCGGGCTTGAGGGCCAGCAGCTGCGAGCAGCCGGGAGGCTGCTCGTCCCAGAAGCCGCCGCTGATCTGGCCACCGACGGGCTGGTCGGCCGTGAGCTTGGCGCCGGCACCCTCGTCGTAGAAGAAGCTGAAGTCCATCTGGCTGCGGATGGCGTTGGCCTTCGCGGCCAGCTTCTTGTCGGACTGCGCGACGACCTTGAGGCCGGTGGCCAGCCACCCGTTGTCGACGCTCGAGAGGAACGGGTAGACCGGGTCGTGGTTGCCCTCGGGCCACGTGGTCAGCTTCGCGCCGGTCTTCGGGTCGTACCAGTTGTAGAACATGCCCGACGGCTCGTGCTTCTCCAGGGTGGCCACGGTGTCGAGCGTCTGGTTGATCCGGGCGCGGGACTCCTTGCGGCCGATCAGGCCGGTGTCGTGCGCGACGGTGGTCGACCACAGGTACGCGCCGATGTTGGTCGGCGAGGTGTAGCCGGCGCGGGTCGAGCTCTCCAGGTCCCCGCCGACGTTGTCGGACACCAGGCCGGTGGCCGGGTCGACCATGCCGGTGAACGACCGCCAGGTGTCGCGCAGGTAGGTGTCGAGCACGGGCTCTTTCGACGCGGACGCGGCCGGGCCGGCGGTGCCGGTGGCAGCCGGCGTGGTGCCGGCGCTCAGGATCCCGAGGGCGAGGGCGGCCGACCCGAGGACGGCCAGGCCGGTGTTCAGTGGGGTGCGCAAGCGCATGACGGTTTCTTCTCCTTGTTCCGAGGTACAGGTGGAAGGGCGGGACGGGCGCTACTTGATGCCCGTCATGGCGATGCCTTGCATGATGTGGCGCTGCAGGAACAGGAACAGCACGAGGACGGGGACCACCACCACGACCGAGCCAGCCAGCAGCAGTCCGTACTGGGTGGCGTTCTGGCCGACGGCGTAGAGCGCCAGGGCGACGGGCAGCGTGTACTTGTCCTCGGTCTGGGCCACCACGAGCGGCCACAGGAAGTTGTTCCACGAGCCGAGGAACGTCAGGATCCCGAGCGTCGCGAGCGCGGGCCCGCACAGCGGCAGGATCACGGAGGTGAAGATCCGCATCTCCCCCGCGCCGTCGATGCGTGCGGCCTGGATGAGCTCGTCGGGCAGCGTCAGGATGTACTGCCGCATGAGGAACACCCCGAACGGTCCGGCCAGGAACGGCAGGATCATGCCCAGAAGGGTGTTGGTCAGTCCCATCTTGGTGGTGATCACGAACAGCGGCACGAAGGTCACCACGCCGGGGACCATCAGGGTGCCGAGCACGACGATGAACAGCGCCTTCTTGCCCGGGAAGTCCAGCTTCGCCAGGGCGTAGCCGAGCATCGAGCAGAAGACCATGTTCCCGACCGTCACGGCGAGCGCGACGATGACGGAGTTCATGAAGTACGTCGGGAAGTCGAGCTGGGTGAACAGGCGGTCGTAGTTCTCGAGCGTGATCGTCTCCGGCCACCACGACGGCGGCACGGCGCGCACCTCGCGCTCGGGCTTGAACGACGACAGCAACATCCACATGAAGGGCGCCACGACGAGGAACAGACCGCCGGCGAGCAGGACGTAGATCCAGCGCGGGGCGGTCTCGTAGTCGTCTCCTCCACCCGAGGGGGGCGCGATCGCGTCCGTGTCCTCGACCAGTGCGGGCATGGTGTCGCGGTCCACGGTCCTAGAGCTCATGACAGTGCCTCCTTCCGTGCCTGCTCGGCCTTCTTGGCCGTCTTCTTGCTGACCTTGTCGTCGCGCTCCCCCAGCAACCTGAACTGCACGAACGTGAGCAGGACGACGGCGAGGAAGAGCAGGTAGCTGGCGGCGGCGGCGAGCCCGAAGTTGCCGAAGCCGAACTGGTCGAAGGTGAAGTAGGTGACCGAGCGGGTCGAGTCGAGGGGGCCGCCCTTGGTCATCACGAACGCCTCTTCGAAGAACTGGAGGTAGCCGATCCCGGTGATCACCGCACCGAAGAGCAGCACGGGACGCAGCATGGGCAGGGTGATGTAGCGGAACCGACCCCACCCCGTGGCGCCGTCGACCTCGGCGGCCTCGTTCATCTCCTTGGGGATGGTCTGGAGACCGGCCAGGAAGATGATCATCAGCGTGCCGAAGTTGCGCCACGCGGCCATCACGATCAGCGACGGCAGCGCCAGCGTCGTGCTGTCGAGCCAGGCCGGCCCGTCGACGCCGACCCACGACAACATGGTGTTGAAGACTCCCCCGTTGTCGCGGTACAGGTACTTCCAGACCACGGAGACGGCCACGATGCTGGTCACGACGGGCAGGTAGTAGCCGACCCGGAAGAAGCCCTTGAACCGGACGATGCGGTTGAGGAGCACGGCCACCCCGAGAGCGACCGCCATGGTGAGCGGCACGCCCAGCACCAGGTAGAGCAGCGTGTTGACCGTGACCTTGCGGAAGACCGGGTCCTCGAGCAGCTTCACGTAGTTGTCGAGCCCCACGAACGCCACGGCGAACGGCGAGCGGATGTCGGCCCGTCGCATGTCGGTGAAGCTCATGCCGAAGCTGGCCAGCACCGGCCCCAGCGTGAACGCCAGGAACAGCAGGGTGAACGGCAGCGCGAGCACCCAGGCGGCCAGCGCCTGTTGGCGCCGGGTCGGGTCGACGTGGCGGCTCCGGGAGGAGCCACCCCCGGACCGCGGCTTGTGGCCGCGATCCGGGGAGGAGACCTCGGTGGTCACTGACATGTCAGAGTCCGGTGCCGATCGACGCGGCCTGCTTCTGCATGGCGGACACGGCGTCGGCCGCGTCGGTGTCGCCCTTGGTGGCCTTCTCGATCTCGCTGTCGACCGCCGCGGCCACCTCTTCCCACGTCGGCACGGCCGGCGGGGCGAGGGCGCTCTCGAGCTGCTGGCCGAAGACCTGCAGCTGGGGGTCGTCGGCGAGCTCGCCGGTGTCCCAGGCGGACTTGACGGCCGGGAGGTCGCCGATCTCGTCGTAGAACGCCTGCTGGGTCTCGGGCTCGCTCAGCCACTGGACGAACTTCCAGGCGCCGTCCTTGTTGTCGGAGTCGCTGAAGACGGCCAGGTCGCCACCACCGGTGAACGAGGTGCCGGGGGCGCTGTCCTTGCCGGGCAGCGGCACGACGGCGTACTGGTCCTGCTTGACGCCGGCGTCCTCGACCAGCCCCGTGTGCCACGGACCGGAGATGAACGATCCGAACGTGCCGTCGGCGAAGCCGCTCTCGAGCTCACCCGCGTCGAGCAGGGCGGTCGAGGACTGGCCGTCGTCGAAGAACGTCTGGTAGTACTCGAGCGCCTCGGTCATCTCCGGGGAGTCGATCGTGTACTCGGTGCCGTCCTCGTTGGTCAGCGCGGCCCCGTTGGACCACGCGAACGGCATGAAGGTCTGCCACGAGCCGCCGCCGCCGGCGGGGAGGCTGATGCCGTACTCGACGTCGGCCTTGTCCTGCAGGTCGGTGGCGAACTGCTTCAGCTCGTCCCAGCTGGCAGGGGGCTCCTCCCAGCCTGCCTTCTTGGCCAGGTCGGTGCGGTAGTAGAGGACCCGGGTCTCGACGTACCACGGGACGCCGTAGGACGTGCCGCCCACCTCGGTGGAACCCCAGGCGCCGTCGTAGAAGTCGGCCTCGTCGACCAGGCCCTCGGGCGTGGGGTCGATGCCGCCGCTCTCGGCGAACTCGCCCATCCAGGTCGTACCGACCAGGGTCACGTCCGGCGTCTCGCCGGACGCGATCGCGTTGGCGATCTTGTCGTGCGCGGCCTCCCACGGGATGGCCGTCACCTTGACGTCGGCGTCGGGGTTGGCGTCGGAGAAGTCCGACACGAAGTCGCCGAGGACGTCGCCCTCGGTGCCCATGGCCCAGACCTCGATCGTGCCCGAGGCCTTGCCGTCGGAGATGGCCTCCCCCTGGCCCTCGGCGGCGCTGCCGCCCTCGTCACGACCGCAGGCGCCCAGGGTCATGGTGAGGGCGAGGGCCGCCGTGGACATGGCGACCAACGGGCGTCGGATCGCGGGTTTCCGAGATCTGTTCATCGGGTGGTTCCTCCTGCGGTGGGTGTGGTGCTCTGACGGACGATGAGCTCGGTGGGGAGGACCTCGTGGACGGGGGTCTCACGGGTCCCGTGGATCAGCTGGTCGAGGAGCTGGGCGGCGCGGACGCCGAGGTCGCGCATCGGCTGGCGGACGGTGGTCAGCCCGGCGTACCTGGCCGCCATCACGTCGTCCCAGCCGGAGACGATGGCGTCCTCGGGGACGCGGAGACCGGCGTCGCGCAGGCCGATCATGAGCCCGAGGGCCAGCTCGTCGTTGGCGCAGGCGAAGGCGTCGGGGAGGGACTTCGTCGTCCGCCGTCTCGCCAGGGCCTGGCGGGCGGCGTGCACGCCGGCCTCCTCGCTGAAGTCGGGTACGGGCTCGACGCTCACGCTCGCCCCGTCGCGCTCCGCCGCGGCCTTGACGGCCGCGAAGCGCTCGGTGACGTCGGCCGTCGCGTCGGGGTCGCCGACGAAGAGGATCGTCCGCGCTCCGGCGGCGACGAGGTGCTCGCCGAGCAGCGCTCCGGAGGCGTTGTTCTCGGCGTTGACCGAGTCGACGTCGACGAGCGGGGTACGGGCGACCAGCACGATGGGAGTGCCACGGCGGTTCAGCCGGTGCACCACCTCGTCGTCGACCGTCGGGCCGAGCACGACCAGGCCGTCGCAGCGGGCCGCGAGCCCGGTGACCAGGGCGTCGGCGTCGCGCCGTCCACGGGTGGAGAGGATCAGCACCGACCGGTCGAGCTGGGCCGCCACGGACTCGTAGCCGAGGACGACCTCGGCGTAGTACGGGCCCGACAGGTCGGGGAAGACGATGCCGTTGGCGGCGTGGCGGCCCTGGGCGAGCTGGCGCCCGAGCTGGCTCGGCACGTACTCGAGGTCGGCGGCCGCCTGGGTGACCCGCGCCCGGGTCTCGGGGGTGACGCTCGTGGCGTCACGCAGCGCGCGGGAGACGGTGGCGATCGAGACACCGGCGCGGTGTGCCACGTCCCGGATCGTGGTCGCCACGGGGTCCGCCACCTCTCTGTCTGGGATGTAACCGGTTTCTGTAACCGGTTACATCACCGTGGCAGCGGTCACTTCGGCCCGTCAAGGCGCACGACCGAAAACCACCCCGAGGGGTGGAACAGGCCGGTGTACCCCTCAGGCGAGCATCGTGGGGCGCACGAGGGTGATGGTGCGAGGGCCGGGCTGGAAGCCCATCCGCTGGTACACGCGCATGGGTACGGGGTAGCCGTCGTCTCCGCGAGGGCACACCAGACCGGTGGTCGCGCCCGCGTCACGAGCCGCCCGGAGGGCGGCGGCGCTCACCGCCCCCGCGAGGCCTCGGCCGCGGTGCTCGGGCAGGCAGCCGACCGGCTCGACCAGGGCCGCGCCGGTTGCCGGGTCCAGCCACACGCACGCCGAGGCGACCATCCGCCCCGAAGCGTCGAGGGCGACCCAGTCGAGGTCGGGGCGGTAGGGCGGCGTCCGCATCAGCCGCTCGTACGCACCCGTGCTGACCGCCGACGTGGCGCTCCACGCGTCGCGGTGGCACGCGGCCCGGTGCGCCGCCTCGTCGAGCTCGACGTGCCGGAACGTGTATCCCCCGACCTCGAGGTCCTCGAGGTCGGCCAGGTCGAGGTGGTGGTGGGTGAACCAGGGGCCGTCCTCGACCACGAACCCGGCCCGGTCGAGCAGCGCGATCACATGCTCTTCGGTGTCGAGCACCATGGTCCGCACGGCCGACCCGCCGGCCCGGTCGAGGAACCAGCCGATGGCGGCGTCACCGGCGTCCAGGGCGGTGGGGTCGACGCACAGCTCCATCCAGTCGTCGGACTCCGCCCAGGCCCACGCGACCACCTCGTCGTCGCGGCCGAACACGACGGCCGGTCCGTGGTGGAGCACCTCGGGCGGGCCGTAGGCGTAGCTCCACGCGAGCTGACCCGGGTGGTGACGCGCCTCGGGCGTCCACAGACGAGAGGCGAGCGCCTGCATCCGGGGCAGCGCCTCGGCGATCGGCTCCACGGCCGACGTCGTCTGACCCATACCGGCTCAGGAGCCGGGACGCAGCAGCTGCGGCCCCTCAGGAGACTGCACGACGCGCAACGCGAGGTCGGTGAGGCCGATCCGCTCGCGTCGGGCGTGGCCCCGCATCAGGTCGAAGGCCTCCTCGACCGAGACACCGAGGGACCGGGCGACGGCACCCTTCGCCTGCTCGATCACGACCCGGCTGTTGAGGGCGAACTGCAGCTGCTCGGTCAGGAGCTCCGCCTGCCGGATCAGCCGCTCCTGGATGATCGCGATCGTCGCGAGGTCGGCCAGGGCCTGGACCACGCGTGCCTCCTCTCGATCCAGAGGGCGCGGATCGGTGCCGAAGACGTTCAGGGCGCCGATCACCTGGTCGCGCAGCCGCATGGGGAAGGCATGCACCGACCTGACGCCCGACGCCAACGCACGCTCGCTGAACGCCGGCCAGCGCGAGGCCTCCGCGGCCAGGTCACCGACGGTGACCGGTTGCCCCGTGCGGTGGCAGTCGAGGCAGGGACCCTCCTCGTGCTGGACCTGGAAGAGCTCGAGGAGCCGGGCGCTCTCGTCGGACGCGCCCACGTGCTGCAGACCACCGTGGAGGTCCGAGAGCATCAGGCCCGCCGCCGACCCGCCCGACATCTCCGTCGCGTGGCCGGCGACGGTGTGCAGGAAGTCGATGACGTCGAAGTCTGCGACGAGGGTGTCCGCCACCCCGACGAAAACGTCCGCGAGCCGTTCGATGCCGATCATGCGGCCTCCTCCATGGTCAGGATAGTCATGGTGTCGTCCCGTCAGTGGTGCCGGCCAGCGACCAGGCCTCGGCTGTCAGGATCCCGGCGATCACCTGGTCGGCCACGTCCAGCAACGTGGCGTCCGACGCGAACGCCCGGGCCCGCATGCGGGACAGCGCCTCGGCCAGGGACACCCGGAGATCCACCATCACCATCCCCTGTGCCTGGTGGATCCTGGCCCGGTCCACCAGCGAGGTGGACAACCCGGCGTCGAGGTCGCCATCCCTGGTGACGGTCTCTCCGTCGAGCAGGAAGTCGGTGGCCAGCCCGGCGAGGCTCCCGCACATCGCCAACCCGTCGGCATCCAGCGGGCCGGGCCGGGCGGCGTACAGGTCGAGGACGCCGAAGGAGACGGCGCCCTGCTGGAGGGGGAAGGAGTACACCGCGCGCACTCCGCGTGCCCAGGCGAGCGCGGCGAAACCGGGCCAGCGGTCGAGGGCCACGTCGAGCAGGGGGACGAGCACGGGTCGCCGGGTGCGGAACGCGACCAGGGCCGGGCCCTCGTTGGCGGTGAACTGCAGCTCGGCGACGGCGCGGGCCTCGGCGTCGGAGGAGGCGGCGACACCCGTCGCCTCGCTCTCGGCCATCACGTGCACCGCGGCACCGCACAGGTCGAGCGCGGCGACGGCTGCACGGCAGACTCGTTGGAGCGCGGACGTCAGCCCGTGGAGATCCCCGTCGGCCGACACGCCGTCGAGCATCGCGAGGGCCCGGTGGCGACGCTGCTCAGCCGCCCACGCGGACGACTCGGTGTTGTTCACGCGAGACCTTCCACCTGACCGAGCCAGGCCCGAGCGGGTCCCCGGGGTGGAGCCGCACCTGGCCTCTCGACCCTACTGCCTTGCCGTCCCGCGAATACGGGGCGTACGGTGACAACGCTCTTGTCGTCCCGGACCCCGATGACGCCCGTGTTGGTGTGCTGTCGGGGGATCCCGTTCCCTGATGCCTCACCGGCAGCGATGCCGGACTGCTGGCGCCAGCAGGTCGTGTGTCGAGTCCTTGGACAGATCACCACCATCGTCGGGACCGCTCGCGCGGCTTCGTGTAGAGGGGGTGGCTGCTGAGGGCTGGGGTTTCACCCACGGGGGAGGGCAGCGTCGGCTCGTGGCTGGACGAGACTAGGTCCTCCCTGGCCGGCGCGGGGATCGCGCCGCACCGCAGCCGAGAGCCACGGCCGCCGTCGTCCGGCGCGATCCCCTCTCACGCCACCCCGACGACCTCGCGCAGCCAGGCGCCCACCTCGGCGGGGTCCCGCGGCAGTGCCGACGCGTGCACGGCCACCTCGCACGTCGTCCACCCCGGGACGTCGGCCGGCCGCCACGCGCCGCACGGCTGGATCAGCGTGCGCTCCATGAAGGCGATGGCCCGCTGGTTGACGGCGTCGGCCTCGCCCTCGGCGAACAGCTCGAAGGTGTTGGTGTGCGGCGGGGTCGGGTTCACCGTGATCCCTGCCGCCACCAGGTGCGCCGCGAGGGCGCGGCCCCACGCGACGTACTCCCCCATCCGCGGCAGGTGCTCGCGCAGCCCCACGAGGGCAGCGACGGCGTACGGCGTGAGGTGGAACAGCGTGCCGCCCATCCGCTTGCGCCAGCGCCGGGCCTCCGCGACGAGGTCCTCGTCACCGGCCAGGCACGCGCCGGCCAGACCACCGAGCCCCTTGTAGAAGGACACGTAGATGCTGTCGGCGACGGCGGCGATCTCGTCGAGCGGGCGGTCGTAGAACGGCTGGCTCTCCCAGATCCGGGCGCCGTCGACGTGCACCGCCGCACCGAGCGCGCGAGCCCTCGTGGAGAGCGCCGTGAGGTCGTCCCACTCCGGCAGCAGGCACCCGGCGTCGCGCAGGGGCAGCTCGAGGAGCACGGCCGCGAGGCCGTCGCCGAGCCGGTCGAGGTCCTCGACCGTGGGCAGCGCACGGCCCGTCGACAGGTGCTCGAAGCGGAAGCCGTGCAGGACCCTCGGGCCGTCGTCCTCGTGCAGCAGGAGGTGGGACAGCTGGGGGACTCCCACGCGCAGCGAGCCGGCCCGGTCGCAGTGCACGCGGAGCGCAGCCTGCTGGGCCATCACGCCGCTGGGGAACATCGCGGCGGTCTGTTTGCCCAGCAGGATGGCGACCTCCTCCTCGAGCCGGGCGACCGCGCCGCGTTCGGCGTAGACGTCCCACTGGTCGATGCCGAGCTCCTCGGCGGCCCGCGCGACGTCGGTCATGGCCTCCACGGGTGTCCTGCGCGGGGTCGAGAACACGTCCTCCCCGCAGGTACGCGCGACCTCGCGGAACTTCTCGAGGACCTCGTTCACGTCAGCATCCTGGTGCCCGGAGGGACGCCGTCCTCCACCGCCTCGACCAGCTCCTGGAGCGCGGTGAGGGCGACGCGCTGGGGGTACGGACCAAAGCTCAACCGGGCCACGCCGAGCTGCTGGAGCCGACTGGACGGCGGCATGCCCGGCGCACCGATCAGGGCGAGTCGGCCGGGTCCGAACGCCTCGACGAGGGTCTCGACCTCGTTCTCGTCGAGCAGGCCGGGTACGAAGACGCATGGTGCGCCGGCCTCGAGGTAGGCCCGCCCGCGGAGGACCGCTTCCTCGAGCACCTCGCGCCGGTCCTGGTCGCCGGCACGGACGAACGCGTCGGTGCGGGCGTTGAGGACGAAGTCGGGTACGCCCTCCGCGTCGGCAGCGCCGAGCGCCGCGGCAACCGCCGCGGTCGCCTCGGCGAGCGGCTTCATCCTGTCCTCGAGGTTGGCGCCGACGATGCCGAGACCCACGGCGCGCCGGATCGTGCCGGCGGGATCGCCGTACCCCGACTCGAGGTCGGCGGTGACCGGCAGGTCCACGGCCGCCGCGATCCGGCCGACCATCTCGAGCATCAGGTCGACGGGGATCTGCTCACCGTCGGGATAGCCGAAGGTCGCGGCGATGCCGTGGCTGGCGGTGGCCAGGGCGGTCGTGCCCTCGACCGACGCGACGGCCTTGGCGCTCGCGACGTCCCAGATGTTGACGAGCGTGAGGATCTTCGGGCTGGCGTGGAGGGCTAGCAGCTCGGTCGCCCGAGCAGCGGTGGAGGTCATGCCTCGATCATGCCGACAGGTGCCGACGTCCCGGAACCCTGGCCCGCAGTCGCGACCCGAACGACCGCGGTCGGGAGTCCAGCTCGGTCCGCAGGCGGCGGGCGCGCCGCTGCGCGTGGCTCAGCCGGACCAGGTCGGCGAGCCAGGCCTCGACCATCGCGTCGAGGGCGCGGGTCAGCCCTGTCGGCGGGGGAACGACGAGCGGCGCGACCTCACCCTCGGCGTGCACCGAGCTGCGGACCACCCAGACCCACTCGTCCGGGATGAGGCCGAGCACGGTGCAGACCCGCTCCCCCACCAGCGACCGCGGCGAGACACGGGTGAACACGAGACCGGAGTCGAGCAGTCGCTGCTCGAAGTCGTCGCCGTAGTAGCGGACGTGGTCGTGCTGACCGAACCGGCGCACCCGTTCGGCCTCGTCGGCCGAGAGGTCCTCGTCGGTCGGCATGCCGAAGCGGATCGGTACCTGCACCAGGCCCACGCCTCCTGGGGCCAGCACCCGGGCGAGCTCGCGCATCGCCGCCATGTCGTCGGGTACGTGCTCCAGCACGTGGTAGCAGACGAGCATGTCGACGCTGCCCGTCTGGAGCGGGATCGCGGTGACCGAGCCCAGGAGGTCGACCCCGCGGTCGTCGTACCCGATGTCCATCCGGATGTGTCGTTGGGGCGCGAGCTCGCGGAGGATGGCGGTCGTGCACGGTGCGGGTGCGATGTCGAGCAGCGTGCCGACCTCGACCACGGGGCTCAGGCACGAGGTGACGACGGCGAGGAACCGTTGACGCTCGAGGCTCTTGCAGTGAGGGCACCGGGCGTCGGGGCGCGCGCCGGGACCTGGGCGGAAGCGTCCCGACGTCCACTGCCCGCACGAGGGGCAGAAGCGCCGAGGAACCTCCAGGGGCTGGTCCACTCCTCGATGATCCATGTCACACCCGTCCCAGGAGTCACACCACGCCGGGATCGGCGGATCGGTGGGCTCAGCCCCAGAACACCCGGTCGACGACCGCGCGGGCGCGGCGCGTGGTCCTGAGGTAGTCGTTGACCATCTCGTCGCTGCCACCGTGCGGGTAGCCGAGGACCGCGGCCATCGCGGTCTTCGTCCGCGGGTCGCGCGGCAGCTGGTCGCTGCCCTTGCCCTGCACGAGCGTGACCGCGTTCCGCACCCGGCTGACCATCCGCCACGAACGCACCAGCACGTCCGCGTCCGCGACGGACAGCAGGCCCGCCTCGCGGGCCGCGCCCAGGGCGTCGAGGGTCCGCGGCGTTCGCAGGCGCCGGCTCGGCGCCCGCGTGGCGCATCTGCAGCAGCTGCACGGTCCACTCGATGTCGGCCAGCCCGCCGCGGCCCAGCTTGAGGTGGGTGTTGGGGTCGGCACCACGCGGCAGCCGCTCGCGGTCGACGCGCGCCTTCACCCGACGTACCTCGGCCACGTCGGCGTCGGTGATGCCTGCGGCGGGGAAGCGCAGCGGGTCGATGAGCTCGGTGAACCGCTGCCGGACGCCCTCGTCGCCGACCACCGCGTCGGCGCGCAGCAGCGCCTGGAACTCCCAGACCGCCGACCACTTCGCGTAGTAGGCGGCGTAGGAGTCGAGGGACCGCACCAGGGGGCCCTGCTTGCCCTCGGGCCGCAGGTCGGCGTCCACCTCGAGGGGCGGGTCGGTCATGGGCAGGGCGAGGAGGCGCCGGAGCTCGTTGGCGACGGTCTGGGCGTACGTCGAGGCGGCGTGCGGGTCGGCGTCGGGGACCGGCTCGTGCACGAACATCACGTCGGCGTCGCTGCCGTAGGACAGCTCGAAGCCGCCGTACCGCCCCATCGCCACGACCGCGATCGCGGTCGGCGCCTCGTCGAGTCCCTGCTGCTCGCGGACCGCGCGTCCGACGGCCTCGAGGGTCGCCTCCAGCGTGGCGTCGGTCAGCCGGGACAGGCCCGCTCCCACGTCGGCCACGTCGATCTCGCCGAACAGGTCGCCGGCCGAGAGGCGCAACAGCTCGCGGCGGCGCACGGCACGGATCGAGCGGACCGCCTCGACCAGGTCGTCCTGGCGGCCGGCCGACGCGGTCATCTCGAACATCAGCTGGACCACGTCGCGAGGGGTCAGGTCCTCACCGAGCATCCGCACGCCCAGCGGCTCGCGTTCGATGAGCGTGGTCGCGAAGCGCGAGGTGCCGAGCACGCGGGCCAGCCGCTCGGCGACGTGTCCCTCGTCGCGGAGGGTGGAGAGGTACCACGGGGTCGAGCCGAGCGACTCGCTGAGCCGGCGGAACCCGAACAGGGCGGCGTCGGGGTCGGGCGAGTCCGCGAACCAGCCGAGCATCACCGGCATCAGCGCCTTCTGGATGCTGGCTGTCCGGGTCACGCCGCTGGTCAGCGCCTCGAGGTTGCGCAGCGCCGCCTTGGGGTCCACGAACCCGAGGGCGGCCAACCGCGAGGCGGCTGCGTCGGCGGAGAGGCCGGCCTCGTCGCCGGTCATCTGGTCGGGCATCCGTGCCGCGGCCTCGAGCAGCGGGCGGTAGAACAGCTTCTCGTGCAGGCGACGGACCTCGCGGCGCCAGCCCTGCCAGTCGTCGTCGAGGGCGGCCTCGGCGTCCTTCACGTAGCCCATGCCGCGCGCCAGCCGACGCAGGGAGGCCTCGTCGCTGGGGACGACATGGGTGCGGCGCAGCTGGAAGAGCTGGATCCGGTGCTCCAGAGTGCGCAGGAACGCGTACGCCTGGTGCATGGCCTCGCCGTCGGCGCGGCCGACGTACCCGCCGCTCGTCAGGGCCGCGAGAGCACTGAGCGTCGGTCCGACGCGGAGCGACTCGTCGCTGCGTCCGTGCACCAGCTGGAGCAGCTGGACCGCGAACTCGACGTCACGCAGCCCACCCACGCCGAGCTTGAGCTGCCGCTCGGCCTCCCGCGCCGGGATGGTCTCGACGACCCGGCGCCGCATGGCCTGGACATCGCCGACGAAGCCGTCGCGCCCGGCGACTCCCCAGACCATCGGGGCAACCAGGTCGACGAGCTGCTGGCCGAGCTCCAGGTCGCCGGCCACCGGCCGGGCCTTCAGCAACGCCTGGAACTCCCAGGTCTTGGCCCACCGTTCGTAGTAGCCGCGCATCCCCGCCATCGTGCGGACCAGCGGGCCGGACTTGCCCTCGGGACGCAGCGCCGCGTCGACCGGCCAGATGGTCCCCTCGGCGGTGTGCTCCGAGCACGCCCTCATCAGCTGAGTGGCGAGCTGGGTGGCGGCTCGGGTGGCGATGGCCTCCGGGGCGCCTTCCACCGGTTCGTGGACGAAGATGACGTCGACGTCGGAGACGTAGTTGAGCTCGTGCCCGCCGCACTTGCCCATCGCGATCACGGCCAGGCGGACGGAGGCGGCGTCCTCCCCCACCTTGGCGCGGGCGATCGCGAGGCCGGCGTCGAGCGTGCCGGCCGCGAGGTCGGACAGCTCGGCGGCCACGTCGTCGACGCTGACGTGGTGGGCGAGGTCGCGAGCCGCCAGCCGGACCAGCACCCGGCGGTACTCGACGCGCATCGCGTCGAGAGCCCGGCCCTCGGGCAGCGTGGCGACCGGGACGTCGGCGAGGGGGTCGGCGCCCACGGCAGCGAGCAGGCCGGCGCGCACGGCGTACGCCGCGGGCCTGGTGCTACCGAGCGTCGGGTCGGTGAGCTCGCGCCACTGCTCGGGGTGTCGGACCAGGTGGTCGGTCAGCGCCTCGCTCGCGCCGAGCACGCAGAGCAGCCGCATCGCGGTGCCCTCGTCGTCGGCCACCCCGTTCAGCAGGTCGAGCGGGTCCTCGACTGCACTGACGGCCTCGACGAGCCGCAGCAGGCCGGCCAGGGCGAGGTCCGGGTCGGCGGTGCGTCCGAGCAGGGCGACCAGCGGCTCGGCGTGGTCGCCCAGCTGGGCCATCCCCGCCAGGGTGCGGTCGGAGTCGACGAACCCGTGCCGCAACAGGTCGCTGCGGCTGGTCCTGGATCTGGTCACGTCACCGGTGCTGGTCGGTGAGCTCGACGAACCGGGCCGCGAGCGGCCGCCACGCGGCCTCGAGCTCGTCGCGCGCGGCGCCGATCTCGGCGAGGACGGCGTCGGTGTCGAGGCCCTGCGCCCGGTGGAGCTCGCGGTCGGCCACGGCCCACGGGCGGATCAGGTCGGCCTCGACCTCCGGGTGGTGCTGGACCCCCCACACCGTGGGCGCGAACCTGGCCGCCTGGACCTCGACCCCCTCGGCCCGGGCGAGCACGACGGTGCCCTCGGGCACGTCGGTGACCACGTCGTCATGCCAGTGCACGCCGCGACGCGGGGTGGCGACCGTGGACATCAGCGGGTCGAGGTGAGCGTCGGGCGTCCAGCCCAGGTCGCGCAGGCCGAACGTCTGGCCCCGGGAGTTCGTCTCGACCACGCCGCCGAGGGCCACGGCGGCGAGCTGATGACCGAGGCAGATGCCCAGCACCGGGACACCGTCGGCCGCGTGCGTGCGGATCCTCATCCGCACGGGGGCGAGCCAGGGGCTGTCGGCGTCGTCGTTGGCGCCCATCGCACCGCCGAGCACGACGAGCGCGTCGTACGTCGCGGGGTCGGGCAGGTCCTCCGCGGCGTACGCGTGGCAGATGTCGAGCTCGGCCCCGGCATCGGTGAGCCAGTCACCGAAGAGGGCGGGCGGGCAGTCGGCCTCGTGCTGGACGACGGCGATGCGCGGTCCACTCATCTCAGCTGTTCTCGCTTGAGGAGGATCGCGCAGGTGAGGGTGAACAGGCCCGACACCACGAGGACCAGGCCGAAGACGGTGGTCAGCACCGGCAGTCCGGCCAGCAGGGCGAAGACCCCGGCGAGGATGCTGAACAGCCGGGCACTCACGACCTGGGCCGTCAGTCGGCGACGAGCGGAGTAGGCCGTGAACAGGACCACGACGCCGGGCAGGATCAGGAACACGACGGAGACGCCCAGCGCCTCGGACCGCGAACGCTCGCCGTCGCCGTCCCAGGCGTCGATGGTGAAGACCACGCCGTAGACGACCAGCAGCGCGGCCACGACCATGACGACCATCAGCCCGAGGTTGAGCTGCCGCTCGAGGGGACCGCGTCGAGGTGTCGTCTCCTCAGGGCTGCCGGGGCTGCCGGGGCTCCCGGGCTCTGTCGCGGGGCTCACAGGACCGGCAGCATCCGGTCGCGCTCGAACGCCGACACCTGCGTCCGGTACTCCTCCCACTCCGCGCGCTTGTTGCGCAGGAAGAAGTCGAAGACGTGCTCCCCCAGGGTCTCGGCCAGGAGCTCGGAGCGTTCGGCGATCCCGATCGCGTCGTACAGGCTCTTCGGCAGCGGCTGGATGCCCATGCTCGTGCGCTCGCGCTCGGTCAGGCTCCAGACGTCGTCCTCGGCCTCGCGCGGGAGCTCGTACCCCTCCTCGATGCCCTTCATGCCGGCCGCGAGGATGGCGGCGTACGCGAGGTAGGGGTTCGCCGCGGCGTCGACGCTGCGCACCTCGATGCGGGTCGACTGGCCCTTGTTGGGCTTGTACATCGGCACGCGCACCATGGCCGAGCGGTTGTTGTGGCCCCAGCAGATGTACGACGGCGCCTCGCCGCCGCCGAGCAGCCGCTTGTAGCTGTTGACCCACTGGTTGGTGACGCAGGTGATCTCGCTGGCGTGGGTGAGGATGCCGGCGATGAACTGCTGGCCGGTCTTGGACAGCTGGTACTGCGACCCCGCCTCGAAGAACGCGTTGCGGTCGCCCTCGAACAGCGACACGTGCGTGTGCATGGCCGAGCCGGGGTGGGTGGTGAACGGCTTGGGCATGAACGACGCCCAGATGCCCTGGCTCAGCGCCACCTCACGGATGACGGTGCGGAAGGTCATGATGTTGTCGGCGGTGCTCAGCGCGTCGGCGTACCTCAGGTCGATCTCCTGCTGGCCCGGGCCGCCCTCGTGGTGGCTGAACTCCACCGAGATGCCCATCGCCTCGAGCATGGTGATCGCCTCGCGGCGGAAGTCCGCCCCCATCGACTGCGCGGTGTGGTCGAAGTAGCCGCTGCGGTCGACCGGCACCGGCTCGACGCCGGTCTGCGGGGTGTCCTTGAACAGGTAGAACTCGATCTCCGGGTGGGTGTAGAAGGTGAACCCCTGGTCGGCGGCCTTGGTCAGGGTCCGCTTCAGCACGTAGCGCGGGTCGGCGTACGACGGCGAGCCGTCGGGCATCACGATGTCGCAGAACATCCGGGCCGTCGACGGGCCCTCGCCACGCCACGGCAGGATCTGGAACGTCGCCGGGTCGGGCTTGGCCAGCATGTCGGCCTCGTAGACCCGGGCGAACCCCTCGATGGCCGAGCCGTCGAACCCGATGCCCTCGTCGAAGGCCCCCTCGAGCTCCGCCGGCGCGACCGCCACGGACTTCAGGAACCCGAGCACGTCGGTGAACCACAGCCGCACGAACCGGACGTCGCGCTCCTCGAGTGCCCGGAGCACGAAGTCTTCCTGCTTGCCCATGGGGCGAGCGTAGCGACGGCGTCGGTCGCCGTGCGGTCAAGGGGCGTGGTCGGCTGGGTGGGCGCCCGGCTAGGTTGCAGGAGTGCCGGCAGTCGTCGTCGACCCCCAACCGATCGAGGCGCCGTGGATCCACGGTCACCGCCGAGGCGAGCCGGACGGCGACCCCGACGTGCAGGTGCGCGCGCTCGACGAGACGACGTTCGTCCTGCGGCAGAGCATGTCGCGCACGTTCGAGGCACCGTTCCTCTACCTCCTGCTCGGCGGTGATCGCGCGCTGCTGCTCGACACCGGCGCAGTGGCGGATCCCCGGCGCTGCGACGTCCGGCGGGTGGTCGACACGCTGGTGCCTCCCGGGCTGCCCCTGCTGGTCGCGCACACCCACGGCCACGGCGACCACGTCGCCGGCGACGCCCAGCTGGCTGCCCGCCCGCACACCACGGTCGTGGGCCGGTCCTTCGAGGACGCCGTTGCTGGGTGGGGCTTCGCGTCGTGGCCGGAGGAGGTGGTCACCCTCGACCTCGGCGATCGGCCGCTCGACGTCACCGGCATCCCCGGCCACCACGAGACGTCGGTGGCCGTCTTCGACACGCAGACCGGGTCGCTGTTCACCGGTGACACCGTCTACCCGGGTCGGCTCTACGCCGCGGACCCCCTCGACTTCCTGGCCAGCCTCGAGCGGCTCGTCGACTTCGCCGCGGACCGGCCGGTCCAGCGCGTGCTCGGATGTCACATCGAGATGGGTCGCGACGGCACCGACTTCCCCGTGGGCTCTCGTCACCAGCCGGACGAGGTGCCGCTCCCGCTCTCGCCCGCCGACCTTGTCACCATCCGCGATGCGACGCGGGCGGCGGGAGGTCGTTCGGGCGTGTACCCGGCCGGTCCGGCGCTGCTGTGGAACGGGCCGTGCCGCACGGCGACAGCACGCCAGCTCGCCCGGCTGCTGATCGGACGGTTGCGCGGCAGCGCGTGAGTCTCTCCCCGTCGACGGGTCAGCCGAGCGTCACGTCCGGCCGAGTCGGTCAGCCGGGTCAGGCCTGGGTGGTGGGGGCCCAGGCGATGTGGCCCGGCACCTTGCCGTGCACGCCGGGGACGTTGGCGCGGCCGCTCTTCGACGTCACCCCGGGCCGGCGGTGAGGCTGGCACGGTTTCCGGCCCGCAGACCGTGCCAGGGTCACCGCTCCTCGGCGTCACCCCGGGCCGGCGGTGAGGCTGGCACGGTTTCCGGCCCAGCAGACCGTGCCAGGGTCACCGCTCCTCGGCGTCACCCCGGGCCGGCGGTGAGGCTGGCACGGTTTCCGGCCCACAGACCGTGCCAGGGTCACCGCTCCTCGGCGTCACCCCGGGGCCGGCGGTGAGGCCGGCACGGTTTCCGGCCCACAGACCGTGCCAGGGTCACCGCTCCTCAGCGCGACTCGGCCTTCCGGAACACCGACCCGAGCTGCTTGCCCAGGGCTCGGCCGCCGACGACGGGGATCAGCGCCGCAAGGACTCGGGCGGCGATCGACTTCGGGAAGCGGGTCAGCGTCACCTGCACGTCGGTGCCGTCGGTGGCGGGCGTCAGCTGGTAGCGCCATCCGCTGCCCGGTCCCCAGAGGTTCGAGTCGAGGGTCTCGATGGCGATCGTCCCGGCGGCCGCGTCCCACGAGTAGCGCTCGCGTTCCCATCCCATCGCGGTGCCCTCGGTGACCTCGGCCCACTCCGGACCCGTCTCGTGCACCTCGAAGTGCGCCTCGTCGATGTTGGGCCAGTTCGCCACCCGGGACGGACCGAAGTCGGTCATCAGGTCCATCACCTCGTCCGGCGACAGGCTCGTGTGGACCGTGAAGGTCGTGCTCGACATGGACCCATCCTCCGCCATGCCCCCGTGGCTGTCGCCGTCGGATGCCAGGGTGTCAGGGTGACCCGCGTCTCGCTCTCGCGCCTGCCGGGCGACCGCGTGCTCGTGGTGGACGAGGACGGGGAGCGAGAGCTGGAGCTCGCCGACCTGACGAGCTACGTGCGGGAACGCGACGTCGACGGGCCGCGGTGGGTGTGGGACGACTCCGCCCGCTGGTACCCGTCGCTGCTGGCAGCCGGGGTGCGCGTCGGCCGTTGTCACGACCTGCGGCTGGGTCACCACCTGCTGCGTCGGGCTCCCGCCGTGGACGGGCAGCTGCTGGACGGGGAGCAGTCCGGGCACTGGGACCGGCTCGGGCCGAGCGCGGCCTCCGATCCGGCGCTGTTCTCGGTCGACGACACGACCGAGCACCTGCGGGCCGACGTCGAGGACGCCCGGCAGCTGGCCGCCGTGGCCGCGTCGTCGGAGGCCACCCGTCTCGGGCTGCTGCTCGCAGCCGAGTCCGCCGGCGCCCTCGTTGCCGTCGAGATGACCTACGCGGGCATGCCGTGGCGTGCCGACGTCCATGCGCTCCTGCTCGCCGAGCTGCTCGGGCCGAGGCCGCCCCGCGGCGCCCGGCCGCAGAAGCTGGACGACCTGGCGGCCGAGGTGCGCGACGCCTTCGACGCCCCGGGGCTCAACCCGGACTCGCGGCCCGAGCTGCTGGCCGCGCTGCGCCGGGCCGGGGTGGAGGTCCCCGACATCCGGGCGTCCACGCTCCGCGCGATCGAGCACCCGGGCATCGCCCCGCTGCTGCGGTACAAGCAGCTCGCGCACCTGTTCTCGACCAACGGCTGGAGCTGGATCGACCAGTGGGTCAGCGGTGGCCGGTTCCGGCCGTCCTACCAGCCCGCTGGCTCGACCACCGGCCGGTGGTCGTCGAACGGCGGGGGCGCGCTGTCGATCCCGGTGCAGGTCAGGCCCGCCGCCGTGGCCGACGACGGCTGGGTGTTCGTGGTCGCCGACGTCGCGCAGCTCGAGCCCCGCGTGCTGGCCGGCATGAGCGGAGACCGCGCGCTGGCCAAGGCGGCGCGCGGTGCGGACCTGTACCAGGGCATGGTCGACGACGGTGCCGTGGCCAGCCGCAAGGACGCCAAGCTCGGCCTGCTCGGCGCGATGTACGGCGCGACGAGCGGCGAGAGCGGGCGCATGGTCGCGGGGCTCACCCGCCGTTACCCCGACGCCTTCGGCCTCGTCGAGGAGGCGGCCCGGGCCGGCGAGCGCGGCCAGGTGGTCCGCACGCTGCTGGGCCGCGGTTCGCCGAGCTGGATGGACTCCTGGGACCACGATCCCGACGACCCGCCGGTCGACCCCGACGCGCTGGCCCGCTACCGCCGGTCGTACGGCCGCTTCACCCGCAACTTCGTCGTGCAGGGCACCGGCGCCGAGTGGGCGCTGTGCTGGATCGCCCAGCTCCGCAACCGCCTCTGGCTCCTGGGGGGCGACGGTCCGATCGAGACGCGGCCGCACCTGGTCTTCTTCCTCCACGACGAGGTCGTCGTGCACACCCCGGAAACCCTCGCCGACGCGGTCGCCGAGCAGGCCACCGAGGCCGCCGCCGCCGCGGCGGGGCTGGTCTTCCGCGACCTCGCCATCGACTTCCCGCTCAACGTCTCGGTCGTGCGGTCCTACGCTGACGCGGGCAAGCCAGGGGCGGATCTGCCCACCCCGGACGAAGGTGAGGTGGACCGGCCATGAGCGGTGGAACCGAGGGGACGATGACGTCGCGGCGCGCGCAGATCGCGCGGATGCGGCGGGTGGCGATGGTCGCGCTGGACCACTACGCGTTGCCGGTCGGCCGGCTCACGTTCGTGACGCACGGGGAGAACACCACGTTCCGTCACGACAGCGGCGCCGGGCGGTACCTCGTCCGCGTGCACCGACCCCACCGGCACGGCCGGGACGTCGACTCGTCGACGGCGATCCGCTCGGAGATCGCCTGGCTCGGTGCGATCAGGGCCGGGACGGACCTGTCGGTCCCCGAGGCACTCCTGGCCACGGACGGCGCCACGACCGTCGAGGCGACCGCCGCCGGACAGACCCGGGTCTGCTCGCTGCTCCGCTGGATGGACGGCCGCATCATGGAGGGGTCCGCGCGGCCCGTGCACCTGCGCCGGCTCGGCGGGGCGATGGCCCTGCTCCACCACCAGGCCGACGCGTGGACGCCGCCCGCCGACTTCGTCCGCATCCGGTGGGACCGCGAGACGTTCTTCGGTGACGTGATGGTCTACGGCGAGACGTCCGCCGCCGGCTGCTGGGCGCTCCTCCCGCCGGAGGTACGCGCCCGCTTCGAGGCGGTGGCCGCCCGGATGAGAGACCTCGACGACGTCGACGACGCCGGGCTCATCCACGCCGACCTGCACCTCGGCAACGCCCTGTTCCATCGCGGCGAGGTCAAGCTGATCGACTTCGACGACTGCGGCACCGGGCCACGGCTGTACGAGCTCGCCGTCGCCCTGTGGGAGCTGCGGGACGAGGAGGGGTACGAGCCGTTCCGGGACGCACTGCTGGACGGCTACCGGCAGCACCGGGAGATCGACGCCTCGCGTCTGGACGACTTCATCGCCGTGCGGCAGATCGCCTTCGACCTCTGGTACACCGGCATGGCTCAGGTCAACCCGGCCTTCGCGGCCAGGCTCGACCGCGTCCATCGCTGGTCGCTGCTGATGCTCGACGAGGTGGAGTCACCCTCGTCCTAGCACCGGGTCACCAGGTGAGCTCGATCTCCAGCTCGTTGCCGTCGTCGCCCAGCTCGACCTCGATCTTGAGGTCGACCTCGTCGGGGACGCGCACGGTGATGCGGCCGTTCCCGCGAGCGAACTCGACCTCGTTGTTGCGGGCCAGCGAGTCGGCGAGGGCGTGGAGCCGGGCGGCAGCCTCCTCGCGACGCAGGTGCTGGGTCTCGTCGATGTCGAACAGTTCCATGTTTCCTCCTCGGGCGTGGTCTCGAACCCTTGCACACCCGCGCCCGGCCTCACCTCAGGGCCGGAACCGCTCGCCGACGGCCTGCCACACCGCCTCGCCGTTCTCGTGAGTGCCGAGCCGACGGGACACGTACGCGGCTCCGAACCCGGCGGCGGGCTCGGTCCAGGCGGAGCACCCTCCCGCACCACCCATGCCCAGCTCGACCCGTCCGTCCTCCTCGTCGACCTGGAACCCGAGGGTCCAGGTCACGGGCCGGTCGAGCACCAGGTCGTGGCCGACGGCCGCCGGTTCGAGGTACGCCCGCCACAGGTCGTGACCGAGGCGGGTGGCGACGAAGCCGTCGGGTGCGGTCAACGAGTCGTAGAACGTCGCCAGCGACAGGGCACTGGCGTGCAGGGCGATGGCGGGGAACGGGGTGCGCCGGAAGGTCTCGGAGTTCAGCACGTCGACGTCGAGCAGCCCCGGCGGCCGGCCCAGCGCGGGCCCCCACCGCGGGTCGTCCAGGTAGCCCGACCGCCACGTCCCTCCGGGCTCGACGAGGGTGGCGACGCGCGTGAGGTCGTGCTCCTCGACGCGGAGGTGCAGGTCCCAGCCGGCCTGGTCGACGAGGCGTGCGAACCGCTCGACCAGTGGCTCGCCCGTCGCCCGACGGAGGACCTCGTCCAGCAGGTGACCGTAGGTCAGGGCGTGCTCGGCGAGACCGTCGCCCGGTCGATGGATCGGGGCCGCGTTCGCCAGGAGGTCCACAAGAGCCTCGCGGTCGTCGTACCCGAGGTCGATGGCCTCCGCCGGGAACGCCGGGAGACCCGCCTGGTGGGAGAGAAGGTGTCGCATCGTCGTGACGTCCTTGCCGAGGCAGCCGAACGCGGGCCAGACGGATGCCACCGGTTGGTCGAGGCCGACGGCGCCGTCGCCCACGGCGTCGAGGAACGCCAGCGCGGCGAAGGGCTTGGCGACCGAGAAGGTCATCACGAGCGTGTCGGAGGTCCACGGCGAGGACCCGTCGCGCGTCCCGACCGAGTGGTCGCACTCGACGACCCCGTCGCGGACGACCGCGACCGCGCCGCCGGGTTCCTGGCCGGAGGCGGCCAGCAGGTCGAGCACGTCGGACGGGTGGCTGCTCACGGCCGCCAGCCTAAGGTCCGCTCATCCGCCGGTCGGGACGTTCGCCTTCAGCTCGGCGAGCCACGCGACGGCACTCGCGTCGGAAGGCATCCGCCAGTCGCCACGGGGGCTCATGGTGCCGCCGGCGCTGACCTTGGGCCCGTTGGGCAGGGCCGAGCGCTTGAACTGGTTGGCGAAGAACCGCTTGCAGAAGACCTCGAGCCAGTGCCGAATGGCCGGCAGGTCGTACGCCGTGTGCTTGGCGTCCGGGTAGCCCGGCGGCCACTCCCCCACGCCGGCGTCGTGCCACGCGTGCCAGGCCAGGAAGGCGATCTTGCTGGGCGTCATGCCGCGGCGGATGGTCTGGTACAGCGTGAAGTCCTGCAACGCGTAGGGCCCGACGGTGTCCTCGGTCGCCTGCGGCTTGACGCCGTCGGTGTCGGGGATCAGCTCGGGCGTGATCTCCTGCTCGAGGATCTCGCCGAGCACGTCGTTGGTGTCGGCGTCGAACTGGTCCGACGCGATCACCCAGCGGATCAGGTGCTGGATCAGCGTCTTCGGCACCCCGGCGTTCACGCCGTAGTGCGACATCTGGTCGCCCACGCCGTAGGTGCACCAGCCGAGCGCGAGCTCCGACAGGTCACCGGTGCCGAGCACGATGCCGCCGCGGTGGTTGGCCAGCCGGAAGAGGTAGTCGGTCCGCAGCCCGGCCTGCACGTTCTCGAACGTGACGTCGTAGACCGGCTTGCCGTCGGCGAACGGGTGGTCCATGTCGGCGAGCATCTGCCGCGCAGCCGCGGTGATGTCGAGCTCCTCGAACGTCACGCCGAGCGACTTCGCGAGCCGGGTCGCGTACCCCTTGGTCGTCTCCCCCGTCGCGAAGCCGGGCATCGTGAACGCGTGGATGTCGGACCGCGGCCGCCCGAGCCGGTCCATCGCCTTGGCCGCCACGATGACGGCGTGCGTCGAGTCGAGGCCGCCGCTGACACCGACCACGACCTTCGGCCCACCTGACGACCCGCCGATCGCGTGCAGGCGCTGCTCGAGCCCGGAGACCTGGATGTTGTAGGCCTCGTAGCAGTCGAGGGCCAGACGCGTCGGGGTCGTCCGGCACGAACGGGAACCGGTCGACCTTGCGCTGCAGCCCGACGTCACCGGTCGGCGCGGCCAGCTCGAACTCGACGGTGCGGAAGTCCGCGACGCGATCGGCCACGGTACGGCGGTTGTCGTCGTGGGTGCCCTGGCGCAGCCGGTCCTGCCGGATGCGGTCGAGGTCGACGTCGGCCACCGCTCGGCGCGGCCCGTCGGGGAACCGCTCGCTCTCGGCCAGCAGCTCACCGCACTCGTAGACCATCGTCTGCCCGTCCCACGACAGGTCGGTCGTGGACTCGCCCTGTCCCGCGGCCGCGTAGAGGTACGCCGCGTTGCAGCGCGCGCTGGCCGAGCGGACGAGCAGCCGCCGGTCCTCGGCGCGGGCCACCGTGATGGGGCTGCCCGACAGGTTGGCGAGCACCGTCGCGCCGGCCAGCGAGGCCTCTGCGCTCGGCGGCACCGGCACCCACATGTCCTCGCAGATCTCCACGAACAACGAGAAGCCGCGCAGGTCGGTCGCCGTGAAGATCAGGTCGGGGCCGAACGGCACGTCGCGGCCGCCGAGGCGGATCGTCGAGCCGCGCCGGTCGTCGCCCGGGGCGAACCACCGGCGCTCGTAGAACTCCCGGTAGGTCGGCAGGTAGGACTTCGGGGCCACGCCGAGGACGCGGCCCCGGTGGATCACGACCGCGCAGTTGACGACCCGGGTGCCGTGCACGAGCGGCGCCCCGACCACGATCACGGGGAGGAGCGACGCCGAGCCCTCCACGATCGTGTCGATCGCCGCGAGCACCCCGTCGAGCAGCGTGTCCTGCATCAGGAGGTCGTCGATCGAGTAGCCGCACAGCGACAGCTCCGGGAACACCGCGAGCGAGACCGCGTCGTCGTGGCAGGCGCGCGCCTGCTCGAGCACGATCTCGGCGTTGCGCGCCGGGTTCGCGATCGCGACCGGGACCGTGCAGGCCGCAACGCGAGCGAAGCCGTGGGCGTACGCCGACCAGAAGTCCACGCCTCTACTGTCTCAGACCGTCGCGGGCTGCGGTGCCTCAACGGTCGCCGGCCGCACGACCGGACGCCGCACCATGGCGACCGCCGCGACGCTCCCGGCCGCGGCGACCAGCACCACGACCCGCGGACCGAGCGCGCCGGCCAGGACCGGCGCGACCAGGGCGCCCACCAGGGCCGCCGCCACCATCGCGGTGTCGGTCAGCCCCAGGACGCTCGCCCGCAGCCGGTCCGGCGCCGCGCCCTGGACGTACGCCGTGGCGACGATCTCGACCTCGACCGCGGCCGCGCCGGCCAGGACCAGCACCGGCAGGGCCGTCCAGAGCGACGACGAGGCCGCCACGCCGACCAGGCAGCCGGCCAGCACGAACAGCCAGACGCGGGGACCCAGACCCCAGCGAGCGGCGATCCGGCCGAGGAGAGGTCCACCCAGCGCCCCGAAGCCGAGGGCCCCGGTGGCGATCCCGAACGCCGTCGCCTCGCTGACTCCGTCCCAGGCACCGCTGAGCGGGAGCAGGGCCAGGCCGACAGCGGCGGCCACGGCGTTCACCACGGCGACAGCAGCGACCGCGCCCCGCAGCACGGCCGAGGCGCGGAGCGCGGCGAGCACGCCCCCGGCCTTCGTGTCCGCGCCGCCCACGGGTGCGGGCAGCCGCACCCCGTCGAACAGCACCCACGCCGCCACCAGGCAGACGACCGCGACCCACGGCACCAAGGGCCGGGTGGCCGGGGCGAGCAGCAGCCCGCCCAGAGCGGGACCCACCACGAACGAGGCGACCTCGCACGTCACCAGCAGGCTCGTCGCGCGCTCGGTCTGCCGTCCGGCGAGCCCGGGCATCGCGGCGGCGAGGGCCGGGTAGGCCGGGGTGGCCGTCGCGATCGCCAGGGTCGCGGCCACGAGGGCGAGCCAGGTCTGGCCCACCGCCAGGGCCGCGGCGACCCCGAAGAGCAGACCAAGCCGGGCGAGCAGGGTCAGCCGGACGATGCGGTCCCGCGCGTAGCGGTCGGCGAGCCGGCCCGCCGCCCAGGACAGCGCGACGTACGGCAGCATCCGGGCCGCGCCGGCGACGCCGAGGACCCAGCCGTCGCCGGCCCGTTCCCACACGAGCAGCACGAGGAGCGGCCACGGGAGTGACATGCCGACGGCCGCCACCGCGTGGCTCGCGATGGTGCCGCGGGTGGCCCCGTTCACGCAGGCACCAGTCCCAGGACGAGCTCGGTGGGCAACGGCGCGAACCCGTTGAACCCGACCGTCGAGTAGCACGTCGTGTAGGCGCCCGCGGACGTCAGGACGACGCGATCCCCTTCGGCGAGCGTCAACGGCAGGTGCACGGGCTGCTTCTCGTACAGCACGTCGGCGCTGTCGCACGTCGGCCCGGCGAGCACGCACGGACCGGTCGGTCCCGCGACGTCGGTCTCCAGTCGGTAGCGGATCGCCTCGTCCAGGGTCTCGACGAGTCCGGTGAAGACCCCGGCGTCGAGGTAGACCCACCGGGTGTCGCCGCGGTGCACCACGGCCACGACGGACGTCACGAGTCGCCCCGAGTCGGCGACGATCGACCGCCCGGGCTCGATGATCGTCCGTGGGCGACGCGACCCGAAACGCTTGCGCAGCGACCGCCGGATCGCAGCGCCGTACGCGTCGAGAGCCGGTGCGCCTCCCTCGTGCGCGGCCGGGAAGCCGCCGCCGAGGTCGAGCAGCCAGGGTTGCAGACCGGCCTGCCGCAGGGCGGCGAAGACCCGCGACGAGGCCTCGATCGGCGCGTCCCAGGCGGACGGGTCGCGCTGCTGGGAGCCGACGTGGAAGGACACACCGGCGGGGTCGAGCCCGAGGTCCGCGGCGAGGCGGAGCACCTCGACGGCCTCGGACGTGGAGCAGCCGTACTTGCGCGACAGCGGCCAGTCCGAGCCGCTGCCCGACGTCACGATGCGGCACAGCACCGCCGTCCCCGGCGCGGCCTCGGCGACCTTGCGGGTCTCCTCCGGCGAGTCCACGACGAACAGCCGGACGCCCAGCTCGGCCGCCGTGACGATGTCGGCGCGGAGCTTGATCGGGTTGGAGTAGACGAGGTCGTCCGCGCGAGCGCCGGCATCGAGGCAGGCCCGTACCTCGGCCGGGCTGGCCACGTCGAAGCTCGACCCCGCCGCCACCAGCGCGCGGAGCAGCACCGGGTGCGGGTTGGCCTTCACCGCGTAGTGCACCGCCGTGCTCGGGAGTGCGGCCCGGAGCTGGCGGAAGCGCGTCAGCGCCGTCGGCACGTGCAGCTCGAGCCGCGGCGTCAGGCTCGTCAGGGTCGTCGTCAGGGCAGGGTCGAGCAAGGTCATGGCAGATCCCCCGTGCAGGCATAGTTGGCGATGGCGCCCCGAGACGTCGTACTCCAGAGGGAGTCCGCGTCCACAGGGCCAGATACACGTCCCGCGCTGTGGGACCGGCTCGTGCTTGGGTGAGCGGGTGCGCGAGCCCCCTCCCGACGTGTCCGACGGCGACGTCCTGTCTGCGATCCGCGACCGCTGGACGCCCGAGGTCGACGGGGTCGAGCACCTGCCCGTGGGGTTCGGTGCGCACCACTGGGTCGCGTCGGTGCGCGGGCGGCCGACCTACTTCGTGACGCTCGACTCGTTCGGTGTGCACCACGACGCGGAGTCGCTGGAGGCGGCGTACGCCGCTGCGTCGCGGTTGATGTTCCCGCTCGACTTCGTGGTGGCACCCGTGCCGTCGACGGCCGGCGCCCTGACCGCGCCCTTCGCCGGCGGAGCCCTGTCGGTGACGCCCTGGATCAACGGCGAGACTCCCGCGACCCTCGACCTGGCGACGACGTCGGCGTTGCTGACCCGGCTGCACGCCGTGCCGCCGCCCTCGGGACTGCCTCCTTGGCGGACGATCACCGCGCCTTCACTGCCCGACGACCTGGCCGAGCTGGGCAGCGCCCGGTGGGACTCCGGTCCCTACGGCGAGCGGGCTCGCGGCGCGCTGCGCGGACGCCTCGACGCGGTCGCCGAGTGGTCGGCGACCTACCACGCGCTGGCGGAGGTGGCGCAGCGCAAGCCCTGGGTCGTCACGCACGGCGAGCCCCACCAGCGCAACCAGGTCGTCGTCCTGGGCGCCACGCTGCTGGTGGACTGGGAGAGTGTGCGGCTCGCGCCCGCCGAGCGCGACTGGCGGACCCTCGTCGACGGCGGCCTGCCCCCCACGGGCCTGGACGCCGCCATGCTCGACCTGTTCGACCTGGAGTGGCGGCTCGACGAGATCAGCCAGTACGCCGCGTGGTTCGCGGCTCCCCACGCGGGCACCGCCAGCGACCGGGTCGCCATCGGCGGCCTGCTGCACGAGCTGACGCGCTGACCGGGGTCAGGAGCCGGGGTCAGGAGCCGGGGTCAGGAGCCGGTGGTCACCACCACGGTCGCGGCGACCATCGCGGCCGTGGTCGCGGCCATGGCCGCGGCGACGGCGTCCTTGACCGCCTTCGCCGCCCACTGGCCCTCCGCGACCTCCTTGGCCCGCTTCTTGACGTCGCGGTCACTCACACCCTGGTGAGGAACGGTCTTGTGGGCCCGGTCGACGGCGTGCAGCAGCGCGACCAAGGCACCGGTGCGCGCGTCGGGTTGAGCGTCGTCGACGAGCACGACGGTGAGCGCGCGTCGGACGGCGTCCTCGTGCGAGGAGTCGCGGGCGGGCCAGCGCGTGCGGGGGAACACGCCCATCACCTTGTCGTGGCGGCGCTCGAGGATGCCTCGATCGGCCAGCCGCGTGCACAGCTTGTCGTCGAGGTGCTTGCCGAGCCGGGTGACGAGGTCCTGGGCCGAACGCTCCTTCTCGCCCACCGTCGCCAGCGCATCGGCCAGCACCGGGTCGTCCGTTCCCACGCCGGGTACCGGCCTGACCTTCGCCGACCGCCAGACCGTCGTCTTCTCCTCGACGGTGACGGCCTCGGCGAGGGCCAGCTCGACCAGGATCGCCCCGCCCAGGGCGACCGCGAGCTCGTGGGTCTGCGGCTTGCCCGACTCGTCGTCGAGCAGCAGCAGGAGGAGGTCCTCTGCGATCAGCGTCACAGGGCTGACACTACGACGCGGGACTAGCCTGCTGGGGTGACCAGCACTCCCGAGGAGACCCCTCCCTACGGCACCGGACCCACGGCTCCCGCCGCTCCGACCAAGCGGGTGCGGACCCATCACCTGCGCGAGATGAAGGAGCGCGGCGAACGCTTCTCGATGCTGACGGCCTACGAGCAGTACGCCGCCCAGACCTTCGACGAGGCCGGCGTCGAGGTGCTCCTCGTCGGCGACAGCGCGAGCAACAACGTCTACGGCAACGAGACGTCGCTGCCCGTGACCGTCGACGAGCTGATCCCGCTGACGCGCGCGGTGTCGCGGTCGGTGAAGCGGTCGCTCGTGGTGGGCGACCTGCCCTTCGGGTCGTACCAGCGGTCGCCCGAGCAGGCGTACGACACCGCGGTCCGGTTCATGAAGGAAGGTGGCGCGCACTGCGTCAAGCTCGAGGGCGGCCGCGAGATGGCACCCCAGATCGAGCTGATGACGCGCGGCGGCATCCCCGTGATGGCGCACATCGGCTTCACGCCGCAGAGCGAGCACGCCCTGGGCGGGTACCGCGTCCAGGGTCGCGGCGACACCGCCTCACGCATCCTCGACGACGCCCGGGCGATCCAGGACGCGGGCGCCTTCGCCGTGGTGATGGAGATGGTTCCCGGTGACGTCGCCGGCCAGGTCACCAAGGAGCTCGCCATCCCCACCATCGGCATCGGCGCCGGCCCCGACTGCGACGCCCAGGTCCTCGTCTGGCAGGACGCCTTCGGCCTGCGCACCGGCAAGATGGCGAAGTTCGTCAAGCAGTACGCCGACGTGCACGGCGTCCTCCTCGACGCCGCCCGCGCCTACGCCGCCGAGGTCAAGGACGGCTCGTTCCCGGGTCCCGAGCACACCTTCTGACCGCCACACATCGATTCGTCTGCGTGGTTGAGCGGAGGAAGTGGCATGGATCCGCAGACGAATCGCGGGTTCGTCAGTCGGCCGACCACTCCTTCGGGGCGAACTGGCTGACCGTGAACGCCGCCCCCTGCGGGTCGCGGACGAGCGCGGTGCGGGTCCAGTCGTTCTCGCCGGACCGCAGCACCTGGCCACCCAGCCGCTCGATGCGGGTGACGGCGTCGTCGCGGTCGGCGACGGTGAACGTGACGTGCCAGTGCGCTTCCTCCCCGTCCTCGGCCGCCGCGATGCCGCCGATCACGTCCTCGAAGCCGTCCGGGGCCGAGGCCTGACGGGTGCGGATGTCGGGGTCGACGGTGGCCTCGAGGTGGTCGCCGTACCCGGGCACCTGGATCGCGGTCGACCAGCCCTGGTCCACGACCCGCCACCCGAGGGCGCCCTCGTAGAACCGCTGGGCGGCGGCCGGGTCGGCGGTGTGGAGGTCGCTGAAGTTCCAGGCGCCGGGGCTGTTGGTCAGCTGCGCGCCGAGCCGGCGACGCGCCTGCCACAACCTGATCTCAGCGCCCTGGGGGTCCCGCAACGTCGCGGCACGGCCTCCCGGGCCGGCGTCCTCGGGCCCGGCGACCAGCGTCGCCCCGAGGTCGACCATCACGGCCGCGACGGCGTCGGCGTCGTCGACCGCCACGTACGTGGCCCACGCCGCGCGCGCGGCGGGCCCGCTGATCGAGGCGACATCGAGACCGCCCAGCGTCGCCACGACGTAGCGGGCGGGGGCGTCGGGCGGCAGCACGTCCTCGAGCTGCCAGCCGAACAGGCCGCCGTAGAAGACGACGGCTGCCTCGACGTCGGGTTGTGTCACCTCGATCCAGCTCGTCACACCAGCGGGATAGGTACGGGCCAGAGGCGCCAGGTTCCCCATACCCAGCACGGTAGGCGAGGCCGGGTCAGGGCGGCGACCCTGACGTAGCGTGACCCCATGACGCGTCTCCTCACGTTCCTGCTCGCCCTCGTCCTCGTCCCCGGGGCCGCGTGCTCGTCGGCCTCGGAGGCCGAGCCCGAGGGATCGGCCTCGCTGACGGCGTCGACGGCCCCCGCCGAGGCGTCGCCGTCGGCGTCCTCCACGCCGTCGCAGAGCAGCGAAGCAGCGGCCAAGGCCGCGCCCCGCCTGAAGGTCACCAAGATCGCCACCGGGCTCGACCATCCGTGGGACGTGCACCCGATCGGCGAGGGCCGGTTCCTGGTGACCGAGCGGGCCGGCCGCCTGGCCATCATCGAGGACGGGAAGGTCCGTCGTCTCCAGATGCCGACCGACCTCATCTGGGCCTCCGGCGAGACCGGCCTGATGGGACTCGCGATCGACCCCGACTTCGCCGGCAACGGCCGGTTCTACACGTGCAACGGCGGCAACCCCCAGGGCACTCCCGACGTGCGCATCATGGTGTGGAAGCTGAACGCCGCCGCCACCCGTGCGTCCTACCAGCGCACCCTGCTCTCGGGCTTCCCGGCGACCAGCGGTCGCCACGGCGGCTGCCGGCTGCTCATCCTCGACGACGGCGCCCTGCTGGTCGGCACCGGCGACGCGGCGACCGGCACCAACCCCGAGGACAAGAACTCCCTCGGTGGCAAGACCCTGATGCTCGACCGCATCTCCGGTGACCCCTGGCCGGACAACCCGTTCGTGAACGCCGTCAACAAGAACCGGCGGTACGTCCACACCTACGGCCACCGCAACGTCCAGGGCCTCGCCCAGCGGGAGGACGGCACCCTGTGGTCGGCGGAGCACGGCCCCGACCGGGACGACGAGGTGAACCTGCTGAAGAACGGTGGCGACTACGGCTGGAACCCCGTGCCCGGCTACAACGAGTCCGTCCCGATGACCGACCAGAGCCTCCCGGGCAAGCAGATCGCGGCCGCCTGGCGCTCCGGGTTCCCCACCGTCGCCACCTCGGGTGCGTCGTTCGTCGCGGGCAACGGGTGGGGCTGGTACGCCGGCACGCTCGCGGTCGCGGCGCTCAAGGCGAGCAAGGTCCTGTTCATGAAGTTCGACTCCGCCGGCAAGCTGGTCGACGTCCGGATCCCTGCGGAGCTGAAGAAGTACGGCAGGCTCCGCGCCGTCACCGCCCTGCCCAACGGCAGCCTGCTCATCACGACCGACAACGGCACCGACGACGCGGTGCTGCGGGTGCGACCCGTAACTGGGTGAGCCTTGGTCCGCCGCGCACCCGCGTCTGCACGACGAGCGATGCGAGCGCCAGCGAGCGAGTCGAGGAGGAAGACGCGGGGTTATGGCGCGGCGGACACGCGAGCGGAGCGAGCCATTACGCCGTCCAGCCCAGCCAGGCGCCGCCGGCGGAGACGGCGAGGAACCAGAAGACCACCGCGGCGATCGCCAGGAGGGGCAGTCGCCCCGGGTGCGGTGTCCACCACCGGCAGGCGGTCACGAACAGGACGAGCCACACGAACAACAGGATCGTCAGCCCCCACCAGGGCGCGACCAGCCCGGAGGCGGCGTACAGGAAGAACGCCGCCGCCATCCCGGCCATCCCGATGAACGGCCAGGGCGACGCCTTGGCGCGGACCGGCCGGCCGACCGTCACTGCTTCTCGTCGTTCCACTCCGGGTCGTTGTCCCACTCCTCGTTGCGCTCGGCAGCCTTGGCGAGGGCACGCTCCGCCTCCTCCGAGGTGGCGTAGGGGCCCAGCCGGTCGATGGGCGGGCAGATGTCCTCGCCCGACTCCACGCGGGAGTGCTTCACGCAGTACCAGAACTTGCCAGAGTCCGAGTCGGTCATGCCGCCAACCTTAGGGACCCGAGGGGAAGAACCTAGACTGGACCGGTGACTCCGCTGGCCCCCGCTCTGATCTCCCCGCGCCGTGCGGTGCCCTCCGGCATCGCGTGGCCGGAGTACGTCGACCGACCGCAGCCCGAGCGCTTCACGGGTTCGGAGGTCAAGGACGCCGACACGATCGAGCGGATCCGCATCGCCAGCCGGCTGGCCGCGCAGGCCCGGGAGACCGTCGGCGCGGCCGTGCAGCCCGGCGTGACGACCGACGAGCTGGACCGGATCGGCCATGAGTTCCTCTGCGACCACGGCGCCTACCCGTCGACCCTCGGCTACAAGGGCTTCCCCAAGTCGCTGTGCTCGAGCGTCAACGAGGTCATCTGCCACGGCATCCCGGACTCACGGGTCGTCGAGGACGGCGACATCGTCAACATCGACATCACCGCCTTCATCAACGGCGTGCACGGCGACACCAACGCGACCTTCCTCGCCGGCGACGTCGCCGAGGAGACCCGGCTGTTGGTCGAGCGCACCCACGAGGCGCTGATGCGCGGCATCAACGCGGTCAAGCCCGGGCGTCGGCTCAACGTGGTCGGCCGGGTCATCGAGTCCTACGCCAAGCGGTTCGGCTACGGCGTGGTCCGCGACTTCACCGGCCACGGCATCGGGACGTCCTTCCACTCCGGCCTGATCGTGCCTCACTACGACGCGCCGATGTACGACGACGAGATCCAGGTCGGCATGACGTTCACCATCGAGCCGATGCTCAACCTCGGCACCCACGAGTGGGTCATGTGGGACGACGGCTGGACCGTCGTCACGAAGGACGGTCGGCTCAGCGCCCAGTTCGAGCACACGCTGGTCGTCACCCCGACCGGGGCCGAGATCCTCACCAACCCCTGAGCCGACCGGTCAGCCAGGCGACACGTAGACGGCGAGCGCCTTCTTGTTGACCGTGCGGCGGCCCACGACGGGCTGGTGGTAGCGGACGGAGACGTCGAGGTCGGGCTGAAACTCCTCGCAGGCGGCGTACCACCGGTAGCGCTGCTTGCCCTTGCCGTCGCTCTCGGCGAAGGGCAGCTGACCGTGCAGCACCTTGCCGAGCTTCTCGATGGTCATGCCGCTCTTGATCCGGCCGTACTCACCCTTGCCGACGCACGTGCCGTCGTCTGCCGCCTGGGACGGTGCGGCCGGCAGGAGGCAGGCGAGCACCGCCAGCGCGGCCAGAATGGCCTTGGGTGTGCGCGTGCTCGCTCGGGACATTCGGTCCTCCCAGGTAGATCAAGACTGCTCCACCGTTCGGCGGCGCGGTATGACCCACCGGGGCCATCTCGCATGACCCAAGGTGACTATCTCCCAGCGAGCAGGCTCATGTTCGTGCAATGCACAAACATGAGAATCGCAGTTCGTTGACCGCCTGCTCTCCCGTTGCAAGTCTGCGCAACGGCCCCGGCGCACTCCGTTTCGTGGCCGCGGGCGGCGGGATCCACGACCTGGGCCCCGGGCCGCCCTCTCGGCGGGCCCGACACGGGCCCCGGACAAGGAGAAGGAATGTCTCGAACACGCATGGGGAGACACCTCGGCGGCCTGACGGCCGCCGTGGTCGCGGGAACGTTGCTCGCCGTGGCACCCCTCGGGGCGCAGGCCCTCGCGGGTGGCACGGGTGCCGGCACCGGAGGGGGGCGCCAGGACCCACAGGCGATGGCAGGCAAGGCGGCCGCTGCCCTGATCCAGAGCCGCGCACCCGAGCTGAAGATCGGCAAGCACGACGGGTTCGTGGCCCAGAAGATCCTCACCAGCGGGGACCTCAGCTACGCGCCGTACGAGCGCACCTTCCGCGGCCTGCCCGTCGTCGGCGGCGACTTCGTCGTGGTGACCGACGACGAGGGTCACGTGCTCAACACGTCGGTCGCGCAGACCAGCCCGGTACGGCTCGCGTCGACGACCCCACGCGTGCAGAAGGGCAGGGCCACCACCGTCGCCCGCCGGCACGTCGACAAGGTGAGGTCGAGCGAGGCACCCCGCCTGGTCGTGTGGCAGGGCAGGACCTCGCACCTCGCCTGGGAGACCACGGTGAGCGGCCGCGACCACGGCCACCCCTCGCTCCAGTCCGTGTACGTCGACGCGCACAACGGCGATTACCTCGCGAGCAAGGAGCACGTCGTCGAGGGCACCGGCACCGGCAACTGGGAAGGCTCCGTCACCATCCCGACGAGCGGCTCCGGGTCGTCGTTCTCGATGACCAACAGCAACGCCACCACGCTGCGCTGCCAGAACGCGTCGGGCAACGTCACCTTCACGGGGACCGACGACGCCTGGGGCAACGGCAGCGGGACCGACCGTGAGACCGGCTGCGTCGACGCGTTCTACTCGGCAGAGAAGATGCGCCAGATGATGTCCACCTGGCTCGGCCGCAACGGCATGGACGGCGCGGGCGGCTGGGTGCCGATCCGCGTCGGCCTCAACGACGTCAACGCCTACTACGACGGCACCCAGGTGCAGATCGGCCACCGCCAGGGCACCAACGAGTGGATCGGCTCCATGGACGTCGTGGCACACGAGTTCGGCCACGGGGTCGACGACCGTACGCCGGGCGGCATCTCCGGCGGTGGCACCCAGGAGTTCGTGGGCGACACCTTCGGGGCCGCGACCGAGTGGTTCTCCAACAACCCGGCCGACGCACCCGACTACCTCGTCGGCGAGGAGATCAACCTGGTCGGCCAGGGCCCGATCCGCAACATGTACAACCCCTCGGCCGTCGGCGACCCCAACTGCTACTCGAGCTCGATCCCGAGCGCCGAGGTGCACGCCGCCGCCGGGCCCGGCAACCACTGGTTCTACCTGCTGGCGGAGGGCACCAACCCGACCAACGGCCAGCCGACCAGCAGTACCTGCAACTCCACGACGCTGACCGGCGTCGGGATCCAGAACGCCCAGAAGATCATGTACAACGCGATGCTGATGAAGACGTCGACGTCGTCGTACCTGAAGTACCGCACCTGGACGCTGACCTCGGCGAAGAACCTCGACGCGACCTGCAACCTCTACAACAAGGTGAAGGCAGCGTGGAACGCCGTCTCGGTCCCGGCGCAGGCCGCTGACCCGACCTGTGGCTCGACCGGCACCGTCACCGTCACCAACCCCGGCAACAAGTCCGGCACGGTCGGCTCGGCCATCGCGTCCTTCACCCTGTCGGCCTCCGGCGGCACCGCGCCGTACACCTGGTCGGCCAGCGGTCTGCCGGCCGGTGTCACGATCGGCGCCACCACCGGCACCGTGTCGGGGACGCCGACCACGGCGGGCACCTACAACGTGACCGCCACGGCGACCAGCAGCGGTGGCGCCAGCAGCGGCTCCACGTCGTTCACCTTCACCGTCAGCGGTGGTGGCGGCGGCTGCTCGGGCCAGCGGCTGGGCAACCCCGGCTTCGAGACCGGCTCCGCCTCACCGTGGACCTCCTCGGCCGGCGTGGTCGACAGCTCCGCCAGCCAGCCGGCCCGTAGTGGCTCGTGGAAGGCGTGGCTCGACGGCTACGGCAGCACCCACACCGACACGCTCAGCCAGTCCGTGTCGATCCCGTCGGGCTGCGGCGCGACGCTGTCGTTCTACCTGCACATCGACTCCGCGGAGACCACGACCTCGACGGCCTACGACAAGCTGACCGTCAAGATCGGGACCACCACGCTGGCGACCTACAGCAACCTCAACAAGGCGACCGGCTACACGCTGCGCTCGTTCAACGTCTCGGCCTTCGCGGGCCAGACGGTGACGATCGGCTTCACCGGCACCGAGGACTCCTCGCTGCAGACGTCGTTCGTCATCGACGACACGGCGCTCAACCTCAGCTGAGTCCAGCACCCCGAGCGCCGGGTCCGACCACCTCTCTGGGGTGTTCGGGCCCGGCGTCTCGGCTACCCTGACGCTTGCGGAGGAGCTGGCCGGGCGACCGCGGCGTACGGCGCCAGACAATGTCTGGCTCGGGCGTCGAGGAAGGTCCGGGCTCCGCAGGGCAGGGCGGTGGGCAACACCCACCCGGGGTGACCCGCGGGAAAGTGCCACAGAGAACAGACCGCCAGCCCCGACCCGGCCGCGTGCCGGGGAAGGGCAGGTAAGGGTGAAACGGTGGTGCAAGAGACCACCAGCGACCGGGGCGACCCGGCCGGCTCGGCAAACCCCGCCCGGAGCAAGGTCAAGAAGCCGGCGGCCCCGGCAGCGATGTCAGGGCCACCGGCGCACGTACGTCCGAGGGCTGCCCGCCCGAGTACGTGGGTAGACCGCACGAGGCCACCGGCAACGGTGGTCCCAGATGGATGGTCGCCCCCCGATCGGCCGCAAGGCCGCCGGGGACAGAACCCGGCCTACAGGCCAGCTCCTCCGTTTCATCCCTCTGACCTGCACAAACGTGGTCAGAGGGGATCTACTGTGGCTCTACTGTGGACAACATTTCCCAGGGCCTCCTCGATGACGGACCTACTGCGGTCGTCCTCGTCACCCATCAGATGACCGTAGGTGTCCCAGGTCTCCACCGCCGACTTGTGGCCGAGCAGTGCCTGAAGGACCTTGACGGACTGTCCGGAACGGATCTGGATCGAGGCGAAGTAGTGCCGCAGGGCGTGGGGCGTGGCATCAGCTCCCACCGACCGAGCGGCCCTCTGCCAGATTGCGTGGATCGTGCTCGTAGCGACCGGTGAGCCGGTCTCGGTGGTCAGGACCAACCCGGACTCGTGAAGCCCGAACTCGGCCACATGCTCACGGATGGTGTGGAGTACGACCGGGGCAACGGGGATGGTGCGAGTCGATGAGTCCGTCTTGGGTGGCCCGAACATGACGGCGTCCGACCGACTCGCCCTCGAGAGCTGTCGGTCGACGCGGATCGTCGCGAACTCGAACGCGACCCGGTCGAGGGTCAGGCCGAGCAGCTCGCCCCTCCGCATACCCGTTCCGGCGCCGAGCGTGACGAAAGCGCGATAGCGCGGGGGCATGGCCTGGCGAAGCGCCAGCACCGTCTCGGTCGTGATGGGGACCAATGCCGACCTCGGCTCGATCCGCGGCAGCTTGATGTCCAGGCAAGGCGATGTCGGGATGACCCGGTCCTTGACCGCGGCGCGCATCATGATCGCCAGGATCGTGTAACGGACCTCGACCGTGCTCGCCGCGCTCGATGACTCCCACGCCTTCACCAGGGTCTGGATGTCGGCTCGCTTGATGGCGTCCATCCGCATCGAGCCAACCACCGGGTAGACGTGGTTGAGCAGGACCGTGGCGTACGCCGAGGCCGTGCTGGTCGCGATCACCTGCCGCGACCGCCAACGTTCGCCGTACGACCTCACGGTCTCCTTGCCAGCCTGGGGATCAGCCCACTGGCCCGTCACGATGCCGGTGGTCTGCTCGTCGAGCCACCGCTGTGCGTCCCTCTTCAGGTCGAAGAGCCGACGATGGCGCTTGCCGGCGCGGTCGCGGTAGACGGCCTCGTACTTCTGGCTGGTCCGCGGCTCGTCGTGCTGCGTGGTCCAACGGATGGTTCGCCTGTTGATGCTCGCCATGTGGCCGTTTCCTTCGTCAGCGCTTCATTCGGTCTGGTCCAAGCTCTTGGCGCCGATGGTCCAGCGTGTCACGCCGCGTGCGGTCCTTACGCTGCTCCCAACATCGCGACCTCGGCCATGGTCAGCAGCTTGTCGTCGGGGTTGTGGCCCAGGCTCATGATGCGCTCCTTGCGGTAGGTCTCGTCACCCTCAAAAGCGCTCCTTCCTGGGAGGAGCGGACGTTTGGGTACGCGCCTCAACCGCCCAGGTCTTCGAGCCACTGCAGGACGTCGGACTTCCAGAAGCAGACGCGCTTGCCGACCTTGATGCTGCGGGGACCTGTCCCCATGAACCGCCAGTAGCGGACGGTTCCTTCTGGTGCCCGGACGATTGCTGCGACTTCTTTGATGGTCAGCAGTGTGTCGTCCGGGTCGTGGGCCATGCTCATCGTGCTCTCCTTGTTGTGGATGGGCCGACGGTCATGCACAGGCGGGCTGTCGTGCACGTTGTTGCCGTCGAGACGGACTGGTGAATGCGCCGTCATTAGGAAAAGCAACACCTGGGGCCCGGTTGTGTCCTGTTCGAGCCTGACTTTCGTGGAAATCTCGTGGGCGACCCGCGTTACCTGGCGGGCGACGTCGATGGGTTGGGGAGCATCGCTACCGACGTTGAGACGGGGTCGCCGTGCGGCGGGAGCGATGCCGTAGCGCTCGATGTCGTCGAGGGCCCGGAGTCGTGCGCGCGCCGGACCGAGGTCGGCGCGATCGCGAGCGAAGGCGCTGGTCCATTGGTCTCGTGCGTCCGCGACGGTGTCGGCGACGAGGTGCGCGACGTTGCGGCCTCGCCCGCGACTCATGCCGACGTAGGTTGCCGCGGCTCCTGAGTGGTCGCTGACGACCACGTGCGCGGTGTCGACGGTCTGGCCTTGGGCGCCGTAGGCCGTGCTCGCGTAGGCCAGCTCGGTAGACGTCAGGGCGTAGTCACGCGGCAGCGTCCGTCTGCGGTCTGCCGTCGCCACCTCGAGGGCACCGTCGTCGTGTACGTGGGTGACGGTCCAGGTCTCGCGGTTGGCGACGCCGAGCTCGGCGTCGTTGCGTCGGGTGGAGATCTGGTCTCCGACGCCGATGGTCTGGCCGGCCAGGGTCGTCGTGGTGGGGCCGTCGGGGTCGAGTTCGCCGTCGGCAATGCGGCGGGCGCGGATCGCGGCGTTGAGGGTGGCGACTTGGTCCCGGGTGTCGGCGATCACGAGGCCGGCTCGTGGGCCAGGGCATGGAGTCGCTCGACGTCGGTGGCGTGGATGCGCAGCTCACCGCGGGCCAGGAGGCGGTCGAAGACCTCTCCGGAGCGTTCACCGCGGCGCATCAGCAGGCTGAGCTCGGCGTACTCGGGATCCTCGAAGCGGTGAACGACGTCGAGGCTCAACCTTGTGCTGGCGGGAGCGATCTCGCAGGCGTGGTCGAGGACGCCGCCGCGGCCGACGGCGGGGAGCTGGTGGCGGTCGCCGACCAGGACGACTCGGGCTTGCGCCTCGTCGGCGATGGTGACCAGGGCCAGGGCGGTGTCCTGGTCGAGCATGCCGGCCTCGTCGACGAGCAGGATGTCGCCGCGTCGGAGGGTCGCCGCCAGGGGCACACGCGACGCAGGCTCACGGGTCCGGTGGCCTTCGTCGTCCCATCGGTAGCCGTGCTGGTGGATGAGCCAGGCGGCCGAGAAGGCGCTGGTCCCGAGCTCGCGGGAGGCGACCTGGCTGGCCTTGAGGGTCGGGGTGACCACCACGAGACGGCGCCGACGGGTCTCGGCCATCACCCTGGCGGCCGCCAACATCTGCGTCTTCCCAGCCCCGGCCGCTCCCTCGATGACGAGCAGCTGGGCGTCGCCGTCGATGGCGGTGAGGGCGGCGAGCTGAGCGTCGTCGAACCGCTCCCAGCCGACCGTCCGCCCGGGTAGGGCCGGCTGCTGGGCGCGAGTGGTGAGGCGGGTGGTGAGGCGCTTCTCGACCTCGAGGACCTGTGGTGAGGTGAGGGCACGGACGTGTTCCGGCGTGTTGTCGCCGGGTAGGAGCGGGACGCTCGCCTCGACGGCGCGAGCGACGAGGTCTTCCGCGAGCTCGCGGCGCACCGCACCAAGGGCGACGACGCCTGCTCTGGTGAGCTGTTGTTCGACCTCACCACGAATGTCCGGGGCGTTCCAGGCCGACCGTTGGCTGCCGAGGCGGCTCAGCACGGTCTCGACGATGGCAGCTCGGTCCAGCTCGCCGATCCGTGCGCCGGGTGGACTCATCCACCCGCCGGGTGGCCGGAACCCGAGACCGCGGAGCTCCTCGATCCAGCGCCGGCCGAGCTCGACGCCGTCGCGCGGGACCACCTTGTCGGGTCGCGCTTCGGCCCAGGCGCGACGGTCCCAGCCCATCCGGAGCTTGCGGCCGGGCTCCTGGTGCGGATGCTCGGTGCGCCACTCGGCTTCGTACCGGTCGACGTTGGTGGCGATCTGCCGGGTGCGTGCCGAGAAGCGCCCGACGTACGGAGCCAGCTGCACGACCTCCCCGGTCTTCGGGTCCAGGGTGTACCCGTGCGCGGCAAGGGAGGCCCTGAACTCGGGGTCGCACATGACGGCCGCATGTCCGATGCCGTTGATCGCGCCGAGGCTGTCTCGGACGCCGACCGTGTGCAGACCTCGCCACCGCTCCCCCACCCGTACTCGTGCGTTGATCTGCAGGTGGAGGTGGCGGTGCGGGTCGCCTGCCCGGGAGGTGTAGTGACGCACGATGACGGCTTCGATCTCGTCGACGGGCACCTGCACCTGGAGACCTCGTGGACCGACGCGGGTGGTGGCGTGCTCGGCGATCCACGCGACGATCTCCTCGGCTGCTCGCTGCTGGGCCGCGTCATAGGCCGCCGCCACGTCGGGATGGAGGGCGGCGACCAGGGACCATGTCTTCGGCCCGTTGACGGCCACCTCCGCGAACCGGACGCCTTGGTCGCCGGTGCGGAGCCGGCCCTTCGCCTGGCCGTTGCGTCGTACCCGGCGACCCACGCCTCGTAGGCGTCGCCGTCCAACGACGCGGCGTGAGCGACCGTGGCTCCGGACTCGTGGCGTCGCGCGACGTACAGCTCGGCGTGACCGCTGCCCTCGGCCAGGTAGTAGTCATCGGCACGCGAGCGGTCGGCCTCGACGTAGTTCCTCGCCGCCGCGGCCGCGCCTCGGTAGATCTTCATTCCGCCATGCATACAAAACGCTTCCAACGCTGTCCGATAACAACCAACAATTGCCCAGGAAATGCGAATTCGGACCGCCCGACGGGCGATCCGATCTACGGAACACCGTAGCATGCGTGCCGTTAGTGGTGAGGCTTAGAAGTGGCGTCGTGGGATGTCGGGAGGACGGTTTCCGTCGAGGATCTGTCGGGTGAATTCGATCGCTGCTCTGGCGGCGAGTCCGGAGCTGGCGGCTTGTAGTTGGTCGAGCAGGTGGTCGACGAGCAGGCAGGCAGGGGTGAACGGCAGGCTGAGGCGCCCTGGACCGTCGCCGAGGTGACGCCAGGGGCCGTTGCGCAGCTCGTTGCTGGCGACGACCAGGTCGATCGCCAGGGTCGGCAGTCCCAGTTCCTGCGCTCGTTCGTAGAGCTGGCAAACAGAGAGTCCGCAAGTCGAGGACGTCCACGCGGCTAATAACTGACAATTCGGACGAACTTGAAGATCTTGACCGCTATGAAGGTAAGTACGGCTGAGGCCCAGCTGCGTCGGCCCCAAGGCGGGGCCGAGCGAGCCCTGCTCGACCAGCGTCCACTAGCTCCCAGAATGGGCCACTCGCACCTGGGCTCCCTTGCCCTTCACCTCTTCGCCGACCCTGCGCACCACGGTGGTCTTCCCGGTGCCCGCCTCACCGTGGACGCGCACCGCCGGCGGCGAACCCTCCAAGCCGGGCCGGTCGCCCCATCGGACCTGGGGCAATGACGGCCGGTGAGCTCAGGAGTCGCCGCGGTGTCGCGAGCTGGTCTCCCGCGCGCCGGCTGTCGCTGCTCATCGCGGTCGGGATCGGTCTCCACAACTTTGCCGAGGGGCTGGCGATCGGGCAGTCCGCCGCCAGCGGTGAGGTCGCGCTCGCGCTGATGCTGGTGATCGGGTTCGCACTCCACAACGCCACGGAGGGCTTCGGGATCGTGGCCCCGCTGGCCGCCGAGATCGAGGACAGGTCCGCGGTGCCGAGCTGGGGGTTCCTGTTGATGCTCGGCGCGATCGGCGGAGCGCCGACGCTGATCGGCACGGTCATCGGTCACGGGTTCACGAGCGAGCCGGTCAGCGTGGCGTTCCTGACCTTGGCAGCCGGTTCGCTGCTCTACGTGGTCATCCAGCTCATCGCCGTGGCCACCAAGGCCAAGCGCACCGATCTGCTGGCCTACGGGCTGTTGATCGGACTGCTTGCCGGCTTCTTCACCGACGCGATCGTGACCGCTGCAGGGGTGTGAGTCACCCTTGATACGGCTTCACGTCTCCTGCTCCCCGGTGGATCGCGCTCACACAACGGAACCCTGACAGGTGCAACCTCTTGGTCCGGGGGCGCCCCCACGGGCGGCTACTCACTCGCCGCTGTCTCCCTCGATGACAACCACCTCGAACGAGTCGTCGAGACGGACGTCGACGGTGCTCCCGTCGGGCTTGGTGACCTCGACTTCGTAGGTCGCGCCGTTCTCCGAGTCGGTCTCGACGCTGTTGGCGGTGCCACCGCCTGTTGCGTCGAGGGCGGCCTTCGTGGCTTGGTCGGCCTGCTGCTCGGTGTACTGATGACTGGCAGGACCGTCGTCGCCATTGCCGGCGACCGCGATACCTCCACCAGTAACGGCGACTGTCGCACCAATGGCCACACCTGCCACGATCACGCTCGTGCGCATGACTCCTCCGATCACTTCTCACTTGGCTTGCTGGGTCATCACCATGCACCTTCAACGCTGAAACCACGCTGAAGACGCATGTGGGATTGGTTGCGCTCTGTTCAGCGTGCATTCAGCGCGGCTGTGGCAATGTGCAGGAATGCGGGTCCTGGTCGTCGAGGACGACAAGCAGCTCGCGGCGGCCCTGAGGCGCGGGCTGGAGCAGGAGGGGTACGCCGTGGACTCGGCACTCGACGGTGCCGAAGGCGAGTGGTTGGCCTCCGAGAACAGCTACGACGCGCTGGTCCTCGACATCATGCTGCCCGGGCTGCACGGCGACGAGCTGTGTGGTCGACGCCGGGAGGCGGGCGACTGGACACCGATCCTGATGCTGACGGCACGTTCTGGACCTGAGCAGGAGGCACGCGCGCTCGACGCCGGCGCGGACGACTTCTTGGCCAAGCCGTTCTCGTTCGTGGTGCTGTTGGCGCGTCTGCGGGCACTTGTACGACGGGGTGCCGGGGAACGGCCCACGGTGCTGGAGGTCGGCGACCTGCGCCTCGACCCGGCCGCGCACGAGCTCACCCGGGGTGATGTCGTCGTGGAGCTGACGCCCCGCCAGTTCTCGATGCTGGAGTTCTTGATGCGTCGCGCTGGAGAGGTGGTGTCCAAGGCGACGATCCTGGAACACGTCTGGGACTTCGCCTTCGAGGGTGACCCCAACATTGTCGAGGTCTACGCGCGGCAGCTGCGTCAACGGATCGACGTACCGTTCGGTCGCGCCAGCCTGCAGACGGTCCGACTGGTCGGCTACCGGCTCTCGGCGGACGACTGACAATGGCTGTGCTCTCCCTGCGCACCCGGGCGACCTTGGTGGCGACGCTTCTGTGCGCGCTGGTGCTGACCGCCGGAGGCCTCCTGCTGGTCATCACCCTCGACCGGCACCTGACGACGAGCAACGACGATCTCTCCCGGTCGCGAGTCAAAGACGTGCTCGACCAGGCGGCCTCGGGAGAGCTGCCTGCCGTGCTTCGCAACGTCAACGACGACTCTGTGGCCCAGGTCATGGCCGCGGACGGAACCGTACTCGCTGCCTCCGCCAACATCGACGGACGTGGCCCCATCGTCGCGCCCGGCGGTCCCACGGCCGGGGAGCGACGGACGATCCGGGCCCCGGACGACCAAGAGACCGAGATCTACCGTGTGTGGGTCCAAAGCGGCCCGGGGCCGGCCGGGGAGGTCACGGTCGTGGAGGGATCGACCTTGGAGGCAGTGCGCGAGACCACCGCCACACTTCGGCGGTTCCTCATGATCGGTCTCCCCATCTTCGTCGTCGCTCTCGGCCTCGTGATGTGGCTGGTCCTCGGGGGCGCCCTGGCCCGGCTGGACCGCATCAGGTCGGAGGTCGACGCCCTCGGGCACGACCAGATCGCACGGCGGGTCCCCGACGACGGCCGACGCGACGAGGTCGGGCGGCTGGCCGCGACCATGAACCGAATGTTGGCGCGAGTCGATGCCTCCGCCAACCGCCAGCGGCAGCTGGTGGCTGACGTCTCTCATGACCTGCAAGGGCCCCTCGCAGCGCAACGCGTGTCACTTGACCTTGCCCTCTCTGCGCCCGGCGCGATCGATGTCGAGGTGCTGCGCAGTGAGGTCCTCGGCGCCACGAGCGAGATGGAGCACCTGGTCGGCGATCTGCTGGTGCTGGCGGCGGCCGACGAGGGCGAACCGTCGCTGGCCACGCCCGTGGACCTCGACGCCGTTGTCCTCGAGGAAGCGACGCGCGCCCGGAGCTCCGCCGTCGCAGAGATCGACACCTCTCAGGTGTCAGCCGGCCCCGTTCATGCGAACCCGAGCGAGCTGCGGCGCATCGTGCGGAACCTGTTGGACAACGCCGTCACCCACGCCGAGTCCCGTGTCGTGCTGAAGGTCGCAGTCGCCGACGGACTGGTCAACCTCGAAGTCGTCGACGACGGGCCAGGTGTACCGGCGCAGGAGAGGGCTCGGATATTCGAGCGTTTCCACCGCGGTGATTCGTCCCGGACCCGTGGCGGGAAGGGCACAGGGCTCGGGTTGGCGATCGCCCGGAGCCTCGCCGAACGGGCCGCGGGCAGTGCTGGAGCTCGTCGACGACGGCCTGCCGGGCGCGCACTTCCGACTGACGTTGCCGGAGCTGCAGACGGGCTGATGCCGGAGTCGTGCTCCAGGCACGGTTCGCAACTCCCGACGGCGTCGGGTTTCGGTTCCGCATGTCACGAGGCCCCGTGTTGACCTTCGGGTGATGACCCCCCTCCTGCGGGCGTCACACGGTCAGGTGCGTGGCAGGCGCGGAGGAGCACGGTGGCACCGTGGCTCACGTGACCGTCGAGGGGGATGTTGCCTCCCGACCGCGTTCCCGGGTCGTTGTCGGCGGGGGGTGGGCGGATCGCTTGTTGGTCCCGGGGGTGCTCGCTGTCTCGTTGTTGGCACGGCTTCCGTTTCTGTCCTCCCCTGCCGGCCCGGACGAGGCGGGCTTCTTGCAGGTCGCCGCTCAGTGGTCGTCGGGCGGGGGTTCTCTCTACGGTCACTACTGGGTAGACCGGCCGCCCATGCTCATCGCGCTCTTCGAGCTGGCCGACGCTTCAGGGGGTCTCGTCGCCCTGCGACTGCTGGGCTGTCTGGCTGTGACGGCCGTTGTGCTCCTCTCGGCGCGGACGAGTTGTCTTCTGGGCGGGCGGCGGGCAGGCCGCTGGTCAGCGCTGGTGGCGGGTGCACTTCTGTTCAGCCCGCTGGTGGGCGCTCAGGAGGTCAACGGTGAGCTGTTGTCAGCGCCCATCGTGGCGCTGGGCATTCTGGCGACGGTCCAGGCGACACGCTTGCCAAGTGGTCGCAGTCGCACGACCTGCTCATTGCTCGCCGGAGCCGCCGCTGTAGCCGCTGTCCTGGTGAAGCAGAACATGGCCGACGTTGTCGTCTTCGGGTCGGTGTTCCTCACCGCCTTGGTCTTGACCCGCCGACTTGGGACTCGGGGCCCGCTGCGGATTGCAGCGGGCGCCGCGCTGGGTGGCCTCGCGGCAGCGGCGGTGACGGCCATGTGGACGGTGGCACACGGAACCTCACTCATCGGCGTCTTCGACGCGACCTACCCCTTCCGGCTCCAGGCCGCACAGGTAGTTGCAACCGAGGGCGCTCACTACGCCTCCATGCGCCTGAGCGACATCGCCGGATCTTGGCTGCTGAGTGGGTTGGCGCTGCTGACCCTCGCGTTGGTGGTCAGCGCACTGGGAGGCAGGCTCCGCGACCCGGCTCTGACAGCGCTGACGGCGACAGCCCTCTATGACACCTTCTCGGTGGGCTTGGGCGGTGGCTACTGGCCGCACTACCTCGTCGAGATGGTCGTGCCGCTGGCCATCGGGACAGGCCTCCTCGTGGCGAGACGAGGACAGGCACACCGGTTGGCCGCGATCGCTGTGACCGGCTTGTCCGTGGTGGCCGCCCTGCACGCTCCCGCGCATCCCCCGGATCCAACCGGTGAGCAGCTGGGAGCCGCGATCGGTCGAGTCGCGCATACCGGGGACACCCTGACGACGCTGTACGGCCAGCCCCAGGCCAATCTGGTCTCCGGCCTTCCGTCGCCCTATGAGCACCTGTGGAGCTTGCCCATCAGGACTCTTGACCCCCAGCTCACTGGCCTCGACGCCGTGCTCGGCGGGCCCAAGGCCCCCACGTGGCTGATCGTCACCCGGCAGGTGACCTCGTGGGGGCTCGACTCGACGGTCACCCAAGCCTTGATCACCTCCCGGTACCACCCGGTGGGCCAGCTCGGCGGCCAGACGGTCTACCTCCTCGACACAGCGGACCGGGCAGCCCCGGACCTGGCCGGCCAGACCGACTGACCTCCGACCACATCAATGGCTTTGCCCCGACCACGCCATTGCGGTCGGGGCAAAGCCATCGATGACGACGAGGGGGCGTCCCGTCGGGACGAGTCAGCCGTTGTCGGAGGCGTCCTGGTGGCCAGGCTCGTCCGGATTGGCATCGGGGCCGGTGTCGGTGGCGTCGTCGTTGGTCTCGCCATCGCTGCCGGTCTCGTTCGCCTCGGCCTGCTCGCCGTCGTCGTCGGAGTTGGAGTCGGAGGCATCCTGGTGGCCGGGCTCGTTCGGGTCGGCGTCGACGCTGGTGTCGGTGGCTTCGTCGTTGCTTTCGCCGTCCTGCTCGACCTCGGTGGCGTCGTCCTGCTCACCGTCCCCGTCGGAGTGCTCGACACCGCTGTGGCCGGTGCCGCTGCCATTGCCGCCGCCCGAGTCGGCCTGGGCGGTGACGACACCGCCGATGCCGAGGGCACCGACGATCGCGGCCGCGGACAGGACGGCCGCGTTGCGGCGCCAGGAATATCGGTGGAGCTTCATCGTGGTCTCCTTCGTGGAACTGATGGACTCCCCCCACTCTGCTCAACCCGTCCTGTGGCTGACCTGAGAGAACCTGAGAGTCCTCACAGGTGGGGTCGGGGATGCTGGACGCACGCTGTTGCTTCGTGCTCAGTCCGAGGAGGTGGGAGGCAATGCGGGTCCTGCTGGTGGAGGACGAGCGCACCCTCGCTCGCGCGGTGAAGCGTGGCCTGGACGCCGAGGGCCTGCTGACCGACGTGGTGCACGACGGGCTGACAGGGAGCGACCGTGCGGTCTCCGGTGAGTACGACGTGGTGGTGCTCGACATCATGCTGCCGGGGCGCAACGGCTACGACGTGTGCCGCGACATGCGCGACAAGGGGGTATGGACCCCAGTCATGATGTTGACCGCCAAGAGCGGCGAGTACGACGAGGTGGACGCCTTCGACGTCGGCGCCGACGACTACCTGACCAAACCGTTCTCCTTCCCCGTCCTGGTCGCCAGGCTCCGCGCCTTGGTGCGGCGCGGGGGCGTGGAGAGACCAGTAGTGCTTCAGGCCGGGACCCTCGAACTGGACCCCGCCACCCGGCGCGTCAGCCGGGACGGCACGCCGGTGGAGCTCACCACACGTGAGTTCGCCTTGCTGCACTTCCTGATGCGCCACCGCGGGATGGTGGTCAGCAAGCTGGAGATCGTCCAGGCGGTGTGGGATGTGCACCACGACGGCAGCGACAACCTGGTGGAGGTCTATATCGGCTACTTGAGGCGCAAGGTCGACGAGCCGTTCGGTGTGCACAGCATCCAGACCGTGCGCGGGTCTGGGTACCGGCTCTCGGGTGACACCCGGTGAGGCGCGCGCGCGACTGGTCGGTGCGAACGCGGACCACGTTGGCCGGGGTTACGGTCTTGGCTCCCGTGCTCGGGGCGGCAGCCGTCGCCGGTGTCCTGATCCAGGGCCACGAACTCACCCGCGCGACCGCCACTGTTGCCGAAGAACAGGCACGTCTGGTGGCCCACCAGCTCGAAGCCGGGGACGAGCCCGGCGAGGGTCTGCCGACGAGCAGCGGCGACGACGGGCTGGTGCAGGTCATCGGAGCCGACGGGGTTGTCGTCGCGTCACCTCCGCTCAGCGGCCTTGGGCCCTTGGTGCGCCTGCCGCCGGCTGGCAGTTCCGCCGAGGTGGTGGTCCGCCACGTGGTGGCCGGCGAGGACGACCGGTATGTCGCGGTCGCCGTGCGGGTCGGGAACAGCGAGTCGTACGTCGTGGCCGTGCGTAGCCTGGAGAGCGTCGATGCGGCTACCGCCTCAACCACGAAGCTGTTCGCTATCGGGGTACCGGCCGTCCTTACTCTTGTCGGTGCGTTGACGTGGCTGTTGGCGGGTCGGGCACTCGCACCGGTCGAGCGTCTGCGAAGACGTGCCTCGGAGATCACAGTCGCGGGCACGGGGATGCGCCTCCCGGCGGGGACCAGCCACGACGAGATCGGACGGCTGGCCGCCACGCTCAACGAGATGCTTGGCCGCCTTGATGCCTCCGCCAGCAGCCAACGCCAGTTCGTTGCCGACGCTTCGCACGAGCTCCGGAGCCCGGTAGCGGCCATCCGGACCGTCATGGAGGTGTCGGCGACGGCACCCAGCGACCCCGACGAGGTGCGGGCCGACGTCATCGCGGAGACTCAGCGGCTGCAGGTGCTCGTCGACGGTCTGCTCGCCCTGGCCCAACGCGACGCCAGCGCCGGCACCCCCATCGCGCGGCGCAACCTGATCGACTTGGCCGAGCTGGTCCACGAGATGGCCCAACGACCTCGCCGTGCAGCCCTAGAAGTTGTTCTAGACCGCGACTGCCCCGGTGGCTACGCCGCCGCGTCAGTCACAGGCGACCGGCATGCCCTCGCGCTGCTGCTGACCTGTCTGCTCGACAACGCTGACCGTCACGCCACCAGCCGGATCGGGATCGGCCTTCGGCACGACGCCGCAACAGCCACCGTGACCGTCACGGACGACGGCGACGGCGTCGCAGCCGAGGACCGCGAGCGGATCTTCGACCGATTCGTGCGACTCGACCAGGCACGGACCCGCGACTCCGGCGGCGCAGGGCTGGGTCTGGCCATCGCCCTGGCCGTGACGAGGGAGCACCACGGCACACTGAGATGCCTCGAACCTGCGCCAGACTGGAGGGGAGCCCGGTTCGTGCTCACCCTGCCGCTCGCCCGCTGACCAGTGATACAAGTAGTCAGGTTACTTCCAGGCTGGGTCCGGCACGGTGTGCGCCATGGCCACCACTCCGCACGCGGGCGAGCGCGCCCGCCTCATGCTCAACAAGGTGCCCGAAGTCACCTTCTACTTCTGGATCATCAAGATCCTCTGCACCACCGTGGGCGAGAGCTTCGCCGACTACATCAACGAGACCCTCGGCTTCGGACTCACCAACACAACCCTCTTGTTTTCCGCCGGCCTCGTGATCGCGTTGGTCGGACAGTTCCGCCTCAACCGTTACGTCCCCGGCGTCTACTGGCTGGCCGTGGTGCTGATCAGCGTGGTCGGCACGCTGCTGACCGACAACCTCACCGACGCTCGCGGCGTCCCCTTGTGGATCAGCTCGACGGTCTTCGCCGTGATGCTCGCCGCCGTGTTCGGGATCTGGTACGCCCGCGAACACACCCTGTCGATCCACACGATCGTGACCACCCCACGGGAGGCCTTCTACTGGCTCACGGTCCTGGTCACCTTCGCCCTCGGGACCGCCGTCGGTGACTGGACTCTGGAGCTGACCGGATGGTCGCCCGGTGCGGCGATCCTGCTGCCCCTCGGACTCATCCTCGCCGTATTCGTCGCGTGGCGGCTCGGTGCGGGACCGGTTCTGTGCTTCTGGCTGGCCTACATTCTGACCAGGCCACTGGGCGCCAACATCGGGGACTTTCTCGGCGCCCCTCGCGCCGACGGTGGTCTCGGCCTAGGCACCCTGGGCACCAGTGTGCTGTTCCTGGGCACCATCCTGGCGACCGTCATCTTCCTGACCGTGACCGACAAGGACCGCACGGAGAAGCAGACGGCCCACGCTCTGGACCCGCAGTCCCCTTCGAGCGCGGGCACCCAGTCATGACCGAGCAGCGCACGCGTCGAGTCCTGGTGATCACCGATCACACCTCCCCCACCCAGGCACTCATCGGGGTGCTGGCCTCCCGGGCGGCCACCGAAGACGTCCAGTTCCGACTGGTGGTCCTCAACCCGGCGCGATCCGAGGTCCACCTGCTCCACCCGGAACGGCACGACAAGGCCGCCGAGGCCGAAAGAGCGCTGAGCGCCCTGCTGCCCGACCTCGAGCGTGCTTCTGGCGCACAGGTCATCGGATCGGTCTCCGTTCGGCACGACCCCATGGACGCCATCGAGGAGACCGTCTTCAGCGAACCGGTAGACGAGATCCTCCTGGCCGTCCACCAAGGGCATCTGGCCACTCGCCTCCATCAAGATCTCCCCCACCGCCTTGCATACCTCAACGTGCCCATCACCCACCTTCCCGCCGCCGTCTGAGCCTCAGTCGGCCGAAACCTCAGGCAGTCGACGCACACCCCCGTGCACGCGTCGGCTGCCTGAGCCCACTTGTTGAGCCCAGCTGCTCAAGGCAACCAGGAGGGGTGTCAGGCGCTCGCTCCTGCCTCCGCCCCCTGATTGTCTCCCTGGCTCGGCCGCACTGCTCGACAGATGGGAGCCCGCCTCGCCGCAGCGGCCCGGCTTTACGAGGGACACGGGCCGAACGCAGGTTGAGCTGGTCGCAGTCGGCCCTCGTAGCCCATCTCGATGATGCGGCGGCGCTCAGCGTCCTCCCTCGCACCTGACGAGGCGTCGAGCTTGGCTCAACGTCGTGGCAGCGACACCACAAACCGACCGCCGAGATGACCATCTTGGGGTGGGTCTTGGAGGCTGATTTCCCCTCCCAGCGACCGAGCCGCCCGGCGGGCGATGCCTAAGCCGAGCCCCGCTCCACCCTCGCGATGTGACACCCCGGGATCGAAAAGCCTCTCACGCCGCTCCGTGTCGACTCCCGGGCCGTCGTCGGTCACGACCAGGTCGACCCGGTCTGCGAGGTCGAAGGCTTCGAGGACGACGACGGACGTGGCGTTCTGCAAGGCGTTGTGGACGAGCGGCTGTACCGCCCTCACGACTATCTCTCTCGGCGCGGCGATCGTCGCAGTGGACGTGCCTGCGCGTACCTCGATGCTCACCCCCTGACGCGCCGCCGCACCAATGGCGGCAGTGGCATCGTCGAAGACCTCGCTCGCTTGGCACCCAAGGTGCGAGGCTGACGTGGCCGGCTCGCGGGAGATGTCGAGCAAGGTGCTGATGACGCCCGCCATGGCGGCCGCGGACTCTGATATCTGCTCGAGCTCGCGGGCCACGTCGGGGTCGTCGACGCCACGGAGAAGTGCAAGATCGGCGGAGCCCTTGATCGACGTCAGAGGTGTCCGCAGCTCGTGGGCGAGCTCGGCGGTCAACCTCTGCTCGGCGACGATGGCCGAGGCGACCCGGTCGAGGAGCCGGTCCAGGATGCTGCCCAGGGCCGCGAGCTCGTTGGTGGCAGGACCGAGGTCGAAGCGGTGATCAAGGGCATGTTCGCTCCACTCCGTGGCGCGTTCGGCCATCTGCGCGACGGGCCGCAACGCCTCCCGGGTGACACGCAAGGCGATCAGGGCTGACCCTGCGACAACCAGTAACCCCAGAACCACGGTTGCGAGCAGGGCGTAGATCTCGGACCTTTCGTAGGGCGCCGTCTCGGCGCCGACCACCATCACCCCGCGGGCGCCTCCCGAAGCGGCGAACGGCACGGCCAACAGCCGAGTCTCATCCTCACCCACCGTGACTGTCTGCTCACGGCCCTCACGGCCGAGCCGCAGTGCTGCCTCGCGTGCGTCCGGCTCTACTGAACCCTCGACCAAGGTGCCATCGAGCGCAAAGACGGCCACGCCTGGTGATAGTGAGTCCGGCGGAACCACCAACTCACTGGAGGAAGCGCCATCGACCACAGTGATCATCGCTGCCGCGCGCTCGCGCAACACCCTGTCGATGTCGCGCTGCGACGTCTGCGCGAGGAGCAGCTGGATGCCCAGTCCGACCACCAGCATCGCCACCGCCATCACGACCACGGTAGAGACAACAATCTTGGCCCGGAACGAGTGCGGCACGAGACCTCGTCGCAGCACTTAACCGTCCTGCCAAACACGTATCACCTCAGTGCGTACCCGACGCCTCGAACGGTGGCGATGGACAGCGGCGAGCCCACACTCTTCAGCTTGACCCGTATCCGGCGGATGAAGGAGTCGACCGTGTTGTCGCTGACCATCGCCTCAGGCTGCCAAGCCGCCGCGACGATCGAGCGCCGCCGAACCACTTCACCCGGACGTGAGGTGATGGCCGCGAGCATCCGGAACTCCGTCGGAGTCAGCAGCACCTCCATTCCGTTGCAGGCCAACGAGTGCCGGGCAGGGTCCAGCACCAGCTCGGTTGGGGGCGCTGTCGCTGCCACGAGACGACCCCGTCTCGCCAGCGCCTCAACCCGCGCCACCAGCTCCTTGATTTCGAAAGGCTTGGCCATGTAGTCATCGGCCCCCGCGCTGAAACCAGCCAGCTTCTCGTGCACCGCCCCCAACGCGGTCAGGAACATGACCGGCGCTGACTGACCGGCAGACCGCAGGGCCTGGCAGACATCACGCCCGTCAGAATCCGGCAGCCCGATGTCGAGGACCAGGACGTCCAACGAGTCGTCCTCCGCGAACTGTCGTAACGCCTCACCGCCGTCGTGAGCGACAGTGACGGTATGGCCGGTCAAGCCCAGTGCCTGCGAGACGAGGCGCCGGATCGCAGGATCGTCCTCACACACCCCGACGTGCGCCATGACCGCCTCCTCGCTCCCACCACTGCCTTCCGCGTCCTCATCCAGTATCCGGCCACAACCTGCCACCGACCTGATCACCATCCAGCCCCACCTGGACCGAGGCCCGGCCAGGCCCCCGGCGCCCCCTCCCTAACGCCGAGCTATCCGTGCGGGGTCGAACGCCGCGATACCGAGCAGCACCACGGCCGCGCCGAGGAAGGAACCGGCAACCACGTCGGTCGGATAGTGCCGCCCGAGCATCACTCGGTCCAAGCACACGGTGACCCAGACCACGACCGCAAGGAGCGTGACCATCCAGCGGGCAACGGGATGACGCAGGAAGCTCCAGGCAAGGAAGATCAGGATCCCGGCGAGGGCCGCGCTAGACGAGGCGTGACCGGACGGGAACGACTTGCTTGTCAGTCTGTGCACCGTGTCCTGCCAGTCCGGGCGGCCCCGGCCGAGCCACAGCTTCATACCTGTCGTGGCCAGCGAGGTCGCGATCATCACCACGATCGCGAACACGGCAGCGCGGTACCGGCGGCGAACAAGCACCGCCACGACCACGAGCGCTGTCCACACGATCATCCCAACCGTGGCGAAAGTGACCTCGACGAGCCGCAGGACACTCATGAGCGTTTCGCGGTCATCGGCCCAGTCCTCAGCTTGTCGGCCCCAACGGTCAAAGAAGTCCAGTGGGGACCTGTCCTGGGTGACCAGCAGCCCCAAGACCGCCACGACGGACAGGCACGCGAACGCGCACGCGACGAGCGTCACGACGCCTCTCCTCGTCAGGTGCGTATGCCGGGGCTCGACCACATCCTCCGCCAAGGTGTCCATGGCTCTAGGTATCACGAGCGGATCCACCGCTGCCTCACCCTTGAGAGCAAGCGCGCGCGGTTCGGGCGAACTCCACCTGGATGTGAAGGCCTCAATCCTGGGTGAGTAGCGTCGAAGGGTGTCGTCGCCGACGGACTACCTCTGGTTCGCCTCAGGGCTGCTCGTCCTCGTGGCGATCACGGTCGGGCTGGGACGGGCCGCCGGTGTGGGTCTCGGCTGGTCGCCGCTCTGGTCTCTGAGCCGCGCCGCACTGCAGCTCACGGTCGTGGCCCTTCTTCTGCGTGGCATCCTCACCGTCCCGTGGACCGTGGCCGCGTTCATCCTGCTCATGCTGACCACGGCGTCCTGGACCGCCTCGGGCCGTCTACAGGAGCTTTGGCACGGACGTCGGGCAGCCGTCGCCGGCGTCGCGGCGGGCGCTGCCACCTCACTCATATTGATCTTCGTGCTGCGGCTGGTCGACCTCCAGGTCCGTTACCTCGTGGCGGTTGCGGGAATCATCATCGGCAGCGCCATGAGCGCCGCCACCTTGGCTGGCCGCAACTTCCTGCGGGGCGCACGCCAGCGCCGTGACGAGATCGAGGCTTGGCTCTCGCTGGGAGCCACACCGGCCCAGGCACACCTGGAGATCGGACAGGACGCGGTCCGCGAGTCGCTCCTGCCCAACCTCGACCAAACTCGCTCCACCGGGCTGGTCACTCTGCCAGGCGCGTTCGTGGGCGCCCTCTTCGGCGGCGCCACTCCGACCGAAGCCGCCCAGTTCCAGCTCGTCGTCCTCGCCGGCATCGCCTTGTCGATGACCACCTGCGGCGTCATCGTGACACGGCTGCTCGGCCGTTCCCCCTACGTGACGGTCCATGCAGAGTAGGCGCCGCGCCTACTCCTCCACATCAGGGTGGCGCGAACTCGGGGGACGTCAAACGCACGACCCATGGCGCGGTGAGTCGTGGACAGGCCAGGCGACCAAGGATCACGACGTGCTCACCGACCCACGGCGCCAGGAACCCTGGCCCTTGGGCTGGTGCGACCCGGACACGCAGTCCGCATCGCGTGATCGGTGGTCGGTCGCCCTGGCTGACCGCTCCTTCTCGCTCTCAAACCGAGGTTGCCACAGCGGTTGACACGGGCGTCCCGTAAGCGCGTCCCGCCTACCCCAGAAGTCTCAACAACCGGCACGCGGCTCGCAGATTTGCCGCGTGCCCCCGCCCGGGGTGCACGTCCGCGCACGTGGAGCGGGGCCCACGCCACGCTGATCGCGGCCATAGGCGGGCGCCAGGACATCCGCGAGGGTGGTATGTCTTAGCCTCGCCGCATGGGACTCATGACCTTCAGCATCAATGTCACCCTGGACGGCTGCGTCGACCACCAAGAGGGCATCGCCGACGACGAGACACACGCCTTCTTCACCGAACTCATGGACGAGGCCGGGGCGATGCTGTGGGGCCGCGTCACCTACGAGATGATGGAGTCTTACTGGCCTGCGGTCGCCCGGGGCGACGAGGAGGCCCCGTCGGCGATGCGCGAGTGGGCGGTCAAGCTGGAGGCCAAGCCGAAGTACGTGGTCTCGTCGACCCGAGATGACTTCCCGTGGACCAACAGCCACCACATTGCTGGCGACCTGCGCACAAGCCTGCAGAACCTCAAGGACGCAACCCCGGCCGGCGTGCTCCTCGGGAGCGGCAAGCTCGCGACCGACCTGGACCGGCTGGATCTGATCGATGAGTACAAGCTCCTCATCCACCCCAGGATCGCTGGCCACGGCCCGACCCTGTACCAGAGCGGGCTGCCCAGCGCGCGAGGGCTTGAGCTGGTCTCGGCGAAGCCGCTTCGCAACGGCGCGGTCGCCATGCACTATCGGCGCGCTCGCTGACGCAGCGGGGGCGGGAGAACGCAAACGAGCTCTCCAGCACTCACGCCGCGAGCACGACGCATCACCCGGCCAAAATGCACGCACGACGGCTACGTGTTCCATTGCGTCATGACCGGCGTGGCGAGGCCTTGCCCTGAGTGCCGCTGAAACGCGACTAAGGGGATGCGAACGGGTAGTGCCGACCAGGGGCAGGTTCGGGCGGGGCGCCGCCCCCGCATGCCAACGTACCCGTGGTTTGCTGCACGCGTGGCCTCCGGCAGCGCAGATGGCGAGAACTCGGGCCGGCGCTCGGAAGCCGGAGAGAACAGGCTTCCGCCCGCTGTCGCGGTGGTCGTCGCAGTCGTGGTTTATGCGCTCCTCCCGAGTTCCCTGCTACTCACCAACCGGCTGATCACCCCGATCGTTGAAGTGCTGCTTCTGGCGACCTTGCTCGTGACCAATCCGCGCCGGATGACGCGGGAGACTCGCTGGTCGAGATGGGCTTCGATCGGCTTGGCGAGCATCCTCATCCTCACCAACCTTGGCTCCTTGGGGCTGCTCGTCTCCAATCTGACGGGGAGTGGAAGTCACCTTCTTGTCGGAGCGATGCAGATCTGGATCACGAACGTGATCGGGTTTGGTCTGCTCTTCTGGGAGCTAGACCGGGGAGGTCCGGTGGCTCGGCGTCGCCTAGACCGCACCAAGATGCCCTCCGCCGACTGGCGCTTTTCCCAGGACGAGAACGACGACGCAGTGATCGAGGTCAGCAGAACGTCCAGCGAGTCCGGTGGCTGGATACCGAACTTCGTCGACTACCTCTACGTCTCCTTGACAAACTCCTCCGCCTTTAGTCCGACCGACACCATGCCGCTGACCAGCCGAGCAAAGATGCTGATGGGCCTCCAGGCCACGGCCGCCTTGCTCGTCTCATTGATTGTGGTTTCCTTCGCAGTCGGCGCCCTCGGCTCCTGACTTCTGGTCGACCGAGGACCCAGGACCGAAGGCCGGCAGCCTCGCGGCCCCAACGCGATTTGCCTGCGCGCCAGACGCCCCGTCACCTCCCAGCGCAGGCACACGGACGAAGAGCAGCCCCCAGGTGCGCCCGGGCGGTCTGCAGACAGTCCGCACGGGAACCGATTATGGCCAAGAATGACCAATCTCATCCAAGAGGCCCCAGCAACCGTGCAACGCGAGTTTCGCAGGTCACGGACACCTTTCGAGACTGATCAGTACGTTCCAACTCATCGCCGGGAGAGACCCGGGCGGGCTTATCTGTCCCTTGTTCTGGTCCGAGACGACGACCACTCTTGAATCATCCCCGTGATCCGAACCTGTTAGGCGGGTTGTGTCATGTCCTGCTTGTCGCCGGCATGTTGCTCGAGATCGACCAGATGCTGGCATCAGGCTCACAGCATCCCGTTCGTGTTGCAGCGGCTGCGTGACGTTGCCCCGATCAAGCTTGTGATCGACGGGCCGGCCGACGGGGTCAAACTCCACGCTCGCAACTTCACGACGGTCGTCTGATGACGCTCCAGCTGATCCTCGACGTAATTGAGCAGTCGACGCGGAAGAGCCAGAAAGGGCTCGGCCCACCGCAGCCAGCCTCGACCATCTACTGCGGCTCTACTGTGGACAACATTTCCAACCCCAGCCAAACACAACCCAAACTTCGAACGGCGTTTCCGCAGGTCAGCGGCTTTTGCCGATCATGACCAACAAGTGCCATGCACGCGGGGATCTTTCCCGGCCTACAGGCCAGCTCCTCCGCTTAAACCGTTCTGACCTGCGGTTTTACCCTGCCGACCCGGCGTCAGTCCGCAAATAGTCCCCAAGATTCCCGAGAACACTGTCGACTGCCTCCCGCCTCGAGCACACAACGGCAGCCGAAACCCTCGACGACGTGCGGGTCGTCGTCGTGGTCGCGAGCTCGACCGACGCGACCACATCGACCGGGATATCCGGGTCGGCGGGAATGCCGCCAAAGCGCATGCGGCGGACCCCTGGGTTGCTAGCCCCTAGCCCACCCTCGTATATCGGCGCTCGGCTCTAGGGTGCGCGCCGTGACCGTCGAGACAAGCGCCGCCCTGTTTGAGACAAGAACGGGAGCCTGCCGTAACGCCCCGAGCCAGGGCTCCGCCTCAGATGCCCACGTAGGCCATGTCGAAGGTAGTCAGGCTGACGTCCAACGGGCCGCCGCTGCCTGTCTGCCTCACCAACACCGTCACGAATTTTCCCTGCTCGAGGTGGACGACCCCGCTCACGGTCTGCACCGTGGGCGTCGAGGCCTCCGCCGGCAGTCCCGTCACCTGGGTGACGGTGCCCCCTGCCTCCTTCGTGATCAGGAGGGTGCGAGCGCCGGCGCCGTTGGCCGCCCACTGCACCGTGGCCGACACCAGGTAGGTCCCGTCTCGTGGCGCCTTCAGGTTCAGGCCGTTCCACGGGAAGAACATGGACGATGGGTCATAGACCGCGACCGCCACGCCGACGAACGAACCCGTGCTGCCCACGGGCAGGGACACGGGCTGGGTGCCGACCGCCGAGACGGTCAGCGGGTGTTCAGGCACCTTGGCGAACGCACTGGAATTTTGGCCGCCCAGTGTGTCGGCGTCGACGTCCTGGTCGCTGCGCACCAGCTGGCTCGAGTCCAGTCCGTCGAGCTGGTCGGCATTGAGGCCATCGACCTTCACATGGCTGTTGACGGTGAACGGGGCCCTGCCCGGACTGGTGAGGAGTGACAGGGCAGGGCCGTCACCCTTGTTCTTGAGCTTCACGGTCGCCTTGTCGAGGCCAGCTTTGGAGACGAGCTTCGTCGTGTGCTTGGCCTCGTTCTCGCTGCCGAGCAGCCACGGCCTCGCGCCCGCGCCGAAGCTCGCGGCCCCGCCGACAGTGCCAACCAGCAGCACACCGATTCCCAGGGCAACAACAAACGAACGGTTACGCGAACTCTTCATCATGACCTCCTAAGCAGTGGGACGTCACCCTCACACGCTTTGTTCGCCAGGAGGCGGCATCACCTGAGGACGTCAGCGGCGGGAAGGGGGGCCAACGTGCAGGTCAGAGCGACGGGCCAATAAGTCCCGGCCTACAGACCAGCTCCTCCGTTTCAAACCGCTGACCTGCGGAAACGCGATCAGCACACCGCTGTAGTCCCCCATTGGTCCCCAAGAAGGTTCGTCACCCGGTCGCCAGACGACTGCCCGAGGACCGTCTTGACGCTCTCTCCGAACCGGATCAACAGCGACGCGTAGTAGTCCCGGGGGGCGTGCACGGCAAGGCGGCGTCGGGTAGTCAGGTTGTGTCCAGGCTCGGCCGTGCACGGTGTTCGCTATGCCCAGGAACCCAGAGATGCGCGACCGCGCACGGCTGATGCTCAACAAGGTCCCCGAAGTCACCGTGTACTTCTGGGTCATCAAGATCCTCTGCACGACGGTCGGTGAGAGCTTCGCGGACTACATCAACGAGACCCTCGGCTTCGGACTGACCAACACCACCCTGCTGTTCTCCGCCGGCCTCGTCATCGCCTTGATCGGACAGTTCCGACTGAACCGGTATGTCCCGTCGATGTACTGGCTCGCGGTCGTCTTGATCAGCGTGGTGGGCACCCTGCTCACCGACAACCTCACGGACAACCGCGGCGTCCCGCTCTGGATCAGCTCGACCCTCTTCGCCGTGCTCCTCGCTGCGGTCTTCGGCATCTGGTACGCCCGCGAACGGACCCTGTCCATCCACACGATTGTCACCACCCCCCGCGAAGCCTTCTACTGGCTGACCGTCCTGGTCACCTTCGCCCTGGGGACGGCCCTGGGTGACTGGACCCTGGAGCTGACCGGCTGGCCGGCGAGCGCGGCGATCCTCCTGCCGTTGGGTCTGATCCTGGCCGTGCTGGTTGCCTGGCGACTCGGGGCTGGGCCTGTCCTCTGCTTCTGGCTGGCCTACATCCTGACCCGACCACTGGGCGCCAACATCGGCGACTACCTGGCCTCGCCGCGCAGCGACGGCGGACTGGGCCTGGGCACCCTCGGCACCAGCGTGCTGTTCCTCGGCACCATCGCGGCGGTCGTCGCCTACCTGACCGTGACCGACAAGGACCGCACGGAGAGGCACCAGCCCACGGCGATCGACCCCCAAGCCTCCTCGACCGCCGGGAGCCAGTCATGACCGAGCCCCGTACCCGTCGCGTCCTCGTGGTCAGCGACCACACCTCGCCGTCGGAGGAACTCATCGCCGAGATCTCGCGTCGGGCGACCTCGGAGGACGTCCAGTTCCGGCTGGTGGTCCTCAACCCGGCACGGGCCGAGGTCCACCTGCTCCACCCCGAACGGCACGACAAGGCAACCGAGGCCGAACGAGCACTGCTCGCCATGTTGCCCGACCTCGAGCGCGCTGCAGGCGCCCACGTCATCGGATCGGTGTCTGTTCGGCACGACCCGATGGACGCCATCGAGGAGACCGTGTTCGCAGAACCCGTGGACGAGATCCTGTTGGCCCTGTCGGAAGGGCACCTCGCCATCCGGCTCCACCAGGACCTCCCCCATCGCCTCGCACACCTCGACATCCCTGTGAGTCATGTCGTCGAGGCAGAGAGCGACTCCGTCTGAGCTCTGCTGACGGCCCAGACCTCAGGCAGCCGATGCACACCCCGTTCCGTGTCGGCTGCCTGAGCCCCGTCACGGCGGGCTCAGCGCCGCGGCAGTGACACCACGAACCGGGCCCCGGGGAGCCCGTCCGGAGGTGGGTCCTCCAGGGTGACGTCTCCGCCGAGGGATCGCGCCACCCGGCGAGAGATGCCGAGGCCCAGGCCGGCGCCGCCGTCGCGGTGCGAGACGCCAGGATCGAAGAGCCGATCACGCCGTGCTGGCTCGATACCCGGTCCGTCGTCGGCCACCACCAGGTCGACGCGGTCGGCGTGGTCGACGGCTTCCAGCACCACGCGAGATGCGCCGTGCTCCACAGCGTTGTGGACCAAGGGCTGGACCGCCCTCGCGGCGACCGCGCGCGGTGCGGCGATCCGCGCTCCCGAGTCCCCCGTTCGTACCTCGACCACCACGCCGTCCGGCACCGCCACACTCGTCGCCGCCGCTGCGTCGCCAAGGACGTCGACCGCCCGGCACACGAGGTGTGAGGCCGCCGGCTCTCCCTCACGAGAGATGTCGAGCAAGGTGGTGATCACCTCGCCCATCGCGGATGCGGACTCTGAGATCTGTTCGAGCTCACGGCTCACGTCAGGGTCGTCGACGCCACGCAGCAGGGCAAGGTCGGCGGAGCCCTTGATCGACGTCAGTGGGGTGCGCAGCTCGTGGGCGAGCTCAGCGGTGAGGCGTTGCTCAGCGAGGATGACCGAGGCGACCCGGTCCAGGAGTCGGTCGAGGACCTGCCCGAGAGCCGCGAGCTCGTTGGTGGCGGGGCCGAGGTCGAAGCGGTGCTCGAGGTCGTGCTCGCTCCAATCCGCGGCGCGGTCGGCCATCTGCGCGACGGGCCGCAACGCCTGACGGGTGACTCGCAGCGCGATCACCGCCGATCCGGCGACAACCAAAAGGCCGAGAATGGCAGTCGCGAGCAGAGCGTAGAGCTCGGACCGTTCGTACGGCGCCGTCTCGGCGCCCACGACCATGGTGCCCTTCGCGCCGTTCGACGTGGTGAACGGCACGGCCAGCAGCCGGACCTCGTCGTCACCGACGGTCATCCTTTGTTCCTGCGCCTCGCGGCCCAGCCGCTGCGCGGCCTCTCGGGCGTCAGGCTCGACGGTGCCGGTGACAAAGGTGCCGTCACTGGCGAAGACCATGGCCCCCGGCGCGAGCGAGTCCGGTGGCACGGTCAGGTCACCCCCGGACGCGTCGTCGACCACGGTGATCATGGCGGCGGCACGCTCATTCAGCACCCGGTCGATGTCACGTCGGGCTGTCTGGTCGAGGAGCAGCTGGATTCCCAGTCCCACGAGGACCATGGCCACCGCCATCAGGAGGACCGTGGAGACGACGATCTTGGCGCGGAAGGAGCGCGGAACCAGTCCCCGCCGCGGTGACTGGTCGTCGTGCGGCTCGCTCATCACCTCAGTGTGTAGCCAACACCGCGCACCGTGGACACGGCGAGCGGCGAGCCGACCTGCTCCAGCTTGACCCGGATCCGGCGGATGAAGGAATCGACGGTGTTGTCGCTGACCATCGCCTCGTGGGGCCACGCAGCCGCGACGATCGACCGGCGACGAACCACCTCGCCGGGGCGCGAGGTGATGGCCGCCAACATGCGGAACTCCGTCGGTGTCAGGCGTACCTCTCGTCCGTTGCAGGCCAGCGAATGTCGCGCAGGGTCCAGCACCAGCTCGGTCGGGGCGGCCGTAGTGGTCACGACGCGACCACGCTTCGCCAGTGCCTCGACCCGAGCCACCAGCTCCTTCACGTCGAAGGGTTTGACCAGGTAGTCGTCGGCCCCGGCGCTGAAGCCAGCAAGCTTCTCGTGCATCGCCCCCATGGCGGTCAGGAAGATCACGGGGGCTGACTGGCCCGCAGACCGCAAGGCCTGGCAGACGTCGCGCCCGTCGGAGTCCGGGAGCCCGATGTCGAGCACCAGCGCGTCCAAGGAGTCGTCCTCGGCGAACAGGCGCAGCGCCTCGCCACCGTCGTGGGCACTCGTCACCCGGTGACCGCTCAGGGTCAGGGCCTCGGAGACGACCCGCCGGATTGCCGGATCGTCCTCACACAGTCCGATGTGCACCATGGGGCGGCCTCCTCGCTCGCTGCGGGAACCCCGCTGCTGGACCCATTGTGAAGCCCTGACCTGGCAAGAACCTGACCATGGGCACGGTCAGGTGGTTGGCAGGAGAGCACCCATAGCCTCACGGCCGTGTTCGATCTCATCAACGGCGTGCCCATCCATCCCCTCGTCGTGCACGCCGTCGTCGTGCTCCTCCCGCTCGCAGTGCTCGGGACGATCGCGATCGTCGTCCGCCCCGCGTGGCGACTCCGCTACGGACCGCTCGTGGTCGCCTGCGCGGCGGTAGCCACGGCACTGGTACCCGTGGCGACCTCCAGTGGCGAGGCTCTCGAGCACAGGGTCGGAAACCCCGGCGAGCACGCCGAGCTCGGCGACCAGCTCATCTGGTTCGCCATCCCGCTGCTCGTCCTGGCTGCAGCCGTCGTCTTCCTCGAGTGGCGACGGGCGCACGACCGCCCGGCCGGAACCGAGCGTTTGCGTCAGGTGGTCGCCGCTCTGGCGGTGGTGGCGGCTCTCGCGGCCGCTGTCCAGGTGTACCGGGTCGGGGATTCCGGCGCCCGGGCCGCCTGGGACGAGAAGGTCAGCTCCTCATCACCCTGACCTGCCGCATGTCCGGGTGCATCCGCTCGCGCGATGACTCGTTCAGAGCACCGGCAAGTGGAGGTCGGCGGAGTCGATGCCTGAACCGTTTGTGGTCGGCGCGAGCTGCCGGACCCGACCAGCTTGGCGTGAAAGGTGCATCCCGATCGTCTGACAACCCCGCGGCTAGACCGCAAGACTCTGCTCATGTCGACAGAAGCGGACGAGGTCACCCGGGACTTCATTGAAGGCATGGGTCTGCTGTCGTCCGGGGTGCCTGGGGGGTACCAGGAACGCGGGCACGGGGTGGTGCTCAACGTCATCGGACTCGACTCACCATCGACGAACACCCTCCACGTCCTCGAGCCTTCGGCCTCACGTCGCGACGCCGAACGGATGGTGAGGCGTGTGCAGGACGCCAGGCTCCCGTTTGTCTTTCGGGTCCGACCGAACGCGCCGGACTGGGTGGACGACCTGGCTGCCGCGTCCGGACTGACGCAGCGTCTGGAGTTTCCGATCATGCGGGCGATTCCCGGCGCACCGCTTCCACGCCTTGATGTCCCGACCATCGTGGAGGTCGACCCGAGTGACGCGGATCTGGTCAGCCGCGTGAGGGACGCCTTCACGATGGGCAATGGCGTACCACCAGGCGTGTTCGATCCGTTGGTCGCGCCGGCGATGTTCGATCGTCCCGAGGTCGCTGTCTACGCGGCCCTCGACGAATCTGCGGGTCACGTCCGTGGGGATCCGTCTTCAGGTCTCTGGCGCGGTAGGGGTGTTCGGGGTAGCGACGCCACCAGAGCACCGGCGCCGTGGGCTGGGCGCAGGCATCACGGCGCGCATCCTGCTCGATGGGTTCGCTGCTGGAGCGCGAAGTGCGTTCCTGGGCGCTACTCCCATGGGCTACCGGATCTACGAACGACTGGGCTTCCGCACCGTCGAAACCTGGACGTTTCATGTGCCTGGTCCGGCCAGGGCTGACGTATCGGATGGACGCAGGCGCTGAGCCGAGCGCTGATTCCGACGCGGAAAGGCCACCGGATCGTCGATCCACCCCTCGGCACTGAGCATCGACTCGGTTGGGCCTCCTCCAAACAGCTCATGTCAGACGAACAGTGAGATCGACTTGGGCGGCCGCGGCGAGTTCGGGTCGCGTTGCCATGACCGTCATGTCCGTGTGGATCATGGCTGCGGTCCAGGCCGCATCGAAGTCGTGGGTGGCGGTGGCGTCGCCGAGGTAACCCTCTCGTAGAGCAAGCCGGTCGGCTGGGTCGGGCCAGCGATGGAGGTCCATCGCCGGGTGGCTGAGGTAGGAGCCACCGAAGTCGATCAGTCCGGTCAACGACCCGTCGCGGGTGCAGAAGACGTGAGTCGGTCCTGGGTTGGAGTGCAGGAGAACGGGGTTGAACTCGGCGGGCAGCATGGCCAGGGCCTCGGTCGCCACCTCGTTCGGCGAGGCTGAGACCGACCACGGGGCGCGCCGATCGGCGAGGAGTTCGAGCAGGTCCACAAACGCGGACTCGAGGCGTCGAGCGAGGTCGTGGCCGTCGTGATCGATCATGAGCCGGGACGTGTCGGTCGTCGGGGGCTCGCAAATCGTCCATCATGACAGCACCCGTGTGAGAGGGGGCCCTCGTGGCCGGTTCAGCGCATGCCCGACGGCCCATCAGGTTCGGGACCGTCACCACCGGAGGCACGGAGCTCTCGCGTCGACGCTGGTCCGAGCACGCGCGCCGTGTCGAGGGACTCGGCTTCTCGACCCTGGTCGTCGCGGACCACTTCGCCAACACCACGGTCTGCACACCACGGCTCGCCGCGGCCGCCATGGTCACGAGTCATCTGCGCCTCGGCAGCTACGTCTACGACAACGACTTCCGGCACCCGGTGCTCCTCGCGCGCGAAGCCGCGGAGATCGACCTCCTCTCCAACGGGCGGATGGAGCTCGGGATCGGTGCCGGATGGGCCAAGAGCGAGTACGACATGGTGGGCGTCCCCTTCGACAGCGGCCCCACCCGTGCGGCTCGCTACGAGGAGGCTGTCGGCATCATCCGACGTCTCCACTTGGGTGAGCGGATCACGCACGCGGGTGAGTTCTACACGCTGGAGGACTGCGACCTCTCGGTCGAACCCGTGCAGCGACCCATCCCCCTCCTGCTGGGTGGCGGTGGTCCGCGGATGACCAGGTTCGCGGCCGAGCGCGCCGACATCGTGGGATACGTTCCACGATCACTACCTGGCGGAGGTCTCGACCCGGCGGAGTTCTCGGAAGCCGCCTTCGCCGAGAAGGTGGCGGTCCTCGACGCCGCCCTAACGACCCCGCCGGAAGACGGACCAGAGCGCGGCATCCTGCTGTTCTACGCCGGACCCGACGCGGACGGACTGCCGACCGACCCGGATGCCTCGTGGACCTCACCGGAGATCCTGGCCCAGAGCCCCTACGCCTTGGTCGGTGACACCGAGCGGATGGTCGACACCCTCGTGGAACGGCGGGAGCGCTGGGGCCTGACCTACTTCACGTGCTGGGAGGAGGACATCGACATCCTGGCGCCGGTGGTGGCCAAGCTCGCCGGGTGCTGACGACGGCCCCGCCGTTCGGCTAGCCCGTCGCACTGACGCAGGTCACGGTCAGCATCTAGTCCCCACCTGGTCCCCAAGAAGTCGAGGAGCAACCAGCCACTCGCCCAACCTCGATTCGTCTGTCCCGCTGAGCGGAGAAAGTGGCAGCGAACCGCAGACGAATCGGTGTCTAGCAGGTCTCCTTCACGTCACTGATGAGTGCGCGGACCTCGCTGCCGAACTCGGACAGTGCGGTGGTGGCCACCGCCAGGGTGTCGGCCGAGGGATCTGCCGTGGCGGCCTGGACGCTGGCCCCCAGCGCTTCGAACGACGCGTCGATTGAGTCGACCTGGGTGGAGAACTCCGACTTGGCATCGTTCGTCAGCTGGTCCAGGTCGCCGTCGACGGTCTCCAGCTGGCTCTTGAACTCGTCGAGACCGTTGGTCTCCGTGATGTCGATGTCCTTCAGGTCGTCGAACGAGGACTGCAGCTGGTCCGCGGAACCGCAGACAGCAGGGGTGTCCCCGCCACAGGCAACCAACGCGGCGGAGGACATCACGACACCAGCCGCCGCCATCACAAGTCTGAGCTTCATGGGCCTGACCCTACTCAGCCAGCGGGCCGGGGCCGGCTGACTGGGCACGACACGGCTCGAGCCCGAGACCGACGAGGCGTACCCGGCCGGGGCACGTTCCGGGCTAGACAGCTACCCGTGCACCGCGCGAGCACGACGGATCGGGCGGACACTGGCCGTGTCGTGCACCGCGCGCGAGTGTGATGTCGGAGGGAGTGCTCATGGCACTGTTCCTGTGGATCTTCGCCGTGATGCTCTTCGTGAGTGGCCTCGGCCTGCTCATCCGTGGGCAGGTGCTGTGGGGGATCGCGATCATCGTGACCGCGCTGCTCGTCGGTCCGGGTGGCGTCAGCCTCTTCACCTGAGCAGGCGCGAGGCTAGAACAGGCCTGGCCGCAACGGCGAGGCGGCAGTGAGCCCGCCGTCGACGGTGAAGGCCTGGCCGGTGACGAAGCTCGCTTCGTCGGAGGCGAGCCACGCGACCATGGCCGCGATGTCGGCCGGGGTGCCGAGGCGCTGCGAGGGGTGCCGGGCGACGGCGTCGGCCCTGGCGGCGTCCGGGTCCTGCGCGAGGGCGAACCCGTCGTCGGCCATCTCGGTCTCGATCCAGCCGGGGCACACGGTGTTGCACCGCACCTGCGGCCCGTGGTCGACGGCGATGGAGCGGGTCAGCCCGTGGACGAAGGCCTTGGAGGCGTTGTAGATCGCCATCGACGGGTCGGCGACCGACCCCGAGATCGAACCGATGTTGACGATCACACCGCCGAGGCGATCCATCTCCGGCAGCACCGCTCGGGACATCGAGAACACGCCGCGGCAGTTGACACCCACCACCAGGTCCCAGTCGTCGTCGGTGCTGTCGAGCACGGTGCGCTCGACGCAGACGCCGGCGTTGTTGACGAGCACGGTCACCGGCCCGCTGGTCTCGTTCGCCACTGCCACGACCCTCTCGGCGGCCGCAGGGTCGGCGACGTCGGCGGTCACCCACTGCACGTCGTCGGGCAGGGCGGCCGGCCGGGCGCCGCGGCCACAGGTGGTCACGGCGTCGCCACCTGCCCGGAGACGCTCGACGACCGCACGACCGATCCCCCGGCTGCCACCGGTCACGACGGTCGACCGGCTGCTCACGGACGTCAGCCTAGTCACCCGGACGTGCGGGTTTGGCTCCGACAACTACCCCAACGGGTGGACACCGCCGAGCGTCGCGGCTCGCACAATGCGAGTCGCGGGCAACGCCGGCCTGCGGCACCCAGGTATCTCCTCGGGTCCGGCACACGGAGAGTGGGGGCGTCAGCTGTGTCGATGGTCGGTGAGCGCTCCGCCCAGGTCAGTCAGTACGAGCGGTGCGGCATGGCGCACACCGTCAGGACGCGCTCCGCGATGGTGCCCGTAGCCGCGGCCAGCTCGAACGTGGTGCCTGCCGTGGCGAACTCCTGGGCGGCCCGGACGAGCACCCCGACGGCGGTGCTCGGCAGGTACGTCACGGCGCTGAGGTCGAGGACCATCCCGACCGAGTACATCTGGCTGTGCTTCTCGATGCCCTCGCGGAGCGCCGCTGCGTTGTGCTCGTCGACGTCGCCGGCGACCGTCAGCGTCGCTGTGTCGCCGTCGAAGGCGAACGTGAAGGGAACCTCGGTCACAGTGCGAAGATACCGGAGCGGCCGACCTCGGCTGCACCAAAGACATGCAAAGGAGGCCAGGTGATCGGCGAGACGGAGCGCGACGGCCTGCAGCTCGTGACCGCGCTCCACGACGTGGTCCAACCTGCGGGTCTTCCCGTGCTCCCCGCGTTCGAGGTCCACGGCCGGTTCTGCGTGCCGGACGACGCCGTCGAGCCGGGTGGGTCCTGGTTCGACGTCGTGGTGCTGCCCGATGACCGCTTGGCTCTGGTCGTCGGAGAGGTGCCCGGCATCGGCCTGACCGCCGCCGTCACCGCGGCTCAGATGCGCGGCGTCATCCGAGCCGGGCTGCGCCGCGACGGTGACGCCGTCGATGCCCTGCAGCTGGGCGACATCCATGCCGAGGACGTTCCCGACGCGCGCGGGTCCACCGCCCTGATCGTCCTGCTCGACGCCGACCGCGGGATCGCCGCCTACGCCAGCGCGGGGCATCCGCCGCCGTGGCTCATCCCCGCCCAGGGGCCACCCGTGCTGCTCAGTGACACCGGCGGCGGACCGTTGGGGACCGGGTCCGGGACCGGCTACACCCGCGCCACCAGCTCGCTGGCCAAGGGCGACGGCGTGCTCCTGGCCGGCTCGGCGGTGCATCGGGCGGCGTCGACGTTCGACGACCCGGACCGCATGGTGGAGAGCCTCGCCGCCGGACTCTCCAGCGACCAGGCGTTGTCCGTGGTGGGCGCGTCGTTGCGTACGCAGCCGCACCGTGGCCTGGTCGTGCGCCTTGACGGTGAGCTCGATCCCGTCCGGTGTGCCCGCGAGGAGCTGGGCTCCTGGCTGGCCGAGCTGGGCGCATCGCCGATGGACCAGATGGGCGTCACGCACGCTGCGGCCGAGCTGGTGACCAACGCGTTCGAGCACGGCACACCCGGCGGCGACCCATGGGTCGAGCTGCGGGCCCGCCTGGGCTCGAACGGCGTCGCCCTGGTCGAGGTCCTCGACCACGGCACCTGGCAGGTGCCCGTCGAGGACCCGACGAGAGGGCGTGGGCTGGCGATGGCTGCGGGGCTGGTCGACCACCTCGGTGTCGCCCTCCGACCCGACGGCACCCGCGCGTTCCTCCAGCATCGCCTGTTGCACGCGGCGCCCATCGAGGTCGTCCGGGCCACCCAGAGGGTCGACCTCGACCCTGCCCCCGTCGAGGTGGTGCGCACCGCGCCCCACGCCCTGGCGCTGCGGGGTTCTTTCGGCCATGACGACGTCGACCGAGTCGCTGCCGAGCTTCTCGTGGCCACTCGCGGGGGAACGGTCCGGTTGTCGCTCGACCTCAGAGAGGTGACGAGCCTCAGCACGAGCGCCGTCCAGCTGCTGACCGACCTGACGTCGGTGAACCGGGCGGTCGGCTTGTACGCCGCTGACATCGAGATCTTGTCGACGCCAGACTCGACCGTCCAGCGCACCCTGGACTCGGCCTGCATCCCTCACCATGCCGGCTGAGCCGGCAGGCCGCGCGCCGAGGCTGAGGCTCGCGCTGCTGCCGGACGCTCCTCTCGTCATGGCCGGGACGGCCGACATGCTGGCCCGAGTGGCGCCTGAGATCGAGGTGCTCTGCCTGGCCGACACGTCCGAGGACCCGGGGCGGGTGGACTTCGTCCTGTACGACCCCCAGCGGCACGACATGGAGGAGCTGACCCACCTGACCGACTCCTCACCCGGCGCTGTGAAGGTGGCGTTCTCGTGGTCGACGCGCCCGGACCTGGTGGATGACGCCTACCGCCAGGGTGCGGCGGGCTTCCTGTCCAAGGAGCTGGGTGCCGACGAGGTGGTGACGGCCCTGCGGGCTCTTCGCGCCGGTCATCACGTCCGCTTCCTCGTGCAGCCCTACGCGCCCGTGCCGCAGTCCTCCACCTCGGGTCGGCCGAACGGGCTCACCCAGCGCGAGATGGAGGTGCTCGAGCTCGTGACGGTGGGGTGCAGCAACGACGAGATCGCCAAGCGCCTGTTCCTGAGCATCAACTCCGTGAAGTCCTACATCCGCACGGGCTACCGCAAGATCGGTGCCACCCGACGCACCCAAGCGGTGCTCTGGGGCGTGGAGCACGGGTTGGCCACCCGCGACGGACCGGTGACGGCGACCGAGGGCGACGAGTCGATGGTCAGGTCCCCGCAAACGTGATGATCGCGATGTCGTCGCTCGGATGGTGCGACTGCCAGGCGAGCGCGGCCTCGGCGATGCCCTCGGTGATCGCGAGCGGCCGGTGCGGGAGTCGGCCCACCAGCGCGACGAGCCTCTCGTCGCCGAACAAGCCGTTCGGGGATCGCGCCTCCGTGACCCCGTCGGTGTAGAGCGTCACGACCAGGTCGTCGAGGGCCTGCCTGACCGTGCGGAACTCCGGCTGGGTCATCAGGCCGACCGGCGTGCCGGGCACGCCCAGCTCGTACGTCGTGCCGTCCGGACGACGGACCAGCGCCGGCGGATGACCGGCGAGGGCCAGCGCGAGGTCCCAGCGCGTGCCGACCCGCTCGAGACGAACGACCACCACGGTGCAGAAGTGGTCGGTGACGTGGGCCCGGAGCGCCTCGTCGAGGGCGCCGAGCAGGTCGGCCGGGTCCGGGTGGGCGATCGCGAGCGATCGGATGGTGTAGCGGATGAAGGACGTGACCACGGCGGCCGGGATCCCCTTGCCGCTGACGTCACCGAGGACGACGAGCCAGGCATCGGGCTCGACCTGGAGCACGTCGTAGAAGTCGCCGCCCACCTCGCGTCCGCTCCCGGCCGGCCGGTACAGCGCCTGGATGTCGAGGTGCGGGATCGCAGGCGGGTGTGGCGGGATCAGGGTCGCCTGCAGCGTTGCCGCCAGCGAGGCGGCCTGCTCACCGGCCATCTCGGCTGCCTGCTTGGAAGCGAGCAGGTGGTCCTCGTACCGGTGCCGGTCACGGGTCTCCAGCACCACGACCAGGAAGTCGCCCGTCGTGGGATCGGACACCCGGGCGTTGAGCAGGACGGGGATGCGACCCCCGTCCGGGCGGACCAGGTCGAGGGCGATCTCCCGGACGACGCCGTGTCGCTCGAGCAGGGGGCGGAGGTGGGTCTCCATCAGGATCCTGCCCCCGGCGGAGACCAGGCTGGGGAGCGTGCGGACCCCGACGATCTCGGGCGCCGGCACCCCGACCAGCCTCAGGAACTCGGCGTTGGCACGGACGATCGTGCCGGTGTTGTCCACGACGACGTAGCCGCACGGCGCCGCCTCGAAGAGATCCGCCTCGGGCGGAACGGGCTCAGGTGGGTGCTGGGACACTCAGGAACTCGCCGATCGCGGCCACGACCTCCAGCGGGTCCGACAGGTGCGGTGCATGACCCCGCGTCTCCAGCACCACGAGACGCGACCCAGCGACGTGCTCGCTGACGAACTCCCCCGCCGACATCGGGGCGATCGCGTCGTCGCGGACCTGCAGGACCAGGGTCGGAGCGGCCACCTGCTCCAGGTCGGCGCGGTTGTCGCCGCGGAAGGTCACGGCGGCGAACTGCGCGGCGATCTCCGGTTCGGTCCGGCAGAACGTGTCCTCCAGCTCGAGCCGGGTCTCGTCATGGTCGGCACCCGCGACCAGGCCGGACAGGGGCGTCTGCCACCCGAGCTGGTTGCGGTCCATCATCTCGAGGAGGTCGTCGATGTCGGTGGGCCCGAAGCCCCCGCGGTAGTCGCCGTCGTCGAGGTAGCGCGCCGACGGCGAGACCAGCACCAGCCGGGTGACCACCGACGGGGCGGCGACGTGAGCGAGGACGCCGATCATCGACGCGACGGAGTGCCCGACGAACGTCACGTCGTCGAGGCCCAGCTCGTCGAGGGCGACCAGCACGTCATCGGCGTACCCCTGCAGCGAGGCGTGGCGCTCTGGCGTCGTAGGACGACGGGTCCGCGTCGGCCGAACCCGGCAGGTCGAGCAGGACGACGCGATGGTCCGTCTCGAACGCCGGCGCGACGTGGCGCCACATCCCCTGGCCGCATCCGAACCCGTGCACGAACAGCAGGGCAGGGCCGTCCGTCGGGCCCGTCACCGCGACGTTGAGCGCCTCCGCCTTGTCCACGCCCGCATCGTAGGTCAACCCCGCGACATGGCGTCCACGCACACCGTGATCGCCAGGATCAGCGCCACGTCCTGGTCCGCCGCCAGCTGGACCCCGTAGGTCTCACGCACCCGGAACCACTTCTTGGAGACCGTCGCCACGGTGTCGCCGTCGCGCTCGATGTCGTACTCGTGGTCGACGATGTTGCCGTGGGCCTTGAGGTCCTCGGCGCCGTCGACCTCGATGATGTAGTGGTCTCGGATGCCCAGCAGGCGCTTGCGCACCGTCGCGTGGGAGTCGCCCCACTCGATGGTCATCTTGTCGCGGACGGTGAGCTTCTTCTCCTGGATCTTGGACAGCTCGTTGCCGCTCGCGTCCTCGAGGATGAACGTGTCCCGGAGCCGGGCGGCCTTGCCGTTCACCTTGTAGACCTTGTTGCCGTCGTCGTCCTCGATCCAGTAGTCGTCCCCGATCGCCATCATCTTCTCGCGCATCCTGAACGTGGGGCCGTCCAGGCCTCGGCGACGCAGTCCCATGGGAGTTCCTCCTTGATTGGAGCACCAGGGTCGTCGACTCGCGCGGTCGCAGCGTCACCCGCGCGGGGTGACTCACACGTCAGGCTCGGTCGGACTCTGGTCCTCCCGGTCGAAGCGCGAGCTCGAGGTCGTTGATCACGCCGTCGAGCACTGCCGACGTGCTCTCGGCGGAGCCCGGCACGACCAGGGCCTCGACCCGGACACGAGCGGCCCGGACGGCGTCCCGCACGGCGCGCGCTCGGGCTCGGTCGGAGTCACCCGGTGCCGTGGCCTCGAGCGCGGTGAGGTCGTCCTCGAGGGCGCCGACCCGTGCGGACGAGACGGCCCAGCCGCCCGCCACCTGCTCCCGCGATCCCGCCCTGCGCAGCCCGGGCAGCAGCTCGCGGGTCAACCAGGTCGCCTCGGCCTGACTGGTCGCGAAGCTGGACTGCCACGCCCGCCGCCGACGCGACCGCAGGACCAACGGGACGCCGATCGCCAGCCCGAGCGCGAGCGCCGCCAGGAGCCACCAGACGCCGGCGGGCACGCCCTCCGAGTCCTCGGCCGTCTCGTCGTCGGCGTCCTCGGGCGGCGTCGTGGGGGACGCCTCGGCTGTCGCGGTGGGTGTTGGCGAGTCCGTCGGGGTAGGCGTCGGCGTCTCGGACGGCGTCTCCGGCACTGTCTCCGACGGGGTCTCCGAGGGCGTCTCCGGGGGCGTCTCCGAGGCAGGCTCCGAGGTCTCAGCGGAGTCGGACTTCGTCGGCAACCCCGTCGGGCTCGGCAGGGTCGCCGTCCGGCTGGGCAACAGACTGGGCGAGCGGGTCGGGTCCACGGGGAGCCCGTCCCCGTCGGCACACGACCCGAGGAGCAGGGTGGCGGCAAGCACCACCACGGCCATGTGCGTTCGATGCCGGTTGCTCATCCCTGTCCTCCCACTGCCCAGGGTGTCTGCCCGTGCCGGGACTGTCTACCCGCGAGGGATGACGTGGACCTGGACGCCAGGTCGCCCGAAGCGGGTGAGCCGGGAGCCGCCCCCAGGGCGGAGCGTGGTCGTGGCCGCCCGTGCGGGCGTCCACAAAACAGTGCACAAGGAGCCGACATGTCAGAGAACACCCCTCCGCCTGACGACAGGACCGAGTTCATCGCAGCCGCGTCCGACGGGGCCTACACCCTGGTCGTCGCCGACTTCGCCGACACGGCGACGGCGTGGAGCGCCTACGAGGCACTCGAGGCGGCCGAGGACGGACGTACGGTCGAGATCGAGGGCGTCGTCGTGGTGAAGCGCGACGCCGACGGGAAGCTGGAGGTCCAGAAGGCCACCGACCACAGCACCAAGTCCGGGCTCAAGTGGGGCCTGGTGGGCGGCATCGCCCTCGGCGTCATCTTCCCGCCGTCGATCCTGGGCAGTGCGGCGGCCCTGGGTGCCGCCGGCGCGGCGACCGGCAAGGTACGTCAGCTGCACCACCGCAGCGAGCTCGCCGACCAGCTCGAGGACTCGATCGCCCCTGGCCACTCGGGGATCCTCGCGCTCGTGTCCGACCCGGGCGCGGTGGAGATCCGCAAGGCGCTCGCCGCCGCCGACGCCATCGTCGCGGCCGCGATCGACGACGTCGCCGCCCGCGACATCAAGGCCGCGGCCAAGGAGGCCGAGGCCGAGGACAAGTCGTAGCCAACCGCCACGCTCCGACGGCTCCTCCACCCGGAGTCGTCTGGAGCTGGTCGGCGCTGGGCCGGGGAGTCCTGCTAGGAGCACCCGCCGCGCTCGTCGCCGTCACCGCCCCCAGCTGGGGGCGGTGATGGCGATCGGTGTCGTGCCCGTGGCCAGCCTGCCCCTGGCTCCTGCGCGCCGCGGACGGATCCGCGCCGGCCGCGGCCGCGGTCTTCGGGTTGCCGCTCCCGGCGGCCCCCGATCGGGACGCACCGTGAGCCGCGGGCGACGATGACCCCGCTGGTGTGGTCACCAGGTCAGTCGGGAATCGTGACGACCTCGATCACGTCGACCCCGAGCGAGCTCAGGAAGTTCAGCACGCCTTGCAGCTCCTGCTGGTCGACGAGGTCGCCGGTGAGCGTCGTGATCGTTCGCTGGGCCTGCTTGGACAGCTGGGGGAAGGCACCCGCCAGCTCGTCGGAGATGTCGGCGTCGACGCGGATCAGGACTCTGGTCATCGGCACTCCTGCAGCCCGGCCAAGCCCTTGCCGAAGATCGCGACCCCGATCACCAGCAGCAGCACGGACATGACGGTGGCGTTGCTGGCGGTCAGCCAGACCCGGAGGCGGTCGAGAGGCGCCTGCATCCGGGACCGGGCGACGAGGTAGGCGAGCACCGGGACCATCACCGTGGCAATGATCGGCACCGGCGAGATGGCAACACCCAGAGCCACGGGGAGGATGTCTCCGATGACTTGTCGCATGCCTGCTCCTCGGCCCACCGCGGCGAGAGACGACAGCACGTCCGCTCCGGCGTTGAGCAGACAGTAGGAGCCAGGGACACCGCCGTGCCTCACCGGATTCGGGCGAGGCGTCGCAGTCACGGGACCAGACGGGACCGGCGGTGCCGCGGCAGTCCGTGGCCGACTAGGCTCGCGGACGCAGCCGGGTTGACGGCGGCAGCCGCCGGCCCGCGGTCGGTCAGGCTGCTCTACTCGAGGGAGCGTCTGCATGGGCCGAGGTGCGCGTGCCGTCCAGGCCGCCCTGAGCGGTGACCAACGGCCCCGGCTGCCCCGGGTGTACGTGCCCCGCACCCTGCTCTGGGACCGGCTCGACGCCGCGACACCCAACGCCCTGACGTTGCTGGTCGGCCCGATGGGGTCGGGCAAGTCCCTCGGCGTCAGCGGCTGGCTCGAGAGCCGCGGCGACGAGGACGCGCGGTGGATCGCCGCCGACGCCAGCTGGGAACCGGCCCGCGTGCAGGAAGCGCTGCTGGCCGCCCAGGATCCCGAGGCATCCGCACCTCGCCTGGTCGTCGTCGACGACGCCCACCTGCTGCCGTTGGCCAGCGTGCGCCTGATCGACGAGAGGCTGAACGAGGCCCCCGAGAGTCTCCGCGTCCTGCTGGTGTCGCGGTGGGACCTGCCCATCACGCGTCTCGGGGCCGAGCTCCTCGGCCACTTCACGGTGCTCCGGGGGGAGCTGCTCCGCCTCGACGAGCGCGACTCGGCCACCCTCGTCGCCGAGCACGCGCGCACCGAGTCCGTCGAGGTCGCCCGGGCCGTTACGGAGCACGCGCAGGGATGGTGTGCTGCGGTGGTGCTGACCGCGCGGAGCCTCGCCGCGACGCGCGACCCTCTCGTGGCCGCACATCGCCTCCGCGACAGGGAGTCCCCCGTCGTCGACGCCGTCGCGGCGGAGGTGTTCGCCTCGCTTCCCGCCCAGGACCGCCACCTGCTGCTGTGCGTGGCCAACGAGGAGATCGTCTCCGTGGACACCGCCCGGCACCTCACCGGTGACCCGGAGGCGGCGGCCACCCTGGCCGAGCTCGAGACCACCGGGCTGATGGTGACCCGGGTGGGCGACGGGGCGACCGACGGGCTCACGCGCTACCGGATCCATCCCCTGCTCGCCGAGGTCGTCCGGCGACGGATCGCTGCCGGGGGCGAGGACGTGGAACGGGCGAGGTCCACGGTGCTGTGCGCCGTACGCTTGGACGCTGACCGGGCAGACAGCAGCAGGGCCTTCCGCCGCCTGCTGGGCCTGAACCATCCCGAGGCCGCCGCACAGGTGCTGGCCACGGACGCACCGGGGCTGATCGCCCACGACGGCGGCGCGGCCGTGCGGGCCTTCGTCAAGCAGCACCCCGTCGTGGTCGAGGACCATCCGGAGGCGTGGTTCACGGTCTGCGCGGAACGCTGGTTCGACGACGACGTCCCCCAGGCGGTGCACTGGATGGACAAGCTGGTGCAGCTGCCGCCGGAGCAGCGCGCCAGGCTCGCGGGCGAGATCGCCTGCGTCCAGCTGATGCGGGCCAGGCTGGGGCTCGAGCCGCTCGAGGAGTCCGTGACAGCGGCCGAGCTCGTGCTCCGGGACCAGGCAGGCAGTCTGTCCCTCGGCGTGCTCCTCCAGCTCCGCGTGGAGCTCGGCCTCGTCCAGACCTGGCTGGGCCAGCTGGACGCCGCGGAAGCCAACCTCGCCGAGGCGATCCGCATCGGCCGGTCGAGCGTCCTGCCTGCGTACGCCGCCTCGGCGATGAGCCACCTGGCGTTCACGTACTTCGCGCAGGGGCGTGGTCGGGCCTGTACCCGCATGGCCACCGATGCCCTCGAGGCGATGGCGAGCGTGCCGGGCTGGCGTCCTCCGATGTCGATCGCCCGGGCCGAGCTGGCCGTCCAGCTGGCCGGCCTGAGCAGCCTGCCCTGGCCGGCCGCGCCCGGGATGATGCCCGCGACCGCCCGCCTCGTCCACTCCGCGGACCTCACCGTGAAGTTCTGGCTGCATCTGCGGGACGCCCGGCTGGCGCTGGCCGCAGGGTCCGTCGTGACCTGTCTGCGGATCCTGCAGACCCAGGCCGACGTGCCGCGCCTGCCGCGGCACCTGCAGCTGGTCGTGGTCATCGAGCGTGCGTTCGTGCTGGCCCTGACCGGCGACGAGCGGGCCCTGATGGCACAGATCACCGAGCTCGACGGCCTCGGCGCGCCCGCCGAGCAGGCGCTCCTCCGAGGCTTGTACGCCGACCTGCGCGGAGACCTGCGCACCGCTGTCGACCTCTTTGCCACGGCGGCGCGCGGCCGGCCGATCGCCCAGCCGGACTGCCGCGCTCTCGCGCTCGTCGGCGCGGCGCAGCTCCTCGAGGAGCTCGGGGAGCGCGACCGTGCCCTGGATGCCCTCCGGGAGGCGGTCACCATCACCGACGTCAGCGGCAACGCCGCGCCCTTCCTGGGGTGGAGCCGTCACGGAGCACCGGTGCACCGACTGCTGGCCCGCCTGGCCGAGCAGGCCCCCGACCCGTGGCTGCACGAGCTGGCCGGGGCCACCAAGGGACGACCCAACATCACCGAGGTGCTGGGACCCTGGACCCCGACCGTCCACGAGCAGGGCACGGTCGCCGAGCCGATGACCTCGCCCGGGCTCAGCCCTCGCGAGCGTGACGTCCTGCACGAGCTGGCGCGGGGGGCGACGTACGCCGACGTGGCCGCGAACCTGTACCTCTCCGAGAACACCATCAAGACCCACGTGTCCGCGCTGTACGCCAAGCTCGCGGTCAGCCGCCGCAGCGAGGCACTCGCGGTCGCGCGCAAGCTCGACCTCTTCTGAGAGGCATCAGCAGTCACCCTGTTCAGGTGAGGTGACCGGCCCGCGAGGGGCGGTTCGCCGACCCGACCCGTGCCGAGATGTGGGTCGCGATCGCGGCGACGGGACCGTGCCTGACCGGGGGCATGCTGCTCGGCGTCGCGGCCGGCCTCGCCCTCACGTTGGTCCTGGTGGTGCGCCAGGTGAACCGTCCCCGGGTGCGGCCGCCTGACCCGCTACTGCAGCGCGCTCAGGGCGAAGGCGACCGCGAAGCCTGCGGTGGTGAAGAGGCCGACCAGCTTGCCGCCGTGCTCGAACGCTTCCGGCATCATCGTGTCGGCGAGCATCGTCAGGATCGCCCCGCCGGCGAACGCCAGCACGAAGGCCACGGTGCTCGGGTCGGCGCCGTCCAGGAGGGCGTACCCCGCCAGCGACGCCAGGCCGCAGACGATCGCCACCAGGGTCCACAGGCCGAGGATGTGGACGCCGCGCCACCCCGACGCGACGAGTCCGCTGGTCGCGGCGATCGCCTCGGGCAGGTTGGACAGCAGCACGGCGGCGAGGAACGCGACGCTCACGGTCCCCGCCTCGAGCACGGTCAGCCCCAGCACCGCCGACTCGGGGATGCCGTCGAGGATGATGCCGAGCACGATGGCGAGCGCGGACCCACCCGCCTGCTTGCCCGCCGAGCTCTTGCGTCCGCTCGCCCCGAAGCGGTCGAGCAACGTGTCGCCCACGTAGAAGACACCCGCGCCGGTGGCGAGCCCCAGGCCGACACCGACGCCGCCTGTCGAGGTGTTGAAGGCCTCCTCGACGAGCTCGTAGCTCACCGAGCTGATGAGCACGCCCGCTCCGAACGCCATCACCAGGCCGAGCACCCGGGAGGGGATCGAGAAGCGCAGGGCCAGAGCGCCGCCCAGCACCAGCGAGGAGCTGGCGAAGAACCCCCACCACAGCGCTTCGATCATCTCGGGGTCACCGTACGACAACCCGAGGTCGGTCGCGCCGTCACACCCTCCGTCACACGGGGGCCCGGTGTCCTGGTGACCGAGCCCGACGAACCGTCGTCGGGCCGTGCACCGGAAGGCAACCGCAATGGCCCTGTTCATGGACGCCCACACCATCGAGGGCGGCGTCTCGATCAACGACGTCGCGTCCGCCCACCAGGCCGACCTGGCGACCCAGGACGCCTACGGCGTCAACTACGTCCGCTACTGGGTGGACGAGGCGGCGGGCAAGATCTTCTGCCTCGTCGAGGCCCCGGACGCCGAGGCCGCCGCGACCGTCCACCGCGAGGCCCACGGCCTCGTGGCCGACGAGATCTACGCCGTCGCCGAAGGCGCCTGACCGGCGTCTGACGAGAAAGGCCGGACGGCGACGCGAACCGGCGCCGCCGTCCGGCCGTAAGCAGCACAACCACACGACAGAGACGAACGGAGCACCACCATGGACCCGATGAGCGAGTACCTCGCCCGGGCAACGATCGAGGCGAGGATCGCCGCCGCAGAGGCAGGCCGCCAGGGGCGGCGGCTCGAGCGGGAGAGACGGGCCGAGCGCCGCCGACGGCTCCGCCTCGCGGTCACCCGGTGGTGGCAGCGGCGGACCGCGCGCGGCTACGACCTCGGCAGCCTGGCGCTGGCCGTCGCCGCACCGCCACGTCCGCCCTCCGTCGAGCTCGCCCACGTCCTCGACGAGGCCGCGTACCGCATCGCCGACTGGGGCACCGGCTCCGAGCGTCGCGTGCTGGAGGCCATGGCCGACGTCGCGGCGCCCACGGCCCCGGGCGCCGCCGCGGCTCTGGTGGAGTGGGATGGCTCCGAGGCCTCGCGACTGCGGGCGTTCGGACTCCTGCACTCCCACCTCCTGGAGGCGCTGGGTCCACGCGACCACGCACGGCTGCTCGACCTGCTGGACGGCACGGACGCCGAGGACGACGGGGAGCTCCCCGGCCGCGTGGCCTGATGCGTGCTCTCCCGCGTCCGGCCGTTGTGCCAGGCTGCTCGACGTGAGCGTGCGCGAGCCGGCAGCAGCGCGGCTCCCGCCGTCGGCACTGACGGTGCAGCTCCTCGGCCGGCCCCGCATCGAGGTCGACGGCGCGCCCGGCTACCGCTGCCGCAGCCGCAAGAGCTGGGCGCTGCTGGCGTTCCTGCTGCTGGGCGAACGCCCTCCGACACGCAGCCAGCTCGCGTCGCTGCTCTTCGCCGAGGCCGACGACCCCCTCGGAGCCTTGCGGTGGTGCCTCGCGGAGATCCGGCGGGCGCTCGGCCCCGAGGCCGTGCTCGACGGCGACCCGGTCACGATCACGCTGCCCGCCGGCACCACCGTGGACGCCGACCAGCTCGTCCGGGGCCACTGGACAGCAGCCGTCGAGCTGCCTGGCCTGGGCCACGAGCTGCTCGACGGCCTCGCCATCCAGCACGCCGAGGCGTACGAGTCGTGGCTGCTGTCGGAGCGACGACGGCTCGCTGCCGCCACCGAGTCGATCCTGCACGAGGCGGCCCTGGGGCTCCTCGCCCGTGGGGACCTCGACCGCGCGCGCGACCTGGCCGTCCGGGCCGCCGTGATGAGCCCGCTCGACGAGAACCACCAGGCCCTGCTGATCAAGCTCTACCGCCTCGCCGGCGAGGACGAGGCCGCCCAGCGCCAGTACGACGCCTGGACGTCGGTCGCCCTGCGCGAGCTCGGTGCTCCGCCCGGCGCGCCGATCCTGCTCGCCATGCGGGAAGGCCCGCGCGCGGCGGGCGAGGACGAGTCCGCCTCCATCCAGGCGGTGACCGAGGCGGGCGCCGCGGCCGTCTCCGCCGGAGCGCTGCTGGCCGGCGTCTCCTCCTTCGAGAACGCCGTCAGGCTGGCCGACCGGGCCGGAGCCGACAGCGACCGGATCCAGACCCGCCTGGTGCTCGGGGAGGCCCTCATCCACACCCTCGGCGGCCTCGACGAGGCCGGCCTCGCGACACTGATGGAGGCCGAGCGCATCGCCGTCGCGAACGGCGACCGCGAGGCCATCACCCGGGTCCGGGCCGAGGTGGGGTACGTCGACTTCCTGCGGGCCCGCTACGACCGCGCCGAACGATCGCTGAGCCAGGTGCTGGCCGAGGAGGCGACCGCGCCGTCGGTACGCGCCAAGGCGATGACCTACCTCGGCTCCGTGGTGAGCGACCGCGCGGAGTACCCGCGCGCCATCTCCCTGCTGGAGGGCGCGGTCCGCGCCTCGCGTGACGCGGGAGAGCCGCGACGGCAGGCCTTCGGCCTGGCGATGCTGGGCCGCGTCAGCCTGCTGCGCGGCGACCTCGTCGAGGCCACCGAGATCCTGACGGCCGCCGGCGACCTGGCCCAGCAGGACCACTGGCTCTCGTTCCTGCCCTGGCCCCAGGCCATGCTGGGCCAGGCCTGGCTCTCGCTCGGTGACCTCGACGCCGCCTCCCGCACCCTCGAGCAGTCCTTCGCGCGGGCCTGCCAGATCGGTGACCCCTGCTGGGAGGGCATCTCCGCCCGCGGGCTGGCCCTGCTGGCCGAGGCAGGGGGCGAGGTGGACCGGGCCTTCGCCGTGCTCCTCGACGCCCGGGCGCGCACCAACCGCCTGGCCGACCCGTACGTCTGGCTCGACGTCCACATCCTCGACGCGCTCTGCGAGCTCGGCCGGCGCCACGGCCACCCCCAGACCGAGACCTGGGCCGCCGCGATGCTCGACCAGGCGTCGCGGACCGGGATGCGCGAGCTCACCGTCCGGGCCATGCTCCACGAGTCCGCATCCGGGATCCGCGCGGACTCCGCGGCGGCCGCCATGCTGGCGGCCGACATCGACAACCCGCAGCTCGGCCCACTGGTTGCGGAGGCTGACGCGACCTGACGCGGGTCACAGCAGCTGCGGCACCGCGGAGGCGATGCCCAGCAGGGCGCACAGCCCGAGCGTGCGAAGCGGGCTCCAGCCTCGCCCGAGCATGAGGACGAGCGCCACGGCAGTGATGACGAACGCGACGGGATCCGCGGAGCCGAGGACGGGTACGTCGAGCTGGAGGATGCCGGCGCTGACGTGCCGGGTCTCGTCGAACAGGGTGTGGAGGGCGAAGAAGGCCGCCAGGTTGGCGATGACGCCCACCACGGCCGCGGTCACGCCGGTCAGCGCCGCGGCGAGGTGCGTGTTGTGCCGCAGCCTCTCGACGTACGGCGCCCCGAGCAGCACGAACAGGAAGCACGGCACGAACGTCACCCAGCAGACCAGCAGCGACGCCAGCACGGCCGCGAACCACGGGTCGAGCGCGCCCGGGTCCTTGTAGGCGCCGAGGAACGCGACGAACTGGACCACCATGATCAACGGACCGGGTGTCGTCTCCGCGAGCGCCAGTCCGCTCACCATCTCCCCCGCCGTCAGCCAGCCGTACACGTGGACCGCCTGCTGGGCCACGTAGGACAGGACGGAGTAGGCCCCGCCGAACGTGACGACCGCTGCCCCGGAGAAGAACAGGGCCTGGTCGACGAACACCGTCGTCGAGGAAACCGCGAGCGCAACGACGACGACGGGCGCCGCCCAGATCGCCAGGCCGACGACCAGGATCAGCACGGACCGTCGGCGTGACGGTCTCTCGTGGTGCAGGGCGTCGTCGCCGATCAGTGGCTCTGGCCCGTCGGACAGGTCTTCAGGCGGCAGGCGCAGGAGGCCGGGGAACCGGCGACCCGCGAGCCAACCGAACACACCTGCGGCGAGGATCACGATCGGGAACGGGGTCCGGAGGAGGGTGAGAGCGGCGAAGGCCGCCACGGCCAGCACGACGAGCGCCGGGTGGGTCAGGGACCGCTTTCCGACCCGGTAGACGGCTTGGACGACGATGGCGATGACGGCCGGAGCCAGCCCCGCGAAGACCGCGGTCACGAAGGCCGTCGAGCCGTACGCCACGTAGACGGCTGACAGGACCAGGAGCGAGAGCAGACCGGGCAGCACGAAGAGGCCGCCGGCGATCAGCCCTCCGCGCGTGCCGTTGAGCAGCCAGCCCGTGTAGATGGCGAGCTGCTGTGCCTCCGGGCCCGGGAGCAGCATGCAGTAGCTGAGCGCGTGGTTGAACCTCCGCTGCCCGATCCACCGCTTCTGGTCGACGAGGTGGTGTTGCATGACGGCGATCTGGCCGGCCGGACCGCCGAAGGTCTGCAGCGAGATGGCGAACCAGGCCTTGGTCGCCTCGGACAGCGGGATGACGTCGCCGCCCCTGGCCGCGCTCGGCGGTTCGGGATCCGGCGTCATGCCCGTGCCTCGGACACCGCGACCACGGGCATGTGGCCAGCCTAGAGAGGGCCGCGCCCGCCGCGCCGGACCGGGGCTGGCAACGCGGTCCGACCGCGGTCGAAGATGAGGCATGCAGCGCGACGGCAAGCCCGAGACAGCCGAGCACCGCCGACTCGCGGAGGCGACCGGACGGGCCGAGGACGACCTGTTCAACGCCAACCCCTGGTACGAGTGGGGCCCGTACCTCTCGGAGCGTGCCTGGGGCACGGTGCGCGAGGACTACAGCGACAACGGCGACGCGTGGAGCTCGTTCCCGCACGACCACGCCCGCTCGCGCTCCTACCGCTGGAACGAGGACGGGATGGCGGGGCTCTCCGACATCCGGCACGAGCTGTGCCTCGGGTTGTCGCTGTGGAACGGCGTCGACCCGATCCTCAAGGAGCGGATGTTCGGGCTGACCGGGCCCGAGGGCAACCACGGCGAGGACGTCAAGGAGTACTGGTGGTTCGTCGACGGCCTGCCCAGCCACGCGTGGCTGCGCTGGCGCTACCACTACCCGCAGGCCGCCTACCCCTACCAGCAGCTCATCGACGAGAACGCCCGCCGCAGCAAGGAGGAGCGCGAGTACGAGCTGCTCGACACCGGCGTGTTCGCGGACGACCGGTTCTGGGCGGTGGAGGTCACCTACGCGAAGGTCTCGCCGACCGAGGTCCTCGCGAGCATCACCGTCGAGAACCGCGGCCCCGACGAGGCGACCATCGACGTGCTGCCCACGCTGTGGTTCCGCAACCGGTGGAGGTGGTACGCCAACCAGCCCGTGCCGGTCCTCGCCCTGGACGGCGACGCGGTCGTGGTCGAGGGGCACCGCCTCGAGGGGTACCGGCTCGAGGCCGCCACGGGACCCGACGGTGTGCGGCCGCGCGCGGTGTTCTGCGACAACGAGACCAACACCGCTCGCCTGTACGACGGCCCGCCGCTCACGCCGTACCCGAAGGACGGCATCAACGACCACGTCGTCTCGGGGGCGGCCACGGTCAACCCGGAGAGCCGCGGCACCAAGGCCGCCTGGTGGTACCACCTGACGGTGCCGGCCGGGGGGACGAGCGAGATCCGGGTCCGGCTGCACCAACCGGCGGACGACGCCACGCCCTCTCCGGCCTGGTCGGGCGCGGCCTTCGACGCGACCGTGGCCGCGCGCCGCAACGACGCCGACGAGTTCTACGCAGCGATCGCACCTCCCGGCATCGACGACGAACGGATGCGGGTGCTCCGCCAGGCCAGCGCCGGGCTGGTCTGGAGCAAGCAGATGTACGCCTACGACGTGGGCCGGTGGCTGGACGGCGACGCCACGCAGCCGCCACCCCCGCAGGGTCGACATCGGGGTCGCAACGCCGACTGGCGTCACGTCGACGCGTTCGACGTCCTCGCGATGCCGGACCCTTGGGAGTACCCGTGGTTCGCGGCCTGGGACCTGGCGTTCCATGCGATCCCGTGGGCCCACCTCGACCCGGCCTTCGCCAAGTACCAGCTCGGCGTGCTGCTCCGCGAGTGGTTCCTGCACCCCAACGGCGCGCTGCCGGCGTACGAGTGGAGCTTCGACGACGTCAACCCGCCGGTCCACGCCCTGGCGGCGATCCGGGTCTTCAACATCGACGGCGGCACCGACACCGCGTTCCTCGAACGGATCTTCCAGAAGCTGTTGCTCAACTTCACGTGGTGGGTCAACCGACAGGACCCGGACGGCAACAACCTGTTCGGGGGCGGCTTCCTGGGCCTGGACAACATCTGTCCCATCGACCGGTCCAGCCTTCCGTCGGAGTTCCGGATCGAGCAGGCCGACGGCACGGCGTGGATGGCGTACTACGCCCTCGCCATGCTCGAGCTCGCCCACGAGCTGGCGGCGCACAACCCCGTGTACGACGCCATGGTGGTGAAGTTCCTCGAGCACTTCGTGCTGATCAGCGAGGCCCTGGACGCCTCGGGGATGCTCGATGCGGACGACGCCTTCTTCTACGACCGGCTCATCGACGCCCACGGCAACGCGACGCCCATCAAGGTCCAGTCGCTCGTCGGGGTACTGCCCGGCCTCCCGGCCGCCTCGATCCCGATCACCGATGCGGAGCGCAGCCTCACCCTCAACAAGCACTTCGCCCGCCGCCTCGAGGCGATCATCCTCGGCGAGGGCCGCGAGTGGCGGCTGGCGGGCGAGGGCGACTCGCGGCGACTGCTGGTGTCGATGGTCTCGCTCGAGCAGATGCGCAAGGGCATCACGACCTTGTTCGACGAGGAGGCCTTCCTGTCGCCGTACGGTCTGCGCTCGCTGTCGAAGCGACACATGGCGACCTACCAGGTGCCCGGCGTCCCTGGCGCCACGATCGAGTACGCGCCGGCCGAGGCGCGCACGGGCATGTTCGGCGGGAACTCCAACTGGCGGGGTCCGGTCTGGCTGCCGACCAACTACCTGGTCATCCAGGCGCTGGTGCAGTACGACCGGTTCTTCGGCCCCGAGCGGCTGGTCGAGTACCCGACCGGCTCGGGTCGGGAGCTGTCCCTGGGAGGAGTGGCCGCGGACCTGGCCGACCGGCTCGTCTCGATCTGGTTGCCGGACGCCGACGGGCGGCGGCCGGTCAACGGCCACCACGACGTCCTCGACCTCGACCCCGCCTGGCGCGACCACCTGCAGTTCTTCGAGTACTTCCACGGCGACTCGGGGATCGGCCTCGGTGCGTCCCACCAGACCGGCTGGACCGCCCTGGTCGTGGACCTGCTCATCGACCCGCCGGGTGTCGGACCGGACAAGCCCTCGTGAGCCTGGAGATCGTCTTCGAGACCCACCAGACCACGCTCGACAACGAGGCCGGCATCGCGACCGGCTGGCTCCCCGGCCGGCTCTCCTCGCTGGGCCGACGGCAGGCGGGCGAGCTGGGCGAGCGGCGCCGCGACGACGGGCTGGCGGCCGTGTTCAGCTCCGACCTGCACCGTGCCGTCGAGTCGGTCGACCTCGCGTTCGGCGTCGACGGTCCTCCCGTGCTGCTCGACTGGCGGCTGCGCGAGTGCGACTACGGCGAGCTCAACGGCGCGCCGCGGGAACGGGTCCACGCCGACCGGGTGGCGCACCTCTCGAAGCCGTACCCAGGTGGCGAGAGCTGGCAACAGGCCGTCGACCGCGTCGGCAGCTTCCTCGGCGACCTGCTCCCCCGCTGGGACGGCGCCCGGGTGCTGATCGTCGGTCACGTCGCCACCCGCCTCGGCCTCGACCACGTCCTGCTGGGGGTCCCGCTGGCCTCGGCACTCGCCGCAGAGTTCACGTGGCAGCCGGGGTGGGAGTACGTGCTCGCCGGCGGGTAGGTTCGCCGGAATGTCGACGTGGAGCACGCCCGAGCGGTCCGAGCCGCCGAACAACCCGGTCGACGAGCGAGCCGCCCTCGAGGACCGCCTCGACTTCCAGCGTGCCACCCTGCTGCTGAAGTGCGGCGGGCTGACGCCGGAGCAGCTCGCGCTCCGGTCGGTGCCGCCCTCGACGATCTCGCTGCTCGGCCTCGTCCGGCACCTGTCGGCCGTCGAGGCCTGGTTCCACGGCTACGACGGCCAGCCGGACCACGCGTTCTTCCACAACTACGTGCCCAACGCCAACAACAGCTTCGAGGACGTCGACGTCGCGCGTGCCACCGACGACCTGGCGAGCTATCACGCCAGCGTCGCGCGGTCGCGCGCGGCGGTGTCCGGGCGCGACCTCGGCGAGACGTTGCCCGGGGAGGACTACTCCCTGCGGTGGATCTACCTGCACATGATCGAGGAGTACGCGCGCCACAACGGCCACGCCGACTTCCTCCGCGAGCAGATCGACGGCCTCACCGGCGAGTAGCGGCGTCTGACCTGCGGGACGCGGAGCTACGAGCCGAAGCGTCGCTGCAGGTCTGGGTAGGCGATGGCGCCGTCGAGGAAGTCGAGGGTTCCAGGGCCGAGCAGCTCACGGCCCGCGCGCTCCACCATGCCGAGCGAGGCCCGGGCCAGGCTGCCGCCGACGCTGACACGCCTGACGCCGAGCGAGAAGAGCGTCGGTGCGTCGGTGGTGCTCGCGAGCCCGGCCACGATGTTGAGCGGCCCCGGAATCGCGTCAACCAAGCGGCGAATCGTGTCCTCCTCCACGACGCCTGGCACGAAGACGCAGTCGGCACCAGCATCGAGATAGCCGACCGCCCGTTCCACCGTCTCGTCGAAGACGTCCGCCGCGGCATCGCCGGCGAAGTAGGTATCCGTGCGGGCGTTCAGCACGAAGGTGCCCTTCGGTGCCGCAACGCGTGCGGCCGCGATCCGGTCGGCTGCCTCCTCGAGGCCGTACAACCCGTCCGGTCGGGCGTCTTCGATGTTCGCACCGACCGCTCCGAGCGCCGCAGCCCGAGCCACAGTCGCCCCCACCTCATCGGCGGTGGCGCCGTACCCCGCCTCCAGGTCGGCGGTCACCGGCACACCCACTTCGGCGACGATGCGGCCCACGACCTCGAGCATGGTCTCCCGATCCACCATTCCGTCCGGGACCCCCAACGACCAGGCGATCCCCGCACTCGTCGTCGCGATGGCCGGAAAACCGACCTGCTCCAAGATGCGTGCCGAGCCGGAATCCCAGGCGTTCGGAAGCACGAAGCCCGGACCCTTGTGGAGGTCGAGGAGGACTGCCGCCTTGTCGCGAGAAGCTCGTGTCGTCACGGAGCCATCATGGCGCTGACTCCCGCGTCGGTTCGCAGCCGGTGGGCGGACCCACGAACGGATCTGCCGACGTGCTCGGCAGGTGCGTACCTCGCTCGTCCCCATCAGGCCCGCGGGGAGGTCGGAGATTGCTCGAGCCGTCCGATGAACCGTGGAGGCGGGTCGCGGCGTCTTATGGTCAATGGTCGGTCGGTGATCGTGCGAGGAGCACTTATGCGGGCCCAGGAGGAAGCCGAGTTCGCGGAGCTCGCCGCGGCTGTCTCGCCCCGACTTCTTCGCATGGCCTATGCGGTCTGCGGTGATCGCCAGCTGGCGGAGGATGCTGTGCAGTCCGTCTGGGTCTCGGCGTACCGGACCTGGCCGCGGGTGCGAGATGTCGAGAGCACGGAGGCCTACCTGCGGAAGATGGTGGTGAACCAGCTGATGAGCTGGCGTCGCCGCAAGTCGTGGGCGATGGCGTCCGTACGAGTCGTCGAGCCGAGCCGGGCGTCCCACGAGAACGGGGTGGTCGAGCACGAGCTGGTGTGGTCGGCGGTGGGCCAGTTGCCGCCGCGGCAGCGCGCGGTGATCGTGCTGCGCTACTACGAGGGCATGTCGGAGGCTGACATCGCAGAGACCCTCGGCATCCGGCCCGGCACGGTGAAGTCGGCGGCGTCGGCGGCGATGGCGCGACTGCGCTCGACGCTGACCGAGACCGAGATCCAGAGTGAGATTGAAGCGGAGATCGAGACGACCGTTCCTGTTGGCGACAACCCGATGGGGGGCGAGGTGAGATGAAGCTCGAGGAGCGCGTGGTCTCGGCCCTTCGGGAGCACATCGACCGCCTGGGCCCGAGCACCTTCGACCTCGCGGCGGTCCGGGCCTCGGCGAAGACACAGACGCGCCGACGCACGACGATCGCCATCGGCTGTGCGGTGGCCGCGATCATCGCGGTCGTCGCCTCGGGAGTCACCAACTTCGCCCAGGACCGGTCGGACGGTATCGGGCCGGTCGACACCCCATCCCCCAGCACGACACGGTCCCCGACGAACCTCGCGTCGATGGACTTGGGCACCTGGACGTCCTACACCTCCGAGCAGTACCACTCCCAGGCCGGTCCCCTGGTCGGCCATCCTCCGGACTGGACCGTGGTTCCGGCCACCCGGAAGTGGAGGTTCGACACCGACGCCGCGGACCCGCTGAGTCCCTCGCACGAGTCCTTCGTCGACCCGACCGGCGAGGTGCGCGTGTCGGTCTGGGAGGTGCCGCTCGGTGACGTCGACCTCATCGAGCCCGCTGGGTCTGCGTGCGTCGACGTGAAGTCCCGGTCGTGTGTCGAGACGGGCAGCTTCCTGCTGGCCTGGGCCGAGGCTTACTGCGAGGCGTCGGACATCAGCACGCCGTGCGACGGGATCGAGGACCGCGCCATCTGGCTGTGCCTGGAGAAGAGGGACTGCCACCCCGGTGTGCTGGTGCCGTTCGAGACCGAGGTCCTGGCCTTCTTCAGCGGGGGCATCTACAACCCGGAAGCCATGACCGTGGTCGCGGTCTGGCGCGGCGAGTCGGACCCGTCGGTGGCGCGCTACGGCGGTGCCCAACGGCTCCTCGAGGGCTTCCTGTCGACCATGCAGGTCTGGCCCGCGTCGACGCCTGTGAGCGAGCGGAAGGTGGCAGCCGGAATCGAGTGACGTGCCGAGGCGGCTCGGAGGACTTCGACTCGTCGATCGCTTCGGTGACTGGTCGGGTCGATCGTTCACCGGGGCTGAGCCGCTCCAGATCTGCATCTGCGAGTCCGCCTGAATCCAGCCGGGCGCCCTCACTCCTGGGAGACGTCTCCCGGTCGGGCCGAGCGCTCGTGACTCAGATACCGCACCGGCTTGCCGAGGGACTCCGCGTAGGCGATCTCGCGTCGGGTCGACTCACCGACGTAGCCGCCCGGATCCACGATGTACACCTCGTCGGCCATGCGAATCTTCTGGAAGTGCACCGCGCCGAGCCGGCTCTCCAGGTCCGAGCTGTCGGCCGTCCAGTCGTCGTCCGGCAGCTCGGGGAGACCGAACATCCCGAGGCTGATCACGACGCAGCCTTCCATCGTGAGCCGCTGGTTGACCTCTGCGAACTCGGCCTCGAACCTGGTCGAGCCGCACAGGGTGATGACCTTCGCCTCACCCTCGGCCGGCCCCGTCGTCTGCTGGTCCTCCATGACGTCCATGATCGGTGAGGACCCGCATCTCCTGGGCAGCTGCCCGTGCCTTGATGCGAGCGACCCGGAGCAGGAACTCCCTCCGCTCATCCGTCGTGCGGAACTCCGGACCGATCGCCGCTAGCTCGTCCAACGCCGCATCGAGCCGGTCGAGCGGCTCGGCGTAGGTCCTGGACATGGGACAATCCAAGCACCGACCACGGACAGCCTTCAGACCTCAGAACCCCTTGTCCACCAGGGGATTCGTACGACCGATGGTGACGAGCTGGGGTTCCGCGACCGCCGCCGGAGCGCAGCAACCGCCGCCGTCGGGCTGCTCGTCGAACAGTCCCGAACCACCGCAGACCCCGGTCTCGGGCAGCACCAGCTCGACGCGGGCGGCGGCCTCGTGGTCGCCGGCGATCTCGGCCACCACGCTGCGCACCTGCTCGTACCCGGTCATGGTCAGGAACGACGGTGCGCGGCCGTAGGACTTCATGCCGACCAGGTAGAGGTCGCCCTCGGGCTGGCGGAGCAGGTTCGCACCGTGCGGGGTGACGGAACCGCAGGAGTGGTACGCCGGATGGATCTCGGGCGCGAGGGCGACGGGCGCGGACAGCTCGCCGTCGAGGTCGAGGTGGACCTCGGAGAGCCAGGAGTGGTCGGGCCGGAAGCCGGTGACGACCACGACCTCGTCGACGTCGGTGACCCACTGCCCGTCCATCGACACCAGCGTCAGCGAACCGTCGGGCGAGCCCTCGACGCGAGCCGTCCGGAAACCGGTCACGGTGGTGACGGCACCGTCGGCCACGGCCTTCCGGGCGCTGCTGCCCAGCGCGCCGCGTTGCTCCAGCTGGTCGTTGTCGCCGCCGCCGAACGCCGACTCGGTGTCGTGGCGGCGGACCAGCCAGCTGACGCGGGTGCCGGGGTGCGACTCGGCGAGCCGGGCCAGGGAGACCAGGGCGTTCTGAGCCGACGCCCCGCGCCCGGCGACGACGACGTGCTTGCCGGCGTACCGCTCCACGGCCGCGGAACCCGTGAGGTCCGGGATGCCGTACCGGATCCGGTCGGCGTGCTCGGCCTCGCCGGGGGCGACGTACCCGTCGGCGCCCAGCGGGTTCGGGGATCCCCACGTCCCGGAGGCGTCGACCACGGCCGCGGCGGTCAGCACCTCGCGGCTCCCGGCCACCTCGACGTGGACGCTGAACGGCACCCCGGCCCGGCCCACGGCCACCAGCCGGTCGCGGCCGGCGCGCGCGACGCCGACGACCCGGTGCCCGTAGCGGATCTCGACGTCCGGCCTGGTCGCCAGCAGCTCGGCGAGCGGCGCGAGGTACCGCTCCACCCACTCCCGACCCGTCGGGTACGCCGCGGGCTCGGGGCCGGTCCAGCCGCTCGCCGCCAGCAGCTTCTCGGCGACCGGGTCGACGAGCTCCGACCACGGCGAGAACAGCCGCACGTGGCCCCACTCGAGGACCGCGGCTCCGGCCGAGTCCCCCGCCTCCAGGACCAGGGTGCTCAGGCCCCGGGCCTCGGCCTGGGCGGCAGCGGCGAGGCCGACGGGGCCGGCACCCACGATGACGAGAGGATCATTCATGCCGCGACTCTATCGATCGACGTCGATGGTTGCAACCATCGACGTACATCGATCTAGACTGGGCGCGTGACCGTCTCCCCCACGCTCGACGAACGCTCCGCGGCGACGTACTCCGAGTGGTTCGCCGTGCTGGCCGACCCGACCCGAGTCCGCCTCCTGCACACCGTGTCGACCTCGAGCACCGGCGCGATGCGCGTCGGCGACCTCGCCACCGCGCTCGGCATCAGCCAGTCGACGTGCTCCCACCACGTGCGCAAGCTTGCCGACGTCGGCTTCGTGACCGTCGACAAGGTCGGCACCGCGAGCATCGTGTCGGTCAACCCCGCCTGCTGCACCGGGCTCCCCCACGCGGCCGACGTCGTGATGGGCACGCTGCCCGAGCGGCCGTGCTGCCCCGAGGACCTGCCGGCCGACGTCACCACCCGCGCGATGACCGACGCCGACCTCGCCGTCGTCCGCGACATCTACGCCGAGGGCGTCGCCACCCGCAACGCCACCTTCGAGACCGAGGTACCGACGGCCAAGGCGCTCGTGGCGAAGTGGCTGACCGACCATCGCTGGGTCGCCGAGCTCGACGGCCTGGTCGTCGGCTGGACCGCGATCTCGCCCGTCTCCAGCCGACCGTGCTACGCGGGCGTCGGAGAGACCAGCGTGTACGTGGCCGCAGCGGCCCGCGGTCGCGGCGTCGGCAAGGCGCTGCTCTGGAGGCAGGTCAACGAGGCCGACGAGGGCGGCCTCTGGACGCTGCAGACCGCGATCTTCCCCGAGAACCGCGCCTCGATCGCCCTGCACCACTCGGCCGGCTACGAGACGCTCGCGGTCCGCTCGCGGATCGCCCGGCTCGACGGCGTCTGGCGCGACACCGTGCTGCTCGAGCGCCGCCGCGCCGGCTGACGAGCCCGACCTTCCACTCATCACTCTGGCGTGACATCATCGACGCATGATGCATGCGACCGCTCCCGTCGACGAGCTGCTGTCGGTCGTGGCCGAGCCGACCCGGGCCCGGATCGTCGCCGAGCTCGCGCGCGAGAGCCTGTGCACCTGCCACCTGGTGGAGATCCTCGGCGCCGGCCAGACGGCGGTGTCGAACCACCTGCGGGTGCTCCGGCTGGCCGGGGTCGTCGACGCGGTCCCCGCGGGCCGGTTCACCTACTACGAGCTGCGGTCGGGCGCCGTGGCCGCGATCGCCGAGCACTACGCCGACCTGGCCTCCTCCTCCCGGACCGTCGGTCGCCGACCGTGCTGACATCAGCGCCACTGGGCCGCCGGCTGCTCGCCGAGGCACTCGGCACCGGTCTCCTCGTCACGGTCATCGTCGGCTCCGGGATCGCCGCCAGCCGGCTCAGCCCCGACGACACCGGGCTCCAGCTGCTCCAGAACTCGACGGCGACGGCGCTCGGCCTGACCGTGCTGATCCTGCTGGTCGGGCCGGTGTCCGGCGCCCACCTGAACCCCGTCGTCTCCGCCGCCGACTGGCTGGTCGGCCGTCGCTCGGGCACCGGGCTGCCTGGCCGCGACGTCGCGCCGTACGCCCTCGCCCAGACCGTGGGCGCGATCGCCGGCGCGGAGCTGGCGAACCTCATGTACGACGTCTCGCTGGCCGACCTGGCCACCACGGAGCGCTCGGCCGTGGGCCTCTGGCTCGGCGAGATCGTGGCGACCGCCGGCCTGGTCGTCCTGGTCCTCGCCCTGCTGCGGACCGGCCGTACGGCACTCGCGGCACCCGCGGTCGGCGCGTACATCGGGGCGGCCTACTGGTTCACCTCCTCCACGTCGTTCGCGAACCCGGCGGTCACCGTCGGCCGGGTCTTCTCCGACACGTTCGCGGGCATCGCCCCCTCGTCGGTCCCCGCCTTCGTGCTCGCCCAGGTCGTCGGCGCGGCCGTCGGGCTGACCCTCGCCCTCGCCCTCTACCCCACCAGGAGCCCCGCATGACACCTCAGGTCGTCTTCGCCTGCCGCAAGAACGGCGGCCGCTCGGTGATCTCGCGGGTGCTCACCGAGCACTACGCCGGGGACCGTGTCGTCGCGCTGTCGGCCGGCACCGAGCCCGGCGAGCAGATCCATCCCGAGGTCGCCCGCGCCCTCGCCGCCCTCGGGCTCGACACCTCGCGGGAGTCGCCGAAGGCGTTGACCCGCGACATGATCGCGAGCAGCGACCTGGCGGTCACGCTGGGCTGCGGCGAGGAGTGCCCGTACGTCCCCGGCGTCCGCTACGTCGACTGGCCGGTCGACGACCCGAAGGGCCAGGACGACGAGACCGTACGGCGCATCGTGGCCGACCTCGACGCCCGGGTCCGGGACCTGCTCAGCGAGCTGGTCCCGGACCTCGGGCTCCCCCCGTCGGTGGTCAGAAGCGCTTGACGAACTCCGCGTGCACCTCGATGGGCCGGAAGCCCATCCGCTCGTTGATCGAGACCATGTAGTCGTTGGTCTCGGCGTTCTGGGTGGTCACCAGCGTGAGGTCGTCGCGCGCCGCCTGGACGGCGCGGAGGTTGACGGCCTTGGTCGCCAGCCCGAGACGGTGGCCACGGTGCTCGCGGTGCACGAAGGTGCCCCACTGGTAGACGGTGGTGTTCTCCTTCAGCGACACGGCCAGGGTGGACTGGGCGACCACCTCGCGGTCGGGCGTCAGGGCGACCGTCTCGTACCGCGCGCGACCCATCGCATCGGTGGTCGCGATCATCTCGGCGTAGCGCTGCGGGGTCATCGCCTCCTCCTCGAAGTCGACCGCCCCGGTCGGCGCGTCCACGGCCAGCTGGGCGAGCAGGACGCACAGCGAGTCGACCAGGTCGTCGGGCACGGCGCCGACGTACGTCTCGATGACGTACCCCTCGTGGGCCGGGGCCGCGTCGTCGATCCACTCCTGGATCAGCTCGTCGGGGACGGGCAGGGTGAGGTGGCGGCTGACCTCGATGTTGGAGAGCTCGAACCCGCACGACTCGGCGAACCTGCGGTAGGCGTGGTCCTCGCGGTCGTCGAACGGTAGATGCGCGCTGGCGAGCAGCAACGTCCGACCGTCAGCGCGCACGATCTGTTCGACGTGCTCGACCAGCGCCCGCCCGATGCCGCGCCGCCGTGCAGGGAGGTCCACGTTGACGTCGGTGAACGCCTTGTCGATGTTGTCGAGCAGGAAGGACCACAGGAACGCCGTGGCCACCATCGTGTCGCCCTCGTAGACCGCGAACATCTCCTCGCGCTCGCCGCTGTCGGTCGACCTGACGGCGCCCAGGAACTCCTCGAAGTCCCAGTGCGTCGCCTCCGGTCGGCCGTACGTCTCCGAGCGCCGGTTGAGGTCGTAGAACTCGCGCATCAGCTCGTCGTCCTTCTGGGCGACGTCATCGATCACACGGATGTCCACAGCCGACGAGGCTAGGCCGAACAGGGCGTCGACCGACACTGGTTTTCGGCCGGCGGCCGGCTAGAGGCCGAGGACGAGTCGCTTCCCACAAGCCCGTGACACGCAGACCATCATGCAGTCGCCGGCCGCCTTCTCGCGCTCGGTGAGCACGTAGTCACGGTGGTCGACCTCGCCCTCGATCACCTTGGTCTCGCACGACCCGCAGATGCCCTCGGTGCAGTCGTGCAGCACGTCGACCCCGTCGTCCAACAGGGCTTGGAGGATCGAGGTCTCCGGACCGACCATCACCGAACGCCCGGACTCCGCCAGCACCACCTCGACCGCGTGCTCGTCCGCGACGTCCCGCGCCGGCGCATCGGGGACGGCGAACCTCTCCAGGTGCAAGGACTCCGCCGGCCAGCCGGCCATCCGCTCCTCGACCGCGTGCAGCAGCGGCTCCGGCCCGCAGACGTAGACCAGCGTGTCCGGACGCGGGACACCCAGCAGCCCGTCCAGGTCGAGCAGCCCGAGGGTGTCCTGCGGGTGCAGCGTGACCCGCTCCCCGTACGCGCTCAGCTCACCGGTGAACGCCATCGACGACGCCGTCCGCCCGCCGTACACGAGCGTCCACGCGGCGCCCTCGGCCTCGGCCCGTGCCAGCATCGGCAGGATCGGCGTGATCCCGATCCCTCCGGCCACGAACACGTACGACGCCGACGGCTCCAGTCGGAAGTGGTTGCGCGGACCCACGACCTCCACGAGGGCGCCGGGCCGCAACGACTCGTGCACGTACGCCGACCCACCACGGCCCGCTGCCTCGCGCAGCACACCCAGCCGATAGGAGAACCGGTCCTGCGTCGACCCCGACAACGAGTACTGGCGCGACAGACCGTCCGCCAGGTGCACGTCGAGGTGCGCCCCCGGCTCCCACGTCGGCAGCTCCCGACCTGCCGGGTCGACCAGCTCGAGCGACAGCACCCCGTCGGACTCGAGCGTCATCGAGCGCACGAGCAAGCGGTCGGACATCATGCCTCCATTGAACGGACGTTCAATTGAACCATGAGTCAAACGCGGACGGGAAGAACTAACGGTCGGCGAGCATCCCGACGTTCGCCCGGGCGGTACCGTCCCGCCTCGGGTGACGGACCCAGCGGACGAGCCCGAAGAGCAGCAGCGCGAAACCGGCCAGGCTCATCAGCGCGCCCGCCCCGGAGTCCACCAGGGTGCCCAGCACGCCGAGCACGACGCCGAGGACGAGGAAGGGCGCGACGTCCCAGTGGCGGGTCGATCGAGGGGCGGTGTCCACGTCTCGTTTGTACGCCGATCCGGCGCCGCGCGCGGGCGAATCGCCGAACTCGTCGCAAGCGGTCAGGACGACAGGGTGAAGCTCACCGTGCGCGAGCCGATGTCGGCCTGCGTCAGCGTGGCGGTGACCGCGTTGCCGAGAGGCACCGGCTCGCTGCCGGTGACCCGCGCCTCGATGGCCGGGTCCTGCACCGTGATGGTGCCGCGCTTGTCGTCCTTCTGGTCGACGTCGACGATCACGCCGGCGAAGGTCTCCCCCACACGGTCACGCAGCACACCGGCCTCGACGAGGTCGACGACCGCTCCTTCGTAGCGATGCGACACCTGGTCTGCCTTCTGGAGGGTCTGCGGCAGCTCGCCGAGCCGGTCCAGCACCCAGCCGGGCACGTCGACGCCCGCGCACATCGCCACGCAGATCTCGCCGGCGTAGCGGTCGCCGAGCCGGCGTAGGGGGGCCGTCACGTGGGCGTACTCAGCAGCGAGGGCGGAGTGTCGGGGCTGCTCGGGCAGCTCGCCGACGAAGCCGACGTAGCCGCTGCCGCGCAGCAGCCGCGTGCACGCCGTGACCATCGCGGCGTGCGTCGGCCTGCCCGGGTCGAGGGTGCGGATGAAGTCGGGGTAGAGCATCTCGGCCGGCCAGTCGATGCCGAGCGCGCGGGCGGTGCGGTGCAGGCGCTGCACGTCTCGGGGGTCAGCGGGCGGGAGGGTACGGAGGAGGCCGACGCGGCCGTAGACCATCAGCGACGCCGCGGCCATGCCCGTGAGCAAGGAGATCTGGGCGTTCCACTGCTCGGACGGGATCTGGGCCCGGAACTCCAGGTGCCACCGGTCGCCCTCGACCGAGACCTCCTGCTCGGGCAGCGGCAGGGAGACCCCGCCGCGGGCCGCCTCGCGGGCCAGCCGCAGCTCACCGACCTCCTTGAGCAGCATCAGCGTCTCGTCCGCGCTGCCGTCGTCGATGGCCCGCTGCACGCCGGCGTAGTCGAGCTTGGCCGTGGACCGCACCCGGGCCCGCTCGACGGTGACGTCGGTGCCCTCACCGGTCGCGTCGACCTTGATGGTCCAGAGCAGGGCCGGGCAGACCTGGTCGGGCAGCAGCGAGGCGGCGCCCTCGGAGATCAACGGCGGGTGCAACGGCACCCGCGAGTCGGCGCCGTACAGCGTCATCCCGCGCTTGTTGGCCTCGAGGTCGATCGGGTCCCCCGCAGAGATGAACGCCGCGAGGTCGGCGATCGCGTAGTAGACGACGTAGCCGTCGCCGTCGCGCACGATGTGCATCGCCTGGTCGAGGTCCATCGACGTCGGCGGGTCGATGGTCACGAAGGGCAGGTCGGTCCGGTCGAGCTCCGGCATCCGCGGCGCGGCGACCGCAGCCTTGGCGGCCGCGATCACGTCCTCGGGGAACTCGGGCGTGACCTGGAGCTCTTCCTGGATGCGCGCGATCCCGTCGCGGAGCTCGTGGGCCGCCACTCCGTCGTCGCTGCTCGTGACGTGGACGACGCGACTGGCAGCCATGTCCGTCACCCTAGCCAGGGCCGAAACCCGGTCCGGGTGCCCCACTAGCCTGTCGCCGTGCTGATCCTGCTGCCGCCGAGCGAGGGCAAGACTCCCGCCCGGCGCGGCAAGGCGCTGGACCTGGGCACGCTCTCCTCCCCCGCGCTCGGCGACGCCCGACGCCAGGTGCTGGACGCACTGGTCGAGCTGTGCCGCGGGGACCCCGAGCGGGCACGCACCACCTTGGCCCTCGCGCCCGGGCTGGCCGACCTGGTCGCCCGCAACGCCGACCTCCCCAGCGCGCCGACGGCGCGGGCCGACCACGTCTACAGCGGCGTCCTGTACGACGCCCTCGACCTGCCCGGCCTGCCTGCCGACGCCCGGCGTCGCGCGACGAGCCGCGTGGGCATCGTGTCCTCGCTGTTCGGGATGGTCCGCCCCGGCGACCGCATCCCGGCCTACCGGCTATCGGGCGACGCCTCCCTGCCCGGCCTCGGTCCGGTGGCGGGCGTCTGGCGGAGGCACCTCGGCGGCTCGGTGCGCGAGGCCCTCGGTCCCGGGCTGCTCGTCGACCTCAGGTCCACGACGTACGCGGCGTTCTGGCGACCCGAGCCGGACCTCGCCCGGCGGGTGGTCACCCTGCGGGTGCTCCACGAGTCAGGCGGCCGGCGCACAGTAGTCAGTCACTTCAACAAGGCCACCAAAGGCCGACTGGTACGCAGCCTGCTGGAGGACGGTGCGAACCCGGGGTCGGTGCGCGCCCTGGTCGCGACTCTCGAGCGGCTGGGCTGGACGGTCGAGGCCGGGGCACCCGGCCGCTCCGGGACCCCGATCGACGTGGTGGTCACCGAGGTCTGAGGCCCCTCACCATCGGGTGGCCTCGTCGAACAGGTCGACGCCCGGGGCCAGGGTGTTGAACTGCCGCAGCGACGCGTAGCGCTGCGGCTCACCACCCGTCGGCTCGGGCGGGGTGAAGAACGTGACCACGGTGACCGACGCCGGCCGCAGCTCCATCCGGAACTGCGAACCCAGCGGCGCCTGCAGCGCCTCGGCCACGACCACCTTGATCGGAGTGACGTGGCTGGCGACCACGACGGTGCTGCCGGCCCGCGCCCGGAGGATGCGGTCGAGGGCGGCCAGGACGCGCTCCTGGACCATCACCAGCGACTCTCCGCCGCCCGGCCGCTCGTCGACCGACCCCAGCCATTTCTCGAGGGCAGGGCGCTGGTCGGCTGCCACCTCCTCGAAGGTGAGCCCGTCCCAGGCGCCGAACTCCATCTCGGCGAAGCCGGGGTCCTCCTCGATCGCGACCCCGAGCCGCTCGGCGAGCAGGTCACCGGACTCGCGCGCCCGGCGTACGGGCGAGGCGATCACCGCGTCGACCCGGCCGGCCAAGGGGGCCAACCAGTCGGCCGTGGCCCGGATCTGGTCGCGGCCCTCGTCGCTGAGCCCGGGGTTGGCGCTGGTGAGCCCACCCGAGAAGCGCTTCTCGGTCGTGTGAGCCGTCACCCCGTGACGGACCAGGATCAACGTCGTCTGGACCTGCCGCCGCCACGCGATCCAGCTCGGCTCGCTCTGCTCGGGCTCGTCCGCCGCCTCGGTCGGCGGGACGTCCTGCTCGCGGACCGCGACGGTGACGCCGGTGCGCTTGCCGTCGAGCGCCTCGTTGGCCAGCCGGTCGGCGTGCTTGTTCTGCTCGCGCGGCACCCAGGTGTACGTCGTCCCGAACGGCGCCAGCCGGTTGGCCTCCAGGGCCAGCGGCTTCATGTCGACGTGCTTGATCTTCCAGTTGCCGGACATCTGCTCGACGACGAGCTTGGAGTCCATCCGGACCTCGATCTCGGCATCCGGGGCCAGGTCGGCGGCCATCGTGAGCCCGGCGATCAGGCCGCGGTACTCCGCCACGTTGTTGCTGGCGACGCCGATCGTCGTGCCGTCCTCGGCGATCACCTCACCGGTGTCGGCGTCCTTGAGCACGGCGCCGTACGCCGCCGGCCCGGGGTTGCCGCGCGAACCGCCGTCGGCCTCGATGAGGACGGCGCGCGGCTGGTTCACAGTCCGGACTCCTCCGTGCGGACCAGGATCCGCTGGCACTCCTCGCAGCGGAGCACCTCGTCCTCGGCGGCGGCGCGGAGCTTGCCCAGCTCGGCGTTGTCGAGGCCGATCATGCAGCCGGTGCACTGACGTGCCCGCAGGGCAGCGGCGCCGACGCCGTTCTTGGAGGCACGGAGCCGGTCGTAGAGGGCGATCAGGTCGTCGGGGACCCCAGCGGCCACGGACCCCCGCTTGTCCGCGAGCCGGTCGAGCTCGGCGTCGATCTCGGAGTAGCGGGCGTCGCGTGCCTCTTCCAGCTTGGCGTTGCGGGCGTCGGCGTCGACGAGCTGGGCGGTGAGCTGGTCGAGGGAACGCTGGGCGTCGTCGAGGCGGGCCATCACCTCGAGCTCCTCGTCCTCGAGGGTGGTGATCCGTCGTTCGAGCGACTCCATCTCGTGCTGCATGCGCTCGAGGTCCTTCGGGTTGCTCACCAGGCCCTGGTCCATGCGGGTGCGGTCGCGGTCGCGACGGGTCTTGACCTGCTCGACGTCGGCGTCGACCTTGGTCTGCTCGGCGGTGAGGTCGTCGACGGAGATCCGCGCGTCGCGGGCCTGGTCGTCGAGGTCGCGCCGGGTCATGGTCAGCGCCGAGAGGTCGTCGTGCTCGGGGAGGGTGCCGCGCTGGTAGCGGAGCAGGTCGGCCCGCGAGTCGAGCTCCTGCAGGTCGAGCAAGGTCACTTGGGCGGCGGGGTCGGCTTTCAGGGTGTCTCCTCGAATCAGGCGCGGAACGTCCAGGCATCGGTGCACAGGGTGCTCACGCGGGTCTCCACCGTATCGAGGCCATCCAGGCCGGCCACGAGCCGCGCTTCCACGTGCGGCAGCCACGTCCACTCGGCGGCCCAGTGGGCGACGTCGACCAGGGCCGGCCCGCCCTTCTCCACGAACTCCGTCGCGGGGTGGTGGCGCAGGTCGCTGGTCACGAACACGTCCGCGCCGCTGCTCAGCGCGTCACCGAGGAGGAAGTCGCCGGCACCTCCGGCCACGGCCACCCGCCGTACCGCCCGGTCGGGGTCACCGGACACGAGGACGCCGCGAGCGGTCTGCGGCAGCGACGTCGCGACGTACGCCGCGAAGTCCCGCAGCGTGGTCGGGTCGACGTCGCCGACGCGGCCTGCCCCAGTGCTCGCAGTGCCACCGTCGGCGAGCTCGACGACGTCCCACGCGGGGGTCTCGTACGGGTGCGCGACGAGCATCGCCGCGATCACCTCGCTGCGGCGACGGCGGTCGAGCACCACCTCGATCCGCGCCTCGCCGACGACCTCGAGGTCGCCGACGCGTCCGACGGTCGGGTTCGCGCCCTCGAGGGGGCGGAACCGGCCCTCGCCCGGCGACGTGAACGACGCGGACTCGTAGTCGCCGATCCGCCCGGCGCCGGCCTCGGAGAGCGCGCCGCGGACCCGCTCGGCGTCGGCCTCCGGGACGTACACGGTCAGCTTGTCCAGCGGCGTGCCCTCGGCGCGCAGCGGCCGGACGTTGGTCAGCCCCAGGGCCGTGGCCATCGCGTCCGAGACGCCGGGCTGGGCCCGGTCGGCGTTCGTGTGCGCAGTGAACAGCGCGCACCCGGCGCGGACCAGCGTCGCCAGCGTGCGCCCCTTCGGCGTCGTCTCGGCGAACCCGTGCACCCCGCGCAGGAACAGCGGGTGGTGCACGACCAGCAGGTCGGCCCCCCACGACGCCGCCTCCCGGGCTACCTCGATGGTGGCGTCGACCGCGAACAGCACCTTGCCCACGGCCTGCGCCGGGTCGCCGTGCACGAGCCCGACCGCGTCGTGCTCGTCGGCCGTCCCGGGCGGGTACCAGCCCTCCAGCAGGTCGACGACGTCGCTGAGGGTCGGCATGGCGCTGAGGCTAGCGCTCGCCGTCCGTGACGATCTGGCTGGTCCGAGGGCTTCCAGACCAACCATTTCGTCACGGACGGCGCGAGGTCAGTCGGGAGTCATGCCCCGGAGCGCAGGACTAGTTGACCTGCCGGTCGCGGCCTTCCCAGTACGGCGCGCGCAGCTTGAACTTCTGGAGCTTGCCGGTGGCCGTGCGGTCGAGCGCCTCGCGGAACTCGACCGACGACGGCGCCTTGAAGCGGGCGACCTTGCCCTTCACGTAGTCGATCAGCTCCTGCTCGGTCAGGGGGGAGCCCTCCGCCTTCACGACCAGGGCCTTGATCGTCTCGCCCCACTTCTCGTCCGGCACCCCGATGACCGCCACCTCGGCGACGTCGGGGTGGCTGAAGATGGCGTCCTCGACCTCGATCGACGACACGTTCTCGCCGCCGGTGATGATGACGTCCTTCTTGCGGTCCTGGATGGTGAGGTAGCCGTCGTCACCGATGACGCCCCCGTCGCCGGTGTGGAACCAGCCGCCCTCGAGGCAGCGTTCGGTCTCCTCGGGGTTGTTCCAGTACCCCGCGAGCACGACGTTGGAGCGCGCCAGCACCTCACCCTCGGCGTCGACCTTCAGGCGTACGCCCACGGCCGGCGACCCGGCGCGGACCAGCTTGGCGGCCCGCCCCTCGGACGACAGGTCGTCCCACTCCTCGCGCGACCGGTTGATGGTCAGGAGCGGCGACGTCTCGGTGAGGCCGTAGATCTGGATGAACTCCCAGCCGAGCTCCTCCTCGACCCGCACGATCGTCCGGGTCGGGGGCGGGGCGCCCGCCACCACGATGCGTACCCGGCCCCGACCGGGGATCTCGCCGTCCCAGTGCGGAGCGGCGTCCAGCACCGCTGCCACCACGGCAGGCGCGGCGCACATGATCGTGACGCCGTGCCGCTCGACCCGCCGCAGGATCTCCATGCCGTCGACCTTGCGCAGCACCACCTGCGGCACACCCATGGCGGCCATCGTGAACGGCATCCCCCAGCCGTTGCAGTGGAACATCGGCAGCGTGTGCAGGTAGACGTCGCGGTCGCTGACACCCGTGTGCCACCCGAACGTCGTGGCGTCGACCCAGATGTTGCGGTGCGTCATCTGCACGCCCTTGGGCCGGGCGGTCGTGCCGGACGTGTAGTTGATGGTGGCCGTGGCGTTCTCGTCGGGCTCCCACGGCGACGGGTCAGGGTCGTCGGCCACCATGAAGTCGTCGTCGGACCCGATGACGTAGGTGTGTTCGGCCTCGATGCCCTTCAGGTTGTCGGCGAGCTCGGGATCGATGAACAGCACGCGAGCGCCGGAGTGCTCGACGATGTAGGCGACCTCGTCGCGCGAGAGCCGGAAGTTCACCGGCACCAGCACCCGCCCGTGGCCGCTCACGCCCCAGAACGCCGTCAACAGCCGCGCGCTGTTGTGGCTCACCATGGCCACGCGCTCGCCGAACCCGATGCCGAGCTCGTCGAGCTTCGCCGCGATGCCGGCGAGCCCGCTGGCCCATCTCGGCGTAGGTGATCGTGCCCCACGAGGGAGCGGGCTGGTCCGGCTCGTCGACGACGCCCGTGCGCTCGCCGTAGACGGTCACGGCGCGGTCCAGGAAGTCGCTCACACTCAGAGGGCACGATCATGTCCGCACTCTTCCCCCAGGTATTCGCGTTGTCGACCCTCTGACCAGGGGAGAGGATCGGTCCCCATGACCGCCGTCGTCCTCGTCGAGGGGCCCAGCGACGCCGTGGTGCTGCGCGACCTCGCCCGGCGGCTCGGCCTCGACGGCCCCGACCTGTCGGTGGTGTCGATGGGCGGGGTCACCAACTTCGCGCCAGCACCTGCGCGCGTACGCCGACCGGCCGGAGGTCGTCGTGACCGGGTTGTGCGACGGCGGAGAGGTCCGCTTCGTCGCGGGTGCCCTCCGGCGCACCGGGCACGACGTCGGCGGGCGGGACGACCTCGCACGGCTGGGCTTCTTCGTCTGCGACGGCGACCTGGAGGACGAGCTGATCCGCGCACTCGGCACCGACGCGGTGGTCGACGTGGTCGCGCGGGAGGGCGAGCTCGGACTGCTGCACACCTTCCAGCAGCAGCCCGCCCAGCGGGGCCGGTCCCTGCACGATCAGCTGCACCGCTTCTGCAGCACGAAGTCCGGCCGCAAGGTACGGCTCGCCGGCGCGCTCGCCGCCGAGCTCGCCCTGGACGCCGTACCGGCGCCGCTCCTCGGGGTGCTGACCTTCGCAGCCGCTGGTCGAGGAGGGCGCGCTAGCGCCCGTCACGAGACCCCGTGAGACGGCGCAGGGCCTCTCGCCGCGACAGCCCCGACAGCCGGTCGCCGAACCCGTCGACCTCGGCGCGCACCCAGTCCGGGTCGGTCTCGGAGTACTCGCGCAGCGCCCAGCCGATCGCCTTGCGCAGCCAGAACGACCGGTCGTCCACGTTGGCCTCCACCACGTCGCGCAGCAGGTCGACGTCGGTGTCGGCGCGGTGGTTGAGCTGGCAGAGCACGGCCGTCCGACGCACCCACAGGTCCTCGTCCTGCGCCCAGGCCCGCATCACTGGCGTCACGTCGGCGCGGTGCCCGGCCAGCACGCCGCCGACCAGGTGCGAGGCGACCTCGTCGACGTGGTCCCACCAGGCCCCGGTCACCACCAGGTGGCGGTAGAGGTCCAGCGCCGCCGGGTCCTGCCAGGGCAGGGCGGAGCGGTGCCGGGCGAGCGCCGTCGCGGCGTACCGCTCCTCGCGATGCGTGGCCTCGTCCCACAGCACGCGCACCTCTGCCTCCCACTCATCGCGATCCCTCGGCCGGTACGTCGCCAGGATCGGCCGCAGGACCTGCTTGAGGCGGGGCGCGGTCACCCCGTGGTAGGGCATCGCGGACTTCATGTAGGCCTGCTGGCCGGGCGCCACGGCCGGGTCGGCGGCCTCGCGCAGCGCGGCGCGGACGGCCGCCACCACGTCGGGGTCAACGCCCATGCACGCGGACCCGGGCGGGGTCGAAGACGGCGATCCCGAGCAGCACCATCGACACCCCGAGGATGGAGCCGGCCACGACGTCGCTCGGGTAGTGACGGCCGAGCAGCACGCGGTCGAGGCACACCGCGACCCACACCCCGACGGCGACCACCGTGACCGCCCAGCGCGCCGCGGGATGGCGCAGGAAGCTCCAGGCCAGGAAGATCAGGATGCCCGCCAGTGCCGCGCTTGACGAGGCATGGCCCGAGGGGAACGACTTGCTCGACAGCAGGTCCGTGGCGTCCTGCCACTCGGGACGGCCGCGTCCGAGCGCCAGCTTGATGGCCGTCGTCGTGAGCGAGGTCGCGATCATCACGGCGATGGCGAACGCCGCGGCGCGGTAGCGTCGCCGGGTCACGACGGCCACGACCACCAGCGTGGTCCACACGATCATGCCGACGGTCGCGAACGTGACCTCGATGACCCGGAGCACGGTGATGAGCGCGGCGTGGTTGTCGGCCCAGTCCTCGGCCTGCCGACCCCAGCGGTCGAACGCGTCGAGGGGTGAGCGGTCCTGGACGACCACCAGCCCGAACACCGCCACGACGGCGAACCCGACCATCGCCGCGACGACCAGCCGGACGCGGCGCGACCGCGCCATGGGGGCGTGCCTGGGCTCGACGACGTCCTCGGTCAGCGTGTCCACCAGACGTGAGTACCACGTGGGAATCGGGCCCTGCCTCACCCCTAGGCCTGGGGCCCGGGCGCGAGACCGTGTCGTCGCCCACGTTTGAGGCCATCTAGCCTGCGTGCGGTGAGGGAGTCGTTCGTCCGGGGCGTGCGGCTCGGCATCCCCTACGCGGTCGTCGGCTTCGTGCTGTCGCTGTCGTTCGGCGTGGTCTCCCGCCAGGCCGGCTTCTCGCCCGGCCAGGCGATCGCGGCCTCTGCGTTCGTGTTCGCCGGCTCGGCCCAGTTCGCCGCACTCGCGGTGTTCGCCGCCGGGGGCACGCTGATCGCGGCGGTCGCCGCGGCGGCCATGATGAACGGTCGCTTCCTGGCCATGGGCGTCGCCCTCGCCCCATCACTGCCCGGCGGCCCACTCAAGCGGGGGCTGCAAGGACAGACGGTCGTCGACGCGTCGTGGGCCCTGGCGAACAACGGCGACGGCACCTTCGACCGGTGGCTGCTGTTCGGCACCACGGCACCTCAGTACGTCACGTGGGTGCTCGGCACGGTCGTCGGCGTGTACGGCGGCGACCTCCTCGGCGACCCGAGCCGGATCGGTCTCGACGCGGTGTTCCCGACGTTCTTCCTCGCGCTGGTCCTCGCCGAGATCCGCGACCCGACGTCGCGCAGGGTCGCCCTCCTCGGCGCCCTGATCGCCCTGGCCCTGGTGCCGTTCGCGCCACCGGGGGTGCCCGTGCTGGCCGCTGCCGCGGCCGCGCTGCTGGGCGTCCCCAGGAAGCGGGAGGCCGGATGAACGTCTGGGCCCTCATCGCCGCCTGCGTGGCCGCCACCGTGACCATCAAGGCGGCCGGCCCGGTGCTCCTGGGCGGCCGGGAGCTGCCTCCGGTCATGCTCCGGGTCATCGCGTACCTGGCCCCTGCGCTGCTGTCCGCGCTGGTCGTCACCGCGGCGTTCGCGGACGGCCAGCAGCTCCACGTCGGCGCCGAGACCGTCGGGATGATCGTCGGCGGGTTCCTGCTGTGGCGGGGCAAGCCCCTGGTCCTGGCGGTGCTGGTGGCCATGGTGGTCACCGCGGGGCTGCGCCTGATCCTCTGAGCCGGAATCGTCCCGGGTCCACGGGCTGGCCTAGTCTTTGCGCCGTCCCAGGGGCGCATAGCTCAGCGGTAGAGCGCTTGCCTTACAAGCAAGATGTCGCAGGTTCGATCCCTGCTGCGCCCACCCTGAGCCACCAGCGCCCACAGTCAGGAGGTTCCCGGGATGCAGCTGACGCATCGCGTCGTCGGGGGCCTCGCTGTGGTCGTGGCCGCCGGACTCGTGGCCGGTGCACCCGCTGCCGTCGGCTCGGCGAGCGACCGGCCCCACCGCACCACGGCCTCGTGCGTCGACGAGGGCGGCACCGCCGCCGTCCGTACGCCGAAGCTCGTCCGGAACATCGACACCGGTGAGACCGGGTGGTTCTCCTCCCCGGGTCTCGTCGACCTCGACGGAGACGGACGGCTGGAGATCGTCGCGCCCTTCTCCTCGACGTTCGTGTTCGACGCGCGGGGCCGCCTGCTCGGCAAGGGGCAGGCGAGTGAGGGCCGGGTCTATCCGCCGTCGGTGGTGGCCGACCTCGAGGGCGACGGTGTCCCCGACATCGTGGTGGCGGGCAACGACGGCACGGTGGCGGCGTACGAGCTCCGCGGCGGCGGGCTGCACCTGAAGGACGGGTGGCCGGCGTCCACGACCAGCGGTGGCCAGTCGCCGGAGGCACGGGGACTCGCGGCCGCCGACCTCGACGGTGACGGCCGGGTCGAGGTGGTGGCGACGACCACGAACACCTCGCCGACCGGCGCCCAGGTCTTCGTCTTCGACGCGAGCGGCGCCCTCTTCCAGCCGTCGGGCGGCCACTCCCCCGCCTGGCCCCGCTACAACCAGCTGGCCGGGCCGGGCAACGACGCGGGCTTCAACGGGGTGGGCAACCACGGCTACGGCGCCTACGGCGAGAACGTCGCCATCGGCAACATCGACGACGACGCCGACCTCGAGATCATCACCACCTTCGACAACCACCAGATCAACGCGTTCGACCTGGACGGCACCTCGATCCTCGCCTCGCCCTGGTTCACCAACCGCGAGTCCGGCGCGGAGGGCCGGCGGATGGGGTGGGGCCAGTTCATCCGGTGGGCCGACCCCCGGGTCGAGCGCCGCCACTACCACCAGCACACCGGCCCCTGGCCGAGCCCGGAGGACCAGGCCTGGCTCCAGTGGACGGCCTCACCTCCCGCGGTGGCCGACCTCGACGGCGACGGCCACAACGAGGTCGTCGGCATTCCCAACGTCGAGCGCCACATCCCTTACCGCACCCAGGGTTTCGCGTTCATGGTGCTCGACGGCGCTCACGGCGACGGTCGCCGCTCCGCACGCCGTCACGCGGGCTTCGAGACGCTGCCGATGTCCAACCACCCGGTGCACCGACCCGACGGCGACTGGTACCCGCCCAGTGGCATCCCGGCTCCGACCGTCGTCGACATCCTCGGCGACGACCGGCCCGAGATCGTCGCGGCCCTCCCCGGCGGCAAGGTCTACGCCGTCGGCCCGGACGGTCGGCGGCTCTGGAGCACCGAGTACGCCCCGCGGCGCGCGAAGACCTTCGCCTCGGAGGTGGTCGCTGCCGATCTCAACAAGGACGGCACTCCCGAGCTCGTCTTCGGCACCTACGCGCTGAAGCGCAACGCCGGACGCCTGGTCGTGCTCTCGGCCCACGGCAAGGTGCTGTCGGTGACGCGGTTGAGCCACCAGGGCCAGGACGGCAACGGCATCGGCGTGGCCGCGGCCCCCTCCATCGGCGACCTCACCGGCAACGGCACGCTCGAGATCGTCCTGACCACCTTCGACCACGGGGTCGACGTCTACACGGTGCCGGGCTCGGGCACCGGCTGCCTGCCGTGGCCCACGGGGCGAGGGAACCTGCTCCGCAACGGCACGGGCGTCGCGACGGCGCCGTGAGCCTGCCGCTGCGCTGCAGGTGGGACCGAGAGGGACGGCCCCGGCCCCACCTGCCTCCGGCCCGGGTCCGAAGTCTGGGGCGTTCGGGGCTCAGCCCGAACGCTCGGCGTACACCTCGGCCACGTCGTGCACGGCGAGGACGTACGCGTCGGAGTGGTTGTACGAACGGACGGCCGACGTCCACGCCGGGCCGGTCGTGAGGTCGGCGCCGGAGGCGCAGAGGTAGCGGGCCGCGGCGTACGCCGCGTCGTCGAGGTCCTGGCGGTCGCGCACGCCGTCGTCGTCCCCGTCGGAGGCCCACTGGGCCCAGGACGACGGCAGGAACTGCATGGCTCCCCCGGCGCGCTGCCAGCCACCGCGAGCGCCGGCGATCGCAGCGACGTCGCGCGTGCCGTCGAGCACGGGACCGAAGATCGGTCGGCTCGAGGTGCCGTCGGCGTGCAGCCGTCGCCCTCCGATCGTGCCGTGGTGGGACTCCACCCAGCCGATGCCGGCCAACGTCGTCCACCCCAGGTGGCATCCGGGTGCTGCGGCTGCGACCAGGAGGGTGGCGGCGCCGTAGGCGCGCAGGGCGGGCGCGGGTACGCCGGTCGCGCGCGAGGTCCGCGCCACCCACCCCCGGCTGACGGTGGCCCGTCTGGTCGCCGCGACCGGCGCCGCCGCCGGTACGGGCACCGTCAGCGTCGCCGACGACACCACCGGAGTGGGGGCCACGTCCAGCCGCGGCGGCGGGTGTCGGCTGAGCTGCCAGGACCCCACGCCTGCAGTCAGCACGAGGGCGGGCGCCAGGAGAAGCATCAGACGCCGGAGGCTCACTTGCGGCGCCGAGCCGTCCGGGCCACGAGGAACGGCGGGGCCAGGACCGTCAGGGCGAGCATCGCCGCGACCAGCCAAGCGACCACGGGTGTCCGTCCGTCCCGGGAGGCGGCCAGGGCGACCGGCTCCAGCGGGCCGGCGGCCACGGGTTGGGCCTCTCCATCGGTCGCGGTGGCGTCGGTCCCCGTCGGTTGGGCGCCCGTCAGCGGGTCTGCCGCTTGGGCTGACGATCCGCCGGGATCGTCGGTTGCCCCCGTGAGCGGGTCGCCCGACCCGCCAGAGCCCCCGCCGCCGCCGGTGCCCAGCGGGTCGGCGCCACCCGAGCCGGTCGCACCCGGCTTGGCTCCATCCGTCGGCGTCGCACCTGGAGTCGGGCTCGTCCCGGTGGTGGCGGTGGTGCCGGGCGTACAGGTCGACCCCACCTTCATGCAGGGGTTCGGCTGTGGGGCGGACTTCAGGATGTTCAGGGCCGGGTTGTTGCACTGGCTGATCGCGGGCGACGGCACGGCCCCGGGGATCCGCGCCACCTGCTCGAAGCCGGCCGTCACGAGGTTGGCCGGCAGCGGCGAGTAGCCGAGGATGTCGGCCTTCTGCTGGCCGCCGCACAGGAAGTAGTTGATGAACGTCGAGAGCGTGCGGCCCTTGTCCTCGTTGAACGGGGCGGCCGTGGTCGTCGGCACGACCATGTAGCTGTAGCTCGACATCGGGTAGGTCCGCGGGTCGGGGTTCGTGTAGACCGACTCGAGGTTCTGGGTCAGGTCGGAGTTGATCTGGGCCTTGGTGAGGGCCACGGCCACGTTGCCCGCGGTGGGTTGCGAGTAGTACCCGGCGGAGTTCAGCAGGCTGGCCACCGGGAAGTTGATGCGCTTGGCGTAGGCGTACTCGACGTACCCGATGGCCCCGGCGCCGTAGGACGCCGAGACGTAGTTGGCCACGCCGTTCGAGCCGTTCTGGGCCTTCGAGCTGCCGAAGGCCGGGTAGAAGGAGACGCTCGGGCACGCGTCCCCGGACAGGTGCAGCTTCTCGCGGATGAACGGGCAGTAGACGGCGTTGGCCTGGCTGCGCATGTACAGCGTGAACTGCGCGGACGCACCGGCGCCGTCCGAGCGGACCACCGGGATGATGGGGATGTCGGGCAAGGCGCGGCCGGTGTCCTTGGCGATCTCCGGGTCGCTCCAGCGGGTGATCTGGCCGGTGAAGATCTTCGCCAGCGTCGTCGCGGACAGACGGAGGTCGCGCACCTGCTGGCCGCCGACGGTGAGGTTGTACATGAACGAGGTGCCGCCGGCGACCATCGGCAGGTAGGCGAAGGGGCGGTCCGGGATCTCCGCCTGCTGACCCGGCTCGGGCGGGTTCTGGAACGGGATCTCGGTGTTGGCGAAGTCCACGGTCGCCTGGATGAACTGCGAGCGGCCGTCGGTGGAGCCGGTGCCGGCGTAGTTGACGACCACCCCGCTGGCCCGGACGTCGGCCCTCCACGCGTCGACGGCGACCTGGCTCCAGGTGGAGCCGGCGCCGGAGATCGGCACGTAGTCGTCGGCCTGCGCCGGTGCCGGCACGAGCACCAGCGAGATGACGCTCGCTGCCACCATGGCGATGAGCAGTCGGAACGGCGTGGAGCGGTTCATCGGGCGGGCTCACTTTCGTGGCGGCGGGCGCGGGCGGCGGCCAGCCGGCGTTGCTTGCGGGGCGAGATGTGACCGGGCGGGCGGCCTCCGAGGATGCGGGCCGCCCCGAAGAGGACGACCACGACGACGAGCAGGACCACCGAGGAGCCGAAGGCCCGCGAGATGGCGGTGTCGAGCGGCATCTTCATCTGGGTGAAGGCGAACAGGGGCAGTGAGAGCTGCGGGCCGTGCAGCGGGTCGGCGTTGAGCTCGTTGGTGTTGCCGGCGACGAGCAGCACCGGCGAGGTCTCGCCGATGACCCGCGCGACGCCCAGCAGCACCGCGGTCACGAGACCGGGGCGAGCCGTGGTCAGCACCACGCGTCGGACGGTCTGCCAATGCGTCGTGCCCAGGGCCAGCGACGCCTCGCGAAGGCCGTTGGGCACCAGGCGTAGCACCACCTCGGACGTCGTGATGACGACCGGGATCATGCTGACGCACAGCGCCAGGGACGCCGCGAACCCGCTGCGCTCCTGGCCGAGCTTGAGGATCAGCAGGGAGTAGACGAACAGGCCCGCCACGATGGTCGGGACGGCACTCATCGCCTCGACGACGGTCCGAACGGTCGTGGCGAGCCGGCCGCGCACCTCGCTGAGGTAGACGGCCGTCGCGATGCCCAGAGGGACGCTGATGGCCACCGAGATCGCCACCTGCTCCAGGGTGCCGACGGCGGCGGCGACGATGCCGCCCTGGTCCAACGACGCTTCCGGCCCGATGAAGGCGGTGGTCTGGGTGTAGAAGTTGAGGTGCGAGAGGGCGGCCATGCCGCGCGCCGCCGTGAACACCACGATCCCGACGAGGCACGAGACCAGGACGAGGCCGGCCGTGCTCACCAGGGCCCCCACCAGCCGGTCGAGGACCCCCACCCGGTCGAGGGTCGTGGAGCTGATGGCCGCCAGGAACCCCAGGAAGAGGGCGTACCAGACGAGCCAGAAGCCGATCGCACCGGTCATCGGGACGAGCTGCTCGTAGACGAGCCAGTCGAGGGCCAGGGCGCCGAGCACCGCGCAGACCACGTGCAGGACGAGCTCGGGGCTGGGGCCGCCGACGCGCACGCGTCGGACGGGCTCGCGAGGCTCGGTGGCCGTGGGGCGGCCCGGCTGACCCGCGGACTCGACGTGCGAGGAGATGAGCGTGGTCATCAGATCTCCGTCGCCGCGCCGGAGCGGGACCGGCTGACCACGATACCGGCGAGGGTGTTGATGACCAGCGTGAACAGGAACAGCACGAGCCCGGCGCCGAGCAGGCCGGCCAGCCCGATGCCGCTGGACTCGGAGTAGCGCGAGGCGATGTGCGAGGCGATGGTGTTGGTCCCGCTCTGCAGCGGACGCGTGGTGAACTCGAAGGCCGGCGAGATGATCGCGTAGACGGTGATGGTCTCCCCCAGGGCCCGACCGAGGCCGAGCATGACCCCGCCGACGATCCCGCTGCGCCCGAACGGGATCACGACGGTGCGGATCATCCCCCATCGGGTCGCGCCCAGGGCGATGGCACCCTCGCGCTCGCCGATCGGTGCCTGGGCGAAGACCTCGCGCATGATCGAGGTCACCGTGGGCATCACCACGACGCCGACGGCGACCCCGGCGATGAAGGCCGAGGAGGTGTAGGACGAGGGCGAGTCGGGTGTGTTCACCCGGAAGAACGGCAGGATCGCGCCGAAGTGCACGGAGAGCCATTCCGAGATCGTCAGCAGGTGGGCCTGGAGGAAGAACAGCCCCCACATCGCGTAGACGATCGAGGGCACCGACGCCATCAGGTCCACCAGGCTGACCAGCGGACGCTTCAGCGACCGAGGGGCGTACTCGCTGATGAACAACGCGGCGCCGAAGCCGACCGGCACCGCCACCACCAGCGAGATCAGCCCGACCAGGACCGTGCCCCACAGCAGGGAGGCGATGCCGAACGTCCCGGTCTCGGGCAGCCACTGGCTCTCGGTGAGGAAGGAGAACCCCTGGCTGTGCAACGCCGGCCAGGCGCCGATGAGCAGGAAGATGCCGATGAGGCCCATCACCAGCAGCGTGGAGATGGCCGCTGCGCGGACGGCGGCGACGAAGCTGCGGTCCTGAACCGTGGGTCGGTAGTTCAGCGAGCGCCGTACGGCGGCCGGCGCCACGGTCAGGCTGGTCACCCGAACCGCCCGTGCACGTAGTCGGCCGTCCGGGAGTCGCGAGGGCTCTCGAAGATCTCGGTCGTCTCACCCTGCTCGACGATGTGGCCGGGCTGGTTCTCCGCGGCGAGGAAGAAGGCGCAGCGGTCCGAGACGCGTTGCGCCTGCTGCATGTTGTGCGTGACGATCACGACGGTGACCGTGTCGGCGATCGCCCGGATGGTGTCCTCGATCCGGCGCGTGGACGTGGGGTCGAGGGCGGAGCACGGTTCGTCCATGAGGAGCACGTCGGGGCTCACAGCCAGCGCGCGAGCGATGCAGAGTCGTTGCTGCTGGCCGCCGGACAGGGACGCGCCGGGCGCGTCGAGGCGGCTGCGTACCTCGTCCCAGAGACCTGCGCTGCGCAGGCTCTGTTCGACCAGGTCGTCGGTGTCGCGTCCCCGTCCGGGCCGGCGGCCGGTGAGCGCCAGGCCGGAGACGACGTTGTCGTGGATCGACATGGTCGGGAACGGGTTGGCCTTCTGGAAGACCATGCCGATCCGGCGCCGGCTCTCGAGCGGGCGCCGGGTCGGGTCGTAGATGTCGTCGCCGTCGAGCCGGACCTCGCCGGCCAGGCTGGCGCCGGGCACCAGCTCATGCATCCGGTTGAGGATGCGCAGGAACGTCGACTTGCCACAGCCCGACGGCCCGATGAGTGAGGTGACTCGACCGGCGGGCATGGTCAGGGTGACGTCGTCGAGCACGTGGTGGTCGCCGAACCAGGCGCTCACCCGGTCGGCCACCAGCGTGGCCGGGTGTCCGCCGACCACGGGTCGGCTCTGGACCGGGATGGTCAAGGTGTGGTCGTCAGCACCGTCGATCAGGGTCATCTCGTTCTCACAGGCTCGTTCTCAGGGGTCGGCTAGAGGGTGTTGGGAAGCAGGAGGGAGAGGTTCTCGAAGACCTTCCAGAGCACGGCCAGCAGCACCGGCGTGGCCCCGATCCACAGGGCGCGACCTGGGAACCGGATGGCGGCCCAGGTCACGGCGACCGTGGTGAGCAGGAGCAGCTGGGACCAGAGCAGGAGCGACGTCAGTCCGCCGGAGCCACCCTCACCAGGGTTGTCGGAGGCGGGAGCGGTCGAACCCGTGCTCGCCGGCAACGCGTCGCCGCGGAGCTGGGCCGAGACGACCAGCGTGCGGTCCGGCGTGAACGCGGGGTCGGACGTGACGAGCGTCAGCCGGGACGAGACGATCTGGACCTCCGCGGCAGGGGCGTCGCTCGTCCGCACCAGGTCGACGTCGTAGACGAACCTGCCCTGCCCTGTCGTCACCTCGATGACGTCGCCCGTGGCGAGCTCGTCGAGGTGTGCGAAGGCTGCGCCCAGGGTGGACCGGTGCCCGACGAGGACGGAGAGTCCCGCCTGTCCCGGAAGCACACTGTCGGTCTTCAGCCCCGGGCCCGTCCGGGTCTGCTCGGCCGAGCTGCCGGCGACGACGACCTGCTCCAGGCCGATCGCGGGGATGGTGAGCACCCCGACCGGCGTCCCCGGTGCGATGGCCCCGGCGAACGGCACCGTCATCGCCTTGAGGTCGGCCCGCAGCCGCTGGTACATCACGTCCTGCTGGCGATCGGCCTGCAGCGCCGAGCCCACCACCAGGTACCCGAAGAACGCGAGCACCAGCCCGCCGAGCAGGCCCATGGTTCCTGCGGCCAGCACCGCCGAGGTGAGAGGTCGCTTCCTCGGCTCGGGTGCGGGCGCCGGCCCCCGGGGTACCGACGACCGTGTCGCGGCGGCACGCAAGGCGCGCAGGCGACGGCGCGGACCCACGGGCCGTAGGACGTCGGGGGTCAACGTCGCAGCCACCGCGGGCCCCGTCCACTCCGGTCCAGCCACAGGAGGAGCGGGCCGGTCAGCATCGCGAACAGGGCGAGCACCAGCAAGACGGGCAGGGCCCACATCCGCTCGTCGGTCGGCTGCGAGGCCACCATGACCATCTGCGGCGCGGCCGACTCGGTCGTGTCCGACGTGGGCGTCGCCGACGGCTTCGGCTGCTTGGTCGGCTCGTCCTCGGGGCCCGCGCTCGGCTCGGCACCGTCGTCCGGCGCCGGTATGTCGACCGGAACGGTCGGGAGCTGGTTCGGCAGCGGGATCGGCTCGATGGGCGTGACCGACGGGCTGGCCTCGCCCGTCCCGGTCGGCTCCCCGCTCGGCTCTTCGGTCGGGTCGTCGCCCGCCCCCGCCTCGACGGCGGTCTGCGCGGCCCTCAGCAGGTCGACGAGGTCGTCCGTCAGCGGCGCGTGTCCGCCGGGGAGCTGTCCGAGCTCGTCTCCAGGCACCTGGCCCGGTCCGGCGACGTAGTCCAAGAAGGTGACCATCTGTTCGCGCGCGGCCTGGTCGGCCTGGGTCGCCAGGGCGGCTGAGAGGAGCAGCGTGAGGGGGTAGATCCGGCGTGCCTTGGAGGTCAGGTCGACCGACCTGGTGACCCCGTCCTCGTTGAGGGCCGCGTGCGCGGCGCCGGCCTTCATGGATGCCGGCGTCGGCGCCACGAACGCCCCAGAGGTGTTCTGCAGGGAGGCGGTGGGCATCAGGAAGCGGGCCGCGCTGGCGGCGTCCAGGATGCCGATGACCTCGCGGGCCCCGGGGTTCTGGCGAGGCGGCTTGGTCACGACGTTGACGCCGCCCTCGACGGTCACCAAGGCGCCGGGGAACTGGGCGATCGACAGCTGACGGGCCAGCGCGTCGAGGCCCTGGATCGGCTGGAACGTCGTCGACAGCTGGTCGTCGAGCAACGGGTAGCTGGCGAAGGGCAGCGCGACCTTCTTGTAGTTGGTGTTGATCGTCATGCCGTACGGGTCGGGCTCACCTGCGATGAACGCGGCCGCGTCCGGGTCGGCGGCGATCCACCGGGTCAGGGCCACGGTGGTGTCGGAGAGGTCGCCGAGCAGCAGCGGGCGGTTGCCCGGGGCTCCACTCGGCCACTGCACCTCCGGGTTGAGGTCGAGGAACTCGGGGTCGTGGAAGAGGTTGACCGGGTTGTTGATGACCGCTGGGTCGGCGCCGGAGCGGTACGACGCGGTGATCAGCTTCGCGACCAGCCTCGGGTTCAGCTTCATCGACGTCACGGGCCGTCCCTGGGCGTCGTCGATCTGGAACGCCACCACCAGCGCCGTCACGCTGACCGGCGCGTAGACGACACCGCGGGACGAGGCGGCGTCCGCGTCGAGCGGGTCGATCACGAGGCCGACGTCCGTCGTCGCGGAGGCCACGTCCCCCCGGGTCTGCGGCTCGCCGATCGCGGTGTAGTCCAGGGTCACGGCGCCCGAGGCCAGCGTGCAGGTCTTGCCGCGCCAGGTGGCCATCAGGTCGGACGCGGTCGGACTGCCTTCCACCCGCAACGCGTCACCCGACAGCGGGCAGGCGTTCTCGACGGGGAGGAACGAGAGGGGGACGACGGTCCTCAGTGCCCACGCCCACGGGGCGTCGAGCAGGTCCTCGGTCGAGCCCTCCGGCCGGCCGTAGTTCGGCACCACCACGATGGAGCACGCGGCCGAGGCGTCGCAGCCCAGCGACGCGGACTCGCGCTTGGTGAAGAGCTGGATCGTGACCTCGCCGGTGCCGTCGGAGCGGGTGACGGTGTCCTGCCAGTTGGCGGGCCCGTCCGGAACCGCGTCGAACGGGTCGGTCTGGCCCGCGTAGGTGAACCCCGGGATCGCAGCGACGGCTTCGGTGGTCTCGGTCGCCTCGATGCCGCGGAACCCCGGAGAGCCGTAGCAGTCGCTGGAGCTGGCCGGCTCGGTTCCCCGACACTGGTAGACGCGGACCGGGAACTCGGTGTTCACGTCCAGGGAGTCGCCGGTGTTCTGCAACCGAGTCGCGGAGCTGGGATGGAAGCCCGCCCAGGACACCGCGACGGCCTGGTTGACCAGGGAGGTGGTTCGGCTGACGGTGACGGTGGCTCCGGGCCCAGCAGCACCCGCGGGCACGGTCACCGGCCCCGTGGTCTTCGCGGCCGGTGCGGGGGCCGGGGCCGACGTCCCGGTCGCCATCGCGGCGGGCACCACCGTGGCGGCCGCCATGACGGCGACCGCCACCACGATGCGCCACGGCCGGCGCCGGGACGCACGCTGCCGGATCGGCATGGGTACTCCTGTCGTGTTCATCGTGGCTTCGCTGGTCGAGGAGGTCGCGCTCAGCGACCTCCTCGACCAGCGAGGTCTTTCAGCTCGTCTGCCCGCAGTAGCGAGACGCACTCGTGTCGTTGCCGAGCGGGGTGTTGCCGAAGGGCACGAGGAACGCGTCCTGGTGGAGGCAGAGGAAGCCACCGGCCTTGAAGACGTCCTTGAGCTCCTGCGGAGCGTCGTTGCGGACGACGTTGAAGAACAGCCGGCCGAAGGACGCGCTGTCACCGGCCGCGAACGCCGGGTTCAGCACCTGGTAGCTCTTGCCGTCCAGGGTCGTGGTCGTCGTCGGCGCGGTGACCGCGTTGACGAGCCCGATCTGGGCGCCGCCGCGGTAGTCGGCGATGCCGACCGGCTCGTTGCTCTGGGCCGCCCACTTCGTCACGGCGTACGGCGCGATCCCCATCGGGTCACCGTTCATGGTGCGGCCGTCGTTCTGCTGCGTCGGGAAGACCGTGGGGAGCCCCTGGCACCCGGCGTTGACGTTGGTGAGGTTGGTCCCCAACGCCTGCAGGAAGAACGTCAGGGTCGCTGCGGAGGCCGGAGGCAGGTAGACGTGGATGGGTCCCGCCTGCCCGCCGACCTGGCTCCAGTCGGTGATGGTGCACTGGAAGATGTCCTTCAGCTGCGCCGTGGTCAACGGCGTCGTGGGTGCATAGGCGTTGCCGATGACGGCGTACGACACCGCGTCGCGGCTCTGCGCGTAGAACGTCAGGGCAGCCTCGGCGGCGGCCGTGCCCTTCGACCGGCTCGATCGCACCCAGTCGACGCAGAAGCTCGTGCCGTCGCCTCCCGTGCCCACGTCGCTCTTCTGGTTGAGCGTGATGGCCGTGACGCCGGCGTTGGCGCCGTTGGGCCGCGCGACCGAGCAACCCGCCTTGGTCACGATGTTCTCGCCGGCCGCCCCGGTGACCGGGTTGATGGCGTCGTAGGACTCCAGCAGGGTCGTCGGTGCGGGTGTCTGAGCGTTGTAGACCGTGACGACCTGGTTGGTCAGCTCGGCGAAGGCGTCGGCCCCCACCGCGGCGTACAGCTGGCTGGGCGCCTTGCCGGGGATCGGTGTCCCCGGGGTGCCCGTCGGGTCGGCGTTGGCCGTCGTGGTCGCCACCAGGGTGAGGGCGGCCACGAGACCACCCGCCACGGCGGCGCGGAAGGTACGTGCGGACATGGAGGTTCCTGTTCTGGTCGAGCCGGATCGGGTCGGGCCGGAGGTGGGCGTCATCACGCCTTCACCTTCAGGAGGGCCAGGTACACCGAGGTGCCCTTGCTGGCGGGAGCCTTGGCGCCCAGGACGCTGACGACGACCTTGTGGGTCTTCACCGCGCCCTTGAACGCCCAGGACTTCTTGAGGGCCTTGCCGGCCTTGTCGTAGAGGCTCAACGTCGTGGCCTTGCCGTCGACGGTGACCTTGACCTTGCCGCCCTTGGTGGTCCGGTCGAAGGTGATCGTCAGCTTCTTGCCGTAGACCTTGACCTTGGCCGTCGACTTCTTGACGGTCGACGTCTTGCCCTTCTTGGTGGGCGAGATCTTGGTCTTGTAGGCCTTCCACTTGCCGGTGTACTTCACGTGCTTGTCCGACCAGGCGTACGTGCCCGCACCGAGCGTGCCCTTGGGAGCGGCGGAGCCGCCGAGCTTGATCGCCCGGGTGGCGGTGGTGGTGGCCGACGCGGTGTCCGTCGCGACGACGGTGACCGAGCTCTTCCCGGCCTTCAGTCCCGTGCTCGGGATCTTCGCGGTCCACAGGTGGCCGGATCGCTTGGCGGTGACGAGCTTGCCGCTGCCGAGCTTGGCCTTGACCGACGTGACCCCCACGGGCGAGTCGACGTACGCCGTGACCGAGATGGTGTCGGTCAGCGGGACGTTGGCCCCGGCCAGCGGAGTGCGCAGGAACAGCGACGGACCGGCCGGCGCGGTGGGCGCCAGGGCGATGCCGCGGAACTCCGTGTTGGCCGCTGCCGTGGCCAGCACGGCGGGGGCACCCGGGGTGAACGTGTCGGCGGCGCCACTCGGCTCGGTCAGGGTGATCAGCGTCGTCGGCGTGGTGACGGCGAGGCTGACCGCGCCGTTCTTGACGTCGGCCACGACGCCGAAGGCGCCCTCGACGTCGACGTAGCCGAGCGAGATCCAGCTCGTGCCGTTCCAGCGGTACTTGTCGAGGGTGCCGCCACGCTCGGACGCGTTGGCGATGTAGAGCGTGTCGAGCGGCGTGGCGCCGTACCCGGCGGCCGTGAGGTCCGCGAAGGCGTACCCGTAGGTCAGCAGGTAGCTCGGCAGGCCCGGCAGGTCGGCGAGGGCGCCGGAGGCCGGTGTGCCCGAACCGAGCGACGCGAGCCGGTTGGTCAGGATGCCGCTGGTGAACAGCTGGCCGCCCTGGATGGTCAGCGCGTTGAAGTTGCTCGCCGCGGCGCCGGCGGCGACCGTCGAGGTGGCCGCTCCGCGGTTCGCGGCGAGGATGCCGCCGTTGCCGCCCGTGGCCCAGAGCTGCTCACCGTTCGTGGTCGCCGCGGACCGGATGATCTTGGCCACCCCGGCGCCCTTGAGGACGGTGGTGGTGTCGGCGACGCCGTTGGTGTCCACCACACCCACCACGCGGCCGACCGACGTCGGGTCGGACGCGGTGAGGGTGATCCCGCCGGGTCCCGTCGCCCCGACAGCCGCGTCGTATCCCGTGACGGTGAGGAAACGCCCGTCCGCGGATCGGGAGACGAGGCCCTCCGACCGCGACCGACCGGTCGCCGTCAGGCGTGCGTTCCCCTCCGTGGCCGCCGTCGGCAACGCGATGGACTGCACCCGGGCGCCGGTGGGCCCGAACTCGTCCAGGAACACCGGGGCGGCGGCGTTGGTCAGCGCGGCCCCCGAACCGACCCGGTAGACGACCACGTTGCCACCCGTGAACCGGGCGGCCTGGGCCTGGGGAGTCGTCACCAGGGGCAGCACGACCGCGGCGAGAGCCGCGGCCGTGATGGATCCCCCGAGGACGCGCAGGCGTGTGCGCATGAGCACCTCTCTGAAGCTGTGAGCGGCCCCGAGTGGCCGTGATCGGTCGAGTGACCCGAGAACTGCAGTATCTCTACTGAAGTGGTCGTATTTGAGCGGTTGGAGGACCGGCCGTCAAGTCCCCTGGGGCGTGTCTCACAAATACGTGAGTGGTCTGGACCTCAGCGCCCGGCGAGATGACGGGCCAGGTGGTCGACCACCTCGCGGGCGTCGTCCTCGATCCCGTGGATGAACGTGGACTTGCGCCGGCGCAGCACCGGGAGGCCGAGGGCGTAGAGCCCCGGGCTGTCGTCGACCACGCCGCCCTCGTGACGCAGGTGGCCCTTCGGGTCGACCACGGGCACGTCGAGCCACGAGTAGTCCGGCCGGTAGCCGGTGGCCCACACGACGGTGCGGATCTCGCCGCTGCCCAGGTCGAGCTGGAGCCGGGAGGTCGTGGGCACGCGGGTCGGTTCGGGCCGCTCGGGCGAGGTCTCGTCGTCGGCGCCGTGATCGCGGGCCCACGCGTCGAAGGTCTCCAGCAGCCGTCGCTGCTTGAGGTCGGCCAGGGCGAACACGTTGCGCAGGCCGCCCGAGAACAGGGCCGTGTCGTCCCGCACCGCTGCCCAGCGCCCGACGAGGCCGACGCCGAGATCGGTGAGGGCGTTGAGGTCGAGCGTGGCGCGTTCGGCGGTGCCGACCAGCTGCGGTGACGGCAGTCGGCGGGCCCGGGTCAGGTCGTCGATCTCGTCGTGCCGCTCGTCCCACACGCCGGAGGCGTCCATCCACCAGAGCACGTCGCGACCGCGGTAGGTCCGCGGCAGTCGCACGTGCTCGCCGACGGCGACGGTCACCGGACGGCCGGCACGGCTCAGCTCGGCGGCAACCTGCACACCGGTCGCCGACGCCCCGACCACCAGCACGCCGCCGTCGGCGACCTGGTCGGGGTTGCGGTAGTCGAAGGTGGTCAGCTGCTCGATCGAGGCGGGCAGCGAGGCACCGAACGCCGGCACGGCCGGCCGGTTGCAGGCGCCGCTGGCGATGACCACCGTCCGGCAGTGCACGGTGCCGTCGTCCGTCGCCACGTCGTACCCCTCGCCGGTACGGCGCACGGAGACGACCGTCGTACCGGTCCGGACCGGCGCCTGCGAGCGCGTCGCGAAGCCGTCGATGAACGCGGCGACCTCACCGCTCGTCAGGTACCCGTCGGGGTCCGGTCCTGCGTAGGCGTGGTCCGGCAGCCGGGCCAGCCAGTTCGGCGTCAGCAGGCGCAGCGAGTCCCAGCGCTCGTGCCGCCAGGAGTTCGCCACCTCCCCGCGCTCGAGGACGACGTGGTCGATCGAGCGTGCGGCGAGGAAGTGGCTCGCCGCGAGGCCCGCATGACCGGCCCCGACGACGACCGCGGTGACGTGCTCAGACAACCTCGACGGTCACGTCGGTCGGGTTGGTCAGGGCGTCGAACACGGCGGAGCGCTTCTGCGACTGGGCGACCAGCGCCTCGATCTCCTCCGGCGTGGCGTCGGCGTCGATCTTGAACTTCACGGTGATGTCGTTGAAGCCGTTGCGGACGTCGCTGTCGGCGCCGAGGATGCCGCGGATGTCGTGGTGGCCCTCGACGGTGGACTCCACCGAGCGGAGCTGGATGCCGCGGTTCTGCGCCACCGAGGCCACACCGGCCGAGAGGCAGCTGGTCAGGCCCACGAGCAGGTACTCGATGGGCGTGATGCCGTTGTCCTCCGCGGCGAAGACCGCGGGGTGGTCGGCGTCGAACGTCGACTCGGTCTTGTGGGTCTGCTCCTCGCCGAGACCGAAGAAGTTCTGGACCTTGACGGTGCTGTGCACACCGTTCTGCCAGGTGGAGGAGGCCCGCCAGGTGAACTGGGCGGCCTCGGGGGCGCCCTTGAGCACCTCGCGAGCATCGAGCAGCGCCTGGACGTTGACGCCGTTGTCGGTCGTGGTCATCTCGTTCTCCTGCTTCGGTTCATGCCTGTGCGATCTTGTTGACCGGGATAGTAGAGAATAGGCCGATGCCGGGGCCTAGCATCGGGGCTGTGCCGCCAGCCGAGACGCCGCAGGTCGGCGACGTCAGCACGGCGGGCAGCGTGGGCACGGTCGAGACCAAGTACGTCGATCTCCCCGCCCCGGTTCCCCTCGACTGCGGGCGCGACCTGCACGGGGTGCGGGTGGCCTACGAGACGTACGGCGAGCTCTCGCCGGAGCGGGACAACGTGATCCTGGTCTGCCACGCGCTCAGCGGCGACGCGCACGCGGCGGGCCTCGCGGCACGCCCGCCGGACGAGAGCACCCGCGACGGGTTCGCCGCCGAGGACCGCGACGGCGCCGCCGCCAAGGGGCTCGGCTGGTGGGACGGGATGATCGGCCCCGGCAAGGCGTTCGACACCGACCTCTCCTTCGTGGTCTCCACCAACCTGCTGGGCGGCTGCCGCGGGACCACCGGCCCGTCGTCGACGGACCCGGCGACCGGGGCGCCGTACGGCTCCGACTTCCCGGTCATCACGGTCGCCGACATGGTGCGCACCGAGCGGGCCTTCCTCGACGTGCTCGGCATCGACCGCCTCGCCGCGGTGGCCGGCGGGTCCCTCGGTGGGATGCAGGCCCTCGAGTGGGCCGTGCTCTACCCCGACCAGGTCGACGCGATCGTGGTGATCGCCAGCACGCACGCCCTGCACCCGCAGGGCATGGCCTGGAACTCGATCGCCCGCGAGTCGATCAAGGGCGACCCGGACTGGCAGGGCGGTGACTACTACGGCACCGGCCGGGCGCCCGACGCGGGCATGGGCGTGGCCCGGATGGTCGGTCACATCACGTACCTCTCCGCCGAGGCGCTGGACGACAAGTTCGCCCGGCGGCTGCAGTTCGCCGACGACATCCGCTACACGATCACCGAGCCGGAGTTCGAGGTCGAGAGCTACCTGCGTCATCAGGCCGACTCGTTCGTGAAGCGGTTCGACGCCAACACCTACCTGTACACGTCGCGCGCGCTGACGTACTTCGACCTCGCCCGCGAGCACGGCGCCGGCTCGTTGGAGACGGCGCTGGCAGGCGTCTCCGCGCGGACCCTCCTGATCGCGTTCAGCTCCGACTGGCTCTACCCGCCCGTGGCGTCGCAGGAGATCGAGACCGCCCTGCGTGCGCTGGGGAAACCCGTCGACCTGCACGTGATCGACGCGCCGTACGGCCACGACTGCTTCCTCCTCGAGGAGGCCCGGCAGATCCCGCTGGTGCGCGACTTCCTGGCGGCAGGCAAGGTGTCACCGTGAGCGACCCGCGCGTGGACGACGACCACGACTTCGGCTTCGAGACCCGGCAGCTGCACGCCGGCCAGCGACCCGACCCCAACACCGGCGCCCGGGCGGTGCCGATCTTCCAGACGACCAGCTACGTGTTCGAGGACCCGGAGTCGGCGGCGGCGTACTTCAACCTGCAGGAGTACGGCAACACCTACTCGCGGATCATGAACCCGACGACCGCGGTGTTCGAGGAACGCGTGGCCAACCTCGAGGGCGCGGCTGGCGGCGTCGCGTTCGCCAGCGGGATCGCCGCGCAGGCGGCCGCCATGTTCACGCTCCTCGAGCCCGGCGACCACGTGGTCTCCTCCTCCGCGTTGTACGGCGGCACGGTCAACCAGTTCAAGCACCTGCTGCGCAAGATGAACGTCGAGGTGACGTGGGTCGACCCCGACGACCCGGACGTGTGGCGGCAGGCGATCAAGCCGAACACCAAGGCGTTGTTCGGCGAGACGATCGGCAACCCCGCGGGCAACGTGCTCGACATCGAGGCGCTCGCGTCCATCGCTCACGAGCACGAGCTGCCTCTGGTCGTGGACAACACGTTCGCCACGCCCTACCTGTGCCGGCCGATCGAGTGGGGCGCGGACATCGTGATCCACTCCGCCACCAAGTTCATCGGCGGGCACGGCACGAGCATCGGCGGCATCGTGGTCGAGGCCGGCACGTTCGACTGGTCCAACGGGCGCTTCCCGGTGATCGCCGACCCGTCGCCGGCCTACCACGGTCTGCAGTTCCACGAGACGTTCGGCACCTACGGCTACCTGATGAAGCTGCGGGCCGAGACGTTGCGCGACCTCGGGGCGGCCCTGTCGCCGTTCAACGCGTTCCTGTTCCTGCAAGGGCTCGAGACGCTGTCGCTGCGGATGGAGCGGCACGTCACCAACGCGCTGGCGGTCGCGACGTACCTCGAGTCGCACGAGCTCGTCTCGAACGTGACGTACCCGGGGCTGCCGAGCAGCAGGCACGCCGAGCTGGTCGCCAAGTACCTCCCGCTGGGCGCCGGCGCGGTGTTCTCGTTCGACTGCGCGGGCGGCCGGGCCGGCGGACAGGGCCTCATCGGCGGCGTCTCGCTCTGGTCGCACCTGGCCAACGTCGGCGACGCGAAGAGCCTGATCATCCACCCGGCCAGCACCACCCACCGCCAGCTCGGGGACGCGGAGCTGGCCGCGGCCGGGGTCGGTCCCGGGACCGTCCGGTTGTCGGTCGGCACCGAGTCGGTCGACGACCTGATCTGGGACCTCGACCAGGCTTTCGCCAAGGTCGGCGCCCTGCTCGGGAAGGAGTCCTCGTGACCGAGACCCTCGCCGCGGCCGACCTGGCCAGGTACCAGGACCCGCTGACCATCCAGCAGGTCCTCCACCGCGCCTCCACGATCGCGATCGTCGGCCTGTCGGCCAACGAGCTGCGGGCCAGCCACTTCGTCGGCTACTACCTCAAGCGGCACGGCTACCAGGTCATCCCGGTGAACCCGCGTGAGAGCGAGATCCTCGGCGAGACGTCGTACCCGAGCCTGCGCGACGTGCCGGGGCACGTGGACATCGTCAACGTCTTCCGCGCCCCGGACGCCCTCCCCGACATCGCCCGCGACGCCGTGGCGATCGGCGCCGACTCGCTGTGGTGCCAGTTCGGCGTGATCAACGCCGAGGGCGCCCGGATCGCCGAGGAGGGTGGCGTCACCGTGGTGATGGACCGGTGCCTCAAGGTCGAGCACGCGCGCTACGTCGGCCGCATGCACTGGTTGGGCTTCAACACCCAGCGCATCACCTCGGTCCGGACGGGCCTCCAGTGACCGGTGCGCCGACGCGCACCCGGATCCCGTCCACCACGATCGCCAGCCCGACCGCGAAGTCGGAGCCGTCGCGCACGTCGTCCGGGTCGACGGGGCCGTCGGGGATCGCGCCGGCGCTGCCGGCCTGCAGGTGGGTCTGCTCGTCGCCGACGTCGCCGAGCACGAAGTGCAGCAGGGTCCGCGCGGCCACCCGGACGAGCCGGTCGTCGAGGCCGCCGGCCGACAGCGCGGCGACCAGGGCGTCGTACGGCGCCCGGGCACCGAGGCCGAACGCACTCACGGTCGCGACGAGCTCGGCGCCGTCGCGGTAGGCCAGCATCGCGTCGCGCAGCTGGGCACAGATGGCCGTGACCTGGTCCGGCCAGTCGCCGTCGGGGACGGGCCTCTCGCCGCGGGCCAGGATCTCGTCGGCCACGGCCGCCAGCAGGGTCTGCTTGTCCTTGAAGTGGTGGTAGAGCGCGCTGGGCTGGACCCCCAGCTCCGCGCCCAGGCGGCGCATCGACAGGTCACCCAACCCGTAGGCGTCGAGGACGGTGATCGCGTGCTCGACCACGTGGTGGCGACGGTAGGACACGTGCTCCTCCTCGGGCCTCTCGTTGACCGCTCGACCCCCGGACCCTAACCTGACCACCGTTCAGTTTTCGAGAGGATGTCGTGATGAGAAGTCGCAGCCGCGCCACCGACCTGGCCCTGATCGCCGGGTTCGCCGCCCTGATCGCCGTCTGCGCGATCCTTCCGGCGATACCGACGACCACCGCCGTGCCGATCACCCTCCAGACCTTCGGGGTGCTGCTCTCGGGCGCGGTGCTCGGCGCCCGGCGCGGCTTCCTCGCCGTGCTGCTCTACATCGCCGCCGGCGCGGCCGGCCTGCCCATCTTCTCGGGAGGGGCGTCGGGCCTCGCGGTGCTCCAGGGTCCGTCGGTCGGCTACATCCTCGGTTTCCCGCTGGCCGCGGCCATGTGCGGCTTCCTGGTGGAGCGGATGCCCCTGCGCACGATCCAGACCAGCGTCCCCTCGATCTTCTTCGCCGGCCTGGTGAGCAGCGCCCTCTTCATCCACACGCTCGGGATCGCGGGCCTGGTGTGGAAGCTCGACATCTCCTGGTGGGCCGCCGTCAAGCTGGACTCCGTCTACTGGGTCGGCGACGTCATCAAGAACCTCGCCATGGCCCTGGTCGCCACCGCGGTGCACCGCGCGTTCCCCGACCTCCTGCACCGTTCGACCCAGGGTCACGAGCAGGAGACCGTCGCCGCCTCGTGACCATCGCCTTCGAGGCCGTCACCGTCTCCTTCCCGGGAGCCGACGGGCCGGTACCGGTCCTGGCCGAGACCACGCTCACCCTGCAGGAGCGCCGGGTCGCCCTCATCGGGCCCAACGGGTCCGGGAAGTCCACGCTCGCGCGGCTGGTGAACGGGCTGGTCACCGCCACCACCGGCCGGGTGCTGGTCGACGGGCTGGACCCGGACCGCGACGGGCGGGAGGTACGTCGGCGGGTGGGGTTCGCGTTCACCGACCCGGCCGCGCAGCTCGTGATGCCGACCGCGGTCGAGGACGTGGCCCTGTCGCTGCGGCGGACGCACCCCGACAAGGAGGAACGCCGCCGCGCGGCCCTGGACCTCCTCGACCGGGCCGGCCTGGCCGGGCTCGGCGACCGCAGCGTGCACGCCCTCTCCGGCGGGCAGCGTCAGCTGCTGGCCCTGACCGGCGTGCTGGCCACGAACCCCACGATCCTGGTGGCCGACGAGCCGACCACGCTGCTCGACCTGGCGAACACGCGGCGCATCGCCGACGTCCTGTTCGGCCTCGAGCAGCAGCTGCTGCTCGTCACGCACGACCTCGACCTGGCCCGGCGCTGCGACCGCGGCGTCGTGATGGACGAGGGCCGGGTCGTCTTCGACGGACCGGCCGCCGACGCCGTCGCCCACTACGAGGCGACGACATGAGTGGGCTCCTCCTCGGCCTGCACCGGCCGGGATCGACCCTGCTGCACCGCCTCCCGGCCGGCGCCAAGCTGCTGCTGCTGGCGGCGGCGAGCATCCTCATCGCCGTCGTCCGCGGCCCGGCCTCGGCATGGGTGGCGGTCGCGGTCGCCGTCGCCCTGCTGGCCTGGGCGGGCGCCGACCCGCGGACGACCCTGCGCAGCCTGCGCGGGTTGATCATCGTGCTGGTCGTGCTCGGGGTCTTCCAGGTGTGGCAGGCCGGCTGGGCGCTCGCGGCGGAGCGGGTCGGCGACCTGCTGGCCATGGTGCTGCTGGCCACCGTGGTCACCACGACCACCCCGGTCGACGACATGGTCGACGCCCTGGTCCGCGCCCTTCGCCCGCTGCGTCCACTGGGCGTCAACCCCGAGGCAGTCGCGCTCGCGTTCTCGTTGATGTTGCGGGCGATCCCCGCCATCGCCGAGATCGCCGACGAGGCTCGCCAGGCGGCGGTGGCCCGGGGCCTCGAGCGCAGCCCTCGGGCGCGGCTCACTCCTCTCGTCATCCGCGTGGTCGCTCGCGCCCGGATGACCGGCGAGGCCCTGCACGCCCGCGGGCTCGCGGACGACTGAGGCTAGGACGCGAGCACGCGGTCGGCGACGTGCTCGGCGATCGCCAGGCTCGAGGTCGCGGCCGGCGACGGCGCGTTGCGGAGGCACGTGACGCCGTCCGACTCGGTGATGCGGAAGTCGTCGAGCAGGCTGCCGTCGCGCTCGACGGCCTGGGCGCGGACCCCGGCGCCGCCCCGGACCACGTCCGCGACGCCGATCTCGGGGACGTACCGCTCGGCAGCGCGCATGAACGCGCGGGTCGAGAGGGAGCCGCGGACCTCCTTCACGCCCGTCCGCCAGTGCCGCCGGGCCATCCGCCAGAAGCCGGGCGAAGCCAGCAGCTCGCGCACGTCGGCCGCCGTGACGTCGTACCTCCCGTAGCCCTCCCGGCGGAGGGCGAGGACGGCGTTCGGGCCGACCTCGAGCTCGCCCGACACCCGGCGGGTGAAGTGCACGCCCAGGAACGGGTAGCGCGGGTCCGGCACGGGATAGACCATGCCCCGCACGAGCGAGCGCTTCTCGGGCCGCACGGTCAGGTACTCGCCGCGGAACGGCACGATCCGCGGGTCGGCCTCGTCGTCGACCCAGCGCGAGACGCGGTCGGCCTGCAGCCCGGCGCAGACGACGAGTCTGTCGACGCGGTGCGCGGCGCCCCCGGACACGACGAGGACACCGCCGGGCACCCGTCGGATCGTGGTGACCGCCGCCGACACCCGCACGTCGCCTCCGCCGGCCCGGAGGTCGCTCGCCAGCGCCTCGGCGACGGCGGCGTAGTCGGTGATCGCGGTGGCCGGCGAGTGCAGCGCGAGGAGGCCGGCGGCATGGGGTTCGAGCTCGCGGATCTCGCCCGGCCCGACGCGGCGCAGGCCAGGCACACCGTTCTGCCGGGCCGTCCGCTCGAGCGCGTCGAGGCGACCGATCTCGTCGGCGTCGACCGCGACGACCAGCTTGCCGCACGCGTCGAAGGGCAGCCCGTGCTCGGCGCAGTAGTCCTGGAGCAGTCGCCGGCCGCGGGCGCACAGCTCGGCCTTGAGGCTGCCCGGCCGGTAGTAGATGCCGGCGTGGACGACGCCCGAGTTGTGCCCGGTCTGGTGGGCGCCGACGCGCGGCTCCTTCTCCCAGACCACGACGGTGCTGTCCGGGCGCCGCCGAGCGAGCTCGCGCGCCACCGCGAGTCCCACGATGCCGGCGCCCACCACCCCGAAGGTGTCCCCCACCTCAGGGACTCTAGCGAGCGGGTCAGCCTTCGTCGTTGACCGGGAAGCCGTGCTGGATGCCCCAGGCCACGGCCTGCGCCCGGGAGGAGACGCCTACCTTGCGGTACGTCGAGCGGATGTAGGTCTTGACCGAGTTGATGCTCAGGTAGAGCCGGTCGGCGATCTGCTGGTTGCTGAGGCCGGAGACCACGAGCCCGAGCACGCTGCCCTCACGCGGGCTGAGTCCCGCCGCCTCGCCGAGGTGCTCGGCGGAGTCCCACTCCTGGGCGACCGCGCTCTCGTCCAGCGCGCCCGCGACGGTCTCGTGGATGACGGTGACGAGCTCGTCCCCGGTGATGCCCAGGGTGATCCGCCACTCCACACCGGCGTCCTTGGCCCGTCGGCCGAGGACCGGGCTGAGCGTCCGGTCGACGGCGATGATGCAGGAGGCCGTCTGCCTCAGCAGACGGTCGAGCTCCTTGCCGTCCTCCTCGTGCAGCTTGATCACGTCGTAGAGGACCACGTCCGGCTCCGCGTCGGCCGCCGCGTCGAGCGGGCCCTGCGTGGTGATGGTCAGGCCACCCTCGGCGTTCTCGAGGATGGTCCGCAGGCCGACGGCCACGACCTCCTGGGTCGTCATGATCTCGACCCAGACCTGCCGGGGCGACGCCTGGGTGTCCGCCGTGGAGGCGCGCCCGACCACGGGGACCAGCGGATCGACGGGTACCAGCGTGTCCGAGCCGGTCGTCATCCCCCAGCCCTGAGAAGAGCGCGAAGTTCGTGGGACGTCGTCATGACGTCGCCTCTCCGCCGGAGTGAGAGCCGGCCCGAAGGGCCTCCTCGATGTCCCGGCTCCTCGAAGGGTACTCCTCACCACCCCGGCTCCGACGATCCGAGGGCCTGGGTCACCGACTGCTAACGTCGAGGTTCCCCGGCACCTGCCGGGCCCTTAGAGCAGACGCCTCGTCCACTGTTGGGCCATCGGCCCGGTACGTCTCGTCGCCTCCTCTGAGCTTTCAGAGGAGCAGCAATGTCTGTGTCGTCACCTGTCCCCGCCCAGCCCGTGTCGATGTCCCCGACACTGCCCGCCGGCAGCACGGCCGTCATCTACTGCGAGGGCCAGTTCGGCGAGCAGGACGGCAAGACGGCCAACGGGCTGGTCCGGCACTCGGAGAAGTACGACGTCCTCAGCGTCATCGACAGCCGACGGGCCGGGCAGGACGCCGGGCAGGTGCTCGACGGCAAGGCCAACGGCATCCCGGTGCTCGCCGGCCTCGCCGAGGCGCTCGCCCACGCCGGCCGGGTGCCCGACTACCTGATCTGCGGGCTCGCGCCGGCCGACGGCCTCCTCTCGCCCGCCCAACGCGTGGTGCTGCTCGACGGCATCGCCCGCGGCATGCACGTCATCAACGGGCTGCACGACTTCCTCAACGACGACGCCGAGTTCGTGGCGGCGGCCCTGCTGGCCGACGTGACCATCACCGACGTCCGTCGCCCCAAGGACAAGAAGGACCTCAAGCTCTTCTCCGGCCGCATCTTCGACGTGACCTGCCCGCGCGTCGCCGTGCTCGGCACGGACGGTGCGATCGGCAAGCGCACCACCGCGACCCTGCTCGTGAAGGCCCTCAACGACCGCGGGGTCAAGGCGGTCCTCGTCGGCACCGGACAGACCACGATCATGCAGGGCGGCAAGTACGGCGTCGCCCTGGACGCGCTCGTCCCGCAGTTCTGCTCGGGCGAGGTCGAGAACCAGGTGGTCGCCGCGTTCGAGGGCGAGGACCCCGACGTGATCGTCGTCGAGGGCCAGGGCGCCCTCAGCCACCCGGCGTACCTCACCTCGGCCCACATCCTGCGCGGCAGCCGGCCGGCCGCCGTCATCGTGCAGCACGCCCCCGAGCGCCGGGTGCTGGGCGACTTCCCGATGATCGCGATGCCCACCGTCGCCCGCGAGGTCGCGCTCATCGAGAGCTTCGCCGACACCCGCGTCATCGGCATCACGGTCAACCACGAGGGGATGGCCGACAACGCTGCGATCGGGGCGGCCATCGACGCGATCGAGCTCGACCTCGGGCTGCCCGCGACCGACCCGCTGACGCGACCGCTCGGCCAGCTCGCCGACATGGTGCTCGACGCCTTCCCAGCGCTCAGGAAGTCCCGCGTCCCGAGCGCTCGATGACGGCACCTCGGGTCGAGGTCGACCTCGAGGCGATCGAGGGCAACACCCGCGTGCTGGTCGACACGCTGGCCACCCGGGGCATCCGGGTGACGGCAGTGACCAAGGCGGCGCTCGGGTCGCCGGCCGTGGCCGCTGCGATGCTGCGCGGTGGCGCCACCGGGCTCGGTGACTCACGCGTCGAGAACCTCGCCCGTCTCGACGCCGCGGGGCTGGTCGCCCCGCGCACCCTGATCCGCTCCCCCATGACCAGCCAGGTCGACGCCGTCGTCCGGCACGCGTCGACCAGCTTGAACACCGAGATCTCGGTGCTCGAGGCCCTCTCCCTGGCGTCGTCCCGCCTGGGCACGACACACGCTGTCGTGCTCATGGTGGAGCTCGGCGACCTCCGGGAGGGGGTGCTTCCTGCCGAGCTCGTCCCGCTCGCCAGGTACGTCGCCGACCTGCCCGGCCTGACCCTGGCCGGCGTCGGGACCAACCTCGCCTGCCAGCACGGGGTCGTCCCCGACCAGGCCAAGATGGACGAGCTCTCCGGGCTCGCGACCGACGTCGAGGCAGCGACCGGCGTTGCCCTCTCGGTGGTCTCCGGCGGCAACTCCGCCAACCTGGGCTGGGCCTTGGGCACGTCGGACCCGGGACGCGTCGACGAGCTGCGGCTCGGCGAGGCGATCCTCCTCGGCCTGGATCCGCTCACCCGGCTGCCGGTCCCCGGGCTGCGCACCGATGCCGTCACCGTGGTCGCCGAGCTGATCGAGCGACGCACCAAGCCGGCTCGACCCTGGGGCGAACGGGCCCAGGCCGCCTTCGGCACGCCTCCAGCTCGCCGGCCCGCCGGCTCGGTGAACCAGGGCGTGCTGGCCCTCGGCCGGCAGGACGTCGACCCGGACGGCCTGGTGCCCCCGCCCGGCGTCGTGGTGCTCGGCATGAGCAGCGACCACCTCGTCGTCGACCTCGCCGAGCACCCGGCGGTCGTCGGTGACGAGCTGGCCTTCGGCGTGGGATACAGCGGTCTGCTGCGCGCCATGACGTCACCCTTCGTGGCGGTCGTCGAGTGCCAACCGACTGGCGTCTAGCCTCCGCGGGGCGAGGTCAGCGGAAGGTCAGCCAGGCGCCGATCACGCCGGGCAGGGGTCCGAGCAGCATCCAGGCGCTGAGCAGCGACTTGCCGTGGATCGCCCGGAAGGCACCGACGGCGACCACGCCGGTGATGCCGGCCAGCACGTTCAGGCCGACCTGGGCGTCCTTCTCGTCGGAGAAGATGGCGGCGATCGCGAGGCCCGCGGCAAAGTGCTCGATCACGGTGAAGGCCAGCACCGACAGCACCCACTGCTGGACCTGGGTGATCGACATGCCCCCGCCGGATGACTGGTCCGACGGCTGCCCGGTCTGCTGCTCCACGACCCCACGCTAGAGCGGCGGCGGCGACGAACCCTCATCCCGGACAGAGAAAGGCGCCTCGTCCGGGAGAGAGAGGTTCCGGGTCGAGGCGCCGTTCCCACAAGTGTGAGCGACAGAGGATCCCCTCACAACCCCAGGTCCCGGACTGGATCCAGTCCGGGAGGACCTGGGGTACCCGTGGTCCCCCGCCGGTTGCCGGGCTGGGGGGCCCTCGTGTCACGATGCTGGTGCCGGGAGGGGATCCTGCGACCATGGGGGCTGCTCCCGCGCGCACCTCAGGAGACCCCACGATGACCGAGACGGCGCCCACCAGGCGCACCCGCCTGACGGACGTCCCGTCGGCGTACGCCGACGAGCGTGAGAGCGGCTACGGGTACGTCTGGCGCTACTGGACCGTGGTCGTGCTGTTCGCGGCCGTCACGGCCGAGCGCTCGGCTGCTCTCGGCATCGGTGTGCGCGACCCCGAGGGCCAGATGCTGCGCAACCGGCTGGCCAAGGCCCTGGTCTTCCTGGTCGTGATCGCCCTGACCGAGGCCGTCGTCCGTGCCCGCAGCCGCGGGTGGTCCCTGCGCCACGTCGTGGCCGTCCTGCGCGAGCGCTGGTCCGGCCAACGGCTGGTCCTCGTGCTCACCGGCCTGGTGGGCTACCACGTCGTCTACCTCTGCTACCGCAACCTCAAGAGCTGGAACGCCTTCAACCAGCTCCGTGACGACGACCTGCTCGCCTTCGACAAGGCGCTGTTCCTCGGGCACCACCCCGCGGCCCTGCTGCACACCCTGGTCGGCGAGGAGTACGCCGCCGAGGCGCTCGCCGTGGTCTACCGCTCCTTCACCTACGTGATCGTGCTGGCGCTGGTCGGCAGCCTGGCGCTGATCCCGCGCGTCCGGCGGGCCTACGTCTTCCTCAGCGCGGCGACCTGGGCGTGGATCCTCGGCACGTTCGCCTACTACGTGCTGCCGAGCCTCGGCCCGTACGCCGCGGCGCCGGCCGAGTTCGCCGGGCTCCGGCCCACGGCGATCACCGAGACCCAGGCCGAGTACCTCGCCGAGCGGGCCGCCTTCCTCGCCGACCCCTCGGTGCCCGACGCGTTCGTCAGCCTGGGGGCCTTCGCCAGTCTCCACGTCGGCTTCACCACCCTCGTCCTGCTGATGGCGCGCTACTACGGCCTGCGCCGCACGACCCGCGTGCTCGCCGTCTACCTGGCCCTGATCATCGTGTCGACCATCTACTTCGGCTGGCACTACGTCACCGACGACATCGCGGGCGTCCTCATCGCACTGACCGCGGTGCAGCTGGGCAAGTGGACGGTCTTCCCGCCGCGCCCCCTGTCGCCGTCCCGCGGGGAGCCGACATGACGGTCGTCGACGACGCGCCGAGCGACGCCGCCGCGCTCGCCGGCCCGGCGACGTACGCGACCCGGGTCCTGCAGTGGAGCCCGGTCCTGGTCGCGACCGTGCTGGCCGGCGTGCTGCACCTCCTGTGGTGGCGGCTGCTGGCGACGCCCGGCGGCGACATCGCCGCCCAGGACGCCTGGGCAGCGTTCGCGCGGGCCCACCCCGGCAGCGCCTACGACCTGGCCTGGTACGGCGGCATGCACCCGGTCTCCTACAGCGCCATCTCGCCCTACCTGATGGCCGTCCTCGGCGTGCGACCCACCATGGTCGTGGTCGGCACGCTCTCGGCCGGGTTGCTCGCGCTCCTCCTCGAGCGCAGCCCCCACGTCCGCCACCCGATGCTGCCCGCGGTGTTCGGAGCCCTGGCCCTCACCGGCAACGCGGTGTCCGGCCGGGTGACGTTCGGCCTGGGCCTGCTGTTCGGGTTGACCGCGCTCGTCGCGGCGTTCGCCTGGCCCACCCGCACGCGGCTGCGGGTGCCCGTGATCGTCGCGCTGGCCGCGCTGACGACGGCGGCCAGCGCCGTCGCGGGCCTGCTGCTCGGTCTGGTCGCCGCCGCCTTGTGGCTCACCGGCGATCGGCGCCTCGCGCTCGCGCTCGGGCTACCGCCGGTGGTCGTGGTGGCGGTGTCCGCGTGGCTGTTCCCGCTGTCGGGTGTGCAGCCGATGTCCTGGTACTCCGCTCTGCTGCCGACCGCGGCCGGGCTGTCCGCAGTGCTGCTGTTCCCCCGCGACTGGCGGCTGCTGCGGATGCTCGGGGTCGTCTACCTGGTGGCCGTCCAGATGGCGTGGCTGATGCCCTCCCCCGTCGGCACCAACATCAGCCGCCTCGGCCTGATCTTCGCCGGCGTCGGCCTGGTCGCGACCCTGCCCGGCCGCGACTGGGTGCGCTCGCTGGCGGGCGTGCCGACTAGGGCGCACGGTGGCCGCCGGCATGCTCGGCGCCGCCCTGATCACCTCGGTCTCGTGGCAGGTCGGGCTGGCAGCACGCGACGCCATCAACACCGCACCCCCGGAGTCCCTGAGCCTCGACCTGCAGCCGCTCGTCGACCAGCTCCAGGACCGGGGGGCGGGCCTGGGGCGGGTCGAGGTCGTGCCGACGGCCAGCCACCGTGAGGCCACGGCCCTCGCGGCGTACGCCAACCTCGCCCGCGGCTGGAACCGACAGGCCGACGCCGCCCGCAACCGGGTCTTCTACCGTGACCAGCCACTGACCGCCGACGCCTACCAACGCTGGCTGCGACGCTGGGCGGTGCGCTTCGTCGTCCTCTCGACCGCGACCCCCGACGCCGCCGCGGTCGAGGAGGCTGCGCTCGTCTCCGCTGGCCTGCCGTACCTCGAGCGGGTCTGGTCCGACGCTGACTGGATGCTCTACGAGGTCCGCAACCCCACGCCGCTGGCCTCCGCCCCGGCGCGCGTGCTCGACTTCGACGCCGCGCAGATCACCCTGTACACCTCCGAGCCCGGCCCCATCGTGGTGCGCGTCGCCTACTCCCGGTGGCTCGGTCTCGTCGACGCGGCGGGCAAGGCCCTGCCGGCCGAGGCGGCGTGCCTGTCCGGCCTGGCCAGTGACCTCGACGTGGAGAACCCGCGCGACAACTGGCTGGTGCTGCACGCGAGCGAGGCCGGCACCTACCGGATCGGGGCGCCCTACAAGGTGCCGCGCGGGTCCGCCTGCCCCTGATCGTCGACCAACCCCTGGAGCCGGCCCACCTCATCGCTCAGCTCGTGGTTGCGACCCTCGAGCGCCAGCACCGCCTCGACGCCGGCCAGGTTCAAGCCGTCGGCCAGCAGGGCCGTGATGCGCCGGATCTCGGCGATGTCGTCGGCGCTGTAGCGCCGGGTGCCCCCCGGCGTGCGGTGCGGCGAGATGAGCTTCTTCGCCTCGTACGCGCGCAGCATCGCCGGGCTCACACCGGTGAGCTCGGCGGCCACGGCCATGCCGTAGACGGCGTGGTCGTCGGCGGGCGGTCCGTCGTACGACGTCCCCATCCAGCTACCTCCGCTCCCTCTGAGAACTGATCCTGGGCAAGGACTTGAAATCTCTCGCAGAACTGACTAAATATCAACCCATCAACTCAGATCGTTGAACTCTCCAAGTGGAGATAGGGCCGTTCCACCCCTTGCGAAGCGTCACCCCACCACGTCACCGCGCCAGCCAAGGAGCCCGTCCCATGACCACCTCAACCGTCCCCACCGTGGCGACCGTCGCGGTCGTCACGCCCCACGACGTCGTGGCCGTGGGACTCCGCACCATGCTCGCCCAGACCGCACCCTCCTTGTGCCTGGTCGACGACGAGCACGAGGACCCCGACATCGTGCTGTTCGACGTCGTCGCCCTGCTCGACGAGGACACCTCCGTCCTGGACCACTGGGTCAAGGAGACCGCCTCGACGGTCGTGGCCATGACCCGTCCCCTCCGGCCCGACCTCGGCGCCCTGGCCCTCGAGCACGGAGCGCAGGCCGTCGTCCCGGTCAGCGCGACGGCCGAGGAGATCGTCGGGGTCGCCCTCAGCGCGGCCGCCGGCACCCTCGACGACAGCGAGGTCGCCCAGGCAGCCATGCACGACACCCGGCTCGGCGACACGGTCGGCCTGAGCCCCCGCGAGACCGACGTGCTGCGCCTGGTCGTGCTGGGGTTCAGCAACTGCGAGATCGCCGGCGAGCTGTACGTCAGCGTGAACTCCGTCAAGACCTACATCCGCAGCGCCTACCGCAAGATCGGCGTGACCACGCGGGCCCAGGCGGTCTCGTGGTGTGTCCGCCACGGCTTCCCGCCGCCCGCCGGCTGACCGGGCGCCAGTACGGTTGGGCATCGTGACACTGCCCGTGACGCTGCTCGATCTGCCGACCGACGAGCTGACGGCGACGGCGCGTGAGGTGCGCGATACCGCGACCGGGACGCGCGTGACGTACTCGCCGAAGGTGTTCGTGCCGTTGACCCGGTTGTGTCGGGATCGGTGCGGGTACTGCACGTTCGCGACGGCGCCGCACCACATCGCCTCGCCGTACCTCTCGCCCGACGAGGTGCTGGCGATCGCGGCGGCCGGCGCCGAAGCAGGGTGCCACGAGGCGTTGTTCACCCTGGGTGAGGCCCCGGAGGACCGGTACGTCGAGGCGGCCGACTGGTTGGGCACCCACGGGTACGCCTCGACAGTGGACTACCTGGTGGAGATCGCGAGGCGGGTACTGGAGGAGACCGGTCTGCTGCCCCACGCGAACGCCGGTGCGGTCTCCCGGGACGACCTGGCCCGGCTGCGGACGGTCGCGCCGTCGCAGGGGATGATGATCGAGTCGCTGCGTCCCGACCTGGCCGCGCACCGGGGGGCGCCGGACAAGACCCCGGAACGACGGTTGGCGACCCTGGAGTGGGCAGGCGAGCTGGGCATCCCGTTCACCACGGGGATCCTGGTCGGCATCGGCGAGTCCGAGACCGACCGGCTGGCCGCCTTGGAGGCCATCGCCGCCTCGCACCTCAGGCACGGCCACGTGCAGGAGGTGATCGTGCAGAACTTCCTGCCCAAGCCGGGCACCACGATGCGCGACCACCCGGCCTGCCCGCCCGAGGAGCACGTGCGGGCGATCGCGCTGGCCCGGCTGGTGCTGCCGGCCGACGTGCACGTCCAGGCCCCGCCGAACCTCTCCGACCTCGAGCGGCTCGGCGACCTGCTGGACGCGGGCATCGACGACTGGGGCGGGGTCTCCCCGGTCACTCCGGACCACGTCAACCCCGAACGCCCCTGGCCCGCCGTCGAGACCCTGCGGCAGGCGACCGAGGCCCGCGGCCTGGTGCTGGCGCCCCGGCTGACGGTCTACCCCGAGTTCGCCGCGGCCCCCGATCGTTGGCTGGACCCGGCGACCCGGTTCCCCGTGCTGGACCGCTCCGATGCGGAGTCGTTGGGGCGTGACGACCCCGGTGCGACCTGGCCCGAACGGCACCAGGCCGCCGCGAACGTCGGCACCGGCGCCGAGGTCGTCCAGATCGGCCGCCGCTCCACCCCCTGGTACTCGGGCGCCGACACCCACCCACCCACGCTCCTCACGACCGGGCTGAACACCGATTCGTCTGCGACCGCCAGCCGGAAAACCCGCATGGATCCGCAGACGAATCGGGGTGGGCGGCGCGGTCGCCGAGGTCCTGACCGGCGTACGCGCGGGGCAGGAGGTCGGTGAGGCCGAGATCGTCACCCTGTTCGGTGCGCGCGGACCGGAGGTCGCCGCGGTCGCCGAGGTGGCCGACGACCTGCGCCGGCAGGCGGTCGGCGACACCGTCACCTACGTGGTCAACCGCAACATCAACTACACCAACGTGTGCACCTTCAAGTGCAGCTTCTGCGGGTTCTCCAAGGGCCCGTTGTCGTTGAACCTGCGCGGTGCCCCCTACCTGCTGACCTTCGACGACGTCGCCGGGCGCGCCGTCGAGGCGGCCGAACGGGGGGCGACCGAGGTGTGCCTGCAAGGGGGGATCCATCCCTCCTTCGACGGCGACTTCTACCTCGACGTCCTGCGCGCGGTGAAGGCCGCCGTCCCTGACATGCACGTCCACGGGTTCACCGCCCTCGAGGTCACCGAGGGCGCCAAACGCCTCGGTGAGCCGCTGGCCACGTACCTGACCCGGCTCAAGGACGCCGGCCTCGGCTCCCTGCCCGGCACCGCCGCGGAGATCCTCGACGACGAGGTCCGCGCCGTGCTGTGCCCCGACAAGGTCGACACCGAGGAGTGGCTCGAGGCCCACCGGGTCGCCCACCAGGTCGGGCTGCGCTCGAACATCACCATCATGTTCGGCTCCATCGAGGCCCCCGTGCACTGGGCCCGGCACCTGGTCCGCACCCGGGCCCTGCAGAAGGAGACCGGGGGGTTCACGGAGTTCGTGCCGCTGCCGTTCGTGCACATGGCAGCCCCCATCTACCTCAAGCGGGGGGCCCGCCGCGGACCGACCTGGCGCGAGTCGGTCCTCATGCACGCCGTGGCCCGGATCGCGTACGACGGGTGGCTGGACAACATCCAGGCCTCCTGGGTCAAGCTCGGCCAGGACGGCGCCCGCCAGCTCCTCGCCGCCGGCGTCAACGACCTCGGCGGGACGCTCATGGACGAGAACATCAGCCGCGCCGCGGGCGCCGCCCATGGCCAGCTGGCGACCCCCGAGGAGCTCCACGACCTCGCCACCTCGGCCGGCCGGACCGCCCGGCAGCGCACCACCCTGTACGCCCCCGTCACCAACGCACCCGCCCCCACCCGCAAGCGAGAGGTCGGCTGATGGCCCTCCAGATCGGCTACAAGGCTTCCGCCGAGCAGTTCGGCCCCCGCGACCTCGTCGAGCTCGGGGTCCTCGCGGAGGAGGTCGGCCTCGACTCGGTGATGGTCTCCGACCACCTGCAGCCGTGGCGCCACGTCGGAGGTCACGCCCCCAACGCGCTGGCCTGCCTAGCCGCGATCGGCGAACGTACCGAGCGGGTCGTCCTCGGCACGAGCGTGCTGACGCCGTCGTTCCGCTACAACCCCGCGGTCCTCGCCCAGCAGTTCGCCACCCTCGCCCTGCTCAACCCCGACCGCGTCGTCCTCGGGGTGGGCACCGGCGAGGCCCTCAACGAGATGTCCGTCGGTCTCGCGGAGTGGCCGGAGTTCAAGGAGCGCTTCGCCCGGCTCCGCGAGGCCGTCCGCCTGATGCGCGCCCTCTGGGCCGACGAGCGCGTCTCCTTCGAGGGCGACTACTACCGCACCGACGACGCCACCATCTACGACCGTCCCGAGGGCGGGGTCCCGATCTACGTCGCCGCCGGCGGGCCGGTGATGGCCAAGTACGCCGGCCGGGTCGCCGACGGCTTCATCTGCACCAGCGGCAAGGGCATGGACCTCTACACCGACAAGCTGCTGCCCGCCGTGGTCGACGGCCTGTCGACCGCGCAACGCCCCGTCGACGCGATCGCCCGGATGATCGAGATCAAGCTGTCGTACGCACCCACGCGTGAGGAAGCCCTCGAGAACACCCGCTTCTGGGCCCCGCTCTCCCTCTCGGCCGAGGACAAGCACCGCCTCGACGACCCCCTCGAGATGGCCTACGCCGCCGACAAGCTCCCCATCGAGGAGGTCGCCAAGCGCTGGATCGTGGAGACCACCCCCGAGGGCGTCGTCGACGCCGTCCGACCGTACGTCGAGGCCGGCTTCGACCACCTCGTCCTCCACGCACCCGGCCAGGACCAGGAGGCCTTCCTGACGTCGCTCGGCCGTGACGTGCTGCCCCTGCTGCGTCAGCTCTGACGGATCACGGAGCGCCGCGGACCCGCCTGCCGGTGAGGCTGTCCCAGCGGAGCCGCACGTACAGCAACCGGGACCCGGGCCCCCACGGGCGGTTGTCGGTGAAGGCTCGGAGCGCAGCCAGCTCGTCGGCGTTCTCCACCAGCTCGCCCTGGCCGGTCGCCAGGACGCTCCAGCCGGACTTGGTCGCGGCGTCCGTGTCGTCGATCTCGAACGCGATGCGGTGGTGCCACGCATGTCGGCCCAGCACGCCGTAGGGCGCTGTCCGGAAGACGATCGACGCCCCGTCCACGACGTAGTTGACGGGCAGGATCTGCGGCCCGGTCGGGGTGCAGACCGCGACCCGGCCGACCTGGCCCCCCTCCAGCAGCCCGCGGCACTCGCGGGCGTCAAGCTCGCCCGTCCTCGTGCTCATGACGACCGCCCCGGGACAACGGCGACCGGGCACGAGGCGTGCTCGAGGACGGCGGTCGAGACCGAGCCGACCAGCAGCCGGTCGGCCGCGGGGCGTTGGTGGGTCCCCACGACGACCAGGTCCGCTCGGGTCGCCGCGGTCACGATGTCGTGCGCGGGCAGCCCAGGAGTGGTGCTGACCGTCGTCCGCACGTCGGGGTACCGCTCCCCGAGACCGGCCATCGCCTCGGACATGACGAGCTTGCTCTGCTGCAGCCGCTGGGAGAGGTCGCCGACCATCGGAACACCGACCAGGGCCGACCGCGGGTCCATGACGTAGTGCACGACGCGGAGCGGCAGCCTGCGCAGACTGGCCTGACGGAACGCGAACTCGAGCACCGGGACGGCGTCCTCGGTCGCGTCGACCGCGACGACCACGCCGTCGTGCACCCGGCCCGGGTGCCCGGGCCGGTGGACCACGACCGGGCACCGGGCCCGCCGGACGACGCCCACGCCGACGGAGCCGAACAGGTGGGTGAGCACGGGACCGCGTCCCCGGGAGCCGAGCACCAAGACGTGGGCGTCCTCCGCGACGTCGAGCAGCAGGTCCCGCGCGGCGGCGACCTCGAGCTGTTCGTCGACCTCGACGCCGGGGGCCACTCGGTGCACCTGCTCGTGCGCCTGCCTGAGCAGCGCCTCGCTGTGGAGTCGCAAGGAGGTGAAGGTTCCGGGCTGGGCGACGGCCGCATGATCGCTGCGACCCATCGGTACCGGCATGACGGCACGGACGAGCCTGACGCGACGCCCCTCGAGGACGGCCTGCTCGGCGGCCCATCGGACCGCCTGTCCGGCCAGGGCCGACTCGTCGACGCCGACGATGATGCAGTCGCTACGAAGGGTGTTCATGTCGATCTCCTCACGTGGACGGCGGAGGTCCCGCCCACTTCCAGACTCCGCCCACCGATTCGGCCGAGGGAGAGCCGAAGGGGTGCACGGGTCGAGGACCTTGGTCCCGCCATCCCCGGCCCAGCCTGGCGGCCGCGCTGCAAGGTCGGGTCAGCTCGCGGGCACGGTCCACGTGAGCACGGTGCCCTCGCCGCGGGCGGACTCCACCACGAAGGTGCCGCCGCGGCTCTCCGCTCGCTCACGCATGTTGCGCAGCCCGCTCTCGTGGACACGCGCGTCGAGCCCGCGGCCGTCGTCGGCGACCCGCAGCACCACGTCGTCGCCCGCGCGGAGGAGGACCTCCACGGCGTGCGCGTCCGCGTGCCGGCTGGCGTTCGACAGCGCCTCGCCGAGCACGGCGAGCACGTCGGGGGCGAGCTCGCCGCCGACGAGGGTCCGTACGGGTCCCTCGAACCGGAGCGTGGGCCGGAACTTCAGGGTGCCGGCCGCCCGGTCGACCAGCCGCGTCACCTCGGCCTGGATGTCGTGCGAGGCGTCGGTGCTGGCGAGGGCGAAGATCGACCGCCGGATGTCCTTGATGGTCGCGTCCAGGTCGTCGACGGCCTGGTCGAGCCGGGTGACGACGTCGGGTCGGTCCACCAGCCGGGAGGTCCCCTGCAACCCCAGCCCGACCGCGAACAGCCGCTGGATGACCACGTCGTGCAGCTCGCGGCCGATCCGGTCGCGGTCCTCGAGCATCGCCAGGCGCTGACGGTCATCGCGCGCCGCGGACGATCTGCAGCACCAGCGTGGCGTGCTGGGCGAAGCCGGCCGGCAGCGCCGGATCCAGGGTGTAGTACTCCTCGGCCCGTTCCCGGCTCCACGCCAGGGCCAGGGCGCCGTCCACCTGCTCACCTGAACGCAGCGGCACCACCACCGCGGGTCCCAGGCTCGGCCACCCGAGGACCTGCGACATGTCGAGGGCCCGCGGGTCGGTGGCGATGTCCTCGACCGCGACCGGCGAGCCGGTGTCGACCACGACGCCGGCAAGCGAGCGCTCGAAGGGAAGCCCGCGCATCGCCTCCGGGTCCGCTTCGACCCCGGAGGTGGCGCGGAGCATCAGCGAGGACCGGTCCTGGCCCGTCAGGATCCAGGCCACGTCCGCACCCGCCACCTCGCGAGCCCGGTCCGCGATCGTCTGCAGCTCGTCGACGCCCGAGCGGCCGGCCGTCAGCAGGGCGGTGATCTCCGCGGTAGCCGCGAGCCAGCGCTGCCGCCGCGCGGCCTCGTCGTACAGCCGGGCGTTCTCGATCGCGACGCCCGCGGCCGCGGCCAGGGCCACGACGATCTCCTCGTCCGCGTCGGTGAAGTCGCCCCCGCCGGCCTTCTCGGTGAGGTAGAGGTTGCCGAACACCCGGTCCCGGATGCGCACGGGCACGCCCAGGAACGACGACATCGGCGGGTGGCCGTCGGGAAAGCCGTACGCCGCGGGGTGCTCGTTGATGTCGTGCAGGCGGAGCGGCTGAGGGTGGTCGATCAGCAGCCCGAGCACGCCGTGCCCGCGCGGCAGGTGCCCGATCTCCGTGAGCAACCCCTCGGGCATGCCGTGGTGGACGAAGGTGCGGAGCCGACGGTCGGGCGCCAGCGAGAGCACGCCGAGGGCGGCGTACCTGGCGTCCACGAGCTCGCCGGCGATCGCGACGATGCGTTGCAGGACGCCGTCGAGGCTGAGGTCCGCCGCCATCGTGACCACGGCGTCCAGCAACAGCCGCTGCCGTTCCTCGCGACCGATCTCGCGCGCCTGCTCCCCCACGTCACCCCTCCCGCCGGGCAGGCTAGCGCTGGCGGGTCACCTGATGTGCTTGGCGGCGAAGATCGCGGCCTGCGTGCGACTGGTCAGGCCCAGCTTGGCGAACATCGAGGACGCGTAGTTCTTCACGGTCTTCTCGGCGAGGTACATGCGCTCGGCGATCTGTCGGTTGGTCAGGCCCTCAGCGATCAGGTCGAGGATCCTCTGCTCCTGGTCGGTGAGCTTCGCCAGCTCCTTGTCCACCGGCGGGCCGTTGCGGACGCGGTCGAGCACCTGCGCGGTCACCGACGGGTCGAGCATCGACTGACCGGCGGCGACCCTGCGGACTGCGTCGACGAGGTCGTTGCCCTTGACCTGCTTGAGCGTGTAGCCGGAGGCGCCGGCCATGATGGCGGCGAACAGCGCCTCGTCGTCGTCGTAGGACGTCAGGATCAGCGCCTTGATGTTCGGGTCCTGGGAGCGGACCTCGCGGCAGACGTCGATGCCCGAGCCGTCCGGGAGCCTCGCGTCGAGGATCGCCACGTCCGGTCGGAGGGCCGGGATGCGCCGGGCAGCCTCCTCGGCCAGTCCGGACTCCCCGACGACCTCGATGTCGGGCTCACCTTCCAGGAGCTCCTTGATGCCGCGCCGGACGATCTCGTGGTCGTCGAGCAGGAAGACCCGGATCGGCGCAGGCGTCTCGGTCATGACGCCACGGTACCGAGCCAGCAGCGCCTCGCGCCGGTCCCCGCGTCCTCAGGGTGGAGGACCTTCGTCCCTGCTGCCGAAGCCCCTCGCCGGGGCAGCGTGGCCCCATGCTGGGACACGAGGAGACGACCGGGACGGCGCACCGCGACGTCCCCGCCGCCGTGGCGCGTCGCATCGTGCTGCTCGCCGGCCGGGCCCCGAGCGTCTACAACACCCAGCCGTGGGCGTGGCGGCTCCGGCCCGGCGGCCTGGACCTGTACGCCGACCACCAGCGGCGCCTGCCGGTCGCGGACCCGTCGGGTCGCGAGCTGCTCATCAGCTGCGGTGCTGCCCTCCACCACGCCCAGGTGGCCGCCCGGGCGCTCGGCTGGGAGCCGACCGTGCGTCGCTTGCCGGACCCTTCGGCCCCGGCGCTGCTGGCCGAGGTACGGCTCGCGCCGGCCCTGCCGCCGCGCTCGGCCGCCGCCGACATCCGCGCCATGGACGAGCGCAGCACGGACCGGCGCCGCTTCACGTCCTGGCCGGTGCCAGGCGAGCGGCTCGAGCGACTCGCCGCCGAGGCCCGCGAGTGGGACACCGATGCCGTGGCCGTCACCGACGCCACCGACCGTTTCCGGATCGACCTGCTGGTGGGACGGGCCCACCAGCTGCAGGCCCGCGATCCCGACGTGCTCGCCGAGCAGCAGCAGTGGCTCGACCGACACCGGGGTGACGGCGTCCCGATCCGCGACGGTGCCCGACCGGCCCGCAGCGGACCTGAGCCATCGCAGCCGCTTCGGGGTGGGTTCCCTGGAGGACAACGGTCGCGACCTCGAGGGCACCGACGGCATCCTCGTGCTCTGCGCCGATGAGGACGCACCCGGAGCCTGGCTGCGCGCCGGCGAGGGACTCAGCGCGCTCTGGCTGCACGCCGTCGCGCGACGGTCTCTCGGTCGTCCCGCTCTCGCAGGTCGTCGAGGTCGCCGAGACCCGCGCCGCCCTGCGCCACCAGGTGTTCGGCGGCCTGGTCGAGCCGCTCCTCCTGCTCCGAGTCGGCTGGCAGGCGATCAGCCGCAGCCACCTGGTGGCGACCCCGCGACGGTCGCTGGACCAGGTCCTGCTCCCGTCAACCGCGCGTCATGCGCCGCCGAACGTCGGGACCAACGGCCCGGCCGGAGGTGACTCCGTCCTCTGACCGGGCCTCCCGCACGCGGCGAGGCTGGAGACACCACCAAGAGAACAGACCGAAGGAGGTCACCACCATGACCGTCATCCACCGGCACGCGGACACCACCGCCACGCCGACCACCGAGAACACGCAGACCGGCAACACCCTGGGCTACCGCGCCCTGGCCCTGCTCCGGATCGGCTTCGGGCTGACCTTCCTGTGGGCCTTCTTCGACAAGCTGCTGGCCCTCGGCTTCCACACCGGGTACGGGCAGGACGGCACCCTCGACCGCTTCGGCGACGCCGCCTGGATCAACGGCGGCAGCCCCACCGAAGGCTTCCTCAAGTTCGGCGCCGACGGTCCGTTCAAGGGCTTCTACAACAGCATCGGCGGCACCGTCTGGGCCGACACCCTGTTCATGCTGGCCCTCCTCGGCATCGGCCTCGCCCTCACCCTCGGGCATCGGGATGCGCGTCGCCGCCGCCGCCGGCTTCGTCCTCTACCTGATGATGTGGACCGTCGCCCTGCCTCCCGAGAACCACCCGGTCCTCGACGAGCACATCCTCGGCGCGATCAGCATGGTCGTCCTGGCCGCCTTCTACGCCGGCGACACGTGGGGCCTCGGCAAGCGCTGGGCAGCCACCAAGCTGGTCAAGGAAGCCCCCGTCCTCCGGTAGCCCGGCGCCCCGCGGCAACGCGGCCAGGGAAACCCGAGGCACGGCCCCCGGACTTCGGTCCGGGGGCCGTCTGCTGTGCCGGCATCCTCGACTTGGAGGCCCTTCCCTGAACTTGGCGTGCCTCGCTCGCCACGCCATGTTCAGATTTCTCCGGCCAGCCGGGGAAAGCTCGCGCCTCAGCCCCGCCAGGTCCACTCCGCCACGTCCGGCATGTCCTCGAGGTGCGTGACGATGTACGCCGCGTGCTCGGCCAACCGTTCCTCGCAGAGCCGCTGCAGCCGGTCCCAGCCGTCCACGCGGCGCGAGGCCCGGCGCAGCACCTCCTGGGCGAGGTGGAAGCGGGACATCCGGTTGAGCACGACCATGTCGAACGGGGTCGTGGTCGTGCCCTGCTCGCTGAACCCGCGGACGTGGAAACGGCCCGGGTCCGAACGGCCGTGGATGACCTGGTGGACTGCACGCGGGTACCCGTGGAAGGCGAACACGACGTCCCGGTCGCGGGTGAACAGGCCGTCGAACTGGCGGTCGGCGAAGCCGTGCGGGTGGTCGTTCTCCGGCAGCAGCGCCATCAGGTCGACGACGTTCACGAAGCGCACGCGGAGGTCCGGCACGTGCTCGCGCAGCAGCTCGGCCGCGGCCAGGGCCTCCTGGGTCGGTACGTCGCCCGCGCACGCCAGCACGACGTCGGGACTCTCACCTTCGGGGCACGACGACGCCCACTCCCAGATCCCCGCACCCGCGGCGTTGTGGCGGTGCGCCTCCTCGAGGCTGAGGTACTGCAGGTGGGGCTGCTTGTCGACCACGATCAGGTTGACGTGGTCCTGGCTGCGCAGGCAGTGGTCCATGACCGACAGCGTCGTGTTGGCGTCCGGCGGCAGCCACACGCGGACCACCCCGGGCGAGAGGGGCAGCATCGCGTCGATCAGCCCCGGACCCTGGTGCGAGAAGCCGTTGTGGTCGTTGCGCCAGCACGTCGAGGTGAGCAGCACGTTGAGCGACGGCACCGATGCCCGCCACGGCAGCGCCTGGGCGTGCTGCAGCCACTTCACGTGCTGCACCGCCATCGAGGCCGAGACCATCGCGAACGCCTCGTACGTCGCGAACACCCCGTGCCGGCCCGTCAGGGTGTACCCCTCCAGCCAGCCCTGGCACAGGTGCTCGCTGAGCACCTCCATCACCCGGCCGTCGGCACTGAGGTGGTCGTCGGTCTCGAGCAAGGGGCCCATGAACGCCCGGTCGGTCACCTCGAACACCGCCTGCAACCGGTTGCTCGCCGTCTCGTCGGGCGAGAACAGCCGGAACGAGTCCGTGGCGGCGTACAGGTCGCGCATCAGCTCCCCCGACGACACCGTGTTGCCGACCAGGGACCGCCCGCGCCCCTCGAACGGCCACCTCGTACGGCGCCAGGTCGACGGGCGGCAGCGCCTCGCGCAGCCCGCCGTTCGCGTACGGCGTCGCGGACATCCGCTTGTCGCCGACGGGCGCGAGCGCCCTGAGCTCGGGCACGAGCCGGCCGGACTCGTCGAACAGCGTCTCGGGCGAGTACGACCGCAGCCACTCCTCCAGCATCCGCAGGTGCTCGGGGTTCTCCGTCAGGCCCGACAGCGGCACCTGGTGCGCGCGGAAGGTGCCCTGCACCTGGACCCCGTCGACCACGTCGGGGCCGGTCCAACCCTTCGGCGTCCGCAGGATGATCGCCGGCCACCCGGCCTCGACGTCCCGCGACCCTCGTCGGATGTCCAGCCGCCCGTGCGCGTCGCTCAGGGCGCCGTACAGCGCCGGGAACACCTCGCGGGGGTCGTCTCCAGAGACGACGACGGGGTCCCAGCCCTGGCTGCGCAGGTACGCCGCGACGTCCTCGTCCGAGGTACGCCCGAGGACCGTGGGACCGGCGATCTTGTAACCGTTGAGGTGGAGGACCGGGAGGACGGCGCCGTCGCGGCGTGGGTTCAGGAACGCCGGCAGCCGCCACGACGCCGACAGCGGACCCGTCTCGGCCTCGCCGTCGCCGACGACGCACACCACCGTGAGGTCCGGGTTGTCGAAGGCCGCGCCGGCCGCGTGGACCAACGCGTACCCGAGCTCGCCACCCTCGTGGATGCTCCCGGGTGTCTGCACGCTGACGTGGCTGGGGATCCCGCCGGGCGAGGAGAACTGGCGGAACAGGGTGCGCACACCGGCCTCGTCGTCGCCGACCTTCGGGTACACCTCGGAGTAGGTCCCCTCCAGCCATCCGGCGGCCACCAGGGCGGGGCCGCCGTGGCCGGGGCCGGTGACGTAGAGCCAGTCGCTGTCGGTCTCGCGGATCACCCGGTTGACCAGGGCGTAGAGCATCGAGAGACCGGGGCTGGTGCCCCAGTGGCCGAGCAGCCGCGGCTTCACGTGCTCCAACGTCAGCGGTTCGCGCAGCAGCGCGTTCTCGCGCAGGTAGATCTGCCCGATGGTCAGGTAGTTGGCCGCAGCCCACCAGCGCAGATCGAGGTCGAGGTCATCGGGAGAGTAGGCACACATGCACCAAGGTCACCAGAACGAGGCCGCGAGGGCCAGGGGTCGAGGTCACCGTGAGACGAACGGCCCAGGAAATGATAAAAGTCGAACCGCTGGCGTCTCGGGTCACCAGCGGTTCGACAAGGAGAACATTACCCAGCGACTCCAAGCGTGTCTTCCCCCGACACCCGAATCGTTGAAATTGCCACAGGCGGTCTAGACGGGGGTGAGGGACCCTACCCTCCAGCGACCTCGTCCGCCACCAGATGGAGCTGCCGGACGTGCTCGTCGAGGTCGCGACCCGTCGACGTCGGGTTGTGCACGGCCCAGCGGACCAGGCCGTGCTTGTCGACGACGTACGACGACCGCCTCGGCCGCCCCTTGGCGTCGTCGAAGACGTCGTAGCGCTGGGTCACCTCGCCGTGCGGCCAGAAGTCGGAGAGCAGCGGGAAGTTCAGGCCGTCGGCGTCCGAGAACGCTCGCAGCGCGTGGGTCGCGTCGCACGAGATCGCCAGGATCTCGGAGTCGAAGGTGATGAACTCGTCGAGCCGCGACCGGATCTGAGCCATCTCGCCGGTGCACACGTTGGAGAACGCGTACGGGTAGAAGACGAGCAGCACCGCCTTGATGCCTCGGTACGACGACAATGTGACGTCCTGCCCGAACTGGTCGCGCAGCGAGAAGTCGGGGGCCGGCCCGCCGATCGAGATGCCGGTCATCCGTCGCTCCCCTCCGTCGACAGCTGGGCCAGCTCGCGCTTGAGGATCTTGCCGGTCCCGTTGCGGGGCAGCTCCTCGAGGAACACGAAGTCGCGCGGCACCTTGTAGCGCGCCAGGTTCTGCCGGACCCAGTCGCGCAGCTCCTCCTCGTCGGGCGCAGGGTCAGCCGTGACCACGAACGCGCGCAGGCGCATCCCGTAGTCGTCGTCGGCGACCCCGATCGCGGCCGCCTCCACGACGCGGTCGTGGCGGGCCAGGCAGCTCTCGACCTCGGCGGGGAAGACGTTCTCTCCCCCGGAGACGATCATCTCGTCGTCGCGACCCTCGACGTACAACCGGCCGTCCGGGCCGATCCTGCCCACGTCGCCCGACGACATCAACCCGTCGACGAGCTCCTTGTGACCGCCGCCGGTGTAGCCCTCGAACAGCATCTTGTTGCCGACGAAGATCCGCCCGGGCTCCCCGTCGGGCACCTCCCGGTTCTCCTGGTCGAGGACGCGGACGACGGTGGCGTACGGCGGCCGGCCGGCCGAGGTGGGCGCCTCGCGGAGGTCGGTGGGGTCGGCCACCGAGGCGTAGGCCACCTCGGTCGACCCGTAGAGGTTGTAGAGGTGGTCGCCGAACTGGTCCATCCAGTCGAGGGCCAGGTCGCCGGGCAACGCCGAGCCCGACGCGGCGACGACCTCGACACGGGTCAGGTCGTAGCGGTCCTTGACCTCCTGCGGCAGCGCCAGGATCCGCTGCAGCATCACCGGGATGACGACCATCGCCTCGCAGCGCTCGTCCTGGGTGACGCGCAGGCACTCCTCGGGGTCGAACGTGCGGCGCAGCACGACGGTCTCCCCCATCAGCGCCGCCAGCATGAAGTGGGCGAATCCCCAGGTGTGGAAGAGCGGAGCGGCCACGTGCGTGCGCATGCCGTAGCGCAGCGGGATCCGTGAGAGCAGGGACACGGCCGCACCGATCCCAGCCTCGTTGCGGGGGGCGCCCTTGGGCGTACCCGTCGTGCCGGAGGTCAGGATCACGATGCGGGCATGCCGCTTCGGTGGCGTGAGGTCCGCGTCGGGGTACCTGCCCACCAGCGACTCGATGGTGTCGTCGCCACCGGCCGAGTCGGTCCAGGCGAGCAGCCGGACGGGGACGTCGGCGCCCTCGAGGAGGCCGGCGAACTCCTCGTCGTGGATCACGGCGCGGGGCCGCTCACGCTCCAGCACGTCGCGGAGCTGCGGGCCGGCGAAGGCGGTGTTGAGGTAGAGCAGGTCGGCGCCGAGCTTGGCGACGGCGACGGTCGCGTCGACGAACCCGCGGTGGTTGCGGCAGAGGACCGCCACCGAGTCACCTTCGGAGACACCGCGCTCGGCGAGGGCACGCGCCAGGGCGTTGCTGCGACGGTGCATCTCGCCGAAGGTGACCGTCCCCCGCTCGTCGACCAGACCGTCGCGGTCGGGGTCGAGCACGGCCATCGCGTGGAAGCCACCCGCGGGGCCGGTGCCCCACGCCGAGAGCACCCGGCCGAGGGTGATCAGCTGCGAGGGCAGGTAGGGACGCAGGACGCCCGAACGGGCCAGCACCCGGGCCGCGGTACCACCGTTCGTCGCCGTTCTCACCACGGGGGCGAGGACGGGTGCCAGCACCGGGGCGAGCGCGCGCGAGAGGGGTGGCGTCACCGGCCCATCGTCCCCGACGCGCCCTACTGGCGCGACTTGGGGGCGACCAGCCGGGTGGCCGACCAGTCCTTGCTGACGGCGGCGGTGGTGGTCTGTGCGAGGCCGGCGATCGGCGCGGCCTCCGCGATGTCGGCGGGGTCGACCGCTCCGGGCCGTCCCACCTTCGGGGTCAGCAGCCAGATGGAGCCGCCACCGACGAGGTCGGTGAGCGCGTCCACGAGTCCGTCGACGAGGTCACCGTCGTCGTCGCGCCACCACAGCATCACCGCGTCCACGACGTTGCCGTAGTCGCCGTCCACCATCTCGGCGTCGATGGCGTCCTCGACCGACACCCGCAGGGCGTCGTCGGTGTCGTTGTCCCAGCCGAGCTCTTGCACGACCGTGCCGGCGGCGAAGCCCAGCCGACTGGCTGGACTTCCCGATGTCTGCTGCTGGGAGGTCCCGCCTCCCGCGGTGGAACTCACGGTCTCCTCGCTCTCCGGTCTGTGCATCTCCCGTGGCTCGGCGGCCCCGGCGTGAGCAGTAGTCCACCGGAGTTGGCCCGCCAGTGCAAGCCAGTGCGACCCGTGATCGGACCACCTGTCGGGCCCGTGACCACCCGCTCGATGCGGGATTCCGCGTGCTACGCGCGCGTGCAACGATGAAGGGGTGAGTCCAGACCAGCGTTCTGACCAGTCCTCCCGCCCCGTGATCCACGAGGGACTGCCGACCCAGCTCCCCGACATCGACCCGGAGGAGACCCAGGAGTGGGTCGAGTCGTTCGACTCGATGGTCGACGAGCGCGGCCGTGAGCGCGCGCGGTACGTGATGCTGAAGCTGCTCGAGCGCGCGCGGGAGAAGCAGGTGGGCGTGCCCGCGCTGCGCAGCACCGACTACATCAACACCATCCCCCCGGAGCGCGAGCCGTGGTTCCCCGGCGACGAGGAGATGGAGCGTCAGGTACGCCGCCTCATCCGGTGGAACGCAGCCGTCATGGTCTCCTCGGCCAACCGCAAGGGCCTCGAGGTCGGCGGCCACATCGCGTCGTACGCCTCGGCCGCCAGCCTCTACGAGGTCGGCTACAACCACTTCTTCCGCGGCAAGGAGCACCCCGGCGGCGGCGACCAGCTCTACATCCAGGGTCACGCGGCGCCGGGCATCTACGCCCGCGCCTACCTGATGAAGCGGCTCACCGCCGAGCAGCTCGGCCGGTTCCGCCAGGAGGTCCAGCACGGACCCGGGCAGGGCCTGTCGTCCTACCCGCACCCGCGCCTGATGCCGGACTTCTGGGAGTTCCCGACGGTCTCGATGGGGCTGGGTGCGCTCAACTCGATCTACCAGGCCCGCTTCAACCGCTACCTGCACAACCGCGGCATCAAGGACACCAGCCAGCAGCACGTGTGGGCGTTCCTGGGCGACGGTGAGATGGGCGAGCCCGAGTCGCTGGGTGCCATCCGGGTCGCGGCCCGCGAGGAGCTCGACAACCTGACCTTCGTCATCAACTGCAACCTGCAGCAGCTCGACGGGCCCGTGACGGGCAACGGCAAGATCATGCAGGAGCTCGAGGCCAACTTCCGCGGCGCCGGATGGAACGTCATCAAGGTCGTCTGGGGTCGTGAGTGGGACGACCTGCTCGCCAAGGACGTCGACGGCGTGCTGGTCAACCAGATGAACCGCACCCCCGACGGTGACTTCCAGACCTACTCGGTCGAGGACGGCGCCTACATCCGCGAGCACTTCTTCGGCCCCGACGCGCGCCTGAAGAAGATGGTCGAGCACCTCTCCGACCGCGACATCGAGCTGCTGCCGCGCGGCGGCCACGACTACCGCAAGGTGTACGCCGCGTTCCAGGCCGCCGCCAACCACGTCGGCCAGCCGACGGTGATCCTCGCCCACACCGTGAAGGGCTGGACGATCGAGGCGCTGGAGGGCAAGAACGCCACCCACCAGATGAAGAAGCTCAACGCCGGTGCGCTCAAGACGTTCCGTGACCGGCTCGAGCTGCCGATCTCCGACAAGGAGATCGACGAGGCCTACACCAAGGACGGGTCGGCGCCCTTCTACCACCCGGGTGAGGACAGCGACGTGCTCGCCTACCTCCGCGAGCGTCGTGCGGCGCTCGGTGGCGGCGTCCCCATGCGCCGGGTCCAGCCGACGGCGATCACCCTGCCGGGCAAGGAGATGTACGACGAGCTGCGGGCCGGCTCCGGCAAGCAGGCCATCGCCACCACGATGGCGTTCGTCCGGCTGCTCAAGGACCTGATGAAGGACCCGTCCATCGGCAAGCGGATCGTGCCGATCGCCCCCGACGAGTACCGGACCTTCGGCATGGACTCGATGTTCGCGACGGCCAAGATCTACAACCCGGGCGGGCAGAAGTACGAAGGCGTCGACCGGCAGCAGCTGATGTCCTACAAGGAGTCCGAGCAGGGCCAGATGCTGCACGAGGGCATCTCCGAGGCGGGCTGCGTGGCGTCGGCGACGGCCGCCGGGTCGTCGTACTCCACCCACGGCGAGCCGATGATCCCCTTCTACATCTTCTACTCGATGTTCGGCTTCCAGCGGACGGCCGACTCGATCTGGGCGATGGCCGACCAGCTGGCCCGCGGCTTCCTGATCGGCGCCACCGCCGGACGGACGACGCTGACCGGCGAGGGGCTCCAGCACGCCGACGGGCACTCCCCGCTGATCGCCCTGACCAACCCCGCGGTCGTGCACTACGACCCGGCGTTCTCCTACGAGATCGCGCACATCGTCCGCAACGGTCTCGACCGGATGTACGGGTCGTCGGACCAGCACCCCCAGGGCGAGAACGTCATCTACTACCTGACCGTCTACAACGAGCCGGCCGTGCAGCCCACCGAGCCGGACAACCTCGACCTCGAGGGTCTGCTCGGCGGCATCCACCACGTGGCCACGCCGGTCGGTGACCTGCCGGCCGACGCCCCGCGCGTCCAGCTGCTCGCCAGCGGAGTCGGGTACGCGTGGATCGCCAAGGCCCAGGAGCTGCTCGCCACCGACTGGGGCGTGGCGGCCGACACCTGGTCCGTCACGTCGTGGAACGAGCTCTCCCGCGAGGCAGTGGCCACCGAGGAGTGGAACCTGCTGAACCCCACCGAGAACCCGCGGGTGCCCTTCGTGACCCGCAAGCTCGGCGGTGCGCCCGGCCCCGTGGTCGCGGTCAGCGACTACATGAAGGCCGTGCAGCAGCAGATCTCACCGTGGGTCCCGCAGCGCTACCACGCCCTCGGCGCCGACGGCTTCGGCTTCGCCGACACCCGCGCCGCCGCGCGTCGGTTCTTCAAGGTCGACGCCGAGTCCGTCGTCGTCCAGGCCCTCGCCGCCCTCGCCGAGGAGGGCGCCATCGGCCGCGACACCGTCCAGAAGGCCCTCGACCACTACCGCATCACCGACCCCACCGCCGTCAGCGGCGTCAAGCAGGAAGGCGGCGCCGCGTAACATTTGCCTCGCTCCGCTCGGCTGTCCGAGCGCGCTGCAGGAGGCCGTCTTCCCTCCTCGCTGGCTCGCTGAGCGCTCGCCTACGCTCGTCAGTGCCAGACGCCCTCGCGCGCTCGGACCTTCAGGCGCAGCGGATGGGGGTGACGCTCGCGATCTCGACGGGCTGCTCAGCGACCCCGGCAGGCACGTACCCGGTGCGCAGGAGCGAGCGGAAGCGCGAGCGCGAGTACGACGCGGGCTGGGTCTTGCGGACGAAGTCGTTGACGATGCGCACGAACCGCTCGGGGTGGTCCTTGTGCGGGAAGTGGCCGGCGTTGGAGATGATCTCGACGCGGGCGCTGGGCGCCAGCGCGGACGCGAGGGACGCGTGGGTGGCCGGGATGACCCGGTCGTCCTCGCCCCAGATCACGCAGAGCGGCATGGCCTCGGTGAGGTACGCGCGGTCGGCCATGGTCACGATCTGCCCGCGCCAGTCCACGACGGCCCGGGTCACGTGGCAGATGGCCGAGCGGGCGTCGAAGTCCTGGAACGTCTCGTAGATCGAGGCGACCTCGTCGAAGTCGCGGAACTCCTTCACGCCGGTCCGCGAGAGGCCCCGCATGGCGGTGGCGACGACGTGGCGGACGCCGGGCAGGGTCAGCGGCCCCATCAGGTACTCGAACCCGGGCGTGGTGATGGCCCGGATCACGGGGTGCACGTCGGGGCCGAGCCCGCCGGAACCCACCAGCATCAGCCGCTCGGTGCGCTCGGGGAACTGGTAGGCGAACTGCATCGCCACCCCGCCCCCGAACGAGTGCCCGACGACGTTCACCTTGTCGATGCCGAGCACGGTCAGCAGGTCGCGCATGCCGTTGGCGTACCCGCCGACGCTGTAGTCGGCGCGCGGCTTGGCCGACTGCCCGTGCCCGAGGAGGTCGGGCGCGATGACGGTGAACCGCCGGGCGAGCTTGTCGATGACCGGCTCCCACGTCGTGTGGTCGGCCCCGAGGCCGTGCAGGAGGAGCAGCGCCGGCCCGGATCCCGTACGCACGAAGGCGCGACGGTGTCCGTGGATCGTGAGGTACTCCAGCTCGTGGCCCCCGGCCGTCCCGGCTGCGCGCAACACGTCCTCCTCAGGAGCAGTTCATCGGGGATTCAATCAGACCAGGTGCGCGTTGGCTGTCGGTTGGTCCCGTGTTCACCCTCCAATACCCTCGATCCGTGCCCGCACACGCCTCGCTGACCCCCGTCCCGGGCACCGCACCGCGCGCCGAGCCCCGCACTCGCGCCGTCCACGACCTGCACCGGGCCACCGGCCAGCTGAGCACGGCCGCGATGGCCCGCATGGACGACGAGATGCCGTGGTTCGCCGAGCTCAGCGCCGAGGACCGGTCCTGGGTCGGCGTGATCGTCCAAGCGGGCATCAAGAGCTTCGTCGACTGGTACGCCGACGAGGCCCGGCACCCGGAGCTCGACGGCACCGCCGTGGCCGCCCAGGTCTTCGGCGCGGCCCCCCGGGCCCTGGCCGGCGTGATCAGCCTCCAGCAGACCGTGGACCTGGTGCGGCTCGGCATCGAGGTCGTCGAGTCCAACCTGGACGCCGTCCTGAACCCCGAGGACACCCGCGACGTCCATGCCGGCGTGCTGCGCTACGGCCGCGAGGTCGCCTTCGCCACCGCCGAGGTGTACGCCCGCGCCGCCGAGGTCCGCGGCGCCTGGGACGCCCGTCTCGAGGCGCTCGTCGTCGACTCCGTGCTCCGCGCCGAGGCCGACGAGACGATGCTGTCGCGCGCGAGCGCGCTGGGCTGGGGCGACAGCAGCTCGGTGGCCGTCGTGCTGGGCACCGTGCCGCAGGAGCGGCACGAGACCGACCTGTTCGACGACGTACGTCGCGCCGCGCGGGCCGCCGGGATGGACGCACTCTGCGCCAGCCAGGGCGACCGCCTCGTCGTGCTGCTCGGCGGGGTCGGCGACGGCGTCGACGACACCTCCAGGGCCGCGCGTGCCGTCCTCGACTTCTTCGGTCCCGGCCCGGTGGTCGTCGGCCCGGCCGTCGACGACCTCGAGCACGCCCACATCAGCGCCCGCGGCGCCCTGTCCGCGCACCGTGCGGCCTCCGGCTGGCCGGACGCCCCGCGGCCCGTCCAGTCCGACGAGCTGCTGCCCGAACGCGCCCTCGCCGGCGACGGCCACGCCCGGCGCCACCTCGTCGACGAGGTGTACCTCCCGCTGGTCAGCGGACGCAACACGCTCGTCGAGACCCTCGCGACCTACAACGCCTCGGGCCGGTCCCTCGAGGCAACCGCCCGCGTGCTGTTCTGCCACCCCAACACCGTCCGCTACCGGCTCCGCCAGATCGGCGACCTCACCGGCCTCACCCCCACCGACGCCCGCGACGCCTTCACCCTCGAGATCGCCCTCGTCCTGGGCCGACAGTCGGGCCGCGAGTGAGCGAGCACGCGGAGCGGTACGTCCGCCTGGCTCTGCGTCTCGCCCGCCACGACGAGGGCGTGGTCGAGTCCTACTACGGCCCGCCCGAGATGGCGACCGGTGTCGACGACGAACCCCTCACCGCACCGATCGACCTGGTCGCTGAGGCCGAGGGTCTCCTGGCTGACCTGCCCGACGCCTGGCTGCGCGACCAGGTGGCCGGGCTGCGCGCCCGTGCAGGACTCCTCGCCGGGGAGCGGTGGTCCTACGCCGACGAGGTCGAGGCGTGCTTCGGCGTGCAGCCGACCCTGACCGACGAGGCGACCCTGCACGGGGCGTACGAGAGGCTCGAGGCGTTGCTTCCCGGGTCCGGCTCGCTCCGCGAGCGCTACCAGGCCTGGGAGCGGGCCACCCAGGTGCCTACCGACCGCGTGCCGGCAGTGGTCGACGCGGTGGTCGAGGAGTCCCGGGCGCACGCCCGGCGGATGTTCGGACTCCCGGAGGACGAGGGCTTCGACGTCGAGTACGTCAGCGGCGAGGGCTGGCTGGCCTTCCACGAGTACGTCGGTGGGTTGCGAGCCCACGTCAGCGTCAACACCGACCTGCCACGGTCGGGGGTGGAGCTGCTGCACACAGTCCTGCACGAGACGTACGCCGGTCACCACGCCGAGAGCTGCCTCAAGGAGGTGGCCCTGGTGCGCGAACGCGGTCTCCTCGAGCAGGCCATCGTGGTCGTGCCGACGCCGCAGTCGCTGGTCTCGGAGGGCCTGGCCGAGCTGGGCCCGTCGCTGCTCCTCGACGGCGAGCACCGGGCCAGGTACGAAGCGATCGTGCGAGACGCCGGGGTCGACATCGACCTCGCTCATGACCGGACCGTCGCGGCTGCCGTCGAGCCGGTGCTGCGGATCCAGGCCGATGCCGGCCAGCTGCTGCACGCTGAGGGCTGGTCCGAGGACGCGGTGCTCGGATACCTCCGGCAATGGGCACTCGTCGACGACACCCTGCTCGAGCACGTGGTCCGCTTCGTCGCCGATCCCGCGAACCGGGGGTACGTCGTGTGCTACCCGGAGGGCCTCGTGCGCTGCCGCGAGTACGTGAAGGGTGATCCCGCCCGGTTCACGACGCTGCTGACCGAGCAGGTCCGCGTCGGCGACCTCTCGGCGTCTTTGTAGGAACCCTACAAATCTCGTCCCCCGAGATTCGTGCATGCCCGACGCGAGCGCGCACCCCCGGACACGGCAGAGTGGAGCCCGTGCTCGTCATCGTCGCGCCCGGACAGGGTGCCCAGACCCCTGGCTTCCTCGCGCCCTGGCTCGAGGATCCGACCTTCGCCAGCCGGTTCGGCTGGTTGTCCACCGTCGCCGGCCTCGACCTCGCCCACTACGGCACGGAGGCCGACGCCGACACCATCCGGCAGACCCAGATCGCCCAGCCGCTGCTGGTCGCCACCGGCCTGATCGCGGCCCTCGAGGTCTTCCCGCACCCGGCCGACGTCTTCGGCCAGATCGGCGCGGTGGCCGGCCACTCGGTCGGCGAGATCACGGCCGCCGCCGGCGCCCGGGCGATCACCGCCGAGCAGGCGATGGTCCTGGTCCGCGAGCGGGGGAACGCGATGGCCGAGGCCGCCGCGGTCACCGCCACCGGCATGACCGCCGTCCTGGGTGGTGACCGCGACGAGGTGCTCGCCGCCATCGACAAGCACGGCCTGACCCCGGCCAACGACAACGGCCCCGGCCAGATCGTGGCCGCCGGCACCCGCGAGCAGCTCGACGCCTTCGCCGACGACCCGCCGGCGAAGGCCCGGCTGATCCCGCTGAGCGTCGCCGGCGCGTTCCACACCGACCACATGCAGCCCGCCGTCGGCCACCTCGCGGGCCTGGCCCGCTCGGTGTCGACCCACGACCCGCGCGTACCCCTGATCTCCAACCGCGACGGCAAGATCGTCCACGACGGCCGCGACATGCTGGCCCGCATCGTCGGTCAGATCGCCAGCCCCGTCCGCTGGGACCTGTGCCTGGAGACGATGACCGACCTCGGCGTCACCGGCGTCCTCGAGATGCCCCCGGCGGGCACCCTCACCGGCATCGCCAAGCGAGCCCTCAAGGGCGTCGAGACGTTCGCCCTCAAGACGCCCGACCAGCTCGACGACGCCCGCGCGTTCTGTGCCCGCCACGGGGAGGGTTCGATGATCGAGTCCACCCCGACCTGGCGGATGGTCGTCTCCCCCGGCAAGGGCACCTTCCACCGGGCCGACTCGGCCGCCGGCGCCGAGACGTTCGAGCCGGGCGCCGTCATCGGCGAGGTCGCCAGCACCCGCGACAGCACGACCGTGACCGCCGCCCACGGCGGCCAGGTGGTGGAATGGCTGGTCGAGGACGGCGACCTGGTCTCCCCCGGTCAACCGCTGCTCCGACTCCACCCCGAGGTAGGTCTCTGATGGGCATCCAGGAAGCCACCGGCGTCCAGCACACCGCGATCCTCGGCATCGGCTCGTACCGGCCGTCCCGCGTGGTCCCGAACTCCGAGATCGTCGACCGGATCGACTCCAGCGACGAGTGGATCCAGCAGCGCTCGGGCATCAAGCAGCGCCGGTTCGCCACCGACGAGGAGACCGTCCAGCTGATGTCGGTCGCGGCCTCCCGGGCCGCGCTCGAGCACGCCGGCATCGACGCCCGTCAGGTCGACCTGGTCATCGTCGCCACCGTCACCCACCTGCTCCAGACCCCTGCCATCGCGACGGCGATCGCCTACGAGCTCGGCACCGACCAGGCGGCGGCGTTCGACATCTCGGCCGCGTGCGCCGGGTTCTGCCACGGCGTGGCCATGGCCAGCGACCTGGTCCGCGGCGGCAGCGCCAAGTACGCCCTGGTGATCGGGGTCGAGCGACTCTCCGACATCACCGACATCGGTGATCGCGGGACCGCCTTCATCTTCGCCGACGGCGCCGGTGCCGCGGTGATCGGGCCGAGCGACACCCCCGGCATCGGTCCGGTGGTGTGGGGCTCCGACGGCGAGCAGTTCGACCTGATCCGCCAGAAGGAGGACTGGCGCGACGTGGTCGGCAACGACGAGAAGCCCGGCAGCGGCGTGATGCCGCACCTGGTCATGCTCGGCAACCCGGTGTTCCGGTGGGCGTCCTTCACGATGGCCAAGACGGCCCAACAGGCCCTGGACCGCGCCGGCGTCTCCATCGACGAGCTCGACGTCTTCGTGCCGCACCAGGCCAACATGCGCATCATCGACGCCATGGCCCGGTCGATGAAGCTGCCCGAGCGGGTCAAGATCGCACGCGACATCGCCGAGATGGGCAACACCTCGGCCGCGTCCGTCCCCCTCGCTCTCGACCGGATGATCGCGGAGGGCGACGCCAAGAGCGGCGACGTCGCCCTGCTCATCGCGTTCGGGGCCGGCCTCGCGTACGCCGCGCAGGTCGTCACGGTTCCCTAACACCAGCACGACCGCACCACCTCACCACTACCCACCACCCACCCACCAAGGGAGAGACACCACAAGATGGCTACCACCGAAGAGATCCGCGCCGACCTCGCCGAGATCGTCAACGAGGTCGCCGGCGTCGACGCCGACGACGTCCAGCTCGACAAGGCGTTCGTCGACGACCTCGATGTCGACTCCCTGTCCATGGTCGAGGTCGTCGTCGCGTGCGAGGAGAAGTTCGGCGTCTCCATCCCGGACGACGAGGTCAAGAACCTCAAGACCGTGGGCGACGCCGTCGCGTTCATCGAGCGCGCCCAGGGCTGATCGCCCCGGGCCGGCCCACGGTCACCACCGTGGGCCGGCCCCTCGGTCCCACCCCCACCACTTTCGATCTCAGAGGATCCACATGCCTGCGAAGCGAGTCGTCGTCACCGGACTCGGCACCACCTCACCGCTCGGCGGAGACGTCGCGTCGACCTGGGAGGCCATGCTCAAGGGTCAGTCGGGCGTCCGCCACCTGACCGAGGACTGGGTCGAGCAGATGCCGGTCAAGATCGCGGCCCGCGTGGCCGTGGAGCCCAGCGAGGTGCTGGAGCGCGTCCGCGCCCGGCGCCTGGACCGTACCTCCCAGTTCGCGGTGATCGCGGCCGAGGAGGCCTGGAAGGACTCCGGCCTCGACGGCGTCGAGATCGACAAGGACCGGCTCGGCGTCGCCATCGCCTCGGGGATCGGCGGCGTGACCACCCTGCTGTCCAACTACGACGTGCTCCTCGAGAAGGGTCCGCGCCGGGTCTCCCCGCTCGCGGTCCCGATGCTGATGCCCAACGCGCCGGCAGCCAACGTGAGCCTGATGCTCGGCGCCCGCGCCGCCGCCAACACGCCCGTCTCGGCCTGCGCCTCGGGCAACGAGGGCATCTCCCTCGCCCTCGACCAGATCCGCCTGGGCCGCGCCGACATCATCCTGGCCGGCGGCACCGAGGCCGCGATCCACCCGCTGCCGATGGCGGCGTTCGCCAACATGATGGCGCTCTCGAAGAACGCCGGTGACCCCACCACGGTCTCGCGACCCTGGGACACCGGCCGCGACGGCTTCGTGCTCGGCGAAGGGGCCGGCGTGCTCGTGCTCGAGTCCGAGGAGCACGCCCGCGCCCGCGGAGCCCGGATCTACGCCGAGGTCCTCGGCGCCGGCATCACCGCCGACGCCCACGACATCGCCCAGCCCGACCCGGCCGGTCGCGGTGGCTCGCGGGCGATCCTGCGCGCGCTGTCGGAGTCCGAGATCAGCCCGGCCGACATCGCCCACATCAACGCTCACGCCACGTCGACGCCCCAGGGCGACATCGCCGAGGGCCTGATGATCCACGCGACGCTGGGTGCGCACGCCAACGACGTGGTCGTCACCAGCACGAAGTCGATGACGGGGCACCTGCTCGGTGGCGCCGGCGCCCTCGAGTCCATCGCCACGATCCTGGCGATCCACCACCGGCTCGCCCCGCCGACGATCAACCTCGACAACCTCGACCCGCAGGTGGAGCTCGACATCCCCACCACGGCTCGCGAGCTGCGGGGCGGCGACATCGCGGCTCTGAACAACTCCTTCGGGTTCGGCGGGGCCAACGTGGCCGTGGCCTTCGGATCGGTCTGAGGATGATTTTCCCCACGAAGTTGCTCGCTCCCCCGCTGCGCTCCTCCGCTCACAACTCCGAGGGGACCCCAACCACATGACGGCGACGGCGGCGCCGGCCAAACCGGCCAAGCTGTCCCGCGACGAGGACCCGCGCCACCCGGTCCACCGACTGCGGGCCCTGCTGGACGAGGGCACCCTCGAGCTGATCACGCCCGAGGACGACTCGGGGATGCTCGCCGCCGTCGGGACCGTCGACGGCACCCGCGTCGTCGCCTTCTGCTCCGACGCCACCGTGATGGGCGGCGCCATGGGAGACGTGGGTTGCCGCGTCGTCGTCGACGCCTACCACCGGGCGATGACCGACTCCACGCCGATCATCGGCCTCTGGCACTCGGGCGGCGCCCGGCTGGCTGAGGGGGTGCTGTCGCTGCACGCGGTGGGCCGGATCTTCCACGTGATGACGCAGGCCTCGGGCAAGATCCCCCAGGTCTCGGTCGTGCTCGGCCCGGCCGCGGGCGGAGCGGCGTACGGGCCCGCCCTCACCGACGTGGTGATCCTCGGCCCCGCTGGCCGGATCTTCGTGACCGGCCCCGACGTGGTCCGCTCCGTCACCGGCGAGGACGTCGACATGCTGCGCCTCGGCGGCCCCGAACCGCACGGCCGTCGCTCCGGCGTGGTCCACATCCTCACCGAGAGCGAGGACGAGGCGCTCGATCGCGCGCGCACCGTCGCCCACCTGCTCGGTTCCCAGGGCAGCCTCAAGGTCGACGAGGTCGAGGACCGCGACCTCGCACAGATGCTGCCGGAGTCCAAGAAGCGCGCGTACGACGTGCACCCGCTCGTCGAGTCGGTCCTCGACGAGGGCACGGCCCAAGAGCTGCACCAGCGGTGGGCACCCAACATCGTCACCGCCCTCGGCCGTTTCGGCGGCCGCACCGTCGGGGTCGTGGCCAACAACCCGCTCCGCCTCGGCGGCTGTCTCGACTCGCTCTCCGCGGAGAAGGCATCCCGCTTCGTGCGGATGTGCGACGCGTTCGGCGTGCCGCTGATCGTGCTCGTCGACGTCCCGGGCTATCTCCCCGGCGTCGGCCAGGAGTGGGATGGTGTGGTGCGCCGCGGCGCGAAGCTGCTGCACGCGTTCGGCGAGTGCGTCGTACCCCGCGTGACCCTGGTGACCCGCAAGACCTACGGCGGCGCCTACATCGCCATGAACGCCCGCGCGCTCGGCGCCACCAAGGTGTTCGCGTGGCCGGGCGCGGAGGTCGCCGTGATGGGCGCCGTGGCCGCGATCCGGATCCTGCACCGGCGGCGGCTGGCCGACGTCTCGCCCGACCTGCGTCCGCGCGTGGAGGCCGAGCTGGCCGCCGAGCACGAGCGGTTGGCCGGCGGCGTCGACAAGGCGGTCGAGATCGGCGTGGTCGACGAGGTCGTCGCGCCCACGCACACCCGCAGCGCCATCGCCCGGGCCATCGACCACGAGGTCCAGCTGGTCGGCGTCCGCCGCGGGGCGCACGGCAACATCCCGCTGTAGGGCGGGGACCCGTGTCGCTGCCGACCCCGACGCTGTCGACCGCTCGCCTGCGCCTGCGGCCGTTCACGAGCGCCGACGCGGAGCCCCTCTTCGCGATGCATAGCAGCGCCCACGTGCTGCGCTACTGGGACTCGCCGCCCTGGACGGAACCCGCGCGTGCCGAACGCTTCCTCGCGGCGTGCGAGCGGATGTCGGAGGAGGGCACCGGGGCACGGCTGGCCATCGATCGTGGCGCCGACGGGGCGTTCATCGGCTGGTGCAGCCTGAGCCGCTGGAACCCGGACCACCGCAGCGCCGCGATGGGCTACTGCCTCCACGACGCGGCGTGGGGCCACGGCTACGCGACGGAGGCGGCCGGTGCCGTGCTCCAGTGGGCGTTCGAGACGCTTGACCTGAACCGGGTGCAGGCCGAGACCGACACGCGCAACGCGGGGTCTGCCCGGGTGCTGGAGAAGCTCGGGTTCCGGCGCGAGGGGACGTTACGGGAGGACTGCGTCGTCGCCGGTGACGTGTCGGACTCGTGGGTCTACGGGCTGCTCAGGCGTGAGTGGCGCCCTCCGCCGGCGTGAGGAGCGGCTAGACCACCTGGTGCAGCCACCGGACCGGAGCGCCGTCGCCGGCGTGCCGGAAGGGCTCCAGCTCGTCGTCCCAGGGCTTGCCGAGCAGCTTGTCGATCTCGCCCATGATCGAGGTGTCGCCGAGCGCGGCCTTGACGACCGCCGCCTTGAGCCGGTCCTCGGGGATCATGAGGTCGCCGTGCAGGCCGGTGACGGCGTGGAAGACGCCCAGCTCGGGGGTGTAGGAGTAGCGGGCACCCTCCGAGGCCGTGGTCGGCTCCTCGGTGATCTCGAAGCGCAGGTGGTTCCAGCCGCGCAGGGCGGACGCCACGGCGGCTGCGGACCCCGCGTCACCGGCCCACGACAGCTCGGCACGGTAGCTCCCGGCCTGGGCGGGCTGCGGGATCCACGTCATGGTCACGGCAACGCCAAGGACACCGCCGACGGCCCACTCGATGTGCGGGCACAGCGCGGACGGCGCTGAGTGGACGTAGAGCACGCCCCTCGTCGCGGTGCGGGATGCAGTCAGTGCGGTCACGCTCGGTCTCCTTCACTCCCGGCGTCGAGATACGCCTTCCCCAGCGGTCTCGAAATGGGATGAAGCACCGAAGTGACATCGATGTAGTTGTCTGACCATTGTGACGGAAGTGGCGCGCGAACACCAGCGGAACGCCTGAGGCGGTCCAGACGTGCCGTCAGGCCTGGCGGCGCTCGATCGCGTCGGCGCGGGCGGCGGCGTCGGTGATCTCGTCGCTGTCGACCGAGTGGGTGCGGTGGAACCACGCCAGCGCGTCGTTGTCGCGCCCCGCTGCCTCGAGGGTGTCGGCGTAGGCGTAACGGAGCCGCACCACCCAGTTCTCGCGGCTCTTCGACGTCAGTGGAGCCAGCTCGAGCGTGCGCAGGGCAGCGTCGAGCTGGCCCATGTCGCGACGGGCGCCGGCCTCGACGATCGTCATCTCCGCCTTGGCCGCCGGCGCGAAGTTCGCCACCGAGGGGCTCTTGGCCAGCTTGAGGGCCTGCTCGGGGTGACCGAGGGCCCGGTGGCAGTCGGCCATCATCGGCAGGTACGCCGTCACGCCGTTCATCCGCTTCGCCGCGCGCAGCTCCGAGAGCGCCTCCGCGTAGTGGCCGGCGGCATAGGCCGCCTCGCCGGTCGCCTCGCGCACCACGGCCAGGCGTGACGCACGCGCCCGGGCGGCCAGGGTGTGCTTGTAAGCCGTCTCAGGGTCCGTCTCGATCACCATGCCGGCAGCGGCCAGGTGGCGGGCGACCCGGGAGGCCAGCTTCTCCGGCAGCCCCTTGAGCTGCCCGCTGACCGTGCGGTCGAGCTCGGCGCCGGTGATCTCCTCGGGGATCGGCGGCCCGTCGTACGTCGCCTGGTCGACGGAGCGCGGACGCTGCTCCTCGGTCGGCCGCGACCAGTCGCCCTTGCGAGGTGCCCGCGACTCGGTACGCGCGCCGCGCTGGCCGCGTGTCTTGTCGCCGTCGCGCTTGTCCCCGGAGCGCGGCGCGGAGCCCCGGCTGCTCCCGGAGGACGAGGAGGACCGCTGCTGAGGCCGGCCGCTGCTGCTGCTACTGCCGGATCCACGGGCGGGACGCGGGTCGCGTCGCTGGTCGGCCACGGGTGGTCACCTTCTCGGGATCGTCGCTGTGATGTTGGGGGTGGTCGCGGGAGCCAGTCTGGCCCTCCAACGCAACAGAGGCCACCGCGGGGGTGGCCTCTGTTGGAAAGGATGTTCGGCGGCGTCCTACTCTCCCACCACCTCTCGGGGGCAGTACCATCGGCGCTGGCAGGCTTAACTTCCGGGTTCGGGATGGGTCCGGGTGTTTCCCTGTCGCTATGGCCGCCGTAACTCTGGTAACCCATGTATGTGTGGGTTGATTCAGGGTTGTTGGCGTATCTAGTTGTGTCTACACCTGGTTGTTTGGTGTTGGGTAGTGGACGCGAGACAATTCTCTGTGTTGTTACGCTGCGCTTTGCACACACGGTTTTTGTTGGTGTGTGGGTGTGGGACAAGCCCTCGGCCTATTAGTACCGGTCGGCTGGGCATTGCTGCTGTATACCTCCGGCCTATCAACCCCATAGTCTGTGGGGGGCCTTACCAGGTTTGTCCTGTGGGAAACTTTATCTTGAAATGTGCTTCCCGCTTAGATGCGTTCAGCGGTTATCACGTCCGGACGTAGCTAACCAGCGGTGCCCCTGGCGGGACAACTGGCACACCAGAGGTTCGTCCATCCCGGTCCTCTCGTACTAGGGACAGCTTTTCTCAAGTTTCCTGCGCGCGCGGCGGATAGGGACCGAACTGTCTCACGACGTTCTAAACCCAGCTCGCGTGCCGCTTTAATGGGCGAACAGCCCAACCCTTGGGACCTACTCCAGCCCCAGGATGCGACGAGCCGACATCGAGGTGCCAAACCATCCCGTCGATATGGACTCTTGGGGAAGATCAGCCTGTTATCCCCGGGGTACCTTTTATCCGTTGAGCGACGCCACTTCCACACGTGGGCGCCGGATCACTAGTTCCGACTTTCGTCCCTGCTCGACATGTCAGTCTCACAGTCAAGCTCCCTTGTGCACTTACACTCGCCACCTGATTGCCAACCAGGCTGAGGGAACCTTTGAGCGCCTCCGTTACTCTTTAGGAGGCAACCGCCCCAGTTAAACTACCCATCAGGCACTGTCCCTGATCCGGATCACGGACCTAGGTTAGATATCTAGTACGACCAGAGTGGTATTTCAACGTTGACTCCACAATCACTGGCGTGATCACTTCACAGTCTCCCACCTATCCTACACAAGCCGAACCAAACACCAATACCAAACTATAGTAAAGGTCCCGGGGTCTTTCCGTCCTGCCGCGCGTAACGAGCATCTTTACTCGTACTGCAATTTCGCCGAGTCCATGGTTGAGACAGCGCCCAAGTCGTTACTCCATTCGTGCAGGTCGGAACTTACCCGACAAGGAATTTCGCTACCTTAGGATGGTTATAGTTACCACCGCCGTTTACTGGGGCTTAAATTCTCCGCTTCGGCTTGCGCCTAACAGGTCCTCTTAACCTTCCAGCACCGGGCAGGAGTCAGTCCGTATACATCGTCTTACGACTTCGCACGGACCTGTGTTTTTAGTAAACAGTCGCTTGGGCCTGGTCTCTGCGGCCTCCTCCGCTTCCCCCAGCTAGTGGGTTCACGGATCGGGCCCCCCTTCTCCCGAAGTTACGGGGGCATTTTGCCGAGTTCCTTAACCATGGTTCGCTCGATCGCCTTGGTATTCTCTACCTGATCACCTGAGTCGGTTTGGGGTACGGGCGGCGCATGACTCGCTAGAGGTTTTTCTTGACAGCATAGGATCGCCGGCTTCCCCCCTACGGGGTCCCCATCAGACCTCACACTCCAGACTGAACTGGTGAGCGGCGGATTTGCCTACCACTCGTGCCACATCCTTAGCCGTGGACAACCATCGCCACGGTCCGGTTACCTTCCTGCGTCACCCCATCGCTTGACTACTACCGGTTCGGGTCCCACGCTCCGCCAGGTCCCCTCCGCACCCGAAGGTGTGAGTAGGTCCTGGTTTTGGGTGGTTAGCATCACCGGGTTCGTCATGGGCGTCATGTTGCCGGTACGGGAATATCAACCCGTTGTCCATCGACTACGCCTGTCGGCCTCGCCTTAGGTCCCGACTTACCCAGGGCAGATGAGCTTGACCCTGGAACCCTTGATCATTCGGCGCACGGGTTTCTCACCCGTGATTCGCTACTCATGCCTGCATTCTCACTCGTGTCGCCTCCAGCCCTGGATCACTCCGGACCTTCCCTGGCGACACGACGCTCCCCTACCCACCCCCACACCTGAACACCACCCCGCAGGGTCATGCTGGGCTATACGTGGGAATGCCATAGCTTCGGCGGATGACTTGAGCCCCGCTACATTGTCGGCGCGGAATCACTTGACCAGTGAGCTATTACGCACTCTTTCAAGGGTGGCTGCTTCCAAGCCAACCTCCTGGTTGTCACTGCGACTCCACATCCTTTTCCACTTAGTCACCGCTTAGGGGCCTTAGCTGATGGTCTGGGCTGTTTCCCTCTCGACTACGGAGCTTATCCCCCGCAGTCTCACTGCCACGCTCTCACTTACCGGCATTCGGAGTTTGGCTAACGTCAGTAACCTGGTCGGGCCCATCGGCTATCCAGTGCTCTACCTCCGGCAAGAAACACGTGACGCTGCACCTAAATGCATTTCGGGGAGAACCAGCTATCACGGAGTTTGATTGGCCTTTCACCCCTATCCACAGGTCATCCCCCCAGTTTTCAACCTAGGTGGGTTCGGTCCTCCACGACGTCTTACCGT